>NZ_JBRJHC010000001.1:0-2747500 GCF_053628815.1 Parvibaculum sp. MBR-TMA-1.3b-4.2
GAAATCCGCGAGCTTCTGTCGGCTTACGAGTTCCCGGGCGACGATATTCCGATCGTGAAGGGCTCTGCTCTCGTGGCGCTTGAAGGCGGCGATCCCAAGATCGGTGCCGATGCGATCCTCGAGCTGATGCGCGCGGTCGACGACTACATTCCGCAGCCGGAGCGTCCGGTTGACCAGCCGTTCCTGATGCCGATCGAAGACGTGTTCTCGATCTCGGGTCGCGGCACGGTTGTGACGGGCCGCGTGGAGCGCGGTATCGTGAAGGTTGGCGACGAGCTTGAAATCGTCGGCATCAAGGACACGCAGAAGACGACCTGCACGGGCGTCGAGATGTTCCGCAAGCTGCTCGACCAGGGCGAGGCGGGCGACAATGTGGGCGTTCTGCTTCGCGGTACGAAGCGCGAAGACGTGGAGCGCGGCCAGGTTCTGTGCCAGCCGGGTTCGATCACGCCGCATACGCGTTTCGAGGCCGAGGCCTACATCCTGACGAAGGATGAAGGTGGACGTCATACGCCGTTCTTCACGAACTACCGTCCGCAGTTCTACTTCCGCACGACGGACGTGACGGGCGTGGTGACGCTTCCGGAAGGGACCGAGATGGTCATGCCGGGCGACAATGTGAAGATGGTGGTTCAGCTGATCGCGCCGATCGCGATGGAAGAGAAGCTGCGCTTCGCCATCCGCGAAGGCGGCCGTACCGTCGGCGCCGGCGTCGTCTCCAAGATCATCGAGTGATGTAAGAAACAGGTGAGGGCGCGCCTTGGCGGCGCGCCCCGCCCAAGCCGATTACAGGCAAGGATTGAAGATGCAACAGCAGAAGATCCGCATCAGGCTCAAGGGTTTCGACCACCGTGTGCTGGACGTGTCCACGCGGGAAATCGTGAACACGGCGAAGCGTACGGGCGCCCAGGTTCTGGGTCCTATCCCGCTGCCGACGCGGCTTGAAAAATTTACGGTGCTTCGCGGCCCGCATATCGACAAGAAGAGCCGTGAGCAATTCGAAATTCGGACGCACAAGCGTGTGCTCGACATCGTGGACCCCACGCCCCAGACGGTAGACGCTCTTATGAAGCTCGACCTGGCGGCCGGTGTGGACGTGGAAATCAAGCTCTAAGCAGCTTGTTTTCTGGATCAAGACGAGGAATGGGACCATGCGTTCCGGTGTGATTGTCAAAAAGATGGGCATGACCCGCCTGTTCACCGAAGACGGGCGGCATGTACCAGTGACGGTGCTGAAGCTGGATAATTGCCAGGTTGTCAGCCAGCGTACCGAGGAAAAGAACGGCTACACCGCCGTTCAGCTCGGTGCCGGGCTTGCCAAGGCGAAGAACGTGTCCAGATCGCAGCGCGGCCAGTTTGCCGTGGCGAGCGTCGAGCCGAAGAGGGAGATCGTGGAGTTCCGCGTGACCCCGGAAAACCTGCTCGACGTGGGCGTGGAACTGACGGCGGATCATTTCGTCGCCGGCCAGCTCGTCGATGCCTGCGGCACGTCGATCGGTAAGGGCTTTCAGGGTGCGATGAAGCGGCACAATTTCGGCGGCCTGCGTGCAACGCATGGCGTGTCGATCAGCCACCGCAGCCACGGCTCGACCGGTCAGTGCCAGGACCCCGGCAAGGTGTTCAAGGGCAAGAAGATGGCCGGCCACATGGGTGCGCGTCGTGTGACGACGCAGAACCTGGAAGTGGTGCAGACCGATCCCGAGCGCGGTCTCATCATGGTGCGCGGCGCGGTGCCGGGCTCCAAGGGCGGCTGGATCATGCTTCGCGACGCGGTGAAGTCCAAGCTTCCCGACGAAGCCCCGATGCCGGGCGCGTTCCGCCGGGCTGGCGAAGAGCTTGCGAAGCCTGCCGAGGAAGCCGCGGAAGTGGCTGCCGAAGACGCTCCCGCCGAAGCGCCGGCTGAAGAGACGAATGGTGCCGAAGGCGCCGACAAGGAAGGTGCGTGATGAAGGCGGACGTAACCACGCTCGACGCCGGCAAGGCGGGCTCTGTCGAGCTTCTCGACGAAGTGTTTGCGCTGGAACCCCGCGCGGACATCCTGCATCGCATGGTCAGCTATCAGCTAGCCAAGCGTCAGGCTGGCACGCACAAGACGAAGGGCCGCAGCGAGATCGCGGCCACGGGCAAGAAGTTCGTGCGTCAGAAGGGTTCTGGCGGTGCGCGTCACGGTGACCGCAAGGCGCCGCAGTTCCGCGGTGGCGGCAAGGCGTTCGGTCCGGTTGTGCGCAGCCACACGATCGACCTGCCCAAGAAGGTTCGCGCGCTTGCGCTGCGCCATGCTCTTTCGAGCAAGGCCAAGAGCGACAATCTCGTCATCATCGACGAGGCGAAGCTCGCCGAGCCGAAGACCAAGGCCGCCAAGGAAGCCTTCGCGAAGCTGGGGCTGAGCAATGCACTCATCATCGACGGTGCGGAGCTCGACTCGAATTTCGCCAAGGCGGCGAGCAACATCCCGAATGTGGATGTGCTGCCGGTGCAGGGCATCAATGTGTACGACATTCTGCGGCGCGAGAAGCTCGTGCTGACCAAGGCCGCAGTCGAGAGCCTGGAGGCGCGCTTCAAATGAGCGAGACGCATTACGACATCATCGTGGCGCCGATCATCACCGAGAAGTCGACTTTCGCGGCCGAGAACAACCAGGTGGTTTTCAAGGTCGTCGATAGCGCGACGAAGCCTCAGGTGAAGGAAGCGGTCGAAGCTCTCTTCAAGGTGAAGGTGAAAGCGGTCAACACGCTGAACCGGAAGGGCAAGACGAAGCGTTTCCGCGGCATCAAGGGTAAGCAGAGCGACGTCAAGAAGGCGGTCGTGACCCTCGAAGAGGGCCATTCGATCGACATCACGACGGGTCTTTGAGGAATTGGTCCGCTAGGGCCGCCAAGGTAAGAAGCTTAAAGCTATGGCACTTAAAAAGTACAAACCGACAAGCCCGGCGCAACGCGGCCTGGTGATCGTGGACCGGTCGGGTCTTCACAAGGGCAAGCCCGTGAAGACCTTGACGGAAGGCCTCACCAAGTCGGGTGGCCGTAACAACAAGGGCCGCGTGACGACGCGCTTCCGCGGTGGCGGGCACAAGCGCAGCTATCGTCTCGTGGACTTCAAGCGCCGCAAGGCCGACGTCTCTGCGACGGTGGAACGCCTCGAATACGATCCGAACCGGACCGCGTTCATCGCGCTCATCAAGTATGACGATGGCGAGCTGAGCTACATTCTGGCGCCGCAGCGTCTGCAGGCTGGCGACAAGGTGGTTTCGGGCGAGCGCGTCGACGTGAAGCCGGGCAATGCGATGCCGCTGAAGAACATTCCGGTCGGCACCATCGTCCACAATGTGGAGATGAAGCCGGGCAAGGGTGGTCAGATCGCACGGTCCGCGGGTGCCTATGTGCAGCTCGTCGGCCGCGACCAGGGTTACGCGCTGCTTCGCCTTTCTTCCGGCGAGACGCGCATGGTTTCGGGTGAGTGCATGGCGTCGATCGGCGCGGTGTCCAATCCGGACCACATGAACATCACGATCGCGAAAGCCGGCCGCAAGCGCTGGATGGGCAAGCGCCCGCATGTTCGCGGTGTGGTTATGAACCCGGTCGACCATCCGCATGGCGGTGGTGAAGGACGTACTTCGGGCGGCCGTCATCCGGTGACGCCGTGGGGCAAGCCGACCAAGGGCAAGCGCACGCGCAGCAACAAGGCGACCGACAAATATATCGTCCGTAGCCGTCACAAGCGTAAGGGTTAAGGGAACTAACTATGGCTCGTTCAGTCAAAAAAGGCCCCTTCGTCGACGGGTATCTGCTGAAGAAGGCAGAGAAGTCGGGTTCTTCGGGACGCAAGGAAGTCATCAAGACCTGGAGCCGCCGCTCGGTCATCCTGCCGCAATTTGTCGGCCTGACCTTCGGTGTGCATAACGGCAAGAAGCATGTGCCGGTCCTGGTCACGGAAGACATGGTGGGCCATAAGCTCGGCGAGTTCTCGCCGTCGCGGACCTATTACGGCCACACGGCCGACAAGAAAGCGAAGAGGTAAGCCATGGGCAAACCTGCAGCAAAAAGGCGTCTGCCTGAGAATGAGGCGCAGGCCGTGGGTCGCATGATCCGCATCAGCCCGCAGAAGCTGAACCTCGTCGCGCAGACCATTCGCGGCAAGAAGGTGGAGACGGCTCTGGCCGACCTGACCTTCTCGCGCAAGCGTATCGCGAAGGACGTGAAGAAGATTCTGCAGAGCGCGATCGCGAATGCGGAAAACAACCACGACCTCGATGTCGACGATCTCGTCGTCTCCGAGGCCTATGTGGGCAAGAATCTGGTGATGAAGCGGTGGCATGCCCGTGCGCGTGGTCGCGTGGGCCGCATCGAGAAGCCGTTCAGCCAGCTCACGATCGTCGTTCGCCAAGTCGAGGAGACGGCCTGATGGGTCATAAAGTTAATCCGATCGGTCTGCGGCTGGGTATCAACCGCACCTGGGACTCCCGCTGGTACGCCGGCCGTCACGAATACGGCAAGCTGCTGCATGAGGATCTGAAGATCCGCGAGTTCCTGGCCAAGGAAGTCAAGCAGGCCGGCGTTTCGCGCATCGTGATCGAGCGCCCGCACAAGAAGTGCCGCGTCTCCATCCACACGGCGCGTCCGGGTGTGGTGATCGGCAAGAAGGGCCAGGACATCGAAGTCCTTCGCCGCAAGATCAGCAAGATGACGAATTCGGAAGTTCATCTGAATATCGTCGAAGTTCGCAAGCCCGAAATCGATGCGACGCTGGTCGCGGAGAATATCGCGCAGCAGCTCGAGCGCCGTGTGGCGTTCCGCCGCGCGATGAAGCGGGCGGTGCAGTCTGCCATGCGTCTCGGCGCGGGCGGCATCCGCATCACCTGCTCGGGCCGTCTGGGCGGTGCAGAAATCGCACGCACGGAATGGTACCGCGAAGGCCGTGTGCCGCTTCACACGCTGCGCGCCGACATCGACTACGGCGTTGCGACGGCGAAGACCGCTTACGGCACCTGCGGCGTGAAGGTCTGGATCTACAAGGGCGAAATCCTTGAGCACGATCCGATGGCGTCCGAACGCCGCGCGCTGGAAGGCGATGGCAGTGGCCAGCGTCAGCGCCGTGAGCACCAGAACGGCTAAAAGGGCTTAAGCACAATCGGCGGGACGGAAACATTCCCGCGATCGAGCGATAGAGAGTAACGACGATGCTGCAACCGAAGCGCACAAAGTTCCGCAAGCAACACAAGGGCCGTATTCACGGCGCTGCCAAGGGCGGAACGAATCTGGATTTCGGCGCCTATGGCCTCAAGGCCCAGGAGCCGGCTCGAGTGACCGCGCGCCAGATCGAGGCGGCACGCCGTGCGATCACGCGTCACATGAAGCGTGCGGGCCGTGTGTGGATCCGCATCTTCCCGGATGTCCCGGTTTCCCAGAAGCCGACCGAAGTCCGTATGGGTAAGGGTAAGGGGACGCCGGAATATTGGGCGGCCAAGGTGAAGCCGGGCCGGATCATGTTCGAGATCGACGGTGTTCCGCACGCGATCGCCGAAGAGGCGCTGCGTCTCGGTGCGGCCAAGCTTCCGGTCAAGACGCGCTTCGTGTCGCGTCCCGGTGAGCACGGTTGAGCTTGAGGTCGGTTAAGGCAAATTTCCCGCCGTGCGGCGGCGACGAAATGAAAGGGTCGGGCCATGAAGGCCAGTGAAGTGAGAGATATGACGCCGGATCAGCTCGACGACGAGCTGGTGAAGCTGAAGAAGGAACAGTTCAACCTTCGCTTCCAGCAGGCGAGCGGCCAGCTGGAGAAGACTGCACGCTTCCGTCAGATCCGCCGCGATATTGCGCGGATCAAGACCATGCAGCGGCAGAGCGCGCCGGCTGAACAGAATAAGGGCTGAGGACGAAAGCAATGCCGAAGAGAATCCTCCAGGGTGTCGTTGTCAGCGACAAGAACGAAAAGACGGTGACAGTGAATATCGAGCGCCGCTTCAAGGACCCGCTCCTGAAGAAGATCGTGCGCCGCACCAAGAAGTATCACGCTCATGACGAGAGCAATCAGGCGAAGGTCGGCCAGATCGTGAAGATCCAGGAATGCCGCCCGCACTCTCGTAGCAAGCGATGGGAAGTCATTACGGACGAGTCCTGATCCCGTAGGGGTGAGGTTCGGTCCGAGCGAAGGCGGATTAAGTTATGATTCAGCAGGAAACAAACCTGGAGGTCGCCGACAACTCTGGTGCGCGTCGCGTGATGTGCATCAAGGTTCTGGGTGGTTCCAAGCGGAAATACGCTTCCGTGGGCGACATCATTGTCGTCAGCGTGAAGGAAGCCATTCCGCGCGGCAAGGTGAAGAAGGGCGATGTGGTCAAGGCCGTGATCGTTCGCACCGCGAAGGATATCCGCCGCGCAGATGGAAGCGTCATCCGTTTCGACCGCAACGCGGCGGTGCTTGTGAATAACCAGGGCGAGCCGATCGGCACCCGTATCTTCGGTCCGGTGACCCGCGAACTTCGCGCGAAGAACCACATGAAGATCGTCTCGCTGGCCCCGGAGGTGCTCTGATGGCCCAGAAGATCAAAAAGGGTGACAAGGTCGTTGTCCTCACGGGCAAGGACAAGGGCAGGACCGGCGAAGTTCTCGCCGTGCTCCCGAAAGAGTCCCGCGCTCTGGTTCAGGGCGTGAACATGGTGAAGCGCCACGAGAAGCCGTCCCAGGTGTCGGCCGGTGGTATTTCGACCCGCGAGGCGTCCATTCACCTGTCGAATCTCGCCATTGCCGATCCGGCTTCCGGCAAGGCGACGCGAGTTGGTTTCAAGACGCTGGACGACGGCCGCAAGGTCCGGTTCGCCAAGGCGTCGGGAGATGTGATCGATGGCTGAAGCACAGAGCTACGCGCCGCGTCTGCGCGCACAGTATAACGAGGCCATTCGTGGCGAGATGAAGGAGCAGTTCAACTATGCGAACCTGCTTCAGATCCCGCGGATCGACAAGGTCGTGATCAACATGGGTGTCGGCGAAGCTGTCGGCGATTCCAAGAAGATCAAGTCCGCCTTTGAAGACCTGCAGGCGATTACCGGTCAGAAGCCGGTTATCACCAAGGCCAAGACGTCGATCGCGGGCTTCAAGCTCCGCGAAGACATGCCGATCGGCGTAAAAGTTACGCTGCGCCGCGACCGCATGTATGAGTTTCTCGACCGGCTGATCACCATCGCGCTGCCGCGCGTGCGTGACTTCCGCGGCCTGAACCCGAAGAGCTTCGACGGGCGCGGCAACTTTGCGATGGGACTCAAAGAACACATCGTTTTCCCCGAGATCGAATACGACAAGGTCGATCAGGTCTGGGGTATGGACATCATCGTGTGCACCACGGCGGACACGAACGACGAAGCGCGCGAGCTGCTTCGGAAGTTCAACTTCCCGTTCACGAAGTAAGTTTCTCACGGTCCGCATGGGGCGGACCCGACGGAGGTAGGAATGGCTAAGAAAAGCGCCATCAACCGGGATCAAAAGCGCCGCAAGCTTGTTGCGCAGTATGCCGAAAAGCGCGCCAAGCTGAAGGCGATGACTAAGGACGGGTCTCTTTCGATGGAAGAGCGTTTCCAGGCGCAGCTCAAGCTCAACGAGCTGCCGCGCAATTCGTCCAAGACGCGTCTTCATAACCGGTGCGAAGTCACCGGTCGTCCCAAGGCGTACTACCGCAAGCTGCGCATGTCGCGTATCGCGCTCCGGGACCTCGCGTCCAAGGGGCAGATTCCCGGCATGGTGAAGTCGAGCTGGTAAGGAGACTACGCGCATGACAATGTCCGATCCTCTTGGCGATATGCTCACCCGGATTCGCAACGCGCAGACGCGCGGCAAATCCAAGGTGGTTACGCCGGCTTCCAAGCTTCGTGGCTGGGTGCTCGACGTTCTCGCTGAAGAAGGCTTTATCCGCGGCTATTCGAAGACCGAATATGCCGACGGCAAAAGCGAGTTCGAGATCGAACTGAAATATACCGAGGGTGAGCCGGTCATCCGGGAGATCGAGCGTGTCTCGACGCCGGGCCGCCGGGTGTACTCTTCGGTCAAGACGATGCCGACGGTCCATAACGGGCTCGGCATTTCGATCCTCTCCACGCCGAAGGGCATTATGTCCGACGCGGCGGCGAGGGAACAGAATGTAGGTGGCGAAGTCCTGTGCCGCGTCTTCTAAGACGCGTCAGACCGGCTGCAACGAGTTGACGACAGGAAGCAGAGACCATGTCTCGAATTGGCAAAAGACCCATTGAGGTTCCGAAGGGCGTCGAAACGAAGATCGACGGCCAGAAGGTGTCGGTAAAGGGCCCGAAGGGGACCCTGGAACTGACGCTGGTTGACGACGTCACAGTGGAGATGGGCGACGAAGGCATCTCCGTGCAGCCGCGCGAAGGCGCGCCGCGTGGCCGTGCCATGTGGGGCCTGAGCCGTACGCTGGTGCAGAACCTGGTGACGGGCGTGACCGAAGGCTTCACCAAGAAGCTCGAGATCAACGGTGTCGGTTACCGTGCAGCAGTGCAGGGTAAGGCGCTCCAGCTCAATCTCGGCTTCAGCCATGACGTGAAGTATCCGATCCCGGACGGCATCGAGATCAAGTGTGCGAAGCCGACCGAGATCGAAGTGAGCGGTATCGACAAGCAGCGCGTCGGTCAGGTGGCGGCGGAAATCCGCGCCTATCGCGCTCCGGAGCCCTATAAGGGCAAGGGCGTGAAATATGCCGGCGAGTACATCTTCCGCAAGGAAGGCAAGAAGAAGTAATCGGGTGTATCCATGAAGAACATGACCCTTTCCCAGCGGCGCGCAATGCGCAACCGCTCGCGGCTCGCGAAAAACGCGAATGGGCGCCCGAGGCTCTCGGTGTTCCGTTCGTCCAAGCATATCTATGCCCAGGTGATCGATGATAAGGAGGGCAAGACGCTTGCCCACGCCTCGTCGCTCGATCCGGATCTCGGCATCAAGGCCGGCGGCAATGTCGATGCGGCGAGCAAGGTTGGCGAACTGCTGGCAAAGCGTGCCAAGGATGCGGGCGTCACCGAAGTGGTGTTCGACCGCGGCGGCTATATCTATCACGGTCGGGTCAAGGCGCTCGCGGACGGTGCGCGCGAGGGCGGACTCAACTTCTAAGGGAATTTGAACGTGGCACGTAAAGACAATCGTGAACGGGAAGATCGCGACAGCGAATTCGTGGACAAGCTGGTCCACATCAATCGCGTCGCCAAGGTGGTGAAGGGCGGCCGTCGTTTCGGCTTTGCCGCGCTCGTCGTTGTCGGCGACCAGAAGGGCCGTGTCGGCTTTGGTCACGGCAAGGCGCGTGAAGTGCCGGAAGCGATCCGCAAGGCGACCGAGGCCGCCAAGCGCTCGATGATCCGGGTTCCGCTTCGTGAAGGGCGTACGCTGCATCACGATGTCGATGGCCGTCATGGCGCGGGCCGCGTTGTGCTTCGCGCTGCGCCTCCCGGCACCGGCATCATCGCCGGCGGTCCGATGCGCGCCGTTTTCGAGACGCTGGGTGTGCAGGATGTCGTGGCGAAGTCGCTCGGCACCTCCAATCCCTACAACATGGTTCGCGCGACGTTTGACGCGCTGAAGAACGAGCAGAGCCCGCGTATGGTTGCGGCGCGCCGCGGGAAGAAGGTCAGCGACATCGTTGGCCGTCGTTCCGATGCCGCCGCCGAAAGCGGCCTCGAGTAAGCGCGGAGAGGTAACTGACAATGGCTGCCAAGAAGTCGGCGAAGACCATCACGGTTCAGCAGATCGGAAGCCCGATCCGCCGCAAGGCGGACCAGCGTGCCACGCTGGTGGGTCTTGGACTGAACAAGATGCACAAGACGCGGACCCTTGCCGATACGCCGGCGGTTCGCGGCATGATCAATAAGCTGCCCCACCTCGTTCGCATCGTGGACGAAGGCTAATCGGGCTCAAGTGGTTGCAGAGGCAAAGCCAATGAAACTCAATGAAATCGCCGACAATGAAGGCGCCCGCAAGTCGCGCATGCGCGTGGGCCGCGGTATCGGTTCCGGCAAGGGCAAGACCGGCGGTCGCGGTGTGAAGGGCCAGAAGTCCCGCAGCGGCGTGGCGATCAAGGGCTATGAGGGCGGCCAGATGCCGATCCACATGCGCCTGCCCAAGCGCGGCTTCAAGAATCCGTTCCGGCTGGACTACAACACGGTCAATCTCGGCCGTGTGCAGCAGGCGGTCGAAGCCGGCAAGCTTGCCGATGGCGCGACGGTCGATGCGGCTGCGCTGGTCGAGGCCGGTGTCCTTCGCCGGGTGAAGGATGGCGTGCGCCTACTCAACAAGGGCGAGCTCAAGGCCAAACTCAACTTCCAGGTTGCGGGCGTGTCCGAAGCGGCCAAGGCCGCGGTCGAGAAGGCCGGCGGTTCGGTGACGGTTGTCGAGCCGAAAGCCAAGGCGAAAGCTGCTGCCGAGTAATCGGCGGCGCGTGAGTTAAACGGGATTCGCATTTCTCAAGGGGCGCCAGGCGATCGGCGCAGAGGTGAGTTGAATGGCATCAGCGGCGGAACAGCTTGCAGCGAATCTTAATTTCTCCGCGTTTGCGAAGGCGGAAGAGCTGAAAAAGCGCATCTGGTTCACACTGGGTGCGCTCATCGTTTACCGGCTGGGCACCTATATTCCGCTGCCCGGCATCGACCCGGCGGCGCTGGCGCGTGTTTTTAACCAGCAGCAGTCGGGCCTGCTCGGCGTGTTCGATATGTTCGCGGGCGGTGCGGTCGGTCGCATGGCGATCTTCGCGCTGGCGATCATGCCCTATATTTCCGCGTCGATTATCATCCAGCTGATGACGAGCGTTTCGCCCCATCTTGAGCAGCTCAAGAAGGAAGGTGAGCAGGGACGCAAGCAGATCAACCAGTACACGCGTTACGGCACGGTGTTCCTGGCGGCGATCCAGGGGTATGGCATCGCGATCGGCCTTGAAGGCGCCCAGAACGTGGTGATGGATCCGGGGCTCTTCTTCAGGGCGACGACGACCATCACGCTTGTGGGCGGTACCGTGTTCCTGATGTGGCTTGGCGAGCAGATCACCTCGCGCGGCGTCGGTAACGGTATCTCGCTCATCATCTTCTCTGGCATCGTGGCGCAGCTGCCCCATGCGATCGTCGGCACGCTGGAACTCGGCCGGGAAGGGGCGCTGTCCACCTTCGTGATCCTGTTCCTCGTCGTCATGATCGTCGCGGTTATCATGGCGATCGTCTTCATGGAGCGCGCGCAGCGAAAACTGATCGTGCAGTATCCAAAGCGACAGGTCGGGAACAAGATGTATGGCGGCGACAGCTCGCATCTTCCGCTGAAGCTGAACACCGCCGGTGTGATTCCGCCGATCTTCGCCTCCTCGTTGCTGCTGCTGCCGGTGACGGCCGCCAATTTCAGCGGCGGGCAGGGGCCTGAATGGCTGAACACGATGACGGCCCTGCTGGCGCATGGTCAGCCGCTCTATATGCTGCTTTATGCTGCCGGTATCATTTTCTTCGCCTTCTTCTACACGGCGATCGTCTTCAATCCTCAGGAGACGGCCGACAATCTGAAGAAGTATGGCGGCTTCATTCCGGGCATCCGTCCGGGCACCCGCACGGCGGAATATATCGACTACGTACTGACGCGGCTTACCCTTGTTGGCGCGATCTACCTCGTCGCCGTCTGCCTGCTGCCGGAAGTGCTGATTTCGCAGTACAAGGTGCCGTTCTATTTCGGCGGTACGTCGCTGCTGATCGTCGTCAGCGTGACCATGGATACGGTCTCGCAGATCCAGAGCCATTTGCTGGCTCACCAGTATGAAGGACTCATCAAGAAGTCGAAACTGCGGGGGCAGCGCCGATGAAACTCATTCTTCTTGGTCCGCCCGGGGCGGGTAAGGGAACCCAGGCAAAACGGCTGGAAGAGCGGTATGGCTTTACCCAACTTTCCACCGGCGACATGCTGCGCGCCGCGGTGAAGGCCGGGACGGAAGTCGGCAAGAAGGCCGAAAAGCTGATGGAAGCCGGCGAGCTTGTGCCGAACGAGCTTGTGGTCGGCATCATCGAGGATCGCATTGCCGAGCCGGATTGCGCCAAGGGCTATATCCTGGACGGTTTTCCGCGCAATGTGGCCCAGGCCGAGGCGCTGGACGCGATGCTGGCCCGTAACGGCACCCAGCTCGATGCTGTGGTTGAACTTAAGGTCGACGACAATGCGCTTCTGGCGCGTATCGAAGGCCGCGCGGCGGAAACCGAAGGCGGTCCGCGCGCAGACGACAATGCAGAGGCGCTGGCGAAGCGCCTCAAGGTCTATCATGAGCAGACGGCGCCTCTCTCCGCCTATTACGCGGGCAAGGGCCAGCTCAAGACCGTGGACGGCATGAAAGATATCGACGAGGTGACCCGCCAGATCGAGGCGGCTCTCGGAGTTTAAGGATTTTCCGGCTGTAAGCCGGTTGGACGTTGAAAAACAAAGAGGAATCTCGCTTAACGCGGTTGACTGGGGTGGGGTAAATCCTATAATCCCGGCCTTCGCGACGGCTCCGATGATGTAGATTCCGGTTGGGTCCGAAAAATTGGCGGGTTTCCGCGGTTTTTCCGGAGCTGAACAACCGGTTTTTCGTGCAGGCGCCGTGTAAGCGATTCCAGGTCGCTTTAAGGAAAAGTGCCCCCCTTGTGAAGACAGGGGCGATTTTCCGAAAAGGGCGATCTAACCATAAGAGTTAGAGCGTTTTCGCCGAAAACGCTCTGGGTGAGCAGGAGAAAACATTGGCTCGTATCGCTGGCGTCAACATCCCGACCAACAAACGGGTTGTCATCGCACTGACCTATATTCACGGCATCGGTGATGCCAAGTCGAAAGAGATTTGTGATCAGGTCGGCATTCCGGCCGAGCGTCGCGTCAATGAACTGACAGATGCCGAGGTCATTCAGATCCGCGAATCGATCGACCGCGACTATCTCGTGGAAGGCGATCTTCGCCGCGACGTCGCGATGAACATCAAGCGTCTGATGGATCTGGGCTGCTATCGCGGTCTGCGCCATCGTCGCGGGCTTCCGGTTCGCGGGCAGCGCACGCATACCAATGCGCGCACCCGCAAGGGGCCGGCCAAGGCGATTGCCGGTAAGAAGAAGTAAGTTTCGAAGGTTTTCAGCCGCGGATGCTTGTTGCTCGCGGCACAAGAGGTTTAGAGACGCATGGCCAAGGAAAAGGCGCGCGTGAAGCGCAAGGAACGTAAGAATATCTCGTCGGGCGTTGCTCACGTGAATTCGACGTTCAACAACACCATGATCACCATCGCCGACGCGCAGGGGAATGCGATCTCCTGGTCTTCGGCCGGGATGATGGGCTTCAAGGGGAGCCGTAAGTCCACTCCCTTCGCCGCGCAGATGGCTGCCGAAGATGCGGGCAAGAAGGCCCAGGAGCATGGCATGAAGACCCTTGAGGTCGAAGTTTGCGGTCCGGGCGCCGGCCGTGAATCCGCGCTTCGCGCGCTGCAGTCCGTCGGGTTCACCGTGACGTCGATCCGCGACGTGACGCCGATCCCGCATAATGGCTGCCGCCCTCCGAAGCGTCGCCGCGTCTGACACGACCTATCTGACAGAGCCCGTTGCATGCCGGCACCGGGTTCGTCACGTCCGCTCGCACGAATGAATGGTGGAGGGGACGTTAAACAGCTCAGATGGCGGGTTAGCCCGCCCGGATGCCAACGGCATCCGTTAACGGCACGAGGTTCAAGACGTGATCCAGAAGAACTGGGAAGAGCTGATCAAGCCGAACAAGCTTGAGATCAATCCGGGCCATGATGCCCAGCGTTTCGCGACCGTGGTTGCCGAGCCGCTCGAGCGCGGTTTCGGTCTGACGCTCGGTAATGCGCTGCGGCGTGTGCTGATGTCCTCGCTGCAGGGTGCGGCGGTGACCGCGGTGCAGATCGATGGTGTGCTGCACGAGTTCTCCTCCATCGCGGGCGTCCGCGAGGATGTGACGGACATCATTCTGAACATCAAGCAGCTCGCGCTCCGCATGCATGCGGAAGGCACCAAGCGCATGACGCTGACCAAGACCGGTCCCGGCATCGTGACGGCTGCCGACATCACCGCGCCGGCCGATATCGAAGTGCTGAACCCGGAGCTGGTGATCTGCACGCTCGATGAAGGCGCCGAGATGCGTATGGAATTCAGCGTGTCGCAGGGCAAGGGCTATGTGGCTTCGGACCGCAACCGGCCTGAAGATGCGCCGATCGGCCTGATCCCGATCGACAGCCTTTACAGCCCGGTGAAGCGCGTTTCCTACAAGGTGGAAAACACGCGCGAAGGCCAGATCCTCGACTATGACAAGCTCACCATGCAGGTCGAGACCAATGGCGCGATTTCGCCGGACGATGCGGTGGCCTATGCCGCGCGCATCCTGCAGGATCAGCTCCAGACCTTCGTGAATTTCGAAGAGCCCGAGCAGAAGCAGGTCGAAGAGACCCGTCCGGAACTCGAGTTCAATGCCGCCCTTCTCAAGAAGGTGGACGAGCTGGAATTGTCGGTCCGTTCGGCGAACTGCCTGAAGAACGACAACATCGTCTATATCGGCGACCTCATTCAGAAGACCGAGAGCGAAATGCTCCGTACGCCGAATTTCGGCCGCAAGTCGCTGAACGAGATCAAGGAAGTGCTGGCGCAGATGGGGCTCCATCTTGGTATGGAAGTGCCGAACTGGCCGCCGGAGAATATCGAAGAGCTGGCCAAGCGCTACGAAGACCAGTATTGATTGCCCAATCGGGCGTTTGAGTTGACCGCAGCGTCTGGGAGACGCCGCAATAGACAAGGAGACGGGTCATGCGTCACGGAAATTCCGGCCGCAAGCTCAACAGGACGGCAAGCCATCGCAAGGCGATGCTCGCCAATATGGCTGTCGCGCTGATCAAACATGAGCAGATCGTTACGACGCTGCCCAAGGCGAAGGAGCTTCGTCCCTATGTGGAGAAGCTGGTGACGCTCGGCAAGCGTGGCGACCTCCATGCCCGCCGCCAGGCCTATTCGGCCCTGCCGGACAAGGAGTGGGCGGCGAAGCTGTTCGACGTGCTCGGACCGCGCTATGCAGAGCGCAATGGCGGCTACACCCGCGTTCTGAAAGCCGGCTTCCGCCATGGCGACAGCGCGCCGATGGCCGTGATCGAGTTCGTCGACCGCGACGAGACGGCCCGCGGACAGGATTCCGGTCCGGTCTATGTCGAGGGCGAGCAGGAAGCGGCGCTCGAAAACGCCTGATCCTTCAGAGCGAACAGAGATTTCAAAGGGGCGGTTGCTTTGGGCAGCCGCCCCTTTTCTTTGTGACAATTCGGTCAGGTCGTATATCGGCGCTTGAAAGCGATGTGACGAACCCGGAAAATCGGTTTGCGGCGGTCGGAATGGACGGGTGGGATGTGAGGCCATGAGCTACCTGTCGGTTTCTGCCGGGGGGCGAGCCGTATGTTGGTGGAGATTATGTCGCAATCGTCATTTGGAAGCGTGGTGCTGATGCTGGTCACGGCGGTCGTGCTCAGCGTCACCCTGGCGCTTTTTCCGTGGACCGCCGGCAAGGCGCGCGCCGACGCGCAGGTGCCGCAGAGCCGCGAGCAGATACAGCTTTCCTATGCGCCCGTCGTGAAGCGTGTCGCGCCTGCCGTCGTGAATGTCTATGCGCGGCGCGTGGTGAAGGAGCGGGCCTCACCGCTCTTCAACGATCCCTTTTTCCAGCGGTTTTTCGGCGGTCAGGTTCCGGGCGGCCCCTCGCGCGAGCGGGTGGCGCAATCGCTCGGCTCGGGCGTGATCGTTTCCAAAGACGGGCTCATCGTCACCAACAATCATGTGATCGACGGCGCGCAACAGCTCACCATCGCGCTGACGGACCGGCGCGAATTCGATGCGAAGGTGGTGCTTGCGGACAAGCGCACCGACCTCGCCGTGCTGAAGATCGATACGAAGGGCAAGGATCTGCCTTATCTGAAGTTCCGGGATTCAGATACGCTCGAAGTCGGGGACCTGGTGCTGGCCGTCGGCAATCCGTTCGGCGTGGGACAGACGGTGACCACGGGCATCGTGTCGGCGCTGGCGCGCACGCATGTGGGCGTTTCCGACTATCAGTTCTTCATCCAGACCGACGCGGCGATCAATCCGGGCAATTCCGGAGGGGCGCTCGTCACCATGGATGGCAAGCTTGCCGGCATCAACACGGCGATCTTCTCGCAATCGGGTGGCAGTGTCGGGATCGGTTTTGCCATTCCGGCCAATATGGTGCGCCTCATCGTGGACGGCGCGCGCGATGGCGGTCACATCAAGCGGCCCTGGCTCGGCGCGCAGCTTCAGGCGGTCGACAAGGAGATGGCAGGTTCGCTCGGGCTCGACCGGTCTGGCGGCGGCATTATTCGCGACATCTATCCGAACGGGCCTGCCGCGAAGGCGGGCCTGAAGGTCGGCGATGTGATCCGCGCCGTGGACGGGCATGACGTCATCGATCCGGCCGCGGTGCGCTACCGCTTCGCCACGAAGGGGCTCGGCGGCAAGGCGGATGTTTCCTATATGCGTGACGGCGATGTGCACACGGCGCGTGTCATGCTTGTGGCGCCGCCGGAAGATCCGCCCGCGCATGAAACCAGCATCGACGGACGCAATCCGTTTTCGGGCATGCGTGTCGCCAATCTCTCGCCGGCCATTGCCGACCGTCTCGGCCTGTCGGTGATGGGCGGGCAGGGCGGCGTGGTTGTGCTCGACGTGGAGCAGGGCTCGCCCGCGTCGCGCATCAAGTTCCAGCGCGGCGATGTGATCCTGGAGGTCAACCGGCGCAAGATCGAGCGAGTGAAGGACCTTACCGGTCTTGTCGGCACGAGCCGTGCGCAATGGGATTTCTCGGTGCGCCGGGGCGACCGGGTCTTCAGTGCGACGGTAAGCGGGTAAGGCGCCTCAGCCTTCTCCGCCTTCGCCGATCTGGGTCTGGAGATAGTTTTCGCTGCCGACCTTCTTCGCCAGGTCGAGCTGGGTTTCAAGGAAGTCGATATGCTCTTCCTCGCCTTCGAGAATGTCCTCGAAGAGCTCGCGGGTGACATAATCCTTGGCGCCCTCGCAGAAGGCGACGGCCTCGCGATAGAAGGCTTGCGCTTCCATCTCCAGCTTCAGGTCGCATTCGAGGCACTCGACGACGTCTTCGCCGATATAGATTTTGCCGAGATCCTGCAGGTTGGGCAGGCCTTCCAGGAACAGGATCCGTTCGATGAGCTTGTCGGCATGCTTCATCTCATCGATGGATTCTTCGTATTCCTTGTCCGCGATCCGCTTGAAGCCCCAGTCCTTGAACATGCGGGCATGCAGGAAATACTGGTTGATGGCGGTCAGTTCCATCTTCAGCGCCCGGTTCAGATACTCGATGACCTTAGTGTCGCCTTTCATGGGGTGCCTCTTGGATCGCGCGGGGGGAATCTCATGCCCATCGTCCCCCTTCAGGCGAACGGGGTCAAACGGTGAAAAGAACCGATTTGTGGATTAATCGGCGGCCTGAACAGAGGAGGCGAGAGCGGTTTCGAGCTTCGCTTCGGCGATCAGCTCGGCCAGGCTCGGCAGGCAGCGGCCGCATTGGGCCTTGCAGCCATGGGCGCGGTGGAGGGCGGCCGGCGTTGCAATATGCGGCGCGGTCGCGAGCGTTTGCTTTACGGAACGGTCGCTGATGGCATTGCAGACGCAGACGATCATGCTGTTGGCCTTCCCTTCGGTCGGGCTTTATCCCCATTTCGCTGGCAATATGCCATGGCTGAACCGTTATTGCAAGGCATTCGCAATTGCAAATTGTCGCACACCCAGTTTTTTGCACCGGCTTTCCCGGGCGCTGGTGAGTACGCCCGGCAAACGTGATAAATCCCGCGCATGAGTAATCTTTTCGAAGCAGCCGGAATGGATGAGGGGGCGCCGCGCCCGCTCGCCGACAAGCTGCGCCCGCAGACGCTGGAAGAGGTGGTCGGCCAGTCGCATCTGCTGGGCGAGAAGGGACCGCTTGCGCGGATGCTGGCGTCCGGGCATCTCTCCTCGATTATCCTCTGGGGGCCGCCCGGCACGGGCAAGACGACCATCGCCCGGCTGCTGGCAAACCGGGTGGGGCTCCATTTCGAGCCCATGTCGGCGATCTTCAGCGGTGTGGCGGACCTCAAGAAAGTGTTCGACGCCGCCCGGGCGCGCCGCCAGACGGGGCAGGGGACGCTGCTTTTCGTGGATGAGATCCACCGCTTCAACCGGACCCAGCAGGACAGCTTCCTGCCGGTCATGGAGGACGGGACGGTGACGGTGGTGGGCGCGACGACGGAGAACCCGTCTTTCGAGCTCAATGCCGCGCTTCTCTCCCGTGCGCAGGTGCTGGTGCTGAACCGGCTGGACGATGCCGCGCTGGAGGAACTGCTGGCGCGTGCCGAGGCGCATAAGGGTCGCCCGCTGCCGCTGACCGACGAGGCGCGGGCAAGCCTCCGCGCCATGGCCGATGGCGACGGGCGCTATGCGCTGAACCTGGCCGAAGAGGTTTATGCGCTGGCGCCGGACGAGCCGTTCGAAACCGCCGATCTGATTGCCGCCATTCAGCGACGGGCGCCGCTTTACGACAAGGGGCGGGAGGGGCACTACAACCTCGTCTCCGCGCTCCATAAATCCATTCGCGGCTCCGATTGCGATGCGGCGCTCTATTGGCTGGCGCGCATGCTTGTCGGCGGCGAAGATCCGCTCTTCATTGCCAGACGGCTGGTGCGCGCGGCAATCGAGGATATCGGTCTGGCCGATCCGCAAGCGGTACACCAGGCGCTGGCGGCCAAGGAGGTTTTCGATTTCCTGGGCTCGCCGGAGGGCGATCTGGCACTGGCGCAGGCGACGATCTATCTCGCCATGGCGCCGAAATCGAATGCTGGGTACAAGGCCTTCGGCGCCTCGAAGCGCGCGGCCAAGGAGACGGGCTCCGTCTCGCCGCCCGCTCATATCCTCAATGCGCCGACGCGGCTGATGGAAGATCTCGGCTATGGCGCAGGCTATGAATACGACCATGACGCGCCGAACGCGTTTTCGGGACAGGATTATTTCCCCGAGGAGATGACGCGCCAGAAATTCTATTCGCCGGTGGATCGCGGTTTCGAGCGCGAGATCGCAAAGCGGCTGGCTTATTGGCAGAAACTCAGACAGGAGAAGGGTCAGTGAACGGACTTTTCGCAGTGGCAATTGGCGGCGCTGTCGGCGCGAGTGGACGATACTTGCTTAGCGCGCAGATGCTGCATTGGTTCGGCTCCAGTTTTCCGTGGGGCACTTTCAGTGCGAACCTGATCGGCTCTTTCATTATGGGTTTTGTCGCGGAGGGGCTGGCGCTGAAGTTCCACCTCTCTCCTGAAATGCGCAGCTTCGTCATGACGGGCCTTCTTGGCGGGTTCACGACCTTCTCCGCTTTCTCTCTCGATGCGGCCAATATGATGGAGCGCGGTGATGGGCTTCTTTCCTTGCTCTATGTGGGCGGCTCGGTGATAGGCGCGATCGCGGCTCTCTTCGCCGGGCTTTATTTCGTACGATTGGTTCTTGTATGAGCGCTGTCGAGCAGATCGAGGTTTCGCAGGCTGAAGACGGGACGCGGCTTGATCGCTGGTTCAAACGCCGTTACCCGGCGTTGACGCATGGCCGTCTCGAAAAGCTTCTGCGCACCGGGCAGGTTCGTGTGGATGGCGCTCGGGCCAAGGCCAATCTGCGGCTTGAGGCCGGGCAGACCGTGCGCGTGCCGCCGATGGGCGACGATATCGAAAAGCCTGCGCCGAAAAAGGAACAGAAGCTCTCCGATGAAGATGCAGACTTCGTTCGTTCGCTTGTCATCTATCGCGACGATGATGTGATTGCGATCAACAAACCGGCGGGACTTGCCGTGCAGGGCGGAACGAAGACCGAGCGCCATTTGGACGGGATGCTCGACGCACTCACATTCGATGCGAGCGAACGGCCCAAGCTTGTGCACCGGCTGGACCGCGATACGTCCGGCGTGCTCGTTCTGGCGCGCAATACCAGGGCCGCGACGGAGCTTGCTCGAGCCTTCAAGCAGAAGGATGCCCGCAAGGTTTACTGGGCGCTGGTGGTGGGCGTGCCGATGCCGCATCGCGGGACCATCAAGCTGGCGCTCTCCAAGCAGGGCGGGCCGCGGGCGGAGCGCGTGTTCCCCGCCGCCAAAGGCGATCCCGACGGCAAATATGCCGAGACGCATTATGCGGTTGTCGGCACGGCGTCCTACAAACTTGCCTGGGTCGCTTTCATGCCGATGACAGGGCGTACCCATCAGATCCGCGCCCATGCGGCGGCCATCGAAACGCCTATCGTGGGCGACGGGAAATATGGCGGCGTCAATGCCCATCCGGGCGGCGAGATTCCGCGTCAGCTTCATCTGCATGCGCGCTCGCTTGACATTGCGCATCCGGCAGGTAAAGGCAAACGTCTGCATCTTGTCGCGCCTTTGCCGCCGCATATGCAGAAGAGCTGGAAGCTGCTCGCCTTCGACCTGGAAGACGACGAGAACCCCTTCGAGGAGCTTGAGCTTTGAGTGATCGCCTGAAACTTGTGGTTTTCGATTGCGACGGCACGCTGATCGACAGCCAGCACATGATCGTCGCTGCCATGTCTCATGCCTTCACCAAGCATGAGATGGAGCCGCTGCCGCGCGAGCAGGTGCTGTCGATTGTCGGGCTGTCGCTGGACGAGGCCATCGCGACGCTGGTGCCGCATGTGGAAGCGCCGAAGCGGGACGAGCTGACGCTGGCTTATAAGGATGCGTTTTTCGAACTGCGCAAACGGGCCGATCTGGTGGAGCCGCTCTTCGAGGGCGCGCGGGCCGCGCTGGAAGGGCTCTATGCCATCGACCATGTGCTGATGGGCGTCGCGACGGGCAAGTCGCAGCGAGGGCTCCGTCACGCGCTGGAGGCGCATGGGCTCGGGCGCTATTTCATGACCCTTCAGACGGCGGACGATGCACCGTCCAAGCCGCATCCGGAAATGCTGCGCCGCGCCATCAGGGAGGCGGGTGTGGAGCCCGCCGACACGGTGCTCGTGGGCGATACGACTTATGACATGGAGATGGCCCGTGCCGCGGGCGCATATGCGCTGGGTGTCGATTGGGGCTATCATGAAGTGGACACGCTGAGGCGTGCCGGCGCCGGGAAGGTGCTTACCCATTTCGACGAGCTTCTGCCGGCACTGGATCGCTTATGGGCGGCGGAAGCGCCAACAGGATAAGAGGTAGTGACATGAAGGGTCTGCTGAAGGTTCTCGTCGTTCTCGTCCTCGTTTTGGGTGGCGCGCTGGTCGCGCTCAGTTTCGTCGATCTCGGGCGCTTTGCGCCGCAGATCGAGCAGGCGGCGAAAGAGGCCACGGGGCGTGAGCTCAAGATTTCGGGGCCGCTCCATATCGGTGTTTCGCTGGTGCCCACGGTCGTTGCGGAGAATGTGAGCTTCGCCAATGCCGATTGGGGTTCGAGGCCGAACATGCTCACCGCGAAGAAGCTCGGCATTCAGGTCGCTCTTCTGCCGTTGCTGAGCGGGAAGATCGATGCGCGCTCGGTGGAGATCGACGGCGCGGATATCTATCTGGAGACGAACAGGAAGGGCGTGGGTAACTGGGAGCTGTCGACCGGCGCCGCGCCCGAGCCTGCCAAACCGGAAGACAATTCGGGCGGTCCCAGCCTGGCGAGCATCCCCGATGTGAAGATCGCCGATCTCGCCATCACCTATCGCGATGGCGTGACGGGCAAGGTGAACGAAGCCAGCTTCGACGAGGTGCGGCTCGATCCGGGGTTCAGCTCCACCGATGTCAGAGTGAAGGGCGAGGTGAACGGCACCGAGATTTCATTCGACTCGGTCGTTTCCGGTGATGCCTCCGATCTGTCGCTCAAGGGAACGGCGCTGACCATCGGCGATACCAGCGTCAGCGGCGACCTGTCGTTGAAGCGCGGCGCGAACAAGCGGCTGACGCTGAAAGGCGCATTTACGAGCCCGGAACTCGATGTGACGCCGCTGCTGAAAGGCGGCAAGACCGGTTCTTCCGGCGGAAAGTCGGGCGGCAAACTTTTCAGCAGCGATCCGCTTCCTTTCGATGCGCTCGAAACGGTGGATGTCGATCTCGACCTTTCCATTGATAAGCTCGTTTACGGCGGCGTGACGCTCACGGATTTCAAGGCGCCGCTCAAAATCGGCAACGGTAAACTCGACTTGCCTTTGAGCGTGCGATATCGCGACCGTCCCATCACGGCGGATATCGGCGTCAACGGCAAGGCAAAGTCGATGAGCCTCGATGCGAAGTCTTCCGCCTTGGATTTCGGCCGTCTCCTGAGCGATGCGGATGTGACCGACCTTCTGAGTGCCAAGGCCGATTTCGGCGCGGAACTTCGAGGGCGCGGCGCTTCGCTCCATGCGATCGCGGCCAGTGCGAACGGCCAGACCAATTTTGCGCTCGGCGAGGGCAGTATCAATTCACGCGCCTTCGCGATGGTGTCGGACGATCTGGTGAATGTCCTCATTCCCAATGGCGAGAAGGGCGACCGCGCAAAGCTTGTTTGCGCGCTGAGCCGGTTCGATTTCAAGAAAGGCGTCGGCACGTCGAAGGCGCTGGCGCTGGAGACGGACAGCCTCGTCACCACGGGCAGCGGCACGGTCAATCTCGGGTCGGAATATGTCGACCTGTTGCTGAAGCCCAAGCCCAAGAACCCGTCGCTTGTCAGCCTTGCCTTTCCGGTGCGCCTGTCAGGGCCGCTGGCATCGCCCTCTGCTGGTCTCGACAGGACGGGCGTGGTCACCGGCGTGGCGACGGCGGTGGCCGGTACTGCGCTGACGGGCGGTGTGGGCGCGCTCCTGCCGCTGATGAGCACCGGCGATCAGTCGGTTGCCAGTTCCGGCGGTTGCGCCGCGCTAGCCGCGACGGCGGCGAAGGATGGCGGCATGACGGGCCTCGTGAAGGGCGTCGGCGAGACCGTTGGCGGTGCTGCCAAGGGCGCGGCGGAAGGCGTCGGCGGCGCGCTTGAGGATGTCGGCAAGGGCATCGGCAATCTATTCGGCAAGTAAGGATTTCGAGTAAGGATTTCATGCAGGACGATAGCGACAAGAGCGGCGGCATTTTCGATCTCGCCGAACGAAAAGAAGGCGACGAGCAGGCCGCCCATCCCGGCGGACAGAAGCTCAGAAAGCTGCCCAAACGCTTCTACAAGAAAGCGGAGGCCGCGCCGCTGGAGGACGGGCATACGGTGCTGCTGGACGGCAAGGGCGTGAAGACCCCTTCGCGCCGGGCGCTTGTCGTGCCCAGCGAGGCGCTGGCCCGCGCCATGGCCGAGGAATGGGAGGCGCAGACCGAGGAAATCGATCCGCGTGTCATGTGGCTCACACGGCTTGCCAATACCGCGCTCGATTTGGTGGAGCCGCGCCATGACATAGTGGCGGAGGAAATCGTCAAATTCGGCGGCTCGGACCTCACCTGCTACCGGGCGGAATATCCCGAGGGGCTCGTGGCCCTGCAGGCCGCGCATTGGGATCCGGTACTCAACTGGGCGCGTGACGAACTCGGGGCCGCCTTCGTCACGACCAGCGGCCTCATTCAGGTGCCGCAGGATGCCGATGCGCTGGACCGGCTGCGCCGCACCGTGAGCGGGCTCGATGCCTTCCGGGTCGCAGCGCTCCACAATATGACCACGCTGACGGGCTCTGCCCTGATCGCGCTGGCGATGGTGCGGGGCAGGATGGATGCGGAGGCGGTCCACCAGGCGGCCCATGTTGAAGAAGCCTGGGCGGAACAGCTTTGCGGGGAGGATGAGGAGGAGCGAATCCGCCTTGAAACCCGCCGCTCGGAGATTGCCGATACCGCGCGGTTTCTGGCCCTGCTGGACCGAGAACCGGTCTGACGCAGCGTCGGCGCGCCGGGCATGGCCCGTGCCCCCGGAAAACCGCCGTAAACCGCGCGTACCATTGGCAATTTTTCGTGCAGGGTGCTATTGAAAGCGCCTCGCACAGGGAAGGCGTTCGCAGCCGGCCTGCGTCTCCGATCGGGAGAGGGCAGGCGGTTTCCGGCGCCGGATAATGTCATCACGCCCGGCCACAGCCCGCCTGTTTTCCAGCGGCGGGAAGCCAGCCAGCAAATAAGGGGGCGGCATGAAGGAAATTCTTCGCCAGCTTGAGGAGAGGCGTGCCACAGCGCGGCTCGGCGGCGGTCAGAAGCGCATCGACTCGCAGCATTCCAAGGGCAAGCTGACGGCCCGCGAACGCATCGAGCTTCTGCTCGACGAGGGCTCCTTCGAGGAGTTCGACATGTTCGTGGAACATGACTGCCACGATTTCGGGATGGACGGACAGAAGATCCCGGGTGACGGCGTCGTCACCGGCTGGGGCACCGTCAACGGTCGCCCGGTCTATCTTTTCGTGAAGGACTTCACCGTCTTTGGCGGCTCGCTGTCGAAATCCCATGCCCGCAAGATGACCAAGGTACAGGACATGGCGCTGAAGACCGGTGCGCCGATCATCGGTCTGTTCGACGCGGGCGGCGCGCGCATTCAGGAAGGTGTGGATGCGCTGGGCGGTTACGGCGAAGTGTTCACGCGCAACGTGCTGGCCTCGGGCGTGATCCCGCAGATTTCCGTCATCATGGGGCCTTGCGCGGGCGGCGACGTTTATTCGCCGGCGATGACCGATTTCATCTTCATGGTGCGCGATACCTCCTACATGTTTGTGACCGGCCCGGATGTGGTGAAGACGGTGACGAACGAGACCGTTACGTCGGAAGAGCTGGGCGGTGCGTCCATTCACACGGTGAAATCTTCGGTCGCGGACGGCGCCTGGGACAATGACGTCATCACGCTGGGTCAAATTCGTCGCCTGATCGACTTCCTGCCGTCGTCGAACCGCGATGAGGTGCCGGAGCGTCCTTTCTTCGACGACAAGGACCGTA
Source organism: Parvibaculum sp. MBR-TMA-1.3b-4.2 (assembly GCF_053628815.1). Taxonomy (NCBI): domain Bacteria; kingdom Pseudomonadati; phylum Pseudomonadota; class Alphaproteobacteria; order Hyphomicrobiales; family Parvibaculaceae; genus Parvibaculum; species Parvibaculum sp. MBR-TMA-1.3b-4.2. The sequence continues at coordinate 24,893 of NZ_JBRJHC010000001.1, forward strand.
ACGAGCCGTCGCTCGACACGCTTATCCCCCGCAACCCCAACATGCCCTATGACATGAAGGAGTTGATCCAGAAGACGGTGGACGAGGGCGACTTCTTCGAGCTGCAGGAAAACTTCGCCAAGAACATCATTACCGGCTTTGGCCGTATCGAGGGCCGCACGGTGGGCGTCGTCGCCAACCAGCCCATGGTGTTGGCGGGCGTGCTGGACAGCGATGCGAGCCGCAAGGCCGCGCGCTTCGTGCGCTTCTGCGACTGCTTCGATATTCCGATCGTCACCTTCGTCGATGTGCCGGGCTTCCTGCCGGGCACCGCGCAGGAATATGGCGGCCTCATCAAGCATGGTGCGAAGCTGCTCTTTGCCTATACGGAAGCGACGGTGCCGAAAGTCACCGTTATCACCCGCAAGGCCTATGGCGGTGCTTATGACGTGATGTCGTCCAAGCATCTGCGCGGCGATCTGAACTATGCCTGGCCGACCGCCGAGATCGCGGTGATGGGCGCCAAGGGCGCGGTGGAGATCATCCATCGTCAGGACCTTGGGGACGAAGAGAAAATCGCGTCCCATACCAAGGCTTATGAAGACCGCTTCCTCAACCCCTTCGTCGCGGCGGAGCGGGGCTATATCGATGAAGTGATCATGCCGCATTCCACGCGGCCGCGGCTTGCCCGCGCGCTCGCGCTCCTTCGCGACAAGGAGCTCGAGAATCCCTGGAAGAAGCACGACAACATTCCGCTCTGAGGGCGATCTCCATGTTCAAGAAAATCCTGATCGCCAACCGAGGCGAAATTGCCTGCCGCGTCATCAAGACGGCGCGCGCCATGGGCATCAAGACGGTGGCCGTCTATTCCGAGGCGGATGCCGACGCACTTCATGTCGAGATGGCGGACGAGCACGTGTTTATCGGCCCGCCGCCCGCATCGGAATCCTATCTGATCGCGGACAAGATCATCGCGGCCTGTAAGGAGACGGGCGCCGAGGCCGTTCACCCCGGCTATGGCTTCCTGTCGGAGAATGCGAAATTCGCTCAGGCGCTCGCCGATAACGGCATCGCCTTCATCGGGCCGAACATCAGGGCCATCGAGGTGATGGGCGACAAGATCGAGTCCAAGAAGTTCGCCAACGAAGCCAAGGTCAACACGGTGCCGGGTTATCTCGGCGTGATCGAGACGGCGGAAGAGGCCGTGAAGATCGCCAACGACATCGGCTATCCGGTGATGATCAAGGCGTCTGCCGGCGGTGGCGGCAAGGGCATGCGTATCGCCTGGTCGGAATCCGAAGTGGCCGACGGCTTTGCCTCGTCCATGTCGGAAGCCAAGTCGAGCTTCGGCGACGACCGCGTCTTCATCGAAAAGTTCGTGACGCAGCCGCGCCATATCGAAATTCAGGTGCTGGCCGACAAAAAGGGCAATGCGATCTATGTGGTCGAGCGCGAATGCTCGATCCAGCGCCGCAACCAGAAGGTGATCGAGGAAGCGCCGTCTCCCTTCCTCGATGAGGAAACCCGCAAGGCCATGGGCGAGCAGGCCGTGGCGCTTGCCAAGGCCGTGAACTATGAGAGCGCGGGCACGGTGGAGTTCATCGTCGACAAGGACAAGAACTTCTACTTCCTCGAGATGAACACGCGCCTGCAGGTGGAGCATCCGGTGACCGAGCTCATCACCGGTATCGACCTGGTGGAACAGATGATCCGCGTCGCCAATGGCGAAGAGCTGAAGATCAAGCAGTCGGATGTGAAGATCAACGGCTGGGCCATGGAGAGCCGCATCTATGCGGAAGATCCGTACAGGAACTTCCTGCCGTCCACCGGCCGTCTGGTGCGCTACCAGCCGCCGCAGGAGGGGACGGAGAAGGGCCTCACCATCCGCAACGATACCGGCGTGTTCGAGGGCGGCGAGATTTCGCTGTTCTACGATCCGATGATCGCCAAGCTCTGCACGCACGGGCCGGACCGGCTCTCGGCGATCAAGCATATGTCGAAAGCGCTGGACAGCTTTCATATCAAGGGGATCGGGCACAATATTCCGTTCCTTGCCGCGATCATGGAGCATCCGCGGTTCCGCGAAGGCCGCCTGACGACCAATTTCATCCCCGAAGAATATCCGGACGGGTTCAAGGGTGTGGATCTGGCCGATGAGCGCGCCGTCATGCTGGCCGTCATCGCGGTTCACATGAACAAGCTGCATGCGGACCGCGCGGTGCAGATTTCCGGTCAGCTGCCCAACAGGCCGCGCGTGCTGCCGACGGAGTGGATCGTGTCGCTGGACGAATGGAACCAGCGCGTTTCCGCGACGGATGTGGCGGCGGGGCTGGAGGTCTTCTTCCTCGACGAGAACGGCAAGCGGCTTTCCGAGCATCTGGTGCGGTCGGACTGGACGCCGGGACAGGCTGTCTGGAAGGGCAAGATCGACGGCAAGGAATATGTCGTCGAGACGGACCGCGCCAAACAGGGCTATCTGCTGCGTTATCGCGGTGCGACGGCCAATGCCATCGTGCATACGGTGCGCGGCTATGCGCTCGCGGCGCTGATGCCCGAGCTCAAGGTCGCCGACACGTCCAAGATGCTTCTCTGCCCCATGCCGGGCCTGGTGAAGAAGCTTCATGCGGAGGTCGGCCAGGAAGTGCAGGCGGGCGAAGCGCTTGCCGTGGTCGAAGCCATGAAGATGGAAAACATTCTCCGCGCCGAAGTGGATGCGGTGGTGAAGAGCATCAATTGCGAAGAGGGCGACAGCCTGGCAGTCGACGCCGTCATCATGGAATTCGAATAGGTTTTCCGTTCGAGAAGCACAAAAAAGGGCGCTTTCGGGCGCCCTTTTTCATATGCGGCGCTTGTGCCTATAGTGCGGGTTGAGCGTCACGAGCTGAAAGGACCGACGATGCGCGCGTTTCTGCTGGCCTTGTTGCTGATGATCCTGCCGGTTCTGTCCGCCTTGCCGGGCGGTTCGGCCCATGCGGCCCAGAAAGGCTATGAATGGGGGACGGATAACGCCCTGTTCCTGACCGGGCAGGAAGTGACCTTCTCGCGCAAGACGGACCGCGATCTCAATGTGCTGGCCGAGACCGTGATTCTGACGCCGGATGCCGCTATCGACGGGAACGTCTGGGTTGCCGCGCGGCGTGTCGCGATGAGCGGCAAGGTCGATGGCGATGTTTCCATCCGCTCGCAGGATGCGCTTATCAATGGCGTGGTCGACGGCAACGTCACATTCTATGGCAGCAAGCTGACGCTCGGACCGGATGCGAAGATCGGCGGAGATGTGAATTATTACGCTGCCTCGCGGGCCGAAATCGATCCGGGGGCGGAAGTTTCCGGCAAGGTGAGCGAAAACGCCTGGTCGTCCGAGGAGGCCGAACCGCGTCCCGTCCCGCGGGCCATGCCCGGTGACCGGCAACTGCCGCGCGAATGGGAAGAGCGGAGCCGGTCGGAATGGTCCGCGCCGGGCTATCGTGTCTCGGCAGGCGGTGCGGTCGTATTCGGTATTCTTGCTGCGATCTTCGCCCTGCTATCACCGGAGGGGAGCGCGCGTCTGTGCGACGGGTTTAGCGACAACCCGCTGCTCGCCTTTCTCTTCGGCCTGGCCTGGATCATCGGCGTGCCGGTTCTTGCAGTCGCCGTTGCGTTGACGATTGTCGGCATTCCGGCGGCTTTCATTCTGATCCTGTTGTGGCCGCTCGGCGTGATCGCAGGGTTCATCACTTCGATCGTCGCGGCTGGCGCCTTTGTCTGGTCGAAGCTCGGTGCGGTGGGCGAGGGCGCGCTGGGTCGCATTATCGGCGTTGCCATTGCGACATTCGTGTTCTGGGTGGCGCTTTCCATGCCGATTGCGGGCGGCCTTTTCTGGCTCGCCATCGTGACCGCGGGGATCGGGTCTATCGTGCTGGGGATGAAGCAGGCGGATTTGCCTTAGGCGTTCTCGTTATCGCGGAAAACCTCATCGAAGGTCTCGCGCAGCACCATGTCGACTTCCGGGATCGAGACGAGATGCCCGAGATCGGCGAGGCTCGTCACGCCATGCTGGCTGATGCCGCAGGGCACGATGCCGGTGAAGTGATCGAGATCGGGATCGACGTTCAGGCTGATGCCGTGAAACGTCACCCAGCGGCGCAGGCGTACGCCAATGGCGGCGATCTTGTCTTCGCGGCCCGGTCCCTTTTCAGGGCGGCGGACCCAGACGCCGACGCGATCCTCGCGGATTTCGCCCTTCACGTTGAACCGTTCCAGCGCGGCGATGAGCCATCGCTCCAGGTCCTGCACATAGGCGCGGACATCCGGCTTGCGGCGTTTCAGATCCAGCATGACGTAAGCCACGCGCTGGCCGGGACCGTGATAGGTGTACTGGCCGCCACGGCCCGTCTTGAAGACCGGGAAGCGGTCGGGCGTCAGCAGGTCGCGCTCATCGGCGCTGGTGCCGGCGGTGTAGAGCGGTGGATGCTCCAGCAGCCAGACCAGCTCTGGCGCCTCGCCGGCGGCAATGGCGGCGGCGCGCTCTTCCATGACGGCGACGGCCTCTTCATAGGGCACGGGCGCGTCCGACACGCGCCATTCCACTTCGGATGGTGCGTCGGCTGAAAGGGTCTGGCTGTTCGTCTGGTTAACCACGAGGTAACTCCGCCATGCGAATTTGTGCTCCGGGTGGTGCTCCTCTACGGGGCAGATAAGCTAATGGGCGCGAAAATGAACTCCGTCAACAAGGTCTTTGTCGAACTATCGGTGGTACTTGGCAAGACCACCTTGCCAATTCAGCAATTGCTGAAGATGGGCCGCGGCGCGGTGATCGAACTCAATACGCGCCATGAGGACGATGTCCTCCTCCTCGCCAACAATATCCCGATTGCGAGGGGCCAGATCGTCGTGGAAGGCGAGCGGATCGCCATTTCGGTCACGGAGCTGATCAGCCAGCAAGCCGATTAGGTCGCTAAACGCCCCGGATTCGACTGGAAGGGCCGGGAGCGGCTCTTTTTTGCGCGCAAAAAGAACATAATATTTGTGTTATTATTTGTATAATACGTTATCTTCTTGAATTATTTTCTCCGGTTCCATATCTCTTTGGGGAATTGGAGTTTAGCAGGAGGCCGGACGTCCATGTTTCCGATCCTGATCGATACCGCCAGCGTGAAGATTGTGCTGATCGGAGAGGGCGAGGATGCCCAACGCCGGCTGCGCCTGCTGGATGAGGCCGGTGCGGTGCGGCTGGACGTTTATGCGCGCGATCCGGCGCCGGATTATGCCGAGGCGATTGGCGACAGGTTGCGTGGCGTGCGGCCCTCGGCGGAGGCGCTGAAGACGGCGGGCGTGGTCTTCATTGCGGGTCTCGAGGAAGACGAGTCTGCGAAAATGGCCAGAGCGGCGCGGGAGGTAGGTGCCCTTGTGAATACGGAAGACCGCCGGGCGCTCTGCGATTTTCATGTGCCCTCCATGCTGCGGCGTGGCGATCTTACGCTCACCGTTTCGACGGGCGGCAAGTCGCCGGGTCTGGCACGACGGCTGAAGCGCTATCTGGCTGAAAAATTCGGGCCGGAGTGGGGCGGGCGGCTCGACGAACTGGCCCGCCAGCGAGAGATGTGGCGGGACGAAGGAACAGGCATTGCCGAACTCGGACGCCGGACCGACGCCCTTATCGACGAGAAAGGCTGGTTGTCATGACCGCACTCGACCTTACGAGAAAAAGCACGGGGCTGACCGACCGGCAGGCCGCGGTGATGGATGCCGAGCCTGTCACGTCGGAACGTCTGCGCGCATTGCGCGACGCCTATGAGAGTCTTGCGCCGCAGGAGCTTCTCGAGGTCATGATCCAGCGCGAGTTTCAGGGCCGTATTGCCGCCGTATCCTCCTTCGGGGCGGAATCGGCCGTGCTGCTCCACATGATTTCGCAGATCGACCCGACGACGCCGGTCATCTTTCTCAATACGGGAAAGCTCTTCGGCGAGACGCTGCGCTATCGCGACCGGTTGCAGGAAAAGCTGGGGCTTGCGGATTTGCGCGCCATTGGCCCGCATCCCGACGACCTGAAGGCCGATGACCCCCAGGGCGGTCTGTGGAACGCCAATCCGGACCGGTGCTGCCATATCCGCAAGGTGCTGCCGCTGGAGCGCGCCCTCAAGGGCGTGGATATGTCGATCACGGGCCGGAAGCGCTTCCAGACGAGCGCCCGCTCCGCCATGCACAAGATCGAGGAAGAGGCGATCCGGGGCACCGGTGAGCCCGGAGCGGCCAAATCCGCCGCGCTTGGCACCCGCTTCAAGCTCAATCCGCTGGCGGATTGGGACCAGGAGAAGCTGGAGGCCTATCTGGACGAATACCGGCTGCCGCGCCATCCGCTGGTGAAGGACGGCTATCTGTCCATCGGCTGCATGCCCTGCACGGAACGTGTGCCCGAGGGCGGGTCTTATCGCGACGGGCGCTGGGCCGGGCAGGACAAGGACGAGTGCGGCATCCACCTTCCGGTCACCAATACCGACGGCGACGGCATTTAATCCCAACTTGTGCGTTCGGATGCATTTTGCCGCTTGAGTAGCCGTCAGGGATTTGTTACATGGGCGGCTCTCCAGAACGGAATCTGGTCTGGGACATGCGTGCGCGGTCGTGGCGGAATTGGTAGACGCGCAGCGTTGAGGTCGCTGTGGGGTAAAACCCGTGGAAGTTCGAGTCTTCTCGACCGCACCATGTCCTTCGGACCTGTCGGATTTCCGGTCCTCCCTTCTATTCGCCGCCGGCGCCTACCGGCTGGCAGGCAATCGCCAAATAGCGCACACTCTGCACGCTTATGCGTCGGATTCGCTTTGCCGCGTCCGCGCCCGTGTTTGAGAGATCAGGAGGTGCCCGCTTGGCAGATCTGGCGACCAGGACTGATACGGAAGAACCAGACGATCTTTTGAGCCCGGCCTTTGTCCGCGCGGTGGTCGATGCGATCGATCGCGCCGACAGGGAAAAGGTGCGCTCGCTGGTTCTCGAACTCAGACCGGCCGACCTTGCCGAGTTGCTGGAACTGGTGCGTCAGGACGAGCGTCATGCGCTTGTCGAGATGCTCGGCTCCGACCTCAACCCGGAAACGCTTCACGAACTCGACGAATCCGTCCGCGACGACGTGATGGAGATGCTCGATCCGAGCGTGATCGCATCTGCCGTCGCCGAAATGGATTCCGACGACGCGGTCTATCTGCTCGAGGACATGGACGCGCACGACCAGCGCGAAATTCTCGAACAGCTCCCGGCGACCGACAGGGCGGTTCTGGAAAAGTCGCTGGAATATCCCGAATACTCCGCCGGCCGTCTCATGCAGCGCGAACTGGTCGCAGTGCCGCCGTTCTGGGACATCGGCCAGACGATCGACTATCTGCGCGAGGCCGAGCAGCTTCCCGACGAGTTCTACGAAATCTTCGTCGTCGATCCCGGCTACAAGCCGGTGGGGACGGTGCCCTTGTCGCGCGTCATGCGCACCAGGCGGCCCGTCAAGATGTCGGAAGTCATGGAGGAGGAACAGACGCTCATTCCGGTCGCCATGGACCAGGAAGACGTGGCGCTGCTGTTCAGCAAATACGACCTTATCTCGGCTGCCGTGGTGGATGAGGACGAGCGCCTTGTCGGTGTGATCACGGTGGACGACATCGTCGAAGTCATCACCGAGGAGGCGACGGAAGATATCCGGCGTCTCGGCGGTGTCGGCGAGGAAGCGATTTCCGATACGGTCATTCAGACGACGCGCAGCCGTTTCTCATGGCTGTTCCTCAATCTGCTGACGGCCATTCTGGCCTCGGCGGTCATCGGGCTTTTCGACGGTACGATTTCGCAGATGGTTGCGCTGGCCGTACTGATGCCCATCGTTGCCTCCATGGGCGGCAATGCGGGGACGCAGACGATGACGGTGGCGGTGCGCGCATTGGCGACGAAGGATCTCGTGCCCTTCAATGCGTCGCGTATCGTGACGCGCGAAGTGATGGTCGGTTTTCTGAACGGCATCATGTTCGCGCTGCTGATGGGGGGCATTGGCGGGCTCTGGTTCGAGAACCCTGCGCTGGGGATGATTATCGCGGCGGCCATGATTATCAATCTCGTGGCGGCAGGGCTCGCCGGCATCCTGATCCCGATAGGTCTCGACAAGATAGGGGTGGACCCGGCTGTGTCTTCCGCCGTCTTCCTGACGACGGTGACCGATGTGGTCGGGTTTTTTGCCTTTCTGGGGCTCGCAGCCCTGTTCCTCTTCAACTAGGCTTGCAGGGCGCGGATGCCGGATACTTCATTTCTTTTGGGGGAGGGCGGTTCGGGCGTTCCGGCAATTGTGAGGCAGGGGAAGGAGAAAAGATGACCCGGATCCGGCGTATCGCTCGTTTGGTGTCGAGCGGGATTACGGCGTTTGTCCTTTTGGCCGCTACCGGTATGCAGGCCAATGCCGACGGCTGGACGGAAGGCGCGCCGATGCTCAATGGCCGCGTCATGGCCGCCAGTGCGCTGCTGGGCGACGAGCTTTATGTGCTGGGCGGCGATGCGATCGCAGGCCCGCGTTCAGATACGACAATCTTCGACCTCAAAGGTAATTTCTGGCGATCGACCTCGGCGATGCCCGCGGGCGTGCAGCAGGCCGCGGCGGCGGCGCTTGACGGTCGCATCTATGTGTCCGGCGGCTACAAGTCGAACAAGGCGCATCCGGAAAAGTCGGGCGGTCCGAGCCGGTCCTTGTGGATTTTCAATCCGCGTATCGGCACCTGGGTGGATGGTGCGTCGATGCCCGCGCCGCGAGTGGGGCATGGTCTCGTCGCGGTCGATGACAAGCTTTACGCGATTGGCGGCAAGGGACCCGATGCGGCCCGTGTCACCGCTTACGATCCGGCTGAAAACAAATGGTCGAATACGGGTGCCGCTATTCCCGCACCGAGGGTGGAGGCCGCTTATGTGGCGGTGGGCAACCGCATCTATGTCATTGGCGGGCTTTCCGCCTCGGGCAATGCCATGTCGCGTGTCGATATTTTCGATGTCGCCAAGGGAAGCTGGTCGCGCGGTCCCGACCTGCCGTCGCCCCGCGCGGGCCATGTCGCGGTCGTTCTCGGCAACGCCATTCACGTACTGGGCGGCGAACAGCGCGATCCGCCCAAAACGCATGGCGACCATTATGTGATGGATCTGGACAGGCAGGCGCGCTGGCGCAAGTCCGTCGCACTGCCGACGCCACGTCATGGCGCGGTCGCGGCAGCTGATGACGGCAAACTCGTCGTTGCGGGCGGCAGCCCCGGCGCCGGTTTCTATTCGGTGTTCACCGAGAGCGATGTCGTGGAAATTTTCTCCACGACCGAGTAATCCGAAAGCCGGAAAGGTGAAGGCCGCCACCGTGCCGCCCTATGCCTTGGCGTGAGATGCGCCCGGTTTCATCAGGCCGAGCTTGCGGAATATCCAGGGCGCGATGCCGGTGGCGTAGAAACCGAGCAGGGCCGATACCGCCAGCCCCGTGACGGGGTGGCCGAGGCCTGTTGCCACCACCAGTTTCGTCGCACCGGCACGCAGCGCAAAGAGACCCAGCGTGCCGCCGATAGCCATGACGATCTGGAGCCACCAGGCGGGAAGGACCGGCTTATGCGGGGCGGCCTTTTTGTCCAGCGCCGCGCCGGCGAACCAGCCCAGCAACAGGAAGAGAACGCTGGCGATCGGTGCGGGATTTTCGCCATTGGGCCAGATGATCCAGAGGGCCGGGATCGAGACGATGATGACGGCGAATTCAAAGCCCGCGGGCAGACTGCGGATGAAGGCGATGACGCGCTCGCTGACCAGCCAGGCGAAGATACCGAGCGTGATGAAGCCGAGGATGGTGCCGGCCAGCACGTCGTCGATGTCGTGCACGCCGAGATAGAGGCGGCTGAAAATGACGCCGGAGGCAATGAAGGCCGCTGCGGCCCACGCCCATGGGCGTCGCATTTCCCAGGCAAGCCAGAACCACATGGCGACGGCAACCTGGGCATGGCCCGATGGGCGCCCGTAGGAATCCGCGACGCGGTCGGCATCGAGCTGAAACCGGGCTGCCGGGCGCGGGTCCTGCCAGAAATCCTTCAACCAGCCATTGAGAACCGCCGTCAGGCCGATCAGGACGACGAGGCGGGTGAACATATCCCGGTCCCATAGCCAATAGCCGATGGGCAGGAAGATGAGGAAGAAGGGGGCGTAGCCGAGAAAGGTGAAGCCGTAAAATATGTTTGTCGCGAGGTCGTTCCGCAGCGGAAGGACCCAGTTCATATCGTGAAGAATGCTGTACAAGGCTTTTTCTCTCCCCCCATCTCTCCTATCCTCCCCGACGAACAATCATCGCCGGAGAGCCCGGCGGCCATAATAAACACGGGAAGCGGAAATGTCAGACGCGAGCAAGGATCCCATCGTCATCGTCAGCGCTGCGCGCACGCCCATGGGCGGTTTTCAGGGCGCGCTCTCGAGTTTCAAGGCGCCGCAACTGGGCGCCACGGCCATCGAGGCGGCCTGCGAGAAGGCCGGTCTCAGCCATACGGCGGTGGACGAGGTGCTGATGGGCTGCGTGCTGACGGCGGGCGTCGGTCAGGCTCCGGCGCGCCAGGCGGCGCTGGGCGCGAAGCTCGATGAAAGCACACCCTGCACCACGGTGAGCAAGGTGTGCGGCTCCGGCATGAAAGCCGTGATGCAGGCGCATGACGCGCTGGCGCTGGGCAATGGCGCGGTGATCGTGGCCGGCGGCATGGAGAGCATGTCCAACGCACCGTATCTCCTGCCCAAGGCGCGCGGCGGCATGCGGCTCGGCCATGCGGAAGTGAAGGATCATATGTTCCTCGACGGGCTTGAAAACGCCTATGACGGCTATCTGATGGGCCATTTCGCCGAGGAGACGGCAAAGCACTATCAGTTCAACCGCGAGATGCAGGACGCCTATTCCATCGAATCGCTGAAGCGGGCGCGTGAGGCCAATCACGACGGCTCCTTTTCCCATGAAATCGTGCCGGTGGAAGTGAAGTCGAAAAAGGGCTCGGTCGAGGTGACGGGCGACGAGCAGCCGGACAAGTCCGATCCCGCCAAGATCCCGACACTGAAGCCGGCCTTCGCGGCGGGCGGTTCGGTGACGGCTGCGAACTCGTCATCGATCTCGGACGGCGCGGCGGCGCTCGTCATGATGAAGATGTCGGAGGCGGAACGGCGCGGGCTGAAACCGCTCGCCGTCATTCGCGGCCATGCTTCCCACGCCCGCGCGCCGGAATGGTTCACCACCGCGCCGGTGGGCGCCATCGAAACGCTGATGGAAAAGACCGGGTGGAAAACCGGCGATGTCGATCTGTGGGAAATCAACGAGGCATTCGCTGTGGTCGCCATGGCGGCGATGCGCGAACTCGATATTCGCCACGACAATATGAACGTCTATGGCGGTGCCTGTGCGCTGGGCCACCCGATCGGTGCGTCGGGTGCGCGCATCATCGTGACGCTGCTCAATGCGATGAAGCAGAAAGACGCGAAGAAGGGCGTCGCCTCGCTCTGCATTGGCGGCGGCGAAGCGACGGCTCTGGCGGTCGAACGTCTCTGAGGTTTAGGAGGCCGCCTTCGTGAGGGCGGCCTTCACATGTTCGGCCAGTGCGACCAAACCGTTCAACGGGCGGATGAGAACCTCGATATGTTCCATCTGCCCGTTTTCGTTCACGGTGATGCGGTCGATGCCCTTGAGCTTCGTGTCACCGAGACGGCCCTCGAATTCCAGGATCATCTCGTTCCCGTCGAACCATTCCTTCGTATAGGTGAAATCCTCCAGGCCTTCTGCCACGGCGCGCAGGATCGCCATCACATAGGGGCGGTCGTATTTCGGCGCGAAGAAGGCGGGGGAGGAGATGCCGGTGTTTTCCGCCACGAGTTTGTCCAGCAGGTCCGGATCGTGGTTTTCGATATAGGCATACCAGAGGCTGAGAAACTTCTCGGCTGCGGGGCTTTTCGACATGGGGTCTTCACCTGTTTTTTGTCACGCCGTCGAGCACCAGTTGCTCATGGATGCGGATCAGCGCTTTCCGGTCGATGCGGCCGCCCGGATCGTACCATGTGCAGATGCCGGTCAGCATGGCGAGTATGGCATAGGCGGCCACCCGAACGTCTTCCGCGATGAAGTCGCCCGAGGCGACACCTGCCTCCAGAATGGCGCAGAGACGGTCTTCATAGGTTCGGCGCAGGCCGACAATGATCTCGCGGTTTTCCGGGTCGAGGCTTCTCAGCTCCGCCGAGCCGATGAAGACCTCCCGCTTTCTCTCGATGTGATAGGTGAGGTGGAAGGCGGTGAACGCCTTGAGGCTCTCCACAGGGTTCGTATGGCCTTCCAGCGCCTTGTCCAGGCTTTCCATGAGGGTAATCATGTGATTGTGGATGAGGTCGAACAGCAGCTCCTGCTTGGTCGCGATGTGATTGTAGAGCGACCCCGGCTGCAGCCCGACCTCCCGGGCGAGGCGGCGCAGCGTCATCGCTTCATAGCCATGTTCGTAGATAAGCTGGAGCCCGGCCTCGCGGATCGCGGCCAGCGTCTTGGCGCCAGATGAGCCGGCGGTTCTGGACATTTCGGACGGGTTCCCCGCTTGCGGCGAAAAATAAAAGAACGTATGTTCGTTTTTATAATAAGGAATGATGGCTGCCGGTCAAATGCGTAATCCCGCCGACCGCCGCGGCCGATCCGGCATTCTGTGAGGAGAGGCTTCCATGCTGCCCAATGAATACCCCTCGCTCGATTTCGACCTCGGCGAGACGGCCGACGCGATCCGCGACACGGTGCGCGCCTTTACGGCCGACAAGATCACCCCTCGCGCCGACGAGATCGACAAGACGAACGAGTTTCCGCGCGATCTCTGGCCACAGATGGGCGAGCTGGGCCTGCTGGGCATGACGGTGGAAGAGGAATATGGCGGCACGGGGCTCGGCTATCTGGAGCATGTCGTGGCGATGGAGGAGATCAGCCGCGGCTCGGCGAGCGTCGGTCTTTCCTATGGCGCGCATTCCAATCTCTGCGTGAACCAGCTCCGCCGCTGCGGCTCGGATGCGCAGAAGCGCAAATATCTGCCCAAGCTGATGACCGGCGAGCATGTCGGCGCGCTCGCCATGTCGGAGCCGGGGGCGGGGTCCGATGTCGTCTCCATGAAGCTCAAGGCGGAGAAGAAGGGTGACCGCTACGTCCTCAACGGCAACAAGATGTGGATCACCAACGGCCCGGATGCCGAGGTGCTGATTGTCTATGCCAAGACGGACCCGCAAGGCGGCCCGCGCGGTATCACGCCCTTCATCATCGAAAAGGGGATGAAGGGGTTCAGCCCGGCGCAGAAGCTCGACAAGCTCGGCATGCGCGGCTCCAGCACCGCCGAACTCGTCTTCGAGGATTGCGAGGTGCCGGAAGAGAATATCGTCGGCAAGCTCAATGAAGGCGTGCGGGTGCTGATGTCCGGTCTCGATTATGAGCGCGCGGTGCTCTCCGCCGGGCCGCTCGGCATCATGCAGGCCTGCATGGACGCGGTGATCCCTTACGTGCATGAGCGCAAGCAGTTCGGTGAGCCCATCGGCAATTTCCAGCTCATGCAGGGCAAACTCGCCGATATGTATTCGACCATGAATGCCTGCCGGGCCTATGTCTATGCCGTCGCCAAGGCCTGCGACCGCGGTCAGACCACGCGCAAGGACGCGGCGGGTGCGATCCTTTATGCCGCCGAGAAAGCGACCTGGATGGCGCTTGAAGCGATCCAGACGCTGGGCGGTAACGGCTATATCAACGATTACCCGACAGGCCGCCTGCTGCGCGACGCGAAGCTTTACGAGATCGGCGCGGGTACGAGCGAAATCCGCCGCATGCTGATCGGGCGCGAACTCTTCAACGAGACGGCGTAAGGGAGGCGGGTCATGTCCATCCTGCAAAGCGGCGTCTCCACGCGCGACGACAAGTTCAAGGCGAATGCCGAAGCGATGGCGGCACTCACCGCCGATCTCAACGCGCAGCGCGAAAAGGCAGCGCTGGGCGGCGATGAGCGTTCGCGCGAGCGGCATGTGAAGCGCGGCAAGATGCTGCCGCGCGATCGCGTTTACGGGCTCATCGATCCGGGTACGCCGTTTCTGGAACTCTCGCTCCTGGCCGCGCATGGCCTTTATGGCGAGGACATCAATGCGGCGGGCATCATCACCGGTATCGGCCGCGTGGCAGGGCAGGAATGCGTCATTGTCTGCAATGATGCGACGATCAAGGGCGGCACCTATTATCCGGTCACGGTGAAGAAACATCTGCGTGCGCAGGAAGTGGCGTTGGAAAACAACCTGCCTTGCTTCTACCTCGTGGATTCAGGCGGGGCGAACCTGCCCAACCAGGCCGACATCTTTCCCGACCGCGAGCATTTCGGGCGCATCTTCTACAATCAGGCGCGCATGTCGGCGGCGGGCATTCCGCAGGTCGCGGTCGTCATGGGGTCCTGTACGGCGGGTGGGGCCTATGTGCCGGCCATGTCCGACGAGACGATCATCGTGCGCAATCAGGGCACGATTTTTCTGGGCGGTCCGCCGCTGGTGAAGGCGGCGACGGGAGAAATCGTGACCGCCGAAGATCTGGGCGGCGCGGATGTGCATTCGCGCAAATCCGGCGTGACCGACCATTATGCGGTGGACGATGCGCATGCGCTGGCGCTTGCCCGCCAGATCGCGTCCACGCTCAACCGCAAAAAATCCATCGACATTCCGCTGAAAGAGCCGGAAGCCCCGCTTTACGACATGGCGGAGCTCGACGGCGTGGTGCCGTCCTCGCTCTCCGTGCAATATGATGTACGCGAAGTGATAGCACGTCTGGTGGACGGGTCGGCTTTCGACGAATTCAAGAAGCTCTACGGCACGACGCTGGTTTGCGGCTTTGCCCATCTTCATGGCATTCCGGTCGGGATCGTCGCGAATAACGGCATTCTCTTCTCGGAATCGGCGCTCAAGGGCGCGCATTTCATCGAGCTTTGCGCGCAGCGGAAAATTCCGCTTCTCTTCCTGCAGAACATCGCGGGCTTCATGGTCGGCCGCGAATACGAAACCGGCGGCATCGCCAAGGATGGCGCGAAGCTCGTGACCGCCGTGGCGTGCGCCAATGTGCCGAAGATCACGTTGGTGATTGGCGGTTCCTATGGCGCGGGCAATTACGGCATGTGCGGACGCGCCTATTCCCCGCGTTTCCTTTTCACCTGGCCGAATGCACGCATCTCCGTCATGGGCGGCGAGCAGGCGGCGAGTGTGCTCGCAACCGTGCATCGCGATGCCGAGAAATGGACGGAGGAAGAGGCGGAAGCCTTCAAGGCTCCGATCCGCGAGAAATATGAGGAAGAGGGGCATCCCTATTTCGCGACAGCGCGGCTCTGGGATGATGGCATCATCGCACCGTCCGAAACGCGCCGCGTGTTGGCGCTTGCCTTCTCAGCCACGCTCAATGCGCCCGTGCCGGACACGAAGTTCGGCGTCTTCAGGATGTGAGGCAGCGATCCATGTTCAAGTCTCTTCTCATCGCCAATCGCGGCGAAATCGCTGTCCGTGTCATCCGCACCGCGCGGGCGATGGGCCTGCGTACCATAGCGGTCTATTCGGATGCCGACGCGAATGCCTATCATGTGGCGGAAGCCGACGAGGCCGTGCATATCGGTCCCGCCGCGGCGGCGGAGAGTTATCTTCGTCCTGAAAAGATCATCGAGGCAGCGAAGCTCACCGGCGCGGAGGCGATCCATCCGGGCTACGGCTTTCTGTCGGAGAACGCAGCCTTCGCCGAGGCTTGTGCGGAAGCGGGCATTATCTTCGTCGGGCCGCCGGCGGAGGCAATCCGCGCCATGGGACTCAAGGACGCCGCCAAGGCGCTGATGGAAAAGGCGGACGTGCCTGTCGTGCCCGGCTATCACGGCGACAATCAGGACCCGGAATTTCTCGCGGGCGAAGCGGAGCGCATCGGCTATCCGGTGCTTATCAAGGCGGTTGCGGGCGGCGGCGGCAAGGGCATGCGCCGCGTGGATGCAGCCGACGATTTCGCAAAGGCTTTGAAGTCCGCACAGCGCGAGGCGAGTTCCGCGTTTAGTGATGAACGTGTGCTGATCGAGAAATTCGTGACGAGCCCGCGTCATATCGAGGTGCAGGTCTTCGCGGACGGTCACGGCAATGTGGTGTCGCTCTGGGAGCGCGACTGCTCGCTTCAGCGCCGCCACCAGAAGGTGATCGAGGAAGCGCCCGCGCCGGGCATGCCGTCCGACATGCGCGATGCGATGAGCGATGCGGCGGTGAAGGCCGCGCTTGCCATCGGCTATCGCGGGGCGGGAACGATCGAGTTCATTGCTGACGGCTCCAACGGTCTCTCCAAGGATCGTTTCTTCTTCATGGAGATGAATACGCGGCTTCAGGTGGAGCATCCCGTAACGGAGGCGATCACCGGGCAGGATCTTGTCGAATGGCAGCTCCGTGTCGCGGCGGGCGAGCCGCTGCCGCTGGCGCAGGACGAAATTCCGCTCAACGGCCATGCGGTGGAAGCGCGTCTTTATGCCGAAGATCCGGCCAAGAGCTTCTTCCCGTCCACGGGTCGTCTCGTTCGGCTGCGCATGCCGCAGAACCGGCCCGAGATCCGCACCGACATGGGCGTGCGCGAAGGCGACGAAGTAACGATGTTCTACGATCCGATGATCGGCAAGATCATCGCGCATGGGGCAGACCGTCATCAGGCCATCGGCGCGCTTGCGAACTTCCTGAGACAGATGGAGGTTGCGGGCCCCAAAACGAATCTGCGCTTTCTGGAGCGCGTCATGTCCTCGGAAGCCTTCCGCGCGGCGCATCTCGATACGGGTTTCATCGACCGCCATATCTCGGACCTCGTGCCGAAGGGCCCTGCACCGGCCGAGGTGATTGCGCTGGCCGCGCTTGGGCATTTGCTGGCGCGGGATGAGCGGCAGTGCGCGCGGCAGCTCGAAACCGCGGAACCTCATTCGCCCTGGGCGGCGAATGATTCCTTCGTACTGGGCGGCCATCGCCGCGAGGTGCTGAGGCTCGAATGCGACGGCGATACGCTGATGGTGGGCGTGGAGCCCTCGGGTGAGGGCTGGCGCATTCAGCCCGAAGGCGGGGAGGCGCTTGTCGCGTCCGGCACGCTTTCGGCGGATGGCGCCTTGCTGGCGACAGTCGGCACGCGCCGTCTCCGCGCCGGGTTCGTCGCGCAGGCGAAAGGCTTTGTCCTGATCCATGAAGGTGCATCCTACGGTTTCGATCCGCATGACGCGCTGGAGGCTGACGATGCGGCGGAGGGTGGTACCGGCGCGGTGACGGCGCCCATGCCGGGCAAGGTCATTCAGGTGGCGGTAAAGCCCGGCGACCGTGTGAAGAAGGGTTCCGCGCTTGTCGTGCTGGAAGCCATGAAGATGGAGCAGACGCTTTCCGCCGCGTCTGACGGCGTGGTCGCCTCGGTCAATGCGGGCGAGGGCGATCAGGTGGACGGCGGCGCGGTGCTTGTCACCTTCGAGGAAGAATAGACCCGCCCGAAAAGACGGGTGACAGGCCGCTCTCTCCATGTTGAGGTTTAAGAAAAACCGGGAGGGAGAAAACAATGCGGCGCGATATCGAATTTAAGACCGAAGACGGCGTGACACTTCGCGGCTGGTTCTACCAGGGCAAAGGAACGAAGGGCCCTGCGCCCATCGTCGTGATGGCGCATGGCTTTTCCGCCGTGAAGGAAATGTATCTCGGCGATTTCGCTGAGTTCTTCGCGGGGGAGGGGATTTCCACGCTCGTCTACGATCACCGTAATCTGGGCGATAGCGATGGCTCGCCACGCGGACATATCGATCCGCGCCAGCAGATCGACGGCTATCGCGATGCGATCACCCATGCGCAATCCATGGACGAGGTCGATGCGGATCGCATCGGCATCTGGGGGTCGAGCTATTCCGGCGCGCATGTGCTGGTCGTCGGCGCGATCGACCGGCGCGTCAAATGCGTCGTCTCGCAGGTGCCTCTGGTGGCCGGACTGGAGTCCGCGCGCCGGCTTATCCGTGGCGATCACTGGGCGATGCTGCGCGCCGGTTTCGAGGCGGACAGGGCGGCGCGTATGCGTGGCGAGCCGGGCGCGCGCATGCCGGTGGCCGCGCCCGAAGGAGAACCCGCCGTATTGCCGACGCCGGATACCTATGAGTTCTTTACCGAGTTCGCAAAGTCGAATGAGAGCAAATGGGAAAACGACGTGACGATGCATTCCGTCGAGCTTTTCACGGAATATGAGCCGGGCGTCTATGTTCCACGCATCTCGCCGACGCCCTTGCTGCTCATCGCGGCGACGGGAGATCATCTGACGCCCTACGACCTCACGGCGAAGGCCTATGAGGAGGCGCTGGAACCGAAGAAGTTTCTGTCGATCCCCTGTAAGCATTTCGAGGCCTATACCGGGGAGAACTTCAAGATGTCCGCACCGGTGCAGAGGGAGTGGTTCAAGACGCATCTTTGAACCATGTCCTCGGTTGCGGCTTTCGCGCCGAAAGGCATAATCGGGCGCCATGACCCTTCACCTCTTGAAACTATGCGTCGGCGCCGAAGACGTGGACGATCTGCGCGGCTGGCAGGCGGCGCGGCTCGCCGACAAGAAGGCACGTGGCGAGGACCCCGTTCTCGCCCATGTGACGCGCATGGTGCCCAAGCGGGCCGACGAGCTGCTGGATGGCGGCTCGCTCTATTGGGTGATGAAGGGCGTCATCCGCTGCCGGCAGACGCTTCTTGATATCGAGCCCTTTGTGGACGGGGAGGGAACCCGGCGCTGCCGCCTCGTCCTCGACCCGGAGATCGTGCTGACCCAGCGCCGCGAGAAGCGCCCGTTTCAGGGCTGGCGCTATCTGGAAGCCGCCGATGCGCCCCGGGACGCCGCCACGGGCGGGGATGTGGAGGAAATGCCGGAGGAAATGCGGCGGGAGCTGGAGGAGCTGGGGCTTCTCTGAGTGCATTTCCAGCGGAAACCGCCATTCCCGAATGGTTCGCTTAACCGCCCTGTGCCATATTGCGCGCTGATTTAACGCCCGCCTTCAAAGCCCATGCAGCGCTATAAAAATCCCATCCGCTGGTTCGTCCTCGTGTCGCTCTTCTTCCTGATGTTCCCTGATGTGGATATCTGGGTGTCGGGCCTCTTCTATTCGCCTGAAAGCGGCTTTTTCTGGCGTGACGCAGCGCCGATGCGCTTCGTCTATGAGGGCATCCATTTCGTCACGCGCTGGCTTTCCATCTTCCTGCTGGGCAGCCTTCTGGTCCGGCTTATCGTGGCCTGGGTGCCGCGTTTGCGGTCGCGCTATGCGGCGTCGCCTGCCGGGGCCGCGTCGCGGCGGATCGAGCGCCGCGTCGGGGCAGCGGTGGATGCCTCGCTCATCTTCCGCATGGGCGCGGGCGCATTGCGTGCGGTCAAGGGTGTCTGGCGGGAAGTCTGGGGCTTCATCAAGGGGATCGCCCATAGCGTGTCGACGGCAAAGCTCGTCTATCTTGCGCTTTGCATGGCGCTGGGGCCGGGCCTTGTGGTCAATACGATCTTCAAGAACGAATGGGGCCGGGCACGGCCGCATCAGATCGTGGAGTTCGGCGGCGCGGATCAGTTCACGCCGGTCTGGGTCATTTCCAACCAGTGCGTGAAGAATTGCTCCTTCGTCTCCGGCCATGCGGCGATGGGCTATTACCTGTTCGCCTTTGCCTTCCTGGCATTTCCGCCCTTGCGGCGCTGCCTGTTCGCTCTTTCCATGGTCGCGGGCTTTGCGGTGGGCATGGTGCGCGTCATACAGGGCGATCATTTCCTCAGCGACGTGATCCTGCCCGGCTTCTTCGTCTTTGCCGTTTGTGCGGCGCTCTATGAGCTTTTCGTTGCCCGCGGCTGGCTTGCGGATGCGCGGTCGCCCGGACGCTACTGAGGCGGCTTATACCGGCATATTGTCGATCAGGCGTGTGCGGCCGATTTTGGCGGCGACGAGGATGCGCGCATCGCCATGCGTCTTGTCGTCCTCGAAGGGGGCCAGCGACGCGGCGTGACGGATTTCCAGATAGTCCAGCGTGTCGAAGCCGGCGGTGAGAATGCGCTCTCCGCCTTCCTTTACCGCCTGTGAAACGGGCGTGCCGCTGGCGGCCATTTTTGCCGTCTCACGCAGGATGACGTTCAGTTCGCCCGCAATCCTGCGTTCTTCCGGCGAGAGATAGACGTTGCGCGAGGACATGGCGAGGCCGTCCGCCTCGCGCATGATGGGGCCGCCGAGGATTTCCACCGGAATATTGAGATCGCGCACCATGCGGCGGATGACCATGAGCTGCTGCCAGTCCTTCTCGCCGAAAATGGCGATGTCGGGCAGCGCGGCCAGCAGCAGCTTGGAGACGATGGTGGCGACGCCTGCGAAATGGGTGGGGCGGAAGCTGCCTTCCAGCGGTTCGGAGACGCCGAAAACGCTGACCGTGGTGGAAAAGCCTTCCGGATACATTTCCTGCGCCGTGGGCGCGAAAATGAGCGAGGCCTTGTCGGCCAGCGCGTTCGCGTCCGCTACTTCCTGACGGGGATAGGCGTCGAGGTCCTCATGCGGTGCGAATTGGGTCGGGTTTACGAAGATCGAGACGACGACATGGTCGGCCTTTTCGCGGGCGAGATCCACCAGCGACAGATGGCCTGCATGGAGCGCCCCCATGGTCGGGACGAGCGCGACCGTCTCGCCCTTCATGACCCAACCGGCAACCGCGGCGCGAAGGTCTTCTATCGAGCGGGCGACGGGCAGGGCGTAGCTGTTCGTGTCGAGCGCCATATTCGTATTCCCCGAAAGGCTGTGAGTTCTGCCGGACAATAGGCAGGCCCCGCGCTTCGTTCAATGGCGTTGGGCCTTGGGCGCGCGGGATAAGGCATATCCGGCATGCGACCGTTGGGCCGCTTCCAATCGGGGGAAAACGGACTACATATTGGTGATGTCCAAAATCGCGACCAGTCTTGCCGTTCTTGTCTCGCTCGCCCTTCCGGCGGTGCCGGCCCATGCGGTCGATCTGATGTCGGGCGGGAAGCCCGGATCGGCTGCCTCGCCAAACTATCCGATGCCCGAAACCAAATCCTCGACGGCACCGGAAGTGAAGCCGCGCAAGAATTACATTCCGGGGCATCCGAGCAAATATGGCGGTTATGTCCGCGGCCGGTACGAAGAGGGGCCGCCTTTGCCGCCGCTTGCACCGGGCGAGAAATCGCAAGGCTATGTACCGGGGCATCATGATGCGGACGGGCGCTATATCCCCGGTCATCCCAAATAGAAAACCACGTGTTTGTGCCGTTTCCGAACGGAAGCGCACGGGCTTGGGCGTCCCGCTCCGCAACAAGTTGACGAGCGGTGCCCGGCGCTCGCAAACTCCGGTAATCGATTCCCATTTATGTGGCGTTTGCGGGGGCGAATGAGCCAGAGCGAAGGGCGGAATGCCGCCCATGTCATTGTTCTAGGCAATGAGAAGGGCGGGTCGGGCAAGACCACCACCGCCATGCATGTCATTGCGAGTCTGCTTCATGAAGGCATGCGCGTCGGGTCCATCGACCTCGACAGCCGCCAACGCTCGCTTACCCGTTATGTGGAAAACCGCAAGGCCTGGTGCGATGCCAATGGCGTGAAGCTTGCCATGCCGGATCATCGCGTGATCGACCGCTCCAAGGCGGCCACCGTGGCCGACGCGCAGGCGGAAGAACAGGCGGCTTTCGACGCGGCTTTCGGGGAGCTGGCGAGTACATGCGATTTTATCGTCATCGATTCTCCGGGTACGGATAACTACCTGTCGCGCGCAGGCCATGCCGTTGCCGACACGCTGATCACGCCGATGAATGACAGTTTCGTCGATTTCGACCTGTTGGGACGCGTGGATCCGCAGACCTATCAGCTCAAGGGGCCGAGCGTTTACAGTGAAATGGTCTGGGAAAGCCGCAAGCGGCGCGCGATGAAGGATGGCGGTCAGATCGACTGGGTGGTGATGCGAAACCGCCTGTCGCATGTCGATGCCAAGAACAAACGCCGCGTGGAAGCCGTGCTCGAAACGCTTACCGAGCGTATCGGGTTTCGCCTTGCGCCGGGGTTCGGCGAGCGTGTGATCTTCCGTGAGATGTTTCCCTCCGGCCTGACCTTGCTGGACCTGCGCGATGGCGGGGTGGACCAGCAGCTGTCGATGAGCCATGTCGCGGCGCGTGCAGAGATCAGAGCTCTGTTCGATATGCTCGAATTGCCGATCGGAGAAAAAGGGGATGGCGGTTCGTCGGAGAATCTGCGCGCCGCTGCGGCCTCGGGCTGATCAGCCCCGATCGTTGCGCGCCGTCCTTATGCCCGCGGGCAGCGACCAGTTGGACGGCGGAATGGCAACGCAGGAAATGTTCTGACGCGAAAGGCGTCCGCAGGCCGTGCTGGCCGATTTCTCACCGTCGAAACCACCGAAACGCGAGCGGTAAAGCGTGCGGTTGTCCGCCGTGCGCACGGGGATCGTCACAGGTACGGCGGCGTCGAGCTGGTCCGGCGCGGCGCGAATGGCGCGGCGAATGCTTTGCACGGCATCCGACTGGTTGGAATAGGCGCCGATCTGGATGACCCAGGTGCCTTCCGGGATGAGCGGCGCGCCCGCTTGCCAGTTCTGTTCCGCAGCGATAACGCCCGCCGTCTGCTTGACGACCGGTGCGCGGGGCTGCTCGCCGGTGCTGGCATGGGCGGGGGTCACGAGCATGCTGCCCAGGCTTTCGCCGGCCTTGGCGACAGGGCCCTTGGCTTTGCGATAGGCGGCCACGGCGAAGGATTTGACGTCCTCGAGCGATTTCTCACCACTATCCTTCTCGGTCTGCGCGGATGCGAGTTCCGGGTCGGGTAGCGGGAGGATGGTATTGTCTGCGTAGGTCTCCTCATCCGGATCCGCGCTGTCGTCTTCTTCAAGCAGCGAGGCAAGCTGCATGCGGTCCTCGTTGCTGACAAGGTTCACCGGGCGGGCAATCGGCTGAGGGATGTTCTTGACCATGGCAGAGGCGAGGCGGGTGTTCCCGTCCGCCCACGCGACGGCGCGCGGCACAAAGCGGTCCAGAAGGCCCATCATGCGCCGGTCGCGGGCCTTGGAGGTCTTGCCGCCCATCACCACGGCGATGACATAGCGATCATCGCGCTCGATCGTGGCCGTCAGGTTGAAGCCCGAAGCGCGCGTGTAGCCGGTCTTGATGCCCGTCGTGCCGCGATAATGGTACTTGGTCAGCAGGTTGTTGTGGTTCTTGTAGCGGCGGCCGTTATAGGCGAAATATTTGCGGCTGAAGAAGTGATAATATTGCGGGAAATCGAGGCGCATGCGCTTGGCGAGGGTTGCCTGGTCGCGCGCCGTCGTCCGCTGGTAGCGGTTGGGCAGACCGGAAGCATTTTTGTAGGTGGTGTTCTTCATGCCGAGCCGATGCGCCGTCTTGGTCATCAGCTTGGCGAACTCATACTCCGTGCCCGCGATCTTTTCGCCTACGGCGGCGGCCACATCGTTCGCCGATTTGGTGACGAGGGCGAGGATGGCGGATTCCACCGAAATGCTGCGACCCGGCTTGATGCCCAGCCTGGACGGCGCCATGCCGGCGGCATGCCGGGAGAAGACGACGCGGTCGTTCAGCTCGATATCGCCCTTCTTCATTTTCTCGAAGAGGATGTAGAGCGTCATGATCTTGGTCAGCGAGGCAGGGTAGCGCTTCGCATCGGCATGGCTCGAATAGAGCACCTTGCCGCTGAAGGCGTCGATCACGATGGCGGATTGCTTGGGGGCCGCCTGCGCGGTGCCGGCGTAGGTGCCCGAGAGGGCGATCGCGCAGAGGATGAGAAGGGACAGGGCAATATTGGGCAGCAAGCGGCGCCGAATCGTTTCGTTCGCGCCGAGCTTCTCAGCTTCGGACTCCGGTGCTTCGCTCGCTGATACGCGCATGACCCATGACCCCGACTCGAGAGCCGCCCCCCTATGGGTCGCCCCTCGTTACTTCCCCTGAATACTGTAGCCGAAGAAACACAGGCGAGGAAAGCCCCGCGCGGTATCCGATGCCGGATAATCCCAGATTCTTCGGCACTTACAGGCTTGTTCCAAGGGTAAGGGCGAAATGTTACCCGATGGTTAACTTGGTTACTCTTTTCTTAACCGGCAGATTCGAGCAGCCTTTTCCTTCGCTATTTACCGTAAATCCTCAAGAAGGCGGGTGTCGCGGGTAAGAGCCGCCGGGGAGGCATGTAAAAGAAAAATGAAAACCTTTCCCATAGCGTCCCGGGGGAGGGATTCCCGTTTCATGGGGAAAGGATCTTCCGCGCAAGCGGTAAATCGCGCCGCCCGGGGCTTGCGCCGCACCGTTCCGGGCTGATTTGCTGGGGATAAAGCCAATCGGCCTTTGAATTTCCCGGCGTTCGCCTATGTAATAGGAACCAGGAACCGGTTGTCGGGGTGCTTTGCGCAAGCGTCGAGTATTCCGCAACATTTACGGGGTCGGCCGGTTAAGGAGCAAACTGATGCAGCCGGCGGTGAGTGACTGGCAGGTAAGGGCGCGGGTAAGGGCAATGTCCTACGAAAAAGCGTCAGGCGAGAGAATGTCTGACGATAACAGGCCGGACGATGATGACGGGGATGCCGGAACGGGCGTCGTTACCCGCACGAAGCCCAAAACCAAAAAACCCTCGCTCTACAAAGTTTTACTGTTGAATGACGATTACACTCCCATGGAGTTCGTCGTTCATATTCTGGAGCGGTTTTTCAACAAGGGGCCTGAAGAGGCCATGAAGATCATGCTCCATGTGCATCAGCACGGGGTGGGCGTCTGCGGTCTCTACACCTATGAGGTGGCCGAGACGAAAGTGACGCAAGTGATGGACTTCGCGCGGCAGCATCAGCATCCGTTGCAATGCACGATGGAGAGAGAGTAGCGTTTTTGCATGTAGCGTTGAGCGTCCGGGAGGCGCCTCAGCAGAAGGGAAGGTCTAAAAGTGCCGACATTTTCTCGTAGTCTCGAAGATGGCCTTCACCGAGCGCTCGCCCTAGCGAATGATCGCAGTCACGAATATGCGACGCTGGAACATCTCCTGCTGGCGTTGGTGGACGATCAGGACGCAGCCGCCGTCATGCGGGCCTGCAATGTCGATGTCGACCTCATCCGCCAGCAGCTCACCAATTACGTCGATAACGAACTTTCCAGCCTGGTGATCGAGGATGGCGACGACGCCAAACCGACGGCGGGTTTCCAACGCGTCATCCAGCGCGCGGTCATTCATGTGCAGTCGTCGGGACGCGAAGAGGTGACCGGCGCCAATGTGCTCGTCGCCATGTTTGCCGAGCGCGAGAGCCATGCCGCCTATTTCCTGCAGGAGCAGGACATGACGCGCTATGACGCCGTGAATTACATCAGCCACGGCATCGCCAAGCGCGCCGACATGAACGAAACCCGTCCCGTCACGGGCTCGGGCGAGCAGGCGGAAGAGGGCGAACGCCAGCGCAACGGCAAGGAACGCTCCTCGACCGAGGCGCTGGACGCCTATTGCGTGAACCTCAACGAGAAGGCAAAGGCCGGCAAGGTCGATCCGCTGATCGGCCGTGAGCGCGAGGTCGAGCGCACCATCCAGATCCTTTGCCGCCGGTCGAAGAACAATCCGCTCTTCGTGGGCGATCCGGGCGTCGGCAAGACGGCGATCGCGGAAGGCCTTGCCAAACGCATTGCCGAGGGCGATGTGCCGGATGTGCTGAAGGACGCGACCATCTTCTCGCTCGATATGGGCACGCTCCTGGCGGGCACGCGCTATCGCGGCGATTTCGAGGAGCGCATCAAGGCGGTCATCAAGGAGATTGAGGCCTATCCAGGCGCGGTGATGTTCATCGACGAAATCCACACCGTCATCGGCGCTGGTGCGACGAGCGGCGGGGCGATGGATGCCTCGAACCTGTTGAAGCCGGCGCTTGCCAGCGGCACGCTACGCTGCATCGGGTCCACAACCTATAAGGAATACCGCCAGCACTTCGAGAAGGATCGGGCGCTTGTCCGCCGCTTCCAGAAGATCGATGTGGCGGAACCGAGCGTGGCGGACTCGATCAAGATCCTGAAGGGTCTCAAGCCCTATTTCGAGACCTTCCACAAGATCCGCTACACCAACGACGCCATCAAGACGGCGGTGGAGCTGTCGTCCAAATACATGCATGACCGCAAGCTGCCCGACAAGGCGATCGACGTGATCGACGAGGCGGGCGCCTCGCAGATGCTGCTGCCGGAATCGCGCCGCAAGAAGACCATCGGTGTGAACGAGATCGAGGCCGTGATTTCGACCATGGCGCGCATTCCGCCGAAATCCGTGTCGAAGAACGATACGGAGAAGCTGCGCGATCTCGATACCGAGCTGAAGCGCGTGGTGTTCGGGCAGGATAATGCCATCGATGCACTGGCCGCTTCGATCAAGCTTGCTCGCGCAGGCCTGCGCGACGGCGAGAAGCCCATCGGCTCCTATCTCTTCTCCGGCCCCACCGGCGTCGGCAAAACCGAAGTGGCGCGCCAGCTTGCATCCATCATGGGCGTGGAGATGCTGCGCTTCGACATGTCGGAATATATGGAGCGGCATACCGTGTCGCGTCTCATCGGCGCGCCGCCCGGCTATGTCGGTTTCGACCAGGGCGGTCTCCTGACCGATGGCGTGGACCAGCATCCGCATTGCGTGCTGCTGCTCGACGAAATCGAGAAGGCGCATCCCGATCTCTTCAACATCCTGTTGCAGGTGATGGATCACGGGAAGCTGACCGACCACAACGGCAAGAAGATCGACTTCCGCAATGTAGTGCTCATCATGACCACCAATGCGGGCGCGTCGGAAGCCGCCAAGAACGCCATCGGTTTCGGGCGGGCCAAGCGGGAAGGCGAGGATGAGGATGCGATCAAGCGTCTCTTCACGCCGGAGTTCCGCAACCGTCTCGACGCGGTGATCCCCTTCGGCCAGCTGCCGGAAGCCGTCATCGCGCAGGTCGTCGAAAAGTTCGTCATGCAGCTCGAGGCGCAGCTTGCCGACCGCAACGTCACCATCGAGCTGATGCCGGAAGCCAACAAATGGCTGGCCAATCGCGGCTATGACGAGCAGATGGGCGCAAGGCCGCTTGCCCGCGTCATCCAGGAGAGCATCAAGAAGCCGCTGGCGGATGAGGTTCTCTTCGGGCGGCTCATCAAGGGCGGCCACGTCAAGGTCGGGGTCGATGCCGAGAAGGACGAACTGTCCTTCGACATCGAGGAAACCCCGCCCAAGGCCAGCGCACCCAAGCGCAAGCCCGGCCAGAAGAAGGGCGGCGGCAGGTCCGACGATTCCGGTCCGAGCGATACGGGGTCGGGCGATTCCGGCGGCGGCAGCGTGCCGAAGGTTCCGCTGCTCACCGAGTGATCGCGCCTAGCGGGAAATATGGAAAGGCCGCCGAGGAGATTTCTCTCCGGCGGCCTTTTTCATAGTCTGGCGACCGCAGAGTGGAAACCGAGACACCGGACCGAAAAGGGGGAGGAAAGATTGAGTGAATACGAGGAAAGCATCGCGGGTGCCATGAAATGTCTCACCGACTTCATGGCTGCCTTCAATGCCGGCGATGTGGAGGCGTGGGAGGCGACGCTCAACTATCCGAGCGTGCGCATCGCCTCGGGCAAGCTCGTCATCATCGACAAACCCGGCTGGCATCCCCGCGACATGTTCGAAAAGGGGCTCGGCGTGGACTGGGCGCGCTCTGGCTGGGAGCGGCGCGAGGTTATTCATGCCGGTCACGACAAAGTGCATTTCGATACGCGTTTTGTGCGTTATCGTGCCGATGGCAGCGTCATAGGGCATTACGACTCGATTTACGTCGTGACCCTTCAGGACGGACATTGGGGAGTAAAGGCGAGGTCCAGCTTCGCCCCGTAATGTCCTCGCAGCCGTAAACAAGAACAGACCTCCAGGGAGAGATTTCCGATGATCGGATATGTAACGGTAGGCACGAACGACCGCGCGCGGTCCAAGGCGTTTTACGAGCCGCTGATGGCCGAGATGGGTGCGAAGGAGCTCATGGAGAGTGATCGCTATACCTTCTGGGGTACCGGTCAGGGGCCCATGCTGGGGGTGTTCGTGCCTTACGACCAGCAGGAAGCCAAGCCCGGCAACGGCAATATGGTGGCGCTGGCCATGCCCGACCGCGAGTCGGTCGACAAGGTACACGCCAAGGCGATGGAACTGGGCGCGCCGGACGAGGGCGCGCCGGGCGAGCGGATGCCGACCTTCTATGGCGCCTATTTCCGCGACCCGGACGGCAACAAGATCTGCGTCTTCAAGATGGGCTGAGGCTTTCGGCCTTCAAGATACCGAACCCCGGCAGGCGACTGCCGGGGTTTTTTTATTGCCCGGGTGCGGCGGCGAACGCAGCGGGGGTGAGGAGGCAAAGACAAGCGGCAAGCCGGATCGTCTTTGTCTCCTCCCTGACCGTCAGCTCGCGCCGGTCTCCGTCAGCCGGAAGATCCGGGCGTCGATATCGGACGAGAAATAGATGTCGCCCTCGGGCCCCACCGACACGCCGGTCGGAACATAGGATGACGGCACTTCAGCGGGACCTTTGAGGCCGATGGGCAGGTCGTCGCGCAAAACCTCTTTGGTGCCGCTTTCCGGATCGACGGCGACGATGCGTTTCGCCCCGACCTCGGCAATGATGAGCTTGCCGTCCGGTGCGATGTCGAAGCCTTCGGGGGCATCGAGGTCGGCGACCAGTACGGTTCGCTTCCCGGTTTCAGGGTCGATGCGCGAAATGACGCCGCCATCGGTCTCGCTCACATAGATGGAGCCGTCGCCCGTTGCCATCATGTTTTCGGGGCCTTCGAGGCCGGTGACGATCTCGGTGCGTGCGTCGGAATGTTCCGGATCCACCATGAGAAGGCGGCCCTTGGCATATTCGGCGACGACGATACGGCCATCCGTCATGGCAATGGCGGAACTCGGCGTGATGAACCCGTGCATAAGAGCAATGGATTTACCAGCTTCCTGATCGAAGACCTGCACGGCGCCGGAGGTGAGCCCGGCCACGGTGACATGGCCGTTGGCGACGGCGACGTTGAGCGGGTAGTCGATATTGCCGCTCCACATCCGGGCGATTTCTTCCATCCGTCCGCTGGCGAGGTGAAGTTTCCGGAAGGCGAATCCGTCGGCGATATAAAGCACATCCTCGCCGCCTTCATTGGCGCGCGCGATGCCGCCTGCGAGGGCCAGCGGCCCGGAAACGACGGTCCGGGATTTCCCCGACCTGGTATCCACCGCGATGACGGCATTGTCTGCCATGTTGGTGATAAAGAGATTGCCGCCATTGTCGAAGGCGAGGTTGTCGATGGACGGTTTCACTTTCGCCACGATCTCTTTCGATCCGTCCGCGGGATCGACGCGCACGACTTCGCCGCGCTGCGTATCGACGGCGTAGAGTTTTCCGTCCGGGCTGAAATTGGCTGCGGCGGGAATGCCGAAGCCGGTGGCGACGACATCGAGCGTGGCCTTGTCCACGTCGACACGGGCGATCTCGCCCTTGTCCCAGAGCGGTCCATAAAGTTTTCCGTCCGGTCCGAAATCGAAACCGTTCAGGCCGCCCATGCCTTCCATGATCTTGCGCGGCGGTTTCTTGCCGGTAGGGTCGATCTCGTACAGCGCGTCGCCCAGAAAGACCTGCGTTGCGAAAAGGCGTCCGTCATCGGTCCAGGCGATGGAGTTGATGCCGGGC
Source organism: Parvibaculum sp. MBR-TMA-1.3b-4.2 (assembly GCF_053628815.1). Lineage (NCBI taxonomy): Bacteria > Pseudomonadati > Pseudomonadota > Alphaproteobacteria > Hyphomicrobiales > Parvibaculaceae > Parvibaculum > Parvibaculum sp. MBR-TMA-1.3b-4.2. The sequence continues at coordinate 54,575 of NZ_JBRJHC010000001.1, forward strand.
AGGCCTTTGGCGAGCATCGTTACTGTGCCGTCGGGTTTGCGGGCGTAGATCTTGCCGTCGATGAAGGCGGTCCATGCGAGCGTGCCGTCCGGGCCCTGTTCCAGATCGTCTGCCATGCCTTTGGGTGGGCCTTCATAGACGGAGGTGGCGCCCGTTTCCGGATCGACCTTGTAGATGCTGCGGCCGATCACGCTGCCCGCCAGCATGGTGCCGTCCTTTTCGACGGTGATCCCATGAATGCCGTGAAAGGGCGAGGGGCCGGTCACTTCTTCCAGCGAATAGCGCTGGGCGGGCGTATCCTTGTTTTCGTCGCAGGCGGTTAGCAGCAGGGCCGACATGGCCGTTACGCCGACGGCCAATGCCGTTCTTCTCATCGTCTTCATCTTTCCCCCACGTACCGCGGTCTTCTTATTATCCGCAGCCCCCGCGAAAGCCGGTCTCAGTCGAGAGCGGCGATCACGCGTTCGGCATGTTGTTTCAGAACATTCGTATCGGCCATCTGGCGCGCATGAAGTTTCAGGTCGATCCCTTCCGCACGCGGAATGATATGCGTATGGATGTGGAACACGGTTTGCCCGGCGGGCGCGCCGTTGAGCTGTGCAATCATGATCCCCGGCGCGTCGAAGGCCTTCTTCACCGCCGCGGCGATCTTCTTCGTCGTCTTCGCCATGGCGGCCGCATAATCGGCATCGAGGTCGAAGAGGTTTTCCGCCTCATATTTCGGGATGACCAGCGTGTGGCCTTCGGTCTGAGGCATGACATCCATAAAGGCAAAGGTCATGTCGTCTTCATAGACCTTGAAGCAGGGCGCCTCGCCACGAAGGATTTTCGCGAAAATATTGTTCTTGTCATAGGCCATGGATCAGAAGTCGTCCTCTTCGCGTTGCATTGCGTCGTTATCGTGCCGAAAGGGGGCGTATTCGCCAAGCGTTTCGATGTCGTGCTCGACATATTGGCGCTCGCGCTCCAGATATTCGCCGACCGCGTTTCGGAAGCTTTCATTGGCGATCCAGTGCGCGCTGTGGGTGCGCGAGGGGACGTAACCCCGGGCGAGCTTGTGTTCGCCCTGCGCGCCGGCCTCGACCCGCTTCAGCCCCCTGTCGATGGCGAAGTCGATCGCCTGATAGTAGCAGCACTCGAAATGCAGGAAGGGGTGGTGCTCCACCGCCCCCCAGTTGCGTCCGTAGAGTGCGTCGGAGCCGATCAGGTTCAGCGCACCGGCGATGTAGCGGCCGTCGCGCTTTGCCATGATGAGCAGAATGTCTTCGGGCATGCGTTCATTGACGATGCTGAAGAAGGAACGGGTGAGATAGGGCGAACCCCATTTGCGCGCGCCCGTATCCATATAGAACATATAGAACGCGTCCCAGTGGTCCTCCGTCAGGTCGCTGCCCGTCACCCATTCGATTTCGATGCCGTTTTCCAGCGCGCGCTCCCGTTCCTTGCGGATGTTCTTGCGCTTGCGCGAGGACAGGTCCGCCAGGAAGTCGTCAAAGCCGTCATAGCCGCGATTGTGCCAGTGGAATTGCTGGTCGGTGCGTTGCAGCAGGCCCCGGTCGCCCAGATAGTCCCATTCCTCTTCGGTGAGGAAGGTCATGTGCAATGACGAGGTGCCGAGACGGTTGCCGATCTCGATGCCGCCTGCGATCAGCGCGTCCCGGGAGGCGTTCATGGTCGGGCCCGGCGGCACCAGAAGCCGCCGCCCCGTCACGGGCGTGAAGGGGATGGACACCTGCAATTTGGGATAGTAGCTGCCGCCGGCGCGCTCGAAGGCGTCCGCCCAGCCATAGTCGAAGACATATTCGCCCCGGCTATGGCTCTTCAGATACATGGGCATGGCGCCGGCCACGTTGCCCGCGCCGTCTTCGAGCAGCAGGTGGTAGGGCATCCAGCCGGTTGCGCGCGTGGCGGAGCCGCTTTCCTCCAGCGCGGAGAGGAAGGCATGGCGCAGAAACGGGTTATAGGGCTCGTCGGGCGGATTGGCGCAGGCGTCCCATGCCGCCGGATCGACCTCCGACAGGCTGTTCACTGCTCTGATAATGGCTTGTTCCGCGTCACCCATGCCCTGAATCTAAACGACCGGCACGCGGACGCAAAATCCCGTTATGGCAAGGTCGATCACGATCAGGCGATCTCCACCACCGCCTCGATCTCGGTCGTCATCTGGAAGGGGAGGCTCATCATGCCCACGGCGGAGCGGGCATGGCGGCCCTTGTCGCCGAAGATTTCCACCAGCAGGTCGGAGGCACCGTTGATGACGGTGGGGTGCTGGTCGAAATCGGGCGTGCAGTTGACGAAGCCGGTCAGCTTCACGATGCGCGTCACCCGGTCGAGATCGCCGCCACAGGCTTCCTTGAGCTGGGCGATCACGTTGAGGGCTGTCAGGCGGGCCGATTTGGCTGCGTCCTCGGCGGTATGGTCGGCGCCGACCTTGCCGATATATTCAAGTCCGTTCGGCCCGACGGGCCCTTGTCCGGAAATGAACACCTGATTGCCGGTGATGACGAAGGGCACATAGCTGCCGGCGGGCGCAGACGCCTTGGGCAGGTCGATCCCGAGTTCCTTGAGCCGTGTCTCGATCTGTCCAGCCATGTCATTCTCCCTTTATCGCGTGTTGGCACCGACCGCCTTTATAGCGAAACCGCCCCGGCCCGGCGAGGGCTGTTCGCCAAGATGACGCCTGTGCAGAGCGGTGTCGAAAGCTTATATTTCCAATCATAACGGATGCCATTCAAGGATGATGCGCCATGCGGGAAGTTACATTCGCGGCCACACAGATGGCCTGCACATGGGCGCGGGACGAAAATGTCGACCGCGCGGTCTCGCTGGTGCGGGAAGCGGCGGAAAAGGGCGCTCAGGCGATCCTCCTGCAGGAACTTTTCGAGACCCCCTATTTCTGCGTAGACCAGAAGCCGGAGCATTTCGAGCTTGCCGCCGAGGCGATGGAGCATGAGCTCATCAAGCGCATGCAGGAGCTGGCAAAGGAACTGAAGGTCGTCCTGCCGCTTTCCTTTTTCGAGCGCGCGCATCATGCCCATTTCAATTCGCTGGTGATGATCGACGCGGACGGCGAGGTGCTGGGCCTTTATCGCAAGAGCCATATTCCGGACGGGCCGGGCTATCAGGAGAAATATTATTTCTCGCCCGGCGATACCGGCTTCAAGGTCTGGGATACGGCCTATGGGCGGTTCGGCGCGGCGATCTGCTGGGATCAGTGGTTTCCGGAGTCGGCCCGCTCCATGGCGGTGCAGGGGGCGGAGGCGCTCTTCTATCCCACGGCGATCGGTTCGGAACCGCCGCCGGCGCCGCCCATCGACTCGCGCGATCACTGGCAGCGTGTCATGCAGGGCCATGCAGCGGCGAATATCGTGCCGCTGGTGGCGTCGAATCGTATCGGGAAGGAAGTCGGCGAGGAATGCGAGCTGACGTTTTACGGCTCGTCTTTCCTGGCCGGTCCGACCGGCGAGATCGTGGCCGAGGCCAGCCGCGACAAGCAGGAAGTCATCACGGCGACATTCGACCTGGACGAAATACGCAAGCGCCGCGTCGGCTGGGGCCTTTTCCGCGACAGGCGGCCGGAGCTCTATCATCCGATATCCGCGCATCACGGAAAGCCGTAAGGCCGGCGTTTTGCGTTACTCGTGCATGGTGAAGGGCACGATGCGCGGGCGCTGTTTCTTGGCGCGGTACATGGCGCGGTCTGCGCGGTCCATGAGGTCGTGACCGTCCGTTTCGCCATGATAGGTCGCCGTGCCAAGACTAGCCCTGACCGGCAGTTCGAGGTTCGAATAGACAGCCTTCAGTGAGTTGATGCCGCGCACGATGTCGCGGGCGCGCTCTCTGGCGGGGCGGATGTCGGCGCGCACGAAGATCAGGGCGAATTCGTCGCCACCCAGACGCGCGGCGAAGTCGGTCGCGCGGACGCTTCGCTTGAGATAGGCCCCCACCGCGCGCAGAACTTCATCGCCTGCCGCATGGCCGTGTTCGTCATTCACCGCCTTGAAGCCGTCAAGGTCGATAAAGGCGAGGACGCCGGTTTCGTGATAGCGCGCCGCGCTCATCAGATTGCGGTGAAGGATGTCCTGGAAGCCGCGCCGGTTGAGAAGGCCGGTCAGTTCGTCGGTCTGGCTCAGCGCTTCCAGCCGGTGGACGCGCTCATTGAGCTCCATAATGCGGTTTTCCGCTTCCCGCGCATAGGCAAGCGCGCGTTCCATCAGATGGCGGTCTGCGCCGCTGGAGGGGCTTGCCGACATCATGTCGTGAAAGCGCGCGGTCAGTGAATCGGATCTTTCGGCCACGACTTCGGGCGCCGCATAGCTTCCCATCGCCCCCAGATGATTTGTTCGTGCCATCTTTGTGTACCCCCAATCAGGTCCCTCGTACCGTTGCCACGGGACCAGTCCTGGATTTCAGCCTGAACGGTAGGAAGCAAGCAGCTTGCCAAGGGTGAAACACGCGGTTTTCTGCGGAAAAGTGTCGGCAAGGTTTCGGTAGGCAGGCAATTGCTGCCGGGTATGGTTCGTCTTGCTGGGAAGTTGTTTCCTTGACACGCGCGTATGGATCGCCACTCTCGGGACGTTACGGCGTTCCGCCTCATGGCGGGACAAGGGAATCCGGTGCGTTTTTCTAGACAAGGCCGGAGCTGCCCCCGCAACTGTAAGCGGTAAGTGATTGCCCATGATTTGCCACTGATGCCGACGCATCGGGAAGGCGGGCCATCGCATCGATCCGTGAGCCAGGAGACCTGCCGTAATCAAGATGATGTTCATTCCTCGGGCGGGGTGCCCCGAAGGCTGACGGCAGGCGGTGCCATCCGTTTTCCTTTCAGGCCTTCATGCATTCCCCCGACGAGAGCCCGGGTGGGGCGGAAAGGAAGACTTAAAGATGAATGATAACCGGCAATGGATTCTGTTCGGTGTCCTTGGCGCGGCGAGCGTGGGGCTGAGCTATGTGTTCACCTGCGCGATACCGTTTGCGGCACTGGCAACAGTCGCCGCCTTGAATATGAACCGCCGCGACGCATTGCTGCTTGTCGGTGCGGCGTGGGGTGTCAATCAGGCCGTCGGTTTCGGCCTTCTCGGCTATCCTCTTGCGACGAGCACGTTTCTTTGGGGCGCTGCGATCGGTGCGGCGGCTCTGTTGGCGACGCTCACCGTCTTCCAGGCACGATCCGTCATCTCGCGCTTCGGCGGCCTCGGCTCTGCGGCGCTTGGACTGATAGCGGCCTTTCTCGCATATGAGGCGGTGCTTTATATGATGGCACTCGCCATGCAATCGGGCTTCGGTGCCTTTACAGGCGAGATCATGCGGGAAATGTTCGCTGTGAACGTACTCGCGCTGGCGGGGCTCGTGGCGCTGCAAAAGATAGCGGCGTACGCCGGGATACAGGGATCCGGGCGCGGAACGCCTCACGCCGCGGGTTAAATCTCGATACAGGCCGGTCGATCTCTCTGTCCGTCAGGCGGTCACGAGATCGCCCGGCTTGTTTTCCTTGAAGAAGGCGTCGAGATTGTCGAGCGCGCGTTCGGCCATGGCGGTTCGGGTGCTCAGTGTCGCGCTGCCGAGATGGGGCAACAGGAAGACATTGCCCAGCTCGAGATATCCCCGGTGGAAATTCGGTTCGTTGTTGAAAACATCGAGGCCCGCCGCCGCCGGTCGTCCGGTCTTCAATCCCGCGATCAACGCCTCGTCATCCACAATGTCGCCGCGCGCCGTGTTCACCAGCACCGCATCGTCCGGTAACAGGGCGAGGCGGTCCGCATTCACCAGCCCGCGTGTTTCGGGCGTGGAGGCGCAGTTGATCGAGAGAACGTCTGCGACCTTGAAAAGCGAGTCCGCCGTTTCATGGAAGATGGCGCCCTCGGCCTCGCCGGGGTCGAGCGGGCGGCGGTTGTGGTAGTGGATTTCCATGCCGAAGGCACGGGCCTTGCGCGCCACCGATTTGCCGATGCGCCCCATGCCGAGGATCGCCATGCGTTTGCCGCTGACCTCGATGCCCAGCATGCCGGTGGGCGACCAGCTCTTCCATTCGCCCTGTCGAAGCATGCGTTCCGCCACGGTGGCGCCGCGCGCCGCGCCCAGCATCAGCAGGATGGCGATTTCGGCGGTTGCCTCGGTCAGCACATCCGGCGTGTTGGTGACGGCGATGCCGCGTGCTTGTGCGGCGGCGATGTCGATATGGTCATAGCCGACCGAGGCGGTGGCGATTATTTTTATCGAGGCGGGCAGGGCGTTTATGGCGGCCGCGTCGAGCCTGTCGGTCACCGTGGGCAAGAGGGCGTCGCAGCCTTGGGCGGCACGGACTAGCTCGTCGGTCGTTATCAGCCGATCGTCCTCGTTGAGGCGGACTTCATAGCTGTCGGCGGCGCGGGCTTGTGCCCGATCGGGCCATTTCCGGGTGATGAGAATTGTCGGGCGAGCCATTGTTCCATCCGCGATCTGCAAACCATAGATGATTGGTGTAGGCTCTCAGGCTGCGCCGGGGCAAGGCCCCGGGCTCTTGCGGGATTGAGATTCATGCACGTCAGACGCTTTCTTTTCGTTGCCGCCCTGGTCGCGGCGGGGCTTGCGGGCCTGGGTCACGGGGCCGGGGCCGCGCCTTTGCAGATGCATCGGGCGATTTACGACCTTTCGCTGCTCAAGGCCGACACGATGAGCGATATCGCCAACGTCTCCGGACGTATGGTGGTGGAGTGGCGGGGCGGGCCGTCCTGCGACGGCTATACCTCGCTCCAGCGGGTCGTTACCGATATGCGCTCCGACGAAGGGCTTTCGCGCAACGATGTCCGCCTGAGCACCTGGGAGGCGCTTGACGGCAAGAGTTTCCGTTATGAACGCCTGACCTATTTCAACGGCCAGCGTTCGGAAAAGGTGAGCGGGCGCGTCAGGAGCGATCCGGCGGCGGATGAGGCGTCGATTGCTATTGACGGCAAGCCGTCCGTGCCGCTTTCCGGCGCGGTTCTGTTTCCTGCCTCGGCGAATATCGCGCTGATCGACGCCGCGCAGGCTGGCGAAAAAATCGTCGCGCAGAAAGTGTTCGACGGGGCGGAAGAGAAGGCGACGCTTTCCACCGCTTTCATCGGCAAGCCCGTTCCGCCCGGCAAGGAAGCCCGGCGGGTCAAGATCCTGAACGCGGAAGCGGGCAAGCAGCTTACGGGGATGAAGGCCTGGCCGATGCGGGTCGCCTATTTCGAGGACGGGCCGGGCGACAGCGAACCGGAATTCCAGATGGCGTTTCGGCTCTTCCCCAATGGCGTGGTGACGAAACTGGAACTCGACTATCCGGATATGTCGCTTGCCGGGCACCTTGTGGGATTGGAATATTTCTCGCCGGGGAGCTGCTGACCTATTTTTTCGGTAGCGTTCGTCCGGAGATGATGGCGTCCTTCCCGAATTTGGCGCGCAGCTTGTCCATCGCGCGTTCAGCATCCGCCCGGCGCATGGAACCGGGGTCGAGCATGTCGGGCGGGTCGGCCAGATCGCCGTCGGTGAGCTGGGAAATGCCTATGCCGATGAGGCGGAACGGGGTTCCGTCCGCTTCGCGCGCAAGCATCGGCGAGGCCGCGCGATAGATGCGGTCGGCAAGCTGGGTGGGGTCGTGCAGCGTCAGGTTGCGGGTGCGCGACTTGAAATCGCCCGTCTTGAGTTTCAGGACGATGGTCGATCCGGCAAGCCCGGCTTCCTTGGCGCGCGCGGAAACCTTCTCGCAGAGCTTCCACAATGTGCGGTCGAGTTCGGCCTTCAATGAAATGTCGGTCTGGAACGTGACCTCGGTCGAAATGCTTTTCGTCTCATGCGATGGCTCGACGATGCGCGCATCCTGCCCGCGCGACAGCCGCCAGAGCCTGCGGCCCATGACGCCGTATCGGGCCATCAGGTCGTTTTCTTCCATATGCTGAAGCTGGCCGATATGGGTGATCCCCTGCGCGGAGAGCTTCGCATTGAGCGATTTGCCGACGCCCCAGATCATCGAGACGGGCTTTTCCGCGAGGAAGGCGATGGTCTCCACCTTGCCGATCACGGAGAAGCCGCGCGGCTTGTCGAGGTCCGAGGCCATCTTGGCAAGGAACTTGTTGTGGCTGAGGCCGATCGAGGCCGTGATGCCGATATCGGTTTCGATCCGCTTCACCAGCTTTGCCGCGCTGATCGCCGGGCTCGCATGGTGAAGGCGTTCGGTGCCGGAGAGGTCGAGAAAGGCCTCGTCGATGGAGACCGGCTCCACGAGAGGAGTCAGGTCGCGCATCAGCGCGCGGACTTCCTTGGCGACAGCGGCATATTTCGCCATGTCGGGCTTCAGCACCACGGCATCGGGGCAGAGGGCTTTTGCCTTGAACATGGGCATGGCTGACCGAACGCCGCGAATACGCGCGATGTAGCAGGCTGTGGAGACGACGCCGCGCTGTCCGCCGCCGATGATGAGCGGCTTGTCGCGCAGCTCCGGGTTATCGCGTTTCTCGACCGCCGCATAGAAGGCGTCGCAATCCATATGCGCGATGGAAAGCGCATGGATCTCGTCATGCCAGACGAGACGCGGCCGATTGCAGGCCGGACAGCGGGTGACGCGGCCTTCCAGCGGCGTGAAGCAGTCCCGGCAGAAACCGGGCGTGCGCTCTTCCTTTTCTTCCTCTCTTTCGGTGTCCGCTGTCATGGTGTTTGATCTTCCGGCCAGAGCCATGCCGCGCCGCGCCCGCCGGAGGCATCTCCATGGCGATGGCACTCGATCCGTGTACGTACCGTATCGGAAAACACATAAGCCGGCAGAAGCTCGGGCAGCAGCGTGTAAAGCGCGCCGATATTCGACATGCCGCCGCCCAGCACCACCATGTCGGGATCGAGAACATTGACGACGGATGCCAGCGCACGGGCGAGGCGGTCGGCATAACGGCGGATCGCGTCGGTGGCGTCCGGGTCGCCTGCCTGCGCCGCGCCGGCGATCTCTTCCGCCGTTGCCGTGCGGCCCGTCTCGCGCTCGAAGGCGGCGGCAAGGCCGGGGCCGCTTGTCCATGTTTCGATGCAGCCTTGCTTGCCGCAATAACAGGGAGGTCCGGGCCGTTCGTCTTCGTGGGGCCAGGGCAGGGGGTTGTGGCCCCATTCCCCGGCAATCGCATTGGGGCCGGAGAGAAGCCTGCCGTCATGCACGATGCCGCCGCCCGTGCCGGTGCCGATGATGACGCCGAACACGGTTCGGCAGCCGGCGCCCGCGCCGTCCTTCGCTTCGGAAAGCGCAAAGCAATCGGCATCATTGGCGAGGCGAACCTCGCGGCCCAGCCGGTCTTCGAGGTCGGGTCCGAAGGGCCGGCCGTTGAGCCAGGTCGAATTGGCGTTTTTCACAAGCCCGCTGGCAGGCGAGATCGCGCCGGGCATGCCGATGCCGACGGAGCAGGTCGCGCCGCATTCGGTTTCGAGATGCTCAACCATGCCGCAAATGGCGCTCAGCGTGTCGTCATAATCGCCTCGGGGTGAGGGGATGCGCCGTCTTGCGCGCACTTTTCTCCCGGCATCGAGAACGATGCCTTCGATCTTCGTTCCTCCGAGGTCGATGCCGATCCGCATGGCGGAGACTCAAAATCCGGTTGTCGTTTGCGAGGGGCAGAATAGCCGCCCGGACGCCCCGTCAGAAGCCTTCCGCCGCCAGCTTCTCTTCGATGAAGGCTTTTGCCGCGTTCCAGTCGGTGGTGTGGAAATGGCTGTCCTTTGCCGGGCCGAGCAGTTTTGCCAGCCTTTCATCCGCAATGAAGTGGATGCGGTGCGAGGGTTCATATGCCTCGGCCACGGAAGAGATGTTGGGCGGCAGGTCGTCGAGAAAGAAGACCGGAGCCTCCACCAGTTCGGCTAGTTTACGGACGGGACCGCCTTTCAGGCCCTGGTTGGCGATCACGGGGTAATCAAGGCCCTGCGCCGACAGATTGTCGATCCGGGTTCTGCGTTGCGTCAGGGGCAGGTTGGACAGCACCACCACCTGGGCGCGCTTCGACAGTTCGGCAAGGGCGTCCGCCGCGCCTTCGACCGCGTCCAGCCGGTGGGTCTCGGTATCGAAGAAACGCTCGAGCAGGGCGGGCATCTCTTTGGGCGGCACGGGCTCGTTCGTGTCGCGATGCTTGATATTGCCGGAGAGGGCGAAACTTTGCAGGTCGATCCAGAGATTATTGGCCTCCAGATAGCGTTCGAGCCCTTTCAGGAACTCCACCAGCACCTCGTCGCAATCGGTGACGATGAGCGGGCGGCCGCGTTCCAGTCGCAGCTCGTCGAGCTGTGCGGGAACGCTTTCATGAAGGGCCAGCGGATCGGGGGAGGTCATGCGGCGGCTTTACGTCCAGTTTACATGCTCGCCGCCGGGCAGGGCATGGCGGGCGGCCAGCGGGGTTTCGGGCGATAGCCTCTCGGCGGCGCAGAAAGCGAGCACGCGTTCGTCTTCCATCAACAGGAAGTCCAGCACGCCGATGAGGAACCCCGGCTCGTTCAGGCGCTCGCGCAACTCGTCCGGCGAGAGGCCGGACTGGGCCAGAAAGGCGCCCATCAGGTCCTGATCCTGCGCAAGGAAGGTGAGCGCCTTGATGGCGATTGTTTCCGCCCTGTCGCGTTTCAACGTGTTTCTCCCTGAATCCCGCTACGACCACTACCTCAGGCGCGCAAATTGCCCGAAACACGAACCCCGTGCGTCATTTTTTTGCATTTTGAACGAGAAAGATCGTCGGCATTAATCTCGAGTTTAGCGTGAATTGCGAATATTGGGGCTCTGGAGGCGATAAGCGCGGTTTTTCCCCGATTCCGGCCATTGATAAAGAGTTGGTTAAGGATGTCATGGGCACTATCGGGATGATCCTGCCAGTGAATCGCGGGGATACCCCCCGCCGGTTTCGAGGTCAATTGGAGTTCCGGAGCGATGGACGCTATGTCGAAGAAAGTCCTGATCGTGGAAGACAACGAGCTGAACATGAAGCTCTTTCACGATTTGCTGGATGCACACGGCTATGAGACGCTGCAGACGCGCGATGGCATCGAAGCGCTCGAAATCGCCAGGGAAAACCGTCCGGACCTGATCCTGATGGACATCCAGCTTCCGGAAGTTTCCGGGCTCGAGGTCACGAAGTGGATCAAGGAAGACGATAGCCTGCGGGCTATCCCAGTCGTCGCCGTCACCGCGTTTGCGATGAAGGGCGATGAAGAAAAGATCCGTGAGGGCGGGTGTGAGGCCTATATCTCCAAACCCATTTCCGTGACCCAGTTTCTGGAGACTGTGAAACGGTTCCTCGGCTGAGGTGATTTCGTGACGGCCCGTATCCTGATAGTCGACGATATTCCGGCAAACCTGAAGCTTCTCGATGCGAAGCTGACCGGCGAATATTTCGAAGTGTTCGCCGCCAGCTCCGGGCCGGAAGCCCTGGAGGCCGTGAAGGAATGCCAGCCGGACATCATCCTGCTCGATGTGATGATGCCGGGCATGGACGGGTTCGAGGTGTGCCGCAGGCTCAAATCCTCGTCCGAGACCGAACATATTCCCGTCATCATGGTCACCGCGCTCGACCAGCCCAAGGATCGTGTCCAGGGGCTGGAGGCGGGGGCCGACGATTTCCTGACCAAGCCGGTCAACGACCTGGCGCTGTTTGCGCGTGTGCGAAGCCTCGTTCGCCTGAAAATGGTGACCGACGAGCTGCGCCTGCGCGATGCGACGGGCCAGCGCATCGGCGCTTTTTCGGCGAAGGAAGGGGCTGACATGCTCCTGAAGGAGCCCGGCCGTTTCCTCGTGATCGACGACCGGCCCTCCTCGTTGCGGCGTATCACCGATACGCTTTCGTCGGAACATACGGTCATGGTGTCCGAGACGCCCGACGAGCTTATCGAGCTTGCCGGTCAGGGCGATTTCGACATGTATATCGTGAGCCTCACGCTGGAGGCGCATGACGGGCTCCGTCTGTGCTCGCAGCTCCGCTCGCTGGAGGCGACGCGGCAGACGCCGATCCTCGTCATCGTCGAGGAAGGCGATACGGCGCGGCTGGTTCGCGCGCTGGATATGGGCGTGAACGATTATCTGGTTCGCCCGGTGGAGCGTAACGAGCTTGTGGCCCGCTGCCGCTCGCAGCTTCGCCGTAAACGCTATCAGGACTTCCTGCGCGACAAGTTCCAGCAGGGCATGGAGCAGGCGGTGACGGACCCGCTGACCGGGCTGCATAACCGCCGGTATATGGAAGGCCATCTGGAATCGCTCGTCGGCGATGCTGCGCATACCGGCAAGCAGGTTTCCCTGCTGATCTTCGACATCGACCATTTCAAGGCCGTCAACGACACCTATGGGCATCCGGCGGGCGATGCCGTGCTGAAGGAGTTCGCCCAGCGGATCGCTCACAATGTCCGCGGTGTGGATCTGTGCTGCCGGCTGGGCGGCGAGGAATTCGTCGTGGTGATGCCCGATACCGATGCGGATTTCGCCAAAGTGGTGGCCGAGCGGCTGAGGGTCTGCATCGCGTCGCGGCCTTTCGCTCTCGATGACGGCAAGACGATGCTCGATGTGACGGTGTCGATCGGCCTTTCGACCACGATCGGGGGCGGGGATAGCCCATCCGGCCTGCTGTCGCGGGCCGATGACTGTCTCTATGAAGCCAAGCGGAGCGGTCGCAACAAGGTTGTCGCGCAAGCGGCCTGACGGAGCGTTACAAAGCGTTTTCTCGCGGAATTGTCCCGAAACCGGCGGATTGAGGGTGCTACTTCAGATTGTGGATGAAGTGGCGTACTCGCGCATTAACCTTAATTCTTTAATATATTTCAAGCGTCTGGCCTCTGACTTTATCGTGTCACTTTATCCTTGTTGAGAAACATGGTAATTTTTGTCTTAACGTGGAATCTCGTTGCCGCACAGTCTTCCGCCCTTGCTGGGGGGTGAGGCGGATAGGCGAACGGTAACGAAACGTGTCCCCGTGGGGTGCTCAGGTCCGCCGCATCTCCTGGGTCCGCGGGGCACGGCCGGTCGGGGCGTGGTAATGGAGTGGCCTCCTCTGATACCCGCATTATTTCCCGGCCGGCCACCCCCCCCGGGGGTGGTGGCGGTAGAGAGGCGTCAGGCGCGAAAATGACGAAAGGCCGGTCCATCAGGACCGGCCTTTGTCATGTCGGCTTCCCGCTTGCGGCGCGGGGTCAGCTCAGCTTGATGTAGGTGGTCTTGAGTTGGGTGTACTTGTCGTAGGCGTGAAGCGACTTGTCCCGCCCGATGCCCGACTGCTTATAGCCGCCAAAGGGAACCGTGATGTCGCCGCCGTCGGTGTCGTTCACATTCACCGTGCCGGCCTTCAGCCTGCGCGCAACCTTGTGGGCGCGGTTGAGATCGTCGGTCCAGAGGCAGGCCTGCAGGCCGTAGATCGTGTCATTGGCGATGCGGACCGCTTCCTCTTCGTCCCTGAAGGTGATGGTGGAGAGGACGGGGCCGAAGATTTCCTCCTGCGCGATGCGCATGGAGTTGTCCACCTTGTCGAAGATGGTCGGCTCGACATAGGCGCCACCGGTGTTCTGGCGCACCTGCTTGCCGCCCTGTACCAGGCTTGCGCCTTCTTTCTCGCCGATCTCGATATAGCTCTTCACGCGCTCCATCTGGTCTACATCGACCATGGACCCCATCAGCGTTGCGGGATCGAGCGGATCGCCCGGCTGCATGGTTTCGGCGACCTTCTTCACCTTCTCCACGAACTCGTCATGGATGTCCTCCTGTACGAGGAGGCGGGTGGAGGCGACGCAAACCTGGCCGGTATTGAAGAACACGCCCATGCCGGAGCCCATGGCGGCGGCATCGAGGTCCTTGCAGTCGTTGAAGACGATGTTGGGCGTCTTGCCGCCGCATTCGAGGCTTATGTGCTTCATGTTGCTGTCGGCAGCGTATTTCAGGAAGTATTTGCCGACTTCGGTCGAGCCGGTGAAGGCGACCATATCGACATCCATATGGAGACCGAGCGCCTGACCGGCCTTTTCGCCGAAGCCCGGTACGACGTTGAAGACGCCGTCGGGGATGCCTGCTTCCGCTGCGATCTCGGCAAGGCGGAGCGCGGAAAGCGGCGACTGCTCGGCCGGCTTCATGATGATGGAATTGCCCGCGGCGAGCGCCGGGCCGAATTTCCAGGCGCCCATGAGGAGAGGGAAGTTCCACGGCACCACGGTGGCGACGACACCCAGCGGTTCGCGCGTGATCATGCCGATCGCATCGCGGCCTGTCGGCGCGATCTCGTCATAGATCTTGTCGATCGCTTCGGCATACCACTGCACGGTGGACACGACGCCGTCGATATCCACGCTTTGCGCAAAGGTGATCGGCTTGCCCATGTCGAGCGTTTCGAGGAGCGCCAGTTCCTCGCGATGGTCGGCAATGGCGGCGGCAAAACGCAGCAATGCTTGCTTGCGGTCGCGCGGGTCCATTTCCGACCAGACACCGCTTTCGAAGGCGGCCCGCGCGGCTTTCACCGCAGCGTCCACATCTTCCTTGTCGCAGGATGCCACGCTGGTCAGCACGGCGCCGTCGATGGGGCTTACGCAATCGAAGGTTTCGCCGGAGACGGCAGGCACGTATTTGCCGCCAATGAAAGCCTGGTTGCGGTAGCTGAGGGAGGATGCCTGATTACGATACTGTTCGGCGGTCGCCATGGGAGGTCTCCAGAGAGCACAAAGAAAAAGAGCAGGCCGTGGCCTGCTCTGATCTTATTTGATTTTGGTCTCTTTGAACTCGACGTGTTTTCGAACGACGGGGTCGTATTTGCGGACCGTCATCTTCTCGGTCATCGTGCGGCTGTTCTTCTTGGCAACGTAGAAGTAGCCCGTATCCGCCGTGCTCTCGAGCTTGATCTTGATCGTGGTCGGCTTCGCCATGGCGCGAAATCCCTGTGGTTGCGCGGGGTTTAGGGACCCTCGCGGATGGTCGTCTCGCAATCTAAGGATGTGCGTGTTGGCGGGAGACTACTCGTGCGCCCTGTGAAGTCAAGAGCCTGATTTTCCGGGGGTTTCGCTCTCAAATCCCGTATCGGCGGGGCCTTTGGGGCCGGTGAAATAGCGCCAGCCCGCCACAAGCAGGTACAGCCCGCAAATCGCCCCTATGGCGACGACCAGGCCATGCGGGTTCCACAGCTCCATTGCATAGCCCGAAACGGGCGGTCCGGCGAGCGCGCCCACCGAATACATGATGACGAAGGCGCCATTGGCGCTGGCAAGGTCGGCGCCCCGGAATCGCTCGCCGAGCAGGGTAAGGCCCACCGTGTAGAGCCCCACCACCACGCCGCCAAAGACGAAAAGCGTCGGCGCGAAGGTCCAGATCGAGCCGGAAACGGCCGGAATGGCCAGGGCGCCGATCATGCCCACGCCGGCGCAGACCATGAGGACGAACCGGCGGTCGGCCCGGTCGGCCCAATAGCCGATGGGGATCTGGAAAAGGATATTGCCGGCCGCGAAGATCGACAGCACGAAGGCCGCCGATTGTTCCGTCATGCCGATGCGCACGGCATAGACGGGAAGAAGGTTGAAGACATCCGTCTCCGTCGCGCCATAGACGAGGCCTGCCAGCGTGGCGGCGGGCGCCACCAGCACGAAGCTCAAAAGACCCCGGCTCGGCCTTTCCGTCAGGCGCGGGGCGAGGCCGCGCCCGAAGAAGACCAACGGGATCCCGGCGGCAAGAATGATGAGCGAGATGGTGACGAAGGGGGTTGCGCCTTGCGTGCCCACAAGCGCCAGCAGGATCGGGCCGGAGGCGAAGCCCGCGGAAAGCACCGTGCCGTAAATGCCGATCATGCGGCCGCGCGCCTTTTCGTCGGCCAGCGAATTGACCCAGAACTCGCTCACCACGAAAAGGCCGGTGAGGCCGATGCCGTTCACGAAGCGAATGGCGAACCAGAGCCAGACATTGGGGAAGATATAATAGCTCGGCATGGCCAGGCCGCAGATGACGATGCACCCCAGCAAGAAGGGAATGATCGGAACGCGCTGCAGAATGGCCGGAATGAAGGGCGTGAAAGCGAGCGTCGCCAGGGCGGGCATGGCGGTATTGGCGCCGATCAACGTGCTGGAAAGCCCTTCGCGCTCCATCATCAGCGCAAGAAGGGGGATCGAGACACCCAGCCCCATGCCCACGACCGAAATGCAGGCGATGACGGCGATGAGGCTGTTCCGCCTCTGACGGGGCGTCAGTTCGCCCTGCCGCATCCCGGGCGGCACTTCCATGGTCAATGTCTGCTGGGTGTCTTCCATTTTACTTCCGCAAAAGCGGCCGCCCGTTCCTGTAGGCAAAGAGCGGAACCGGTCTGTCGCCCGATGCCTGTTCGGGCATGCCGCCTTGTACCTCATGAAGTACGAATTCGGTGACATCTATAACCGGCAGCTTCAGCGCTTGCGACAGGGGATACCAGTCGAGGTCTTCCAGTTCGCCGCTGCCGCGCAATTCGCCCGTCGCGATTCCGGCGGGTGCGGCATAGAAGCGGGCGTGAAAGCGGATCGGGCTTTCGGTGGGCGTGATGGCGCGGGCGACGAAGCGCAGCGGCGCAAGATGCGGGGCAAGCCCCTGGTCGCGGAAAGGCGACCAGGCGTCGCCCGATGCCTCGCCGACATCGCCGGGCGCGGCGATCAGCAGGCCGGTTTCCTCCATGGTCTCGCGAATGGCGGCCATGGCAAGCGCTTCGGCCCGGCGGCTCAGTGCCGGGGTCTGCGCGATCTGGGCTTTCATTTCAGCGTCGAACGCGGTCGCCGGTTTCGCTTTCTCGTCCGTGGCGTCGAGCTTGCCGCCGGGGAAGACGAAAGCGTCCGGTACGAAAGACATTTTCGAATGACGGCGGCCCATCAGGATGCACGGTTCCTCGCCCGACCGGTCGATCAGGACGAGGCTGGCGGCATCGCGCGGGCGCACCGCGCGGGTTTTGGGGGCGGCATGCTGCAACAGGCTCAGTCCTTGATTTCGTCGCGGATGGCAGAGCCGTTGCGGAAGTGAATGAAGGGGACGGGCCTGCGCGCCTGGGCGGCTCGGTTCTGCTTCAGGCGTTCCTCGATTTCGTCCAGCACCACGCGGGTGATGTTGGGCAGGTCGAGATCGCGCGCATCGTCGAGCGTCAGCCAGTGCAGGCCCTGCAATTCGCCGGAGCCGGCGACGGCGAGCGGGTCGCCCTGAATATGTTCGGCATCGGCGATGAAAAAGCGTGTGTCGAAGCGGCGCGTGCGATAGGGCGGGGTGATGGCGCGGGCGACGAAGTCGAGCCGTCCGAGCGCGGGCGCCACGCCTTGTGCGAAATAGGCCGCCCAGTCTTCATGCTTGCTCGACATGGCGTCGCGCACGGGCTTGCCGAGGACGAGGCCGGTTTCCTCGAAGGTTTCGCGGATGGCAGCCATGGCAAGCGCGCGGGCGCGGTTTTCGCTGGGCGTGCCGCGCATGCGGGTCATCAGTCGCCGCGTGACCACGGGCCGCAAGTCTTCGGCTGCGCGCACGCGGCTGTCGGCCCGGTCCACGCGTCCGCCGGGAAAGACGAACTTGTTCGGCATGAATTTGTGATTCTCATGCCGCTGCCCCATCAGAACCTTGGGCCGGCTTGCATCATTGTTGACGATGATGAGGGTCGCGGCATCGCGCGGCCGCACGGCGCGCGTCGCGCCGTCCCGATATTCCTGACCGCGCGATTGTTTGGGGTCAAAGGTGGTCTGTGGCGCCTCGCTCATATTTTCGTCCCTGATTTTTTATGATTGCTGTTGAGAACAGGATGCATGGGGCTCAATACGCTGTCCAGTTCCACGCCCGGACTGTAGGATTCCGCTGCGACGATGGACGAGAAGCAGGAACAGCTCATGTTGTCAGGAACAATTGAAGAAACAGCCCATCAGGCGGAGGAAATTCTTCGCTCCATTGCAGAAGAGACGTATTGCGTCCCGCAGGAATGGGACAATCGCATCGATTGTCTGGTTAAGCTTCCCGACGGACGCGTCTTTGGCGAGATGGTCTCTTTGCGAGATGCAAATGAGAAGCGGATCCGGGAGGCAGGAGAGAGGTTAAAGAGAAAGGCACGGGGAGAAGACGTCATCCTGGTCAACGAGTTGCGGTCGCCCATTCGGATTATGCCTTCTCCCACAAGCTAGTCTCCACCGTTAGAACTCAAGTCGCGTCCTCGGTCGAGGTTATCGCGTTGGCTGGGGCGGGTACGCCTCAAGAAGGTGTTCGATCGGTGTCTTTCCGTTAGTCAGGTAGGGCCGCTTCACGGGGCGACAATTCGGGACATAGGCTGAGACAGCATCCTTGGCGAGAGGCCTTTTTACCTCGTCTGTGCGGGCGAGCTGGAAGACGTCACCTTCGACGGAATCGACCGTAGACATGCTCGCTGACTGCACCGCGCCGCACTCGAATCCACTACCGGTATGTCCGGTAAGCGGGTTCACGCTCGCACCTTCATAGGCAAAACAAACCTTCGTGAAACCGCCCTCCTGCTCGATTTTCCATCGGCCGTGAAGAACTCGACTGTTGCCCGGATACCAGAGGTGCGCTTCACCATCTGCAGAAGTGTATTCGATCTGTGTCCCATGGGTGTCCGAACTGACTTGGGTCTTGTCAGCGAACATCGTACGGGCTTCATCAACGGGTATTTCAGCGAGCGCGCGGAAGAGGTCCATGCCGTTGTACTGGGCCATGTCGAATTGGCCCGTCGTACAATCGTGGTTCATTACCGCCTCTCGGATGGCCTTAAGTTCTTCAGGCGAGGCTGGTTGTTTGGCGGCGACTTCACTTGAGCCAACTGAGATACAGAAGATCGCAAGCAGGCAAAGCCAAGCTTCGGACGCAACGCGCCCGGCATTTAAGACAGTCATTTTCTCCCCCCTAAAGTAGAACTGCGATTTTGCGGTCAATCGGGGAGAGGGGCAAGAAGATTGAGGCTAGTTCGGGGTGGTGCCGCGTTCCGCGTCGGGATTGCCGAAACCGTGCATGCGGGCGGCCCATTGCCAGCCTACAATGCCGCCTTTCAGGCGCGGTAGAAGCCAGAGCGACAGGAGCAGGGTGAGGGCCGGCCACAGCGCCATATGCACCCAGATCGGCGGCAGATATTCGAGCTCCAGCCAAAGCATCAGCGGCACGATGATGTGGCCCACGATCATGATCGTGAAATAGGGCGGGGCGTCGTCGGCCTGATGATAATGCAGCGCTTCCCCGCAATCCGGGCAGTGATCGGACACTTTCAGGAACTTGTAGAACATGTGGCCCTTGCCACAGGCCGGACAGCGCATGCTCAGACCGCGCAGAATCGCCTCTTTGGCGGGGCGCGGCGCATTTTCGTCTTGCTGGTAGATTTCGGGCCGGGACATGTCCAAGGGCGCACTCATTTCGTTCACGCGGCTAAACGCCACGAATTTGGAGACTCAAGTCCTACTAAAATGGTGGGTAAAGCCCCGGGGCGGAATGTGGCAGGTTGCCGCGCTTGATTTGGTTTAACGACGGCGCCCTTTTCCGGGGCTTCCCGTCTTGCGCTTGCCTTTCGGCTTGGCGCCGGATTTCTGCGGGCCCCTGCGCCGAGACGTGCCCGGTCGCCCGCGGCCGGATGCATTGCGGCGCCCGGTAGAGCCGCCGGTACTGCCGCCGTCGAGCAGTTCGAAGCGCATACCGCCGGTAATGGGAGCGGCTTCGGCGAGCTTCACGCGCACCGCTTCGCCCAGGCGGTAGGTGGTGCGGCTGCGTTCGCCCACCAGCGCATGTCCGACTTCGTCGTGATGGAAATATTCCGCGCCGAGCGTGGCGATGGGAACAATGCCGTCCGCGCCATTATCGTCGAGCTTCACGAAGAGGCCGAAGCGCGTCACGCCCGAAATATGGCCTTTGAACTCCGCGCCGATCCGCGATTCGAGATATTGCGCGATGAAGCGGTCCTTGCTGTCGCGTTCGGCCATCATGGAGCGGCGCTCGGTCATCGAGATATGGGTCGCGATCTCTTCCAGCCCGCGTTCTTCCTCTTCCGGCTGGCCGTCCTTCTTCACATCGGGGCCGAGGTTCAGCGAGGCGATGAGCGCACGGTGAACGGTCAAGTCCGCATAGCGGCGGATGGGCGAGGTAAAATGCGCATAGCGGCGCAGATTGAGCCCGAAATGGCCGATATTGTCCGGCGAGTAGATGGCCTGGGCCTGGGAGCGAAGGATGACCTCGCTCACCATGCGGTCGTGCTCGGTATCGTGGACCTGTTTCAGGATGCGGTTGAAATTCTGTGGACGGACGACCTCGCCCTTGGAAAAGCTGATGTCGAGCGTATCGAGAAATTCCGCCAGCGCCATGATGCGTTCGCGGCTCGGGCCGTCATGCACGCGGTAAATGACGCGCTTGCGCTTGTCCTCCACCGATTCCGCCGCGCAGACATTCGCCTGGATCATGCACTCCTCGATCAGGCGCATGCTCTCGAAGCGTTCATATTCCTTCACCTGCACGACCTTGCCGTTGTCGTCGAAGCCGATGCGGTATTCGGGCAGATCCAGCTCCAGGGGCCCGCGCTGTTCGCGGCCTTTCAGCATGGTCTGATAGGCGTTCCAGAGCGGCTGCAAAACGGTGTCGAGCAGCGGACCGGTCTTGTCGTCCGGCTTGCCGTCGATGGCTTCCTGCATCTGGCGATAGGTGAGGCTCGCCGCCGACTTCATCAGGCCGCGAATGAATTCGTGACCGATCTTGGTGCCGTGCCGGTCGAAGGTCATGCGCACGGCGATGCAGGCGCGATCTTCCTTTTCCCGCAGCGAGCAGAGATCGTTTGAAATCCGCTCCGGCAGCATGGGGACCACGCGGTCGGGGAAATAGGTGGAGTTGCCGCGCTTCTTGGCTTCCTCGTCCATCGGTTCGCCGGGGCGCACATAGGCGGCCACATCGGCGATGGCGACGATGACGATATGCCCGCCCTCGTTTTTCGGATTGTCGTCGGGCATCGCCCAGACGGCGTCGTCATGGTCGCGCGCATCGGCGGGGTCGATGGTGACGAGCGGAATGTCGCGCAGATCCTCCCGGCCCTTGAGGCCGCGATGACGCATCCGGGCGGCGGATTTCACCACCTCTTCGGGGAAGGCGTCGGGAATGCCATGCGCATGGATGGCGATGAGACTAACGACGCGCGGGTCATCGCGATTGCCGAGCACCTCGATCACGCGGGCGCGCGGTCGGCCATGCTGTTTGCCCGGAATGGTTTCACCCATGACGAGATCGCCGTCTCCGGCATCGCCCGCATCGCCTCTTCCAACTTCGAATTCGTGCCGGGTCTTCTTGTCCACGGGCAGGATGCGTCCGCCGCGCGCATCGGCTTTGAAGACGCCGAGCACGCGTTCCGCGCCCTTGCCGACGCGTTTGATGACGCGCGCCTCATAGGGGTAGGTGTCGGGCTCGTCCGTGTTTTGCGCAATGCGCGCCAGCACGCGGTCGCCGACGCCCGTGGGGGCGTCTCCGGCATAGCGTTTGCCGCGTCTTTTTTCCGGCACGATGACGATAAGGGGCGCAGGCTCTTCGCCGCTCCAGTTGAGCGGCTTGGCGATCAGATCGCCATCCATGTCGGTATGGGTGACTTCCAGCACGGTGACGGCGGGCAGTTCGCCCGGGCGGCGCAGCTTCTTGCCGCCATCCTTTTCCAGCAGGCCCTCCGCTTCCAGCTCGCGCAGCATGCGCTTCAGCGGAATGCGGTCTGAGCCCTTGATGTTGAAGGCGCGGGCGATTTCGCGCTTGCCGATATT
The DNA here is from genome assembly GCF_053628815.1 of Parvibaculum sp. MBR-TMA-1.3b-4.2. NCBI lineage: Bacteria > Pseudomonadati > Pseudomonadota > Alphaproteobacteria > Hyphomicrobiales > Parvibaculaceae > Parvibaculum > Parvibaculum sp. MBR-TMA-1.3b-4.2. The sequence goes on from NZ_JBRJHC010000001.1 coordinate 76,250, forward strand.
GCCTTCGGTCTCGGAGATGAATGCCAGGACCCGCTCACGGCTGGGCAGACCTCCGGCGCTGTCATCTTTCGCCTGTCCGGCGGAGGGTTTCGCCTTGCCGGCAGGGGCTTTCTTGGGTCTCGGCGGCGTCTTGCGCGCGGTCACTCAGTTTCGGCCTTTGCGGAATCTGTTTTGCTGGCCGCCGGCTTTTTCTTCACAGCCGGCTTCTTTGCGGGCGCTTTCTTCTTCGCCGGCGCCTTTTTGGCGGCAGGCTTCTTTGCTGCGGGCTTTTTCGCAGCGGCTTTCGTTGTCGTCTTCTTGGCGGCGGCTTTCTTCTTGCCCTTGGCGGGAACCTTCTCTGCGATGAGTTCAAGCGCCTGCTCGAAGGTCACCGCGTCATGATCGGCCCCCTTGGGCAGCGTCACATTGGCGGTGCCATAGCGGATATAGGGGCCGTATTTGCCCTCGCGAAGCTGCACCGGCTTTTTCGTGTCCGGATGCTCGCCCAGCTCTTTCAGGATCTTGCCCGCGCGCTTTTCCGCCCGTTCGATCTTTTCCGCCAGCACGGTGAGTGCGCGGTTGAGGCCGATGGTGAAGAGTTCTTCCGGGTCCTTGATATTGGCGTAGGTGCCGTCGTGATAGATGTAGGGACCGAAGCGGCCGAGGCCAGCCGTCACTTTCTTGCCGGTCTCCGGGTGCAGGCCGATCTCGCGGGGCAGGGTGAGCAGCTTCAGCGCCTTTTCAAGGTCCACATCGGCGGCGGCAAGCCCGTTGGGCAGGCCGGAGCGTTTCGGCTTTTCGCCTTCTTCCAGCGGCGCGCGCTCCACGTAAGGACCGAAGCGCCCGGATTTCAGCGTGATTTCCGCGCCCGTATCCGGGTCTTCGCCCAGCACGCGGTCGCCGGTCGCCGCGGCGCTATCCGCGTCGAGCGCGGCTGTCAGCGGGCGGGTGAAGCGGCATTCGGGATAGTTGGAGCAGCCCACAAAGGCGCCGAACTTTCCGACCTTGAGCGAGAGGCGCCCGTTTTCGCAGGTGGGGCATTTGCGCGGGTCCGATCCGTCTTCCTTTTCGGGGAAGACATGCGGCGCCAGCACTTCGTTCAGCCGGTCCAGCACTTCGGTGATGCGCAGATCCGCGATGTCCTCGACAGTGCCGGTGAAGCCCTTCCAGAAGTCGCGCAGCAGCTCCTTCCAGTCGAGTTCGCCCGCCGACACCTTGTCGAGCTTTTCTTCCAGATCGGCGGTGAAGCCGTATTCGACATAGCGCTCGAAGAAGTTTTCGAGGAAGGCCGTCACCAGCCGTCCCTTGTCGTCGGGGACGAGGCGGTTCTTGTCCATCGTCACATAGCCGCGGTCGCGCAGCGTTTGCAGCGTCGAGGCATAGGTGGAGGGACGGCCGATGCCGAGTTCTTCCATGCGCTTCACGAGCGTCGCTTCGGTGAAGCGGGGCGGCGGCTCGGTGAAATGCTGGTCGGGACGCACATTCACGAGGCTGGGCTTGTCGCCCTTGGCCATTTTCGGCAGGCGGTTGCTGTCCTCGCCATCGCCTGCATCGTCGTCCCGGCCTTCCTGATAAAGGCGCAGGAAGCCGTCGAAGATGATGACGGAGCCCGTCGCGCGCATGCCGATGGGGGCGTCGTTCGCCTCGATCTCGATTGTGGTGCGTTCGAGCTGCACGCTCTCCATCTGGCTGGCGACCGTGCGGTTCCAGACAAGTTCGTAGAGGCGGCGCTGATCGTCGTCGAGCACATGGGCGACCTGTTTGGGCAGGCGCGACAGCTCGGTCGGACGAATGGCTTCATGCGCTTCCTGCGCATTCTTGGCCTTGGTCTTGTAGACGCGGGGCCCGTCCGGCAGATAGGTCTCGCCGAATTCGTTATTGATGACGGTGCGTGTCGCCGCGATCGCCTCATCGGCGATCTGCACGCCGTCGGTACGCATATAGGTGATGAGACCGGTGGTCTCGCCGTCAAGTTCCACGCCTTCATAAAGCCGCTGAGCGACCTGCATGGTGCGGCTCGCGGAAAAGCCCAGCTTGCGCGAGGCTTCCTGCTGCAGGGTGGAGGTCGTGAAGGGCGGGTTCGGATTGCGCCTGGTCGGCTTGCTTTCGACCGAGGTGACCGTGAATTTCGAGTCGCGGATGCGCGCCTCGATGTCCTTCGCGGATTTCTCGTCGGGAATGGCGAATTTGTCGAGCTTCTTGCCGTCGAGCTGCGTCAGGCGGGCAATGAAGCTTTGAGACTTCTCGGTCTGGAAATCGGTTTCGACGGTCCAGTATTCCTGGGCGCGGAAGGATTCGATTTCGAGCTCGCGGTCGCAGACCAGACGCAGCGCGACCGATTGCACGCGCCCCGCCGAACGCGAGCCCGGCAGTTTGCGCCAAAGCACCGGCGACAGCGTGAACCCGACGAGATAGTCGAGGGCGCGGCGGGCGAGATAGGCGTCGATCAGTTCCTTGTCGAGGTCGCGCGGATGCTTCATCGCTTCCGTCACGGACTGCTTGGTGATCGCGTTGAAGACCACGCGGCTCACGTTCTTGTCGCCGAGCGCCTTTTTGTCGCGGAGTACTTCCAGCACATGCCAGGAAATGGCCTCGCCTTCGCGGTCGGGGTCGGTTGCGAGGATCAGGCCGTCGGCGTCCTTCACGGCCTTCACGATGTCGTTCAGCCGTTTCTGGGACTTGGCATCCACATCCCAGTGCATGGTGAAGTCTTCGTCAGGCTGCACGGAGCCGTCCTTGGACGGCAGGTCCCGCACATGGCCGTAGGAGGCCATGACTTTATAGTCCTTGCCCAAATACTTGTTGATGGTTTTCGCCTTGGCTGGCGATTCTACTATGACGACATCCATCTAGGGCTCGAATGCTCTCCTGTGGGGGACAAGAAACTTTGCCGGCCTGTCCGCTCGTATTCCGGTGATCCGACTGGTGATCCGGGGGCGACCTTGCGCCGACGCGGGACAATGCGGAAAAGCCCGTGACCTGTCAAACTTCCTCGGAAGGCCGCGGAAATCCTCATGTATTGAGAAACTGCTATCTCCGTTTTATTCAAAACGACAATTTTTACAGCGAGAAACGGATTGGATTTTGTGTGACCCGATCTAAATAGCGCGTAATAATCGAAAACAAGAGATTAGTAATCTTGAATGTTCTCGCGCTGGGAACGTTTTTCAAGAGACAGGAGGTAAAATGCGAAATCCTGTCGGAGGAACCAAGCGGAAGGTGAAGTCCGATAGCGCCGATGGGCGGATGCGTAGGGGACGTCCATTGCAAGATACGAAAACGAAAGAGGACGGTAGCGAAACAGGCGGTGAGGGGGCGGACTATCTTCTGGAGACGTTGACCGGCGCGCGTCAGCTCGCCGCGGCACAGGGATACCGTTTCCTCGCCTATCTTCTCGGGTTGGCATTGGAGGAGGCCCGTCAACTCTCGCAAACGGGCGAGTCTTGGTCGACCTCATGGCGGGACCGGTCTAGCGGGACCGATCGTCGGGGGGAATAAGGCTCAGGCGGTCGCCGGGGTCGCGTTGCAGGCGGCCGGCAAGTTCCAGTTCGATCAGGACGGCGCGAACCGATCCGGGATCGGCGGCGGCCTCGTTCAGCAGGTCGCCAAGCGGCGTCGGCGTGGGGCCGAGTGCTTCGAGAACACGCAGGCGTATCGCGTCGTCGGGCTCTGCGCCCTGCGACGGCTGTGAAAAATCGACATGTTGCGGTTCCGCCAGGCGTCGATGCGCCTGATGAGGTGCGCCGAGCGCATCCACCACATCTTCCGCCGTTTCCACCAGTGTCGCGCCTTGCTTGATGAGGCGGTTCGCGCCATGTGCGCGCGGGTCGAGCGGCGAGCCGGGCACCGCGCAGACCTCGCGGTTCTGCTCCAGTGCATAGCGCGCCGTGATGAGCGAGCCTGAGCGCAACGCGGCTTCCACCACCACCGTTGCCAGCGACAGGCCGGAAATCAGCCGGTTGCGGCGTGGAAAATGGCGGGCCTGTGGGCTCGTGCCGGGCGGCATTTCGCCGACAAGCAGGCCGTCTTCACCGATGGCTCGTTGCAGTTTCTCGTTTTCAGGCGGGTAGAAAATGTCGAGGCCGCCGGCGACCACCGCGATGGTGCCGCTTGCCAGCGATGCTTGATGCGCGGCCGTGTCGATGCCGCGCGCAAGACCCGAGGCGACGACATATCCGCGTTCGGACAGACCCTTGGCGATATCGCCTGCGATCCGCCGCCCCGCGGCGGAGGCATTGCGCGAGCCGACCATGGCGATGGTGTCGCGTGTCAGAAGCGAGAGGTTTCCCTTTACCGCGATGACCGGCGGAGGCGGGTCGGTGAGGGCGAGGGGTGGCGGATAATCCGCATCGCCCAGAACGAGAAGCGTGGCGCCGAACTTTTCCAGCGTCGCCATTTCCCGTTCTGCATCGGCGGCGCTCGCGACCCGGATCGCGCGTTTGCGCCCGCCGCGCGCCGCGAGGCCGGGCAGGGCGTCGAGCGCGGTTCCGGCGGAACCGAAATGTTCGAGCAGATCGCGAAAGGTGACGGGGCCGATATTTTCGCTACGTGCGAGCCGCAGGCGCGCCAGGCGCTCTTCCTGCGGCAGCGGGCTCACTGACCTGCCTCGCTACCGTCGGCTTTGGTCTCTTTTTTCTTTGCGCCGATTTTCGGTTCGGTACCGCTCAGCAGCCGCGAGATGTTTTCGCGGTGCGCCCAGTAGATCAGCACCACAAGCGGCACGGACAGCGCCACGAGCTGCCATTGGTCCAGCCAGGCGAGATAGAGCGGCGTCAGCAGCGCGGCGACGAGCGCGGAGAGCGAGGAGTAACGGCCGAGAACCGCCACGGCGAGCCATGTCGCGCAGAAGAGGAGGCCGATGGGCCAGTAGAGCGCCAGCAATATGCCGATGAAGACGGCGACCCCTTTACCGCCCTTGAATTTGAGCCATACCGGGTAGAGATGACCGAGAAAGGCGCCGATGCCCGCCAGCCCCGCCATGGTGACGGGGTGGGCGCCGAATTCGCGCATGATGAGGACGGCGGCAATGCCCTTGCCAGCATCGCCGAGAAGCGTCCCGGCGGCGACCCAGCGATTGCCCGTGCGCAGCGCGTTGGTGGCGCCGATACTGCCCGAGCCGATGTCGCGAATGTCGCCGAGGCCCGCGATACGGGTCAGCAGCAGGCCGAAGGGGATCGACCCCAGCAGATATCCGACGATCAGCGCACCGGCGAGCCACGGCCCGTCGGTCGCCAGCGTAACCCCCTCGAACATGCTTAGCCCTCTTCCCCGTGAACGAAAACCATCCGGCCGCCGACAATAGTCCGCAAAACGCGGCCTTGAAAGCGCCGGTCCTCGAAGGGTGTGTTCTTGGAAACGGATTTGAGCGCTTCCGGCTTCAACTGCCAGGGCATATCCGTATCGATGAGGATGAGGTCGGCGGGCAGACCCGCGGCAAGCCGCCCCGTGCCCAGGTCCAGCAGGTCGGCGGGCACATGGGTCATGGTGTCGAGCAGGCGCGCGAGCGGTACGTCGCCGGAATGGACGAGGGCGAGCCCCGCGGCCAGCAGCGTTTCAAGCCCGATGGCGCCAAAATTGGCTTCTTCGAAGGGGCGGCGTTTGACGTCGGCGTCCTGCGGGTCGTGGCCGGAGACGATGACGTCGATCGTGCCGTCGGCCAGCCCCGCGACGAGGGCCTGGCGGTCCTGTTCGCTGCGAAGCGGCGGCGAAAGCTTGAAAAAGGTCCGGTAGCCCTGAATGTCGAGTTCGTTGAGTTGCAGGTGTGCAGCGGAGACGCCGCAAGTGACCTGCAATCCCCGGTTCTTCGCCGCGCGGATGATCTCGACCGAGGCTTCGCAGGAAATCTGCGCGATGTGGAGGCGTCCGCCGGTGAGTTCCATGAGGCGCAGATCGCGCTCGATCATGATGGTTTCGGCGGCGGCCGGGATGCCGGGCAGGCCCCAGCGGCTCGACAATTCGCCTTCATGCATCACGCCGCTGGCAAGTGCAGGCTCTTCGGCATGCTGGACCAGCAAGGCGTCGAAAAGTTTTGCGTAGGACATGGCGCGGCGAACGACCTGCGCATTGGCGACCGCCTTGTCGCCATCGGTGAAGGCGACCGCGCCTGCTTCCTTCAGCAGGCCGATCTCCGTCATCTCCTGTCCCTTGAGGCCCTTGGTCAGCGCCGCCATGGGATGGACATTGACGATGGCGGTATCGCGCGCGCGGCGTTCCATGAAATCGACCAGCGCCACATCGTCGATCACCGGATCGGTATTCGGCATGACGATAACGGTGGTGACGCCGCCCGCCGCCGCCGCCTGGCTGGTGAGCGCCAGCGTTTCGCGGTGTTCCGCGCCGGGCTCGCCGGTAAAGACACGCATGTCGACGAGGCCGGGGCAGAGGACCTTGCCGCCGCACTCCACCGTTTCCACGCCTTCCGGCACGCCGTCATTGAAAAGATCGGGGCCCAGATCGACGATCTTGCCGTCCTCTACCAGCAGGTTTCCGATCTGGTCGTAGCCGCTGGCCGGATCGAGGAGGCGTGCATTGACGAAGGCGGTGCGGGTCATTTCGCAGTCTCCGCCGTTTCGGGATCGTTGGGCAGGTTGCGCGCCAGCGCGTCGAGCACCGCCATGCGCACCGCCACGCCCATTTCCACCTGTTCGCGGATCAGGCTGCGGTGAATGTCGTCGGCCACCGCGCTGTCGATTTCGACGCCGCGGTTCATCGGGCCTGGATGCATGACGAGCGCGTCGGGCTTGGCGGCGGAGAGCTTGTCGTAGTCGAGGCCGTAATAGCGGAAATATTCGCGCTGCGAGGGCACGTAGGAGCCTGCCATGCGCTCAAGCTGCAGGCGGAGCATCATCACGATGTCGCAGTCCTCCAGCCCCTTCTTCATGTCGTGGAAGATTTCCACGCCGAAGCGCTCGATGCCGGTGGGCATCAGCGTGGGCGGGCCGATCACGCGGACGCGCGCGCCCATGGTCTGCAGCAGCAGGATATTGGAGCGCGCCACACGGCTGTGCAGGATGTCGCCGCAGATCGCGACCTGAAGGCCCTGCAGCGTTCCTTTGCGGCGGCGAATGGTCAGTGCGTCGAGCAGGGCCTGTGTCGGATGTTCATGCGCGCCGTCGCCCGCATTTACCACCGAGCAGGAGACTTTCTGAGAGAGAAGCTCCACCGCGCCGGAATTCTGGTGCCGCACTACGATCATGTCCGGGTGCATGGCATTGAGCGTCACCGCCGTATCGATCAGCGTTTCGCCCTTCTTTACGGAGGATGTGCCGACCGACATGTTCATCACATCGGCGCCGAGCCGCTTGCCCGCCAGCTCGAAGGAGCTTTGCGTGCGCGTGGAGGCTTCGAAGAAGAGGTTGATCTGGGTCCGGCCCCTGAGCACGGCTCCCTTTTTATCGATCCGCCGGTTCTGCTCGACATAGGTGTCGGCAAGGTCCAACAGGGCGGTGATGTCTTGGGGAGAAAGCCCCTCGATCCCGATCAGATGACGATGCGGGAAGATGGGGGCGGGGGATGTTTCCGGACTGCTCATTAAAGCCGAATGTATAGGTGCGATTCCCGGTTCCAGCAAGGAACAATCTCGGTTTTGGCTGCGTCCTTTCGCACGGGTTGCGTAGGGGGTGACGTTGGGTCTCCAATGGGCCTCAAAATGTCAGGAGGTGGCCCAAAATGACCAATCCCGAGTTCGAGCCTGAGGCATTCGCGACCCATGAGGTGTTCAACCAGCCGCCGGCGCTGGAAAACTACAACCTCTTCACCAGCGATATTGCGCTGCGGGAGACTATCGCGCGGGAAGGCGGCGGGGCCGCGGAAGACAATCTGACGGCTTTCGGCGGCAGGATCGGCACCTCCGAGGTGATCGATCTGGGGCGGCAGGCGAACGCCTATCTGCCGGTGCTGAAGAGCTTCGACCGGTTCGGCCATCGCATCGACCGGGTGGAGTTTCACCCCTCCTATCATCAGCTCATGTCGCTTTCTGTGGCGCAGGGGCTTCATGGCAGCCCGTGGGACCATTTGAAGGACGGGTCGGCGCCGAAAAAGGGCGCCATCGTCTCGCGGCTCGCCGGCACCTACATGATGAGCCAGATCGAGGCCGGTCATGGCTGTCCCATCACCATGACCAATGCCGCGGTGCCCGCGCTGATGTTCCAGCCGAGCCTTGCGGAGGAGTGGCTCCCGCGCATCCTGTCGCGCGACTACGATCCCTCCTTCAAGCCTGCGAGCGAGAAGACCGGCGTTACGCTCGGCATGGGGATGACGGAAAAGCAGGGCGGCACGGATGTGCGCGCCAACACGACCCATGCGCAGCCGGTGAATGGCGGCGGGCCGGGCGAGGAATATCGCATCACAGGCCATAAATGGTTTTTCTCCGCACCCATGTGCGATGCGTTTCTCGTGCTCGCACAGGCGCCGAACGGGCTTTCCTGTTTCCTCATGCCGCGCTTTACGCCGGACGGAGAGCCGAACCGCATTCGTATCCAGCGCCTGAAGGAGAAGGTGGGCAACAAGTCCAATGCCTCCTCGGAAGTCGAGTTCCAGGCGGCGGCGGGTTGGCTCATCGGTGAGGAAGGCCGTGGCGTGCGCAACATCATCGAGATGGCGACCTATACGCGGCTCGATTGCGCGGTGGCGACGGCGGGCATGATGCGGCAGGCGGTGGCGCAGGCCGTGCATCATTGCAGCTACCGGCGTGTCTTCCAGAAGCATCTGATCGACCAGCCGCTCATGTCGGGCGTGCTGGCGGATCTGGCGCTTGAAACGGAAGCGGCGACGGCGCTTTCTTTCCGGGTGGCGCGATCCTTCGACGAAGCCTTCACCGACGAGCAGGAGGCCGCCTATCGCCGCATCATGACGCCGGTTGCGAAATACTGGGTCTGCAAACGCGCGCCGAACCTTGCCTATGAGGCGATGGAGTGTCTCGGCGGCAATGGTTATGTGGAAGAGGGCATTGCAGGCCGCATCTATCGCGAGATGCCGGTGAATGCGATCTGGGAAGGATCGGGCAATGTCATGTGCCTCGACGTGCTGCGGGCGCTGGGCCGCGAGCCGGAGGCGCTGGATGTTGTGTTTGCCGAGTTCGACGCCGCCAGGGGTGCCAATGCGCATTACGACAAGGCGGTGGATTTGCTGAAGCAGCAATTCACCGACATCGGTACGCTGGAAATGCGCGCCCGCGTCGTCGTGGAGGATATGGCCAAGGTCGCGGCGGCCTCGGTGCTGGTGAAACACGCGCCGGACTATGTGTCCGACGCCTTCTGTGCCACCCGCCTCAACCGCGATTGGGGCGACCTCTACGGCACGCTGCCGGAGGGCGTGGATCAGCGCGCGATCATCGATCGGTCGCGGCCTATGGCGTGATCTCATGCTGCGCTGGATAGGTGGAGTTATCGGGCTGCTGTTGATTGCCTGGGGTGTTTTGCTCATCACCGGAGGCGGTCTGCTGGTTCGCGACGATCCGCTATGTGGAACTGTCGAGCTTAAGGACGCCGCTTGTACCTATCTTACGGGTTCCGGTCTGCAGACCGCTTATCGCTACGGCGTCGAATACTGTCCGAAAATTTCCGACGGCGTCGATTACGGGGCCTATAATCCAGCAAAGAGTAGCTGCCACCGTTGAACGGCGGAGCTACTTCTTGCGGTTCGAGAGTGCCTGGCAGGATTGAGGGGAGATCGTCTAATCTCCCCCAAGTGTCTCAGCTGTTATCTTCCGTCGGGGCGCCCGGCCCGTTTTTCTTGATGGAGTCGATGGCGTTCTGAGCGCTTGCCTTGCTCGTATAACCCTCGGTCGCGAAGATCACTTCGCCATTGTATTTGAAACGAACTCGAAACTCGCCAGCCTTGTCCTTGTAGATCTCGAACTTGTGCGCCATCGAAAATCCCTTTCGTTTTGAAGCGGTGTCAGGGCACCGTCCGGGTATTCTTCGGCACAAGGGGACGGGGCGCAAACTTTTTGGGTGTTACCCCAATAACCAGAGCATCAGCGGCATCGTGATGGCGGCGAGGATCGTGCCGCCGGTGATGAGGCTTGCCATCAGCGTCGCATCGCCGCCGAGCTGGCGGGCGAGGATGTAGGACGATGTTGCGCCCGGCACGGCGCCGCAGACCAGTACGACGAGGCGCGGTAGCCCCGTGACGCCGAAGACATAGCACCAGCCCATCATCATCAGCGGCATGGCGATGAGGCGCAGCCCGCTCGTCAGCAGCACGATCCATTTCGTGTCGAAAGCGTGTGCCGGTTTCAGTCCGGCGCCGATGGCGATGAGACCGATGGTGAGCGCCGCCTTGCCGAGAATGTCGAGCGTCGGGTCGAGCGGGCCGGGAAGCCCGATACCAGAGACGTTGAGCGCGATACCGACCGCGCAGGCGAGGATGAGCGGGTTCTTGATCAGCAATCGTCCCACCGTACCGAGACCGGCAGGCGTGTCGCCCGCATAGCGCGTGAGGATGAGGACGGAGAGCACGTTTACCGCGGGTACCAGCACCGCGAAACCGACCGCGGCGAGCGCCACGCCTTCATGTCCATAGAAGGAGGCGATGGCCGCCAGCGCCACGAAGCCGTTCCAGCGCGCCGCGCCCTGAAAGACGGACGAGAATTGCGGGCCGGTCAGCGGCAATATCTGCTTCAGCACCATCAGCAGTACGACCATGCTTGCAAGCCCCGCGGCCAGTGCGGATGCCATCGGCCCGATGTCATAGGGGCCAAGATCGGCCACGGCGAGCGTGCGGCAGAGGAGGGCGGGGAAGAAGATGTAATAGGTCAGCTTGTCCAGCGGTGCCCAGATCTCATCACCCAGAAAATCCATCCGCTTGATGGTCCAGCCGAGAGCGATGACGAGGAAGACGGGAATGAGGGCGTTGAGGATCTGGAGCATGATCTGCTTCTTGTTGTTCTAGAGGTTCCGCAGCCGGTCGAGCGCTCCCTGAAGGATGTGCGCGGCGGCCATCTTGTCCACCAGCTCGGCGCGGCGGGCGCGGCTGGTATCGGCTTCGAGCAGGGTGCGGGTGACGGCCTGGGTGGACATGCGCTCGTCCTGAAAGACCACCGGCAGCTCGGTCAGCTTTTCCAGATTGCGGACGAAGGCGCGGGTGGACTGGCAGCGCGGGCCCTCCGTGCCATCCATATTGAGCGGCAGGCCAACCACGAGCGCGGCGACCTCATATTGGGTGGCCAGGGCAAGGAGGCGTTCCGCATCGGCGGTGAATTTGGTCCGCTTGATGGTTTCGAGCGGCGAGGCGACGAAAAGCGAGACGTCGGAGAGGGCGAGGCCGATGGTTTTGGTGCCGAGATCGAGCCCCATCAGCCGGCTGTTGCGCCCCAGACGGGCCTTCAGCTCTTCCAGCGTGGTTATATTGCCGCTCAAAGCCGCTAAATCCCCAAAAATTCAAGCCGAAATGGCCTTTGTCGCGGGCGGACAATAGGCGGCGTTGCGGCTTCGGCCAAGGCTTTGTTATGTTGCCGCCGATTCAAGCGAGAACTGGGCGCATGCGGGGCTTTCACGGCTTTCCTTCGCCCGCTCTCCTAACCCCAACAAAGGCAGGCCTATGTCGGTCGATCAGAACACCGTCCGGCACATCGCCCGGCTTGCGCGGATTGCCGTGCGGGACGATGAGCTGGAACATCTCGCCAAGGAACTCAACAGCATCCTCGACTGGGTGGAACAGCTCGGCGAACTCGACACCTCCGATGTCGAGCCGATGACCAGCGCCGTGGAAACCACGATGAAAATGCGCGAGGACGAGGTCACGGTCGGCAATCTGCAGGACGAGGTCACGCGCAACGCGCCTGCGTCCGAAGACGGCTTCTATGTCGTCCCGAAAGTGGTGGAGTAAGGCGCATGGCGAAGAATGACGAACTGATCGGCCTCACGCTCGCCGAAGCGCGCGACAAGCTGAAGGCGAAGGAGATCACCTCCGCGGAGCTGACCGACGCCTATATCTCCGAGATGGAAGCGGGCCGCGACCTGAACGCCTATGTGCTGGAAACGGCGGAGCAGGCGCGCGAAATGGCGAAAGCCTCCGACGCGAAGCTCGCCAGGGGCGAGGGCGGCGCCATCGAGGGCGTGCCGCTCGGCATCAAGGACCTGTTCTGCACGAAGGATGTGCGGTCCACGGCCTGCAGCCACATTCTTGACGGTTTCACGCCGCCTTATGAGTCCACCGTCACCTCACAGCTCTGGCGCGATGGCGCGGTGATGCTGGGCAAACTCAACAATGACGAGTTTGCCATGGGCTCGTCTAACGAGACGAGCTTCTACGGTCCCGTCACCAATCCGTGGCGCCGTGAAGGCGACGACACAAAGCTGGTGCCGGGCGGTTCGTCCGGCGGCTCGTCTGCTGCCGTGGCGGCGAAACTCTGCCTCGGGGCAACGGCGACCGATACGGGCGGATCCATCCGCCAGCCGGCCGCCTTTACCGGCACGGTCGGCATGAAGCCGACTTACGGCCGTTGCTCCCGCTGGGGAATCGTGGCGTTCGCCTCCTCGCTCGATCAGGCAGGCTCGATCACGCGCGACGTGCGCGATGCGGCGATCATGCTGAAATCCATGGCCGGTCACGATCCGCAGGACACGACCAGCGTCGACCGTCCCGTGCCGGACTATGAGGCCGCGCTGGGGCAGGGCGTGAAGGGGCTCACGGTCGGTATTCCGAAGGAATATCGCGTGGACGGCATGCCCGAAGAGATCGACACGCTGTGGTCGCAGGGCATCGAATGGCTGAAGGCGGCGGGCGCGAATATCAAGGAAGTGAGCCTGCCTCACACCAAATACGCGCTGCCGGCCTATTACATCGTGGCGCCGGCGGAAGCCTCGTCCAACCTCGCGCGCTATGACGGCGTGCGCTACGGGTTGCGTGTCGACGGCAAGGACATCACCGAGATGTACGAAAACACGCGGGCGGAAGGCTTCGGCGACGAAGTGCGCCGCCGCGTGCTGATCGGCACCTATGTGCTGTCGGCGGGCTATTACGACGCCTATTACCTGAAAGCGCAAAAGGTGCGTTCGCTCATCGCGCATGACTTCCGGCAGGCATTTTCGGAAGTCGATGTGCTGTTGACGCCAACGGCGCCGTCCGCGGCCTTCGGTATCGGCGAAAAGAGCAATGATCCGCTTTCCATGTATCTGAACGACGTTTTCACCGTGACGGTGAACCTTGCGGGGCTTCCGGGCATTTCGGTGCCCGCGGGGCTGTCGAAAGAAGGGTTGCCGCTGGGGCTGCAGCTCATCGGACGCGGTTTCGACGAGGAAACTTTGTTCCGCACTGCACACAAACTCGAAGAGGCCGCGCAGTTCACGGCGGCGCCTGAAGCCTGGTGGAGGTCGTGATGGACATCGGCAAGCGCGTTGCGCGCGAGGAAGACTGGATTCAGGGCGCCACGGGCGATTGGGAAATCGTTCTCGGCCTTGAGGTTCATGCGCAGATCACGTCGAAGGCGAAGCTCTTTTCCGGCTCTTCGACCGAGTTCGGTGCAGAGCAAAACACGCATGTCAGTCTGGTGGATGCGGCGTTGCCGGGCATGTTGCCGGTAATCAACCGCGTTTGCGTCGAGCAGGCGGTAAAGACGGGGCTCGGCCTTAAGGCGCAGATCAATCTGCGTTCGGTCTTCGACCGGAAGAACTATTTCTATCCGGATCTGCCGCAGGGCTACCAGATTTCGCAGTTCAAACACCCCATCGTGGGCGAGGGCGAAATCGAAATCGACCTGCCGGAAGAGCGCGTCGAGAAAATCGGCATCGAGCGTCTGCACATGGAACAGGATGCGGGCAAGAGCGTTCACGACATGCACCCGACGATGAGCCATGTCGACCTTAACCGGTCGGGCGTTGCGCTCATGGAAATCGTGTCGCGCCCGGACATGCGCTCGGCGGAAGAAGCGCAGGCCTATGTGCGAAAATTGCGCACGATTCTGCGGTATCTGGGCACGTGCGACGGCAATATGGAGCAGGGAAGTCTGCGCGCGGACGTGAATGTGTCCGTGCGCCGGCCCGGCGGTGAGCTCGGCACGCGCTGCGAAATCAAGAATGTGAATTCGATCCGTTTCATCGGCCAGGCGATCGAACATGAAGCGCGCCGACAGATCGAAATTCTCGAAGACGGCGGCAAGATCGATCAGGAAACGCGGCTTTTCGATCCGAAAACGGGCGAGACGCGCTCCATGCGTTCCAAGGAAGAGGCGCATGACTATCGCTACTTCCCGGATCCGGATCTTCTGCCGCTGGAATTGCAGCAGGAGGATGTCGACCGCATTGCAGCATCGCTACCGGAGCTGCCGGACGAAAAGAAAGAACGCCTGATGACCGACTACGGATTGTCGGCATACGACGCGACCGTTCTCGTCAGCGATGGGGCGCGTGCGGACTTCTTCGAAGAGGTTGCGAAGGGGCGCGATCCGAAGCTTGCGGTGAACTGGGTGAACGGCGATTTGTTCGGTGCGCTGAACCGCGAAGGCCACTCTCTGGAGGCGTCGCCGGTGTCTGCAAAACAGCTTGGAGAGCTGCTGGACCTCATTTCCGACAACACGATTTCAGGTCGAATCGCGAAGGACGTTTTTGATTCGATGTACAAAACGGGCAGAAATGCCATCGAAATCGTCGAAAAAGAAGGTCTTCGTCAGGTTACGGATACAGGCGCTATCGAAGCGGCGATCGACGAGGTGATCGCGGCCAATCCGGACAAGGTGGAACAGGTCAAAACCAAGCCGAAACTTGCAGGCTGGTTTGTCGGCCAAGTCATGAAAGCCACGTCTGGCAAGGCTAATCCGCAACTCGTCAACGAAATTCTCGCGAAGAAAATAGACATACCTTCCGAGGACTGACGAACGAATCCATGTTTCCGGTGAACTGTTTGTAAACCACTTTCACATGAAAGTGGCGCGACTGCGCTTGCGTAAAACTGTTGCAATTTGTTGCCGAGCGCATTTGTGACGCCCATAGTAGCAATGTGCGCCTTGATGGGTACGGGGGCACGTGAGTTTGTGTGCGTTGCAAGTCTTTGGATTGTCGCCAACACAAATGGCACATCAGGAGCTGAATTAACATGGCTACCACGACGAGAAAGGCGAAGCCGAAAACGGCAACCGCCAAAAAGACGACCGCTCGCAAGACGACGGCCGCCAAGAAGACCACCGCTCGTAAACCCGCGGCGAAAAAGACCGCCGCGAAGAAACCTGCGGCGAAAAAGACCACGGCTGCGAAGAAGCCTGCGGCGAAGAAGACGACCGCTCGCAAGCCCGCCGCCAAGAAGACGACGGCTGCGAAGAAGACCACTACGGCTCGTAAGCCCGCAGCCAAGAAGACGACAACGGCTCGCAAGCCCGCGGCGAAGAAGACAACCGCCCGTAAGCCTGCTGCCCGGAAGACCACGGCTGCCAAGAAGACGACAGCCCGGAAACCCGCTGCCCGTAAGACGACGGCTCGCAAGACGACCGCTCGGAAGACGACGGCGGCCCGCAAGCCCGCAGCCAGGAAGACGACAACGGCTCGCAAGCCTGCGGCGAAGAAGACGACGGCTCGTAAAACGACGGCTCGTAAGACGACAACCGCTCGTAAGACGACGGCGGCTCGTAAGCCTGCAGCCAGGAAGACGACAACGGCCCGCAAGCCTGCGGCCAAGAAGACGACCGCTCGCAAGACCGCTGCGAAGAAGCCCGCAGCGCGCAAGACAGCGGCCCGGAAGGCGCCTGCGCGCAAGACCACTGCCCGCAAGACGTCTGCCACCCGTCGCGCGACGGTTCGCAAGGCTCCTGCTCGTCGCACCGCGACGCGCCGGACGACGGCGGCCCGCAAGCCCGCGACCCGTCGCAGGACGGCAGCCAAGAAGTAATGGCTGCGCGCCGGAAATCATCCGAGGGGGCTACTCGTAAAACGGCCCCGGCGAAGCGGTCCGCTTCGGCCGGGGTCGTGCGCTCCTCCGAAAAGCCGATCGAACTCTATTACTGGCCGACACCCAATGGCTGGAAGGTTTCGATCATGCTGGAGGAGTGCAGGCTTCCCTATGTGATGAAACCGGTGAATATCGGCATTGGCGACCAGTTCAAGCGATCCTTTCTCAGGATCGCGCCGAACAACAGGATGCCGGCTATCATCGATCCGGATGGCCCCGGGGGGAAATCCATCTCGATCTTCGAATCCGGTGCAATCCTGCAATATCTCGGCCGCAAGACGGGAAAGTTCTACCCGGCAAACGAGCGGCAGAGGGTTGAGGTCGATCAATGGCTGTTCTGGCAAATGGGGGGTCTGGGGCCAATGGCCGGCCAGGCACATCATTTCCGGCAATACGCTCAGGAGAAAATTCCGTATGCGATCAAGCGGTACACGAATGAGGTGAACCGGCTCTATGGCGTTATGAACAAGCGCCTGAAGGACCGCGATTACCTTGCCGGCCGTTATTCCATCGCAGACATGGCTTGCTGGGGCTGGGTCGTACCCGCCAAAAACCAGGGTCAGCGGCTTGAGAATTTTCCACATCTCAAAAAATGGTTCGAACGGGTAAGCGCCCGTCCGGCCGTTCGCAGAGGGTTCGCCCTGGGGCGCGATTTGCGTCAGGGCACCCTGGGAGACAAGACCAAAGACGCCGAGAAGGCTCGCAAGATCCTTTTCGGGCAACGCGCAAACTAAGATGCGGCACATGGGCGGGACTTCATGTCCCGCGACGGTGTGCTAGGTTTGCAGCGCATCCGCGATCTTCGCGGGTGCGCTGTTCTTTTTGGATGAGGGGAGCAAGATGATGGGAAGCAAAAGCACGGGCCAATGGCTCGCACTCGCTCTGGCGGCGGCTCTGGTCGCGGCGCCTCAGGCAGCCTTCGCCGCTTCCGTCACCGGCACGGGCTCGGTGGTGAAGCATGATGCATACGGAACGGAGCGCGAATGGGGCCGCGATCTCGTTCTGCCCGAGGCGGGCGAGATCACGCGCGTCACCGACGGCACTTATGGTTTCACGCTTTATCATGGCAGCGAACAGGTGGCCGCGTTCATCACGCCGGAAAGCGCGGTGGGAACGAAGCTGCCCGCGGGCAAATACCGGATCGAGCCGAATGTCTGTCCGACGCATCGTCACCATCATGTCGAGGTGACGGCGAAATACTGAATGCCGGCGCCGGGGGTGTCCTCGCGCGGTGGCGGAAGGAAGGCGCAGATGACCGAAAACCGGTCCGTGCGCGTGCGGATCAGCGGCAGGGTTCAGGGCGTGGGCTACCGCGCCTGGGCGATGCGCCGGGCATCCGCTCTCGGTCTTTCCGGCTGGGTGCGCAATCTGGCCGATGGCGATGTCGAGGCGGTTTTTTCAGGCCCCTTGGAGCGTGTCTCCGAAATGATTGCGGCATGTCGCGAAGGGCCGCGCATGGCCTCGGTTCGCGCCGTGGAAGAGCTTGGCCCCGATGAGCCGTATGGCGGCCGTTTCGAGGTGCGCTAGGTGGATTTCCAGTTCAGCTTGCGATCACAATTTCGGCAATGCCGCCGCGCACGGCTCGCAATGGGGCACTGCGCTGCCCATATCGCTTTGATTACGCAAATCAGGCAGCTGGGAGGCTCTCATGATCGACTTTTATACCTGGACGACGCCCAACGGATACAAGGTGTCCATCATGCTGGAAGAGACCGGGCTTCCCTATGAAGTGCATCCGGTGGATCTCGGCAATCAGGCGCAGTTCGATCCGGCGTTTGTGAAGATTTCGCCCAATGGGCGTATCCCGGCCGTCGTCGATCGCGAAGGCGATGGCGGCGCGCCGCTGACGCTGATGGAGTCCGGGGCGATCCTCGTTTATCTCGCGGAGAAGACGGGCAAGTTCCTCGCCGCGAAGGGCGGCCAGCGCGCCAAGGCGCTGGAATGGCTGATGTGGCAGATGGGCGGCGTCGGTCCGATGATGGGGCAGGCCAATCATTTCCTGAACACCGCCAGCGAGAAAATCCCCTATGCCATCGATCGCTATGTCGGTGAGAGCGCCCGCCTGCTGAAGGTGATGGACGGCCGTCTGGGGCAGGCGGATTATCTGGGCGGGGACTATTCCATCGCCGATATGGCGACCTATCCCTGGGTTGCGGTCGGTTTCGACCTTATTCGCCAGGCCCGCCCGGACATTGTGGGCGAGGGCGCGAATATCGAACGCTGGATGAAGAATGTCGCCGCGCGGCCCGCCGTGCAGCGCGGTATGAAGATACCTTCGGTCTGATTTCGGTTAATTTCAGTCAAATTGTTGTAATGCTGCGTCACTCCCGGGCGCGGCGTTAACCATTCTTTCAAAACGGTCATGAAAGCATCCCTATGACGCAGGAAGGTCCTGCGATCATGAACAGCAAGCCGGCGGGCACGCGCAAGACGCGTCCGGCCTGTTTATGGGGGTTTGAAACCATGGCTCGTATGCAATTCGACGTTGCCGACAAGAGTGAACTTGGGGCGCCGGGCGGTTCCGGAGATGCTCTGCTTAATCTCGGCCTGATGTATTCGACGGGGCGCGACGTGGAAGTCGATCTCGTCACGGCTCACAAATGGTTCAATCTGGCCGCGATGCGCGGCAGCGTTGCGGCGCGCGACTACCGGGCGGAACTTGCCCGGGAGATGTCGCCGGCCGAGGTCGCGGAAGCGCAACGCCAGGCGCGTGAGTGGCTCGCCAGCCAGTAAGATACCGGTTGCGGCCAACGCCTTGCCCGAGGGTAGCGGGCAGGCGCGTTTGAGCCTATGTTCCGGCCCACTCCGCCAGCTTTATTCGCGATGGATGGGACCATGCCGGACGCCGTAGAAGACCTGATTCAGATTCTCGATCTCGAACCGATCGAACAGAACCTTTTCCGGGGCCACAGCCCCGATGTGAGCTGGCAGCGCGTTTTCGGCGGCCAGGTGATCGGTCAGGCGCTGGTGGCGGCCTATCGCACGGTGGAAGAGCGCATCTGCCATTCGCTTCACGCCTATTTCATCCGTCCGGGCGACCCGAAGGTGCCGATCCTCTATGAAGTGGACCGTGCGCGGGACGGCAAGAGCTTTACCACACGGCGCGTCGTTGCGATCCAGCACGGCAAGCAGATCTTCAATCTCGCCGCCTCCTTCCAGATACAGGAAGAAGGCTTCGAGCATCAGGCCGACATGCCCGATGTGCCGATGCCCGAAGACCTGAAGACCGAAACGGAGCTGCGCGAGGCGGTGAAGGACAAGCTCACGCCGGAAATCGCCGCGCATTTCTCGCGGCCCCGTCCCATCGAGATCCGGCCCGTCGATCCGCAGAATTATTTCGATCCCGAGCCCATGGTGCCCGCCCAGCATGTCTGGTTCCGGGCGGTGAAGGATGTGGGCACCACGGAATCCATCAATCAGTGCGTGCTGGCCTATGCCTCCGACATGACGCTGCTCGACACCTGCATTCGCCCGCATGGCGTGAGCTGGATGCAGGGCAAGCTCCAGTCGGCCAGTCTCGACCATGCCATGTGGTTTCACGCGCCGGTCCGCACCAGCGACTGGCTCCTTTATGTGCAGGACAGCCCCAGCGCCTCGGGCAGCCGGGGCTTCAACCGGGGCAGCATCTTTACCCGGGATGGCCGGCTGGTGGCCTCGGTCGCGCAGGAAGGCCTGATCCGCTATCACGGCAAGAAGCGCTAAATCTCTGAAACGGAAGAAATTCCCCGGCTTTTCGCCTCATCCCTCTTGAAGCCGCGCCCGAACTTGGGCATACACGGCGGTGGAGAGGTGGCCGAGTGGCTGAAGGCGCTCCCCTGCTAAGGGAGTATACGTTAACCGCGTATCGTGGGTTCGAATCCCATCCTCTCCGCCATCCTGCTTCGCTCTTCGAGCTTCGCAGGATTGGCCCTGTGAAACGTTTGCGCCGCAGGAATGGCAATCTCCACCAGTACGAAGCAGGATGCCCTCCGGAGCTTTAGCGAAGGGGGGCCGTTTTGTTTTACGTCTATCTTATTGAGAGCCTGTCAAATCACAGCCAGCGTTATGTGGGCATGACCGTCGATCTCAAACGACGCCTTCAGGAACACAATGCCGGTAAATCTATCCATACGTCCAAATTCAAGCCTTGGCAGCTGACGACATATGTCGCCTTTTCCGACAGAGCGAAGGCCGAATCTTTCGAGCGCTACCTAAAGTCAGGCTCGGGCCATGCCTTTGCGAACAGGAGACTGTGGTAAAGCCTGCGTAACTTATACCTAATCTGTATAGTAGAGATGTCGTCAGCTCTTCGGGGGGGAGGGATAGATGCCATTTTATCTACGCAAATCTGTGCGCGCAGGACCGTTTCGCTTTAATTTTTCGAAGAGCGGCGTCGGCGTATCCGTTGGCGTGAAGGGGCTTCGCGTAGGAACGGGACCTCGGGGGCACTACGTCCACGCTGGACGCAATGGGTTTTACTATCGCGCTTCGGCTAGAAGAGCTGGATCATCGCCTGCTTCCAGCAAAACTGAGTCGCAGATTGATCGGAAACATATGGTCTTCGACGTCGAAGGTGTCGAAATGACCGAAATCGACTCCGGTGACGTCTTGGCTATGCGTGACGAGTCGTTTGATGAATTGTTGGACGAAATCAATGCTAAGCGCGATCAGTTTAGCATGGCGGTGCTTCTGGGTCTGGCCGGAGCTGTCATAGGTGGAACGATAGCACCTGCTATCGGACCAGAGGCATTGTGGTTGGTGGCGCTGGCCCTACCGGGAGCCCTGATAGGGCACTGGCTGGACACCTATCGTCGGACAGCAGTCCTTTTTTATGACCTCGAACAAGACATGGAAGCTCTCTATCGGGCTGTCACAGAAAGCTTTGATGCATTATCTCAATGTGGTGGAAAATGGCATGTGGAAGCAGGTGGAGCTGTCCGTGATTTGACCACTTGGAAGCGAAATGCGGGAGCAACGCATATTGTGCGTAAAAAGCGGACGGCACTGTCCTACAGACTTCCCAATGTCGTGAAAAGCAACGTGACTCCTCCAGCATTGCAAGTAGGAAAACAAGTAATCTATTTCCTGCCGGATACCGCTCTGGTCGATGATGGTCGGCATTTAGGGGCGGTAGGGTATTCGGACCTTCGTATCAAGCTGGAAGAATCGGATTTCATTGAAGAAGGTGGTGTTCCCCACGATGCAATAGTTGTCAGGCACACTTGGAAGCACCCAAACAAGCGAGGCGGGCCTGACCGTAGGTACAAGGACAATTATCAAATTCCGGTTTGCCGCTATGAGATGATGCATCTTACGAGCAAGAGTGGACTCAATGAACTCGTTGAGTTTTCGAAACTGGGCGTAGCAATAAATTTTGTAGATGCGATTAGAGAAATGCCGAAGAATGTCTGTCTGAAGTCTCTTCAAGAGAAGGCCTAAGTGACCGGGGCGCTGGCGGACTGTTCTTTGCCCGGCTATTCTAACTGCCGATTACCGTCGATTCACCCGCGCCGACAGCTCTTCCGCGCTCTCCTTGCGCTCCGAATAGCGGTCGACGAGATAGTCGGCGCGTTCGCGGGTCAACAGGGTGAACTTCACCAGTTCTTCCATCACATCCACGATGCGGTCGTAATAGGGCGAGGGCTTCATGCGGCCGTCTTCCTCGAATTCGAGGAATGCCTTGGCGACGGAAGACTGGTTGGGAATGGTGATGAGCCGCATCCAGCGGCCCAGAATGCGCATCTGGTTGACGGCGTTGAAGCTTTGCGAGCCACCGGAGACCTGCATTACCGCCAGTGTCTTGCCTTGCGTGGGGCGCACGGCGCCCCGCTTCAGCGGCAGCCAGTCGATCTGGGTTTTCATCACGCCGGACATCGCGCCATGGCGTTCCGGCGAGCACCAGACCATGCCTTCCGACCAGATCACGAGATCGAGCAGTTCCCGCACCTTGGGATGGCTTTCCTCCACGCCGTCTACCAGCGGCAGGCCGTGCGGGTCGAAGACGCGCGTCTCGCAGCCGAAGCGGCGCAGGATGCGCGCGGCTTCTTCATTGGCGAGGCGGCTGTAGGAGCGTTCCCGGAGCGACCCATGCAGCAGCAGGATGCGCGGCGGATGCGCCATGCGGGGCGGCGTGAAGAGCGTCTCTTCGTCGATGGACCGAAAGCTCGTTTCGTCGAGATTGGGGAAGGTGTCGTCAGCCAACGCGCTTTCCCTCCGCATCGATCAGCAGGTCGCCGTCTTCCTTGTGGAAGGGTCCGGGCGGCAGGCGGTCGAGAAGGTCGAGCACCGTCTCGCTCGGGCGGCAGAGCTTCACGCCCTTGGGCGAACAGACGATGGGGCGGTTAACGAGTACGGGATGCTCGAGCATGGCCGTGAGGATCGTTTCGTCGGAAACGCCGTCCTCCAGCAGGCCCAGGTCGGCGGCGGGCGATTTGGTTTCCCTCAGCGCTTCACGCGGCGTGAGGTCGGCCGCGGCGAAGAGGGCGAGGAGCTGAGCCTTCGTCCAGCCTTCCTTGAGATACTCGATCACTATCGGCGTTTCGCCGGATGCCTCGATGATCTTGAGGACATTGCGCGATGTCACGCAATCGGGATTGTGATGGATGACAATCATCGGACGTTCCTTTCGACCCGGCTGCGGTTACGCTTCTGGTTTGTCGGAAAGCCGCGCATTGTCAACCCGAAACGCCCGTTCAGGCCGGCTCAGAACGGCCAGAGCATCGGCACGAGCGTTACCGTGATGGCAGCGGCGATGAGGTTCATCGGGATGCCGATCTTCATGAAATCGGTGAAGCGGTAGCCGCCGGGGCCGTAGACCAGGGTATTCGTCTGGTAGCCGATGGGGGTCGCGAAGCTTGCGCTGGCCGAGAACATCACCGCCACCACGAAGGGACGGGGGTCGTATCCCAGCTGATGCGCAAGGCCGATGGCGATAGGGGTCATCACGATGGCGACGGCGTTATTGGTCACAAGCTCGGTCATGATCGATGTCATGAGATAGACCGCGAGAAGCGCGGCAATCGGGGGCAGGCCTGAAAGCCATGGCGCGACGCCGTTCACGATGAGCGCCGCCGCGCCGGATTTTTCCAGCGCCGCGCCGACGGCGAGCATGGAAAAGATCAGCACCAATATGCGCCCGTCTATCGCGCGGAAGGCGTCGTCGGCATCGAGGCAGCCGGTGAAGAGCACCACGCCCACGCCGATCACCGCGAGGGCGGAAAGCGGCATCACATTGAGCGCGCCGAGCAGCACCACGCCCGCCAGCACGGCGAAGGCGAGGGGCGCCTTGTTGCGGCGATAGCCGCGTTCGGCAGGCTCGGTAAGGTTCAGCAGGTTCATCTCTTCCGACAGGCGTTTCACGTCGTCCGCGGCACCTTCGATCAGCAGCGTGTCGCCCGCCTTGGGGGCGATCTCGCCGATCTGGCGGCCGAGATTCTCGCCATGGCGGTGCACGGCGAGAATGTAGATCGCATAGCGGCGGCGCAGGCGCTGGTGGCGCAGCTCCGTTCCGATCAGGCTGCTGTTGGGGGCGACCAGCGCTTCCACCACCACGGCTTCGCGCTGGCCGACTTCGGAAAGGCCTTCTGGCGCGAGCTGAACGCTCGCCTCGGAGCGCAGGCTCAGCACTTCGGCCATGCTGGATTCGAAAACGATGCGGTCGCGCGGTTCCAGCACCAGCGTGTCGAGCCGGTGGCGCTGCGAGCGTTCGTTGCGCACCACGTCCACCACGCGAATGTCGCGCTTGCGGAAGGTTTCGATTTCGCCGACGCGCTTGCCGATGAAGGGTGAGCCGGGGTTGAGCAGCGCGTCGGTGAGGAAACGCTGTGATTTGCGCTCGCCCAGCATACCGGCCAGCGTCATGCGGTCAGGCAGCAGGAAATGCGCCATCACCAGCATCGCCGCGCCGCCCACAATGGTCAGGGTCAGGCCGAGCGCGGTGATCTCGAACATGCCGAACGACTCCATGCCGTTTGCTACCGCGACGCCATTGACCAGCAGATTGGTCGACGTGCCGATCAGCGTGCAGGTGCCGCCCAGGATCGCCGCATAGGAAAGCGGGATCAGCATGCGCGAGGGCGCCATCTTCAGCTTTGCCGCGATGCCCATCACGATGGGGATCATCACCATCACGACCGGCGTATTGTTGACGAAGGCGGAGGCCGTGGCGGTGAGCCCCATCAGCCAGGAGAAGACGCCGCGGTTTCCTTTTTCCGCCGCCCGCTGGAAACGCGAGGTCAGATTAGCGAGAAAGCCCGTGCGCACCAGCGCACCTGACAGGATGAACATGGCTGCGATCGTCACCGGCGCGTCATTGGCGAAGGAGGACAGCATGGAATCGGCATCGAGCAGGCCCGTGGCCAGCAGTACGCCCACGCCGCCAAGCGCCACCACTTCGGGCGGGAACTTCTCGGTGGTGAAGAAGACGAGCATGATGGCGATGACGCCGAGAACGGCGTAAGGGGCCAGGGGAGCGGCTGCTTGGAACATGCTACCTTGTCGTTTCGACGTGCCGGCCGGCATCTGCCAGCTTGCGGGGATCCGATGGGGTGAAAGTGAGACGCCGCCGCATAAAATTCAATAAAAAAATGTGCTTTAATTCATCCAACAAAAATGTGGTGTAAAAAATAGCGCGTATTTTCTTCCGCGAAAAAAATGCTATCTACCCCGGCGCCGCTCGGGCGGTTTCTTACAGGGATGCAGGATGGGGAAAATGCCAGAACTCAAGGTGTTGTTCGAGCGTAACCGGGAATGGGCCGAAGGGGTCAAGGAACGCGATCCGGAATTCTTCAACCGCCTTTCCCGCCAGCAGGCGCCTGAGTTTCTCTGGATCGGCTGTGCCGACAGCCGGGTTCCCGCCAATCAGATCATCGACCTGCCGCCGGGCGAGGTCTTCGTTCACCGCAACATCGCGAATGTGGTGGTCGCCTCGGACCTGAACTGCCTCTCCGTTATTCAGTTCGCGGTCGAGGTGCTGAAGGTGAAGCACATCATCGTCACGGGCCATTATGGCTGCGGCGGCGTGCGCGCCTCGCTGGAGAAGTCCGATCACGGCCTGATCGACAACTGGCTCAACCATATTCGCGGCGTCTACAGGCTGCACCGCCATCATGTGGACGCGGCCGAGGATGAAGAAGGCCGTGTGGACCGGCTCTGCGAGCTGAATGTGCTCGAGCAGGTGCGCAATGTCTGCACCACCACCATCGTCCGCGACGCCTGGGCCAACGGGCAGGACCTTCGGGTTCACGGCTGGTGCTATTCGATCAAGGACGGCCTGGTGCGCGGCCTGTGCTCGCATGGCGGGCAGGACGATATCGACACCGGCCTCGGGGACGATCTGGAAGCGCTGGCCGCGCGGTGGCTGACGGGCGAGGTCTGAGCCCGCCCGCCAGCGCAAGCGTGCCTACTGCATGTACCAGCCATGGCTTACCACCACGGACTGGCCGGTCAGCGCATTGCTGGGGAAGCTTGCGAACATCAGGGCAATTTCGGCGACGTCTTCCACGGTCGTGAATTCGCCGTCGACGGTCTGTTTCAGCATCACGTTCTTGATGACTTCTTCCTCCGAGATGCCGAGTTCCTCGGCCTGTTCGGGGATCTGTTTGTCCACCAGCGGCGTGCGCACGAAGCCGGGGCAGATCACATTGGCGCGCACGCCATGCTCGGCCCCTTCCTTCGACACGGTGCGGCAGAGACCCAGTAATCCGTGTTTCGCCGTCACATAGGCCGATTTCAGGACCGACGCCTCCTTGGAGTGCACCGAGCCCATATAGATCACGCTGCCCGAGCCCTGTTTGTACATATGGGGCAGGCAGGCTTTCGTGGTCAGGAAGGCGCCGTCGAGATGGATCGCCAGCATCTTCTTCCAGTCGTCGAAGGAGAAGTCCTGCACAGGGTTCACGATCTGCACGCCGGCATTGCTCACCAGCACATCGATCCTGCCCCATTTGTCCACGACCTGCTGGACGCCGTCATTCACGGCCTTTTCGTTCGTGACGTCCATTTCGACGGCCATGGCCGAGCCGCTGCTTCCATTGTCGATTTCCTTCGCCGTCGCCTGCGCCTTGTCGGCATTGAGGTCGGCGATCACCACTTTCGCGCCCTCGGAGGCGTAGCGGGTGGCGATGGCCTTGCCGATGCCGCTCGCCGATCCGGTAATAAGAGCCACCTTGTCTTTCATTTTCATGTTTGCACTCCTTTCAGTGCTGACGCTCAGTCGGTCGCATCCCGCGTCAGGTCGAAGACCTGGATGCCGCTTTCGGGGCGGTGGCGGTCGCGCCATGCCTGGTGGCGCAGCGTGCGCGTCACGTCGTTGCGGCCCGCCTGCCAGTGATCGCCGATCGTGGCGCGGGAGAATTCATAATCCTTCGCATGGTTGTGGTAGCGCATGCGGCGATGGATGAGATGGATGATGGTGATGGCGTTGTGCCGGTCGCATTCGCGCAATGCCTGCACATCCGGATCGTCGGAAAATTCCGGCGGCAGCTTTTCCAGCAGGTTGCTGACGGCCTTTTCCATGCGGTGGCGGCGGCGGAACACATCGGTGTTGAGGCGCGTGCGGCTGGAGTAGCGGATGTCCTTCTGGCGTTCGGCCACTTCGCCGATGGTGCGCGGCAGGGAGCCGCGTGCATTGAAGAGATCGACCTGGAAGACGCACATATCGTCCACCGTGTCTTCCTCCAGCACATATTGAAGCGGCGTGTTGGAGACGATGCCGCCGTCCCAGTAATGCTCGCCGTCGATTTCGACAGGCGGGAAGCCGGGCGGAAGCGCGCCGGAGGCCATGACATGCCTCAGATCGATTTCCATATCGTGATTGTCGAAATAGACGAAATTGCCGCTTCGGACGTTGACCGCGCCGACGCTGAAACGCATATCGCCCTTGTTCAGCCGGTCGAAATCGACCAGCTCCTTCAGCGTGTCGGCGAGCGGGGCCGTGTCGTAAAAGCTGAGCGCCGCGGGGCTGCCGGCCGGATTAAGCCAGGGCGGCGGCATACGCGGCGTGAAGAAACTCGGGATGCCGAAGGCGAGGGCGGACGCAGCGCTGGCCTGGGCATAGAGGCTGCGTATTTCCAGCCCCGGCATGACGGGCTGGCCCAGCAGCGTGCCGGATACGCGGTCCCAGAAGGATTTGAGCTTTTCCACGCGGTCTTCGCGCCGGTTGCCGGCAATGATCGCCGCGTTGATGGCGCCGACGGAAATTCCGGCCAGCCATTGCGGTTCGATCCCGGCCTCCGACAAGGCGCTATAGACGCCGGCCTGGTAGGCGCCGAGGGCGCCGCCGCCCTGCAGCACCAGCACCGGGCATTCCGCCTCGGTGGAGGATGGGGGCTTTCGAGTGGGTCGAGAAGGTGTCTGCGCGGCCATGGGAGGCTCCGATAAGCAACCGTTCTATCGGGTCATGTGGGGAGCCATTTCGCAACTGCAAAATGAAATTTTTGAGAGATTCGCGCCGGTTTGTCCTAGCTTTGCAGGAAAGGAACAAAAACGGGGGGCGGAGAGAATGGAACAGTGGCGCATCGGCGATGTGACCGTGACGCGGATCGTCGAGATGGAGATGGCGGGCGGTACGCGCTTTATCCTTCCCCAGGCGACGCCGGAAGCGGTCGCGCCCTATGAGTGGATGAAACCGCATTTCGTGACGGAGGAGGGCAAGCTCGTGATGAGCATTCATGCCCTTATCGTCGACACGCCGTCGGTACGGATCATGGTCGATACCTGTCTGGGCAATGACAAGCAGGGCCGTATGGCGCCGATCTGGAACGACCGGCACGAGCCCTTTCTGGAGCGCATGGAGGAGGCCGGCTATCCGGCGTCCTCGATCGACATGGTGATGTGCACTCATCTGCATGTCGACCATGTCGGCTGGAACACCATGCTCAAGGACGGGGAGTGGGTGCCGACCTTTCCTCAGGCGCGCTATCTGATGGCGCGTACCGAGTTCGAGCATTGGCAGTCCCAGACGGAAAACGAAGAGCAGGTCCATGTCTTCGCCGATTCGGTGAAGCCGGTCTTCGATGCGGGGCTTGTCGATCTGGTGGAGATGGACCACCGGCTTTGCGATGAGGTGTCTCTCGTTCCCACCGTCGGGCATACGCCGGGCCATGTGAGCGTGAAAATTTCGTCGAAAGGCGAGGAAGCGCTGATTACGGGCGATTTCATCCATCACCCCTGCCAGTTCGCGCGGCCGGACTGGGCGTCGTCGGCGGATGTCGATTCTGCGGGATCGACGGCGACACGCGAGAGCATGTTCAAAAACCTAGCGGAAACGCCGGTTCTCGTGATCGGGACGCATTTTGCGGCGCCCACAGCCGGTTATGTGAAACGAGAGGGAAAAGCATACAGGCTCGATACATAAGAGCTGCTTTTTGAAAGAAATATCTCAAATAAAAGACGCAAAACGCTGAAAAGCATTTGTTTTTAAAAGATTTACCCTGCCGCTGTTGATACCTCGCAGAGGCTTTGTTACGGTCCCATCCCGTCGGGCAAGGAATTCTCCGGCGCAGCAATCATGCTGTGCCGTTGCGAGGATTTCGACCTCGACAGCACCATCCAAGCGGCGCCTATGCCGCTCAATCGCGAAATCCCTCGCGATTGTGTCCGGTGCGGTCTGCGCTGCGCATCCTGCGCACATCTTTACGTAGACCTTTGAAATCGAGACCTAGGGCGCCAGTCATGTGGCTGGTGCCATCACAAATTGACCGATCGGCGGAGCGCGCCTTTGCGCGCCCGGCATGTCGGCATTTTTGAAGGGGCAATATGTCTGGTACCGTACTCAAGAAAGAACAGGATTTCGGCGAGGATCCCCTCGCAGTTCGTGAATCCGATCACTATCAGCACGAATATACGGAATCCTTCGTCGACAAATGGGATCAGCTGATCGACTGGAAGGGCCGCGCCGAAGGCGAGGGCCGTTTCTTCATCGACCTGCTGAAAAAGCTCGGCAAGCACAAGATCCTCGACGTCGCCGCGGGTACAGGTTTTCACTCCGTGCAGCTCGCCAAAGCCGGTTTCGACGTGACCACCGTCGACGGCGCCAAGGAAATGCTCGTCAAGGCATTCGACAATGGCCGCGACAACGGCATCGTTCTTCAGACCATCTGCGCGGACTGGCGCTGGCTGAACAAGGACGTACACGGCAAATACGATGCGATTGTTTGCCTCGGTAATTCCTTCACCCATCTCTTCGAGGAGAAGGACCGTCGCCGGGCGCTCGCCGAATTCTATGCCGCTCTGAAGCATGACGGCGTCCTCATCCTGGACCAGCGCAACTACGACCTGATTATGGATGAAGGCTTCAGCACGAAGCACAAATACTACTATTGCGGCGACAAGGTTACGGCCGAGCCGGAACATGTCGACGACTCGCTGGCGCGCTTCCGGTACACATTCCCGGACGACAGCGTCTATCACCTCAACATGTTCCCGCTGCGCAAGGCCTATGTGAAGCGCCTCATGCACGAGATCGGCTTCCAGAAGATCACCACCTATGGTGACTTCAACGCTGACTATGACGATAAGGAAACCGACTTTTACGTTCATGTTGCGGAGAAAGCCTACGATGACGAGTCCTGATACGAACGCCGTCGCCAAGGCAGAAGAATATTACGACAGCGACGATGCCGATAAGTTCTATTTCACCATCTGGGGTGGGAAGGACATCCATATCGGTCTGTACAAGGACGATGAGGAGCCCGTCGGCGATGCGAGCCATCGCACCGACGAGACCATCGCGTCCAAGATCCAGGGCATCGGTCCCGACACCAAGGTGCTCGACATCGGTGCCGCTTATGGCGGTGCGGCGCGCTACCTCGCGGAGACCTATGGCTGTCACGTCACTTGCGTGAACATCTCCGACAAGCAGAATGCCATCAATCGCGAGATGACTGAGAAGGCCGGCCTGTCGGACAAGATCACCGTCAAGCATGGCAGCTTCGAGGATATTCCCGCCGAGGATGGCTCCTTCGACGTCGTCTGGTCGCAGGACTCGATCCTGCACAGCGGCAATCGCGTCAAGGTGATGGAAGAGGTGGCCCGCGTGCTGAAGCCGGGCGGCCAGTTCATCTTCACCGATCCGATGCAGTCGGACGATTGCCCGGCGGATGTGCTGCAGCCGATCCTCGATCGCATTCATCTTGCGACGCTGGGTTCCCCGGGTTTCTATGACAAGGAACTCAAGGCGCTCGGTTTCGAGAAGCTCGGTTTCGACGATCATGTCGATCAGCTTCGCCGCCACTACTGGCGCGTGAGGCAGGAGCTCCAGAAGGGCTATGACAAGCTTGTCGAGGTCGGCGTGAGCCGTGACTACATCGACAACATGATCAAGGGCTTGGAGCACTGGGTGAATGGCGCCGACAAGGGCTATCTGGCCTGGGGCATCATGCATTACCGCAAGGCGAAGTAAGCACTTGGCGAAAGCACCGGGCGGGCGTAATGTCCCGTTCAACGAATGAGGATCGAATGACTTACGTCGCGCACAAGATGATCGGTTGGTGGACCACCTGAGGGTGGCCCTGGACCAGATCGTGCGTCGATCCGACAGAAAGGCCGCCCGTTTCGAGGCGGCCTTTTTCGTTTCCTCCACCGGAGAAGGCCGTTTCCGAAAATGGCCTGAAAGGAGAGCCGGTGATGGAGATGGAGCAGGAATTCAAACTGGACGGGATCGTGCCCTGGGGGCGGCGCCTCTGGGAGTATCGCGCCTTTTTCGCACTGGAAGAGGCGGATCTGCGCGGAGCCGTTCTGGATGTCGGGTCGGGGCCGTCGTCTTTTGCCGCCGAGGCCTCGGCGGCGGGCGCGCGGGTGACCGCTACCGATCCGCTTTACGCATTGCCCGGTGAGGCAATCGCGCAGCGTTTCGAGGAGACGCGCGGCGCGATGATGGAGGGCTTGCGTCAGGCGCGGTATCGCTTCCGGTGGTCGCAATACGGTTCGCCCGAGGCCATCGAGACCATCAGGCGCGAAGCGCTGGAGCTCTTTCTGGCCGATTACGAAAGGGCAGGCGCACGGCGTTATGTCGAAGCCTCCTTGCCAGAACTGCCTTTCGGCGAGGGCGCTTTCCGTCTCGCGCTTTCATCTCACCTGCTGTTCCTTTACGGCGACGATCTCGACTTCGCCTTTCACATAGGGGCGTTGCACGAGTTGCTGCGCGTCGCAGGAGAGGTGCGCGTCTTTCCGCTGATCAATCTCGACGGGCGGCCGTCGAGCCACCTGCCGGGCGTGCTGGCGCATTTCGCGCGGGAAGGCATGCAAGCGGAGCTGGTGCCGGTCCCTTACGAATTTCAGAGGGGTGCAACGAAGATGCTGCGGCTGAGGCGATGAGCGGTGCCGATCAGAGGGCGTGGCGCTCGAGGAAGTCGGAGATCACGCTGAATTCGTGTTCGCTGTCCAGGAAGGGCGCATGGCCCTGGTCGGGCAGTGTGACGGCTGTCAGCGCGGGATGTTCTTCGGCCATCTTCGCCAGTGTGTCGGCGGAGAGGATGTCGGAGTTCTCGCCGCGCAGCGCGAGGACGGGCACATGGGCGAGCGCCTTGAACTGGGCCCACATATCGGGCAGTTCGCCCTTGGCGGCGTCCAGTCCCTTGCGCATGGCCGTGCCGATTTTCGGGTCGTAGTCCATTTTCGGCGCGCCGTTTTCGTCGGTGGCGAAGGTACGCTGCGAGAAGGCCCGCCATTCCCCGCCCGTGACATTGGGAAAGTCGCGCTCGTTCATCATGCGCAGCTTCACCGCCGCTTCGTCCCAGGTTGAGGGCGTCTCCATCGTGCCCGCATAGCCTGCAATGCGTTCCAGGCCCTTTGCCTCCACCTCCGGGCCGATATCGTTGAGGATCGCCGCCTTGAGGGCGACCGGGCGGAAGGCGGCCATCAGCATGGTGATGATGCCGCCGCGCGAAGTGCCGATGAAGACCGCCTGATGGATACCCGCCGCCGTCATCAGGTCGAGCGTATCCATCAATTCGTTCTGGGGCGTGTAGGCGTCCGCGCCGCCTGCATATTCAGACAGGCCGCGCCCGCGCAGGTCCGGGCAGAGAACGCGCCGCTCCTGCGAGAGGAACCCCGCCAGCGCCTCGAAATCCTTGGAATTGCGGGTCAGCCCCGGCAGGCAGATAACAGGCGTTTTCGGCGCGGTCCGCTCGCCATAGTCCCGCGCATAGAGCCTCAGTCCTTCCTGCGTGGTGTAGAGGAAGTCCCGGTAGGGCGTGGGCTGCATGCGTTATCTCCCGCGGGTTATCACGAAAAGGGGTCAGCGATCGTCGGCCTCGACGACGGGAGCCATATGGCCTTTGGGGGCAGGGCGCACAAGCGGTAAATCATCGGGTTTGCGCTCGGGCGGCGGGGTGGTGATTGCCGGTCCCGTATTGCGCCGGAGATCGGCCCCGAGCCGGACAGGCTGCTCCTTGCCCTCGAGCCGCGCCCGATAGACTTCGAGGTTCTCCATCACGCGCTGCACATAGTTGCGGGTTTCGGAATAGGGAATGTTCTCGATCCAGTCGATCGGGTCGACGGCCGTGGAGCGCGGATCGCCATACCGGTCCACCCATTGGTCGACGCGCCGCTTGCCGGCATTATAGGCGGCGATGCTCATGATGTAGGAGCCGCCAAACTCGTTTTGCACGAGATCGCCGAGATGGGCGGCGCCGAGTGTCGCATTGTATTCCGCATCGGTCAGACGGCTGCGCGAATAGGGCATGTTGAACTGCCGCGCAACCAGCCGCGCCGTCGAGGGCATGAGCTGCATCAGGCCGCGCGCGCCGGCATGGCTGACGGCGTCGGCGTCGAATTCGCTTTCCTGCCGCGACAGGCCATAGACGAGCGAGGGTTCCACGCTGGGGCCGACCTGCTTCCAGCTCGGCATCAGGTTCGTCGGATAGGCCCTGTCGGTCAGCACGATATTGCGCATGGCCGCCGCCTTGGCGATGCGGATCGACAGTTTCGGATCGCCGAACTGCCGGGCGAGGTCGGAAAGGGCGGCGAGTTCAGCCGGGTCGTTCAGCCTGCTCGCCATGTGCAGCATGAAGGTCCAGAGCGTGCTCTGGCGGTCGATCTGGTGGAGGATTTTCGCCACCTGCACGAGTTCGCGTTTTTCGAAGCTCTGCTTTTCCTTCCGCGGCAGCGTCGGATCGTTGGCGAGTTTCAGCATGCCGTCGCCGCCTTGCGTCGCCTGTGCGGCGATGGCGAGCTGGCCGTAAAAGGTCGTCGGATAGGCTGAGGCTTCGGTGTAGAAGCGCTTGGCGCGGTCGGCATGGCCGCCCGCCGAAGCGGCGCGGGCCAGCCAGTATTTTGCGCGCGCCTTACTGATCGGCGTCGAGACGCCCTTGTCCAGCCGGTCGAAATGGGCGGCGGCCTTGGCGGGTTCGTTCAGATATTGAAGCGCGATCCAGCCGGAGAGGAATTCGGCGGCGGCGAAGTCCGCGCCTTCAGTGAGGCCGTGTTCGGAGGAGATCTCATAGGCCTGCTCATAGAGCCCGTCCGCAAGGGCCTTTCTGGCTGCGATGCGCCGTTCCACCCACCAGCTATCGGGCCGCACCATGTCGCTCGGGCTTGCCGGCGCGGTTAGCAGCAGCGGCAGGGCCATCGTGTCATTGCCCTTGCGGCGCTCATAGCGGACCTGATCGAAAATCAGGCCGGGGTCGCGGCGCAGATAGGCAGGGACGCGCGAAAGGGCGTTTTCCGCCTTGCTGGAGCGGCTGGCGAGATGGATGCGCGCATCGGCGAGCTTCTGAGCGTCTTCGCCCAGCATGGCAGCCGTCTTGCGGGCATCGGTGCTGCGGCGTTCCCAGAGAAGCCGGGCCAGCCGCGCCATCTGCACGTCCTGTGTCAGATATTGTCCGTATTGCGCGATGATTTCCTTCTGCCGGGTGGCGGAGAAATCGTTTTCCGCCCAGGCACGGCGGATCCAGTCGGCGCCGCTTTCCTTGTCGCCGGTCAGGATCAGCGTCTCGCCATAGCGGATCTTGCCGTCGCCGGTAACGGGCGGGTGGGCTGCAAACCAGCTCAGCGTGTCCTGTGCGTCGGCCGGGTAGTCGAGAAGCGCCTCTTCGGCGCGCCGGTCGAGCAGTGATTGGAGCGGCCAGCCGGGATTGGCGGTCTGGAAGGCGGCGATATCGGCGAGCGTCGCGCCGCTGTCCTTTTCCACCAGTTTGTCCCAGAGCAGCAGCTTTTTCGCGACGGGGTTCTTCACCGCCGCGGTTTCCTGGGCGAATTCCGGCCATTGATCGTCGTCGGCCAGGTCGAAAGCGCGGCTGACACGGACCCAGTCGGTCGCGTCCAGTATGCCGGGCGGGGCCGTCGGGGCGGGTATTGGGGGGGCGGGGATCGCCGCCGGGGTTGCGGCGCCGGATGCCCCGGGGCGCGCCAGCGGGAGGTCCGCCGCGAAAGCAGGCATGGCGAGCGCGGCCGTCGCACATGGCAACAGGCAGGCGGCTGCCAGCCGGAAACAGGTCAGAGAAGAAATACGCCTTCTATATCGGCCCATCACGGCACGACCCCGCAGTCACTGGAGGATTGGACCCTGCGCTGCGACAAGCGTCGCCGCATGGCCCCCCTTTACCCAAAAAGCACGTCCGGCCCCCCGGCCCACGGCATTCGAGACTGCCTTTTCGCCCCCAGCTTACAGAGCCACGACTTCGCGCCGCAATAGGGATCGTCGGGGAAGGGGCATTTCCTTGCCGCTTCAGAAAGTTACGGTTATGTTTCGCGCCTTCAAAACAGCCAGCCCCCGCTATGGAGCCAAGTCATGTTCAAGGGATCCTTTGTTGCTCTCATCACCCCGTTTCGCGACGGCAAGGTGGACGAGGCTGCTTTTGAAAAACTGGTGGAGTGGCACATTGCCGAGGGCACGCACGGGCTGGTTCCCTGCGGCACCACGGGCGAGTCGCCCACGCTCAGCCATGACGAACATCGCCGCGTCATCGAACTCTGTGTGAAGGTGGCGGCGGGCCGCGTGCCGGTGATGGCCGGCGCGGGCTCCAACAACACCGCCGAGGCGGTGAGCCTGGCGCGCTTTGCGATGGATGTGGGCGCCGATGCGGTGCTGGTCGTCACGCCCTATTACAACAAGCCGGGTCAGGAAGGGCTCTATCGCCATTTCAAGGCGGTGAACGATGCGATCGATATTCCGATCTTCATCTACAACATCCCCGGCCGCAGCGTGATCGACATGAGCGTGGAGACCATGGCGCGTCTCTTCGAGCTGAAGAACATCTATGGCGTGAAGGATGCGACGGCCAATCTCGCCCGGGTGAGCCTGCAGCGTCAGGCGATGGGCGAAGGCTTCTGCCAGCTTTCCGGCGAGGATGCGACGGCGCTGGGTTTCAACGCGCATGGTGGCGTCGGCTGCATTTCGGTCACCGCCAATGTGGCGCCGAAGCTCTGCGCCGAATTTCAGGAAGCGACGCTCAACGGTCAGTACGCAAAGGCGCTTGAAATTCAGGACCGGCTGATGCCGCTCCATACCGCGCTCTTCGTGGAGCCTAATCCGGCGCCCAGCAAGTTTGCGCTCAGCGAGCTCGGGCTTTGCAGCGACGAACTGCGCCTGCCGCTGATCGAGGTTTCCGATGCCACAAAGGAGCAGGTACGCGAGGCTATGCGTCACGCCGGCCTGCTGAACTGATACACACCCCATGTCCTCAAAGAGCGGTGGCGCAAAGAAGAAAGCCGGCGACGGGTCCAGACTGGTCGCGGACAACCGGCGTGCGCGTTACGACTATGCCATCGGCGATACGTTCGAGGCGGGGATTGAGCTTTTCGGCACCGAAGTGAAATCGCTGCGCGGCGGGCAGGCGAGCCTCAATGAGGCCTATGTGCAGGTGAAGGAGGGTGAGGCGCTTCTCATCAACTGCTTCATCCCCGAATACCAGCAGGCGGCGAGCATGTTCAATCATGAACCCCGCCGTCCGCGCCGTCTGCTTCTGCACAAGAAGGAGATCGCCAAGCTCTGGAACGCCACACAGCGCCAGGGCATGACGGTCGTGCCGCTGAAACTCTATTTCAATCTGCGCGGGCTCGCCAAGATCGAGGTCGGTCTGGGCAAGGGCAAGAAAGCCACCGACAAGCGCGAGACCATGAAAGAGCGGAGCTGGCAGCGCGACAAGGCACGCCTCCTGCGCGACAGGGGCTAGGCCGTGAGCACGGTGCTGGGGGCAGGGCGGTGGATGTATCAGCGGCC
This sequence comes from Parvibaculum sp. MBR-TMA-1.3b-4.2, assembly GCF_053628815.1. Classification (NCBI taxonomy): domain Bacteria; kingdom Pseudomonadati; phylum Pseudomonadota; class Alphaproteobacteria; order Hyphomicrobiales; family Parvibaculaceae; genus Parvibaculum; species Parvibaculum sp. MBR-TMA-1.3b-4.2. The sequence goes on from NZ_JBRJHC010000001.1 coordinate 112,248, forward strand.
CTGGCTTCTGCTTTTTTTCACGGCGTTGTTCTGGGCGGGAAATGCGATTGTGGGGCGCGCCGCGGTCACCGCCGTGCCGCCTATCGGGCTTGCCTTCTGGCGCTGGTTCTTCGCCTTTCTGGTCCTGCTGCCTTTCGCATGGCGGCCCGTGCTGAACGATCGAGAGGCGTTGAAGCGCCATTGGCCGGTCATCGTGGCGCTGGGCGTCATCGGCATCGCCACCTTCAACACATGCCTATATATCGGGCTGGGGGCGACGCAGGCGATCAATGCGGGTCTGCTTCAGGCGGCCATGCCTGCCATCATCATTATCTTTCTGCTTTTCCTCGGAGAGCGGCCCGGCTGGCGGGAACTTGCCGGCATGGCGCTCGCCCTTGCCGGGGTGGTCGTGACGCTCTTCAAGGGAGACTGGCAGCGGCTTGCCTCGCTGTCCCTCAATGAGGGCGATGCCTGGGTCTTTGCGGGCGTGGTGCTTTATGCGGCCTATTCGGTGGGCCTGCGCTGGCGACCGCAGATCCATCCCATGACCTTTCTCAGCCTGACCTTCATGACGGGCTGGGTCGCGCTTCTGCCGCTCTATATCTGGGAGAGTTTCCACGCACAGCCCTTCACGCTGGGCCGGGACAGCATTCTGGCCGTGCTCTATGTGACGATCTTCCCGTCGATCCTCGCCTATGTCTGCTTCAACCGCGGCGTGGAACTTCTCGGCCCGTCCAAGGCGGGACTGACGCTCTACTTCGTGCCCATTCTCGTCAGCCTGCTTGCCGTGCTTTTGCTTGGCGAGCCGTTCCGGCTTTATCATCTGGCCGGCCTCGCGCTTATTCTGGGCGGGGTCGTCTTTGCCCAGTTGCGCCGGAAAGACTCCCTCAAGGAAGACAGCGTGGAGACGGATCGTGAGTGACGACAAGGACCCCAACCTTCTGGGGCGCATCAAGGACAAGCTCATCCGCTCCAAGCAGAAGACGGCGGAAGAGGGCCGTCATCTGACCGGCTCGCCGGACCGTGCCCGCGAAAACCGCCTGCCGCCGGGCCAACACCTCGTGGAGAAATGGCCGGTGCTCGATCTCGGCGTGCAGCCCGATCTCGACAAGGCGACGTGGAAGCTCAGGATCGAGGGGCTGGTCGAAAAGCCCGTCACGCTCTCCTTCGACGAGTTCATGGCGCTGCCCCAGATGGAGGATGTCAGCGACATCCATTGCGTGACGACATGGAGCCGTTACGACAATCGCTGGGCAGGCGTGCCGTCGCAGGCGATCGTCGATCTCGTGGTTCCCAAGGCCGATGCGCGTCATGTCATCTTTCATGCCTATGACGGCTATACGACCAATCTCACGCTGGACGCGTTTCTGGCACCCGATGTGCTGATTGCGCATAGCTGGGAGGGCGCGCCGCTGACGCGCGAGCATGGCGGCCCGGTGCGCGCCATCGTGCCGCAATGGTATTTCTGGAAGAGCGCGAAGTGGATCCGCCGGATCGAATTCAGCGCGGTGGACAAGCCCGGATTCTGGGAAGAACGCGGCTACCACAATGAAGGCGATCCGTGGACGGAGCAGCGCTACAGTTGAGCGCCGTCAGTCGTTCAAATGCGCTGCCACCAGGTCGAACACATCATGGAACATGGCTTCCGTGAGGCGGCCCGTATTCGTGTTGTATCGGGAGCAGTGATAGCTGTCGAAAAGCGTCAGCCCGCCGCCGATATCGTGCGATGCGCCATGCGCGAATTTATATTGCGACTTCCTGAGTTCCCGCACGGTCAGCACCGCGTCATGCGCGATACGTCCCAGTGCCAGCAGGCAGGTGAGGTTGGGCATGGCCGAGATCCTGGCGCTCAGGAAGGAGAGGCAGTTGCGCGTTTCCTCGCCCGTCGGCTTGTTCTGCGGCGGCACGCAGCGCACCGCATTGGTAATCATCGCATCGCGGAGTTGCAGCCCGTCATCGGGCCGGGCGCCGTAGCTGCCTTCCGAAAACCCGTATTTATCGAGCGTTGCGTAAAGAAGGTCGCCCGCATAATCGCCGGTAAAGGGACGGCCGGTCTTGTTCGCGCCCTGAAGGCCGGGGGCGAGCCCGACGATCAGGAAGCGCGCATCCTCCGGCCCGAAAGAAGGCACCGGCTTGTTGAACCAGTCGGGATGGGCGGCCGCATTGTCGTGGCGAAAGGCGGCGAGCCGCGGGCAGGCATCGCAATCGGCCGGCGGTTCCGGCCGGGATGCGACGGCGTTACCTTTTGCCGGCATCAGGCGCGTCCGGGACGAGTATCTTCTTCTTCGTCGTCCTCGTAATCGTCGTCATCGTCATATTCGTCGTCGTAATCGTCTTCATCGTCTTCGCGCTGCGGGCGTTCGGTATGCTTGCGGCCCACGGCATCGCGCAGCGCTTCGAGTTCGAGGAAGACATCGGCCTGGCGGCGCAGCTCGTCGGCGATCATGGGCGGCTGGGAGCGCATGGTGGAGACGACCGTCACGCGCTTGCCCTTGCGCTGCACGGCATCGACCAGGCGGCGGAAATCGCCGTCGCCGGAAAATAGCACCAGATGGTCGAGCTTGTCGGCGATTTCGAGTGCATCGATCGCCAGCTCGATATCCATATTGCCTTTGACGCGGCGGCGGCCGTTGGCGTCGGTGAATTCCTTGGCGGGCTTGGTGACGACGGCATAGCCATTATAGTCGAGCCAGTCGATCAGCGGGCGCAGTGGGGAATATTCCTGATCTTCGAGAAGGGCCGTGTAATAGAAGGCGCGGACGAGAATGCCTTTGGCGCGGAAATGGTCGAGAAGTTTTTTGTAGTCGATATCGAAGCCGAGGCCGCGGGCGGCGGAATAGAGGTTTGCGCCGTCGATAAAAAGGGCGACACGTTCGTTCGGGTAAAAAGTCATGTGTATAAACTCTCCGGAAATCGGGAAACTGTTCAACCGCGATCCGGCCAGTCGGTGCCGGATGGGCGTTCACCTATAGCCCCGGCGTTTTCCGCTGAAAAGGAGTTTCGGATTTCATGAACAAGCCTTCATCTAGCAGGACTCCGGATGAGCGGATTGTTCTGGTTGCGCTTGGCGGCAACCTGCCGACGGAGCACGGGCCGCCGCGGCGGACGCTGGAGGCGGCGCTGAGGGAGATGGACGCAAAGGGCATTCGCGTCGTCGCCGTGTCGCGTTTCTATCGCACGCCGCCCGTGTCGCCGCATGAGCAGCCGGACTTCGTAAATGCGGTCGCGCAGGTGGAGACGGATCTCGGCCCGGCGGCGCTCTTGGCGGCGCTGCATGAGATCGAGCGGCTTTTCGGCCGGGAGCGGCGTTTGCGGTGGTATGAGCGGACGCTCGATCTCGACCTGCTGGATTGCCGCGGCGAGGTGGTGGAGGCGGAGGGTGCGCGGGGCGCCGATGCCGGAACCGGTCCGCTTCCCCTGGCGCTGCCGCATCCGGGCATTGCGGAACGGGGCTTCGTCCTCGTTCCGCTCAAGGATGTGGCGCCGGACTGGTGCCATCCGGTTACGGGAAAAAACGTCGATGCACTTATCGAGGCTCTGCCGCCGGAGGCGCTTGAGGGAATTGAGCCGCTAAAGCCTTGACGCGATGCAATAAATGACGTAAGTGCCCGTGTTTCATTGCTTTCTGCCGCCGCTTTGCCTATATGAGAGCAAGATTTTCGCATTCGCCTGAACTGGAGTTGCATGAATGGCCCGCGTGACCGTTGAAGACTGCGTTGACAAGGTCTCGAACCGCTTCGAGCTGGTTCTGCTGTCCGCCCACCGGGCGCGCGCCATGTCCGCGGGCTCCGAGCTGACCGTCGACCGCGACAATGACAAGAACCCCGTCGTCGCGCTGCGTGAGATCGCTGAAAAGACGGTGATCCCGGAGGATCTTCGCGAAGATCTGATCGGCAGCATGCAGAAGCGGGTGGAGTCGGAAGACACCGAGACCGAAAACGTGCAGCTTCTTCTTGCGGGCTCGGAAGAGGCCGAAGCCGTGCCGGATACGTTCGGCACCAGCGGCGAGGAAGGCGGCGAGCGCATGAGCGAAGAAGACCTTCTGCGCGCGATCCAGAGCCAGATCGATTCGCCGCAGCAGAAATCCTCGGATGCCGAGGACGGAGAATCGGACGTTTGATCGTGTGAGGCGCGGCGTTTGCCCGCCAGTGCCGCGAAGTATTCGAGACGCCGCCCGGCCGAAAGGTTATGGGCGGCGTTTTGCGTTTCGGGCCGGTTCCGGTCCGGTGAAGATTAAGGGAGAGCGCTGACGATGATGCGTCAGTACGAATTGGTGGATCGCGTACTGGCCTACGACCCCAAGGCGGACGAGGCGCTCATCAACCGTGCCTATGTCTATGCCATGAAGCAGCATGGCAGTCAGAAGAGGGCAAGCGGCGATCCCTATTTCTCCCATCCCATCGAGGTTGCGGGCATCCTGACCGACCTCAAGCTCGACAGCGCCACCATCGTGACGGCGCTTCTCCACGACACGGTGGAGGATACCGGCAGCACGATGGAGGAACTGACCGAGCTTTTCGGTCCCCAGGTCGCCCAGCTTGTGGACGGCGTGACCAAGCTCACCCGGATCGAGCTGACCTCAGAGCACAGCAAGCAGGCGGAGAATTTCCGCAAGTTCATGCTGGCGATGTCGAACGACATCCGGGTGCTGCTGGTGAAGCTCGCCGACCGCCTGCACAACATGCGCACGCTGCACTTCATCAAGTCGCAGGAGAAGCGTCAGCGCATCGCGCAGGAGACGATGGAAATCTATGCGCCGCTGGCAGGCCGCATGGGTATCCAGGAATTCCGCGACGAACTGGAAGACCTGGCTTTCAAGGAACTCAATCCGGAAGCGCGCGAGACGCTTCTGAAACGCCTCAACGATTTCCGCGAGGAAAGCGGCGATGCGGTCGAGAAAATCCGTGAGGAGCTGATTTCGAAGCTCGAGGAGCACGGTCTTCACAGCACCGTGACGGGACGCGAGAAGCGGCCTTATTCCATGTGGCGCAAGATGGAGCGCCGCGGCATTTCGCTCGAACAGCTTTCCGATATTTTCGGCTTCCGCGTCATCGTCGAAACGGAAGAGGATTGCTACCGCGCGCTGGGCATCCTTCATACTTCCTGGCCGATGGTGCCCGGCCGGTTCAAGGACTACATCTCCATCCCGAAGAACAATGGCTACCGCTCCATCCACACCACGATGATCGGCCCGCTGCGCAAGCGCGTGGAAGTGCAGATCCGAACAAGGAAGATGCATGAGGTCGCGGAACTCGGTATCGCCGCGCACTGGATCTACAAGGAAGGGGCCGGCAATGCGGCCGGTACGCAGGAGTTCGCTGCGACCTTCCGCTGGCTGCGGCAACTCGTTGAGATGCTGGAACATGGCGGCACGCCGGAGGAGTTCCTGGAATACTCCAAGCTCCAGATGTATTCCGACCAGGTCTTCTGCTTCACGCCCAAGGGCTCGCTCATCACGCTGCCGCGCGGCGCGACGCCCATCGATTTCGCCTATGCCGTTCATACCGACATCGGCGACACATGCGTGGGCTGCAAGATCAACGGGCGGCACCTGCCGCTCAGGACCGTCCTGAAGAATGGCGACGAGGTGGAGATCATCCGCTCGGCCGCGCAGCGTCCGTCCCCGGCCTGGGAGGCATTCGTCGCCACCGGCAAGGCGCGGTCCGCCATCCGGCGCTCCATCCGCGCCGGCAAGCAGGCGGAGTTCAGCCGTCTCGGCAAGCAGATCCTCAAGGGTGTGTTCGACAGCGCGGGCAAGGATTCCGGCGACGCGGTGCTTGAGCGCGCATTGGGCGCCTTGCGCAAGCAGGATTTGACCGAGCTTTTTGCCTCGGTCGGTGACGGGACGCTCGATCCGGGCCGCGTGCTGGAAGTTGTCTATCCCGAGCTTGAAGGCACCAACCTCGCAAAGACCGGCCTCAAAAAGGCGGCCAACGGCAAGGACGGGCTTTCCGCCGTCAAGCTCACGGGCCGCGGCGAAGGGCTGGCGATCCGTTTCGCTCCCGAAACATATCCGCTGCCGGGCGAGCGGATCGTGGGTATTCTGACGCCGGGCGAGGGGATTACGGTCTATCCGATCGATGCGACCGCGCTGCAGGAATTCGATGAGGAATCCCAGCGCTGGATCGATCTCACCTGGGAAACCGACCCGGAAAATCCGCAAACCTTTACGGCCCGGCTCAGGGTGATCGCGCGCAACGAAGTGGGCTCTCTCGGCCACATCGCCATGCTGATCGCGGATTATGGGTCAAACATTACCAATTTGAGTCTGGCGCAGCGCGACGTGGATTTCTATGACATACAAATCGACCTCGACGTGCGCGATCTGAAGCATTTGACGCGCATCATGTCCGCGCTGAACGGGCTGTCCTGCGTCAACAAGGTCATCCGGCCGCGCCGATAGGGGCCGGAGACTCCATGAGAGGGAAGGCGAATGAAGGAAGCGAAAGTCCTGAAAGAGTTTGAAAAGGCCGGAGCGTTGCTCAGGGGCCATTTCATCCTTTCCTCCGGGCTCCACAGCCCGATTTTTTTGCAGAAGGCGCTGGTCTTCCAGAACCCCAAGCGCACGTCGCGCCTGTGCAAGGCGCTGGCGAAAAAGGTCGAGAAGGCCGAGATCGGCAAGATCGACGTGATCGTGTCGCCGGCCGTGGGCGGCATTATTCCCGGCTATGAGACGGCCCGGCACATGGATGTGCCCGCCATGTATGTCGAGCGCGAGGAGGGCGAATTCCGTCTTCGCCGCGGCTTCGAGCTGAAGAAGGGCGCCAAGGTGCTGGTGGTAGAGGACATCGTGACGACGGGGCTTTCCTCGCGCGAATGTATCGATGCCGTGCGCAAGGTGGGCGGCGATGTTGTGGCGGAAGCCTGTCTCATCGACCGCTCCGGCGGCAAGGCGGATGTCGGGGCGCCGCTCATCTCGCTCGCGCAGATCGATATTCCCACCTACAAGCCCGACGACCTTCCGCCCGAGCTGGAAGGCACGCAAGCCGTGAAGCCGGGCAGCCGGGGCCTCGTCTGAACGCGTCGAACGGAGAGAGTGCCATGCCGGCAAGCGACAATAGCTATCTGCGCCTCGGGGTGAATATCGACCATGTCGCCACGATCCGGAATGCGCGGGGCGGGGATCATCCCGATCCGGTGCGCGCCGCGCGGCTTGCGGCGGAAGCGGGGGCAGACGGCATCACTGCGCATCTGCGCGAGGACCGGCGTCATATCCGAGACCATGACATCGAGCGCCTCAAGGCGGAAATCGGCCTGCCGCTCAATCTGGAAATGGCGGCGACGGTCGAAATGCTCGAGATCGCGCTTCGTCACAAGCCGCATGCCTCCTGCCTTGTGCCGGAGCGGCGCGAGGAAGTGACGACCGAGGGCGGGCTCGACGCGGCGGGCCAGCACAATCACCTGAAGCCCTATATCGCGCAGCTGAATGATGCGGGTATTCGCGTTTCGCTTTTCATCAATGCCGACCGCGCACAGCTCGATGCCGCCGTCTCGCTCGGTGCGCCGGTGGTGGAGCTTCATACCGGCGCCTATTGCGAAGCCGCCTTTGCGGGCGACGAGGCGCTGGTGGAGACAGAGTTTCAGCGCATCGCCGAGGCGGCGTGCTATGGCGCGGAAGCGGGGCTGGAGGTTCATGCGGGCCATGGCCTCACCTTCGAAACGGTGGGACCGATTGCGGCCATCCCGGATCTGAAGGAACTCAATATTGGCCACTTCCTGATCGGTGAGGCAATTTTCGGCGGGCTTCATTCGACCATCAAGCGGATGCGCGTGGCGATGGACGAAGCACGCTCGGGCCGTGCGGTGGTGGGCAGGTGAGCATGATTATCGGTATCGGCAACGACCTCATCGACATCCGCCGGGTGGAGAAGACGCTGGAGCGGTTCGGCGATCGGTTTACGGACCGCATCTTCACCGAGATCGAACGCGAGAAATCGGAAAAGCGGCGGATGCGCGCGGCCTCCTATGCGAAGCGGTTTGCCGCGAAGGAAGCCTGTTCCAAGGCGCTGGGCACCGGGCTCCGGCGTGGTGTCTTCTGGCGCGATATGGGCGTGGTCAATTTGCGCGGCGGCCAGCCGACCATGGCGCTCACGGGCGGCGCCCATGCGCGTCTTCTGGAACTCGTTCCCGAGGGGATGGACCCGGTGATCCATCTCACGATTACCGACGATCACCCGCTCGCTCAGGCGATCGTCATCATTTCGGCCGTTCCCAAGGTCCAGGTGTAACAAGCCGGCAACAGAATGGCGCGGCGGCGGGGCTGTCGCTATGCCTCATTATGGTATGGTCCCCGCGAATGTGATCGCCCCGGCGGGAGCGGGCTTCCCGAGTATCCCGGTGGCAGGAGTTGGAAAATATCCATGTCTGAGAATGTGAAGAATGCGCATAGCGCAGGTTGGATCGACAATCTGAAGACTGTCGGCTATGCGCTGCTGATTGCGCTCTTCATCCGCGCCTTTCTGTTTCAGCCCTTCAATATCCCCTCGGGCTCGATGATCCCGACGCTGCTGATCGGCGACTATCTTTTCGTGGCGAAGTACAGCTATGGCTATTCGCACCACTCGCTGCCTTTCAGCCCGCCGATCTTTTCGGGCCGCGTGTTCGGCGCCCAGCCCCGGCGCGGCGATGTGGCCGTCTTCAAGGTCCCCACGGATAACCGGACCGACTTCATCAAGCGCGTGATCGGGCTGCCCGGCGACAAGATCCAGATGATCGACGGCGTTCTCTACCTCAACGGCAAGGCCGTGCCCAAGGTGCGGGTGGAGGATTTCGTGGAGCGCGATTCCTTTGGCGGCGTCCGTCGTATTCCGCAATACAAGGAGACGCTTCCCAACGGGAAGTCCTATATGACGCTCGATCTGGTCCGCGACAGCGTGACCGACAATACCGGCGTCTATACCGTGCCGCCGGGCCATTATTTCATGATGGGCGACAACCGCGACAATTCCAGCGACAGTCGCGTGCCCAATGTGGTTGGCTATGTGCCGGCGGAAAATCTGATCGGCAAGGCCGAGATCATTTTCTTCTCCAGCGATGGCAGCGCCCATTTCTGGCAATTCTGGCGGTGGCCCTCGGCGATCCGGTGGGATCGCATCGGCCAATGGGTCGACTAGGCTAATGGGTCGACTGGGCAGGTCGGCCGGGTGGATTTTCAGTCCACTTGAACGGAGCAGCAGATGACGAAGAAGGCGGGGAAAAAGAACCTCGCCCAGCTTGAGGAAAGCCTCGGGTACAAGTTCGAGGACACAGGCCGCCTGCGGCATGCGCTCAGCCATTCCTCCGCGCTGGATGCGGGGATTGTGGAGCAGACGAACCAGCGGCTCGAATTTCTGGGCGACCGTGTCCTGGGCCTTGTGATGGCCGAATGGCTGATGGAGGATTTTCCGCAAGCCGAAGAGGGCGAGCTGGCCATGCGCCTCAATGCGCTGGTGCGCAAGGAGGCCTGCGCGGAAGTGGCCGAAGCGGTCGATCTCGGGTCGCATCTCCTGCTGGGGACCAGCGAACAGCGAGGCGGCGGGCGCAAGAAACTCGCTATACTGGGCGATGCCTGCGAAGCGGTCATCGCGGCGATCTATCTCGATGGCGGATACGAAGCTGCCAGGCGGTTCATCCGCACCCATTGGGAGGATATGGCGAGCTTGCCGGAACATGCCCGGCCCGATGCCAAGACGGCGTTGCAGGAATGGGCGCAGGCGAAGGGCGCGGGGCTGCCGCGCTATCAGGAAATCGAACGGGAAGGACCGCCACATGCGCCGGTCTTCACCATGGAAGTAAGTATCAGCGGCGTGGAGCCGATCCGGGCGACCGGAACCAGCAAGAGACAGGCGGAACAGAATGCGGCGGAAGCCATGTTGATCGGTATTGGCGAGTGGAAAACTCATGAGTGAAACTGAGGCAGGCGGCACCCGCGCGGGCTTCGTCGCCATTATCGGCGCGCCCAATGCGGGCAAGTCGACGCTCCTGAACCAGCTTGTCGGCTCCAAGGTCGCCATCGTCACGCATAAGGTGCAGACGACGCGCGCTCGCATTCGCGGGATCGCCATCGAAGGCAATGCGCAGATCGTGTTCGTGGATACGCCGGGTATCTTCAAGCCGAAGCGCCGTCTCGACCGGGCCATGGTGGATGCGGCCTGGGGGGGCGCGAAGGATTCCGATCAGGTATTGCTGCTGATCGATATCCAGAAAGGCATCACGGAAGAAGTCCGGGCGATCCTGAAGTCGCTGGAAGACTCCCAACGCAAGGTGCTTCTGGCGCTCAACAAGATCGACGGCGTGCCGCATGCCAAGCTGCTGGAGATGGCGCAGGAGCTGAACGAGACCGGTCTCTTCAGCGAGATCTTCATGATCTCCGCCCTGACGGGCGACGGCGTCGGCGATCTTCGCCGCCATGTGGCTGCGTTGATGCCGGAGGGGCCGTGGCTCTATCCGGAAGACCAGATCGCGGATGTGCCGATGCGCTCGCTTGCCGCGGAGATCACGCGCGAGAAAGCCTATCTGCGCCTGCATGACGAGCTGCCCTATGCGCTGACCGTGGAAACCGAAAGCTGGGAAGAGAAGAAGGACGGGTCCATCCGTATCCAGCAGGTGATCTATGTCGAGCGCGACAGCCAGAAGAAGATCGTGCTGGGCAAGGGCGGGCAGAGCATCAAGACCATCGGCCAGCTCGCCCGCGAAGAGATGCAGGAACTGCTGGAGACCAAGGTCCATCTCTTTCTGTTCGTGAAAGTGCGCGAGAACTGGGGCAATGACCGTGAACGCTTCGGAGCCATGGGGCTCGATTTCCCGACGGGTTGAGCGCGAAGGGCCGGTCCGCGCTATATTCGTGCGATGAGCGAAAGAACCGCAAAGCGGGGCCGCCATGGAATGGCGTGATGAGGGGATCGTTCTCTCCGCCAGAACCTATGGCGAGTCTGGCGCGATCCTGGAAGTCTTTACGCGCGAGCATGGCCGTCATCTGGGACTTGTCCGGGGTGGGGCCTCACGGCGCCTGCGCGGTCTCTTGCAGCCGGGCAACAGTCTCGCGGTGCATTGGCGTGCGCGGCTGGCCGATCATCTGGGGACCTTTACCGTCGAGCCGCTGAAACCGCGCGCTGCCACGCTGATGGAAGATCCCTTCGCGCTGACGGGCTTGAGCGCGGCCAGTACGATGGCGGGCATCATCCCGGAGCGGGAGGAGCATCCGGCGCTGTTCGAGGCCTATGAGCTGCTGCTCGACACGATGGAAGACGAGGACATCTGGCCGGCCATTTTCGTGCGCTGGGAGCAGGGGCTGCTGCAGGAGCTGGGCTTCGGTCTCGATCTGTCGCGCTGCGCGGCCACGGGCAGCAGGGACGACCTCGTCTATATCTCGCCGAAAAGCGGCGGCGCGGTCAGCCGCGAGGCGGGCGAGCCCTATAAGGACCGGCTGTTCAGGCTTCCCGGTTTCATGATCGGCGTCCAGGCGGGCGATGCCGGGCTCGCCGATGTGGCCGAGGGATTGCGCGTGACAGGGCACTTTCTGGAGCGCCATCTCTTCGCGCCGCATGACCGGCACCTGCCGGACGCCCGCATCCGCCTCGCCGAGCGCGTTGCAAAGCGCGCCGAGGCAGAGACTACGCCGAATCGTTGATATAATCCGCCTTCAATCCCAGGATCGAGAGTACCCCCGATGGCCAAAGTTGCGCCGCCCCCCGAACCCGAGCATGACGTCAATCTGCGCGAAGCGCTGGAGGAGCGATACCTTGCCTATGCGCTCTCCACCATCATGCACCGCGCGCTGCCGGATGTGCGCGACGGGCTGAAGCCGGTGCATCGCCGCGTGCTCTATGCGATGCGGCAGCTCAAGCTCGATCCTGGCTCCGGTTTCAAGAAATGCGCCCGCGTGGTCGGCGACGTAATCGGCCGGTACCACCCGCATGGCGACCAGTCGGTCTATGACGCGCTGGTGCGTCTCGCGCAGGATTTTTCCGTGCGCTATCCGCTGGTGGACGGGCAGGGCAATTTCGGCAATGTGGACGGCGATAACGCCGCCGCCATGCGATACACCGAAGCGCGGATGACGGAGGTCGCGGCGCTGCTGCTGGACGGGATCGACGAGGATACGGTCGATTTCCGCGACACCTATGACGGCGAGGACAGCGAACCTATCGTTCTGCCGGGCGCCTTCCCGCAGCTTCTTGCCAATGGCGCGGCAGGCATCGCGGTCGGCATGGCGACCAGCATACCGCCGCACAATGTCGCCGAGCTTTGCGATGCGGCGCTGCATCTCATCAAGCATCCGAATGCCTCTGCGGCAAAGCTCGTCGAGCTTGTGCCTGGACCGGATTTCCCGACCGGCGGGGTGATCGTTGAGTCCAAGGAATCTATTGCCGAAGCCTATGCGACGGGCCGGGGCGGGTTCCGCGTGCGCGCGAAGTGGGAGAAGGAAGAGCTGCCGCGCGGGTTGTGGCAGATCGTCGTCACCGAAATCCCCTATATGGTCCAGAAGTCTAAGCTGGTGGAAAAACTCGCCGAGCTTCTGACGGCGCGCAAACTGCCGCTGCTCGAAGATGTCAGGGATGAGTCGGCGGAGGAAATCCGCCTCGTGCTGGTGCCGCGGAGCAAGACGGTCGATCCGGAACATCTGATGGAGTCGCTCTTCAAGGCGAGCGATCTGGAAAGCCGTTTCCCGCTCAACCTCAACGTGCTGTCGGCGGGACAGGTGCCCGGCGTGATGAATTTGCGCGAGGCCCTTCGCGCCTGGCTCGAACACCGCAAGGAAGTGCTGGTCCGCCGCACCAATTTCCGCCTCGACAAGATCGAAAAACGGCTGGAGGTGCTGGACGGCTATCTGATTGCCTATCTCAATCTCGACGAGGTGATCCGCATCATCCGCGAGGAGGACGAGCCCAAGAAGCAGCTCATCAAGACCTTCAAGCTCACCGACAATCAGGCGGAAGCCATCCTCAACATGCGCCTGCGGTCCCTGCGCAAGCTTGAGGAAATGGAGATCAGGACCGAGCACAATTCTCTCAGCGACGAGCAGAAGAAGCTGAAGACGCTGATGAAATCGGAAAAGGCGCAGTGGGACAGGATCGGCGACGAAATCAAGTCGCTGAAGACGACCTTCGGTCCCAAGACCGATCTCGGCCGCCGTCGTTCGCAATTCTCCGATGTGCCGCAAATCGAGGAGGTGCCGCTCGAAGCGATGATCGAGCGCGAGCCGATTACCGTGGTCTGCTCGAACAAGGGCTGGATCAGGGCGTTGAAGGGCCATCTTGCCGACGATACCGAAATCAAGTTCAAGGAAGGCGATGACGAGAAGTTCCGCCTTCATGCGCACACCACCGACAAGGTCGTCATCTTTGCGACCAATGGACGGTTCTATACGCTGGGCGCGGACAAGCTGCCGGGCGGGCGCGGTCATGGCGAACCGATCCGTCTGCTGATCGATCTCGATGAAAGTCACGACATCGTTCAGCTCTTCGTGCACGAACCGGAACGCAAGCTCCTGGTCGCCTCGCGCGAAGGCTATGGCTTCGTCGTGCCGGAAGCCGAAATCGTGGCGATGCGCCGCGCGGGCAAGCAGGTTCTCAACGTCTCAGGTCAGGACGAGGCAGTGGTCTGCGCCGTTGTGTCGGGCGATTATGTGGCGGTGATCGGCGAGAACCGGAAGCTTCTCTGTTTTCCGCTGAACGAGCTGAACGAGATGACGCGCGGCAAGGGCGTACGCCTGCAGCGCTACAAGGATGGCGGCCTTGGCGATGTAAAGACCTTCACGCTGAAGCAGGGCCTTATCGCCTATGACCGGTCCAACCGGGCGCGCACTTTCGATTCGCTCAAGGACTGGCTCGGCCAGCGCGCACAGGCGGGCCGCCTGCCGCCCAAGGGATTCCCGGTTGGGCACAATTTCGGCGGCGGCTTCGGCTCGGCGTGATGTGAGCCAGCTATCGAAAAGCGTTGTTTCGCTGCATCTTGCGGCTGCGAATGTCGTTCTTTCCGTAAATGCGTGACCCGCCTTTCTACGCGTATCCCCGCCCAGGCGGTAGGAATGTGCGTCGGGGGGCCGATGACAGTCATTTGAAGGAGTGCAGGAGCAGATGAAAACGCTTCTGATGGCAGGCGCGGCGGCGTTTGCATTCGCGGTTCTTGCCGGTCCGGCGAGCGCCGAAGACAACACGTTCGGTCCCGAACCCAGCTACAACTGGTCGGGCTTATATCTCGGCCTGCAGGGCGGCTATGGCTGGTCCAAGGACGATTGGGCGGCAAGCAATGTGTCGTTCGACAGCGACGGCATGTTGCTGGGCGGGACCGCGGGCTTCAACGGGGATACCGGGTCCTGGGTGTTCGGCGCGGAAGCCGATATTGCGTGGGCGGATATTTCCGGCGAGCAGAGCGCTTGCAGCCTTGGCGGCGGATGCGAAACCAAGATGGAATATTTCGGCACGTTCCGTGGCCGGCTTGGCTATGACCTCGGCAGCGTGGACCAGGGTTTGCTGGTTTACGGGACGGGCGGCATCGCAATCGGCGGGCTGAACTACAAGTCCGCGGGCGGCGGCGAAGACTTCAATACCGGCACGGGCTGGGTTCTTGGTGGCGGTGTCGAGACCACGTTCGGCGATAAGTCCAGCGCCAAGCTCGAATATCTGCATTACGAGCTTGAAGCCGATGCGACGCTCAGCACGGCGGCGTTCAATCCCCATACCAAGGGCGAGATCGTTCGCGCAGGATATAATATCCGCTTCTGATCGGAACGGCGCACCGGGTGACGGTGCAAAGGAAAAAGCCCCGGCAAAAATATGCCGGGGCTTTTTTGTCGATTACTCGATCGTCACCTGTTGGCGGCCTTCATAGCCCCAGTAGCGGATAAAGAGCACATAGTCGCCGGGCTGGACGCGGCGCCGGTCCAGTTCGAGCGTGAACTTGTCCGTCATCTTGTGATGGGGTTCGATGAAATTCGTCGCGGGCACGTCGGCGCAATTCGCATCGGGAAGCTGCGCCTCGATCAGCGCGCCATCCGTATCGAGCAGGAACCACTGGAATATCTTGCACTGCGTTTCCGACCGGACGGTCAGCGTCTCGTCGCTGTCATTGACGATGGTCACGTCGGCGCTCAGCGTCGGGCCTCGATTGTCCGCATAGTCAACGGTCTGTTCGATGGTTGCGTCCATGCGGACGGGATCGCCCATATCCACCTTGCCGGTGTAGATGAAATAGGCGATGACGCCGACCACCGAGAGCATGACGAGGGAGGAGAGGGAGACGGTACGCCGCAGCGAACTGCGCTGATCTTCCGGGGACATGGGGATCCTTTATCCGAAAATGAGATGGGGGAGCCAGGTAGCGAGCCCCGGCACGAGGGCGATCACGATGAGTGCGAAAATCTGGATCATCACGAAGGGAACGACCCCGCGATAGATCTGGGCGGTACGGATCGTTTCGGGGGCGACGCCGCGCAGATAGAAGAGCGCAAAGCCGAAGGGCGGCGTCAGGAACGACGTCTGCAGGTTGATGGCCATCATGATGCCGAGCCAGATGGGGTCGATCCCCATTTGCAGCAGAACCGGCGCGACGAGCGGCACGACCACGAAGACGATCTCGATGAAATCGAGAAAGAAGCCGAGCAGGAACATGATCGCCATGACGGTGATCATCGCGCCGACGGCGCCGCCCGGCATATTGGTCAGGAAGTGCTCCACCGTTGTGTCGCCGCCCAGCCCGCGGAAGACGAGGCTGAAGAGCGCCGCGCCGATCAGGATGATGAACACCATGGAGGTGACGCGCGCGGTCGATTGCGACACTTCCTGAAGCGTTCCCTGCCGGGCAAGCTGGACAAGGCTTGCGAGCAGGCCCCAGGCGATGGCGGCGCAAAACACGAATGCCGCCGCGATGCCGATCATGTCGACCATGCCGATGTTGTTGCGCGAGGTGCGCAAATCCATGAAGGAGGTTTCGATCAGCAATGCGACGAGCGCCAGCGCGGCAATGCGCACGGCGCGCCGTGTGCGTTCATGCCGCTCGCCCGCCAGCAGGATCGCGCCAACCGCGCCCACGGCCGCGGCTTCCGTCGGCGTCGCGATGCCGGCCAGGATCGAGCCCATCACGGAAATGATGAGCGTGACCGGCGGGATCAGCGCGCGCAGCGTGCGGCTGTAGAGTTCCTTGCGCGTCACGTCGTCTTCCGGCGGCATGGCGGGCGAGGAGGCCGGATCGGAATAGGCGCGCCAGGCCTGATAGGCGATGTAGAAGCCGACCAGCATCAGGCCGGGAATGATCGCGCCGGCAAAGAGATCGCCTACCGAAATCGTGTCGAGCGCGAAAATGCCCTGCGCGCGCTGCGCATCTGCATAGGCGTTGGACATGGTGTCGCCCAGCAGCACCAGCACGATGGAGGGCGGGATGATCTGGCCGAGCGTTCCGGCCGCTGCGATGGAGCCGCAGGCAAGCGAGGGGTCGTAGCCGCGCCGTACCATGGTGGGGAGCGAGAGGAGCCCCATCGTCACCACGGTCGCGCCGACGATCCCGGTGGAGGCAGCGAGCAATGCGCCCACGATGGAGACGGAAAAGCCCAGGCCCCCGCGCAGGCTGCCGAAGAGCCGCGCCATGTTCTCGAGCAGCTCCTCCGCCACGCGGGAGCGCTCCAGCATGGTGCCCATGAAGATGAAGAGCGGCACCGCCATCAGCACTTCGTTCGTCATGTTGCCGTAGATGCGCTGAGGCAGCACAGCCATGAAGCCGAAATCGAAGACGCCGAACCACATGCCGAGAAGGCCGAAGATCAGCGCCGCGCCCGCCAGCGTGAAGGCGACGGGAAAGCCGCACAGCAGCGCGCCGCAGGCCACGGCGAACATCAGAATGTCTAGCCACTCGCTGATTGCCATTTGCGTGCTCAGATATGTTGTTCGTCTTCTTCCACGGGCAGTTCAAGCCCCCGGAGAACACGCAATGAATGGATGAGCGTCGAGAGGCCCTGCAGCGCCAGCAAAACGGCAAAGACCGGGATCACGCTTTTCAGCAGGAAGACGGCCTGGATGCCGCTGGTTTCCTTGGAGCCCTCGTGAACGAGCCATGAGGTGCGCACATAGGGCCAGGCCACGGTGACGATGAGATAACAGACCGGCCAGAGAAAAAGCAGGACGCCCGCCATATCCACCGACGCCTTGAAGCGGGGCGAGGCTTCCCGGTAGATCACGTCCACGCGCACATGGGCATTGTGGAGCAGCGTATAGCCCGCCAGCAGCATGAACATGGATGCGTGCATATAGACGATGGATTCCTGCGTCCAGATCGAGCCGAGGCCGAAGACGTAACGCATCACCACCACGACGAACTGCGTCAGCACCATGAGGACCGCGAGCCAGGACAGCACGCGGCCGATGCGTTCGTTGAGGCCATCGATAGCATCGGCCACTTGCTTCATTGCGTCATTCCTCCGGCTCAGGCGTCTTCACGCGCCTGCACGAAGGCCTGTTCGCCGATGCGGGTCCATCCCTTCGACAAGGCCAGCGACTGGCTGAAGCTTTCGAACACTTTCTTGGCATAGGGGTCGGAGTCGGCTGTCTCCTGCAGCACTTCCGCGGATGCCTTTTTCAGCGCCGCCATGATCTCTGGCGAGAACTCGCGCAGCTTCACGCCGTGCTTCTCGGTCAGCGTCTTCAGGGCCTGGCCGTTGAAGTGGTTGTATTCGGCGAGCGAGTAACAGTTCTCCGCGATGCAGGCCGCCTTGACGACTTCCTTCTGCGAATTGGTCAGCGAGTTCCAGACCGTGAGGTTGAAGCCCGCCGACATGCAGGAGCCCGGTTCGTGCCAGCCCGGCCAGTAATAATAGTCGGCGACTTGATAGAAGCCGAAGGACATGTCGTTCCAGGGGCCGACCCATTCGGTCGCGTCGATGGCGCCGCTTTGCAGGCTGGGGAAGATTTCGCTGCCCGCCATCGTGACCGCCGCCGCGCCCAGCTTGCGCATCACTTCGCCGCCGAGACCCGGCATACGGATCTTCAGGCCCTTGAGGTCTTCCAGCGAATTGATTTCCTTGCGGTACCAGCCCGCCAGCTGCACGCCGGAATTACAGGCCGCGAAAGCCTTGATGTTGAACTGAGCGGAGAGGTCGTCCCAGAGCTTCTGGCCGCCGCCATGATAGATCCAGGCATTGATCTCGTTTGCCGTCATGCCGAAGGGGACGGCGGTGAAGAAGTTGAAGGCCTTGGACTTGCCCTGCCAGTAATATTCGGCGCCGTGATAGATGTCGGCAGCGCCGCCGGAGACCGCGTCGAAGGCTTCCAGCGCGGGCACCAGTTCACCCGCAGCATAGACTTTCACCGTCAGCGCGCCGTCGGTCATGTCGGTGATGCGCTTGGCGAGACGCGCAGCGGATGTCCCCATGCCCGGAAAATTCTGCGGCCATGTCGTCACCATTTTCAGCGTGCGCTTGCCCGAGGCGATGGCCGGTGCAGGCAGTGTTGCAGCGGCGACGGCGGTTGTGCCGGCGCCGGTCAGAAACGAGCGGCGTTTCATCAATGGGCTCCCCGAATGCTAATCCCCAACAGGTCGCGTCCCGCAGGCCTTGCAGCGGGACGGCTTGCGCAGCCCTTGTTGCCCGGGTTCTTGCGCGCGGGCCAGTATAGGCGCGCGCTGCGAGGGTGCAATGGGGAGCTCAAATGGCTGATTTCGGCGAATTTTGCGAGGCTTTCGCAGCGATTCCGCGAGCCAGCTCCTCGACGCAGGCTTCGGGGCTGCGGCCCGCCGTATCGATCACGATCCGCTCGATATGCCAGTCGTGATATTCGCGGGCCTGCACCTTCTGCCAGTCCGGCAGCCTGAGCCCCTCGATGTCCGTGATACGGCCTTCCACACGGGTGCGGTGTTCGTCGGCGTCGGAGCAGGTGATTTCCACGTCGATGGCGGGAGCGCCTGCGGCGTCTGCCGTCTTGCGCCAGGCATCGCGGGTGATGCGCAGCGGATTGACGCTGTCGGCCACGACGAGCGCCCCGAGCCGCAGATTGTCCTTAGCCAGCGCATAGCCGACGCGGTAACCGCTGTCGGGTACCTTGGACATGTCGATGCCCGCATTCTCCATGGTCTGCTCGATCGTATCGATACGCAGATGCACGGCGCCCAGACGGCGGGCCAGATCGCGGGCAATGGTCGTCTTGCCGCTGCCGGGCAGACCGGAAAAGACGATGAGAAGGGGCCCGGATATCCGGCCCGGCGCGTCAGAAGGCATCTTCGTAGCGCCGCCATCCGTCGCGGGTGAGGGCCTCCAGCGGCTGGAAGCGGGTCTTGTAGGCCATCTTGCGGCAATCGGCGATCCAATAGCCCAGATAGACATAAGGCAGGCCCATCTGTCTGGCGCGTTCGATATGTTCCAGCACCATCCAGCTCCCCAGGCTCCGTGTCGTCGCGGCGGGGGAATAGAAGCTGTAGACCATGGAGAGCCCGTCATGCAGCCGGTCGGTCAGCGCCGCGGCGATCAATGGCGGTTTGCCGTCGGGGCCGGCTGCGGGCGTTTCAGGGTCCGCCACACGGTATTCGATGACGTCGGTCTCGATGGTCGTGTCTTCGATCATGGAGGTGTAGTCCATGGCCGTCATATCGGCCATGCCGCCATCGGGATGGCGCGCATCGAGATAGGTCCGCAGCAGGGCGAATTGCTCCTGCGTGGCGCGGGCCGGGCGCGGCGTCGCGGTGATGTCGGCGTTGCGGTTCAGCAGCTTGCGGAAATTCCGGCTCGGCGCGAATTCATCCACGATCACACGGACCGAGACACAGGCATCGCAGCCGTCGCAGGCGGGCCGGTAGGCGATGTTCTGGCTGCGGCGGAAGCCGGCTTCGGTCAGCAGGTCGTTGAGCGCGACCGGATCTTCGCCGAGGAGATGGGTGAACACCTTCTTCTCGTAGCGTCCGGGCAGATAGGGGCAGGGCTGCGCGGTCGTGATGTAGAACTGCGGATAGCGTATGCCGGCTCGTTCGTTCACCTGATCCTCATTTGTCCTCGTCCCTGTCAGGGGCCGCCGGTTTGGCCTCAGAGGCCGAAATACCAGGGCGCAAAGACAGAATAGGCCAGCCAGATCAGGATGACGAGGGGGACGCCCGCGCGCAGGAAATCCCGGAACTCGTAATGGCCGGGGCCCATGACCAGCAAATTGGTCTGATACCCCATGGGTGTGGCGAAGGAGCAGTTGGCGGCGAAGATCACGCAATAGATGAAAATCATCGGATCGACGCCGAGCTGGTTTGCCGCGCTTATCGCAATGGGCGTAAAGAGCACCGCCGTCGCATTGTTGGTCAGAATATTGGTGGCGATGGCCGTCACGAGGAAAAAGGCGGAGAGCATGACGCTCGGTCCCTGGTCCTTGAAGAGCGAGACGACCGTCATGGCGGCCGCCTCAGCGCCGCCCGTCACCTGAAGCGCACTCGCGAGCGCCAGCATGGTGCCCACCAGCAGGAAGATGCGCCGGTCGATGGCGCGCGATGCCTGCCGCGTGTTGAGCACGCCCGTCAGCACCATCGCGCCTGCGCCCGCGACGGAGGCGATCTCGATGGGCAGCACGCCGCCAAGGACGCTCAGCACCATCGCGCCGAAAACGGCAAGCGCGCGTCGCGCAAGCGCCGGGTTCGGCAGTTCGGTCGCCGACCATTCCAGCAGCAGCACATCGCGATTGGTCCGCAGGCCGTGCACCGCTTCCGGCTTGCCGAGCAGCAGCAGCACGTCGCCTGCTTCCAGCCTGATGCCGTTCAGCAAGGTACGGATCATGCGGCTGCGGCGCTGAATGCCGACCACGATGCAGCCGGTCTGATGGCGGAAGGCGATCTGCTCCACGGTCAGCCCGATCATGCGGGAGGCTGGCGCGACCACGGCTTCGGCGACGGTCAGTTCGCCGCTCGTCTTGCCCCGCGGCGTGTCGTTCTCGTCGCGATCTGCGAGGGTTTCCTCCAGCATGCCCTCGAACATCTTGGAGCCGGATTTCAGCGCCTCGGTGAGCGTGTTGCGCGTGGCCGCCACGATGACCACGTCGCCGGGGCGCAAGGTCACATCCTCGAAGGGCGGCAGGATGGGATGTTCGCCGCGCTGGATCATGCGCACGGTCATGTCCTTGAGCGGCGGGAAGAGACCCGCGCGCGAGGTGGTGCCGACCAGCGGGTGGCCCGGCGTTACTTCGATCTGGGCGATATATTGTTTGCCGCTGGTGCCTTCCTGACCGGCGAGCGCAGTCGAGGGGTCGCCCCGGTCGGGCATCATGAGCGGCGCAATGAGGATGGAATACACCATGCCGATCCCGGCGAGAAAAAGCGCGGGCACGGTGAAATCGAAAATACCGATGGGCGGCAGGTCGTAGCTATGCACCACACCCGCGGCAAGCAGGTTGGTCGATGAACCGATCAGCGTCGTCATGCCGCCGAGAATGGAGACGAAGCTCAGCGTCATCATGATCTTGGGGGTGCGCTGACCGAGCTTGCCCGCCATCGTCGCCAGAACGGGGATAAACATCACCACGACGGGCGTATTGTTCAGAAAGGCGCTCACCACGGCGACCAGCAGCAGCGTCAGCACGATGGTCAGTCGCGGTATTTTCGAGCCGCGCTCCGATATGAATCGGGCAGGGCCGTCCAGCGCGCCGGTCTGGAACATGCCGTGGCCGACCACCAGCAGGGCGAGCACGGCAATCAGGGCGGGATTGGCGAACCCGGCCAGCAGTTCGCCCGCGCCAAGCAGGTTTTCGCCGCCGTCTCCGGCGACGGGAAAGAAGTAGAAGAAGATCAGCGACAGGACGAGGACGGCCAGAGACGATGTTTCGAGCGGAAGCCTGTCGATGCTGAAAAGCACGACCGCTCCGGCGATCAGGCCGTAGACAACCCACATTTGCCAGACAAAGGGAGTCAGAGCTTCCATGCGCGCAAATCTGTGAGAGGGATCAAGCCGCCCTCCTGTCCGCCGGAAGGAGAACGGGCACCGCTTACCGCCCGATGACCGGACGGTGGTATCGCCGGGGCGACAGGTGAATCGTTATCAGATTTGGCGGCGCACAACCACTGTTCCGCACAGATAGTCGTGCAGGAAACGTTTGCGCGAGTTGAAGAAGGGCATCAGCAGGGTCAGGAAGAACACCACGCTGCTGATCGCAAAAATCCCATAGGCGACAAGGGCATGGAGCGCGCCTTGTATGAAACCGGGACGGCGTCCGTTCCACGTCCTGACCTCGATTCCCTGCCAGGACATGCCGGGCGTCGCGGAGGCCGGGCCACCGAGATAATAGCCGAAATAGAGGAAGGGAACGATCGGCACGAGGCCGAAGGCCAGCCATGCGATCCCCAGCGTCAGAATCCCGAAGATCGCCAGCAGGATGTAGCAGGCGCTGACCAGCACGACGAGAATCAGGAGATCGGCGAAAAGCGCCACGAGGCGTCGGAAAACCACGCCGTCGAAACTTCCCGTGGGCCAGGCGGTTTCCTCGCCGTCGAAGACCGGCGCGGCATTGGCAACATCGTTATCGAAATTCATCCCTCATCCCGAGACCTGTGATCGGCCTGTGTGAGATAGGGTGCGTCGACAACCCATTCAAGGATTGGGGTCTTACGGCTTGAAACCGGGCGGGGCGACGGGCGCTTCGCGCAGCAGCACGAGCGACAGGCGGCGATTGCCGGGCAGATAGGGATCTTCCGGGAAAAGCGGCTCGGAATCGGCCTTGCCGACGACCTGATAGATGCGGTCCTGCGGGACACCCGCCGCGGCGAGAATGCGGCGCGCCGCATTGGCCCGGTCGGCCGTCAGCTCCCAGTTCGAATAGCCCTTGTTGCCGGGATAGGGCGTCGCGTCGGTGTGGCCGGAAATGCTGATCCGGTTGGGCAGGCGCAGAAGCGTCTTGGCGACGGTCTTCAGCAGCATGCGCGTGCGTTCATAGGGTTCGGCATAGCCGGGCGGGAACATGGAGCGTCCGTCCTGATCGACGATCTGGATGCGCAGGCCTTCCGGCGTCTCGTCGATGATGACGTTGCGTGACAGTTCGGCGAGGTCGGGGTTTTCGCGCATGGCCTGGCGGATGCTTTCGGCCGCGCTCTGGAAACTGCGTTCCTCACGCGCGTTCAGAACCTTTTGCTGGTTCAGGCTGGCCTGCTGGGCCTGCGCGCTGGAATGGGCGCTTTCTTCGCCGTTCTTCGTGCCCTGACCGGCGGAGGCGGCGCGCAAATCGTCCGTGTCGGGACTTTTGGGCGCGGCCGGCGTCGATTTCGTCATCATGACCTGCGGCTTGGAGCCGGGCATGCGGGCGCCGTTCGAATCGAAGGCGGTGCCGCCCATCACGCCGCCGGACCCGGAGGTGGACCGGCTGACATTGGGCGGGGCGAAATAGTCGGCAAGGCCCTGCTTCTGCTCCGGCGTGGTCATGGAGATCAGCCACATCAGCAGGAAGAAGGCCATCATCGCGGTCACGAAGTCGGCATAAGCGATCTTCCAGGCGCCGCCATGATGGGCATGCGCCTGCTTCTTGACCTTTTTGATGATGATGGATTGTTCGTTGCCGGCCATGTCGGGTCCGCCTTTCGGGTTTTAGGCTGCCTGAAGGGTGGCGGTGGAGGCTTCCACCTCGGCAAAGGTCGGACGGACATCGGACATCAGCGCCTTGCGCGCGAATTCGATCGAGACGGCGGGGGCGTAGCCGGCCATATGCGCCAGAAGGCCGGCCTTCATGGAGAGATAATATTTGCCCTCCGCCTCGTAGATGTTGCGCAAGGACTGCGCCATCGGGGCGAAGAAGCCATAGGCGCAGAACACGCCGAAGAAGGTGCCGACAAGCGCGCCGCCGATCAGGTGGCCCAGCACTTCCGGCGGCTGGTCGATGGAGCCCATGGTCTTGATGACGCCCAGCACCGCGGCGACGATGCCCAGCGCCGGCGTGCCGTCGGCGAGCGCCTGGAGCGCGCTGACCATGCGCTCCTGTTCCTGATGATGGGTTTCCAGTTCCTCATCCATCAGCGCTTCGAGTTCGTAGGCATTTTCCGTGCCCAGCGTAATCATGCGCAGGTAGTCGCACATGAACTCGACGGCGTGATGATCGTTTGCGAAGCCGGGAAACTGAGCGAAAATCGAGGAGTCGCCGGGGTTTTCCACATGGGCTTCCAGCGCCAGATTGCCCTTGCTCTTGGCGAGCTTGAAGAGCGTGTACTGAAGGCCGAGAAGCTCCAGATAGGCGTCCTTGGTGTAGCGAGAGCCGCGTCCGAGCGTGGCAAAGGTCGAGCCCATGGATTTCAGCACGGATCCCGGATTGCCAATCACGAAAGCGCCGATCGCGGCACCCAAAATGATGACGAATTCGAAGGGCTGGAACAGCACTTCGAGGTGGGCGCCCATCGCGGCATAACCGCCAAAGACGCTAACGACTACTACCAAAAGCCCGACTATCAGCCGCATTGCCCAAATGCTTCCTTGATATTTTTCCCCCGGTCGCTTTCTGCGATCCGGCGCCACACGTCCACATATTGGGGGAGGGCCTGTTAACAGGCGGTTTAACCAAAATGCTTTGCATCGACGCATTGGTGATTTGCGCCGATGGTTGGTTGCGCGCCTCTCAGGGCATTTCTACAACCGAATATCCGGCAGTTTTCTGCCGCCTTGTGCGCAAGCTGGCCGCGACTGGAGTATATCGGAGATGGATTTTCCCATGAGCGCGACCGAAGGTTCGGTACTGGATCAGCGTAAATTCCGCGATGCGCTGGGATGTTTCGCCACTGGTGTGGCGGTGGTGACCACGGCCACCGATGGAGAGCCTATCGGCCTCACCATCAATTCCTTTTCGTCCGTCTCGCTCGACCCGCCGCTCGTCCTGTGGTGCCTGGACAAGAATTCCGACACGCTGGAGATCTTCCAGAAGAGCAAGGCCTTCACGGTCAATGTGCTGCGCGACGCGCATATGGAGGTGTCCAACAAGCTGGCCAAGCCGGGAGACCACAGCCTTGAAGGCGTCGAGACGATCGGCGGGGTGAACGGTTGTCCGCGCCTCGTTCAGGCGCTTGCGCATTTCGAGTGCGAGGTCGATGCGAAGCACGATGCGGGCGATCACATCATTTTCGTCGGCCGTGTGCTGCATTTCGATCGGGCCGTGGAGGGCGACCCGCTCGTCTATCACCGCGGCTCCTACCGGGCGCTTTCGGTCGAGGACTGATCGCGGGGGTCATGCCCGGAAGCGGTTTTCCGGCTTTTCCTCCAAGGACACCTTGTAGCGCTCCTCGAAATTCTTTCGGGTTTCCTGGATCGTCGGCTTGAGCCGTGTCACGAGGCCTTCGAATTTTTCCTTCTCGGGTTCATTGGCGACCAGGCGCTGCAGTTCGGCGGCGAGCATCCCCAGTCTCTTAGCACCGAAATTCAGCGCCGTTCCCTTCAGCGAGTGCAATGTCGCCCGCGATTCCTCCGGCTTTCCTCCTGCCAGGTCGCGTCGCAGCTTGTCGGCAAAGCAGTCGAAGGCTTCGAAAGACGAGATGACGAGCGTTCCGAGCGCTCCGGAGCCGAGTCGGTGTTCCAGTTCGTCGAGCTGGGCACTCTCGCGCAAGGGCACGTTTTGTAGTTCCCGCTCAAAGAGGGTGAGTTCGGACGGTATCGGCGTCACGTCCGGCGCGTGTTTGGTCTTTTTTTGCGTGTGATCGCGAAGCGCCTTTTGCAGGACCGCCCAGTTGATCGGTTTGGTCAGGAATTCGGTGAGGCCAATATCGAGATATTGCTGGCGCCGTTCCAGGATCGCATCGGCGGTCAGTGCGATGATGGGCATTTTCGCCGCTTCCGTTCCCAACGCGCGAATGTGCTGTGTGGCCTCGACACCGTCCATGACCGGCATGTTCATGTCGAAGACGGCGGCGTCGAAATGTGCGCTCTGGACCGCCTTCAGGGCTTCCGCGCCATTTTCGACCAGCGTGACGTTGTAGCCCATGCGGCTCAGCATGCCGTCGAGCAGCATGCCGTTGACCTCATTATCCTCGGCCACGAGTATGCGCTGCCCGTCGGACATCTCTTCATCCGGATAGGGTTCCGCAAGCTTTCTTCCCGCGGCTGCGGTGTCGCCGGATGCGAGTGGAAATCGAACCTCGAAGCGGAATGTCGACCCGCGATAGGGTTCGCTTTCGACCTCGATTTCACCACCCATTGTCTCGACGAGTCGCTTGCAGATGGAAAGGCCGAGGCCGGTGCCGCCATAGAGGCGTGTCACATTCTTGTCGGCCTGACTGAAGGCTTCGAAAATGTGGTCGATCTTGTCCGGTGCGATTCCGACGCCTGTGTCGGATACCTCGAAGCGCAGCGTCGCGCTGTCGGCGTCCGTGGAGACAGCGTGGCAACCCAGCGTGACCGAGCCCTCGCGGGTGAATTTGATCGCGTTGGAAACGAGATTGGTCAGCACCTGCCGCATTCTTGTGGGGTCGCACAGAACGGCGGGCAGGGAGATGTCGGAATCGACACGGATCGCGACGCCTTTCTTCTGCGCCACGGGCAGGTTTGTCGACGCGATGGAGTCGACCAGTTCGCGAGGCTGCAGCGGAATACTTTCCAGCGTCAGCCGGCCTGCTTCCACCTTCGACAGGTCCAGTACGTCGTTGAGCAGCGTCAGAAGGTTATCGGCGCACTGGCGTGACTGGCGCAGATAGGACTTCTGCTCGTCTGTGAGGCTGGTCGTCCCCAGCATGTCGAGCATGCCGAAGATGCCGGTCATCGGCGTGCGCAGCTCGTGAGACATGGTGGCCAGAAAGCGGGATTTGGTTTGGTTGGCGCTGTCTGCGTCCCTGCGCGCCTGGAGAAGGCGTTCATAGGCAGCCATTTTCTGCAGCTCGCTCGAAATCCACTGTTCGAACTGACGCATGAACTCCTTGTCCCGCGCCGTGAACGGCACGCTCTTGGTCGTGGGGCTGGAGAAGTTCACGGTGCCGTACAACTTGCCGTCTACGGTGAGCGGTATGCCGATATAGGTTTCGAGCTGGAATTCCCGATAGCAGGGATGGCGGGCGATTTTGCTGTTCCCGGCATTGTGGAAGGCCGTGACATCGTTCGCGGTCAAAGTATGGATGCAATAGGTGTTGTTCAGCTGGAAAACGCTTCCCCGTTCGAGGCTGCGGTCGGGCGATGTTGCATATTCTATTGTGTATTCGTCGCCTTTGACTCGCGCGACGATGCCGAACTCCAGCGAAAAATGCTGCGCACCGAGTTCCAGGATGGCCTGAATTTTCTGTTCGATGGTGCGCCGCTGGTCCGTCGAGATGTCGTAAAGCGCGTGCAGGCTTTTCTCGACGCGAGCCTCGTCGCTCATATCCCTGATCAGACCGAAGTGGCCGAGAACTTCGCCGTCCTCCCCACGCACGGGACCGGCAATCGTTTCGCCCTGGAATATCTCGCCCGATTTGCGCTTGTAGTCGACGCGATAGCTCGATGTGCCTTCCCGCGCGGAGTCGTTGAAGCGCAGCTTTCCCTGCTCGTGAAACTGCGTTTCGTCGGCATAGAATATGGATGTCGGTTGGCCGAGGAGCTCGTCCTCTTCATATCCGAAGATCTCGAGAGTGGACGGATTCACACTGACGATGCGACGGTCCGTATCCGCGAAGATGGCGGCTTCCCTCGCGCCCTTGAAAAGGGCGTCGACGAGTTCTTTGCGCGTGAAGGTTTCTCTCAACATGACTATGGGGTGACCTGACCGGGATTATGATGCCCGTGGCGGCTCTCAGACGTTGCTGACGGACCCCTCCCGCAACGGTGTATATCGAATACTAGTACTATGCGGGTTTCTGAAATCTAAAAATTAATGTGTCTTATTCGGCCGATGCGTGTGATCCAGATTTCTATAAATCACTCGTTTATGCGCCTGTCGCGGTCAAAGCGGGTGCGTTTTACTACGCGCTACGATGCTTGCGGTTTGCAGGGGATGTGGTCGCCAGGGCGCTTTTGTCGATGATGGTGGCGGGGCTTTCGTTTTCGTCGTCCCCTTTGGCCAGATTGGCATGCATGCGGGCGAGGCAATTCAGCATGATCGTATAGTCTTCCGGTGCGATGCCTTCAGTCGCGATCCGGTGGATGTCGTCGAAAGCGCCGCGTGCGCGGGGTGCTTGCATACGCAGAAAGGGCGTGACGCGAATGCATTTGGCCCGGCCGTCGGTCGGATGCGCTTCGCGCGTGACGAGGTTCATCGCTTCCAGTTCCGCAATGTGAAGGCCCACCGACACTTTGTGCATGGCGAGCAGGTTTGCGAGTTCGGTCTGCGTCAGGCCGTCTTCCTCCACGAGCGCGATCAGGATGCGGTTCTGGTTCCGGTTCAGGCCGGTTGCGTCGTCGTAGCGCGTTGCCAGTTCCTCGCCCACGGCGGTCAGCAACTGGGCGAAATAGGTGGAGGACATTTCATCGGCAGTGTCGTCCGGTACCGCCGTTTTTACGCGGTCCCTTTTGGTTTCTGCCATTGGGTTACCCTCTTATTTCATTCTTCGAATATGGCGTAACCGGCGGTCCGGAGGCAGACCGATCGCGCGTAAATTTATTTTGACGCATAACCACAATGTGGCGCTTGACCGGAGCGGTCAACGATGATTTCGTAAAGATTAATTACTAAAAGCCGGTCGCCGAAATGACAAAATGGCGGGTTTATCATAGAATCTGCCGGGGGGATGGGACCGGAGGGATGAGGGAGGAGTACAGATGCCGGATGCTGCTCAGACGGCTGCCGACGCGACGGTGGCTGCCAATAGTGGTGCGGATGCTGCGGCCACGGGTGCCGATCAGGCGGCGGGGACCATTCACGGTGCGGCCAATGCGCTTGCCGCAGGGGGCGCGGATCCCTGGTACAGCCTGTCGTCTCTGGTGGACAAGGGCGGCGTCATCGTCGTCATCCTTATCGTGCTGTCGGTTATTTCCGCCGCGGTCATTCTGCTGAAGCTCTGGCAGTTCTGGCGCTCGGATCTGAAGCGGCGCAATTTCGTCGATCCGGCCGTGGACAAGGTCGAGGCGGGCGACCCGGAAGGGGCTCTCGCGATCCTCTCCAAATACAAGACCCCGCTGTCGCGGGCCATGGCGGCCGGCGTTCGCGCCAAGGCGCGTGGCGACCTGCGCGACGAGGATGTCGCGGCGGAGATTTCCCGTGTCGGGGCCGTCGAACTTGGGGCCTTGCAGCGTCATTTCCGCTGGCTGGAAGTGATCGGCAATATCTCGCCCTTGCTCGGCCTGCTGGGCACGGTCATCGGGATGATCGAGGCGTTCCAGCAGCTTGAGGAATCCGGCTCCAAGGTCGATCCGGCATTGCTGTCGGGCGGCATCTGGCAGGCGCTTCTGACCACCGCTGTCGGCCTTATCGTGGCGCTTCCGGCGATCACGGCTCTCAACCTCTTCGAGGGCCGTGTCGATCAGGTCCGGCTTTCGATGCGCGATGCATCCGCCCGGATTCTCGCCGCGCTTCACGCCCGTCCCATGAGCCGGCCCGCCAAGGCGGCGGACTGAGCGGGACACAGCCGGAGCAAGCGCCATGGCAGATGCCTTCGACGTACCGGTCAAGCGGCGGCGGATGATGAGCCTCACGCCGCTGATCGACGTCGTCTTTCAGTTGCTGATCTTCTTCATGCTCACCACGAGCTTCCTGCAGACGCAGGCGCTTTCCGTGGTGACCCCGGCGGCGGACCAGAAGGAGCTGCCGGAGGATGCGCGTGTGGTCGAGATCTGGCTGATGGGCGACAGGTCGCTGCGCGTGGACGGCGATCCGGTTTCGTCGGCGGGTCTGGCAGACGCGGTCCGCGCCAAGATCGGCGACCGGACCGACATGACGGTCACCATTCTGGCGGAGAGGGATTCGCGCACGCAGCAATTGGTGCGCGCGGTGGAAGCGGCGCGTGAGGCGGGCGCGACGAATGTCGGCACGGCAAGGGTGGAGCGTCTGGGCAAATGATCGAATTCGACGAACAGGATGGCGCGCC
Organism: Parvibaculum sp. MBR-TMA-1.3b-4.2; assembly: GCF_053628815.1. NCBI lineage: Bacteria > Pseudomonadati > Pseudomonadota > Alphaproteobacteria > Hyphomicrobiales > Parvibaculaceae > Parvibaculum > Parvibaculum sp. MBR-TMA-1.3b-4.2. The sequence goes on from NZ_JBRJHC010000001.1 coordinate 142,101, forward strand.
TGCACCGCGGCGGGAGTTCGAGACGACGATCCCGCTCATCAATGTCGTGTTCCTGCTGCTGATCTTCTTTCTGCTGGCGGGCACGTTGGGCGAGACCAGCGAAGTGGGCGTGAACCTGCCGAGCGGGACGATCGACGATCCGGCCCCGCCGCAAAAGGTCACGCTCTATGTCGAGGCGGACGGTTTCGTCTGGGTCGGCGATCAGGTGATGGAGCCTTCGCTCGCGGGCTTCATGCTGAAGGACTTCATGAAGGACAAGGACAAGTCGCGCGTGTCCATCAAGGCCGACCAGGCCGCGCCCGCCGAAAGCGTGCTGACGCTGATGGAAGGGTTGCGCGGTGCCGGCGTGCAACAGGTGACGTTGCTGACGGAGCGCGGCTCATGAGCGTGGCGTGGGACGAAAACGCGACCGCCGTGCCGCAGCCGCGCCTGCGCGGCTTTATTGTCGCGGCGGTGCTGCTGCATCTGGCGCTGTTCTTCTGGCTGACCATGGCGGGCGGCATTTTCGGCGGCCCCGGTCCGGGTGGCGGCGATTCCGTGACCTTCCAGCTTGCCGCGGGCTCGATGAACGATCGTTACGCCGCGCCGCGTCCGCGCAAGGCGGCGGCGAAACCGCAGCCGAAACCGGAAGTGAAGAAGCCGGAACCGCCCAAGCCGAAGCCGGAACAGGCGGTGCGCAAGGCGGACAAGCCCTTGCCCAAGCCGGAGCGGAAACCCGAACCCACGCCCCAACCGCAGGAAGAGCCGCAGGCCTCCGCGGGCAATGGCGTCGAGGGCGGCAAAGGCGGTGGCGCCGGGGGCGATGCAAAAAAGACCATCCTCAACCGCAAGGGCAATGCGCTCACCGGCGGGCAGATCCGTTCCCACATGATGGGCAAGACGCTGAAGCTCGAGATGGGCCGTATCGAACGGCAGGGCTCCAACAAGCTCATCAACATGACGCTGGAACTCGATGCCGACGGCAGCATGGAAGTGGAGCTGACCCAGTATCTCGCCACGAACTATCTGAAGGAATATTCCAGCGAGAAGCATAAATCCGGGTCGGGCAAATGGTGGATCGAGGATAACCGCTTCTGCTTCAGCTCGTCGGAGATCCAGTACGGCGCCGAGGACTGCTTCGACATGACGCTGGATGGCGACCTTCTGCGCCTCTATTACGCGCCCTGTTCGGCACGGTCCTCGCTCATCTGCCGCAGCGGCGATCTCGCCGGCCAGGGGCGCATCGTCATGACGTCCCGCTGAGGCGCGCCACGCGTCTTTTGGACGGCCCAGATTTCGCCTGATACATATGCCACTCCTTTGCGGATCGAAGATGGAGTGACGATATGGCGATGAAGGTGGCGTTTCTGGGTCTCGGTGTCATGGGCTATCCCATGGCGGGTCATCTCAAGAAGGCCGGTCACGAGGTCACCGTCTATAACCGAACCGCCGCCAAGGCCGAAAAATGGGTCGCCGAATATGGCGGCGCCTCCGCGCCGACGCCGAAGCAGGCCGTGGCGGGCGCGGAAATCGTGTTCGCCTGTGTCGGCAATGACGACGATCTGCGCGAGGTCGTGATCGGGCCGGACGGCGCCTATCACGGCATGGAAAGCGGGACGATTTTCGTCGATCACACCACGGCGTCTGCCGAGGTCGCGCGCGAGCTTTACGCCGCCGGGGCCGAGCGGGGCATCGCGTTCATCGACGCGCCGATTTCCGGCGGGCAGGCGGGTGCGGAGAACGGCGTCCTCACCGTCATGTGCGGCGGCGACGAGGCGCCGTTTGCGAAAGCCGAACCGGTCATCGACTGCTTTGCGCGCTCCGTGAAGCTGCTGGGCGGTTCCGGCGCGGGCCAGCTCACCAAGATGGTCAACCAGATCTGTATTGCCGGTCTCGTGGAAGGGCTTTCGGAAGGTATTCATTTCGCCAAGGCGGCGGGGCTCGATCCCGAAGCGGTCATCGAGGTCATCTCCAAGGGCGCGGCGCAGAGCTGGCAGATGGAGAACCGTTACAAGACCATGATAGAGGGCGAGTTCGATCACGGTTTCGCCGTGGACTGGATGCGCAAGGATCTGGGCATTTGTCTTGCGGAAGCGCGCCGCAACGGGTCGAGCCTGCCGGTGACGGCGCTTGTCGATCAGTTTTACGGCGAAGTGCAGAGCATGGGCGGCAATCGCTGGGATACGTCGAGCCTCATCGCGCGGCTTGAAAGCTTCAACAAGAAGAACTGAGGTCAATTGCCTAATAACAGGCAGAACAGGAGACGGCGATGAGCGAACAGCAGGTCCGCAGCAGGCAATCGCGCGAAACGCGGTTTGCATCCGTCGACGATGTGATCGACCGGCTGAACCCGTCCTATCCGGTGTTCTGTGTGTTTCCCGATATCCTGCGCGAGCGGGCGCGGACCTTTGTCGAGGGGTTCCCCGGCACGGTTCTCTATGCGGTGAAGTGCAACCCGCATCATTATGTGCTGCGCGCCTTGTCGGAAGGCGGGATCGATCATTTCGACACGGCGTCCATCTTCGAAATCGCCAGGGTGACGGAGCAGTTCCCGGATGCGCATTGCTATTTCAACCATCCGGTAAAGGGGCGCGGCGCGCTGGACAGCGCAGTCGATGTCTACGGGCTCAAGGATTTCGTCGTGGACGACATGCATGAGCTCGACAAGGTGATCCAGTATGCGGGCACCGACGTCACCATCGAGGTGCGTCTTTCCACGCCCAAGGGCAGGGCGGTCTATAATCTCTCCGCGAAATTCGGCGCGCCGCCGGATGACGGGGTGGCGCTGCTGAAGGAGGCCAACCGGCGCGGCTGCCGTACCGCGCTGGCCTTCCATGTCGGCAGCCAGTGTCTGGATCCGGATGCGTTCCGCATCGCCATGGAGCTTGCCATGGATGTCGCCGGGAAAGCGGGCGTGCCGCTCGAATATCTCGATGTGGGTGGCGGCTTCCCGGCGCGCTACAAGATGGACGTGCCGCCGCTGCAGGACTATTTCGATGTTGTCAGGGAGACGAAAGACCGGCTCGGGATCACCGTGCCGCTGATGGGCGAGCCGGGCCGTGCGCTGGTCGCCAATGGCTGCTCGGTGCTGACGCAGGTTCATCTGCGCAAGGGCAACGATCTTTATATCAATGACGGCATTTACGGCTGTCTGTCCGAAATCCGAGACGGCGACCTCGATCCCCCGGTCCGCGCCATTCGCCGCAAGAAAGGCGGGGGCGGAGAGCCGCTTGCCGATCATCTCCAGCCGTTCCGGATTTTCGGACCGACCTGCGACAGCCTCGATGTGCTGAAGCTGCCTTTCCATTTGCCGGACAATATTCAGGAAGGCGACTGGATCGAGTTCGGTCTGATGGGAGCCTATTCCATCGGTATGCAGACCGGCTTCAATGGTTTCGTCACCGATACGATCGTCCGCATCGACGGCACCCATAGCGATTTCGAGTTTTAACGATTATGTCATGTTCCGTTCACGGAGCGTTCTCCCGTTAAGGTTTACTTTCAATGTTAACGTCGATAACATTTGGGTTGTTGGGCACAAAGGGGGAACGCAGATGGCTCGGGCCCGGATGCGCGGTCAGAAGACCGCCTATCATCATGGCGACCTCAGACAGGCGCTGATGGATGCGGCGGCGACGCTCCTGGATATTCGCGGCCGCGATGCGCTGACCCTTCGCGAAGCGGCGCGGCGGGCGGGCGTTTCGGAGGCCGCGCCTTACCGTCATTTCAACAATCTGGATGCCTTGCTCGGCGCGGTCGCGGTGGAAAGCCTCGACATGCTGCTTGAAGATGTGGACGCGGTCGGCGGTGCGGCGCGAAAGAAGCGCGCCTATCTCGATTTCGCGCGCGATTTTCCCGGGCGTTACGAACTGATGTTTTCCCGGCTCGACGACAAGGCGAGCTGGGACGACCGCGCTCATGCGGTCGACCAATTGGCGGAGATGCTGGAGAGCGCGGGCGGTCTATCCGCGCTTCACGGCGAGGCCTCGCTCATGTTGGCAGGCTTTGACGGTTTCTAGGCGTCAGCCCTTCAGCAGCTTTGCCGCATGCGGGGCAAAATAGGTCAGCACGCCGTCCGCGCCCGCGCGCTTGAAGCCCAGCAGGCTTTCCAGAATCACGCGGTCCCGGTCGAGCCAGCCACGCTCGATGGCGCCGGCGATCATCGCGTATTCGCCCGACACCTGATAGGCGAAGGTCGGCATGCCGAATTCGCGCTTCACGCGGGAAACGATGTCGAGATAGGGCATGCCCGGCTTCACCATCACCATGTCGGCGCCCTCGGCAATGTCGAGCGCGACCTCGCGGATCGCCTCGTCGCCGTTTGCCGGGTCCATCTGATATGTGCGCTTGTCGCCCTTGAGCGCCGAGGTGGAACCGATCGCATCGCGGAACGGCCCGTAAAAGGCGGAGGCGTATTTCGCCGCATAGGCCATGATCTGCGTGTCGTGCCGTCCGGTTGCTTCGAGCGCCGTGCGGATCGCGGCAATGCGCCCGTCCATCATGTCCGACGGTGCGATGATGTCGCAGCCCGCTTCCACCTGATTGAGCGCCTGGCGCACCAGCACTTCCACCGTCTCGTCATTGAGGATCGTTTCCTCGCGGATAAGCCCGTCATGGCCATGGCTGGTGAAGGGGTCGAGCGCCACATCACAGAGGATGCCGATTTCGGGAAACGCCTTCTTGATGGCGCGGGTGGCGCGGCAGACGAGGTTTTCAGGATCGGTTGCGAGCGAGCCGGTTTCGTCGCGGTCTTCCGACGCCGTATAGGGAAAGAGCGCCAGCACCGGGATGCCGAGTTTGACGGCTTCCTCCGCCGCGAGCACGGCCTGATCCACGCTCAGCCGTTCCACGCCCGGCATGGTGGGCACCGCCTCGCGCTTTTTCTCGCCATCCACGAGAAAAAGCGGCCAGATGAGGTCGTTCGCGCTCAGTGCGTTCTCCGCGACCAGGCGGCGGGACCAGTCGGTACGGCGATTGCGGCGCATCCGCGTCGCGGGGAAGCTCGGTGTGGGCATGGAGTATCCTCTTTTGGGCAAAACTCTTATCCCCTGGACCGGCCTCTGGCAAATGTTCCAGTCTGCCGCTGCGGTAGCGTTAAGATGGCGCGGGGGCCTGCGTTGACAGGGGCGGGGGTGCCCAGTAAACCGCTGAAAACCCGGTGAGAAGATGGAAATTACGCCGGGAAAGCCGTCATTCGGGGAGATTCCATGGAATTCGAACTCAGCGAAGATCAGAGGGCGTTTCAGGAGGTCGCGCAGAATTTTGCCGCGTCCGAGCTTGCCCCGCATGCCGCGGAGTGGGACCGGGATGCGATCTTCCCCGTGCCGGTCATCCGCAAGGCCGCCGAACTCGGCTTTGCCGGCATTTATGTGCGCGAGGATGTGGGCGGTTCGGCGCTCAGCCGTCTCGATGCCGCGCTCATCTTCGAGGCGCTGTCGGAAGGCTGCACCTCCACCGCCGCCTTCATCTCCATCCATAATATGGCGTCCTGGATGATCGACACCTTCGGCAGCGAGGAGCAGCGCCAGCGCTGGCTGCCGCGCCTGACCTCGATGGAGATCATCGCGAGCTACTGCCTGACCGAGCCCTCCAGCGGCTCGGATGCGGCCTCGCTCAAGACGAAGGCCGTGCGCGACGGCGACCATTATGTGCTGAATGGCTCCAAGGCCTTCATCTCGGGCGCGGGCACCTCCGACATTTATGTCTGCATGGTGCGCACGGGCGGCGAGGGGGCAGGCGGCGTTTCCTGCATCGTGGTGGAAAAGGACACGCCCGGTCTTTCCTTCGGCGCGCCGGAAAAGAAGATGGGCTGGAACAGCCAGCCGACCGCGCAGGTGATTTTCGAGGATTGCCGCGTGCCGGTCGAAAACCGGATCGGCGAAGAGGGCGAAGGCTTCAAATTCGCCATGATGGGGCTCGATGGCGGACGGCTGAATATCGGCGCCTGTTCGCTCGGCACCGCCCGCGCCGCGCTGAAGCAGGCGCAGAATTACATGACCGAGCGCCAGCAGTTCGGCAAGCAGCTCGCCCAGTTCCAGGCGCTTCAGTTCAAGCTCGCCGATATGGCGACCGAACTCGAAGCCGCGCGGCTGATGATCTATCAGGCCGCGCACAAGGTGGACCGCAAGACGCCGGATGCGACGAAATTTGCCGCCATGGCCAAGCGCTTTGCGACCGACGCCGGGTTCAACGTCATCAACGACGCGCTCCAGCTTCATGGCGGTTACGGCTATCTCAAGGATTTCCCGCTGGAGCGTCATCTGCGCGATGCCCGCGTGCACCAGATTCTGGAAGGCACGAACGAGATCATGCGCGTCATCATCGCGCGCGAAATGTTCAAAGAGTAAGCGAGTGTCACTTCATGTCCGATGAAGCACCCAAGAGCGAAGAAGTCCTGTTCGAAAAGCGCGGCGTGGCGGGCATCATCACGCTGAACCGTCCCAAGGCGCTCAATGCGCTGACGCTCGGCATGGTGCGGCTCATTCATCCCCAACTCGATGCATGGGAAAAGGATGACAGCATCCAGCTCGTCATCATCGAGGGCGCGGGCGAAAAGGGCTTTTGCGCGGGCGGCGATATTCGCGCGCTGCATGATTGGGGACGCGCGAAGGACCGCACGGCGCTCGACTTCTGGAAAGAGGAATATCTCCTCAATATCGCCATCAAGCGTTTCCCGAAGCCTTATGTCGCGCTGATGGACGGCGTGAATATGGGCGGCGGCGTCGGTCTGTCCGTTCACGGATCGATGCGCATTGCGACCGAACGGCTGACCTTTGCCATGCCCGAAACCGGCATCGGCCTCTTCCCGGATGTCGGCGGCACTTATTTCCTGCCGCGCTGCCCGGGCGAAACCGGCCTTTATCTCGGCCTCACTGGCGCGCGCCTCAAGGCGGCAGATGTGATCTATGCGGGCATTGCGGACACCTATGTGCCGTCCGCCTCGCTGGAGACTTTGAAAGACCGGCTGTGCGGCGGCACGAATTTGCGCGAGGCGCTTCAGGAAGTCGAAGCGGATACGGAAACCGCGCCGCTCGCCGATTTGCATGAGGCTATCGACCGGCATTTCGTCGCGCCGTCGGTAACGGAAATCGTCGCGTCCTTGCGAAACGCAGGCGATGAATGGGCCGTGAAAACCGCAGACACCATCGAAGGCAAATCGCCGCTCAGCACGCTGGTCGCCTGCCGCCAGATCCGCGAAGGGCGCGATCTCGATTTCGAGGCGGCCATGGCGCTGGAATATCGTCTTACCCAGTCCTTCTTTGCGGGGCATGATTTTTACGAAGGCGTGCGCGCGACCATTCTCGACAAGGATGGCGCGCCGCAATGGAAACCGGCGACGCTTGCCGATGTGACACCCGATGAAATCGAAACTTACTTCTCGGGCGACGGCAAGGAAGCGCTGCTTTAGGGCCCGGCGCAACAAGGGCCCCTAAAAGTTCAGGCAGGAGGAGACGACAATGGCGGCAATCGGATTTATCGGTCTCGGCAATATGGGCGGCCCCATGGCGCTCAACCTCGTGAAAGCGGGGCACAAGCTTACCGTCTTCGACCTGTCGAAGGATGCTGTCGCAAAGCTTGTCGAGGCGGGCGCAAGCGCGGCGTCGACCGCTGCCGATGTGGTGAAGGGCGCGGAGTTCGTCGTCACCATGCTGCCCGCGGGCGCGCATGTGAAATCGGTCTATCTGGGCGAAGACGGCCTGCTTGCCGCCGCCGGGAAAGGCACGCTCTTCATCGACAGCTCCACCATCGACGTGCCCTCGGCACGCGAGGTGATTGCCGCGGCAGAAGAGGCGGGCATGCTGATGGTCGATGCGCCGGTGTCGGGCGGCGTCGGCGGCGCGGAGGCCGGCACGCTCACCTTCATGGTCGGCGGCGAGGCATCGGCCTTCGAGAAGGCAGAGCCCGTGCTCGACGTCATGGGCAAGAATATCTTCCATGCGGGGCAGGCGGGGAACGGTCAGGTCGCCAAGGTCTGCAACAATATGATCCTCGGCATTTCCATGATCGGCGTCTGCGAAGCCTTCAATCTCGGCGAGAAGCTGGGGCTCGATGCACAGACCCTCTTCGACATTTCCTCCACCGCCTCGGGCCAGTGCTGGTCCATGACCTCCTATTGCCCGGTGCCGGGCCCGGTTCCGGCTGCGCCCTCAAACCGCAATTACCAGCCGGGCTTTTCGGCGGGCATGATGCTCAAGGATCTCCGCCTTGCGCAGGAGGCCGCGACGGGCGTCAGGGCGGCGACCCCGCTCGGCGGCGCGGCGGAGCAGCTCTATACGCTGATGGAGGCGGCAGGCGCGGATTCCCTCGATTTTTCGGGGATCATCCAGCTCATTCAGGGGAAATTGGGCAAATAAGCCTGCAATTGGCTCAAATCCGCACGGAAATGAACGGGCTTTAAGCCATCATTAGGACCGCGCAGCTATGTTTTTCGGCGAGTCGGGTCAGAAGACCCGGATGTGTAACAGCTTGCTTGGGCCGAATTCATGGGTGCCACACAAATGAAGCCGAACCCGGTTATCCGCGACGGTGAAGACGCCAATCAGAATGACGAAGCGTCCAAAACGACCTATCTGGAAGCTCTGACCTATGTCGAGCGTCTGCATCGCCGCCTCCTCGATGTGATCAAGGATGAGCTGGAGCGCCAGGATTGCTCCGAAATCAACTCCGTCCAGGCGTTGCTGCTCTTCAATATCGGCGATTCGGAAATGACGGCGGGCGAATTGAAGACGCGCGGCCATTATCTGGGCTCCAATGTCTCCTACAACCTGAAGAAGCTTGTGGAGACGGGCTATATCAATCACCAGCGCTCCAATGTGGACCGCCGTTCGGTGCGTGTGCGCCTGACGGACAAGGGCCGCGAGATCTGCGCGGTGATCGACCAGCTTTACGACAAGCATTGCGGCCAGATCGCCGAAGTGGGCGACGTCTCGGTGGAAGAGCTGCGTCAGCTCAACCAGACGCTTTTCAAGCTTGAACGCTTCTGGACCGACCAGATCCGCTATCGCCTCTGAGGCGCGGCTTGCATGAGGGTTGCATGGGGAGGACATGTGTCGCCCCCCGATGCACCTATCTGCAACACCGGGTGCCTTTTTCGGCCATGTCGGGCGCGGCGGGTTATGAATAATCGCGCTCCCTGTCCCAAAATGGTAAACATGCCGGGCGCGCGCCGTTAAGCGCGCAGGGCTGGAAAGAGCAGGTCGGTGGTTCGTTTTTTCTCATATATGCCGTTCAGGGCCGTTTCGACGGCGCTCTTTGCGCTTTGTCTCGTCGCCGCCGTTTCGGCGGGCGCGCGGGCGCAAGGGCTCGACGGCTCTGCCGATGCCTGGGTCGATCCCTGGGATGCCCCGGCGGTGGACGATGCGGGGATGTCCACGGCGGATGCGCCCGGCAGCGCCGCCGCGGCGGCCGACGAGATCGACGAGGTGCCGGTCGCCCAGAGCGTGGCGCCGACGCTTGGCAGCAACGCCGTCCAGCGCATGGACCGTGCGATCGCGCTTTACGAGAAAATCAGGAGCTGGGGCGGCTGGCCCCGCATTCCGCAGGGCGAGAAGCTCGAACTCGGCATCACCGACCGGCGCGTCGCGCTGCTGCGCGAGCGGCTGGTGGCGGGCGGCGACATGACGGCCTCCAAGGCCGATCCCTTTCTTTTCACGCCGCAGGTTGATGTCGCGGTGAAGCGCTTTCAGCGTCGCAACGGGTTGAAGCCCGATGGGGTGGTCGGTCCGCGCACGCTCGAAATGATGAATGTGCCGGTATCGCGGCGTATCGCCCAGCTTCGCCAGAACCGCTCCCGGCTCGTGGAGATGGTTGCCAAGGTGGCGGGCAGCAAACGCTATGTCTTCGTGAACATTGCCGCGCAGGAAGTGGAGGCGGTTGCCGATAACCGCGTCGAGTTCCGCCAGCGTGTCGTCGTCGGCAAGCGGGACCGGCAGACGCCGGAACTGTCGAGCGCCATCAGCTCGGTCATTCTGAACCCCTACTGGTTCGTGCCGAAATCCATCGCGGTTAAGGACAAGCTCTCCAAGATCAAGGCCGATCCGGGCTATCTGAAGCGCGCCGGCTTCAAGCTGATGGCGGGCTGGGGCGCGACTGCGCGCGAGATCAATCCCTATTCGGTCAACTGGTCGGCGGACACCTTCAACCGCTATTACCTGCGGCAGGATCCGGGCAAGTGGAATGCGCTGGGACGGGTGAAGATCGACTTCCCCAATCAGCATGCGGTCTATCTGCACGACACGCCGACGCGCTATCTCTTCCAGCTCAGCTCACGCAGCTTTTCGTCCGGTTGCGTGCGTGTGAAGGAAGTCCGCACGCTTGCCTCATGGCTTCTCGAAGGCAAGGATGGCTGGAACCGGGCGCGCATCGACGCCACCATTGCCAAAGGCTACCTTCAGGCAGTCAGCCTGAAACAGGCTGTGCCGATCCACCTGAAATACATCACCGCCTGGGTGGATGGCGACGGCATGGTCAATTTCCGCCCGGACATCTATAATCGCGACAGCCTCTACAGCACTGCGAACGCGCAGTACTGAAAAGTATTGCGAGAACAGAACGGGCGGACGAAATTCAGGTGACACGCCCCTCCCGATTTCCCTATCTCGAATTCGACGGCCTTCTCGCTTTCGCGCATCGCGGCGGTGCGGGCGCCTGGCCGGAAAACACCATGCCCGCCTTTCAGGGCGCGGTGGATCTCGGCTATCGCTATATCGAGACCGATGTCCATGCAACGCGGGACGGTGTGCTGCTTGCCTTTCACGACGACCGGCTCGACCGGGTGACGGACCGCTCGGGCCTCATCCGCGAGATGGATTATGACGAGGTGAAGCTGGCGCGGGTCGCGGGCGAGGAGCCGATCCCGCTCTTTGCCGACATGCTCACCGCCTGGCCCGATCTCAGGATCAATATCGACCCGAAGCTCGACAATGCGGTGGAGCCGCTGATCCGCGTTCTGCGCGAGCAGGGCGCCATCGAGCGCGTCTGTGTGAATTCCTTTTCAGACAAGCGAACCGCCGCCATTCGCGAGGCGCTGGGGCCGGATCTGTGTACCGGCACCGGTCCGCTGGGGACGGCGCGCCTGCGTTTTTCGAGCTGGAGCGGGCCGCTGGGCGTCCTCTGGGGCGGGTTTGAGGCCGGATGCGCCCAATTGCCCGTCAGCCAGCACGGCATCCCCATCGCCGACCGGCTGCTCGTCAAGCGCGCCCATGAGCTGGGGATGCAGGTTCATGTCTGGACCATCGACGATCCGGACGAAATGCGGCGCCTGATCGATATCGGGGTGGACGGGCTGATGACCGATGAGCCGAAAATCCTGAAATCGGTTCTGCAAGAGCGGGGGCTTTGGGGCTCGTCCTGATCTCCCTTCGATGCTAAGAAAATAATGCGACAATTCGCGTGTGGCCCCTTATTTTCAAAGGGTTAATTTGCGGATCACCCGTTGACGGGGCGGCATTGACCGGTATCGCATTGGACCGGTGTCGCGTGAGAGTTGCGTGCCTTCTCGAAGAGAGGCTCCCGGCATGGGCCGGGGAAAGGCAGGATAGGGGCGATGGATTACGACAAGAAACTGACGGACGCGCTTCAGGCGGTGAAGGACGAAGGGCGTTACCGAGTCTTCACCGACATCGTGCGTCATCGCGGCAATTTTCCGCGTGCGACCTATCACACGCCCGAAGGCACGAAGCAGATCACCGTCTGGTGCTCCAACGACTATCTGAGCATGGGCCAGCACCCGAAGGTGGTCGCGGCCATGAAACAGGCGGTGGACGAGGTTGGCGCGGGCTCGGGCGGCACGCGCAACATTTCCGGTACCACGCATTACCATGTCGAGCTGGAGCACGAGCTTGCCGATCTTCACCAGAAGGAATCGGCGCTGCTCTTCACTTCGGGCTATGCCGCGAACGATGCGACGCTGTCCACGCTGGCGCGTATTCTCGGCGACTGCGTGATGATCTCCGACGAGATGAACCATGCTTCGATGATCGAAGGCATTCGCCGCGGCGGCGGGCCCAAGCGCGTCTGGCGCCATAACGATCTTCAGCATCTGGAAGAGCTGCTGCGCGAGATCGACCCGGACCAGCCCAAGATCGTCGCCTTCGAAAGCGTCTATTCGATGGATGGCGACATCGCGCCCATCGGCGAGATCTGCGATCTGGCGCATCGCTACAATGCGCTGACCTATCTGGACGAAGTGCATGCGGTCGGCCTTTACGGGCCGCGCGGCGGCGGCATCGCGGAACGCGACGATGTGCTCGACAAGGTCGACATCATTGAAGGCACGCTGGCCAAGGGCTTTGGCGTGATGGGCGGCTATATCGCAGCGTCTTCCACGCTGGTCGATGTCGTGCGCTCCTATGCGCCGGGCTTCATTTTCTCCACCTCGCTCGCGCCGGTGCTGGCGGCGGGCGTGCTGGCTTCGGTGCGTCATCTGAAGAGCAGCAATGCGGAGCGCGAACTTCATCAGGAGCGGGCGCATACGCTGCGTTCCATGATGGCGGAAGCCGGTCTGCCGGTGATGATGTGCGAAAGCCATATCGTGCCGCTGATGGTGGGCGACCCTGTCGTCTGCAAGGCCGTTTCCGACGAGCTGCTGATGGATTTCGACATCTATGTGCAGCCGATCAACTATCCCACCGTGCCGCGCGGCACGGAGCGGCTGCGCTTCACGCCCTTGCCTGTGCATACCGACGAGATGATGCGCGAACTCGTTTCCGCACTCGACAAGGTGTGGACGCGCCGGAACATCCGGCGTGCCGCCTGACGATCCTGAAAAGGGCGGCGCGAGCCGCCCCGGGATGCCGGCGGGTGCCGGCGGGGAAATCATTTTCGAATTCACACCGCTGGGCGGCAGCGTCAAGGTGACGGCCGTCGATGTGGCGACAGGTGTCGAAGTGTCGGTGGTCGGGCCGACGACGGCGCCGCAGCGCGAGCTGGAGCGCGTGGCGCGGGGCAAGCTTCTCTATCGTCTCAAGCGGATCGAGGAAGGCGAGGAGCGGACGCCGGAAAAACCAACCCCCCGAAATCCTGAAGAAGGATCGGGGGGCGGCATCATCGTCTGACCGATCGGAGCTTACTTCTTGCGGCGACCGCGGGCAGGAGCGGTGCCGGCACGGCCGAGCCCGATCTGCTTGGCAAGCTTGGAGCGCTGCGCGGCGTAGTTCGGCGCGACCATCGGATAGTCATGCGGCAGGCCCCAGCGCGCACGATACTCTTCCGGCGTCATGCCGTATTGCGAGCGCAGGTAGCGCTTCAGCATTTTCAGTTTCTTGCCGTCTTCGAGGCAGATGATGTAGTCGGGCGTCACCGACTTCTTCACCGGTACGGCGGGCGTCAGGTCGGGTTCGCTGGAATCCGTTCCCTTGCCGAGATCGACCAGGGTTGTGTGAACCGTACGGATCATTGCCGGCAGGTCGGCCGAAGACATCGCATTATTACTTACATAGGCAGAAACGATCTCCACAGCGAGGCCAAGATAGTCGCTGCTCTGGACTTCGTCGCCGGTAGTGTTCTGGTCCATCCTGAGAATTTACCTTTAATTTTCGTAAGATCGGCTCGCTGAGAATCCCTCAGCGTCAATAACGATCATCTTCTAGCGCGATACAACAGAGCGCTGCAAGCAATTAACCCGCTTCTGCTTACGAAAACATCAACAAATGTGGTGTGAGTTACTGGCATCCTGGTGTCGCTTAAGCAGTTGGGGCAGGAAAACATGAAATCTGTAAATATTAGTGGGGGCTATTTAATGAAACGACTATTGCTCCATGAAAGGTAGTCGGCACTCCGCATTTTCGCGGCGCGTTGGCGCGGATATATTCATGCGGAATCTGTTTTCGATAAAACGACATGTCTCCTAGTGAGACATCCGCGGCCTGCATTCGTGTCCCGGCGCTTGTCACATGGTGGTCAATTGCTCTCAAACAGCCATATATGGTATGACGCGCGCACCGGCCGGTCCCCCCTCGGTCCGCCCGAACCGTGGGCGACAGATAAGCGGCAAACCCAATGCGCGAGCGCTGGAATTCCTGCGCTTTGATGAATGCGTCAAAGGGACCCGCGGCGTGAGGTTCGAACGGCCGGTCCCCGCAGGGCGCGTGACGCGCCAGCGGCCAATATGAACTGAAAAAGGTAGTTTTATGTCTCTAAGCAAAGCTGCGACCGGCGCTGGTCAGTCCGCCGGTTTCTTTTCCGCGAGCCTCGCGGAGAGCGATCCCGAAATCATGAAGGCGATCGAGCAGGAGCTTGGGCGCCAGCAAACGCAGATCGAGCTCATTGCTTCCGAGAACATCGTGTCCCGTGCCGTGCTCGACGCGCAGGGGTCGGTGCTGACGAACAAATATGCGGAAGGCTATCCGGGCCGGCGCTATTACGGCGGTTGCGAGTTCGTCGATATTGCCGAGAACCTGGCGATTGAGCGCGCCAAGCGTCTGTTCGACTGCGCCTATGTGAACGTGCAGCCCAATTCCGGCTCGCAGGCCAACCAGGGCGTCTTCCAGGCGCTGCTGCAGCCCGGCGATACGATCCTGGGTATGAGCCTTGCCGCCGGCGGTCACCTGACGCATGGCGCAGCACCCAACCAGTCGGGCAAATGGTTCAATGCGGTCCAGTATGGTGTGCGCCAGCAGGACCACCGCATCGACATGGACGAGGTCGAAAGCCTCGCCATGGAACACAAGCCCAAGCTGATCATCGCGGGCGGCTCGGCCTATCCGCGCCAGATCGACTTCAAGGCGTTCCGTGAGATCGCCGACAAGGTCGGTGCCTATTTCATGGTCGACATGGCGCATTTCGCCGGTCTCGTGGCCGGTGGCGCGCATCCCAGCCCGCTGCCGCATGCCGATGTCGTCACCACCACGACGCATAAGACGCTGCGCGGTCCGCGCGGCGGCATGATCCTGTCCAACAACCCCGATCTCGGCAAGAAGATCAATTCGGCGATCTTCCCCGGCATTCAGGGCGGGCCGCTCATGCATGTGATCGCGGGCAAGGCGGTTGCGTTCGGCGAAGCGCTGCGTCCCGACTTCAAGGTCTATGCGCAGAACGTGGTCGACAATGCGCGCGCCCTGGCGGCGACGCTGGTCGATGGCGGTCTCGACATCGTTTCGGGCGGATCCGACACGCATGTGGTGCTGGTCGATCTGCGTCCGAAATCGCTGACCGGCAATATCGCGGAGAAGGCGCTCGAGGAAGCGCGCATCACCTGCAACAAGAACGGCATTCCCTTCGATCCGGAAAAGCCGACCGTTACTTCTGGCGTGCGTCTCGGGACGCCCGCGGGCACGACGCGCGGTTTCGGTGTGACGGAGTTCCAGGAAGTCGGCCGCATGATCGTCGACGTGCTGAACGGTCTTGCCGCCAATGGCGCTGAAAAGAACGCCGATGTCGAACAAAAGGTCGGCGCGGACGTTCTGGAGCTGTGCAAGCGGTTTCCGATTTATGGCGGTCCGAAGTAGACTTGGACCGATCTTTTTCTGAGGGGCACATATCGGTCTGACGGCCGATGGAAAGGCGGGGGCGGCATCGCATGCGTTGTCCATATTGCGGAAACGAAGACACCCAGGTGAAGGACTCGCGTCCCACCGAGGACAACACGGCGATCCGGCGCCGCCGCTTCTGCCCGGCCTGTGGCGGGCGGTTCACGACCTTTGAACGGGTCCAGCTTCGCGAACTGACCATTGTGAAGAGCAATGGCCGCCGCGTGCCCTTCGATCGGGACAAGCTTATGCGTTCCGTGCAAATTGCCGTGCGCAAACGCCCGGTTGAGCAGGAACGCATCGAGCGTATGGTGTCGGGCATCGTCCGGCGGCTTGAGAGCATGGGCGAGAGCGAGATTCCTTCCAAAATGGTCGGAACGCTCGTGATGGAAGGCCTCAGCTCACTCGATGCCGTGGCCTATGTACGCTTCGCCTCGGTTTACAGAAACTTCCGCGAAGTCAAGGATTTCGAAGAGTTTCTGGGCGAGTTGAGCGGCCCGGAAGCGGACGTGGACGAAGATCGGGACTAGCTTTCTCACTGCCGGGCCCGGTCTTGTCTGAAGAGCCCGCAGGAGAAGAGCATGGTCCGGCCCTACGACGCGGATTTCATGAAAATGGCGCTGGCGCTGGCGGCGCGCGGGCTCGGCCGCGTGGCGCCGAACCCGGCTGTCGGCTGCATTATCGTCCGTGAGGAAGAAGACGGTCCGCGCATCGTCGGGCGTGGCTGGACGCAACCCGGCGGCCGTCCCCATGCGGAGACGGAGGCGCTTTCCCGCGCGGGCGAAGCGGCCCGTGGCGCGACGGCCTATGTATCGCTCGAACCCTGCGCCCATCACGGACAAACGCCGCCCTGCGCCCAGGCGCTGATCGAGGCGGGTATTTCCCGCGTTGTCGTCGCTATTACCGATCCCGATCCGCGTGTGGGCGGACGGGGGTTCGCGCTTCTGGAGAAGGCGGGCATCGAGGTCGAGGACAATGTCTGCGCGCTCGAGGCGCATCTGCTCAATGAAGGTTTTTTCCTCAGGATCAGCGACAACCGCCCGCTGGTGACGCTCAAGATCGCCAGCACGCTGGACGGGCGCACCGCGACCCATAGCGGCCACAGCCAGTGGATCACGGGCGACGAGGCGCGGGCGCGCGGCCATCTGCTGCGCGCCACGCATGACGCCATCATGGTCGGCAGCGCCACCGCCATCGTCGACGATCCCGAACTTACCTGCCGCCTGCCGGGCATGTCTGACCGTCATCCCATGCGCATCGTTGCGGACGGGCGGTTGCGCCTGCCGCTCACCTCCAGGCTCGTCAGCACGGCGAAGGATGTACCGCTCGTCATCCTCACCCATCCGGGTGGCGATACGGAGCGCCGCAAGGCGTTCGAGGGATGCGGCGTGGAGCTTGTCGATGTCGCGTCTGACAAGGGCGGCGCCATGGATATGCGCGTGGCGATGGAACTGCTTGCCGAACGCGGATTGACCCGCGTGCTGGTCGAGGGCGGGGCGCGGCTTGCCTCTTCGCTCGTTCAGGCGCGTCTGGTGGACCGGCTCGAATGGTTCCGCGCGCCGACGCTGCTCGGCGGCGACGGCTATCCCGCCATCGCCTCGCTCGGTATCGGGCGTGTCGGTGACGCGCCGGGTTTTCTTCACACTCACAGTATGCAGCTCGGCGCGGACACGCTGTCGAGCTACGTCTATCGGAGCTGATCGATCATGTTCACCGGTATCGTAACGGACATAGGCACCGTGCGCGCCATCGAGAAGCGCGGCGACACGCGTTTCGTCATCGCCACCCATTACGATCCAGCGGGCATCGATATGGGCGCCTCCATCGCCTGTTCGGGCTGCTGCCTCACCGTGGTGGACAAGGGCGACGATGAAATCGGCAAATGGTTCGCCGTCGATGCCTCCGCCGAGACGCTCGACTGCACCGTGCTGGGCGGCTGGAAAGAGGGTACGCGGATCAATCTGGAGCGCGCACTCAAGGCCGGCGACGAGCTCGGCGGTCATGTCGTCTCGGGCCATGTCGACGGGGTGGGGCGCATCGTGTCCATCCGGCCCGATGGCGACTCGAAGCGCTTCACCTTCGAGGCCTCCGCAAGTCTTGCCCGCTACATCGCCTCCAAAGGCTCCATCACCATCAACGGAACCTCCCTCACCGTGAACGAGGTCGAGGACCAGCCCGACGGCACATGCCATTTCGGCGTCAACATCATTCCGCATACCCAGGACGTCACCACCTGGGGCGGCGCCCGCGAGGGCGATGCGATTAATCTTGAAATTGATATGCTGGCCCGCTATGTCGCGCGCCTGGCTGAGAAGGACTAAGGCCCCGTGTACAAGGAATTTCTGTCGCCCATAGAAGAAGTCATCGAAGACGCGCGCAACGGCAAGATGTTCGTGCTGGTCGATGCGGAAGATCGCGAGAATGAGGGCGATCTCGTCATCCCGGCGCAAATGTGCACGCCGGAAGCGGTCAACTTCATGGCGAAATACGGCCGCGGGCTCATCTGCCTGTCGTTGAATGCGGACCGGGCCAAGGAGCTGAACCTGCAGCTCATGTCGAGCCACAACCAGTCGCGCCACCAGACGGCCTTTACCGTCTCCATCGAGGCGCGCGAGGGTATCTCCACCGGTATCTCCGCGCATGACCGCGCGCATACCGTGTCGGTCGCCATCGACCCGACCAAGAGCGCGCAGGACATCGTGTCGCCCGGCCATGTGTTTCCGCTCGTCGCAAAGGACGGCGGTGTGCTGGTGCGCGCGGGCCATACCGAAGCCGCCGTCGATATCGCAAGGCTTGCCGGTCTTTATCCCGGCGGCGTCATCTGCGAAATCATGAATGATGACGGCACCATGGCGCGTCTGCCGGATCTGGTGAATTTCGCGCAGCTTCACGGCCTCAAGATCGCGACCATTGCCGATCTCATCGCTTATCGCCGTCGCTACGACAATTTCATCCGCCGCGCCATCGAGAGCGAGCTGACGAGCGAGTTCGGCGGCGACTTCAAGATGATGGTCTATCAGAACACCGTCGAATATGCCGAGCATATCGCGCTGGTGAAGGGCGATATCTCCACGCCGGAGCCCGTGCTGGTGCGCGTTCACGCCGTTAATATTTTCGACGACGTGCTGGGCGCTTCGGGGCCGCGCTCTTCGGTGCTGAAAGACAGTATGCGGATTATCGGCGAGGAGGGGCGCGGCGTGGTCGTGCTCATCCGCGACACGACCTCCACCGTCATCTCCGACCGGCTGCTCCACAAGGGCGAGGGGGAGAGCGAAGATCAGGGCATGCCGCGCCGCCTGCGCGAATATGGCGTCGGCGCGCAGATCCTGCTCGATCTCGGCATTCACGAAATGGAGCTTCTCTCCGACACGGATCGCAGCCTGGTGGGTCTCGAAGGCTACGGGCTCCGGATCACCGGCCAGCGTTCCGTCTCGGCGGGCGGCGCGAAGGCGAAATCGGTCAAGGAAAAGGCGGAATGAGCGACAGCAACCCCCATATCCTCATTGTCGAGGCGCGTTTCTACGAGGATCTGGCCGACGAGCTGGCCCGTGGTGCCATTGCCGAAATCGAGGCGCGCGGCGCCACCTATCAGCGCGTGAGCGTGCCGGGCGTGCTGGAAACGCCCGCGGCGGTCAAATTCGCGCTGGAAGGCATGACCCATGGCGGCCCCTCGGCCCGGTTTGACGGCTATGTCGTTCTGGGCTGCGTGATCCGCGGTGAAACGACGCATTACGAGATCGTTTCCAATGAATCCGCCCGTGCGCTCATGAATCTGACGGTCGATCGCGCCTTGGCCCTTGGCAACGGCATCCAGACAGTGGAAAACGAGGAGCAGGCATGGGCCCGCGCCAACGTCTCCGCCAAGAACAAGGGCGGCGGCGCGGCAAAGGCTTGCCTCGACATGATCGACCTGAAAAAACAGCTCGGGGCCTGAGCCCCGTTCTGACCGTTCTTTGAAAGCGACAGCGCCAAGTGACGAGTAACGCCGAACACGCCGATAACCGGAAAACCGATCCGCGCGCCCGCAGCGCCGCGCGGCTGGGAGCCGTGCAGGCCCTTTACCAGATGGATGTGGCGGGAACGCCGATGGAGGAGGTCATTGCCGAGTTCAAGACCTTCCGTCTGGGCGAGAACATCGAGGACGAGGAGATCGTGGCCGGCGATGCCGCTCATTTCGAGGATCTCGTGCGCGGCGTGCTGCGCGAGCAGCGCGACATCGACACCCATGTGAACCATTCGCTCGCCAGAGGCTGGGCGCTGGCGCGCGTCGATTCCACGCTTCGGGCCATCCTGCGCGCGGGCGCCTATGAGCTGCGCCGCTGCAAGGACGTGCCGGTGAAGGTCGTCATCAACGAATATGTCGATATCGCTCACGCCTTTTTCGAAGGCGACGAGCCGGGCGTCGTGAATGCCGTGCTCGACCGGATGGCGAAGGAAATCCGCTCTCCCGACGCAGGGAAGGGCGCGGGCGGCAGGAAGGCCTGAGCATGGCGGGCGGGAAGGCAGACAGGCCCCGCCCCGGCGAGTTCGAGCTGATCGCCGAGCTGTTCGCGCCGCTTGCGCGCGAGGCCGCCGGTGCTTTCGGTCTCACGGACGATGCCGCGCTTTACCGGGCTTCTCCGGGCAAGGAGACGGTCCTGACCGTCGATGCGATGGTGGAGGGTGTCCATTTTCTCCCTTCAGACCCGCCCGATACGATTGCCCGGAAACTTCTTCGCGTGAACCTCTCCGATCTTGCCGCCAAGGGTGCGCGCCCGCGTGGCTATCTGCTCGTCACGGCGCTTCCCGCGACATGTTCCATGTCGTGGCTGGAAGGCTTTGCGGCCGGACTTGCCGAGGATCAGGCGGAATTCGGTATCTCGCTCTGGGGCGGCGACACGGTGTCGACATCGGGTCCGCTGACGCTCTCGCTCACCGCCATCGGCGAGGTGGAAGAGGGTGCCATGCTGCCGCGCGGCGGGGCGCAGGCGGGCGACAGGGTTTATGTCACCGGCACCATCGGCGATGCGTCGCTCGGTCTTTCCGTGCTGCAGGGCCGGTTGCCCTCCGCCTCGGATGCGGACCGCGCCTTTCTGGCCGACCGGTACCGCCTGCCGCAACCGCGCGTGACGCTCGGGCCCGCGCTTTCAGGCACCGCCCATGCCGCGCTCGATGTGTCGGACGGGCTCGTCGCGGATCTGACGCATATGTGCGAAGCCTCCGGCCTTGCCGCCACCATCCGGGCGGCGGACGTGCCTCTTTCGTCCGCGGCGGCGGCCATGCTTCTGGCCGAGAACGATGTCACATTCGCCTCGCTTCTCACCGGCGGCGACGATTACGAACTGCTCCTTGCCGTGTCCGCCGAAGCGGAAGAGGCGTTTCTTGACGCTGCCGCTGGGGCAGGGGTGCCGGTCGCTCTTATCGGTCACCTTGAGGAACGGGCGAATCGTACGCCCGAAACGCTGGTTCGGCTCGTCGATGCGGAGGGCGAGCCCATCGCCGTTCCCCATGCGGGTTTCCGCCATTTCTGAGCGTCTTCATGGCCCTGCGGGCGCTTGCGGACCCCTTTATAGAATGAGTGCATCGGTCCGGTTGCTTTCATCTTGAGCATTTGGCATCGTTTTTCCCGCTTAAGAGTATGGCCGGGGAGGTAGAGGGGATTCTCAGGGAGGATTTGGGGAATTTCTCTCGTCTTGTGTTTGTTGCGTGCGTAACGACCGACCTGACCTTCATAAAAATTAAGGACAGAGAGAATGAGCACAATGTGGGCTATCATTGCTTGCGGCGTGCTCGCGATCCTCTATGGCATGTGGGCGATACGCTCCGTGCTGGCAGCGGACGCGGGCAATGAGCGCATGCAAGAAATTGCGAGTGCGATCCAGGAAGGCGCTGCCGCCTATCTCAATCGTCAGTACACGACGATTGCCATCGTGGGCGCCGTCATCTTCATCATCGTTTCCTATCTTCTCGGCATTCGTGTCGGCATCGGCTTCCTTGTCGGCGCCACGCTGTCGGGTCTTGCGGGCTATATCGGCATGCTGGTGTCGGTGCGTGCCAATGTGCGCACGACGCAGGCGTCCGCGACGAGCCTTGCAGCCGGCCTTTCGATCGCTTTCCGCTCCGGTGCGGTGACGGGCATGCTCGTTGCCGGTCTCGCACTGCTGGCCGTGTCGGTCTATTTCACGGTGCTCACTTTCGGTTTTGGATTGAACCCTGGCGATCGTGAAGTGATCGATGCCATGGTGGCGCTCGGCTTCGGCGCTTCGCTCATCTCCATCTTCGCCCGTCTCGGCGGCGGTATCTTCACCAAGGGTGCGGATGTCGGCGGCGATCTCGTCGGCAAGGTGGAAGCCGGTATCCCGGAAGACGATCCCCGCAACCCGGCCACCATCGCCGATAATGTCGGCGACAATGTCGGTGACTGCGCGGGCATGGCGGCGGACCTTTTCGAGACCTATGCCGTGACCGTGGTTGCGACCATGGTGCTGGCCTCGATCTTCTTCAACGGTGCCGCCGAAACGGCGATGATGACCTATCCGCTCGCTATTGGCGGTGCCTGCATCGTCACCTCCATCATCGGTACGTTCTTCGTACGCCTCGGCAAGAGCCAGAACATCATGGGCGCGCTCTACAAGGGCTTCATCGCCTCGGCGGTGCTGTCGCTGATTGCGCTCTATTTCGTCACCGATTGGGTGGTCGGACTCAATACGGCCTATTCCTTCGATGTCTTCAACTTTACCGGCATGACGCTTTATGTCTGCGGCATTGTCGGTCTGGCGGTGACGGGTCTCATCATCTGGGTGACGGAGTACTACACCGGCGTGAACTTCCGTCCGGTGAAGAGCATTGCCGCCGCCTCGGTAACGGGTCACGGCACGAACGTCATCCAGGGCCTCGCGGTCTCGATGGAAGCTACGGCGCTGCCGGCGATCATCATCGTTGTCGGCATTCTGGTTTCCTTCAACCTTGCGGGTCTGTTCGGTATCGCCATCGCAGTGACGACCATGCTGGCGCTTGCGGGCATGGTGGTCGCGCTCGACGCCTTCGGTCCGGTGACGGACAATGCGGGCGGCATCGCGGAAATGGCGGAACTGCCCGAAGACGTCCGCAAGACGACGGACGCGCTCGACGCGGTCGGCAACACCACCAAGGCGGTGACCAAGGGCTATGCCATCGGGTCCGCCGGTCTCGGTGCGCTGGTGCTCTTCGCGGCCTATACGCAGGACCTGACCTTCTTCTCGGCCAATGCGGATAAGTTCCCGTATTTCGAGGGGGTTGTGCCGGACTTTTCGCTCTCCAATCCCTATGTGGTTGTCGGGCTTTTCGTCGGCGGTTTGTTGCCCTTCCTGTTCGGCTCGATGGGCATGATGGCGGTCGGCCGCGCTGCCGGCTCGATCGTTGAGGAAGTGCGCCGTCAGTTCAAGGCGGATCCGGGCATCATGAAGGGCACGTCGAAGCCTGATTATGCCCGCGCGGTGGATATGCTTACCAAGGCGGCGATCAAGGAAATGATTGTGCCGTCGCTCCTGCCGGTGCTGTCGCCTATCGCGCTCTACTTCCTGATCAACTGGATCGCGGGCAAGTCGGCCGCCTTCTCGTCGGTTGGTGCGATGCTGCTCGGCGTCATCATCACCGGCCTCTTTGTGGCGCTTTCCATGACCGCCGGCGGCGGCGCGTGGGACAACGCCAAGAAGTACATCGAAGACGGCAATTACGGCGGCAAGGGCTCTGAAGCCCATAAGGCGGCCGTGACCGGCGATACGGTCGGCGATCCCTACAAGGATACGGCCGGCCCGGCGGTGAACCCGATGATCAAGATCACGAACATCGTGGCGCTGCTGCTGCTGGCGATCCTGGCGCACTAAGCGCGGGAACCGAAAAAAGAAAGAGAAAGGCCCCGGCGGAAACGCCGGGGCCTTTTGTTTTGCCCGGATTGTTTTCGTCCCGGCTCGGCTGGCCCCAGCGCGGAATGGCCCGCGACTTGAAGCGCGATCATGGAATAGGGAAACCGGACAGAAAAACGGCGGAAAACGCCGCTTGGGCCGTCTGCGTTTCTAACAAATGTCCGATCGGGACGCGGTCATGTGTCAATTCGGGATGGGAGTGCAGGGATGACGGGGCAAGGCCAGGCAGCGGGCGCGCGAAACGTTCCCGATTCCATATCCGTGCTGCTCGATGTATCGCGGGTCTTTCTCGCGCTTGCGGTCGCCGGCGCGCACTGGACCCAGAGCTATTTCCAGCCGGACTGGCCCGATCTGACGATCTTCGGCGTCGCCGCGGTCGGGGGCTTCTTCGTTCTGAGCGGCTACACCATCCGGATGATCTATCCGGACGGAAATTCCTTCGATGAGGGCCGCTATTATGTCGACCGCCTGTCGCGGCTCTGGTCGGTCGCCTTGCCGGCGCTCGTCGCCACGATCTGTCTCGACGCGGTTTCGCGCTATGCCGCACCGGACTTCTACATGAGCAATTGGGGCGGGGAGGCGGACCATCCGATTTTCCGGATTTTCGCCAATGCCGGGTTCCTTACCCAGATCTGGGGCTACAGCATCTATCCGCTGTCCAATTCGCCTTTCTGGTCGCTCGGCTACGAAGCCGCCTTCTATCTGATGTACGGCCTTTATCTCTCCCGCCGTTACATGTTGCTCGGCCTGACCGCGCTGCTGCTCGGCCCCAACATTCTCTTTATGGCAGTCGTCTGGATCGGCGGGGCGGCGCTTTACGACGTTTACAGCCGCAAGGAGAGGAGGACGGGGACGGGCATTCGCCTCTTCGTCGCGGGGGGCGCCGTCGCCGTGATGGGGCTTGCCGCCGTCGACCTCAATGGCTTTGCCGAAACGATCCGGCAGGTGATCGACGTCTTCTTCGGCACGCTGCATGTGGATCCGGCGCGCGTATCGGTGTCGCTGGTTCTGCCGTCCATTGCCGCGCTTGCGGTTTTCGCCTGGGTGTTCTGGGCGCTGGACCTTTACGGCGAGCGGATCGCGGTGCCGGACCGGTTGAAGGCGATCGCCCGCAAGGTCGGCGATGCGACTTTCCCGATCTACCTGTTCCATTTTCCGATTTTCGTCTGCGTCGCCGCGCTTGGGCTCTACGACGTGCACTCCACCTGGCAGAAGCTCGCCGTCTTCGTCTGCGTCATCGGCGTCACCTTCCTGATCACGCCCTGGACGAACGTGCTGAAAGACATCCTGCGCCGGCGCCTGCGGTCAGGCGTCGGCTATGTCAGGTTGAGGTTTGCCTGAGGATCAGTTGCCCGGCTGCGGCTTGCTCGCGCCCGCATTGTTGTAGCGGCCGATATTGGAGAAGAGCTGTTCGAGAACCGTCATCTCCTTGCCGCGGGTGGGCGTCTTGCGGTCGACGAAATTGATCACCCGGCCGTCCTCCAGCCCGTAATAGGCGACATCGTCCACCACGCCGGATTTGTCGAAATAGATGGCAGCGACCTTGCGGTCGACCTCTTCGGGCGCGTAAAAGGCGTAGGTTTCGAACTTGCTGGAAATGTAATACCAAGCTTCGCCGCGGACGGTGGAAACGGTCGAGGGCGTCCCGAGGAGCTGCCTTATCTGCTCGCGGCTGTCGCCGGGATGTACCTGCTTCAGGTCTTTCGCGTCGAAGATGTAACCGCGCTCTTCCACGACGGGTGAGCAGGCAACCGTCAGCGTGGCGCTGGTCGCGATCAGGGATGCGGCCAGGACGGCCTTGAGCTTACGGCGCGGGTGAGCGGACTTCATGGCGTGACTGCCTCCTCGACACATCTTCTTCATGCGTTGACCTACCCCTGTCGGCTACTAAATTCAATCGGCATGTCAGGCCGCGCTTTCAGCTCCCGACGGGTCGGGCAGGAGATTACCGAATGATATGGAACAAATTGTTTCGCCGTCCCCAAAACGATGACGCGGCCTTCCGGCTTTACCGGGCGGTAAGCGATCAGGCGCGCCGGGCGGAATTCTATCGTCATGCGGGCGTTCCCGATACCGTGGAAAGCCGTTTCGAGATGGTTGCGCTTCATGCCTTTCTGGCGATGCACCGGCTGAAACAGGGCGGAGACGAGGCCAAGGCCCTCGGGCAGCGCTTTTTCGACGTGTTTTTCGACGATCTGGACCAGACCATGCGCGAAATGGGTGTCGGCGATCTCAGCGTCGGCAAGAAGGTCAAGAAGCTCGCTTCGTCCTTTTACGGGCGGATTTCGGCCTATGAGGCGGGCCTGACGGGCGGTTCCGGCGCCTTGCAGGAGGCGATTCGGCGCAATATCTACGGCGATGCGGCCGTGGACAGGGCTCAGCTCACGCTGATCGCGGCCTATGTGGGCCGGGCGGCCTCGGCGCTGAGGGCGCAGCCCGAAACGGCGCTGATTGCCGGCGAAATCCGGTTTCCCGAGCCGCCGGTTGCGGAAGATCTCGCCGCCACGCGCGCCGCTCAGGGCATCGGATCGCCCGAAGCCCATAACATTTCGGCCTGAGGAGCAGTTTTTGAGCGACCCAGCGAATAACAAGGACAACAAGCCGGAATTCCGCCGCCTCGTGTCGGCCAATGACGTGCCGCCCAAGGGCACGGCCATTCCTTTCGAGGCCGATGAGGCCGAATGCGCGGCGCTGGCCCGCCGCTTCGGAATTCCAGGCATTTCGCGGCTTTCCGGCGTGGCGAAGCTGCGGCCATGGCGCAAGACGGGGCTGACCCTCGATTGCAGCTATGAAGCCGATCTCATGCGCGAATGCGTCGTGACGCTGGAGCCGATGAGCGAGGAGATTTCCGAGGAATTCACCCTGCATTTCCTGCCCGACGACCAGATCGAGCGGGATGCGCGCTTTTCCGGGGCCGATGAGAAGGAGATTCTCATCGATCCGGAAGCGGTGGAGCCGCCGGAGCCGTTTCTGGCCGGTGGCCGGGTGGACTATGGCGAGGCGGTGGCCGAGCAGCTCTCGCTGGCCATGGAGCCTTATCCGCGCAAGCCCGGCGCAGCGCTCGAAGAGCCTGCCGAGGCGGCCCCGCAGGAAGAGGCGGACGCTGGGGAAGAGCGTGAAAACCCCTTTGCAATATTGGAAAAACTCAAGAAAAACGACTAATCGCATACCCCGGTCGAGACAAGACGGCCTTGTTCGATGGGTATTGTATCAGGGTATGATGGCTGTATGTTCGGGCGCGCGAGTCTGATCCGCGGGACCCTTCCCGGGTCGATTCGCCTGTTAAACCCCGATTTGTCGCGAAGCCGGGGTATTGAGCCGTTTCAGGAGGGGCTGGAGTGACGCGAGGACTAACGATATCCGTGGACGGGATGGGGGGCGATCACGGCCCCGAGACCGTGATCGGCGGCATCGACATCGCGTCGGTCCGACATCCCGATGTGCGCTTCCTCGTCTATGGCGACGAGGAAAAGCTGAAGGCGGTGATGGAGCGGTTTCCGCGCGTCGCCTCGGTCAGCGAGATCCATCACTGCGACGTTTCCATTTCCATGGACGACAAGCCGAGCCAGGCGCTCCGGCGCGGCCGCAAGGTCTCCAGCATGTGGCAGGCCATCGACGC
The DNA here is from genome assembly GCF_053628815.1 of Parvibaculum sp. MBR-TMA-1.3b-4.2. Classification (NCBI taxonomy): domain Bacteria; kingdom Pseudomonadati; phylum Pseudomonadota; class Alphaproteobacteria; order Hyphomicrobiales; family Parvibaculaceae; genus Parvibaculum; species Parvibaculum sp. MBR-TMA-1.3b-4.2. Next base: position 169,049 of record NZ_JBRJHC010000001.1, read on the forward strand.
GGTGAAGGAAGGGCAGGCGCAGGCCGTTGTTTCCGCTGGCAATACCGGCGCGCTCATGGCCATGTCCATGTTCATCCTGAAGACGCTCGCCCATGTGGAGCGGCCGGCCATCTCCGCGCTCTGGCCGACCACGCGCGGTGAAAGCGTGGTGCTGGATGTCGGCGCCACCATCGGGCCGGATGCAAAGCAGCTCGTGCAGTTCGCGGCGATGGGCGAGGCCTATGCCCGCGTTATCTTCAATGTCGACAAGCCGACCGTCGGCCTCCTCAATATCGGCGAGGAGGAAGTGAAGGGCACCGAGCAGGTGAAAGCCGCCGCGCAGATGCTGCGCGAGAGCGACCTTCCCATCGTCTTCAAGGGCTTCGTCGAGGGCGACGATCTCGGCAAGGGCACGGTCGATGTCGTGGTCACCGACGGGTTCACCGGCAATATCGCGCTGAAGACCGCCGAGGGCACGGCGCGGCAGATTTCCGAATATCTGCGCGCGGCCATCTCCCGGTCGCTGATGGCGAAGATCGGATATTTCTTTGCGCAGGGCGCCTTCAAGGCGCTCTCCACGCGGCTCGATCCGCGCGCCAACAACGGCGGTCTCTTTCTCGGCCTGAACGGGCTGGTGGTGAAGAGCCATGGCGGCACGGATGCGCTGGGCTTTGCCGCGGCCATCGACGTGGCCGTCGATGTGGCGTCGGCGGACCTTCTCAACAAGATCGTGACCGATCTCGGTCATCTGGACGGGTTGGAACAACTCGCGAGCGGCCGCAATGGCGGCAAACAGGACACTCAAGAATCCGAGGCAGCTCTGCCGTGACATCAGTAAGAAGTATCGTGACCGGCACCGGCAGCTATCTGCCGGAACGGATCATGACGAATGAAGATCTCTCCAAGGTTGTAGAAACCACGGACGACTGGATCACCGAGCGGACCGGTATCAGGAACCGGCACATCGCGGCGGAGGGGGAACTCACCTCCGACCTCGCGCTGCATGCGGCGCGGGCGGCGATCGCCGATGCGGGCATCGACGTGCAGGAGATCGATACGATCATCATGGCGACGACGACGCCGGACAATACCTTCCCGGCGACGGCGACCACCGTGCAGGCGGCGCTCGGCCTCGGCCATGGCGCGGCCTTCGATATTCAGGCGGTCTGCTCCGGTTTCGTCTATGCGCTTACCATTGCCGATACCTTCATCCGGGCCGGCCAGTCGAAGACGGTGCTGGTCATCGGCGCGGAGACCTTCTCGCGGCTGCTGGACTGGACGGACCGCACGACCTGCGTGCTGTTCGGCGACGGGGCCGGCGCCATGGTCGTCCAGGCGGGCGAGGGCGAGGGGACGAATGCGGACCGGGGCATTCTCACCGCGCATCTGCATTCCGACGGGCGCCTGAAGGACAAGCTCTATGTCGATGGCGGCCCGTCCTCCACCGGCACGGTCGGCCATGTCCGCATGGAGGGCCGCGAGGTGTTCCGGCACGCGGTGGTGAATATCGCCGAGGCCATCAGCGAGTCGCTCGAGGCGACCGGCCTTGGCGTGGAGGATATCGACTGGTTCGTGCCGCATCAGGCGAACAAGCGCATTCTGGACAGCACCGCCAAGCGGATCGGCCTGCCGCCTGAAAAGGTGGTGATGACGGTGGCCGATCACGGCAACACCTCGGCGGCCTCCGTGCCGCTCGCTTTCGACGCGGCGCTCAAGGATGGCCGAATCAAGAAGGGCGATCTCGTTCTGCTCGAAGCGATGGGCGGCGGGTTTACCTGGGGATCGCTCTTGCTGCGCTATTGAGCCCTACGCGCAGGACATATTGCGGTAATCTATGAAACGGTCGATTAGAAAAAGCTGCCAATTCATTGATATTGACGGGTTTCTGGGCTAGCCCTACGCTTAGTGACGAAATTGCAGAGGTGCGGCGATGGGGGATACGATCACGCGCGCTCATCTGAGCGAAGCGGTTTATCAGGAAGTCGGCTTGTCGCGGAACGAGTCGGCGGATCTGGTCGAACGGGTATTGCAGGAAATTTCGGATTGTCTGGCCGGCGGCGACACGGTGAAGCTGTCGTCTTTCGGTTCGTTCTCCGTCCGGCAGAAGGGCGGCCGGATGGGCCGTAACCCGAAGACGGGCGAGGAAGTGCCGATCAAACCGCGGCGCGTACTCGTCTTCCGTCCAAGCCATGTCTTGAAGGAACGCATCAACGATGCGTTGAGCAGCAAGGCCGCTGCGGCGGACTGAAGCTCTCAAGTACCGGCGCTCCCGTCGGGTTCGCGTAGAATATGGTAAGATCTGTGGTCGGAAACCGGATTGAGGACGGTCGGCAAGTGCCTCATTCTACAGCACAAAAGTCTCCTGAAGCTTTTCGCACAATCAGCGAAGTCGCGGCCGATCTCGACGTGCCGCAGCATGTGCTGCGCTTCTGGGAAAGCAAGTTCAGCCATATCCGCCCGCTGAAGCGCGGCGGCGGGCGGCGCTATTACCGTCCCGAAGACGTGGACCTTCTGCGCGGCGTGCGCGCGCTTCTCTACAATGACGGCTACACCATCAAGGGTGTGCAGAAGGTCTTTCGCGAGCAGGGCGCGAAGTTCGTTTCCGAGACCGGCCGGGGCACCGCCGACGCCTCGGTCGCGGAGCTTGCCCGCGAAGCGGTACAGCGTTCAGACCATGAGGGCGCGGAGGAAGACGTCCAGGCGGGCGGCGCTTCCATCGGTGCCGCGGGGCGCCAGCGGCTCTCGCGTATTCTCGACGATCTCGTCACCTTGAAGGAAGAGATCGACGAGACTCTCTGGGAAGAGGAAGAAGACGAAAATTAAGGTCGGATGCACCGTTTTCTGCGGTTGCCGAGCCGAAAGGGCGCGTCTATAGTCCGCGCCTTCACAGCCGACGGAGCGTAGCGCAGCCCGGTAGCGCACTTGTCTGGGGGACAAGGGGTCGTGGGTTCGAATCCCGCCGCTCCGACCAATTTGTGAAGACTAGGGGCCGCTCGTCTAATCGACGGGCGGCCCTTTTCTTTTCCGCGAAGCTGGGGCACATTGCGGCCCAATCGGCGCTCACCCTCGACCGACGAGACGGGTGCCCCGTTCAGCTTTTATCTGCCGGAGTTTTTCGATGGCCAACATCATCCCCATCGCCCTGTTTTTCGTTGCGATCCTGTTCTTCAACTATCTGAAGACCGGCCGGCTGATGTGATCGGATTTCGGCCTATTCCTCTTCGGGGTCGGGCCGGACCATCCAGATAATCAGATATTTCATCGGGAACGCCCAGATCACGCCTGCCGTCAGGTAGTAGATGAACTGGAGGAAGCCGTTATCCGGCAGGTGGCTGACCGCAATGGTCATTACCAGAAAAGCGTAGAGCGTCAGGAAGACCAGAAGCACGATGGTGCCGATCAGCTTCCTGGTGCGGATATTGAGGCGCATGTCCGTCTCCATTGAGAATGCCACCTGATAGGACATTCTCAGGCCCGGGGCAAAGCCCCGATCATGAAAAGGGGAGAGCAAAGCCCTCCTCGGGGCGCTCCGCCGCCTCACCTTCATGACCAAAAATTCAGCTTCGAAAGCGGCGCCGCGGCCTTTCCCGGGCTGGGCTTTTCGCGGCGGGCGCGCTAAATCAGCGTCATGACCGCACAGCGCATCGAAACCGGCCCCTCATCTTCCCCCTCGGCGCATCTGGGCCACAAGCCCGAAGCTAATCGCCAGATCGCCATCTGGCTGTTCGGCGTGGCCGCGCTCATCTTCGTGATGGTGGTTGTCGGCGGGCTGACCCGGCTTACCGAGTCGGGGCTTTCGATCACCGAATGGAAGCCGGTGACGGGCGCGCTCCCGCCGCTGAGCCAGACCGACTGGCAGCGCGAGTTCGACCTCTACAAGCAGATCCCCCAATACGCCGCGCTTAACAAGGGGATGTCGCTGTCGGAGTTCAAGCAGATCTATTGGTGGGAATGGGGGCACAGGCTGCTCGGCCGTCTCATCGGCTTTGCCTTCCTCATTCCGTTCCTCTGGTTTGCCTTCACGAAGAAGGTCGAGCGCGCATTGGTGCCGAAGCTCGCCATATTGTTCGTGCTGGGCGGCCTGCAGGGCGCGCTTGGCTGGTGGATGGTGAAGAGCGGCCTCGTGCACCGCACGGAGGTCAGCCAGTACCGGCTCGCGGCGCATCTGACGCTCGCTCTCATTCTCTTCGCCTATATTTTCTGGACGGGGTTGAGCTTGTGGCGCAGCAGCCGGGATATGTTGTCCCACGCGCCGGAGGCGGGGAGAGGGCTTTCCACCGCCGCCCGCTGGCTGATCGCGGGGTTCTTTCTGCAGATCGTGCTGGGCGCTTTCGTGGCGGGCACGCGGGCGGGCTTCATCCACAATACATGGCCGCTCATTCAGGGCGCCTTCTTCGCGCCGGAGGGGCTTTTCCACCTTCAGCCCTGGTGGTCGAACTTCTTCGAGAATCTGCTCACCGTGCAGTATCAGCACCGCATGTTCGCCTATGTGCTGGTGATCGCGACGGGCTGGCATTGGTGGCGCGTCCACGCGAGCGGCGTGGCCGACGCAAGGCTCTCGGCCAACTGCCTTCTGGCCGCCGTGTTGGCGCAGGTCGTTCTCGGCATAGGCACGCTGGTCATGGTGGTGCCGATCCCCATGGGCGCAGCGCATCAGGCGGGCGCCGTCATCGTACTCGCCGCCGCCGTCTGGCACGCCCACCGGCTGACGCCGTCCGCAAGGCTGGGCGTGGCAACGGGCTGATCTACACCCTTTGATGTCATCCAGGGATTATCTCACGACGCGGATCTCGGATGTTTCGGCATTGCGAATCAGATAAGTACGTGCTTATCTGTTTGCATGATCGAGAACGACATATTCAAGGCTCTGGCCGACCCGACGCGCCGCGCGATCTTCGAGAAGCTCGCAAGCGGCGCGATGAATGCCAGCGCCTTGCGCGACGGCATGGAGATCAGCCAGCCGGCCATGTCCCAGCATCTTGCGGTCCTGCGCAATGCGAAGCTGGTGCGCGAAGAGCGGCAGGGGCGTTTCGTGAATTACGAGGTCGACCCCGACGGGCTGGCGCTTATCGCCGGGTGGCTCGCGAAATACCGTGCCTATTGGCCGGCGCGGATCGATGCGTTGAAGGCTCTGCTGAAGGATATGGACCCATGAGCAAGCTGAAGACCGAAGAACGGCCGCGGGAACTGGTGCAGGAATATGAACTCGATGCACCGCCGGAGAAAGTCTGGCGCGCGGTGAGCGATCCTGCCTTTCGCGAGAAATGGCTGCCGGGCCGCGATCTGGCCGATGCCGAGCCGGTATCGCTGGAGACGGGCGAGGAAATTCGTTACCGGATGCGCGATGACGAACCGCCTTACCTTGAAAGCATCGTCGCATTTCAGCTCCGGCCCGATGAACGGGGCGGGACGATCCTGACGATCGTTCACGGGCTGGCCGATGCACGGCTGGTGCCGCCCGCGTCGAACAATAACGAGCCCGTGATGATGCGTGCCGCCTGACGCGCAGGGCTTTCACCGTCACATTCAGAAGAAAGGAATTCGCCGATGCGCGAAGCGATGCAACTCGTCCCTATGGTCGTCGAACAGTCGAGCCGCGGCGAACGCTCTTTCGACATTTATTCCCGCCTGCTGCGCGAGCGGATCATCTTCCTGAATGGCGAGGTGAACGACACCGTCTCCGCTCTGGTCTGCGCGCAGCTGTTGTTCCTGGAAGCGGAAAACCCCAAGAAGCCGATCCAGCTCTATATCAATTCGCCCGGCGGCGTCGTGACCAGCGGCTTCGCCATGTACGACACGATGCGCTATATCAAGGCGCCCGTGCATACGCTCTGTATGGGGACGGCCTGCTCGATGGGGTCGTTCCTGCTGATGGCGGGCGAACCCGGCCAGCGCGTGGCGCTTCCCAATGTCAGCATCCTGATCCACCAGCCCTCCGGCGGCTTTCAGGGGCAGGCGTCCGACATTCTCATTCATGCTGAAGAAACTCTGCGCACCAAGAAGCGCATCACAAAGGCTTACGCCGAGCATTGCGGACGCTCTTACGAGGAGTTCGAACAGGCGATGGACCGCGACCGCTTCATGACGGCGGAGCAGGCGCTCGAATGGGGGCTCATCGACCGCATCCTTACCGAGCGCGGGATGGGCGCGGCGATTTAAACCGTCATTGTGAGGAGCGAAGCGACGAAGCAATCCAGTCCGGCGGTTACCGCTTCTGGATTGCTTCGCTTGCGCTCGCAATGACGTCTATTGGAAAAGACCCTTAGGCCAGCGCCTGTTCCAGATCGGCGATGATGTCTTTTGCATCCTCGATGCCGACGGAGAGGCGCACCACGTCGGGGCCTGCGCCCGCTGCGGTCTGCTGTTCTTCCGAGAGCTGACGATGCGTCGTGGAGGCCGGGTGGATGATGAGGCTGCGCGTATCGCCGACATTGGCGAGATGGCTCAGGAGCTTCACCGAATTCACCAGCTTCACGCCCGCGTCATATCCGCCTTCCACGCCGAAGGTGAAAACGGCGCCCGCGCCCTTGGGCGAGTATTTCTTCATCAGCTCGTGATGTGGGTCGTCGGGCAGGCCCGCATAGGACACCCAGCTCACCTTGGGATGGTCTTTCAGAAAGGTCGCCACTTCCAGCGCATTGTCGCAATGGCGCTGCATGCGCAGCGGCAGCGTTTCGATGCCCGTCAGGATCATGAAGGAATTGAAGGGCGAGATGGCGGGTCCGAGGTCGCGCAGGCCCAGCACGCGGCAGGCGATGGCGAAGGCGATATTGCCGAAGGTCTCATGCAGCTTCATGCCGTGATAGCTCTCGCACGGCTCGCTGAGCGTCGGGTATTTGCCGTCCTTCGACCAGTCGAAGCCGCCGCCATCGACGATGACGCCGCCCATGGAATTGCCGTGACCGCCCAGGAACTTCGTCATGGAATGGACGACGATGTCCGCGCCATGCGCCAGCGGGTTGCACAGATAGGGCGAGGCCAGCGTGTTGTCGACGACGAGCGGAATACCCGCCTCATGCGCGATATCGGCAATCGCCTTGATGTCCGTCACCACACCGCCGGGATTGGCCAGGCTTTCGATGAAGACGGCCTTGGTCTTCTTGCCGATGGCGGCCTTCACATTCACCGGGTCGGACACGTCCACCCAATCGACTTCCCAGCCGAACTTCTTGAAGGCATGGCCGAACTGGTTGATGGAGCCGCCATAGAGCTGCTTGGCCGCCACGAAATGATCGCCCGGTTCCAGCATGGTGTGGAAGACGAGAAGCTGCGCTGCGTGGCCGGATGAGACGCCGAGCGCCGCCGTGCCGCCTTCCAGCGCCGCGACACGCTCTTCCAGCACCGCCGTCGTCGGGTTGGTGATGCGCGTATAGATGTTGCCGAAGGCCTGCAGCCCGAACAGGCTCGCCGCGTGATCGACATCGTCGAAAGCGAAGGAAGTCGTCTGGTAGATCGGCGTCGCGCGCGCGCCCGTGGTCGGGTCCGGCTGCGCTCCGGCATGAATGGCAAGCGTGTTGAAAGCCTGGTCGCTCATTTTTCTGTCCTGTCTTCTTTCGGTGTCATCCCGGCGGAAGCCGGGATCCATAGGCTGTTGTTCTCGATGCGTCATGACGTGCCCACTCTTACGTTCAAGGAGGGCGGGGCATGACGGCGATTGTCGTTCCGTTTCTACAATCCCAGTTTCGGTATCTCTATCTTCGGGCAGTGGTCCATCACCACGTCGAGGCCCGCGGCCTCGGCGCGCTTCGCGGCGTCTTCATTGACGACCCCGAGTTGCATCCACACCGCCTTGGCGCCGATGGCAATTGCCTCGTCGGTGACGCCGCCCGCCGCGTCGGAATTGCGGAACACATCCACCATATCCACGGGCTCTTCGATGTCGGCCAGCGTTCCGGCGACCGTCTCGCCGTTGATCTCCTGACCGGCAAGGCCCGGGTTCACCGGGATCACGCGATAGCCCTTCGACTGAAGGAAGGCCATCACCTTGTTGCTGTCGCGCTCGGGCTTGTTGCTCGCGCCCACCAGCGCAATTACTTTCGCGCTGCGCAGGATTTTCTCGATGGTCTCGGGCTCGCTTGCCATGTCTATCGGTCTTCCCATTTCGGTTCGCGTTTCTCGATGAAGGCGCCGATGCCTTCTTCCGCGTCGCGGGCGAGCATATTGCGCACCATCACCTCGCTTGCATAGTCGTAAGCCTCGCCGACGCCCATTTCGAGTTGGTCGTAAAAGGCCTCCTTGCCGATAGAGACGGTGAGGGCGGATTTCGACGCAATGATGTCGGCAAAGTGATGCACCGCTGCGTCGAGTTCATCCGCCGTCACGACCTTGTTCACGAGCCCCATTTCGGCGGCGCGCGCGGCGGGGATCATTTCGCCGGTCAGCAGCATTTCCATCGCATGTTTGCGCGTCACATTGCGCGACAGGGCGACCATGGGCGTCGAACAGAAGAGCCCGATATTGACGCCGGGCGTGGCGAATTTCGCTTCCTCCGCCGCCACGGCGAGATCGCAGCTCGCAACAAGCTGGCAGCCCGCGGCCGTCGCGATGCCGTGCACGCGCGCGATCACCGGCTTGGGGCTGCGCATCACCGCCTGCATCAGTGTTGAGCACTGCTTCATCGTCTTCTCGAAGAAGGCGCGGCCCCGGTCTTCGGCCTGCCTTGCATTGGTGAGTTCCTTGAGGTCGTGCCCGGCGCAGAAGCCCGGCCCGTTCCCCGCCAGGATCACGGCCCTCACGGTGCTGTCTTCGGCGACCTTGTGAAGCTCCGCCGTCAGCGCCTCCATCAGCGCGCCGGAGAGGCTGTTCCGCTGTTTCGGGCGGTTCAGCGTCAGGATCGCGATCCCGCCCGCATCCTCGCGCAGCAGGATCGGTGCGGCGGTGGCCGCTTGTTCAGCTGGCTGGCTCATGGCGCTCTCCCTTTATGTTTTGGGGCAGCATAGCGGGATGGGGAGGGGGTGTCAGGTGGTGTCGATTTCTTCGTCATGGCCCGGCTTGTCCGGGCCATCCACGTCTTCCCTACCTGCTGATCCGATACAGCACATGCCGCCTCAGCTTGTGCCCCTCGGGCAGGTTCGGATGGTCGAAATCATCCGCCGGATCATGCGTCATGCCGATCCGCTTCATGACAGCTTGCGAGCGTAAATTGCTCGTGGCGGTAAAGGAGACGATCTCCGGCAGGCCCAGTTCGTCGAACCCATAGGCCAGCGCCGCCCGGGCGGCTTCGGAGGCATAGCCCTTGCCCCAGTGCGGCCTTGCCAGCCGCCAGCCGATCTCGACAGCGCTGTCGGGCGGGCCGGGCGCGAAGGGGGCCTCGAACATGACTTTCTGGATACCGGTAAAGCCGATGAAGGAGGCCTCGCCCGGCACTTCCAGCGCCCAGAAGCCGATCCCGTTTTCCTCGATGAGCGATTTTAGCTTTGCGGCCACCGCGTCGCTCTCCGCACGGGGGAGCGTGGCGGGGAAATGCTCCATCACCGCCGGGTCGGCGGACATGGCGGCGAAGGGCTCGAAATCCGCCTCGGTCCAGGGCCGGAGGATGAGGCGGTCCGTGGTCAGTATTGTCATCGGGGCTCCTCCATCCGGTCGGGCGGCATTTTTACCTCAAGCGCCGATGGGGTAAAAGCGGCCAACAGGAATTGAAACGAGGGAGGGTCCGGTGAGCGAGATGAAGCCGGTGATGAGCGTGGCGGAGCTGGAAGCCTTTCTGGACAAGGTGTTTCCCCAGATCCGGGAAAATGACGCGCGCAGCGAGATCGTCTCCATCGGCCCCGGCACGACGCGGCTGCATCTGCCGTTCAGCGACCGCAATTTGAGGCCGGGCGGCACGCTCTCCGGGCCGTCGCTCATGGCGCTCGCCGATTACGCCATGTATGCGGTGGTGCTCGCCCATATCGGCCCGGTGGAACTCGCCGTCACGACGAACCTTAATATCAACTTCCTGCGAAAGCCCGACCCGGCGGATGTCTATGCCGATGCGCGGCTCTTGAAGCTCGGCCGCCGCCTTGCCGTGGGCGAGGTGTCGATCGAGCAGGACGGCCAGGACGGTCCCGTCGCGCATGTGACCACGACCTATTCCATCCCGCCGAACCGGTGAGATATGGGGTGGGGGCTGCAAAGCGGCGGCGGCCGGGCTATATCGGTAGGTAACCGAAATTCCATTGCGCCGGGCAGAAGGTCTGCCGGGCGCCTTAAGTGACCCCGATGTTCAAGCCCTTCAAGGGAGTGCCGGAAGACGGCCTTCCCAATCCCCAGCGCTACCTCGCCATTGCCACGGTCGCCGCCGGCGTCACCATGGCCGTGCTGGACGGGGCGATCGTGAACATCGCGCTGCCGACCATCGCGCGCGATTTCAACGTCACGGCGGCGGATTCGGTCTGGGTGGTGAACGCCTACCAGTTCATCGTGCTGGTCTCGCTGCTCGCCTTTTCCTCGCTCGGCGAAATTTACGGCTATCGCTATATCTATCGCTTCGGGCTTGCCGTCTTCGGCGTTGCCTCGCTTGCCTGCGCCATGTCGGACAGTTTGTGGACGCTGGTGGCCGCGCGCCTGCTACAGGGGTTCGGCGCGGCGGCGATCATGAGCGTCAACACCGCGCTGGTGCGCTTCATCTACCCGCGTGCGCAGTTGGGGCGCGGCATCGCCATCAATGCACAGGTGGTGGCCGTCGCGGCGGCGGCGGGGCCGACGCTGGCCGCGGCCATCCTTTCCTTCACCTCCTGGCACTGGCTCTTCCTCATCAATATTCCCTTCAGCGTGCTGGCGCTCTGGCTGTCGCGTTACCTGCCCATGACGACCAGGGGGCGGCACAGCTTCGACTTCCCGAGCGCGGCGCTCAATGCGGCGACCTTTGCCCTGCTTATTGTCGGCATCGAGCAATTGGGCCATGGGGTGGGAAATCTCGGCGTGCCGCTCGCCGCCTTTGCCGGGGCAGGGCTGGCGGGCTTCCTTCTCGTCCGCCGCCAGCTCGGCCGCCATGCGCCGCTTTTCCCGGTCGATCTGCTGAAGCTGCCGATTTTCAGCCTCTCGGTCGGCGCCTCGGTGACGAGCTTCATCGCCCAGCTCATGATCTTCATTTCGCTGCCTTTCTATTTCCAGAATGTGCTGGGCTTCAGCGAACTCGATACCGGTCTTCTGATGACGCCCTGGCCGTTGGCATTGCTGCTCTGCGCGCAGGTCGTGGGGCGGCTCACCGACCGCGTTCATCCCGGCTATCTCGGCTCGGCGGGGCTCGTCGTGCTGCTGGCCTCCGTGTTGTCGCTGGGGCTGATGCCCGCGCAGCCGGGCTATTTCGACATTATCTGGCGTATGTTCTTTGCCGGGCTCGGCTTTGCCTTCTTCCAGACGCCCAATAACCGCACGCTCATCAATGCCGCGCCGACAGAGCGCACGGGCGGGGCGAGCGGCACCCTGGGCATGGCGCGCCTGCTCGGCCAGACCACGGGCGCGGCCTTTGCAGCGGTGATTTTCCGTCTGTCGGGCGACGGCGCGGCGCGCGAGGCGCTCATGGTGGCGGCGGTCTGCGTGGCGCTGGCGCTCATCCTCAGCCTGTCGCGGCTGTCGCGCCGGGGCGGCCGGGGCAGGGATGCGGGACGCTCGCTGGAGGATTTTTGAGGTATTTAGATACCGCAAATGTAAGTTGCTGTTTTAAAGCCGTTTTTCTGCCCATGAACCCGCTCTTTAGTGTTGACAGCAGGCGCTCCCTCCCGTAAATCCAGCGCCAATCGAGGCCGGAATCTCCTTTTCCGGCCTCCTTTTCATTAGCTCCTCCATCAGGGCCGGGTGCCGCCGAAAACGGGCAACCTGCGCCGACAGGGAAAATTCGCATGAAGACCTATTCCGCGAAGCCCGCCGAGGTCGAGAAGAAGTGGATCGTGATCGACGCCGAAGGCGTCGTGGTGGGGCGTCTTGCCTCGTTCGTCGCGAACCGGCTGCGTGGCAAGCACAAGCCGACCTACACGCCCCATATCGATTGCGGCGACAACGTCATCATCGTGAACGCCGACAAGGTCGTGTTCTCGGGCCGGAAGTATGACGACAAGCGCTATTACCGCCACACGGGATATCCGGGCGGTATCAAGGAGACCTCTCCGAAGCGCATCCTGGAAGGCGCGCATCCCGAGCGCGCGCTCGAGCTGGCCGTTCAGCGCATGGTTCCGCGCGGACCGCTTGGCCGCAAGCAGCTTTCCAATCTCCATGTTTATGGCGGTGCGGAGCATCCGCATGAGGCGCAGAAGCCGGAAACGGTCGATTTCGCTGCCCTGAACCGCAAGAACGCGAGGACTGCCTGATGTCCGACACACACAGCCTTGAAGACCTGAAGGACGCGATGGAAGGCACGCCTTCCACGACGGCGACGACGCCGGCCGCGGAAGAAGCTGCCGCGCCCGCCGAGCCCAAGCTCGACAAGTTCGGCCGTGCCTATGCCACGGGCCGCCGCAAGGACGCGATCGCTCGCGTCTGGCTGAAGCCCGGCTCCGGCAAGATCATGATCAACGGCAAGGAGCTGGACCGCTATTTCGCGCGTCCGGTGCTGCGCATGATCCTGCGTCAGCCGCTTGAGACCGCTCAGCGCGAAGACCAGTTCGACATCACCTGCACGGTGGTCGGCGGCGGTCTGTCCGGCCAGGCCGGTGCGCTGCGTCACGGTATCTCCCGTGCGCTGACCTATTACGAGCCGGCGCTCCGCCCGGCGCTGAAGGCCGAAGGCTTCCTCACGCGCGACTCGCGCGTCGTGGAACGCAAGAAGTACGGCAAGCGCAAGGCCCGCCGCAGCTTCCAGTTCTCGAAGCGCTAATCCGCTTCTGCTGGACACAAAATCAGGGCGCCCCGGTTTTCCGAGGCGCTCTTTTTTGTGTTTGGAATGTCGTCTTTATTTTGATGTCACCCCGGGCTTGTCCCGGGGCCTAGGGGCCGCAAGCACTGAGTCTGACGCCCTGGGTCCCGGCCCACCTTTACACGCAAGGAGGGCCGGGATGACAATAATGGCAGGGCTCAAAAATGGGAGGGCTCAAAACTCCCGCAGATTGTCCCGCAGCAGCTTGTGCTTGTATTCGGTGCGCATCAGGCCGCGCTTTTGCAGTGCGGGCACGAGGCCGTCCGTCACTTCCACCACATAGCGGCGGCTGACGCGCAGGGTCGGCGTCGTGACGAGGAAGCCGTCGCCGCCCACTTCCGCCATCGCGTCGCCCATGCGCTCGGCCACCTGGTCGGGCGTGCCGATGAGTTCCAGCGACGACACCATGCCGCCGCCGCTGTCGGCGGCGAGCTCGCGCAGGGTCTTGCCGCTGCCCCATTGCTGGAACTTGTCGAGCGTGCCGGACTCGCCGTTCGTCACCAGCTTTTCCGGCAGCGGCTTGTCGAGGTCGAATTGCGCGAAGTCGATTTCGGTGATGCCCGACATGGAGACCAGAATGTCGGTGACGAAATTGTCCGACATCATCACGCGGTCGTATTTCTCGCGCGCTTCCTTTTCCGTCTCGCCCAGCGTCGGCGTGATGCAGAAGAGCACCTTGATGTCGTCCGGATTGCGGCCGAGTTTTTCGGCGCGCGCGCGAATGTCGTCGCGGAAGGCTTTCATGCCTTCGATGCCGTTCGCGACCGAGACGATGGAGTCCGCATGGGTGGCAGCGAAATCGCGCCCGCGCGGCGAGGCGCCGGCCTGCACGAAGACGGGTTTTCCTTGTGGCGAGGGCACGGTGTTGAGCGGTCCGCGCACGTTGAAGAACTCGCCCTTGTGGTCGATGGTGTGGACCTTGGACGGGTCGGCATAGACGCCGTTTTCGCGGTCCAGCACCACCGCGTCCGGCTCCCAGCTTTCAAAGAGCTTGTGCACGACCTCCATATATTCGTCGGCCATCGCATAGCGCTGCTCGCGCGGCGGCAGCGCGTCCATGTTGAAGTTCTGCGCAGCGAGGTCTTCCGCGCTCGTCACGACGTTCCAGCCGAAACGGCCTTTCGTCAGGCTGTCGATAGTGGAGGAAAGCCTCGCCAGCATGAAGGGCGGGTAGGCCATGGTGGACATGGTGGCGATGACGCCGAGATGTTGCGTCGCCATGCCCATGGCGACGGCCAGCGGCGCGGGATCGTGCTTGGGTGCGATCATGGCGGCTTTCAGCGCCAGGTCGCGGCTGCCGCCGTAGATCTCCGGCACCATGAGCTTGTCCTCGATCATGATGTAGTCGAAGCAGGCCCGGTCCAGCATCTTCGCCATCTCGATATAGAACTCGCCGTCCCAGGGCGTGCCGCCATTGCCGAAGGGCTCGCGCCATTCGTCCGGCGTGAAGTTCATGAACCATGAGAGGTGAAAGCGCTTGTCGGTCATTGCCAATCCTCAAAACTCTGCCGCCCGGATATGGGGGTGCCGGACGGATACGAAACAATCGGGTGTTGCCACTATTAAGCGATTGTTTAATAGTGGTTGGCAAGGATTTTATTGGATAGGGTGCGAAGGCCCGTGGCGGGGTAGGGATATTTTGCAATAGCAGGCGGGCGTCACTACCTTGTGCGCCGACCCCCTAAGCATCGGCGGCCTAAGAGCCGGATGGTCAGGAACGGAAGATGAGCGGCAAGCAGACGAGAAAGCGGCTGGACCCGGCAGAACGGAAGGAACTGATCCTGGAAGGGGCGCTCAAGCTGTTTGCCGAGCGGCACTACACCATTGTCACGGTGCGCGACATCGCGCGCGGCTGCGGGATGAATGTCGCGCTCATCTATCATTATTTCGACGACAAGGATCATCTGGTCCGCTCCACGCTGGCGCATGCGATCGGCGAGTTTCTGGACAGCTATTCGGCGCGCACGGCAGAGGAGAGCGGCGACCCGCTGGGCGAGATCGGCGCCTGGCTCGACGCCAATGTCGAGATGGCGCCCACGCTTCTCAGGATGGTGAAGCTGATGGCGGATTATTCCGTCTCCGGCGACCGGCATGACGAGATCGGGCAGATGATCGGCGAGTTCTATGCCCGCGAGCAGGAGGTTCTGGAAAAGGCGATCCGGCGCGGCATCCGGCAGGGCACCTTCCGCAAGGTGGATGTGAAGCGCACGGCGCGCCAGGTCAGCCTCACGCTCGACGGCATCTTCCATGCCTCCGCCAGCCGCGCGGATAACCGCATTCCGCAGGATATCGCCGATCTCGCCGATCTCCTGCGGCGCATTCTGGGTGTCGAAGAGGCCGAAACGCCCGCAAAACCGCCGAAAAAGCCGCGCCGCAAACCGGTGGCGGCGGACTAGGCCCGCGCCGCGCTTTTTCCGCGGTGTCTTGCGGTATCTCCCCGTTCCATATATCCCCTCGCTCTCGGACAGGAGCTGGAAACATGGCGACCAGAATTTTCATCGACGGCGAAGTCGGCACGACGGGTCTTCAGATCAAGTCGCGGCTCGCCACGCGTTCGGATCTCGACTTCATCTCGCTCGGCGAGGAGAAGCGCAAGGACGCGGCCGCCCGTCGCGAGGCGCTCAATGAAGCCGATGTCGTCATTCTCTGCCTGCCGGACGATGCCGCGCGCGAAGCCGTCGCGCTGATCGACAATGACCGCACGCGGGTGATCGACGCCTCCACCGCGCATCGGGTGGCCGAGGGCTGGACCTATGGCTTCCCCGAGATGACGCCCTCGCAGAAGCAGGACATCTCCGGCGCCATGCGGGTCACCAATCCGGGCTGCTATCCGACCGGCATGATCGCGCTTGTGCGGCCGCTGGTCGATGCGGGGCTCGTGCCGTCGGGCTGGCCGCTCACCGTCAATGCCGTGTCGGGCTATTCCGGCGGCGGCAAGGGCATGATCGCCGAGTTCGAGGACGAGAGCGCCGCCAACCACACCAAAGACAATTACCGCACCTATGCGCTCACGCTCGCGCACAAGCATGTGCCGGAAATGCAGGCCTATGGCGGTCTCGCCCATCCGCCGCTTTTCGCGCCCGCCGTGGGCCGTTATGCGCAGGGCATGATCGTGGACGTGCCGTTGCAGCTCTGGGCGCTCGACGGCACGCCGACGCCCGCCGCGCTGCGCGATGTGCTGGCGAAGCATTTCGAAGGCCGGCAATTCGTCAGCGTGGCGAGCGCTGAAGAGACGGACGCCATGAAGGGCCTCGACCCGGAAGGTCTCAACGGCACCAACCGGCTGAAGCTCTTCGTCTTCGGCAACGAGGCGACAAAGCAGGCCCGCCTCGTGGCGTTGCTCGACAATCTCGGCAAGGGTGCGTCGGGCCAGGCCGTGCAGTGCCTCAACATCATGACCGGCGCGGAAGAGGGGCTGGGCGTGGATTTGTGATGAAGCGGCAAAGACCGAAATTTATCTATGTGTTCGAGAGCTTCTGCCTGTTTTTCTCGATCCTCATCCTCTTCATCCTGGTCGTGCAATTCTTCGTGCCGGACGCCGGCGGGCGGAGCATGTCGGCGGTGGAATATGTTTCCTTTCTTGCCCTGGCCGGAACGCTCTATCTGACTTCCCATGCAATCCGGACCCGCAGGCGGGTCTGGTGGACCCGCATCTGGTTTATTTGGCTCGGCCTCTTTGTTCTCCAGAACGGGATTTACTTCCTGGTGCTGGCCGAAGGACGCGTGCAGGGCACCCTGACTCTCCAGTTGCTCAATTTCGCAGGAGGCGTCGTATTCATGGGAGGGTTGGGCTTCCTGTGGTGGAAGAACAGGGCCCATTTCAACAAAGATTGAGCCCGGGAGGTGATGCGCCGTGTCCTCCGTACTGACAATTGTTCTGGTTGTGGTGCTTGTCTGGGGCGCTGCCTGGGGGCTCAAAGAAGCCATCGGCCTGTTGCAAAGACGGCGGCACCCCGAACCCGTCGATCCGGCGATCGAGCCGCCCATCGTGCTGAACGAAAGCAGCCGTGCCGATGTGGCGGGCGATCTTTCGGTATTCCGCTCCATCGAAGAGGCGCAGTCCCATATCGAAGTCTACGATATCGACGATCCGTCCTTTCATCTGTTCGACAGCAAGGGACGGACGCTTGGCATGGTCCCGCCCGCGCATGGGGGCGGTGTCCGGCTCGTCGCGCGGGAGGAAGACCCGTCGCATGAGGAGGTACTCGTTGAAGCGCTTCGGTCTCATCTCGAACGCCTCCAAAACCCGCCGTCCGGTCTCGACCGGATGACGCTGTCCGAATTGCTGAACGCAGCTCGTTCCTGAGGCGGTTTCCGTTGTCGGCCGGATACGCGGACCGAAGCCTCACACCCGAAGGAGCACAACCCCCGCCGCCACGACGCAGGCCGCGATGAGCGCGCGGGGGCCGAGCCCTTCCTTCAGCACAAGGCCGGAAATCAGCGCCGCGAAAACGACGCTGGTTTCGCGCAAGGCGGAGACGGGACCGAGGGGCGAGAACTTCATCGCCCAGATCACGATTCCATAGGCGAGCATGGACATCGCCGCGCCGCCCATTCCGGCCAGCGCCACCTTGCGCGAGGCGAATATCTTCGAAGGCCCCCGGCGGATGAAGGCAATCGCGGCGACGGGAAGCCCGTGCAGCAGGAAGAGCCAGACCACATAGGCCTCGGGCGTCGCCGCGGTGCGTCCGCCGATACCGTCCACGACGGAATAGCTCGCAATGGCAAGCCCGGTCCCGAGCGCGTAGGTGATGCCGCGCAGATCGCGGGGCTCGGCTTCGCCGTCGGGCCGCCGCCGCCAGGCGAGGCTTACGATCCCTGCGATGATGAGGCCGATCGCCAGCATGGCATGCGGCGCCAGCGCCTCGCCCATGGCAAAGCCCGCCATGGTCACCAGGGCGGGCGCAAAGCCGCGTGCCAGCGGATAGACCTGCCCGAAATCGCCATGCTCATAGGCGCTGATCAGCAGCAGCATATAGGTCGTGTGGATGCAGACCGCGACGGCGAGGAGGCGTGCGACCTCCCATGAGGGTGGCTCCACGAAAAAGACGAGGGGCAGGGCGATCAGACTGGTCGTGCCCGCGATCCAGCCCATCATCACCATCCGATCGCCGGTGGACTTCACCATGGCGTTCCAGCAGGCGTGCAGCAGGGCGGCAAGAAGGACGAGGGCGGTGACGCTGGCGGACAATCGAAACTCCTGACGCCGCGGGATGGCGGCGAGGAGACCCTAGCCCGGGCGGCCCGCGATTCGGAGCCCGATTTTCCGGAAAGGGCTTTGCGCGGAACCCGTATATGCCTTCGTCATGCCCCGCTTTATGCGGGGTATCCACGTCTTTGCGACGTTTAAAGGCGTGGATGGCCCGGACAAGCCGGGCCATGACGACATCTGGAAATTTCAGTAGCGCAATCCCTCCAAACCCATCAATCTGGCCGGCTTTGTTTTCCGCAGGAGGATGAAATGCCAAGGCAGAATGAAGGCGGGCAAGATAGGGATTGGCGCGAGCAGAACCGGGCGATGTGGGACGCCACCTTGCCGGGGCACTTCAAATCGCCGATCTATAATGTCGAGGCCTTCCGCGCGGGCGCGCTTTCGCTGCAAAAGCTGGAAGTGGAAGACCTTGGCGACGTAAGCGGCAAGTCGCTTGTCCACCTCCAGTGCCATTTCGGCCTCGATACGCTTTCCTGGGCGCGGCTCGGGGCCAAGGTCACAGGCCTCGATTTTTCCGGCGAGGCGATGGCGGTCGCGCGGGAGCTTGCGGAGGAAACCGGGCTCGACGCGCGCTTCGTCACGGCGGATGTCTATGACGCGCCTTCAGCCCTCGGCGAGACCTATGACATCGTCTATACGGGCATCGGCGCGCTGCCCTGGCTGCCGGATATGGACCGCTGGGCGCGCGTCGTGCGCGATCTCCTGAAGCCCGGCGGCGAGCTTTATCTCTTCGAGTTTCATCCGCTGGAATGGATGCTGGACGAGCAGGGCGACGGCACGCGGCTCGCCTATCCCTATTTCACGGCGCCGGAAGGGTTTCGCGAAGGCGGGGCCGTCACCTATGCGGGCGGGTATGAAAGCGAGGCCGACGCGCCAAGCGTGCAGTGGAACCATCCGCTGGGAGAGGTCGTCACCGCGCTCATCCGCGCCGGGCTTACGATTACGGAACTGCGCGAACTCGACCGCAACATTCTCGATACCTGGGACGGCATGGTCCAGATGGAAGACGGCCTCTACGCCATGCCGCCCGACAAGCCGTCGCTCCCGTTCATGTATGTGCTGCGGGCGAAGCTCTGAATTCCCTCTGCGTGTCATCCCGGCGAAAGCCGGGATCCACTCGCAATAGTCGTTTGTCGAAAGGCCAATGGGTCCCGGCTTTCGCCGGGATGACATTTGTTGAGTGGGGACAGGCTTACCCCAAAAGGCTTCCTCGCAATGACGGCGGCGCCTCAATCTTCCGACTTCACCGTCACGTAAGACCCTGGTGCCTCTTCCAGCACCTTCAGCTTGCCGTCGCCCGGCACGCGGGCGGGTACCATGTCGCCGGATTTCTCGCCGAGCCATTCCTGCCAGTCCGGCCACCAGGAGCCGGGATGCTGTTCGGCGCTGTCGGCCCAGACATAGGGCGACTCCGGAAACTCGTCATTCGTGAGGTAGTAATATTTGTTCGCCAGCGGCGGGTTGATGACGCCGGCGATATGGCCCGAGCCCGCCACGATGAAGCGCACCGGCCCGGAGAAGAGCCTCGTCGCCTTGTAGACGGAGTTGAAGGGCGAGATGTGGTCCTCGCGGCTCGATTGCAGATAAGTCGGTATGCTGATCTTCGTGAGGTCGAGCTTCACCCCGCCCAGTTCCATCTCGCCTCTGGACAGCCTGTTCTCCAGATAGCATTGCCGCATATAGAACACATGCATGGCGGCGGGCAGGCGCGTCGCATCGGCATTCCAGTAGAGAATGTCGAAGGGCATGGGTTCGCGGCCCAGCATGTAATTGTTGACGACATAGTTCCAGATCAGGTCGTTGGAGCGCAGCATGTTGAAGGTGTTGGCCATGGTCGACCCCTTCAGATAGCCGCCCTTCTGCTTCATCGCCTTTTCGATTTCGGAAATCTGGTCCTCGTCGATGAAGACCTGCAAATCGCCCGCTTCGGAGAAGTCCACCTGCGCGACGAGGAAGGTCGCGGACTTGATGCGGGTGTCGCCCTTCGCCGCCATATGGGCGAGCGAGCAGGCGAGCAGGGTGCCGCCGATGCAATAGCCGACGGCGTTCACTTCCTTTTCGCCGGTCGCCTGTTCCACCGCGTCGAGGGCGGCATAGACACCCTCATACATGTAATCCTCGAAGCTCTTCATCGCGAGATGCGCATCGGGGTTCACCCAGCTTGCGACGAAGACGGTGTAGCCATTGTCGACGCAATATTTGATGAGCGACTTCTGCGGCGTCAGGTCGAGGATGTAATATTTGTTGATCCAGGGCGGGAAGATGAGCAGCGGCGTCTTGTGCGCCGTCTCGGTCGTGGGCTCATATTGAATGAGCTGCATCAGATCGTTCTGGTAGACGACCTTGCCCGGGGTCAGCGCGATATTCTTGCCGAGCTCGAAGGCGGACATATCGGTCTGCTGAATCTGCAGCTTGCCATGGCCCCGGTCCACATCCTCGAAGAGATGCTTCATGCCCTTGGCGAGGTTTTCGGCATTGGTGGCGAGCGTCGTGCGCAGGATTTCCGGATTGGTGACGGGGAAGTTCGACGGCGAAATCGCGTTGGAAAGCTGGCGCATATAGAAGTCCGCCTTCTGGCGGGTGTGCTTGTCGAGCCCGTCGGTCTGTTCCACCTGGTCGACCAGCCATTTCGCGGTCAGCAGATAGGCCTGCTTCATCACGTCGAAGACGAGGTTTTCCTGCCAGTCGGGGTCGCGGAAGCGCTTGTCGGAGCGGGCGGGTTCGGCCAGCGGCGCGACCGGTTCGCCCATCATCCGCCGCGTCACCGCATTGGCGAGATTGAAATAGCCTTCCCAGAGCGCGGCCTGCGCCTCGACGAATTTGAAGGGGTCGCGCATATAGCCGGATGCGACCTCCATCATGGTTTCGCCGATGCGGCGCAGATCGGACATCGCGCCGCCGAAATCGGTACTGTCCTCATTCTTCATCAGCAGGCGGGCGGCCTTCTGGCCATAGGTCGCGGCCTGAAGGAGGTTGATGGCCATTTCGGCCATGTCGGGTATCGGATAGTCCTGGAACGCGCGATTGGCGGCTTTCGGCTCGTCCTTGCCCGGGCCGGATTTGGTCTGGTCGGACTTGGTCCCGCCGGATGTGGACTGGCCGGTTTTGGCGTCGGGCTTTGCGACCTCCGCCTTCTTCTCCGCCTTCGCGGTGGACTTTCCGGCGGCCTTCTTCCCGGCCGCGGTCGTCTTTTTCTTCGACGCGCTCTTTCCCGTCGAAGCGGATTTGGCGCTTTTGCCGGGTTTGGCGGCCTGTTTTCCGGGCTGGCCCCCGTCAGGCGTGGTCTTGTCGGCTTTTTCGGAGGCAGTGGCGGGTTTTGAGCTGCTCGTCGCCGTATCGGTCATGTGTGTTCCGATCCCTCGTGTTCGGGGGTGGATTTCAGGGACGGACCCTCTGGCGGGGCTCTCGTCCATTGTGCGCCCGACTGCGGGGCGTTCCGGTTTCGCCGGTTGTTGCTTTACTGTACATTCTCTGCCGCTTGCCGATTGAAGCGCAGAGTGCGTCCCGCGCCAAGGGGTGAGGCCGCGAGAAATCGGCATATTCGATAGATGTTGCAGGAAATTGGCAGCGGGCGGGGCGGTCCGTTGCGGCAAGTCAGGGAGAAGACAATGAAGATCGGTAAAGTGGCAGGGCGTTCCATCGGCGGCAGGGGGCGGATGGCTGCCATTCCCCGCGCAGGCGCCGCGATTCTCCTTGCTGCCACGCTGGCGGGCTGCGGCATTTTCGGTGGCGACGAGCCGCCCGCGCCCGCGACGTCCAATGAGAGCTATCCCGATCTGAAGGACGTGCCGGATCAGGCCCCGGCCACCACCTCGCTCGACGAGCGCGAGGACATTGCCGAGGGCCTCGTGTCCGACCGCAAGAATGCGATGCATTCCGATCAGGTGCTGCGCGGCGGCACCGAGCCGCCCGCGCCGGCCCCCGAAGTGGTGAAGCCGAGCCCGGTGCCCGAGCTGAAGGACGTGCCGGAGACCTCCAAGGAAGATCTGGACAAGCAGTCCGAATATGACGCCCGGGGCGCCATTCCGATGCCGGATCGGGGCGGCCATGACAGCTTTGCCGCGATCCAGAAGCAGTCGGACAGCGAGGACAAGGACACGGTTGCCGCGGCGGAAGCCGCTCCGGCGCCCACCGGCGAGCGCGATAATGTCGCCGCCGCGCCTACCGGCGATGTGGAAACGGCGCCCGCCAGTGAGGTGGCCGAGTAATTCCGGGTTGCGGCGTCCCGGCATGGCCGGGGCGTTTGCGGTTCGGCCATCCCAGCGGCGCTTTCCGGTCATAATCCACCCGCAATTCCGGTGGATTTATCCCATGGGCCGGGCTGTGAATTTGCATGGCCGCGGCTATCAGTTGAAGCTATAAGAAGCGCCCTGAACCCAAGCCTTTCCGCGTGTCTGAGCGTCAGAAGTCGCCCCCTCGCGGGCCGGGCAGGGGATTTGAACCGGCAGCCGACGCGGATCTCCGCCACCGGCGCCACTGGATTGAGCCATGAGCGAAGAATTTCACCGTATCAAACGTCTGCCGCCCTACGTCTTTGAAGTCGTCAACAAGCTCAAGGCACAGGCGAGGGCACAGGGACGCGACATCATCGATTTCGGCATGGGCAATCCGGACATGCCGACACCGCCCCATATCGTGGAAAAGCTGGTGGAGACGGTGCGCAACCCGCGCACCCATCGTTATTCCTCCTCGCGCGGCATTCCGGGGCTCCGGCGCGCGCAGGCCGCCTATTACGAGCGCCGTTTCGGCGTAAGGCTCGATCCGGAAAGCCAGATCATCGCGACGCTGGGGTCCAAGGAAGGGCTCGCCAACCTTGCCCAGGCCATCACTGCGCCGGGCGACGTGATTCTGGTGCCGAACCCGAGCTATCCGATCCATGCGTTCGGCTTCATCATTTCGGGTGCCGTCATCCGCAACATTCCGATGGATGTCGAGGGCGATTTCTTCGCCAGCGCGGAGCGCGCCGTGCGCCATTCGGTGCCCAAGCCCATCGCGCTCGTCATCAACTATCCGTCCAATCCGACCGCGCAGGTCGCAAGCCTCGACTTCTACAAGGAGGTCGTCGCCTTCTGTGCGCGGCACGACATGTATCTGATTTCCGATCTCGCCTATGCCGAGATCTATTTCGACGATGCCACGCCGCCGCCTTCGGTTCTGCAGGTGCCCGGCGCGATGGAGCGCACGGTTGAATTCACCTCGCTCTCCAAGACCTTTTCCATGCCGGGATGGCGCATGGGCTTTGCCGTCGGCAATGAAAAGCTCATCGGGGCGCTCGGTCGCGTGAAATCCTATCTGGACTATGGCGCCTTCACGCCGGTTCAGGTGGCCGCCGCCGCCGCGCTGAACGGGCCGTGGGACTGCGTGGAGGAAATCCGCAAGACCTATCAGACGCGGCGCGACGTGCTGGTCGAGAGCATGGCGCGCGCCGGCTGGGACATTCCCGCGCCGCCCGCCACCATGTTCGCCTGGTCGCCGATCCCGGAGAAGTTCGCGCATCTGGGCTCGCTCGCCTTCACGACGCTGCTTCTTCAGCATGCGGATGTTGCCGTGGCGCCGGGTGTCGGGTTCGGTGAATATGGCGACGGGCATGTGCGCCTCGGTCTTGTCGAGAACGAGCAGCGCATCCGTCAGGCCGCGCGCAGCGTGAAGAAGTTCATGCAAAACGCGGACAAGATCCTGGCCGATTACGAGGCCGAAAACGGCAAGGTCGTCGACCATCCCAGCGCAAGCCGGGCGGGATTGTCGTAGAGAGTGAATAACAGGTAGCCGTCATTGCGAGGCGCGAAAGCGCCGAAGCAATCCAGAAGCGGTACGGCAGGAACTGGATTGCTTCGCTTCGCTCGCAATGACGGGGTGAATGAGACAAAAGGACTGAGCGAGGCGTTTTGAGCGAGGCATTGAAGATAGGGGTCGCAGGGCTCGGGACGGTTGGCGCGGGCGTGCTGAAGATATTGTCGGCGCAGGGCGACAGGCTTGCCGCCGTGTGCGGTCGTCCCATCGACGTCGTGGCCGTGAGCGCGCGGGATCGCAACAAGGATCGCGGTGTGGACCTTGCGTCCATGCGCTGGGAAGACGATCCGATGGCGCTTGCGACGGCGGACGATATCGACCTCGTGGTGGAACTCATCGGCGGCTCGGAAGGCATTGCCAAGGAGCTGACCGAGGCCGCGCTCAAATCCGGCAAGCATGTCGTCACCGCCAACAAGGCCATGGTCGCCCATCACGGCGTTGCGCTCGCGAAGCTGGCCGAGGCCAGCGGCGTCGCCCTCAATTACGAGGCTGCGGTGGCCGGGGGCATTCCCATCGTCAAGGCGATGCGCGAGGGGCTGGCCGCGAACGATGTTGCGTCCATCCACGCCATTCTCAACGGCACCTGCAATTATATCCTCACCGAGATGGAGGAGACGGGCCGCGACTTCGCCGATGTGCTGAAGGACGCGCAGGAACTCGGCTATGCCGAGGCCGATCCGAGCTTCGATGTCGGCGGTATCGACGCCGCGCACAAGCTTGCCATTCTGGCGACCCTCGCATTCGGCACGGAGCTCGATTTCGACACCGTCCATATCGAGGGTATCGAGGCGATCAGCGCGACGGACATCCATTTCGCTGCCGAGTTCGGCTACAAGATCCGCCTGCTCGCCATTGCCGAAAAGCTGGATCAGGGGCTGGTGCAGCGCGTGCATCCCGCGCTCGTGCCGGTGGGCACGCCGCTTGCCGCCGTCTCCGGCGTCTATAATGCGGTTGCCGTCGATGGCGACCGGGTCGGGCATACGGTGCTTGAGGGGCGCGGCGCGGGCGAGGGGCCCACGGCGTCTGCCGTTCTCTCCGATCTGATCGATGTTGCGCGCGGTCTCGTCCTGTCGCCCTTTATGTTGCCGGTGGCGAGGCTGAAGGCGAAGGCGCCCTCGGCCATGGCGCAGCACAAAAGCGCCTATTACCTGCGTCTGCGCGCAGTGGACCGGGCGGGCAGCATGGCGGCGATCACCAAGGCGTTGGCGGAAGCCTCTGTGTCGATCGAACGCATTGTCCAGCGCGGTCCGAAGGGCGACAAGAAGGGCGGCGGCGGCGATGCCAGCGGTCGTCTTCCTGTCGTATTCGTCACGCATGAATGCGACGAGGCGACCATGGTGCGCGCCATGGAGTTGTTGAAGGCCCATGAAGATGTGGCGGGCGAGCCGTTGATGATCCGTATCGAGGATGGCGAGCTTCGCTGAAAGAAGAAAAACTGATCTGAACTTGATGCCCGGCGATAGGGCGAACTAGACGGGGGTCCGCATGGCGGCGAAATCTAAAGGTCTGAACAGAATGCTGGCGCTGGAGATGGCGCGCGTAACGGAACGCGCGGCTGTCATGTCGTCGCTCTGGGTGGGCCGCGGCGACGAGAAGCAGGCCGACCAGGCCGCGGTCGATGCCATGCGTAAGGAACTGAACGTCCTCGACATCGACGGCGTCGTCGTGATCGGCGAGGGCGAACGCGACGAAGCCCCCATGCTGTATATCGGCGAGAAGGTCGGCACGGGCAAAGGCCCGGCGGTCGACATCGCGCTCGATCCGCTGGAAGGCACGACGTTGACCGCCAAGGCGATGCCGAATGCGATGGCCGTGCTCGCGGCGGCGGAGGGCGGCACGCTCCTGAACGCGCCCGACACCTATATGGACAAGATCGCCATCGGCGGCGGCTATCCCAAGGGCCTTGTCGATCTCGATGCCGATCCCGCCGACAATATCCGCGCGCTGGCCAAGGAAAAGGGTGTGGCCATCGAACAGATCACGGCTTGCATTCTCGACCGCCCGCGCCATGCGGAGCTTATCCGCAAGGTGCGCGAGGCGGGCGCCCGGGTGCAGCTCATCACCGATGGCGACGTGGCCGGCGTGATCGCGACGACGGATCCCGATACCGGCGTCGACATCTATATCGGTCAGGGCGGTGCGCCTGAGGGCGTGCTGGCGGCCGCGGCGCTGCGCTGCATCGGCGGCCAGATGCAGGGCCGTCTCGTCACCGAGAAGGAAGAGCAGAAGGCCCGCGCCGCGAAAATGGGCGTCGAGGACTTCAACAAGAAGTACGAGCTTGAGGAAATGGCCTCGGGCGACGTCATCTTCGCCGCCACGGGCGTGACGCCGGGCTGGCTGCTCGACGGCATCCACTATGTGCGTGGTGGCATCACCACCCATTCCATCGTGATGCGCTCCTCCACCAAGACGGTCCGACAGGTGAAGTCCTTCCACCCGACCGTCGACAAGTTCAAGTAGGACTGTCTTGCATTGTAAGTGAACGTCATGGCCCGGCTTGTCCGGGCCATCCACGTCTTTCTTTCTACCGCCAAGACGTGGATGCCCCGCATGAAGCGGGGCATGACGGTTGATACGAGATTGGAATTCCGCTCCATCCCCCCCTTTGATCTTTCTCAAGGGCCCGGGCAGCATGATCGTCTAGAAGCCGGTAACCGGAATGAAAAGGCGAAACGATGCTCGGAAAGCTCTTCTCCACGCTCGAAAACGTCTCTCCCAAGAGCCTGAAATTCCTGACCGATCCGCTGAACCGGCTGACCCGGGGGCGGCTCTGGCTGCAGGTGCTGATCGGCATGGTGCTGGGGATCGCCACCGGTCTCTTCGTCAATCCCGATTCCGGTTTCGTCTCGCGGCCCGTCGCCACCGCGCTCGGCGAATGGCTCGCGCTGCCCGGTAACCTCTTTCTGGTCTTCATCCAGATGATCGTCGTGCCGCTGATCCTGGCGTCCATCGTCAGGGGGATCGCCGCGGCCACCGATGTCCGCCAGCTCAAAAGCACGGGCCTCGGTCTGGGCTTCTATTTCATCATTTCCACCATCGCCGCCGCCGCGCTCGGTATCGCAATCGGGCTCACGCTGAAGCCCGGCGACTATGTAGACCGCGCCGTGGCGCCGCAGGTGGAATTGCAGGGCCCGGTGGGGGATCTGGTCGCGGCGCAATCGGAGAAGATTGCGAATGCGCAAGATGATGACCCGGCCACCAGGTTGAAGGAACTGCCGGGCAAGATCACCGATGTGCTGCCGACCAACCCGCTCGGCTCCATCGTCCGGGGTGACATGCTCCAGATCGTGATCTTCGCCATCGTGCTCGGGGTGGGGCTTCTGAGCGTACCGGTTGAATCTTCCAAACCGCTTTTCGAGCTGTTGGGGTCGGTGCAGGAAGTCAGCATGGCCATCGTCGCCAATGTCATGCGCTTTGCGCCCGTCGCCGTTTTCGGCCTGCTGGCGCAGGTGATGATCAAGACCGGACCCGACGTGCTGACGGGGCTTGCCGCCTATGCCGCCGTCGTCGTCTTCGGCATGATCGTGCTGCTGGTCGTCTATCTGCTGACGGCGATGGTGCTGGGCGGGCGCTCGCCCATCTTCATGCTGAAGGCGATCCGCGAGCCCATCTTGCTCGGCTTCTCGACCAATTCATCCGCCGCCACCATGCCCGTCACGGTGAAGACGGCGGAGGAGGTGCTGAAGGTCCGCCCCTCGCTTTCCCAGTTCATCGTGCCGCTCGGCGCGACCATGAATATGGGCGGCACCGCGCTTTATCAGGCGCTCGCCACCATCTTCATGGCGCAGCTCTATCAGATCGACCTGTCCGCGAGCGTCCTGATCGCGCTCATCGCCACCACGGTCGGCGCCTCCATCGGCACGCCCGCCGTGCCCGGCGTCGGCATCGTGGTGCTCGCCTCTGTGCTGTCGAGCGTCGGCGTCCCGCTGACGGGGCTTGCCCTCATCATCGGTCTAGACCGCATCCTGGAGCGCTTCCGCACCAGTCTCAACGTCACGGGCGATCTCGTCGCCTGCGTGGTGATGGACCGCTGGACCAAGTCGGAAACCCCGCGCGCCGAGGAAATGCGCGAGGCCGCGCGCACCGAATATATCCAGGCCGTGAAGAACGAAGACGTGATCGTCAGTTCGTGAGGGAAAACAACGGTGTTATCCGATAGGGCTCAGCACGGGCACCAAATGATGCTGTCACCCCGGGCTTGTCCCGGGGCCCAGGGGCTGCAAATGCGGAGTTGGTCGCCCCTGGATCCCGGCACAAGGCCGGGATGACAAGGTTTTGTTTGGTGGAGAATAACGCCACACATCCATTCGACCCTGCCCCCGTTCTCGCAGTATCCTTGTTCTATGCGGGACTTGAGGACTGTGAGGGAAGAGTTTCCGAATGGATTGGATTATTCAGCTGGGGGAGCTACACGAAATCCTAAAGTCTAGCGCCTTCGCGACGGTTGTTGTTGGGGCGTTTGGCGCCTTCTTTGGTGCTTTGGGCGCGCAGTTTGCGATCGGCAGAAGCCAAAGGAAAAGAGAGCTTGTTGCTGACTTGAATGCAGTGAATTCAGCACTTTCTCTTTGTTTTTTCACATCAAACACATTTCTGGCAGCTAAGAAGCAGCACATAGTTCCAATGTGGAGCGCTTACAGTTCCCTGCAAAACGATTGTAAAAGATTCGTTGAGGTTCGAAGCCACAATACATTTGTTGCGTCTCTGCCGTTCGAATCCTTTGAGTTTCTTGCTGATTTTAAGACCCTTCTATCAGCAAGGGTCCCTCTAGAGGCTTTTGAGGGCTTGGTTTTCGATAAGCTTTCTATTCGAGTGAGAGGACTCGCTGCGGCGTCAGAATTGTTTAGCGCGATCGTGGGCCTTGAGAAGGCTCATCTATCGCGAAACTCTTTGATTGAAGAGTTTCGGGTTCAGGCGCCGATCCCACGTAAACGTCTGGCGGAACTTTATTTTGGTATCAGAGATGAAAATGGTTTTGAAGACGCAAGATACTCCGACTTTATGAGAGCAATTACTTCCTATACTGATGATTGCATATTTTTTTCAAAAATTCTGGGCGGTGAACTCGCTTCGTATGGGGATAGTCTAAGGAAGAATGGGCGAAAGCATTTGTTCTTTTTTCTTCCCAAAGCAGTCCTTTTTGACTGGTCGAAAGTGGAAATGAATCAGTTGATGCCGGATGAGGAGGAGTATGCTGGATGGTTGAACGGATTTGGAAAGAGAGAAACAACCGTTGATAAAGTGAGGCAATATTTTGGGTGTAACAGTGGAGATACCGGGTGAGTTTTTCTTCCATTCGACCCGGACCCCGCTGCCGCGCTATCCTCTCCCCATGTCCGACTCAACCCCTATAACGAGCGCGCGATGAGCCTCGCTGCCCCGTCCGCATCCGACAGATCCTTCCTCGGCGTGGAGCGTTCCGCGACCGGCCGCCAATGGGTGAGCCGTCTCGCCGACGACCGCCTCGCCATGGCGATCGCGCAGCGCGAGGGATTGCCGGAGATCGTGGCGCGCGTGCTGGCGGGCCGCGGCATTCCGCCGGAAGAGGTCGCGGCCTATCTCACCCCCAGCCTCAAATCCCTGATGCCGGACCCGAGTGCGCTGATCGATATGGACAAGGCCGCCGCCCGCGTGGCCGATGCCGTCGCAAATAACGAGAAGGTTGCCGTCTTCGGCGATTACGATGTGGACGGTGCGACCTCGAGTGCGCTGCTGCATCGCTATTTCTCCGCGCTCGGCAAGCCCTTGCGCATCTATATTCCCGACCGGATCGACGAAGGCTACGGCCCTAATGCGCCGGCCATGAAGATACTGGCGGGCGAGGGCGTGAAGGTTCTCGTCACGGTGGATTGCGGCACCATGGCCCACAAGGCGCTCGGCGTCGCCAAGGATGAAGGGCTCGACACGGTCGTGCTCGACCATCATCAGGCTGAGCCCGCGCTGCCGCCGGTCCATGCGCTGGTGAACCCCAACCGGCTCGACGATGAAAGTGGCCTCGGCCAGCTCGCCGCCGTGGGCGTTACTTTCCTGTTCGTCGTGGCGCTCAACCGGGCGCTGCGCCAGAGCGGCTTCTTCGAGACGCGCGACGAACCGAACCTGATGGAATGGCTCGACATCGTCGCCCTCGGCACGGTCTGCGATGTGGTGCCGCTGATCGGCCTCAATCGCGCGCTCGTTTCGCAGGGGCTGCGTATCATGGCGCGCCGCAAGAACATCGGCCTCACCGCGCTCGGCCAGGTCGCGCGGCTGGAAGGCGCGCCCAATCCCTATCATCTCGGCTTCCTGCTCGGCCCGCGCGTCAATGCGGGCGGGCGCGTCGGCAAGGCCGATCTCGGCGCGCGGCTGCTCACCACCGACAATGCCGATGAAGCCCGCGAACTCGCCGAAGCGCTCGACACCTTCAATGCCGAGCGGCAGGCCATCGAGGCCCGCGTGCTGGAAGAAGCGATGGCGCAGGTGGAGGACAGGCTCTCCGCCCAGCGGCGCAACACGCCGCCGCCCCTTATTCTCGCTCACGCCAAAGGCTGGCATCCTGGCGTCATCGGCATCGTGGCAAGCCGCCTCAAGGACAAATATGAGCGCCCGACCTTCGTCGTCGCCATCGACTCGAAAGGCGAGGGCAAGGGCTCGGGCCGCTCCATCAACGGCGTCGATCTCGGCCGCGCCGTCACCGCGGCGCTCGAAGCCGGGCTTCTCGTCAATGGCGGCGGTCACGCCATGGCGGCGGGGATCACGCTCAAGGAAGACAAGCTCGCCGCTTTCGAGGACTTCCTGTCGAAACGGCTGGAAGAGCCCGTCATGGCGGCGTCGGAATCCCGCGCCGTGCGGCTCGACGGGGCGCTTTCGCTTCGTGGGGCGACGCGCGACCTTTACGAGCTTCTCCAGCAGGCCGGGCCCTATGGCGCGGGCAATTCCGAGCCGCGCTTCGCGCTGCCCTCGGTCCGGGTCGTCCGGGCCGATATCGTGGGCAAGAATCACGTCCGCTGCATTCTCAGCGCGGAGGATGGCGGGCGGTTGAAAGCGATTGCCTTCCGCGCGGCGGAATCGCCTCTGGGCGCGTTGCTGATGGACAAGGGAGCAGGGGCGCTCCACCTTGCCGGACGGCTCAAATCCGACGACTGGCAGGGCCGCCGCGACGTTCAGTTCCAGATCGAGGACGCGGTCGCCGCGCGCGATGCCGCGCCTTAAGCGAAATCTCGGAAAAACGAGGTATTTCCGGGCTTTCCGGGGCTTGCAATCCGTCTCATGGAGCCGTATAAGGCGGCCTCGCTTGCAGCAAACACGCTGCACCGCGCGAGCAGGTATGCGCCCTTCGTCTATCGGTTAGGACGCCAGATTTTCATTCTGGAAAGAGGGGTTCGACTCCCCTAGGGCGTACCACTCGGCTTTTCCCCCACATCGCTATCCGTCCCGCGCTGCGACGCATTGCGCCGTCTTGATGCATGTCATTCAGGCCGAGCCGCCGCGGCGTTCTAATTGCCGCATCGCATGGCTCGTTCGTCGGCGCTCTGCCGCTCCGAAGGGGCCTGAGGCAGAAAGCCGCGGCCTTTGCCGCTTCCATTTTCGCAAATTAGAATTATTTTATATTAGATAGGGCTGATGAAACAGCTTGCCTATTCACCCCCTGGCTCCACGGAGATGACAAATGGACCTTCAGGAAATGGCTCCCCCCAGCTTGCCGCGCCTCAACGAACCGGCGCCCGATTTCGACACCAAGACCACGTTCGGCCAGAAGAAGCTTTCCGACTACAAGGGAAGCTGGCTGGTTCTCTTCTCCCACCCGGCGGACTTCACGCCCGTCTGCACCACCGAGTTCATGGCTTTCGCCAAGGCGCAGGATGAGTTCAAGGCGCTTGGCTGCGAGTTGCTTGGTCTTTCCATCGACAGCAACTACGCCCACATCGCCTGGACGCGCACGATCAAGGAGAAGTTCGGCGTCGATATCAACTTCCCGATTATCGAAGACCTCTCCATGCAGGTTGCCAAGGCCTATGGCATGATCCAGCCCGGTGCGAGCGACACCTCCGCCGTGCGTGCGACTTTCCTCATCGATCCCGAAGGCGTATTGCGCGCCATGGTCTATTACCCGATGTCGAATGGCCGCTCGATTGCCGAGTTCCTCCGTCTGCTGACGGCGCTTCAGACCTCCGACAAGCATGGCGTGGCGACGCCGGAAAACTGGCAGCCCGGCGACAAGGTCATCGTCCCGCCGCCCGGCACCGCTGAGGCCGCCGAGGCGCGCATGAGCGAAGGCTATGAATGCACGGACTGGTTCTTCTGCAAGAAAGAACTCGCCTAAGGGCTATGGTGGCGGTCATGATGTGGCCGCCACTTTTTGCGAACAGGGAAGAGGTGACATCATGAATATGGGCAGATTTTTTGCGGCGGCCGTGCTGGCCGTCGTTCTTGGCGGCGCGACGCTGGCGCAGGCCGAGCCGACGGACATCACCGTCCGTGTTCTCAGCAAGGACGCGAAATTCATCGGCACCAGCATGGGCGGTATGCGCGTGACGCTCAGCGATGCCGAAACGGGCGAGGTGCTGGCGCAGGGCCTCACCGAAGGCGGCACCGGCAACACGAAACTTCTGATGCATGACAGCGGTGGCCGCCGCGCGCCGATGGCCGACGATAGCGCAGCGAAATTCGCCGCGACGCTCGATCTCGACACGCCGCGCCTCATCGAGGCGACCGCCTATGGCCCGCTCGGCCATCCGGCCTCCGCCCACAGTGCCAGCGCCACGCAATGGGTCGTGCCGGGCCGCGACCTCACCGGCGGGGACGGCTGGGTGCTGGAACTGCCCGGTTTCGTCGTGGAGCTTCAGTCGCCGCAAACGCCCATCACCGCCTCATCGTCCGACAAATCCATCGCGCTGAAGGCGAAGGTGACCATGATGTGCGGCTGTCCCATCACCCCCGGCGGGCTCTGGGACGCGGACGGCTATGAGGTGACCGGGCTTCTCTACAAGGACGGCAAGAAGGTGGACAGTGCGGCACTCTCCTATGCGGGCGAGACCAGCCTGTTCGCAGGCGACATGGCGACGCCCAAGCCGGGCCGTTACGAACTCGTTGTCTATGCCTATGACCCGGCCAACGGCAACACGGGCGTGGCGAAGACGGCGCTTGTTGTCGGCGAGTGATAGCACGAGAGCGAAAGAAGCGTCGGCTGGATCGCCGTCGGTGGCTGGTTTCGCGGTGCTATCCACTAGTTCATTAGGCGTCGTGGAGAGTGCGGCGACTTATTTGCGGAGCAGAGACCGCCTCCGGTAGATGTGAACGACCCTGCTTGTTTCGGGTGGGAGGACAACGCCATTTTCTTTTGCGATCGAGAGAAACGCTTCAATACCTCGACATGCCGCATCGAGATACAAACGGCCCATTGAGGTTGTTTCAACCCTTAGGGTGCTCATGACGAAGGGCTGGATACTTTCAATCTCCGCCCACGGAACGAGTATTGTCGGGCCAAAAGTTTTTCGTATCTTCAGCCCGATTGCCTCAGGTGCTATCCGCCATCGAATGAACACCGCTGCAATATAAATTCCGGAAAAGCCAAAACCGAAGACAAGCACAGCCCATGCCCAGGCATCATGCCAGTTATAGGCAGATGCATGCCAACCGTCCAAAAGGTAGAAGATGCTTGATCCGATACAAAGTGCGCTTGCAAGAACGGCTATAAACGGCACCCGGACTTCATCATTTGTCCGCTTATCAAGAATGTCGAAAACACAGCAAAAGAGCGTTACAGCAAGGGCGGCGGCAACGCTGACTGCTAGCTCATACGCTGGCTGATTCATACCGTATACCTCCCTTGACGGCTTTTCACGCTCGGTAGACATGTGAGAATGGCAAGTCGAATCTAACCGGAGGTAAACCCTACGTGGCAGTAACTTGGTCTCGCTCCGTCTTTTCCCGACAATCCCTTACGAAATAGGGGTGGCCCTTGGGCTTCCGCATCTCGATAATGCCCGCCACTGCATTTCGAGAGGGGAGAAACGTCCATGAGCATCCAGCGCCCGCTGATCGAGCTCCTGCTTCGCTGGCAGGTGAAGGGGAAATTCAAAAAGAACCCGGACGTTCAGCTTCTGCGGCCGATCATGAAGCAGATGGAACCGCGTGTCTCCAAACTGCCGAAGGACATCACGGCCGAACCGCTTTCGCTGGGCGGTGTGCCGGCGGAGAAGCTCACGGCGCCTGAGCCGCGTCAGGAGGCGGCCTTTCTCTATATCCATGGCGGCGGCTTTGTCGGCGGTTCGCCGCTCACCCATCGCCCGCTCACCCGGCGGCTTGCCAGGGATATCGGCATTCCCGTCTATGCGATCGATTACCGCCTCGCGCCGGAGCATAAATATCCCGCCGGGCTCGACGATTGCGTGGCGGCCTATAAGGGGCTTCTCGATATGGGCATCGCGCCCTCGGCCATTCTGGTCGGCGGTGACAGCGCGGGCGGCAATCTCACCCTGACGCTGGCATTGCGCCTCAAGGCGGAGGGGCTGCCGCAGCCCGCCGGCCTTGTCTGCCTTTCGCCCGCGACGGACATGACCGGCAGCGGCGCGTCGCGGCACGAAAACGCCGAGTCCGACGCGCTGTTCGTGGCCGAGATGATGGACAGCCTGGAGGCGGTCTATTGCCCGGGCGGCGATGAGAAGGATCCGTTCCTCTCGCCGCTGTTCGGCGATCTGGCGGGTCTCGCGCCGACCTTCATCCAGGTTGGCGAGAAGGAGATGCTGCGCGACGACAGCACCCTGATGGCCGATGCGCTGCAAAAGGCGGGCGTGGAGACCACGATCGAGGTCTGGCCCAAGGTCTGGCATGTCTGGCAGCTCAATGCCGACATGCTGCCGGAAGCGCGCGAGGCGATTGCCCATATCGTGGCTTTCGCGCGCCGCAGACTGGGCTAGCGGCGGGCGAGGGCGACACTGCCGGGTTGGGGCCGAGTGGGCCCCGTCCGTCGCCGATTCTTTCCGTCTCGAAAGGGGCCGTCCGCCCGCCGTCACTTCATCGGGGGGGCGGACCGTTCGTGTGATTTCACTGAAATTTTTTTACTGTTCGGCCCGGGGCGGATTAAGCATAGCGCGCCGGATGACGGGGCGCGCATATCCCGCTCCACGCCATTTTTTATTTGAAAATGTGTCCATCATTTTTTGATTTATGCAAATAGACCGGATGTAAATTCTGGTGGAATCTTTATTTCAATTTGCATGCGCCAAATCATGGTTAACAAGTTCCGGATCATTTTAATCAATCGGTAAGTGGCTGCGGCAATCTTTGCGTCCGGGTCCTGATAATCGGGAAAACGGACGATGGATGACTGACGTGTCGGATACGGTTCTTGAGGATCTGCTGGCAACCGCGACGGATGCCACGTTGTTGCTGTCGCTGGATGGCAGGATTGTCGCTTCCAATGAAAATGCGCGGGGGCTGCTCGCGCCGGTGCGCAGCGAATTGACCGGGCTGGGTCTTGCCGAAATTGGCCGGGGCCCTCTTGCCCGTATTTGCCGTCTTGTCGAGGCGGCCATGAAAAGCGACGCGCCGGTGACGGAATGCGATGTCGTTTTCGGCGTGGCGGCCTGCAAGCTCACGGTAAGCCGGGGTGAGGCCCATTGGGTCGTTCGCATTCGCGATGAGACGGAGCCGCTTTCCAATCTCTATCGTATGCGGGACGCGGAGGCCGAAAAGGATGAGATCCGGGCGATGATGCTGACGGCGTTCAACAATATTGCCGTTGCCGTCGTCGCGATGGATCCCGGCGGGAAGCCGATTTATGTGAACCGCTTCGCGCGCCGCTTCGTAGGAGATTTGGTCGAGCGCGCGGAACCGGAGAATTTCTGCCGTGCGGTCGGCCTGTTCGACGAAGGCGGAACGGCGCTGCTGGCGTCAGGCCTTCGGCCGCTGCCCCGGGCGCTGCGCGGCGAAACGGTGCTCAATCAGCGCCTGGTGCTCCGGAACGCGATCACGCAACAATCGCTGCGTGTGGATGCCAATGCCGCGCCGTTCCACGGCCGGGAGGGCCGTATCGCGGGGGCCATCGGCTGGTTCTATGTGGAAGATAAGAGGATCGGTGAGGCCGGGCACGATCCGGCGGATATCGTTCGGCCGATGGCGACCGGCTAGGGAAGAGAATTTGTACCGTTCGTGTACGGTCGTTTTCGTGAAGGCATAAATCGCCGTGCTCGTTCCGGGCGCGGGGTCTGTTGGTGACGTTTAACAGGTTGGTCAAGGTGTCATTCGAAATTCTCAAGGATCTGCTTGCGACGGCGGAGCATGCGACATTGGTGCTGACGTCGGATCAAAAGATCGCTGCATGCAACGAGCGCGCGCGACATCTGATCGCGCCCGAGCTGGAAACGCTGGAAGGCCGTGCGCTGCCGGATATCTGCACCGGCCGCCTTCTCCGCTTCTACAATCTCGTCTCCTCCGCCATGCAGAGCGGGGACGCGGTGACCAATAGCGAACTCGCCATGGGCGATGCGGCCTGCACGATGGATGTGCGGCGTGGCGACGGCTTCTGGGTCGTGCGCATTCGCGACGTGACCGAGCAGCTCGCCAATCTCTACAAGCTGCGCCAGGCGGAAGCTGAAAAGGAAGAGATGTGGCAGCTGATGATGACGGCGCTCAACGGTATTTCCGTCGGCATCGTGGTCGCCGATGCGCAGGGCGGGATAATCTACGTCAACCGTTTTGCCCGGAAATTCATCGGCGATCTGATGGAGCGGTCCCGGCTCGAAGACCGCGCGAGCAATATGGGGCTTTACGAGGCGGATGGCATCACGCTTCGCGCGCCGCACCGGCAGGGCATCCAGCGTGCCTTGAAGGGCGAGACCGTTATGGGCGAGCGGCTGGTGCTCCGCAACGAGCTGACGGAGCGCGCGCTGAACCTTCATTCCAACGCGGCGCCGTTTTACGACCGTGAAGGCAATATCGCCGGCGCGGTCGGGTGGATCTATCTGCTGGACAAGCTGGACGAAAATGCCGAACCGGTGCGACCCGAGGAGAGCGCGGAAATCATCGACCTGATGTTCCGCAAAAATCGTGAGTGACCCCGCCGCTTCGCGCGATGCGCGACGGTGCGGAGGGCGTCGGTCCGAGGCCTCCCGTTGTCAGGAGAATTCGACGGTTTCGTAGGCGGACTTCCAGCGTCGGGACCGGAGCCATTGCCAAAGATCGCCAAAGGGGCGACGTATTTCCCTTGAGAGCTTCTTGAGGCCTTTGGGTTTGACGCGCTTGATGTTGAACCTGTTCAAAAGCTGATCGGGCACGACAAGCCCGGCATCCTGCCGGCAAGGAGCCGGTATCACCTGATAGGCGTAACATCCATAGACATGGGGCTCCCGGTAAAGGAGCCAATCCGTCGGACGGTCGAGGTTTTTCGAAACATCCAGCATACGCTCCGCCCCGCCGCGGCTGATGATATAGGCTGCGGTTCCCCAATGAGCGGAGCGAATAAGTTTGAGCTCTCGATCTCTCACCTTTATCACCGGGTGCTTCTGAAGCAGCGTCGGCATCGAGAAGGTTTCGAGTTTGATCGAGTCGAATTTCGATGGCAGCCAATCGGTGTTTTGAACCAGGTCGAAGAACCGGGGGAGGATTTCGATGTCATCCTCGAGTATGCAGGCGTAGGGGTCGCCGCTGTCGATCAGCCTCTGCCAGAGGACGCGGTGGCTCATGACGCAAGCGGCCTCGTTCCTGGTGAGGAGGCCCTCATAGTCGAGTGTCTTGCCGTCGATGGCCGGAAAGCGTTCGAAGGGAATCCCCTTCAGACGTTCCGTCATAACCTCCAGCCGGTCCGACGCACGATCGAGATTGATGAGATAGATTTTCACAAGGTTCCCCCTTGGGGGGGCTTATAAAATCACCCCGCTCACCATACAAGCGCGACCTACCAGTGACCGGTGTTTTCCATTGAGGCCCAGGGCTCCTGCGGCGGTAGCGGCGTGCCTTCCTGCAGCAATTCGATGGAGACATTGTCCGGCGACCGGACGAACGCCATGCGGCCGTCGCGGGGCGGGCGGTTGATGGTGACGCCCGCATCCTGCAGCTTCTGACAGGTCTCGTAGATGTTCTCGACCTGATAGGCGAGATGGCCGAAGTTGCGGCCTTCGTCCAGCTCTTCGGGGTCCCAGTTCCAGGTGAGTTCGACCTGCGCGTCCTTCTGTCCGGGCGCGGCGAGGAACACCAGCGAGAAGCGGCCTTCTTCGATGTCGAACCGGCCGATATTCTCCAGCCCCAGCTTGTTGACGTAGAAATCGAGCGAGGCGTCGAGGTCGCTGACGCGCACCATGGTGTGCAGGTATTTCACTTTCCGTCTCCCGGGTTACTTCAACTGTCATCCCGGCCCTCCTTGCATGTAAAGGTGGGCCGGGATCCAGGGGCCGAGATACCGTAGCCTGTCGCCCTGGACCCCGGGACGAAGCCCGGGGTGACAGGGAGAGAGCGGCGGGGCGCCCTGCATTGAAATTTCAAACTCAAGCCCGCATGATTCATGCTCAGGCAGGAAAGTCAAAGGAAGCGGGGCTCATGAACGAATTGAAACGGGCCATCGAGGAGGCGCACCGCATCGTCGCCTTTACCGGGGCGGGCATCAGCACGGAATCGGGGATCCCCGATTTCCGCTCGCCGGGCGGCATCTGGACGAAGATGGCGCCGATCTATTTCGACGATTTCATCTCCTCCGACGAGATGCGGCGCGAGGCCTGGCGGCGGAAATTCGCCATGGATGAGAGTTTTGCCAGGGCCATGCCGAACAAGGGCCATATGGCGCTCGCCAAGCTGGTGGACGAGGGCCGCATCAGCCACATCATCACGCAGAATATCGACAATCTGCATCAGGATTCCGGTGTGCCCGACGAAAAGGTGATCGAGCTGCACGGCAATACGACCTACGCCAAATGCCTGGATTGCGGCGCGCGCTACGAGCTTGAGCCGTTGAAGGCGGCCTTCGAGGAGACGGGCGAGGCGCCGCTTTGCACCTCCTGCGGCGGCTATGTGAAGACGGCCACCATTTCATTCGGGCAGGCCATGCCGGAGGCGGAGATGGAGCGCGCGCATGAGGCGACGCTGCTCTGCGATCTCTTCATCGCCATCGGCTCGTCGCTGCAGGTTTATCCGGCAGCGGGCTTTCCCATTCTCGCCAAGCGAAACGGCGCGCGCCTCGTGATCCTCAATCGCGACCCGACCGAGCTCGACGACATCGCCGATCTCGTCCTCCATGACGAGATCGGCCCCACGCTCGGCCCGGTTGCGATGCTGAACATGTGAGCGGGGTCCGGCCGGGCCGGACCCGTCGCCTCACGGCTTGCCGGCCGATTTGCCTTTCGGCTTTCCTTTCGCGCCGGCTTTGCCTGCCGACTTCGCTTTGCTGAAATTCGATTTGCCGAATTTCGCCTTCGCGGCCTTGGACGGGCCGCCGCCGGTCTTGCCCTTGAAGTCGCCCGGTTTGCCACCTGGTTTTCCGAACGATTTACCGCCCGGCTTTTTGCCTCTCGGCTTGTCGGCGGCGGGGGCGTCGCCTTGCGGGTCGGCGGTGTAGCCGGCAAAGGGGTTCGCCTTGGGGGCGACGGCGCCGGAGGGCGGCTTGGGCCGGTCGCGATGTTCGGCCTCGGGCCTGCCCGCATATTTCTTGGTGGATTTCTTCTTCTGCTTCTTCGGCGGCGGCGCATTGCGCGGCGGTTCGTGACGCCGGCCCTCATCGGCAGGGGCGGGCGCATCGGGCGCGTCGTCTTCCAGCCGCGAGACGCGGATGCTCTTTTCAAGCGTCATGTTGTCGCCAAGGCCCGCCAGAAAGGCATCCGCCGCGCCGGTGGAAATTTCTACATGGGTCTCGTCGGCCTGAATGCGGATCGCGCCGATATCGCGCTTGGTCATGTCGCCTGCGCGGCAGATCATCGGCAAGAGCCAGCGCGGTTCGGCATTTTGCTTGCGGCCCACCGAGAGGCGGAACCACACCGCCTCGCCGAAGGGCTGGCGCTCCTTGCGCTCGCGCGGCTCCCTGCGTTCGCCGCCACGCTCGCCCCGGTCGGCGATCGGCTGCACGTCTTCCGGCGCGGATTTGCCTTCGCGCGCCAGCCGCATGAAGCCGGCGGCCAGTGCGTCGGCGCCATGCTTTTCCAGCAGCGCATCCACCTGGGCGCGTTCGTCTTCGCTCACCGGGTCTGCGAGGAGCGGGTGGGCGAGCAGGCGTTCATTGTCGCGCTCGATCACGGCCTGCGCGGAAGGCGGCGGCGTCCACTCGGCCTGAATCTGCGCCATGCGCAGCAGGCGGTCGGCGCGTTTCCTGGCATTCACCGGCACGATGAGCGCGGAAACGCCCTTGCGGCCCGCGCGACCCGTGCGGCCGGAGCGGTGCAACAGCGTTTCGGGATTGGTCGGCAAATCGGCATGGATCACGAGTTCGAGCCCCGGCAGGTCGATGCCGCGGGCGGCGACGTCCGTTGCAACACAGACGCGGGCGCGCCCGTCGCGCATGGCCTGCAGCGCGTGCGTCCGCTCCGTCTGGCTCAGCTCGCCCGACAGCGCCACCACCGAAAAGCCGCGATTGTTGAGCCGCGCCGTCAGATGGTTCACCGCCGCGCGTGTCGCACAGAAAACCAGCGCGTTCCGCGCCTCGTGAAAGCGCAGCACATTGATGATCGCGTGTTCCCGGTCGGCGGGCGAGACCACCATGGCCTGATAATCGATATCGGCATGCTGTTCGCGTTCCGTCGTGGTGGCGATGCGGACCGCATTGTTCTGGTAGTTTTTCGCCAGCGTCGCGATGGCGCGCGGCACGGTGGCAGAGAACATCAGGGTACGGCGCGTTTCCGGTGCGCTGCCGAGAATGAATTCGAGGTCCTCGCGGAAGCCGAGATCGAGCATCTCGTCGGCCTCGTCCAGCACAATTGCGCGCAAGGAAGACATGTCGAGCGAATGGCGTTCGATATGGTCGCGCAGGCGCCCCGGCGTGCCGACCACGATATGTGCGCCGCGTTCCAGTGCCCGGCGTTCGGTCCGCATGTCCATGCCGCCCACGCAGGAGGCGATGGCGGCGCCGGTCGGCTCGTAAAGCCAGTCGAGTTCGCGCTTCACCTGAAGCGCCAGTTCGCGCGTCGGCGCAATGGCGAGCGCCAGCGGCGCGCCCGCGCGGGGGAAGTAGTGCTCGCCGGCCAGCAGGGTGGGCGCCAGCGTCAGGCCGAAGGCCACGGTCTTGCCGGAGCCGGTCTGGGCGGAGACGAGCGCATCGGCATCGGCCATTTCGGGCGCCAGCACGGCCTGCTGCACGGGGGTGAGCGTTTCATAGCCGCGCTTTTCCAAAGCGGCGGCGAGCGGGGGATAAATCCCCTCGAATTTGGTCATATCGGGTCTTTCGGAACGGGGCGCCCGTCCTACGCAGCGCGGGCCTCAGGAGGGCGAGGGGCGCGTATCGGGCCAAGGCGCCGTTCCTAAAGGGAATAGGGCGATTTGTACAGGGGGGAGGGGGAGGCCCTTTCACACTTCAATAGCCGTCATGCCCCGCTTCAGGCGGGGCATGACGAGTGTGTGAAGCGCAACTGGAGCCACCTTCACCCTCAGCGCCGCCCCGGCCCCGCACTCTCCCTCAGCGTCACCCCGGCGCCTGTCCCGGCGAAAGCCGGGAACACCGGGGCCCACTCGCATCGATCGTACCCCGAAGCCGCCAATGGGTCCCGGCAACGAGTGCCGGGACGACACTGGATGCTCTGACTTCTTCGGAAAACCCAAAGAGGGCCGTCATCCCGGCCTTGTGCCGGGACCCAGGGGCAACAGACTCGGCGTTTGCGGCCCCTGGACCCCGGGACGAACCGGGGGGACAGATTGCTTGGGCTGGACCCGGCAACCCGGCCCCGCCATCATGCTCACACATGAATCGGATGAAGAGGGTGAGACCATGAGCGAGCCTTACACGGGCGGCTGTCTCTGCGGCGCGGTGCGTTACGAGGCAAGGGGCGAACCGGTCAACCAGCGCATCTGCCATTGTCGCTTATGCCAGCAGGCTATCGGCGCGGCCTTCAATGCGCGGCTTCTGTTCCGGCTGGAGGATGTGATGCTCACCGGCCCCGTCGGCCGCAAGGCCTCGTCCGACCAGATCACGCGTGGCTTCTGCACGACCTGCGGCACGACGATCTATTCGATGCGGGAGAGCGCAAGCGCCATCGGCCTCACCTCAGGTTCGCTCGACGACCCGGCGCGCTTCGAACCCGAAATGCATATCTGGACCTCCTCCCGCCAACCCTGGGTGAAACTGGCGGACGGCTTGCCTGTGTTTGAGGAGGGGGTGGTGGGATGATAGAATTTACTGATTCAGAGAGAAAAATTCGGAAATAAAATATGAAAAATAGATTTCCACAATACTTTAGCTTGAAGCCAGAAGAATTTGATGAGATCTGGAAAGACGCTCTCATTGTTCCAGATACGAATATTTTGTTGCACCTATTACGTTACGGCGAAGCTACCAGAAACCAAGTGATTAGCACGTTGGAGGCGTTTCGGCCTCGTGTTTGGATTCCTCACAGAGTAGGAAAAGAGTTTTTAAGGCGGTGGCGGGATGTCGATTCCGAAAATCGTAAGGCATACGAAAAACTAAAAAATGGGGTTGAGGCTAAGGGACGGGAACTTCGTGGATTGTTTGATCAATTCAGCAGGCATCAGGTTATAAATTCAGAAGAAGAGAAAAAAAATATCGATTACTTTATCAAAGGGCTTTGTGAATCTTTGGAGGCATCTGAGAAATCTCATCCAAGTATTTCAGATTCAGAGAAGATCGTCGAAAAAATTTCAGAAATAATTGGGGATATGGTTGGAGAAGAGCCAAACGAAGAGGTTCTTGCTAAGCGGATAGAGGAGGGGGCCAAGCGGTATGACGAAAAAATTCCGCCCGGGTACATGGATGCCCAAAAGGAAGGGATTGAGAAGTATGGCGATTATTTTGTCTGGAAGGAAATTCTTGAAAAAGCAAAATCAGAAGAATCTGATGTTATTTTTCTGAGCGATGATAGAAAAGAAGATTGGGTTTATAAGATATCTGGAAAAGATGTTGGACCACGCACTGAGCTAGTTGAAGAGTTTTATAAATACACTGGGAAAAGATTCCATAGTTACTCTTTAGTTGGTTTTTTAGAGCATTCAAAGCGATACATAAATTTTGAAGTTAGCGATCAGACGCTCGCTGAAATTGAAGAGAGGCACAACGCTTTTTTGGATCGCGAATTGGAAGATTTCACTCGTAGGTCTAGAGAAGTGGAGTTTCGCAGAGCGTCAGATGCTTTAAGAGATCTTGTGGATGATATGCCGAAAGATGCTTTTAAATCATACGGAGGTCACTTTGTTGACGAGTATGCTTTCGAGGCTAGGCCTAAAAATCGTATTGCTAAGAAGCGTGTTCAATTTGAAGCTTTACGAGAAGAGATCGGCGATTTGTTACCTAAAATAAAGAAAACAATTCAAATATTGCGTAACTCTAATATTGATAATAAGGAAGAAAATGTGAAATTATTCTATAGTTT
Organism: Parvibaculum sp. MBR-TMA-1.3b-4.2; assembly: GCF_053628815.1. Classification (NCBI taxonomy): domain Bacteria; kingdom Pseudomonadati; phylum Pseudomonadota; class Alphaproteobacteria; order Hyphomicrobiales; family Parvibaculaceae; genus Parvibaculum; species Parvibaculum sp. MBR-TMA-1.3b-4.2. The sequence goes on from NZ_JBRJHC010000001.1 coordinate 212,349, forward strand.
GTATAGTAATTTTCACTGGCTTGAGCAACATTTTTACACCTTAAAAAAGAAGTTCCATGAATTGTTTTATGATTCTCCAGGTTACGTTGAAGATGAGGGTGAATATTTTGAATTGTTGAGTAATATGTTGGAGATTGCAGAAGCCCATCTTTCTGATTTGCGAACTTTAATTAATGAGTCAAGGCCATGAGGGGTTTGAATTTGCTGATTTCGGAAGCAGGAGCTTTTTACCGCGCATTCGCCCAGCCACCGCTGAAGCCGATCACTTGGCCCGTCACGAAGCCGCTTTCCTCGCCTGCGAGGTAGGAGACGAGGGCGGCGGCTTCTTCCGGAGCGCCGAGGCGGTTCGACGAATGTTCACGTGCTTCTCCAGCCCGCCTATTCCGTAACGCCCAATGCTTCCGCCCGGTCTAGCCAGATCGTCGCAAGGCGCATGTTCTTTCGTGTGCCGATGCCATGGAGATAGCAGCGGCCCACCTCGTAATGTGCCTGCGCATCGCCCCAAAGCGCCGCGCGCAGTAGGTGCTCGAAGGCCGCCTTCTCGTCCTTTTCGCAGCCCGCGCCGCGCTCAAGACTGACGGCGAGGTCGAAATGCGCTTCGGGAATATCTGCCGCGGCGGCGCGCTCCAGATAGGGCAGCGCTTTCTTCCGGTTCTTGCGGACATGCACGCCGTGAATATACCAGCTGGCGATGGCGTAATCTGCGCGGGCGTCTCCCTCAGCGGAGGCCTGTTCAAGAAGGGCGAAGGCCTTCGCCGTATCGGCATTCGTCTTCCGCGTTTCTCTCAGCGCAAAATCATAGGCCGAAGGGGCTGCCTTCGGTTTGCGGGTCGCGCGCTTTTTCGGGGTCTCACCGCGCATTCGCCCATCCACCGGAAAACCCGATCACCTGGCCCGTCACGAACCCGCTTTCCTCGCCTGCGAGGTAGGAGACGAGGGCGGCGGCTTCTTCCGGGGCGCCGAGGCGGCCCAGCGGGATGTTCTTCAAAATCTTCGCGGCCTTCGTCTCGTCGGCCATCAGCTCGGGCGGGAAGTAGTCGGGGTTCGACACGAAGTTCGCCGCCACCGCATTCACCGACACGTTGAAGGGCGCGAGTTCCTTGGAGAGCGCCACGGCGAGCGAGTTCGCCGCGCCGCGCGCCGCGCAATACATGGAATAATTGGCGAGCCCGTTCATGGGCGCGGCGGACGACATGATGACGATCCGGCCTTCTTTCCGCGCCTTCATGTGTTTGGCGGCGGCGCGCGTCACCCGGAAGCATTTGAAGACCAGCGCCTCGAAGCCCGCTTCGAGGTCGTCATCCGTGAAGGTGTCGATCGTCGCGCGGATGGCCGGGAAGCTGTCATTGTTCACCAGCACGTCGAGCTTGCCTTCCGCGGCGATGACTTCGGCCACCGCCTTTTCCGGGTCGGTCTCGGAAAGCGTTTTCACGCCGGGGGCCTTCTCCTCGAAGGCTTTGCGGGCGGCGGCGTCGCCGAAGCTCAGATCCGTGCCATAGACCGCGCAGCCATCCGCGATCAGCCGCCTTGCCGCGGGCGCGCCGACGAAATGGGCGATATCGGTGATGAGCACGCTGCGTGCCATGAGGGCCTCCCGTTTTTCCGATTCAGTGTTGAGCCAGTCTCGCGCCGGGAACTGGACCGCGCAAGGCGGTGACTTCTCCTCTTCTTGTCATTGCCGGGCTCGACCCGGCAATCCAGCGCAATATCTGCCGCAGGCGCCGCTCTGGATGCCCGGGTCAAGCCCGGGCATGACAGTATGGAGGAAAGGCAAGCCCACCTTGCCACCTCCCGCGCGCCCATGCACTCTGTCGCCAACGAAAACGAGGGGAGTCGAGGCGAGATGGCGAATGACTGGTGGAAAGGGGCGGTTGTCTATCAGATCTATCCGCGCAGCTTTCTCGATACGAATGGCGACGGCATCGGCGATCTTGCCGGCATCGAGCGCAAGCTCGACCATATCGCCGGGCTCGGCGCGGATGCGGTCTGGCTGTCGCCCATCTACCCGACGCCCAATCGCGATTTCGGCTATGACATTTCCGACTATGTCGGCATCGCGCCGGAAATGGGCACGCTGGACAGCTTCGACCGGCTGCTGGCCGCCACGCATGAGCGGGGGCTGAAGCTCATTCTCGATCAGGTGTTGAGCCATACCTCCGACCAGCACCCGTGGTTTCTCGAAAGCCAGCTCTCGAAGGACAATGCGAAGTCGGACTGGTATGTCTGGGCCGAGGCGAGGGAAGACGGCACGGTGCCGAACAACTGGATGTCCGCATTCGGCGGGCCCGCCTGGTCGTGGCATCCGCTGCGGCGGCAATATTACTTCCACAAATTTTTAAAGCAGCAGCCCAAGCTCAATTTCCACAAGCCGGAAGTGGTGGCCGCCTGCATGGACGTCTTGCGCTTCTGGCTCGACCGGGGTGTGGACGGCTTCCGCCTCGATGTGGCGAATTCCTATGTCCATGATCCTCAGTTGGCGGACAATCCGCCGGTGCCGCGCGAGGAGCGGAGTTTCCTCGACTGGGCCCATGCGCCGCGCCTGCAACAGCATATTCACGACGCGAACACGCCCGAAAATGAGTGGGCGATGCGCGAAGTGCGCAAGGTGATGGACGAGTATGAAGGCCGTTTCGCTTTCGGCGAGTTCTCCGAGCGGCCGGAAATGCTGGGCGCCTATACCGGGCCCAAGCATCTCCACAGCGCCTATACCTTCGCCTTCATCGAGGATTTCACCTTCGCGCCTGCCGTCTTCCGCGATTATTACGAGGGGCTGTTGAAGGATCTGCCGGACCTCACCCCTTGCGTGACCTTTTCCAATCACGATGTCGTCCGCCCCGTTACCCGCTGGGGCGGGGGGCAGGGCGACGATGCGCTCGCCAAGCTCGCGCTCACGCTGCTCGTCAGCCTCAAGGGCACGGTGCTGATGTATCAGGGCGAGGAGCTGGGCCTGCCGGAAGTGGATCTCGACAGACAAGACATTCACGACCCCGTGGGCGATCTCTATTTCCCCTGGGCCAAGGGGCGCGACGGCTGCCGCACGCCGATCCCGTGGGAGGCGAAGAAGGCGCAGGCCGGGTTCAGCTCGGCTGCGCCCTGGCTGCCGATCCCGGATTATCATCGCGCGCGCGCGGTGGATGTGCAGGCGGCAGACGAGGCCTCCGTGCTCGCCCATGCGCGCGCCGTCGTTGCGCTCCGCCATGCGCACCCCGCGCTCGGTCACGGGGATATCTCCTTCCTCGATACGGAGGGGAGCGTGCTCGCCTTTACGAGAGAAGAGGGCGGGGAAAAGATTCTCTGCGTCTTCAATCTCGGCAAGGAGGGCGCGCGCTATCCGCTGCCGGATGACATGTCGGTTGTCGAAGCCGGGGAGATCTTTTCCTTCGCCGGGGCCGCCTTCTCCGATGGCGCGGTCGCGCTGCCGCCGCGCGGGGCCTGGCTCGGCAGGGTGGAGTGAGAGGGGGCGGGGATTAATTCATCCTTCGAGACGGACCTTACGGTTCTCCTCAGGATGAGGCCCCAAAAGACGACCTCATCCTGAGGAGCGGCGAAGCCGCGTCTCGAAGGATGGCGACATGTTCCGGCGCCTCGGGACGAACCTCGCCCAACCTCGACAAGGGCTCGGTTCAATCTCGACCGAACCTCGCTTCAATCTCGCTTTCTGCGCGCCTCCAGCGAGGTCATGAGGTCGATATCCTTCAGCGTCGCATCGTCGGGCATGGGCACTTCGGCGATCTCGTCGGCATGGGCCGCGAAGAGCTGTTTCGCGCCGGTGTCGCCGGTAAGCGATTGAATTTCCTCGAAATATTCCGCGCTCCAGAGCACCGGATTGCCGCGCTTGCCTTCCCATGTGGGCACGCAGATGGCGCGGCCTTCCTCCGGGTCGAAGGCCGCGATCAGCCGGTCGATATGCGCCGCTGTCACGTCCGGCATATCGCCCAGCAGCACCACCGCGCCGTCCACCGCGTCCGGCAGCGCCGCGATTCCGGCCTTGAGCGATGTGCTAAGTCCTTGATCATAATCGAGATTCTGGATCAGGCCGACATTGCGGGGACCCAGCGCGGCCTCCACCTTTTCCCGCTCATGGCCCGTCACCACCACGACTTTCGACACCCTGGCTGTCAAAGCGGCATCCGCCACCCGCGCCACCATCGGGCTTCCATCCACCTCCTCGGTGAGCTTGTTTACCTCGCCCATCCGGGTGGATGTGCCCGCCGCTAGGAGTATCGCCGCGATTTTCGGCGCGGAACTGGTTGATTTCCGCGGTTTTCCGGCGCGCGGCTGCGGCCGGGTCGCGATCTCCTTCAGCAATCCGCCGGCACCCATCAGCATGATGTCCTTGGGCTCCACCGTCAGCCCGGCAAGCGTCCGCGCCAGCACCCAGTCGAAGCCGTTGAGCTTGGGCGAGCGCGCGCAGCCGGGCAGGCCGATCACCGGCGTCTGTCCGTGGGTCGCCAGCAGCAGCAGGTTGCCCGGGTCCACCGGCATCCCGAAATGCTCTATTTCTCCGCCACTTAGCTCGATCCCGGCGGGCACCACGTCGCGCCGGTCCACCGTCGCCGATGCCCCGAAAACGAGGATCGGCGACAGCCCGGCTGTCAAAAGCTCCGTCACCGCCGCGCTCACTTCGCGCTCGTCATGCCCGCAGCGGATCTCGCGCGCGATCTCCGAGCCCATGCCATTGAGCCGCTCGTCCAGCACGGCCCGCGTCTTGTCGAGTACGCTTTCCTTCGTATCCGGCAACCTTGTTGCCACTAATCCGGCCCTATGCGGCTTGAACGGGTGCAGATGGAGCAGGGGACCGGGCTCGCCCCCGCGTTTCAGCGCCAGGTCGAGGCTTCCGCGCGGCGCGGCAAAGGGGATGATCTTCACCGTCGCCACCATCTGATCCGCAGAAACCCTGGAAAAAGGCTCCAGCGTCGCCAGAGTGATCGCCTCATCTACGATGTTGATATGGTCGAGCCGGTGCCGGTCGATCTCGATCACGCCATCCGCATCGGCGAAGAGGTTCGCCCGCCCGGTGAAGGCTTCGCCCGCGCGGATGCCGGGGCCCGCCAGCGCCGCGGCGAGTTCGCGCGCCGCCTCGTCCTCCGGTACGTCTTCGGGGCCGTACCGCGCGACGATAACCTCTTGAAATCCGGCCTCTTTCAGCGCCGTCACATCGTCCGCGCTGAGGATCCGGCCCTTCTTGAAGGTCGCGCCGCCCACTTTCTGCGAGTGGGCCAGCACGGTGCCCTCGGCCTCATCCGGCGCGACCGGGCCGAATGTCATGTCCTCAGCCTTTCGGTCATCTGGGCCATGATGGAGATGGCGATTTCCGCCGGGCTCCGCGCGCCGATGGCCAGCCCCACCGGCCCGTGGATGCGGGCGATCTCGTCCTGGCTGAAGCCCGCCTCCGTCAGCCGGTCCACGCGGGTACCGTGGGTCTTCCGGCTCCCCAGCGCGCCGATATAGAAGCAGGGGCTTTTCAACGCCGCATGGAGCCCCGGATCGTCGAGCTTCGGGTCGTGGGTGAGGGTGACGACGGCGGTACGCGTATCGAGGTCGATCTTCTCCATCGCCTCGTCCGGCCATTCGGTCACGAGTGTCGCGCCGGGAAAGCGCTCCTCGGAAGCGAAGGCCGTGCGGGGGTCGATCACGGTGACATCGTAATTGGCGAGTTCGGCCATTTTCGACAGCGGCTGCGCGATGTGAACGGCGCCGAGGATGACGAGGCGGAGCGGCGGATTGAACGGATTGAGGAACCAGTCTTCGCCGTCAGGGTCTGCTTGGACGCGTCCCTTGTCGGCGCGCAGAACTTCAGAAACTGCTTCAACAAGCCAGTTTTCTGCTTGTGTATCAGTTTGATACACAAGTTTTTCAAATCCATCGCTTAGCCGGGTTGCTAGTACGACAGGGCGCTTTTCGGCGCGGGCGCGGACCAGTTCGCTGAGGATTTCCGCCTTCATGCGGTCCCCTCGACCGGTTCGATCATGATGCGGATGCGCCCGCCGCAGGCGAGCCCGACCTCCCAGGCCTTGGCGTCGGAGACGCCATATTCCACGATTTCCGCAGCCCCGCCATCCAGCTTGTCCAGCGCGCGGGTCACCACATCGCCTTCGATACAGCCGCCGGAAACGGAGCCCGCGAAAGTCGCATCGTCGCGGATCGCAAGCTGGCTCCCCACAGGCCGTGGCGCGGAGCCCCAGGTCTCGATTACCGTGGCAAGCGCCACCTTGTGGCCGTCCTTCAGCCAGGCGGCGGCCTGTTCCAGCACCTTGTCATGGTCCATTTCGCTTATGGTTTCCGGGGGCTCGTTCATGCCGCCTTCTTTCCTGTTTTCATTCGTTCCGGTTCGCCGGAGAGCGCTTCCACCAGCGCCGTCAGCGACTGGATATTGTGGACCGGCCGGAACTCGTCCACATGGGGCAGCAGCGCCCTGATCCCCAGTGATTTCGGTTCGAAGCGGTCATACCGCAAGAGGGGATTTAACCAGATGAGCCGTTTTGTCTGCCGGTGAAGCCGCGTGATTTCGGGTTCCACGCCTTCGCCGGCCTCCCGGTCGAGCCCGTCGGTCACCAGCAGCACGACCGCGCCCTGGCCCAGCACGCGCCGGGCCCAGTCCACATTGAAGCGGTGCAGCGTCTCGCCGATCCGCGTGCCGCCATCCCAGTCGTCCACCGCCTGCGTCACGCGCTCGATGGCCTCGTCGATGTCCCGGTGGCGCAGTTCCCGCGTCACATTGGTCAGCCTTGTGCCGAAGAGGAAGACATGCACCCGGTCCCGCGCATTGGTCAGTGCGTGGAGGAAATGCAGGAAAACCCGGGCATAAACTGACATGGAGCCGGAAATATCGCAGAGCACGACCAATGGCGGCCGTTTCGTGCGGAAGTCGCGCCGCTTCAGCGGAATGATGCCGCTGCTGCGCAAGCTCGCCCGCATGGTGGCGCGCATATCCACAAGGTGACCGTGTACCGCCGCGCGGGTTCGCCGCGTCCGGCTTTCGTCGAGCGGCAGGCGCAGCCTCGCGATGGCAGCGCGCGCTTCGGCCAGTTCGGCCGCCGACATCTGCTCGAAATCCTTCGTCCGCAGCACGTCCTGCGCGGAAAAGGTCTCGCTCGCGTCGATGTCGATATCGGGCTCCTCGGTCGCCTCCACATCGTTCTGGCCGAAAAGCGCTTCGGCGAGGCGGCGGCTCGTTTCCTCCCGGGTCTCGTCGCGCGCCTCGATTTCCGGCAGCATCATCGACATCATGCGGTCGATGAGCTTTGGATCGCGCCAGAAGACGTGGAAGGCCTGATCGAAAAGCTCGTGATGCTCGTGCCGTTTCACCAGCGTCGCATGGAGCGTCCAGTAGAAATCCTCGCGCCGTGTCAGCCCCGCGGCCTGTACCGCCTCGATTGCCTCGATCACCTGCCTTGGTCCGGCGGGCATGCCTGCGCGCCGCAGCACGCGGGCAAAATGCACGATGTTTTCGGCAAGCCGTCCCTGTTGAGGCTCTGCCATGCCGCGGCCTATTGCGCCGCGCTCGCGGCCATGCGGATTTCCTCGAGAATCCGCGCCGCTTCGCTGCCCTGAACGCGGGCGATGTCGTCCTGATATTTCAGCAGCGTACCGAGCGTGTCATTGACATTATTGGCGTCGAGCGAGAGCGCATTCAGATGGGTGAGGGCGTTCGCCCAGTCCAGCGTTTCCGCCACGCCGGGGCTTTTGTAGAGGTCCATCTGGCGGAGTTGCTGCACGAAGGCGACCACCTGCTGAGAAAGTTCTTCCGGCGCCTGCGGCGCTTTCAGTCTCAGAATTTCGAGTTCCCGTTCGGCGTTCGGATAGTCCACCCAGTGGTAAAGGCAGCGCCGTTTCAGCGCGTCGTGGATTTCGCGCGTGCGGTTCGAGGTCACGATGACGATGGGCGGGTTATCGGCATGGATGGTGCCGATTTCGGGCACCGTCACCTGAAAATCGGAGAGCACCTCCAGCAGATAGGCCTCGAAGGGTTCGTCCGTCCGGTCCAGCTCGTCGATCAATAGCACCGGCGGGCCTTCCACCGCAGGTTCCAGCGCCTGCAGGAGCGGGCGGCGGATCAGGAAGCGTTCGGAGAAGATGTCCTTTCCCAGCTCGTCGCGCGTTTCCACGCCTTCCGCCTCGGCGAGCCGGATTTCGATCATCTGTGCCTGATAGTTCCACTCATAGACAGCGGCGGCGGTGTCCAGCCCCTCATAGCATTGCAGCCGGATCAGCCGGCGGCCGAGCGCCAGCGCAAGCACTTTGGCTATCTCGGTCTTGCCGACGCCCGCTTCGCCTTCCAGCAGCAGCGGGCGGCCCATTTTGAGCGCGAGGAAAACAACCGTCGACAGCGAGCGGTCGGCGACATAGCTGCCGCGCGCGAGCAGATCGACGGTCTCGTCGATGGATGAAGGCAGGGTCATGAACTCAGTCTACCGGTCTGGAACCAAAAGCGTAAACGCCGCTTATCCGGCTGCCTCGACCGCCCGTTTGGCCATCACGGAGATGAGGTGTGCCCGATATTCGGCACTTCCATGCATATCAGTGTTGAGGCCGTCCGGGGATATCTTGACGTTTGCGACGGCATCCGGCGACCAGTTCTTTTCGAGTGCCTGTTCCATCTCGGTTGCGCGGAAAACGCCGTCCTGTCCGGCGCCCGTCACCGCCACGCGAATGCCCCACGGGCCCTTCGATACAAAGACGCCGACCATTGCGTAGCGCGAGGCCGGATTGGCGAACTTCATGTAGGCGGCCTTTTCCGGATGCGGGAAGGTCACTTCCTTGATGATCTCGTCGTCTTCCAGCGCGGTTTCGAACATGCCAGTGAAGAACTCGTCGGCCTCGATCAGCCGCTTCGTGGTGTGGATCTTGGCGTCGAGCGCCAGGCAGGCGCCGGGATAGTCGGCAGCCGGGTCGTTATTGGCGATGGAGCCGCCCAGCGTTCCCATATGGCGGACGGCGGGATCGCCGATATTGTCGGCCAGTTTTGCCAGCGCCGGATTGTGCTTCATGACATCGGCCGAGGCCGCCACGTCGGCATGTTTGGTGCCCGCGCCGATGGTCAGCGCATCGCCTTCGGCCTTGATGTAGCGCAGGTCGGCCAGCGAGCCGATATCGACGAGATCGCTCGGCATGGCAAGGCGTTGTTTCAGCGTGGGGATAAGGGTCTGCCCGCCGGCCAGCAGCTTCGGATCGTCCGCATCGGCAAGCGCTTTCACGGCTTCGTCCAGCGTCTTGGGGCGGTGATAGTTGAACTGGTACATGGGGCTTCTCCTTATTCGGCGGCTGCGCGGGGCTGCTTGGCTTGCAGCGCGGCCCAGACACGCGCCGGCGTCGCCGGCATGGCAATTTCTCGAATGCTGAGGGCGTCCGTCACGGCATTGATGATGGCGGGCGGGGAGGCGATGGCGCCGGCCTCGCCGCAGCCTTTCATGCCGAGCGGGTTCGATGGGCATTCCGTCGGGGTGAAACCGAGCTTGAAGGTCGGCAGGTCGTCCGCGCGCGGCATGCAGTAATCCATATAGGAGCCGGTCATAAGCTGGCCGGATTCCGGATCGTAGATGCCATGCTCCAGCAGCGCCTGGCCGACGCCCTGCGCGATGCCGCCATGGACCTGTCCCTCGACGATCATGGGATTGATGATGGTGCCGAAATCGTCGACAGCGACGAAATTGACGATCTTCGTGACACCCGTATCCGGATCGATTTCGACCTCGCAGATATGGCAGCCCGCGGGGAAGGTGAAGTTCGTCGGGTCGTAGAACGCGCCTTCCTTGAGGCCCGGTTCGAGATCGCTGCCGGCAAAACCATGCGCCGTGTAGGCCGCGAGCGACAGTTCCGCCCAGGCCATGCTCTTGTCGGTGCCCTGTACGGTGAAGGTGCCGTTCTCGAAAACGATGTCGTCCACCGCGGCTTCCATGAGGTGGGCCGCGATCTTCTTTGCCTTGGTTTCGATCTTGTCGAGCGCGCGGGAGATGGCGCTCATGCCGACGGCGCCGGAGCGCGAGCCATAGGTGCCCATGCCGAACTGAACCTTGTCGGTGTCGCCGTGCACGATTTCCACATCGTCGAGCGGCACACCGAGGCGCGAGGAGACGAGCTGCGCGAAAGTTGTTTCATGTCCCTGACCATGGCTGTGCGAGCCGGTCAGTACGTCGATATTGCCGGTCGGGTTGACGCGGACTTCGGCGGATTCCCAAAGTCCCACGCCGGCACCCAGCGAGCCGACGGCGGCGGACGGCGCAAGGCCGCAAGCCTCGATATAGGTGGAAAAGCCGATACCGCGCAGCTTGCCGCGCTTTTCCGCTTCCGCGCGGCGTGACGGGAACCCCTTGTAGTCGATCGCTTCCATTGCAGCGTCGAGCGAGGCTTCGTAATTGCCGACATCGTAATTCATGATGACCGGCGTCTGGTGCGGGAAGGTTCGCACGAAATTTTTCCGGCGGAACTCCGCCGGGTCCATGCCGATTTCCCGGGCGGCCGTTTCCGCAATCCGCTCGATGAGGTAGGTCGCTTCCGGGCGTCCCGCGCCGCGATAGGCGTCCACCGGCGCGGTATGCGTGTAAACGCCGTCCACTTCGACATGGATAGCGGGCAGGTCGTACTGGCCAGACAGAAGCGTGCCGTAGAGATAGGTCGGCACGGCGGCTGAGAAGGTGGAGAGATAGGCGCCGAGATTGGCAACCGTCTTCACGCGCAGGCCCAACATCTTGCCATCGGTATCGAGCGCCAGTTCGGCCTTGCTCAGATGATCGCGCCCATGCGCATCGGACAGGAAGGCTTCGGAGCGGTTGCCGGTCCATTTGATCGGGCGTCCGACCTTCGCCGAGGCCCATGCGCAGGCGGTTTCCTCGGCATAGATAAAGATCTTCGAGCCGAACCCGCCGCCGACATCCGGCGCGATGACGCGCAGCTTGTGTTCCGGCGCCACGCCCACGAAAGCGGAGAGGACGAGACGGGCGACATGCGGGTTCTGGCTCGTGGTCCAGAGCGTGTAATCCCCGGTTCCCTTGTCGAACTCGCCGATGGCCGCGCGCGGTTCCATTGCATTCGGGATCAGGCGGTTGTTTTCGAGGTCCAGCGAGACGATGCGGTCGGCCTTTGCGAAGGCGGCTTCGGTTTCAGCCTTGTTGCCCAATTCCCATTCGAAGCAGGTATTGTGCGGCGCTTCCGGGTGAACCTGCGGTGCGTCTGCATTCTGGCAGGTGGCGAGAGTAACCGTCGCGGGCAGGGCGTCGTAATCCACGTCGATGAGTTCGGCGGCGGCTTCCGCCTGTTCGCGCGTTTCGGCGACGACCATCGCGACGTGATCGCCGACATAGCGCACGGTATCGAGCGCGAGGACGGGGTGCGGGCCGACTTTCATCGGCTCGCCGTCTTTCGAGGTAACGGTCCAGCCGCAGATCAGGCCGCCCAGTTCGTCCTTGGCGATATCCTTGCCGGTGAAAATGGCGAGAACGCCCGCCGCCTTTTCGGCCTCGCTCGTGTCGATGGAGCGGATTTTGGCGTGGGCGTGGGGCGACCTGAGGAAGCTCGCATGCGTTTGACGCGGGCGGTTGATGTCGTCCGTGTAGTGGCCGCTTCCGGTGATGAAACGGAAATCCTCTTTCCGGCGCGCTGGCTTGCCGATACCGGTTTCAGAAATTTCTGCCGTCATGGCGCTCCTCCTCCCCGGATATGTGTCTGCGCCTCAGCGCATTTCGTTCGATGCCGCCAGAATTGCTTTCACGATGTTGTGGTAACCGGTGCAGCGGCAGATATTCCCCTCCAGCTGCTCGCGCACGGTTTCCTCATCGAGGTCCGGTTTACGGCGGATCAAATCGACCGCCGTCATGATCATGCCGGGCGTGCAATAGCCGCATTGCAGACCATGATGTTCCCGGAACGCCTTCTGGACGGGATGAAGTTCGCCATTCTCGGCAAGGCCCTCGATGGTCGTCACCTCGGCGCCTTCGGCCTGGCCTGCCAGCATGGTGCAGCTCTTCACCGCCTTGCCGTCCACATGCACGACGCAGGCGCCGCACTGGCTGGTGTCGCAGCCGATATGCGTACCCGTCAGGCCGAGCGCCTCGCGAATATAGGTGACCAGCAGCGTGCGGGGTTCAACATCGGCACTAACAGACTTGCCATTGACCGTCATTGCGACAACGGACATACGCGACCTCCCGTCGAGTTTGGCCTCTTCTGAAAATTCAGCGGATCGGGCCTTGTAAACCGGCAGCAACGCGCTGCCGACTGAACGAGTCTCTGCTTTCGGTCACTTCTCGTCAAGTTTTGCGGGCCAAACATGCCCGCTTAAGTGGCCTAGAAGCCGATAATCAAAGCGACGACAACCACGGCCAGAATGACGAGCGGTCCCCAAACCCAGGGCGAGATACTGAAACCGGCTTCCTCATCGGGGATAAGAGGCGATCCGGTGGGCGAAATCGCATCATGGTCGGGCGACTTGCCCTCGATGCCATGGGCGGCTTCTTCCACGATTTCCGGCAGCTCGTCGCCTGTGCCTTCGTCGGGCGCCGCTTCAGGTTCCGTCTGGCCGGCGACCTGGGAAAATTTCGAGAAGAATTCTTCCGACATTTTAGCGGCTGTGGAATCGATGAAACGCTGGCCGATCTGGGCGAGCTTGCCGCCGACCTGTGCCTTCACGGTGTAGGAAAGCTTGGTGCCGCCATCCGCGGTGTCCTCGAGCGATACGTCCGCGGACCCCTTGGCGAACCCCGCCGCGCCGCCGGACCCTTCGCCGGAAATCGTGTAGCCGTTCGGCGGATCGATATTGGTGAGCTGCACCTTGCCCTTGAAGCGGGCGCTCACGGGGCCGACCTTGGCTTTCACGGCGGCTGCAAAGGCGTCATCCGCCGTCTGTTCGACGGTTTCGGCGCCCGGAATGCACTGCTGCAGGACGGCGGCGTCGTTGAGCGCAGCCCAGACTTTTTCGCGCGGAGCCGGGATCGTGTATTCGCCTGACATTTCCATGGGTGCGTCTCCTTATTTCGATTGCCTGTTTTTCCGCCAGCCGGAGCAGACGTCAAACATAGGTGAGTAGCACGGTCATACCAAGGATCACCGCAACCCAGAGGACCATCGATCCGCTGGGCCAGGTGCGGGCAAGCGGGCCATGGGGCCCGTGGGTTGCGTATATGCCCCGGATGAGACTGGTGACGTAATACTGGGTGAGCTGGCCGGCGGCCTTCCAGATGGTGCCGATCATGGCGGCGAAAAATCCGACAATAATCGGAAGCATGCGGCGGTAGATCCAGTCCGTATCGAGATTCACCGCGCGGATTTCCGCCGGATAGAGCCGGTAGCGGATGAGCAGCGCGAAGGCGAGCCCGGCGAAGATCAGAAGCTGGAGCTGCGTGACCACATGCGTCGTGGTGTAGGGCACATAGGCTTCCATCTTGTAGGGGAGGTACTGGTAGAGCAGTCCCGGAAACACGCCGATGCCGACGCAGAAGGCGGCGGCGATGCCCATGGCGAGCAGCATATGGATCGGCGCTTCCTTCACCCGCCAGCCATTGTCATGCGCGAAGAAGGTGAAATAGGGGATCTTGATGCCGGAATGTTCGAGCACGCCGACCGAGGCGGTGATGAGCGCCAGCCAGATGAAGAAATACCCGTTATCCGCACTGGCGGAGAGAATGAGGCTCTTCGAGACGAAACCGGAAAAGAGCGGGAAGGCGGAAATCGACATCGCGCCGATGATGCAGAAGACCATGGTGAAGGGCATGGACTTGTAGAGCCCGCCAAGCTCGGAGGCTTTCGAGGTGCCTGTGCGATACATCACGGCGCCCATGCTCATGAACAGGAGCGCCTTGTAGAGGATGTGACAGAAGGCATGCGCCACCGTGCCGTTCAGCGCGAGCGGCGTGCCGATACCGATGCCGACCACCATGAAGCCCAGCTGGTTGTTGAGGCTGTAGGCAAGCACACGGCGGAGATTGTTTTCGATGGCGGCGAAGAAGACCGGAAAGAGCGTCATGACCGCGCCGATATAGATCAACAGTTCGGTGCCGGGGAAACCGCGCGCCAGCGCATAGACCGCTAGTTTGGTCGTAAAGGCGGAAAGCGTCACCGTGCCGGTGATGGTGGCGGCGGGATAGGAGTCCTGCAGCCAGTTATGCAGCAGCGGGAAGGCGCATTTCACGCCGAAGGCGATGAAGATGCACCAGGTGGCGGTGCTGCCGAGCGTCATCGCATTAAAGGCGACCGAGCCCGTGTCGCGATACATCAGGACAGTACCGGCCAGCAGCAGCACGCCGGAAAAGACCTGAATGACCAGATAGCGCATGCCCGTCCGGTAGGAGCCTTCGGTGCGCCGCGCCCAGATCAGGAAGACGGAGGCGATGGCCGTGCCTTCCCAGAAGACGAAAAGCGAAACGAGATCGGCGGCGAAAACCGCGCCGATGGCGGAGCCCGCATAGAGCAGCGTCGTCACTTGTTGAACGCGGTCGTCGACATGCCACGAATAAAGGAGCGAGATGAAGGCCGCGATCGAGAAGATCAGCGCGAAAATCCATGACAGGGCGTCGATGCGCAGCAGGCCGATATGCAGTCCGGCCGCGTTGAAGACGGCATAGTCCCCGTAGGGAAGGTTGCCAATCAGCGCGAAGGCCAGCACCGGTACGGCCAGCATTAATGCCTGCCGAAGCTTGCCTGCGGGAAGAAACGGGATGGATATGGCGCCAAGGCCATAGATCAGCGGCGGCAGGAGGACCTCATTCATGTGCGGAGCCTCCTCCGGAAATGCCGCCCGGGCGGTTGGCTCTGTCGCTCAGCGAACCGGGTATCAAGGTCGAGGGATCGCTGCCTGCCGGCCGTTCGTCTTCCACCTCGGTGGAATCCTGCGCGTAGTACCCCTCGGGACGGCGGATGATCAGACGCAGTCCTTTCGCGAGGAAGATAACCGTGGCGTAGGACACGAAACCATAGACGGCGTAGATGAAGGGGATTTCCTCGATGTGGAAATAGGCGTGCTTGTGATAGGCGAAATCTGCAAGCGCGAGCGCAGCGCAGATGGCCAGCAGCACAATGAGAACCCGCTTTCCGGCGCCCGGTTTTTCCACCCATAGCAGCTTGCGGGAGAGCCAGTGCATGTCGTCGGGCGAAGTGTCGTCATGCGATGTCATGGCGTCGGCACCTCCGGCAGGATGGGTATGTGCAGCAGGAACTCATAAAGCGGGCCGATTTCAAAAACGAGGAGAATGCAGAGGAGGGCCGTCAGGCAGAGCGGCAGAACGCAGAGAAAGGGGGCTTCCCGCCAGCGCTTGCCATCGTCGGCCGCCGCGGCGCCCAGCGAATGAGCGGCAACGGGTGAGGGCGCGAAAAATCCCCGGGCCACGATGGGCATGAGATAGGCGATGTTCAGCAGCGAACTGACGAGGAGAACGCCGATCACCGCCAATTGACCGGAATTGGCCGCGCCCAGCATCAGATACATCTTGCTCCACGCACCGGCGAAGGGCGGCAGGCCGATAATGCTGATCGAGGCGATGGTAAAGGCAATGAAGGTGAAGGGCATTTCGCGGCCCAGCCCGTCGAGTTCGCTGACCTTCTTCTTGTGGGTCGCGACATAGATGGCGCCGGCGCACATGAAGAGCGTGATCTTGCCGATGGCGTGGGTGACGATGTGCATCGTGCCGCCGATAATCCCCATCTGCGTCGCCATCGCCATGCCGAGCGTGATGTAGGAAAGCTGGCTGACGGTGGAATAGGCAAGCCGCGCCTTCAGATCGTCCTTGGTCAGCGCGATGATGGAGGCGATTAGGATCGACGCCGATGCCAGCCAGACGAGCCATTGCGACGCGTCGGTCTGAGACAGGTAATCCACGCCGAAAACATAGACGCCGACCTTCAGCATGGTGAAGACGCCGGCTTTCACGACGGCCACGGCATGGAGGAGCGCACTCACCGGCGTTGGCGCGACCATGGCCGAGGGCAGCCAGCGATGGAACGGCATAAGCGCCGCCTTGCCGATGCCGAAGGCGAAGAGCGCCAGCAGGACCGGTACCAGGGCTGGGTCCACGTGACCGGCAATGAAGCCGCCGGGCTGGAAGTCCAGTGTGCCCGTGGCGCTCCACGTCCAGATGATCGCCGTCAGCAGGAACAGGATCGACGTCGACATCAGGATGGCGAGATAGGTGCGCGCGCCGCGACGCGCCTCATCGGTCTGCTTATGCGCCACCAGGGGATAAGTCGACACCGTCAGCACTTCATAGAAGATGAAGAGCGTGAAGAGGTTTGCCGAGAAGGCAATGCCGATGGCGGCGGCAATAGCCAGCGCATAGCAAATGTTGAATCGCGTCAGATGACGCTCGTTTTCCGCGCGCATATAGCCGATGGAGTAGATCGCAGCGGGGATCCACAAACCTGAAGCGACCAGCGCGAAGATCATGCCCAGTGGTTCGATGGAAAAGGAAATCACCAGACCGGGCATCACCTCGAAGAGGGAGACGGACGGCGTTTGTCCCGCATTGAAAAGACCGAGCAGATGCAGAACAGTCAGGAAGGTCAGGACGGCTGCGATGACGCTCGAGGCGTCGCGCAGGTTCGGCATGCGGGAAAAGGCGGCGATAAACAGAGTGACGATCAGCGGAATGCCGATCGCCAGAAGGATGCCCGTGCTGCCGTCGATTGCGATCATGCGTCCCTCACTGCCAAATGATGTTGGACGCGGAAATAAGCGTCGAGGCGGCACGGCTTGCCGCTGCACTGGTCAGCGCGGCATGCGTGCCGAAATAGACGGTCGCGGCGGCCAGCACCCACATGGGGATAATCATCGCGAGAGGCGCTTCCTTCGCCTTGCTGTCGGGCGACGGAGAGTGGAGGTAGAGCGTTTCCACGATGCGCCAGACATAGGCGACGGCAATGAGCGACGAGAGCACGATGGCTGCGGCGATGGGCCACCAGCCGAGCTCCAGCGCCGCCTGCACGAGATACCATTTGCTGACGAAGCCGACGGTGAGCGGGATACCGATCAGGCTGAGCCCGCCGACCACGAAGGCGGCACTCGTCCAGGGCATGGCGCGGCCGAGGCCCTTGAGATCGGAAATCTTGCTCGATCCCACGCTGTAGACGAAGGCGCCGGCAACCATGAAGAGCGTTGCCTTTGTGACTGCGTGGTTGAAGAGATGGATGACTGTCGCCATTACGCCGGTCTGCGTCATGAAGGCCGTGCCGAGCAGCATGTAGCCCACCTGCGCGATACTGGAATAGGCCAGCATGCGTTTCAGGTCGGTCTGGAATACCGCGACCAGAGAAGCTGCGAACATGGCGAGAAGCGCCAGCGGCAGCAGCACATATTGCAGCGTCGATTGCTGATAGGCGTAATCGAAGCCGAAAATGCCGAACATGAAGCGCAGCAGCACATAGACCGCGACCTTGGTCGATGTCGCGGAGATGAAGACGGATACGGCCGAGGGCGCGAAGGTATAGGCGTTCGGCAGCCAGAGATGCAGCGGGAACATGGCGAGCTTCAGGCCGATCCCGACCAGCACGAAGGCGAAGCCCATATGCAGCATGCGCGAGTCGCCGCGCAGGGTGATCTGGTGGGCGAGGTCGACCATGTTGAGCGTACCGGTCGCCATGTAGAGAAGACCCAGGCCGATGACGAAGAAGGTCGCGCCCACAGTGCCCATGATCAGGTAGTTATAGGCGGCCGTCAGGGCGCGCCGGTTGCGCTCCGCGCCTGTCGCGACCAGGGCGTAGGTCGAGAGGGAGGATATCTCCAGAAAAACGAACACGTTGAAGGCGTCGCCGGTAATCGTGACGCCAAGCAGGCCCGTCAGGCAGAGCAGCAAGGCCGTGTAGAAGAAGCCCTGTTTCTCCTGAGGTATCTCCTGCGCCACGCTCTTCACGGCGTAGGGGAGCGTGACGACCGCAATGCCGGACACGATCAGCAGGACGAAGGCGTTCAGGACGTCGACCCGGTATTCGATACCGATCGGCGGCGCCCAGCCTCCCAGATGATAGGAGATGACGCCGCCATCCAGCGTCTGCGAGAGCAGGGCTGCCGAGATCGCAAAGCTCACGATGGCGACGATGAACGCAATGGTCCATGCCAGGCGCCCGCGGTTGAAGATCGCGCAAATAGGCGCGGCCATCAGCGGTATCACGACCTGAAGGGCCGGCAGGTTTTTGGTAATGAGATCGATCATTTCCCGCCGGACTCTCTCTTGTTCACGCTAGCCTCTCCGGAGACCGGGATCGCGTCATCGCCTTGTTCCGCGAATTCGAGCTTTTCTTCGATTTCGGTGAGTTCGTCTTCCTCGATGGTCCCGAATTCCTCTCTGATCCGCACGACGAGTGCCAGGGCCAGAGCGGTCGTCGCGATGCCGACCACGATGGCGGTAAGGATCAGGACGTGAGGCACGGGGTTGGAATAGACGGTGTTCGGATCGCCCGTCAGGATCGGCGCCGTCCCGCCCTCGATCTTGCCCATCGATATGTAGAGCATGAAGACCGATGTCTGGAACAGGTTCAGGCCGACGACCTTCTTGATGAGATTTCCCCGGCTCACCGTGATGTAGAGGCCGGTCATCATCAGGATGACGAACAGCCAGTAATTGTAGTGACCGATGATGAATTCGAGATCGAAGACGACTTCCTGCATCACCAATCCTCATCCTTGAGTTTGGGCGTGCGGGAAGCGAAGGCGACGAAAATGCCGATCATGACGGAAGCCACCGTGATGCCGACCCCGAGTTCCACGATAAGGATTCCCCATTCCTGGGCGTGGTGTCCGCCATGTCCGATGGCCTCGTAATCGAGGAAATTGTATCCGGCGAGCAGCGCGTAAAGACCGGTTCCGGCATAAATCAGGACGCCGAGGCTCATGGCCACGCGAATGAAGGATGTCGGCAATACGTCCGTCATCGCTTCGACGCCGAAAACCAGCCCGTAGAGGATAAAGGCGACGGCGAAGATGACGCCGGCCTGAAAGCCGCCGCCCGGTCCGTAGTCTCCGTGCCACTGCACGTAAAGCGCATAGACGATGATCGGGGGGATAAGAAGTTTGGAAACGACGCGAAGGATAGAGTGATGATCCATTTGCTTCACTCCTTGCCCGAGCGTTTTTGCTTTTTCCGGCTGAACGAGCCGAGCAGCAGGACCACGGCGACGGCCGCTGTGAAGATCACGGTGGTTTCGCCGAGGGTGTCGTATCCGCGATAGCTGGCCAGGATGCCCGTGACGATGTTCGGCACACCGATTTCCTCGGGCGTGCGGGCGATATAGTCGGGTGCGACATGCTCGTGGATGGGCGCTTGCGCGGTGCCGAAAGCGGGCATGTCGAGCGTGCTGTATACGAGTGCTGCGCCCGTTACCAGGCAGACGAAGATCGGCAGGATCGGCGACCGCTTGGTGCTTTTCTCGCGGGTGACGGTAAGCGCCATGGTGCCGAGCATCAGGACGGTGGAAATGCCCGCGCCGACGGCCGCTTCGGTGAAGGCGACATCCACGGCGTCCAGCGCCACGAAGAGACCGGCGGACAGAAGGCTGAAGACGCCCGACAGCATCGCGACGGCAAAGAGGTGCCGGACCCTGACGATGGCGATCGCCGTCATGACGAGAAAAGTGAAAAGCAGGACGTTGATAACGGCTGCCAGGGAGATGCCGGTCATCATGCGCTTCCCTCTCCGCTGGAGGATTTGCTGGGGGCCGCGGGCTCGCTTTCGGGCAGCATGCTGCGGTAGGGAATTGCGGCAGTCGGGACGTCGCTCAGGGTCTGTGCCGTCTCATCCTTCTTCAGATCCTGCGGCCTCAGCCCGGCAACGAAAGCCGCATTGCTGACCGCGTGGGTGGCGGTCGGGCTGGTGATGAAAAGCAGAAAGGCTATGAGGATCAGTTTGAGCGTCGCGATGTCCCAGCCGGTCTGGAACATCATGCCGATCAGGATGATTTCCGCCCCGGCAGTGTCGATCACGCCGGCTGCGTGAAGGCGGGACCAGAAGTCGGGCAGGCGAACGATGCCAAAGGCGCCGACGAGCAAAAAGAAGCTTCCCGTCGCGAAGGCGATGCCAGTGGCAATATTGCAGGCGAGATCGAGGAGGCTCATATCCATCACTCAGGCCTCCGGCCCGTCTTGGCTGCCCAGGCCGCGCCCAAGCGCGCGGTAGCGGAAGAATTTCAGCACGGCGATGGTGCCGACGAAATTGATCAACGCGTAGAGGAGGGCGATGTCCAGAAAGTCCGGGCGCTCCGTCAGAAAGCCGATATAGCCGAGCAGGAGAACGGTGAGCGTGCCGAAGGAGTTCAGCGCCAATACACGGTCGTAGAGATCGGGGCCGAGATAGAGCCGGGCGAGGACAAGCAGCATGGCAACGACTAGGGCAGCGGTGCCGGCAATGAAAAGGATCATCGGTGGCGTACCTCTACTTCGGTCACTTTGCCGCCCATCTCTTCGAAGCCGTCGGCGCCGGTGAAATCTTCCGTCAGAGCGTGGACAAGAAAGGCGTCCTTGCCGGTTTCGACGGTGATCGTACCCGGCGTGAGCGTAATGGAATTGGCGAAAATCGTTCGTCCCATCTCGGTCGACTGGTTCCACGGCACCCGTATCAATTGCTGGGAGAGCTTCATCTCCCGGGCCAGGATGACGCGGCAGACGGCGACGCTCGCCTTGAAAATCTCTACAGCGAGCCAGACCCAGTAGAGGACAAGCGCGGGCCTGAGCTGAACGGGCACGGCTTCGTCGTCCAGCAGGCGCATGCGCGCGGCGAGATAGACAGTAAAGAGAACGGAAGCCAGTCCCATTGCGAGGAGAAATGGCGTGAAGTGTCCCGAAAGGGTGAGCCAGAGCGCTATGAGCGCGATCGTCAAGCTGATGGCTTTGACCATTTCGGTACCGGCGTCCTGCTGGATGCAGCGCAGCATAGCGGTTCCTCGAAGGCGCATGCAGGCTGCTAATGGGATGTTGTTGCGATGCGAAAAAGATTCCCGCTGCGACACGCTAATATGCACAGTCGCCCTATGGGGGGCAAGGAACCCCAGATGCCGTCTGCGGTTTTAGGCGCCCTCTAAATATACAAGAAGCGGTTTTCGAGATTGGCTTTGGCTTTACTGCCGTCGTATCGCTGTTATAGTTTTTTCATGTTGAGGGGGATCGTGGGGAGGATCCACGGACCAGAACGAAGTCCCGGCTTTTCTGAGCAGAGGCCATTCTGTCTTGGAGCGCCGGATCGGTAATCGTGGCTGGGATGGAAGAACGGTTGGAGAGTACGGCGGAATCCGTCGATAACGCATTCGAAGTATCTGGCGTCGTGAAGTGGTTCGATGCGGTCAAGGGGTATGGCTTCATCGTCCCCGATGACGGCAGAGAGGATGTACTTGTTCATCTGTCGTGCCTCAAGCAGGCAGGCAGGGAAATCCTCGAGGAAGGCGCGACCGTCTCCTGCGAGGCGGTCAAGCGGCCGAAAGGCAATCAGGCAATCCGGATACTTGAAGTCGATGAGAGTACTGCCGTGCGCAGCGCCTCGTCGCAGGTTCCCGCGCGCAATCGATCGCCGGCGTCGGCCGTGGTTGCCGTGGGCGAGTACGAAATTGCCACGGTGAAATGGTTCAACCGCGCCCGGGGCTACGGCTTCGTAACGCGGGGGGACGGAACGCCGGACATTTTCGTGCATATGGAGACGCTGCGCCGTCACGGCATCCGCGATCTTCTCCCCGGGCAGAATGTAAGCGTTCGGTTCGGCGAAGGTCCGAAAGGGCTGATGGTGGCTGAAATCTCGCTTCCGGAAGGCAATGGAAATGGGAATGGCAACGGGTCGGACCATAGCGTCTGATCTTGTATAAGGCCGTATCCATTTTCCGGGAGATGAGTTGAGTATGAGCCGCGAAAAGCTTTCCGAGGATGATTCCGCCTATGACGACCCGCCTGAAGGGTTTGTCCCTTCCGGTACGCGCGGTCCCTACACCACGCATAATGGACCCTTTTTCCACAAGGTGACGGAAGACGGTTTCTGGCACGGTGTGCGTGTGAGGGAGCGGCACTGCAATTCCCGCGGCATCACGCATGGCGGCATGCTGATGGCCTTTGCGGACGGGTTGCTTGGCACCGCGGTCTTTCGCGAAACCCACACAGTGGCGCTCACCATCCGGATGACGTCGGATTTCCTGTCCTCCGCCCGGCCCGGCGACTGGCTGGAAGGAACGGCGCGCGTCGTCAAGGCGACGCGATCGGTCTGTTTCTGCGAAGCCGATCTCTATGTGGGAAGCCGTCCGGTCCTGAAGGCCAATGGCATCTTCAAGCTTATGCAGAGGCACAAGGAAGGCTAGGGGAGTGGCCCGCGGCCAGAATATGGTCGGGGCGGCGTGATTCGAACACGCGACCCTCTGCTCCCAAAGCAGATGCGCTACCAGGCTGCGCTACGCCCCGACGGCTCCACTTGGTGGAGACCGTTCCAATACACCCGATTGCCGCGTCGCGGCAACCGGCCAGAAAGGCCATGGATAGCGATTGCGCGGCGAGATCAGGCGGCTGCCGCCAGGATGGCCGAGTGAACCTCGTTCTCGCCCAGCCAGTAGGCTCTGCTGGCGAGGCGTTCTACCCTGTCTGCTGGCCATACGTCCCGCCCGCTCCGGGCAACCGGACCGGCGAGATCGAGGATGCATTCGATATCATGCCCGTTGAAGCCCTTGTTTTTCAGAAAGGCCTCGGTCTCGATACGGTCAAGATAGACGGGTGTTGAGATGGCGTGTGCCATGGGGGACCTCCTTCCGTCTCTGTCTTTCGTTTCCTAGGCGTCGGGGATGTCAGGGGTATGACGCCCTTGAGACTTATTGCTGTCAGGGCTCCGCAGGCTCGCTTTGCGGGGTTCCCCGGGACGGTGAACGGCGTCCAGATGGTTCTTGTGGCTTGCAAATCTGACCTTATTGAGGCCATAAGATGCAAATTCGGTAGGTTTCGGAATTCAGTCTGATCGGATCTCGGGAGTTTGGATTTGGCGCACGTTCGCATCTATAAGCCGGCCAAGACGGCCATGCAGTCGGGCCGGGCCAAGACGAAGAAGTGGGTTCTCGATTTCGAGCCATCCGCGAGGCGGCAGGTTGAGCCGCTTATGGGATGGACCAGCTCTCCGGATACGCGCCAGCAGCTTCGGTTGAGTTTCGAAACGAAAGAAGAGGCCGTTGCCTACGCCGAAAAGCATGGGCTGGCCTATCGCGTTTTCGAACCGCATAGCGCCAAGGCTCCGGCCAAATCCTATGCAGAGAATTTCAAGTTCGGCCGCAAGACCCTCTGGACGCATTGATCGCCGTTCCTTGCCGGGCCGCCTCCGGGTGCATCTTCGGTCCCGTAGCTCAACTGGATAGAGCACTCGCCTTCTAAGCGAGTGGTTGCAGGTTCAAGTCCTGCCGGGATCGCCACTCGCTCTTCTTTTCCGTTTCACCCTCAATCTGCCAGTAGTTTGCTGTGCCGCAGAAGATGCGGTGAGCGGTCATCAGTATTATTGCGGATACAAACGCCCCGGCCGCGGATGCATCATCGCGTCAACCTTCCGGTACCCCCCAAAAAAACACCGGAATCTTCAGGCAATGGAGGCGCGGCGTGCTTAAGCATTTCATTCAGACACAGGATTTCTCCAAGGAAGAACTGCTCAGACTTATCGAGCTCGTTCGCTTGCTCAAAAGAGCCGACAAGGAGGGGGCCTGCCCGAAGCTGCTGTCGGGCGCTTCTCTGGGCATGATCTTCGAGGAACCGTCCACGCGGACACGCGTATCCTTCGAAGTGGCGATGACGAAGCTCGGCGGCCATGCGCTTTACCTGCGGCCCGGCGAGATCCATATGGGCCAGCGGGAATCGATCAGCGACACCGCCAAGGTCGTATCCCGCATGGTGGATGTGATCGAGGCGCGCACGCTCAAGCATCAAACCGTTCTCGATCTCGCCAAATATGCAACCGTGCCGGTTCTCAACGGTCTCACCGATTACAATCATCCCACCCAGGTCGTTTGCGACGTCTTCACCATGATGGAGCATGCGCCCAAGGGTAAGAAGCTGGAAGACTTCAACGTCACATTCGTCGGCGATGCCACGAATGTCTGCTCGTCGCTGATGATGATTTGCACGCATCTTGGGATGTCTTTCACCCATGCGGCGCCGAAGAAGTATCAGCTCTCGGACGAGATGCGGAAGATCGGCGAGGAGAACTGTGCGCAATCCGGCGGCAGGCTCACTATCACCGACGATCCCGTCGCCGCCGTTTCGAATGCCGACTTCATTTACACCGATCTGTGGTGGTGGGTCGGGCAGGAAGACGAAATCCCCGAGCGGCGCGATGCCTTCATGCCGACATACCAGGTGAACGCCGACCTTGTTTCCAAGGCGCCGGACACCGTGAAGATCATGCATTGCTTGCCGGCTTCCCGGGGTGTCGAGGCAACAGACGAGGTGCTCGATTCCGATAAATCGGTGATTTTCGATCAGGCGGAAAACCGTCTTCATACTGAAAAAGCGTTGCTTGTCTATTTCGTGTATCCGCGCCTCAAACGTGCGTCGGAAGCCCTCGTTGCACATCACCAAGGCGAGATCGAAGCCTTTTTGGGAGCTGATGGGGCTGTTGGAGAGTGAGTTCGGCTGAAAAACAAACGGGGTACTAGATAATGTCGGAAAATACCGCGGGACCGGGCGCGAATGGCGCCGGTGGGTTCAAGAAGGTGCTGAAGGGGCTGGATATGACCCTTTTCACCGTTTGCGCAATTCTGGTGATCGACCAGTTGGCTGCTTCCGCCGCTATCGGCGCGCAGTCGGTCTTCTGGTGGATTTTCACCATGATCCTTTTCTTTATCCCCTATGGCCTGATCACGGCGGAACTGGGCAGCACCTATCCCGACCAGGGCGGTATCTACGCTTGGGTGAGGCGCGCTTTCGGTCCCAAATGGGGCGGGCGTACCGCATGGCTCTGGTGGATCAATGTCGCTCTCTGGCAGCCCTCCGTGTTCATTCTGTTCGCCGGTATCTTTGCCACTCTCTTCTTTCCGGGACTGCCGCTCTGGTGGCAAATCGGGATTGCGGTGGTGCTCACCTGGCTCGTGGCGTGGATCAACATCATCGCGCTCGATGTCGGTAAATGGGTGCCGAATGTCGGGGCCATCTTCAAGGTCGCAATCATGCTGACCATCGGCATTGGCGGCTTTGTCTATGCAGGCCAGCATGGCGTGGCGAATGAGCTGACGCTGCAGAGCATGGCGCCGAGCTGGGGCGTGACGCTCGCCTTCCTGCCGGTCATTGTCTACAACTTCATGGGCTTCGAGCTTATGTCCGGCGCAGGCGCCGAGATGAAGAATCCCGCGCGGGATGTGCCGCTCGCCATCATTGTGTCCGGCGTTCTGATCGCGGCTTTCTATCTGCTCGGCACCATCGGCATCCTGATCGCGCTGCCGCTCGACCAGATCAATCTGGTGGAAGGTATCATCGACACGCTTCGTCAATTGCTCGGCGACAGCGGGGCAGGGCAAGCCGCCGTTTATGTGCTGGGTGTCATGGCGCTCTACACCTTTGTCGCAAACATGGTGACATGGACGCTCGGTGCGAACCGGTCCGCCGCTGAGGCCGCCGGTGACGGTGCGCTGCCGCCCATGTTCGAAAAGCTGCATCCCGTTCACAAGACGCCCGCCTCGGCGGCGATTGTGACGGCGGTGGTCACGACCGTCGTGATCGCGATCTACGGTTTCATGGCGGCCGATGCAGAGGATCTGTTCTGGACGCTTTTCGCCTTCTCGTCGGTTGTGTTCCTGTTGCCTTACCTTCTGATGTTCGCCGCCTTCCTGAGGTTGCGGGCTGTCGATGCCGACCGGCCGCGCGCCTATCGCGTGCCGGGTGGCAATGGCACGGCCTGGGCCCTCTCGCTTGTCTGCATGGCGTTCATCGTTCAGGCGATCGTGTTCTTCATCTATATTCCGGGCGATTTCGACTGGAACTATGCGATGTCGATCGTTGCCGGTGTCGTTGTGACGCTGATCGTCGGTGAAGTGCTGATCCGGATGGGTAAAAAGGTCTGAACTGCTTCAAGGTGCCGGGCCCCGGTGGGCCCGGCATCCGTTCTTTTTGGAGAGTGCTATGAGCAAACGCCTGCAAACCACCCCCCGCGCCGACGGCTTTCGCATGCCGGGCGAATTCGAACCTCATTCGGGATGCTGGATGCTGTGGCCCGAGCGCCCGGACAATTGGCGCCTCGGTGCAAAGCCGGCCCAGACCGCGTTCGTGGCGGTCGCCGAGGCAATTTCCACCAGCGAGGCCGTCACGGTGGGTGTTTCTCCGCGTCAGTACCAGAATGCACGGGCCATGCTTCCGGCGAAGGTGCGGGTCGTCGAAATATCCAATGACGATTCCTGGATGCGGGATTGCGGACCCACTTTCGTCACCAATGGGGATGGCGAAATCCGCGCCATCGACTGGATCTTCAATGCATGGGGCGGGCTGGAAGGTGGCCTCTATTTTCCATGGGATCAGGACGATCTGGTGGCGCTGAAAGCGGCCGAGATCGAAAAGATGCACAGCTATCGCGCGCCCATCGTGCTGGAAGGCGGCTCCATTCACGTCGACGGCGAGGGCACCTTGCTGACGACCGAGGAATGTCTGCTCAACAAAAACAGGAATCCCGGGCTCTCCCGCAAGGAGCTCGAAGACGTGCTGGGCGAGTATCTGAATATCAGCAAGGTGATCTGGCTGGAGCGCGGGGTCTTCAACGATGAGACGAACGGGCATGTGGACAATATCGCCTGCTTCGTGGAGCCCGGCGTCGTGGCGCTGACATGGACGGACGATAAATCCGATCCGCAATACGAGATTTCGCTCGATGCCTATGAGCGATTGAGCGCGGCGACGGATGCGCGCGGCCGCAAGCTCGAGGTCCACAAGATTCACCAGCCGTCGCCCGTCCTGATCACCGCCGAAGAATCGGCAGGCGTCGATGTCGTCGAGGGAACTCAACCCCGGCGCGAGGGCGACCGGATGGCCGCATCCTATGTGAATTTCTACATCGGGAATTCGGTCGTGGCCGTCCCGGCCTTTGACGATCCGATGGACGAGCGGGCCGCCGAGACGCTTCGCAAGCTCTTTCCTGGTCGCCAGGTGGTTCAGGTGCCCGCGCGCGAGATTTTGCTTGGCGGCGGCAATATCCATTGCATCACGCAACAGCAACCGGTGGGTATCGCCGGATAGGTATCGAGCCATGCGGATTGTCGTTGCCTTGGGCGGGAATGCTCTTCTGAAGAGGGGTGAACCGCTGACGGCGGAAAACCAGCGCCGGAACATGCGCGAGGCGGCGGGGCAGATCGCCGCCATCGCGAAAGGCCATGAACTGGTCCTCGTCCATGGCAACGGGCCGCAGGTCGGCCTGCTCGCGCTGGAAGCGGATGCCTATAAGGACGTGCCTGCCTATCCGCTCGATATCCTCGGCGCGGAATCCCAAGGGATGATCGGATATGTCATCGCGCAGGAGCTTCAGGCCGAGCTGACGGATCATTCGATTGCGACGCTCATCACACGGACCGAAGTGGATGGCGACGACCCCGCGTTCCAGTCACCGACCAAGCCCATCGGACCGGTTTACACCGCGGCGCAGGCAGAGGAACTGGGCGCGGCGCGCGGCTGGGCCATGGTGGAGGAAGGCAAATCCGGTTGGCGGCGTGTCGTCGCGTCGCCGTTGCCTCGCGAGATTGTGGAGCTGCCCGCCATTTCTGCGCTGCTTGCCTCCGGTGCGATGGTGATTTGTGCGGGCGGCGGGGGCGTTCCGGTCGTTCCACAGGATGGCGGGGGGCTTTCCGGGGTCGAGGCGGTGATCGACAAGGATCGGGCGGCGGCTTTGCTGGCGCACCGGCTCAAGGCGGACCGGCTGGTGATTCTGACGGATGTCGAAGGCGTGTTTGCGCATTGGGGGACGCCCGATCAGGAATTGATTACGGAAATAAATGCCACTGAGGCGGATGGCTCCGGCTATGCCGCAGGCTCCATGGGCCCCAAAGTGGAGGCCGCCGCCTATTTCGCTCTGGAAGCAGGAAAAACCGCCTCTATTGGCAGCCTTTCTCAGGCATTGGCGGTTTTCGACGGCAGTGCCGGGACCCATATCGTTCCCTAGAAATGTGACTTCGGCTGCGTGACCTGTCTTTCAGTCGGGTAACCAAGGTTTAAGTTGCACCGTCCGGCCATGACTTTCATCCTTCATGGAAGGGATGATGTGCTGCGCCTTATGCACACTGGAGAACGAGCGGAGGAGACGAAAACATGCGCAAGGAATCGAGCGGGTCGGCCAGGCAACGCCAGGATGTACTGACCGCGCTGACGGTCGCGGCCGCGGCTTTGCTGCTCGCCCTGTCGCTGAACTTCGTGCAGCCGGCTTTTGCGTCCGCCGACAAGCCGATCACCACGGCTGCCCAGGTGAAGGATGCCAGTGAGGCGTCCGGCCAGGACCTGTATCACCGGGGCTACTACAAAGCGGCGATGAAGGTCTGGAAGCGCGCGGTGGAAGAAAAGAAGGATCCGGGTGCTGCCTTCCGTCTGGGCGAGGAGTATTTCGACGCCAAGGTCGTGGACCGGAGCATCACCGATGCCGTGAAATACATGATGATCGGCGCGGATGGAGGCGATCCTCGCGCGCAGATGGATCTCGGTACCTATTACGACAAGGGATGGGGCGTGAAGCGCGATCCGAAGCTTGCGGCCAAGTGGTACAAGGCGGCGGCGGATAACGGCAAGCCGGATGCGCAATACAATATCGGGACCATGTATGAGGACGGCGAGGGCGTCGAAAAGGACCAGAAGCTCGCCTATGCCTATTACCTCATGGCCGCCAAGAACGGTTTTCCCAACTATCCGGCCGAGGCGATCAAGCGGCTTTCGAAGACCATGGAGCCCGCCGACATCAAGGCGGCCTCGAAAATGGCGGCGAAAATGCTGAAATCGCAGCCGCAGGAACCGCTCGCACCCGCTGTCGAGGCGGAGTCCATGAAATAGATCCGCGGCATTTTCTGTTCGCAGCATCATCCCCGGCCATGCCGGGGATTTTGTTTTGTGGGGACAGCTCTGTTGCGGCGCCCGGCGAGCGGATAGCATGTTCGCAAAGAACAGGAGGAAGCATGAGCACCGTCTGGTCGAACTGGTCCGGTTGGGTCAAAGCCTGGCCCAAGGAAATTCTGACGCCCGAGAGCGAGGACGCACTGGCGCGCATCGTTGGCGAGGCGGCAGGACCTGTCCGTGTCGCGGGCCGGGGGCATTCCTTCACCGCAATCGTGCCATCCGACGATGTTCTGCTGTCTCTGGAAAAAATGAGCGGCGTGACGGCGCATGACGCAAATGCGCAAACGGCGCGCATCGCGGCGGGAACGACGATCCGCGATCTCGGCCCCATGCTGCACGATAAGGGGCTGGCGCTCGCCAATCAGGGCGACATCGACCGGCAGGCGCTTGCGGGCGCCGTGGGAACGGGCACGCATGGCACAGGCGGAAAGCTCGGTTCTCTTTCCGCCGCCGTACAAGGTTTCAGGCTGGTGACCGCGTCGGGCGAGGTGCTCGATTGCAACCGCAACGAGAACGCCGATGTCTATGATGCGGGGCGCGTCAGCTTCGGTAGCCTGGGTGTGATGAGCGAAATCGAGATGCAGCTCCGTCCTTCCTATGCGCTGGAGGAAGGCGGCGGTCGCATGGCGCTCTCCGAAGCGCTGGCCAAAGCGCCGGAGATGCGTGACGCCAATCGGCATTTCGAGTTTTTCTGGTTTCCGTTTGCAGACGATGTGTTGGTGAAGACGCTCAACGAAACGGATCAGCCTGCGAAGCCGCGTCGCCGCGCGCCTGATGGTGAGATCTCGCGCGGTGACAGGATCATGCAGCGGGCTTGCGATGTTGCGCGCTTTGCTCCGCCTTTGCGCGGTCCCATTCAGCGCTTCATGACACGCAATGCGGGCGAACGTTATGCGCCGGGTCAGGCCGGCAAGGCCAGATGGTCTTTCGATGCGTTTCCGAGCGACCGGAATGTCCGGTTCAACGAAATGGAGTACGCGGTGCCCGCCGAGAGCGGCCCCGACTGCATTGCGGAGGTTGGCGAGTATATGAAGAAGTGCGGGGTGAATTTCCTTTTCCCGCTCGAATTCCGCTATGTCGCCGCGGACGATGCGTGGCTGAGCCCGTTCCATGAGCGCGACAGCGTGACGATTTCAGTTCATCAGTATCACCGTCAGCCCTATGCCGAGCTTTTCAAGGGAGCGGAGGCGATTTTCGCGCGCTATCAGGGGCGTCCGCATTGGGGGAAACTTCACACGCTTGGCGAGGCCGAGCTGCGGAACCTTTATCCGCGTTGGGAGGACTTCCAGCAGGTGCGCCGCAGGCTCGACCCCAACGGAAAATTCCTCAACCCGCATTTGAGGCGGCTCTTCGGCGAGAACGCCTGAGATTTAGTTCTCCTCGACAATGGCGACCGTCTGTCCTTCCGCAACCGGGTCTTCCTCGACGACGAGGATTTCCACCAGGGTGCAGTCGAAGGGCGCGTCGACCGGGATTTCCATCTTCATCGATTCAAGGATGAGAATGGGATCTTCCTCTTCGAGGCTGTCTCCGACACCGGCTTCGATTTTCCAGACCTTGCCGGCGATTTCGCTTTTGACTTCTTTGCGGGCCAATTGACGTTTCCTGTTGTCGGTAGATGGCTGGGGTTAGCGGGCGGCGTTCAGCCGGTCGAAACCGGCCTCCAGATCGGCCATGAGATCCTCAGGTGATTCAAGGCCTGCATGGATGCGGAGCAGGGGGCCTTCCGCCTCGTATTTCGTTGCTGTACGGATCTTTGCGGGATATTGCGGCACGATCAGGCTTTCATATCCGCCCCAGCTATATCCCATGCCGTAAAGTTCCAGATCGTCCAGCATCGCGGCCAGCGCATCGTCCGAGCACGGCGCAAGCTCGATGGAGAACAATCCGCTCGCGCCGGTAAAGTCACGCTGCCACAGCGCGTGATCGGGGTGGCTGGGGAGTGCGGGATGGATGACACGTGCGACTTCCGGTCGGGTTTCGAGCCAGCGGGCCAGTACCAGGCCGGTTTCCATATGCTGTTTCAGCCGCACGCTGAGGGTCCGAAGCCCGCGCTGGATGAGATAGGCATCGTCCGGCGCCAGGCACATGCCGATCTGGCCGTGCCCGTCGATTGTCTGCTGCCAGGCCTCTTCGGTCGTGGTGATCGTGCCGGCCATCACATCGGAATGGCCGCACAGATATTTGGTCGCCGCCTGGACGGAGATGTCGACGCCATGCTCGAAGGGTTTGAAGAAAAGCGGCGAGGCCCAGGTGTTGTCCATGATGACGAGCGCGCCGCCTTCATGCGCCGCCTCGGCGATGGCGGGAATATCCTGCACCTCGAAGGTGACGGAGCCGGGCGATTCCACGAAGACGACGGTTGTGGTCGGGCGGATGAGCTTCGAAATGTCTCCGCCGATGCGGGGATCGTAATATTCGACCTCGACGCCGAAACGGGTGAGCGTCGTGTCGCAGAAATGTCGGGTCGGGCCGTAGACGCTGTCCGTCATCAGCAAATGGTCGCCGGCCTTCAGGTTTGCGAGCAGCGAGATGGTGACCGCGGCAAGGCCGGACGGGGCGAGAGCGCAATGCGCGCCGCCCTCAAGTTCCGCTACGGCCTCGGCCAGCATGGCGGTCGTGGGGGTGCCGCGGCGACCATAGGTGTATTTGACCTCGCGCTTTTTCAGCGACTGGAAGGTCGGATAGAGAATCGTCGAGGCGTGATAGACGGGCGGGTTGACAACCCCGAAATTGGCTTCCGGATCGCGCCCCGCCGTGACGATCGTCGTTTCCGGACGGGAGAATTTCTTTTCGCTCATAATATCCCGGCGTGGTGCTGGCTGCCTCAGGCCTTGCGCTGAGGCGCATCGTGGTTAGTCTCTTGGCGGACACCATAACATCTTGTCACAGGGCGCTGGCAAAGGAAGCGGGATGGAGAATCGATTTCAGGCTCTTTTGATGGGCCTCGTGCTCGGAGCGGCAATCGTCTACCTCTTCATGCCCATAGCCCAAGCGCCCGGTCCGGCTGGCAATCGCCCGGCTGCGGTGGACAGCGCGACCGGCAAGGCGCGGCCTGAAGTCAGGGCGGGCAACACGCTTGCCGAGGTGCGTAACCGGGGCGAACTCGTCTGTGGCGTGAATCAGGGGCTGCCCGGATTTTCGAATCCCGACGACAAGGGACACTGGTCCGGCATCGATGTGGATTATTGCCGGGCGCTCGCCTCGGCGATTTTCGATGACCCGACCAAGGTGAAATTCCGTCCGCTCAACGCGAAGGACCGTTTTACGGCGCTTCAATCCGGAGAGATCGATATCCTGTCCCGCAATACGACCTGGACCATGTCGCGCGATACGCAGCTCGGGCTCGATTTCGCAGGGGTCAGCTATTATGACGGCCAAGGCTTTATCGTGCACAAGGACTCCGGCATCGAGAATGCCGCCGACCTCGATGGCGCGACGATCTGCACACAGACCGGCACTACGACCGAGCTCAATGTGGCGGATTATTTCCGGTCGCACGGGTACAAATACAAGGTGCTTTCCTACGAGAAGAACGACGAAGCGCTCGCCGCCTATGACAATCATCGGTGCGACGCCTATACGACGGATGCGTCAGGCCTCGCCGCGGTCAGGCTGAAGATGAAGGATCCTTCCCAGCACAGAATTCTGCCGGAGATCATTTCAAAGGAACCATTGGGGCCGGCTGTGCGGCAGGGCGATCCGCAATGGGCCGACATCGCGCGCTGGACGCTCTTTGCCTTGATCAATGCCGAGGAGCTGGGCGTTACCTCCAAGAATGTGGAGGAGATGAAGGGCTCGGATTCGCCGAGAGTGCGCCGCTTGCTTGGCGGTGAGGGGGCCTACGGCCATATGATCGGCCTCACGGACGACTGGGTCGTTCGTATCATCCGTCATGTCGGAAATTACGGTGAAGTGTTCGAGAGAAATGTCGGCACGAATACAAAACTTGGTATTGAGCGCGGGCTGAACGCGCTCTGGAACAAGGGCGGCATCATGTATGCGCCGCCGATCCGATAGGTGAAGGGCGTGGCGGGGGCACCGACAAAGGGCAAGCAGAAGATCGGGCTGAAATGGTCCAATCCGGCAGTTCAATCGGTCGTCTATCAGGCGGCGCTGATTGCTGTTGTGCTTTATGGCGGATGGTTCATCGTCACGACGACACAGGCCAATCTGGCGCGGCTGAACATCGCGACCGGTTTCGGCTTCATGGACAATACGGCCGGTTTCGGTATCGTTCAGTCGCTCATTCCCTATACGGAAGAGTCTTCCTATGGCCGGGCCTTTCTGGTCGGTCTGATCAATACGCTGATGGTTGCCGGTATCGGTATCGTTCTGGCCACCATTCTCGGTTTCTTCGTCGGCGTGGCGCGGCTTTCCAGCAACTGGCTGGTGTCGAGGCTCGCCTGGACCTATGTCGAGGTGATGCGGAACATCCCGCTCCTGCTTCAACTGTTCTTCTGGTACTTCACCGTTTTGCGGCCGCTTCCGCCGCCGGCCGACAGTCTGTCGCCGCTCGAAGGCGTCTATCTGAACAACAGGGGCGTGGTGGTTCCCTCACCGGTGTTCGGCGAGAGTTCCACTCTGTTCGTCATTGCCGTGCTGCTGTCGCTCGTTGCGGGTTATGCGATCATTCGCTGGGCGCGCAAACGGCAAGCCGCGACGGGTGAGATATTCCCGGCCTGGCGCACGGCCATCGCGATCGTGCTTGGTGTTCCAGCGCTGATATGGCTTGTCGGCGGGGCGCCGTTCACGCTCGACCTTCCGGTTTATCGGGGGTTCGGTTTCGATGGCGGGATGCGCCTCATACCGGAATTCATCGCCCTGCTTCTTGGCCTCACGCTTTACACGGCGGCGTTCATCGCAGAGATCGTCCGCGCCGGTATCCTGTCGGTCAGCCATGGGCAGACGGAAGCGGCCTATGCGCTCGGCCTGCCGCAGGGCCGCACCTTGCGCCTCGTCGTCATTCCGCAGGCGCTCCGGGTGATCGTGCCGCCGCTGACGAGCCAGCTCCTCAATCTTACCAAGAACTCTTCGCTGGCCGTTGCGATTGCCTATCCTGACCTGGTGGCGGTGTTTGCCGGGACCGTGCTCAACCAGACCGGTCAGGCCATCGAGGTGATCGCGCTCACCATGGCCGTCTATCTCACGATCAGCCTCGTCACGTCGTTCCTCATGAACCTCTACAATGCCCGTGTGGCCATTCAGGAGCGGTAGATGACGGATACGACATCGCAAGTCCAAAAACCGCATGTGCCGCTTTCCATGGCGCGGGGCCTCACATGGCTGCGGAAAAACCTGTTTTCGAGCTGGTTCAATACCGCGCTGACCCTGTTGTCGCTCTACGTCATCTGGCTGGTTGTGCCGCCATTCATCGATTTCACCTTTGTGAATGCCGTATGGACCGGTTCTTCGCGCGAGGCCTGCCTCGGGCCGGATGCCGGGGCCTGCTGGCCTTTCGTCTGGGCCAATATCGACCAGTTCCTCTATGGGCGCTATCCGCCGTCGGAAGTCTGGCGGGTCTATGTCGTGTTTGCGCTCGGGGCGATCGGGCTCATCCCTGCGCTTATTCCGGCGGCGCCCGCAAAGCGCTTCAACCTGATCTTTCTGCTCATCGCCTATCCGGTTATCGCCGTCACGCTTCTCGCAGGCGGACGTCCGGGTCTGCCCGCGGTCGATACGAGCTATTGGGGCGGGTTGCTGGTGACGCTTGTCGTGGCGGTGACGGGTATCGTGATTTCGCTGCCGCTCGGTATCGTTCTCGCTCTGGGGCGGCGTTCCTCCATGCCCGCGATCCGGCTGGTCTCGATTGTCTTTATCGAATTCTGGCGCGGCGTGCCGCTCGTCACTGTGCTTTTCATGGCGAGCGTCATGTTGCCGCTTTTCCTGCCGGAAGGGGTTTCGCTCGACAATCTGCTGCGGTGCCTCGTCGGCGTGGCGCTTTTCGCGTCGGCCTATATGGCGGAAGTGGTGCGTGGCGGGCTGCAGGCCATTCCGCGCGGTCAATATGAGGCGGCGCGGGCAGGGGGGCTCAGCTATTGGCAGGCCATGGGGCTGGTCGTGTTGCCTCAGGCGCTGCGTCATGTCATTCCCGGCATCGTCAATACGTTTATCGGCCTGTTCAAGGATACGACGCTGGTGCTGATCGTCGGCATCTTCGACCTGTTGGGGCAGGTGCGGTCGCAATTGAGCGATCCGAACTGGTCGGTGCCGCAAGGGGCAGTCACCGGATATCTGTTCGCCGCCCTTGTGTTCTGGGTCTTCTGCTTCGGCATGGCCCGTTATTCAGCCTATATGGAGCGCCGGTTGAACACCGGATCGCGCCGCTAGGAGACGTTCATGTCCGAAACAGTTTCTCCGCCGAAAATGAAAGTCTCCGACAAGGCGATTATCGAGATTTCGCATCTCGATAAATGGTTCGGCGATTTTCATGTCCTGAAAGACATCAACCTCACGGTGAATGAGGGCGAGCGGATCGTGATTGCCGGTCCATCAGGGTCCGGCAAATCGACGCTGATCCGCTGCATCAATCACCTCGAGACGCATGATGCCGGATCCATCGTGGTGGACGGGATCGAACTGTCGGACGATCTCAAGAAGATCGACAGTGTGCGGCGCGAAGTCGGGATGGTGTTCCAGCAATTCAACCTTTTCCCGCATATGACGGTGCTCGAAAATTGCACGCTCGCGCCTGTCTGGGTGCGGAAGATGCCGGAGCATGAAGCGCGCGACCTGGCGATGAAATATCTGGAGCGCGTGCAGATCCCCGAGCAGGCCCACAAATATCCGGGGCAGCTTTCAGGCGGCCAGCAGCAGCGCGTCGCCATTGCGCGCGCCCTGTGCATGAACCCGCGCGTCATGCTGTTCGACGAGCCGACCTCCGCGCTCGATCCTGAAATGATCAAGGAAGTGCTGGATGTGATGGTGGAACTCGCAAAGGAAGGCATGACCATGCTTTGCGTGACCCATGAGATGGGTTTTGCGCGCGAGGTGGCCAATCGCGTCGTCTTCATGGATGAGGGCGAGATCGTGGAAACGGCCGATCCGGAAACCTTTTTCAATCATCCGAAGAACGAGAGGACGAAGACGTTCCTTTCGCAGATCCTGGCCCATTAGGGTCAGTCCACTTCTTCCAGCTCAACTTCCTCGCGGCCGCAGACGTTGAACCCGGCGCGCTGATACATGGTCAATGCGCGCGGGTGGTCGAGTGTGCAGGTCTGCAGGATCAGGCGTTTCGGGTGGTGGCTCCACGCGATCCGGAGCGCTTCCTGCAGCAAGAACCTGCCAAGCCCGGTCCCGATGAAGTCGGGCATCACGCCGAGAAAGGTAAGCTCGGCGCGAGGCATGAAACGGAAGTCGAGTTCGACAAAGCCGGCCGGAGCGCCGTTCATGTAGAGGATGTAGATCTCGACATTCTCGTCATGGATGATCGCCCCGAGTTCTTCGTCGGTCAGTCGTTTGCGATTGACCCAGACATAATCCCTGCCGATGGCGTCATAGAGATATCGGTAGAAATGGATCGGCGGCTGCTCGGCGCGCATCAGAGCGCATTTACCGCGCGGGCATGGCAAGGGATGCTTTGCGTGCATGGGATCCGCCAGCATCTCCAGATGCGTAACGGTTGTCTTGTGCTTCTTGCCCATATGCTCGTCTCAGCATTCGCGGGGAAGGTCTGATTGTGCGCCCCATTCGGCCCATGAACCGTCATAGACGGCGACGCGGGGCAGGCCGAGTTCATGCAGCGCCAGCGCCAGGATGCAGGCGGTTACGCCCGAGCCGCAGGACGTGACGATGGGACGATGCAGGTCGATACCGGCCTTCTCGAAAAGCGCGCGCAACTCGTCGCGGGATTTCATCGTGCCGTCTTCGCCGAGGAGCCATGCGGCGGGAACATTGACGCTTCCCGGGATGTGACCCGCGGCAACGCCCGGACGCGGTTCTGCCTCGGTGCCGTTGAAGCGGCCCGGTCCGCGCGCATCGACGATCTGCTCGGCCCGTGTTTCCAGATTGCGCTGAACGGCTTCGCAGTCGCGGATCAGCATGGTGTTGCGCCGCGCCGTGTAGTGGCGCGCACCGCTGCGCGACGTTTCATCGGTTACGGGGCGTCCTTCGGCCTTCCACTTCCTGAGGCCGCCATCCAGCACGACGACATCTTCATGGCCCATGACACGAAACATCCACCAGACGCGGGCGGCGCTGAACAGGCCCGCCCCGTCATAAACGACCACGCGGGTGCCGTCGCCGAGGCCCATCTTGCGCATGCGGGAGGAAAATTTCTCGGGGCTCGGCAGCATGTGCGGATAGGGGCTGTCGAGATCGCAGATTTCATCGATGTCGAAAAAAAGCGCGCCGGGAATGTGTTCGCGCTCATATTCGGCGCGGGGGTCGCGCTGGTGCTCGGGCAGGTACCAGGATGCATCGACGATCGTTACATCGGGCGCCTCCAAGTGGCGGGCAAGCCAGTCGGTACTGACCAGAGCGGAAGAGGCGGCTGTTGCTTCTCTGGCAAGGGGGGATGGATCAGCAGCCATTTCTTGTTTCCTCTCTGGGGTCTCAGGAGAGCCAGGCCGGGACTGGCAGGCCTTTCTCTTTCAGGAAAACCGGGTTGAACAGTTTGCTCTGATACCTTGTGCCGTAGTCGCAAAGGATCGTGACGATGGTATGACCCGGGCCCAGCTCCTTTGCGAGGCGAATGGCGCCCGCGACGTTGATGCCGCTGGAGCCGCCAAGGCACAGGCCTTCGTTCTGCAACAGGTCGAAGATGATCGGAAGGGCTTCCGCGTCGGGGATCTGGAAAGGAAGATCAATCGGCGCGCCTTCGAGATTCGCCGTGATTCGTCCCTGTCCGATGCCCTCCGTTATGGAGCCGCCTTCGGATTTCAGTTCGCCGTTCTTGTAATAATTGTAGAGCGCGGCGCCCATCGGATCGGCGAGACCGATCTGGATGTCCTTGTTGCGCTCCTTCAGCGCCATGCCGATGCCGGCCAGCGTGCCGCCCGTGCCGACGGCGCAGATGAAGCCGTCTACCTTGCCATCGGTCTGAGCGTAGATTTCCGGCCCCGTGGTTTCGATATGGGCCTGCCGGTTGGCGACATTGTCGAACTGGTTGGCCCAGATCGCGCCGCCGGGTTCCTTGGCGTTCAGTTCCTCGGCGAGGCGGCCCGAATATTTCACGTAGTTGTTCGGGTCCTTGTAGGGCACGGCCGGTACTTCGATGAGTTCGGCGCCGCACAGCCGCAGCATGTCCTTCTTTTCCTGAGACTGGGTCTCGGGGATGACGATCACGCTTCTGAAACCCAGTGCGTTGCCGACAAGCGCAAGGCCGATACCGGTATTGCCGGCGGTGCCTTCGACGATGACGCCGCCCGGCTTCAGCGTGCCCTTGTCCAGCGCGTCGCGGATGATGAAGAGCGCCGCGCGGTCCTTGACCGACTGGCCCGGGTTCAGGAACTCGGCCTTGCCGAGAATTTCACACCCGGTTTCCTCGGAGGCCTTTTTCAGCCGGAGGAGCGGTGTGTTGCCGATCGCGTCGGCGAGGCCGTTTTTGATGTCCATCGGGCGTTTCTTGATGTTCGTTGCAAAATATTCGTTGATGGGAACATACGGAGCGGGGGCGGCCACTTCAAGTAAGGCGCGCGCGAAAAGCCCTTACTTCAGCCGGTCGAGATTCAACGCAACCCATTGAATCATAAGGGCTGTCTTTGCGTCGCGGATGCGGCCGTCATTGATGGCGGCCAAAGCATCGGCAAGGGGCACCACAACGGCCCTGATATCCTCATGCTCATGGTCGAGACCGTGGATACCGCCGACCGAGGAGAGATCCGCCCTGGCCGCGAATATATAGGAGCGCTCGCCATAGCCGCCGGGCGACGACCAGAAGGGGCCGATCAGGACCGGATCGTAGATCAGGCAGTTCGCTTCTTCCTTCGCTTCGCGGATGGCGACGTCGGCAGGCGTTTCGCCGGGGTCGATGATCCCGGCAATCGCCTCGAAGAGCCAGGTCGCCTCGCCATGGACCAGCCCGCAAGGCCGGAACTGTTCGACAAGCAGAACGGCGTCGAGCGCGGGGTCATAGGGCAGCACACAGGTGACTTCGCCGATGGTGTAGACGTCGCGCGTGACGACATCGGACCAGCCGCCTTCATGCCGACGGTGGCGGAAGGTGAAGCGCTCCAGCTTGCCCCATCCCTGTCCGATGGTTTCGCGCGATTGCAGATCGACATCGTCGAGGGTGCGGGGACTGGGCGTCAGGCGTTTTTCCATCGGGGACGACTCGCTTCGGCGGGGATGATGCCGTCACGGTAGCAGCCGATGGCGAGAGGCTAAAGCGGGTTCAGGCCTTGCCGGGCCGCGCGAGCGTTACCTGCGTCACGTCGATATTGCCGGTGCGGAATCCCGCTTCGCAGTAGCTGAGATAGAACTCCCACATGCGGCGGAACCTGTCGTCGAACCCCATGGGCTGAATTTCCGGCCACGCGCCCAGAAAGCGCTCCCGCCATTGTTTCAGCGTCTCCGCATAGTCGAGACCGAAGTTGAAATTGCCGACCCATGTCAGGCCGGCCCGGGTCACTTGGTCGCGCAAGGCAGAGGGCGAGGGGAGCATGCCGCCGGGAAAGATGTAGCGCTGAATGAAGTCGGCGCGCCTGCGGTAGGTGGTGAAGGAGACGTCGTTGATGGTGATGATCTGCAGGCCGGCCACGCCGCCGGGCTTCAGACAGCGATGCAGTGTGTCGAAATAGGAGGGCCAGTATTGTTCGCCGACCGCTTCGAACATTTCGATGGAGGCGACGCGGTCGTATTTTTCCTCGACGTCCCGGTAGTCCTGATACCGGATCTCGACGCGGTCGCTCAGGCCCGCCTTTTCCATCCGCTCGCGGGCGAAGGCGAGTTGTTCCTTGCTGATCGTGATGCCGGTGACACGGCAGCCGATTTCCCGGGCGGCGAATTCGGCAAAGCCGCCCCAGCCGCAGCCGATCTCCAGAAGCTCATGTTCGGGCTTCAGGTCGATCCGCTCGGCGAGCATGCGGTATTTGTTCTCCTGCGCTTCCGGCAGGGGCTGGTCGGGGTGTGCGAAATGCGCCGAGGAATAGGTCATGCTCGGATCCAGCCAGCGGCGATAGAAATGGTTTCCGAGATCGTAGTGGTATTCGATGTTGCGCTTGGAGCCGCTGCGCGAATTGCGCCGCGCGAGATGACGCAGCCGGGCCACGAGCTTCAGCAATCCAAAACCGTGGCGGTGACGCTGGAGGGCGTGCTTGTTTTTTTCAAAGAGCTGAAGAAAAGCCGTGACGTCGGGCGTCGTCCACATGCCTTCGAGAAAGGCTTCCGCCGCGCCGAGGTCGCCGCCGGTGAAGAAGCGCCGCGCGACGGCGGTGTCCCTGAGTTCCATCACGGCATGGGGACCGTCTTCCACGCCCTCGAAGCGGAACCTGCGGCCATCGGGCAAGGTAAGATCGAGTGCGCCGTAGTGCAGTCTCATCAGGAGGCGAAAGGCGAGCCGCAGGAAGAACGGCAGCGATTCAATGGTTCGCAGTCTGGCAGGCGTCACCAATGTAGCGGCCAGCAAATTCTGCCTGGGGGAACCGGTGGTCTTTGTCATGGCGTCGGAACCTCCTCCTTGCTCCGGTCATCGAAATGAATGACCGGGCTGATCGGGCCACGCCTTTGATACGAACCGGGGGCAGGCGCGGTTCAACAGCTCTTCTGGATATGGTGACGGAGGTGAAAAGAAAAAGCCACGGCGCAGAAACTGCGCCGTGGCTTTTAAAATGGCTCCCCGGGCCGGATTCGAACCAGCGACCAACCGGTTAACAGCCGGTTGCTCTACCACTGAGCTACCGAGGATCAGATCGGCACCTGTCGGGCTGTTCGCCGCCATGTGTCGATGAAGCCTGCATATAGCAAAAGCGTTACCGGACTGCCAACCGAAATTCCTTACAATCGACATCTTGGATATCTATTTAGGTAGGCAGTGCCGGGGATTTCCGGCTTTCAGCAGCGACCGGGGCGGAAAAATGGCGCGTGTGCGTCTTGGCAACAGGGAATTCAGAGCTCCGGGTACGCCGGTGACCCGGGCAATTGCCGGTGTCGCGCTGGTCGTCGGCGGCGTGTTCGGGTTTCTACCGATTCTCGGATTCTGGATGATTCCGCTCGGCATCATCATCCTGTCGGTGGATTTCCATCCCGTGCGGCGGTTTCGCCGGAAGGTGGAGGTCCGATGGGGACGGTGGCGGCAACGCGCACGGTCGGCTGATTCGTCCGCCTCGACGGAGAGCGGCCGGGCGTCCGACTAGTCGATCCCCATGGAAGCGATCGGCTTGCCGAGCGCAAAGGGCAGGCCGCTCAGCAGCGTCTCCACCATTCGTACATCCTGAAACTCTCCATTGAGCGAGAGCCGGGGCAACGCGCACATCCTGTCGCGGTGGCGAGGCTGGATGAGGCCCTTGCGCGTGGTGGTGGCCGTGCGAAAGCCCATATCGGCGATGAGCCGGAAATCGCGTCCGCCCGCCGAGGCGTGATCCCCGTATGGATAGGAGAAATGGCGCGGACGGGCGCCGAGTT
Source organism: Parvibaculum sp. MBR-TMA-1.3b-4.2 (assembly GCF_053628815.1). Lineage (NCBI taxonomy): Bacteria > Pseudomonadati > Pseudomonadota > Alphaproteobacteria > Hyphomicrobiales > Parvibaculaceae > Parvibaculum > Parvibaculum sp. MBR-TMA-1.3b-4.2. The sequence continues at coordinate 253,894 of NZ_JBRJHC010000001.1, forward strand.
CGGCTTCGTGACGGGCAAGGCCGCGGTCGACCTCCGCGCGGGCCGCCGCGTCGCTCAGGCCCGACAGGGCGAAATGCCCGGCCGTATGAGCCTCGATGCGGGCCATTGGATGGTGTGCGAGCGTGCGCAGCTCGTCCCAGCTCATCGCGGCCTCCCGTGTGAGGGAGGCGGACGGGATATCGTATTTCTCGGCAAGGCCGGCGATGACAGCCCGCATCTCGCTTTCCGGTCTCTTTCGCAGAGTCCAGTAAATGCGCTGCCAGGCCGCTTTCTTCTCGTCCGTGGTGCCGGTGGGCAAGGATTCTTCCCGGCCCTCGAGGTCGAGCGTTACCTGTCTTGCCTTGCGGATGACCTCTTCGAGCACCACCCACCAGAGGTTCGCCGTTCCGTCGGGCAGGTCGGTCGCCAGATAGACGGTGAACGGGGTTTCGTGGCGCGCGAAGACGGGCAAGGCCTCGGTGAAATTGTCGCGATAGCCGTCATCCAGGGTGAAGACGGCGAATTTCCGGTCATGGCCGGTTTCGATGCGCCGCGCGGCCTCGTCGAGATCGACGCAGTCATAGCCGAGCCGTTTCACGAGGCGGATGGTGTCGTCCAGAAAATCCGGCGTGACCTCCAGCAGGCGATTGGGCTGAAAGGGCTCCGCGCGCGCGGGCCGCACCCGGTGAAGCATGAAAATGACCCCGAGGCCCGAAAGGAAGCGCGGCGCCATGCGGTGACCCCGGATGGCGTGAATCGCCAGCAAACCCGTTCTCATCAGAGAGGGTTCGGGGGCCGGTCCCCGCGTTTCGGGCGCCGCCATGCCTGCTTCGATATCGGCCATTTCCCCTGATCCGGTAAATCCCGACTTTTCGACGGGATATTGCACGCCGTTTGCAATCCTTATGCATCAAACAGAGTGCATGTGCGGAATTGAGAAATCCTTTCCGGAACTGCGCCGAAAAAAAACGAACGTTTCAAAACGAAGCATCTCAACGAGGCCCCGATGACCCAAATGAAGTCGCAGTTCGAGGAGTTTCAGTCAGCCCAGCCTATCGGCCGGGAGGAATTGCAGGAAAAAACAGGCTTTTCCGGCGAAGGCCAGGTCATTCAGGGGCCGTGGGCGGCGGCGAAGCCGCGTGTTCTCCTCTCGGTGCATGAAGATATGTCCGAGGTTCGGGAGATCTGGCGTCAGCTGGAAGACGAGGGCGATTGCAGCGTTTTCCAGACCTATGCGTGGCTTTCCAACTGGATGCGCCATATCGGGACGCTCCGCCGGGTTCGCCCGCAGATCGTGGTCGGCTGGGATGCCTCGGGTGAGGCGCTCTTTCTCTTTCCGCTGGCGATTGAGGGCAATCTGTTCGCCAAGAAGCTCGTCTGGCTGGGCGGCGAACTGGCTGAATATCCCGGGCCCATCCTTGCAAAGGATTTCGCCCGCCGGGTGCGGCCGGGCCAGTTTCCGGCGCTTTGGGACGAAGTGCGGGCTCTTCTGCCGAAGCATCATCTTGTCGCGCTCAATCGCATGACGAAGCGCGCCGGCGAGCAGGCCAATCCCTTCATGGAGCTTGGCGGCCTGAGCGAGCACAATTGCGCCTCTCATTCCACGACCCTTACCGCCGACTGGGAAAGCTACTACGGGGGCAAGCGCTCTTCGGGCAGCAAGAAGCGCGACCGTCAGAAGCGCCGCAAAATGGGCGAAATCGGTGAGATCGCTTTTGCGATGCACGCCGATGATGAAGAGAAAGTCGAGACCATCGAGACGCTGATGGCGCAGAAGGCCCGCAGCTTTGCGCGGATGGGTGTGGCCAATATCTTCGACCGCCCCGGCTATCGCGAGTTCTACAAGGCGCTGGTCACCGATGCGGACAGCGATATTGCGCGCGTTTCCAGCCTGACGGTGGGCGACGACGTCGTGGCGGCCAATCTCTGTGTGAGCTTTAACGGTCGCTTCTACGACCTGCTCGCCAGCTATGACGAGGTCTCAGAGGCCGCCCGCTTCGGCCCCGGTGTCATACAGCAGATGGAACTCATGAACCATGCGATTGAAACCGGTCATACGGTTTTCGATTTCACCATGGGGGACGAGGCCTACAAGGCCATTTGGTGCGAAAATACCCAGTACCTCTACAACCATTTCGATGCCAAGGGAGTGCGGGGTTCGATTGCTGCATTTCCTGCCCGGGGGATCATTCGGCTGAAACGGTTCGTCAAGAACACGCCGCTATTCTGCAACGCCTATCTCAAGTTGCGCTCCTGCCGGTCGATGCTGACTTTCGGGCGGGCCGCGACCGTATCGGCCTGAGGAATGGCAATGACACAAGCGGCGGATCCCGCAACGCCGGTCGCGCAGACTGGCGACAAACCGGAAAAGGGCGGCATTTCCGCCCTGGTGGCCGGGCTTGTCGCCAAAATGCGCGATGGCGACATTGCGGGTGTCCTTCGTGGCGCGGCCTTCGTCATGGGTATTCGCGTTCTGGGCGCAATCATCGGATTGACCAGCCAAATCCTGCTTGCCCGCTGGATGGGCGCCTTTGAGTACGGCATTTTTTCATATGTCTGGGTCTGGGTGATCGTTCTGGGCATCATCGTGCCCATGGGCTTCGGCACGTCGGTGCTGCGTTTCGTGCCGGATTACAGGGCGCGGGAAAAATGGCGTCGCCTTGCGGGCATGCTGCGTGCCTCCTGGTATGTCGTGATGGCGCTTTCATTCGGCGCCGTGGTCATCGGCAGCGGTCTTCTCTATGCCTTGCAGGGCGTTATCAGCGGCTATTTCCTTTTGCCGCTGTTCCTCGGTCTTCTCTGCGTTCCCGGCTTCGCGCTGATGGACTGGCAGGAAGGGGCGGCCCGTGCCTTTGGCTGGGTCAATCTCGCTTATTTGCCGACCTATGTGTTCCGGCCGCTTGGCATTGTGATCGCCGCCGGCGGTATTCTTCTGGCCGGGTTCGAGCCGACGGGTCTCAACGTCATTTGCGGCGCACTCGGTGCGACCATGCTGGCGCTCATCCTGCAGCGCTTTCTGCTGATGCGTCGTGTGCGGAAAAATATACCGACGGCACGACCGGTCTATCACCTCAAACATTGGTGGCTTGCATCGGTGCCACTGGTGCTGGTCGAGGGGTTCTATCTCGTCCTCTCCAATACCGACATCGTTCTGCTGGGCCAGTATGTCGATCCGGACAAGGTGGGCATCTACTTTGCCGCGACGCGCATTGCCAATCTGATGAGCTTCATCTACTTCGCCTTTGCCGCGCCCGCCGCGCCGAAATTTGCCGAGCTTCATGCCTCCGGCAAGCATGTGGAGTTGCAGAAGCTCATGCGGGGCGTGGTTCATTCGGTATTCTGGCCGACGCTTGCCGCGGCATTGGGGCTTCTCGTTTTCGGAGGCTTCGCGCTCAGCTTTTTCGGGCCGGAGTTCCGCGAAGGCGCGCCGGTTCTCTGGATATTGATGATCGGGTTCCTTGCACATGCCGCTTTCGGTCCGACCGAGCATGTCCTGAACATGACGGGCCATCAGAAGGCGACAGCCTGGGCCTATGGCGCCGCGGCGCTGTGCAATATCGCCCTCAACATTCTTCTCATTCCCCGGTTCGGCCTTGAGGGCGCTGCCATTGCGACCTCGGCGTCGGTGACGCTCACCTCCATCGGGCTTTGCATCATCGTGAAGCGCCGGCTGGGTATTTCATCATTCGTCGGTGCGGGAAGCGTTGCCCGTTTCATCGGTTTCCAGCGGGGTGTCTGACATGACCGGAGTTCGCACAAATATCGGCAGGGTCAAGACGCGGGACGGAGCTGCGGCCAAGCCCATGCTGACGGTCGAACGGTTGCAGCGCGCAGCGAACTCTCTGCGCGACGCGGATGTCGTGGTGCTGGAAAGCGCGGATGCCCTGTTGCCCTATGCCTCGCAAGTCGACGCGCTTGGCGACCAGGCCGCGGATCCGAATACCCAGTTCGAAAGCGCAACCCTTGTCTCGGCGATGGTTCATCTCGCCGGCGGGAACGGCGTCAAAGTTGCGCTGGTCTGGAGCGATGCGGACGGGGCGGGCAAACGCGTGTTGCTCGGTGCGTTTCCCTACCGCGCTCTGCTGGGACGTTTCGGCGTTCCGCTGCCTGTCTGGCAGGTCTGGACGCATATCCATAGCTATAATGCGACGCCCTTGCTGCGGACCGGCCGGGAAAAGCAGGCGCTGTCGCGTTTCTTTGCCTTTGCCACGCAGTGCGGCGCTGTCGCGGTCGAGTTCCCGCTCTTTCAGGGCGACGGGGCATTCTCGGCGGCTCTCGATGAAGTGGTGTCGGAGCGAGGTTTCCCCCTGCGCGAAACCGACCGTCATGAGCGGGCGTTTCTGCAATCCGAGTTGAAGGGCGAGGAATATTTCGCCCAGACCATGCGCAAGAAGAAGCGCAAGGAATATGGGCGGCTTTGGAATCGGCTGTCGGAAGAAGGCGACGTTCAGCTCACGGCGCATGACGCGTCGTCCGATTTTGCCGGCTGGCTGGATCGCTTCCTCGCGCTCGAGGCGAAGGGCTGGAAGGGGCAGCGCGGCACGGCGCTCAAGGTGGTTCCGTCCGAGCGCGCCTTCTTCATGGAGATCTGCAAGGGCGCCCAGGCGCAGGACAAGCTCCATTGCCTCGAGCTGACGGTGGACGGCGCGCCGATCGCCATGCTGGCGAGCTTTCGAGCAGGGCGCGGGCTCTATACGTTCAAGATTGCCTTTGACGAGAACTATGCCCGGTTTTCGCCCGGTGCCCAGCTCATGATGCGGGGCGGCGCCATGCTGCTCGACGATCCTCGCTTCGACTGGATCGATTCCTGCGCTCTTCCCGATCATCCGATGATCGATCACATCTGGTCGGAGCGTCGCATCATGCGTTCCGTCATTGTCGGGACCGACCAAAGGCTCAGCCGGGTCGCGGTCCCGTATCTTTCAACCATGACAACATGCGCAAGCTGGCTTCGTGAACGGGCCAAGCGCATCTATCACATGATCCGCAAGGAGGTGGAACATGGCACGGCTGCTTGAAATCGTTGAAAAGGATGCCGTCGGCGACAAGATGCCGACAAAGAGCTTTCGCCTGAAACACGATCTGGCGTCTCATCCGCTTTTCAATCTCGACCGTCTGGCGAAGCTTGCGGGCGACCTTCCGGAAGGTCAGGTGGAATGGAACGGTCCGGTATCGCCGAACCAGGACCCGAACCTGACGCCGGCCAACGGCATGAGCGCGGAAGAGACGGTGCGTCGTATCGAGGAAGCGAAGTCCTGGATGGTGTTGAAATCCGTCGAGGCCGATCCCGAATACAAGGCGCTGCTCGATGCCTGCCTCGACGAGATTGCCGAGCAGACAGGCGGCGTGATGGGCGGGGCCATGCGGCGCAGTGCCTTCATCTTCGTCACTTCGCCCGGCAATGTGACTCCGATGCACACGGATCCCGAACTTAATTTCCTGATTCAGATCCGGGGCAACAAGCGCATGTCGCTCTGGGATCAGAAAGACCGGGAAGTCGTGCCTGCGGAGAACATGGAAATGTATCCCGGAAAACACCGCAATATTCCCTATAAGGACGAAAACGAGGCCCGCGCGCTGCACCAGCACCTGGAGCCGGGGGACAGCATCTTCGTGCCGCTCATGGCGCCGCATTGGGTAAAGAACGGCGATGAGGTTTCCGTCTCCTTCTCCGTTACCTGGATGACGCCGGAAGCGGAGAATTTCGTCAGCCTGCAATATGTGAATGCCGTGCTGCGCAAGCTGGGCCTGCCGCAGGCCGAGCCGGGCGAGCATAAGCTCTGGGACAGTGTGAAGGTTGCCGCCTATCGCGTCCTGAGGCCCGCCTATGATGCGATCAAGAAGCTGGTCGGAGACCGCGACAAGGCTGTGGCGCTTGTTTTCGGACGCAAGAATGTAGAGCCGGTCTGATCCGATCTGAATTCGGTCCGCCGGGGCGTTTCGGGATTGTTATTCCGCGGCCTGGCGGATGATCGGGCGCTCGCCGGTGTGCGCGGCGGATTGACGGGCGCTGGCAGGACGAGAGGTAACGGGCCGGGCCGGATAGGGTTCCAGGCCCGTTTCGCTGTAACGGCGGTAGCGGCGCATGTCGACGCGTGTCAGCAGGACGCCGACCCGGCGGCTGCTCGCAGCCGAGAGCATCTTCAGCACCCGAGACACGACCCGGCGACCGGTGGACGCCCAGCGGACCGCGAGCACCGTCACATCCGTCATCTTGGAAAGCACCTGTGCGTCGGCGGCAGCCAGCGCGGCGGGAGAGTCTATGATGACGATATCGTAGGTTTGCCGCAGCGCGTTCAGCACCCAGAGCATTTGCGACGAGGCGATGGCGGCCGTCGGATTTGCGACCGGGCTGCCGGCCTGAATGACATGCGCCGGGCTCATGACATCCTGACGGATGACATGCTCGAAACGGACGCGGCCCATCAGCAGATCGGACAGGCCGTGCTGGGCCATGAGGCCCATGGCCTCATGAATGCCGGGCGCGCGCAGATCGGCATCCACCACGATGGTGCGATAGCCGCCCATGGAGAAGACGCGGGCGAGGCTTGCCGCGGTGCTGGTCTTGCCTTCGCCTGCATGGGCGGAGGTCACGAGCACCGTGCGGGCGCGGCTCTCGCCCACGCGGGCGAGCAGCACATTGCCCTGCAGCGAGCGAATGGCCTCGCTGTAAAGGTCGAAGGGTTCCTGTATGGCGTGAGCGGCCGGGGGAGATTTCTTCTTTGAGCCGGGCAGTTCCGGCACAAGGCCGAGGAAAGGCATCCCTGTGAGGCGTTCGGCCTCTTCGCCGGACCGGAAGCCCGCTGAGAACACCTCCATGAGGAAGGCCACCATGATGGAAAGGATCAGCGAGGCGATGACCGAAAAAGTGATCGCGGATTGCGTATTGGGGTAGGAGGGCGCCGCGGGCGTCTGGGCCATCGAGACGATACGGGCATTGGCCGCGCGGGCATCCGCTTCGGCGCGGGCGTTCGCTTCCTGATAGCGCTGCAGGAAGTCTTCGAGCAATTTGCGGTTGCTGGCGGCATCGCGTTCGAGGGCCCGCAGCGTGACCTCATCCTGATTGAGCTGGCCCATACGCTGCTTGAGGCGTGTAAGGCTGGAACGCAGGGAGGCGACACGCGCATCGGCCACCCGGGCCTCGTTGCGCAGCGCTTCGACGACCTTGCGAACTTCGATACGAATCTGGGTTTCCAGATCGGCCAGATTGGCCTGCATCTGGCGCATCTTGGGATGCGTCGGCAGCAGGGTTTCCGAAAGCTGGGCGATCTCGGCCTTGAGCTGAACTTCCTGCTGGCGCAATTGCTGGATCAGCGGCGATTGCAGGACGTCGATGGCCGATTCAACCTGTGCACCCGACGACAGGAGCGACTGGGCGTTCTGAAGCTTGGCGCGGGCGGCCGCCTGATCGGACTCCGCGACGGTGAGCTGGGAATTGAGGTCGGTGAGCTGCTGGCGCGGCAGTGTGGAGCCATTGGTGATGAAGAGCCCGGATTTCGTCCGGAACGCCTCGACCTTGGCTTCGCTTCTCTGAACCTTGCCGCGCAGTTCCTCGATCTGTCCCGCCAGCCATTTCGTGGCCTCGCGGTTCAGGTTTTCGCGGTCGGCGATCTGCTGGCCGACATAGATCTCGGCAAGCTTGTTCGGCACCTGCGCGGCCAGCTTCGCGCTGCCGGAGGAAAAATCGATGGCCAGCACACGAGATGTGTCTTTGCGGTAGACGCTGAGTTTCGCCAGCACGTTGTCCACCACCTGGTCGAGGTCCGTGGCATCGTTTTTCTTTTCGCCGGGGAAGGACAGTATGCCGGGGCTACGAAGCGCCGGGTTGTAGGCGGACATCTGATCGAGGTTGAGATCCTTGATCAGTTTCTCGATCAGCGGGCGCGACGTAATGAGCTGTATTTCGCTCTGTACCGTCTCGTCATCCGGGAGGCGCGGCTGGCTCTTGGAATCGAAATTCGAGATTTCGCCTGTGCGCGGCGCAAGGAGAAGGCGCGCCGAGGCGGTATAGACGGGAGAGGTCGTGGCCAGCCAGACCAGGCAAAGCGCCATGGTTGCGGCGAAGACAAGCGCAATCACTTCCTTGCGGGCCCAGAGGCCGCGCAATACGTCCCAGGGCGAAAGGTCCGCCTGGGTCTCGTTCGGCGCGGAACGACGGCGGTCGCCGAAGGTTACGACCTGGCTGGGTTGGGAATTGCTCACTCTCGGCCTCGGTGGCGTTATTCGTATCCACGGCTAGTAAACGCGTTTTGGGTAACGGAAGCCTTAACGCGCGCCCGGCAAGGGCCACGCGATTTTCGGAAAATCGACGTATTTGTTGAGGCTTGAAGGCTTTAGGGGGATCCGGCTAGCGAAGAATTAACCCTTCGAGCGATAGCATCGGGTGGTTAACGCCGAGCTTGGGTCAGCACATGATTTTTCGTTTTCTTGCCGCCATCCTTGCCATTGGGCTTCTCGCCGGATGTACCTCTCAGGGGATCGTCGCCGAGAGGTCGGTTATGGCCGACAATGACGCGCCTTACACGCTGGGGTCCGGCGACAAGCTTCGGGTGACCGTTTTCGGCCAGCCCGATCTTAGCGGAGAGTTCGCCGTGGACGGTTCCGGCATGGTGTCGATGCCTCTGCTCAAGCCGGTCAAGGCGGCGGGGCTTTCCACCGAACAGCTTGAAAGCGAACTCGAGGCGGAGCTGGGCAAGACGCTGCTCCGCAATCCCAGTGTGAGTGTCCAAGTTTCGGAATTCCGGCCCTTTTTCATTCTGGGCGAGATCGCGAAAGCCGGGCAGTACCCGTATGTGAACGGGATGACGGTTGAGACTGCTGTTGCGATCGCAGGTGGATATACCTACCGCGCCGACCGGGACGTTGTGCGCATTACCCGGCAGAAGGGCAACAAGGTGGTGGAGATGAATGTCGCGCCCACCGTTGTCGTAAAGCCCGGCGATACCATCCTCGTCATGGAGCGCTATTTCTGATGTCCGGCCTGCCGCATGGCCCGGACCGTTCGCCGCTCAGGGTCCTGCATATCCTTCGGCATCCCATGGGCGGGCTTTTTCGTCATGTCTGCGATCTGGTCGAAGGCCAGCAGGAGGCCGGCGTCATGACCGGCGTTCTGTGCGCCGAACCGCCCCCGGGCAATACCGTGTCGCGCGCCATGCTGGAAAAGCTGGAACGTCATTGCGGGCTCGGGCTTCATATCGTTCCGATGGGACGGCTGCCGGGGATCGGTGATTTCCGCGCGCTTGAGCAGATCGGCGATATCGTCCGGCGTCTGCGCCCGGATATTCTGCATGGGCATGGCGCGAAGGGCGGGGCTTACGCCCGGCTGCTGTCGCGCCGCCACAGCGCCCTTCGTCTTTATACGCCGCATGGCGGTGCGCTCCATTATTCGGGCCTGTCGCCGACAGGTGCCGTTTTTCTCGCGATGGAAAGGCTCCTCAAGAGCCGCACCGACGGCTTCATCTTCGAGTCGAGTTTCAGCCAACGCGCCTATGACGAAAAGATCGGGCGTCCGTCAGCCGCATCGATCGTCATTCCGAACGGCGTTCGCCCGGATGAATTCGTGTCGGTTGAAGCCGATAAAGGCGCGGCGGATTTTGTCTTCATCGGCGAGTTGCGACGGCTGAAGGGTGTGTCCGTTCTTATCGACGCGCTGTCGGGCATGAAGGCGAGGGCATCGCTCGCGATTGTGGGGAGCGGGCCGGACGAAGCTGAATTCAGAACGCAGACGAACCGGTTGTCGCCGCCGGCAGATGTGACGTTTCTCGGACCGATGCCGGCGCGCGAAGCGTTCCGGCAGGGGCGGGTGGTCGTCATGCCGTCACTTGCTGAATCGCTGCCCTATGTGGCGCTGGAGGCCATCGCAGCCGGCAAGCCTTTCATCGCGACGGATGTCGGTGCGATGTCGGAAGTTTTCGGTCCAGACGCAGGAGCGCTTCTGCCGCCGGGCGACGTAGCCGCATTGCGGCAGGCGCTGGAGGAAGTGTGTGAAGACGTCGAGGCGCTGAGCGAGCAGGCCGTCCGATTGCAGGCGCGTGTTCGGTCGGATTTTTCCACGCAACGCATGGTCGGGGACGTGTTGAGTTTCTACGAAAGGCTCGTCGCCTCGCACGCGCAGTCCCGAAAGAAGGTGGCGGGGGGGCGCGCCGTCCCCGAAGCCTCGCTGCGAAACTGAACCGGAAGTGTAATGCAGGGCTGGCAGGTCGAAATCGATGACAGGATGGCGCGGGGCAATGCCCATCGCTGGAGCGTCGGCGTGCTGCTCGCCGATGTCATTGTCGGGCTTGCGCTGCTGAGCAGCTTTTATGTCGTCGGGGCCCGGGGCGATGAGCAGCCCGCCCCATACGATCTGCTGATGGTTGCCGTGACCATGCTGGTCATTATCCTCGGCCTTCGCCTGCCGCGCGGTCTTGCCTGGCCGGCGCTGGTTTGGGGTCTGGTCATGGTGGGCATGGGCATTGGCGGCCTCAGCGCCGTCTATGTTGACAAGGCCAACACCGCGACGATGGTGCTGGCCTATCTCATCATCACGTTCATTTTTTTCACGTCCTATGTCTATGAAGATCCGCGGCGGCGCCTGCTGTTGATCTTCTGGTGCTACACGGTCGCGGCCTGTGCCGCCGCGCTGGCGGGGATTGCCGGCTATTTCGGGCTGACGCCCGGCATGTTCGTGGAATATGGCCGTGCCCGGGGCACCTTCAACGACCCGAATGTGTATGGTCCGTTCCTTGTCGGCCCCACGCTGTTTCTGGCCTATCGCCTTTCGGTGGCCACGCGATTGCGCGATCTATGGATGGCCGTGCCGACGGCGGTTCTGGTGCTGGGGCTTTTTCTGAGCTTTTCACGCGGCGCCTGGGGCGCCTTCGTGCTTTCCTGCGCGATCTTCTTCATTCTGACTGCGAAGACCGCCCGGTCGCGCACGCAGATCGCCCGGCTCATCGGGTTTGCAGCGTTCCTGACCGTGATGGCGACCGTCGTCATCGGCGCTGCCTTGTCGATACCCGAGGTTTCGGCCCTCTTCGCCGAGCGCTTCTCGCTGGTTCAGGACTATGATGTGACTTCCCAGGGCGGCCGTTTCGAAGGGCAGGCCCGCGCGATCGAAATGGCGCTGCGCAATCCGTTGGGAATCGGTCCGTCCCAATGGGCGATGATCAACAAGCTCGATACGCATAACGTCTATGTCCACCTGCTGATCGCAGGCGGTTTTCTGTCCGGTCTCTGTTTTGTCGGGTTTGTCCTGCTAACGCTGTGGCGCGGCTGGGCGGCGGCGAAACAGGCCGGTCCGGCACAGGGCCTGTTGATCGTCGCCTATTCGGCGCTGGCGGCTCATTTTGCCGAAGGGGTCATCATCGACATCCAGAACTGGCGCCACTTCTATCTGCTGATGGGGATGGTCTGGGGAGGGATTCTGGCCGTGGATGCAGCCAAGGCGGTTCAACGCCGGCAGCCAAGGCGGTTCACGCGGGAGATCGAGGTCATCCCGCCGACCCAGCCTGGCTTCAGATAGAAGAGCCGGGCTTCAGATAGATCGGATAGAAGAAAATGTGGAGGCCACGCCCGGAATCGAACCGGGGTATACGGATTTGCAGTCCGCTGCGTCACCACTCCGCCACGTGGCCTCAATCGGAGTGCGCGGATATAGCAAGTCCGCGCCGCCGGCACAATCTCCAATAATGCTGCGACATTAAGGAAGCGTTCCCGAGACAAAATCACCGGCTATGCTGCCCGGGACCGAATTGAGTTTGTCTCCCTCAGCGACTATAAACGCGGCAGTGCCCTATGATTTGCCTGCGTGCCCTTTTCGGGGACATTCATCAGGATATATCCATGACAGATTTCCAAGCCGCCCGCCTGAACATGGTCGAGAGCCAGGTGCGCTGCAATTCCGTGACCGACAGCCGCGTCATACAGGCCGTTTCCGACATTCCGCGTGAACGCTTCGTTCCGCAGTCCTGCCAGGGCTATGCCTATATGGACGAGGACCTGAAGATCGCAGACGGCGGGCGTGAAGGCGTGTCGCGCTATCTGATGGAGCCGCGGGTTTTCGGCAAACTTGTGCAGCTCGCAGAGGTGGACAGCGGCGATCTCGTCCTCGATATCGGCAGCGGCACCGGCTATTCCGCGGCCGTCCTGGCCAGGCTGGGCAGTGCGGTGGTTTCTCTCGAATGCGACGAGGATCTGGCGAAACGGGCATCGTCGACGCTCAACGATCTCGGCATCGACAATGCCGCGGTGGTGACCGGTCCGCTCCAGCAGGGCTATGCCGATCAGGCGCCCTATGACGTGATTTTCTTCAATGGTTCCGTCGAGGACGTACCGAAAGCGATTCTGGAGCAGTTGAAGGATAATGGCCGGCTCGTGACGGTGGTGGGAGACGAAACCGCCGGCAGCGCCATGGTCTTTGTCCGCGCGGGGGACGATACGAGTGGCCGCAAGGCCTTCGACGCGCTCGTCCAGCCGCTGCCGGGCTTTCAGCGGGAAAAGAGCTTCGTTTTCTGATCGAGGCGGAATACCCGACAGATTTCATGTTTTTTGGCGGAATTCAAAGGAATTTGCCGATAAATGTGCAATGACGACACATGAATCCAGCGACCGTACCTATATAGTGGCGGCGAGCTGGTAGATGAATCGCGGATGCGTTGAGGGGCGAGCCGCGGTCTTTCGGAGAAGAAACTGATGAAAAGATATAAAGACAATGCCCCCGGCAATTCGGGATCGCTGCGCGCTTTTGCGCGGGCATTCCTGCTTACGACTGCCGTCGCGGCTACCATGGGCACGGCAGCGCATGCCGATACGCTGACGGATGCGCTTGTGCAGGCATATGAAACCAATCCGACGCTCGGCGCCCAGCGCGCCAATCTGCGCGCCACGGATGAAGGCGTCCCGCAGGCGCTCTCCGGCTGGCGGCCGTCGCTGACCGCGCAGGGGTCCTACGGCCTCACGAACAACAGGACCGAAACCAATGGCGGGATAACGGCGGATAATACGCTTCACCCGCTGACGGGTACGGTCACGCTCAACCAGAACATTTATGCCGGCGGGCAGACCGTGAACAGCACGGAGCAGGCCAAGGCCGCCGTGCAGGCCGGGCGCGCGAACTTGTCCAGCGTCGAGCAATCGGTGCTGCTGGGCGCCGTGCAGGCCTATATGAATGTCATCCGCGACGAGGGCGTGCTGGAACTCAATCGCAACAACGTGCAGGTTCTGAAGCGCGAACTGGATGCGACGCAGGATCGTTTCGATGTGGGCGAACTGACCCGTACCGACGTTTCGCAGGCGGAAGCGCGCCTCAGCCTATCCAAGACGAACCTCATCAACGCCGAAGCTCAATTGACGGCCAGCCGGGCCGCCTATGAGCGCGTGGTCGGTCAGGCGCCGGGCACTCTGGAAGAGCCCGCCCGGCCGGCGGATCTGCCGCAAAGCGAAATGGCCGCTCAGGAAGTTGCCCGGACCCAGCACCCCGACGTCGTGGCCGCTCGCAAGGCCGAGGAAGCGTCGCGGGCGTCGATCCGTGTGGCGAAGGGCGCGCTGCTGCCGAGTTTCGACGTGCAGGCCAAATACCAGTATGCCCGCGATCCGGGCAATTCGATCCACGACACCGAAGAGAGTGCCGTGCTCGGCGTGCTCACCATCCCGCTTTACCAGTCGGGTAGCGAATATTCCGCCGTCCGCCAGGCCAAGCAGGTGAACAGTCAGCGCCGGATGGAGATTGCAGCGGCGATCCGCGCGGTCGACGAGGCGGTCCGCAATGCCTGGGAGCAGCTTCGCGCATCCCAGTCGGCTGTGCTGTCCACGACGGAGCAGGTGAAGGCGAACAAGATTGCGCTGGACGGTGTCCGCCAGGAAGCGCAGGTCGGCTCGCGGACCACGCTGGATGTGCTGAACGCCGAACAGGAATTGCTGAATTCGCGCGTGACCCTAGTCAGCGCCGAGCGTGACCGTTCGGTTGCCGAATACGGACTGCTGGCGGCGATGGGGCAATTGACGGCCAAGAAGCTCGCTCTGCCTGTCAAATACTACGATCCGCAGAAGAATTATGACGAAGTCAGCGGCAAATGGATCGGTTTCGGAACGGGCGACGAGGAATAAGCCACGAAATCTCGGGTAAAGTTTGCTCTTTCATGGCAATTCCGTTCAACTTCTCATAAGGTTTGAGAGGTAAGAATGGCATTCAGGCATATGGATGTCGGGAGTAACGGGACGCGATTATGAGCAATTCTGGGCAGGCCCAAGAACCGACCATGGAGGAAATTCTCGCCTCCATTCGGCGGATTATCTCCGAAGATAGTGGTGAGGAAGGCGATGCGGGCCCCGAGGCCGCGCCCGAAGCGCCGCCTCCGGCAAGCGAACCTGAGGAAAGCTTCGAGCTTGAGGAAGAAGGCGAGGTCCTTGAGCTGACCGATGCCCTTCCCGAAGAGCCCGCGGCGAGTGCGCAGGAACCTTCTTTCGTCGAGGAGCCGGCCCCGGCTCCCGAGCCTGAGCCCGCTGCCTATTCGGCGGGCGCGGCGGAGATCGAGGAAGAAGCCCCGGCTGAAGCGCCGGCCGAGACGCCAACCGAGACGAATGTCGTCGAGCCGGCCTTTTCTCCGCCGGTCGAGGCGGCCGATGTGGCCGACGACGCTGAAATCGAGCCCGAAATCGAGGAGAAGGCCGGCATTGCCGATCTTGAGCCCTCCGATTTCATCGAAGACGACGCCTCCGAAGAGGAGACGTTCGACGCCGATGACGACATCGTTTTCGAAGAGCTTTCAGATGAGCAGGAGCCTGTCATGAGCGCCGAGAATGCCGAGCCGCTTCTTTCCGAGGCAGCCAACAGCAATCTGATGTCCCGCGTGACCGAGGATGCCGCCTCGGCGGCTTTCGGCGCGCTGTCGAGCTCGCTCGTGACCAGCACGGGCGACGTCCGGACGCTGGAAGAGCTGGTCGGCGAGCTTCTGAAGCCCATGCTGAAGGATTGGCTTGATGCCAACCTGCCTTCCATGGTCGAGGAAATGGTACGCGAAGAGATCGAGCGGGTAGCGCGCAAGCGCCGCTGATTCTTCGTTTCCATACCAAAGGCTTTCGAGGCCGGTCCGGAAACGGACCGGCCTTTTTCATTGGCCTTTCCAAGCTGTCGTGGCCGTCTCGCGCGGCCCGCTTGATAGGGGGCGGCGGCTGTGGTGTAAAACAGCCGGATTCTCCGTATTTGGCCCGATTTGCTGGCGCCCCCCGTGTTCCGGGCCGTCCAAGGATAGATTTCAGATGCTCGACAAGACTTTCGCCCCGCAGGAAGTGGAAAAACGGCTCTATGCGCTCTGGGAAGAGGGCGGAGCCTTCAAGGCGGGGCCGTCGGACCGGGTAAAGGGCGGGGCCAAGCCCTACAGCATCGTCATCCCCCCGCCGAACGTCACCGGCACGCTGCATATGGGCCATGCGCTCAACAATACGCTGCAGGACATTCTGATCCGGTTCGAGCGGATGCGCGGCAAGGACGTTCTCTGGCAGCCGGGCCTCGACCATGCGGGCATCGCCACCCAGATGATCGTGGAGCGCCAGCTCGATGCGGAAGGCAACATGCACCGCCGCGATATGGGCCGGGACGCCTTTATCGAACGCGTCTGGAAGTGGAAGGGCGAAAGCGGCGGCGCGATCATCAATCAGCTTCGCCGGCTTGGCGCCTCCTGCGACTGGAGCCGCGAGCGTTTCACCCTGGATGAGGGGCTGTCGAAGGCCGTCCTCAAGGTCTTTGTGGAGCTTTACCGCGAGGGCCTCATCTATCGCGACAAGCGGCTGGTGAACTGGCATCCGGAGCTTCAGACCGCGATCTCCGACCTTGAGGTCGAGAATATCGAGGTGAAGGGCCATTTCTGGCATTTCCGCTATCCGCTGGCCGACGGCGTCACCTATGAATGGCCGGTCTATGACGAAGACGGCAACCAGACCGGCACGGAAACGCGCGATTACATCGTCGTCGCCACCACGCGCCCGGAAACGATGCTGGGCGACACCGCCGTTGCGGTGAACCCGGAAGACGAGCGCTATGCGCCGCTCAGGGGCGCCAAGGTGAAGCTGCCGCTGACGGACCGTCTCATCCCCATCGTCTTCGACGAGCATGCCGATCCCGAGCAGGGGTCGGGCGCGGTGAAGATCACGCCAGCACACGACTTCAACGACTTCGAAGTCGGCAAGCGGCATGACCTACCGCAGATCAATATCTTCGACAAAGAAGCCCGGCTTTTGCTGAGGGAGAATATTGATTTTACACGCGGAACTGATCCGAACATCACGGCTCAGACGATCGGGCGGCTGCATGGACTTGATCGGTTCAAGGCACGTGAAGAGGTCGTCAAAGCGATCGATGAATTGGGTCTACTGGACCATATTGAAGACAAGCCCGTCATGGTGCCGCATGACGAGAAGTCCAAAATGGTCGTCATCGAGCCCTTCCTGACAGACCAGTGGTATGTCGATGCGGCGACGCTTGCCAAACCTGCCATTGAGGCGGTGGAGCGGGGCGAGACAAGCTTCGTGCCGAAAAACTGGGAAAAGACCTATTTTGAATGGATGCGCAACATCCAGCCCTGGTGCATTTCGCGCCAGCTCTGGTGGGGGCATCGGATTCCTGCTTGGCACGGATTCCAAATGCAGGAGGACGGAGGCCTTGTTGTTGATAAGAGCATTCATTTCGTTGAATTCACCGAAGCCGAAGCGATAGAGGCCGCCAAAAAGAAGTACGGTCGAGCCGTCCAGCTTGTGGGTAGTGAGTTTGAAGCTGCGGAGATGTTGTTGAATTCCGCCGTCGGTGAGGGAGGCAATGGGGCTGTTCCGATCTGGCGCGACGAAGATGTGCTCGACACCTGGTTCTCTTCCGCACTTTGGCCGTTCTCCACGCTCGGCTGGCCGGACAAGACGCCGGAGCTCGAACGCTACTACATGACCGACGTTCTGGTGACGGGCTTCGACATCATCTTCTTCTGGGTCGCCCGGATGATGATGATGGGCATGCACTTCATGAAGGAAGTGCCCTTCCACACGGTCTATATCCATGCGCTGGTCCGCGACGAGAAGGGCCAGAAGATGTCGAAGACCAAGGGGAACGTCATCGATCCCCTTCAGCTCATCGACGAATATGGCGCCGACGCGCTGCGCTTCACGCTTTCCGCCATGGCCGCGCCGGGGCGTGACATCAAGCTCGCCACGAACCGCGTGGAAGGCTACCGCAATTTCGGGACCAAGCTCTGGAATGCCTCGCGTTTCTGCGAGATGAACGAATGCGTCCGCGTGGAGGGGTTCGATCCGGCGAATGTTCAGCATACGGTCAATAAGTGGATCGTGGGAGAAGTCGCGCGCACTGCGTCGAAGATCACCGAGGAGATCGAGGCCTATCGTTTCAACGATGCGTCGGGCGCGGCCTATCGTTTCGTCTGGAACGTGTTCTGCGACTGGTATCTGGAATTCATCAAGCCGTTGCTGATGGGCGAGGACGAGGCGGCGAAGGCCGAGGCGCGCGCCACTGCCGCCTGGACGCTCGACCAGATCCTGAAACTGCTCCATCCCTTCATGCCGTTCATCACCGAAGAGCTCTGGCAGCGCACGGGCGAGCAGGGCCCGAAGCGTGACGGCATGCTGGCCCTTGCCGACTGGCCGTTGCTGACCGGTGTCGGCGACCGCCAAGCCGATGATGAAATGGAATGGGTGATCCGCCTCATTTCCGATGTCCGTTCGGTGCGCGCGGAAATGAACGTGCCGGCGGGCGCGAAGATCGAACTGGCGATCAAGGATGCCTCCGGCGAAACGCTGGAGCGGCTGGAGCGCCACAAGAACCTCATCATGCGCCTAGCGCGGCTGGAAAGGGCCGAGCCGACCGACAGCGTGCCGCAGGGCGCGGTGCAGATGGTGCTCAACGAGGCGACGATCTTCCTGCCGCTGGCCGATGTGATCGACCTCGGTGCCGAGATGGAGCGTCTTAGAAAGGCGATCGCCAAGCTGGAAGGCGAGGTGAAGAAGATCGACGCCAAGCTCGGTAACGAGAAGTTCCTGGCCGGCGCGCCGGAACATGTCGTCGAGGAGCAGCGCGAGCGGAAGGTCGATGCGGAAAGCACGATCAGCCGCTTGAGCGATGCGGTGAAGCGGCTGGAAAGCGCCGCATGACCTTGCCGCGACAACGGACGATTTTTCCGGAATTAGGGAAAATTGACTGTTTTACTTTTTGAGATTTTGGCCAATCATTATCCCCGGGTGTCATGCCTTATAAATTGGGGGAGTAATGAAAAAGCTGATTATTGCCGCGGGCGCCGTTCTGGCGCTTGGCGGGTGCTCGACTATTGTCGATGGACAGTCTCAGACCATTGGAGTGAATACCAGTCCGACCGGGGCGCGCTGCGAGCTGGAGCGCGAAGGGGCTCAGATCGGTGTTGTGGATCCGACGCCGGGGACCGTGACCATCGAGAAGACGAAATACGATATCATCTTCAATTGCTCGAAGGACGGGTATCAGGATGCCTCTTTCGTCAACAAATCCGACGTGAACGCCGCAACTTTCGGGAACATCCTTATCGGGGGCGGTATCGGTTGGGCGATCGATTCCGCCACAGGATCGGACAACAAATATCAGGGTACGGTCAGTGTCACGCTCGCCAAGGCTGATGAGGAACCGGCCAAGGTTACGGAGCCAGAGCCGAATATTTCCCAGTCCGCAGGCGAAAAGACCAGCGCGCTCATGAACTGATTGCGGTCCGCAAGATCGAAAAGGCGACCTTTATGGTCGCCTTTTTTGTTATCTGAACAAGCCAATCCAGATGAAAATCGTCGTCGCCACGCCCGCGATGAGCGCGAGGAGCTGCATGCCCGTCAGGAACAGGATGAACCAGTAGACGAAGGACCCGACAAAGAGGCCAACCGCCATCCATATCGCGACGATGCCGAGGAAAAGCCAGACCGGCAGCAGCGCGACCAGAATAATCCCGATGATGACCAGCAGAATGGGGTTGCTGATGATGACCGTCGTTTCCTGCATCGCTTTTCTCCTCTACTGGTGAGCCTCCATAATCTTGCTAAGCGGGAAATGTGGCGGAAAGGCGCTGATCCGCCATCCAACGGATTTTTAAGGGAAATTTCCTTTATCGGCCGGAACGGGCAGCCTAGTATCCGGGGCTGTTCTATCCGGATGCCGAGACCCGAGGAGAGTCCCCAATGTCCCGTTTCCAACGACTTGCCGTTCTTGCCGCCGCGCTCGGCCTGACCCTGACCGTGGGGGGAGAAGTGCGCGCCGCCGCGCCGGCGGAAGCGAGCGTGGCCTTCCAGCAGGGGATGACGGCCTACAAGTCCGGCGACATGACGAGCGCCGTGAAGGACTGGACGAAGGCCGCCGATCAGGGCCATGTCGGCGCGGCCTGGCTGCTGGGCAATCTCTATGAGAAAGGCAAGGTCGTTCCGCAGTCCGACGCGCAGGCGTTCAAATATTACAAGATCGCGGCGGAAGGCGGGCAGCCGGAAGCGGCGACGCGGCTGGGGCTCATCTACCGCGAAGGCAATCCGGACATCGAACTCGACAAGAACTACAAAGAAGCGGTTCGCTGGTTCGAGGTTGGGGCGCTGGCCCCGCGCGCGGATGCGCAATTCTATCTCGGCCAGATGCATCGCAATGGCTGGGGCGTGCCGGTAGACAAGTCGGAGGGCCTGCGCTGGTATTTCCTCTCCGCCAAAAAGCGTTTCCCGCCGGCCTTTCTGGAGCTTGCGCGCATTCATTTCGACGGCGACGGCGTGGATGTGAACCGGGAGGACGCCTGGGGCTTCCTGATGCTCGCGCAGCGCTATGGCGACGACGCCATCAAGCAGCAGGCCGAGGAGATGTACGACAAGTACGAACCTCGTATGAAGGCCGGCGAAAAGTCAAAGGGCTCCCGTTTTGCGGAAGCCTGGGTGGAATCCTCGAGCGACGGGCCGGGGAACTGATCCTCAGCCGAAGATCACCTTCTCCTCGCCAAACCAGAGCGGTGAATTCGCCAGATCGATGAACTTCTGCTCGTCTTCCAGCAATGCGCGTCCCGCCTCGATGGCGTCGGGCTCGGTCCCGATGGCGGCCAGATCTTCCGCATTGGCCCACCAGAGCTGGGCGACGCCGTCATAAATCTCCGGTGCGTTTTCGATACCGCCTGCGCGCACGGCGCGGAGCGCTTCGGCCATGGCCGGATCGCCCGAATGCAGCTGGACATAACGCTGAATGCGCAGCGCCTCGCGGTGCGAAGCCACGAGGGGCCCGTGCTTGTTCAGCCAGTAGTCCTGAAACTCTTCGAGCGTGAACGAGGGCAGGCGGCGCAGGCAAAAGGTCAGTTTGATCATGCTCATTCCATTCCCGGGAGATCCCGGTCGAAGCCTTTCATATAGGCGGGGCGGGACTCGGTGAATATCTGGCGCGTCGGCGGGAAGGCGTCTTGATCGTCCAGCGAGGCCAGCGTCACGTCGATTTCCTCACCGCGCGCCTCATGCCAAAAGCTGATCTGCGTTCCGCAATTCCCGCAGAAGCCGCGCGAGGCGGGCGGGGAAGAGCGGTAATCCTTCAATGCGCCTTTAGTCACGCGAAAGGCCTCGATCTTGACCGTCACCCAGGGCACGACGGCCGCGCCGGCGGCTCGCTGGCACATGCGGCAATGGCAGATCGTGGAGTGGAGCGGCGCTTCGGTCAGCTCGTAGCGGATCGCGCCGCAGAGGCAGCCTCCTTCGATGGGCAGATCGGCCATTGCGTCTTTCCCTTGCTAGAAGTCGAAGCTCGCCCAGACGGGCGTATGGTCCGACGGCTTTTCCCGTCCGCGCACGGCGCGGTCGATATCACAGCCCGTCAGATGGTCCGCGGCCTGCGCGGACAGCAGCAGATGATCGATGCGAATGCCGTTGTCCTTCTGCCAGGCGCCGCGCTGATAGTCCCAGAAGGAATAGCGATGCGCTTCATTGTGGCAGGCGCGGAAGGCGTCGGTCAGGCCGAGATTGAGAAGTGCGTGAAACTTCGCCCGGGTTTCCGGCAGGAAGAGCGCATCCTCTGCCCAGGCCGCTGGATCGTACACATCGTCATCCGTGGGAATGACGTTGTAGTCGCCCGCGAGGACCAGCGGTTCCTCATAGGCGAGCAGGCCGCGCGCATGGTCGATCAGGCGGTCCATCCATTTCAGCTTGTAGGCGTATTTTTCATCGCCGCCATTGCCGTTCGGTAGATAGATGCTCGCCACGCGCACCGCGCCGCCATCGATGGAGACGACTGCTTCGAGATAGCGCGCCTGCTCGTCGGATTTGTCGCCGGGCAGGCCCGCTGTCACATCTTCCAGCGGATGGCGGGAGAGTATGGCGACGCCGTTATAGGTCTTCTGCCCATGCACGGCGACGTTGTAGCCCAGCGCCTCGATATCGCTTTTCGGGAAGGCATCGTCGACGCATTTGATTTCCTGCAGGCAGGCAATATCGGGTTGGGCCTCGTCCAGCCAATCCTTGAGATTGCCGAGCCGGGCCTTGACCGAGTTGACGTTGAAGGTCGCAATTTTCATGGGTAGCCGTCTTCCGGAACGCGAGCGAGTCGGGAAGCGGCAGTCTGGCCCATCGGGCGGAAATGGGGAAGGGAGCGGGTGCCCCCGGATCGCGGCGTTAGATCGAGAAGGAGGTGCCGCAGCCGCAATTGGCCTGTGCGTTCGGGTTTGCGATCTTGAAGGCAGAGCCGATCAGGTCTTCCGCATAATCGATTTCCGATCCGGCGAGATACATCTGCGAGACCGAGTCGATGAGCACCGACACGCCGTCCTTTTCGATCACGAGGTCGTCGTCCTGCGCGGTATCGTCCAGCGTGAAGGCATATTGAAAGCCCGAGCAGCCGCCGCCCTGAACCGCCACACGCAGCATCACGCCTTCACCTTCTCCTTCAATAATCGCGGCGATCTGCTTGAAAGCGCGGTCGGAAACGGTGATGGGCTGGCCGGTGCCGGGCAGGGTGTCGATGTCCATATCGCTCATGGCGTTCTTTCCGATGAGGCTCCTTCTTCACAAAGGAGGCCTTCCGTTCTGGAATGATACTAAATATAGCTCATAACAGATGTAAGAGGCTATGCCTCGGATTTCAAACGGTCAGGACAGGAGAGCGGCGTGCCAGACAGCGATCCGAACCCGAACGGGAAAGGCCGTTCCATCGTCTCCAATCCGGGGACGACGGCGCCCTTTGCCACGCTGGCGGTGGAAACCAGGGGGCGGCTCTATCCCGAGCCTGAAAGCGCGACCCGTACGCCGTTTCAGCGCGACCGCGACCGGATCATTCATTCCGGCGCCTTCCGGCGGCTGAAATACAAGACCCAGGTCTTCGTCTATCACGAGGGCGACAACTACAGGACGCGGCTGTCGCACTCGCTGGAGGTCTCCCAGATCGCCCGCTCGATCGCGCGCCTGCTGGGGCTGGACGAGGATTTGGCCGAGACGCTGGCGCTGGCCCACGATCTCGGCCACACGCCGTTTGGCCATGCGGGTGAGGATGCTCTCGACGGCTGCATGGATGGCTTTGGCGGCTTCGACCACAATGCCCAGACGCTCCGGATCGTCACCAAGCTCGAACACCGCTATGCCGATTTCGACGGGCTCAACCTCACCTGGGAGACGCTTGAGGGGCTGGTGAAGCATAACGGCCCGGTTATCACGCCCGGCCGGGGCGCCGATGAGCTGCCGCGCGCCATCGTGGAATATGCGGAGCAGCAGGACCTCGAACTCCACAGCTATGCCGGGCTCGAAGCGCAGGTGGCCGCGCTCGCCGATGACATCGCCTACAACAATCACGACATCGATGACGGGCTGCGGGCCGGTCTTTTCAGTATCGACGATCTGATGGCGCTGCCGCTGGTGGGCGATGTCTTCCGGGAGGTTCTCGACAGCTATCCGGGGCTTGAGGAAACGCGGATCATTCATGAGGCGGTGCGTCGTCTCATCGGTGCCATGATCGGCGATGTGATGCAGGAAACGCAGGCGCGGCTCGACCGCGCGAAGCCGCAAAGCGCGGCGGATGTCCGCCATAACGACCGGGCCATCGTCGCCTTCTCGGCGGAGATGAACGAGCATAACGCGGCGCTCAAGGCCTTCCTCTTCGAGCGCATGTACCGCCATTACCGGGTCAATCGGAGCATGAGCAAGGCAAAGCGTATCGTCCGGGACCTGTTCGGGCTTCTTCATGCCGAGCCCAATCAACTGCCGCCGGAATGGCAGGCAGGCTGCGACGGGCCGGAAGGCATGAAGACGGCGCGCCGGGTCTGCGACTTCATCGCGGGCATGACGGACCGTTTTGCCATCGAGGAACACAAGCGCCTTTTCGACCTGCACGACCCCAGAGGCTAGAGACCCGTTTGCGGGCTGGAAACCACGCCGTCTCCCCGCTATGGTGCGCCACCCAAGCGGCATAAGTGGCGATTTTCATGAATCTTTTTCGGTATTTCGAGGAACGGGTCGAGGCGGCGGTTCGCCACCTGATCGACGAGGGCGTGCTGCCCGGCGACGTGGATACAAGCCGGGTGACGGTGGAGCCGCCGCGCGATGCCTCGCATGGCGATATTTCCACCAATGCCGCCATGGTGCTCGCCAAGCCCGCGGGGCTGAAGCCGCGCGAACTGGCAGAGCAGATCCAGGCGCATCTGGCGACCGACGAGGCCGTCACCGAGGTGGCGCTGGCCGGACCCGGCTTCATCAATCTGCGGCTCAGCGATGCTTTCTGGCTGGCGCGGATGCCCGAGATCCTGCGCGCCGGTTCGTCCTATGGGGCAAGCGGGCTGGGCGACGGCGAGAAGGTCAATGTGGAATATGTCTCTGCGAACCCCACGGGCCCCATGCATGTGGGCCATGTGCGCGGCGCGGTGTTCGGCGATGCGCTGGCCAACCTTCTGGAAAAGGTCGGCTATGAGGTCTGCCGCGAATATTACATCAACGATGCCGGCGGCCAGATCGAGGTGCTGACGCGTTCCGCCTTCCTGCGTTACCGCGAAGCGCTTGGCGAGGATATCGGCGACATCCCCGAAGGGCTTTACCCCGGGGATTACCTCAAGCCGGTCGGCGTTGCGCTCGTCGCCGAGCATGACAAGAGCCTTCTCGAAATGGATGAGGCGGAGTGGTTGCCGATTGTCCGGCGGGCGGCGGTCGATGCCATGATGGAACTCATCCGGGGCGACCTTGCCGAACTCGGCATCGTGCATGAGGTCTTCTATTCGGAGAAGTCGCTGCACGATTCCGGCGCGGTCGAGGACACGCTGAAATATCTGGACGAGAAGGGCCTCATCTATGTCGGCGTGCTGGAGCCGCCCAAGGGCGAAGTGCCCGACGATTGGGAGGCTCGCCCGCAGACGCTTTTCAAATCCACCGAGTTCGGCGACGATGTGGACCGGGCGCTCAGGAAGGCCGATGGCAGCTGGACCTATTTCGCGCCGGATATCGCCTATCATCTGGACAAGTATCGCCGAGGCTATCGCTCCATGATCGATGTCTGGGGTGCCGATCATTCCGGCTATATCAAGCGGATGAAGGCGGCGATCTCCGGCGTGACCGGCGGAGACGGCGAGTTCGACGTGAAGGTCTGCCAGATGGTTCGCCTGCTGCGGAATGGCGAGCAGGTGCGCATGTCCAAGCGCTCGGGCGATTTCATCACGCTGCGCGAGGTGGTGGATGAAGTCGGCAAGGGCGTCGTGCGCTTCATGATGCTGACCCGCAAGAACGATGCGCCGCTCGATTTCGACTTTGCCAAGGTGATGGAGCAGTCGCGCGACAATCCGGTCTTTTACGTCCAGTACGCCCATGCGCGCATTCATTCGGTGCTGCGCAACGCGGCCGATCCGGAGGTCGGTTTCGAAGTGTCCGACGCGACGCTGGCCAATGCGGATATGACGAAGCTGGCGGATGAGGCGGAACTTGGCCTTATCAAGCTTATGGCGAGTTTTCCGCGCGCCGTGGAACAGGCGGCGCTGGCGCATGAGCCGCATCGCATCGCATTTTATCTCTACGACCTCGCGTCGGCCTTCCATGGCTTGTGGAACAAGGGCAAGGACGATCCGCGCCTGCGATTTATCCTGAGCGATGACAAGGATGTTACGATGGCCCGGCTCGCCTTGATTCGAGCGACAGGCTATGTGATCGCGGCCGGGCTGGGGATTTTGGGGGTCGAACCCGCCGAGGAGATGCGCTGATGCCTTCAGGCAGAGACTGGGACGATGAGCCCGAATACGACATCGACCCGGACTATGACGATTACGACGACGAATACGACTATGAAGACGAGGGGACGTCCAGCCGCCGCCGCTCCTTGATGGTGCTGAGCGTGTTGCTGCTTCTCATCGTCTTCGGCGGCGTGGTGTTCGTGGCCTATCAGCAGGGCATGAAGCAGGGCAATCAGGCCCAGCCGCCCGTGCTTCAGGCTGAGAACATGCCGGGCAAGGTGGCGCCCAAGGAACCCGGCGGGGTCAAGATTCCGCATCAGGAAAACACCATCTACGACCGGATCGACGGGTCTTCAAAGGACAATGAAGAGCTGAAGGTCGAGCAGCTTCTGCCGCCGGCCGAAGAGCCGGTCGATCTTCCCGAAAAGAAGGCCGAAAAACCTTCCGCTCCCTCGCAGGAGACGAGTGAATCTGGGCAGGAAAAGGCGTCATCCGAGGCGTCTGCGCCGAAGAATGTGACGGCGCCCGAACCCGAGCCCGCACCGGTTCGGCAGGAAGACCAGGCGGTCGAAAAGGTGAAGGCCGCTTTGGCCGAAACATCTCCTCCCGCGCCAAGCCGTCAGGCCGGGTCGGGAGGCTATGTCGTTCAGCTCGCCGCTTTCCGGGACGCGGATGCCGCCCGGACGGCTTTCCGCAAGTTGCAGGGCAAACATGCCTCGCTGCTGGGCGGGCTTTCCGCCGACATTCAGCGGGCCGATCTCGGCGACAAGGGCATCTATTACCGGCTTCGGGCCGGATACATGGGAAAAACCGACGCAGCCGAGCTTTGCGCGAAGCTGAAAGCGCAAGGCCAGGGCTGCCTTGTGAGGCCAAGATGACGCAACAGGCCGCGATTTACGGCTGCCAGGGTTTAACGCTGACCGACGACGAAAAGAGCTTTTTCAGGGACGCCGCGCCTTGGGGCTTTATCGTATTCGCCCGCAACATCGAGACGCCGGATCAGCTTCGCGCGCTGACGGCCTCGTTCCGCGAGACAGTGGGCTATGACGCGCCGGTGCTGATCGATCAGGAGGGCGGGCGCGTTGCCCGCCTGAAGCCGCCGCATTGGCGGCGTTATCCGCCGGGCCGCGCTTATGGCGAACTTTACGAGCGGGATCCGGAGGCCGGGCTGACCGCGGCGCGGCTCGGCTCGCAGCTCATGGCGGCGGAACTCACCGATGTCGGGATTGATGTGGATTGCCTGCCGGTGCTCGACGTGCCGGTCGAGGGCGCGCATGACATTATCGGCGACCGGGCCTATTCGACCTCGGCGGCGACGGTGAAGGCGGTGGCGCAGGCCGCCGCCGAAGGGCTGCTCGCAGGGGGCGTCCTGCCGGTCATCAAGCATATTCCGGGACATGGCCGCGCGGGCGTGGACAGCCACGAGAAGCTTCCGGTGGTCGATGCGTCGCGCGAAACGCTCGGCGAGACCGATTTCGTACCGTTCCGGACGCTGTCGGACATGCCCATCGCCATGACGGCGCATGTCGTCTACAGCGCGATCGATCCGGACAACCCCGCGACGACCTCCGCCAAGGTCATTCGGGAAGTCATCCGGGAGGATATGCGCTTTTTCGGTCTTTTGATGAGCGACGATCTGTCGATGAAGGCGCTTAAGGGCTCGCTGGGCGAGCGGACCCGCGCTGCGCTCGGGGCCGGTTGCGACATGGCGCTTCACTGCAATGGCGATATGGCCGAAATGCAGGCGGTGGCCGCCGAGGTGCCGACATTGGCCGGCGAAGCCGGGGCGCGGGCCGAAACGGCCCTTCGAAACTGGAAAAAACCACCCATGGGGTTCGACGCGGAAACCGGTTATACCCGGCTGCAGGAGCTTCTCGGCCTCTCGCTCACGGCCTGAGCGTAGAAGGCTGGGGATAAGCCTATGGGCCGGGTAGGCCCTGCGCGGATCACGCGCTATAACTGATTCCTTTCAGCCGTTTCGAGTCGGGGAACATTCAGTCGGGGCTCGGGGCTGGCGGGGTAATTCCAGGGACAGAGATGAACGAGGCGTCCTCACAAAGCGAGATGCCGGGCGACGGGCCTGAGGGTGGCGACAACGCCGCCAATGAGGCCGAGACGCAGGCCCAGACGGAGACTGCTGCGTCGCCGGATCAATTCGAGGAGGGCGCGCCGCGCGGCGAGCCCGAGGCGGATGGCGAGGAGTCCCTGATTGTCGATCTGGACGGTTTCGAGGGACCGCTGGATGTGCTGCTGGTGCTGGCGCGCAACCAGAAGGTCGACCTCACCAAAATCTCGATCCTGCAACTGGCCGAGCAGTATCTCGAATTCATCAATCAAGCCCAGAGGATGGAGCTTGATCTTGCCGCAGATTATCTGGTCATGGCGGCATGGCTCGCCTATCTGAAATCGCGTCTGCTGCTGCCGCCGCCGGATGAGGAAGAAGGTCCCTCGGGCGAGGAAATGGCCGCGCGGCTCGCGTTCCAGCTTCAGCGGCTGGAGGCGATGCGCAAGGCGGCCGAACAGCTCTTTGCCAGCCAGAGGCGGATGGGCATCCATGTCTTCCGCCGTGGCGCGCCGGAAGGCGTCAGGGTCATTCGCCGCAGCGAGTTCGACGCCTCGCTCTACGATCTCCTCAAGGCCTATTCCGACCAGCGCCTGACAGGCCATGAGACGAAGTGGGAGCCCAAAAGGCTTCCCATCATGCAGATCGAGGATGCGCGCCGCCGCCTGGAGAAAATGCTCGGCATCATGGTCGAGTGGGACCGGATCGAGGCTTATCTGCCGTCGGGCGAGGGCGTGACGCCGGAACTGCGGCGGTCGGCTCTGGCCAGCATGTTGAGCGCGTCGCTCGTGATGGCGAAGGACGGCCATGTGGAATTGAGGCAATCGGGATCTTTCGGCCCGCTTTTCATGCGCAGGCGCGAAACGCCGCCTGAAGAGCCGCTGGTGCCCGAACGGCCATCGGACGGCGAAGCGGAAGACGGCGACGGATCCAGCTCAACCGGCGATGACGACACCGGAAAGACAAGCGAATGACAGACGACATCCAGCACGAGAAGCCGACCGACGAGACGGACGAGTCCCAGCTTGAAAGCGAGGGCGACGGCGAGGCGCCGGAAGAAGAGGCGAGTGCCGAAGCCGCTCCCGCCGAAGAGGCGGAGACTGACGAAGCTGAGGAGGCTGCCGAAGCCGCCGAAACCGCCGAAACTGCCGAGGGGGAAGACGGCCAGGCGGAAGATGAGGCGGACGAGTCTGCCGACAATGTCGTGCGGTTCCCGTCCAATGCGACGGACCATGTGCAGGTCGTCCGGATGGTGGAGGCGCTGCTTTTTGCCGCCGCCGAGCCGCTCGACATCGACAGCATTGCCGCCCGTCTTCCCGAAGGCGCGGATGTGGGCGCTGCGATCGAGGATCTTCAGAAACTTCATGAAGATCGGGGCGTAAATCTCGTTCGTATCGCAAACAAATGGATGTTCCGGACGGCGGACGACATGGCGTTCCTGATGGAGCGCGAGGCCGTCAGCGTCCGCAAGCTGTCGCGCGCGGCGATGGAGACGCTGGCGATCATCGCTTATCACCAGCCGGTCACGCGGGCCGAAATCGAGGAAATTCGTGGCGTTTCGGTTTCCAAGGGCACGCTGGACGTGCTGATGGAAACGGAATGGGTGCGCCTGCGCGGGCGGCGGCGGACGCCGGGCCGTCCCGTGACTTACGGCACGACCGAGGAATTCCTCGTTCATTTCGGCCTTGAGAATGTGGGCGACCTGCCGGGCGCGGAGGAGCTCAAGGCGGCGGGCCTGCTCGATGGCCGTTTGCCGCCCGGTTTCGAAGTGCCGACGCCGAGCGACAGCGGCGGCGACGGGGATGGCGATTTTACCGACGAAGAGCCGCTGACCGAGGAATATGGCGCGGCGATAGACGAGCATCTGACGGCAAGCGGCGAAGAGGACTGATCGCGGCCTGCGACGGGCTCGAAAGGCCGCTATCCAGCGCCCGGTCCGATATGCTAACCAGTGACAATCATTGGGCTTGCCGGGCGGATGCCGCGCAAGCAGGAACCTGTCGCAATTCCGCGCCTGAGCGCCCATATTGAGCTGCACATGCCGGTTGTCCGCCGGGATGCGCTTAGCGGAGTTTCGGAGAAGAACATGCCAGGTTGGACACAGATACTGCTCGTCGTCGCGATCATCGTCCTGTTGTTCGGGTCGGGTCGCATTTCCGGTTTGATGGGCGATTTCGCCAAGGGAATCCGGAGCTTCCGCGAAGGCCTTAACGACGGCGATGAAGAAGACGACAACAAGCCCGAACCCAAGACCATCGATGCCACCGCCGTCCATGAGGACGAGGCGGAGAAAAAGGCTGAGAGCAAGGACAAGACGGCCAGCAGCTAATCTGGTCCGCAGGCGCCGGGGCGGACGGCCTCTTTCTGCCGTTCCTTCTTTCCGGCTCCATTTCCAGGATTCATCATGTTCGATCTGGGCTGGTCAGAGCTGCTTCTCATTGCCGTCATCGCGCTTGTCGTGGTGGGGCCACGCGACCTGCCGCGCATGATGCGGACCGCCGGTCAGTACATGGCCAAGGCGCGGAAGGTGGCCCGGGAGTTTCAGGCGACATTCGACGAGCTGGCCCGGGAAACCGAGGTGGAAGAACTCCGCCGCGAGGTGGCGTCGCTCAAGTCCGAGGCGACCGCGCCGTTGAGTGAAATGCGCAAGGATCTCGACAAGGCGATGCAGCCGCCATCCTCCACCGCTGGCAAGCAGGCGGGCAGCGCCGCCATCCCGGAAACCCAGCTTGACGGTCTGCCGGAAGAAATGGCCGACCAGATCCGCGAAACGCAGGAAATTGAGCAGTCGGGCGAAGCGGAAGACGGGGCCGACGAGAAACCGGCCTCGAAGGCTCCGAAGGGCGACGCATGAGCGAGTATGACGGGGAGATCGGGGCGTCGCGGGCGTGGTTTCTGCGTCCGTGGGGGCTCACTTTCTTTGTCGCGATCGCTTTTGTTGTTTCGTTTTTTTTCGCGCCGGACATCTCTGCCTTTTTGCTGGCTCCCTATAGCGATGCCATTGGCGCGGAAAACGGAGTGAAGCTTGGCTTCACATCGCCGCGGGAGTTCTTTCTGATGCAAGTCGCTATCGCTTTTTTCGGGGCGACGTGCCTTGCCATACCGATTTTAGCGGCACAGTTTCGCGTTACCGGACGAGGTTTCCGTAAGAATCCAGGGCTTTCTCGTCTGGCGGTAGCGGTCGTTCTGTTCGCTTTCGGTTCGGCGACTGTTTATTTCGTTCTCCTCCCGCAGATGATCGAGATCGCTCCGGGTGTGCATCCTGTGGGCAACAAGATGTTCGACGATATTGCGGATACGGATCGGGCAAAGCGCTACCTGACTTTGGCGATGAAGCTGATCCTGTTTGGTGGCTTCGTCTTTCAGCTGCCTCTGGTACTGACGCGGTCGGGGCAGGGTGATGAAAATGCCAGATCAGTCGGGGGCGACGCATGAGCGAGCACGAAGACGAGATGGAGTCCTCGCGGGCGCCGCTGCTCGATCATCTGATCGAGCTGCGCTCCCGGCTCATCAAGTCGATCGTCGCCATCGTGATCGGCTTCGGTATCTGCATCTATTTCGCCAAGGATATCTTCAACATCCTGGTGGCGCCCTATAATCACGTTATCGGCAGCCAGCTCGGCGCCAAGCTCATCTTCACCGCGCCACAGGAATTCTTTCTGACGCAGATGAAGCTCGCCTTTTTCGGGGCGATGTTCCTGGCCTTTCCGATCATTGCGATCCAGATCTACATGTTCGTCGCGCCGGGGCTCTACAAGAACGAGCGACATGCCTTCCTGCCTTATCTCGTCGCCACGCCGATCCTGTTCCTGATGGGGGCGTGCCTCGTCTATTTTGGCGTCCTGCCCATGGCGCTCAGCTTTTTCGCCGGCATGCAGCAGCAGGCGAGCGACGGGCAGGCGGCAATCGAACTGCTTCCCCGGGTCAGCGAATATCTGGGGCTGGTGATGACGCTGATCTTCGCTTTCGGCCTCTGCTTCCAGTTGCCCGTCATCCTGACGCTTCTGGGGCGTGTCGGCATCGTCTCGAGCGGCATGCTGAAACGCGGCCGCAAATATGCACTGGTCGTCACCTTCGCCGCCGCCGCCTTCCTGACCCCGCCGGACCTTCTGAGCCAGATCGCGCTCGGGACGCCCACCTATCTGCTCTATGAGATTTCAATCCTGCTGGTCGCCATGACCGAAAGGAAGCGCGCCGAGGCCGAAGCCGAGGCGGAAGAGGGCGGCTGACCGGCCCGGCTGCCGTTCTGGACGCTTTAGGACCCAGCGCGTATACAGTTCGTCCTTAGACACGGTGGTATCCGGTCCGATTCGGGCGGGCTTCCGCCATTCCTTCATCCTTCAGACATTCGGGGTGTCATGTTCGACATCAAGGCCATTCGCGACGAACCCGAAGCGTTCGATGCGGGTCTCGCCAAGCGCGGACTGGATCCGCACGCGGCCAACCTGATCGCGCTCGACGAGACGAGGCGCAGGGTTATTGCCGAGCTTCAGCAGCTTCAGGCCAGTTCCAATGCGGCCGCCAAGCTCATTGGCGGGCTGATGAAGGACGGCAAGAAGGAAGAGGCCGAGGCGAAGAAAGCCGAGGTCGCGGCAAACAAGGCCCGGATGCAGGAGCTGGAAGCAGCCGAGCGTGAGGCCAAGACCTCGCTCGAGACGGCGCTTTCGGCCATCCCGAATATCCCGCTGGACGACGTGCCCGTCGGTCCGGATGAGAGCGCCAATGTGGAGCGCCACAGGGTCGGCACACCCCGCGAGCTGAATTTCGAGGCCAAAGAGCATTTCGATCTCGGCGAGGCGCTGGGGCTCATGGATTTCGAGACGGCGGCCAAACTCTCCGGATCCCGCTTCGTGGTGCTCAGGGGCGCACTTGCGCGGATGGAACGCGCCATCGCCAATTTCATGGTCGATCTCCACACCACTGAGTTCGGCTATGAAGAAGTGCTGCCGCCTTACCTCGTGCGCGACCAGGCCATGTTCGGGACGGCCCAGCTTCCCAAATTCGCCGACGACCAGTTCGCCGTCTACAAGGGCCAGTCGCAGGAAGAGGAAGATCGCTACTGGCTGGTGCCGACGGCGGAAGTGCCGCTGACCAATCTCGTGCGCGAGAGCATCCTCTCCGAAGAGGAACTGCCGCGTCGTGTCACCGCCTATACGCCGTGCTTCCGCGCGGAAGCGGGGGCCGCGGGCCGCGATACGCGCGGCATGATCCGTCAGCACCAGTTCTCCAAGGTGGAACTCGTCTCCGTTACCACGCCGGAGGCCTCGCTCGACGAGCATGAGCGGATGCTTTCCTGCGCGGAGGAAGTGCTGAAGCGGCTCGACCTGCCTTACCGGGTGATGACGCTCTGCACCGGCGATATGGGGTTCAGCTCGCGCCGCACCTATGACATCGAGGTCTGGCTGCCGGGTCAGAAAATGTATCGCGAGATTTCGTCCTGTTCGGTCTGCGGCGACTTCCAGGCTCGGCGGATGAATGCGCGCTATCGCCCGGCGGGCGAGAAGGGCACGGCCTTCGTCCACACGCTCAACGGCTCGGGCCTCGCGGTCGGGCGAACGCTGGTGGCGGTGATGGAAAACTACCAGCAGGCGGATGGCTCCATCGCGGTGCCGGACGTGCTGCAGCCCTATATGGGCGGCAAGACAGTGATCGGAGCCTGACGGGATGGCGCGCGCGGCACAAAAGACGGTCAGGAAAGACATGCGGATTCTCGTCACCAATGATGACGGGATCAACGCGCCCGGCCTGAAGGCGCTTGAGAAGATCGCACGGAAGCTTTCCTCCGATGTCTGGATCGTTGCCCCGGAAGAGGAGCAGAGCGGGTCGTCGCATTCGCTGTCGCTCGCCAATCCGATCCGCTTGCGCGAACTCGCGAAACAGAAATTCGCGGTGAAGGGCACACCGTCCGATTGCGTGATGATGGCCGTGCGCCACATTCTCCACGGCGAGACGCCGGACCTCGTGCTGTCGGGCGTCAATCGCGGTCAGAACATCGCCGACGACGTCACCTATTCGGGCACCATCGCGGCCGCCATGGAAGGAACGCAGCTTGGCATTCCCTCCATCGCGCTCAGCCAGGCCTTCGGCTTCGGCGGCAAGTCCCATGTGAAATGGGCGACCGCGGAGCGGCATGCGCCGGCCATCCTCAAGGATCTGCTCAAGGCGGGCTGGCCTGCGGATGTGCTCATCAACATCAACTTTCCCGATGTGTCGGCGGCCGCGGTCAAAGGCATTCAGGTGACGAAGCAGGGCAAGCGGGACCAGTCTCTGGTCCGCGTCGAGGAACGGATCGATGCGCGCAACAATCCGTATTACTGGCTGGGCTTCGAGCGCATTCTGAGCAATCCGCCCAAGGGCACGGACCTGCGGGCGATCTATGACGGCTATATTTCGGTGACACCGCTTCACATGAACCTGACGCATGGGCGCACCATGTCGGCCATCGAGACGGCGGTGAATGGCGGTCGGAAAACCGGTAAATCGGGCAAGTGAAACCAATCGAGTAAAAGGGCGGGTGCGCGGCGATGGATGAGGCCGAGCAGGGGAAAATCGAACTCATCATGTCGCTTCGGCGGCAGGGTATTCGCGACAAGCGCGTCCTTTCGGCGATCGAGCGCATTCCGCGCGAAACCTTCGTGGCCGGGACATTCCGCAAGCAGGCCTATGAGGATCACGCGCTGCCCATCGAGTGCGGCCAGACGATCAGCCAGCCCTATATCGTCGCCTATATGACCGAGCAGCTGAAGGTGACGGACCGGATGAAGGTGCTCGAAATCGGCACCGGATCCGGCTATCAGGCCGCCGTGCTGGCCAAGCTCTGCCGCCGCGTCTACACGATCGAGCGCTACCGGACCCTGCTGAAGGACGCGGAAAAGCGCTTCGAGGAACTGCATCTCCACAACATCACCGCCAAGGTGGGCGACGGCACCAAGGGCTGGCCCGAGCAGGCGCCTTTCGACCGAATCATCGTCACCGCCGCCGCGCCGACCGTGCCCCAGACGCTGGTCGATCAGCTCAAGGTGGGGGGCATTCTGGTCGCCCCGATTGCCGCTGCGGCGCTGGCAAGGCCGGATTCCGGGGCTCCCAAGCCCATGCCCGGGGACCAGCGTCTTGTCCGGATCGAGCGAACGGAGGAAGGTGTGAAGCGGGAAGAGCTTCTGCCGGTCCGCTTCGTGCCGCTGGTGGAAGGTGTGGCCAAGGAAAGTTGATGCGCCGAGGCAGGACAGGCTGGACAGGACAGGGAAAGGGAGTGCGCCAGGCGGCAGCGCTGCTTTTGCTGCTGGTCACGGCCGGTTGCGCGACGGAGCCCACGCCGGCCTGGTGGGACGGGGGCTTGAGCCGGCCCGCCGCTTCATCGCAGGGTCGCGTGACCGCCGGCGGGATTTATGCCGTCCAGCGGGGCGATTCCGTCTACCGGATCGCCCGGGCGCAGGGCGTGTCGATCCGCGCGCTGATCGACGAAAACAATCTGCGGCCTCCCTATGAGATCTATCCGGGGCAGAAGCTTCGTATTCCGCGCGGGCGCTATCACACCGTGCAGCGCGGCGAGACCGTTTATTCGATCTCGCGGCGCTACGATGTCGATATGGCGTCGCTGACGCAGCTCAACCGCATTCCGCCGCCCTATGAAATCCGGGTCGGCGAAAAAATCCAGATCCCGGGACGAGGCGTGCAAAGGCAGACCGCGTCGAATGTCCCGAAACCGCTGAAACCCGTTTCGAACGTCCCCAGACCGCAGGCGCGTCCGGCGCCGGGCAGGCAGGAGCCCCGTGAAACCCGCGTGGCTCTGACGCTTCCCCTGCAGCGGCCGGGTCACAGCCCGGGCGCCCCGGTGGCAACCGTTCAGCCGACCAGGGCGTCGGTCCCGCCGCCGCCCGTCGCATCGGGCCGCTTCATCTGGCCGGTCAGGGGCAAGGTGATTTCCAGCTACGGGCCCAAGGCGAACGGGCTTCACAATGACGGCGTCAATATCGCCGTGGCCGAAGGGACGCCCGTTCACGCCGCGCAGACCGGCGTGGTGGCCTATGCGGGCAACGAACTCAAGGGCTATGGCAATCTGCTGCTGATCCGCCATTCCAACGGATGGGTGACGGCCTATGCGCATAACAGCAAGCTGCTGGTAAAGCGGGGCGACCGGGTGACGCGCGGGCAGAAGATCGCGCTGGCGGGCAAGAGTGGCAGCGTGGTGACGCCTCAGGTCCATTTCGAAATTCGAAAGGGTGCGAAAGCGCTCAACCCGAACGGGCTGATCGGTAGCTAACAGGCCGGGCCTTGCACTCCACCTCATGCGTCATGGCCCGACTTGTTCGGGCCATCCACGTCTTGGCGGTAAAGACAGACGTGGATGCCCCGCCTGAAGCGGGGCATGACGACGGAAGAGAGAGGGTGTTCCCTCTCAATCCCTCAGCGGCGTCCCCAGACCTCCTGCCAGATCCTGAATGAACTGCCAGGCGACACGGCCCGAGCGTGCGCCGCGCGTGGCGGCCCATTCGATGGCCTGCGCGTGGAGCTCTTCGGTGTCGATCTTGAGCCCGTGATAGCGGGCATAGCCATCGATCATCTCCAGATAGTCGGCCTGGCTGCAATTATGAAAGCCGAGCCAAAGACCGAAACGATCGGAGAGGGAGACTTTTTCCTCCACCGCCTCGGACGGGTTGATCGCGGTGGAGCGCTCATTGTCCACCATGTCGCGCGGCATCAGGTGTCGGCGGTTGGAGGTTGCGTAAAAGAGGACATTCTCGGGCCGTCCCTCGATACCGCCTTCGAGCACCGCTTTCAGCGACTTGTAGTCGGTATCGTCATGGTCGAAGGAGAGGTCGTCGCAGAAAATGACGACCCGGCGCGGCTGGTCGCGGAGCTGGACCATGAGCCGGGGCAGGGTTTCGATATCCTCGCGATGGATTTCGATCAGGACGAGCGAGGTCGGATTTTCCTCGTTCACCGCCGCATGGGCGGCCTTGACCAGCGAGCTTTTGCCCATGCCCCGCGCGCCCCAGAGAAGCGCATTGTTGGCGGGAAGGCCCTTGGCGAAACGGCGCGTGTTTTCCAGAAGGATGTCGCGCAGGCGGTCCACCCCCTGCAGAAGCGACATATCCACCCGCGAGACCCGGGACACGGGCTGGAGGGCGGCGCTGTCGGCCTGCCAGACAAAGGCATCGGCGGCATCGAGCGCGGCGCCTTCGGGGGCGGGGGGGGCAAGGCGCTCCAGCGCATCGGCAATGCGGCGCAACTGGGCCGTGAGATCGGGCGAATTTTCGGCAGACATGGCGGGTTCGCTGGGCTTTCGCTAGGCGGTGAGGGAGCGGCGACACTAGCACCGGCGGCATGTGGGGAAAATGCCTTTCAGGGCCGAAACTTAACTGGCTGTCATGTGGCGAGAGGCGGTTTGCAAAGCAGCGGGTGACGGCTATAGTCCGCCGCAAATCGCGCTCTGGAGCCCCAATATGAATCGGCTCCGGGCCCAGCCCTTGGGGAGTTTTTCTATGGATCAGGCCGGCGGCTTTAACGAGTTTATGATCTCGATTTTTCCGTTCATCGCTCTTTTTGCGATCATGTATTTCCTTGTGCTGCGGCCGCAGCAGCGCCGGGTCAAGGAACACCGCGAAATGGTGTCCAATGTCCGCCGTGGCGACACGGTCGTGACCGCGGGCGGGCTCGTCGGCAAGGTTGCCAAGGTCGAAGAGAACGAAGTTCAGGTCGAAATTGCCGAGAATGTACGGGTGCGCGTCGTGAAGACGACCATCAGCGAGGTCCGGTCCAAGTCGGAACCTGTGCCTGCGAACTCCAATTCGCCGTCCTGATCGCCACCTAGAGCCGCTGCACCGCGACCGGCGCCCGGAAGGGCGACCGTGACGGGTGCAAAGAGGGAGCGGAGCCCAGATGCTGCATTTCGAACGCTGGAAGATCATCCTCGTGGCACTTGTGTGCTTCGCGGGGTTTGCCTATTCGGCGCCCAATTTCTTTCCCAAGGACTCCTTGACCGATATGCCCGCCGGGCTGCCGGACAAGCAGGTCAATCTCGGTCTCGATCTGCGCGGCGGTTCCTATCTCCTGCTTGAGGTGGATATCGACGCGGTGATGAAGGACCGGCTCCAGTCGCTGGTCGGCGATATCCGCAAGGCGCTGCGCGACGAGAGCATCCGCTATACCGGACTTGGCGTGAAGGGCGATGTGGCGACCGTTCGCGTGACGGATCCCGCGCAACTCGACAAGGCGATGCAGCAGATCAGGGATCTGTCCACGCTTGTCGGCGGTGGCGGATTTTCCGCCACGCCCACGCGCGACATCGAAGTCACCAATCAGGGCAATCAGATTTCGGTGAAGGTGACCGAGGCGGCGCGTCTGGCGCGGCAGCGCTCGGCGATGCAGCAATCCATCGAGATCGTGCGCCGTCGTATCGATGCGCTCGGCACGACCGAGCCGGTCATCCAGCAACAAGGCGCGGACCGCATTCTGGTGCAGGTGCCGGGCCTCAAGGATCCGGAAAACCTCAAGAACCTGCTCGGTCAGACGGCCAAGCTGACCTTCCGCCTCGTGAACAATTCCGCCAGCGCGCAACAGGCGATGCAGGCGGGCTCCGTGCCGGCGGGGTCGGAAATCCTCTATATGCAGGATAACGACAAGCAACCCGTTCTGGTGGAACGCCAGGTCATGGTTGGCGGTGACCATCTCACCGATGCGCAGCCGGGCTTCGATTCCCGCACCGGCGAACCTGTCGTGAATTTCCGTTTCGACTCCACGGGCGCGCGTCTTTTCGGCGATGTGACGAAAAACAATGTGAACCGGCCGTTCGCCATCGTGCTGGACGGCAAGGTGATCTCCGCGCCGGTTATTCGCGAACCGATTACCGGCGGGCAGGGGCAGATCAGCGGCAGCTTCACCGTGGCGGAAGCCAATAATCTGGCCATCCTGCTGCGCGCAGGCGCCTTGCCGGCGCCGCTGCAGATTCTGGAAGAACGCACGGTCGGTCCCGGCCTTGGCGCGGATTCCATCGCCGCGGGCGAAATCGCTTCGCTGATCGGCTTTGCCGCGGTCATCATCTTCATGGCGGTGACCTATGGCTTCTTCGGCGTTCTCGCCAATGTGGCGCTCATCATCAATGTGGCGCTGATCATGGGCGTGCTTTCGCTCCTGCAGGCAACGCTGACGCTCCCGGGTATCGCCGGTATCGTTCTCACCATCGGCATGGCGGTGGACGCCAATGTGCTGATCTATGAGCGCATCCGCGAAGAGCTGAAGGCCGGGAAATCGGTCATCGCTTCGCTCGAGGCCGGATACTCCCGTGCGCTCAGCACCATTCTCGATGCCAACATCACCACGCTCATCGCCGCGATCGTGCTCTTCCAGCTCGGCTCCGGTCCGGTGCGCGGTTTTGCCGTGACGTTGGCCATCGGTGTGGTCACCTCCGTCTTTACGGCCTTTACGGTCAACCGCCTGTTCGTTGCCACATGGTATCAGCGGCGTCGGCCCAAGACGCTGAATCTGTGATCGGGAGAAACAGGACAATGAGACATCTGAAGCTCATTCCGAGCGACACCAAGATCCCGTTCATCAAGTTCCGCCATATCGCGGTCGGCATTTCGGTCCTGCTGATCATTGCATCGGCCGCCTTGACGATGATGCGTGGTCTGAATTTCGGTATCGATTTCGAGGGCGGCATTCTGCTGGAAGTCGCCACCGACGGCCCGGCGGATATCGGGGGCTTGCGGACCAAGCTGGGGTCGCTCGGCCTGGGCGAGGTGCAGATCCAGGAATTCGGCGAAGCCAATGACGTGCTCATCCGCGTGCAGACGCCGGACGAGGGTGGCGATGCCGCCTCGCAGGCCGTGATCGACAAGATCAAGGGCGCGCTCGGCGAGGGCGTCGACTACCGGCGTGTCGAAGTGGTCGGCCCGCAGGTAAGCGGCGAGCTTATCCAGAGCGGCGTAACCGCCGTGATCCTCGCGATCATCCTGATGCTGATCTATATCTGGTTCCGCTTCGAGTGGCAGTTCAGCCTCGGGTCGGTGCTGGCGCTGGTGCATGACGTGGCGCTGACCATCGGCGTCTTCTCGTTCCTGCAGCTCGATTTCAGCCTTCAGACCATCGCGGCCATTCTGACGATCATCGGTTATTCGATGAACGATACGGTGGTGGTCTATGACCGCATTCGCGAGAACCTGCGCAAGTACAAGCGGATGGATCTCGGCGAGCTGGTGGATCTGTCGATCAACGAAACGCTGTCGCGCACGGTGATGACCTCGGGCACGACGCTGCTGGCGCTCTTTGCGCTCTACATTTTCGGCGGCGAAGTGCTGCGCGATTTCACCTTCGCCATGATCTTTGGCATTCTCGTCGGCACCTATTCGTCGATCTTCATCGCTTCGCCGCTGCTGCTCTATATCGGCGTGAAGCGCGACTGGAGCGGTACGGGCGACGCCAAGGTGCAGCAGGCCAAGGGCTGAGGGTGTCTTTCATATGGCCGGACCGTCTTCATCGAAGCCTCAATTCAGTGGGCAACCGCTGATCGAGGCTTACGGGGATTTCGGTTTCCGGCTGGAAGGGCAGCGCTTCGAGGGATCGGTTTTGCTGACCCCGTCCGGGCTCTATCCCTGGCCGATGACCGAGCTGTCGGGAGTCACCGCCGAGAGCCTGGCGCCCGCCGTTTCGGTGAAACCCAGCTTCGACATCCTGCTCTTCGGCGCGGGCGCTTCCTTTGCCCGACTTCCGCGCGAGATCGCGGAAATGCTCGAAGAAGAAGGGATTTCCTTCGACGTGATGGACAGCCCCGCGGCGGCGCGGACCTACAACCTGCTGATGGACGAGGGCAGGCGGGTCGCGGCGGCCATTTTGGCCGTAGAATAACTTCTCGAAATAGAAGTGCTCAGTTTGGATTTCCGTCTATAATTTTTGGCGGACTCTTTCTCCGCGACTGAGGAAGTAATGTTTTGTGTTCAATATGAGATTTTTTACGGGTTTTAATTTTGCCCTAGGGCTCCAGCTTGTCAGCATTAAGAAATGCAGTCCTTGGAGCTTTAGGTGCGAAAAACGTACGCTGCGGTTCTTCAAGAGATAAACACGAGTAATCCAATGATCGCTTGGGGGAACAATGAGCCGCAGCGAGACAGAAGTATTTAAAGATGTTGGGGCACTCTGTTCTTCGCCTGGGTATATACACGCGATAGCCCATTTTTGTTGGCGCGATAATCTGATCCGTTACGATCAGGATTTGGTTGCGGACGATGTTCAGTCTCACTACGTAAGACCGGGTTTAATCCGTACTGAGATATCGACGTTAATCGGCTTGATGGCGCGAGCTCCGATTGATGCGGATCTGCCGCCCCCCAAAACCATGCGTAGTTACCTTGATCGTACCGACGCTGTTATGGACGAACTCCATCGTGCGATGATGGCCTCTGCCTTTTTGGAAGGAAAGGACTGGGCTGCGCTCCATGCCGAAGGGAAGTCGCCTTTTGATGGGGCGGCTGCGATGCGCGAACCAATCTTCTACGGCGGTGATTCTGCATACGATTTTCAGTATGAGGAGCTAACTCCTCTGAAATACCAAGCAGATGATCCATGGCTTCTAAATAATCGTGGCTTTGTGATTGCCGACGCTATGGCTGTAGCAAGGGCAATACAAGGTGGATGTATGGCCAAAGCCGCGCTCTTGCGCGAAGAAATGCGTGCTAAGCCGCCTGATGAGTGGACGTTGCTGCCAATGTTCACTTTTAGAAGCGAAGATATTTTGGCTGAATCGGGTTTGCCCGAAGCGACTGTTGAGGCTGTTCTCTCCGCCTTCCGGTACGAACCGCACGAACGCAACGATTCCTTCACTGGGGTAAGTGAGTTCAACGAAACCAACGCGCGACCAATCTTGCATCTTGGGGACGGTTCGTACGTCTTGTTTCAGTATTATCAGCTACAAGAATCTTTATATGAATCTCCGTTTTTTTGGATGATGACGGACGACACCTACCGTCCGATTGCAACTGCAAATCGCGGAAATTTCACCGAGAGCTATGCAAGCAAGCGACTTGGAGCAGCTTTCGGCGAGGCGCGTGTTCTGAGAAACATAGATATTTATCGCGGTAAGAACCGCTATGCAGAAGCTGATGCGCTAGTGATATTTGGCGATCATTCGATAATTGTGCAGGCCAAGTCAAAACGACTGACACTCGAGGCTCGGAAGGGCAACGATCAAGTATTGCGGGATGACTTCAAGAAGGCTGTCGAGAATGCGTATGAGCAGGCGCTATTGTGCGCTGACGCGCTTCAAAAGCCGACTGACTTCACCTTCCGAAACCCCGAAGGCGCAGAGGTGAGGATATCCCGCCCGATCAGAACTATTTTCCCGGTTTGTGTGCTTGCTGATCACTATCCTGCTTTGAGTTTCCAAGGACGTCAGTTCCTCAAAGTACAGGCGACAGAAGAATTGCGCCAGCCGCTGATAACAGATGTGTTCACTCTTGACGTATTTGCAGAGTTTCTTCGGACTCCAATTCAATTCTTGAACTATCTAGATTTGCGGGCGCAGGTACATGATAGGCTTATTGTTACGAGCGAATTGGTTCCGTTCTCCTATCACCTAAAGAACAATCTCTGGCTCGACCCTCAATACGACATGGTGAATCTCGGAGAGGATTTCACTGCTCATGTTGACGTGGCGATGAGTGTGCGTCGACGAGGAGTGTCTGGGAGTCCCGAGGTGGAAGGTGTCCTGACACGCTATCGTGGAACGTCGATAGGTCGTGTGCTCGATCAAATTGAAAAAGCGAACATCCCCGAATTGACTGGGCTTGGTCTTTGGCTGTTACAGCTTTCAGGGGATGCGGGTGACGGACTGTCACATGCTCTCGACGCTCAGGCGGGAGCAGCGCTTAGGCAGCAGGTCATGAAAGACTTGTCCTTCCCCTGCGACGGAGATTCGTCAGGGGTAACTATACACCTCAGTGAGCTAACCGATCAGGTCGCTCGCCAGAAACTTTCGCAACACTGCAAGCTGAAGAAGTACGAGTTGAAAGCTCGCCGCTGGTATGGCCTTGTTCTTAATCCTGCTGATTATGAAATTCGGCACGCTCTCGTCTTGGACGCCCCTTGGGAACCAAGTCCGGCAATTGAAGAAATTTTGGCGACGTTGCCGCGTCGCCGACCGGTTCAGATTATTGAAGCTAGCAGGGGGGCTACAAAGGTAGGGCGCAACGCTAGTTGCCCCTGCGGTAGTGGTTTGAAATACAAGAAATGCTGCTTGCCGCGGTAGCAAACGAAATCGCTTTTTCCAGAGTCAGAATTCCAACTTAAGACAATGATGGACGAAGATTGCTCAACTTTTCGGATGCGACAGGGGCGCGGTTTCGGTGCGATGTAGGCAAGTAGCTAATGGCAGGAGAAGTCAGTAGCTGGCCCAAAATCCGAAATTCAAACATAGAAAACAGGCGCCGAAACAGGCTGCTTGGCATTTCTTTCCGAAACTCCTAGCGTCATTGTCAGCCTGCGGCATTGAGTCGCGGGCGTGCGGGTGGCTTGGGAGGGCCGCCCCGCGATGAAGGAAGGGGAGGAAAATGGCAGCTATCCTGACATCGCTGAGAAATACGGTCATTGCGGGCTGCGTACTCGCAGCCATTCTGCTCATCATGTATTTCGTCTGGGACGGCCAGGCGGGACGGCTCTTCTGGGCGTTCATCTTCCGCTGGCTGCATGTCATCAGCGGCGTGATGTGGATCGGCCTGCTCTGGTATTTCAATTTCGTCCAGATTCCGAAAATGCCGAGCATTCCCGACGACCAGAAACCGGCGATCAGCAAGGTGATCGCGCCCGAAGCGCTGTTCTGGTTCCGCTGGGGCGCCATGTCCACCATCGTGACGGGGCTCATTCTCGCGCATCTGAACGGCTATCTGGGCGATGCGCTCACGCTCGGTGCGATGAACGACTTCATGGTGCACAAGCACACGGCCATCGGTATCGGCATGTGGCTCGGGATCGTCATGTGGTTCAACGTCTGGTTCGTGATCTGGCCCAACCAGAAGATCGCGCTCGGGCTGGTGGATGCACCGGCGGACGCCAAACCGGCGGCGGGGCGCACGGCAATGCTGTTCTCGCGAACCAACACATTGCTGTCGATCCCGATGCTCTTTGCGATGGTGTCGGCCCAGAATATCTATTGAGGGCCGACACCGGGGCAAAACGTGGTTCCGGTCAAGACGGGGGTCGCTTCCGGGCGGCCCCCTTGTTATTTGAAGCAGCATGAATGACGCCGCCGACATAAAAGCGAATTTCGATGCTTGCCTGGCCGAGATCAGGCAGCACGATCACGACCGCTTTCTGAGCCTGCTGCTGGCGCCCGCCGACAAGCGGCCAGCCTTGCTGGCGCTTTATGCCTTCAATCTCGAAATCGCGCGTATTCCCGAAACGGTGAGCGAGCCGATGATGGGGATGATCCGGCTGCAATGGTGGCGGGAGGTTCTCGAAGGGCTCGATGCGGGCGAGACGCGCGGACATCATGTGGCGGTGGCGCTTGCCGAGGCGCGCAGGCATGTCGACATGCCGCTTTCCGCGCTGAGCGCCCTGGTCGATATCCGGGAACGGGATCTCGACGAGGAGCCGTTCGAGGATATGGCGGCTCTGGAGGCTTATGCGCGCGCCACGTCCGGCCAGTTGATGATGCTGGCTGCCATGGGGCTCGGCGGGGAAGCGGCGGGGCAAACCCATCGCACCGCCATCGAACATGCCGGTATCGCCTTCGGCCTGACCGGTATGCTGCGCGCCCTTCCGGCGAAGGCGGCGCAGGGGCATGTGATGCTGCCTGTCGATCTGATGCGTCGTCACGACCTCGACCCGCATGGCATTCTGCAAGGGCGGATGAGCGATGCGCTTGGCGCGGCCATGCGGGAAGTGGGCGGCACAGCGCGGGAGCATCTGGCGGCGGCGCGCAAGGACGGCGCTCCGAAAGAGATATTGCCCGCGCTGCTTCCGGCCTCGTTATGCGACCGCTATCTCGACATCATGCTGGCCGACGGGTTCGATCCGTTTCGCGACCGGGCCGAGGTGCCCGCCTTCCGCAGGCAGCTCCGCCTGCTGGGCCGGAAATGGCGGGGCCGGATCTAGGTCTTACT
This sequence comes from Parvibaculum sp. MBR-TMA-1.3b-4.2, assembly GCF_053628815.1. Taxonomy (NCBI): domain Bacteria; kingdom Pseudomonadati; phylum Pseudomonadota; class Alphaproteobacteria; order Hyphomicrobiales; family Parvibaculaceae; genus Parvibaculum; species Parvibaculum sp. MBR-TMA-1.3b-4.2. Next base: position 298,155 of record NZ_JBRJHC010000001.1, read on the forward strand.
CGGCCGCTTCGGCGTGCGGCTTCAGCCAGCTTTCAAGATCGGCCAGCGCGCGCGAGGTATGGGCGCGTTTCTTTGCGGGACCCTTGGCCTTGCCGCGTACACGCTTGCCGTTCTCGTCCTTCGGGATTTCCACCTCCGGAAAGAGCCCGAAATTGACGTTCATGGGCTGGAAGGTACTCGCCTCGGCATCGCCCGTGATATGGGCGAGGAGGGCGCCGAGCGCGGTGGTGCGCGGCGGCGGCGAGATGTCCCGTCCCAGTCTTTCGGCGGCGGCGAACCGACCCGCCAGAATGCCCATGGCGCCGCTTTCCACATAGCCCTCGACGCCGGTGATCTGGCCGGCGAAACGCAGGCGCGGCTGCGCCTTCAGCCGCATTGCATGGTCGAGAAGCGTCGGGCTGTTCAGGAAGGTGTTGCGGTGCAGGCCGCCGAGCCGCGCAAACTCCGCCTTTTCGAGGCCGGGAATGGTGCGGAAGACACGCTTCTGTTCGCCATGCTTCATCTTGGTCTGGAAGCCGACGAGGTTGTAGAGCGTGCCGAGCTTGTTGTCCTGGCGGAGCTGGATCACCGCATAGGGCTTCACATCCGGGTTATGCGGATTGGTGAGGCCGACCGGTTTCATGGGCCCATAGCGCAGCGTCTCGACGCCGCGCTCGGCCATGACCTCGATGGGCAGGCAGCCGTTGAAATAGGGCGTCGACTTCTCCCACTCCTTGAACTCGGTCTTCTCGCTTTCGATCAGGGCACGGATGAAGGTTTCGTATTGCTCCTTGTCGAGCGGGCAGTTGATGTAGTCCTTGCCCGCGCCGCCAGCGCCTTCGCCGCCCGATCCCACGCGGTCATATCGCGACTGGTACCAGCAGACCGACATGTCGATCGTCTCCTTGTAGACGATCGGGGCGATGGCATCGAAAAAGGCGAGTTCGTCGTCGCCGGTCAGTTCGCCGATGGCCGTGCCGAGCTTTGCCGAGGTCAGCGGGCCCGTGGCGATAATCACATTGTCCCAGTCTTCTGGCGGCAGGCCGTCCACCTCGCCGCGCTCCACCGTCACCAGCGGATGGTTCGAGAGGCGTTCGGTGATGAAGCCGGAGAAGATGTCCCGGTCCACCGCGAGCGCGCCGCCTGCGGGTACTTTTGCCTGTTCGGCGGCTTCCATCATCAGCGACCCCGTCCGGCGCATCTCTTCATGCAGCAGGCCGACGGCGTTCTGCTCGGGATCGTCGGAGCGGAAGGAGTTGGAGCAGACCATCTCCGCAAAACCGTCCGTCTCATGCGCGTCGGTTTTCACCACGGGGCGCATTTCATGCAGCACGACGGGCACGCCGGCTTGCGCGAGCGCCCATGTGGCTTCCGAGCCGGCCATGCCGGCGCCGATCACGTGAACGGGTTTGATGCTTTCTGTCATGTCGCAGGAGATAGCATCAGCCCCGGCTCAGTTCCAGACCCTCAATCCCACACTTTCGGCTTCCGGTCCTTCCAGGGCAGTTCCTTCTCGAGCTGGGCAGCGAGCCGGAAGAGCGTTGCCTCGTCGGCATAGCGGCCGGTGAACATCATGCCGATGGGAAGCCCGCTTTCCGACTGGCAGAGCGGCACGGACATGGAGGGCTGGCCGGTGAAGTTGAAGGGCGGGGTGAAGGGGAAGACGCGGCTCTGCCGGCGGTTCAGCTCCTTGGGCTCCTGATCGGCGGTCAGATGACCGATTTCCGGCTGGAGGTCGCCCAGTACCGGGCAGAGATAGACATCGAAATCCTCAAACAGGCCGAGGATCTGCCGGTTCATCAGGCGAAGCTGCTGCCAGCCCCACATGGCCTGTGCGCCGGTGACTTTCTGGCCGCCCTTGAAGCCCGCCCATGTGTTGGGTTCCAGCTCATCCTCGCGCGGTTCCCGGCCCATCGCCTCGATGCGGCGCATCATGCCGGCGGCAAAGTTCGACGCGGAAACCAGCCCCTGCGCGCGGTAGAGGGTGCGATAATCGACACCCAGCCCCGTCGGCACGACCTCATGGCCGAGCTTTTCCAGGAGGTCGACCGTCTTTTCGAGCGCCGCCTGAATTTCCGGCAGGATGGGCCGCCCGCTCGGCGTTTCCGGCGACCAGGCGATTTTCAGTTTGCCGGGGTTCTTGGTGATTTCTTCCATATAGGGCGCAGCCTTGGGCGGCGGCGCGTAAGGCGAGGCGGGTTCCGGGTATCCCGTTGCATCCAGCATGGCGGCGCTGTCGCGCACCGTGCGGCTCACCACATGGTCGACGCTGAAGCCGATGGCGCGGTCATAGTCGCCGGGGCCTTGCGGATTGCGGTCGCGCGTCACTTTCAGGCCGAAAAGGCCGCAACAGGCCGCCGGGATGCGGATCGAGCCGAGCCCGTCCGAGGCATGGGCAAGCGGCACGATGCCCGCCGCCGTGGCCGAGGCCGCGCCGCCCGACGAACCGCCGGAGATGCGGTCCGGGTCCCAGGGGTTCCGGCAGGGGCCGAGCAGCGTCGATTCCGTCGTGCCGGTGATGCCGTATTCCGGCGTATTGGTCTTGCCGAACAGCACGGCGCCGGAAGCGCGGTAGCGTTTGGTCAGCTCGGTGTCCTCGGTATCCACGATATCGGCCACGAAGCGGCTGCCGGAGGTGCGCGGCCAGCCTTTCACCTGGATGCCCAGATCCTTGATCAGGAAGGGAACGCCCTTGAACGGGCCGTCGGGGAGGGGGCCTTTCGCCGTTTCCAGCGCCTCGTCATAGGCCTTGTGAACCACGGCATTGAGCGTCCCGTTGTGCCGTTCGACCCGCGCAATCGCCTCCTCGGCCAGTTCGGCGGGCGTGACCTCTCCCTTTTCCACCAGCCCGGCCAGGCCCAGCCCGTCATAGTCGGCGTATTCCTTGAACGGCATCTTCGTTCCTCCCCTTGTTTTCGCGATCGGTATCTATGGGGAAAAGATTAGCGGTTGGGGAGGCCGGGTCAAATCGGGCGTGTGTGAGTAAAAATTACTCCGAGTACGGATAAGGCGGTTTCCCGGTGAAGAGGGGCCCCTCGATGACCGCGTCTTCGCCCGGTCCCCAGCTCTTCACGACGAAACGCGCCTTGTGCCGGATATCGGGGCCGGTGGGGCCTGCGTCGTGCGACACGTCGCCTACATTCATCTGTTCCACGACGATGGCGTTTTCGGTCACGGTCACAAGCGAAAAACCGTGCCCGCGCGAGTCGACATAGGAAAGCCCGGGGCTCGCCCGATCGTTCACGAACCAGTCGCCCCAGCCCTTGCCTGCATAAGAGGTCACGAGGCCGCAGCGGAACCCGTTCACCAGCGTGTTGTTCAGGTTGGGCAGGTCGTTGCCGTCGGCATCCTTCACGACAGTGATGCGGTAGAACGTATCGTTGCCGCTTGCGGCGCGCTCGACGCTGGAGAACAAATCGCCGGAGCTGATGGCGCCGCTCATGAACTCCGCAGCCGGGAAGGTCAGCGTTTCCGCATCCGGGTCCACCGGCAGCCGGCCCGCGGCGAAAGCGTGATAGTCGCCCGACAACGTCACGAGATTGGTGATGCCGCTGGCGCGCACATAGGCCATGAGCTCGCGCAACTCGCCGGGATAGCCTTGCCAGCCATCCGTGCCGACATAGCCGTCCCGATAGTCCGCCATGGGGACCGATGAAAGGTCCAGGCGCATGGAGAGCGCAGGGACGGAACTGCCCCAGAACCGCCAGCGCGCCTTCGAGGCTTTCAGCACGGCCTTGAACCAGCGCTTCTGGCGCGCGCCCATCATGGTGCCGGGCGGCAACTCGGCGCGGGGATTGACGATTTCCTTGTCGCCATAGGAGATGGTCGCGGGCGGCTTGCCGCCATTCGCCATACGTCCGGCATCGAGCGTTGTGACGATATCGACCGGCGGAAGCGGCGCTCCCTTCGTCAGCTCCTTCACCTCTTTCGTCATCACCGGTGGACTGCGATAGGAGCGCAAATCCGTCAGGATGAGGTCGAGCAGGGAGCCCCAGCGGAGCGTCCGGTAAATGGTGATGCTGTCGAGCGCGGCGATGTTCGATTTGTCCTGCAGCAGGAAGCTGTCGTCGGGATCGCCGAAGGGCTCGTCCTTCACCGTCGCAATTTTGAAATCGGCGGCCTCGGAGGCGATGTCGTCGAGCGAACTTGCACCGGTGAGGATCGCGGGCACGAATTCGAACCAGGCGGCGTTGGCGGCCAGCTTGCGGCTCTGCGCGGGCGTCGCATCGTCGAAATAGGTGGCGGCGGACTGCCAGGCATCGTTTGAAAACTCGTGATCGTCCCATGTCGCGATGATGGGAAAGCGGGCACGGGCGGCCTGAATGTCAGGGTCGCTGAGATAGACCTTGTAGAGATAACGATAGTCGTCCTTCGTCACGGCGGCCTGCGCGCCGCGCTGCCACCAGGGATGCGAACCATCCGGCTCCCATGGGTCGGAGCCGTCCGGCATATGGCCGACCAGCCGGGCAGGCGTCTGGTCCTGAGGCACATCGCCCGCGACTTCGTAAATGAAATCGCCCAGATGAAGCACGAAATCGAGTTGGCGCTCCGGCGGCGCGGCGATGTCGTCATTTACCAGCCGCCGCCAGGCCCCATAGAAACCCTGTTCGTAGTTCTGACAGGACACAAAGGCGAAACGCACGGGCCGGTCCGCATCCGGGCTCGGGGCCGTCCGTGTACGCCCGATCAGGTGGGAGGTGTCGCTGCCTGCGTAGAAACGGTAATAATAGATCGTGTCCGGCTGAAGGCCGTCGACAAGCAGGCGGACGGTATGGTCGGCTTCGGCCGGCGCCCGCACCGTGCGTTCGAGAACGAGGCTCTCGAACGCCTCGTCCTTTGCGACCTGGACATAGAGGTCGATGGAGCCGTTGAGCGGCTGGGCAACGGGATCGTCATTGCCCGCAATCCGCGCCACGCGCGTCCAGAGCAGAACGGCGTCGGGCTGCGGGTCCCCCGAGGCCAGACCTTGCGGAAAATGGAACTGGCCGGGCGCGGCTTCGGCCCGGTTCAGGCGCGCCAGAAACGGAACGGGCGAGGCCGTGAGGGCATAGCAGCCCGCCGCCGCGCCAAACAATTTCAGAAAGTCGCGTCGGCTCGGCCGCGCCCCGTCGCCTTTCAGCATTTCGCTGTCCCCAGCCACCTCACGTCAGGCTTCTCTTATAGGAAGTTTGACGCCGGACGGATACGCCTGGATTTCGGGAGCGGCCCGTTATTTGGCTGTTTTTCGACGCGAAGATGCGGATGTCGATTTGCGCCGCGTGGCGGGGGCTTTCTTCGCAGGCCCGGAGCGGCTGGCCGCGGCGGCGCTTCGCTTGGCGCCGCTTTGGCCGCCCGTCTTCTTGCCCTCCGCCGTCTTGCTCTGGACAGGCTTACGGGAAAACATGGTCTTCAGATATCCGCCGGTATAGGAGCGCGCTTCGGCGGCCACATCTTCCGGCGTCCCGAAGGCCACGATCTCGCCGCCGCCATCGCCGCCTTCCGGTCCCAGATCGAGAAGCCAGTCGGCGGTCTTGATGACTTCGAGATTGTGTTCGATCACCACCACCGTGTTGCCATTGTCGACAAGCTCATGCAGCACATCGAGCAGCTTCGCCACGTCGTGGAAGTGGAGGCCGGTGGTCGGTTCGTCGAGAATGTATATGGTTCGGCCGGTCGCACGCTTCGACAATTCCTTGGCAAGCTTCACGCGTTGCGCCTCGCCGCCCGACAGCGTCGTCGCCTGCTGGCCGACCTTGATGTAACCCAGGCCCACGCGCTTCAGGACTTCCATCTTGTCGCGCACGGCGGGAACGGCCTTGAAGAAGTCGGCCGCTTCCTCGACCGTCATTTCGAGCACGTCGGCGATCGACTTGCCCTTGAACTTCACTTCCAGCGTTTCGCGGTTGTAGCGATGGCCGTGGCAGGCGTCGCATTCCACATAGACGTCCGGCAGGAAGTGCATCTCGATCTTGATGACGCCGTCGCCCTGACAGACCTCGCAACGGCCGCCCTTCACATTGAACGAGAAGCGGCCGGGCTTGTAACCGCGGGCGCGCGATTCCGGCAGTTCCGCAAACCAGTCGCGGATGAAGGTGAAGGCGCCGGTATAGGTCGCGGGGTTCGACCGCGGCGTGCGCCCGATGGGCGACTGGTCGATATCGATGATCTTGTCGAGATGTTCGAGCCCGAAAATCTCGTCGAAGGCGCCGGGATGTTCGCGCGCATTGTTCAGCCGTCGCGCCACCGCCTTGTAGATCGTCTCGATGAGCAGGGTGGACTTGCCGCCGCCGGACACACCGGTGACGCAGGTGAAGACGCCGAGTGGTATTTCCGCCGTCACGTCCTTCAGATTGTTTTCTTTGGCGCCGGTCACCTTCAGCGATTTGCCGTTGCCCTTGCGGCGCTCGGCGGGCACCTCGATCTGGCGGAAGCCGGTGAGATACTGGCCTGTCAGGCTGTCGGCATTGCGCATGATGTCGTCGGGCGTGCCTTCCGCGACGACTTCGCCGCCATGCACGCCTGCGCCGGGGCCCATATCGACCACATAATCGGCCGAGCGGATGGCGTCTTCGTCATGCTCGACGACGATGACCGTGTTGCCGAGATCGCGCAGGCGCTTGAGCGTGTCGAGCAGGCGGTCATTGTCGCGCTGATGGAGACCGATGGACGGCTCATCCAGCACGTAGAGGACGCCGGTCAGCCCTGAGCCGATTTGCGAGGCCAGACGGATGCGCTGGCTCTCGCCGCCCGACAGCGTGCCGGAATTGCGCGAGAGCGTCAGATATTCGAGGCCGACATTGTTGAGGAAGTGAAGGCGCTCGCGGATCTCCTTGAGGATGCGCGCGGCGATGTCCTTCTGCTTCTTGTTCAGATCCTTGTCGAGGTCGCGGAACCATTCATCCGCCTGACGGATCGACATTTGCGAAAGCTGGCCGATATGGAGGCCGGCGATCTTCACCGCCAGCGCTTCCGGCTTCAGGCGGTAGCCGCCGCATTCTTCGCAATCGGTGACGCCCTGAAAGCGCTCGATCTCCTCGCGCGCCCAGGCGCTGTCGGTTTCGCGCCAGCGGCGTTCGAGGTTCGGGATCACGCCCTCGAACGGCTTCTTGGTCTTGTAGGACCGCATGCCGTCGTCATAGGTGAAGGTGACGATTTCGTCGCCCGACCCGTAAAGGATGACGTTCTGCGCTTCCTCCGGCAGCTTCGACCAGGGCTGCGCCATGGAGAATTTGTACTGCCGCGAAAGCGCCTGAAGGGTTTGGGTGTAATAGGGCGAGGTGGAGCGCGACCAGGGCGCAATGGCGCCGTTCTTCAGCGAGAGGCCGGGATCGGGCACGACCAGTTCCGGGTCCATATAGAACTGCGTCCCGAGGCCGTCGCAGCTCGGGCAGGCGCCAAAGGGATTGTTGAAGGAAAAGAGCCGCGGCTCGATTTCATCGATGGTGAAGCCCGACACGGGGCAGGCGAAGCGCGACGAGAAGATGCTGCGTTCGGCGTCCTTGCCTTCCTTCTTGTCGGCGAGTTCCACCACGGCGATGCCGTCGGCAAGCCCCAACGCGATCTCGAAACTGTCCGCGAGGCGATTGCCGAGATCGTCGCGCACCACGATGCGGTCGACCACCACGTCGATGTCGTGCTTGAGCTTCTTGTTCAGCGCGGGCACGTCGTCGATTTCGTAGAACTCGCCGTCGACCTTGACGCGCTGGAAGCCCTTTTTCTGGAGTTCGGCGAAATCCTTGCGGTATTCGCCCTTGCGGCCGCGCACGATGGGGGCCAGCAGGTAAAGCCTTGTGCCTTCCGGCAGCGCCATCACGCGGTCCACCATCTGCGTCACGGTCTGGCTCTCGATGGGAAGGCCCGTCGCGGGCGAATAGGGGATGCCGACGCGCGCCCAGAGCAGGCGCATATAGTCGTAGATTTCCGTCACCGTGCCGACGGTCGAGCGCGGATTGCGCGAGGTCGTCTTCTGCTCGATGGAGATGGCTGGCGAGAGGCCGTCGATCTGGTCGACATCCGGCTTCTGCATCATCTCCAGGAACTGGCGGGCATAGGCCGACAGGCTTTCGACATAGCGGCGCTGGCCTTCGGCATAGATGGTGTCGAAGGCCAGAGAGGATTTGCCCGAGCCGGAAAGACCGGTGATGACGATGAGTTCGTCGCGCGGCAGCTCCACCGAGACGTTCTTCAGATTGTGCTCGCGGGCGCCGACGACGCGGATGGCGCGCGTGATATCCGCCGGCGCGGATTTGTCGGTCTTGCCGGTAGCGGCTTTTTTGCTGCGCGTGGTGCTCATGTCGGGGGGCCGGTACTCAATGGGGAAGGCATGGAAAGACGGGGAGAGGAGACGGTCCCGTCTCTCAACCACTCATGTATGTAGCCCGGAGCGTCCGCCTTCAAGGGGCGGGCTCAATCCGGACTGCGAAAAGGCAGAATATTTGCGTCGGGGGCGCGGTCTTCGACGGCGAGGACGTCCTCTTCCGTCAGGGGGCGTCGCCCGAAGGCGATAAGGCGGCGGTTCACCCTCTCGAGGGCTGTCATGAACTGGTCCGTCGTCTGGTCGAGATTATCGCACAAGGCCATCCAGTTTTCTGCGGCATTCATCGGTCGGTCTCCGGCTAGACTCGCTGTCACGCAAGGATGCTAGCGCCTTGATGTGAACAAAACAAGAACAAGTGAGATTGGTCTGAGGCCGTCAGTCCTGGCGGGGAAGAGGTTCGAGAGCGCGCGGGTGGGCGCGGTCGATCATCCAGCCTGATACCGTCCAGATGAGGATGGCCGCGGCGGCGCCGACAATGCCGTCGAGGGCGTAGTGGAAAGCGAGCATGATGGAGCCGATGAAGATCGCGACGGCAAAAGCGGTCAGGGCGATCCCCCAGATGCGTCCCAGCCGCCAGCCCAGCAAGGCCAGCGTGGTGGCCATGGCGACGTGGATGCTGGGCATGGCCGAAATGCCAGCGCCGGCGATGGTGCCTTTCAGGGAGAAGATCGACCACAGGCCGCTCTGCACCGAGAGCGCCATCAGGCTGTGTTCGTTGCCGTTGATCGCGTGGAGATGCTGGAGGAGGCCGTCGAAGGGTGTCGGGGTTCCCCAGAGTTCCGGCAGGAAGGCCGGACCGGCGGAGGCGAAGGCGAGCGCGCCGAATGTGCCGAGAAGCCCCCAGTTCAGGGCCAGCGTGGCGATGAATTGCAGCCGCAGATGGGGGCGGCGGGCTGAGAGAAGCTGGAGAACGAAGGTCGCGGCGAGGAGCGGGAACCAGAGATAGTAGATACCGTCGAGTGCCTTGATCGCCCAGGGGGAGCCGAACGGTCCCATCAGAAACTGCCAGGGCAATTCGCCTCCCGTCAGTTGGAGGGTCCAGTCGATGATGGGCCTGTCGAGGTCGAAGGGCTGGAGGTGGCCGATATAAACCTTCGTCGCCGTGAAGCCGGCCAGCACGAAGGCCAGCGGCACGAGCACGGTGAGGAGGTTGGCGGCGTACCCGGGCTGGAGATATCTGGCCTCAAGCACCCGCTTCAGGGTCTCGCGCGGATGGGAGAGGCCGGCCTGCACGGCGCAGATGGCGGTCCACAGGACGAGGACGACCGCCAGGGGCATGGCCATGATGAGGAGAAGGCTGACGAGGTTCCGGGACAGGAGCGCCGCGCCGCCGGGGGCGGAGAGGGCCAGAAACGGCCAGACCGTCGCAACGCAAAGCAGGCAAAGCGCCAGATAATGCCGGTGGCTGACGACAGCCTTCCCGACCTCTCCGGTCCAGATATTCCAGCTTTTAGCGCTGCTTTCGCTTTGCATCGTGGCGTAGTCGGTCATGTTCCGGCTTGCCCTCCCGGGAATCCCGGAGGCCAGATTGCGCGAACGACTTTATGGAAGAGTTAATGGCCGAATTGCGTTTGTCCCGCTTTATGAATAGGACAACAGGGTAGCGAAACGAGCTGCGCGATTCCGGGAACGGGCAGACCGGCCTGTTCAAGGCGATACGACGGGGATAAACCTGTCGCAGGCAGAAAACAGCGAGGCGAATATGGCAGGCAGCGTCAACAAGGTCATTCTGGTGGGCAATCTGGGCGCGGATCCTGAAATCCGCCGCACACAGGACGGCCGGCCGATCGCAAATCTGCGGATAGCCACATCGGAAAGCTGGCGCGACAAGAATTCCGGCGAGCGCCGCGAGCGCACCGAATGGCACCGCGTGGTGATTTTCAGCGAGGGGCTGTGCCGGATCGCCGAGCAGTATCTGAAGAAGGGCTCCAAGGTTTATCTCGAGGGCTCGCTGCAGACCCGCAAATGGCAGGATCAGTCCGGCCAGGATCGCTATTCGACGGAAGTCGTGCTGCAGGGCTTCAATTCCGTCCTGACCATGCTGGACGCCCGCAGTGGCGGGGGCGGCGGCGGCGACTTCGGTGGCGGCGGTGGCGGCAGCTACGGAAATGACGATTTCGGCGGCGGCGGTGGCAGCTCCAGCGGCGGCGGGGGCGGTAACGATTTCGCCCAGGACCTCGACGACGAAATTCCGTTCTGAGGCATTCGCGCCCTATTGCCGGGCAGCAAGATTCAAGGCCCCGTTCCGCCTGAAACCATGGCGGGCGGGGCCTTTCATTTGCCGTATTCCGGGCAGGCCGACGGCCCGACTTTTTCTTCTTTTAAATCAATGCCTTATGCCTAGCCCCTCGCGGTCTTTGAAGTTGCCGTGACAGGACCGACCTGCTAGATTGTGGGCAAGTCAAAAAAGGGGATTCGGAGCTCTTCCGAAGCCTCTTTTTCATCCTTTAAAATGCCACGCAGCAAGGCCGGTTTTTCCAGCTCTGGCGGGCGCTCAAGAAGACGAAAAACACTTGTCCGATACTCCAGAAACCGATCAGCCGGGCGACGAGCCGATGTCCGGAAACGGGGACGGCATGAACGGCGGTCCTGGTGGCGGCCAGGGTGGCGGCGCCGGAAACGGCGAAGGCGGCGGCCCGCCGCCCGAGCGCGATGTGGCCCCGATTTCCATCGAAGAGGAAATGCGCACCTCCTATCTCGATTACGCGATGAGCGTGATCGTGAGCCGTGCGCTGCCGGATGCGCGCGACGGGCTGAAGCCCGTGCATCGCCGCATTCTCTTCTCGATGAACGAGAACGGCTACGACTGGAACAAGGCCTATCGCAAATCGGCCCGCGTGGTCGGCGATGTGATCGGTAAGTATCACCCGCATGGCGACCAGTCGATTTACGACGCGCTGGTGCGCATGGCGCAGGATTTCTCCATGCGCCTGCCGCTGGCCGACGGTCAGGGCAATTTCGGCTCGGTCGACGGCGACCCCGCCGCCGCCATGCGTTACACCGAAGTGCGCATGGCCAAGGCCGCGCATGCGCTCCTGAACGATATCGACAAGGATACGGTCGATTTCCAGGACAACTACGACGCAACCGAGCGCGAACCGAGCGTACTACCCGCCGAGTTTCCGAACCTTCTGGTCAATGGCGCCAATGGTATCGCCGTCGGTATGGCGACCAATGTGCCGCCGCACAACCTCGGTGAAGTTATCGACGCCTGCGTTGCGCTGCTCGACAATCCGGATATCTCCATCGACGAGCTGATCGAATATGTTCCGGGGCCGGACTTTCCGACCGGCGGGATCATGCTCGGCCGCGCCGGGGCGAAATCGGCCTATCACACGGGGCGCGGCTCCATCGCCGTGCGCGCGAAGGTCGATATCGAGGAGACCAAGAAAGACCGCCAGGCGATCATCGTCAGTGAAATTCCCTATCAGGTGAACAAGACGACGCTGATCGAGAAGATTGCCGAACTGGTTCGCGACAAGCGTGTCGAAGGCATCAGCGACCTGCGCGACGAGTCCGACCGGCAGGGCATGCGCATCGTGATCGAGCTGAAGCGCGACGCGGTGCCCGATGTCGTGCTGAACCAGCTTTATCGCTTCTCGCAGCTTCAATCCTCCTTCGCCGCCAACATGCTGGCGCTCGACCATGGCCGCCCGGAAGTGATGAACCTGAAGCGGATGCTGCAGGCCTTCGCGGCGTTCCGTGAAGAAGTCATTACGCGGCGGACCAAGTTCGAACTCGGCAAGGCGCGCGACAGGGCGCATGTGCTGGTGGGACTTGCCATCGCCGTTGCCAATATCGACGAATTCATTCGGATCATCCGTTCATCGCCCGATCCCTCGACGGCACGTGAGCGACTGACGGAGCGGAGCTGGCCCGCGCAGGACATTGCCCCGCTGGTACTCCTCATCGACGATCCGCGCCATCGCCTGTCGGACGACGGCACGCTGACCCTCAGCGACACTCAGGCCCGCGCCATTCTCGACCTGCGCCTGCAGCGCCTCACGGCACTGGGCCGCGACGAAATCGGCGACGAGCTGAAGGGCCTGGGCGAAAGCATCGAGGAATATCTTTCCATTCTCCGCTCGCGCGAGAGGGTGCTTGAAATCATCCGCGACGAACTGATCGGCATCCGGAAGGAATTCGCCACGCCGCGCCGCACCGAGATCGCGGCAGCCGAGTTCGAGATGGAAGACGAAGATCTCATCCAGCGTGAAGAGATGGTCGTCACGGTCAGCCATCAGGGCTACATCAAGCGCGTGCCGCTCTCCACCTATCGGGCGCAGCGCCGTGGCGGCAAGGGCCGTTCCGGCATGTCGACCAAGGACGAGGATTTCGTCACCCGTATCTTCGTGGCCAACACGCATACGCCGATGCTGTTCTTCTCGTCGAACGGCATGGCCTACAAGCTGAAGGTCTGGAAGCTGCCTCTGGGCTCGCCGACATCGCGCGGCAAGGCGATGATCAATCTGCTGCCGCTGGCGCAGGACGAGTATATCTCCACGGTCATGCCGATGCCGGAAGACGAGGAGAGCTGGGGCAACCTCCATGTGATGTTCGCCACCCGGAGTGGCAATGTCCGCCGCAACAAGCTGTCCGACTTCGTGCAGATCAATCGCGGCGGCAAGATCGCGATGAAGCTGGAAGACGAAGAGGACGGCATCGTCTCGGTTCAGATCTGCACCGAAGACGACGACGTGCTGATGACGACGGCAGGCGGCCGCTCGATCCGCTTCCCCGTTACCGATGTGCGCGTCTTTGCGGGCCGCACCTCCACCGGCGTGCGCGGCATCCGCCTTGGCGACGGCGACACGCTGATCGGCATGAGCATCTTGCGCCATGTCGACGCGACGCCCGCGGAGTCCCGCGCCTATCTGAAACAGGCCGCTGCCATGCGCCGTGCCGCGTCGGGCGAAGCCCATGAGGCGGAGGCCGATATCGCCGAGCCGGAAGAGGGCGACGAGGAGGGGGGCGACGAACTCACGCTTTCGCCCGAGCGCTATACCGAGCTCGGCGCGAGAGAGCAGTTCGTTCTCACTGTCAGCGAAAAGGGCTTCGGCAAACGATCCTCGTCCTATGACTACCGGACTTCCGGACGTGGCGGCAAAGGCATTATCGCGATGGCCGTCACGCAGCGGAACGGCAATCTCGTCGCTTCCTTCCCCGTGGAGGGTCACGACCAGATCATGCTGGTAACCGATGCGGGGCAGCTTATTCGTTGCCCGGTGGACGATGTTCGCGCCGCCGGCCGTGCGACGCAGGGCGTCACCATTTTCCGCACGGCGGCCGATGAGCGAGTTGTTTCCGTCGAACATATCGGCGAGGCTGGCGAGGAAGAAGGCGACGACGCCGAAAGCGGTGGCGAAGAAGCTGGCGAGTAAGCCGGTAAAAAGGACGGGCAGGAGATTTCCGGCATGACGAAAACGGGGCTTTATCCCGGCACATTCGACCCGATGACGAACGGCCATGTGGACATCATCCGGCGGGCGCTCAGGGTGGTGGATCATCTGGTTATTGCCATCGGCGTTCATGCCACCAAGGCGCCGATGCTGTCGCTGGACGAGCGCTTCGACCTGATCGAACGCGAAGTTTCGCCAATCGCGAAGGAAATGGGCGGCAAGGTTTCGACCGCATCGTTTTCCGGGCTCGTGGTCGATGCGGCCGATGAGTTCGGCGCCTCCATCATCGTGCGCGGCTTACGCGGATCGGTGGATTATGAATATGAAGAAGCCATGGTGGGGATGAACCGCACCATGAACCCGAAAGTCGAGACGGTGTTTCTTGCCGCCTCGCCGGAAACGGGACATATCTCGTCCACGCTCGTGCGTCAGATCGCGCAGATGGGCGGCGATATTTCGCCTTTCGTGCCTGTATCGGTGCGCGAAAAGATGATGGCCAGGGTTGCCGAGCTGAAAGCCAAGGGCTGAAACCGGGCTCATTGCTCCCTAAAAACCGGAGATCAGAATGCACAAACTCGTAGCGGCCTTTGCGCTCGCGGCCTTTGCGTTCCTTGCGCCTCTCGCGCATGCCGAGGACGGGCAGAAGCTCGATCCGGAAAACACGCTCTACATGGACCTGAAAGACGGCCGTGTCGTCATCAAGCTCTATCCGGAAATCGCTCCCAAAACGGTCGCGCGGATCAAGAAGCTGACGCGGGAGGGCTTTTACGACGGGCTCGTCTTCCATCGCGTGATCGACGGCTTCATGGCCCAGGGCGGCGATCCCACGGGCACGGGGCGGGGCTCTTCCATGTATCCGGACCTGCCGGCCGAATTCACCAACAAGCTGAGCTTCGGACGCGGCACGGTCGGTCTCGCGCGCTCATCGTCGCCCGATAGCGGCAACAGCCAGTTTTTCATCTGTTTCCGGGATTGCAGCTTCCTGGACGGGCAATACACCATCTGGGGCCAGGTCGTCTCCGGCATGGATCATGTCGACAACATCAAGCGCGGTGAACCGCCTGTAAATCCCGACAAGATCGTTCGGATGCAGGTTGCCGCAGACGCCAAGAAATAGGAGCCGCCTTCATGGCCGATATCAAAGATCCCGAAAACACGATCATCATGGAAATTCCCCATGGCGAGGTCGTCATCGAGCTTCGTCCGGACCTCGCGCCGAAGCATGTCGAACGCATCAAGGAGCTGGCTCGCGAAGGCTTTTACGACGGCGTTGCCTTCCATCGCGTGATCGACGGTTTCATGGCGCAGGGCGGCGATCCCACGGGCACCGGCACGGGCGGCTCGGGCAAGAAGCTGCCGGCCGAGTTTTCGCGTGAGCCGCATGTCCGCGGCGTCTGCTCCATGGCCCGCACGCAGGACCCGAACAGTGCGGATTCGCAGTTCTTCATCGTGTTCGACGACGCCAGCTTCCTCGACGGCCAGTACACGGTCTGGGGCAAGGTGATTTCCGGCATGGAAGCCGTCGACAAGATCAAGCGCGGCGAGCCGGTGCGCGAGCCCGACCGGATCGCGTCCATGAAGGTCGCGGCGGACGTGGCCTAAGGCAAAAACAGTGTCATTGCCGGGCTTGACCCGGCAATCCAGCTCCGGTCCCATCTGCAATCAATCAGGTGCCCGGAGTCTATGACCGCACAGTTGGCGGCCATAGTTGGATATAACAGTCGTCATGGCCCGCTTTATGCGGGCCATCCACGTCTTGTCGCCCGGAAAACCGTAAAAGACGTGGATGACCCGGACGAGCCGGGTCATGACGGTAATTCGTATGCCCGGCCATGAGTGAAGCCCGGGCTGCCGGTTTGTATGAATAGTCGGATCAAACCCATGCGCGTCGATGAATTCGACTTCGAGCTCCCGGAAGAGCGTATCGCCTTGCGTCCCGCGCGGCCGCGTGATGCGGCGCGCATGCTCGTCGTCGGGCCGGAGGAGAATGCACTTGCCGACAAGGGCGTGCGCAATCTGCCGGACTTTCTGGAGCCGGGCGACGTTCTCGTATTCAACGATACGAAGGTAATCCCGGCGCGGCTTTTCGGTACGCGGCAGCGCGGCGAGGCCGTGGCGCGCATCGAGGTGATGCTTCATCTCCGCGAGGGACCGAGCCTGTGGCGCGCCTTTCTGCGTCCGGCCAAAAAACTCGCCATCGGCGAAACGATTGCTTTCGAAGGCGGTCTGGAAGCACAGGTCGTCGAGAAGAATGAGGGCGGGGAGAGCGTGTTGCAGTTCTCGCAATCCGGCCCCGATCTCGATCAGGCGATTGCGGTGGCCGGCGTCATGCCGTTGCCGCCCTATATCGCCCGCAAGCGCGAGACGGATGAGGAAGACCTTTCCGACTATCAGACGATGTATGCCGACGAGCTAGGCGCCGTTGCCGCGCCCACAGCGGGCCTCCATTTCACGTCGGAGTTGATGGCGGCTATAGAGGCGCGCGGCGTGCATATGGTGCGGCTGACGCTTCATGTGGGCGCGGGCACGTTTCTTCCCGTCACAGCGGACGACACGGACGCCCACAAGATGCATTCCGAAGTTGGCGAGATCACGGAGGAAGAGGCCGAGGCGATCAATACGGCCCGCAAGGCAGGCGGTCGTATCGTTGCCGTCGGCACTACGTCGCTGCGCCTCCTCGAAACCGCGACGGATACGGATGGCGTGGTTCACCCCTGGCGCGGCGGAACCGACATCTTCATCACGCCCGGCTATCGCTTCCATGCGGTGGATATGCTGATGACGAATTTCCACCTGCCGCGCTCGACGCTCTTCATGCTCGTTTCCGCGCTGCGCAGCACGGCGGAGATGAAAGCGGCCTATGCGCACGCCATCGCCGCCGAGTATCGTTTCTATTCCTACGGGGATTCCAGTCTCATCTATCGGCGCGATCCGGACAGCGCACAGGAAAGCGAGCACAGGCCATGAGCGCGTTCAGTTTCGATCTGCAGGGAACCGATGGGAAAGCGCGCACCGGCGTCATCCATACGCCGCGCGGCGATATTCGCACACCCGCCTTCATGCCGGTCGGCACGGCGGGCACGGTGAAGGCCATGTATCCGGGGCAGGTGCGGGAGACGGGCGCGGACATCATTCTCGGCAATACCTATCATCTGATGCTTCGTCCGGGGGCGGAGGAAGTGGCCGCGCTTGGCGGTCTGCACAAATTCGCCAACTGGCCGCATCCGATCCTGACCGACTCAGGCGGCTTTCAGGTCATGTCGCTTGCCCGTCTCCGCAAGATGACGGAGGAGGGCGTGACCTTCCAGTCGCATATCGACGGGTCGCGTCACATGCTTTCGCCTGAACGCTCCATCGAGATCCAGTGCTTGCTGGGCTCCGATATCCAGATGGTGCTTGACGAGTGCACGCCGTTTCCGACGACCGAGGCGGAAGCCGAAAAGTCCATGGAGCTGTCGCTTCGCTGGGCCGCCCGTTCGAAAGAGGCCTTCGCGGCCCAGCCGCTCCGCAAGGAAGGCATGGCGCTTTTCGGCATCGTGCAGGGCAGCACCTACGAGCCCCTGCGCCGCCGCTCGGCCGAGGGGCTCGTCGAGATCGGGTTCGACGGCTATGCGGTCGGCGGGCTCGCCGTGGGCGAGGGGCAGGAGGCGATGCTGCGCGTCCTCGACTATGCGCCCGATATGCTCCCGCAGGACAAGCCCCGCTATCTGATGGGCGTCGGCACGCCGGACGACCTGGTGGAAGCCGTACGGCGCGGCATCGACATGTTCGACTGCGTCATGCCGACCCGGAACGGGCGCCACGGGCTCGCCTTTACCCGCTTCGGCAAGATCAACCTCAAGAATGCCCGCCATGCCACCGACACGAGCCCGCTCGACCCGGAGAGCAGCTGTCCGGCCGCGCGGGACTATTCCCGGGCCTATCTCCATCATCTGGTGAAGTCGGGCGAGATGCTCGGTTCCATGCTGGTGAGCTGGAATAATATCCACTACTACCAGTCGCTCATGGCCGGGATGCGGGCGGCGATTTCGGAGGGCCGGTTCGAGGCTTTCGTCGCGGATTTCAAGGCGGCGCAGGGGGCATGAATGCTATCTTGCCCAAAGCGTGGTTTTCTCAAGCTCAATCTTGCCCAAACCATGCCTGGAGTGTTGACCGCCGCCCAAGCTCCCCTTAAGTTCCGCGCACTTTCCGGCGGCTGGCGCGGGTCCCCGACTCGCCCGAATAGCCGTTTCAGGACGGGCCCTTAGCTCAGCTGGTAGAGCAACTGACTTTTAATCAGTAGGTCGATGGTTCGAACCCATCAGGGCTCACCATTTAAATTCAATGACTTAGCGTTTGTATGGACCCGCTCGGGCGGGTTTTTCTACTGCCCGTGGGCCCGCTGAAAACGGCGGAAAGCGGCGGGTTGCGTCGGGCTGCGGCAGGCTGCACGGTAGAAATCCGGTAGAAACGAGCGCATGAAAAAGGCCCGGCAGGCGGGGACCTGCCGGGCCTAGCGAGCCGCCACCATGGCGGCCCTTCCTTGCCCCTCATGCGCCGCGCATGAAAGGCCGGGGGGTGTCAGCCGAAGCCGGCGCGCCGATCGATGCGCTTATGGGCTTCGCGAACCGCGTGGCGCTGCTGGCGCTCGTAGAACTCGATCAGCACCGATCGCTTGATGAGGCGCTTGCCGCTGGCCATGTCCTTGAAGAAGGGCAGCTTGTCGCGGTCGGCCAGGCTGCGCAGCTGGGCGGCGGTGAACTTTCGCTCATAATGAGCGGTCAGGGCCTGCGCGGCGGCGGCGATATCGAGCAAGGGATCGTCAGCCATTTTCGGCCTCGCGTTCGAAGTCGGCCAGGAACCGCAGCCCCAACCGCTTGAGATATGCCATGCGGTCGGCGATGATCTCGGCTTCGGTGCGCCGCTTGCGCGGAATGCGCGCCTGACGGCTTTTATCGGGAGGTTGCGAAACCATGCTCAAGATCCTGGGCGGCGACTGGCCGGCGGAACAAAACGCCACGGTGAAGACGGGCCTGCGGGGGGAGATCCGGGAAATCCTGCTCTTCACCGGCTTTCTCAGACACGACACATACAAGGCGGCCGATATCGAAACGGCCGAGCTGGTGACGCAGGAAAACCAGACCTCGATCGCCGGCAAGATGGGCTGGGGCGCGGCCGGGGCGGTCGCGCTCGGGCCGGTCGGTCTGCTCGCCGGGGCCATCATGGGCGGCAACCGCAACAGCGCCGTCGTGGCCGTCAAGTTCAAGGACGGCCGCAAGGTATTGCTGCAGGGCAAGTCCAAAGAGGTCATGCCGCTGGTAGGCGCGGGGTTCCGCTAGGGCACTCACTTCGCCGTCTCCGCACTACCGGCCGGCCCAGCTTCGTCATTCGGAACTTTTTCAAGCTCAACATTAGCGCGCAGCTCTTTTTGGGGACGGAAGTTATTGCTGTCGATTGCCCAGGCGACATAGGCAACTCGCCATTGCTGTTTGGCGATGTTGATGTATTCGCCCTGCTGCGGAACGGCATAGCTCCGGAGAGCATCAACGAGACCGCCCCCGCGCTCATAAAACTCGACTCGCATTGCCGGAATGTCGCTCATTCTCCGTCCCCGTGTATGGCCGCCCGGCGCCAGGCGAGCAGCCAGGCGGCGTCCTGCCGCCGCGTCCAGCGATACCCGGTTTCCGCCCAGGGCCGGATGCGCCAGTCCAGATTGTCCATCACAAGGTCGCCGCGATCGGTGCGGACGAGCAGCACCGCGTGGCCAGTGCCCTGCCATGTCAGGGCTACCGCCATAAGCAGCGCGGCGGGCGGCCAGCCGCGGGCGATCAGCGCCTGGCGCTTGGCGAGCGCCAGATCCTCGCAATCGCCGCCGGTTTCGGGGCTCGCCACGGTCCATCTCTCGCGGGGGCGGCCGTCCGGGTCCAGGTCCCGCCGCGCGGGGATGTTGCGATTGACCCAATCGTTGACCCGGTTCAGCTCGGCCCATTTTTCGGCGTCGAGCGTCAACGGGGAGGCGGCTTCCTCCGTCTTCGGACAAAAGCCCCTGTTCCGCCCGCACAGGGCGAGCAGGCCGCGCGGCGGAATGACGGGCTCTCCCGCCGCCATGAGCGTACCGGGAGCCGGAAGGGCGCCGTCCGTCCCGATGGCCGGGGCGCAGGCGGCCAGGGCACATAGCGCGGGGACGGCAGCCAGCCGGGCCAGGCTGTGCACCCTCATGGCAGCCACCATCTGACGAGCAGGTAAATCGCCAGCGCGAAAAAGACGATCAGGCCCGGTGCGATCCACCAGCCGGGCGGCATGGACGGGCCGTTCATGACGTACCCCCGCAAATGCTTTCGGGCAGAGCCGGGCGACCATGAGCGCGGACGGGGCGGCCCGGCAGCGGGGAGATCTGCAGCTGGCGCCAGTGGCGATGCCAGTCGCGCAGATCCTCCACCGCGCGTTCGCGCGTGGGCAGCAGCGGCCAGCCGACGCCATTGCCCTGACGGTCCACCAGCTCGAACCCGTCGGGGCGTTCAACGATATGCGTGGGGAGGTCGCTCATGCGGCACGACCTCCGCTCAGCGACCAATTTTCGATGACGACACCGCGTAGGCAGGGCGACATCAAAACCTGGTGTTCCAAAGCCGGGTATATTTTCAGCGCGTCACGTATGAGGTCGACCAAAAGCGAAATTGTCTCGATGCTATCGGGATCGACAGTGCCAGGTCGTGGCTCATGGTTTTCGTCAAGCAGGCTGCTGCATGCGAGGTGGTCGTCTGCATCGCGAATGACGGCTTGCAACAGCCGGTAAATGATTTTTTCCTGCTCTGTCATGCGGCACCGCCGTTCGGCGCGGCAGCCGCTTCATCGGCCTCCGCGCCTTCCAGCATGGCTTCCGCCGCCAGCGCCACGGCATGCATGAAGAAGCCGTCTTCGAGCGTCATGTCGAAATTTCGCGCGAGCGACGGGATTTCCGGCAGGGTGACGGCGGGGCGGCGCGCGCCCTCTTCCGAGCCGGCCGCGTAGCGGGCCGGGCCGCCGCGCGGGGTGCCGGCGGGCGGATCCCGGCGCTTGTCGACGATATGCACCGGGTGCCGGGCGCCGTTGCGCTTGCTGGCCGGGTTCGAAGTGCCGTTCATGAGTAAACCTCCGTCTGTATGACGGGGGCAATCGTCCGCAAAAAATTGCGTCAACGCAATCTAAAAATTGCGTCGCGCAATTTGTAGCGCAAAATACGGGGCAAGACGAGGCCGCTTTTCTTGCAGAAAAGCTAGGAACCACGTGGTGTTTGAAGAAAAACCGGGTGTGACTCAGCGACGATGCGGGATCGGGCGGCGCCCGCCGAGGCTCGTGGTCACAACGCCTCGAATCGCGACCCTCTCCCCGTCGACGAGAAGGGGTTTCGCCTGGGCGGCGCCTGTCGAGTGTTGCATCAGGAACGGGGGTTCATAGACCCTGAGGACGGTTTCCGCGTTGCCGGTGTCGTCATCGTAGATCTGCGCGACGACAACGTCGCCGGATCGGGGTGTTTCATGGCCGTTGACCAGTACGAGATCCCCCGGAACGATGCCTTCCAGATTGACCGCGTCCGTTTCCACCCGCCAAACATCCGTGACGTTATCGCCCATTTTTCGGATCGGGTGATCGGTGGGACCGTTCCAGGGTTTCAGTTCATCTTCCCGGAACCCCGGCTCCTGCACCGGTTGCGGCACCAGCTCTTTCGGCGCCGGAATGCCGGTATAATTGACGATCCGGGCGATGATCGAAGTGGAGAGGCTGCCGCTCCAGTCTTCGTTCTTGAGCGGCCGGGTAAGGGTGGAAGGAGACACACCTATAGCCGTCGCCAGAGGAGTCGGTTTGACACCGCTCTTCTCGACCACCTCCGCGAGCCACTCGCGGGTGATTCGGCTCAGGTTACTTTGCATGGTGCGCAATCTAAAACTTTCGTGGACGCAAGATTTAGATAGCAAATGCGGGGCACTTACCGCATCTTGCGTTTGCGCACTTGACAAATTGCTACTTGGCAAACTCATATTGCCAACATGCAATATTTTGAACGCATATCCAACATTCATGATCGAGCAAAGCGCATCCGGCTGAGCGCGGACGGGCTGCTGGAAGGCACGGGAATTTATCCGTCGACCTTCTGGCGCTGGTTCAAGGGCGCAAAGGCGAGCTACGACAAAGTCACCACGGTGGAAGCCGCGCTGGTGGGTCATGAGGAGGATCTTCTGGATCATCTGATCCGCCTCCACCCGGAAAAAGCGCGGGCGGTGCTGGCCGAAATCGAGGCCCATCCGGCCGGGGAGGCTGTCGCATGAGCCTCCTGACCGTCTTCGGCATCTGTTTTCTATTCGGCGCGGTGATCGGCGCACTGGCGGCGGCGGTTTTCCTCCTCGCGGCCGTGCGGCGGCACGAAAGCGCCTTGCCCGCGCCCGCGCGCATCGAGGTTGTCGGCCTTTCTCCCGGCGACTGCGTGGTGGTGTCGCTCGATTTCGTTCCGACGCATGACCAGCGCATTGCTCTGAAGGCGATGCTGCTCGAGGACCTGCGGGCCTCATTTCCCGGCGTCGAAATCGTGGTGCTTGAGAAAGGTGCGTCCATCGATGTGCTGCGGCGCGGCGGCTGCGTCGCGGAAGGCGGTGCGGCATGAGCGAAGCGCTGCAAGTGAAGATGTTCGAAGTCGCGCTGACCAAGCCGGGACACCCGGAAGTGCTCTGCTATGACGCCAAGGGCGAACATATCTGCACCCTCTGTCTCGACAGGAACACCGGCCGCGAACTCGCCGGGCGCGTCTATCTGGGGATAGGGCTCGACGATCGCGCCGCCCACCTGGCCGTCCAGTCGCGAATGGCGCCGGGGAAAGGCGGTGCGGCATGAATTGGGCCTATGCGCGTTTCCTTCTCGGTTCGAGCGAAAAATCGCCCCACGACGCCGTCGCCGATCTCCGCAAATTTGTCGATTTCTATCTCGGCCCGGAATGGTGTGCAGACAAGCGCCGCGGGGGCGTTGAGATTGAGGGCAGGGGGCAGGTCCTGCCGTCTTTCCTGCCGCCCTGGCGGCGCATGTTCGACCGCGCCTTCGCCATCGCGGCGCTTCGTCACCAGCTCGCCGGGATCCGCGACCGCTCCGGCATGAGCGATTTCGATTTCTTTCCGTCCACCCGATCCGTTCGCGCTACCCATCGCGCGGCACTCCTGACGGGTGCGGCGGCGATCCCCGGCCCGGGCGCAGCAGGCTGGCCGGGGAGGGCGGCGGCACGGCGCTATCCGGATTTCGGCCACACCGAAGCCGGCGGCCGTGCCGCCTGCCTGTCATGCTTCGTTATGCGGGGAGGCTGCGCATGACTTATGCCGAGCAGCAGCCGGAGAGCTTCACCCATATCGGCGTCGGGATTTATACGCTCGAGCATGAGCCGATGCGGGGCGCGCTGACCGTCTTCCGGCAGGGCGCGCGCGGGCATCTGGAAAAGGTCGAGGTCATCGGCGGCGACGGGCTGGCGCTGATCGTCGCGGATTTCAACCGACTGGCGGCGGAAGGGGCGGCGGCGCAGGACGCCTATATCGCCGATATCGTGACCCGCGCGCGCCTGCATCACGCGGCGACGGGTGGGGGGCAGTCATGAGCAGGGAGCCCCTGAAAACGCCCCGGTCGAAATTCCTGATGCTGGCGCTGGCGATGGCGCATGCCAAGGGCGAGGCGGAGCCTGTCACCGTGACACGCTTTGCCGACCGTTGGGCGGCGCTTCGCGAAGACGACATATCGGGGCTCAGTGGCGGCGTTCTGAAAGCCAGCCTGCTGATTATCCGCTTCGGGCAGAGCCGCGAGCGCGTCAACAGCCTGAAACGTGAGCTGGAAGCGCTTGCCATCGCAGAGATGGATGCCGCCGAGGCGGCGCGGGAGAACGCGGAAGAAGACCCCTCCGCGGAGCCCGTGCAGCTCGACTGGTGGCGGCGAGGACAATACGGATGAGCAATCGACACGCCCCCCAGATGGACGCCTTGAGCATTTTCGCCGCCGGGACGCTGGAGCGGCACCTTGCCGATGCGATCGACGGTTGGGAGGCGGGCAATCGCGAGCTGGACCCCGGCGAAGTCGTGTTCCGGCTCCTCAATGTCGCGGCCTTCGTGATGGTGCATTCCGCCAAGCCGGAGAACATGAACCGCACGGTCGATGCGTCCGCCAAATATCTCGCTCAGTTCACGGATTATCTGATCGGCTGCGAACCGATGCGCGCCGAAGAGCTGACGCGCCGCGCGGCGGTGGCGGACAATGTGGTGGATCTGTTCGGGAAGAGGGACGCGGAATGAATCTCGAAAGCATCAAACGGATTTCTGAGGCAGCGGAAGAGCTGGACGATATCCGGCGAGCGAGAGGGCGGTTGCTCCAGGCACAGGAGAATGAAGAGGCGCTCAACCTGGCGACGCTGCCGCAGATCTGGTTCACAGCCGACAGGTATGTGATCGGCGCCATCGATGCGCAACTGGTAGCGCGACAGAAGGAAATCGTCGAGACGCTTACGGAGCTGGGTGTAGAGCTGAGCGAAGACGAGCGGTCCCTGCCGATCTTCCCACGTCTGGGCGGTCTGCCTGGGGATTGCTCATGAACAATCTCAACCTGACCCGTGACGGCCGGCAGCGGGGGCGCGCGGATTTCAACGCCCGATGCTGGGCGAGCATGGAGGAGCTGGCGTGAAAAACAAGCTGACCGACCTCAACGATCACCTTTTCGCGCAGATGGAGCGTCTTTCCGACGAAGAACTGACGCAGGAGCAGATCGAGCAGGAAGTAAAGCGGACGGAAGCCATCGTGTCGGTTTCCGACCAGATCGTCAGGAATGCCGCGCTGCATGTGAAGGTCGCAGAGCTGCAACTGGAATATGGCGCGCAAGCCGCGGTGGCGCTGCCCATGCTCAAAGGGCCGGAAAAATGAAAGGCACCTGGATCGACTACAGCGAAGATGAGCTGGCCTGGATCGAGGCCAACAAGGAACGGCTGAGGCGCGAAGCTCATGCCGAGTTCCAGAAGCTGTTCGACCGTCCGGATGTTTCCTTCACCAACTACAAGGCGCTTTGCACCCGCAAGGGCTGGAAAACCGGCCGGACCGGACGCTACGAGCCGGGGCAAGAGCCCGCGAACAAGGGCAAGAAAATGCCCTTCAATCCGAACAGCGCGCGGACGCAGTTCAAGAAAGGCCAGCTGCCCCACAACACCAAATTTCTCGGGCATGAGCGCATCTCCAAAGACGGCTATGTGGAAATCAGCGTCGCCCAGACGAACCCGCATACGGGCTTCTCCCGCCGCTACGTCCAGAAGCACCGGTATCTCTGGGAGCAAAAGAACGGACCGGTACCGGAAGGCATGGTCCTCAAATGCCTCGATGGGGACAAGTCGAATAGCGACCCCTCGAACTGGGAGCTTATCGATCGCGCGCTGCTGCCGCGCCTCAACGGACGGTTCGGGCGCGACTACGACAATGCGCCGGCGGAGCTGAAACCGCTGATCCTCGCGACGGCGAAACTCGAGCATGCCGCGCGGCAGAAGCGGAAGCGCAAGAGGGAGAAGAGCGCATGAGCGGCGGCACTAGGATCGAATGGGCCGAAGCCCGCTGGGACCCGCTGACAGGCTGCTCGCCCGTCAGCGAAGGATGCCGAAACTGCTATGCGGCGCGCGAGCCGCTGGGGCGCCTCAAGAACCATGCGACACGCAAGGGCCTTGCCCGAAAGAACGCGGCCGGCGTCGCCAAGTTTACGGGAGAAGTGCGCTTCAACGAAGCGCAGCTCACCAAGCCGCTGCACTGGCGCAAACCGCGTCGAATATTCGTCTGCCCGGCTGGGGACCCGTTTCATGAAAAAGTCACCGATGAAGAGCTGGATCGCATCTTTGCCGTCATGGCGCTTTGTCCGCAGCACATTTTCCTTGTGCTGACGAAGCGGCAGGCGCGGATGCGGGTGTATCTAAGTGAAAACGATATGCCTGCACGCGTAGCGGATCCTGGCGCGCGGTTGGTAAAGGACGGCGACGAGGCGCATGACTACTTGCGTTGGCATCAAACATGGCCGCTGCCGAATGTCTGGCTGGGCGTGTCGATCGAGGATCAGCCGACGGCGGATGAGCGCATTCCCGATCTGCTCGCCACACCCGCCGCCAAGCGCTTCGTCAGCGCGGAGCCGCTGCTGGGGCCGGTGGACCTGACGCGGCTGCAGCCTCATGACAGCGCCTATGAAATCGATGCGCTAGATCCGGAAAACAACGAGGGGTCGTTTTACGAGACGGTTTTTCTCGACTGGGTGATCGTCGGCGGGGAGAGTGCGGGAAAAGATAAACTGACCCGCAAAACACTTGCGCGGCCCATGCATCCGGATTGGGCGCGCACCTTGCGCGATCAATGCCATGCGTTCGGCGTGTCCTTCTTCTTCAAGCAATGGGGCGAGTGGGCGCCCGGCGAGGTCGTCGGCCCTCAGCATCGGCCGACCGACGCCGCTACCTATTTCGCTGGCAAATGGATGATCGAAAAGGGCGTTATTGCCGATCCGGACGATCATATCGATGACGGACCTACCGTGCTTCGCGTCGGCAAGAAAGCCGCCGGGGCGATGCTGGACGGGCGCGAGTGGCGCGAGGTGCCGTCATGAGCAAGCTGGAGGTTCACGCAAGGTCTGACCGCCAGGCACGGCTCTATGAGCGCGTTCTGCCCGGCGCGCAAATCTTCGTCTCCTTCTCGTCCGCGTTCGAGGACCGGTTGCGCGCGCGCTATGCGCAGCTGGTGATCGATCGCGAGGACGCGGCCTGGCGGCGCGGTTTCACGCTCGGCTGGATCGGCGCGATGGCCGGAACGGCGATCTTTCAATGGTTTTTTCAATGAGCGGCGGCGGCGATTTGGAGAGCTGCGAGGGCGGCACGATGAAGATGGTGCGCGCGCTGCCGGATGGCGGCGCCACCGTGATCGTGCATCACGCGGCGGTGCGGCGCTATGTCGAGCGGATGATCCGCGACGTCAAGGGGGGCACCGTCGGCCGCCGGGAGCGGTTCCGGGTGGTGCCGATCGAAAGCCCGCTGGGGGCGGAACATGCCTTGCGCGGCATCGGCGGCGCGGTGCGCTTCGATCCTGCTTTCTGGAACCGGGCGACACCCGAAACGCAGGCGGCCGTTCTCTCGTTTCTACCGGAGAGCCCGTCCATTCATCTCGGCGAACAGGCCGACTTCATCAGGACAAGGAGAGTGTTATGACAGCACGGAAAGGGCGGAAGAGCGCCGCGCTCATCCGGCGGGAAAAGCGGATCGAGGATCTGGAGAAGACCCTTAGCGCACTGGATTCGCAATATAGAGCCGTAAGTCAGAAAGCCGAGCATGCGGAGGCGCGTCATCGCGCGCTTGGCTTGGCCCAAGAACAGCTGCACGCCGATTTTCGTGTGTCTGTGGAGCGTGTGAGCAAACTCCAAAAGGACTGGGCCGTTGCCGTGCAGCAACTGCTGGCGTTCAAAGAGGATGTGGACCATGACGCCAGAGACGGGCACTGCAGCCAGTTCCTTGCCAGGCAGCTTGAAAACATTCTAGCCGGTATCGACAAGCGATCATCCGACACGGCTGCATGGAAACGCCATGAAGTCGCCCGCTGCTCCGATGATGCCGTGCAGAATTTCAAACGAACCGGCGAGCCGCCCGCGGCGGAATCCTGGGAAGCGGCCGGCAATCCTTACGCCCATGGCTGCGATCCTGACATCTCGTGGGGCGACGAATGACCCGGGCGGCGCGCGACTGGCTGTTCTGCCTGGGGCTCTTCGCGATCTTCGCGCTGGCGATCTACTACGTCCATGCCTTCATCCTCTGGGACGGGGCCTGGTGGCGGTGGATCCCGTTCTGGGCGCCCTGGGTGCGGGCTGTGTGGCTGCTCGGCATGGCGGTGCTGAGCGCCGCCGGCGCCACGGCCGCCGGCTACGCCACGGCCGCGCTGCTGCCCGGCCGCAAGCGGGGAGGGCTGTCGTGAAGGCGATCGAGACCGCATGGAAACCATCTGAGGAAGAGCTTCGGCTGCTGAAAAATGGCGGCGTGGTGACAGTGACTGTCCTCGGCGGATGGCTGCCCGTGAAGCTGGCCGTCCAGCCCGTGACGGAGCTGGCCGATATGCGGCCGGAGGGCGAGCGGCAATGAGCGATCACCGGCGTATCGGCTCGCAGCTTGCCCCCCATGTCGGGCCCATGCCGGACGGGCCGGGCGACGTGGCGCGCCTGGCGCGGCGGCTCTGGCATGAAGGGCGCGGGGCCTACATCACGGCCTATGATCTGGACGGCCTGAGCGACCGCACGCGGCGCGAGCTGATCGATCTCTGCACGGGCAAATACGGCGCGCGGAGGGAGGCCAGGCAATGACCAGGCGCGGGGGGCAGAACCGTTCATCGGCCGTCATGGCGCAGCGTGTGGAAGCGCCGGACAGCCTCGACTATTTCCCGACGCCGCCCTGGGCGGTGCGGGCCTTCTGCGTTCATGCGCTTGGCAATGAGGACCGGGTGCTCAACCCGGATGAGCGGGCGCTGAACGGCAGCGCCTGGGATCCCGGCTGCGGCGAAGGGCACATGGTCCACGGGCTGGAGGATTTCTTCTATCCGGTCTTCGGCAGCGACGTTTTCGACTATGGCAAGGGCTTTCCCGTCGGCGACTTCCTCGACGAAACGCTCGGCACGTTCTGGCTGCCGCCCGAACCGGTGGACTGGATCTTCTTCAACCCGCCATTCGTGAGGGCAAAGGAATTTCTCCTCAAGGCTTTAGCCCTCCGACCTCGATGCGGCGTCGCCATGCTGGTTCGTATGGGCTGGCTGGAAACGGAAGAACGATATCTCGAGATCTTCAACGGGCCTTTGCGCCCGGACGAAATCTGGATCAGCGCGGATCGTATACCGATGGTCAAGGCGCGCTATGACCCGGACGCCAGGTCCGCCACCGGCTATGCGTGGCTCGTCTGGCGCTGGCCCGCCGCGACCGCCGCGGAGCTTTCCGGCACGTTCCGGAATGACCGCCATTCGACCCTGACCGACTGGATCCCCTACGGCTGCAAGCCGCGCTTCTTCCATCCGAGCGATCTGCTCGTTGCGCCGCTCGAGCGCGAGGATCCGGCGGCCGCCGATCAATCCGACATGTTCCGGGAGGCGTCGCGATGACATGGCCGACTCCCGCCGCGCCCGGGTTCTATTGGGCGAAATGGGAACGCGCCGACAAGGGAACGCCGGAAGGCGACGAACAGACGCCCAGCGATCGTTGGGAGGTCGTGGAGGTGTTCGTCAACGGCCTGCGCCCGGAAGACGAGGATTATTTCCGCGTGTTCGTCGGCGGACAGGAAGCCTGTCAAAGGCTGCGCAATTTCAAATGGGGACCGGGGCCGCTGCCGGCGCCGGATGAGGAGAAAGCGGCTGTATGAGTGATGCCCCCGACATGCTGAAAGCGGCGCTGGCCTATGCGAATGCCGGATGGCCGGTGTTTCCGTGCAATCCGGACGATACGCAGCAAGGGGCGAAGCGGCCGCTTGTGACCTCGGAGACGAAGGGCGAAGGCGGCGTCAAGCTCGCGACCACCGATGAAGCGCAGATCCGCGACTGGTGGACGCGCTGGCCGGACGCGCTGATCGGCGTGCCGACGGGATCCGCGACGGGCGGCTTCGCGGTCGATCTCGATCCGCGCGATTTTCCGGCTGAGCAGATGCAGGACGCCCTTGCGCGCTGGCTGGGCGGGAGCGGCGGCATATGGACCGGCGCCGGGATCGTCCGCACACAGAGCGGCGGGCTTCATATCTGGTTCGCCATGCCGGATCTCGGTGAAGGCGAAACGCTCGGCAATCGGGCAAATCTGTTTGCCCGGGTCGAGGATGCGCCGCCGCCGATCGGGGCCCATGTCGATATCCGTGGCGAGGGCGGCTATGTGATCGTGCCGCCCAGCCGGATGCGCAGCGGCCGCGACTATAGCTGGGAGCGGCGGCTGGACCGCCTGAGATTGTCGCCGGCGCCGCGCAAGCTCATCGATGTGGTGATGCGGCGCGGGGCCTTTGCCCGCGATGCGGGAAGAGCGGCGCGGCCCGACGAAGACGCGCCCGGGGAGGGCGCGCGCCGATCCTCCGACAAGCCCGCGGGCGAGCGCTCCATCGAGGAGGCAGTAGAGGAATCCGTCCGGCGCTATTGCATGGCCGCGCTGGACAATCACACCCGCGCGGTGGCGGAGGCCGGCAGCGGCAGCCGGAACCAGACCCTCAACAATTCGACGCTCTCGCTCGCAACCCTTGTGGCGGCCGGCGGGCTCAACGAAAGCGTGGTGCGGGCGGCGATGGAGGATGCCGCGTCGCGCTGCGGCCTGACGAAGGATGACGGGCTCCATAGCGTCCGGGCGACCATCGACAGCGCGTTCCGGGCCGGGCTCGCCCAGCCCCACGATCTGAGCGAGGTGCGCGAGAATGCGCGGCAGCGGGAAGAGCGCTGGCAGAGCCGTCGTGGCCGGATGGGCGCAGCGACCTCCCCGCACCCCTCCCAGCGGAAGCAAGGGGCACCAGAAGGCGAGGAATCGGATGAAGAGGATGGCGGCGATACCGACTATGGCGGCCTCGATCTCGAAACGCTGAAAAAGTGTCGCGCGGAGCCGCAAAACGACACCGGCAACGGCAAGCGACTGCTCTTCTGGTTCGGATCGGACCTGGTGCATGTTCGCGAGGTCGGGTGGCACTTCTGGGCCGACACGCATTGGGAGATGGAAGGCGGACGGGAAGCCGCTATGCGGGCGGCCCAAATGACAGCGGCGCGCATCGAGCTGGAAGTGCTGCTGATCGAGGGCACGCCGTCGGAACTGGACGCGATCGAGGCCGCCGAAGAGGTCAAACGCGACAAAAGGAAAAAGTCGGACCGGACGGAAGAAGAGCAGGAAATCATCGACGCCGGCAGCGAAGCGCGCAAGGCGATTGCGGGGCGGAAGAACAGCCGCCGCAAATATTCCGTCGGCTCGGGCAATTCCGGCAAGATCAAAGGCATGATCGATCAGGCCGAGCCGCACCGGACATTCGCGCCGACGGCGATGGACACCGATCCGATGCTTTTCAACGTCAAGAACGGAACGCTGCATTTCCGGCGCGTGCCGACCGGCAAGAAGGATGCGAGCGATCGCGAGATCCATCGGGCCGAAATCGAGATGAAGCCCCATAACCGGAAAGACCTCATCACCAAAAAGGCGGGATGCGCCTATGACCCGGACGGCGTGGCGCATCGATGGGAAGAGTTCCTGGAGATCTTCCAGCCGGATGAAACGGTGCGGCGCTTCCTGCAGGTCTATTGCGGCTATGCGCTGACCGGCGCGGCCGACGAACAGATGCTGGTGTTCAATTACGGCCATGGCGCCAACGGCAAATCGACCTTCATGGAGGCCGTCTCCCGCGCGCTCGGCCAGTATGCGCGCACGCTGAACGCGGAGGCCGTTTCCGGCGACGGTCAGCGGCGCGGCGACCAGGCGACGCCCGAAATCGCCCAGCTGCCGGGCGCGCGCCTGGTGAACATCGCGGAGCTGCCCAAGGGCACCTACATCAAGGAAAACCTCATCAAGGCGCTGACCGGCGGCGAGCGCATGCAGGCGCGCCACCTCAACAAGGGGTTCTTCGACTTCTATCCCAGCTTCAAGGCGATGATGAGCGGCAACGACAAGCCGCAAATTCAGGGCACGGATCACGGCATTTGGCGGCGCATCAAGCTGGTGCACTGGCCGGTCTCGATCGACAGCTTGGAGAATTTTCCCCGGCGAAAGATGAGCGAGGTGCTGGCCGAGTTCGAAGCCGAAAGCGCCGGCATCCTCAACTGGATGCTGAACGGGCTCGAGATCTACCTGACCGAAGGCATGAAGGTGCCGGCGGCCGTCGAAGAGTTCACCCAGGAATATCGGGACGAGGTGGACGTGCTCGGCAATTTCATCGCGAGCTGCATCGACCGGACGGGAGATCCGGAGGATCGCGTCCAGGCGCGGCCCATGTTCGAGGTCTATCAGCGATGGGCGCATGAGAACTCGATCACGCCCTGCAAGGAAACGCGCTTCGGGCGCGACCTGCCCGAGAAGGGCTTGCGGCGCGAGTCCGACCGCGGCCGCAATTTCTACATCGGCGTAAAGCTCAAGCCCGACTGGCAGCCCCGCGACACGGACGCCGCCGGCGACGGTCGCGAGGGTCCGCCGGTGGACGCCTATGCGGCGGAGGCGGACTCCCGGCCGGATCCGACTTCGTCTTCGCCGCCCCGCACCCCCGACAGGGAGTAAGGGCGGCCAAACCCTCGCGGAGAGGGCGCGGTTGTCGAGGGTTTGAGACGGTTGCAGAGGGTTCGCTGGAAACCCTCGCAAGGGTGAAAGGGAAGACGGCGCAAGCACTTAGCGCCGGGTGTCGAAGGTTGCGAGGGTTTCGCTACGCACGTGTGCGCGTTTCGCGTGGGGTCCAAGGGGACAGGTCCGGGGCAAATCGAAAGGCCTCATACATCTAGGACAAACCCTCTAAACCTTCTCAACCCTCTAAGAGAAGAGGTTAAGTAGATGAAAGATAAGGCAAAAGGCGGCCATAGAGGGTTGAGCGGCCCGGCGAAAAACCCTCGAAACCCTCGCGGGCGGGCGCGATGCAGCGGTCCGGCGGCTGATCTCACTCGTGGTCAAGCGCGGGCGGCGTTCAATCCGGGGCACCCTCTGGAGGAATTGACTTACGAGGCTTTCCTCCTACCCGGAGAGCAGGCAAGGCAAGGCGAGCTGCGGACCGATCAGACGGGTCGAGTAGTGCCGAAGCGTGCAGCAGTGCAGGCTCAGGGAGACCCTCTTGCGATCAACACTGCCGGGCGCGAAGGCCGGAAGGCGCGAAAGGCCGTCGACAAGCGGCGGGCCGACTATCTGCGGGGCAGCGTGCTGGCCAACCTCTTCATGCGCGGCACGCTCAACAATGCGCAGTTCAAGGCCGGTGGCGAGGTGAGGCGGATCGTTCAGGAAAGCGGCGGCGGGATGAAGGCGATCGATTTCACGCGGGAGCGGGTGGACGGCTCCGGGCCCCAGGCCTTCGGATGGACGCCCATGAACGGATACAGCGAGGGGCTGGACTATGTGCGCGCGGCCATCGTGGCGAGCGGGATGGGCGTGGAGGCCGGGATCGTCGTCATCCGGATCGCCGGGCTGGATGAAACCGTATCGGCCGTGGCACAAGATTTCGAAGACAATGAGGCGTATCGCCGGCAGGGCGCGCATTCGCGGGTGACGCGCAACAAGGTGGGCCATCTGCTACAATCCGGGCTCGATGCGCTGGCCGGGCACTGGTACGGCAAGGCGAAGCGCTATCAGGGGATCAACGGCGCGCTGCAGCTCTGGCTCGACAAGGCGGCGGCGGACGCGGCCTCGAGGAAGGACGGTTGACGCGAGTGAACAATCGGACTAGCGTTTTTCCCCATAGCACGAATCACGCCCGGACGGCCCTGCGCCGCGCCGGGCGTTTCCTTTCATGGCAGTCAATCCACCATTCTATATCCCCAGGGCCAAGCGGGCGGCGGGGAAACCGACGGCGAAGCGGGAGCGGGACCGTCGGCACGATGCGCGGCGACGCGAGGCCAACCCTTGGCGCAACTTCTACAAGCGCAAGGCGTGGCAACAGGCGCGCGAAGCGCAGCTCGCCAAGCAACCGCTTTGCGAGCGGCACCTTGCCAGGGGCGAGACGGTCGCGGCAACGGTGGTAAACCACCGCATTCCCCATCGCGGGGACTGGCAGCTCTTCATCGACCCGGCGAACCATGAAAGCGCCTGCAAGCACTGCCATGACAGCATCATCCAGCAGATCGAGCGGCTGGGCTATTCGACAGAGGTGAATGAGCGAGGCGAGTACATCGACCCGATGCACCCCTCCAACCGTGGCCGGTAGGCCACCTACCCCTAGCGGCAGGCCGGGCCGGACCCCCAAGGGGTGGGGGTGGGTCAAAAGGTCAGGCCCCCAGCCCAGGGACCGGCGTGGGGAGGCTTCTGTGTAGGGCCGCGAAATCCTGAAACTTTTTTTGTTCGTCGCAAAACGGCAGTCGCGGGAAAGCGCTCCGGATGCGGAATATTTTTTTGGAGAGGCCCATGGGCCGACCGCCGAAACCAGATGCCGTGAAGAAGGCGCAGGGCAATCCCGGCAAGCGGAAAATCGCTTCGGATGCAAAGTCCGAGGCCGTGCAGGACGAATACCAGCCCGTCATCGAGCGCGTATCCGATGTGATCGAGCCGCCCGAGTGGCTCAAGCAGGAAGATGCGCGCAAGGTCTGGTATTCGATCGCGCCGGAGCTGCAGGCGCTCCGCTTTCTCACGACGGTGGACGGGAACGCCCTGGGGCGCTACTGCGCCACCTTCTCCCGCTGGCTCAAGGCGTGGCGCGTCCTGGAAACGCTGGATGAGGAATATTACGAGACCGAGTCGAAGCACGGCACCATGAAGCGACTGCACCCGGCCTTCGCGGCCGAGGCGCGTCTGTCGAAACAGCTGATCGACCTGGAAACGCAGTTCGGTCTGACGCCCGCCAGCCGGCAACAGCTGAAACAGCGTATGGCGAGCCAGCTTCCGCTTCCTCTCAAGCCGACCAGACGGGACGAGGAAAAGGGAGGCGCTGCAGGCGAGGGCACCGAACAACCGGCATCCACCGCGGGCGGCAAGCGGAGTCCGGTCGATTATTTTCACTAGGCCGTGAATGGCTGCCCAGGCAGCGAAGGTCCGGAAGGTGCGAAAAAGCCGCGCCCGGCCAGACTGGGTCAAGGAGGCCCGCAAGGACAAGACGCTTTTCTGGGTCGAAAAGGAATGGAAGCGCGCCGCCGCCCATCCGGGGACCTGGTACGACGAGAAGGCGGCGGAGCAGGCGGTAGAATTTTTTCCGCTCTACATCGTCCATACCGAAGCGGAATGGGCGGGGCGGCCGTTCCGGCTTTCGAAATGGCAGGCCGCCATCGTTCGAATGCTCTTCGGGTGGAAGAGGGAGGACGGGACCCGGCTCTTCCGGCGTCTTCTGCTCTGGATCCCCCGCAAGAACGGCAAGACGGAATTTTGCGCCGGGCTGGCACTGCTGATCCTGCTGGTCGACGGGGAGTATGGCGGGCAGGTCTATTCGATCGCGACGGACAAGGAGCAGGCCAAGATCGTCTTCAACAAGGCGATCACGATGATCGAATTGTCGGACGAACTATCCGGCGACTTCGACCCCTTCAAGACCTCGATATGGTGCCAGAAGCTCAAGGCGACGTTCAGGCCGCTTTCGAGCAAGCCGCAAGGCAAACACGGGTTTTCCGCCAGCGGCCTGATCGGCGACGAGGCGCATGAATGGAAGGACGACGAACTTTACACCTTCGTCCACCAATCCATGGGCGCGCGGGCGCAGCCGATAGAGGTCATCATCAGCACGGCCGGGAAGAAGGGCTTCGGCTATGGCTGGGAGCTGTTCCAGGAGAGCGAAAAGATCCGGGACGGCATCATCCAGGCGCCGCAGACGCTGGCAATCATCTACGCCGCCGCGCCGGAAGACGACTGGACGGATGAAGAACTCTGGAAGCGGGTCAATCCGAATATCGGCATCAGCCCCAAATGGGATTATCTGAGAGAGGAATTTCAGAGCGCGAAGGAAAACCCGCGCAAGGAAAACCACTTTCGCCGCTATCACCTCAATCAGTGGACGGAACAAGAAACCCGCTGGTTCCCGATGCACAAATGGGACAAGTGCACGGAACGGCCGAAGGATCCGGACTACTGGAAAGAGCTGCCGGCGCTTATGAGCGGCCGGCGGTGTTATGCCGGCTTCGATCTTTCCGCGATCAGCGACCTGACCGCGCTGGTGCTGCTCTTCCCGCCCGACGACACATGGAAAAGATGGGTGGTTCTTCCCTGGTTCTGGGTGCCGGAAGAAGCCGTCGAGCGGCGGGTGCACAATGACCGCGTTCCCTACGACCTCTGGGTGAAAAGCGGCGCGTTGCAGACCACGCCGGGCGGGGTGATCGATTACGAGTATGTGAAGGCGCTCGCCTATGCGCAGTTCGATCTCTTCCAGGTCCCGTTCATCGGGTTCGACCGCTGGGGCGCTTGGCAGATCATGAACCAGATGACGCAGGACGGCCTGAATATCGTGAAGGTCGGCCAGGGTTTCGCGTCCATGAATGCGCCGGCGAAAATGCTCGAAAGCCTCGTTCAGCAGACCGACGAGCTGGAGCACGGCAATCATCCCGTCCTTCGCTGGAACGCAGCCAATGCCGCCTATCAGGACGATCCCGCCGGCAACATCAAGCCGGACAAGGAAAAATCCGGCGACAAGATCGACGGCATTTATGCGCTTTGCACGGCGCTTCATATCGCTATCGGAGAGCAACCCGATGAAGAGCCGCCCCTTGACGACTTCCTCAGCGACCCGGTGATGATCGGATGAGCTTTTTCGACGGCATTCGGCGCAGGTTGTCGCTGAAGGATCCAACCGGCTGGCCGCTGATCGGCGCCAGCTATTCCGGCAAGGCGGTGACGGCGCAATCGGCGCTGACCGTGGCGGCCGCCTGGGCATGCATTCGGCTGATCGCGGAGACCGTCGCGACGCTGCCGATCGGCCTCTACCGCAAGGAAGCGGATGGCGGGCGGACCGCGCTGGTGGACGAACCGCTCTACGAGCTGCTGAGCGAGAGCCCGAACGCCGATCAGACCGCGGTCGAATATTGGGAAGCGATGACGGCAGGGCTTTGCCTCTGGGGCAATGCCTACAGCATGAAGGAGGGGAGCGGACGTCGGATCGTATCACTCGAATACATGCGGCCCGACCTGACAAGCCAGCGCCGCAACAGCGACGGCAATCTTGAGTTCACCTTCAACGACCGGGGCAAGGTGGAAATCCTGCCGGAAGAGAAGGTCTTCCATATCAAGGGATTCGGGATCGATCGGGATTTCGGCCTGTCGCCGATTTCCTATGCGCGGCACACCATCGGCGCGGCCATGGGCGCGGACGAAGCGACGAGCACGATCTTCAAGAACGGCATGTGGCAATCGGGCTTCCTGACCACTGAGCGCGTGCTGACGGCGGAACAGCGCGAGCAGGTTCGCACGATGCTCGGCCGGTTCCAGGGAACCCGCGAGAGCGGCGCCCTGTTGCTGCTGGAAGCCGGGCTCGACTTCAAACCGATCAGCATGCCCCCGGACGATGCGCAAATGCTGGAGACGCGGGGC
This sequence comes from Parvibaculum sp. MBR-TMA-1.3b-4.2, assembly GCF_053628815.1. Lineage (NCBI taxonomy): Bacteria > Pseudomonadati > Pseudomonadota > Alphaproteobacteria > Hyphomicrobiales > Parvibaculaceae > Parvibaculum > Parvibaculum sp. MBR-TMA-1.3b-4.2. The sequence continues at coordinate 334,977 of NZ_JBRJHC010000001.1, forward strand.
TTCTCCGTCGAGGAAGTGTGCAGGTGGTTCCGGGTGCCGCCGATCCTGGTGGGACATTCTCCCGACGGTCAAACCATGTGGGGCAGCGGCATCGAGCAGATCATGATCGCGTTCCTGACGCTGTCGCTGCGGCCCTATCTGCGGCGGACCAAGGGCGCCATCCAGAAGCGGCTTCTCTATCCGGAGCAGCGCCGGAAGATGTATGCGGATTTCAACGTCGACGGGCTTCTGCAGGCGGACAGCGCCGGGCGCGCGGCGCTCTACAGCTCCTTCGCGCAGAACGGCATCTATACGCGGAACGAGCTTCGCGAAAAGGAAAATCAGCCGAAGAAGCCGGGCGGAGATCTCCTCACGGTCCAGAGCAACATGGTGCCGCTCGATGGGCTGGGCGGAAACCAGACGGATGCGCAAAAGGCGCTCAATCTTGTGCGCGACTGGCTGCGCAGCGGCGAAGTGGAAGGAAGCGGAACATGAAGACGATTGCGGAACGCGGCCGGAAGCACGGCCATCGCGACCTCAAGGTGCGTGAGGTCGATTTCGAGGTTAAGAGCCTGAAAGAAGACGGCACTTTCGAGGGTTACGGAAGCGTTTTCGACGTGTTGGACAGCTACCAAGAGATCGTCGCCAAGGGGGCCTTCACGGAAAGCCTCAAAGAACGCGCAGCGAAGAAGCGCCCCCTGCCGATGCTCTGGCAGCACAATTCGCGCGAGCCCATCGGCTTCTACACCGAGGTAAAGGAAGACGATTACGGCCTGCTGGTGAAGGGGCAATTGCTCGTCGACAAGGTGGCGCGAGCAACGGAAGCCTATCACCTGATGCAGGCCGGTGTCGTGACCGGGCTGTCCATCGGCTACTGGGTGCGCGAGTCAAGCCGCGACGAGAAGACAGGCATCCGCACGCTGATGCAGCTCGATCTCGAGGAAATCAGCCCTGTCACCTTCCCGGCCAATGACGAGGCGCGCATCGAGGCGGTGAAATTCAAACTCGCCCATGGCGCGCTGCCGACCAAAAGAGAATTTGAGAAGATCCTGCGGGAGGCAGGCTTCTCAAAATCGCAGACCGTGACGATTGCCAACCACGGTTTCAGCGAGTTCCTGCGGCGGGAGGCCGCTGGCGAACCTTCCGGCAACAGCGCGATGGAAACCCTCCTCAAGGAGATGGAAGCCGAAGCGCGGAAGTTCGAGCTGCCCAAGCTCGACTGAAACCCGATCAACATTTGGAAAGGCAAGATCATGAATGCGTTCGTGAGCAAGCCCGCCGTGGCCCGTCAGTGGGGCCAGAAGGACGGCGGCGAAGGCGGCAAGGGCGGCGATGAGACCGCTAAGCTCCTCGAGACCCTGCAGAAGACCCTCAAGGAAAACAACGAGAAGCTGCAGGACTTCCACGGCCAGGTGAAGAAGACCCTGGACGCCCATGGCGACTTCCAGACCGAGCTGAAGGAAAAAATCGACGAATCGCTGACGAAGTCGGCGGATCTCGAGGCTCGCATTGCCGAGGCCGAACAGAAGCTCGCGCGGCGCGGCGGCCAGGGCGAAGGCGAGAAGGCGGAGAGCTGGGGCCGCTCGGTCACCAAGTCCGAGCAGTTCGAAGCCTTCCAGAAGGCGAAGGGCGGCAAGATGCGGATGGAGGTGAAGGCGATCACCACCGCTGACGGATCCGCCGGCGATTTGATCGTGCCCGAACGCCGGCCCGGCATCATCACGCCGCCCGAACGGCAGATGACTGTGCGCGACCTCCTGATGCCCGGCACCACCGCAACCGGTGTGGTCGAGTATGTGAAGGAGAGCGGCTTCACCAACAATGCCGCGCCGACCTCGGAAGGCGCTCAGAAGCCGGAATCGACGATCACCTTCGACGCGGCAACCTCCAACGCGAAGACTATCGCCCACTGGATCCAGACCTCCAAGCAGGTGATGCACGATGCGCCTCAGCTGCGCAGCCATATCGACGGCCGCATGCTTTACGGCCTTCGCTACAAGGAAGAGCTGCAGCTGCTTCTGGGCGACGGGTCGAGCGAAAACATTCTCGGCATCATTCCGCAGGCCACTGCCTATAACGACCTGGTCGGGATCTCCGGACCGACCAAGATCGATACGTTGCGCCTGGCCATGCTGCAGGTGCGCGTCGCCGAGTATCCGGCGGACGGGATCCTGCTCAATCCGATCGATTGGGCGGAAATCGAGCTGACGAAGGACTCGACCGGCGGCTACATCTTCGCCAACCCGCAGGGCATGGCGACGCCGAATATGTGGGGCAAGCCCGTCGTGGAGACCAACGCCATGACGTCCGGCGATTTCCTCACGGGCGCCTTCGGCATGGCCGCGCAGATCTTCGACTGCGAGGAAGCGTCGGTGGAGCTGTCCACCGAGGATCGCGACAACTTCATCAAGAACATGCTGACCATCCGCGCGGAAGAGCGGCTGGCTCTCGCGGTCTACCGCGAGGAAGCCTTCGTCGAAGGCAGTTTCTAAAGCCTTCGGGTTCAATGAGACGGCGGCGGGTCGCCTGAGCGGCCCGCCTCCCTTTGGGAGATCATCATGATCCGCATGAAAGCTATCAAGGGTTTCGTCGGCAAATCCGGCGAGGGCCGGAGTCCAGATAACCTGGTGCGTCGACATGACGTGCTGCTCGTGGACAAGAGCCGCGCGGCCCATCTGCGCCGTACCGGACTTGCCATCGTTCTCGCGCGCGAAGGTGAGGACCGGAAGGAAGGGCCGACGCCCTCCAACAAGAACAAGCAGGCACCGGGCAACAAGTCCGGAGGTCTGAAATGCGCGAAATGCGGCAAGGTGCTGAAAACCCAAAAGGGTCTCGAAAACCACAAATGCGCGGGGAAGAAGGAGGCGGGGGCAACCGCAAACCCTTCCGAGGCGGGCCCGACTGGTGGCCCCGATGGGGACGGCCAATCGTCGTCTGCATCGCAGCCGGGCCTGGCGCCGCAAGAACCGCCGGCCTCCGCGAGCTCGGAGAGCGGTGCGAGCGAGGGCGCCCCCGGATCATTGCTATAAACGAAAGCTGGCGGCTCTGTCCGGGCGCGGACGTTCTGTATGCCTGCGACGCGGCCTGGTGGAAACATCGCGGCGGTGTGCCGGATTTTGCCGGGCTCAAGCTGTCGCAGGATCCAGTCGCCGTGAAGCTCTTTCCGGAAATCGGGCAGGTGACCTGCGTCCGGAAGACCGACGAGATGCTGCTGGATGAGCCGGGCGTTATCGGATGGGGCGGCAATTCCGGGTTTCATGCGATCAATCTCGCAGCGCAGTTCGGCGCGCGGCGCATCGTGCTGGTGGGCTATGACATGACGATGAAGAACGGCCTGCATTGGCACGGCGCCCATCCAAGGGGCCTGAACAATCCGACGAAGGGAAATGTCGACCGTTGGCGCCGCGCCATCGATGGAGGCGCGCCCGTGCTCGAGGCGGCCGGCATCGAAGTCATCAACGCCACGCCCGACAGCGCGTTGCAGGCCTATCCCTTCATGCCGCTGGAAGAGGCTCTTTCATGCTGAGGCTCGTCGCGCCCGCGGAAGCGCCGCCCGTGTCGCTGGACACGATCAAGGCGCATCTGAATATCGTGCATGACGATTTCGATGCGCTTCTGCGGGGTTATCTCGTGGCCGCTGTCGAGCTTGTCGAGGCGCGGACAACACGGATCCTTGCGCCTGCGACTTTCGAGTTCCGCCTTGACGGATGGCCCTGTGAGCCGATCTCGCTGCCGGCGGCGCCGGTGCGCAATGTGTTGACGCTCAGCTACATCGATGAGGAGGGTGCCGAGCAATCGGTGGATGCGGCGGAATGGGATTGGGAGCGGGAGACGACGGGCGCAAAGGTTTGGCTCTCGCATTTATGGACCCGGCCCACTCTCGGCCGCGACCATGGCGCGGTGCGCATCGGCTTCGAGGCCGGGTACGATTTGCCGGATACGCTGGAAAGCGGCGACGATTTCGACCTGCTCCTGCCGGAAAGGGCCGTTCAGGCGATCAAGCTGCTCGTCGGTCACTGGTATCGCAATCGCGAGGCTGGATCGTCCGACACCATCCATGAAATCGACCACGGGGCGGAAGCGCTGATGCGAAGCCTAAGGATCTTCCGTTGAGACGAAAGACGGTGGCATGCGTGCTGCGGGCCGGCGGGGAATATACGCCCGAGCACGTAGCGAGACTGAAAGAGGGTGTTGAAAAGCATTTGCCCGGCGCACGGTTCGTCTGCCTGAGCGACACGGAGGTCCCGTGTGAGCGGATCCCGCTCATTACCGACTGGCCTGGATGGTGGGCCAAGATCGAGCTGATGCGGCCGGATATAGAGGGCGACCTGCTCTATTTCGACCTCGACACGATCATTACCGGTTCGCTGCAACGGATCGCCTCCAGGCGAGGTCTGATCCTGCTGCAGGATTTCTACCGCAAGGACGGGCTGGGCAGCGGGATGATGCATTTGCCGGCATGCGAGCGCGCGCCTCTCTGGCGGTCCTTCGCGGCCGATCCGGGCGGCTTCATGGCGGATCATGCCAGGGGCGGGGACCAGAGCTTTATGGAGGCTTTCTGGCTTCGCCGGGCAAAGCGGTGGCAAAGCGAAGTACCCGGCCAGGTGGTGAGCTACAAAAAGGATGTGCGCAGACGCGGGATCCCGGCGACGGCGCGCGTTGTGTGCTTCCACGGGCAGCCGCGCCCTTGGGCGGTGAACTGGCTTGAAAAGAGACGAGCGTTTGCATGAGCCTTAGGATTACCGACGTATTGAGCCATGCCCGCCTGGACGTGCTGACAGCACAAATCGGAGACTCGGGCATTCTGCGCCTCTATGACGGCACAAGACCTGGCAGCGTTGCGGACCCGATCACCGGCACGCAGCTGGCGGAGCTTGTCCTTGGCGCACCATTCGCCGCGGCTGCCTCCGACCTGCAACTGACCGTCAACGCTATCGTCGGTGATACAAGCGCCGACGATAGCGGCACGGCAACGCATTTCAGGGTCTTCAAGTCGGACGGGGTCACGCCTGTTATGGATGGAGACGTGAGCGCCCTTTGGGGCGGCGGAGATCTCGAGCTTGAAAATGCGGATATCACCGCCGGCCAACCGATCGGCGTGTTTGCCTGGGGCATCGGGGCCGCCAATGGCGGGCGGCCGAGCTGGGTCGATGCAGATGACATCCTGAGGCTGAAATTCGACAAGGCGGAAGGCCCCTGCTTCTGGCGTGATGGCGCCCTGGTGCGCAGCGCGGCGGCCTTGCAGGTTTCATCCAACAGCGAGAAGTACCTGCTGACCGCCGCCGATGAATTTCGGTCCATTCCCGCCAATCGGCCGCCCCAATGGCCGGGCGACGGCCTGTCGATCTTTGCGGGGTATCAGAACACAATTCTGTCGCCCTCCGACTTCACAAGCGGCGACTGGGCGAACACGCATATAACGACGCCAAACGCCATCCTGGCGCCCGACGGTAGCTTGACCGCCGATCTTCTCACGCACGACGGCACTACGAACGGGAATGTTGCGCAGCAGCTCCCTGGTGGTTTCGCGGATGGAGCGGACAACGCCTCGCTGCTTTGCGTGAGGAACAACAATTCCGAGAGATCGCATTTTCAACTTCGCTCGCCCCCAAGCACGATGCTCGATGTGGACATATACTGGGACGCGGCCGAAATCTCGAGCGTTTCCGTCAATCAGGGCAGCCCGACCAACTTCGGATACAGGGAGCTGAAAGAGGGCTGGTATGAGCTGCAGGGCCTGGTGACACTCCCTGCCGGAAATACAGGCAACAAGTTCTATTTCGAAGCCGACGCGGATCGCAGCGGCAAAAGCGTTTATGCCTGGGGGGCGGGCCTCTACGAACTCGATTTTGCGCCTCCGTTCGAGCCTGCGACGCGGGAAAAAACCACGATCACCGACCCCGATTTTGCAGCGCTTGCGGCAAAATACAGTCTTTCGGACGGGTTCAAGATCGATGTGACCTTCACGCTTTCGCGCCTCTCCGACAATGCGCCGCGCTGCCTTTTCGCGCTAGGCGATGGTGCAGACGACAGCATCTGGGCGGAGATCAGCTCCGCGAACACGGTGAAGATGTATCTGCGGAACGGTGCGACCAACGAGCTTGTCATCGAAACCGGCGCTTTCACGACGACCGGCGAAAAGACGGTCACATTGACGGCGAAAAACGAAGCCTGGGCGCTGGCTGCGAGTGGCGTTGCAGGCGCCGGCGATGCCGGGAGCTACACAATCCCGGCTCTCACTACGCTCCGGTTCGGGAGCCGGTTCGGGGACGCCGATTACTGCAATGGCGTCCTGAAAAGCTTCGGCCTGCAGAAAGCGGCCTAACCCGCCGGGTGTCTACGGAAGCCATTCCATCTGTTCACCGAAAATTGGAGATAACCATGGCCCTGAAGTTATCCGTGGCGGCGCGCAATGCCCGCAATGACGCGCTTGTTGCCGCCATCGGCGGCGGCGCGCTGCTCAACTTCTATTCCGGCGCTCGGCCTGCAAGCCTGGCGGACCCGATCACGGGCGACCTTCTCGCAACGCTCACCTGCGGAGATCCGTTCGCGCCGGCCTCCAGCGGCGGCGTTATTACCCCCAATGCCGTGACGGAAGACCCAAGCGCGGATGCAGACGGCGTTTGCACTCACTACCGGCTTTTCAAGGCGGATGGCGTGACCCCGCTCATGGATGGCGACGTGACGGAAGAAGACGGCGGCGGCGACATCGAGATGAAGACGACGACCTTCACCATCGGGAACCTCATTCTAATGAGCAGCTGGACGATCACGGACGGCGGCGCCTGAAGCCGAAAACCAACACATCCCGCAGGGCAGACCGATGGATGCAATCGGACAAGGTTTCGACAGCGAGCTGATCGGCAGCGGATCGGCAGCGGCAGGGGTCTCGGGCGAGGGCGCGAGCGTGGTGCCAAGCGCGGTATCGGTCGGATCGGTCAAGGTCGCGATCGATCTTTCGGGGGAAATGACGATCCCGAATGCGGTCAGCGAGGCGGTTGCCGCGACCCCGGCGGGAAGCGCGGTCATCTCGCTTTCCGGCACATTCCAGCGCGCCGGGACGCCGCCCGCGGAGCTGGGCGACCAGGTGTTGCAGTTCATCCGCGGGGACAGCGCCTGGCTGGTTTTCGACCTCGCAGACCAGGACGGAACCGCGATCGATCTTTCGCGGTGGGAGGGGATGCGCTTCCAGCTTTCCCGGTTCCGCCGTCAACCCGTCGTCTCGAAAAGCCTGCCCGAGGGGATCCATATTGCCAATGAGAAGGGGGGGCGGCTTGTCGTTGAGCTGGCCGCTGCCGACACAAAGGATCTGTCGCCGGGCGACTACTATTTCGAGCTGCAGCTCACCGACAATATCGCGGGCGTGGCAACCGTCGCCCGCGGGCGCCTCGCGCTGCAGCGCGACCGGATCCGCTAGGGAGAGACCATGAGCAACGATCAGGTGGAAGAGACCGATATGCTGGTGCAGTTCCTCGACGATTACGACTTCCGGCCCCCGGAACGGCCGGCGGCCACCGTGGCCTACAAGAAAGGCATGACGATGACGGTGCGCCGCGTCTGCGGTGAACAGGCAATCGCGGCCGGAAAGGCTACAGAGGTGGTGCGAAATTCAGCCAGCGCCCCCACGGTTTCGGTCGATGATGGCGAAGGCACAGTGTCGGAAACGACCGACGGCGAAGGAGTCGAGAACGAATGACCGGCACGCCCGCCGGGAAGAAGACGGCCCGTCTCGCTTTCGACAAGCGAAGCGAAGCGGCGGACGGCTACGGCAACACGAAGGGCGACTGGGAGGAGCAGTTCCGCCGCCTGGGCTGGCTGCATCCGCTCAAGGGAGGAGAAGAGGTCATGCAGGCGCGTCTCGCCGGGAACGGCCGCGCGATCGTGACCATAGACAGGGACACGCAGGCGAAGCTCATCGATCCGACCTGGCGGCTAAGGCATCTCGATCGCGAAACGGTGTGGAACATTCGAGACGTGCTCTGGCCCGACGACAGGCCCACGGAAATCGATCTGCTCTGCGAAAGCGGAATCGCGGCGGGCTGAGCGATGGCATCGAACATATCGGTGGCGCGTCAGCGCAGCCGCATCAAGCGGAAGATCAAAGCGCTACAGAAGGCGCCCGAAGCGGCCTATGTGCGTGGCCAGCTAATGGGGTCCGGCCGGGAACTCGCTGCGATGCAGCGGCGCCATGTGCCGCGAGACAGCGGCGACGCTTATGACTCGATCCAGGTGAAGCCGGTAAACGGCAAGATCGCCGTTCGCGTGACGGCGGGCGGGCGAAAAACCTTCTATGTCCGCTTCATCGAGTTCGGCACCCGAAATGCCAGCGCCCACCCCTTCTTTTTCAGCAGCTGGCGCTTGATGCGGAAGCGAATTGCAAAGCGCATCCGAAATTCGATCAAGGTGGCTGCGAGGCGAGCATGGCGGAAATAGACAGTCCGGCGCTGGCGCTGCAGGCGGCCGTCATCGCCGCGGCGGGCGACTCGGCGGATGTAACGGCGCTGATCGGGGATCCGGCGCGGATCTACGACCGTGTGCCGGCGGATGCCGCGTTCCCTTATGTGAGCTTCGGCGCGCATCAGGAAATCGACGATAGTTTCGAATGCCATGAGGGCACGGAGATCTGGTTCGAGATGGATATCTGGGACCAGGAAGCGCACGGCAATGTTCGGATCGGCCGGATCCTGCAGGCCATGAAAGGCCTTGTCACCGAAGCGGCCCTCACGGTTAACGGTCACAAGCTTGGCGTTCTGAAATTCCGGGATGCGATTTACCTGCGCGATCCGGACGGCATTTCGCGGCGCGTCAGAGCCACATGGCGCGTGCTGACCGAAGAGAGTGGCGACGCCGCCTGACGCGGCAATCCAGGAGAGAAAAATGGCTACCGGAACAAGTGTGAACGGCAACAAGCTGTTGCTCCAGATCGGCGACGGGGCGAGCCCGGAAACCTTCTCGCAGCCCTGCGCGGTGAACAGCAAGGAAATCGACTTCTCGGCCGAAATGAGCGAGGCGGACGATCCCGATTGCGACGATCCGACCCTGCCGATGTGGAAGGCCCGCATCGTCAAATCCCTGTCGCTCGGCATGACCTGCTCGGGCCTGCTCAAGACGGAAGCGCTGGAAACCTGGCGCGGCTTCTTCATGGGCGGCGTTTCGAAGAACTGCCGCGCGGCGCTGGATCTGCCGCTGGCGAGCAATGGCGGCTATTTTGCCGGCACCATGGTCTGTTCCGGCTTCAAGATCACGGGCGAGGATGGCGACTTCACCACCTTCGAAGCGACGCTCGCCAGCGACGGGCCGGTGACCTGGACGGACGCCGCCGCATGAGCCGGGACGCCAGCATCTCCCTGATCTGGGGCGACAACGAATATCTGTTCCGTCTGCGGATCAAGGAGCTGCGCGAGCTGCAGGAAAAATGCGATGCAGGACCTTTTGAGATCCTGCAGCGCCTCCGCAGCGGTTTCTGGCGGATCGACGACATCCGCGAGACCCTGCGACTGGGTCTGATCGGCGGCGGATTGCAGGCAGAAAAAGCGCTGAAGCTCGTCATCCAGTATGTCGACGACTTCGCCGAGCGGCCGCTGCCGGAGAATGTGCCCCATGCCATGGCGGTGCTGGGCGCCGCGCTCTACGGGCCCGCCGACGAGGAAATGCCCGGGGGAAAAACGGAGACGGCGGGGGCCGAGAAGGAAGCGCACGGGACGGACGCTTCGCCTTCGCCGTCTTCTACGGCGCCGGCGCCGTCTTCGGACTGAGCGCGCGGCAGGTCGACGAGCTGAGCCTCTGGGAACTCGCGGTCCAGGTCGACGGCTGGAACCGCGCCCAGGGCGGCGACGAAAAAATCGAGCCGCCGACACCCGAAGAATATGAAGACATGGTGAGCCGCCTTCTCTGAGCGGCCGGACAAGCGCATGGCAACAGACGAAGAAACATTCGCCATCCAGCTCGAGGCCCGTATTCGGGAGTGGGAGCGCCAGCTTGCCCGTGCCGCCGGCACATGGGACAAGAAGGCTCGCCAGATCGAGCGCCGCCAGAAAGCCATGGAGCGGCGTTTCCAGCGCGGCTTCCAGAATATCGGCCGCAATCTCGTTCCCGCGCTGTCGGGCGTGGCGGCGGCGCTTTCCACCCGTGAAATCATCCGATATGGCGACGCCTGGACGACGGCCGGCAACAAGATCTCGGCAGCCGGCACGCCGCTGGAGGAACGCGCCACACGGCTGAAGCAGCTTGCCGATCTTGCCGTCGACACAAGGGGCGCTTTCGACGAAACGACGACCACCTTCGCCCGACTCGAGCGATCGACGCAGTCGCTCGGCAAGTCGGAAGAAGAGCTTCTGAAAATCACCGGCACGATCAATAAGGCCTTCGTGGTGGGCGGCGCGGCCGCCAGCGAACAGGCCGCCGGCATTCTGCAGCTTACCCAGGCGATCGCTTCCGGCTATCTGCAGGGCGACGAGCTGAGATCGGTGCGGGAAAACGCGCCCGTCATCGCGCAGGAAATCGCGAATGTGATGGGAACGACGCTTGGCGGGCTCAAGCAACTGGGCGCGGAAGGAAAGATCACAACCGAAAAGATCGTCCAGGCGCTGGAGCAGCTGGGACCGAAAGTGGAGGCGCAGTTCGCCAGGACGCAGGTGACGGTCGGGCAAGCGCTGCAGAACCTCGAAACCCGCTTCACCCAGTTCGTCGGCGGTCTGTCGGAGAACGGGAGCCTGGGCGTGCTGGCCGGCGGCATCGACATGCTGGCGGACCATCTGGACGATCTTGCGAAAGCGGCGGGCATCGCCGCGGCCGCGCTGGCGCCCGCCGGCATCGCCGCGGCGGCGCGCCTGGCGACGACGGCCGTCGGCGTGTTGACGGCGGCGGTGGCGGCCAACCCCCTCGGCGCCCTGGTGGTGGTGTCCTCGGCGGCGGCGGCCGCGCTCGTCCTCTACGGCAACGAGATCTACGGCCTGCGCGATGCGAGCAACGCCTATCTGGCGGTCGCGAAGAAGGTCAAGGACATCGACGAACAGCTGAAAAACGCGACCGGGAAGCGCGTCGATGCGCTGCTCGACGAGCGCGAAGCCCTGCTCGACAACGCCAAAGCCGAGCTTGCCTATCTGAAGGCCAAGCTGGCATCCCAACGCGCGCTGTCGCATTCGACCGGCCGGGCCGGCATGGCGGCGCGCGGGCATCTCGCCTATGGCCGGGGCGAGGAAATGGCAGCCGAGATCGCGCTGCTGGAAGCGCATCTGGCGGATATGGAAGCGGGCACCGGCGGCCGGCGGCGCCCCAGGGCGCGAACCGATCGCGGCGCCGCGCCGAAAACGGAGCCGTCGACGACCCAGAAGTCCAAGCCGTACGACACCGCTGTCGCCAACATCAAGAAGCAGACCGCCGCGCTGATCGCCCAGACGGAAGCGCAGGACCGCAGCACCTATGCGCAGGAGGCGGCGGCGAAGGCTTCCAACCTCCTCGATGCCGCCCGGCGGCAGGGCTTGAAAGTTACGCCGGCGCTTATCAAGGAAGTCAACGGCCTGGCGGCGGCCTATGCCCAGGCGAAGGCCGAACAGGGAGTGGAAGACGCGCTGGCGGGCACTGAAGACAAGATCCGCGCGCTGCAGCTCGAGACCCAGGCGATGGGGAAAACCCAGGCGGCCGCCGATACGCTTCGGTTCCGGGAAGAACTTCTGAACGAAGTCCGCAAAGCCGGAATCCCGCTTACAGAGGAACTGGCAAACCGGATCCGCAGTTCGGTCGATGCCTACGGCGCCGCCGCGGAGGCAGCCGAGGACGAAGCGCGGGTCATCCAGAAACAAATCCAGCTCGCGGATGAGGCGCGGGACAGCGTGACGCGCATCGGCGTCGCCGGCGTTCGAGGCTTCAACAATCTGGGCGACGCGGCATCGCAAGCCGCGCTGCGGTTCGCCGAGATGGTGGTGCAGCTGCGGGTGATGGAACCGCTCGTCCGGTCGCTATTCGGCGCCCAGGGGACCGGGTTGGGCGGCCTGGTGGGGAGCCTGTTCGGCGGCGGCGGCGGCGCTGGCGCGGCCGCATCGACCGCCGGCTATACGTTCGGGCCGATGGCCTTCGCGGATGGCGGCGTGATGACCCCTTCCGGTCCGATGCAGCTTCCGCGCTATGCGAGCGGCGGCGTCTCCCGCGGGCCGGCCATTTTCGGCGAAGCGGGTCCTGAAGCCGCGGTGCCGCTGCCCGACGGTCGGCGTATCCCGGTGCAGATGCTTAACGCGGCGGCCATGAGCCGACCGGCGGCTGGGACGCAGGTGAACATCATCAACAATGCGCCGAACACGCAGATCCGGGAAGAGCGCGGCAAAGGGCCCAACGGGCAGGATCTGGTGAATGTCGTGATCGATGCGACGCGCCGCAACTATGCCCAGGGCGGCTTCGACAAGGCCAATCAGGGCCGCTTCGGCGCGTTGCCGACAAAGGTGTTGAGATGAGCTTTCCGGCCGATTTCGACTGTCTGTCGATCGTCAACAACTGGTCGGGCAAACCGCAGGACAATGCGGTGCGCTTCGAGCCCGAGATCGGTCCCTCGATCGACAGGCGGCGCGGGACCGCCGCCGGCGAAGAGGGGACCGTCACCTATGGCATGACGCGGGCGCAGCTCGTCGCCTTCAAGAGCTGGTTCACGGACAGCGTGAAAAGCGGCACGCTGAGCTGGACCATGACGCATCCGGAAGACGGTCTCGAAAAGAGCTTCAAGTTCACCAAGGACCTCTACCGGACGCAGAAAATAACCGGCGACTGGTACCAGGTGACGCTCTCTCTCAGGGTGTTGCCCTGATGGCGCGGGACATCTCGGAAGGGCTGCGGCACGAACTCGAGCAGCCGGAAACCGACGAAGCGATCCTGGTCTTCCTCGAGCTGTCGCACAAGGATCTGGAAGCGCCGCTGAGGGTGGTGGCGGATGCCGTCGATTATATCTGGAACGGCGAAACCTATCAGGGGTTCCAGTTCGATCTGCAGCTCGTCAGCGACAAGGAAAGCCCGCCCCGGGGCAAGCTGACGCTGCAGAATGTCGACGAGCGCATCGGCCATACCGTGCTGGCGCTGAACGGCCCGATGAGGGTGCGCGTCGACCTGATCGCCGCCTCGGCTTTCGATCAGACGACGGATCCGCGCGTTCCGCTTGAGAGCGGCGATCCGGCGCCGGACTATACGGCGGACAAGCTCTTCCTGACCGATGTGACGGGCGACGTTTTCGAGCTGTCTGGCACCTTGAAGGGCTGGGACTACATTCAGGAGATCTGGCCCGGCACCCGCGCGACCCAGAACCGGCTACCGGGGCTGTTCAGATGAGAGGGACGCACTGGGCCGCCAAGTATATGACGCTGCGTTTTCGCGACGGCGGCCGGGACTGGAAAGGCGTCGATTGCTGGGGGCTCGTCAGGCTGATCTATCGGGAAGAGCTGGGGATTGAGCTGCCGGACTATGGCGACGTTTCGGCGCGCGACCTCGGGGCCGTCGCGCGGCACGTCACCCGGGACTCGCTTCTTCCGCCCTGGAACAGGGTCGAGGATCCGGCCGCCTTCGACGGCGTTTCGTTTCGGGGCGCGGCCATTCGCGCCGTCGACAGGCAAGCGGGGATGCATGTCGGCCTGATGATCGGCAGTCGCCGGCTCATCCACATCGATGAAGGCGCCGGGGTTCAGGTGGCGCCGATCGATCATCCATCCTTCCGTCACCGCATTCTGCATTTCGTTCGCCATGACGCCTTGCTCGCCTGACATCATGACAAGGGATCCTGCCGGCCTGCTACCGGTCGCCTATGCGCGCCCGTTCGGCGGGAGCGGGGTCTATCGCGACCTGCGCCAGCCCGGACAGACCGTTCGGGAGATCGTGGAAAGCGTGCCCGACCTGCCGCCGCAGTTTCTTTCGCAGGGCGTAGTCATGGTGAACGGGGAACCGGTTCCGCGCGCCATGTGGGCCCATGTGCGGCCAAAGCCGACAAGCGCAGCTTGCCCGATTTCGGTCACGCTGCATATGGCGCCCCGCGGCGGCGGGGGTGGTGGAAGCAAGTTCAAACAGATCTTCGCACTTGTGGCCGCCATCGCGCTTGCGATCGTCACGAACGGCATCGCGTCCGGATGGCTCGCGACATCCGGCGGCCTGTTCGCGGCCGGCAGCACCAGCGCGGCCGTGCTCGCGGGCGCCGTGGGAATCGCCGGCGCGCTGGCTATCGCTGCCTTGACCGCGCCGCCCAGCCTTGGCGGCGGTATTCCGCAGGCGGACGGCCAAGCCAGCGGCACAAGGCAGGATGCGGCGATCGGCGGCAATCTCATGGAAGCAGGCGCTTCCGTCCCGCGCGTGATCGGAACGCATCTTGTTTATCCGCCTTTCGCCTGCGAACCGCTGGTCGAGGTCGTCGGCGAAGATGAGTATGTCGAGGCCGTCTTTTGCCTGGCGGGACCTCATGATCTAGCCGACATCAGAATCGACGGCGCGCCGATCGCCGATGCCGACAATGTGGAGTACGAAACGCGAGAAGGGTGGCAGTCGGATGCCCCTCTGACCCTGGTGACGCGCCAGGGCCGCACGCTGACGCCCAATATTGAGCTTTCGAATATAAGGGTCGATGCCGGCGACTCGGATGGCGACAAACTGGCTCATCAAAATACGCCGGCCAGCGACCTGCCCAGCTGGCACACGGTGGTAAGCCGGGACACGCCGGACGAGATCAATGTCCATCTGTCCTTTCTCGAAGGTCTCTACGACACCTCCGATCCGACATCGATCGTGTTTGTGCCGCTCAGGTTCCGGTTCCGCCTGAAGGGGGAAACGAGCTGGGTGAACGGGCCGGAATTTCATGTGGCCGGCAAGAAACCTGGACGGTATATCGCCTCCCTGAAGTTCCGCTGGACGGCGGAACCTTCGCCGGCAGCTGTTCCGCCGAAGGATCGCGGCGTCGTCAGGGCCTACAAGAACGTCCCGGCGCAAACGATCACGCCGGCCTTTCCCGGCTGGACGGCGGACGACTGGTTCGATGCGGGCAGCGGAGACGACTGGCTCAACCAGGCCAATGTCGGTTCGAGCGGCGTGCAGAATTTCGAAATCGCCGCGGACGGCGCAACCGTCTATCTGGATGAGGCGAGCTTCCCCAAGGGGCGCTACGAGATCCAGCTTCTTGCCGGCGCCGCCGTCAACGACACGAATTTCGCCGTCTCTTCCTATCAGACGAACGGAAACGTCCGCTCACCTTTCGGCTATTGGCTGGACGGCGCCACATATCGGCCCGCCGACGAACAGGACAAGGGCCGCCGGGTGACGGTGCAGCGCGTTATCAGCATCTGGAACGAGCATCCCATCGCCACACGCGGCCTCGCCCTTATCGCCCTACGGGTGAAAAACCAGAGCATCAACAAGCTGAGTGCGCTGGCAAGCGGCTATGTGAGGGATTGGGACGGCAGCGGCTGGAACGACTGGACGACGACGAGCAACCCGGCGCCGCATTATGTCGACATTCTATGGGGACGGGAGAACCTGGACCCTTTGCCAGTGGATCTGCGCGACCAGGCCGCGTTCGTCGACTGGCGGGCCTGGTGCGCCGCCCAGGGATACAAATGCGACCTGATCGCGCAAGGCGAGCGGATACAGACAACGCTTTTGCCGACGCTGGCCTCTTGCGGCTTCGCCGCCCCGATCCAGTCGGAAACCTGGGGCGTGGCGCTTGACGACGACAAGACCGGGGACACGCCCGTTCAGATCTTTTCGGCGCGCAACGCGACCGACTTCAGCTGGACACGCGCCTTCGCGCGGCTGCCAGACGGCTTTCGCGTCACCATCCGAGACAAGGAAGCCGATTACGAGGACACCGAGTTCATCGTCTATGCGGAGGGCTATACCGGCGGCCCCGGCGGGCGCCTGGAGCAGATCCGCTATGACGGGATCGTCGAGGAGGATCTGGCCCGTCTTCGCGGCGCTTTCGATCTTGCGCAGGCCGAGGCCCGCGCTGCCTTCTACAATCTGAGGGCGCCGGCGGAATATCTCGTCTGCCGCAAGGGCGATCTCGTCGGCGTGCAGCACGACACGCTATCGCGGCGGTCGGGCGCGGCGCGCATCCAATCGGTCGTTCTGGACAGCGACGACAAGATTTCCGGGCTGGTGCTCGACAGCGAAATCCGGATCGTCAACGAAGCCGGCCTGCATGACGTGACCGACATGCATGCTGTCGCGGATATGCATGTTCTGGGTATCCAGACGGCTATTTCCATCCGCCGCAGCGACGGCAGCAATACCACGCATGCACTCAGCAATGCGACGGGAGAAAGCGACACCGTGACGCTGGAAACGCCCGTGACCGACGAAGCGGTATCGATTTCCCAGCCCGGCGGCAGCGTGGACTATCCGCTGATCGACAAGGGCAATCTGGTGGTCGCGGGATCCCTGTCGAGCACCTTCAAACGCTTCCTGGTGATGGATATCGAGCCCGGTGCCGATCTGGTCGCCAAGCTGACGCTGGTGGACGAGGCGCCCGGCCTGCCGCGAGATTTGGCGTAACAAGGAACCCTTCAAGAATGGCTCTCGATCGCAAGATACCGAACAGCACGACGCCCGGCACCATCGAGGGCGACGTCTTCATGGACGAGACGCAGGAAGAGCTGACCGGCCTGTGGGATCGGTCCGTCATTACCCTGTCCAATGTCGCCGGCACCGCGAACGATGTGACGGCCGACATCGTGCCGGCGCTGACCGACGGGCTGAAAGACGGGATGAATTTCATTATCACAGCGGCCGCCGACAATGACGATGCGATGACGCTGAAGATCGGGGGCGAAGCCGAAGTCGACTGGCTCGATTCCGGCGGGAACGGGCTCGTTGGCGGGGAAGTCAAGAGCGGGTCCATGTATATGCTCACCTATATCGCAGCCAGCAGCGCGGTGCGGATGCTGGGGCAACAGCAGGTGGCGAATTTTCAGGCGGACTACCAGGCTTTCACCTCTTCCGGCACATGGACCAAGCCGGCAGGCCTCTCCGAAAACGCCCTAGTGCAAGTCGAGATATGGGGCGGCGGCGGCGGCGGCGCGGGTGGCGGCAGCGGCGGCGGCGGCGGCGGTGGTGGATATAATCGCGCCGTCTTCCGAGCATCGGCGATCGCAGACAGCGTTTCGGTGACGATCGGTGCTGGCGGTGCAACGGGGACTGCTGGCGGCACGACGAGTTTCGGGGCGTATCTGAATGCCTATGGCGGCGGCGGCGGGGAAAATTCCACATCGGGCGGCGGCGGCGGCGGCGGCGGCCAGATGAGCGCAGGGACCAATGGAACAAGCGGCGAAGGCGGCGTCGGCGGGGGTCCGCTGCTGGCTCTGGGCGGGGCGGCTGGCGTTTCGATAAATGACGGCGGCAGGGGTGAAGGAGCATTCAGCGGCGGCGGCGGCGGGGGCGGTGCTGCGTCGGCGACGGCCGGCGCCGGCGGCGGCGGCGTGCATGGCGGCGGCGGGGGCGGCGGCAGCGCCAACACCGGGACAGATGCCGCGGGCGGTCAAAGCCTATATGGCGGCGGCGGCGGCGGCGGCAGTGCGGCGGCCGGCGGAACCTCGCAACACGGCGGGAATGGCGGGACGGCTTCCGCAGGCATCGCCCCCGCGGGCGGCGGCGCGGCGAGCTATGTCGGCGCGCGAGGCGAATGCCATGTCCATGTGATCGGATAGGAGGAGACCATGGGACGCTATGCGATTGTCCGGACAGAGACGAACGAGGTCGTGAACGTGGCCGAATGGGACGGCGAGAGCGACTGGGATCCCGGCGACGGGTTCGCGGCGATAGCCAGCGAAGATGCCGCCACCGGATGGACCTACGATCCGGAGACGGAGCAATTCTCCGCGCCCGCTCCCGAGTCGGGGACGTAGAAAAGAATACTGATAGCGGGGGCCGATGTGGACGAAAGATGGATCATCAATGCCCTGTGGGGACTGCTGGTCGCTGTCGGGCTTGGCTTCGCGGGCTGGATCATGAAATCGATCAACGATCTCTGGCGGGCCATCCACCACCAGGATGAGGCGCTGGAAACGCGTCTCGCGGCGGCGACGCAGGCCACCAATGGCGCAATAGACGCCCTGCACAGGAAAACGAATGCCATCCGGCAGGAAATCGCCTCCGCCCAGCTCGACGGCGAACGGCACCATGCCAGCAAGGAAGATCTGGCAAAGGCCGAGCGGGTGCTCGGCGACCGGATCAAGGATCTGACCGTCGCCATTGCCGATCTGCGGAACGACCTCAATCGGCGCGAACAGCGCTAGGAAGCGAGAAACCCATGAAACTTTCCCCGCACTTCACCCTCGCCGAGGCGATGCGCAGCCAGTATGCGGCGCGCCACGGCATAGACAACACGCCGCCCGACGAGGTGCTGCCCGCGCTGCGGCATGTCGCGGCGCATGTGCTGGAACCCGTCCGTGCCCATTACGGCATCCCGTTTTCGCCGAATAGCTGGTACCGCTGCCCGCTTCTCAATGCTGGCATCGGCGGGGCGACGCATTCGCGGCATGTACTGGGCGAGGCCGTCGATATTGAGCTGCCGGGCGTCTCGAATTTCGACCTGGCGCATTGGTGCGCGGCGAACCTCGATTTCGACCAGGTCATTCTCGAATGCTGGGACGGCTACACGCCGACCAGCGGCTGGGTGCATGTCGGCGCGAAAGCCGAGGGCAACCGGCATGAAATTCTCACCTACAGCCATGGCCGCTACACGAAAGGACTGCCGTGATGGGGATTCTCGATAGCATTATCGGCGGCTCGGCCGCCCAGCCGATCGAGGCGATCGGCAATGTGTTCGACAAGCTGTTCACCTCGGACGAGGAGAAGGCGCAGGCCGAGGCCGTGCTGAAGAAGATGGCGATGCAGCCGCAGATCCTGCAGGCCGAGATCAACAAGATCGAGGCGCAGCATCGCAGCATCTTCGTCGCAGGCTGGCGGCCGGCCATCGGCTGGGTCTGCGCCGTGAGCCTGGCCTATCCCTTCATCATCAATCCCACCATTCAGTGGTGGACAGGCGCGCCGGGGCCGGACATGCCGACAGAGGCGCTGATGAGCGTGATCGCTTCTCTGCTCGGCCTCGGCGGCATGCGGAGCTGGGAGAAGATCAAGGGCAAGGCGAAGTGAAGCGCTGCATCCATTTTGTCGGCTTCCGTGGCGAGGAATATATGTCCGCCCTTCGGGTCTTCGGGCCGCCGGATTTCATTCATCGGGGCTGGGATATTCGCGCACAGCGCGAGATCGCGTCCGGGGACCTTGTGGTCTTCGCCAAGGGCGAGGCCGATCAGCGGCCCCGTGAGCGCAGCTATGACGATCTGAGGGAACCTGTCCCCGATCGATGAGATCCCGTTGCCGCGCCGGGTGATGCTGCGGCCAGTCAGGACAGGAGAAAAGAAATGAACGTGATGCGCGCAAAAATGGAGATCCGCGAGATCTGCAAGCCGGGTCCGGATATCGAAGTGCTGCGGATGACAGCGGTAGGTCCGAATAAGGCTTATCCGGAAGACGGATCCGATGAAGACAACACCTATGCGAAGTTTACGCCTTCCGGCGATCTGGAGCTGACGGTTGCAAACCCGGCCTTGCACGGGAAGTTCAGCGAGGGCGAGCGCTACTATCTCGACTTCAGCAAGGCGGACTGACGGCGGCAATCTTCTCCCGCGGGCAGGCCGGGCAAGCCCTGCCGTTTCTCGCAGTCGACCAACTTGCCCCGGCGCTTCGGCGTCGGGGCTTTTTTGTTGCCTGCCGTCCGGCGATGCCGGATGATGGTGATCGCTAAAAGTCGAAGGACATTTGCCTGGGCGAATGGAGGCCCCGCAGCGAAAGCCGCGGGGCTTTTTTCATGTCCTGTCGGTCGTGGGGAATGGCTCCGGGCCCTGGCTGCCCATCATCGAGGGCAGCGTGATGGATCCGCCGCGGCGGCCGCAGCGCGGGCATCTGAGCGCGGCGCGGAGCCTGTCGGAGGGCGCCGCCGGGCCCCAGCGAATAAGGAAGGGAATCAAGGGCAGCGCGCCATGATGGCCGCAGCCGTCGCACCAGGCATGAACCCAGCGCGGCGCGCGGGTGGCGAGCTGGCCGATGGTCGGCGGGGGCGGGTCGTCGTGGCGGCGGTGCATCGCGGCAGCATAGGCGCGGCGGACAGGGGTTGTGAACGGCCGGGAATTGACGACTCGGCCGATTGCGCCAATCATCCCCCCGTGGCCGAGATCCGGAAGATTTCAAAGACGCTGCCGGACGGCAGCACCCGAAACTATTACGCCTGGCGTTACCGCCTGCCCGACGGCAGCTGGAAGCGCGTTCAGGCGTCCACCAAGGCCGCGCTGATCCGCAAGAAGGAGAGGCTGGAGCGCCAGCGCCTGACCGGCACGCTGCCGGCGGAAAAGCGCCCCGAGAGCGTTTCGGAGATCTGCCTGCTCTGGCTCGAGGCGAGCGAAGCGGGGCGCGAAGGACGGCCGCCGATCAGCCGCGTGACGGCGGCCTATTATCGCGGGCTGATCGACAACCACGTGACGCCTCTCGCGATCGATGCCGGGCCCCTCCATGAGCTGCGCGCGCAGGCGCTCGACAAGGACGCCGCCGGCGCGGTCCGCGACGCGCTGGTGCGGCGGCTCAGCCGGGCAACGGCAAAAAAGGTGCTGGTGATCCTGCGCAGCGCCTTCGCCTGGGCGAGCCGTCAGGGCATGGTCAGCCACGACGCCTTCGCGAGCATCCGCATCCTCGAGCAGCGGCGGCAGGCGGCGCCGCTGTCGCCCTCTGCCATTCCCTCCCATGAGCTTGTGCGCAAAGTCATCCTCAGAGCCGCGGAGCGGGCCGCCGAGGCCTCTCGCGACATGGACCGGCGCGCATGGACCCGACGGCGCGCCATGGTCGCCATGGCGGCCCTGGCGGGCTTGCGCGCGGAAGAGCTGCGCGGGCTCATGGATCGCGATCTGGACATGACGCATGCGCGCGTCACGGTGCGGCAGGTCGCCGACCGCTACGGCACGATATGCCCGCCGAAATCGGCCGCCGGCTATCGCACCCTGCAGCTCTCCAAACCGCTCGTCGCCATCGTCAAGGAATGGCTTCTCGCCCGGCCGGACCACAAGGGCGCGGCGGCGCCCGCGCATGACATGCCCGGCCAGTGGCGGCCGGGCCGGTTGCTCTTTCCGAACGAAGCGGGCGGGGTGCTGGATATCATGGAGCCGATCAACCGATGCTGGCAGGTGCTGATGGAAGATCTCGGCGCCGTGGACCCGCCTGCGAAACCCGGGGGCCGCCCGCGGCCGCATTACACCTTCCACGATCTGCGCCATTTCTATGCCAGCGACCGGATCGCGCGGGGGGCCGGGCCGCAAGAGATCAAATACGAGGTCGGCCATGCGACCATCCAGATGACCTTCGACACCTACGGGCATCTATTCGCCTTCCATGAACGCGATGCCCGACAGCGCGCCAATGACGCCGCCTCGGAGGTTCTGTAGATGCAGCTCAAACCCCTCCATGTCGCGCTCGTCCTCGCAGCCCTCGCGCTCGCCGGGGGCGCTTGGATGGCCCGCGTGGAAATGATGAAGGGCGAGGGCTATGTGCTGGTGCTCGACAGATGGTCGGGGGCGGTCAGCGCCTGCAGCGCCGCGGGGTGTAAGCAGCTCTATCCGCCGCGAAAACCCCGCTTTGGCGGGGGAGAAAGTCGGTAGAAACGCGCGTAACCCATTGAATTTGTTTCACGTGAAACCGTCTTTTAATCAGTAGGTCGATGGTTCGAACCCATCAGGGCTCACCACTTATCCCCGCTCAATCTCCCGCATGTACCGTCGGCGTCGAGACGTGGAATTTCGGATCGTCGAAATTCGCGCGCTTTTCGGCGTAATAGCGTTCGTACCAGTCGCCTTCGCGTTCCGCATTGAAGGTGAGGAACATCGCCCGGCGGGATGTGTTGCTCTCATTGGGCGAGGAACGGTGCGGCGCGAAACTATCGAAGATCACGAGGTCGCTCGGCGCGGTTTCGACGGTCTGCCAGTCCAGCGCGTCGGCGATTTCCGGCGCGATGTCGCCATTGTGCGGACCGCCGTTCTCGAAGCGCAGCAACGCTCGACCGTCGATGCGTTCTTCCACGGCATCGGCGTGATTGTCGGGAAACCCGGCCCAATCCTTTGCGAATTCCAGGCAACCGTTTTCCCGGGTGGCCGGGTCGACCGAGATCATCGCCGTCACATTGTAGCGTGGTCCGAATGATTTATAGGCCGCGAAATCCTGATGTGGGCCGAAGGCGCCACCGCCGGGATGCTTCTCATTCTCCTTATCCTTGAAGGGGATAAAGGCCTCGCCCGTCAGTGCCTCGATCACGGGCGCGATGCGGGTGTCGATAAGGTTTTTGAACTCCGGACGGCTGCCCAGCAGATACTCAAAACGGCAGATTTGCAACGGATCGGCGGCTTCCGGCACGACGATGAGTTCGTCGGGGCGCGTCGCGAGCAGTTCAGCCACCGGTTTGCCACTGGAGATCGCCTCACGCAGAAGCAGGTCCGCGCTCGCGCCCATTTCGCTCGACAGGCGATTGAAGGTTGCGGCTTCCGCTTCCGAAAAGAAGCCGCGCAGCACAACGACGCCGTCGCGCCGGAATGTTTCACGTTCTTTATTGCTGATCGCAGCGGCGGGCAGATAACGCAGGAAGTGCTTGAGAGGCGGGGTCTCCATTGCCGGGTCTTTCGCCTCTTCATCATAGCGGCGCAGGCGAATGGCCTCGTCAGCATAATCCTTCGCAATGAAGGCGGCGGTTTCGCTCTCGCTCATCGGGCCGCCTTGCAGCTTCAGGCTCAACACGGAATCGGGCGCGAGCTTGTCCATATAGCCGGGTTCGGTCGCGCAGAGGTAGCGCTTGGCCTCCACATGCATCCGTACCGGTTCGGCAAGGGCGGCGGGCAGGCGTTTCGCGAGCCATTTCGCACCGAGTATCTCGTGTCGGTCGTCGACCCCTTCCTCAGCCGGGTTCTCGCCCAGCTTGTGGATCATGTGCCCAACATCGTGAAGCAGCGCAGCGAGAATAAGGGCAGGGGCTTCGCCGTTCGCTTCCGCCAGCGCTGCGCTTTGCAGCGCGTGCTGAAGCTGGTTGATGTCCTCCAGCCCATATCGGCTCGTGGCACGCTCAGTGTAGATCTGCGTGATTTCATCGACTGCTGAGATACTGGCTGGTTCCGGCATGGCGATCCTGCTGACTACGGGAGGAGCGCCAAGTTTATCCACGGAATGTGACAGGCCGAATAGAAGATCGTTTCGGCTTGATCAGCCGTTCGCGTCTCCCAGCTTCAGCGCCCGGCAATCTTTTCCCCGGGCCTTCAACTGCGCGCAGAGCGTTTCCGCGGCTTCCCGGCTCGACAGGGGATCGGTCAGGAGGCGGGTGTAGACCTTTCCATCCCGGCTTTCATATCTCATCGTCGTCCAGCCCCGTCCCGACAGCATGTCCGGATAACGAGTGGAAAGAATGCGCTTTCCTTTCTCGATATTGGCCGCGTCGAGATAAGACGCGAGATGGACGGCCCAGCCGCTCCGGTTCCGCCCATCGTCTGCGCCGTCGGTAAGAGTGGGGCGGATGTCGAGGGTTACAGGCTTTGCGGCGGGCTGCTGCTTCTGCCTGGGAGAAATGGAGGCGGTAGTGAAGCCTAGCCCGGCTTCGAGCGTACCCAGCCGATTGTTCATCGACCGGTCGCTTGCCTTGAGGTCGGTCAGCACCGGCTCGATAACGGTATATTTTCGATCCAGCGTCGCAACGCGGGCTTCCAGACGATCGAGGCGCCGTTCGACGCTCTTCGCAGGCGGGGCCCGGTCGGCTGCTGCCTCCGCCTTGTCCTGCTCTGTGGGCACGCCTGCGCCCGCTGCGCGCTCCGAACAGGCGGACAGGCCCAGCGAAAGCGGGACCATGATGAGCACTGCTGCGATTGCGCCGGGCACCGGCCTGATTGTCATCGAAAGTCCGACCTCCAAACTGCGATACCGCGACCATCGGTCACCGCACCACCTGTCTTTCGTTAGTGCGAGTCGGGCAATGCGGTCAAACGCAGGACTCCGGGCCTTCTGCCGATTTCTTGTGCAAGGTGCGAATGTTTTGCCCGGCTCGACAAGGAGAGGGGTTCCGGTAAATCTTAGCAAATGCATGATTGTGCGTGAGGCCCGTTTTCTGCATAGGATTGCGCCAGGACGGTCGGTCGCGGCAGCCGGTCCAGAGGAAACTAGAAACGGGGAAAGGCATGTCGTTGAACGAGTTGGTGGGGAGCCTGACGGCGCAGGAATTGGCGGTTGCTGGCGGGCTGGTGTTCTTTGCGATTTTCTTTCTCGGCCTGGTCATAAGGAGCTGGTTTCTGACCCAGCTCCTGAATGAGCGGGCGGCGAGAACCGAGGCGTCGAACCGACTGGAGCGGGCCAAGCCCGCTGTGGTTTCCTCCAAGCCGGTACGCGCGGCGTTGCGCAAACCGATCCCGGCCGTGCGCTCGGCAGTCCCGGCGCCCCGAAATCATCGCTACAATGGTTCAAACGGGCGGGCCCGCAGCTCGTAACGAAGAATATTCTGCGTCTATTGTCGCTATGGTTCTTTCTTACGCGATGAGGCCTTGCAATCGCGAACGCGCGCGTCTAAATCACATTCAATATCGGGGTTGAAAATAACTCCACAAATTTTTCTTGTAATATAGTCACGCGGATATGTCGACCGCCGTGTGAAGGAGCAAGGCATGGATCGTCTCGATCAGCTTGAGAGCCAAAGCATCTACATCTTCCGGGAAGCGTTCAACCGGATCGAAAACATCGCGATGTTGTGGTCACTGGGCAAAGACTCCAACGTGATGATCTGGCTTGCCCGCAAGGCATTCTTCGGCCACGTGCCTTTCCCGGTGATGCATGTGGATACGGAAAAGAAGTTTCCGGAGATGTATGATTTCAGGGACCGCTATGCAGACGAGTGGAACCTGAACTTTATCCGCGAGCTTTGCCCGCCGATCGAGGAAGTCGATCAGACGCTGCCGCCTGCCGCGCGCTCCGCCTCGCGCAAGACGGCCGGGCTCAAAGCTGCCATCCAGAAGCACCAGTTCAATGCGCTTTTCGCCGGTATTCGCCGAGACGAGGAGGCCACCCGCGCCAAGGAGCGCGTCTTCAGCCCGCGCGGCCAGACGGGTCAGTGGGATTTCCGCGATCAGCCGCCGGAGTTCTGGGACCAGTTCAAGACTGAGTTCCCGCCCGGGACCCATGTGCGCGTGCATCCGCTGCTGCACTGGACGGAGATCGACATCTGGCTCTACACGCAGCGTGAGAACATTCCGGTCATTCCGCTCTATTTTGCAAAGGACGGAAAGCGCTACCGCTCGCTGGGCGACCAGGACATCACCAATCCGGTGGAGAGCGAAGCGTCGACGATCGAGGAGATCATCGAAGAGCTGAGCACGACCAGGGTCTCCGAGCGCTCCGGCCGCGCTATGGATCATGAATCCGAGGATGCTTTCGAGCGTCTTCGCGCCGATGGCTACCTGTAAGGGGGATAAGACATGACCAAGGCACAGGCAGACACGGCTATGAAAGTCATCGAAGGCGGCAAAAGTGTTGGCAATGCGCGCGACCTGCTCCGGATCGTGATCGTGGGGCATGTGGACCACGGCAAATCCACGCTTGTCGGGCGGATGTTCCACGACACCGGCTCGCTGCCCGACGGCAAGTTCGAATCCATCACCGAGATGTGCAAGCGGCGCGGCGTGCCCTTCGAATGGGCGTTCCTGATGGATGCGCTTCAGGCCGAACGAGATCAGGGCATCACCATCGATACGAGCCAGATCTGGTTCAAGACGGATCAGCGCGACTACACGATCATTGATGCGCCGGGCCACAAGGAATTCCTGAAGAACATGATCACAGGCGCGGCTCAGTCCGACGCGGCGCTGCTTATCATCGATGCGGCGGAAGGCGTGCGCGAGCAGTCGCGACGCCATGGTTATCTGCTGCATCTTCTCGGCGTGCGCCAGGTGGCTGTCGCGGTGAACAAGATGGACCTTGTCGATTATGACAAGGAGACCTTCGACCGGATCGAGGCGGAGTATCGCGACTATCTCCGCTCCATCGGTGTCGAACCGACTTTCGTTATTCCGGTGTCTGCCCGCGAAGGCGATAATATCGTCGGACCGTCCACCAATACGCCCTGGTACAAGGGGCCGAGCATTATCGGTGCGTTGGACAGTTTCCAGCCCAAGAGCGACCCGGTGGACAGGCCGCTGCGCATGCCGGTGCAGGATGTCTACAAATTCGATCAGCGCCGCATCATTGCGGGCCGCGTCGAGGAAGGCGTCATCAAGGTCGGCGACGAGTTGCTGTTCTCGCCCTCCAACAAGACCGCGCGCGTGGAGTCCATCGAAGAGTGGCATCAGGTCCCCGGCCGCAAGGCGCCGAGCCAGGCGGAAGCGGGCTATTCCATCGGCATTACGCTCGATGAGCAGATTTTCGTCGAGCGCGGCGAGGTCATCAGTCATGTCGAACACTCACCCATCGAGACGGATGTCTTCCGCGCCCGTGTTTTCTGGCTGGGCAAGGAACCGATGGTGCCCGGTAAAACCTACCGTCTGAAGCTCGGGACGCTGGATGCGCCGGTTACGGTGCAGTCGATCGAAACGATCATCGATACGTCGGACCTTTCCGGTACCTCCTCGCATCAGGTCGAGCGCAACCAGGTAGCGGAGGTCGTGATGCGGGCCCGCCGCATGCTGGCGCTGGACGAATTCGAGACCTCGCCCAAGAGCGGCCGTTTCGTCCTTGTCGACAAATACGACATTGCCGGCGGCGGCATCATTTCCATGGAAGGCTATGCCGACCAGCGAGGCCTCATTACTGCGCGGTCCAGCAACATCACCAAGGTGGAGCACGGGATCGACGAGCAGGCGAGGGCGTTCCGCAACGGGCACAAGGGCGGGGTGCTCTGGTTCACCGGCCTGTCCGGCGCGGGTAAATCCACGCTGGCCGTCGCGCTGGAGAAAAAGCTCTTCGAGAAGGGCTATAACGTCTATGTGCTCGACGGCGACAATATCCGCCACGGGCTCAATGCCAATCTTGGCTTCTCGCCGGAGGACCGGGCTGAGAACATTCGTCGCGTCGGTGAAGTGGCAGCGCTGTTCGCTCGTGCCGGCATGATTGCAATCACCTCCTTCATCTCGCCTTACCGGTCGGATCGTGACCGGGCGCGCGAGGCGGGCGGCGACGATTTCCACGAGATCTATGTGAAGGCCGACGTGGAGACGTGCGAAAAGCGCGATCCGAAAGGTCTCTACAAGAAGGCCCGCTCTGGCGAGATCAAGGATTTTACGGGTGTCTCGGCGCCTTATGAGGCCCCTGATATGGCGGACCTTGAAGTCGACACATCCGCGGGGTCGGTCGAGGAGTGCATCGAACAACTCGCCAATTACGTCGAGGCCCGGTTCAAGATGTGAGCCTAGCACCTGCCGAATATCGTCTTGCCCGGTTCCCTTGTGAGCCGGGCAAGATAGTGAAATATAAATTTATTTCAGAACAGACTGATCTCCGTGCGAATTTGCCCGCGCTCGACCATCGAGTCGCGGTATTTTCATATGTGCGTCCGACTGTCCTTTTTTCCGGACGCCTGAAGACGAAACGGATAGGTGATGGCGAGAGAGACGGTTACTGCAATCATTCTCGCAGCGGGGAAGGGCACGCGCATGAAGTCGCGGCTGCCCAAGGTCCTGCACAAGATTGCCGGCCGGCCGATGCTTGGCCATGTGCTCTCCTCGGTTCATGAAATTCCCAATGCCCGCTCCGTGCTGGTGGTCGGGCCGGACATGAACGAAGTCGCGACCTATGCGAAGAGCCTCGCTCCAGATACGGGCATTGCCGTCCAGACCGAGCAACTCGGCACGGCCCATGCCGCGCTGATGGCTCAACCTGAAATCTCCGACCGGGAGGGCGTTGTCCTTGTGATCTTCGGCGACACGCCTCTGATGCATCCCGAAACACTTGCCGCCATGGCCAATAATTGCCGTGAGGAAGCCGATATCGTCGTTCTGGGCTTCCGGCCCGCGGATCCGGTCGCCTATGGGCGACTGGTGCTCGATGAGGTCGGTACGCTTCAGAAGATCGTCGAATTCAAGGATGCAAGCGCGACCGAAAAGGCTATTACCCTGTGCAATGGCGGCGCGATGGCGGTTCGTGCCGAATATCTTTTCGATCTCCTTTCCAAAGTCGGTAACGACAATGCGGCTGGTGAATATTATCTGCCAGACATTGTCGGCCTCGCGCGTGAAAGGGACCTTACCTGCCGCGTGCAGGAAGGTGAGGAAGAGGAAGTGCAAGGGGTCAATAGCCGGGCCGATCTTGCCGCAGCGGAAGCGGTTATGCAGCGCCGCTTGCGACAGGCGGCGATGGCGGGCGGCGCAACGCTTGCCGACCCGGATAGCACCTATTTCAGTTTCGACACGGTACTCGGGCAGGACGTGACCGTCGGACAGAACGTCGTCTTCGGCCCCGGCGTGAACGTTGCTGATGGCGCGATGATCAAGCCCTTCTCTCACCTGGAAGGAGCGACGGTTGCCGCCAATGCGGAAGTCGGGCCTTTTGCCCGCATTCGTCCAGGATCTTCCATTGGCGCGGGCGCAAAGATCGGCAATTTTGTGGAAACGAAAAAGGCCGAGATCAAAGAAGGCGCGAAGGTCAGTCACCTTTCCTATATCGGCGACGCGCGCGTTGGCGCCCATGCCAACATCGGGGCGGGCACGATCACCTGCAATTACGACGGCTACAACAAGTTCTTCACCGATATCGGGGCCGGGGCGTTTGTCGGCTCCAATTCGGCTCTGGTCGCACCGGTAAAGATCGGCGATGGGGCTTATCTTGGGTCGGGCAGCGTTATTACCAAGGACGTCACGCCGGATGCGCTGGCCTTTACACGGCCAAAACAAATCGAAAAATCCGGGTGGGCCTCGACATTCCGTGCAAAGAATGAGTCCCCTGACAAGAAAACGAAGGACTGAGCGATGTGCGGTATTGTCGGGATCATTGGAAAACAGGATGTAGCACCGGTCATACTCGAGGCGCTGAAACGTCTTGAATATCGTGGCTATGACAGCGCGGGCATCGCAACGCTCGACAACGGGCAGCTCACGCGCCGCCGGGCGGAAGGCAAGCTCTTCAACCTCGAAACAGCGCTTGCGGCCCAGCCTCTTCATGGCGGGCTTGGCATCGGCCATACGAGATGGGCAACCCATGGCGCGCCGACGGAAAACAACGCGCATCCTCATGTGACCGACCGGGCTGCTATCGTCCATAACGGCATCATCGAAAATTTTCGCGAATTGCGGCAGATGCTGCTGGAGAAGGGGTTCTCTTTTTCCACCGATACCGATTCCGAAATCATCGCCCATTTGGTGACCGATCATCTGAACCGGGGCAAGGATCCCCGGAAGGCCGCCGCCGATGCGTTACGCGAACTGGAAGGCGCGTTTGCCGTTGCCATCATTTTCTCCGGCGAAGAAGATTTGATGATCGGCGCGCGGCGCGGCAGCCCGCTTGCCGTCGGCTATGGCGACAATGCGATGTATCTCGGTTCGGACGCGTTTGCGCTGGCCCCGATGACGAACCGCGTCTCCTTCCTGGAAGAGGGAGATCGTGTCGAACTTACACGTGCGGGCGCGGCTATTTACGACGCGGCGGACCAACTCGTGGAACGCCCCGTCAAGATCACCGATGTTTCCGCCGCCCTGGTGGACAAGGGCAATCATCGTCATTTCATGGCGAAAGAGATATTCGAGCAGCCAGAAGTGATCGGACATACGCTGTCCGAATATCTAGATCTGGTGAACGAAAAGCTTCATCTACCGGATTTGCCGGTCGACCTTGCCACGGTACCGCGCATCACCATCATTGCCTGCGGCACAGCGTTTTATGCGGGGCTCGTCGCCAAATACTGGTTCGAAAAGCTTGCACGCATTTCGGTCGAGGTCGATATCGCGTCGGAGTTCCGCTATCGCGAAGCGGCCTTGCCGGAAGGCGGGCTCGCCATCTTCATTTCTCAATCGGGTGAAACCGCAGACACGCTGGCCGCGCTTCATTACTGCAAATCGCAAGGCCAGAAGACGCTGTCCGTCGTCAATGTGGTGGAGTCGAGTATCGCGCGCGCATCGGATGTCATCCTGCCGACTTTTGCCGGGCCGGAAATCGGTGTGGCCTCGACCAAGGCATTTACCTGCCAGCTTGCCACGCTGCTCGTGCTCGCTGTGAGGGCCGCCATCGCGCGCGGACAAATCGATACTGAAGAAGAGCGCCGGATCGTTCATACACTGATCGAAACGCCGAGACATGTCGCCGAGGCGCTCGGAGCCGATGGCGCAATCCAGGACCTGAGTGTCGATCTCGCGAAAGCGCGCGATGTGCTCTATCTGGGGCGAGGCCACAATTATCCGATTGCCCTTGAGGGTGCGCTCAAACTCAAGGAAATCTCATATATCCACGCCGAGGGCTATGCCGCGGGCGAGCTTAAACATGGCCCCATCGCTCTCATCGACGAGAATGTGCCCGTGATCGTGATAGCGCCGATGGACCCGCTCTATGAGAAAACGGTGTCCAACATGCACGAAGTCATCGCGCGCAGCGGCAGGGTGCTTTTGATCGGGGACAAGGCCGGGATCGACCATGCGGGCGAGGGATTGTGGGAATCCATAGAGATTCCGGCGGTGGATCCCCTGATCGCTCCCATCATCAATGCCATTCCGGTGCAGCTTCTGGCCTATCACACGGCCGTCTCGAAAGGCACCGATGTCGATCAGCCGCGAAATCTGGCAAAATCCGTCACAGTCGAATAAGCCGAATCAGTGCGGCTCGATATGTGTCTCGGTTAACTGGCTGTAAAGCGTTGCGTTCGATCCTGATGTAACAGGCGGGGACGCCCGAGGGTTGTTTCCGGAACCGCGGCACGCACGCAAAGGACGGGGCCATGATCGCAAACAGGCGGAGCAAAGGGATCCTGCATTATGCAGCGATGGCCGCTGTTGCCGCCTTGCTGATCTCCGCCGTTCCGGCCCGTGCCGATGCGATCGATGATCTGCATGGCGGTGCGCAGGCCATCGAACAGGGTCAATACGCTCAGGCCATTTCCCTTTTCGACAAGGTGATCTCCAGCGGCGCGCTCAACGAGCACGGGCTGGCGCTTGCGCATCATCATCGGGGCATCGCCGAGCAGAAGCTGGGGCAGACGGCCGCTGCCATTAGCGATTACAGCAAAGCCATTTCAGGCAATGCCCTGCCGGAGGCCGTGCTGGCGCGGGCGCACTACAATCGCGGCATTGCCTATTCGCAACAGGGCGAGGACGCCAAGGCCGAGGCAGATTATCGCGCAACCGTAAAGCTGGTGCCGAGTTATGGCGCCGCCTATCACAATCTGGCCAATATCGAGCGTCGGCGGGGAAATCAGAAGGCCGCCATTGCGGACTACTCCAAGGCGCTGGAATACATGTCGGGCGATGCCCGAAAGTATGCTTTTCATGGCCGTGGTCTCTCCTATGAGGCGGAGGGCGACAAAAGCAAAGCGAAGGCCGACTACGAAGCGGCGCTTAGGATCGACGGCAATTTTGCGCCTGCCAAAACCGAACTCGCTGCGCTGGACCGGCCGCAACCGAAGCCTCTTATCGGCTCAGACACGGCGACGAACGGCAAGGAAGGCAAGGCCAAGGTCATTCGCGTGGCATCGGCATCGGGTTGGGAAACGACAGCCGTCAGATATGCCAATCCCGCCGGGAACAAGCCGAAATCCGGGCCTGTGGCTACCGGCAATGCAGCGGTGCAGCAGCCCGAGAGGCAGGCAAATATCGGCGATGCCGCAAGCAGGCCGGCGCCCGAAGCAAGCACTGCACCGGCGCCCGGCCCGTATCAGGTCCAGCTCGGGGCTTACCGCGACGAAGAGACGGCGAAGGTCGCCTGGCGCAATCTGGTCACCCGCAGCCAGGGTAGGCTTTCCGGCATCGAACATCGGGTAGTTCGGGCCGACCTCGGCGAACGGGGAATTTTCTATCGCCTGAGAGCGGGCGGTTATGCGGAAGAATCCGTGGCGCACAGGCTCTGCGCCCGGCTTTCGACGGTCGGTATCGAGTGTGTCGTTCCTCGCTAAGGCGGCCTGACGTAACGGCACTCAAGCGTTTGAGTGCCCGGTATGGTAAGCGGTTGTGCGGGCCGCTCTATCGCTCCTAAACTCTTCCCAAAACAAGCACAAACATCTGATGGGAGGACCTATGGCCGAACAAACGGTAGGTTTGACGGGCTTTGGCGGATATATCCCCCGCCTTCGTCTGCAGCGAAAGGCCATCGCCCAGGCCAATGCCTGGGTTGCGCCGAATTTCCTTGGCAAGGCCAAGGGCGAACGCTCCATGGCCAATTGGGACGAGGATTCCGTGACGATGGCCGTAGAGGCCGCACGCGACCTGCTCGGTCCCGACGACGATCGCAGCCATGTGGATGCTGTCTATTTCGGCTCGACCACCATGCCCTTTGCAGATCGTCTCAACAGCGGCATCATTTCAGCGGCGCTGACACTGGAAGATCATGTGCGGGCGATCGACGTGTCGTCCACGCAGCGCGCGGGCACGAGCGCGCTCATGCAGGCGCTCACCTCCGCGAAATCTGGAGAAACCAGGAACGGGCTGGTTCTCGCTTCAGATCATCGCAAGACAAAAGCCGTGACCGCGCAGGAACTCGATTTCGGCGATGGCGCCGCTGCGCTTTCCGTCGGCACGGACAATGTCATCGCCAAATATCTGGGCGGGGCCAGCCTGACGGTCGATTTCGTGGATCACTTCCGCAGCGATACCGAAGAGTTCGACTATAATTGGGAAGAGCGCTGGGTCCGCGACGAGGGCTTTTCCAAGATCGTGCCGCGCGCCGTGAAGTCGGCATTGGACGATGCCGGCCTCAAGGCTGAGGACATCGCGCATTTCGTCCTTCCGTCCGTATTCGGAATGAAGTTCATTGCCGGCCTCGCCAAGAAATGTGGCCTCAACCCCGAGGTCGCGCGCGATACGCTGGCGGCCAATTGCGGCGAGACCGGTACGGCGCACGCGCTGGTCATGCTCATCAATACGCTGCAGACCGAAGCCAAGCCCGGCGACAAGGTGCTGGTCGCGCAGTTCGGCGGCGGCTGCGATGCTCTCATTTTCGAGGTGACCGACAAGCTGGCCTCCATGTCCGGCAAGCGCGGTATTGCGGGCTCGCTGGCCGAGCGTGTCGAAGAGAACAACTACATGAAATTCCTGACCTTCAACGGTTTGGTTGAATGGGAACGGGGCATGCGAGCTGAGCAGGACAAGAAGACTGCGCTCACGACGCTTTACCGTAACGAAGATATGCTCATGGGGCTCGTCGGGGGGCGGTGCACGGAAACGGGCGTCATCCAATTCCCGCGTTCGCGCATTTCGGTGAACCCGAACAAGCATACGGTGGATACGCAGGAGCCGTACAAGTTCGCCGAAAAGAAAGCGAAAATCCTCAGCTGGTCGGCCGACTATCTCTCCTTCTCCATGAACCCGCCCAACCATTACGGCATGGTGGTGTTCGACGAGGGCGGCCGCATCATGATGGATTTTACCGATGTCGAGACCGGCAATGTGGAATCGGGCATGGAGGTACGCCTCGTCTTCCGTGTGAAGGAAGTGGACGAGAAGCGCGGTTTCAAACGGTATTTCTGGAAAGCCGTTCCTATACCGGCCAGCGTCGCGGGCGCACAGGCCGCCGAGTAATCGAAACCCGAATAATCCAAACACGAAATTCCCGAACGGGAGGAAAACATGGCTACAGGTATCAAGGACAAGGTTGCGATCGTCGGCATGGGCTGCTCGAAATTCGGCGAGCGCTGGGACAGCGGTCCCGAAGAGCTGATGGTCGAGGCCTATCTCGAAGCAATGCAGGACGCCGGGATCGAGCCGACACAGATCGATGCAGCCTGGTTCTCGACGCATATCGACGATATCGGCACTGGCAAGGGCGGCACGCCGCTTTCGCTGGCGCTGCGCCTGCCGAATATTGCGGTGACGCGCGTGGAAAACTTCTGCGCGTCCGGTTCCGAAGCTCTGCGCGGCGCGGTCTATGCGGTCGCCTCGGGCGCCTGCGACATCGCGCTGGCGGTCGGTGTCGAGAAGCTGAAGGACACTGGCTATGGCGGCCTGCCGGTCGGCAATATGGGCACGCTCAACCCGCAATGGTCGCCGAGCGGTTCCGCTCCCGGCAATTTCGCGCAGCTCGCTTCGGCCTATCGCGCCAAGCATGGCGTTGCCAAAGAAGACCTGAAGCGTGCCATCGCCCATGTGTCGGTAAAGAGCCACGCCAATGGCGCCAAGAACCCGAAGGCTCATCTGCGCAATGAAGTCAGCGAAGAGCAGGTGATGAACGCGCCGATGATCGCCGAGCCGCTCGGGCTCTTCGATTGCTGTGGTGTGTCGGACGGCGCGGCGGCGGCCATCGTCACCACGCCCGAGATCGCCAAGGCGATGGGCCGGAAGGATATCGTGACGGTGAAGGCGATGCAGCTCTCCGTCTCGAACGGTCTTGAATCCCAGCACAATAGCTGGGACGGCAGCTACTTCCATACCGCGCGCATCGCCGCCAAGAAGGCCTACAAGGAAGGCGGCATCGACAATCCGCGCGAACAGGTCAGCATGATGGAAGTGCATGACTGCTTCTCCATCACCGAACTCGTGACCATGGAAGACCTGTTCATTTCGCCGGAAGGCGGCGCCGTGAAGGATGTGATGGACGGCTTTTACGACAGCGACGGCAAGGTGCCGTGCCAGATCGATGGCGGCTTGAAGTGCTTCGGCCACCCGATCGGCGCCTCCGGGCTGCGCATGGCCTATGAGATGTATCTGCAGCTTCAGGGCCGAGCAGGGGAACGCCAGCTTCCCAATCCGAAGATCGGCCTTACGCACAATCTCGGCGGTGCACCGTCGCAGAATGTGTGCTCGGTGACGATCATCGGTGCCGAAGGGGCATAAACCGCCCTGACATCAAAGTTGAAAAGGCCGGTCTCGACCGGCCTTTTTTCTTGTCCCTAGGACTCAGACCTTGGCCTTCTCGGCGGCGATGACGCAGAAGATCTGGTCGGCCTCGGATCCATTGGTCATTACAGGGAAGACACCACGATAGGCGGTGATGAACTCGCGGTCGGGAATGGGAAGTGGTGTCTGCGAAAAGATCGGTTCGCGGCAGTTGAGCGCGTGGAAGAATTCCTGTCGCCGGATCTTCATGGCTTCCGGGTCGATTTTTTCTCCCAGCAGCCGGTTCGTGTAGTCGACACCGAACAATTCAGTGCAGCCCGTCCCTGCAAGCCGGTAACGGAACTGCCAATCGGGCGCCTTGCCACACCTTTCCAGAATCAGCAGCCAGGGAATGGCTGCAATCATCTCCGACGGCTTGAGGGCAGGGAGCTACCGACATGCCGCTTGGCGTTCCAGTAACGGGCGAAAACCGCGACCGGATGCCGGTCGGGCAGCTGCTCCTGCGAGACTTCAACATATTTTCCGCACGAAGCTTGGTACACCGTTACTCACCACTTCGGATTGAAACGGTGAGTTTCCCTTCAAGTCGTGAAAAAACGGTTGTTTCTGCTCGGTAAATTGAGTGGAAGTACTTATTTCCCACCGCTTTCTTCTTCAAGCGCTCTCCGGTAGCCGGAGTACTTCGGCTGATCGATAGCGAGCTTTGCGAGCGTCGTGGTCCAGAGGTGGTCCTTCAGCCCTTCCGTGTCGAGCGTCAGCTCTCCGGCATAGATGCGGGTGCAAAGCTCCCTGTTCAAATCGTCCAGAGAACCGTCCGCGCCCAGCAATGCTTTCAAGCGCTCATGCTCCTCGGTATTCGCCTCCGGCGCGATCTCCAATTCGCGCTTCACGATGTCCAGCGCATTGGCCGCCACGCGGGCATGGAAGGCCGCATGGCCTTTGAGCTGGGGCATGGCATGGGTGCGGATGAAGTCGGCTACCGCTCCGACGAGTTCGGCCGATGTGGGTTGGTCCTGCATGGCGTTCTCCTCAGATTCGTGGCGCCAGAAGGCGCAGCAGGTCAATCTCTGTTTCGGACGAGCGGCGGCCAATCGTGGCGCGTTCCACGGACGGGTCCAAGCCGCTCTTGAAGGCCGCCACCATGCCGGTGCACATGATGCCCCATTTAAGCGTGCCCAGGACCTCCCAGAACTTAACCCGTTCCGGGTCCACCGGTTGGCCGCTCACGGCCTCGTAGCCGGCGAACATGTCCTCGCGCACTCCGAAGCCTCCCACGGGCTGGTCGATATTGCCGAACCGCCAGGAATTTACGCAGATCCAGCCCAGATCCTCCATCGGGTCTCCGACATGGGCGAGTTCCCAGTCGAGCACGCCGCGAACCCCGTCCGCTCCAATCATCAGATTGCCATTCCGGAAGTCCCCATGGACGAGCGTCAGCCCGGTATCCCCGGCGGGCAGATTGTCTTCGAGCCAGCGGAAGGCCAGCTCGAAAACAGGATGGGGATGGCCATGCTCACGCAGGGCGGCGTGGTACTGCCTGATTTCCTCCTTGGCGTCCGCCGTGCGCAGGGCAGGTAGCCGCTCTTTATCGATGCGATGCAGCCGCGCGAGGATTTCGCCGCATTGGCGGGCAAGTTTGGGTCGCGCCTCGGCATATTCCTCGTCCCGAAGAATCTTGCGGGCGATGGTCTCGCCGGTCAGCCGGTTCATGATGAAGCCTTGTCCCACGCCATCTTCCGGCGTGAGGACATGACGCACTTTCGGGACGGGGATACCTGCTTCTTCCGCCAGTTCGATCAGCACGGCTTCCGTTTCGAGTGCTACGGCCGTCGTCTTTTCAGCCCGCGTTCCGCCCGGTGCACGGCGCAGGATCAGGGGAACAGGCGTACCCTTTGAGGTCGTGGCGTCGAAGGCCCAGGTCTCCTGGCTCGCGCCGCCCGAGAGGCGCTGGAGACCGTCAATGCCCGTGGCGTCTTCGATATGGTGTCGGACCGCTGTGGAAAGGGAAGCGGCAAACTCGTTATCCGTTCCGCTCATCTCAAGCCACGCTCACAGGTTTGTCGTCAACGATCTGGTCGAGATATTCCGACATGCCCAAGCCGGTCATCCCGTTGCATCGGTACTCGGTCATGCCTTCGGTGATGCGGGTATTGAGATCGGTTCCATCGGGTGCTTTGCGCCTGTTGCGCAGCGGGATGAGGGAAATCACGTCGCCCTCGACATCGTATTTTGCGCCGGACTCCGTTTCGACATGGGCCTTCAGCGAAGTCTGATACCAGTTGTCGTCCCATTCGCTATCGATGCTGCATTTCCGGATGAGGTCGTATTTTCCGTCC
Source organism: Parvibaculum sp. MBR-TMA-1.3b-4.2 (assembly GCF_053628815.1). Taxonomy (NCBI): domain Bacteria; kingdom Pseudomonadati; phylum Pseudomonadota; class Alphaproteobacteria; order Hyphomicrobiales; family Parvibaculaceae; genus Parvibaculum; species Parvibaculum sp. MBR-TMA-1.3b-4.2. The sequence goes on from NZ_JBRJHC010000001.1 coordinate 372,259, forward strand.
TTGAGCACCATTCCGCCCTGGCGTTGTTGACCTTCCTCATTGGTTACGATGGAGATCATCATCGCGAAGTCGGGGCCGAAATTCATCGGCAACCAGCGATACCAGTGAATGGCCTGCCAATGGCGCGGGCCCCAACTCTTATCGCGAAGCCCAAAGCCGGAAATCTCGAAGCTCTCGTCGCCCAGCGTGAATTTTCCCTCGGCCGCCATATGCTGCTCGTAGTGAGCCTTGGCGAAGGATTTCTCCGGGTCGAGGTCGAGGGGCGATCCGTCTTCCTTCACCACCTCGCCACCGAACATGGGCGAGACGCCCTTGAAGTCGAGGGAAACGGTGCAGGGCACGGTGGGGTTTTCGGTGAAGGCCTTTTTGGGATCGGCCATCTCGTCGGGCCGGTCCAGCAGAAGCGCCTTGCCGGTGTAGTTCAGCTTCAGATGCTTGAACGGCTCAACCACATCGATGCGCAGCCCACCGGCGTTCATCTCGTCATTCGAAGTGATTTCGGGTTTCTTGTACATGAAGGCAACCCGTCCGCCCGGCAGATAGAGACATATTGTCATCTCGGCGTAGCGTTCATTCGGGCGGTTGCCGAGCCTGAACCAGCCGCCGATCCGGTGCTCCGGATCGAACACATTGAAATACATACTTTCGTTGTAATTTGAGGCGGAATCCGGCGTGTGCGGATATTCATCCTCCGGGGCGAGGCGGGTCTTCGTGCCCTTTATCGCGTTGCTCATCGGGTCCTCCCAGGGGCCTTGCGGCGCCGTTGTTTGAATTTTGCTGGGCCTATCTTGGAACGCATAATTCTGACAGGAAAGGGCTGCTTGGTTACAATCGAGGAACCCCAGCGAGACGCGGCGTCAAGAGCCGCAAATGAAAGTGCGGCCACCGAAATGACTGCGAAACACACTGACAAGGACACCTCGAATCCGGAAGAATCCGAGCACGGTCCGGGCGAACCACTGATCCTGCCGCCCAAGAAGCACGGCATTCCCACCCGGATCAGAAACTACTTCCTGACCGGTATCGTTGTTGCCGCGCCGATTGGCCTGACGATCTACATTACGACATGGTTCATCGACCTGGTGGACAACTGGTTCACGCCGCTCATTCCGGCCCCCTACAGGCCCGACAATTTTCTTCCCGTTGAAATCCCGGGCCTCGGCCTGATTATCGCATTCGTGTTGCTCACGCTGCTGGGCGCCATTACGGCGAATTTCATCGGGCGGACGATACTGAACGCGGGCGAACGGCTCGTATCGCGAATGCCCGTGGTGCGAAGCATCTATGGCGCTCTCAAGCAGATTTTCGAGACCGTCATTTCGCAGAGCAATCAATCCTTCCGGGAGGTCGGCCTGATCGAGTATCCCCGGAAAGGCATCTATTCGATCTGCTTCATCACGACACGGACGAAACACGAGATCGCGACCCGGACAGGCCATGAGCTGGTGAGCGTTTTTGTACCGACTACGCCAAATCCGACTTCCGGGTTCCTTCTTTTCGTGCCCGTTGACGACATCACCATTCTCGATATGTCGATAGAGGAGGGCGCGAAAATGATCATTTCCGCCGGTCTGGTCGAACCGCCGCACGGTGTCGCCGAGGATTCGAATACTCCCTTGCCGGAATGATCCGTCGCGCCTGCGGACCTGACGCTGCGTAAGGGTGTCGTAGCGGCGCACATGGAAAACAAAAATTCCAGCTGCTTTACGCCACGTCATCCGCGACACCTTGGCACTTTCTTCCCTAGGTTCGGGTAAGCCAAACTTGGCGGACATAAAAGCGCATGGCAGTGCATATAAACAGTCGGGAGAACAGGATGAAAATCCCCCAGGAAATCGCCGAGACGATTATCGACCCCAAGGCCTATGGCGAGAACAAACCGGTGGACGACGCCTTCGCATATCTCCGCCGCGAAATGCCGTTGGCCGTTGCTGAGCCGGAAGGCTTCGATCCGTTCTGGGTCGTCACCAAGTATAACGACATCCGCACGGTCGAAGGTCAGAACGAGCTTTTTCACAATGGCGACCGCGCCACCACGCTCGTCACCAAGGACGGGGACCGCAAGGTCCGCGAGATGATGGGCGGCTCGCCTCATCTGGTGCGTTCGCTCGTGCAGATGGACAATCCGGATCATATCGCCTACCGCAAGCTCACCCAGTCTTGGTTCATGCCGCAGAACCTGAAGAAGCTCGAAGCGCGTATTCGCGAGATCGCCCGCAACGCCGTCGACAAGATGGCGGAGAAGGGCGGCGAATGCGATTTTGCAAGCGACATCGCGTTTCTCTATCCGCTGCATGTCATCATGGAAATTCTGGGCGTGCCCGAAGAAGACGAGCCGATGATGCTGAAGCTCACCCAGGAGCTTTTCGGCGCGGCCGATCCCGAGCTATCGCGTACGGGCGAGCAGCAGATGACCGACGAGCAGCGCGTTCTCGCGCTGCAGGAGACAGTCGGCGAGTTCATTGCCTATTTCTCGGAAATGACGAAGGATCGCCGCGCTCATCCGCGCGACGACGCAGCCTCCGTCATCGCCAACGGCCAGGTGCATGGCGGGCCTCTGGGCGAGCTGGAGGCGATGTCCTACTACATCATCGTCGCCACGGCCGGCCATGACACGACCTCGAACACGACGGCATCGGGCCTTTGGGCGCTGGCCGAGAATCCCGACCAGTTTGCCATGTTGAAGAAGGATCCGTCGCTCATTCCGAGCTATCTGGACGAGTCGATCCGCTGGGCCACGCCGGTGAAGCATTTCATGCGTACCGCCACGGCGGATGCCGAAGTGGCGGGACAGAAGATTGCCAAGGGCGACTGGATGATGCTTTCCTATCCTTCGGGCAATCGCGACGAGGATGTGTTCGACGACCCGTTCTCCTTCAAGGTCGATCGCTCGCCCAACAAGCATGTCGCGTTTGGCTATGGAGCGCATGTATGCCTTGGACAGCATCTCGGCAAGATGGAAATGCGTATCCTGTGGGAGGAATTGCTGCCGCGGCTGGAATCCCTGGAACTCAACGGCTCGGCCCAGCTCAGCCAGTCGAATTTCGTCTGCGGACCGAAGCATGTTCCCATCCGCTACAAGATGAACTGATTGGAGCGCGATCATGGCGGAAACCGAATTCAAGGTGTGGCAATGCCAGACTTGCGGCTACATCTATGACGAAGCCGAGGGCGATCCGGATGAAGGTCTGAAACCGGGCACACGCTGGGCCGATATACCCGAAGACTGGGTCTGCCCGATGTGCGGGACGCCCAAATCCGATTTCGAAATGGTCGAGCTTTAACCCGACCTCAGATAACGGATGGCTTCGTCCCGTTCGAATAGATAGAGAAGGATACGGAGCGCCTTACCGCGCTCCGTTTCCAGTTCCGGGTCCCGCTCGAGGATCATCCTTGCATCATCATAGGCGGCGGCCAGCAATTCACTCTGGCTCTCCGCATCGGCGATCCGGAACTCCGGCAACCCGCTTTGGCGCGTTCCGAGCAGTTCGCCTGCACCGCGCAGCCGTAAGTCCTCTTCGGCGATCCGGAAACCGTCTTCGGTTTCACGCATGATACGTATGCGCGCCGCCGCCGTTTCGCCCAGAGACGATGCATAGAGCAGGAGACAGGTGGATTTGTCCGCGCCGCGCCCAACACGCCCGCGCAGCTGATGAAGCTGCGCCAGACCGAAGCGTTCGGCGTGTTCGATGACCATCACTGTCGCATTGGGCACGTTGACGCCGACTTCGATGACGGTTGTCGCCACAAGAATGCGCGCCTCTCCCTTTTCGAAGCGCGTCATGACAGCGTCCTTCTCGGCGGGCTTCATGCGGCCATGGATGAGCGCCACGCTTTCTCCGAAAATACCGTGAAGATGTTTGTATCGTTCCTCGGCCGCGGCGGCGTCGACCTCGTCGCTTTCCTCCACCAACGGGCAGACCCAATAGACCTGTGCGCCCGCCTTGAGCGCGCGGCGCATGGCGGTCACCACATCGTCCAACTTCTCAAGCGGCATGGCGCGCGTGTCGACGGGTTTTCGGCCCGGCGGTTTCTCGTCGAGCTTGGAAACTTCCATGTCGCCATACGCGGTCAGCGTCAGCGTGCGCGGAATGGGGGTCGCGGTCATCACCAGCACGTCGGTTCCCTTGCCGCCCTTGCTGGAGAGTTCCAGCCGCTGATGCACCCCGAAACGATGCTGCTCATCGACCACGGCCAGCGCCAGCGCGTGGAAAGCGACATCCGCTTGGAAGAGGGAATGCGTGCCGACGAGAATGTCCAGTTCTCCCGTGGCCGCGTCCTGCAATATTTCCGCCCGCTGGCGGCCCTTGTCTCGTCCGGTGAGGAGCGCGATCCTTACCCCTGCCTCCGCGCAGAGTGGCTCCAACGCGGCATAGTGTTGCCGGGCGAGGATTTCCGTCGGCGCCATCATCGCCGCCTGATATCCGGCCTCGACCGCATTGAGCATGGCGAGAAGCGCGACGACCGTCTTGCCGCTCCCGACATCGCCCTGCAACAGGCGCAACATTCTGTGCGAGCTATGCATGTCGTCGTCTATCTCACGCAACGCGCGCGACTGCGCACTGGTGAGCGCGAAGGGAAGGGCGGTGACGACCTTTTTGCGCAGACGGCCGTCTCCCGCAATCTCGCGTCCCGGCAGCTTTTTCATCCGTAACCGCACCAACCCCAGCGCCAGTTGGTTCGACAGGAACTCGTCGAATGCGAGCCGCTCCCTCGCTGGGGCCTCCGGTTTCAGGTCGGCCAGCGATTGCGGGTGATGTGCCTGCATGATGGCGTCGTGCCATGCCGGATAGCTGTTCTTTGCAAGCCAGCCTGCATCCTGCCATTCCGTCAGCTCCGGCACGCGCTCCAATGCGCCCGAGACGGCTTTCCGGATCGATTTCTGCGGCAGCCCGGCCGTCAGGGGATAAGTCGCTTCCAGCAGCGGCAGCTTGTCTATCTCCTCCGGCGCCACGACATGATCGGGATGCGTCATTTGCGGCTCGCCCTGATAGAAATCTATGCGACCGGAAATGATGCGCTTTGCGCCTTCGGGAAATGTCCTGGCGATATAATCGGCACGTGGATTAAAAAAGACGAGTTGCATCTCGCCGGTTTCGTCATGGATATGGATGCGATAGGGCAAGCCTTTCCGCCGCGCCGGCACGTGCAAGCCGATCGTCACTTCCATCGTGGCGATTTCGCCATCTCTGGTTTCATTGATCTTCGGCCGCTCGCGCCGGTCGATCAGACCGGATGGAAGGTGCCAGAGCAGGTCGACGACATTGGGCCCCGCCAGTTTTTCGACCAGCTTTTCCATACGGGGGCCGATGCCGGGTAGAGAGCGGGCAGGCGCAAAAAGGGGGAACAGGATTTCCGGTCTCATGCCGTGTCTTCCGCATGCCGGGCGAGGAAAGCGGCGATATGTTCAAGACCGTTCACCACCACGGAGAAATGCCCCTCGTTTTCCGGAAAATGCACCTCCGCCTCGGGCATCGCTTTCGCATAGAACTCGCCTATGGAAACGGGAACTATGGTGTCGGCCCGGCCATGCCAGATGGTCGTCGGGACTGCGATCACGGACGGATCGAAGGGCCATTCCTCGCCGTAGATCCGCGCATCGGTGGAAATGCCGAGGGAGGAGCGGGAAAGCCCTTCGCGCCAGTTCGCCAGCATGGCGCTTTCAAGTCCGCCTCGCATGAGGTCGATATCGGCGCCCGCGCGCGGAATCCGGTCCCGCACCCGCTTCAGCCGCGTCATGGCGCGGTCGGAATGGATCAGGCGGCGCGCAAGCTGTGACAGGCCGAAGCGGGCGAGGCGGCTCTGGCCGACGCTCCCAAGCAGCTTAAGGCGGCCTGCCGTCATGCCCGGCGCATCGGGCGGTCCGAGGCCGCAGACCAGCGCCAGGGCGCTCACACGCTCGCCAAGGGCATGAGCGACCATGGCGCCATAGGGAGCGCCGCCGGAGAGGCCGATGACGCCGAAGCGCGGCAGCTCCATCCTGTCCGCGAACTCGGCAATATCGTCCGCCCAATCGACCAGACGTCGATGGCGGTCGGGCGAGCTGAGGCCATAGCCCGGCCGGTCGATGCCGATCAGACGGACTCCCGGGACCGGAAAAAACGTGGCTTCCAGCCGCGATCCGGGGAATCCGTGAAAATAGAGCACAGGCGCCCCTCCAGGATCGCCGCCCTCGGCATATCCCAGGTGCCGACCGTTCCTCAAACGCAGGCTCATGGCCGTTTTCGGGTTCATTTGATCCATTTTCGGCATCCGCGGAATCATGAGGCTATTCTAACCCTCTCCCTTCGCCCCCGCGAGGCTGACAGACGGGCTTGAGAGGTCTATATCCTCGCGTTGAACCGATAGGAGATGACGATGAGCGATGCCGCGCCCGAAGACCTTGAAACCCGCCGCCGGCGGCTCAAATTTCGTTCATGGCATCGTGGCATGAAGGAAATGGACCTGATCCTCGGTCATTTCGCCGATACCGAGCTGGAAAAGCTCTCGCCTGAAGAGCTGGACCTCTATGAGGAACTGATCGAGCTGCCGGACGGCGAGCTTTACAACTGGATCACAGGGCGCGACAAGACGCCCGCCGAACATGACACGCCGCTCTTCGCTCGTATTCGCTCCCTGAAGCATATGGAAGAGAAGATGTGGCGCTGATCCCGCCACATCCGCTATCCGAGAGCCGATTTTGCAGGAACTGGACAAAATTCGAACCGCCCCGGGCCGTCTGACGCTTGGCGAGGTCCCGGAGGGCTTCGACGCGCTGGTGCTGGTCGATCTGGCGCGTGCCCGCGCAGCCGGAGGCGAGGGACCGCTCCTGCACATCGCCCGGGACGATGCACGCCTGTCGGCCATGGCAGAGGCGCTGTCCTATTTCGCGCCGGATATCGATGTCGAGCAGTTTCCAGCTTGGGACTGTCTTCCCTATGACCGCGTTTCGCCCCATCCCGACATTGTGAGCCGTCGGATGGCAACGCTGTCGCGTCTCGCCTCCGGCAAGGCGGACGGGCGCCCGGTGGTGGTGCTGGCGACCGTCAATGCCGCGCTTCAGCGCGTGCCAGCGCGCGACAATGTGCAGGGAACGGCCTGGGCGGCGCATGTCGGCAACCGCATCGATATGGATGCGCTGGCGGTATACCTCGCCGACAATGGCTATATCCGCACCGGCACGGTCCGCGAGAGCGGGGAATTCGCAGTTCGCGGCGGCATTCTCGATGTCTTTCCACCGGGCTTCGAGGCGCCGGTCCGGCTGGATATGTTCGGCGACACGCTGGATGCGATCCGGACCTTCGACCCCGAGAGCCAGCGCACAACCGGGCAAGATACAGCTATAGAATTGGTGCCCGCGGGCGAGGTTCAGCTTGAGAAAGAAGTGATCCGCCGTTTCCGTGCTGCCTATGTGAAAACATTCGGGTCGGCGACCGATGGGGACCCCCTTTACGAGGCCGTCAGCGAAGGGCGCAAATATCAGGGGATGGAGCACTGGCTGCCGCTGTTCCATGAAAAGCTCGAGACGCTTTTCGATTTTATCCCCGACGCGCTGGTGACGCTCGATGCCCTGACGGATGAGGCCCGGACGTCCCGACTGGAGCTTATCCAGGATTACTACGATGCGCGCATCTCCGCCCGTCAGGTGAAGACCATCGATGTCCCCAGTTACAAGCCGTTGGCGCCGGAAGCGCTTTATCTGACCGGGGATGAGTGGAACGGCATTCTCGAAGCGCGACGCACTCGCGTCTTTTCACCCTTCAGCGTCCCCGAACATGAAGGCATAGCCGCGCTCAATCTCGGCGCCCGGCAAGGACGCAGTTTCGCCCCGGAGCGCGCGCAGGACGGCGTGAATATTTTCGAGGTACTGGGCGGGCATATTCAGGGGTTGCGGAAATCCGGCAAGCGGATCGCCATCGCCAGCTGGAGCGAAGGCTCGCGCGACAGGCTGGAGAATGTTCTCGGCGATCACGGTATCCGGAATGTTCTCCCCGCCGATAGCTGGGCCGATGTTCACAGTGTTAACAAGACGACGGTTTCGCTAATTGTTCTCGGTCTGGAAGCGGGTTTCGAGACCGACGACCTTGCCGTCATTTCCGAGCAGGACGTGCTGGGCGACCGGCTGGTGCGCCATCGCAAGAAACGGCGGGCCGAAAACTTCCTGACGGAGGCGTCCAGCCTCGCACCCGGCGATCTTGTCGTGCATGTCGATCACGGCATCGGCCGCTTCGAGCGCCTGCAGACCGTGGAAGTGATGGGCGCGCCGCATGATTGCCTGCTGCTCGTCTATCATGGCGGCGACAAGCTCTATCTTCCGGTCGAAAACATTGAGCTCTTGTCACGTTATGGCAGCGACGACACCACCACCCAGCTCGACCGGCTGGGCGGGACGGGCTGGCAGTCGCGCAAGGCGAAATTGCGCGAGCGCATTCGCGAAATGGCCGGCGAGCTCATCAAGATCGCCGCGGCGCGCGAACTCAAGAAGGCCGCGGTGATGGAACCGGCCCCCGGCGCCTATGATGAATTCTGCGCACGCTTTCCCTTTACCGAGACGGACGATCAGGAACAGGCCATCGAGGCCGTTCTGGAGGATCTCGCAAGGGGTCGTCCGATGGACCGGCTCATTTGCGGCGATGTCGGCTTCGGGAAAACGGAAGTCGCGCTGCGCACCGCTTTTGTCGCGGCCATGGCAGGCTATCAGGTTGCCGTCGTGGTGCCGACGACATTGCTCGCGCGTCAGCACTTCAAGACATTCATGGAGCGTTTCCAAGGCCTGCCGCTGAATGTCCGGCAGATGTCGCGTCTTGTTTCCCAGAAGGAGCTTTCCGAAACGAAAGAAGGGCTGGCCAATGGCGATATCGATATCGTTGTCGGCACGCATGCGCTTCTGGGCAAGCAGGTCAAGTTCCGCAATCTGGGACTGGTGATCGTAGACGAGGAACAGCATTTCGGCGTCGGTCACAAGGAACGCCTGAAGAAGCTGCGCGCGGAAGTGCATGTTCTGACGCTGACGGCGACGCCCATTCCGCGAACGCTCCAGCTTGCGCTTTCCGGCGTGCGCGAACTTTCGCTGATCGCTACCCCGCCCGTGGACCGGTTGGCCGTGCGGACCTATGTGACGCCGTTCGATCCGGTGGTGATCCGCGAGGCGCTGCTACGCGAACATTATCGCGGCGGCCAAAGCTTCTATGTTGTGCCTCGCATTTCCGACCTGGCGGAAGCGGAGGAATTTCTTCGGGAGTATGTACCGGAGGTGAAATTCATCTCCGCGCATGGCCAGATGGCACCCGGTGAAATCGAAGATCGCATGTCGGCCTTCTACGACGGCAAATACGACATTCTGCTGGCCACGACGATTGTGGAATCCGGTCTCGATATTCCGACTGCCAATACGCTGGTGGTTCATCGCGGGGATATGTTCGGCCTGGCGCAGCTTTACCAGCTGCGTGGCCGCGTCGGCAGGTCCAAGGCCCGTGCCTATGCCTATATCACCGTGCCGCCCAACCGGACCCTGACGGCAACGGCGGAGAAACGCCTGCGTGTGCTGCAATCGCTCGATTCCCTCGGGGCGGGCTTCACCCTTGCAAGTCACGATCTCGACATTCGCGGTGCCGGCAATCTGCTCGGCGACGAACAGTCCGGGCACATCAAGGAAGTCGGCTACGAGCTCTATCAGGAAATGCTGGAAGAGGCGGTGGCCTCCATGCGTGGTGGCGGAACAGAAGACGACGAGGAAGGTCAGTGGTCTCCGCAGATCAATCTCGGCACGCCCGTGCTTATTCCGGAACACTATGTACCCGACCTCAATGCGCGCATGGCGCTCTACCGACGCCTTTCCGATGTCGAAAGCCGCGCGGAGGTGGACAGCCTGGGAGCGGAACTCATCGACCGTTTCGGCCCGTTGCCCAAGGAAGTGGAATTCCTGCTCAAGATCATTGAGATCAAGGGGTTCTGCCGCAGTGCGAACGCGGAAAAGATCGACGCTGGACCGAAGGGCGTCGTGCTGACCTTCCGCGAAAACACGTTCCCCAATCCGGGTGCGCTGGTGGAACTGATCAACGACGAACGCGGCAAGGCAAAACTCCGGCCCGACCACAAGCTCGTTTTCAAGCGCGACTGGGAAACACCGGAAGAGCGCCTTCAGGGCACGTTCCGGCTCATGAAGAGCCTGGCCGAGATGGCAGGAGAGGGCGTGGCGGCCGCTTGAGGCGTCAGGCGTCCGCCTTTTCTTCCGCTTCCGCCTTCTCTTTGGCGATCAGCTTGTCGAACATGCGTATCAGCGTTTCAGGCTCCTGTGCGCCGACCATGATCCACTGAGAGTTGATGACGAAGGTGGGCACTCCCTGAATGCCCATTTCGCGCGCCAGCGCATCCTCGCGGCGGACAAGCTCCTTATCCGCATCGCGTGAGAGAAGATCGCCGACGATCGCGGTGTCCATACCCACCTCGTCGGCGGCGTCCACCAGCACGTCATGCCGTCCGACATCCTCGCCATCGACGAAATAGCGGCGGAAAAGGGTGTCGACCATCCGGCCCTGCACGCCGGCCGTTCCGGCCCAGCGGATCAGACGATGACAGTCCAGCGTATTCGGCGAGCGTTCGATCCTGTCGAAATTGAAAGTGATGCCCGCTGCTTCGCCGGCCTCACGAATGGTGTTGCCGAGATTTCGGGCTCGGTCGGGCCCGAATTTCTTTTCCATATAGGCCTTGCGGTCGACGCCTTCGGCAGGAATGGACGCATCGAGCTGGAAAGGGCGGTGAAGCAGCGTGATGCCGTCCTGTCCGCGCATCTCCAGCGCAGTGTCCAGCCGCTTCTTTCCGATATAGCACCATGGGCAGACCACATCCGATACGACATCAAGTTGCATGGCTCGTCTCCCGAAGGTTCCAAATGACGTTGAAGGAATTAGAAAGGCGCGGGCGCGGCTTCGCAAGGGTCGGCGCCCCGGCTTGACGCCCATGACGGCGGCCCTATGCTCCGCCAAACTGGAAAACGACGTTAAATCAGCATGATAGGGAGTGTTGCATGGCTGACGCAGGGGAACTCTCACTGCCTTCCTACGATCTGACCGGCAAGGTGGCGCTCGTCACCGGAGCGACCAGCGGGTTGGGAAAGCGCTTCGCCCTGATTCTCGCCAAGGCGGGGGCCAAGGTCGCCATTACGGGGCGGCGCGTGGAGCGTCTTGCCGAGCTGCAGAAGGAAATCGAGGCGATGGGGGGCAAGGCGGCCTCGATTGCGCTCGACGTCACCGATACCGACAGCATCGCAGCCTGCATTGAAAAAACGGAAACCGAACTCGGTTCCATCGACATCCTCGTGAACAATGCGGGGATGAATGTGGAAGCGCTGCCGGCCGATGTGACACCGGATGGTTTCGACACCATGTTCGACACCAATGTGCGCGGCGCCTTCTTCATGGCGCAGGCTGCGGGCCGCAGCATGATTGCGCGCGGACAGGGCGGGCGCATTATCAATATCGCCTCGATCGGCGCCCATACGGTGCTGCCGGGCCTCACCATCTACTGCATGACAAAAGCCGCGGTCGGGATGATGACAAAGTCGCTCGGCAAGGAATGGGCGCGCCACAACATTAATGTGAACGCCATGTGCCCCGGCTTCATCGAGACGGAGCTGAACGCCGACTGGTTCGCCTCCGAGGGCGGTCAAAAGCAGATCCGGCGCTGGCCCCGCAAGCGCCTTGGGCTAGAAGAGGACCTGGACGGCACGCTTTTGCTGCTGGCTTCGGATCATTCGCGCTTCATTACAGGGGCGCTGTTTACCGTTGATGACGGCCAATCCCTCTAAATAGGTGTAATTACGGAGTAGTCCGGAAAAAGGTCGTTAAGACTTGATTTAAGTTAACGCAGTAGACTGCCTAAATTGGTGGCGATTCACCGATTGGAACGGCTGTTCGTTATGGAAAAGCTGATTTTTGGGTTTGTGCTGGGCTTTATGGCCTGCACCTGGACGTACGAACTGGATGCCGGACAAGCATTTCTCGGTTTCGGGCGTAAGTTCGTGACCGCATGCGACCAATTTCTCGATCAGCAAAATGAGTCGAGTGCCCAAATTCCCCTGCCGCTTTCGGCGGAAGGGTATTGAAAGCGCAGGCTGGACATAGCCTGCGACTCTCCCTCACTGTTGCTCCATGATTGGGGAAATAGCGCTTTCGAGCTGGATCGTGTTGCTGCTGCCGCTCGCAGCGGTTGCGCTGTCGCTTGCGCATCTGCATGACAGGCGGCGCTCCGACAGGGGCGGGGACAAGCAATGACGGACAGCGCTGTCGGAACGCCCGCCATCATCGCATTGGTGCTCTACCTCCTCGCGATGCTGGGTGTCGGCATGGCCGCTTACCGGCTGACCAAGAACCTCTCCGACTACATTCTCGGCGGACGAAGCCTCGGGGCCGCGGTGACCGCGTTGTCGGCAGGTGCGTCGGATATGAGCGGCTGGCTGATGCTGGGCCTGCCCGGCGCGCTATATGCCTCTGGGCTCAATCAGGTCTGGATTGCCCTCGGGCTCGCTTTCGGTGCCCTGGCCAATTGGCGGTTCGTCGCACGGCGCCTGAGGCGATATACGGAACAGGCCGGCGACGCGCTCACCATTCCCGACTATTTCGAAAACCGCTTCGGCGATGAAAGCCGGGTGCTCAGGGTCGCATCGGCGGTGGTAATCCTGACCTTCTTCACGATCTACACCTCCGCCGGTCTTGTGAGCGGTGCGATCCTGTTTCAGGAGACGTTCGGGCTGGGATATTTTCCGGCGCTGCTGATCGGCTCCGTCGCCATCGTGTCCTACACGTTTATCGGTGGCTTCATAGGCGTGTGCTGGACGGACAGCATTCAGGGCGTGATGATGTTTTTCGCTCTGCTGATCGTGCCCGCCGTCGCCATTTCCTCGCTGGGCGGGTGGGAGGCGACCCTCACCGCCGTTGCAACCGTTCAGTCTCCCGCCTTCCTCAATGTATTCCATGACACGAGTATGATCGGCGCCATCTCCTTGATGGCATGGGGCCTCGGCTATTTCGGTCAGCCGCATATTCTTGCGCGGTTCATGGCGATCCGCGATGCCGACGAAATGCCCGTGGCGCAGGCCGTCGGTATGACATGGATGGTGTTGGGGCTCTATGGCGCCATCGCGACGGGCTTTACGGGCATCGCCTATTTTGCGGATGCGCCGCTCGACAATCCCGAAAGCGTGTTCCTGAGCTTTGCGAAGGCCTTGTTCAATCCCTGGATTACAGGCTTCCTGCTCGCCGCCGTTCTGGCCGCGATCATGTCCACCGTCTCGTCGCAGCTGCTCGTTTCGGCCAGCGTGCTGGCGGAAGATTTCTACAAGCGCCTTTACAGGAAAGAGGCGGGGCCTGCGGAACTCGTCCGCATCGGGCGATTGTCCGTCCTCCTCATATCCGTCATCGCCGTCATTCTTGCATCGGACAGGGAAAGCAGCGTTCTCTCGCTCGTGGCCTATGCATGGGCGGGCTTCGGCGCGGCTTTCGGGCCGGTGATCCTGCTGTCGCTGTTCTGGAAACGCATGACGCGCAACGGCGCGCTTGGCGGCATGATCGTCGGTGCCGTAACGGTGCTTGTCTGGAAACACCTCTCCGGCGGCATTTTCGAGATCTACGAAATTCTTCCCGGCTTTATTTTCGCGGCGGGCGCCATAGTCGCGATAAGCTTACTGGAACGGCAACCTTCCGAGGCGATAACCAGCACGTTCGATGCTGTGGCCGGGGACTGACGTTCGGACATTTTTGCCCGGCCTCAATCACTGGGCCTGGCCGCGATCATTGGGCCTAGCCTCGATCACAGGGCCTGGAGGAAGCTATGCTGCATTATGTTTTTGGTTTGCTTTCCGGGTTTCTGATCTGTGCCTGGGGCGTGGATATAGGGCCTTACGATGCGCTGGCTCAACTCGGCCACACGATATTGCGGCTGCTGTCGCTCGAATAGCTCATTCAACCGGATGCCCTAGTCGGGCTGATGAAGCGCGCGACGCATGACCTTGCCGTTTGCCGTGCGGGGCAGCTTTTCCACGAACACTATCTCGCGCGGGCATTTGTAGGCGGCGAGATTTTCCTTCGCATGAGCTTCGATAGAAGCCTTGTCCGGCGTGATCCCTTCGCGCGGCACGATATAGGCCGCGATGACCTTCACGTCGTCGCGGACAGAGAGTTCCGTCACCGCCACTTCCGCAATATCGGGATGTTCCGCCAGCGCCGCCTCCACCTCCTGCGGCGACACGCGATAGCCCATGGCGTTCATCACGTCGTCGGCCCGGCCGTGATACCAGAGGTAACCGTCTTCATCGAAGGCGGCGAGATCGCCGCCGATGAACCATTCTCCACGATAGACGACTTCCTCGTCTTCCGGCCGTCGCCAATAGCCGAGCATCAACCCCGGATCGCTTCGGTGAACGGCAAGAAGGCCGGTCTCTCCTGGCGGCAAAGGCTCGCTGCCGCCGTCGACGGGCAGCGCCGCGACGCACCGGCCGGGCTGCGGCTTTCCGGGCGAACCCGGTCGGATGTCCATGCCGGGCCCTGTCGAGACATAGGTCGAACACTCGCTCATCCCCAGCGCCTCGTAGAGATTCTTGCCCGTGACCTCCTGCCAGTGGGCAAGCAGCGCCGGCGAGAGCGCCTCTCCGGCCGTGAGGCCGTGGCGTAGCGTGGAAATGTCGTGGTCGGCGAGATCGCAATATTTCAGGATCTGGCGATAGAGCGTCGGCACGGCGGCAAACAGGGTCGCGCCGGCGGCTTCCATCAGCCGCGGCCAGACCTGAACGTCCCGCGGGCCGTTGTAAAGCACCGTGGTTGCGCCATTGGCCCAGGGGTCGGTCAGACCCACTCCCAGCGTATAGGTCCAGTTGAAGGCACCAGCATGGAGCATCACGTCATCGGCCTCGATGCCATACCAGCCGCGATACATCGGGCGGCGGCCCCAGGCACTGCGATGCGCATGCAACACCCCCTTGGGGCGACCGCTGGTGCCGGAGGTGTAGACGAGGAGGGCCGGATCGTTCGCCGCCATATCGACATAGTCGGGCAGGGGGGCGTGCTCTCTCAGCGCATGGATCGCCGTTTCGTCGAAAATCCGCGCCTGGCCCGCCTCGACGACCATGTCATTGGCGACGGCCACGGCTTTGGCACCGGAGTCGGAAAGCAGAAACTCGGCCTCATGCGCGGTCAGCTGGGACGATGAAGGCAACGGCACCAGACCGGCGGCCAGCGCCCCGAAAAAGAGCAGCGCATATTCACTGGTATTCGGCATACGGATCATGATGCGCTCGCCTGCCTCGAACCCTTCGGCCAGGAGACCGGCTGCGATCCGGCGCACGGCATCGTCCAGCGCGCCATAGGTCCAGCATTCCGCCTCGCTTATGGGCCTGCCGATATCGGAAACGACGATCAAGGCCGTCTTGTCCGGCGTGGCGGCAGCCTGCCGTTCAAGACAGTAGCGGGCCATATTGAAGCGGGTGGGCGGCAGCTCGCCTGAGAAACCGCGCGAGATGGACGGAGAGGGCATGGTCATGTTCGTTATCTACATGCAGAACGGCCCCGCAGGCAATGGCCGCTCCGCCACCGCCTCAAGCCGACGCTGCGTCATATCGGACCGGAAACCGCCGCCGTTTACGCTCCTTCGAGCACGGGCTAAAAGAGGCGTCAAAAGACGAAGACAACGATTTTTTTCAAGGGAGTGAGCAATATGGGAAGCGGGCCTCTTTCCGGCGTCAAGATCATCGAGTTCGCAGGCATCGGGCCGGGACCGTTCTGCGCCATGCTGCTGAACGATATGGGCGCCGATGTCATCCGCATCGACCGCAAGGGCGGGCGGGGCGGTTCTAAATTCGATATCGCCAGCCGCGGGCGCCGTTCCGTCGCGCTGGACCTGAAGAAGCCCAAGGCGGTGGAAGCCTGCCTCAAGCTCATCGAGAGCGCGGATATTCTGCAGGAGGGCTTCCGTCCGGGCGTGATGGAGCGTCTCGGCCTCGGGCCGGATGTCTGCCTGAAGCGCAACCCGAAGCTCGTCTATGGCCGCATGACCGGCTGGGGTCAGACCGGGCCGCTTGCCAAGGCGGCGGGCCACGACATCAACTACATCTCGCTCACCGGCGCGCTGCATGCGATCGGGCGGCCGGGCGAGAAGCCGGTACCGCCGCTCAACCTGGTCGGCGATTTCGGCGGCGGCGCACTCTATCTCGCCATGGGCGTGCTGGCGGCACTTCATGAGGCGCAGCGCTCCGGCAAGGGACAGGTCGTCGATGCCGCGATGACGGATGGCGCCAGCTCGCTGATGGCAATGTTCTACGGCTTTACCGCGTCGGGCATGTGGAAGGAGCCGCACGGCACCAACATGCTGGATGGCGGTGCGCATTTCTACGACACCTATGAAACCAAGGATGGCAAATGGGTGTCGCTGGGGTCCATTGAGCCGCAGTTCTACGCGATCCTGCGCGAGAAGGCCGGGCTGTCCGAAGATATCTGGGACGCGCAGATGGACCAGTCAAAATGGCCGGAAATGAAGGAGAAGATTTCCAAGGTCATGAAGACCAAGACGCGGGACGAGTGGTGCGAGATCATGGAAGGCACGGACATCTGCTTTGCGCCCGTTCTTTCCATCACCGAAGCCAAGGACCATCCGCACAACAAGGCACGTGAGACCATTGTCGAAATCGACGGTGTGGCGCAGCCCAATGTCGCGCCGCGTTTCTCCCGGACCGAATCCAAGATCCAGGGGCCGGTGCCGGAAGTCGGCGCTCACACGCAGGAAGCGCTCGCCGATTGGGGCTTCTCCGGTGGCGATATCGACGCCCTGAAAAAGGCGGAAGCTATCTGACCGTCACGCAATTGAGCTAGAACTGTCGCCGGCGGATCCAATGAAGTCCGCCGGCGAATTCGTTATGAGGCATAGCCATGACCGTCTTACCGGGAACTACCGGCCGCCGCCGGATTTATCTGATGCGCCACGGCCATGTGGACTATTTCGGCAAGGAAATCGCCGCCGCGGGCGGCGACACGAAAGTCGTGCCTCTGACGCCCCTCGGACAGGAACAGGCCGACGCCGCCGGGCAGGCGCTTTCCCATATCCGGTTCGACCGGGCAGCATGCTCCGGCGTACCGCGGACGCAGCAGACCGCCGAACGCGCGCTGGCCCCGCAGCCCGACGATATGAAACCGTTGCTTGAGGTCATTCCCGGTCTTGTCGAAATTCACGGCGGACGACCCGGTACGTTCCGCAGCCGCGCAGAGCTTGCCGCGAAGATGACCTATTATTTCGAAGCCGCTGCCGAAGATGGCGCCACCATGATGGAAGGCGGCGAAGTCTTCCGCGATGCGCTCGACCGGGCCATAGACGAGATCGAACGACTGCTTGCCGAATCCGGCTGGCACACCATGCTGATCGCCGCGCATGAAGGCATCAACCGGCTGATCCTCGGATGGGCGGCGACCGGATGCTCGCGTGCGAGCGCCCTGACGGCGGTCCGTTCTTTCGAGCAGGATCCGGCCTGCATCAATGTGATCGATTTCGACATGGTGCCGATGGAAGACGGAACGCCCGGCAGCGGGATCGAACGCGCGATCATCAAATCGGTCAATGTCACGCCGTATAACTATTTCAAGCACGGCATGAATATGACGAGCCTGGAGTCGATCTTCGCCGAAAATCCTTCCTGACGGTGTTTACCGGGCTTCTGCCGGATCGATCCACCATGTTCCCGGTCGGAACCCATAGAGCGAGGTCGTGTCCGGTACACGGACCTTGTTCCAGAAGGCGAGCCATTGCCGGTCGCGGTGGAAGAGCGGGATCAGGCAGGCCTGCGACATGATCACACGATCCAGCGCCCGCGATGCCGTGACGAATTCGGTTTCCGTCTTCGCCTCCAGCATGGCATGGATCATGGCGTCCGCCGCAGGGCTTTTCATCCCCATATAGTTGCGCGTGCCTTGCTGGTCGGCGGCCTGCGACCCCCAATAGAAAAGCTGCTCGTTGCCGGGGGAAAGCGAAGCGAACCAGTCATTGAAGATCATGTCGAAGTCATATTCGTCGCGTCTTTGCTGATACTGGCTGGAATCGACATATCTGACCGAGGCCGATATCCCGACCTGCCGCACCATATTGCGGTAGACCAATGCAAGGCGCTCGTCTTCCGGTGTCGCCACGAGAAGTTCGAAGGCAAGCGGATTTCCTGTTTTCTCCTCGACCATCCGACTGTTCCGAACCTCATATCCCGCAGTGCGCAAGAGCTCTACGGCACGTATCCTGCCGTCGCGATTCAATCCCTTCGGATCTCCCTGCGGCGCGCGCCAGCCATGTTTCATGATTTCCGGCGTCACGGCATGGGGGTAGGGGGCCAACAGCTTTCTTTCCTGTTGGGAGGCGGCCCTGCCATGCGAACTCAGGATGGAGTTGTCGAAGTAGCTCTGTGTACGGATATAAACGCCGTGATAGAGGTTCCTGTCGATCCAGGGAAAATTGAAAAGCTCGATCAGCGCCTCGCGGACGCGTCTGTCGGAAAATACTTTTCTGCGCATATTGAAGACAAGCGCACGCATGCCCGACGGCATACCGGTCTGAAAGGCCTGCTGCCGAACCTTGCCTTCCTGAATTGCCGGAAAATCATAGCCCGTGGTCCAGCGTCCGGGGTCGTCTTCTACCCGAACGTCATAAAGGCCGGATTTGAAAGCCTCGAAAGACGCATTGGCATCGCGGTAATATTCATAATTCAGACGGTCGATATTGTTCTGACCTCGATTGACCGGGAGGTGCCGGCCCCAATAGTCCGGGTTGCGGGCGTAGACAATCCGGCGGCCCGGTTCGACCGATCGGACCACATAGGGTCCGCTGCCGACCGGCGTCTCCAGACTCGATTTCTTGAAGTCGCGTTGCTCGTAAACATGCTTCGGCAGGATCGGCATCAATCCCATGATGAGGGGGATTTCGCGGTCTCCCGATCCATCGAATATGAAGCGTATCGTCAGGCTGTCGGGCGTTTCGATCCGGGTGACTTTGGAATAATAGGTGCTGTAATTCGGCCGTCCCTTGTCACGCAGGATCTTCAACGAAAAAGCTACATCCTCCGCGGTCACGGGTGTGCCGTCTGAAAATTTTGCATCCGGATCTATATGGAAGGTGATCGAACTTCGGTCGGGAGGCCATTCGACCGACCGAGCGAGGAGGCCGTAAAGTGTGAACGGTTCGTCATATCCGCGCGCCATAAGGCTCTCGAACACATGTTCGCGCAGCCCGATTGCCGCCGTGCCGTTAACGATAAACGGATTAAGGCTGTCGAAAGTGCCCGTGGCACCGAACCTGATCGTGCCGCCTTTCGGCGCCTCGGGATTGACGTAGTTGAAATAGGGGAAGCCATCCGGATAGGCTGGCGCTCCATGCATCGAGATGGCATGTACTCTTTCGGCAGCGCCAACCGGTCCACCTGCGACAGCCAGCAGGCCCGCTAGCGCATAAATCATCGCCGACAGGATGCCGACATGATTTGGCCGAAATTTGCGGTGAAACCTTCTCAGACGCATCAGATATCTGCCAGCCATCCGGCCATGCCGGAAAAGGAGTTTTCCATGAAGTTTCGCCGGTCGTTCAGCCTCGTCATTGCCGGCCTTCTTGCGGCGCCGCTTTTTGCAGCGCCTGCATTCGCACAGGATAAGCAGCAGCAGCCCAAGCCGGAAATCAAGAATTTCGGATCCTGGAGCACGCGTTGCGACGCGGGGAAGCGTACCGCCGAAACCTGCCATGCCTTTGTCGACGTTCGAATCGGCGAAGACAAGAAGCAGCGTATTCTCTACATGGGCGTCGGATACAATCCGGGCGAAAAAGGACAGCTCTTCATGTTCTCGATGAGCCCGCTCGGATCCGTCATTCCCGCCGGCGTCAAATATGAACTGGACGGCAAGGAGATGGCTAAATCCGGTTACGCCTATTGTCTGCCGACGGGGTGCCAGGCTGAACACAAGCTCAGCGCGGAAAATGTGCGGGGGCTCAAGGCCGGCAAGGAACTGAAAGTCAGTTTCGTCGTTCTCGGCAAGGGGCCTATCACCGTGCCCGTCAAGCTTGACGGTTTCACCGCTGCGACGAACGACCTTCCCAAGCCGAAATAAAGTCCGTCAGTCTTCTCTTGTGGGCGCGAAGATGCTTCGGAGCCAGCGCCAATAGGTGTTGCCCCGAAGCAGATAGCGCTGCAACTGGTCGATGTCGCGGGCGAGCTTTTCCGGATCCTCAAACAGATCAGCGCGGCGCCGACGGGGATGTCCCGGGTCCAGTTCGCGGACGACGCGCGCCGGATTGCCAGCTGCGATCGTGTTTGGGGGAACGTCACGGGTTACGACGGATCCGGCACCGATGATGCTGTTGTCGCCTATCGTAACGCCCTTGCCGACAATGGCGCGGACACCGAGCCAGGCATTGTCGCCGATGCGGACCGGTGCGTATTTGTCGTGTTCCGCAGTCCGGTCGTAAGTGTCGTGCCAATCGGAATCCGAGATATAGACCCCGGACGCCATCATCGTGTTGCTACCGATCGTGATGTCGATGGACGAGATGATCTGGGTGCCGGGACTAATCAGAACATTGTCCCCGATGGACACCCGGCCGTTCCGGTCTTGCGACTGCCATGTCGCGATGCGGACAAGATTTCCACGCGAGGCATGGAGATGAAAATTGGCGCCCGCTGTAATGCCCTTTCCCCAGAGTTCGACATCCCAGGGATTGGTGACATCGAGGCCGGGGCCGACGGCGTCGAAGCCGGGAACCAGAAAATGTTTCGTCCAGGCTTTCTGAAGACCGTCTCGCAGGCGACGGATAGGATAGGGCCTGTTGTCCTGGCGCAATAGGAGGTCCTTGTCAGAAGCAGGGGCGGCGGCTCATGCGGCGCGCTTTGTGCCTAGTGGGAGTTGTCTTCACGCAGCTTGTACACACCGTCTTCCAGCGTCCCGAAAAACTCGGCGACCTGTGGATGCCGAACCGGCTCGCCGGTGTCGTCGGGAAGCAGGTTCTGTTCGGACACATAGGCTACATATTCCGTCTCACCGTTTTCGGCGAGCAGGTGATAGTAGGGCTGGTCCTTGCGCGGCCGCACCTCTTCGGGAATGGACTGCCACCATTCTTCTGTATTGTTGAAGGTTGGATCGACGTCGAAGATCACGCCACGGAACGGGTAGAAGCGATGCCGCACTACCTGTCCGATCCGGAATTTCGCCTGACGATTGATCTCCATTCCTGCCCAACTTTCCTTACTCGGGGCCGCCTGTTTGGGCCGCGAAACCTATCAGCTTGGCCGGAAAGCGCAAATGCCGCGGCTTTCCTCAACGTCAGCTTTGTTCCATGGCGTTTTGCAGCGCCTTGGTCCCGATCAGGCGAATGCCCTGGGCCTCGGCATGCTCGCGGATCGCGCCGGAAACCAGCATCTCGTAATCCATGACGCGAGACCGCCAATCGGGGCAAATCGACTGTATTTCAGGCGTGTCATGGGCGGGATGAAACACCACATAGCCGATATGCCCCGGCTTGATGGCGTCGATCATGGCTTTCGTCTTGCTCAGCCGGTCTTCCTCGTCGGAAAGCGAAAGCTGATGGATCCGGTCCAGCACCGGCGTTCCGGCCTTTTCGATCCGCGCGGTTTCTGCGGTCAGTACATCGGCCGTTTCCTGCGTATACCCGGCGCGGGCCCATTGTTCCGGCGTAAGACGAAGGGCAAAGGGCGCAAGCCCGAAGCGGTGCGCCACCTCCGTAAAGGCCGGATAGAGCTTCCGGTCCATGACAGAGCCCATATGGGTGTCGAAATGCGTGGCTTTAATCCCCGCATCCAGCGCCAGCTCAACCTGCCGAGCCAGTTCGGCCTTTGCCGCTTCCGGGTCGGCGCTTTGCATGATTTCGGGGGAGGTTCTCGGGAACGCGCCTTCGTCGTCCATCAGGCCGCTTGACGCTTCGCGCGTGGAGACAGGCCCCCAGCGGTAGCCCGGCCACTCGCTGGTCAGCGTCGCGTGAACGCCCAGATCGGCGTCGGGATGGGCGCGTGCCCACTCCGCGGTTGCGCGGAACCAGGGGCAGGGCACCATGACGGACCCGCAGGTTACAGCGTTTTTCGTCCAAAGCTCGTCGAAGGCGGCCAGCGACGCGCCACACATGCCGACATCGTCCACATGGAGAATCGCCACGCGATCTTCAGGCTTGAAACCGAGTTTTTCGAGAGCTGGGTTATGCGTCATTGAGCTTCCGGATTGCGTAAGTTGAACAGCTTGTTGCCGCTATAGGTCTTGTTCTTGGCGGCGGGGTCCCCATTATGACGCCTATTCGAGCATTTGCCCTCTGGAGAAAATTACATGTCCCGCTCTGTAAAATCCCTGTTCCGGCCTTTCACCTTAAATGGCCTGACCCTGCCAAACCGTATCGTGATGGCGCCGATGACCCGTTCGAAGTCCCCGGGCGCGGTGCCCGGGCCGGACGTCGCGGCCTATTACCGGCGGCGCGCGGAAAACGAGACCGGCCTCATCATCACCGAGGGGACGACGGTGAACACGCCCGTTTCCACCGGCGATCCGAATGTCCCGCAGTTCTGGGGCGATGAGGCGCTGGCAGGCTGGAAGCACGTCGTCGACGAGGTGCATGGGGCAGGCGGCAAGATCATGCCGCAGATCTGGCATGTCGGCATGGCCCGTAATCCTTCCAAGGCGACCAATACGCATCTGCCGAGCCATGGTCCCTCGGGCCTCACCAAGCCGGGCTCCAAGCATGCCGAGCCGATGACGACGCAGGAAATCAAGGACACGATCAAGGCCTTCGGTCAGGCCGCCTATGATGCGCGCGAGGTCGGCTTCGACGGCATCGAGCTGCATGGCGCGCATGGCTATCTCATCGACCAGTTCTTCTGGGAGGGCACCAATGAGCGCGAAGACGAGTATGGCGGCGACATGGTCGGCCGTACGCGCTTTGCCGTGGATATCATCGAGGAAGTCCGCCGGCAGGTGGGCGATGATTATCCGCTCATCCTGCGCTTCTCGCAGTGGAAGCAACAGGATTATTCCGCGAAACTCGCGCAGACGCCAGAGCTTCTGGGCGAATTCCTGAAGCCGCTGTCGGATGCGGGCGTCGACATGTTCCATTGCTCGCAGCGCCGCTTCTGGGAGCCGGAGTTCGACGGTTCCGACCTGAACCTCGCGGGCTGGACCAAGAAGCTCACCGGCAAGCCGACCATCACGGTGGGCAGCGTCAGCCTTTCGGGCGAGTTCATCGGCTCCTTCATGGGCGAATCCTCGGAAGCCACGGGTATCGACGATCTGCTCGAGCGGCTCGACAAGGATGAGTTCGATCTCGTTGCCGTGGGCCGCGCGCTGCTGGTGGACCCGGAATGGGCGCGGAAAATCCACGAGGAACGCTACCCCGAGCTGCTGCCCTTCAACCCGGAAGCCCTGACAACTCTTTCCTGACCTCCGCAGGGGTCGATCCTGCCTCTGGTCAAATCGCTCTTCCACGGCGAAACTGCGAATGATGACGGAACAAAGCTCGAAATCATTCGCCTTCGCCGTGGAAGCCGGCGGGCAGGCCGGTCCGGTCGATATTTCCTCGGTGTCCGCTTCGAGCGCCGATGGGTTGGTCTGGGCGCATATCTACCTGCAGGACGAGGCCGCGCTCGAATGGCTTGCCACAGGCAGCGGCCTCGACCCGATTGTCGTGGAAGCGTTGAGCGCACCGGAAACCCGGCCGCGTTTCACCCGCATGGGCGACGGCGCCATCGTCAATCTCAGAGGCGTCAATCTCAATCCGGACGCCAAGCCCGAGGATATGATCTCGATCCGTATGTGGGTCGAGAAGGGGCGTGTGGTCAGTGTCTATCTGAGACCGCTCCAGGCAGTGCGCAGCCTTGCCGATCGAATGTCCCGGGGCCATGGGCCGAAAGATGCTGCACGCTTCGTGACCGAACTGGCGGACGGGCTCGTCGACCGGACGCAGCCCATCGTCGCGGGGCTGAACGATCTTCTCAATAGTTATGAAGAGCAGATCATCGACAATGCCGGCCGCGAAATGCGGACACGGCTCGCCAAGTTACGCCAAAGGGTACTCAGGCTGAAACGGTTCATAGCCCCGCAGCGCGAAGCCCTGGTGACCATGTCACGCGACGATGCGCCCTGGCTCGACAAGCGGGCCCGCGCGAAATTTCAGGACATTCTGGACGACGCTACGCGGCATATGGAAGAGCTCGACAATATGCGCGATCGGGCTGGTGTGTTGCAGGACGAGGTCGAAAGTCGCCTTGCCGATGCGCTCAACAAAAACCTCTATGTTCTGGCCATTGTAAGCGTGATCTTCCTGCCGCTCGGTTTCGTGACCGGGCTTCTTGGTATCAATGTCGGCGGTATTCCGGGAGCGGAGTATCCCGGCTCCTTTGCCATCGTCGTCGGCCTGCTGCTTCTCGGCGCCATGGCAGAATATGCCTTCCTCAAATGGAAAGGCTGGCTCTGAAGCCAGCCTTTCGTCGCATAAATCACCTTATAGACAGCATCACTTGATGCCGTAGGCCTCGGCCAGTTCCGGATCGCGGGCTGCAACCTTTTCGGCCAGATCGTAAATGACCTTGGCCTGCTTCCAGGTCGCATCGTCCTGCATCTTGCCGTCGATCATGGCAACGCCGGTGCCGTCGGGCATCGCGTCGAGAATCTTCTTCGCAAAAATGACTTCATCCGGCTCGGGGCTGAAGACTTCCTTGGCGATGGCGATCTGGTTGGGATGCAACGACCAGGCCCCGGCGCAGCCCATGAGGAAGGCATTGCGGAACTGCTGGCGGCAGGCACCGAGATCCTGAATATCGCCGAAGGGGCCGTAGAACGGCTTGATGTTGTTGGAAAGACAGGCATCCACCATCTTGGCGACGGTGTAGTGCCAGAGATCCTGCTGCGCATAGGCTCGGGCGCTGCCGTCTTCCTTGGGGTCTTCCAGCACACCGTAATAGGGATGACCGCCGCCAACGCGCGTCGTCTTCATGCCGCGCGAGGCGGCGAGGTCGGCCGGGCCGAGGCTCATGCCATGCATGCGCGGGCTTGCAGCGGCAATCTCTTCGACATTCTTCACGCCCTGCGCGGTCTCAAGGATCGCGTGGATGAGGATCGGCTTTTTCGCGCCGTGCTTTGCCTCGAGCTGGGCGAGAAGCTGGTCGGTGAAATAGATGTCCCACGGGCCTTCGACCTTGGGCAGCATCAGCACGTCGAGCTTGTCGCCGACCGCGCCGACGATCTCTGTCACGTCATCGAGGAACCAGGGGCTGTTCAGCGGGTTCACGCGCGTCCAAAGGCCGGTCTCGCCGAAATCATGCGCCTTGGCGGTTTCGATGAAGCCCTGACGCGCCGCTTCCTTGGCGTCGGCCGGGATCGCGTCTTCGAGATTGCCCAGCAGCACGTCGACCTTCGGGATCATCTCGCCCACGCGGGCGCGGACCTTTTCATTGTGGCCGGGGAAGAAATGGATCATCCGCTCCAGCCGGATCGGCAGTTCGCGATAGGGCTCCGGGGCGCCGATGGCGAGGGGCTTGTAGAAATTGCTGGGCAGTTTCATGTCCGGTCCGTCTTTGCTGATTGTGGTTTGCGGCGCAGCATAATCGGCTGCGCGTCCTGAGGCCAGTGGGCAGTCAGAAGGTCTCGTTTTCCGCCGTCTGGTGGGCCTTGAGGGGCGCGGAAACCGGACCCGCGGCCCAAAGGGAGATGAAACCGAGAATGGGCGAGACCGTAATCACGAGAAAGGCCGTCTGGTAACCGCCCGTCGTCGTCTCATAGAGGAACCCTAGCAGGGCGGGGCCGGCCGCGTTCGCGCAGGTGGTGATCATCTGCGCCAGCGACAGGACGCGGGCATAGGCCTTCAGCCCGAACGCCTCGGCGATGAGCAGCGGCTGCATCATCTGCAGGTTTCCGACGGTCGCGCCGAAAAGGGCCGAAACGACGAAAAGCTGCCAATTCGAATGCGCAAAGGCGAAGGAGCAGAACGCGACGGCCTGGATGCAGAAGATTCCCATCAGATAGGCGCGGGAGGAAACCCGCTGAAGGAGCGAGCCTCCGACCAACCGGCCCGCGATGCTGGAGGCCGCCATGATGGAAATGGCATAGGCGGCGATGCTGTCGTCCTGCGCGCGCAGGGAAACGAGCCGAAACTGATGCGCCAACGTGCCGACCTGCGCCATCATCGAGAAGACATATGCTGTGGTGCAGAGAACGAAAAAGCGGCTGCGGATCGCATCGCCATAGTCCACGCCGTCCGGCGGCTCGACGCTTCCATCCGCGCGCAGACGCGGCGGGTCGCCATCCGGGGACAGACCCATGGATTCCGGGCTTGGCCGCAGGAACACCCAGGAGACAGGCAGAATGCCGATCAGCAGGAGAAAGGAGAGCCAGTAGGCAGCGCCGCCAAGACCCAGATTTTCGATCAGCGAAGCGGAAAGCGGCGTGAAGACGATGCCGCCCAGCGACAGCCCCGTCGAGGCGTAGGCAATGGCCTTGGACCGCTGCCGGGTAAACCAGCGCGCCACGATGGTCATGCCGGGGATAACCACCAGCGCGGCGTTGCCCATGCCGAAGAGGATATAAAACAGGTAGAGCTGCCAGAGTTCGCTCACATGGCCCGCGCTCGCCAGCGTCGCCGCCGCGAGCAGCGATCCGCCCGTCATCACGAAACGGGGGTCGTAGCGGTCCAGCAGCCAGCCGACGCCAAGGCCCGTCACGCCGGAAGACAGAAAGAACATGGCGGTGGCGGCGGAGGTCGTGCCGACGGAAAACGGTCCCTCGGCGACAAAGGCTTTAAGCAGGATCGAGAGATTGTAAAACAGGAGGCCGCAGCCGACCGTCTGGGTCACGAAGACCGCGCCGACGACATACCAGCCGTAAAATATCCGCGACTTGGGCTCAGGCCCGCCTGTCTCACCCGGCGCCGGCGCGCCGGCGCTGTCCTCACGCATGAACCTCTCCCGAAAACAGACGCGCCGACCCGGGCAGGCGGCGCGCGTGCCTTACTTATCGTTTCCGTTACGGCAAACCAAGAAATTTATAGGGTGACTACCCCATCCAAATCCGGTCAGGACAGCGCTTTCAGTTCGTCTTCCATCGCCTTGCGGAAGCTCTCGCGTTCGGTAACGCGATGGTCGCCCGCGGCATAGGCGAGGGCGTTTTCGTAGTAGAAGCGCGCATTCATGGCGTTCGCCACGCGATTGTCCCGCGTCTTCACCAGCTTGGCCGGCGATCCGGCAATGATCGAATTGGGCGGGAACTCGGTGCCTTCCGTGACGATGCTATGTCCGGCGACGATGGAGTTCGCGCCGATTTTCGCGCCGTCCATCAGGGTCGCGTTGATGCCGATCAGACAGTTGTCGCCGATCTCCGCGCCATGCACGGTGGCGTGATGGGTGATGGAACAATTGTCGCCGATGACTGTCGGTGTGGCGTTACCGACATGGATCATCACGAAGTCCTGAATGTTGGTGCGTTTGCCGATCACGACTTCATGCATCTCGCTACGGATGACGACATAGGGCCAGAGCGAGGCGCCTTCGCCAATCGTCACCTTGCCGTAGACGAGCGCCGTTTCGTGAATGAAAGCCGGGTCGTTCAATGTCACGTCGAGGCCAAACCTAGTCACCTGCCGTCTCTCCCGCATGTTGGTCCATCAAGTGGCGGACGGGTCCTGCCGCTGCAATCAGCCCGAATGCCACAAGGGACCCCGCCGCCACCAGAAAGAAAGAAGCGTCATAGCCGCCTGTGGTTTCTTCCAGTACCCCGATCAGGGCCGGGCCGGACGCCACGCCAAGCGTCATGAAAAACTGGTTCACCGAGTAAAGCCGTCCATAGGCCTTGAGCCCGAAGGCTTCCGCGATCAGAAGCGGCGCCATCATCAACAGGTTGCCGACCGTCAGTCCGAACAGCGCCGCATTTGCGATGAGCGCCGTTTGTCCATGCAACGCTGCATAGAAGCACAGTGCCACCGCCTGGGTGGCGATCAGGCCAAGAACGAAAAGGCGCGAGGACATCCATGCCAGCGCCCAGCCACCGGCGAGGCGGCCGACAATGCTGGCACCCGCCATGACGGCAATGGCTAGGGCGGCCGTGTCGTCGCTTCCCGTGCGCATGGAAACCAGGCGGAACTGATGGGCGATCGCCCCGACCTGCGCCATCATCACGAAGATGTAGCCGGCGGTGAAGAGCAGGAAGAACCGGCTTCTGACCGCGGCGTCGAACCCGATGCCGTCGGGCGGCAGTTCCACCCCGGTTTCGTCGCGTTGGATTTCGTCGCCATCGGGTCCGAGCCCCATGGATTGCGGGGAAGGGCGAATAAGAGCCCATGTGACGGGGATAACGCCGAGGATGAAGATTGCAGCAAGCCAGGGAGCTGCGCCGCCAATTCCGTTCGCATCGATCAGATGCACCGAAACCGGTGTCAGGATTATTCCGCCCAAGGATAATCCCGTCGAGGCGATGGACAACGCGATGGAACGCCGCCGGGCAAACCAGCGCGCTACCAGGGTCGTACCGGGGATGAGGGCGGTTGCCGCATAGCCGCTGCCGAAAATGACGTAGAACGCATATAGCTGCCAGATATTGTGGACATAGCCCGCCAGCATGATCGCCGCCGCGCTCACGATCGCACCTGCCGTGATGATCCAGCGCGGGTCGTATCTCTCTATGAACCAGGCAACGCCGATCCCCGTGATGCCCGAGGCGACGAAAAAACAGGCCGTGGCACCGGACGTGGCCGCGACGGAAAAGCCTTCCGACGATATGAACGCCTTCAGATAGACGGAGAGGTTGTAGAAGCCGAGCCCTGCGCAGACCGTCATGACGATGCAGACACCGGCTACGACATACCATCCAAAGAATGGATGCGTCGGCGCATGGCCGGCACGCGCGTCTCCGCGCGTTTCTTTTTCGGATGGCGTTGTCATCGATCCTCCCTGACAGCGCTGCACATTTGTCGTTTCATGCAGCGCCATTCAAGCCCTATAGCCCGAGGCATGCCCTTCGGCCAAGCCCTGTCCGGTGGCGCGCGGTCCCGGCATCGGATAAACATGAGGGAACGGCATTCAGAACCGTGTACAGGGAGAGAAACATGAAATTCTACAATTCCATCGGCCCCAACCCCCGTGTCGTGAAGATGTTCATGGCGGAGAAGGGCATCGAAATCCCCTTCGAGGAAGTGGATATTATGGCCGGTGCCAACCGCCAGGAGCCTTATCTGAAGGTCAATCCGGCCGGTCAGCTCCCCGCGCTGGAGCTCGATAATGGCGCCGTCATTTCCGAAATTACGGCGATTTGCGAATATCTGGACGAGAAGTTCCCGGACAATTCGCTTGTTGGCGCCACGCCGGAAGAGCGCGCCGAAACGCATATGTGGACGCGCCGCGTCGACCTCGGCGTTTGCGAACCGCTGGCCGGCGGCTTCCGTTATGCCGAAGGCCTTCCGATGTTCAAGGACCGCATGCGCTGCCTGCCGGAAGCCGCGGACGGGCTCAAGGCCATCGCGCAGGACAAGATCAAATGGCTGGACGGGCTGCTGGAGGGCAAGCAGTTCCTCGCCGGCGACCGCATGACGCTGGCCGATATCCTGCTCTTTGCATTCCTCGATTTCGGAACGCAGGTCGGGCAGCCCATCGACACGAGCAACAAGAACATTGCCGCATGGTTCGAGCGGATGAAGGCGCGCCCGAGTGCCGCCGCCTCGGCCTGATCGTAAAATCCTTCGCAGGTGCATCCAGGGTTTCGGCATGCACCTGCGAAAATCCCGCCTCCATCTCAATTTGACGATTGCATCCAGCCGTGTTTTCGCGTCAGGTTAGTAAATAACCTTTATCAACTGGGGAGGAGATGAGGTGAAGCTACTGCTGTGGATGGTCATGGCTTTCGGATTGGGCATGGTTGTCATGAAGGCTATGCCCGTATCCGCGGCCGAAATGCCGGCTTGCGTCGACAGCGAGCGTGGCAATGCGGCCAAGGCGAAAGCCTGGTGGGATCGCCGAAGCCCGCAAGAACAGAAATACATCTCCGAACTGCCATGTGAGGAACGCTATATTCCCATGGTATGTATCTTCCTCTGGGTTCCCGACCTGCAGTCATGCGTCAACAAGCGCGTTGGCGACTTCAGGGCGTCGAAATACTGCGATCAGCAGGGTTTCGAGCTTCTTTCCGAAGAGCATGTCGCATGCCAGAAGAAGTGGATCAGGGAGAAATACAAGGAACCCTTCCCGAACGCGTCGTCATGATCGTCGGTCCTGCGCGGCCTCGATCCGGACGGGTCGGGAGGTGCACAGAAGAGGCGATCGGTGAGCGAAAGGACGATTGAGGGCACGGCGGAGAGCCGCGATCCGAATGACTGGGAATCCGCCGCCGCCATTACTCTTGGCAAGGAAGTTCTCGAACTGGACAAGCAGCGCGGCTATATCCGCGCCGCTTATTTCGCAGGCGACAATTTCCTCAACAGAGGCGGGCGGATCTATGGCGGTTTCCTCGCCGCCATGCTGGACGGCCTATGCGGACATGCAGTCCGGCTCACCCATCCGGCGGACGATCCGGAGATGCCGCAAGTAACCCTCGAGCTGAAGACGAGCTTCCTCGGTCGAGCCGATCCCGGCCGCCTGGTGGGTGAGGGCTGGGTGCGCCATCGCGGCCGGTCGATTGCCTTTGCAGAAGCGGAACTCCGCAATGAGGCGGGCGATCTCGTCGCCCGGGCCAGCGCCACCTTCAAAGTCGGGCGGTAATCCTTTACCCAAAGACAATTGACACTTCGCTGAAGGTGACTGAGCCTTAGCGGGTTTCTGGAATTGGGGGGGTAATCCATGTTCAATCGATTCGCGCTGGGCGCGGCATTTCTGGTGTCGGCCTTCTTCGCCACGGGCAATCCTGCACAGGCTGAAACTGCCGACTGGTCCGGCTTCTATCTGGGCGCTCATGCAGGCGGTATCGCCGCCAAGGAGCATTGGAAATGGAACCAGGCCGGTTTGTATGCCGCCAGCGCGGGCGAAACGCACGATCCCAGCGTGAACGGCCTTATCGCAGGCGGGCAGGCTGGCTATCTCCATCAGTGGGGTCCGTGGGTCGCCGGCGTTGAACTATCGGCGACCACCGGCCATCTGAAAGACAAGTCCAACAGCACGTCGACCCCCGGTGTGGTCCACAAGACCACGATCGACTGGTTTGCAACTGCGGCTGCGAAGTTCGGCTATGCCCGAGAGGATTATCTTTTTTATGGCCTCGCCGGTTACGCAGGGACCGACATACACACCTCGACCGGACAGCCGGGCGTAAGCGAGTTCTTCGAAGAGGTCTGGCAAAGCGGGTTTCTGCTGGGGGCGGGCGTGGACTACAAGCTCTCCAAGCACATCGTGCTCGGCGCGCAGTACAATTACATGCACATTCCGGAAAGAGATCGCGCCGGCACCGGCCAATTCGAAATCGGGGGCTCGACGGGCGTCGCGGAATCCATCAGTACTGGCGCGGATTATCACATCGCCACGCTTCGCATGAGCTGGCAGTTCTGATCATTCCGGTGTGAGCGTCCAACCCGTGGCGCCGCCCACAAGCTGCACGAGGGCGGCGTCGACCTCTTTCTTCGTCGCCCCCTCGAACTTCATCAGTGCGACTGTGTGTCCGACACCGATGAAAATCCGCGCGGCAGCCTTGGGCTTGATCCAGGCAGGAATGTGGTTTGCCTTCTGGCCCCGCCTGATGGTCGCTTCCGCCGCATGGTGCAACCGCCCCAAAACCTCCAGATAGGCCGGCCACCGGTCGCTCCCCGTGCCCGTGCTCCAGTCCAGCCAGACGCGAATGCGGTCCGGCTGCTCTTCCACGCTGTCGGTGAACAGGCGGGCGAGCATCATCAACGCGTCGACGGCGGGTAGTGTTTTCCGGGCGAGCGTGTCGGCCAGAAGACCGTCGAGAAAGGCTTCGACCTCCGCCAGCGTTGCGGCGACGAGATCGTCTCTGGTGCGGAAGTAGGAATAGACCGCCGGAATGGAAACGCCGGCCCGCGCCGCGACATGGGAATGTGTCGCCCGCGCTATTCCGTGCTCGGCAAACGCGGATAATGCGCAGCGCAGCAGCTGGGCGCGCCGATCCTCAGGGGAAAGACGGGTTCGGCGGCGATTTGCGTCAACGGACAATTCAATGATTCTCCCGGTCGTTTCGGTGCCGGATCATGGCATGGCGCAATAGATGTTGACAGGTTACAGCATTCTTATTGATACTTTACTCAATTAATACGTTTGTCATTCATTCGGGAGGAGGGCTCCATGAGTATGGCCGCAGAACAACCCGCTACGACGGGTGCATCGTCGATTCCGCTCAGCGAAATCGATGTCAGCAATCCTGTGCTTTTCGAAACGGATACGGTCGGCGATTACTTCGCCCGGCTACGCGCGGAAGACCCGGTCCATTACTGCGCGGACAGTGCTTACGGGCCCTATTGGTCCGTCACCAAATTCAACGACATCATGCATGTCGAGACGCATCACCAGATCTTCTCCTCGGAAGCGAAGTTCGGCGGCATCGTCATCGACGACAGCATCCAGAAAGCGGGCGAGGGCGGGATCGATCTTCCCAATTTCATCGCCATGGACCCGCCCCGGCATGACGAGCAGCGCAAGGCCGTCAGCCCGATCGTTGCGCCGGACAATCTCGCCAAGATGACCGGCCTGATCCGGGAACGCACGGCCGGCGTTCTGGACAGCCTGCCGGTCGGCGAGGAATTCGACTGGGTGCCGACCGTGTCGATCGAGCTGACGACACGCATGCTGGCGACGCTTTTCGATTTCCCCTACGAGGAGCGCGCCAAGCTCACTCGCTGGTCCGACGTCATTACGGCGCAGCCCGGCACCGGCATCATCGACAGCTGGGACCAGCGCACCAACGAGCTGATGGAATGCGCCGGCGCGTTCCAGACATTGTGGAACGAGCGCGTGAACGCCGATCCGAAGCCCGATCTGATTTCCATGATGGCGCATTCGGAAGCGACGCGGAACATGCCGCCGGAAGAGTTCCTGGGCAATCTCGCGCTGCTCATCGTGGGCGGTAACGACACGACGCGCAATTCCATGTCGGGCAGCGTGCTGGCGCTTCATCAGAACCCGAAGGAATATGAGAAGCTGCTTGCCGACCACAAGCTGATCGACAGCATGATACCGGAAGTCATTCGCTGGCAGACGCCGCTGGCGCATATGCGTCGCACCGCGCTCGAAGATACCGAGCTTGGCGGCAAGACGATCCGCAAGGGCGACAAGGTCGTGATGTGGTACCTGTCGGGCAATCGCGACGATGAAGTGATCGATAATCCGGAATCCTTCATCATCGATCGCGCACGGCCGCGTCAGCATCTCTCCTTCGGCTTCGGCATTCACCGCTGTGTCGGCAATCGCCTTGGCGAATTGCAGTTGCGCATCCTCTGGGAAGAAATCCTGAAGCGCTTCAGCCGGATCGAAGTGGTCGGCGAACCGGAGCGCGTTCGCTCCAACTTCGTGCGCGGCTACGCCACGCTGCCGGTGAAGATACACGCTTGAGACGTATTACCAGATGACAGTAAGAGCAGAGAGGTAAGGGTAAAAAAGAGTCAGACCTTGTTGATGCCTTACTTTTATTATGGAATTTATTTCGGTTCTATGGCCGTGTTGACAGTCAACGTTTGGCAGAGATTAAAAAGGAACATGTAGAGGCCGAGCAGTCCCTGCCGAGCCTCTTCAGTGCGGACATCTGCATGTACACCTTTCGAGGCCATTTCGTTCAGTCTACGAATAAATGTTGACAGAAGACGTAATTCGGCAAGGGCAAGGTCTTTGGCAGTAGATTGCACGAGCTTAGTGCAGAGAAACTCCTCCAGCCGGTTCATATACTGTTCTTCACCAAGGAATCTTTCTTTTCCATCACTGCAGAGAATTTTGTCTTTTTTTGCCGGAAAAAAATGATCTGCTACAGCCTTTAACGTTCGACGCACCTCTGTGAGGAGGAGTGAGGCATCTTCTGTGTTTGTTGATGTTGAGAGCTGTGTAGCTTTTTGCAGTTTCTCAAATACGTTATCGGAATGCGTTTTGAAGTAGTTGTTAACGTCATTCTGAACGTTCCAAAGAAATGCTTCCGACTTCTCCTGCATATCGAACTGACGTTCGATTTGAATAGCGTAGTTTAAACACCTAGTCTTTATCCGCGCCTTAAGCGTATACAAGGCTTTGATGCGTAGTCGAATAGCGTTTTGCTCCTCGTATTTGGTGCCGGCGAAGGCTGCAGCATCATACGAGGACATACCTTGGGGAGGTTGCAGGTCTAGTAGTGTCTTTTCCCACTGTTCGATTTCGGCATCGATTTCTCCCGCAGGGGTTTTTAAGACATTTCTACGTTTTTCTTCCGGCAGATGTTTTTCGTTGTAGGCCAATTCTTCAATCGTATGCAATTGAATCCATCTCTCGAGAGATTTCTCCGAGATGAACTTACGTGCCTCAGGCTTTAGGTGGGCCGTGTCGTCATAGAGCGTGTATTCGACCTCATACCTATCGGGATACAATTCACGCAAAAAGATCGCGGCATTGACGTAGTCTCGGTTTACGCGTGCAACGCGAACGCAGGCCATGACAGCGTTTTCCACGTGTCCGCTCTCAAGATATTCGAAGATACGGCCAACATGGCTCACAATATCCATGTAGAGTACCCTTCAACCATTTTGACCTCCCCATCATCAAATCTATGCACTTAGCGTTTGAAGCTGAATATAGGGGATACAAAACCTTTTTTGCCAATGCGCGGGTATGAAATACGTTGTCTTCAGTTTCATTTAGCCCATCTTAGACTTCGTCTTTCCCGGCCTCGCCGACGACATCAGCGATATTCTCAAACTGATCCGACAGCGGATTTGTTTTCCGCCATACCATACCGATCGTCCTTGAGGGGCGGGGTGTGCCCAATCGTGCAACGGACACCGGCGCGGAGCATGTTTCGATCGGTACCGCCATTTGCGGGATGAGTGTGACGCCGATCCCGGCCCCCACCATCTGCACGAGTGTTGACAGGGAACTTCCCTCCACGAGATCGCGCGGTTCGCTCGCCGACATCTTGCAGAACGTCAGCGCCTGATCGCGAAAGCAATGGCCTTCTTCGAGAAGCAGCAACCTCATTTCGCGCAGCCTGTTCGCGCTTGGAACCGGCTTGTCGGCGTCTTCGGCCGCGCGCACGAGAACGAATTCCTCATCGAAGAGCGGTTGCTCGGCCAGGGACGGTTCCGAAACGGGCAGGGCCACGATCGCCGCATCCAGGCGGCCTTCCTGCAAATCCTCGATAAGCTTATGCGTCACGGCTTCACGCGGGCGCAGATCCGTTTCGGGATAGTGCTCCGCCATTGCCTTGATGATCTTTGGCAGCAGGTAGGGCGCCACCGTCGGGATGACACCGATCCGGAGAGGCCCCACGAGCCGGCCGGACGATGCCCGGGCAAGGTCGCCCAGCTCATCCACCGCCTGAAGGATGCCATGCGCCCGCTCTGCGAAGGCCTCGCCGAGGCTGGTCAGCCGGATATGCCGCGATCCTCGCTCCACAAGCGGCGCGCCCACGATCTCCTCCAGCTCTTTCACCTGCTGCGAGAGGGCCGGCTGGGAGATGGCGCAGGCTTCGGCGGCGCGCCCGAAATGGCCGTGATGGGCCAGGGCATCGAAGTAGCGGAGGTGCCTGATCGTGATCGCATTCATAAGCCCAGCCTATCGCTACGATCAGGAAATACAAATTATAATTATTCTAATGAGGTGCTAAAAACTGAGACCAAGCGGAAGGCGTGCATCCCATCATTCGTTCCCCCGCAGTTCCCGTAGCCCCCAGCACACGCCTCTTTGCCCATGCCCCAGCAACCAAGTCTCAATGGGAGAAACTCCAATGGACGGAAATGACCAGAAATCCACCGGCAAGTGCCCTGTGATGCACGGCGCGCTCACATCCACCAGCATGTCGAACATGGACTGGTGGCCCAATGCGCTGAACCTCGACATCCTCCATCAGCACGACACCAAGACGAACCCGATGGGGAAGGACTTCGACTATCGAAAAGAGGTCAAGAAGCTCGACTTCAAGGCACTGAAGAAGGATATGCGCGCGCTCATGACCGACAGCCAGGATTGGTGGCCCGCGGACTGGGGCCATTATGGCGGGCTGATGATCCGCATGTCCTGGCATGCGGCGGGGTCCTACCGCATTGCCGATGGCCGAGGCGGCGGCGGCACGGGCAATCAGCGTTTCGCACCGCTCAACTCATGGCCGGACAATGTGAGCCTCGACAAGGCGCGGCGTCTGCTGTGGCCGATCAAGAAGAAGTACGGCAACAAGGTGAGCTGGGCCGACCTGATCGTTCTGGCCGGCACCATCGCTTATGAAACCATGGGTCTGAAGACCTTCGGTTTCGGCTTCGGCCGTGAAGACATCTGGCACCCCGAGGAAGACACCTATTGGGGGTCCGAAAAGGAATGGCTGGCGCCCAGCGATGGCCGCTACGAAAACGTCGACAATCCGGAGACGATGGAAAATCCGTTGGCCGCGGTTCAGATGGGCCTGATCTATGTGAATCCCGAAGGCGTGAACGGCAAGCCGGACCCGATGAAGACCGCCGCCCAGGTGCGCGAGACGTTCGAGCGCATGGCGATGAACGACGAAGAGACCGTGGCGCTGACCGCAGGCGGCCATACCGTCGGCAAGACGCACGGTAATGGCGATGCCAGCAAGCTCGGTCCCGATCCGGAAACGGCCGGTGTCGAGGCGCAGGGGTTCGGCTGGGCCAATCC
Source organism: Parvibaculum sp. MBR-TMA-1.3b-4.2 (assembly GCF_053628815.1). Lineage (NCBI taxonomy): Bacteria > Pseudomonadati > Pseudomonadota > Alphaproteobacteria > Hyphomicrobiales > Parvibaculaceae > Parvibaculum > Parvibaculum sp. MBR-TMA-1.3b-4.2. The sequence continues at coordinate 409,013 of NZ_JBRJHC010000001.1, forward strand.
GACCGGCTCCGGCAAGGGTCGTGATACCATCACCAGCGGCATCGAGGGCGCCTGGACCTCGAATCCGACCAAATGGGATATGGGCTATTTCGACATGCTGCTCGACCATGAATGGGAGCTGCAGAAGAGCCCGGCAGGGGCCTGGCAGTGGCAGCCGGTCGACATCAAGGAAGAGGACATGCCTGTCGACGTGGAAGACATGAAGACCCGCTGCATGCCGATCATGACCGATGCTGACATGGCGATGAAGGTGGACCCGGTCTATCGCGAGATCATGGAACGGTTCCGCAAGGATCCGGCCGCCTTCGACGACGCATTCGCGCGGGCCTGGTTCAAGCTCACCCATCGCGATATGGGCCCGAAGGCGCGTTACATCGGCCCGGATGTGCCGAAGGAAGAGCTGATCTGGCAGGATCCTATTCCCGCCGGTTCCACGCGCTACAATGTCAAAGCGCTCAAGAAGAAGATCGCCGCCAGCGGCCTCAGCGTGAGCGACATGGTCGCGACCGCCTGGGACAGCGCGCGCACCTTCCGCGGGTCCGATATGCGCGGCGGCGCCAATGGCGCGCGCATCCGCCTGGCCCCGCAGAAGGACTGGGCGGGCAATGAGCCTGAAAGGCTGGCAAGGGTGCTGTCGGTTCTCGAACCGATCGCGGCCAAGGCAGGCGCGAGCGTAGCCGATGTCATCGTGCTCGCGGGCAATGTAGGCATCGAGAAGGCGGCGAAGGCCGCGGGCGTCGAAATCGAAGTACCCTTCGCACCGGGCAGGGGCGACGCTACTGACGAGATGACGGATGCGGAATCGTTCGACTACCTCGAACCCGTCGCCGACGGGTACCGCAACTGGCTCAAGAAGGACTATGTCGTCAGTGCGGAAGAGCTGATGCTCGACCACACGCAACTCATGGGGCTGACGGCGCCTGAGATGACGGTTCTGCTTGGCGGCATGCGCGTACTCGGCACCAATCATGGCGGCACCAAACACGGTGTCTTCACGGACAAGGAAGGCACGCTGACGAACGACTTCTTCGTCAACCTGACCGACATGAAATATGCGTGGAAGCCAACCGGCAACAACCTCTACGAAATCCGCGACCGGAAGACGGATGAGGTGAAATGGACGGCCACGCGGGTGGACCTCGTCTTCGGGTCCAACTCGATCCTCCGCGCCTATTCCGAGGTTTATGCGCAGGACGACAACAAGGAGAAGTTCGTGAAGGACTTCGTTGCCGCCTGGACCAAGGTGATGAACGCCGACCGCTTCGATCTCGAAGCCTGATACGAAAACAGCCTCTCCGCGTCATCCGGCGCGGGGAGGCCCCTCAAGCAATACGGGTCCATTTCGATTTATCGTCCAGAAAACGCTGCGTGTCTTCGGCACTAAGCGGGTGCGAATAGAAATACCCCTGCATTTCCGAACAACCGATGATGCCCAGCAGATCATGCTGGATTTTCGTCTCCACCCCCTCGGCCGTAACGGGAATTCCCAAGACGCGAGCGAGATAGGTGACCGCATGCACGATCGCCTCGGACTCACCGTTCGTTACGATGTCATGGACGAAGGATTTGTCGATCTTGACCTTGTCGACATCGAGCTTTTGAAGATGGGTCAGGCTTGAGTATCCGGTACCGAAATCATCAAGAACGATTTTAATGCCCTCGGCGCGCAACCTCCTCAGTTGCTCGCGCACAATCTGATCCGTGTCGAGAACAGCGCTTTCGGTCAACTCCAGTTCCAGATTCGACGGCTCGAATCCGGTTTGCTTCAGAATGCCAAGAATTCTGTCGACCAGGCTATCCTCGCGCATCTGCACGGGGGAAAAGTTCACGGCCAGTACAAGATCGGGCCATCGAGCCATCATCGTGCAGGCCTGTTTCAGCACCCACTCGCCAAGCGGCACGATCAGACCGGTTTCCTCGGCAATGGAAATGAACTCCTCGGGCTGCAACAATCCGAATTCGGGGTGACGCCAGCGGACCAGCGCCTCCATCCCCGCGAGCTTTTCGCCTGCCGTGTGGAAGAGCGGCTGATAGTGAACTTCCAGACCACTCTCAGTCGCCAGGCTCTCACGCAGATCGCTCTCGATCTGCCGGTCGTGGCGGATCCGTTCGTCGAGCACGCTTGTGAAGCGTCGATAACAGGCCCGACCTTCGCGCTTCGCCTGATAGAGCGCCACATCGGCCCGGCGCTGAAATTCAGTACTGTTGAGATCATCGATCGCGTCTGCGACGCCAACGGACGCGCTCAGGAAAACGCGGCCACCTTCGATGTCGAACGGCTCGGCACCTGCCTCAAGAATGCGATGACAGACAAGGTCCACATCCGCGTCCTCGCCACGGTCGATCAGCAGCACGGCGAATTCGTCGCCGCCCAGCCGCGAAACGGTATCGGACGCGCGCACGATTGTTGTCAGTCGCTCGGCAAAAGCCTGGATCAGAGCGTCACCGGCCTGATGGCCGTAGGTGTCATTGACTTCCTTGAAGCGGTCGAGATCGATGTAGAGCAGGGCGCAGCGCTCACCCGTCCGACCACTGCGAAGCAGTGCCTGATCGATGCGTTCGTTAAGCAAGGCGCGATTTGGCAAACCGGTCAGCGTGTCGTGGAATGCCAGGTAGTGGCTGTGAGCTTCCGCCTCGCGATAGGCCGTCACATCCGTGATGGTCGCGACGAGATAGGCGTCGTCGTCGAGTTCGACACGGCGCTTGCGCGTTATCACCGTGCGGGGCCGGCCTTTCGCATCGGTGACCTGTTCTTCATTCTCAGAAAGGACGCCGGATTCGAATACGCGGTTGTCGGCGGCGTGAAACACCTCGACTTCCTCTTCCGGGAACAGGTCGAAGTCGGAAAAGCCGAGCATGACTTCGCGGGAATGACCGAAAAACTCGCAAGCCGCTTCATTGAGCAAAACGATACGATGGTCGGTGTTCTTGATGAACACCGGCAGGGGCATCACATCGATGATGGCCTGAAGATCGGAGATACTGGTGAGACTGACGGCTGATTTCATGAGCTCTCGGCTCCAATGCGCCACATGTTGCGTCCAGTGCGGCGGCCGCAAACGATAACCTCACCAATGTTACCGAAACGTTAGGTATTTGGAGGAGAGACGGGCCGCATAAGTGCGGCATATGGGGACCACGGCTATCGGACGGAGCGTCCCGCCGTGAAGGCATCTCGGCGGAATGGCGGAAGGGGTGGGATTCGAACCCACGAGACGGTTCCCCGCCTGCCGGTTTTCAAGACCGGTGCCTTCAACCACTCGGCCACCCTTCCTCAGCGCCCTTGGTTAGCCGCGCAGGGGAGAGGACACAACGGGAAATTTCGTTCTCCCGGTACGCCGCAAGCAAGGCACCGCGCCGGGGCATATAGTTAACGTCAATTCCCTTTTGCAAGTGCCCGACAGGCTTGGCAAAATGCGTCCCAATGTGGCACATAACAAGAAGGCCACAGTATTGTCGGGGGGAGTAAGTCTGTGCCGCAAATCGACCTAACGTCCGTCTGGATTCCCGGTGGTCTCATCGGGATTCTGGTTCTCATCATGATCCGGCTGTTCATCAATGAGCGTCGGTCAGCGTCTGCATTGGCGGCTCAGGCTTCCAGCGCCGCGCCTGTCGAGGTCACGATGCCGGCGCCTGCAACGGCACCGGCCAAGGATACGCCCGATGCGGTCGAACCGCCGCCCATGGCGGACAAGCCTGCCGAGGCCGAAAAGGCGGCATCTGTTTCCGAACCGGAAAAGGCACCGGTTGCCGAAAAGAAAAATGAAGAACAGAAGCCCGAGGCCAAAGCCAAGGGATCTTTGGTGTGGCGTACCGCCTGGATCTGGCTGCCGTTCTTCGCCGGTTTCCTGGGGCAGGCCTATCTCGACATCTTCAAGCCGATCATCGAACCGCTGATCGAAAAAAGCGCGGGCTGAAGGGTCCTCCGCTTTTCATTCAAACGAGGTGAAGATCGGGCAACTCGCCGCCATCCGGCAAGGCGAGGATGGCTTCGATCAGCCTGTCGGGGTCTGCGACGGCGCCATGCGTCATCAGCATCCGCGCCTTGGCGATCATGTCCCCGTCCGAAAGCGGGGTTTCGGGGTCGCCTTTTGCGTTTGTCCGTTCGGCCACATGCTGCGTGCCGTCTTTCAGCGCAAGCGTTACGCGAGCGCCCCAGGCATTGGGATAGGCACAGGCAAAGGGATCGGCGGCTTCGAGAGTGACACGCGTTGCGAGCGCGGCGCATTGCGCACGGGCGGCATCGCCGAACGCTTCAAAATCCACCACCGGCCGGAGCAGGGCAGCGGATACCGCGTGCTGCAGGGAAAACTTGGCCTCGTAGTCCGTCGTGGCAACGGGCCGGTCGCAGACATCGAGCGCGGCACGATAGGTTTCGACCTTCACCGTGTCGATTTCCTCCGCCGAACGGGTTTCAGCTGCCAGCCTGTCGCGCAATTCCTCGCCCGCATCGATTGCGGGATGGGTGTGCCGACAGGACGGCCAGGGCTTGATCGAGGTCCGGCGAAGTTGCCAGAGGGCATCGGGCTCCGCCATCACCTGGTCCGGCCGCGCATCGGGACAGGCGGCGCGGAAGAAACCTTTCTCGCCTTCGAGAATGGCCGGCGGGCCGGTAAATCCGAATGATGCCAGTTCCGCCGCCTTCATGCCGGCTTCCGCGGCGTGGCCCGCATGGAGATGCTTGGTCATGGCCCCGGTTTCGAGAAACTGCCAGAGGCCTGCGGCCTGACTGCCCGCATTGCCCAGGGCATTTATGCTCTGCGCTTCGTCGAGACCGAGAAGATGCGCGGCGGCCATCGCAGACCCGAAGGGGCCGCAGGTCGCAGTGTTGTGCCAGATACGATAATGCTCGGCGCCCACGCCCATACCGACCCGCGTGCAGGCTTCGAACCCATGCAGGATGGCGGTGAGGAGTGCCTTGCCGTCCGCGCCACGTGCCGCGCCAAGCGCCCAAGCGGCGGGCACGACCACACAGCCTGGATGCACCACCGATTCCCGGTGCAGATCGTCTGTTTCCAGAATGTGGGTGAGGGCACCCGCGAGAAAGGAAAGGGAGGCGGGTTCGACCGGCTGATTTCCCGGATGGCCGGCCTGCCACCAGTCGAGCAGCACCCTGCCGGGCGTGGAGTTCCGACCCGCCAAGCTGTTCGCCAATGCATCCAGCGTAAAAAACGCCGCGGCGTCGAGATCGGCGCGGGAAACCGGCTTTGTCCGAATATGGCGGGCGAGTTGCCCGGTCAGCGTGGCGGGCGCGGCGGGATCCTCGGACGCCCGCATTACGGAACCTGACATTCCAATTTCCTTAATGGTCTTTAGGCTATTGTTTTTATGGCATTCTCGGGCGCGCTCCTTGCCGTGGCAAGGGCCGCTGACTATAAGCGTTTTGTAGCAAGCTCGACTGATTCGAGTTGCGAATCCGGGGCCCCAAACGGACATGGTTCGGCAGCTATGACGGGCGTTTTCAATACGCGGTGGCATACCCGCATTATGAGACAGCGCGGTTTGGTCGCCTTGGCGCCGCTGGCGCTGGCGCTCGCCGCCTGTTCGAGCCCCCCGTCGCCGAGCAGCGGGTCCATTCCGTCCAGCGCAGGGACGGCGCATTACAAGGTCGGCAATCCCTATCGCGTTGGCAGCATCTGGTATTATCCGAAAGAGAATACCAGCTACGACCATACCGGTATCGCCTCATGGTACGGACCGCAGTTTCACGGCAAGCGGACCGCGAATGGCGAGATTTTCGACGAGAGCAAGCTGACTGCGGCGCATCCGACGCTGCCCTTGCCGGTGCTTGTGCGCGTGACCAATCTGGAAAACGGCAAATCGCTTATCGTTCGCGTGAACGATCGCGGACCGTTCGCGGCAGGCCGGGAAATTGACCTGTCCAAGGAAGCCGCCAAAGAGCTGGGCTATATGCGCAAGGGGACGACGAAAGTCCGTGTGCAGTATATCGCGCGGGCGGCGCTTCCCGGCGATCCCGGTTATAGCCTGCTACAAGCCGCTGCCGACGATCCGTCCCGCAAGAGCTTCGTTGCCGCCAAGCCCAAGACGACAGCGGAAGAGCGCAAGGTTGCCGCAACGGCCCCGGTAAAACGGGTCAATGTCATTTCCGCGGGTCTCGGTTCGACGCTCACGGCCCCCGATATTTCGACCATGCCTCCGAACCAGCCTGCCGCCTCCATGCAGCCGATTGCGGACGGGCAGGCGCAGATGGCGCCGATCGCCGACGACAAGGCGGTAAATGCCGCAAGCCGGACCGCCGAGCGATCCGTCCCCGATCCGGTAGCTGCGCATTCGGGCAAGCTTTATGTGCAGGCCGGATCGTTTCGGGATATTGCAAATGCGGAAAAGCTCCAGCAGCAATTGTCCGGCATGGGCAAAGTCTCGATCCAGCAGACCTATGTGGACGGCGCGCCCTATTACCGGGTGAGGGTGGGGCCGGTTTCGGACCTTCCTTCCGCCGATACGACGCTTCAGCAAATCATCGGCGACGGCCATCCCGGCGCGCGTATCGTCACCGATTGAGTGCCGCCGCCCTCGCGGCGCAGATGAAAAACTTGTCATATTGGATTGTGCGCGGGCCGCATATATCCCTGTTACAGTCCGCCCCGCACCGACAATCCGGAGAGGAATCCAGCCGATCATGACTTTGCCGCGACATCTGCCGAGTTCAGTTGCCACCCTGTGCTGCGCGCTGTTTGCCCTTGTTCTTGTTGCAGCGCCCGCGCGCGCTTTCGAGACATCGGCGAAATATGCGGTGCTCATGGACTATCAGACCGGCGCCGTGCTCTGGGAGAAGGATGCCGACACAAGGATGCATCCGGCGAGCATGAGCAAGCTGATGACACTCGAGATGCTGTTCCACGCGCTGAAGGACGGCACGGTCAAACTCGACGACAAATTCACGGTCAGCGAACATGCCTGGAAAGCCGGCGGCGCCGCTTCCGGCTCCTCCACCATGTTTGCCAAGGTCGGGTCCAAGATCCCGGTGAGAGATCTTATTCAGGGCATCATCGTGCAGTCGGGCAATGATGCCTGCATCACCGTCGCCGAAGCGCTGAAGGGATCGGAAAGCGCCTTTGCCGCTGCGGCGACGGAACGCGCGAAAGAAATCGGCCTCAAGAATTCCAGCTTCGCCAATGCTACCGGCTGGCCGAACCCGGATCACATGATGACGGCGCATGATCTTGCGCGTCTCGCCCGGCACATCATCAAGGACTATCCGGAGTATTATCACTACTTCGCCGAGAAAGTGTTCACCTGGAACGGGATCACCCAACACAACCGCAATCCCGCGCTCTATCTGGACAAGACGGTGGACGGCCTCAAGACCGGCCATACGGAGCAATCCGGCTACGGTCTCGTCGTGTCTGCCAAGCGCGACGGCGAGCGGCTGATCGCCGTACTCAACGGCATGCCGAGCCAGAAGGCCCGCGCCGAAGAAGGCATTCGCGTCATCGATTGGGGCTTCCGCTCCTTCAAGCACTACAAGCTCTTCGCGGCGAACACGCCCGTTGAAAACGCCCCGGTGTTCCAAGGTAACTATGCGAAGGTGCCGCTGGTCAGCACGGACGATATCGACGTCATCATGTCGCCTGAGCAGCGTCGCAAGATGACGGTGAAGGCGGTCTATTCCACACCGATCGCAGCGCCCGTTAAAGCGGGTCAGCGCCTGGGTACGCTGCGCGTTGAAGCGCCGGGCCTGCCGACCCGGGAATTTCCGCTCGTCGCCGGAGCCGATGTCGAACGGCTCGGCATATTCGGCCGCGCCATGGATTCTCTCAAATCGATGATCTTCAGCTCGGGCGACGACGACACGCCGATGCCGACACAGCCGGCGGACGGCCAGTGAGACGCGGCCACTTCATCACCTTCGAAGGTGGCGAGGGTGCCGGAAAATCAACGCAAGCCAAACGGCTCGCGCAGGCCCTCGAACGGCATGGACACGGCGTAGTCGTCACGCGCGAGCCCGGCGGCTCTCCCGGGGCCGAGCATATCCGCTCCCTGATCGTCTCCGGCGAGACGGACAAATGGACCCCGTTGACCGAGACGCTCCTCGTCTTCGCGGCCCGGGCAGACCATCTCGACCGGACCATCCGGCCCGCGCTGGACCGGGGCGAATGGGTGATTTGCGACCGTTTCGTGGATTCGACCTTTGCCTATCAGGGCGTCGGGCAGGGGATGAGCCCGGATACGATTGCAGGATTGAGCGATCTGGTGGTCGGCAGTGACATGCCGGGCCTGACCCTCATCCTCGACTTACCGGTGGAAACAGGTCTCGGCCGCGCGGGCAAGCGCGACCATGACGAGGACCGTTTCGAACGCATGGGCGACGAATTTCACCAAAAACTGCGTCAAGCCTTTCTCGACATCGCCGCGGCGGAACCGGAGCGTTGCGTCGTCATCGATGCTTCGCGCGACGAAGACGCCGTGGCCGTGGCCATTTGGCAGGCCGTAAGCTCCCGTCTCGCCGTTTGACGGCAGAAGTGCTAACAGAAACCCATGAGCGAGACGCCAGAAAGCGACCGGCTGGGTGATTTTCCGCATCCCCGCGAAACGGCAGGGCTGATCGGCCAGGATGAGGCCGAGCAGGTGCTGTTCGACGCCTTCATGAGCGGACGCATGCATCACGCATGGCTGCTCACCGGCCCCAAGGGCATCGGCAAGGCGACGCTTGCTCATCGCATGGCGAAATTCGTGCTGCGTTACGGCTCGCCCGAGGCCGCCCGGGCGGCGGGCGCGACCGGGCTTTATCTGCCGGAGGACGATCCGGTTTTCAGGCAGGGGCTCGCGCAAAGCCTTTCCGACCTTCTGGTGATCCGTCGTCCCTATGACGACAAGAGCAAGCGCCTGAAGACCGTTATTCCGGTCGAGGAGGTGCGCCGCACGGCGGGGTTCTTCGGCATGAGCGCAGGGGCGGGCGGCTGGCGCGTCACCATCATCGATAGCGCCGACGAGATGAACGCCAATGCCGCGAATGCGCTTCTGAAAGTGCTGGAAGAGCCGCCGGCAAACAGCCTGTTTCTGGTCATCAGCCATCAGCCCGGCCGGCTTCTGCCGACGATACGATCACGCTGCCGGACGCTGCCGCTGAAACCGCTGAGCCATGACGCGATCGCCGAAGTGCTGGCCGCCAATGAGGCCGAAGCCGCGCCGGACGATCGCGAGGCGATTGCGCGACTGGCGGAGGGAAGCGCAGGCCGGGCGCTTTCACTCAGCGCGGGCGGCGGGCTCGACCTTTACAAGCGGGTCACGAATATCCTGATGGGGCTCCCCAAGCTTGATGTGGAAGCCGTGCATGAGCTGGGCGACAAAGTGGGCCGACGCGGCGCGGAAGACGCCTATTTCGCCACGGTGGAACTGCTGACCGACTGGCTGCAGCGTCTGATCCGCGCGGGAAGCGGACTCGACACGGGCACCGACATCGTGGTGGGAGAGGGGGCCGCCATGGCTCGGCTGGCGCGAGGCGGCCGCCTTGATCGCTGGGTCGAGGTATGGGAAAAGATCAGCCAAACGGTCGCCCGCGCCGAGGCGCTCAATACCGACCGGAAGCTGGTCATCCTCACCATCTTTTCGATGCTGGAAAACGCAGCGGCAGAGCTTGCGAAGGCTTAAAGCCATGCGACAATCCGTTGATTCTATTCGTGTTCAGGTAATATCCGAATGACGGCTCCCAAGCCCTTCTACATCACCACACCGATCTACTACGTCAATGACGTGCCCCATATTGGCCACGCCTACACGACGCTCGCCTGCGATGTGCTGGCGCGGTTCAAGCGACTTGACGGGCATCAGGTGAAATTTCTCACCGGCACCGACGAGCATGGGCAGAAGGTAGAAAAGGCCGCTGCCCAGGCCGGCGTCACGCCTCAGGCTTTCGTTGATCGCGTCTCGCAGAATTTCCGCGATCTGTGCGACACGATGAACTTCTCCAATGACGATTTTATCCGCACGACCGAGGAGCGGCATAAGGCCTCCGTTCAGGCGCTGTGGAAGCGACTGGAAGATGCCGGCCAAATTTACCTTGGGTCGTATTCGGGGTGGTATGCCGTCCGGGACGAAGCCTTCTATGCAGAAGATGAACTGACAGAGGGACCTGATGGCAAAAAGATCGCCCCCTCGGGTGCAGAATGCGAGTGGATGGAGGAACCGTCCTATTTCTTCCGTCTGTCAGCCTGGCAGGAGCCGCTCCTGAAATTCTATGAGGAGCATCCGGACTTCATCGCACCGACCGGCCGGCGTAACGAGGTCGTCAGCTTCGTAAAGTCGGGTCTCAGGGATCTTTCGGTCAGCCGCACGACCTTCGACTGGGGCGTGCCCGTGCCCGGCGACGACCAGCACATCATGTATGTGTGGCTCGATGCGCTGACGAACTACATCACCGCGGTCGGCTATCCGGACACGGCTTGCGAGCAGTACGAAGCCTTCTGGCCTGCCAACCTCCACATGGTAGGCAAGGACATTCTTCGGTTTCACGCCGTCTACTGGCCGGCCTTCCTGCTGGCAGCGGGCCTCGAACCTCCCAAGCGCGTCTTTGCCCATGGCTGGTGGACGAAAGACGGGCAGAAAATGTCAAAGTCGCTAGGTAACGTGGTTTCGCCGGGCGATCTGGTTCAGGACTACGGCCTGGACGCGTCGCGCTACTTCCTGCTGCGCGAAGTGCCGTTCGGCAATGACGGGGATTTCTCTCACAAGGCGATCGTGCATCGCATCAATGGCGATCTGGCGAACGATCTTGGGAACCTCGTGCAGCGCGTGCTCAGTATGATTGGCAAGAATTGTGGCGCCGCCGTGCCGGAGTCGGGAGACTTCACCGATGCAGACCGGAACCTCCTGACCGCTGCCTATAATGTACTGCCGCAGCTTCGTGCCGAGTTCGACGCTCAGGCGTTCCACAAAGGACTTGAGGCGATCTGGGGTCTGTGCGGCGACGCCAACCGCTATGTCGATGAGCAGGCACCCTGGGCCTTGCGGAAAACGGACCCGGCGCGCATGGCGACCGTGCTCTATGTGCTGGCTGAAGTCATTCGCCATCTTGGCATTCTGGTTCAGCCGGTGATGCCGGATTCCGCCGCGAAGATTCTCGACCTGCTGGCGCTTGATGAGAACGCCAGAGGTTTCGAAACACTGGGGCCGGACGGCGCGTTGAAGCCCGGCACGGCGTTGCCTGCCCCCAAGGGCGTCTTCCCGCGATATGTGGAAGAAGCCGCCGAAGAAGGAAAGGCCTGACGATGAACGCCCCGGTTCTGGTCGACAGCCATTGCCATCTGGACTTCCCGGATTTCGCCGAGGAAGTCGATGAGGTCGTGAACCGCGCCCATGAGGCGGGCGTGGGGCTGATGGTGACGATCTCGACCAAAATCAGCGAATTCGAGCGGGTGAGGGCGGTCGCGGAGCGGTTTCCCCATGTCTATTGCACGGTGGGTATCCATCCGCATGAAGCCGAGGATGAGCCGGAAACCTCGGCGGCGCGGCTGATCGAGCTGGCGCAGCACCCCAAGGTCGTGGGCATCGGCGAAACCGGGCTCGACTTCTTTTACGAGCACAGCCCGCGCGAGGCGCAGGAAACGGCGTTTCGTGCACATATCGCCGCGTCGCGCGAGACCGGACTGCCGCTCATCGTCCACACGCGCGATGCGGATGAAGACACGGCGCGAATTCTGGCCGAAGAGATGGAGAAGGGCGCTTTCCCCGGCCTCCTGCATTGCTTCAGCTCCAGCCGACAACTTGCTGAAAAGGCTGTTGATTTCGGGTTCTATATCTCACTTTCCGGCATTCTGACCTTCAAGAAGGCCGAGGAATTGCGCGAGACGGCGGAAGCCTTGCCGCTGGACCGGCTGCTGGTGGAAACCGATGCGCCTTATCTGGCGCCCGTGCCCAAGCGCGGCAAGCGAAACGAGCCGTCCTTCGTCGTGCATACGGCGGCGAAGCTCGCAGAGGTCAAGGGCGTGAGCGCGGCGGAGCTCGCCGAGGCCACCACAGAGAATTTTCTCAAGCTTTTCAGTCGCGTACCGCGCGAAGCGGTATATGGCGCATGAAGCTCGTAGCAACGGTTCTGGGCAGCGGCTCGTCGGGCGGCGTGCCGCGTATCGGCAATCACTGGGGCGCCTGCGACCCGGCAGAGCCGAAAAACCGGCGGCGGCGCTGTTCGCTGCTGATCGAGCAATTCGATCCGGCCGAACCGCATCACAAGACAAGCATCCTCATCGACACGTCGCCCGATATGCGCGAGCAGCTTCTCGACGCGCAAGTCGATTGGGTGGATGGCGTTCTCTACACGCATGATCATGCCGATCAGTGCCACGGAATCGACGATCTGCGCATGCTGGCGATCAACCGGCGGCGGCGCGTGGATGTATGGATGGACGAACCGACCTCGAAATCGCTCACGACGCGGTTCGGCTATTGTTTCATTCAGCCGGAGGGATCCGGTTATCCGCCGATCCTGAACGAGCATCGGATCGAAGGGCCAGGCGCCGCCATCCGGGTCGAAGGCGCGGGCGGTCCGATGGATATCATGCCGTTCGATGTGGATCACGGCAGCATCCGAGCGCTGGGGTTTCGGGTCGGTCCGCTGGCATATTGCGCGGATTGCGTGGATGTGCCGGATGAGAGCTTCCGGCTTCTGGACGGGATCGAGAGCTGGATCGTCGATGCGCTGCGCTATACGCCGCATCCGACGCACGCCCATGTGGATCTGGCGCTGGAATGGCTCAAACGCGCGGGCGTGGCGCATGGCGTCCTGACCAATCTGCATGTGGATCTGGACTACCGAACGCTAAAGGCAGAGCTGCCCGAGGGCGTAGAGCCCGCTTATGACGGCATGCGGGTCGAATTCGACATTTCGATGTAAAAACGGGCGATTCCGAGTGGAATCGCCCGCAAAACAGCTATTTAGCCGACAATGTTGAACCAGCTATAGAGCCAGTTTCAGGACGCCGGCTTCTCGTCGACCACCGCGCCGGTCCGCGCGTTGACCACGAGGTTCACGTTTTCGCCGTCCTGGTTCTTCGCCGAGAATTCGGCCTTGCCATCGGCTTCGGCCTTATCGTCGGTCCGCTTGATGGCTGTGTAGCCGCGTTCCTTGAGCTGCGCTTCGAGGTTCGAAGACATCTGGAGCGCGGAACCGGCCGCATCGGCGCCCATTTCAGCACCGGCTTCAGCCGAATTCTTCACCTTGCCGGTCGCACCGGCAGCGGCATCCACAGCCGTATCCGCCGCCGCGGAAGCGTCCGGCGTCTCGACGTTACCGTGCGCGCCGGCATCGCCTGAAGCGGAACCATTGACGCCCGGCGTCTTCATCTGCGTATCGGCGCCGGTTTCCACGCCGGCCTTGAGACCGCTGGTGCCGGCACCGACATCGGCGCTCACATGACCGCTTGCGCCGCCACCGGCGCCGCCGTCGAGAACTCCGGCCATTGCGGGGGCCGTTCCGAGCGCCACCGCGGCGGTACCGGCAATCAGGATCGTTTTCAGTTTCGTCATGGCTCGTTCCTCCATGCTTGTTCAATTCTGCGGATGGTCAGCCATCCGCTGTCTTGCGCTCGCAGGACCTGAGGTATGGGCGAAATGAGGCACATCAGAGGCAATCAACAAATCGCCCAGAAATTGCCCAAGCCGAGGTGAGAATGGGGAGATTGTCGAGTTTTGCGCGGTTTTCAGGGGGTTGCCCCAGACTGCCCGCTGTCTAATAATTTCCATAATATATATTATCGGCTAAACGGATATATCGATCTGGGGGCGGTTTTGGACGCGCGGAATAGCTACCCTCCCGTCAGCATCTGATGTGGCAGCGAGCCCAGGAGCTGCAGGATTGCGCCCACAACCACGAGGAAGATGCCGACGCGCACGGCCCAGCCTCGGCGGATCCAGTGCGAGATTGGCGGTCGGCGGGCGTCCTCGATTTCGGCTTCCAGACCGGCGAGCAACAGATCGAACTCGTTTTCCGGATCGACGGTGCCCGGATCCTCGATACCGAAGCGTTTCAGGAGCCCCGCGCGTGCGTCTTTCAACCGCGCATCGATGCGGCCGGCCAGCGGCGTATCTTTCAGCTGCTCATAGAGCCGTTTCACAAGAAGCTGGTCGCCATAGCGCGCTAGGCCCAGTTCAAGCCCCCGCTCCACGGCCAGCAGGCGTTCGGCGGGCGTCCGGGCACGCTGCGCCATGACGCGCCATGCCTGCAGGCGCACATCGCGCCCGTCGCTCAAACGTCCATGGAGGTGTTCGGCCTTGCCGAGGCGCCAGTCCGCCTCGAATGCGATCCAGAGCTCGAAGCCCAGCAGGATGACGCCTGCAAGGTCCGTGACAAGGCCCACAAGGTTGATCCATGGCCCGTATTCAAGAAGAAACTGCCCCACAATCCTGTCCGCCGGCTACCTATACAATAAGTGCCAGTTTTCCGCCGCAGCGCGCTTCGGATCAAGCGCCGGGACAAAATTCCACGAGCAAATTTGCTGATTTGCCGGGTCGGGCCGAACCTGATCCGGCCATCCAGCCTTAACTCTCCGGCTTCACCTCGGTCATCACCGGCTGGTCCGGGAATGCCAACTCGTGGCGGGAACGCCATTCGGGGATCACATAATTGATGATGAGCGACTTGCGGACGCCTGAGAACCGCCGGGGATGAACGCCGTGCCAGGTGTCGGTGCCGGGCACGAAGATGAGCCCCTTGTCGAAGCCGCCCGGTGCGCTGCCCAGATGTTTTCCCTCGCCGTCGTAAAGATCGGTGCCCCAGCCTTCCGCGTCCGGCGTGTCGGACAGGTAGATCAGCATGGTAAAGCGTTTGGCGCCGATATCGGTATGCGGTTCCAGCCAGAAACCTTCCGTGTCCTGGCAATATTCGATGCGCAGATAAGACCCGCCAAGGTTTGCACCCGTCTTGCGCTCCAGCATGTGCACGGTCGCGGGATGCTGAAAGGCCTCGGCGATTTCCTCGCAGACGAGATGCTGGCGGCGCACGTCGGGCGAAAAGAACTGCCGGGCCGCATTATGCGTTTCGCGCTTGCCGAGCGTGTCGCCGATTTGCGGCGCCTCGAACGGCAGGTCCGCCACCGCATGGGCGGTCGCGGGCGGCAGCACATCGTCCAGCAGCCAGTGCCGGAAGGGCGCGCCCTCCTCCCTCGCCCGTTCAAGGCTGTCTGAGAGGAAGTTCGATAGAAGTTCATCCTGACGGATTCTGATTTCGATACCCATCCCGCTCACTCCTTTTATGCACTGACCATCATGCGCTGAAGAGACGCTTGAACTTCTTCATGCGCCCGGACAGGCGGTGGCGCGCGGCCTCACGGTCGCGGCATTCGATGTCACGGCAGTAATTGACCATCACGTAGCGGCGCTGGCCGGCGAAGGGCTTGTGGCCGTGCCAGGAGTTTTCCTGAACGCGGAAGCCGAACAGCGTACCGCCGGAGGGCGGCACCTCATCGGCATAGTCCTCGATATCGGTGCCGGACCGCAGAACGCGCAGGCGACCGCCCTGCTCCGCCCAGGGCTCGTTCAGATAGAGAAGCAGCGTGGCGAGCTTGAAATGGCTGTCGGCATGGATCTGACCGTCATGCGGCGCGCAATGTCCGCGCACGGTGACCAGCGTCGGCCGACCGGAGAGATCGACCCCGAGTTTCTCGCCGACGATCTCCCGCAGCTCATCGCCCTCGAGGTCGCGCAGGAGCTTGCCGAAAAGCGGTCCATAGGCGAGCGCGTCAGGCAGAAAGAGCCCCGACATGTCCAGCTCGGGAAAGTCCCGGATGGCGGCGGCGAGCCGATCTTCGCTGAGAAAATCCGGCACCATGAAATGCGGATAGGGAAACTTCCTGGTTTCCGCTGCCTCGACTGCGCTCAGATTGACAAACATGGCCTGTCACTCCGTCTTTTCCCGCCCCCGCAGGGACCATTTCCTTATTTTTATTAAGGCTATTTACGGCGTCTGAATCGGGCAATGTGGCAAACTGTCAATCGCATGCGACATTGCGGCACTGCCGCGACAAGAAGGTCCATTGCGGGAGAAGCGGTAAATTATACATTCCCGGGATGTAATCCCTACCTCAGGAGAAGCCGATGGACCTGCCTGTGCGACTTGCCTCCTCCCTTCTTTGCGCCGCGCTTTTGGCCGGATGCGACGGGTCCGTCGAACCAAGCGAGGCGGACCTTGCCAATGCACGGGCCGCGACACAGGAATTCGGCGCGGAGCTGAAAGGTCATCTCGTGGCCGCCATCAAGGCATCCGGGCCGCAGGGCGCCGTCGGCGTCTGCAAGATCGCCGCGCCTGCCGTGGCCGAGGACGTTTCCGACCGGCAGGGAGTTTCCATTGCCCGCACCAGCCTGAAAGTACGCAATCCCGGCAATGCGCCGGACGAGTGGGAACGCAAGGTGCTGGAAGACTTCGTCGCGCGTAACGATTCCGGTGAAGACGCCACGCGGATGGAAAGCTGGACGGTCACGAAAGACAAGGCGACCGGCGTTCAGGTGTTGCGCTACATGAAGGCGATCCCGACGCAGGAAGTCTGCACGCTTTGCCATGGCAAAGCGATTTCCGAGCCGGTGCGCGAGGCCCTGGCGGCGGATTATCCCGACGACCGGGCGACGGGCTTCGAGGTCGGCGATATTCGCGGGGCGTTCACCGTGAAAATGGCGCTGACGCAATAAGGCCCCTCGCGTCCGGACGATTGGACAAGGCCGGTCGCCTTCCCTACCTTTTGCGCAATTGAACTCCCGCAAAAGAGTAGCCCATATGTCCCTCAAAGCCGCCATCATCCCCGTGACGCCCTTCCAGCAGAATTGCACGCTGATCTGGAACGACGAGACGATGCACGGCGCCGTCAGCGATCCCGGCGGCGATATCGACCGCATTCTGGAAGCGGCCGAGGAGATGGGCGTCACCATCGACAAGATCCTGCTGACGCATGGCCATCTCGACCATGCAGCGGCGGCGGGCGATCTTGCCAAACGGCTCGGAGTGAAAATCGAGGGGCCGCACAAGGACGACCTCTTCCTGATCGAAGGGCTGCCCGAGCAGGCGGAGCGGTTCGGCTTCGGCGCGAAGACAGGTTCCTACCTGCCCGACCGCTGGCTGGAGGAAGGCGATCATGTGGAAGTCGCCGGCCTGACCTTCGAGGTCCATCATTGCCCCGGGCACACGCCGGGCCATGTGATCTTTTTCAGCGAGGACGCGAAACTCGCCATTGTCGGCGATGTGATTTTCCAGGGCTCGATCGGGCGGACCGATTTGCCGCGCGGAAACCACGAGCAGCTCATCTCGTCCATTCGCGAAAGGCTCTGGCCGCTGGGCGATGACGTCACCTTCGTGCCCGGCCACGGGCCGCTTTCCACGATCGGAGCGGAGCGCCAAAGCAACCCCTTCGTCGCGGATATGAATTTCGGCTGACCGGCCCATCGAATGCCGGTCGGCAAGGTATCTCGCAGCTGACGTCGCGGCCAATTGAGATGGACATTCCACCCATAATCGGTTTCCTTACGGCCTGACAAATCGTCATTAATTTCGGCTGCCCATAGAGGCGGTCCGGACCGGTGAAGAACGAGCCCAAAAGGGCCGCGCCGGAAAGTAGTTCAGTGGGGAAATGCATGTCCAAGAACCGGATAACGCGCGGGCAGATATTCGCTTTCGGCCTTCCTTCCATTCCAATTTCGGCTCTCGGACTGCCTATCGTGGTGTATCTGCCGCCGTTCTATGCGGAACTCGGGCTCAGCCTGACCGTTGTGGGCACGGTCTTCATGTTCGCGCGTTTCTGGGACGTGTTCACGGACCCCATACTGGGCATGGTGTCGGACCGTTTTCCGAGCCGCTGGGGACGGCGGCGGCACTGGATCGTGGCTTCGATCCCGCTTCTCATGATCCCGACATTCGCGATCTTCATGCCGCCCGAAAATGTGACCTGGGTCTATCTCGCGGGCTGGATGATCGTGATGTATATCGGCTGGACCCTGATCACGATCTCCCACATGTCCTGGGGTGCAGAGCTATCTCAGGATTATGACGAGCGCTCGACGATCCAGGGCATGCGCGAGTTCCTGCTGATCTTCGGCATGTTCACCGTGCTCGCCCTGCCTGCCATCATCGAGCGGACGACGGATGGCGCGGGACGACGCGAATCCGTCGAAGCGATGGGCTGGTTCATCCTGATCCTGCTGCCCGTCACCATTGGCATCGCCGTTTGGCGGGTACCGGAATGGAAGTCCGCCCCGCACCAGCAAATCGCCTGGCAGAAGGCATGGGGCATCATCCTGAAGAACAGGCTCTTGCAGCGTGTGCTGGTAGCGGACCTGCTTGTCGGCGTCGCACCGGGCATTACGGGTGCCCTCTACCTTTATTTCGCCGGCGATGTGATGCAGCTCCCGAAATCTGCCAGCATGCTGCTTCTGGTCTATTTCGTGGCCGGATTCATCGGCATTCCGCTCTGGATTCGCATGAGCCACATGACCGGCAAGCACAAGACGCTCGCCATTGCCATGGTCTATGGCGCGATCAGCCTGCCGCTCGTAATCTTCTTTCCCAAGGCCGAGTTCTGGTGGCTCTTCCTCGGCAATTCGCTTTACGGCATCGCCTATGGTGCAGGCTCTTTCCTGCTGCGCGCGGTGATGGCCGATGTGACCGATTACGACTATCTGGAGACGGGCCAGCAGCGCACCGGACTTTATTATTCGCTCCTGACCATGACTGCGAAGGTCGGCGCGGCGCTGGCCGTGGGTATCACCTATCCGATCCTCGACCTGATCGGCTTCGACCCGAACGGCACGAATACCCCGGAAACGCTGCACCGGCTCCTGCTCCTCTACGTGACCCTGCCTGCGCTCTTCATGCTGGCGGCGGCCGTCGTGATGTGGCGCTTCCCACTCGACCGCAAGGCGCAGGAAGAACTGCGCGAGCGCATCAACGCCAAGCGGGGCGAACATGAAGAACATGAGGTCACCGACGCTGCCGCGGCCGTGACGGGCTACGGTACGGCGGGTACAATTTCGGATCAGCCCGTCGACTAGGAGTTTCACTTGGCAGCCGACACACCCGATCTTTCCCGCATCGACGCCCTTCTTGCCATCATGGCGAGGTTGCGGGATCCGGATGGCGGCTGCCCGTGGGACCTTGAGCAGGACTTTTCGACGATTGCGCCCTACACGATCGAAGAGGCGTATGAAGTCGCCGATGCGATCGAGCAAGGCGACATGGCGGAGTTACGCGACGAGTTGGGCGATCTGCTTTTTCAGGTCGCGTTCCATGCGCGCATGGCCGAAGAGCAGGATGCGTTCGCGTTCGGCGATGTGGTTCAGGCCATTTGCGAGAAGATGATCCGCCGTCATCCGCATGTCTTCGGCGACGAGGAGCAGCGCGAAGCGGGCGCCGTGAAGGGCCGCTGGGAAGAGATCAAGGCGCAGGAAAAGGCTGCTAAACCGAAGAAAACAGAGAGCATTCTCGACGATGTGCCGCTGTCGCTTCCCGGGCTAACACGCGCGGTAAAGCTGCAGAATCGCGCGGCGCGGGTGGGCTTCGACTGGCCGGATACGTCGCTGGTGATCGACAAGCTCAACGAGGAAATGCTGGAGCTGTCGACCGAAGTCGCCAAGGGCGGCGATGCGGACCGGCTGGAAGACGAGATGGGCGACCTCCTCTTCGTTTACGCCAATCTTGCGCGGCATTTGAAGGTCGATCCGGAGAAGGCGCTGAGGCGGGCGAATGCCAAATTCCGGCGGCGTTTCGGACGGATCGAGGAGAAGCTCGCGGCGCAGGGGCGGAAGCCCGAGGACTCAAATCTGGAAGAGATGGACGCGCTCTGGGACGAGGCGAAGGCTGAAGAAAGAAAGCCTTGATTGAAGCGTGATCGGGGCATGAATGAAGCGTGGTTCTAGTGAGAAAGAACCATGGTCGCTATCTTGCCCCAGAGGTCTTCATTCGCCGCGGCGAGATGCGGACCGCTCCCGCTCCGGGCATCGTAATCCACGCCCGTATCGATGCGGCGCATGACGCCGCCCGCCTCGCGAAGCAATAACGTGGTCGGCGCGTGGTCCCAGGGCATCATGCGGTGATAGACCGCAAAATGCTCGATACCACGCAAAATGTTCGTATATTCCCATGCAGAACAAACGACGGAGACGCGTTCGCCAATATGCGGGGCCAGTGCGCCAATACGGCTCTTCCACGGTTCCGGCATGTAGTGATCGTTGAGCGCGCCCATGGCGCCGGACAATTCTTTCGGCGTCGGCGGCACGTGGACGGACTGCCGAGCGCCGCTGGAGACGAGCACCGTTCCGCCGCCATGCTCGGCCATGAACATTTCGTCCGGCACGGGAAGGTAGACCCAGGCATGGGTGGTGACGCCCTTCTCCACCAGCCCGATCATGACGCCGAAGGTTTCCTTGCCGGCCACGAAATTGCCGGTGCCGTCCACCGGATCGACGGTCCAGAAGGGAATGTCGGATTTGACGATCTCGAGAAGGGAACTGTCTTCGGCCACGGCCTCTTCGCCCAGAACGCGCGAGCCGGGGAGCAGTTTTTCAAGGCGCGGCGTCAACCATGTCTCGGCATTGCGGTCGGCGATGGTCACCAGGTCGTTCTTGGCTTTTTCGTGAATCTCGTGATCGGCCAACGACCGAAAGCGCGGCATGATTTCGCGCTCCGACGCCTCGCGGATCAGAGCCGCCACATCCTCGAACAAATGGCTCATGTCTACTCCGCCGCCTCGCCCAGCAATTCGCCCGCGCGGCGCGCGATGTCGGGGAAATGTTTTTCGAAGCGTCCCATGGAGGCAGGCGCCATACCGACCATCAGCCGAACCGAGCCGTCCTCCCTGTCCTCGCGCTCGCGCACATCGCTGTTGCGATAGAACCACGCCAGCGCCTCGCCTTCGTCTGCGAGCAGTTCCACCGCGATATAATGCGCATCGTCCGTGACAAGATCGTCTATGCGCTGAAGGAGCGTCTCAACGCCCTCGCCCGTCAGCGCCGACATCGCGACGGTGTTTTCCTCGCGCTCAGCCATATTGCGCAGCGCGTCGGCCTGTTCCGCGGGCAGACGGTCGAGCTTGTTCAGCACTTCGAGAACGTGCTGATCGTTTGCGCTCATGGTTTCCGGTGTGACGCCGAGCGAGGCCAGAACCTTTTCCACATCGGCCTTCTGGATCTCGGTTTCCTCATGCGAGGCATCGCGGACATGGATGATGAGCTGGGCTTCCAGCACTTCTTCCAGCGTGGCGCGGAAGGCCGCGACGAGATGCGTCGGCAGGTCGGAAATGAACCCCACCGTGTCGGACAGGATCACCTTGCGTCCCGAGGGCAACTCAATCGACCGCATGGTCGGGTCGAGCGTGGCGAAGAGCAGGTTCTCGGCAAAGACGCCGGCTTCCGTTACCCGGTTGAAGAGCGTGGACTTGCCCGCATTGGTGTAGCCGACCAGGGCGACCACGGGATAAGGCGCGTCGCGGCGCGTCTTGCGATGCAGTTCGCGGGTGCGCTTCACCGTTTCCAACTGGCGTTCCAGCTTGGTGATGCGCTCCTGAAGCATGCGGCGGTCGGCCTCGATCTGGGTTTCGCCGGGACCGCCCACGAACCCGAGGCCGCCGCGCTGACGTTCCAGATGGGTCCAGCTGCGGACGAGACGGCTCTTCTGATAGTTCAGATGAGCCAGTTCGACCTGCAACGCGCCTTCGCGCGTATTCGCCCGTTCGCCGAAGATTTCGAGGATGAGGCCGGTGCGGTCCACGACCTTTACTTTCCAGGCGCGCTCGAGATTGCGCTGCTGGACCGGCGAGAGCGCGCTGTCCACTACCACCAGTTCGACGTCGAGGGCCGCGATCTCGCCCTTCAGTTCCTCGAGCTTGCCCTCGCCCACCAGCGTGGACGGCCGCACATTCTGCAACGGGACGATGGAGCGGCCCACGATGTTCAGATCGATGGCAAGGGCGAGGCCGACGGCCTCGTCGAGCTGCGTCTCGGCAGACCGAATGCGCACGCCCTTGCGGCGCGCATCATGCTCGGCGGATTTCAGCCAGGGCACGAGGACATAGGCGCGCGTAGGCTCGCTCCGCGTCACCTGGAAGGCGCGCCTGCCCGCTTTCCCGTCGCCATCGCGATCGGTCTCATCAGACTGTTTGTAGTCGCTCAACTAGCGCTCTCAGGCCTCTTCGCCGTCCTTGTCGCCTTCGAAAAGCTGGACGGGTTGGGCCGGCATAATGGTCGATATCGCATGCTTATACACGAGCTGCGAATGTCCGTCCCGACGCAACAACACACAAAAGTTGTCGAACCAGGTCACTACCCCCTGAAGCTTCACGCCATTGACCAGAAAGATGGTCAGGTTCGTTTTGTTCTTGCGAACGTGATTGAGGAAAGTGTCCTGCAAGTTATGAGTTTTTTCGCTCATGGGTAAACCCCACTTTTCCATTCATCCGGCCGACGCTGCACTGGCACCGGCCTTATATAAAGGGGCGGCCCGGAACGGCCCGCCCTTACTCGACCCCGGTTGTATAGTCTGGACGTTTCCTAAAATGCTGCAAGTGCGAAATAGCATTTCGGCACATGATTTAACGGAATTGTGAACGAAATCGGCCGCTTTCCACCTGTTTTCGGTCAATTCAGCTCGGCCAGACGCCAATAGGCGGCCCGCAACCGGGCCCCGACCGGGCCGGGTTTGCCCTCTCCTACCGGTTTTCCGTCCAGACGGATGACGGGAATCACCGGCACGGAGGACGCGCTGAGAAAAATCTCGGCGGCGTTTGCGGCCTCTTCCACGGTGAAGGGGCGCTCGACCAGCTCGATGCCCTCGGCCTTCGCCGCCTCGACCAGAACCTGCCGGGTCACGCCGTTCAGGATGTCATGGCCGAGGGGATGCGTGATGAGGCGGCCTTCCCTGTCGACGATCCAGACATTGGTCGAGGACCCTTCGGTGACGAAGCCCTTGTCATCGACCAGCAGCGCTTCGTAAGCGCCGGCATCGCGGGCGGACTGCTTGGCCAGGATATTCGGCAGGAGCGCGACGGATTTGATGTCCCTGCGCGCCCATCTCTGGTCGGGGCGCGTCACGACGGCAACCCCCGTCCGGCCCTTGGCAAGCTTTGCGGGATCGCTGCGCTTTGCGGTGACGACCATCGAAGGGATAAGCGTCCTGGAGAAAGCGTGGTCTCTCGGCGCGACACCGCGCGTCACCTGCAGATAGACGATCCCGTCCCGAACCCTGTTGCGGCGAACCGTCTCGCGCAGGATGACGCGCAGGGCCGCGCGCGTCACGGGCATGGGAATGCGCAGCTCGGCCAGCGAGCGTTCGAGCCTGTCCAGATGGCGCGTTTCGTCGATCAGCAGGCCGCCCTTTATGCCGCACACCTCATAGACGCCGTCGGCAAACTGATAGCCGCGATCCTCGATATGCACCGCCGCCCGTTCATGCGGAACGTAGCGGCCATTTACATAGGCGATGCGTGACAAGGCGTGCTCCGGATCGGAATAAGGGGATCAGAAGAATTCAAGACTGACGCGGAACATCTGCTCGACCTTCTTCACCTGGTCGAAGCGGGCGAAGAGAACGACGCGATCTCCGGCCACGATCTCGGTCGCGCCATTGGGAATGATGACTTCGCCGCTCCGAACGATGGCGCCGACCAGAATGCCGTCCGGCAGGTTCACTTCGCGCAGCGGCTTGCCCACCAGCGTGGATGTTTCCAGCGCCTCCGCCTCGATCACCTCGGCTGCGCCGTTATGCACGGACTGAAGCCCGCGGATACGTCCGCGGCGCACATGCTGAAGCACGCTGGACACGGTGGTTGCGCGGGGGTTCATGAAGGCGTCGATGCCGAGCGAGCGCATCAGCGGCGTATAGGTATGGTTGTTGATGAGGCTCATGGTGCGCCCCACCCCTTCGCGCTTTGCCAGCACGCAGGTGAGGATATTCGCCTGATCGTCATTGGTGAGCGTGACGATGGCCTCCGTTTCGGCAATGCCGGCTTCCTGCAGAAGCTCCGGGTCCAGCCCGTCGCCGTTCAGCACGATGGTGCGCTTCAAATGGTCGGCGGCATAGACGGCCCGGTCGCGCTGGCGCTCGATCACCTTCACGCGGACGCCCGGGTGATTGCGCTCCAGATCAAGCGCCACCGAAAGACCGATATTGCCGGCGCCGACAATGATGATGCGGCGGGCTTCCTGTTCCTCGTGACCGAAGATACCGAGGGTGCGGCGGACATCGCGAATGTCGGCGGCGAAGTAGACCTCGTCGTCGACGATCATCTGGTCGTCGCTGCGCGGGACGAACAGCTTGCCGCCGCGCGAAATGCCGACCACGCGGGAACGAAGATCGGGGAACAGCTCCGTCAACTGACGAAGCGGCGTATTGACGATGGGACAGTCTTCCTCGAGCGTCACGCCCACGACGGCGACCTTGCCCTCGGCAAAATTCAGAATTTCGGACGCCCCCGGCAAAGAGAGGCGGCGCAGCACGGCGCGGCTCACCTCGAGCTCCGGCGAGATGATGACGTCGATGGGCAGATTGTCCTGCGAGAAAAGATCCTGGAAGCCCGGCTGCAGATAGCTTTGGGACCGGATACGCGCGATCTTCGTGGGAACCCGAAACACCGAATGCCCCACCTGGCAGGCAATCATGTTCACTTCATCGTGGAAGGTGACCGCGATCAGCATGTCGGCATCCGCGGCCCCGGCCCGGGCCAGCACATCGGGGTGTGCGCCATGGCCGACGATTGCGCGGACATCCAGAGAATCCGAAATCTGCTGCACGAGTTGCGGCGACTGGTCGATCACAGTCACATCGTTCTGTTCCGCCGCGAGCTGCTTGGCGATGCCGAATCCGACCTGACCCGCACCGCAGACGATGACTTTCATTTTTCCGGCCTTTTAGTGGGCGCTGTATCTTGAGTTATCTCAGGCTTCCTGCCTGTTCGATGTTGCCACACCCAGCGATTTCAGCTTCCGGTGCAGCGCCGACCGCTCCATACCGATAAAGGCGGCGGTACGCGAGATATTTCCCCCGAAACGGCTGATCTGCGCAATCAGATATTCGCGCTCGAAGGTTTCCCGCGCCTCGCGCAGGGGGAGCGCCATAATATGTTCGCCGCCCGTGCCACTGACCGACATTTGCGAGGAGGAACTGACTTCCGCCGGCAGCATATCGGTGGAGATCACCGCATTGGCATCGCCGGAGGTGAGGATGAGCATGCGCTCCACATTGTTGCGCAGCTGGCGGACATTGCCCGGCCAGTCATGCGACTGGAGGGCCGCCATCGCATCGTCGGAGACGCGGCGCGGCGGAAGGCCCGTCGCCTTGGACACCTGCGCCATGAAATATTCGACAAGAAACGGAATATCTTCCCGCCGACTCGACAGCGAGGGCACATGGATCGGCACGACATTCAGCCGGTGGTAGAGGTCTTCGCGGAACCGGGCCTTGGCGATTTCCTCCGCGAGATCGCGGCTGGAGGAAGAGACGACGCGGACATCGACCTTCACACGCTGCGATCCGCCGACACGCTCGAAGGTCTGATCGACAAGCACGCGCAGGATCTTGCTCTGCGTCTCCAGCGGCATTTCGGCGACTTCATCCAGAAAGAGCGTTCCGCCATGGGCCTGCTCGAAAACGCCAACCTTGCGCGGGCCCGAGGCGGAGGCCTCTGTGCCGAAAAGCTCTTCCTCCATGCGTTCGGGCGCCATATTGGCTGCGTTCAAGGCGACGAAGGCATGGCTGGCGCGTCGCGAACGCCCGTGCAGCAGCCGCGCGACGACTTCCTTGCCGGCGCCGGACGGTCCCGTAATCAGAACGCGGCTGTTGGTCGGCGCGACCTTGTCGATGGTCTGGCGAACCTGACCTATCGCGGGCGAGAAGCCGATCATGGTCATGTCGTCGCCGACGCGATTGCGCAGCTCGTCGTTTTCGCGGCGCAGGCGGTAGGCCTCGATGGCGCGCCGCACGATCAGGATGAGCCGGTCCGCCTTGAAGGGCTTTTCGACGAAATCATAAGCGCCCTCCTTGATGGCGGAGACGGCCGTTTCGACATTGCCGTGGCCGGAAATGATGACGACCGGCAGGTCCGGATGACGCTCGCGGATGATGTCGAGCAGTTCCAGCCCGTCGAGCCGCGAGCCTTGCAACCAGATGTCCAGAATGACAAGACCGGGCAGCCGCGCCTCGATGGCGGCGAGCGCGCTGTCGCCGTCCCCCGCCATACGGGTCGTATATCCCTCGTCGTTCAATATGCCGGAAACGAGTTCCCGGATATCCGCTTCGTCATCGACAATCAGAATATCAGACGCCATTGACCGCCTCTTCCTTTACTTCTTCCCTGCCGGCCGCGTCGTCGGTGTTGTTTTCTCCGTCGGCCGATTTGCGCTGACGCGGGAAACGAAGCGTAATCCGCGCGCCGCTTTCCCATCCCTCGGCAGCCGGCGCATCATCCAGCTCCAGCTGCCCGCCATGGTCTTCCATTACCTTGTTCACGATTGCGAGGCCGAGGCCCGTTCCCTTGGCCCGTGTCGTCATATAGGGCTCGGTCAGACGCATCCTGTCCGTCTCGGGAAGGCCGCAGCCTGAATCCGTCACCTGAATCACGATGTATTCGGGCTCGACGGAGAGAGCCACGTCGATACGGCCAATCGGCTTTCTCTCGCCGCCGGTTTCGGAGGCGTCGCCCTCGTCTTCCGCGTCGACGTCATGGCCGCGAATAGCTTCGGCGGCATTCTTCAGAATGTTGGTCAGCGCCTGACTGACCAGCCGACCGTCGCATTCCAGCAGGGCCGATGCGTCGGGCACATTGAGCGCGTAATCGATATCCGAATTGGCGACGCGCTGCAGGAAGACCGCCTGGCGCAAGATCTCGTTGAGATCGACAACCTTGATGAGCGCGGAGGGCATGCGCGCGAAGGAGGAGAACTCGTCCACCATGCGGCCGATGTCGTTGACCTGCCGGATAATCGTCTCGGTGCATTGCTCGAAGATTTCCGGGTCGGTCGTGATTTCCTTACCGTATTTGCGTCGAATGCGCTCCGCCGACAGTTGAATGGGCGTCAGCGGGTTCTTGATTTCATGCGCGATGCGGCGGGCCACATCGGCCCATGCGGCGGTGCGCTGGGCATGAACGAGCTCGGTAATGTCATCGAAGGTAAGAACGAAACCGCCCTGCCCGCTCTCCGTCATTTCGCGCGTCACGCGAATATTGAGCGTGCGTTCCTGACCGCTTTGGAGGAGCACGACCTGACGATGCGCCGTGCGCTCGGGCCAGGCGCGCGCATCGGACACGGCGCCGTACATTTCCGGCACGGCCACCATGATGTTCCGGCCGATCATTTCGTCCGCCGTCTTGCCGAAAAATCTCAGCGCGGCGCGATTGGCAAGGGTGATATGGGCTTCATTGTCGAGGCCGAGCACGCCGGCGCTGACGCCGGAGAGCACCGCCTCGGTGAACTGGCTGCGCTGATCGAGCTGGTGGTTGGCGGCCACGAGCTCGGTACGCTGATTTTCGAGCTGGCTCGTCATGCGGTTGAAGGAATTGCTGAGATCGTCGATCTCGTCGCCGGTGCCTTCCATCTCGACACGCGTGGAAAGATCGCCCTCGCGCACCCGCTCCGATGCGCGCACGAGACGCGAAATGGGCTCCACGATCCGGTTGGCGGCCCAAAGGCCGAGCCAGATGGCCGCCAGCAGCGTGATGAGCGCCACGGCGACATAGATGAGCGCAAAGGTGATCTGGAAGGTGAAGCGGCGCTTCTCCAGATCCTCATATTCGCTAACCGCCTCGCGCGACTGGGCCAGATGGCGCAGCACCTTGGCGTCCACGATCCGCGCCACATAAAGATAGGCGTCCTGATAGGCGTTGAGTTTCACCAGGGCGCGGATCTGGTTTTCGTCCGACATGGTGAAAAGAACAGACTCGCCCTGATCGGCCCGGTTGAACTGCTCGTCGCTCGGCATGCCGATTTCCGGCGCCATGCTGGCAACTGCCTTGGCAAGAATGCGCCCCCCGGAATTGATCACATAGGCAGAGGGCAGCGAGCGCAGGATCGCCTGCGCGGCGACGAGCTTTTGCAGGCGCTGGGGATTGCCCGCGACATAGGGCGCGGCCCGGTCGAGGTCGGTTGCCATGGCCAGCACATCGCCGCGCAGCACGTGATCGTGCTCGTTCAGATAGGCCTCGGCGACCGATTGCGCGTTGGAAATGACGAGCTGCAAGCGGTCGGAGAACCAGCGGTCGAGGCCCCGATTGAGGGTCACGCCGGCGAAAACGGCGACGATAATCGCCGGCATGACCGCCACGATCACGAACATGGTCACCAGCCGGGCATGGAGCTTCGCGCCCGCCGTGCCGCTGATGCGGGCCATGATGATGCGGATGATGCGCCAGCAGATCAGCGCGAAAAGCAGCAGAACGATCGCCAGATTGGCGATCAGCAGCGTGATGATGAGGCCTTCGCTGGGCTTGAACGGGGTGAGCCCCGTCAGCAGCATATAGGTGAAGGCCCCCAGAAGGATCGCCAGAATGACCAGGCCGATCGCGAACACGGTAGAGAAGCCGCGGCGCGCCATGATGCGCCAGACCCGGCTTTCCACGGCCTTGAACCAGTCGGCCCCGACCTTTCCCGCATCGAATGTAGAGGTCATGTCACGATCCCGCGGGGCCGGTTGCACATGGCGCCAGATGCGCCTTTCCGGGTTCCGCTGTGCCTAATACGCCACGCAGCCTGTGCGTCGCCGGACAATATTGTATCGCCAATCGCGTCCGATCAACCACATTGTGGCTGTATTACATCACCATGACATGAAGATCACTTGATTCCGCGAATTACCTGTATGTCCAGCTCCCGGATTTTCTTGCGCAACGTATTCCGGTTGATGCCCAGAAGATGCGCGGCCTTGATCTGATTGCCCCTCGTCGCGGCCAGAGACATGGAAAAGAGCGGCTTTTCGACCTCCAGCATGAGGCGCTCATAGAGACCGGCGGGCGGCAATTCATCGCCGTGAGCGGCGAAAAGCCGGCTCAGCGTCCGTTCGACCGCCGCCGAGAGCGGCTCGTCGGCGGGCGGCTGGGCCTCCGGCTTGCCGAATTCGGGTTCGGCGAGCTCCACCTCCAGAATATCGGCGCCAATCGTCTCCTCGGTATAGAGAGCCGCCAGACGTCGCACGAGGTTTTCAAGCTCGCGGACATTGCCCGGCCAGCGATACCGCTTCAGGAGTTCCATGCCTTCCGCGTCGATCATCTTGGTCGCCAGCCCCTCCTGCTCGGCCAGAGCCAGGAAGTGCCGGACGAGATCGGGAATATCCTCCGAGCGTTCGCGCAAGGGAGGCAACCTTATCGGCACGACGTTCAGCCGGAAGAACAGATCCTCGCGGAAGAGCCCCTGATTGATCAGCTGGCGCAGGTCGCGGTTGGTCGCCGCGACGATGCGCACATCGGTCTTGATCGGCGTGCGCCCGCCGACGGTGGTGTATTCGCCCTGCTGAAGCACGCGCAAAAGACGGGTCTGGGCCTCCATCGGCATGTCGCCGATTTCATCGAGGAAGAGCGTGCCGCCCTCGGCCTGCTCGAAGCGGCCCGTGGCGCGCTGGTTGGCGCCGGTAAAAGCGCCCTTCTCGTGACCGAAGAGTTCGCTCTCGATCAACTCGCGCGGAATGGCGGCCATGTTCACCGCCACGAAGGGGCCTTTACGGCGGCGGCCATAATCGTGAAGCGCGCGCGCCACCAGCTCCTTGCCCGTTCCGGACTCGCCGGCAATCATCACCGTGAGGTCGGTCTGCATCAGGCGCGCCAGGACACGGTAAATGTCCTGCATCGCGGGCGAGCGGCCGATCAGCGGTATCTTTTCGCCGTCTTCTTCCTTGGAACGCGCCACCGCAGGCTCGCGCGGCTGGGTCATCGCCCTGTCCACGACGCGGATGAGTTCGTTCAGGTCGAAGGGCTTGGGCAGATATTCATAGGCGCCGCGTTCGGCGGCGGTGATCGCGGTCTTGAGCGTGTTCTGCGCGCTCATCACCACAATCGGCAATTCCGGACGCGCCCGCTTGATGCGCGGAATGAGATCGAAAGCGTTCTCGTCGGGCATCACCACATCGGTGATGATGAGATCGCCGTCCCCCTGATTGACCCAGCGCCACAATGTCGAGGCATTGCCGGTGGAGCGGACCTCGTACCCGACCCGACCAAGGGCCTGGTTCAGCACGGTGCGGATCGCGGCATCGTCGTCGGCCAGAAGAATGGTACCACTCGGCATAATATACTCCGTTTACGGAACGCGCTTCTCAGCGCCTGTTGAAATGCCCTCCGACAATCCCTCCCCGTCGCGCCCGACGGCCGGCAATGCACCCGAATGCATCGGCATCAGAACGCGGAAGAGCGCTCCATGCGGCTGATTCTCGCATTCGATGATGCCGCCGTGATCGCCGACGATCTTGGCTACCAACGCAAGCCCAAGTCCCGTCCCCGAAGACTTGGTCGTCACGAAGGGGTCGAACAGATGTTCCACCAGATCGTCGGGAACGCCCGATCCGTTATCGATCACGCAAATTTCGAGCGGCAGGCTCACCCGGTCGCGGCTGCCGGGCATGGAAAGGCGCACACCCGGGCGATAGGCCGTGGTCAGGGTGATCTCGCCATCGGGGCGGTCGATCGCCTCGGCGGCGTTTTTCACGAGGTTCAGAAAGACCTGTATGAGCTGGTCCTTGTCGCCCAGAACCGGCGGCAGCGAGGGGTCGTATTCCTCGGTGATCTTCACATTGCTTGCAAAGCCCGTCTGGGCGAGCTGCTTCACATGGCCCAGCACGAGGTGAATATTCACCGGCTCGCGCGGCACGGGACGCTCGTCGGAAAAGACTTCCATCCGGTCGACAAGCTTGCAGATACGGTCGGTCTCGTCGCAGATGAGGCGCGTCAGGGCCTTGTCGTCGGCGCTGCCGGAAATTTCCAGAAGCTGCGCCGCGCCGCGAATACCCGAGAGCGGGTTCTTGATCTCATGGGCAAGAATGGCGGCCATGCCGGTGACGGAACGCGCCGCACCGCGATGGGTCAGCTGTCGGTCCATCTTCTGCGCCATGGTGCGCACCTGAAGCAGCAGGAGACAGTGACCCGGATACTCGACCATGGGCGACACCTGAATGTCGACCTGACGCTCACCGAAGCGCGGGCTCGAGATTTCCACACCATACTCGTTGACGGAAACGCCCCGGTCCAGAACCTGTTCGATCAACGACAGAACCGGGCTGCCAAAGGCGATGATCTCGTCCAGCCGGTGCCCTTCGAGCAAGGCCGAACTGGAGGCAAAGAATTCCTGCGCGCTGTCATTCACATATTCGATGTGCTGATTGCTATCGATCAGAATAACCGGATGCGGCATCGCCTTGAGAATGACCGCGGCTTCCGGCGGCAGGCTGGCAGAGGGAGATTTGACGGCCTGAGACATTATGCAGCCTCCCGCTTTGCGGCCGGTTCGGCTTCGGCTGCGAATTCATAAAAACGCGCGAGTTCGCTCAGCACCTCGTCGGGATCGTCCATACGAACGATCCGGCGCCGCAGCGCCATGGCTTCCTCGGGGAATGTGCGGGATGCCGCTTCGAGGTACCAGACGAGATGCTTTCGCGCGAGGCGCGCGCCATGGGCAAGGTCGTAATGTTCGAGCATGTCGCGATAATGCGAGAGAACGATCTCGCCCTGCTCGGCCCAACCGGGATCGGGCAGTTCCTCACCCGTCTCCAGAAAATGGCCGGCCTGGCGCAGGAACCAGGGACGGCCCTGAGCGCCCCGCCCGATCATCACGCCGTCGGCCCCGCTCGCATCGAGGATCGCGCGGGCGTCTGCGCAGGTCAGCACATCGCCATTGGCGATGACGGGAACCGAGACAGCCTTCTTCACCTCTGCAATGAAATTCCAGTCCGCGCGGCCTTTATAAAACTGGCAGCGCGTGCGGCCGTGCACGGTCAGCATCCGGACGCCCGCGGCCTCTGCCCGGCGGGCCAGCTCCGGCGCGTTGCGGCTGCTATCGTCCCACCCCGTCCGCATCTTCAGCGTCACGGGCACCGATACCGCCTCGACGGTCGCCTCCACCAGCGCCAGCGCATGGTCCAGATCGCGCATCAGCGCGGAACCCGACAGGCCACTCGTGACCTGTTTGGCGGGACAGCCCATGTTAATATCGATAATGTCTGCGCCGGCGGCTTCAGCCATTCTGGCGCCTTCGGCCATCCAATGCGCCTCGCGGCCCGCCAACTGAATAACAAGGGGAGAAAACTCGCCCGCGCCACTTGCCCGCCGCACGACATCGGGCCTTTCCTGCACGAGCTGATCGCTCGCGACCATCTCGGAGACGACAAGCCCGGCACCGCAGCGCGACGCGACCCGGCGGAACGGCAGGTCGGTGATACCGGCCATTGGCGCCAGAAGGACGCGGGAAGCGAGATTATGAGACGCAATCTCTATGTTCAAAATTTAGGCACCAAGTTTGACTGCACAATTTTTTAACAAGTTACCCATTCGAGGGCATTTCGGCAAGGTAATTCACGAAATTTGCCGAAATCATGGGCAGTTTTTTACCCCTGCCTCTAAAAAGGCAGAGCTTGAGGCTTGGTTATGAAGATTGCCGCTCTCATCGTCGCCGCCGGACGAGGCAGCCGGGCCGGGCCCGGGGCGCCGAAACAGTACCGCGATCTGGCCGGAGAACCGGTGCTGCGGCGCACATTGCGGGCCTTTTCGACCCATCCCAGCATCGACGCCGTGCTGACCGTCATTCATGCGGACGATCATGCCGCCTTCGACGATGCCGTCGCGGGCCTCGCCGGCCTCCTCCCGCCCGTGACCGGGGGCGACACGCGGCAGGCCTCCGTGCTGTTCGGGCTCGAGGCGCTGGAAGACCATGCCCCCGATGCCGTGCTCATTCATGACGCTGCGCGACCCTTCGTCTCGGCGCGGCTGATCGACGACACGATCAGGGCGCTTGAAACCCATCGCGGGGTCATGCCGGGCCTGCCGGTGGCCGATACGTTGCGCCACGCCCATAACGGGCTCGCAGGCGACGCGGTTTCGCGTGAAGGGTTGTGGCGCGCGCAGACCCCGCAAGGCTTCCACTTCCCTTCCATCCTTGCCGCTCATCGCGAGGCCCGCCGCGACGGCAACACATCGTATACGGACGATGTGGCCGTCGGGGCCGCCGCCGGGATCAAGGTCTCGGTCGTGCCGGGCGATGACGACAATTTCAAGATCACAAGCGCAGAGGATCTGATGCGTGCGACCAGACTGCTCGCCGGTGCGAGCGAATACCGCACCGGACAAGGCTTCGACGTGCATCGCTTCGGCCCCGGCGATCATGTGATGCTGTGCGGGGTGAAGGTGCCTCACTCTCACGGTCTTCTCGGGCATTCCGATGCCGATGCCGGGCTTCATGCCATTACCGACGCCATTCTGGGCGCCATCGCGCAGGGCGATATCGGCAAACACTTTCCGCCTTCCGATCCGCAATGGAAGGGCGCCTCATCCGATGTCTTTCTTGCCCATGCAGCCAGGCTCGCACGCGAGGCGGGCGCGGAGGTGACCCATGTAGACCTCACGCTGATTTGCGAGAAGCCCAAGATCGGACCGCATGCGGAGGCCATGCGCGAACGTATCTCGGACATCTTGCAGATCGGCCCGGAACGGGTCAGCGTGAAGGCCACGACGACGGAAGGGCTCGGCTTTACCGGGCGCGGAGAAGGCATCGCCGCCCAGGCCGCCGCGACGCTTCGCTTCCGCTGAAAAGGACGAGAGGACGCTTTATGGCGCAATTCACCAGCCCGCCTCGGGGACTTTCTCTCAGCCATCCGGTGGTGCTGATCGCCACATGGCTCGGCAGCGGCCTGCTGCCCAAGGCTCCCGGCACCTGGGGCTCTGTGGCAGCGGTCCCCTTCGCCCTGCTGATCTGGTGGGTCGGCGGCGCGTTCTGGCTGGCGCTTGCCGGCGTTCTCCTGTTCGGCGCCGGGTTATGGGCCTCGCAACGCTATGCGCTGGCGCTGGGGCGCGACGATCCGTCGGAGGTCGTGGTCGACGAGGTCGCCGCGCTCTGGCTGGTTCTGGCCGCCCTGCCCGTCACCCCGTTCAACTGGTTCGCCGGGTTCTTGCTGTTCCGCTTCTTCGACATCCTCAAACCCTGGCCTATCGGCTGGGCGGACGGTCGCATCAAGGGCGGGTTCGGCATTATGCTCGACGATGTCATCGCGGCCTTTTATGCCGTGCTTGTCTTCATCGTTGCCGACATTGCGATTGCGAGCCTGATATGAGCCTCTTTCCCACGCGCCTTCTTCATCTTGCGGAATTGCTGGTCGGCGATTTGAAGGATGCGGGGCTGAAAATCGTTACCGCGGAATCCTGCACCGGCGGGCTGATTGCCGGGCTTCTGACCGAAGTGCCGGGATCTTCCGCCGTGGTGGAGCGCGGGTTCGTCGTCTATTCCAACGAGGCCAAGCGCGAGATGCTGGATGTGCCGGGCGATCTCATCGCCGATTTCGGCGCGGTGAGCGAGCCTGTCGCCCGCGCCATGGCGGAAGGCGCGCTCAACAACAGCCGGGCGCATATCGCGATTTCCGTGACAGGCATTGCCGGACCCGGCGGCGGCACGCCGATGAAGCCGGTCGGCCTCGTTCATTTCGGCGCGGCGCGGATGAACCGGCGGCTGGAACATGAGATGGAGAGGTTCGGCGATATCGGGCGCGGCGAGATCCGGATGAACAGCATCGAGACGGCGCTTAATCTTGCACGCCGGATGATGTGAACGCCGTTAACTTTCTGCCGTGTTCCCGTAAAGTTCGTCCGCGCGCTGAAGAAAAGCGCCCATCATCTTCATCAATGCCCGATCAAAGAACTCGCCGATCAGGCGTTCGAGCATGCGGCTCTTGAATTCGAAGTCGATGGAGAAATAGACGCGCGAGCCGCCATTGGGCAGTTCCTCGAAGCGCCATTTGTTCATCAGATATTTGAACGGGCCCTTGATATAGCCGACATCGATGGTGAGTTTTGCAGGGTCCAGCACGACGCGGCTGGTAAACTGCTCGCGCAACAGCTTGTAGGAGACGATGAGGTCGGCCACGACGATTTCGCCGCCCGGCGCTTCATCGCCCGCGGGCTCGCGCTTGCGGATGCGGGCCGCATTGCACCAGGGCAGGAAATCCGAATAGCTCGCAATATCGGCGACGAGCGCATACATGTCGCGCGCCGGATAAGGCACGTCCTGGCTCTGCTCATGCGCGGGCATGCGACGCCTCAGGCCCCTTTGCCGTCGACGGCCGCGTTGCGGGCGTCCTGCAGCTTCGCGAAATCCTCATCCGCGTGATAGGAGGAGCGCGTCAGCGGGCTCGACGAGACCAGCAGGAACCCCTTGGTCCGCGCAATCGTCTCATAAGATTTGAACTCCTCCGGCGTCACGAAACGGTCGATGGCCGCATGTTTGCGCGTGGGCTGGAGATACTGACCGATGGTGAGGAAATCGATATCCGCAGAGCGCATGTCGTCCATCACCTGAAGCACTTCCTCGCGCGCTTCGCCAAGGCCGACCATGATGCCGGACTTGGTGAAGATCGTCGGGTCGAGTTCCTTCACCCGCTGCAGCAGGCGTAGCGAATGGAAATAGCGCGCGCCGGGACGGATCTTCAGATAGAGCCGCGGCACGGTTTCCAGATTGTGGTTGAAGACGTCGGGGCGCGCTTCCACGACGCGCTCCAGCGCGCCGTCCTTGCGCAGGAAGTCCGGCGTCAGGATTTCGACCGTGGTGCCGGGCGAATATTCGCGGATGCGCTCGATCACATCGACGAAATGCTGTGCGCCGCCATCGGCGAGGTCGTCGCGGTCCACCGAGGTGATGACCACATGGCGCAGGCCGAGCTTGGCAACGGCCTCGGCCACATGTTCAGGTTCTTTCGTATCGACGGGGGCCGGCAGACCGGTCTTCACATTGCAGAACGAACAGGCGCGCGTGCAGGTGTCGCCCAGGATCATCATGGTGGCGTGCTTCTTGGTCCAGCATTCGCCGATATTCGGGCAGCCGGCTTCCTCGCACACCGTGACGAGCTCGTGATCCTTCACGATCTTCTTCGTCTCGCGATAGACGGGCGAGCCGGGCGCCTTCACGCGGATCCATTCCGGTTTGCGCAGAATGGGCGTGTCGGGGCGATGGGCTTTTTCAGGATGGCGCGGGCGCGGCTTCGCGCTTTCCGCCTGCGTTTTATCGACGATCGTGACCATAAGCTCCGCCATATGCCGGGGTATTCAGGACATGGATAGACGTTCTGACAGATTCAAGCAAATCATCCGTGAATCCGGATTCAATTCAAGCCGAGACGGGTAAACTGCGCATCGGGCGCTTCCAGCTCGCGCAGGGCGCTTTCGAGCGCTTCGGCCAGCTCCTTTTCCTTTGCGGTGCCGGCGAGATTGCGCTCCTCAACAGGATCGTCGGAAAGGTTGAAGAGATGGTTGCCGGTGAATTTCGCCCGCGCCCAGAAGGGAACGGCGTCGCTCTCGTCCCATGGCTGGTGAATGACCGGCACGTCGCTGCCGGGCATGCGGTCGAGAAAGGCGCGATCATCGGGCAGCGGCAGTTCCTGTTCCCGCGTCAGCACATGGGTGGGCATGGTGGACCAGCGGTTGGAGAGCATGGCAAGCGGCGCGTTGCTGTCCGAGGGCGCGCGGGCATATTTGTGCATGCCGTCGATATAGTGGACCTCCCTGCCCCAGACGCCGGTCAGCAGCCAGTCGCGCACCGACGCAGCCTCGCCGGAGAGAAGCGGCAGTAGCGATTTCCCGTGCGTGCGCTGGCGCGCCTCGACGCCAAAGAGATCGGCGAGCGTCGCGAAGAGGTCGACGCTGGTGGTGAGCGCGTCGCAGGTGCCGGGTTCAACGCCGGGATGCGCAAGCATCAGCGGGATATGGCCGAGCGGCTCATAGACCGGAACGCCGGGTTTGCCCCAGATGTCCTTCTCGCCGAGATAATGGCCGTGATCGGTGCAGAGGATGACGAGCGTGTCGTCCCACAAGTTATTGCGGTCCAGCGCGTCGAGCAGCTTGCCAAACCAGGCGTCGATCATGGTGAGCTTGCCGCCGTAGCAGGCGCGAATCTGCCTTGCCTGCCGTTCGTCGAGAATGCCCTTCTCGATAGCGCCGCGAATATAGGGCGGCCAGATGAGATGGGGGCCCTCCCAGTCGGCGTCATACATGGAGGCATAGGGCTCCGGCGTGTCGAAAGGCTCATGCGGGTCGAACTCGTCGATGAAGAGCATGAAGCGGTCGTGATGGCCCGCATTCTCGTCGATCCAGCGGGCGGCGGCGCCCATGGTGCGGGGGCCGGGAAAATCTTCCTCGCCCTTGAACCAGCCGCGCGAATTGTCATAGGGCATGTGGCGGTCGAAAAGGAATTGCGGCGCACCGGCCCAGCTCGGATCGGGGCGCGTCTTCCACAAATCGCCCTCATGACCGCGCTGATAATCCCAGGCGGAAAAATCGACGTGGTAGTTCTCGCCGCCGGTCTCGAAGAGATGGGGATGGTCGGAGATGAGCTGCGTCGTCACGCCTTTCGCGCGCAGCTCATAGGTGATGGCGTCTTCCCAGATCTCGACGGAGCCCCAGGGGCGCCAGAGGAAATCGAGCGCGCCGCAGAGAATGTCGTGCCGCGCAGGCATGCAAGGCAATGAGCCGGTGAAATGGTTCGTAAAGCGCGTCGCGCGCTGCGCGAAGCGGTCGAGATGCGGCGTTGCGAACTCGGTGCCGCCATAGGCGCCCAGCATGTGGCGGTTGAGGCTGTCGAGCAGTATGACGACGGCGTTTGCCGGCTTCTTCAAGCCGGTCTCATCGGTACGTGCCATCCGGTCTCCTCCCCCATACGGCGCGACGAATATTCCTTCAAGGCTACTCTTTCCGGGCGGCTCTTTCAGCCCTGCGGCGCGAGGCCCAGAGATTGAGCGCTTCCACGCCGACCGAGAAGGCCACGGCGAAGTAGAGATAGCCCTTCGGAATATGGAAATGCAGGCCGTCCGCAATGAGCGAGACGCCGATCAGGATGAGGAAGCTGAGCGCCAGCATCTTCACCGTCGGATGCTTCTCGACAAAGGCGCTGACGGGCTCGGCGGCAAAAATCATCACGATGACGGCGATGACCACGGCGGTCGCCATGATCTCGAAATGGTCGGACATGCCGACGGCGGTCATGACGCTGTCGAAGGAAAAGACGATGTCGATGACGGCGATCTGAAGCACGACCATGGCAAGGGCGCTCTTCGCAACCTTTGCGGGTCCGCATTGCTCCTCCTCCTCGCCCTCCACGGATTCATGGATTTCGAGGGTGGATTTCGCGAGCAGGAAAAGGCCGCCTCCCATAAGCAGCAGGTCGCGCCATGAAACGGCAAAGTCCTCCAGCGTGAAAACGGGATCGGTCAGCGTGACCACCCAGGCGGCGGACGCCAGCAGGCCGAGCCGCGTAACCACGGCGGCCAGCAGACCGAGCCTTCGGCCGAGCTTCTGCTGACTTTTCGGCAGACGCCCGGCGATAATCGACAGGAAGATCAGATTGTCGACGCCGAGAACGACCTCGAGCACCGTCAGCGTTGCAAGGCTTGCCCAGGCACCGGGCGTCAACAAAATGTCGAACATATTCGCCGTCAGATATGGAGTGCTCTCTGATACGCATCGAGCACGGACTCATGCATCATCTCCGACAATGTGGGATGTGGGAAGATGGTGTGCATCAGCTCGGCTTCGGTCGTCTCCAGATTTTTGGCCACCGTATAGCCCTGAATGAGCTCTGTCACCTCTGCGCCGATCATATGCGCGCCGAGCAGTTCGCCGGTTTTCTCATCGAAAATGGTCTTGATGAGCCCCTGATCTTCCCCGAGCGCGATGGCCTTGCCATTGCCGGTGAAGGGAAAACGGCCGACCTTGACCTTGTGGCCCTTCTCCGTCGCCTGCGCCTCGGTGAGGCCGACGCTGGCGATCTGCGGCGCGGAATAGGTGCAACCTGGCACTTTCTTCACGTCGAGCGGATGAAGCCCTTTCACGCCGGCCATATGCTCCACGGCGATGACGCCTTCATGCATGGCCTTGTGGGCAAGCCAGGGCGCGCCGACGAGATCGCCGATGGCATAGACGCCCTTCACGCCGGTGCGGAGCCATTCATCGACGACGACATGGCCCTTCTCGACCTTGATGCCTGCGTCTTCCAGCCCGATCTTTTCGACATTGCCGGTGATGCCGACGGCGGAGATGACGCGCTCGACCTCGATGGTTTCGGATTTGCCCTGAGCGTTGGTCACGGTCGCCTTGACGCCGTCCTTCTGCTTGTCGAGCTTTTCGACCTTGGCGCCCGTCATGATTTTCATGCCGCGCTTCTTGAAGGCGCGGGCCGCCATTTTGGAGATTTCCTCGTCTTCGACCGGCAGGATGCGGTCCATCACCTCGACGACCGTGACCTCGCAGCCGAAGGCGCGATAGAAACTCGCAAACTCGATACCGATGGCGCCGGAACCGACGACCAGCAGCGATTTCGGCATGGCTTCGGGCACCATGGCCTCGCGATAGGTCCAGACGAGTTTGCCGTCGGGTTCGAGCCCCGGCAGGGTCCGCGCCCGCGCGCCGGTGGCGAGGGTGATGTTCTTCGCCTTCAGGGTCTGTTTGCCGTCTTTCGTCTCGGCCTCAACGACACCTTCGCCCGCGAGACGGCCGGAGCCTTCGATGACGTCGATCTTGTTCTTCTTCATCAGGAAGCCGACGCCCTTTGAGAGGCGCTCGGAGACTTCGCGGCTGCGCTTCACGATGGCGGCGGCGTCATAGGACGGGTTTTCGACCTTGAGGCCGAACTCCTCCGCCCGCTCGATGAGGTCGTAGACTTCCGCCGAGCGCAACAAGGCCTTGGTCGGGATGCAGCCCCAGTTGAGGCAGATGCCGCCCAGCTTGTCGCGTTCCACGATGGCGGTCTTCATGCCGAGTTGCGCGGCGCGCACCGCCGCCACATAGCCGCCGGGGCCGGAACCGATGATGACGAGGTCGTAGCTTTTCTCACTCATGGGTCCGCCTCCTCACAGCAACATACGGGCGGGGAATTCCACGAAGCCCTTGAAGGCATCGAGGAATCGGGCACCGAGCGCCCCGTCGATCGCGCGGTGGTCGCAGGACATGGTGACGGTCATCACGGTCGCCACCTCGACCTTGCCATCCACCACCACGGTCCTCTCCTCGCCCGCGCCGACAGCCAGGATGGCGGCCTGCGGCGGATTGATGACGGCGGTGAAGTTTTTGATACCGAACATGCCGAGATTGGAGATGGAGAAGGAACCGCCTTCGAACTCAGACGGTTTCAGCTTGCGGTCGCGGGCGCGCGCCGCCAGCTCCTTTGCTTCCGTCGCGATCTGAGCGAGCCCCTTGCCTTCCGCCGCCCGCAGGATCGGCGTGATGAGACCACCATCGAGCGCGACGGCAATGCCGATATCTGCATGTTTGTGCTTCAGGAGCGCATCGCCCGCAAAGGAGACATTCGCGTCCGGCACTTTCTTCAACGCCAGCGCGGCTGCGCGGATGAGGAAGTCGTTCACCGACAATTTCACGCCGCTATCGGCCAGCTCATTGTTGAGTTCCTTCCGGACACGGAGCAACTCGTCCAGCCGGCAATCCACCGTCAGGTAGAAATGCGGGATTTCCTGCATGGATTGCGTCAGGCGGCGCGCAATCGTCTTGCGCATGCCGTCGAGCGGCACTTCCTCATAGGAGCCTTCCTCGTAGAAGGCGCGCGCATCGATGCTCTGGGCGGGCGCCATGGCCTGTCCCGCTGCACGCGGTGCGGCGGCTCCCGGTTTCGCGCCTTCCACGTCGGCGCGCACGATGCGCCCATGCGGGCCGGAGCCTTTCAGGCTCTTGAGATCGACACCCTTTTGCGAGGCGATGCGGCGGGCAAGCGGGCTGGCGAAAATGCGCTCGCCACTGGAATCCGTCGGCGCGGGCGGCGCCTTGCCGCCGGGATCGAGTTCCTTCTTCGCAGGCTTCTGCTTCGAGCCCTGCTGCGCCGGAGCGGATTTGCTTTCGCTTTCCGGTTTTCCGGAAGAGGCTTCCTTAGCGCCCTCCTCTTTCTTTTCAGGCTTGCCGCTTTCTTTCGATCCGCTTTCTTTCGATCCGGCGGCAGCATTCCCGCTTGTCAGCGGCGAGTCCTTCGAGGGGTCATAACCTTCGAGATCGTCCTCGCTTTCGCCTTCCTGCAACAGGACGGCGATGGGCTTGTTGACGGCTACGCCTTCAGTGCCTTCATCGACA
The DNA here is from genome assembly GCF_053628815.1 of Parvibaculum sp. MBR-TMA-1.3b-4.2. Classification (NCBI taxonomy): domain Bacteria; kingdom Pseudomonadati; phylum Pseudomonadota; class Alphaproteobacteria; order Hyphomicrobiales; family Parvibaculaceae; genus Parvibaculum; species Parvibaculum sp. MBR-TMA-1.3b-4.2. Next base: position 450,232 of record NZ_JBRJHC010000001.1, read on the forward strand.
AGGATCTGGCCGACCGTGCCTTCATCGGCGGCTTCCACCTCCATGGTGGCCTTGTCGGTTTCGATCTCGGCGATCACATCGCCGGAGTTGACGGTGTCGCCTTTCTTGACGTGCCATTTGGCAAGCGTGCCCTCTTCCATGGTGGGCGAGAGGGCGGGCATCAGAACCGGTGTCGGCATGTTTCCCTCCCTCAGCGATAGCAGACGGTTTTCACCGCCTCTATCACTTCATCCGCATTCGGAAGTGCGAGTTTTTCCAGATTGGCCGCATAGGGCATGGGCACATCCTTTTGCGTGACGCGAAGGATCGGCGCATCGAGATAGTCGAAGGCCTTGGCCTGCACCTGGGCGGCAATTTCCGCGCCGACGCCGCAATGGGGCCAGGTCTCATCCACCGTCACGACGCGGTTCGTCTTCTTGACGGACTCGATCACCGTGTCGATGTCGAGCGGGCGAATGGTGCGCAAATCGATGAGTTCCGCACTGATGCCTTCTTCTTCGAGCTTCGCCATCGCATCGAGGCAATAGGTGATGCCGTGACTGTAGGAAACGAGCGTCACATCCGTGCCTTCCTTCATCACCCGCGCCTTGCCGATGGGCAGCGTGTAATCGTCGAGCTGCGGCACGTCGAAGCTTTTGCCGTAGAGCACTTCGTTTTCGAGGAAGATGACCGGGTTCGGATCGCGGATGGCGGCCTTCAGCAGGCCCTTCGCATCGGCGGCCGAGTAAGGCGCGATGACGATGAGGCCCGGAATATGCGCATACCAGGACGCGTAATCCTGGCTGTGCTGCGCGCCGACGCGCGCCGCCGGGCCGTTGGGCCCGCGAAACACGATGGGACAGGACATCTGGCCGCCGGACATGTAGCGCGTCTTGGCGGCCGAGTTGATGAGATGGTCCATCGCCTGCATGGCGAAGTTGAAGGTCATGAACTCCACGACGGGACGGAGCCCGGCCATGGCCGCGCCGACGCCGAGGCCTGCGAAACCATGTTCCGTGATCGGCGTATCGACCACGCGCTTGTCGCCGAATTCGGCGAGCAGGCCCTGCGTGACCTTGTAGGCGCCTTCATATTGCGCAACCTCTTCGCCCATGACGAAGACGCGCGTGTCGCGGCGCATCTCTTCGGCCATCGCGTCGCGCAGCGCTTCACGGACGGTCTGTTCCTCGAATTCGGTTCCTTCGGGAATTTCAGGATCGGAGGCGACCTCGACCGCGGGCGGGGCCGGCGCCTCATCGCTCTCTTCGTCGGGTTCTTCCGCCTTCGGCGCTTCGGTCTTTTCCTGCGGCGCGGATGCCTCCACCTTTTCTTCGCTCACGCTTTCGGCGTCTTCGCCCTCGCCGGCCAGAAGCGCGATGACTTCATTGACCTTCACATTCTCCGTGCCTTCCGGCACGACGATCTTTGCGACCGTACCGTCATCGGCGGCTTCCACTTCCATCGTCGCCTTGTCGGTTTCGATTTCCGCGATCACGTCGCCGGAGCTGACGGAGTCGCCTTCCTTCACATGCCATTTGGCGAGCGTGCCCTCTTCCATGGTGGGCGACAGCGCGGGCATTGTTACCTTGATCGACATGTTGCTCAGGCCTCCGCGCTCAGTTCGACCACATCCGTCCAGAGTTCGGAGGGATCCGGTTCGGGCGAGGATTGCGCGAATTCCGCGGCCCCGTTGACGACATTCTTGATTTCCTTGTCGATGCCTTTCAGCTCGTCTTCGCTCATCCCGTGATCCTCGATCAGGCGCTTCCTCACCTGTTCGATGGGGTCATGCTCGGAGCGCATCTTGTTCACTTCTTCCTTCGCGCGGTATTTGGCCGGGTCGGACATGGAGTGGCCGCGATAGCGATAGGTCATCATTTCCAGGATGTAAGGCCCCTTGCCCGCGCGGCACCATTCCACCGCCTTTCGGCCCGCCTCGCGCACGGCGCGGACATCCATGCCGTCCACTTCCTCACCCGGGATGTTGAAGCTCAACCCGCGCTTGGAGAGGTCGGTCTGTGCCGAAGAGCGCGCCACGCTGGTGCCCATGGCATAGCGGTTGTTCTCGATCACATAGATGACCGGCAACTGCCAGAGCTCGGCCATGTTGAAGCTTTCATAGACCTGACCCTGATTGGTGGCGCCGTCGCCGAAGAAGGTCAGGCAGACACGATCCGTATCGTTGTACTGATTGGAGAAGGCGAGGCCCGTTCCGATGGGCACCGGGGCGCCGACGATGCCGTGGCCGCCGTAAAAATTCTTTTCGATGCTGAACATATGCATCGAGCCGCCCTTGCCTTTGGAATAGCCCCCTTCCCGGCCGGTCAGCTCGGCCATGACGCCTTTCGGGTCCATGCCGACCGCCAGCATGTGGCCGTGGTCGCGGTAGGAGGTGACGACCTGATCGCCGTCCTCGATCGCCCCCTTCATGCCGGTGACGACCGCTTCCTGGCCGATATAAAGATGGCAGAAGCCGCCGATGAGGCCCATGCCGTACATCTGGCCCGCCTTCTCCTCGAAGCGGCGGATCAGCAGCATGTCGCGATAGGCCTGCAACTCCTCTTCCTTGCCGAAATCCGCAGGCGCGCTCCCGGAGGCAGACGACTTCCGGCGAGACGTATTCCTCGACGTGTTTTTGGCGGATGAAGAGGTTTTTCCGGACGTCTTTTTTCCGGAGGTTGCGCTCGTGCGGGAGCGAGTAGCCATGGGGGGCAGCCTCCATATTCAGCTTTTGTGCAGCACCATGTTGCACCTGCTATTGGAGACAGCTTACCGGCTGTTCGTAAAGGTTTGTTTTCAAAAAGATTTTTAACGATTAACCTGATTTAGGTTAATCATGCTTCACTGCAATCGATTAGCGATTTCGGCCGGAACGATCGAGAATGATAATTTCGTTCGGATCAGCATAACCAAGCGTCGCCCGCGCCCGCTCGTCGAGCAAATCGGGGTCGAGGCTTTCGGGCCGCAGAAGGGCCACACGCCTTTCCAGACGCTCCCTTTCGCCGCGGACTTCCTTCAGCTCTCCGTGAAGCGTTTCAACCCGATCCTGAAGCGCCAGCCAGTTGATGAAGCCGTAGCGTCCATGCATCGCGTGATAGGCGAAATAGGCAATCGCTATCGCGGCGACGAGCGGTACGAGCGCGTCGCGCAGACGAAGGTTCCGAGAGGGGCGAATCAGGTTCAAAGTCTCCATGACCGAAAGGAATCACATCGTGATTCTTTCGGTCAAGGACTATTGACTCGCCGGAAGCGAAATGATTCTCGAACGGCTCGTTCAGCCCTTCAGAACCGAGGTTCCGGCATATTCCGCGGCCGGGCCCAGCGCCTCTTCGATGCGGATGAGCTGGTTGTATTTGGCCAGGCGGTCGGAGCGCGCGAGCGACCCGGTCTTGATCTGCCCGCAATTGGTCGCAACCGCGAGATCGGCGATGGTCGCGTCCTCGGTTTCGCCGGACCGGTGGGACATGACGGCGGTGTAGTGCGCGCGCTGCGCCATCTCCACCGATTCCAGCGTCTCGGTGAGCGACCCGATCTGGTTCACCTTCACGAGAATGGAGTTCGCGACGCCACGATCGATGCCGTCCTTCAGGCGTTTCTTGTTGGTGACGAAGAGGTCGTCGCCGACAAGCTGCACACGCTCGCCCATGGCGTCGGTCAGCGCCTTCCAGCCATCCCAGTCGTCTTCGGCCATGCCGTCTTCGATGGAGATGATCGGATAGCGGCTCACGAGGTCGACGTAATAGTCGACCATGCCGGCGGCATCGAGCTTCTTGCCCTCGCCCTTCAGATTGTAGACGCCGTTTTCGAAGAACTCGGTCGAGGCGGCGTCGAGCGCGAGATAGATGTCTTCGCCCGGCTTGTAGCCGGCCTTCTCGATGGCCTTCATGATGAAACCGATGGCTTCGTCGGTGGAGGACAGGTTCGGCGCAAAGCCGCCTTCATCGCCCACATTGGTGTTGTGCCCGGCGGATTTCAGCTCGCTCTTCAGCGTGTGGAAGACTTCCGAGCCCATCCGCACCGCATCCGCGATGGAAGCGGCGGCGACCGGCATGATCATGAATTCCTGGATGTCGATCGGATTGTCGGCATGTTCGCCGCCATTCACGATGTTCATCATCGGCACCGGCAGGATGCGCGCCGAGGGACCGCCCAGATAGCGGAACAGATGCTGGCCGAGCGAAGCGGCTTCGGCCTTGGCCATGGCGAGCGACACGCCGAGGATCGCATTGGCGCCGAGACGGGATTTGTTTTCCGTGCCGTCGAGTTCGCACATGATCCGGTCGATCTGGATCTGCTCGCCGGCATCCATGCCGCCAATGGCATCGAAGATTTCGCCGTTCACCGCGTCCACTGCCTGCTGGACGCCCTTGCCCTTGTAGCGCTCGCCGCCGTCGCGCAGTTCCACGGCCTCATGGGCGCCCGTGGACGCACCAGACGGCACGGCGGCACGGCCCAGCGCGCCGTCATCCAGCAAGACATCGACTTCGACCGTCGGATTGCCGCGGCTGTCCAGGATTTCCCGGCCAATGATATCGATGATGGCTGCCATTGAGATTCGCTCCACTGGGTTGTTTTTTCTGGATCGGGACCTGAATGCGCCTGCAAACGCCCGTCCCGGTGCCGGCCTTTCGACCGGCACAGGATTGGGCGTTTTCATAGCGGACAGGCGGGGCCGGCGAAAGCCCCTTAATCCCCCAATTGGAGCCTCATACCATCCCCCGAGGCACGAATATCAGTTGGCCGCCGCCATCCGGGCGGGACCATAGGCACTGTCGAGCAGCCATTCGCGGTTCTGGCGGATATAGGCCAGTTGAGCCTCGACGATCGCGCGTCCCAGACCGGCCGCGAAGACCTGCCCGGCATTGCGCTCCTGCTCGGCCTCCCGGCGGTCGAGATCCCCGAGTATCCGCTCCGATTCCTCAGTCTGCCGGTCCAGCAGTTCCTCGAGCCTTTCGCGCGGCAGAAACGGCGCGAAGGACAGGATGAAAAGGAATTCCGAGCGGAGCTTGTGCTTGGCCGTGCAGGTCATCAGCGCATCCAGACAGGCGCGCCTCCCCGCTTCGGTCAACTCGTAGATCTTTTTGTTCGGCCGATTGTCCTGTTCGACTTTTTCGAAGGTGACCAGCCCTTCAGTCGCCAGCTCATTCAGCGCCGGATAAAGGTTTGAAAGACTTACATCGAGCAGTTCAGAGATGTCCTGCTCCATGATTTTCTTGATGTCATAGCCAGTGGCTGGACCGCCCATCAATACGCTGAGCAGCAATTCCTTGGTGTTCAACCCGCTTCCCTCCCCGTCAGCAGATTTCATTTCAAAAACCGGTTTTGTCTTCGGTGTGCCCTCCCGGCACTTGCCTCGTGAGTTATTTGTCTATATCGGGTTCATATATAGGTTTTTTAGACCTAGAATGAATAGATATATAACAGATTGACCACACGACGTATCACTCCTCCTCCTCCTCCTCGATCGTCAAGGTCAGCATCCCTCACCACCTCGTAGCCGGCTCCGGCGGGGCCGGCTGCATACTTTACCCAACCGCCGATAGGGAACGCTAACAGGGAACTCCTAGCAGCTAGGGGGGTAACAATATGAAATTACGGGTACTTAGCGGGTCTGTCACCCGCGAAGATCGGCGGAGTACGTTGCTTTCTGCAATATTCGCCGCCTCAGCGCTTCTTGCCGCTACGTTTTCCGGGGCCGCGCATGCGGAGGAATTCAAGTTCGGCGACCTCAGCATTTCGACCGCGACCACGCTGAAAGCCGGTGTGACCATGCGTGCAAGCGCACGCGACTGCCGCCATGTGAACTCCAAGAACGGCGGATGTGTGCAGCCCGACGGCGCCGGCACCGGCATGAACTCCGATAACGGCAATCTGAACTTCGGCCCGGGCGACATCACCAGCGCCACCGTCCGCGCCACGATGGACATTGCGGGCAAGTGGAAGAATTACGGCTTCTTCGTCCGTCCGACCGCCTTCTACGACCAGGTCTATGCCGCCAACAACATGGATTTCTACGACCTGACGCCGACGGCGCAGGGCGTGGCGAATGGCGAGGCGAAGATCCTCGATGCCTATGTCTATGGTTCCTTCGACATCGCCGGCCACCAGACCACCATCCGCTTCGGCAAACAGGTGCTGAACTGGGGCGAAAGCCTGTTCATTCAGGGCGGCGTCAACGGCTTCCAGGCCGCCGACGTGACGGCGATCCGCGCGCCCGGTTCGGAACTGCGCGAAGGCTACACGGCGATGCCGATGCTGGTCTTCCAGACCGCGCTGACGCCGGATATCAGCCTTGAGGCTTTCTGGCAGTTCGCCTATTCGATTACGCGCCTCGACCCGGCCGGCTCGTTCTTCTCCACAGACGACATTACGGGCCCGGGCTCGCTTGCAGCGGTGCTGAATGCGTTCAAGGACGATCCGCAGAACTGCGTGGCCGACGACGCCTCTTTGATCGAATACGGTACGGCGGCGTTTCTTCAGAACAAGAATCTCATCTGCCTGTCGCGCACGGCCGACCGGGGGCAGGACTCCACCAACCAGTTCGGCGCCGCGCTGCACTACTATGCCGCCGATGTCGGCATGGGCACGGATTTCGGTCTCTACTATGTCCGTTATTCCAGCCGACTGCCCTACCTGTCCTTTACCAATGGTCCTTTTGATATGGCCGGTGCCTGCGGATTTGTCGGCGGTTGCGTGGACCAGAACTCCGTCAACCTTGCATTCGCCTATGCCGCCAATCACTCCACCTATTATTACGACTTCCCGACCATCGAAACGATCGGCGCCAGCTTTAACACCACGGTGGGAACAACCGCCGTCGCCGGCGAGCTGACCTTCCATCCCAAAATGCCCTTCGGCATCAACGACATGGCGAACAACGCCGCGCAGATCGACGGTCTCGGCGGTACGCCCCTGCTGACGGGCGGCGCAGCCACCTCGATCAGCGAGGGGATTTTCGAGCCGGGTATCGGCCAGTCCACGGCCTCGCATATCGATCTCGACGCCTATCAGGGTCAGTTCAACACGATCGACTCCTATTCCTCGACGGATCTGATCCCGTCGACGCTGGGCGCCGACAGCGGCTACTTCCTGTTCAATATGGGCTTCGTCTATGTGCCGAACGCGGACAGATATCCGCTGAACCGGCCCGGCCCGGAAGGCGGGTACTACAACGCCGCAGGTGCCGCGATCCTCGCCGGCTCGCCGACCGCGACCAACCCCCAATATGCGACGGACTGGTCGACGGGCTATGTGATGCGTCTGGGCGTGGACTACAACAACGCCTTCAATACGCCCTTCACCGTGTCGCCCTATCTGGCATGGCGCCAGGACCTCACCGGCTGGTCGCCCGGCCCGAACACGGCCAACTACCAGCAGGGCCTGAAACAGGTCGGTATCGGTGTCGGCATCGACTACCAGAGCTCATGGCGCGCGAACCTCGCCTATGTGAACACGTTCTCGAACGACTGGACGGTGACGATGACCGACCGCGATTACGTGCAGGCGAGCATCTCCTACGCATTCTGATCCCCGGATCGGACCACGACCAACCCCGGGGGCTTCCGCCTCCGGGGTTTTTCTTTTCCGGCCCGCGCTTGACGCTGGGGCGAGGCTGCTGTTCAACACCTCGATCCCGGCCTGTACGGCCCTCACGCATCGAAAGAAAATGGCTCAGACCCCGCAAAAACCGGACAAGGCTCTCGTTCTCTTCTCCGGTGGACAGGATTCGACCGTCTGCCTGGCCTGGGCGCTGGCGCGCTATGAGAAGGTGGAGACCATCGGCTTCGATTACGGCCAGAGCCACAAGGTGGAGCTGGAATGCCGAGAGCGGGTGCGCGAGCGGCTCTGCGAGCTGTTTCCTGATTGGGCTGCCCGGCTCGGGCCGGATCACATGCTCGACCTCACCACGCTGGGCGCCATCAGCGACACGGCGCTGACGCGCGAAGCCGAAATCGAAATGGGAGAGGACGGCCTGCCGACCACTTTCGTGCCGGGCCGCAATTTGCTCTTTCTCACCTATGCCGCTGCGCTGGGCTATCGCCGGGGCGCTTTCACGCTGGTGGGCGGGATGTGCGAGACCGATTATTCCGGCTATCCGGATTGCCGGGACGAGACCATGCGCTCACTCCAGCAGTCGCTGTCTCTCGGCATGGCAAAGCCCTACACCATCGAAACGCCCCTGATGTGGATCGACAAGGCGGCCACATGGGCTCTGGCGGAAGAGCTGGGCGGCAAGGCACTGGTGGAGCTCATTATCGAGGACACCCATACATGCTACCGGGGCGACCGTCGCCAGCGGCATGACTGGGGCTATGGATGCGGCACCTGCCCTGCCTGCGAGCTTCGCGCGTCGGGCTATGAGAAATGGCGCGCCGCGCAGGCCGCAGGGCGGTAAAGGCGGGGTCCATGTATTCGGTGAAGGAACTTTTCTACACCCTTCAGGGGGAAGGCGCGCAGGCCGGAAGGCCTGCCGTTTTCTGCCGTTTTTCGGGCTGCAATCTGTGGTCGGGGCGCGAGCAGGACCGCGAAAGCGCACAATGCACCTTCTGCGATACGGATTTCGTCGGGACGGACGGTCCCGGCGGCGGCAAATTCAGAACCGCCGATGAGCTTGCCGATGCCGTCGCCGCGGCGTGGGAAGGCGACACCGACGACACCCGCTATGTCGTCTGCACCGGCGGCGAGCCGCTGCTTCAACTTGACAGCGAGGCCATTGCTGCGCTTCATGCGCGCGGTTTCGAGATCGCCATCGAGACCAATGGTACGCTGAAGGCCCCTGACGGGATCGACTGGATTTGCGTGAGCCCCAAGGCGGACGCCCCGCTGGCGCAGCTCTCGGGCGCCGAATTGAAGCTGGTCTTTCCGCAGGCCGCCGCCATGCCGGAACGCTTCGAAACGCTCGCCTTTCGGCATTTTTATCTGCAGCCGATGGACGGCCCCGACCGCGAAGCGAACACCCAGGCCGCCACAGCGTATTGCCTCAAGCATCCGAAGTGGAAGCTGAGCCTGCAAACACACAAGATGATCGGTATTCCGTAATGCGTATCTATAAGGAGTTCATGTTCGACGCGGCGCATTACCTTCCTTATGCGGAGGAAGGTCATCCGAACCGCAGAATGCACGGACATTCGTTCCGCGTCGTCGTCTGGCTGGAGGGCAAACCCGATCCGGCGACGGGGCTCGTTCGCCATTTCGAGGATGTGGAACGCGAGTTGATGAAGGTGCGCGGCGAGCTGGACCATCACCTGCTGAACGAGATCGAGGGCCTGGAATTTCCGACGCTGGAAAAGATTTCCGCCTGGATCTGGAATAAGCTCAAAGGCCCGCTTCCGGAGGTCGCCCGCATCGAGATCCATCGCGCCTCCTGCAATGAAGGCTGCGTCTATGACGGGCCGGAGGACAAGGCATGAGCAAGAAAAACGACCCTCACGTCGTGACGCAACTTGGACAGAACGTAGCGCCGGCGGCCTCGCCCGAGGACGCGCAGCTGGAACGGGTGCCCAATCCTCATCCCGACACGGACTATATCGCCCGCTTCACCGCGCCTGAATTCACCTCCCTTTGCCCCGTGACCGGACAGCCGGATTTTGCGCATCTGGTGATCGACTATGCGCCGGGCAAATGGCTGGTGGAGTCCAAATCGCTCAAGCTCTATTTCCAGTCCTTCCGCAATCACGGAGCCTTCCATGAGGATTGCACCGTCGCCATCGGCAAGCGGCTCAACACGCTGCTGAAACCGAAATGGCTCAGGATCGGCGGCTACTGGTATCCGCGCGGCGGTATCCCCATCGACGTCTTCTGGCAGACGGGCAAGCTGCCGGAAGGTGTGTGGGTGCCGGACCAGGGCGTGCAGCCCTATCGCGGCAGAGGCTGAGGCCGGGCCGGGCCGGGTCTAGTCTAGTAGGCGATCCGGAACCTGTCCGACGGCTTCCCCTCATCGGACGGCAATATCTCCCTCGGGGGATCGAGTTGCAGCCGCCGTGCGAGGCGTGGGCCGTAATTGGCCGGAACTTCACGCCCGCCCAGGCTGTAGGTCAGGTCGCGCAGATGCTGCGCCAGCGCATGCCGATCCCGGATATGGGCGATTTCCTCATAGGGAATAACGTCGCCTATCCGCACGGATAAAGCTCCGCCCATCTGCTTCCGCACCTCCCGAAACAGAAGCGCGATGCGCAAGGTGGCGCTGAGGTGGCTTGCCGCATGGAAGGCCCAGCCGTTTTCTCCCTCGAAATACAGGGGCACCACGCTCGCCCGCGATTTCTGGATGAGCTGCGAGACGAAGGGCTTCCAGGCGGGATCGAAGGCCGGCAAACGGGAGAAGGCGCGCATCCGCGTCGAGACGGTCCCGCCGGGAAAGAGGATCAGGGTTCCGCCATCGGCAAGGGTGCGGCGGGCCTCCGCCCGGGTTCGCAGATTCGTGGCCATCGCGTCGCGCGTCAGACGGAAGTCGATCGGGAGAGAATTCAGCCGCATCTCCTCCGGGCCGGTCAGAAGCGAGTTGATCAGGATCCGGAAGTCGCCGCGCGCGCGACCGGCGAGCACACAGGCGCCGATCCCGTCCAGCACGCCATAAGGGTGATTTGAGACGAAGATGAGCGGTCCCTCTTTCGGGATCGCGGCAAGCCTCGCCTCGTCATAGGCCAACCGCAGACGCAGAAGACGCAGCCCCGCTTCGAAAAACGGCTCCTCAGGCCTCGGCGCCGCCCGGTTGCGCAGGTAAAGCTGCATAAGCTCCCGCTGGCCCACCAGACGTTCGATCGTCCGGATGGTTTTCCGCCTCAGTGCACTGTCGCCGGGCGCAACGAAACTGAACTGGTCCTCCAGTCCAGGGGGCAGCGCCAACTCCGCTTCATCGCTCATGAGAAAAAACTGCCCGCCCGAGGCGACATATTTGTGTCGGCAAACGTCATTCCGCTCTCACGCCGCCGTCGCACCGGACAAGGCGCGCATTCACAAACAGATGCAAAGATTCGTGTGCCGGGCCCAAGCATGTGTCAGTTAAAAAATACCTATTTTAGTAAAGATTACTTTACGCCTCACGCCGCAATGTAACACGGCAAAACTTGCCTACCCGAGATTCCGGGAGCCGAAAGAGCCGTGCGACGCTTCAAGACATTGCTGGGAAGCGCTCCCCACGCCGCCAAGGCCGGGGAAGGCTCTTCCTTTGACATCGAGCAGGAACTCGACGCCATCTACCTTGAAACGGTTTTTCCCGTTTCAATCTGCGCCGTCGTTTTGTATGCGGGTCTCGCGGTTTTTCACCCCTATGCGCTGCCGCCGCACTCCATTCAAATCATGACGGTCATCGCCGGTGCAACGGCGATCGTTTCCGCTGTCATTGCCGGACTGACCTGGAAAAACAAAATCCCGGTCCGTTACGCCTATGTGCCCGGGTTCCTTATTGTCGGGATGGGGCTGCTCAATTCGTCGGCCCATATGTGGCTCCTGCAGGATCTCGATCAGTCCACAAACTTTGCACTGACTTTCATCGTCGTCGGACTGTTCTTCCTTTCGCGGACCTACCTCGTTATCGCCTACGCCGTCACTCTCGGAACATGGCTTGCGCTGGCCGAAGGGATTGTGGATGTAGAACAGGAGATGACCCACTTCCTGTTCATGAACATCCTTGCCGTCGCGTTGGGCGTGCTGGCGCAGACCCTGATGTTGAGGGTGAACCGGCGACTGCTCAAAATGCAGCACAAAGCGGTCCTTCGCGAGAAGCGTCTCGCCGAAGCGCTGGCCAAGGAAAAACTCTACGCCCGCGCCGAGAAGGCCAACCGCGCCAAAACCGAATTCCTGGCCAATATGAGCCATGAGCTGCGCACGCCCCTCAATGCGATTATCGGCTTCTCGGAAGCGATGATGCATGAATTTTTCGGGCCGATCGAAAACGAGCGCTATGCCGAATATATCCGCGACATCAACGGCGCGGGGACCCACCTGCTCACGCTGGTGAACGACATTCTGGACCTGTCCCGCGTCGAACTCGACAACATCAAGATCACGCCCCATGCGCTGGACATCGACGCGATCTGCAACAATTGTCTGGTGATCGTAAGCGGCCGGGCCGAGACCCACGGTGTCCAACTGAACTTTCACAAGGCGCCGTCTCTTCCCGACATCACCTCCGATGAGCGCCGCCTGAAACAGATCCTGATCAATCTTCTCGGCAACGCCGTAAAGTTCACACCGGCAGGCGGCTCGGTGACACTGGACGTTTCCCCGGCGAAAGACGGGGGCATCAACATCAGCGTTTGCGACACCGGCATCGGCATGGATGCCGAACAGCTCAAACATGCGCTGGACCCGTTCTGGCAGGCCGACACAGGGCTCGACCGGTCGTTCGAGGGGGTCGGCCTGGGCCTTGCCCTCACCAATGAACTCGTTCGTGTCATGCAGGGCAAATTCACCATCCAGAGCCAGCCCGGCATCGGGACGACGGCGACCGTAGCGCTGCCGAAAACCATGCAATCCACGATTATCGACCCGGCCCGTACACCGGCCGTGGCCTGAACCGGCTTTTCCTCATCTCCGATGACGAAGAAACAGCCTTGCGTCCTGCCTGTGTTTTTTTATAATAACCGTTATGCCAAAACTGATCGACCATATCGAACGCCGCCGAGAGTTCACCGAAGCCGCCATCCGCGTTATCGGCCGGCGGGGTATCGACAATACGCGCCTTGCGGATGTCGCCCGCGCCGTCGGGGCGACCACGGGCGCGCTGACGCATTATTTCGAGGGCAAGGACGCGTTGCTGCTCGCCGCCTTCGATCACCTCGCGCAGCAAATATTGCAGGAGCTGCTATCGGACGACGGGACCGAAGACCTCGTCGCGCGCGCCGCCCTGGCCCTTCCGCTTGACGAGGAAGGCGTTTTGCAATGGCGCGTCTGGCTCTGTTTCCTGAGCCGGGCGGTGGCGGATCCTACCCTCGCCGACATCAACAACCGCTATTACGACGAGTTCCGCGAAAAGGCGGCAAGGATATTGAGACGGGAACAGACCGAAGGGCGGCTGGCCCCGGATATCGATTGCGACGTGACGGCGGAGGCGGTGATTGCCGTGGTGGACGGGCTCGGCGTTCATGCCGCCATGCAGCCCGACATATGGACCGCCGAGCGGCTTCAGAACCAACTCGAAGCGATGCTTCGTCCACTCTTGCCGGCACCGTGAGGCAGGCAGCACATCAGGGAGGAACCACCCCATGCCGAAACTCGAAATGCTGTCCGCCAGCGCTACGACCGACGAAATTCTCGCCGTTCTCAAGCGCGACGGTGCGCTGATCCTGAAGGACGTGCTGACGCCGGATGAGATCGCGCAGGTAAAAAAGGAGACCATGCCCTATATCGAGGCGACACCCGAGGGACAGGACGACTTCACCGGCCACCACACCACGCGCACGGGCGCGCTTGTGGCGCGCTCCGAAGCGTGCCGGGAGATGGTCGCCAACAAGACGATCACCGACGCGGCGCAGGCCTTCCTCAAGCCCTTCTGCGAACGCATCCAGCTTCACCTGACGCAGGTCATCCGCATCAAGCCGGGCCAGCCCAAGCAGCAGATCCATCGCGACCGATGGGCCTGGGGCACCTACATCACGAATGTGGAACCGCAGTTCAATACGATCTGGGCGATCACCGACTTCACGAAGGAGAACGGCGCGACGCAGGTCTGCCCCGGCAGCCTCGACTGGCCGGATAATTACGAACCGTCCGACGACGAGATCGGCTATGCCGAAATGCCTGCGGGGTCGGTGCTTGTCTATTCGGGCGGCGTCTTCCATGGCGGCGGCGCCAATATTTCCAATGGCGACCGCATCGGCATCAACATCACCTACACGCTGGGATGGCTACGCCAGGAGGAGAACCAGTATCTCTCCTGCCCGCCGGAGATCGCGAAGACGCTGTCGCCAGAGCTTCAGGCGCTGATCGGCTATTCGATGGGAAGCTATGCGCTGGGCTATTACTCGCCGCCGCTCGCACCCGGCGAGGGCCCGGAAATGGTGCCGCCGGAATATGCGCTGGGAAACACGGACCTTGAGGCCGCGCGGTTTGGCACAGCGGAATTGCTGGAGGAAGTCTCCGCGTCGGTCAGGGGCGAGAAGGCCTAGTAGGTTGGCTCAAGCCGCCTTGGCGAGGTCGTCGAAGGCCTTGAGGCGGGTGAGGAGCGCCTCGAGGCCGTCGAGGCGGACCATGTTCGGGCCGTCGGACGGGGCGTTGTCGGGGTCCTGATGGGTTTCCATGAAGACTGCGCCGACGCCGATCGCGACAGCGGCGGACGCCAGTACCGGCACCATGGCCCGGTCGCCGCCCGAAGAACCGCCCTGCCCGCCAGGCTGCTGCACGGAATGGGTCGCGTCGAAGACGACCGGGCAGCCGCACTGCTCCTTCATGATCGGGATGGCGCGCATGTCGGACACCAGCGTGTTGTAGCCGAAGCTCACGCCGCGCTCGGTTGCCATCACATTCGGGTTGCCCGCATCGACGACCTTGTTCACGACATTCTTCATGTCCCAGGGCGCAAGGAACTGGCCCTTCTTGACGTTCACCACCTTGCCGGTCGCGGCGGCGGCCTCCAGCAGGTCGGTCTGGCGGCAAAGGAAGGCCGGGATCTGGAGGACGTCCACGACGGAAGCCACTTCGGCGCATTGCTCGCGCTCATGCACGTCGGTGAGGACGGGCACGCCGAACTCCTTCTTCAAATCCTCGAAGATCGGCAGCGAGAGCTCGAGCCCCAGGCCGCGCTTTGCATTGCGGCTGGTGCGGTTCGCCTTGTCGAAAGAGGTCTTGTAGATGAAACCGATGCCCAGCCTGGCCGTGATTTCCTTGATCGCGCCGGCCATGTCGAAGGCGTGCTGGCGCGTTTCAAGCTGGCAAGGCCCCGCGATCAGCGTGAAGGGCTTGTCGTTGGCGATTTCGAGGTCGCCGATCCTGACGGTGCTGTTCGCAGGCATGCGCGTTTGGCCTAACTGTTAAACCAGTCGGCTCTGCTCCACCGCCGCGGCGATGAAGGAGCTGAACAATGGATGTGGGTCGAAGGGCTTCGACTTCAACTCCGGATGATACTGGACGCCAACATACCAGGGATGAGACGGCAGCTCGACGACCTCGGGCAACAGGCCGTCCGGCGAGGTGCCGGAGAAAAGAAGCCCGGCCGCCTCGAGCTTCTCCCGATAGCCCATATTGACCTCGTAACGGTGCCTGTGGCGCTCCGAAATGGTGGTGGAGCCATAGATCTCCGCGACCTTGCTGCCCGGCTTCAGCGCCGCTTCATAGGCGCCGAGGCGCATGGTGCCGCCGAGGTCGCCATTGGCCTTGCGCTGGACGAGTTCGTTTTCCTTCATCCATTCCGTCATCAGACCGACCACGGGTTCGTCGGTGGGGCCGAATTCGGTGGAGCCGGCGTTTTCGATTTTGGCCATGTTGCGGGCCGCCTCGATCACGGCCATCTGCATGCCGAAGCAGATGCCGAAATAAGGCACGTTGCGGGTGCGGGCGAAATGCGCCGCAGCGATCTTGCCGTGCGCGCCGCGCTCGCCGAAGCCGCCGGGCACCAGAATGCCGTTCACCTCTTCAAGGTAATAGGCGGTGTCCCCGGTCTCGAAGATTTCCGATTCCAGCCATTCGAAATTGACGCGCACGCGGTTGGCGATCCCGCCATGCACCAGCGCCTCGGTCAGCGACTTATAGGCATCCTTGAGGCCGGTATATTTGCCGACGATGGCAATCGTCACATCGCCTTCCGGCTCGCGGATGGCGGAGGTGATGTTGTGCCACTGTGCGAGCTTCGGCTCGGGGCTGTCCTCGATGCCGAAGACGCTCAGGACTTCCGCGTCGAGCCCTTCCAGATGATAGGCGTGCGGCACGTCATAGATCGTGTCCACATCCAGCGCCTGAATGACGCCGGTTTCGCGCACGTTACAGAAGAGCGCGATCTTGCGGCGCTCATCCTTGGGAATGGCGCGGTCGGCGCGGCACATCAGAATGTCGGGCTGGATACCGATGGACCGCAGTTCCTTCACGGAGTGCTGGGTCGGCTTGGTCTTCATCTCGCCCGCGCTGGGGATGAAGGGCAACAGCGTCAGATGGATGAAGCATGTCTGGCCGCGCGGCAATTCGTTGCCGAGCTGGCGGATCGCCTCGAAGAACGGCAGGCCTTCGATGTCGCCTACCGTGCCGCCGATTTCGCAGAGCACGAAATCCACACCGCCCGCATCGGATAGGACGAATTCCTTGATGGCATCGGTGACATGCGGGATCACCTGGACGGTGCCGCCGAGATAATCGCCGCGGCGTTCCCGGGCGATGATGTCCTGATAGATCCGGCCGGTGGTGATGTTGTCGGAACGGGCCGCCGGCACGCCGGTGAAGCGCTCGTAATGGCCGAGATCCAGATCGGTCTCGGCGCCGTCATCCGTCACGAAGACTTCGCCGTGCTGGATCGGGGACATGGTGCCTGGATCCACATTCAGATAGGGGTCCAGCTTGCGCAAACGCACGGAGAAACCACGCGCCTGAAGAAGCGCGCCGAGTGCTGCGGATGCGAGACCCTTACCGAGTGAGGAAACCACGCCGCCGGTGATGAAAATATACCGCGTCATGGGCTCTCAGATTACATCAACCAAAACGATTCGGTGCGCGCCAATTTGAAGGCGCACCGGTTTTTTTCAAAGAATGAGGGAAACTGTCCGGATTTCGGACGTCCTCACCGGGCCGGGCCCTTACTGCGCCTGCGGGACGCTGGGTTCTTCGCTGGCCGGAGCCGCAGGCTGAGACGGCGCAGCCGCCCCGCCGGACGCTTCGTTTGCGCCGTTTGCGCTGTCGTCGGCTCCCGCCTGGGGAGGCGCGACCTCGCCGGAGGCCGCAGGCGGCGTCGCGGCATTGTCGCCCGTGCTTTCGGGAGCCGGCGTCAGACCGCTGCCGACCGGCGCCGGGACGTTGACGTCATTGGTCTCGGCGGGGGCCGAATCCGGCGGCGGGGCGATGTTGTCCAGGATGGACCCGCCGCCACCGCTATAAGACGCCAGAATGCCGAGGCCGAGGCTTGTCAGAAAGAAGAGCCCCGCCAGCAAGGCCGTCGCCCGCGTCAGCGCGCTGCCCGCGCCGCGCCCGCTCATGAAGCCGCCACCATCGCCGCCAATGCCCAGTGCGCCGCCTTCGGAACGCTGAAGCAGAACCACGGCGACCAGCGCCACGGCGATCATGAGATGGATAATCAGAAGGATGGTAGCCATGAAGTATCCGGGGCCTTCCTGCCAGGCAAATGCTGCGTGGTCTTGAGTTCCAGAAAACACAAATTGCCCGGACTCGGGCCTTTTCGGCGCGGTCCGGCTCTTGGCGGCGGGTTTTAACGCAAGACAGGCAAGCTTTCCAGCCCTCTTGCGCCCCAACCCGCCTTCATTTTCAGACGCTTGCGGCGATGATGCCGTAGAAGTCGTCGGCCTTCAGGCTCGCGCCGCCCACCAGTGCGCCGTTAACGTTCTCCACAGCGAGGAGTTCGGCGGCATTCGAGGGCTTAACGGAGCCGCCATAGAGGATGCGGATTTTCTCGCCCTCATCGCCAAACCGCCTGACGAGCTGCTTGCGGATTTCCTTGTGGACCTTGGCCACATCCTCGGTCGTCGGGGTGCGGCCCGTGCCGATGGCCCAGACCGGCTCATAGGCGACCACGGTCGTGCGCGCCGCGATCCCGTCGGGCAGCGAGCCCTTGAGCTGGCGGCGGATGACCTTGAGGGTTGCGCCCTCGTCCCGCTCGGCCTCGGTCTCGCCGACGCAGACAATGGCTGTAAGCCCGGCCCGATGGGCGGCCTCGGCCTTGGCGCGGACGACCTTGTCCGTCTCGTCATGGTCGGCGCGGCGTTCGGAATGACCGACGATCACATAGCGGGCCCCGAGATCCTTCAGCATCTCCGCCGCGATATCACCGGTATGGGCGCCGGAAACGGCGGCGTGGCAATCCTGGCCGCCGATGGCGACGGGACTTCCCTTCGCCGTCTCCTTCAGAAGACCGACAATGGTCGCAGGCGGACAGATAAGCACGTCGCAGGCGGGCTTGCCGCCCCTGGCCAGCTTGCGCGCGAGCTTCGTCACCTCGCTTTTAGAGGCACGAAGGCCGTTCATTTTCCAATTGCCCGCGATGAGAGGTTTGATGCGCCGTGCCATTGCTACTGTCTGTCCCTGTCCGATAAGCCGCATTTCCAGAAGGTCGACCGTTTAGCAGAAGCGTTGCGTACCGCCAACTGTACCCTTTCCGGCGACCGATGCCACGGATGCGTCAAATAGAACACACCAAAATCGAAATTCTCATCTTCAAGACTAATTGTTTGCCAAGTAAACGACTCGGGCGTAGGTTGCGCGCGATGGAAAAGCAATTCATGGAAATGGTCCTCTGGACCTCCGGTCGAACCTACTCGCCTTCGGGGCCGAGTCGCTTGCGCGCGCTTAAATAAGCCTGCCATATCGACGTTTTGCGGCCCCATCCCACGGATCGGGGCCTTTTTATTTTCCGGGCCCCGGTTCCCTAGAAGTCATCCATAGCCCGGAGTCACCTATGTCAATCCAATACTGTCAGGAATGGCGGCGCGCCACCCGCTCCGCCATCTAAATACCCCGGCCCGCGACCCTCGCGGACCGCCTGTTTGCGTCCCTTAACCGGTATTCGGGCCCTTCGGGCTCATTGACACCTCCGCTTTCAAGCCTCCCGCTTGAGAGAACGGGAAAGCTGTCTCCGCAGGTCCTCGGTCCCTCGAATACTTCAAAACGACTTGGACCTTTCTTCGCCCCGCGAGGAGAGAACGGAGGAGAATTATGTTCACGTTCATTCTGGACGGCTTCGCCCGCCGCACCCGCACCGCCGCCGTCCTGGCCGCCCTTGCGACCTATCTCGGGCTCGCCTTTCACACCCAGCCGCCCGACGACGTGCTGGAAGGGCTTTTCATCCTGATGCCGACCCTGGAGGTCGGGTTCATCGCCGGGCTCTTCGCCCTCGCCTTCGATGAGGAAGCCTATCCCCTGCCGATTGCAGCGGCACGCTTCCTGACCTGGCTGGGCGTCGTTCTGGCCATGATCTGGCTTACGAATCTGCTGGCCCGGGCCAGTGTGGACGCCTATGTGCGCTTGGGCGCGCCGCCGATATACGAGGCGCCGCTCTGAAATGTCCCCATCCTGCCGATTTGTAAGGAAAATCAAGCGGGAAGCACCGGTGAGCGGCTTGCAGGCACATGACCCCGCACCTATCATGCCGCCCGATTTGGGGGACGGAGCAAATTTGTCCCCCACCCCACCCGAAGACACCGTCCCGGCCCGATTTCCGGGCGGCGACCAATGGAAAGAAGATCATGCTCGACGCACTGCGAAAAACCGCCTCCGGCTGGATCGGAATGGGCCTGATGGGCTTGCTGGTCGTGAGCTTCGCAGTGTGGGGCATAGCCGACATCTTCCGGGGCTATGGCTCTTCCGCCGTGGCCACCGTCGGGTCGCAGGAAATCGATGTCGCGGCATATCAGCGTGAAATCTCGAATGAGACACGCCGCCTCTCGCAGCGCTACGGACAGCCGATCACGCCGCAGATTGCGCAGCAGCTGGGCGTGAACCAGAGCGCGCTGGGTCGTCTCATCGGCCTTGCCGCGCTCAATGGCGGCGCGGAGGACCTCGGTCTCGCTGTCAGCGACAAGAAGGTCGCGCACAACATCATGACGGATCCGGAGCTGCAAAATACGTTCGGCAAGTTCGACAAGCGGAATTTCGAGCTGGCGCTTTCCCGAGCGAATATCTCCGAGGAAGCGTTCATCAAGGATCGCCGGGACTATCTGATCCGCAACCAGCTGATCGGCGTGATCGGCAACGGCGTTCATGCCCCCGATGCGATGGTCGACGCGATTGCGACCTTCCAGAAGGAAACGCGCGATGCGACCTATCTGGTGCTGCCGCCGTCGCTGGCCGGAAACGTTGCCGACCCCGACGAGAAAGAGCTGGAGGCCTATTACCAGAAGATTTCCGCCAAGTTCCAGAAGCCGGAGACGCGGAGCTTCAGCATCATGCAGCTCACCCCCGACGCGGTCGCCGAGACGATTTCGATATCGGAAGACGATCTGAAAACGGCTTTCGAGCAGCAGAAGGCGAGCTTCAATACGCCGGAAAAACGGGACGTCATCCAGATCACCTTCGACACCAATGAGGATGCGGCCGCCGCCGTCGCCAAGCTGCGCAGCGGCACGCCGGTCGAGGATATCGTGAAGGCGCGCGGCCTTACGATGGATGATGTGAACCTCGGACTGGTCAGCAAGGCGCAGATGCTGTCGCCCGCCATCGGCGACGCGGCGTTCGCGCTCGAGCCCGGCCAGGTCAGCGATCCGGTAAAGGGACCGCTTGGGACGGTGGTGCTGAAGGTCACCAAGGTGGAACCGGGTGTCACCAAGAGTTTCGACGAGGTGAAAGACAAGCTGCGCAAGACCCTGGCGATGCAGCGCGCCCGCGAGGAAATCTACAATATCCAGAACTCGATCGAGGACGACCGCGCCGGCGGCATGTCATTCCGCGACGTCGCGGAGAAAAACGGCCTGACGATCCAGAGCATCAAGGGCGTCACCAAGGACGGCAAGACGCGGGACGGCAAGGACGTGGACCTGCCCGATCTGCCGGACCTTCTGAAGACGGTCTATGAATACGGACCCGACGAACAGATCCCGCCCCGCGACAATGGCAAGAGCGGCTATTACTGGGTGCATGTGGACCAGCAGACGGATGCCGCAATTCCGCCGCTGAAAGACGTGCGCAGCCAGGTCGTGTCGGACTGGAAGGACCAGCAGCGCAAGAACAAGCTGGACGCGCTGGCCCAGAAGCTCGCCGAGCGTGGCAACAAGGGCGAAAGCTTCGACAAGATCGCCTCGGAGTTCGACCGTAGCGTGCTGGTGCAAAAAGGCATTCAGCGCTACGCCCGTAGCGATACGTTCTCGCGCATCGCGGTGACGCGCCTGTTCGCAACGCCCAAGGGCCGCTTCACATACGGCCCCGTAATGGTCGGCGACAGCATGTTGGTGATGCAGGTGAAAGACATTCACAAGCCACAGCTCGCCGCCGATTCCGACGAGTACAAAAAGCTCAAGGCGGACATCAAGGATTCGATTGCATCCGACATGATCGGAACCATGGTTGCGGGCCTGCAGGAGAAGATGGGCGTGAGCGTCAATCAGCGGCTGGTGCAGCAGGTAACCGGCACCCCCAGCCAGTAAGTGACGAACATGATCTTTCCCGAGTATCCGGATTTCGAACGCGCTTACGAAGCGGGTGAGCCGCAGGTCGTCTATACGCGCCTTGTGGCCGACCTGGAGACGCCCGTCTCGGCGATGCTGAAGATTGCCGACGGACGGCCGAACAGCTTCCTTCTGGAATCGGTGGAGGGCGGCGATACGCGAGGCCGCTATTCCATTATCGGTCTCAAGCCCGATGCGATCTGGCGCTGCCGGGGCAACAAGGCGGAACTGAACCGTCAGGCCCGTGTCGATACCGGTTCGTTCGAGCCTTGCGACAAGGATGCGCTCGATGCGCTGCGCGCTTTCATCGAGGAATCGCGGATCGAGCTGCCCGACGAGCTGCCGCCCATGGCGGCGGGCGTCTTTGGCTATATGGGCTATGACACCGTCCGGCTGATGGAAAACCTGCCGAACGAGAACCCCGACGCGCTGGGGCTTCCCGACGGGTTGTTCCTGCGCCCTACCGTGATCGCCGTTTTCGACGCGGTGAAAGATGAAGTGACGGTGGTGACGCCGGTGCGTCCGGAAGCGGGTGTGAGCGCCCGTGCCGCCTTCGCCCGCGCCGGCGAGCGGCTCAACGATGTCGTGGCCGATTTCGACCGCTCCATCCCGCATCTGTCGCAGGATGCGAATATCGACGACCTGCAGCCGCCGAAGTCAAACACGCCGCAGGAAACCTATTTCAGCATGGTGGAACGGGCGAAAGAATATATCGCGGCGGGCGATATCTTTCAGGTCGTGCTGTCGCAGCGTTTCGAGACGCCCTTCACCCTGCCCCCGTTTGCGCTTTATCGCGCGCTGCGACGAATCAACCCGTCTCCCTATCTCTATTTCCTCAATTTCGAGGATTTCTCCGTCGTCGGTTCCAGCCCGGAGATTCTCGTTCGTGTACGGAACAACCGTGTCACGATCCGCCCGATCGCCGGGACGCGCCATCGCGGAAAGAACAAGGCCGAAGACGCCGAAATCGCGGAAGAGCTTCTCGCTGACCCGAAGGAACGCGCGGAGCATCTCATGCTGCTCGATCTCGGGCGCAACGATGCGGGCCGCGTCTCGAAGATCGGCAGTGTGGAAGTAACCGAGAAATTCGCGTTGCAGCACACGTCGCACCTCATCCATATCGTGTCGAATGTCGAAGGCGATCTGGATCCCGAATATGACGCCATTTCCGCGCTGATCGCCGGGTTTCCCGCCGGCACCGTCTCCGGTGCGCCCAAGGTTCGCGCGATGGAGATCATCGACGAGCTGGAGCTTGAAAAGCGCGGCGCCTATGCGGGCTGCGTGGGCTATTTCTCCGCCGCCGGCGAAATGGACACCTGTATCGTCCTGCGCACCGCCATCGTGAAAGACGAAAAGATGTATGTGCAGGCGGGCGGCGGCGTCGTTGCCGATTCAAGTCCTGAAGGCGAGTATCAGGAGAGCGTCAACAAGGCGAAGGCCCTCTTCCGCGCCGCCGAGGAGGCCGTGCGCTACGCCTCGCAGGGCGGCCGCAGGCAGTGATGACGGGGCTGTGACCATGGCCGAGCGAGCCGGACCGATCCTCGTTTTCGATTCCGGCATAGGCGGCCTGTCCGTTCTCGACGCCATCCACACGCTTCTGCCGACGCGCCAATGCATCTATGTGGCGGACGATGTCGCCTTTCCCTATGGAGAGTGGGAAGAGGCCGCGCTGATCGAGCATATCGTCCAGGTGATGGACGGCCTCGTCGAGGCGCATGCGCCCCGGGCCATCGTGATTGCCTGCAATACGGCTTCGACACTGGTTCTGCCCGCGCTTCGGGCGCGCTTTACCATGCCCATCGTCGGCACGGTCCCTGCCATCAAGCCCGCCGCCGGTCGCACGAAGAGCGGCGTCATTTCGGTGCTCGCCACGCCCGGCACGATCGCCCGGGATTATACGCGTCAGCTGATCCAGCAATTCGCCGCCGACGTGCATGTCGAACTGGTCGCCTCGCGCCGGCTCGCCGCGATTGCGGAAAAACTGCTTCAGGAAGACGAGATCGACACCGAGGCCGTCCGGGAAGAAATTCTGCCCTGCTTCATCGAGACAGCAAGCGGGCGCACCGACATCGTGGTGCTGGGCTGCACGCATTACCCCTTCCTGATCCCGCATATGAGCGCGGTCGCGCCCTGGCCCGTGGACTGGCTCGACCCGGCGCCTGCCATCGCACAGCGGCTCGCGGCCCTGATTGAGGACGATACGCGGATCGCGGAGGGAGAAGGCTTCACGCTTTTCACCAGCGGCGCTTCCGCCCCGCGCCTTCTCGCTGGCATGTTGCGCGCCCGCGGCGTCCCCGTCGCCGGCCATCAGTAACGCATTGATATTGCGGGATCATCAGTCCTATTGTGCGATCTTTCCGACGCGCATTATAACCGCGCCATTCTGCGCTATATTGACCGGAACATCCGGTTGTCCCTTTGCCCTGAAAGCCTCTTGCTCTTGAAAGCCCGGCCATGCTGCTACTGATCGATAATTACGACAGCTTCACCTACAACCTCGTCCATTTTCTGGGGGAGCTGGGTGCGCGCGCCGAGGTGCACCGGAACGACAAGATTTCGGTCAATGAAGCGCTGGCCAAAAGCCCGACGGCCATCGTGCTTTCGCCGGGGCCCTGCGATCCGGACAAGGCGGGCATCTGCCTTGAGCTGATCGAAGCGGCGGCCGCGCACCGGATCCCGCTTCTCGGCGTCTGCCTCGGCCATCAGGCCATCGGCCAGGCCTTCGGCGGCAAGGTGGTGCGTGCGCCCGTACTGATGCATGGCAAGATGAGCGACATCCATCATCACGGCAAAGGCGTGTTCGCCAACCTGCCGAGCCCCATCGAGGCGACGCGCTATCACTCGCTGATCGTGGAACGCGAGAGCCTGCCCGACTGCCTGGAGATCACGGCCTGGACGACGGACGGGATCATCATGGGGATGCAGCACAAGGAGCTGCCCATTCACGGCGTACAGTTCCACCCGGAAAGCATTGCCTCCGAACGCGGGCACGAAATTCTTGCGAACTTCCTCCAGCTTGCAGGCTTCAACGTGATGGAGACGGCATGAGCGACCTCAAGCCCGTTCTGGCGAAACTGTCGGAAGGCCATGAACTTTCGGCGGAAGACGCCCGCTTTGCCTTCGGCCACATCATGGAGGGCGAAGCGACGCCGGCGCAGATCGCCGCCTTCCTGATGGGGATGCGGGTGCGCGGCGAGCGCGTGACCGAAATCACGGCGGGCGCCACCGTATTGCGGGAGAAGATGCTCCGCGTCGAAGCACCCAAGGGCGCGGTGGACATTGTGGGCACGGGCGGCGACGGCGCTGGCACCTACAACATCTCGACGGCGGCGGCGCTGGTGACGGCGGGCGCAGGCGTTGCCGTTGCCAAGCATGGCAACCGCAAGGCCTCTTCGCTTTCCGGCACGGCGGATGCGCTGCAGGAACTGGGCGTCAATCTCGACGTTGCGCCGGATGTGATCGCGCGCAGCATTCGCGAGGCCGGTATCGGCTTCATGTTCGCGCAGGCCCACCACCCCGCCATGCGGCATGTGGGGCCGGTGCGCGTGGAACTCGGTATCAAGACGATCTTCAACCTGATCGGCCCGCTGTCCAATCCGGCGGGCGTGACGCGGCAGATCGTCGGCGTCTATTCGCGCGAGCTGGTGCGGCCCTTCGCCGAGGCGCTGCGCAATCTCGGGTCTGAGAAAGCCTGGATCGTGCACGGCACGGTGCCGGGCATGGGCGGGATCGACGAGCTGACCACGACGGGCATCAGCTTCGTTGCCGAGCTGGACCAGGGCGAGATCCGCGAGTTCGAGGTCGCGCCGGAAGATGTCGATCTGCCCCGTGCCGATATTGCCGACCTCAAAGGCGGCGACCCTGCACATAATGCGCAAGCCATTCGCAACCTCCTGGCGGGCGCGCCCGGCCCCTATCGGAATATCGTGCTGCTGAACGCCGCGGGCGCGCTTGTCGTCGCCGGGAAAGCGGCCTCGCTCGAGGACGGTGTGGCGTTTGCCGCCGAAAGCATCGACAGCGGCGCGGCGACGAAAGTGCTGGAACGCCTTGTGCAACAGACCAACAATCAGGTGCCTGCATGAGCGACATCCTCGACAAGATCGGCGCCTATAAGCTGGAAGAGATCGCGACGGCCAAGGCCGCGCGCACGCCGGCCCAGATGGAAGAAGCGGCGGCGGCGGCCTCTCCGACGCGCGGCTTTTACAAGGCGCTCAACGATGCCTGTGCGAGCGGCGGCTATGGCCTGATCGCGGAAATCAAAAAGGCGAGCCCGTCCAAAGGGCTGATCCGGGAAGACTTCAATCCGCCAGCGCTTGCCCGCGCCTATGAAGCCGGCGGCGCGACCTGCCTTTCGGTCCTCACGGACGGGCCGTCCTTTCAGGGGGCGCCGGACTATCTTACCGCCGCGCGCAATGCGGTGCTGCTGCCGGTGATCCGCAAGGACTTTATGTATGACGTCTATCAGGTGGCGGAAGCCCGCGCGATGGGCGCGGACGCGATCCTCATCATCATGGCGGCGGTCAGCGACACGCAGGCGCAGGAGCTGGAAGAAGCCGCTTTCCATTGGGGCATGGACGTTCTGGTTGAGGTGCACGACGAGGCCGAGCTGGAGCGCGCGCTCACCCTCAAGAGCCCGCTTCTCGGCATCAACAACCGCAACCTCAAGACCTTCGAGACGACGCTGGAAACGACGGAGCGGCTTGCCCCGCTCGTTCCCGCCGGCAAGCTGATCGTCGGCGAGAGCGGCATCTTCGCAGCAGACGATCTGGCGCGGCTTGCCAAGGCGGGCGTTCGGAGCTTTCTCGTGGGCGAAAGCCTGATGCGGCAGCCGGATGTAGAGGCGGCCACACGCAACCTTCTCGCCCACGCGGCCTGACCGCCGATGCCCTATCGCATACGCCATGCGCGACCCGATGAACTCGACCTGCTGGCCGGGATCGAGAAGGATGCGGGGATGGTTTTTGCCGATGTCGGCCTGAAGGAAATTTCCGATCACCCGCCCGCCGACATAGCCTATGTGCGCTCCTTTCTGCGGGGCGGCGCTATCCTGATCGCGGCGGATGAACAGGATAAACCGGCCGGTTTCGCTCTGGTCGGGTTCATCGACCGGGCCGGGCATCTGTTCGAACTGTCGGTTCATCGCGCCCATGCACGCAAAGGTCTCGGCGCCCGCCTGACGGCGGCTTGCTGCGGTTTTGCCTTTGCGCAGGGCGCCCGGCGGATGACGCTTTCCACATTCCGCGACGTACAATGGAACGCCCCGTTTTACGCGAAGCTCGGATTTCGTATCCTGCCTCAGGATGACTGGACGCCAGGTCTTTTCACTCTTCGCATGCGCGAGGAAGATGGCGGCCTGCCAATGGACAGGCGGTGCTTCATGGAAAAGGAGCTGAACGAAAATTGAGCGGCAAGTTTTCCCATATCGACGAGAGCGGCGCGGCCCATATGGTCGATGTGTCGGAGAAAAGCGTGACCGCGCGCGTCGCCACCGCGCGCGGGCGCGTGACCATGGCGCCGGAGACGCTCACCCTCATTCGCGAAGACGGGCTGAAAAAGGGCAATGCGCTGGAGGTGGCCCGGCTGGCAGGCATCATGGCCGCCAAGCAGACATCGGCCCTCATTCCGCTATGCCATCCGCTTGCCATCAGCAAGGTCGAACTTCATCTCACTCCGTCCACGGAGGATAGCGCCGTCGAGATCGAAGCCACCGTCAAGACCAGCGGGCAGACCGGGGTCGAGATGGAGGCGCTGACCGCGGTCAGCGTGGCGGCGCTCACGCTCTACGACATGGCCAAGGCCGTGGACAAGGCCATGCACATCACCGATGTCCGGCT
Organism: Parvibaculum sp. MBR-TMA-1.3b-4.2; assembly: GCF_053628815.1. Lineage (NCBI taxonomy): Bacteria > Pseudomonadati > Pseudomonadota > Alphaproteobacteria > Hyphomicrobiales > Parvibaculaceae > Parvibaculum > Parvibaculum sp. MBR-TMA-1.3b-4.2. The sequence goes on from NZ_JBRJHC010000001.1 coordinate 477,290, forward strand.
GACGCATAAGAGCGGCGGCAAGTCGGGCGACTATAATGCAGACTGACTGAAAGGCCTTTCCCATGGCCGACACCCCTCTCCTTTCCGTTTTCGACGCGCGGTCCAAAATTCTCGCGGCGCTCCATACGGTCCCGTCCGAAACGGTGCCTCTGTCGCAGGCGCATGGGCGCGTTCTCGCCGAAGACGCCATCGCGCGGCGCACGCAGCCGCCCGCCGACCTTTCGGCCATGGACGGCTATGCAGTGCGCGCCATCGACACCGCAAACCTCCCCGCCAGGCTGAAGGTGGCGGGCGAGGCTCCCGCCGGCGAGGGCTATGACGGCGACCTCAAGGCGGGAGAAGCGGTCCGCATCTTCACCGGCGCGCCCCTGCCCCGCGGGGCCGACGCTATCGTCATTCAGGAAGACACCGAGCGCGACGGCGATCATGTCGTGGTCAGGGAAGCTGCCAGGACAGGCGATCATGTGCGTGCGACGGGGCTCGATTTCAGAACCGGAGACAGCGGCATTCTGCATGGCACAAGGCTCAACCATGCCGACATCGCGCTGGCCGCGGCCATGAATGTCTGTGAGCTGAAGGTTGCGCGGCGTCCCGTCATCGCCTTCTTCTCGACCGGCAACGAACTGGTGCGCCCCGGCGAGGAGCCAGCCGCTCACCAGATCGTGTCCGCCAATAATGACGGGCTTGCCGCCCTCATTTCCGAGGCAGGCGGCGAGCCTCTCGACCTCGGGATCGCGCGGGACGAAGAAGCCGACATCCGAGAGACCGCGGAACGGGCCAGACAGGCGGACATGCTGGTGACGCTGGGCGGCGCATCGGTGGGCGACCACGACCTCGTGCAATCCGCCCTCACGCCGGACGGGCTCGATATCGAGTTCTGGCGCGTCGCCATGCGGCCCGGCAAACCGCTGATGTTCGGCGCGCTGGGAGACCTGCCCATGCTCGGCCTGCCCGGAAACCCGGTATCGGCCCTTGTCTGCGCGGTGCTCTATCTGAAGCCCGCCATCTTGCGGATGCAGGGCGGCAATCCGGGGCCTCATTTCGCCATGGCGCGGCTCGGGCGGGAGCTGCCGGGCAATGGCGCGCGCGAGGACTATATGCGGGCGGCGCTGGACCATATCGACGGCGAGCTTTCCGTTGCCACGGCTGCCGAGAAACAGGACAGCTCGATGCTCTCCACGCTGTCCCAGGCCGGCTGCCTGATCGTCCGGCCGCCTCATGCCGAACCGGCAAAAGCCGGGGAAATCGTCAAGATTCTCCCGTTGCGCGCATAAGCGGAAAATTATCCACAGGGCGCTTGACGCTTGTGGAGAACCAAAGTAGAACTCTTTCAGACGTTTTTGTTTTGTTCCTGATTTGCGTTCAAACGCTACGCAAGCGCGGCACAGGCTTGGAGGGGTTCCGGGATGCTCACCCGTAAACAACATGAATTGCTCATGTTCATCCATGAACGAGTGAAGGAGTCCGGGGTCCCGCCCAGCTTCGACGAGATGAAGGACGCGCTGGATCTGCGCTCCAAGTCCGGCATTCACCGGCTCATCTCCGCGCTGGAAGAGCGCGGGTTCATCCGGCGCCTGCCGCATCGGGCAAGAGCGCTGGAAATTCTCAAATTGCCGGAATCCTCGCAGCCCAGTCTGGCCGCCAATCGGGCCAAAGGCTTCTCTCCCAGCGTGATCGAAGGCAGCCGCGGCAAGACGAGCCACGACCTGATGCCCTCGTCGCAGGAAGAGCGTTCGCTGACCGTTTCCGTGATGGGCCGTATCGCCGCCGGTACGCCGATCGAGGCGCTGCAGGAGGAAAGCCACCAGGTCGATGTGCCGATGAGCCTGATCGGCTCCGGCGAGCATTATGCGCTGGAGGTAAAGGGCGACTCGATGATCGAGGCCGGTATTCTGGATGGCGACACGGTTCTCATTCAGCGATGCGACACCGCCACCAGCGGAGACATCGTCGTGGCGCTGGTGGACGGCTATGAGGCCACGCTGAAGCGGCTGCGCAAGAAGGGCGATTCCATCGCGCTCGAAGCGGCAAACCCGGCCTATGAAACCCGTATCTTCGGGCCAGACCGGGTGAAGGTTCAGGGCAAGCTTGTCGGCCTGCTGCGCCGCTACTGATTTCCCGCTTTTGCCCTATCAGGGCTGACGAACCCAGGGCCGTGCTCCCCGCGCGGCCCTTGCCGTTTCTATTGTCGGCTTACCGTCCGTCTCCAGACGAATAGTCGTCGCCCCGTTCCGCCAGAAATCGAAATAGTCGAGAATGAGATCGGCGCGGCAGCCCTTTCGGATCGCCCTGCCGACCGGCACAGCCGAGACGATGATGTCGGCCAGCTCGCAATCCTCCATGACAGCGCCGATGCTCTTCGAGTAGGCGATAAGGGGACGGCTTTTTTCGTGAAAAGCACAGCCGCGCGCATCGCAACGCCATGGAGATTCCGTGCTCGATACCGCCTCGCGCGCGCTTCGCCGGTCGCCCTCCATGCGCAACCATTGTTGCGCCGTGTATGAAGGGCGCGCCGAGGTCAGATAGATATCGCCATCGAGCCCGCGCGCGGCAACGATCCCACCTTCCCTCCCGATGAAGATGTCCGGTCGCGACAGATGCGGCCAGAGCAGAAGGCCTCCCAGCAAAGGCAGCAGGCCGAGCCAGCGACAGCCGCGACGCCACAGGGCAATCCACAAACCGCCTAACGTCACAAGCGCCAGGGCACCGAGCGAGGCTGAAGGAATAAGCCGGTCCGCCCCGCCCCAATGCGCCACGTCATGCGCCACCGTCAACATCCAGCCGATCCCCTTGCCCATGACCCAGAAGGCCGGTGCGTCGGCGCCGAAAGGCATGAGCAAAAGACCTATCAAGGCGGCGGGCATGACCACGAGACCGACCAGGGGCATGGCGGCCAGATTTCCCGCCAGCCCGAAAACGGCGAGCCTGTTGAAATTGAACGCGGCATAGGGCGCCGTTGCCAACCCTGCCACGATGCTCGTCAGCGTCAGGCCCGTGAAATAGATCAGCACGAGGCGCGGCCATTGGGCGGGGCCTCCCCGCAGGTCGCCCCTCGACAAGGCGATGAAGCGCTGGACGCTTTTGCTCTCGTAAAAGGCAACGAGCGCAACCGCCGCGGCAAACGACATCTGGAAGCTGGCGCCCAGCAGGCTTTCCGACTGCCACAGCAGAACGACAGTCGCAGCGAGAGCAACATTCCGTAGGCTGATGGCTGGGCGGTCGAGCAGGATCGCTCCCAGCATAAGCGTCACCATGATAAAGGCGCGTTGCGTCGCAATCGCGCCGCCGGAGACCAGGAGATAAAAGGCGGCACCGGAAAACGCCACGAGCGCCGCCCATTTCTTCACCGGGTAGCGCAATGCAAGCGCCGGCACGGCTGCCAGCACAGCACGGGCAAGCCAGAACAGCGTGCCGCTGAACAGCGCCATATGAAGGCCGGAGATGGCCAGCACATGGGCGAGCCCCGCCGCGCGCAGATCTTCCGTCACGCCTTCCGGGATGGCGCGACGCTCGCCGGTCACCAGCGCGGCGGCGACCGCCCCTTCCGGCCCGCCGATGGACGCCCGGATATGGGTGGCGATCGCATTGCGAAGCGCGGCGATCCGGGACCGCGGACCTCCCGTGGAGGGGCTGAGTATCTCCGGGGCGGTATAGGCAAAGCCGACCGCCCCGAGGCCTTCGAACCAGGCCTGACGCGCATAGTCGAACCCGCCCGGCAAAACCGGATCGGGCGGCGGCATGAGACGGGCGCGGAGGCGAATTTCCTCGCCCGGCTGGAGCGCCACATTTTTCAGCCGAATACGCAGTCTTACTTTGGCAGGCCGTTTTTCGGGCGGCAGCCCGGCAAAGGCCGACGGCGCCATAAGCACGGTGAGGTCTCCCGCCTCGCCCGCCTCGACAAAGAGAACCCTTCCCGTCAGCTCGCCCGCCGTCTCGTCCGCCAGGACCGGCGCCGCCACCAGAGCCGTCCGCAGCGACGCCGCGGCAAAGCCCGCGGTCACCGCCCCCAGAACGCAGAGGAGAAGCAAGACCCAGGACAACCGGCGAAATACCCATAAGGCGCAGGCGAGGATCAGAAATCCGGCAAGAGACAGCCAGAGCGGCGGTTCGACCGGCAGGCCGAAATAGGCCGCGATGCCGCAGGCCAGAAGCACGGGAAGCCAGAGAAACCAACGGTCGGTTTCGCCTGCAAAACTGCGGGAAATTGCGCCAAACCCTGCGTAGAGCGCCGACAAAACCCGCAGAATCGTCCCCTGCCCGGCGCCGAATGAAGGCCGTTTCATGCCCTGCCCGGCTGTAAATGCCATGGGCGACGCCCCCTCCACATGCGGCTAAAGCACTGCCACTTCCCCCAACACCTTAAAAACAAAGGTGTTTTTCGAAAAAAGTTCGGACTTACGCTGCGTTGCCGCAATGTGCTAGAACACCCCCGTCCCGCAGCGGACCCAGAGGCCGATTTGCGCCACGGGCGAGGCCCCACCTTGGGTCAAAGCTTGCCAACAATCTGTTCCCCTGCCTAGCCGCCTCAGGATGCGGTAACGGATGGATGACGGAAGAGCATGCCGGAAGAGAAAAAAGTCATAACGCGTTTCGCCCCCTCACCGACGGGCTTCTTGCACATCGGTGGCGGCAGAACTGCCCTTTTCAACTGGCTCTTCGCGCGCCATCACGGGGGCACGTTCCTGCTTCGCATCGAGGACACGGATCGCGAGCGTTCGACCGATGAAGCCATCGCCGCCATTTTCGAAGGCATGCGCTGGCTGGGTCTGGACTGGGACGAGGAACCCGTTTTCCAGTTTTCCCGCCAGCAGCGCCATGTCGAAGTCGTGCAGCAGCTTCTGGCGCAGGGGCATGCCTATTATTGCTATGCCAGCAAGGAAGAGCTGGAGGAGATGCGCGAGACGGCCAAGGCGGAAGGCCGCCCCTGGCGCTATGACGGACGCTGGCGCGACCGCGACCCATCCGAAGCGCCGGAAGGCGTGAAGCCGGTCGTCCGCTTCCGCTCGCCGGATGAAGGCGAAACGCTTGTTCGCGACCATGTGATGGGCGAAGTGCGTTTCCCGAACGACCAGCTCGACGACCTCATCATTCTACGTAGCGACGGTTCGCCGACCTACAATCTTTCCGTCGTGGTGGACGACCACGATATGGGCATTACCCATGTCATTCGCGGCGACGACCATCTGACCAATGCCGGACGCCAGAGCCAGATCTATCAGGCCATGGGATGGGACGTTCCCGAGTTCGCCCATGTGCCGATGATCCTGGGCCCCGACGGCGCCAAGCTCTCGAAGCGGCACGGTGCGCTCGGCGTGGATGCCTATCGCGACATGGGATATCTGCCCGAAGCCATGCGCAACTATCTCGCGCGGCTGGGCTGGAGCCATGGCGACGACGAGATCTTCTCCACCGAGCAGGCCATCGAATGGTTCGGCCTCGACACGGTGGGCCGCTCGCCGGCGCGTTTCGACTTCGCCAAGCTGGAAAGCCTCAACGGCCATTATATCCGGCATGCCGACGACACCCGCCTTGCCGAAGACATGCTGTCTCTCATGCACCGCCTGGAAGGCTGGGAGGTCGACGAGGCTTTCCGCGAAAAGGTTGCCCAGGTCATGCCCGCGGCCAAGGAGCGCGCCAAGACGCTGCTCGAACTGGCCGACGCGGCTTCCTTTCTCCGCGTCACCCGCCCGCTCTCGCTCGATGCAAAAGCCTCCAAGCTGCTCGATGACGGCGCGCGGTCACTGCTGGGCAAATTGCACGGGCGTCTCTCCGCCAACGATGTCTGGGAAACCGCCAGCGTCGAAGCCACGGTGCGCTCTTTCGCGGAAGAAGAAGAACTCAAGCTCGGAAAGGTGGCGCAGCCGCTACGCGCCGCCGTAACGGGCACCACCGTTTCACCACCGATTTTCGACGTTCTAGCAACGCTGGGACGCGAGGAAGCACTGGGACGGATCAAGGATCAGGCCGCCTGAACGTCCTTCGGGACGGCAGGGGCCGCTAGTATAGATGTTCAACACCTGAACCGGCATGGTGAGACCCGGCCGGCACAGCCAGAAGAGGACAGGCAGCTATGACACAACACGGAACGAAAGCGGGTTCGTCGACCACCGCCCAGCTCACGGTGGATGGCAAATCCTATGACCTGCCGGTCTATAGCGGATCCCTCGGCCCGAGCGTTGTCGACATTTCGAAACTCTACGGACAGAGCGGCCGTTTCACCTACGATCCGGGCTTCACCTCCACGGCGAGCTGCGAATCCGACATCACCTTCATCGACGGCGAAGAAGGCGTGCTGCTCTATCGCGGCTATCCGATCGACCAGCTTGCCGAGAAGGGCAATTTCATCGAGACCTGCTATCTCCTGCTCAACGGCGAATTGCCGTCCGACACGGAGTACACGGAATTCGAACGCGCCATCACCATGCACACCATGGTGCATGAGCAGATGACCTACTTCCTGCGCGGCTTCCGCCGGGACGCGCATCCCATGGCCATCATGTGCGGCATGGTGGGCGCCCTTTCGGCCTTCTATCATGACAGCACGGACATCAACGATCCGATGCAGCGCATGATTGCGAGCCGCCGGATGATCGCCAAGATGCCGACCATCGCCGCCATGGCCTACAAATATTCCGTCGGCCAGCCGGTGGTCTATCCGCGCAACGATCTCGACTACGCCGAGAACTTCCTGCATATGTGCTTCTCGGTCCCGGCCGAGACCTATCAGGTCGATCCGGTTTTGGCGCGCGCCATGGACCGCATCTTCATCCTGCATGCCGATCACGAGCAGAACGCGTCCACGTCGACGGTTCGCCTTGCCGGTTCGTCGGGCGCCAATCCGTTCGCCTGCATCGCCGCCGGTATCGCCTGCCTCTGGGGCCCGGCGCATGGCGGCGCCAACGAAGCCGCGCTCAACATGCTGCAGGAAATCGGGTCGGTGGACCGCATTCCGGAATTCATCGCCCGCGCCAAGGACAAGGACGATCCGTTCCGCCTGATGGGCTTCGGTCACCGCGTCTACAAGAACTACGACCCGCGCGCCCGCGTGATGCAGCAGACCTGCCATGAGGTTCTGGGCGTTCTGGGCATCAAGGACGATCCGCTTCTCGATGTGGCGCTGGAGCTGGAAAAGATCGCTCTCAATGACGAATATTTCGTCGAGAAAAAGCTCTACCCGAATATCGACTTCTATTCGGGCATCACGCTGAAGGCGATGGGTTTCCCGACCACCATGTTCACCGTGCTGTTCGCGCTGGCCCGCACCGTGGGCTGGATCGCGCAGTGGAACGAGATGATCCAGGACCCGAACCAGCGCATCGGCCGTCCGCGCCAGCTCTATACGGGTGCGCAGGCGCGCGACTATGTCGATATCGCCAAGCGCTGATCGCGCGACATTCCGGAATGCAAAGGGCGCCCCACGGGGCGCCCTTTTTTTGCTTGCTTGTTTGCGGCCCTCAGAAAGACACAGCACCTTCTCGGGCAGGTTCCCAGTCTTCCTCCGCGTCTCGTTGCGCGAACAGGCCTTTGTAGAAGGGCATGAAAGCAAACGCTGCGCATATCAGACAGGCGACAATCGTGCCTGCGATCAGGTCGATGAAGTAGTGAGCGCCGAAGACAGGCGTCGCAGCGATCATGACCACGGTATAGGCGAGCACTGCCGGAAAGAACGAGGTTCTCCAGAAGCTGATGGCGAGCACGATACCCGCCGCCGTGTGGAAGGATGGGAATACGGTCAGCCCGGGCATGGCGCCCATATGGAGCGTATGAGGGAGCCCGCTTCTCATCTGATTGAGAGCGTCGATGGCGTAGACACCCGGCACCGTCTTGAAATGAGCGATGCTGGATACGTCGCCGAAATAGGTCGCGACGGCGCCCTTCGCGGGCAGAAACACACCGATCGCGGTGCATACCAGCGCGACGACCATGAATGTTTCCATGAAATATCTGGCCCTCTTCATGTCGCCGATCCAGACAAGCAGGACGAACCCGACGAAGCTGACCATCGACAAAGAGGTGTAGCTGTAGTCCAGAACCAGCTGGACGCCGGGGTTCAACTGGACGAAACGGAAATAGCTGTGCCAGTCGACCGGCAGAAAGCCGTCCCAATGGATCAGCAAGCGATCCGTATAGGGCAGATCGAACCACATGCTGGCCTGGTTCAGGATCCTGAGCGACACCCAGGCGACCAGCAGAAAAGCGATCCCTTGCATGAAGTGAACGAGGCGGCCGGACAGCCTTTCCATTGTCGGGCTCGAGAAGGTTCGCCGCTCAATCACCGTGGAAAGGACGATCACGAATACGACCTGCACCGACAGAAGAACCAGCTCGGACCCAGCAAAGGACACATTGGAGAACGCGAGCCAAATCGCATCCACCACTGCCACAATCAGAACGAGCAGATAGGCATTTCGTCCCGGAAAGAGCTGCATCCTTAACCCTCGTGCATTTTCGGCCAAGGCATTATCGGCAAGCAGATTTGTTATTTTGTTAAGGGCGCCGCCATTCGCCTCAAGAGTGCAGGCAAAACTGTCTCAAGATGGGAAGGCGGCGATTTTTCAGGGCGCAGGCAGCGCTTTCGTATCGAGTATTTCCAGCACGGCGCGCGCCGCACGCACACTGGGGTGCTCGCCCCCGGCGCCCATGCGGGCTTTCAACTCATCAAGGTCGGCAAGTGCGCGGCTGCGCTCCGGCGTGTCCTTGAGAAGAGGAAGCAACGCGGCGCCCAGATTTTCCGGTGTGCAGCGATACTGAAGAAGTTCCTGCACCGACGGCTTGTCGAGGATCAGGTTCACCAGCACCACCGAGGGCACTTTCAGCATACGCCCGACCAGCGTTCCGGCTATCCGGTCAATACGATAGCCGATCACCATGGGCACACGGGCAAGCCCCAGTTCGAGGGAAACGGTGCCGGAGGCCGCCAGCGCGGCGGTCGCCGCGTCGAAGGCCGCGCGCTTTTCGGCCTCGTCCTGAATGACGGTGACGGGCAGATTCCATTTCTCGACCTCTGCCCGGACATAGTCTCCCACATGGGGAACGGTGGGCAGCACGATTTGAAGGTCCGGCATCTCCTTGCCGAGGCGGGCCGCCGTTTCCCCGAAAATGCCCATCAACCGCTTCACCTCGTTGACTCGGCTACCGGGCAGCAAGAGCAGAAGCGGCGCTTCGGCGGGAATGCGATGCGCTTCGCGAAACCGCTTGCCCGCTCCCTCCTCGGGCAGGCGGTTGATGGCGGGATGGCCGACATAGACACAGTCCAGACCGGCTTGCGCCTTGAAGAAGGCCGGCTCGAACGGCAGCAGCGCGAGCACCCTGCGCAGATAGCGCGCCATGGCCCGCGCGCGACCGCGCCGCCATGCCCAAACACTTGGCGAGACGTAGTTGACGATCGGGATCTCGGGCGCCTTTTTCGCAACCCGGCGCGCCACGAGATGCGTGAAATCCGGGCTGTCGATAATGATCATCACATCCGGCTTGTGGGCGATGGCGAAATTCGCCGTCTGCCGGATTCGACGCAGGATAAGCGGCAGGCGCGGCACGACCTCGCGCGGCCCCATGACGGAAATATCCGTCATCGGGAAAATGGATGAGAGCCCCTGCTCTTCCATGCGGGCGCCACCGACACCACAGAAGCTGACCTTTTCCCCGGTCATATCCTTCAGCGCCTGCATCAACTCGCCGCCAAGCGCATCGCCCGACGGCTCGCCCGCCACCAGCATGATGCGGGGGCCGGTCTCCGCGTCACTGTTCATCGCGTGTCCGCCCGGGTCTCGGCGGACGGAAGCCCCACGACGAAGAGGCCCAGCCGGTTCGCCGCTTCGGTCATGGCGTCGATGTCGTCGACCAGCGCGCCGCCGCCTTCGACCGCGATGCCGGCAAGCCCCGCCGCCGCCGCGTTTTCAACCGTGCGGACGCCTATGGTGGGCAGATCCATGCGGCGCTCCTGGCCCGGCTTGGGCAGCTTCACCAACACCCCTTCGCGGGCCGTTTCGCTGCCGTGCAAATGTTCGGGAAGGTTCGCCACTCTCTCCAGCATCGCATCGGTGCCTTCCGCCGCCTCCAGCGCCAGCACAATGCCCCGACACGCGACGGCGCCCTGCCCGATGTCGAGCGCACCGATCGCCCTTGCCGCGTTCACGGCAACGGCGATATCGCTCTTCTGGCTGTCATCGGGCACGAGTTTCGTCAGGGCGCCTTCGGGGGCGAGCAGGCCGCCGGAAATTTCATGAGCGCCAACGATACGAACGCCGGTCTCATCCTGAATATAGCCGCCGAGCCCCCGCAACAGACCGTCATCGCCCTGCTTCATCCAGCTTCTGAGTTTCGGCAGGAGACGGATGGCCGTCATGTCGAGGCTGAGCTTGCGTAAATCCGGGCGGGTCACCGCGCCGATCAACACCATTTCCTCGCACCGGTTATCCTTCAGCAGGCTGATGAACTTCCCCATCGCCCCGAGCCGGTTCCAGGCATGCGGAAAGGCCTCGATCTCCGATCCGGCAAAGCCTTCGATCCCGATGACGAAAACCTCGCGCCCTTCGGCGAGGGCAGCCTTTGCCAGCGACACAGGCAAGGGGCCTGCGCCGGCCACTATGGCGAGTTTCGGCAACCTTGAACTGGAGGCCCCGCTGGACTGCGATGCCGTCATGGCCTGTTCTCTCCGCCGGCCGTCAGGCCGCCTGCCCCTGCTTGGGAACCACCAGACCGCGGCTCGCCTCATCCTGAATGAAGTTCACGATCATCATGACCTCCGGGTTGTCCCCGTAAAGGTCCGCCGCCTTGGCAACCCGGTCGCGAAGCGCGCCTTCCGGCGCGAATATGACGTCATAGGCTTCGCGCAAGGCGGATATCTGCTGACGCGTGAAGCCGCGCCGCTTCATGCCGACGAGGTTGAGGCCGACCATGTGGGCGCGATTGCCGATCACAAGGCCGAACGGGATGACATCGTTTTCGACACCGCTCATCCCGCCGATAAAGGCATGTTTGCCGACGCGGCCGAACTGCTGAAGCGCCGCGCCGCCGCCGAAGATCACGTAATCCTCGACAGTGCAGTGACCGGCGAGCATGACATTGTTGGAGAAGACGACGTAGTCGCCCACCTTGGAGTCGTGACCGACATGCGACCCCGCCAGAAAGGCGCAATGGTTTCCGACGCGCGTGACCATGCCGCCGCCTTCGGTACCGGGGTTCATCGTCACATTCTCGCGAATGATATTGTCGGTCCCGATTTCGAGCGTGCTTTCCTCGCCCTTGAATTTCAGGTCCTGCGGCGCATGCCCGATCGAGGCAAAGGGAAATATCTCCGTGCGCGCACCGACCGTCGTATGGCCGGCGACGACCACGTGGCTGTGCAGAACGACACCGTCATCCAGCACGACGTTTGGCCCAATCGTGCAGAAGGCGCCGATACGCACATTCGCACCGATGCGAGCCGCGGGGTCGATAATTGCCGTGGGGTGAATATCGGTCATTACACCTTTGCCTGGTCGACGATCATTGCACCAAAGTCGGCTTCCGCCACCAACACACCGTCGACCTTGCCTTCGCCATGATATTTCCAGACGGCGCCGCGGCTTCGAATCTTCGTCACGTGAATTTCCAGCTTGTCGCCCGGCACGACCGGCTTGCGGAAGCGCGCCTTGTCGACGGTCATGAAATAGACGAGCTGGTTGCTGCCCTCCGTTCCCAGGCTGCTGATCACGAGAGCCCCCGCGGTCTGCGCCATGGCTTCCACGATGAGAACGCCGGGCATCACCGGGTTGCCGGGGAAATGTCCCTGGAAAAACGGCTCGTTGTTGGTCACGCTTTTAATACCGATGGCGGACTCGTCGCCCTTCATCTCGACGATGCGGTCGATCATCAGCATCGGATAGCGATGGGGGAGAAGCTCCATGACACGGTTAATGTCGGCGCTGTCCGGCCTTTCTTTTGCCTCGGTCTGACTCATGCTTGCGTCCTCTATGAGACCCCGGATTCCATGCTGCCTGGCAGCAGAACCTCATTCCTTGCCGGCACCGGGCTTACGCCGCTGTCCCAGCCTTTTTATCGCGACTATTTCGCGACGCCATTCGCTTATCGGCCGCGCCGGCGCACCGCCATATTGCTGACCGGCCGGCACGTCGTGCACGACGGCGCTTCGTGCCGCAATCTGCGCGCCTGTGTTAATGGTGATATGTCCGACAAGACCTACCTGCGCGGCGAGCACAACGAAATCGCCCAGCTTGGTGCTCCCCGAGATGCCGGTCTGCGAAACGATGATGCAGCCGCGCCCCGTCTGCACGTTGTGGCCGATCTGAACCAGATTATCAATCTTGGTTCCCTCGCCGATCACCGTGTCGGGCCCCGCGCCGCGATCCACGGTCGTGTTCGCGCCGATCTCCACATCGTTCTGGATGATGACGCGGCCAAGCTGGGGCACCTTTTCGTGATGCGGTAATCCCATGGCAAAGCCAAAGCCGTCCTGACCGATGCAGGCGCCGGGATGAATGATCACACGGTCACCGATATGGGCATGGCTCACCGTGACATTCGGCGCAATGAAGCAGTCGCGCCCGATCGTGCAGCCCTTGGCGATGCTCGCATTGGCCCCGATCACCGTACCGGTCCCGACTTCCACATGCGCACCGATGGCCGCGCCGGCTTCCACCGTCGCGCCCGCTGCAATCTTTGCCGTGGGGTGAACATGGGCCCCCGGAGAAATTTCTCCGGCATCCCCCATCGTGTCTTCGCCGGTCGCTTCCGCCGGATAGAAGAGCTGGCTCGCCAGGGCGAAGGCCCGGTAAGGGTCCTCGCTGAGCAGAAGGCCTACCCCCTCCGGCGCTTCATCGGCCATGCCCGGCTTGATCAAGCAGGCTCCCGCCGAGGTGGCGCGAAACGCATCCTTGTATTTCGGATTGTCGAGGAAGCTGAGATGGGTCGGGCCCGCACTGTCCAGCGGGGCAACGTCATCCATCTGCCGGGAAGCGTCCGTCCCCGGAGCCAATTGGGCCCCTACACGTTCGGCGATGTCGCCAAGCGTGAAAGGGCCCTTGTTCGTAAAGAAGCGCGGATCCGCCATTCTGTACCATCACAGCCGGTGGACCCGGCGCGCCTCATTCTATTTCTTGCCTTGCTGCTGCTTCTGCAACTCCGCCATGGAGACGGGCTTGACCTTCACATCGGAGAGCTTTTCGTTCAGCCGCTTGAGCGCTTCCTGCGTGATATCGAGATCGACGCCGCCAGCCAGCACAACCGACTGATCCAGCAGCACCGTGCCGCCGCGCTCCTTCATGATATCGACGAAAATCGGGCGCAATGCCGCCTGGACCTTCGCACGCGCCTGCTGGGTACCGAGCTGGAAGGCCTGGCCCTTCTCCTGCATCGTCTTCTGAAGCTGACGATCCTTCTTCTGCAGCGCCTCGACCTTCTTCTGGAACTCGCCCTGAGAAAGAAGAGCGCGCTGGTCGCCGAGCTTCTTGGCTTCGGCTTCCATTTTCTTGCTCTGCTTCTGGTTCTCCGCCTGAAGGGCTTCGGCCTGCGCCTGCGCCTGTTTGCGAATGCTCTGGCCTACCTTCGACTGCGCGAAGAGCTGTTCGGTATTCACAATAAGGATGACGGCCGGCTTCGCCGTGGCACCGTCTTCGGCTTTTGCCGGAACGGATACAACCGACGCCGTGGCGACAAATGCAACTGCGGCCATGACAGCCGTGATACGCGATACAAACTGATTACGTTTCATCTTCTTTAGCTTCCTTCCCCCCGTTTGCTCCCACGCGGCGGTTCCCAATTTTTCGGATAACCGCCGCAACTCGTCGATTGATTTAGAACTGCGTCCCCGCGCTGAAGCGGAAGATCTGCTCCTGGTCGTAGTTTTCGGACATCAGCACTTTCGCGAAGTCCAGCTTCACCGGACCGAACGGCGACTGCCAGTTGACGCTGATACCGGTGGACACACGCGGCGCGAAAGCATCCTTGATATTGGTTGTGCCGTACGGATCGCGGGTATCGTTCAGGCCGATATAGCCATAATCGGCAAAGATCGCCGTACGGATACCGAGCGCTTCAGGAATGCCGTTCGGGAAGGTCAATTCGGTCGACCCGATGACATAGGCCTGAGCGCCGATCGCATCCTGGTTGGTCGTGTTGAGATCTCGGGGACCAACGCCACCACGCTTGAAGCCGCGAATTTCAGCGCCACCGAGATAGAAATGGTCGGACAAACGAACGCGCTGCCCAAGTCCATGCACATAGCCGCCCTTCAGGCTCTGCGTTGCAACGAAGCCTTTAGCGACCTTGTAATAGTAGCGAGCGTCAGCTTCCGTTTTCACGTAACGGACGGTGCCGCCCAGACCAGCGAAGTTCTGATCGAACTGGAAGTCCCAGCCGCCGGTCGGATCCACGGGATCGTTACGATCGTCGTAGTAATACCGGTAGCCGATGATCGAACGAAGTTCCGATCCCGCCGCATCCTGAATGATCGCAGAGGTCGAGCTCACATTGTAGATCTTGTCCAGGCGGAGCTGATAGCGCAGCAGCAGGTTGCTCTTTTCCGAGAGCGGGAAACCGAACCGAAGTCCGCCGCCCTGGGTCATCGAGTCATAGGAAGCTTCCCTCTGGAAGTCCGTCTGACTGCCGAAGAGGTCGATACCGCCGACCAGATTCCGGCCCAGGAAATAGGGGTCGGTGTAATGGAAGTCGATCAACTGCCTGCGCAGCGAAAGCGACAGATTTGCGCTGATCTGAAGCCCTTTGCCGAGGAAGTTGCGCTCCGCCAGCTGAATGCCTGCAACGGCATTGTCCAGCGTGGAGAAGCCCGCGCTCAATGAGAGTGAGCCGGTGGACTGTTCCTGCACATCTACATTGACGATGGTTCGATCAGGTTCGGAGCCCGGATTCTGCGTGACGTCCACGCGCGAGAAATATTGCAGCCCGCGAATGTTCTTCTCGGACTTGTCGAGAAGGACCTTGTTGAAGGCATCGCCTTCGGACATTTCCATCTGCCGACGGATCACCGAATCCAGTGTGCGCGAATTGCCGGTGATGTTGATCCGCTCCACATAGACGCGCGGCCCTTCCGATATCTGGAAGGAAATGTCGATGGTCTTCGTGTCCTTGTGGCGCTTCACACGCGGGCGTACTTCGGCAAACGCGTAGCCTGCGGCACCGGCCTGATAGGTCAGCGCGTCGACGGTCTTGTCGATCAGGCCGGCATCATAGGTTTCGCCTTCCTTGGGCAAAATCTGCTTCTCAAGCGTATCCCGGTTCAGCTTGTCGAGTTCGGTGGTGAGCGAAATCTTGCCGAATTTGTAGACCGGGCCTTCCTCGACCGTGAAGGTGATGTAGAAGGCGCTCTGGTCGCGGCTCAACTCCGCCTCGGCCGAGACGACACGGAAGTCGGCATAACCGCGCTGAAGATAGTAACGACGCAGCAATTCGCGGTCGTAGGTCAGCCTGTCGGGATCGTAGCTGTCGGAAGACGAAAAGAACTTCCACCAGGCCGACTCCGAGGTTGAGATCACGTCCCTGAGATCGCTGTCGCTGAACTTCTCGTTCCCGATGAAGTTGATCGAGGCAACCTTGGTCTTCGGGCCTTCGCTGATTTCGAAAACGAGATCGACGCGGTTCTGGGGAAGCTGAATGATCTTGGGTTCAACGGTCGCGGAAAAGCGCCCTCCCCGCCGATAAAGCTCTACGATGCGGGTCACATCGGACTGCACCTTTGCGCGCGTATAGACCACGCGCGGTTTGAGCTGGATTTCCTCATTCAGCGTATCGCTGTCGATGGAACTGTTCCCCTCGAAGGCGACGCGGTTGATGATCGGATTTTCCGCAACGGAGACGATCAGGGTCGATCCGGTCATATTCATCGAAATATCGGCGAAAAGACCCGTGCGAAAGAGCGCCTTGATCGACGCATCGGCGCCGGCGGCGGTATAGGTGCTGCCGCGCTTCAGCGTCATGTAGGAAATGACGGTATCATCCTCGATGCGCTGATTGCCCCGCACATCGATTTGCCGGATGACGGGTCCCTCCTGCGCCATCGCAGGCGTTACCAGATGCAGCGAACTGCCCCCCGGCACCGTTCCAAGAAGCGCCAGTGCGAAGAACACCGCCACGCCAAGCGCCATCATCCCTGGAAGTCTGGTCATTCTCGTCCCCAGATATCTCATACCGTCAACAACCCAAGACCCGGCCACCGGAATATTCCCGGCGCCGAAGTTCTGCCATCGCAATGCCGACACGCTTTCCCCCCGGATCAGCTGAACAGAGAGCTCAGGAACGAAAAGACCTGCAAATGCACCAGATCGTTCCATGTCGCAAAAACCATCAGCATCATTACAAGCGCCAAGCCGATCCTGAAACCGACTTCCTGTGCCTGCTCGCCCAGAGGCCGTCCGCGGACCGCCTCGACTGCATAGTAGAGAAGATGCCCGCCATCAAGCAGAGGAACCGGAAACAGGTTCAAAAGCCCGATACTGACGGACAGCATCGCCGTCATGTTGAGTAATGCAACAAAACCAAATGACGCCACCTGCCCCGACACCTGCGCGATCCGCAACGGTCCGCCAAGCTGATCGGCGTCCCGCGTTCCGCTGACGATGCCCCCCAGATAGTTCATCGTGCTGGACACCACGAACCAGGTTTCCTTCGCGCCGAGCCATATGCTCGTCAGCGGGTCGGTCCGGACGACCTTGATGCCCTGTTCGCCGCCCTTGCTCTCGATCCCCAGAATGGGAAGCTTGTGCACATTACCGAAGCGGTCGGTGATTTCCTGCATGCGCGGCGTTGCGACCAGCGTGACCTCCCGGTCGCCGCGGCGGACGACGAATGTCAGCGGCTCGCCGCTACTCGCCGCCACTATGCGCTGCATGTCTTCGAAGGTGTCGATCTTGCTGCCGTCGATCTTCACGACATAGTCGCCAGCTTCAAAACCGGCTTCATCCGCGGCTGTTCCCTGACGCACGCCATCAACCGTCGGCAGCGCCACCGTCTGCCCTGCAAACGTGTAGATGCCGGCGAAAATCGCGATCGCCAGGATGAAATTCGCGATCGGTCCGGCAGCGACCACCGCGGCGCGCTGCCAGAGCGGTTTGAAATGGAACAGGCCTTTGCGCTGGCTATCG
The DNA here is from genome assembly GCF_053628815.1 of Parvibaculum sp. MBR-TMA-1.3b-4.2. Lineage (NCBI taxonomy): Bacteria > Pseudomonadati > Pseudomonadota > Alphaproteobacteria > Hyphomicrobiales > Parvibaculaceae > Parvibaculum > Parvibaculum sp. MBR-TMA-1.3b-4.2. The sequence continues at coordinate 494,386 of NZ_JBRJHC010000001.1, forward strand.
GGGATGGCGGCGAGTTGCTCACGACTGGGCATGCTCGCGGCGTTTTCGTCCCCGGCGAATTTCACGAAACCGCCAAGCGGAATCCAGCTCAGCTTCCAGCGCGTCTGATGACGATCATTCCAACCGAAAATCTCGGGCCCGAAACCGATGGAGAAGGTGTCGACCTTCACGCCGCAGCGCCGCGCCACCCAGAAATGCCCCAGCTCGTGGAAGAAAACCACGACGCCAAGGACAAAAATGAACGGCAGCAGATAGCTGAAAAGCGTCTCCCCGAACCCACCAATACTCGCCAGAATGCTCATATTATCCAACTTCTTTCACTGGCCGCCGGGGTACTCCCCGGTCGTGCCGGCGATCATATCAGCCAAGGATGCCCAATACATGGACAAACGTCCGGCAAAGCCACCATTTTCCGCGAGTCACCAGCCCCTGACGGCGGTACAGCCTACGTCAGCATGACCGCTTTTGCACCCATTCAGACGCCAGTTTTCGCGACAGGGCATCCAATTCGTAAACGTCTTCCAGGCCTGACGGCACCTGCGTTCCCCAGGCGTCGCTGCGCAGGACCTCTTCGACGGTAGCGGCGATTTCGGCGAAGGGGAGCCTACCGTTCAGAAAGGCTGCGACGGCGACCTCATTGGCGGCATTGAGTACGTTTGGTGCGGCGCCGCCATCCTTCAGCGCCTCCCTTGCCAGCCGAAGGAGCGGAAACCTAACAACATCAGGGACTTCGAAGGTTAATTTACCGATTTCCGCGAAGTCCAGACGCGCGCTTGGCGTGGCCATGCGCGACGGCCATGCCAGCGTGTAGCCGATGGGCGTCCGCATGTCGGGCGAGCCCAGCTGGGCAAGCACGGATCCGTCGACATATTCGACCATGGAGTGAATGATCGACTCTGGGTGGATGATGACGTCGATCTGGCTCTCTTCCACCGGAAACAGGTAAAACGCCTCGATCAACTCAAGGCCCTTGTTCATCAGCGTCGCGCTGTCGACTGAAATCTTGGCTCCCATCTCCCAGCGGGGATGAGCGACGGCCTGGGCCGGCGTGGCCGTGGCCATCTCCTCCACCGTCCAGGTCCGGAACGGACCGCCCGACGCCGTCAGAATGATCCGGGAGATGCTCTCGGGCTTGTCGGCCTCCAGCACCTGGAAAATGGCATTGTGCTCGGAGTCCACTGGCAGGAGGACGGCGCCCGAGCGCTCGACCTCCGCCAGAAACAACGCTCCCGCCGAGACAAGGCATTCCTTGTTCGCAAGCGCCACGCAGGCCCCTCGCCGTACCGCGGCCAGCGTCGGCGCGAGCCCCGCTGCGCCGACAATGCCCGCCATAACGAAATCGGAAGGACGGGAAGCGGCCTCATCAATAGCTGCGGCCCCTGCCGCCGCCTCGATCCCGCTTCCGGCCAGGCCCTGTTTCAAGGCGTCATAGCCCGCGGGGTCGCCGATCACCGCAACCGACGGGCGGAATTTGAGAGCCTGCGCCACAAGAGCATCGACATTGCGGTGTGCCGTCAGCGCCTCGATCTCAAAGCTTTCCGGCTGGCGTTCCACGAGATCGAGCGTCGAACAACCGATCGAGCCGGTCGAGCCGAGTATGGTGATACGCCTTGGCGTCGCATTCGACGCGGGCAGCTTTTCCGCTTCCGCCATCAGGGCCAAATCAGCACTCCAGCCGCCGGGTTAGCGGCATTGTGAACAATTCCAAGCAGGGCCGCGGCGACCGTCACCGCCATCAGACCGTCGACCCGGTCCAGCACACCCCCATGACCGGGGATGAGATGCCCGGAATCCTTCAGGCCGGCACGGCGCTTCATGGCGGATTCGAAGAAATCGCCCAGTTGTTCGACGATTGCCAGCCCCGCGCTCACGACCGCCAGCAGTATGGGAGAGCCCGCCCCGATCATCAATGCGGCCGCCACGCCCGCCGCAACGGCCCCGACCATGCCCCCTATAAGCCCGGCCCAGGTCTTTTTCGGCGAAATGGACGGCATGAGCTTCGGCCCGCCGATCGTGCGGCCTGCGAAATAGGCAAAGCTGTCGATGGCCCACACCATCACCAGAAGCCAGAAGACAGCCTCAAGGCCATAGGAAGGATCGTTCCGCAGCCAGATAAGCGCCACGAAAGGCAGAACCAGATAGGGATAGGCGATCAGGGCCTGCCCCGCCGATCTCTGCCGCCACAAGCGACCGGCCAGCGCGAAGGCCATAATGCCTGCGGCAACGGCAAGGCCAGCCGAGGGAAGCCCGGCGGCGGCAAAGGCAATGGCCAGCAGCACGGCGAGTATCAGGCCGAGCGCATCGCGAACCCCCGTGCTGCGATAGATGAGATGCGAAACCTCCAGCGCCATCGCGACCGCCGCAATGGCCAGCATCGCGGCGAAAATCCATCCGCCCGCCCAGGTACAGGCCAATGCCAGCGGCGCCAGCAAAAGGGCGGAGACAACGCGCCGCGCCATATCGCCAAATCGGGCGCTGCCCATTCGGGAGGTATCGGGCGGACCGCCTGGTTCAGTCATATCGCGATCAGCTTCCATTTCCCGCCGGGACAGCGCCGAAACGGCGCTGGCGGCCGTTGAACTCGGCAATGGCGGCACGAAGATGATCCGGCGTGAAGTCCGGCCAGAACACATCGTCGAAGAGAAGCTCGGAATAGGCGCTTTGCCAGATCAGGAAGTTGGAGAGGCGCTTTTCGCCACTGGTACGGATCACGAGGTCGGGATCGGGAATGCCCGCCGTGTCGAGATAGGCGGATACCGTGTCCGGCGTGATCTCGCTTGCGCGGAGCTTGCCGGCCTCCACTTCCTGTGCGATGCGGCGCATGGCGCAGGCAATCTCGTTCTTGCCGCCATAATTGAACGCGATGATCAGGCGCAGCCTCGTATTGGCGCGGGTCAGCGTTTCGGCTTCATCGATGAGGGAGACCAGATCGGGATCGAGATGCGTGCGATCGCCGATGATGCGAATATTGACGCCGTTGCGGTGCAGCTCCGCGAGGTCGCGCCGGATGAACAGGCGCAACAATCCCATCAGGTCGTTCACTTCCTCGGGCGGACGGTTCCAGTTTTCGGAGCTGAAGCTGTAGAGCGTCAGATATTCGATGCCGATTTCGGAGGCGGCCCGGACGATGACGCGAACCGCTTCGACACCTTGGCGGTGCCCGGCAGCCCGAGGCAAATGGCGCTTGGCGGCCCAGCGTCCATTGCCGTCCATAATGATGGCGACATGACGCGGCACCGCCTGAGAGGCGGTCTCGCTGTCATTTTGCTTGGACGTCAACATCATACCGTCAACCGGGTTTTCTTATTTTAGCCTGGTCTGAGCGACCGTCATCCCGATAGTGAAACCTGCCATCAAGGCAACAGCAAGGCCTCACACCTGCATGATTTCACTTTCTTTGTGGGCCAGCGCGGCGTCGATTTCCGCGATGAACTTGTCGGTCAAAGACTGGACCTCATCGCTCCAGATCTTGTGATCGTCCTTGCTCATCTTGCCGTCCTTTTCGAGCTTTTTCAGCTCGTCCATCGCGTCGCGGCGTACATTGCGCACAGCGATGCGGGCCTGCTCGGTATAGCGCGCGGCGACCTTGGTCAGTTCCTGACGACGCTCTTCATTGAGCTCGGGGATCGGCAGGCGGAGCAGCGTGCCGTCGACAACCGGATTGAGGCCGAGGCCGGAATTGCGGATCGCCTTTTCGACGGCCGCCACCATGCCCTTGTCCCAGACGGAAACCGTCAGCATACGGGGCTCGGGCACACCGACCGTGCCGACCTGGTTGAGCGGCATGGTCTGTCCATAGGCGTCGACGGTGATCGGATCCAGCAGGCTCGCGGTCGCGCGGCCTGTCCGCAGGCCGCCGAACTCGGTCTTCAGTGCCTGCACAGCGCCCTTCATGCGGCGTTCGGTGTCGTCCAGATCGAATGTTTCTTCTTGGTCAGCCATGTCGGTTCCTTCCGTGCCTTGGTTCGCCCGCAAGCGTTTCTCAGGCAGCGTTCTCGATGATAGTGCAGCGTCCCTTGCCCGTCAGAACATCGACCAGGGAGCCGGAATCGTGAATGGAAAAAACGATGATCGGAATATCGTTTTCCCGGGCCAGCGCGATGGCGGAGGTATCCATCACCTTCAGATCGCGCGCGATCACGTCGAAATAGGTCAGCCGCTCGTAGCGTTCCGCGTCGGGGACCTTCTTGGGGTCGTCGGAATATACGCCGTCGACCTGCGTCCCCTTCAGCAGCGCATCGCAGCCCATTTCGGTGGCACGAAGCGCGGCGGCGGTATCGGTGGTGAAAAAGGGATTGCCGGTGCCGGCCGCGAAAATGACGACCCGTCCCTTTTCCATGTGTCGCACCGCGCGGCGGCGGATATAGGGCTCGCAAATGGTCATCATGGGAATGGCGGAAAGAACCCGGGTGGGCACATCCAGGCGTTCCAGCGAATTCTGCATGGCCAGCGCGTTCATGACGGTTGCCAGCATGCCCATATAGTCCGCGCTTGCCCGCTCCATCCCCTTGGCCGCGCCCGACAGCCCGCGGAAAATGTTGCCGCCGCCGATCACCAGGCAAACCTCCACGCCGATCTCGCAGGCCTGCTGGATTTCCCGGGCGATGCGATCGACCGTGCCGACATCGATACCGTATTGGGTATCCCCCATCAGGGCTTCGCCCGACACCTTCAGGAGGACGCGGGCGTAACGCGGCTTATCGGCGCCTTCGGCTGCGCTTTCGGTTGCACTTCTCGTGGCACTGGCGGACATGGGCAGGATTCCGGCGCTATGGGCGTGGCATCTGGACAGATGGGCTGAGGGGCGAATCCCTCCTCACCTGCCAGAGACAATAGCGCCCCCTGCGCCGGTTGGCGAAGGGGGCGCTGTATTCACAAAGGCAAAATGCCTCAACCGCGGGCGGCAGCCACTTCCGCGGCGAAATCCGCCTCTTCCTTTTCGACGCCTTCGCCAAGGCCGAAGCGCAGGAAGCCGACGACTTTCACCGGGGCGCCGATGTCGCCTTCGGCGTTCTTCACGGCCTGCTCGACGGAGTTGTCGGGGTCGATCACGAAGGCCTGGGAGAGCAGCACGACTTCCTGGAGGAACTTGCGCATGCGGCCTTCGACCATCTTCTCGATGATGTTGTCGGGGCGGCCCGATTCCTTGGCTTCGGCGATGAGCACATTGCGCTCACGCTCGATCGTGTCCTGATCCATGTCTTCGGGACGGGTGGCCAGCGGGGTCGTCGCCGCGACATGCATCGCGATCTGCTTGCCGAGCTCGGCCAGCTTTTCCTTGTCGCCGGCGGATTCGAGACCGACCAGCACGCCGATCTTGCCGAGACCCGGCACGACCTGATTGTGGACATAGGCCGCGACCACGCCCTCATCGACCGAGATGAAGCCCGCGCGGCGGACATTCATGTTCTCGCCGATCGTGCCGACGGCTTCGGTCACATAATCCTCGACGGATTTGGACGAGCCGGTGTAGGTCGCCGCCTTGAGCGCATCGACATCGCCATTGGCGTCGAGCGCCAGCTTGGCGATTTCGGAGACCATGCCCTGGAACTGTTCGTTGCGGGCCACGAAGTCGGTTTCGGAATTCACTTCCACGACCGCGCCGCGCGTACCGTCGGCAACGACGCCAACGAGACCTTCGGCGGCAACGCGACCGGCCTTCTTGGCGGCCTTGGCCAGACCCTTGGTCCTCAGCCAGTCAACCGCGGCTTCCATGTCGCCGTCGTTTTCCTTCAGCGCTGCCTTGCAGTCCATCATGCCTGCGCCGGTCTTTTCGCGCAGTTCCTTCACCATGCTTGCGGTGATATCAGCCATCGGATTTCCTCAAAAATGCTGCGGCCTCGGCCCGCGAACAATCCGCGTCTGCCGAAGCCAGTCAAGAGCTCTCCCAAGAGCACTGGCGGGACCCCGAAGCGCGTTCGGGCAGTCCCGCCAGGCCGAATTCGGACCCGGCTTACTCGGCCGGGGTTTCGGCCGCCGGCTCAGCCGCTGCTTCGGCTGCCGGGGCTTCTTCAGCCGCGGGGGCGTCAGCCAGCGCGGGCTCGGCCATCGGTTCCGCCTCGGCGCCGATATCGACACCCATGGAGCCCTGGCTCTGCGAGATACCGTCGATCACCGCGCGGGAGATCAGATCGGTGTAGAGGCTGATGGCGCGCGCCGCGTCGTCATTGCCCGGGATCGGATAGGCAATGCCGTCCGGATCGCAGTTGGAATCCAGAATGGCAACGACCGGGATGCCGAGCTTGCGGGCTTCCTGAATGGCGATCGTTTCCTTGTTCGTGTCGATCACGAACATCAGGTCGGGAATGCCGCCCATGTCCTTGATACCGCCGATGGCGCGCTCAAGCTTGTCGCGCTCGCGGGTCATCATCAGGACTTCCTTCTTGGTCAGGCCACGGGCCTCGCCACCAAGGATCTCGTCCAGTTCGCGCAGGCGACGGATCGAGTTGGAAATCGTCTTCCAGTTGGTCAGCGTGCCGCCGAGCCAACGGTGATTGATGTAGTACTGGGCGCACTGGCGCGCCGCCTCGGCGATCGGATCGGAGGCCTGGCGCTTGGTGCCGACGAAGAGCACACGGCCGCCACCGGCCACCACATCGCGCACGGCGACAAGCGCCTGGTGCAGAAGCGGCACCGTCTGGGCCAGATCGATGATGTGGATGTTGTTGCGGTTGCCGAAGAGGAAGGTCTCCATCTTCGGGTTCCAGCGATGGGTCTGGTGACCGAAGTGAACACCGGCCTCCAGCAATTGACGCATAGTAAAATCGGGGAGTGCCATGACACCCTGCTCCTTTTTCCGGTTGGACCTCCGCGGGGGGAAACGTGTCGGCCTCGCATTGAATGAAGCCGACCGCACCGGACGGGGGCACCCTATGTTGTCTCTGTGACGACCCGTTGAAGATCGGACAGAGACGGTGGGTACACCCAACCCCGCGTGTGGAATGGCGCCGGTATAGGGGGAGAAAGGCTGAAAAGCAAGCGTGAATAGCGGCTTAGCGCGGCCTGTCGGGGCGCGACCAGGCGGGCGGATTTCGCGGCCCGTCAGATTTCCTGCACCTCGATGACGCCGGTCATGGATTTGATCGCGCCGCGGATTTCGGGCGTCACGCGGTAGCGATCCTTCAGCTCGATCTCGATTTCACGACCCTTGTCGGCCAAAAGGACAAGGGAAACAATCCCTTTCCCCTTTTCCTTGAGACGTGTCTTGAGCGGTTCGAGCGTGGAAGGATCCTCCAGGAAGACTTTCATGCCCTCTTCCACATTGGCGGTCGCGGCCTCCAGCGACTGAACGGCCAGAGCCCGGAGCTTCACCTCATCGCCCGCGCGATCGATTTCCACGGAGACGACCACGGATTTGCCGGGCTCCATGTCATCGCGCGAGGCGGAGAGCACCTCGGAAAACACGATCATCTCGAACTGGCCGGTCGGATCGGACAGGTTGAGAAAGGCGAAGGGATTGCCCTTCTTGGAACGTCGTTCCTGACGGGCCGTCACCGTTCCGGCCATCTTGGCGGCCGGGGTGCTGCGCGACAGCATTTCCGCATAGGTGACGACACCCGCCCGCTTGAGCGAGGTCAGATATCCGTCCAGCGGGTGGCCGGAGAGGTAGAAGCCGATGGCGTTGAATTCCTCATTGAGGCGCTGTATCGGCGTCCAGCTTTCCACGCGCGGCAGGGCCGGATTGGCCATCGCGGCTCCGCTATCGCCGCCGAAGAGGTTCACCTGCTGGGTCTCGCGCTCCTCCGCCGCCGAACTAGCGATGCCCATCAAAAGATCCGCGCTTGCAAGGAGTTGGGCCCGATCCTTGTGAAGATCGTCGAAGGCGCCGGCGCGGACCAGATTCTCGAAGGTGCGCTTGTTGATGAAGCGCGGGCTGACGCGGCGCGCAAAGTCGTAGATGTCGCTGAAGGGCCCGCCTTCCCGGCGGACTTCCACCACATGCTCCATCGCCTGACGGCCGACATTCTTGATGGCGGCGAGCGCGTAGAGCACCTCGCCGTTCTCCACCGTGAACATGGCCTCGGAGCGGTTCACCGATGGCGGGCAAACCTTGATGCCAAGACGGGTCGCTTCTTCCTTGAAAACATTCAGCTTATCGGTGTTGTTGAGATCGAGGCTCATGGAGGCGGCCAGGAACTCCACCGGGTAGTTCGCCTTCAGCCAGGCCGTCTGATAGGCGACCAGCGCATAAGCGGCGGCATGCGACTTGTTGAAGCCATAGCCCGCGAACTTGTCCACCAGCTCGAAGATTTCCGCCGCCTTGGCCTTGTCCACGCCCTTCTCGACGGCGCCGGTGACGAAGCGTTCCTTCTGCTTCTCCATCTCCGCCTTGATCTTCTTGCCCATGGCGCGGCGGAGAAGGTCGGCTTCGCCCAGCGAGTAGCCGGAGAGGATCTGCGCGATCTGCATCACCTGCTCCTGATAGATGATGACGCCATGCGTCTCGCGCAGGACATCTTCCAGCCAGGGATGCAGATAGTCGGGCTTTTCCTCGCCTTTCTTGCAGGCGATGTATTTCGGGATGTTGTCCATGGGGCCCGGGCGGTAGAGCGCCACCATGGCGATGATGTCTTCGAAGCGGTCGGCATTGAGCTTGCGGAGCATGTCGCGCATGCCCGAACTTTCAAGCTGGAACACACCGACCGTCTGCCCCTTTGCCAGCATCTCGTAGCTGGCCCTGTCGTCCAGCGGCAAATGGGCGAGATCGACCTCGATATCCCGGAGTTTCAGCAGGTTGACCGCCTGCTGAAGGACGGTGAGCGTCTTCAGGCCGAGAAAGTCGAACTTCACGAGGCCCGCCGGTTCCACCCATTTCATGTTGAACTGGGTCACCGGCATATCCGAGCGGGGGTCGCGATAGAGCGGCACCAGCTCATCCAGCGGGCGGTCGCCGATCACCACGCCGGCGGCGTGGGTGGAGGCGTGGCGATAGAGCCCCTCCAGCTTCTGGCCGATTTCCAGCATGCGGGCGACGGTCTCGTCGTTCTTCGCTTCCTCCTGAAGGCGCGGTTCCCCCTCGATCGCTTCGGGCAGCGTGACCGGATTGGCCGGATTATTGGGCACGAGCTTGCAGAGCCGGTCCACCTGGCCATAGGGAAGCTGGAGGACGCGCCCCACGTCGCGCAGCACGGCGCGGGCCTGAAGCTTACCGAAGGTGATGATCTGGGCGACCTGATCGTAGCCATAGCGATCCTGCACATAGCGGATCACCTCGTCGCGCCGGTCCTGACAGAAGTCGATATCGAAGTCCGGCATGGAGACGCGCTCTGGGTTCAGAAAGCGCTCGAAGAGGAGCCCGAAACGCAAGGGATCGAGATCGGTAATGGTCAGCGCCCAGGCGACGACCGAGCCCGCGCCCGATCCGCGGCCGGGCCCGACCGGAATGTCATGCGCCTTCGCCCATTTGATGAAGTCGGCCACGATGAGGAAGTAGCCGGGGAAATCCATCTTCACGATGATATCGAGCTCGAAACGCAGGCGCTTGCGGTAGACCTCCTCATCGGCCACCGCTTCCACGGCGGCAAGACGCGCGGTGAGGCCTTCCTCGGCCTGGCGCACCAGCTCATCCGCCTCGCTGGTGCCGAGGGCGAAATTGGGCAGGATCGGCTTGTGCGTGCGCGGGCGGAAGGCGCAGCGCCGAGCGATCTCCAGCGTGTTCTCGATCGCCTCGGGCAGATCGGAGAAGAGCGCGACCATTTCGGCCTGCGACTTGAAACGGTGTTCGGGCGTCAGGCTGCGCCGGTCGGTCTGGGCGACATAGGCGCCCTCCGCGATGCAGATCATCGCGTCATGCGCTTCGAACTCGTCTTCCCTGGCAAAATAAGGTTCGTTGGTGGCGACCAGCGGGATGGCCTTTTCATAGGCCCAATCGACGAGTTGCCCCTCTGTCTGGCGTTCGCGCGCCATGCCGTGGCGCTGCAGCTCGACATAGAGCCGGTCGCCGAAGGTCTTTTGCAGCCAGTCGAGATTTTCCTCCGCCGGACCGGGCTGACCGGCCTCCAGCAGCTTGTTCACCACGCTCTCGGGCCCACCGGTCAGACAGATGAGCCCTTCCTGGCACTCCGCGATCTTGGCGAGGGGCACATGGGCGGGCTCCCCGGCTTCCGGATCGAGAAACGCCCGGCTCGAAAGCTTCATGAGGTTCTTGTAGCCCTGCTCGTCCTTGGCCAGCAGCGCAATAATGCCGGAAGGCTCGCGGCGCGGGCCACGCCCCGGCTCGTCATCGGCGGCGAGCAGGACAGGCAGCGTACAACCGATAATGGGCTGAAGCCCCGCGCCGGACAGCACTTCGGAAAATTCAAGCGCGCCGAAGAGATTGGCTGCATCCGTGATGGCCACGGCGGGCATGCCCTGCTCCTTGCAGAGCTTGGGCACATCCTTCATGCGGATCGCCCCTTCCAGCAGGGAATAGGCGGTGTGCATCCGCAGATGGATGAATTGAAGCGGTTGGGATTGCGAGGAGCGGGAATCGGCCATGGCTTGCATTCTCCCGCTCCAGCGGCCCCGTGTCAGGCGGGGCCGCGAAATAAAGATGTGGAAAAGACGATTATCCCATCAGTCCCCTGGCGATCTCGACCCAGGTCACGGCCGTGAAGATGAAAGCGGTGATGGAGGCCAGTGCCGCGATGTCCTTCAGCCAGCCATTGGTTTCGTGTCCCGTCTGCATATTCAGCCCCTTCGCGAACAGTGTGTTCATGGAATGTTCTGATGCAGATAGTTCCCTCTTTGTTCTCATCCGTCAAGAGGAAAATCTCCGGGATTATTTGGCCCGGCGTCAGGCGGATTTGCAGTGGTCGATCAGGGCCTCGGCGGCCTTGCTCAGGCGGCGCTCCTTGTGACGGACCACATAGAAAGCGCGGCGTCCTAGCGCCGGTTTCAGCCGTTTCAGCCTGCCGCCCCGAATGCTCTCGGCCACGACCAGTTCCGACAGCGCGGCAATGCCGGCGCCCGCCTCCACTGCGGCGCGCACGGCCTCGTTGGACGGCAGGACCATGGCAATGCGGCGCTCATGGATGGGCACGCCCAGGGCTGCGACCGCGTTTTCGGCTTCCGAGCGTGTGCCCGACCCCGGCTCGCGGACGATCCAGTCGGCGGCGGCAAGATCGGCGGGTTTCAGGCTGCGCCGTTCGGCCAGCGGGTGATCCGACGCGACGACAAGGACCATCTCGTCGATGCCGACCTGATCGACCGCCAGCGCGGCCGCTTTCACCTCGCCCTCGACGAAACCGATATCCGCCGTGCCCGCTTTTACCGCTTCGATGACGGCGCTGGTATTGCCCTGCTCCAGCCGGACATCGACTTCCGGTGCGCTTTCGCGGAAACGGACGAGATGCGGCGGCAGCCAATAGCTGGCGATGGTCTGGCTGGCGGCTACGTTGATCGCGCCCTTCGCGTGGGAGCCGAGTTCGCTCAGCATGAGTTCCGCCGCCTCGGCTCGGGCGACGACCGCCCTCGCCTCGCCGAGAAAGGTCTTTCCGGCAGCCGTCAGTTCGATATGACGGCCGACCCGGTCGAAGAGCCTCGTATCGTGGCGCGCCTCCAGCGCGGCGATGGCGGCGCTCACCGCCGATTGGGTCAGCCCCAATGCCGCCGCGGCCTGCGTTACATGCTCGCGTTCGGCGACGGCCAAAAAGATACGAAGCTGGTCAAGCGTCACAGGCGGGTTCCCGGAGAAATCGAAGGTCGGTCAGCTTAGCCAGGTTACGAGCCCCAGTCCCGTCACGGAAATGAATATCCAGGCCGCCGCCCCGAGGATGAGCGGCCGGAGCCCCATCGCAAGGAGCTTGCGAAAATCGGTCTCGAGGCCCATCGCGGCCACAGCAACCGCCAGCAGGAAGGTCGTCACCATTGCCGTGTCCGCCTTTGCCGTCGTTTCCAGGGGAAAGAGCGTGTTCACCACGATGAGCGCGAGAAAGCCAAAGGCGAACCAGGGGATATGAGCCCAGCGGCTCTGCGCGGCGGCGCCCTCTTCCGGTCCGGCGACATCGAGGTCACCATGGTTCTTCTCGCGAACCCAGAAGGCGGCGAGCGCCAGAATGACCGGGGCCAGCATCATCACCCGGGTGAGTTTCACGATGGTGCCGAAATGGCCCGCCGCCTCGCCGCCCTGGAATGCAGCGGCCACAACCTGCGCCACCTCGTGAATGGTCGCGCCAGTCCACAGGCCGTAGGTGTGGGAGGAGAGCGCCATGGCCGCCCCGAGGATCGGGTAAAGCAGCATGGAGATGGAGCCGAATATCGTCACGCAGGCCACGGCATAGGCGACTTCCTCATCCTCACCGCCAATGACGGCATCGGCGGCGATGACGGCGGACGCCCCGCAGATGGAGGTGCCCGAGGCGATCAGCGCGGAGAGCGACCTGCCGACGCCGAGCGCGCGGCCCATCCAGACGGTAAAGAAGAAGGTCGCGCCAAGCGTGGCGAGCGTCGCGGCGAGGCCGCCCAGCCCGACGCTTTCCACCTGCGCCAGCGTGAGCTGGAGGCCCAACAGCATGACGGCGAAGCGGAGGATGCGGCGGAGCGCGAATTTCACGCCCTGCTTGGCCGCCGCGGGCGTGCCGACGATGTTGTTGAAGGCCATGCCGAGCAGGATGGCGAGGATAAGCGGGCTCAAGGGCCCCATGCCCGGCAGCTCATGAAGGCCGGTGGCGACCGCGCCGATGATGACCGTCAGGCCCAGACCCGGCAGCAGCGCGGCTGCGTTCTGAAGGCGCGTGGGGTGCGTAACGGTTGCTGCGTCGTTGGCCGACATGACAAGGCTCCCTGTTTTCTAACTACAGGGACCATGCGTAAAACCGATCAATCGGTCCAACGCGTTATTCTTGTCAAATCAATCGATATTATCGATCAAAGGCTCTGGTATTGCGCGGCGAGTTCCGCACCTTCGAGCAGCTTGCCTTCATGGAGCAGGACGACCCGGTCCATATGCGAGGCAAGGTCGAGATTGTGGGTCGCGATGAGCGCGGCCACCCCCTCCTGCCGGCAGACATTCAACAGCTCGGTGAAGACATGCCGGGAGGTCTTGGGATCGAGATTGCCGGTGGGCTCGTCAGCCAGCACGAGGCGCGGCCGGTTGGCCAGCGCGCGGGCGATGGCGACACGCTGCTGCTCGCCGCCGGAAAGTTCGGCCGGCCGATGCGTCGCGCGCGGCGCGAGCCCCATGCGGGTGAGCAGGTCCATGGCGAAGTCATGCGCCTCGCTCTTTTTCCGGCCCGCCACGAGCTGGGGCAGCATGACGTTTTCCACCGCCGAAAATTCGGGCAGCAGATTGTGGAACTGATAGACGAAGCCTACATCGGTCCGGCGGACGGCGGTCTTCTGGCTGTCCGGCAGCGCCACGCAGTCGCGCCCGCCGATCATCACGGCGCCGCTATTCGGCATTTCCAGCAGGCCAGCGATGTGGAGCAGCGAGGATTTGCCCGCGCCGGAAGGGCCGACGAGCCCGACCATCTGGCCTTTCCAGATATCCAGCGAGAGTTCGCGGAAGATATGGAGCGTCTCTTCGCCCTGCTCATAGGTGCGTGTGACGTCTTTCAGGCTGAGGGCGGGCATGCTGTCAGTGGTTACATCACTCATAGCGCAGCGCCTCCACCGGATCGAGCGAGGCGGCGCGCCAGGCGGGATAAAGCGTCGCCGCGAATGAAAGCCCCAGCGCCATGAGGACAACGGAGGTCACTTCGCTGACATCTACTTCCGCGGGCATTCGGCTCAGGAAATAGACCTCCGGCGAGAACAGCTCCGTTCCCGACAGGCTCGACAGGAACTGGCGCAGCGGTTCGATGTTGAGACAGAAGACGAGCCCGAGCGCGAAACCGGCCAGCGTGCCCAATACGCCAATCGAGGCGCCTGAAATGAAGAAGATGCGCAGGACCGAGCCGCGCGTCGCGCCCATGGTGCGCAGGACGGCGATGTCCCTGCCCTTGTCCTTCACCAGCATGATGAGGCCCGAGATGATGTTGAGCGCGGCGACGACGAGGATGAGCGTCAGGATGAGAAACATCACATTGCGCTCCACCTGAAGCGCGCTGAAGAAACTCTGATTGGTCTGCTGCCAGGTGACGACATCGCAACAGGCCCCGGCGGCCTGCGCGACGGGCAGGACGGCGGCGTTCACCCGGTCGGGATCGGCAATCCTGAGTTCAAGCGCGTTCACGCCATTGCCCGTTTTCAAGAAGCTCTGCGCCGCAGCGAGTGGCATGAAGACAAAGGTGGCGTCGTATTCCGACATGCCAACCTCGAAGATCGCGCCGACCTTGAAGGCGCGCACGCGTGGCGCCGTGCCGAAAGGCGTGGATGTGCCCCTCGGGCTCAACAGCGTGATCTTGTCGCCGACGGAGACGCCAAGCTTGCGCGCGAGACGCGCGCCGACGGCGATCTCGCCCTCCTTGAAGCTGTCCAGCGAGCCCATCAGCACATTGTCCGAGACGGCGGTCAGGTGCTCAAGGTCCTTTTCGCGCACGCCGCGCACCAAGGCGCCGGAGGCGTTCGCCGGGGTGGAGGCCATGACCTGCCCCTCGACAAGCGGCACGACACTGGTCACGCCGTTCACCTTGCGCACCTTGTCGGCCACGCTGTCGTAATCGGTGATGTAGCCGGCCACGCCGCGCACGAACATATGGCCGTTCAAACCCAGAATGTGAGAGAGAAGCTCCGTACGGAAACCGTTCATCACCGACATGACGATGATGAGCGTCGCCACGCCAAGCATGATGCCGACGAAGGAAAACCCCGCAATGACGGAGATGAAGCCTTCTTTGCGGCGGGCCCTCAGATAGCGGAAGGCCAGCAGCCATTCGAAGCCGCTGAAAGGCCGCGTCTTGCCACCGGATACCGGTTCCATATCACCGGTTGCGAGGCCTGCATTGTCGCTCATATCGGTTTTCGCCTTTCGCCCCCGCCCTGCAATTGACCGGTTCAGCTGGTGAGAAGGTTCAGCGCTGAATCGATCGAGAGTTCTTCCTTCTCGCCGGTCGCCCGGTTCTTTACTTCCACCACACCGTTCTTCAACCCGCGCGGGCCGACCACGAGCTGCCAGGGAAGGCCGATCAGGTCCATATTGCTGAACTTGGCCCCTGCCCGCTCGTTCGTGTCGTCATAGAGCGTTTCTATCCCGGCGGAAGTGAGTTTCGCGTAAATGTCTTCGCAGGCCGCATCCGTTTCGGCATCGCCGGATTTGAGATTGACGAGGCCGACCTTGAAGGGCGCCACGGCTTCGGGCCAGATAATGCCGTTCTCGTCATGGCTCGCCTCGATGATGGCGCCGACAAGGCGCGAGACGCCGATGCCGTAGGAGCCCATCTGGACGGGCACTTCCTTGCCGTCCGGACCGGAGACGACCGCGCCCATGGCCTTCGAATATTTCGTGCCAAAAAAGAAGATATGGCCAACCTCGATGCCGCGCGCCGTCATGCGCTTGTCTTCCGGCACCTCGGCCTCGAACTTCGCCTCGTCATGCACTTCGTCGGTCGCGGCATAAAGCTCCGTCCGTGAACGGAGGATGGCCTCAAGGTCGCTCTCATAATCGAGGTCGTCGCCCGGCACATCCATATCCACCAGATCGCGATGACAGAAGACGGCGGATTCGCCGGTCTCCGCCAGAATGATGAATTCATGGCTGAGGTCGCCGCCGATGGGACCGGTATCGGCGGCCATGGGAATGGCGCTGAGGCCCATGCGGTCGAAGGTCCGCAGATAGGAGACGAACATCTTCTGGTATGCGCGGCGTGCGGCGTCCACATCGAGGTCGAAGGAATAGCCGTCCTTCATCAGAAATTCGCGCCCGCGCATGACGCCGAAACGCGGCCTGATCTCGTCGCGGAACTTCCACTGGATGTGATAGAGATTGCGCGGCAGGTCGCGGTAGGAGCGGACCGAGTTCTTGAAGATCTCGGTGATCATCTCCTCATTGGTCGGCCCGTACAGCATGTCGCGGTCATGCCGGTCCTTGATGCGGAGCATTTCAGGCCCATAGGCGTCGTAGCGGCCCGACTCGCGCCAGAGATCGGCCGACTGGATCGTCGGCATGAGCATCTGGATGGCGCCCGCCTTTTCCTGCTCCTCATGAACGATCTTCTCGATATTCCTCAGCACGCGCAGGCCGAGCGGCAGCCAGGCATAGATACCGGCGCTCGTCTGCCGGACCATGCCGGCGCGCAGCATGAGGCGGTGCGAGACGATCTGGGCCTCGGCGGGGTTTTCCTTCAGGGTCGGCAGAAAATATCGGGAAAGACGCATTGCGTTGTGCTGACTTGTCGTTGGGGGCCGAAGCGCGAGGCGACCGGCGTCACCTCTCCGGCAACTGCCGAATCCCGCGCCGGGCCAGCTAAAACAGGGACCAAGTTTTAGGGGGTCGCCACCGACTTCGCAATGTCCGGCTTGAGGTTCAATTGGGCCGAATAGCGCCGGACCGCCCCTTCCAGATAGGCCTGAACGTCCACATTCGGGGGTTCGCTCACGCCACGCCCGGTGCGGACGCCCCAGGGGCCCTTTTCCAGCTCGGCGGCGGTATAGTCCATCCGGACGTCATAGGTCCGCTCGATCTGGTTACGCAGCTTCTGTTCGGCCTCGTACCAGCGGGTTTTCACCGGCCCGTCCGGGCAGGTGGAAAGCTCCGCGCCGCGCGCGCCCCAGCGGCGCTCGACGCATTGATAGGGGTCGAAGGAGAGCCTGAAAAGGCGTCGGGAGATCTGCTCCATATCGAGCGTCACGGGCTTGCCCGCCGAATTCTCATAGGTGACAAGGCAGGAGGCCGCCTCCTCGTCGTAGAGCTTCAGCATGTCGCCGGGCAGGTCGTTACCGTCATATTCGAGGCGCGGGGCATCGATGAGGTCGAGCTTCACGAAGAGGACGACGGAATCGTAGAGCTGCTTGAAGCTCGTTTTCAGCCGGGCATCGCGGGCGGGCGTCGAATAGCTCTCCCAGAGCCCGTCCGTTCCATAGATGTTTTCCGGCAGGCGTTCGGGCGGGGTCATCTCATCGGTGCCCTTGTCCCGCGCCACCTCGATGGAATGCTGTCGAGAATGAAGGTCGCGGCATAGCGACTGCGTCAAGGATCGCAGCTCGTCGAGCGGTCGATAGGTCAGATCGCCGAAGGACATCTTCGCCCGGAGATAGGTGTAGAAGTCCATCGTCTCGTCGTACCAGACCCATTGCGCATTGCGCCAATTGTCCGGATCGGTCGGCGGATTGCCTGTGTATTGCTCCAGCGAATAGTCCGCCAGCTTGCTGTTCGGCGTGCCCTCGATATGCCCGCCGACAAGCGCGCCATTGGGCGCGCGCGTCGCGCCCACGACTCGGATAGGCCGGTACTTCTGGAAGATCGCGCCAAGCTCCGGCCCGGTGCGCGCATATTCATGACCGAGGAAGCCGCGCGTTACCGTGTTGTCGGGCTGGGCGGAGAAAAGCCGGATACGGCCGCTCTGCTCCACCTTCCAGACAAGTGCGATATGGCCATTGCTGTCATAGGCGATGGTGCCGGGCTGAATGGCCTCGCGGTTCAAGGCCGGCGAATAGGTGTCGGAGAAAAGCTCCGGGTCCCATGCGCGCGCATCGTATCGATGCATGGCGGTAGAGACGGTGGTGGTCAGCCGTTGCAGCAGGCGCGGCGCATTGACCCCGTGTTCGGTACGCGGGACGGAATCGCGCTTCGTGATCGCATTGCCATGGGGCGAATAACGGACATCGCTGTCCCTGACCTTCTCGATGACATTGCCGTCTTCATCCAGCGGCTTGACCTCGGATTCCCAAGCGAAGGGCAATCCGTTCTTCCAGGCGAAATAGGCGCGCAGCACGAGCGGTGCGTCGGCGCAGTCGATCAGGAAGTCGTAGAGGCCGGTGCCCTTGTCGGTGAACCGGTAGGGATTGGCCGCGCTTTTGAGGCAGTCCTGAACGGTCCAGCAATCCGCCGCGCCGATACCGGCCACGAAATCGCGCCATGCCTCTTCATCCGTCTGGCTCCATGCCGGTTTGGTGACGATCCAGCGCGCGGAATCCGCAGCCAAGGCCGGTTGCGCGGCCAGCATGGCTGACAGAAAAAGCCCCGGAGCGGCAATCAGAACACGCCAGAAAGAGAGATACATCACCGGCCCTCATGCGGAATCGGCGCAGCTTCCGCGTCCCGTCCCGCAAAGTCAACGAAGGCTATGTGACAGTTGGGTCAGCGAGTGGCCGCGGGTTCCGGCGTGTCCGCCATGACGGAATAGCGATGGGCCGCGGCCTCCAGATAGGCGCGCACATCAACCTCGGGCGGATGGTCCACGCCCCTGCCCGTTCTGAGCCCGTAAGGACCCCGCTCAAGCTCGGTAATATTGTAGCCCATATCGACATCATAGGTCCGGTCGATCTGGTTGCGGAGTTGCTGCTGCGCCTCATACCAGCGGGTCTTCACCGCGCCGTCGCGGCAGGTGGAAAGCTCCGTTCCGCCCGCCCCCCAGCGGCGCTCCACGCATTGATAAGGGTCAAAGGAAAGCTTGAAGAGACGCTCGGTCACCTGACGCATATTGAGCGACACCATGCGGCCGTCTGAATTGCGATAGGAAATCGTGCAGGCCGCAGCCTTCTGCTCATAGGCCTGCAGAAGGTCGCCGACGAGATTGTTGCCGTCATATTTCAGGCGCGGAGCATCGATGAGATCGAGCTTCACGAACTGCACGACGGCATCGTAAAGCTCCTTGAACGCAGTCTTCAGCCGGGCGTCCCGCGAGGGCGTGGAATAGAGTTCCCACACCCCGTCGGTGCCGTAGATGTTGTTCGGCAGGCGACGCGGCGGCGTCATGTTGTCGATGCCTTCTTCCTGCGCGATTTCCACAGCGCGGGCGCGCGAACGCAGGTCCTGGCAGAGCGACATCATCATGGCGTTCACTTCGTCCAGCGGGCGGTATTCGAGATCGCCAAAGGACATCTTCGCCCGGAGATAGGTATAGAAATCCATCGTCTCGTCCTGCCACACCCATTGCGCGCGGCGCCAGTTCGCCGGGTCGGCCGGCGGGTTGCCGGTATATTGCTCCAGTGAGAAATCCGGGATTTCGCTGTTCGGCGTCGCAACGATACGCCCGCCGATCAGCGAGCCATTGGCCGCCCGCCTCGCGCCAACGAGGCGGATGGGGCGGAATTTCTGGAAGATCGATCCGAGTTCGGGGCCGGTGCGCAGGAACTCCCGCCCGACAAAGGAGCGGCTCACCGTGTGATCGGGGTGAGAAGAGAAAATCCAGATGCGGCCATTGGGCTCGACCCGCCAGACGGTCGCGATATGACCGTTCACATCATAGACGATGGTGCCGGGCTGGATCGCTTCCCGGTCGAGGCGCGGCGAATAGGTATCGGTGAACATGGTTTTGTCCCACGCCCTCGCATCGCGCCGGAACATGGCCGTCGAAATCGTCCAGGTGAGCTGGCGCAGGATCGGCATGGCGCGCACGCCATAGGCCGTGCGCGGCACCGACGCGCGGCTCACCACCCTGTTGCCATAGGGCGAATAGCGGATGTCGCCGCGCACCCCGTCGGCGGGCAACACGCCGTTCGCCCAGGCGAAGGGCAGTCCGTTCTTCCAGGCGAAATAGGCCCGCAGCACATAAGGCGTATCGGCGCAGTCCACGAGGAAGCGCGCGCCCTTCGGATCGGTATGGCGGTAGGGATTGGCCGGGCTCTTGAGGCAGGCATCCATCGTCCAGCAATCCGCCGCGCCAATTGCCGCGATGAAGTCGCGCCAGGCGGCCTCGTCGCTCTCGCTCCAGTGATCCTTGGTGATCGTCCACAGACCATTGCCCGACGCCATGGCAGGCGACGACACCGCCAGCCCCAGCATCAGACTGAAAAAGCCGAAGACCCCCGTCTTCACCCAACCCGCAAGCATGAAACACCACCCGATTTGCCCATAATCAGGGTCCCGGGGGGACCGCCCGGAGTCAATCCGCCGGAGTGCGGTGCGGGGGCTCCAGAGGCTGTTTCGTGTGCGTGTGATGCAATTCTGCACAGGCTTCGGCCAGCGCCTGGCGGCTTCCATCGGAAAGCGGCACGCCGTCGATTTCCATCGCGCCGGTGCGGCTGTCTATCCGCAGATGCGCGACGCTCATCTCACTGGTGGAGACGCCCGGCGTGGCGCTGCCGGCAAGCGGGCGGACCACCACGTCGAATTCATAATGGCGGCGGGGGGCATAGTCGGTTTCGCCGCCGATATCGGCCGGTGCGACGGGGCTGCCATCGGCGGCCACGCCTGGCACATAGTCCGCGGCGCCGTCGACGGTATCGGGCGCGGCGTAGAGGTCGAGGTTTTCACAGGCTTCGGGCGAAATCCGGACGATCCGCGCGCCCTCCCCTCCGGCCAGGTCCAGCGTCGGGTTTTGCGCTTGTGCCGCGGCTTGTCCTGCAATCAGGCAAAGCGGGCCGGCGATCAGCGCCATAAGGCAGCCAAGCCGCGGAAAGGGACTGGAATCACGGGTCGAGCGGGTCATGCGCCATCATCTCCCTATCCGGCTTAACGTCTCATCACCGTTTCGCTCGTTGCCGGGAAACAGGTGACGGCGGACATTCATTTCGCACCCGCCGTATTTTCGTGCCGAATGTTACCATTCCGACGATTTTTGCGTGACATCGCGTCGCATCCCCGCTATCTTCTGCGCAACAAAGGGGCCGGAAAACAGGTTCCAAGTCTAGGGAGGAAACGCAGACACGACCGGCAACGGTCGATGGCGCGACCAAATGAGGGAAAACCCAAAGCAAGGCCACGAAAGTGGACCTTGCTTTTTTTTGTGTCGGGGTCGGGCAAGGCCACGAAAGCGGACCTTGCTTTTTTTGCGCTTAATTCGGGCTTGCGTTGGATTGGGGCTCGCCGGCCCCTCCCTGCCTCAGTTGCCGGGCTGCTGCGCGGGCGCTGCCGGGGTGACCGGCTCGTTATATTCCGGCGAGAACTTCGGCATGAACGGAATGTCGTCATAGGAAATGGGCTGATAGATCATCACCCAGGCGACGATGCACCAGAGGATGCCCGCTATGATCGTCGTGGCGAGCACCTTCCAGAGCAGCAGGGTTCGCGCCGGCGCGCCGGGGTCATGCCCCTCGCGCAGATCTTCCTCGGCGACCGGATTTCCCCGGAAGGGAAGCACCGCCAGCAAGGTGATCCACCAAATCACGAAATAGATGGCGATGCCTGCGAACCAGCTCATTGACCGTCCGATCCCGTCTCAAGAAAGCGAGGGCTTGTCCCTCAGGCCTGTTCCAGCTCGACCAGCGTGCCGTTCAGATCTTTCGGATGAAGGAAGACGACCGGTTTGCCATGGGCGCCGATCTTCGGCTTGCCGGTGCCGGTGATGGTCACGCCTTCGTCGTTCATCTTTTCGCAGGCCTGATCGATATCATCGACCTCGATGCAGATGTGATGAATGCCGCCCTTGGGGTTCTTGGCGAGGAAACCGGCAATCGGCGAATCTTCGCCCAGCGGCTCCAGCAGTTCGATCTTGGTGTTGCCGAGATCGACGAAAACCGTGGTCACGCCATGGTCGGGCTGCGGTACGGCTTCGGAGACTTTCGCATTGAACTTCTGGCGATAGGTTTCCGCGGCGGCCTTGATGTCGGGCACTGCGATCGCAACGTGATTGAGCGGTCCGAGCATGAGAGTTTCCTTTAGGTCTGGAATTGCGCTGGCCAGAAATTAGGCCGGTTCAGGGGCAGTAGCAAGGCGGGGTCAGATACGCGTGACCATCACCTCCACCTGCGCCTTTTTGCCCCATTCGCGGCGCAGCGTTCCACGCACCGCGCGGCGGACATATTCCGCAACGGCACCGTCGTCTCCCCTGCGCTTGGCAGGCAGCCGGTCCAGCGCCTCGTCGATTGCGTCGAGCGCCCGGTCTTCCAGCAACACGCCGAAATTATCTTCCTCCGGCAGGCCGATCAGGCGTACTTGCGGGTCGCCGCAAATGCGGTTCTTGCCGTCGATTACCAGGGTCACGAAGACCGCGCCCGAGAAGGAAAGCCTGCGGCGCATGCGCAGCGCTTCCTCCTCGGCTTCCACCAGAATGTCGCCATCGAGGTAAAGGCGGCCGGAGGGTGCTTCGTCGATCACCTTGGCCTCGTTCGGAGCGAGGTGAACCATGAGCCCATTCTTCACCACGATCTGCTCGGGCACCTGAAGTTCGCGCGCAAAGGCGGCATGCTCTGCGAGATGGCGGGATTCGCCGTGAACGGGAATGGAAACCCGCGGCCTGATCCACTGATACATCTGGGCAAGTTCGTCGCGGCAGGGATGACCGGAGACGTGGACGAAGTGATCCTTCTCCGTCACGACCCGGATGCCGCGCTCCGACAACAGGTTCTGAAGCTCGAAAATAGAGACGTCGTTGCCGGGGATGATGCGGGAGGAAAAGACGACCGTATCGCCCTCCTCCAGCACGATGTTGGGGTGAGTGTTTTCAGCGATCCGGGCCAGCGCGGCGCGCGGCTCTCCCTGCGAGCCGGTGCAAAGATAGAGCACGCTTTCCGGCGGCAGGTAGCCCGCATCCTCTTCGTTCACGAAGGGCGGCAGGTCGTGGAGGTATCCCGCTTCGCGCGCTGCGGAAACCACGCGGTGCATGGAACGCCCGACCAGCACGACATGACGGCCGCATTCCGCCGCCGCCTTGGCGATGCTTTCCAGCCGCGCCACATTGGAGGCGAAGGTGGTGACGGCGATGCGGCGCTTGCACGTCTGGAAAAGCTCGACGAGGCTCCGGCCGACATCGGCTTCCGAACCGGAAACGCCGGGCGAAAAGACATTGGTGCTGTCGCAAACGATGGCGAGCACGCCTTCATCGCCGATTTCCGTCAGGCGAGCCGCGTCGATGTCGTCGCCCAGCACCGGATCCGGATCGATCTTCCAGTCGCCCGTATGCAGGACGAGGCCGAGCGGCGTGCGGATCGCCAGCGCGTTGGGTTCCAGAATGGAATGGGTGAGCGTGACGAGTTCGATGTCGAAGGGGCCGAGATCGAAACGATGGCCGAGCGGGATGATGTGCATCGGCACTTCATCCTCGATCCCCGCCTCGATCAGCTTGCCGCGCACCATATGGGCGGTGAAGGGCGTTGCGTAGACCGGACAGCGCAGGCGTGGCCAGATATGCGCGACGGCGCCGATATGGTCTTCATGCGCATGGGTGAGGACGATGCCGAGCAGCTCGTCGCGCCGCTCTTCGATGAAGGCCGGGTCGCCCATGATGAGGTCGATGCCCGGCGTGCGCTCGTCGCCGAAGGTGACGCCCAGATCGACAATGATCCACTGCCGGTCGTCGTCGGTCCCGTAGCCATACAGGTTGAAGTTCATCCCGATTTCGCCGGATCCGCCGAGCGGCAGAAACAGGAACTCGTCATCGGGGTTCGCCGGGCCCGCGCGCTTGCCGCTTGCGGTATCGGCGGCGGTGGCGGGAGATGTTGTTTCACTCATGCTTATTCTTAGCGCGGCAGGCGTCAGGACGCCATGGGGGGCGTCGGGGAGCCGAAAAAGACATCGCCCGCCGCCACCCGGCGCAGGCTGCCATCCGACAGGCGGATTTCCAGAGTGCCGTCCGTGGCGAGCCCCTCGAAGCTGCCCGTAAAACTCTCATCCGACAGGCGCACGGTGATCTCGCCGTGAAGGCCCTCGGCGCGGGCAAGCCATGCCTCGCGGATCGCGGCAAAGCCATGCTGGCCCCGCCAGACGGCCAGCCAGCGCTCATAGCTTGCGGCCAGCGCCTGCAGCATCTCCACCGGCGTGACATGGCCTGCCTGCATGGCGGCCAGAGACGTGGCCGGATATTCGATGTTCTCGGGATGGACGGCCAGGTTGACGCCCATGCCGATGGCGACCCAGGCGACCTCGCCCCCTGCGACGCCGGAGGATTCCAGCAGGATACCGGCGAGCTTTCGCCGCTCATGCAGGAGGTCGTTCGGCCATTTGAGCTTGAGCCCGCCTTTCAACTGAGGCGGCAGGATGCTTTCCACGGCATCATGGACGGCAACGGCGGCGACGAATGAAAGTTCGCCCGCCTTGCGCGGGCCACAATGGGGGCTGAGGAGCAGCGTTCCCATGAAATTGCCGTTGGGCGACACCCACTCACGGCCCCGCCTGCCCCGCCCCGCAGTCTGGAGGTCGGCCGTGATCCAGACATTGCCGGGATCGCCCGCATCGCCCAAGCGGCGGGCTTCTTCATTGGTGCTGTCGATTTCGCCAAAGTGAAAATGGCGGTATCCGGCAGGAAGGCTCGTGTCTTGCTCTGCCATGCTGCGCGCCTTACGGCATCAACGCGGCAACCGCCGATTGCGCCCCGGCGATGATCGGCAGCGGATAGACGAAGAACAGCATGGTGAAGATACCGGAGATGGTGAGCATCGCCGTCAGCTCGCCCGGCATGGGCTCGAAGGCCTCCGCCGGTTCGTCGAAATACATCACCTTCACGATGCGCAGATAGTAGAAGGCGCCGACGACGCTGGAGAGCACGCCGATAACGGCCAGCGGGTAAAGATGGGCCTGAATGGCAGCCATGAAGACGTAAAACTTGCCGAAGAAGCCCGCGAGCGGCGGGATGCCGGCCAGCGAAAACATCAGCATCGCAAAGACGAAGGCGAGCAAGGGCTGGTGACGCGACAGGCCAGCAAGGTCGTCGATGGATTCCACCATGCCTTCCTGACGGCGCATCATGAGGATGCAGCAGAAGACGCCGATATTCATGATGACATAGATCGTCATGTAGATGAGCACGCCGCGCAGGCCTTCCGGCGTGCCCGCGGCAAGACCGACAAGCGCATAGCCCATATGGCCGATGGAGCTGTAGGCCATCAGGCGCTTGATGTTGTTCTGGCCGATGGCGGCAAAGGCGGCCAGCACCATGGACGCGATCGAGATGAACACGATGATCTGCTGCCATTCGGGCAGGAGATGCGGGAAGGCGCTATAGAGCAGATTGATGATGAGCGCCATAGCCGCAAGTTTGGGCGCGCCGGCGAAGAAGGCGGTCACCGGGGTCGGCGCGCCTTCATAGACATCGGGCGTCCACATGTGGAACGGCACGGCGGAAATCTTGAAGGTGAGACCGGCCAGCACGAACACGAGGCCGAAGATGACGCCGGTATTGGCGCCGGCTTCCAGGACGTGGGCGATGACGTTGAAATCGACACTGCCCGTGAAGCCATAGACCATCGACGCGCCGTAAAGCAGCATGCCGGAGGACAGCGCACCAAGGACGAAATATTTCAGGCCCGCTTCCGTGGACCGCGTGCTGTCGCGATTGAAGGCCGCGATGACGTAAAGCGCGAGGCTCTGCAGTTCGAGACCCAGATAGAGGGCGATCAGGCTGTTGGCGGACACCATGGCGAACATGCCGAGCGTGGCCAGCACGATCAGGACGGGAAACTCGAAACGGTCGATCTTTTCCCGCTCCATGAAGTTCATCGACATGATGATGGCAGCGGCCGCGGCAAGCAGGACGAGGATCTTCACATATTTGGTGAAGCCGTCGATGACGAACATGCCCTCGAAGGTCGTCACGCGCCCGCCGCTCTGGCCGATCAGGACGCCGCAGACGATGGCAAAGAGCGCCAGCGCGCCATAAGCGGTATCGCGCGCCGTGGCATGCTTGCGGAACACGCCATACATGAGCAGCAGCAGAGCACCCGCTGCGAGAAGCATCTCGGGCAGAGCGGGAGAAAAAGCGGGAAGCGTGGTCACTGCGGTTTCCATGAATCTGTCCTTGCGGCCCCTGCTCTACTGAATGCCGATGAGGCTGGCGAGATGCGTCAGCATTCCGCTCCCCATCGCGGTCTGATGGGCCTCGACGGCCGCGTGGTAATTGGCAACCAGGTGCTCAACCGACACGGCCGTGATGTCGAAGATCGGCGTCGGATAGATGCCGAAGAAAAGGGTCGTCGCGATAAGCGGCGCCAGCGTCAGCGCCTCACGCATGTTGAGATCCTTCATGCTTTTCAGCACATCGCGCTGGATCTCACCGAAGACGACGCGGCGATAGAGATAGAGCGCATACCCCGCCGACAGGATGACGCCCGTGGCGGCCAGCGCCGCGACCCAGGTGTTCACCATGAAGGTGCCCATGAGCGTCAGGAACTCGCCGACGAAACCGGAAGTGCCCGGCAGGCCGACATTCGCCATGGTGAAGATGAGGAAGGCGACGGCATAGAGCGGCATGCGGTTCACAAGGCCGCCATAGGCGGAAATCTCGCGGGTGTGCAGCCGGTCGTAAATGACGCCCACGCACAGGAAGAGCGCGCCCGACACCCAGCCATGGCTGAGCATCTGGAAGATGGAGCCCTGAACGCCCTGCTGGTTCGCGGCGAAAATACCCATGGTCACGAATCCCATATGGGCAACGGAGGAATAGGCAATGAGCTTTTTCATATCCTCCTGCACCAGCGCGACGAGCGAGGTGTAAACGATCGCAATCACGCTCAAGGCGAAGACGAACGGCGCGAAATCGGCGGAGGCCAGCGGGAACATGGGCAGCGAGAAACGCAGGAAGCCATAGCCGCCCATCTTCAGCAGGATACCGGCCAGGATGACCGACCCCGCCGTGGGCGCTTCCACATGCGCGTCGGGCAGCCAGGTGTGGACCGGCCACATCGGCATCTTCACCGCGAAGGAGGCGAAGAAGGCCAGCCAGAGCCAGGTCTGCATGCCTGCCGGGAACTCGTGGGTCAGCAGGACCGTGATGTCGGTCGTGCCCGCATCCCAATACATCGCCATGATGGCCAGCAGCATGAGCAGCGAGCCGAGCAGCGTGTAGAGGAAGAACTTGAAGCTCGCATAGATGCGGCGCGGACCGCCCCAGACGCCGATGATGAGATACATCGGGATGAGACCGCCTTCGAAGAAGATGTAGAACTGAACGAGATCCAGCGAGCAGAAGACGCCGATCATCAGCGTTTCCAGCACGAGGAAGGCGATCATGTATTCCTTCACGCGGGTCTGGATCGCGTCCCAGCTTGCCAGAATACAGGCAGGCATAAGGAAGGTCGTCAGGATGACGAACAGCATCGAAATGCCGTCGACCCCGACGTGATAGTTGATCGAACCGCCCAGCCACTCGGTTTCCTGCACGAACTGGAAGTCGGCCGTGGTCGGATCGAACTTCCACCAGATGTAAAGCGACAGGATGAAGGTGAAGCCCGTCGTCCACAGCGCGACGTATCGCACGTTCCGCGCAACCGTTGCCTCGTCGCCCCGAACGAAGGCGATCAGCAAAGCGCCTGCGAGCGGCAGGAATGTGATGAGCGAGAGAATGCTTCCGTCGGTCATCAGTGCGCGCCCCCGAACATGAAATAGGTCGCCAGCGCCGCCACACCGAGCAGCATCGCGAAGGCATAGTGATAGAGATAACCGCTCTGCAGGCGGACGACGCCGCGCGTCACGTCAAGCACGCGCGCGGATACGCCATCCGGCCCGAGGCCGTCGATGATCCGGCCGTCGCCCTGCTTCCACAGGAGGCGACCGATCCAGAAGGCCGGGCGGACGAAGAGGAAGTCGTAGATCTCGTCGAAATACCACTTGTTGAGCAGGAACTTGTAGAGCGGCTCCTGCTCGCGGGCGAGCTGCTTGGGCAGCTCGGGCTTGACGAGATAGAAGAGCACCGCGACCGCGAGGCCGATCAGCATCATCAGGGTCGGCATCCCGGCCGCCCAGGCCGGCACGTCGTGATGCATGGCATGAAGGACATGGTTGTCCGCGCCATGGAAGATGGAGCTGAGCCAGAAGGCGCTGTGCGCATCGCCGATAAAGAGCTTCTCGAAGGCAAGACCTGCGAAGATGGCACCGACCGCCAGCACGACCAGCGGGAGCATCATCACCATGGGCGATTCATGCACATGGGAAAGCGTCTCGTTGGAGGCACGGGTCTGACCGTGGAAGGTCATGAAGATCAGGCGCCAGGAATAGAAAGAGGTGAAGAGCGCCGCCACGACCAGCATCACATAGGCAAACATGTGAGCCGGGTTGGCATCGGCCACGAAGGTTGCCTCGATGATGGCGTCCTTGGAGAAGTAGCCCGCGGTGCCCGGCACGCCGGTGAGCGCCAGCGTGCCGATGATCATCATCAGCCAGGTCGCCGGGATCATGCGGAACAGGCCGCCCATCTTGCGCATGTCCTGCTCGTCGCTCATGGCATGGATGACCGAGCCGGAGCCGAGGAACAGGAGCGCCTTGAAGAAGGCATGCGTGAAGAGGTGGAACATGGCCGGCTCATAGGCGCCAACGCCAAGGCCAGCAAACATGTAGCCGAGCTGCGAACAGGTCGAATAGGCGATGACGCGCTTGATGTCGTTCTGCACGAGACCGACGGTTGCCGCGAAGAACGCCGTGATCGCCCCGATGACCGTGACCACCGTCAGCGCGAAAGGCGAGAACTCGAAGACCGGGGACATGCGCGCGACGAGGAAGACGCCCGCCGTCACCATGGTCGCGGCGTGGATGAGCGCCGAAACAGGCGTCGGGCCTTCCATCGCGTCCGGCAACCAGGTGTGGAGAAGGAACTGCGCCGACTTGCCCATGGCGCCCATGAAGAGCAGCAGGCAGGCCGTGGTGACGATCGGCACGTCATAGCCGAGGAAAAGGAATGTCTTGTCCTGCAGGTCCGGGATTGCCTTGAAGACGGTGTCGAAATCCACCGAGCCGATGGTGAAGAACAGCGTCGCAATGCCGAGGATGAGGCCGAAGTCGCCGATACGGTTGACAACGAAGGCCTTGATCGCGGCGGCGTTGGCGCTCGGCTTCTTGTACCAGAAGCCGATCAGCAGATAGGAGGCAAGCCCCACGCCTTCCCAGCCGAAGAAGAGCTGCACGAAATTATCCGCCGTCACCAGCATGAGCATGGCGAAGGTGAAGAGCGACAGATAGGCGAAGAAGCGCGGCTGCTGCGGGTCGTGGCTCATATAACCGATCGAATAGATGTGCACGAGCGCGGAGACCCAGGTCACCACGACGAGCATCACCGCCGTCAGCGTATCGATGCGCAGGCGCCAATCCGCCTCAAAGGCGCCGGAATTGATCCAGGTGAGAACCTGCAGGCGATAGGTCTCGCCCTGAAGCCCGACATCGACGAAGGCGAAGGCGGCCAGGATCGCGGCAATCACGATCGGCACGCAGGTGACGATCTGCGCGCCGCGCGGACCGAGCCAGCGACCGAAAATCCCGGCGGTCAGGAAGCCCAGAAGCGGCAGGAAGACGATGGCTGAGAACATTGCTTCCTTACCCCTTCATCGAATTGATGTCTTCAACCGCGATGGAACCGCGGTTGCGATAGAACACAACGAGGATCGCCAGACCGATGGCGGCCTCGGCGGCGGCGACCGTCAGAACGAAAAGCGCAAAGACCTGACCGACCATATCGCCCAGAAATGTGGAGAAGGCCACGAGGTTGATATTGACGGCGAGCAGCATCAGCTCGATCGACATGAGGATGATGATGACGTTCTTCCGGTTCAGGAAGATGCCGAAAATCCCCAGCGTAAAGAGGATCGCCGCAACGGTCAGATAATGTCCGAGGCCGATAGCCATGTATTTCTCCTCGGCGCCATGAAGATGCGCCGCTTGTAACCCGTCAGAGCCCCTGTCCGGGATCGACTTTCTTGTTTTCGATCGCCTGATCGCGACGACGCGACACCTGGCGAGCAATGTTCTGGCGCTTGGCCTTGGTGTTCTCGCGGTGGGTCAGCACGATGGCGCCGACCATTGCCACGAGAAGAACCAGACCGGCCGCCTGGAAGAGATAGACGTAGTTGGTGTAGAGGAGCTGTCCGAGCGCGCGCGTATTGTCGATCTGAGCGACGTCGGGGACGGGATGCGCTGCGACGCCGGCCGCTTCCGGCGCGAAGGTCCACGCGCCCAGCACCAGGACAAGCTCGACCAGCAGGATAAAGCCGACAAGGCCGCCGATCGGCAGATATTGCAGGAAGCCCTCGCGCATCTCGGCAATGTCGATTTCGAGCATCATCACCACAAAGAGGAAGAGCACGGCGACGGCGCCGACATAGACGACGACCAGCATCAATGCCAGGAACTCCGCCCCCATCAGCACGAAGAGCGCGGCGGCGTTGAAGAAGGCCAGGATCAGGAAGAGCACCGAATGCACGGGGTTGCGCGCGGCGATGACCATAAAGCCCGCCGCGACGGTGATCGCCGCAAAGACGTAAAACGCTATGGCGGTAACAATCATGTCTGCCCCTTGCTCAATCCGGCCGCGTGACGCGCGCCGGCCCTTCCGTTAATTCCCCTGCCCTAATCCGGGCCCGCTCAGCGATACGGCGCATCGAGCGCAATGTTGCGCGCGATCTCGCGTTCCCAGCGGTCGCCATTGGCGAGGAGTTTGTCCTTGTCATACATGAGTTCTTCACGGGTCTCCGTGGCGAACTCGAAATTCGGTCCTTCGACGATGGCATCCACCGGGCAGGCCTCCTGGCAGAGACCGCAATAGATGCATTTCGTCATATCGATATCGTAGCGCGTGGTACGGCGGGTGCCGTCATTGCGGCGCGGGCCGGCCTCGATGGTGATGGCCTGCGCCGGGCAGATCGCCTCGCAAAGCTTGCAGGCAATGCAGCGCTCTTCGCCGTTCGGATAGCGGCGCAGCGCATGTTCGCCACGGAAGCGCGGCGACAGCGCGCCCTTTTCGAACGGATAGTTCAGCGTCGCCTTGGGCTTGAAGAAATAACGCATGGCAAGAAAGAAGCTCGAAACGAACTCCTGGAGAAAAAGCTGCCGGGCGGATTGCATAAGCGCGGACATGGCTCAGTCCTTTCCCTTGGCGAAGACGGATGCGGCGCGATCAGGCATGCGGCACCCATCCGAAAGAGACCAGCACACCGGCCGTCAGCACGACCCAGAAGAGCGAGATGGGCAGGAACACCTTCCAGCCGAGGCGCATGAGCTGGTCGTAGCGATAGCGCGGCACGAATGCCTTCACCATCGAGAACATGAAGAAGACGAGGAACACCTTGATAAGGAACCAGACGATTCCCGGCACCAGGGTGAACGGCGCGAAGTCGGCCGGGGGCAGCCAGCCACCGAGGAAGAGAATGGTGGTCATGGCGCACATCAGCAGGATCGAGACGTACTCGCCCAGCATGAACATCATGTAGGTGGTGGAGGAATATTCCACCATGAAGCCGGCGACGAGTTCCGATTCCGCTTCGGCAAGGTCGAAGGGCGGACGGTTCGTTTCCGCCAGCGCAGAGATGAAGAAGATCACCAGCATCGGCAAATGCGGCAGCCAGTACCAGGAGAAGAGCCCCCAGGAGCCGCGCTGCGCTTCCACCACCTCGGACAGGTTCAGCGAGCCCGCCGTCATCAGCACCGTCACGAGAACGAAGCCGATGGAGACTTCATAGGACACCATCTGCGCGGCCGAGCGAAGCGCCGACAGGAACGGATATTTAGAGTTCGACGCCCAGCCCGCCATGATGACGCCGTAAACGCCGAGCGAGGAGATGGCGAGGATGTAGAGGATGCCCACATTGATGTTGGAGATGACCCAGCCATCTGCCATCGGGATGACCGCCCAGCCCGACAATGCGAGTACGACGGAAACCAGCGGTGCGAGCAGGAACACGCCCTTGTTCGCGCTGGAAGGAATGACCACTTCCTTGAAGACGAACTTCAACAGATCCGCGAAGGATTGCAGCAGGCCGAAGGCGCCGACGACATTGGGACCGCGGCGAAGCTGCACCGCCGCCCAGATCTTGCGGTCGGCGAGCAGCACATAGGCCGTCACCAGCAACAGCGCGACCAGAAGGGCAAGCGACTGGGCGAGAATGATCGCCAGCGGAATGCCATATGAGACAAGTATATCGGACATACCCCCGGTGCCTTCCCTTAGTCTGCTGCCGCGCTGAGTGATGCGCTCTTCTCGGCGGAGCACAGAGCCATGACACGGCTTGCCCGCGCAATCGGATTGGTCAAATAGAAGTCCTTCACCGCCGTGTCAAAGGCTGCGTCTTCAAACGCGCCCTTTTCGCCGTCCGGCAGTTCGGCCGCGGGGAACACCATGTCGGTATCCGCAAAATGCGGCGCGTCTTCTTCCATGGCGACGCGAAGCGCATCGAGATCGTCGTAAGGCAGCGTCAGACCGAGCACGCCGGAAAGCGCGCGAATGATCGTCCAGTCCTCCCTCGCCTCGCCGGGCGGGAAGGAAGCACGACGTCCGATCTGGACGCGGCCTTCGGTGTTGACCCAGGTCGCCGACTTTTCGGTGTAGGCGGCGCCCGGCAGGATGACGTCGGCGCGGTGTGCGCCCCGGTCGCCATGCGTTCCCTGATAGACGACGAAGGCGGAGCCCAGCCGGTCCATGTCGATCTCGTCGGCGGAGAGAAGCCAGACAAGGCCGATCTCGCCGGAGGACGCGCCGTCCAGAATGCCGTCGATATCGCGACCGCCCTCGCCCGGCAGGAAGCCGAGATCGAGGCCGCCGACACGCGCCGCGGCGGTGTGAAGCACGTTGAAGCCGTTCCAGTCTTCGCGCACAGCCTTGGCGGCCTTGGCAAGCGCCACGGCGGCGGCGTGCACAGCGGCGCCGTCCTTGCGCGCCAGAGCGCTCTGCCCCAGCACGATCATCGGACGTTCCGCCTTGAGGAAGGCTTCGGCAAAGTCGCCCTTGCCGTCCAGCACATCCTGAAGCGTTGCCGGACCGGCGCCGAGATAATCATAGGGATAGGTGAGATCGGCCTGCTCGCCGATCACGCCGACACGGGCACCGTTCTGGCGTTGCGCCTTCAGGATGCGCGCATTGAGCACCGGCGATTCCAGACGCGGGTTGGTGCCGACCAGCAGGATCATGTCCGCGCTGTCGATACCCGCCACGGTGGAGTTGAAAAGATAGTTGGCACGGGAAGACGCATCGATCTTCGCGCCGTCCTGACGGCAATCCATATGCGGGGAGCCGATCTTGCCCAGAAGGTCCTTCAGGGCCTTCATGCTTTCGGCACAGGCCAGATCGCCCGCGATGGCAGCTGCCTGATCGTCCTTCAGCTCACGGAGCTTGACGGCGATGACGTCGAACGCCTCGTCCCAGGTCGCGGCGCGCAGCTTGCCGTTTTCGCGCACATAGGGCGTATCGAGACGCTGCGTCTTCAGGCCGTCCCATACGAAACGGGTCTTGTCGGAAATCCACTCCTCATTCACCTCATCATTGAGGCGCGGGAGAATGCGCATCACTTCCGATCCGCGCGCATCGACGCGGATATTGGAGCCGAGCGCGTCCATCACATCAATGGACTCGGTCTTGACAAGTTCCCACGGGCGCGCGGTGAAGGCGAAGGGACGGAAGGTCAGCGCGCCGACCGGGCAGAGATCGACGACATTCGCCGACATCTCGGAGGTGAGCGCCCGGTCGAGATAGGTCGTGACTTCCATGTCCTCGCCACGGCCGATGGCGCCGAGTTCGCCGGCGCCGGCGACTTCCGTCGTGAAGCGGATGCAGCGCGTGCACTGAATGCAGCGCGTCATCACCGTCTTCACCAGCGGGCCCATATATTTTTCTTCGACCGCGCGCTTGTTTTCATGGAAGCGCGACCCGTCCACGCCATAGGCCATGGACTGGTCCTGCAGGTCGCATTCGCCGCCCTGATCGCAGATCGGGCAGTCGAGCGGATGGTTGATGAGCAGGAACTCCATCACGCCTTCGCGGGCGCGCTTCACCATTTCGGTGTTGGTGAAGAGTTCCGGCGGCTGACCTTCCGGGCCGGGGCGCAGGTCGCGCACATTCTGCGCGCAGGATGCGACGGGCTTGGGCGGTCCGCCCTTCACCTCGATGAGGCACATGCGGCAATTGCCGGCAATCGACAGACGCTCGTGATAGCAGAAGCGCGGAATTTCCTTGCCCGCCGCCTCGCATGCCTGAAGCAGCGTCAGCTCCGGCGCAACATCGATTTCTTCACCGTCGACCTTGATGATGGTCATGCGCTTACTCCGCCGCCACTTGAGCTGTACCGCCGCGCTTGGCCGCGATGCGCTCTTCAATCGTTCCACGGAAATGCCGGATCAGGCCCTGGACAGGCCATGCCGCCGCATCGCCCAGAGCGCAGATGGTGTGGCCTTCGACACGCTTCGTCACATCGAGCAGCATGTCGATTTCCGCAGGCTCCGCTTCGCCTGCCACCAGACGTTCCATCACGCGCCACATCCAGCCCGTGCCTTCGCGGCAGGGCGTGCACTGACCGCAACTCTCGTGCTTGTAGAAATAGGAAAGACGCGCGATCG
Source organism: Parvibaculum sp. MBR-TMA-1.3b-4.2 (assembly GCF_053628815.1). Taxonomy (NCBI): domain Bacteria; kingdom Pseudomonadati; phylum Pseudomonadota; class Alphaproteobacteria; order Hyphomicrobiales; family Parvibaculaceae; genus Parvibaculum; species Parvibaculum sp. MBR-TMA-1.3b-4.2. The sequence continues at coordinate 528,581 of NZ_JBRJHC010000001.1, forward strand.
CCTTGATGATGTCGGTGGACTTGTCCATCACGATCACCGCGGCAGTGCCGAGACCCGACTGAACCGCCTTCAGCGAGTCGAAATCCATCAGCACGTCGTCGCAAACCGTTTTCGGCAGGAGCGGCACGGAAGACCCGCCGGGGATGACCGCCAGCAGATTGTCCCAGCCGCCGCGCACGCCGCCGGCATGCTTTTCGAGCAGCTCGCGAAGCGGGATCCCCATCTCCTCTTCCACATTGCACGGCTTGTTCACATGGCCGGAAATGCAGAAGAGCTTGGTGCCCGCATTGTTCGGTCGGCCCAGCCCGGAAAACCACGACGCGCCGCGCCGCAGAATGGTGGGCGCCACCGCGATCGATTCCACATTGTTCACCGTAGTCGGCGCACCATAGAGACCGACATTGGCCGGGAAAGGCGGCTTGAGGCGGGGCATGCCCTTCTTGCCTTCAAGGCTTTCCAGCAGCGCCGTTTCCTCGCCGCAGATATACGCGCCCGCGCCGTGATGAACATAAAGATCGAAGTCCCAGCCGGAGCCCGCCGCGTTCTTGCCTATGAGGCCCGCCTCATAGGCCTGATCGACGGCGGCCTGAAGCTGCTCGCGCTCACGGATGAATTCGCCGCGCACATAGATGTAACAAGCATGCGCGCCCATGGCGAAGCTGGCGATGAGGCAGCCTTCGATGAGCTTGTGCGGATCGTGACGCATGATGTCGCGATCCTTGCAGGTGCCGGGCTCGGATTCGTCGGCATTGACGACGAGATAATGCGGACGTCCGTCGGATTCCTTGGGCATGAAAGACCATTTCATGCCGGTCGGGAAACCCGCGCCGCCACGGCCGCGCAGACCCGAATTCTTCATCTCGTCGATGATCCAGTCGCGGCCCTTGGCGATGATCGCCGCCGTGCCGTCCCAATCGCCGCGGCGCTTTGCGCCTTCAAGGCCCCAATCGTCGAAGCCATAGAGATTGGTAAAGATACGATCCTTGTCTTCCAGCATCACTCACCCCCCGCCTTGCCGGCGGACATGGAGTCCTTCAGCGTGGTCGGCCCGTCTTCCGGCTCGGAAGAGCGGCGGCCGTTTTGCGGCCCCGGCTTCACATCCTTGCCCGAACGCAGCTCGGAAAGGATCCGCTCGAATTTCTCCGCGTCGAGATCCTCGTAAAAATCGTCATTGATCTGCACCATGGGCGCATTCACGCAGGCACCGAGGCATTCGACCTCAAGCCAGGAGAGCTTGCCGTCTTCGGACACCTCGCCCTCTTCGCCGATATGCTTGCGGCAGACTTCCTTCAAATCGTCCGCGCCGCGCAGCCAGCACGGCGTGGTACCGCAAAGCTGCACGAAATGCTCGCCGACCGGCGACAGGTTGAACATGGTGTAAAAGGTCGCCACTTCGAGCGCCCGGATGTAATCCATGCCCAACAGATCGGCGACATAACGGATCGCCGGTTCCGGCAGCCAGCCATGCTGCTTCTGAGCCTGCCAGAGCAACGAGATGATTGCGGAGGCCTGTTTGCCGTCCGGGTATTTTGCCATCTGGGTTTTGGCCCAGTCGAGATTTTCGGGTGTGAACTCGAAGCTCTCGGGCTGATTGGGGTCCAACCTGCGAACGCTCATCGGTCCACCTCACCAAACACGATATCGAGAGAGCCGAGAATCGCCGACACATCCGCCAGCATGTGGCCCTTGCAGAGATAATCCATCGCCTGAAGATGGGCGTATCCCGGCGCGCGGATCTTGCACTTGTAGGGACGGTTCGTGCCGTCGGCGACGAGGAAGACGCCGAACTCGCCCTTGGGCGCTTCCACCGCGGCATACACTTCGCCGGCGGGCACGTGATAGCCCTCGGTATAAAGCTTGAAGTGATGGATGAGCGCTTCCATGGAGCGCTTCATATCCTTGCGCGACGGAGCCGTCACCTTGTGGTCGGTATTGTGTACCGGACCGCCCGGCATCATTTCGATGCACTGCTTCATGATCTTAATCGACTGGCGCATCTCTTCCATGCGGATGAGATAACGGTCGTAGCAGTCGCCGTTCTTGCCGACCGGAATGTCGAAGTCGAGTTCGGAATAGACTTCATAGGGCTGAGAGCGGCGCAGATCCCAGGCCATGCCCGAGCCGCGCACCATGACGCCGGAGAAGCCCCAATCCAGCGCATCCTGCTGCGAGACGACACCGATATCGACATTGCGCTGCATGAAGATGCGGTTGCCTGTCAGCAGGCCTTCCAGATCGTCCAGCACCTGAAGGCAGGGATCGCAGAAATTATAGATGTCTTCGAGCAGCTCCGGCGGCAGGTCCTTCGCCACGCCGCCCGTGCGGAAATAGTCGGCATGCATACGGGCGCCGGATGCGCGCTCATAGAAGATCATGAGCTTTTCGCGTTCCTCGAAGCCCCAGAGCGGCGGCGTCAGCGCGCCAACGTCCAGCGCCTGCGTCGTCACGTTCAGCATGTGCGACAGGATACGGCCGATCTCGGAATACAGTACACGGATGAACTGCCCCCGGCGCGGCACCTCGATGTCGAGCAGCTTTTCGATGGCCAGGCAGTAGGCATGCTCCTGGTTCATCGGCGCCACATAGTCGAGGCGGTCGAAATAGGCATTGGCCTGTAGGTAGGTCTTGTATTCGATCAGCTTTTCGGTGCCGCGATGCAGGAGGCCGATATGCGGGTCCACGCGCTCGACGACTTCGCCGTCCAGTTCCAGCACCAGGCGCAACACGCCATGGGCCGCCGGGTGCTGCGGGCCGAAGTTCAGATGAAAATTCTGGAGCTGCTGTTCTGCCATCTTACTTCTCCGCCTTCTCATCGCCCGGGAGCAGATATTCGGCCCCTTCCCACGGGCTCATGAAGTCGAAGCTGCGGAATTCCTGATTGAGCTTGACCGGTTCGTAGACGACGCGCTTCTGGTCGTCGTCATAGCGCACCTCGACATACCCTGTGAGCGGGAAGTCCTTGCGCAGCGGATACCCGTTGAAACCGTAATCCGTCAGGATGCGGCGCAGGTCCGGATGATCGGAGAAGAGAACGCCATACATGTCGAAGACTTCGCGCTCGAACCAGTTGGCCGCCGGGTAGATGGAGATGGCGCTCGGCACGGCCGTATCTTCGTCGGTCTCGAGTTTCACGCGGACGCGCTGGTTCTGATGCATGGAAAGCAGGTGATAGACGACATCGAAGCGCCGCGCGCGCGCGGGATAGTCTACCGCGGTAATATCGATCAGCGTCGCGAAGCGGCAAGCCGGATCGTCGCGCAGAAACTTCAGAACCGACACGATGTGCTGAGCCTGCACATTGATCGTCAGTTCGCCATAGGCCACCTGCATGCCGAGCGCGGCATCCGGCAACGCGCCGACGATATGCTCGCCCAGATCAGTGAGACTTTCGTCCATCGGTCAGATCCCGAACTCGTTAGGCAGTGGCCGCGCGGAGATGCGCAACCGGAATGAGAAAACTCAGCGGTCGATCGTGCCCGTCCGCCGTATCTTCTTTTGAAGAGCAAGAATTCCGTAGAGGAGCGCCTCGGCAGTCGGCGGGCACCCCGGCACATAGACATCGACCGGCACCACGCGGTCGCAGCCTCGTACCACGGAATAGGAATAATGGTAATAGCCGCCGCCGTTGGCGCAGGAACCCATGGAGATGACGTAACGCGGCTCCGGCATCTGGTCGTAAACCTTGCGAAGTGCAGGCGCCATCTTGTTGGTCAGCGTACCGGCGACGATCATCACGTCGGACTGGCGGGGGCTGGCGCGCGGCGCGACGCCGAAACGCTCGACGTCGTAGCGCGGCATGGAGGTCTGCATCATCTCCACCGCGCAGCAGGCCAGGCCGAAGGTCATCCACATCAGCGAGCCGGTGCGCGACCAGTTGATCAGGTCTTCCACCGTGGTGAGGACGAAGCCCTTGTCGGCCAGCTGGTTCGACATCTTCTCCAGGCTGCCGCGATCTTCCGGCCAGGGCGCCTGCCCTTCGACCGCGCTCACCACGCCGGGATTGTTGGCAATTACCTTGTCTGGGTTCTCAGTACTCATTCCCACTCCAGAGCGCCTTTGCGCCATTCATAGACGAAGCCGACGGTCAGGACGCCAAGGAATACGATCATCGACCAGAAGCCGAACAGCCCCACATCGCCGAGCGCGACGGCCCAGGGGAAGAGGAAGGCCACTTCCAGATCGAAGATGATGAAGAGAATGGCGACGAGATAATATTTCACGTCGAACTTCATGCGCGCGTCCTCGAACGCATCGAAGCCGCATTCATAGGCTTTGAGCTTTTCGGGATCGGGATCGCTCGGGGCGATCAGGAACGGCGCGACGAGAAGGGCAAGACCGATGACCAGCGAGATGCCCATGAAAATGATGATGGGCAGATATTCGCTTAAGAGCTCTTGCATCCGAAAGTCCTCTCTGGAAGCCCGGGCTGCTCGCTATGGCAACAGCGCCCCTGCGCCGGGCTTCGATCCGCGGCCCGTGGATTTCGCATAAGCGAGTGAGCCGCCTGATTTGGCGCGCAGTATATCCCTCGCTATTGCAGAATCAAATGCTGACTGCAAGTCGTCGAGAGGAAAAAACCTAGAAAAACCGGGAAGTTGAGGGATGTCCGGACGGACTCTTATTGCGACTCTTTCGCAATTGTTGCATTGCCGCAAAATGCATCTATTTGAGCCGGAAATTTGGCTGAGGATGGCGGGAGTGACGGGACTCGAACCCGCGACCTCTGGCGTGACAGGCCAGCGCTCTAACCAACTGAGCTACACCCCCTCTTGCGACCAGCGCCCTCATCAGGGTGCGCGGTTCGTAAGCCACAGGGGGTGATGTGTCAAGCGCGGGATGACGCAAAAACGACAATCAAATCGACAGGGATGCGAAGCACCGGCGCCTACGAGGTTTTCGCCTGAAATGCGCGTGATTTCCGGATGAAGACTTTGCCTTTCATCGGGCCTCTCACAGGGGCCGGGACTTGCGCTTCGCCCGACCGATTCTCGCCTCGACGCCCCTCCTCCACGCGAACAGAGGAAAGGACGAATACAACGAGGCCGTATGTGTCATGAGGGAAATGCGCGGGCCGCTATCGGGGCTGCCATCCTCGGTGTCGGCCGGGATGTCGGGCGATGCGGAAAATGGTGGGCGGTGACAGGCTCGAACTGCCGACCCTCTCGGTGTAAACGAGATGCTCTACCAACTGAGCTAACCGCCCGCTTGCGCTGCCGTTTCCTATCCGATGGGACAGGTCTTGGCAATGTGCCGATTTCCAATTTCAAACCATCGCACACAAATGCGCGACGACGAGCCTTCTACGATTGCATTCCGCGGCTAAACCCCCATCCTCATTGTCGACGCCGCCCCCACGACGCCCGGACCCTGCGTTTTGACCCGTACCATCGCTCCCTTTCTTGCCCTTCTTAGCGCGACGGCCATCCTGCTTATCGGAAACGGTCTCCTCGGCACGCTGGTGCCCATCCGCGCCGGAATCGACGGTTTCGGCACGCCGACCATCGGCCTCTTCGGCAGTGTCTATTTCGCAGGCTTTCTGGTGGGCTGTGTCGGCACGCCCTATATCGTGCGCCGCGCGGGCCATATCCGGAGTTTCGCGGCGCTGTGCGCGGCAGCATCGGCCGCGCCGCTCATCCATGCGCTTTTCAGCGACGCGTGGTCCTGGTCGGCCATGCGTGGCCTGACCGGCTTCTGCTTTGCCGGGCTCTATATGGTGATCGAAAGCTGGCTCAACGAGCAGGCCACAAACGAAACGCGGGGACGCCTGTTTGCCACCTATCTGGTGGTGAACCTTCTTTCCGTCACCGCGGGACAGCTTCTGCTCAACCTGTCGGACCCGGCGGCCTTCGGCCTGTTCGCGCTGTGCTCGATTCTCACCTCGGTGGCGCTCGTTCCCGTGGCACTGACGACTTCGGTACAGCCTGCGCCTATCCAGACCGTCTCGATCAATCTGAGGCGCCTTTATGCGCTCTCTCCGGTGGGGTTGATGGGGTCTTTCGTGATCGGCCTGACCAATGGTCCCTTCTGGACGCTGGCGCCGCTCTTCGCGGCTGATTCGGGCCTCAACACACGCGACATTTCCTTTTTCATGACGGCGGCCATCGTGGGCGGGGCGCTCGCTCAGTTTCCCATCGGCCGCTATTCGGACCGGCTGGACCGGCGCATCATCATTCTGCTGCTTTGCATCGGCGCGGTTCTGGGCGACATCGCCCTCTTCTATGCCGGCGGGATCGGCTCCATGGAAGCGCTGCTGGGCTCGGGATTCGCGTTCGGCGTCTTCAGCCTCACGCTCTATTCGGTGGTCGTCGCCCATATGAACGACCATGCGCAGGGGGAAAGTTTCGTCTCCGTTTCGAGTGGCCTGCTGCTGGTCTATGCCGCGGGCGCCATTATCGGACCGTCGGCGGCCTCGCTGGTCGCACAGCGTTTCGGCATGGCGGCCATCTTCCTGTTCATCGCCGCCATTCACATTGTCTATGCGCTTTTCACGCTGGCTCGGATCCGCTCGCGGCCTGCGCTGACGGAAGAGCAGCGGGGCGAGTTCGTGGCCGTTCCCTTCCCCCAGACCCAGGTGGCAGCACCCGAACTGGACCCGCGCTCGGAGGAAGACGCCTCATACGCCGCCGAAGGAGACGCATCGGAAGGCGCCAGCGTCCAGCAGGGCGTGGCGGAGCTTTCGGAGGATTTCGAAATGGAGAACGCGTCCGACGCGTCGGCGATGGCCTCAGACGACGAAACTGGGCCCTCACCGGAAAAGCCGTCCTGACACCCTCTTCAAACACATAGACCGGCACGCCCCTTTCGGGGCGGCCGGTCCAATGCGTCCGCAAGCGTCTGTAGATCAGGCGTTGACGGCGTCTTTCAGACCTTTGCCCGCCTTGAATTTCGGCTGCTTCGATGCCGGAATCTGGATGGCTTCACCCGTGCGCGGATTGCGGCCTTCCGTGGCTGCGCGGTGCGAAACGTTGAACGTTCCGAAGCCAACGAGGCGGACTTCCTCTTCCTTCTTCAAGGATTCGGTGATGATGTCGAAAACGTAGTCGACAGCCTTGGTCGCATCAGCCTTGGACAGGCCGCTGCGGTCCGCCACTTCTGCAATGAGATCGTTCTTGTTCACTTTTGGCCCCTCTGGATGAGCGAGGGAATCGCGATTCCCTTCAGGAGTTCAGAGTCTACCCGCCCGGTCGGAAGGCGGTCAAAACAAAAAACGTAGGAATTCTGCGGAAAATTCGTTCTTCGCATATGCAAAAACGGGGGCCTTGCGGCCCCCGTTTACAGTTTCATGTCAGTGGCTTGCGCCTGTTTCCGCTCAGTGAGCCGTCACATTGCCGGCTGCGCCGGGCTGACGTGCCGCAGCGGCCTGTTCGGCCACATAGGCTTCCTCGTCCCACTCGATGGGCTCCGGCGGGCTGGTCAGAGCCCGGGCCAGCGCCTCGTCGATATTGTCCACCGGCACGATTTCCAGCGCGTTTTTCACGTTGTCCGGAATATCGGCCAGATCCTTGGCGTTATCCTGCGGGATCAGCACCGTCTTGATGCCGCCGCGCAGCGCCGCGAGGAGCTTTTCCTTCAGGCCGCCGATCGGCAGCACACGTCCGCGCAGCGTGATCTCGCCCGTCATCGCCACGTCCTTGCGGACGGGGATGCCGGTCATGATCGAAACGATGGCCGTGGTCATGGCCACACCCGCCGACGGGCCGTCCTTCGGGGTCGCCCCTTCCGGCACATGGACGTGAATGTCCTTGCGGTCGAAAAGCGGCGGCTCGATGCCGAAGCGGGTCGCCCGGGCGCGCACGAAGGAGCTTGCCGCCGAGATCGATTCCTTCATGACGTCGCGCAGATTGCCCGTCACGGTCATCTTGCCCTTGCCGGGCATCATGACGCCTTCGATCGTCAGCAATTCGCCTCCGACCTCGGTCCAGGCAAGGCCGGTCACGATGCCGACCTGGTCTTCGCCCTCGGCCTCGCCGTAGCGATATTTAGGCACGCCCGCATAGTCCTCGATGTTCTCTTTGGTGAGCTCGACGGACTTCTTGTCGGTGGTGAGGATCTCCTTCACCGCCTTACGGGCAAGACTGTTGATCTCGCGCTCGAGGTTACGCACACCGGCCTCGCGCGTGTAGACGCGGATCAGGTGGCGCAGAGCGTCATCGTCGATGGACCATTCGCCCTTTCGCAAGCCATGGCTCTCGACGGCCTTGTCGATCAGATGACGGCGCGCGATCTCCACCTTCTCGTCCTCGGTGTAGCCGGCGATCCGGATGATCTCCATACGGTCGAGCAGCGGGCCGGGGATGTTGAGCGTGTTCGCCGTCGTCACGAACATGATGTCGGACAGGTCGTAGTCCACTTCGAGATAGTGGTCCGCGAAGGTGCCGTTCTGCTCCGGGTCGAGCACTTCCAGCAGCGCCGAAGAGGGATCGCCACGGAAGTCCGCACCCATCTTGTCGATCTCGTCGAGCAGGAAGAGCGGGTTGGTGTGCTTTACCTTCTTCATCGACTGGATGACCTTGCCCGGCATGGAGCCGATATAGGTCCGCCGGTGACCGCGGATTTCCGCTTCGTCGCGTACGCCGCCGAGCGACATGCGCACGAATTCGCGGCCCGTGGAGCGGGCGATCGACTTGCCAAGCGAGGTCTTGCCGACGCCGGGCGGGCCGACGAGGCAGAGGATCGGGCCCTTCAGCTTGTTGGAACGCTGCTGAACGGCGAGATATTCGACGATCCGCTCCTTGACCTTCTCCAGGCCAAAGTGATCCGTATCCAGAATTTCCTGCGCGGCGTTCAGATCCTTTTTCACCCGGGCCTTCTTCTTCCACGGGATCGAGAGCATCCAGTCGAGGTAGTTGCGCACCACCGTCGCTTCCGCCGACATCGGGCTCATCTGCTTCAGCTTCTTGAGCTCGGCCTGAGCCTTCTCGCGCGCTTCCTTGGAGAGCTTGGTCTTTTCGATCCGCTCTTCCAGTTCGCGCAGCTCGTCCTTGCCGTCGTCGCTGTCGCCGAGTTCCTTCTGAATGGCCTTGAGCTGCTCGTTCAGATAGTACTCGCGCTGCGTCTTCTCCATCTGGCGCTTCACACGGCTGCGGATACGCTTTTCCACCTGCAGCACGCTGATCTCGCCTTCCATGAGCGAGTAGACGCGCTCCAGACGCGAGGTCACGGAGGGCATTTCGAGAAGCTCCTGCTTCTCGGGCAGCTTGATGTTGATGTGGCTCGCAATCGTATCGGCGAGCTTGGCGGAGTCGTCGATCTGGCCGATCGAGGCGGTCACCTCCGGCGGCACCTTCTTGTTGAGCTTCACATAGCTCTCGAACTGAGTGACGACCGAACGCGCCAGCCCTTCAAGCTGATCGTCATCTTCGGATTCCTCCTCGATGACTTCGATCTCGGCCTCGAAGAATTCCTCATTGCCGGTGTAGCGCTTCACGCGGGCGCGCTTCACGCCCTCGACCAGCACCTTCACGGTATTGTCGGGCAGCTTCAGCAACTGGAGCACGGTCCCGACGGCGCCGACTTCATAGATTTCATCCGTAGCAGGATTATCGTCCGCTGCGTTCTTCTGGGCGACCAGAAGAATCTGCTTGTCGTCCTGCATCACGTTTTCGAGCGCGCTCACCGACTTTTCGCGTCCGACGAAAAGGGGCACGATCATGTGCGGAAACACGACGATATCGCGGAGCGGCAGAACCGGAAGCGTCAGCTTGTCGCCGCCACTCACGTCGCCTGCGGAACCTTCAGCTTTTTCATTTTCGTCAGACATGCTCATACCTTCCGTTACGCCCGCAGCCTGGAGACTAGCATTCTCATTATGAATGAATGCTGATCGCCGTCCTCAAGGGGTCAGCTTACCCGGATTCGGATAGCCGTGAGAGCGATCGCTTTCTGGGGGAGGCGCACCAACCGGATGGGGGGCGCCGCGCAGACCCGAAACTGCAGGACTTTACTCTGTTGATAAAGAAATGGCCTTGAAAGCCCGTGCTTTCAAGGCCATCCCCAAAATCGGGAAAAATCCTTTCGGATCAGGCGCTTGTCTCTACGTCATCCTGCCGTTCGGCATAGATGTAGAGGGGACGCGCCTTGCCCTCGACCACTTCGTGGCCGATGACGACCTCTTCGACGCCCTCAAGCGCGGGCAATTCGAACATGGTGTCGAGCAGGATCGATTCCAGAATCGAGCGCAGGCCGCGCGCGCCGGTTTTGCGCTCGATGCCCTTTCGGGCGATCGCCCGCAGCGCTTCCTCGGAGAAAGTGAGCTTCACATTCTCCATATCGAAGAGGCGCTCATACTGCTTCACCAGCGCATTCTTCGGCACGGTCAGGATCTGGATCAGCGCATCCTCGTCGAGGTCTTCCAGCGTCGCCAGAACCGGGACACGACCGACGAATTCGGGAATCAGGCCGAATTTCAGCAGGTCTTCCGGCTCAAGCTCCTTGAGAAGCTCGCCCACCTTGCGTTCTTCCGGCGAGGAGACGTTGGCCGAGAAGCCGATGCCCTGCCCCTTGCCGCGCCCGGCAATGATCTTGTCGAGACCCGCAAAGGCGCCGCCGCAGATGAACAGGATGTTCGTCGTATCGACCTGCAGAAATTCCTGCTGCGGGTGCTTGCGACCGCCCTGGGGCGGCACGGAGGCAACGGTGCCTTCCATGATCTTCAGCAGCGCCTGCTGCACGCCTTCGCCCGACACGTCCCTCGTTATGGAGGGGTTGTCGGATTTGCGGCTGATCTTGTCGACCTCGTCGATATAGACGATGCCGCGCTGCGCCCGCTCGACATTGTAGTCGGCCGACTGCAGCAGCTTCAGGATGATGTTTTCCACATCCTCGCCGACATAACCGGCTTCGGTCAGCGTCGTCGCATCCGCCATGGTGAACGGCACATCGAGGATGCGCGCCAGCGTCTGGGCCAGAAGCGTCTTGCCGCAGCCCGTGGGGCCGATCAGCAGGATGTTCGACTTGGCCAGTTCGACGTCGTTGTTCTTGGCGGCGTGGTTCAGGCGCTTGTAGTGATTGTGAACGGCCACGGCCAGCACGCGCTTGGCGTGGGCCTGCCCGATCACATAATCATCGAGCACCTCGTTGATTTCCTGCGGCGAAGGCACGCCATCCCTGGACTTCACCAGCGAGGACTTGTTCTCCTCGCGAATGATGTCCATGCACAGCTCGACGCACTCGTCGCAAATGAAAACGGTCGGCCCCGCAATAAGCTTCCTGACCTCGTGCTGGCTCTTGCCGCAAAAGGAACAGTACAGCGTGTTCTTGGAGTCGCCGCCGCTAACCTTGCTCATAGAAACTCCTTAGGCAGTTACCCGCAGGACGGGCCGAATGAATATTCCCATGCACCAACCGTGCCTGTCCTGCGGTGCGGGATCAAGTGACCGCGCAATTTCTTACGCGCGACGCCGCAAATCGGATCGGATCCCGTCACCTGTCCGACATACGAGCATGTTACCCAATGCCGGATCAACATTTCATTACGATGGATCAATTGACCCGGGAATGGGCAAAAGGCCCCGATTCGAGGCATTTCCGTCGCCTGCGAAAGCCGCCGCCCGATAGACACAAGAAACGGATTACTCCGCCTTGTCGTCGGAGGAAGAAGCCTCTTCGGAGGGGCCGCGCGCCACACCGACATGGTCGATCAGACCGAATTCCTTGGCCCTTTCGGGGGTCATGAAGTTATCGCGTTCCAGCGCATCCTCGACCGCCTTCAGCGACTGACCGGTGTGATTCACATATATCTGGTTGAGACGCTCGCGGATTGCGAGGGTTTCACGCGCGTGAATCTCGATATCGGTAGCCTGGCCCTGGAAGCCGCCGGAGGGCTGGTGCACCATAATCCGGGCATTGGGCAGCGCGAAGCGCATGCCCTTTTCGCCCGCCGTCAGCAGCAGCGAGCCCATGGAAGCGGCCTGGCCCATGCAGACGGTCGAAACGGGCGGCCGGATATGCTGCATCGTGTCGTAGATCGACAGGCCGCTCGTCACCACGCCGCCGGGCGAGTTGATGTACATCGAGATTTCTTTTTTGGGGTTTTCCGCCTCGAGGAAAAGGAGCTGCGCGGTAATCAGCGTCGCCATGCCGTCTTCCACGGGGCCGGCCACGAAGATGATCCGCTCCTTCAGCAAGCGCGAAAAGATGTCATAGGCGCGTTCGCCCCGATTGGTCTGCTCGACCACCATCGGCACGAGATTCATATACATATCGAGCGGGTCTTTCATGGTCACTCCTGAGCGTCGGCTCTCTTGAGTCTCTTCGGGCTTCGGTCCGGCGTAGAGCGGCTGCGGGCCCGGGGCCTTCCAGCCCCTTCGTTGCGTCTCCCGCGCCGCAAGGCACCTGACGACTATGGCTAATGTGATTCGGTAAAAGGTCGGTTCAGAACTCTAGCGCATAGACCAATATAGGGTCAGATGCTGAAGATTTCCTCCCCTCTGCGCGAAGGGTCTTGCGCATTTTTCAGCGCAGCCTCAGGACGAGCCATTCTCCCGGCCTGGCGCAGGCGCCTCGGCCCGGTCTTTCGCTTCTTCCGGCGCGCCTGGGCACCCTTTCTCCCGCATCAACCGCCCGACCTCGCGATTGCGGACCAGAAGCGCTTCGGCCTCTTTTTTCTCAGTGTCCGACAAATCGATGAAAAACAGCATGCCGGGTACCAGCACGGCACCTGACGCCCGCCATCAGGCCGCGACGGCCTCGCTTGCCGGGGTCTCGCGGATATTGGTCAACATGCCGCTCACACCGGACATCGCACCTGCCACGAGTTCGCGGGCCAGAAACCGCTCGGGCGCGACCCAGCCGGGCATATCCAGCCGACGGGCAAGCGCCCGGGTGAAGCCGAAGCGGCGGTAATAGGGCTCGTCACCGACCAGCACCACGATGCGATGGCCCTGCGCGGCTGCGCGGGCAAGGCCTTCACGCATGAGAGCGGCCCCCACACCCTCCCCCTGCGCCGCCGGCGCGGTGACGAGCGGGCCCAGCAGGAGCGCGGGCGTTGTGCCCGCGATCTCCACCGGCCAGAAGCGCAGCGAACCGACAACGCCCTCCCCGCCATCCGCCACGAGCGAAAGCGAGTCGACCGGCGGCACGCCGTCGCGAAATACATAGACCGTCTTGGCAAAACGCTCCGGGCCGAAAGCCTCGGCGACGAGCGCTTCCACCACCGCCGTATCGGCGGTGGTCTCAAGCCTGATTTTCATGTCCGTAATCCCTGGCCTGCCCGTCAGATGCAGACGGCCGCCAGCGGCGGGAAGCCGTTGAAGGACACCGCCGAATAGGTGGTGGTGTAGGCGCCGGTCGAGAGGATCCAGACCTTGTCGCCCGCGGCCAGCGTGGCGGGCAAGCGGTAGTCGGTCTTCTCGTAGAGGATGTCGGCGCTGTCGCAGGTCGGACCGGCAAGCACGACGGGCACGGTTTCGTCGCCCTCACGCGGGGTCAGCAGGCGGTATTTGATCGCCTCGTCCATGGTTTCGGCAAGGCCGTGGAACTTGCCGGCATCGAGATAGACCCATCGTCGGTCGTCGTCACCGCCCTTGGAGGAGACGAGCACCACTTCGGACTGGATGACGCCGGCATCGCCGACCACGCCACGGCCGGGCTCCAGGATCACATCCGGCTGATTGTCGCCGAAGTGACGGAGAAGCGCCTCGCGGATCGCCGCGCCATAGGCGGGGATTGACGGCACATCGGCGCGATAGCGAGAGGGGAACCCGCCGCCCATATTGACAAGGCGCAGGGTCACGCCCCGCTCCGCCAGACGGCGGAACAGCGACACGGAAAGCTCCAGCGCGCGGTCATACTGCGTCAGGTCGGTCTGCTGGGAGCCGACGTGAAAGGAAACGCCGTAAGCGTCGAGGCCCATCTCCTTCGCACGGACGAGCAGATCCACGGCCATATCCGGCTCGCAGCCGAATTTGCGCGAGAGCGGCCATTCCGCGCCTTCGCACTCCATCAGTACACGGCAATAAACCTTCGAGCCCGGCGCCGAGCGCGCGATCTTTTCCAGCTCCTCGATGCTGTCATAGGCGAACATGCGCACACCCAGCTCGTAGGCGGCGGCGATGTCGCGCTCCTTCTTGATCGTGTTGCCGAAGGAAATGCGGTCCGGGGAGATGCGATGCGCCAGGCAAAGCTCGATCTCGCCCATGCTGGCGGTGTCGAAGCAGGCGCCGCGCTTGGCCAGACGGTCGACGATTTCGTCGGCGGGGTTCGCCTTCACCGCATAGAAGATGCGCGCTTCCGGTACGGCATCGGCCAGCTCGCCGAAATTATGTTCGACGATATCGACATCCACCACCAGACAGGGCGACGGCAGATCGGCGGTCGCCAGATAGCGCGCGATCTTGGGCGGCATGCCGCCACGCTCCTGCGGCAGCTCGGGCGCGCTGGGCACCAGATAGAGCTGGGGCTTGCGCCGGATGCGGCGCTTCGGGGTCTGGTTGTTGCGGGAAGAGATGCGGGAACGGGCACTCCGGCCCGGCTCGGAAGCGAACATCGTAAACACCCTTTTTCAGACCCGGTCGTTTGTCCGTTGCGACCGGCGTGATCCAAAAAAGACGTTTAACGTCGTTGCATAAACCAACTAGGGGCCAGCGGCACGTGCGTGTGCGTCTTGTGAGGCGCGGGAATAAGGCTTCCGGGGCGGCGACGCAACCGATTTTTGAGACTGCCGGAAATTTTTTTCGATGCGCCCCATACCGGTGTCTTTCGGCAGCCGGGTAGCATCCCGTCGCGGGGCCACCTAAGTGAGTTAGTGTCAGATCGCGAAGCAGCCTACGGAGGTGTCGAAATGAAAATTGTGGAAGCCAACAGCGCGAAAATCCCGGCCATCGGACTCGGCACTTACCGGCTCAAGGGCGAAGATGCCACCCGGGCCGTGACGCACGCACTCGAGATCGGCTACCGGCATATCGATACCGCACAGATGTATGACAATGAGGAAGCGGTCGGCAAAGGCATCGCCGCCGCGCCCGTCGCCCGGGAAGAGGTTTTCCTGACCACGAAGATCTGGCCGGACAATTTCAGCCATGGCGATCTGATCGCCGCGGCGAAGGAAAGCATCGCCCGGCTGAAAACCGATTATGTCGACCTCTTGCTGCTGCACTGGCCGAGCAAGACCATCCCTCTCAAGGAAACCATGCTGGCGCTCAACGAAGTGCAGGCCGCGGGCATCGCCAAACATATCGGCATCAGCAATTTCACGACGTCGCTGATCGAGGAAGCGGCCTCGCTGACCTCTGTTCCGCTCACTGTCGACCAGGTGGAGTACCACCCCTATCTGCCGCAGGACAAAGTGCTGAGCGCCCTGCGCGCGCATGGCATGGCGCTGACGGCCTATGCGCCGCTGGCCCATGCCAAAGTCTCCGACGACAAGGTCATTCAGGACATCGCCAAGGCCCATGGCAAGACGCCCGGCCAGATCGCACTGCGCTGGCTCGTCCAGCAGGACGGCGTGATCGCCATCCCCAAAAGCGGCAATCCGGAGCGTCAGAAGCAGAATATCGAGATCTTCGACTTCGAACTTTCGGATGACGAGATGGCCCGCCTCTTCGCCCTGCAAAAGCCCAAGGGCCGGATCATCGACCCCGCCGGCATTGCACCGGAATGGGATGCGGCCTGACCCCAACTTACAGACCAAACGAAAAAGCCCGGAGCTGATGCTCCGGGCTTTCGTCGTTCCGAGAACCGAAATCCTCAGTGATCGTGGTCATGATCGTGGTTGTGGCCGGGGACGTCCGCGTCAGGATCCTCGAACAGCTCGTCCTTGGACACCGGCTTTTCGGTGACCGTCGCCAGTTCGGAGATGTAGTCGACGACCTTGTCTTCGAAGATCGGCGCACGAAGCTCCTGAACGGCCTGCGGGTTCTGCTGATAGAACTCATAGAGCTGACGCTCCTGACCCGGGAACTGACGCGCGCGCTCCGACAGCGCCTGGCTCAGTTCCTGCTCGGTCACGGAGATCGAGTTCTTCTCGCCGACTTCGGCCAGCACGAGACCGAGACGCACACGGCGCTCGGCGATCTTGTTGTATTCCTCGCGCACCTTCTCTTCCGGCTCGTCCATATCGGCGACCGTCTTTTTCTGGTGCTCCAGCTCATGCTCGAGCTGATGCCAGATCGCGTCGAATTCCTGCTTCACCATGGTCGGCGGCAGTTCAAACTCGTGCAGTTCGTCAAGCTTGTCCAGCATGGCGCGCTTCAGGTGCTGATGCGACATGCGGTCGAAATCCGCCTTGATCTGCTCGGTAAGGATTTCCTTCAGCTTGGCGAGATCGTCGAGGCCGAAACGCTTGGCGAATTCGTCATCGATCGTGACTTCGGCGGGCGCTTTCACTTCCTGCACATTCACTTCGAAGACGGCGTCCTTGCCGGCCAGATGCTCCGCGCCGTAATCCGCCGGGAACGTCACCTTCACATCGACCGCATCGCCAGCCTTGGCGCCGACGAGCTGTTCTTCAAAGCCGGGAATGAACTGGCCTGCGCCAAGCTCGATCGCAGCGCCTTCGGCGGAACCGCCTTCAAAGGCTTCGCCATCGATCTTGCCGATGAAATCGATGATGAGCTGGTCGCCGTTCTCGGCGGCTTCGCCTTCGGCGCGCGCCTCGAAGTTCTTCTGGTTCTCGGCGAGACGCTTGAGCGAATCCTGCACTTCCTCGTCGGTCACTTCCGCGACCGGCTTCTCGAGGGAGATTTTGGAGAAGTCCGCAAGCTCGATGGCCGGAACGATTTCGAAGGTCATCTTGTAGGCAAGGTCGGCATTGCCTTCCATCACCTGCTCGACTTCGCCTTCAAGGTCGATATTGGGCTGATAGGCCGGGCGCAGCTCCTGTTCCTCAAGAGCCTTCTGCGAGCTTTCGCCCACCGTCTCCTGGATCACTTCGCTCATGACCTGCTTGCCGTAGGTCTTGCGCAAATGGCTCATCGGCACCTTGCCGGGGCGGAAGCCCTTCAGGCGAACCTGGTTCTTGAGCTCTTCGAGCTTCGTGCCCAGCTTTTCTTCCAGCTCGCCAGCCGGAACCTCGATCTTCAGTTCGCGCTTCAAACCGTCGGCGTTCGTTACAGTGACCTGCATCATCCAATCCGTTTCGTCTCAAAGAGGGGAGCCTGCCAGTGGTGCGGGCGGAGGGAGTTGAACCCCCACGCCTTGCGGCACTGGAACCTAAATCCAGCGCGTCTACCAATTCCGCCACGCCCGCAAGGCCCGTCGGCGGCAGTCCCATACCGGACGGCCGCTCCCGAAAATTGGCGCCCTCTATATCAAGGGGACAGAGGGATTGCCAGCAAAAGCCGCCGTTTGCCCGGTAAAGGGTCGGAGACGCCGTTTTTGGGCGGTCAGGACAGGGTTTCCAGCAGCTCCCGGCGCACCGCGGGGAGCATTTCGGGCATGTCTTCGGCGATGAGACCGGGGCCGAAATAGTGGCCTGCCTCGCCATGGAGCCAGACCCCCGCGGCAGCGGCCTCGAAAGGCGGCATGCCCTGTGCCATGAGGCCGAGAATAATGCCGCCCAGTACATCGCCCGACCCCGCCGTGGCCAGCTCCGGCCCGGCATTGGAATTGACGGCCAGCTTGCCGTCCGGCGAAGCGATAACGGTATCGGGGCCTTTGAGGACGATGACGGCGCCCGCCTGCTCGGCGGCAAGCCGGGCCCGGGCGAGCTTTCCCTTCTTCCCGGCATTCGCGATGGAGAGGTCGGGGAAGATACGTGCAAATTCGCCCTCATGCGGCGTCAGCACCGTCGGACCGGCGAAATAGCCGCGAATGGCAACGAAAAGGTCGCGCGGAATTTCGGCGAATGATGTCAGCGCATCGGCGTCCAACACCATGGCGGCGCCTGAAAGAAGCGCGGCGAGGACGCATTCGCGCGTCGAACTGCCGACGCCTGCCCCCGGCCCGATGAGGCAGGCATTCTTGCGCTTGTCTTCCAGAATGGAGGTCAGCCCGTCCGCGCCCTCGAAGGGGGCCAGCATGATGGCGGTGAGATGGGCCGCATTGATCGCCAGCGCATCGGGCGGCGTGGCGACGGTGACGAGCCCCGACCCGGCCCTGAGCGCGCCGCGCGCGGCAAGGCGTGCCGCGCCGGTATGAGCGGCATCGCCCGAGACCACCACCGCATGGCCATGATCGTATTTGTGAAGCTCCATCGAGGGCTTCGGATAAGCGGGCCACCAGAGGCCGGGCGTGTTGTCGAAGCGGCGCGGGGAAATCTCCTCCAGCACCTTGTCCTCTATGCCGATGTCGACGACATGCACCTCGCCGCATAGCGCGCGGCCCGGCAGTACCCGGTGCCCCGGCTTTGCCCGGAAGAAGGTAACGGTGTGCGCCGCCCTGAACGCGGCTCCGCGCACAAGGCCTGTGTCGCCGTCCAGGCCGCTCGGCACATCGACGGCAAGGACCGGAATACCCTCTTGCGTGACATGGCGGATGATCTCAGCGGGCGTTCCCTCCACGTCGCGGGAAAGCCCGGCGCCAAAGATCGCGTCAATGACGAGCGATGCGCCTTTCGCGGCATCCGCGGTGAGGGGATAGACGGGGCCTGCCCAGCGATGGGCCGCCTCGGCGGCATCGCCCTTGAGGCTTTCGCGCGCGCCCATAAGGAAAACCGAGACCTGCCAGCCCCAGTCGCGCAGCAGGCGCGCGGCAATGAAGCCGTCGCCGCCATTGTTGCCCGGCCCGCAAAGGACGGACACCGGCGCCTTTTCGAAATGCGCCACCGCCGCTTCCGCCACGCCACGACCGGCATTCTCCATAAGAACGATGCCGGGCTTGCCGCCGTCGATGGTGAGGCGGTCGGCGCGGCCCATCTCCTCCACCGTGAGGAGCGCGGCGGGCGTTTTTGCCGGGGCGTGGGGAATCAATGAAGTGGCCATGCGCCTATCATAGCCGGGCGATTGTGGCGGCCAATTGGCAAGGAAGCTTCAATTTGCCCCTCAGTTCACCTTGGTGACGGCTTCGCGGCCCTTCTCGATCAGCCGCAGCGTACCGCCGCCCGTCTCGAAGACCGTGACGGAGCAATTGTCCGGCTTGAAGGTCACGAGGCGGTCGTCTTCCATGGCGATGCCCGCCGCGACATTGATGGCGATGAAATGGGAAAAGATCACCGTATCGCCGGGCAGTTCCAGCAGCGCATTAGCGACGCCCTGCCGCCAGGCCAGCAAATCCACATTCTTGGACAGGTGCCCGCCATGCCCCTCGCCCGCCACGGCCTCGGCCCAGGTGCCGGCCATGATCTTGCGCAGCCATTCCCCACGGGATTCGAGGTCGTCGATCGGCGACGGGATTTCGGCGACGCGCGGCTCGACCGCCGGGTCATGGTTCCAGCGCGCCGCAAGCGGCATGGAAGTCTCGCGGCAGCGCTTCAGCGGCGAGGTGAGAATGGGAAGCCTGCCCCCGGCCCGCGCCTCGATTTCATCGGCCACGGCTTCGGCCTGGCTGCGGCCCAGCTCGCTCAGGCCCGGATCGGCGTCGGCGTTCCATCCGGCGGCGGCTTCGCCATGACGGATCATGTAGATGGTGGGCATGTCTTCTCCCCGTTTTCGGCGCGTTACGTTCTGTGAACCATGATGCGGCCCTTATATCGACATGACCGGGAGAGGGCACTACGCTTTCCACATTACAGGCCGTTAAGGAGGACGACATGACCGATTCGCCCGATCCCGTGCAGAGTGCCGTCACATCGACCGGCGACAATATGGACGGGCCCAAGCTCGTTTACATTCTGTATTTCATCGGCTTCGTGGTGGGCATCACCGCGCTTGCCGGCCTTATCGTCGCTTATCTGAAACGCGGCGAGGCGGGGCCGAACGCCACGACACATTTCACGTTCCAGATCCGGACCTTCTGGATCGGACTGCTGTTCAGCTTCATCGGCGCCATCACATCGATGATCGTTATCGGCGTGATCATCCTCTTCGCGACCGTCGTCTGGGCACTGATCCGGCTCATCAAGGGCTTCATGCTCGCGAGCGACGACAAGCCCATTCCCGATCCGGAAACATGGCTCTGGTAAGAGCGAGTCTTTAGCCGACCCGATCCCGTCATTGCGAGCGCAAGCGAAGCAATCCAGAAGCGGTAAATCTCGCGCTGGATTGCTGCGTCGCTATCGCTCCTCGCAATGACATGGCTTTTACCGGCACCCCTCCAACCAGACATCGCCATGATCCATTGGGGCACATTGCGCGGCGACAAGACGTTTAATCCTCTCGACCCTGTCATCGAGTGCCATGTCCTCACCTCTCAAATCGTAATTTGCCGGAGCAATAAGGACAGCGACCAGCCGCAGAAACTCATCTTCGGTAAGTGCGGCGGGAGGGCGCTTGAAGATCGCCTCGCTCGCCCGATAGAAGCCGGTCATCCAGCCATTGGGCCCGCGCCCCATTTCCAGGGTATCGAGCCAGAGCGCCATGATTTGCGCCTTGTCGAGCCGCCTTTCCAATCCGAGGGCATAGCCGGTCTGGCGTATCTTGCCGATTCCAGGGCGAAACCGGTCAAAGGCCAATCGTTTTGACAGAGATTGGGTAACGGTGGTCGCCCCGGCCCCCGTGGTCGTGAAGTCTATGCCGGCATGTTCTGCGAAAGCGGGGTCTTGCACCTTGAGCAAGATCTCCAATCGACCGGGGCCAAGATCACTTCCTCCCAGCCCCGCTGCGATAAGCCTGTCGGCACGTTGCCGCAGTCCATCGGCGTCATGTAGCGCATCGAAGTATCCTTTCGCTCCATACGCTACGGCCAGAAGGAGCAATAACGCCCCGCCATACGCCAGATACTTCAATATACGAGACATTCGCACTCCTACGCCCCCCGTCGATCCGAGACGGTTTGCCGTCTACAGCATACCGGACCGGATAAACGAAGGGGCCCCGAAAGGCCCCTTTTTCTTATTCCGGTTTCTTATTCCGGTTCTCACTCCGGCGTAAAGATGTTGACGCCGTCCGGGTCAGCGACGACCGTGCCCGGCCGTCCGAGCTGGTCGCGCTCCACCATATCCTTGAGCGTTGCCGGATCGTTCGGCGTATGCGCCACGAAGCGTGCGTCCGTATCGTCCAGCCGTCCGAAGACGATGGCGAAGTCCGGCCCTTCGCGGCCATGGACGACCGTATAGGTTTCGATCTTCGCCTTGCCGTTGGGCGTCTCGTCCACGACGGGGTGCTTTTCGGCGTCGATTTCCGCCTGATAGGTGGCGGGCGCCTCGCGCTCCCATTTGCCCTCTTTCGGCAGAGTCGAATAAAGGCCCATGCCGTGCTTGGTCACATACCAGCCATTGGAAGTGCAAAGCCCCTTGGTGCCGGGTTTGGCGCGCAGCTTGTCCATCATGGTGGCGATGGAGTGCATGACGTAGTTGTTGCCCGCGCCGCCGAAGTACGGCAGGCCGCCCGTGACGGTCAGCTCGCGCGGATCGTCTTCCGCAATGCCCAGCGCGTCGCGGCCGATCTGCACGGCGGAGGGGAAGCAGGAATAAAGGTCGATATAGTCGATCTGGGAAATGTCCCAGCCCGCCATGCCGAAGGCCTTCTCGCCCATCTTCCTGATAGCGGGCGAGGTGTAATAGTTCACGCGCTCGGTGGGGAACCAGAGGTCGTTCGCATCGCCGCAGCCATGCAGAAAGACCCATTTCTCCTGCGGAATTCCCAGCTCGCGCGCCTTGCCGACCGACATCATGACGACGGCGGCGGCCTGATCGACCTGCATGATGGCATTCATATACTTCGTGTACGGAAAGCCGATATAGCGGTTGGCATCGGTGACGGTCGCGATTTCCTCCGGCGTCCGCTCGACCGGGAACCAGGCCTGCGGATGCTGCGCGGCGACTTTCGTAAAGGGCGCCATCAGCTTGCCGACGGCGAGCTTGTGCTCCTCCACGGTGCGGCCCTTCTGGCCGCGAATGGCATTTTCGAACATCGGGTAGATGTTCACCGGGTATTGCAGCTTGTGGCGCTTTTCCGTTTCGGTAACGCCAGCCTTCTCGTTGCCGATGTCGATACGGTCCTGGCCGGGGTTCTCGTCATGCCAGTCGAGCACCTTGCCCTGCCCCAGCGCGCGCATCATGGTCGCGAAGCATTCAGAGCCTGCGACCAGCGCGATATCCATCTCGCCCTGCGCAATCTGCTCGGCGGTGTAGTTCACCAGATACTGGGGGGTATTGCCGCCGGTGGGGCCGTAGCATGTCTTGGCCGGATTGGCGCCGATGAGGTTCGACAGCGTTTTCGCCGCATTGGGATAACGGCCAAAAGGAAGGCGCGCACTGTCCGGACTGTCGGTGATGAAGCGGACGCAAGTGACGGTATCGACCACATCCCAGAGCTTCTTGCCGAGCCCGGTATCGGAAGCGGCGGCTTCGGCCGCGTCCGCCATCAGATGCATGGGCGACTTCGCCTTCTCGACATCCTTTTCCTTCTGGACGTTCTGGCCGCAACCGACCAGCACGGGCATGCGATCGTCGAGTTTCACATCTGACATAACTGCCTCTCCCTGCCGCGCCTCTTGCGGGCGCATCGCTATTGGTTATTCGTTGGCGCGAGAATAAGGATTGCTTGCACCCTGTCCAGCAAAGGAGGGCGTCCGGGCCGCATGACGCAGGGGCACACTAGATCAGGTGCTTCTCGCGATAGGCGATGGCGGAAAGGATGAAGCGGGCGCCGATCACCAGCGCCTGCTCGTTCACCGCATGGCCGAGCCCGGGCATGGCCTGCCCGGCGGCAACGAGACCGGCATCGGTGAGGGCCTTCACCGATTCCATCATGGCGTAGACTGGCACCATCTCGTCCTGCTCGCCATGAATAAGCATGACGGGCGGTTTCGACTTCATATCATCGGCCAGCCTGTCCGCACCGACGAGGCCGCCCGCATAGCCCAGGATCGCCGCCGGGGCCTCCCCGCGCCTGAGACCGACGTGGAGCGCCATCACCGTGCCCTGGCTGAAGCCAACCAGCACGAGGCGGGAGCCGTCGAGCCCGAGCCGGGAAAGTTCCTCGTCTATCAGCGTGTCGATGCCACCGCGCACGGCGTCCGCCTCATCGAACATGCGGGGATGGCCGGCGGGCAGGCGCTGCATCCATTGATAGCCGCCATCGGGGCATGGCGTGGGCGCATCCGGCGCGACGAAAGCGATATCGGGCATCGAGCCCTGCCAGTAATCGGCAAAACTCATGAGGTCGGCCCCGTTGGAGCCGAGGCCGTGCAGGAAAACGACCAGCCATTTCGCCTTGCCGCTGGCGGCGTCGCGACGGAGAGTATCAGCCATGGTTCCTCCCTTCAGGCTTCTTACTAACAGGCCCTATGCAAATCGAACTCGTCAAACTTCTAGCAAACCGGCTTATCCGTCACCCCGGCCAAATCGAGCAGTTCTATTGGAGCGGTGACGGTCTTCACATTGGTATTCGGGGATATCCGTGGTGGCTCGACGCTGAGGCAGACCACGATGCAACCGGCAAGATCGAGTTCCATTTTCGGAACATATTTGACGGCGTTATTCGACCGGAAGGCATTGATTTCGATTCAGATGAAATCCTGGAAGACTTCGAGGTAAGTTCGAGCAAGCAGGTCGGATGGACCCAACCGGCAGCCTGGTCCATCTACTGCTCCGGACCAATTCCCGACCCTTTACGGCTATATCGTCGCCTCAACGATTTCCTGTCTCAGGAAGCGTCATTCAGAAGGCCGGATGATTTCTTGAATGGCGCATCGACAATCTCCGGCTTTGAGCAACTTTGCTCGGAACGCTCATTCCTGCTCGTTCGAGGGCCTGACTGCATCAGAGAACTCTTATGCGACGAATTGAAAGCACAATCGGTGTCCTTCAGTGAGGTAAGGACACTCATTCCCCAGCAGAAAGCCTACCTAGTGCGTTTCGGCGATTCGTCGTTCCTCTGTCGGGATGCGGTTGCGGAATTCTCTCAAGAATGACTTGCGGCGCTCATGCGGCGCGGGCTTTCGCCCAGTCGGCGAGGCGCTTGCTCGCTTCGGTCAGGATGCCGTCCTGCTTGCAGAAGCAGAAGCGGGCAAGATGGGTCGGCGCATCGCCGGAATCGTTCGAGTAGAACGCGCTCATGGGCACGGCGGCGACCTTGGCCTGTTCCGTGATCGCGCGGCAGAACTCTTCGTCGGTGCCGTTGAACCCGAGAGGCCGGAAATCGGCAGTCACGAAATAGGTGCCGTCGGCGGGCAGGACTTCGAACCCGGCCTCGGCCAATCCCTTCGAGAGAATGTCGCGCTTTGCCTCCAGCGCGCCGGCAAGCCCTGCGAAATAGTCGTCGTCCTTCCCCAGCCCGTAGGCGATGGCCGATTGCAGGCCGGGGGCCGTGGTGAAGGTCACGAATTGATGCGTCTTGGCGATGACCTCCATCAGCGCCGCGGGCGCGGTGACATAGCCGATCTTCCAGCCCGTCAGGGAAAAGGTCTTGCCCGCCGAGCCGATGCGCACACAGCGCTCGCGCATGCCGGGCAGCGTCATCAGCGGAATATGCTCATGGCCGGAAAAGACCAGATGCTCATAGACCTCGTCGCAGACGGCATAGGCGTCGTATTTTTCCAGAAGCCCCGCAATCGCCGTCAACTCCTCGCGGGTGAAGACCTTGCCGATGGGGTTCATGGGTGTGTTGAGGACGATGAGCTTGGTCCTGTCGCTGAAAGCCGCCTCCAGCGCCTCCACCGGCAGCGACCAGTGCGGCGGCTGGAGGGAGACGGCCTTCACCGTCACGCCCGCCGCCTCTATCACCGGCCGGTAGCTGTCGTAACAGGGCTCGATCAGGATCGCCTCGTCGCCGGGCTGGAGGAGCGCCGTGATACTGTCATGCAGCGCTTCCGTCGCGCCGGAGGTGACCATCACTTCTTTCTGCCAATCGACATCGAGGCCGTAGAAGCGCCTGTTGGCCTCACCCACTGCTTCGCGCAGCGCGGGCAGCCCCATCATGGGCGGATACTGGTTGGGGCCGTCGAGGATCGCCTTCGCCGCCGCCTCCCGAATATCGGCCGGCCCTTCATCATCCGGAAACCCCTGTCCGAGATTAATGGCGCCATGTTCGTTCGCCAGGGCGGACATCACCGTGAAAATCGTGGTGCCGAGAGAGGCGAAGACGGGATTGGCGGGTTTCATATCGGCTCCGTATCCGTGCCATTTCGTTTGCAGGGACCGCTTTTCGCGGCCTGCTGTCCTTGTCGCGGGCGCCGAAAACACTGTCAACCGCGCGCCGATACCCTTCCTGGTCAAAGGCCGCTGGAACGAGCGCAAAACCATTGATATGTTATTGCCTGTAAATTGTTCATTTCGCCTTTTTTATGTGCATCCACGCTGCTCAACAAAAAGGCAAGGCATCGGGTGATGTGCCACTAACCAGCTGAAAAATATATGAAATCGTGCCGCGTCCCAGTTGGCACGGCCCATGCTATTCAGACATCACATGACGGCGGGCACTGAGGCCCAACCACAAGGAACCCCGGATGAAAAAGATCGAGGCGATCATCAAGCCGTTCAAACTCGACGAGGTAAAGGAGGCCCTTCAGGAAGTCGGTCTTCAGGGCATTACAGTTACGGAGGCGAAAGGCTTCGGCAGACAGAAAGGCCATACGGAACTTTATCGAGGTGCGGAATATGTCGTCGATTTTCTCCCCAAGGTGAAAATCGAAGTCGTGCTGAATGACGATACGGTCGGCAAAGCCGTGGAAGCCATCCAGGCGGCTGCCCGCACGGGCCGCATCGGCGACGGCAAGATTTTTATCTCCAATGTCGAAGAGGCGATCCGCATCCGTACCGGCGAGACCGGCTCGGAAGCGATCTAACAGAGCGTAACGGCCGGCCAACCGGCGACATGGCTCACAAGGTCCCAACCGGTGAACTCCGGGACCTCAAAAATATTGGAGGCACATCGCAGCATCCTTGCAGGGGGAACAGCCCCCGGGTTGCTGTATCGTTTCAAGTTGAGGGGGCGGCCAGATCATGAGCAGCCCCCATCGAGAACAGGGAAAGAGGATCAAATGGCTGACTTCAATTCGGTCCAGGCGCTGATCAAAGAGAAGGACGTGAAATACGTCGATCTGCGCTTCACCGATCCGCGCGGCAAGATGCAGCACGTCACGTTCGACGTGAACATGTGCGACGAAGACTTTTTCGCCGAGGGCACGATGTTCGACGGTTCGTCGATCGCCGGCTGGAAGGCGATCAACGAGTCCGACATGATCCTGCTCCCGGACATCGAAACCGCGGTAATCGACCCCTTCTACGCCCAGACCACGCTCGCGATTTTCTGCGACATTCTGGAGCCCTCCACCGGCGAGCCCTATGGCCGCGACCCGCGTGGCACGGCGAAGCTTGCCGAGGCCTATCTCAAGTCCACCGGAATCGGCGACACGGTCGTGTTCGGCCCGGAAGCCGAATTCTTCGTGTTCGACGACGTGAAGTTCTCCACCGAGCCCTACAACACGGGCTTCGCGGTGGACAGCGTCGAGCTGCCGACCAATTCCGACACGGAATACGAGACGGGCAACCTCGGCCATCGTCCGCGCACCAAGGGCGGCTATTTCCCGACCAACCCGATCGATAGCGGTCAGGACCTGCGCGGCGAAATGCTGACGGTCATGGGCGAGATGGGCGTCGAAATCGAAAAGCACCATCACGAAGTCGCCGCGGCCCAGCACGAGCTCGGCATGAAGTTCCAGACCCTCACCAAGGTCGCCGACCACCTGCAGATCTACAAGTATGCGATCCACAACGTGGCGCATGCCTTCGGCAAGTCGGCCACCTTCATGCCGAAGCCGGTCTTCGGCGACAACGGCACGGGCATGCATTGCCATCAGTCGATCTGGAAAGAGGGCAAGCCGCTCTTCGCCGGCAACAAGTATGCCGACCTTTCCGAGGAATGCCTGTGGTACATCGGCGGCATCCTGAAGCACGCCAAGGCGCTGAACGCCTTCACCAACCCGTCCACCAACTCCTACAAGCGTCTGGTGCCGGGTTACGAAGCGCCGGTGCTGCTGGCCTATTCGGCCCGCAACCGTTCGGCCTCCTGCCGTATCCCTTACGGCACGTCGCCCAAGGCCAAGCGCATCGAGATCCGTTTCCCGGATCCGACGGCGAACCCCTATCTCGCCTTCGCCGCGATGATGATGGCCGGCCTTGACGGCATCGATAACAAGATCGATCCGGGCGCGCCGATGGACAAGAACCTTTACGATCTTCCGCCGGAAGAGCTGAAGGACATTCCGACCGTTTGCGGCTCGCTGCGCGAAGCGCTTGTCGCGCTCGACGAGGACCGCGACTTCCTGAAGAAGGGTGGCGTGTTCACCGACGACCAGATCGAGGGTTACCTCGAGCTCAAGTGGGAAGAAAACATGCGGTACGAAATGACGCCGCATCCGGTCGAATACGACATGTACTATTCCTGCTAATCCTGTCGGATATGCAGAACGGCAAGGGCCGGAGCGAAAGCTCCGGCCCTTTTCGTTTGCGGGGTCGTCTGCAGGCTGCTTGCGGGGTCAGGCCGCACCGGCGGCGCCCTCTTCCCAGAGCAATGTAACGGCGGGTCTCGTTTCCCAGAGAGAAGGCTCGTGATGGATGAGGATGGTCGCACCCTCCTCGCCCAGATCCGCCAGCCGGTCGGCACTTGCCTGCGCTTCCTTCTTGTCGAAGGTCAGCCCCGGCGGTTTGCGGGCCGCGAGCTGTCCGGCCGTATAAAGCGCATCGCCCGTCATCACGAAACGGCGGCCCGAGGGGAATGTCACCTGAAGGCTCTGATGGCCGGGCGTATGGCCCACCGTCGAGATCAGCACCAGCGCGCCGTCGCCAAACACATCGAAACTGTCGTCATATTCGATCAGCTCCAGCGACTGGCCGTCGCCGAAAAAGTCGTCGCGTACATAGCCATGCTTGCCGGTGTCCATCAGCCCCGTGGCGTGCTCGTATTCGCTGCGGCGCGCCAACACGGTCGCTTTCGGAAAGAAGCGGTTCATGCCGCAATGATCGTTGTGGAGATGGGAGTTGATGATGAAACGAATGCGCGAGGCTTCGATGCCCGCCTGCTCCAGACGCGCAAGCAGCGTCTCGCTCTCTTCATAGTCCGGCACGGTGACCGTGGTCGCGAGCTTGCCCCAATAGCCGATCGGATCGGTGCAGACACAAGGATGCATGCTGGTATCCCAGACGACCAGACCTTCGGGATGCTCGATCACGAAACACATGGAGGGTACGCGGCGCAGTTCGCCCCGGATACCGCCCCCTTCGAGCAGGCCGGTATCGACGCCGATATGACCGCAGCAGGCGGAAAGGAGCTTCATCAGACCGCCTCCAGCAAAGCGAAATCCACGCCGCCTATCCGCACCGTGTGCCCGCTCACCGGCAAGCCGAGCTGACGGGCCTTCTCCAGCGCCTTGCCGCGGTCGCGCATGGCAATGTCGATGCCGACGACCCCGGTGCCATCCTCATCCACCGGATCGACGAAACGGATGACGCCGCGCGCCAGGCGCACTTCCGGGCCGTCATCGGCCATGGCCACTTCGCCCTGAAGAAGCTCGCCCCATCTCTCGGCGAGTTTGCCCGGTGCGCGAGACTGGATGGAGACGGCGCGAATGCCGGTCGCATTGTCGCTGCGCGCATTCCGCCAATCCTTGCCCGCAGGCGGCCAATCGCTGTCGGGATCGAACCAGTCTTCCACACCGGTGACGGAATCGACCGAGGTCAGCACGCCGCCAAAATCGCCGGGATGGAAATGGGTAAAGACATAGGTTCCGTCATGCTCGGCGATCTTGCGTGCCCCGAGCCCCAGAATGCGGTCTCGATGCGCATGGGCATCGTCGGATTGCAGGATGACCATGTACCCCGCATCGCCGCCCCGCCTGTGGAGGTAGCGCCGCGCCGAGGCGTCGTCCTTGATCGGCTGCACCACCTCCAGAAACTCGCCGCCCACCGGCATGACGGCATTGACGAGACCGAATATGCCGACGCCCGGATCGTTATAGGCGACCGTCAGACCCAGCACGTCGCAAAGCGGCTTCACCACCGGATCCAGATCATGCGCAACCAGCGCAATCTGCCTCAACCACATCTCGCCCTCCCTTTTTATTCCGTATACGTTTTTTCTTTTAGTTCGTGTACATCTCTTTTTTCTGCATCCCGTTCGGTCAGCAATGTTGACCAACAAAATTGTCGCATCCCACTAATTTCGTTGACGTTTTCGCCGCGACGGGCGTAGCATTTACTCATCAATCAACGGAGGAGGTTTCGAAGATGACCCCACCGGCGCAGGAAATCTCCTGCTGAATATGACACTACACTCACCGTCCCTCGACGCGCATCTAATGCGCCGCCGCGCCAGCCAATCATATAGGCCTTTGCGCGAGGAAATTGCTGGTGTCGGAGGTCCAGACCAGACGAGCGCCACTGAGCGTGCGACAATGACGATGAGCCTATATTCGGGTTTACATCCCCGAAGGAGTGCGGAAAGCACATCCAGATAGCAACCCCGCAAGGAACGCCCGACAGGATGACCGGGGCTTCCGATTGAGCGGGGTTGCGCCGTTGACGTCTCATCATCCGCTACCCCCTCCCTTCTCTCTCCTCTTCAGCTTCATGCGGCCCAGTCCGGCACCACGCCGTGCTGGATGCCGAACACGATGGGCGCCAGCCAATAGGTCATGGCAACGATGAGGACAAGAAAACCGATATTGAGCCAGACGCCCGCCCGCGCCATTTGCGGCAGGGTGAATTTGCCACTGCCGAAAACGATGGCATTGGGCGGCGTGCCCACCGGCAGCATGAAGGAACAACTGGCCGCCAGCGCCGCCGGCACGGCCAGCAGCAACGGGTTCTCGCCGAGGCTGATCGCCATGGCGGCGATGACCGGCAGGAATGTCGCCGCCGTCGCCGTATTGCTAGTCAGTTCGGTCAGCAGAAGAATGCAGACGCAGACCAGCGCAACCAGCGCCAGAAGCGGCATGGCACTTGCCCCGTCGAAGAGACTGCCGATCCAGCTCGCAACGCCCTGCCCCTCGATCGCCGCGGCAAGGCTGAGCCCGCCGCCGAACAGCAGGAAGACATCCCATGGCAGGCGCTTTGCGGTCTGCCAGTTCATCAGGAATTCGCCCTCGCGCAGATTGACCGGGATCAGGAAGAGCGCGATGCCGCCTGCCATGGCAATGGTGGTGTCGTTGAGAAGCGGCAGCCAGTCCTGCAACAGGGGCCGAAACACCCAGGCGGATGCTGTTGCCGCGAACACGATGGCGACATGCTTTTCCGGGCGGCTGATGCGCCCGAGATTTTCACGTTCCGCCGCGATCAGGCCGTCGACGCCCGACATCTCCACCCTGTCCAGCCGGAAGAGGACCCGCGTCAGGAACAGAAAGGTCAGCGGCAGGCCGATCAGCACGATCGGAATACCGAGTAGCATCCATTGGGCAAAGCCGATCTGATAGCCATAGGTCTGGTTCAGAAAGGCGGCGAGCAATGCATTGGGCGGCGTGCCGATCAGCGTGCCCAGCCCGCCAATGGTCGCGCTATAGGCAACCGACAAGAGCAGTACCAGCGAGAAGTCAGCCGCGCCCGACTTGGCCTCCTTGCTCACCGCCTGGTCTTCCACCAGCGCGATGACCGACATGGCAATCGGCAGCATCATGAGAGAGGTCGCGGTATTGCTCACCCACATGGAAAGCATCGCGGCCGCGAGCATGAAACCGGCAACGATATGGCTCGCCTTGTGGCCCATAATGCCGATCAGCGCGAGGGCGATACGCCGGTGAAGGCCCCACCGCTCCATCGCCAGCGCGATCAGAAAGCCGCCGAAGAAGAGAAAGATCAGCGGATGCGCATAGGGGCTCGTCACCTGCTTGATCGACGCTACATCCAGCGCGGGCAACAGGACCATCGGCATGAGCGAGGTCACCGGGATAGGCACCGGCTCGCAGATCCACCATGTCGCCATCAGCGCGGCGACACCGGCGACCAGCCAGCCTTCCCCGCTCAGGCCCGCGGGCGCGGGCAGCACGAATGTCAGCAGGAGCAGAGCCGGGCCCAGTATGAGCCCCAGCTTCTGCCGCCCGCCATAGGCCGGTTCCGTTGCCGCCGAGGTCATATCAGCTCCGCTTCATCGCTTTGGCGGTTTTCGTCTCGTTCTTCTGATAGTTCCGGAAGGCGGAGAAGGCCCCCATCTTCAGGTCCGGGTCCTTGCCGTCGCCCATGCGGATGATCTGGAGACAGAACCAGCCCTGCTGCCCCCAGCCGTTCAATGCCTTGATGAGGTTGATCGGGCTGTTGGGACCGAGCGGGCCGGGCCCGATGCGAAGCGTCTTTTCATAGGTCGGAGTTTCCTCCGCCTGGCCGGAAAGGAGCTTACCGGGAATGGCCGAATCGACGCAGAGCGGCCTTGCAAGGCCGACCACATCCATCTCGCCGCTCGCCAGCGCCGCATTCATGCCGGCAACGCTCCTGAAGCCGCCCGTAACCATAAGCGGCATGGCGACCGTCTTGCGGATATCGGCGGCATATTCGAGGAAATAGGCTTCGCGCGCCACGGTGCTCTCGCGCCGCGTCTCGGACTTTTCAGGATGGAGCGTCATGTCGTCGGCGCCGATCATGCGCGGCTGCTCATAGGTGCCGCCGGACACTTCGAGCAGATCGACTGCTTCGTCGTTGAGCCAGCCCGCGACCTTCATCGATTCCTCATGGCTGAAACCGCCGCGCTGGAAGTCTGCGGAGTTGAGTTTCACCGAAACCGGGAAATCGCCGCCGACGGCCTTGCGCACGGCACGCACGGTTTCGAGCAGCAGGCGGGCACGGTTTTCCAGTTTCTCCCCGCCCCATTCATCGTCGCGCGTGTTCACATCGGGCGAGAGAAACTCGGAAATGAGATAGCCATGCGCGCCATGGATCTGAACGCCACTGAAGCCCGTGTCGCGCGCCACAGTGGCCGCATGGGCAAAGCGCGCGATCACATCGAGGATTTCATCGCCCGTCAGCGCCTTGGGCTTGCCGAACTGCGCGCCGGGCATATCGAGCGGCTTGTCGGTCGGCCCGGCAGGCGTCGGGTTCACCAGCGCGGGCGTCTGGCGGCCCGCATGGCTGATCTGCATCCACAGATGCGTGTCGTTGACGGTGCCCGCCTCCGCCATGGCGCGGAGCCTGTCCAGCGCGTCGCTCGATTGCGGGCCGTCGATGGCGATATTGCCGGGACGCTCCAGATAGCGGCGATCCACCTGGACGTTGCCGGTCAGCAGCATTCCGGCCCCGCCCTCCGCCCATCGGCGGTAAAGGCGCACATGGCGCTCCGTCGCCCGGTTTTCCGGATCGGCGAGCCCTTCCGTCATGGCTCCCTTGGCAAGGCGGTTTTTTAGCGTGGCGCCGCAGGGCAACGTCAGGGGCGTGGCGATGGTCGGCTTTTCCGTCATGAGTTCCTCCCGATTTCCTTGTTACGGGCATTTTGCACGGGTCATCGCGAAACGAAAGCGCGGGACGCGCATTGCCGCTATGCCCACCCGCGCCGTACAATCGGGCTCGATTCGTTTCACCCCAGCATTCCGTAGAGTTCATGGCCGCCCGCAAGCCGTCCAAATCCGCCCCCGACGATACCGACGATCTTTTCTCGGCCTCCCCGGCCAAGAGCGAGAGCAAGCCGGCCAAGGCGCCCGCAAAGCGCAGCCGTGCCAAATCCGCCAAATCGTCCGACGGCGATGACGGGTATTCGGCCAAGGATATCGAGGTCCTTGAGGGGCTTGAGCCCGTCCGGCGGCGCCCCGGCATGTATATCGGCGGCACGGACGAGAAGGCGCTGCATCACCTCTTCGCCGAAGTCCTCGACAATTCGATGGACGAAGCGGTCGCGGGCCATGCGGACTGGATCGAGGTTTCGTTTCACGAAGACGGAAGCCTGACGGTCGCCGATAATGGCCGCGGCATCCCGGTGGACGCGCATCCGAAATACAAGAACAAGTCGGCGCTGGAAGTGATCCTCACCACGCTGCATTCGGGCGGCAAGTTCGGCGGCAAGGCCTATGAAACCTCCGGCGGCCTGCATGGCGTAGGTATTTCTGTCGTGAATGCGCTGGCCGACCGTTTCGAGGTCGAAGTGGCGCGCGAGCAGCAGCTCTGGACGCAGGCCTATGAGCGCGGCACGCCGCAGACGAAGCTCGAAAACAAAGGCAAGGTGCACAACCGCCGCGGCACAAGGATCACCTTTCATCCGGACCCGGATATTTTCGGCAAGGGTGCCGCCTTCTCGCCCAAGCGCCTCTACAAGATGGCGCGGTCCAAGGCCTATCTTTTCGGCGGCGTCAAAATCCGCTGGAGCTGCGCGTCCGAGCTCATCAAGGACGACACGCCCGCAGAAGAGGAACTCCACTTTCCCGGCGGCATTCTCGACTATCTGAAGATCGCCATCGAGGGCGCGGACAATGTCACGCCCGAACCCTTTTACGGGAAGCTTTCCAAGGCGGGCAGCCACGGGTCCGTCGAATGGGCGATCGCCTGGATCGGCAATCGCGATGGCTTCGTCAGCTCCTACTGCAACACGGTGCCCACGCCGGAAGGCGGGACGCATGAACAGGGCATGCGGCAGGCGCTCACCAAGGGGTTGCGCGCCTATGGCGATCTCGTGGGCAACAAGAAGGCGAGCCAGATTACGGCGGACGATATGCTCTCCAATGCCTGCGTCATGCTCTCCGTGTTTATCCGCGAACCGGAATTCCAGGGCCAGACCAAGGAAAAGCTCGCCACGGCCGAGGCAACCAAGCTGGTGGAACGCGCCATTGGCGACCATTTCGACCATTGGCTGACCGCCGCGCCCCAGCAGGCCAACAAGCTGCTGGAATGGGTGATCGACCGCGCCGAGGAACGGCTGCGCCGCAAGCAGGAAAAGGACGTCGCGCGCAAGACCGCGACGCGCCGGCTGCGGCTTCCAGGCAAGTTGGCCGATTGCAGCCAGTCGGCGTCTCAGGGGTCTGAAATCTTCCTCGTCGAGGGCGACAGCGCCGGCGGTTCCGCCAAGCAGGCCCGCGACCGTGCGCGGCAGGCCGTGCTGCCGCTTCGCGGCAAGATCCTCAACGTCGCCTCAGCCAGCGGCGCCAAGATGGCGCAGAGCCAGCAGATCCAGGATCTGATCCAGGCGCTCGGCGTGCGGACCGGCTCGCATTACCGCGACGAGGATCTGCGCTACGACAAGGTCATCATCATGACCGACGCCGATGTGGACGGGGCGCATATCGCCTCGCTCCTCATCACCTTCTTCTATAGCGAGATGCCGCAGCTTATCCGCAACGGGCACCTGTTTCTCGCAGCCCCTCCCCTCTACAAGCTGAGCCAGGGCGGCAAGACGGCCTATGCGCGCGACGACGCACATAAGGACGAGCTGATGGACAAGGAGTTCAGCGGCAGAGGCAAGGTCGAGGTGAGCCGCTTCAAGGGCCTTGGCGAAATGCTGCCCGCCCAGCTCAAGGAAACCACCATGGCGCTCGGCAAGCGGACGCTGCTCAGGGTCGTGGTGCCTGAAGAGGATACCGCGGAAACGTCCTCCGCCATCAACCGTCTGATGGGGAACAAGCCCGAGATGCGCTTCCAGTTCATCCAGGAGCATGCGGCCTTCGCCACGGACCTCGATATCTGATCCTGACGTCATTACCGGCCAATTCTGAGGCAATGCCGCCACAGGTAGCTACCAAGTCCCTATGAGGGACAGGGTTACCGGCCCATTCGGTTGACAATTTCGCGGAAAACCGTATTTTCCGGCACAAATTCGCTGAATGCGCGGGGCTTCATCCGCGCGACAGGCTGCTCACTCGCCAGACCCTGGCCGCAGCATCGGGCCAACGAAACAGCGGCGTCGGAGGGAGACGAATTCCCCATCGACGACTTTCAGGCCCGGAAACACGCAAACAGGTTGATGTATGACATTTGACGAACTCGGTCTCACGCCGGAAGTGCTCAAGGCTGTTGTCGAAACCGGCTATACCGAGCCCACGCCGATCCAGGCCCAGGCCATTCCCCATGTTCTCGCCGGCAAAGACGTGCTCGGCATCGCCCAGACGGGGACGGGCAAAACGGCCTCCTTTACCCTGCCGATGATCGACAAGCTGTCGCGGGGACGGGCCAAGGCGCGGATGCCGCGCTCTCTCATTCTCGAGCCGACGCGCGAACTCGCCGCGCAGGTCGCGGAGAATTTCGAGAAATACGGCAAGTACCACAAGCTCTCCATGGCGCTGCTGATCGGCGGCGTTTCCTTCGGCGACCAGGAAAAGAAGCTCGATCGCGGCGTGGACGTGCTGATCGCGACGCCGGGCCGCCTGCTCGACCATTGCCAGCGCGGCAAGGTGCTTCTGACGGGCGTGCAGATCCTCGTCGTGGACGAAGCCGACCGCATGCTCGATATGGGCTTCATCCCGGACATCGAGGAAATCTGCCGCAAAATTCCCTTCACCCGGCAGACGCTTCTCTTCTCGGCGACCATGCCGCCTGAAATTCAGCGCCTGACGGAAAACTTCCAGCATGCGCCCGAGCGCATCGAAGTCGCCCGCGCCTCTTCCGCCAATGAGCGGATCAAGCAGGCACAGGTCAAGATTTCGCGCCGGGACCAGAAGCGCGACGCGCTGCGCCATCTCATCGATACCGAGAATGTGAAAAACGCGATCATCTTCTGCAATCGCAAGCGCGATGTGTCGGTACTCCATCGTTCGCTCGACAAGCATGGCTATTCGGCCGGCGCCATTCACGGCGATCTCGACCAGAGCACCCGCACGAAGACGCTGGAAGGCTTTCGCAACGGCACGATCCGTCTGCTGGTGGCCAGCGACGTGGCGGCACGCGGGCTCGATATCCCCGATGTCAGCCATATCTTCAATTTCGATCCGCCAACCCATGCGGAAGACTATGTCCACCGTATCGGCCGCACCGGACGCGCCGGCAAGGAAGGCGCCGCCTTCACGCTGGTGACGCCTGAAGACCGGAAATATATCGAATCCATCGAAAAGATGCTCGAAACGACGATCCCGGTGCACGACCTCAACGCCGACAAAGAGCCTGCCAAAGCAGAGACGGCCGAGAGCGAGCCTGCCGAGAAGGAAACCGCCAAGGAAGAGGCACCGGCCAGTGCAGCTTCGGGCGACGAAGACGAAGGCGAGACGAAGTCCCGCCGCCGCGGCAGCCGGGGCGGACGGAGCCGCAAGAAAAAGACCGACGATGCGCAGCCCGCCGCAGAGGCCAGCGCGCCGGAAGAAGCCGAGGCTGAAAAGCCCGAGCCCGTGGCGGAAGAAAAGCCGCGCCGTGCACGCGGCGGACGCAATCGCCGCCGGGACCGCGACGATGACGACGACAACAAGGTCATCGGCATGGGCGACCACGTGCCCGCCTTCATGCTGCGCGAAGTGAAACTGCCGCGACGCCGCAGTGCCGAGGAAGAAGACGCTTCGGCGGAAAAGGAAACGGAAGAGGCCTGAGGCCACCCGTTTCATCCGCGCCGTCGGCCACAAGATATGAAAAAGGGCGATCCCTCGGGATCGCCCTTTTCGCTGTTCGGCCCTATTTCTTGATCATGCCCATCAGGCGCTTGCGCGACTTCGAGGTGTAGGGCGGACGGAACATCTCGGCGACCATCTTCGCGTTGGACTGCTTGTAGACGGCCTTGGCGTGGCTGAAGGTGCGGAACCCGTCAATGCCATGATAGGCGCCCATGCCGCTCGGGCCGACGCCGCCGAACGGCAGGTCTTCCATCGAGACATGCATGATGACGTCATTGACCGTCACACCGCCGGATGTCGTGCGATCCAGCACGGTGCGTTCTTCCTTCTCGTCCTCGCCGAAATAATAGAGGCCGAGCGGACGGGCATGACCGTTCACATAGTCCAGCACCTCGGTTACCGAGCGATAGGACTTCACGGGCAGTACCGGACCGAAGATTTCGTCCTGCATGACCTTCATGTCGTCGGTCGGGTTCACGACGATCGTCGGCGGGATCTTGTGGGTCGGCTGCTGGCTGAAATCTTCATTGGCCGGATTGATCTCGACGATCTTCGCGCCCTTCTGCTTCGCATCGTCGAGATAGCTATTGATGCGGTCATAGTGGCGCTGATTGACGATCGAGGTGTAGTCCGGGTTTTCCTTGATGGTCGGATACATCTTGGTGATCGACTTCTGGGCTTCGTCCACGAAGCTGTCGAGCTTGGCTTCCGGCACGAAAACATAGTCGGGCGCGAGGCAGATCTGGCCGGCATTGAGGGTCTTGCCCGTCATGACCTTGGCCGCCGCCTCGTCCATCTTCGCGGTGTCGGAAATGATGACCGGCGACTTGCCGCCCAGCTCCAGCGTCAGCGGCACGAGGTTTTCGGCCGCGGCGCGCATTACGTGATAGGCGATCGAGGTCGCACCGGTGAAAAGCAGATGATCGAAGGGCTGCTTGGAGAAGGCCTGGCCGACCGCCGGGCCGCCCGTGATCACCGCCACTTCCGTCTCGTCGAAGGCGGAGCGGAACATGCGCGCCATCAGTTCGGATGTCGCCGGCGTGAACTCAGACGGCTTGATCATGGCGCGGTTACCGGCGGCGAAGACGCCTGCCAGCGGCGTGAAGGTGAGGTTCACCGGGAAGTTCCAGGGCGAGATGATGCCCACCGTGCCCAGCGGCTGATATTCGACCCGGGCCTTGGCGCCGAGCAGGCCGAGCGGGAACTGAACTTTCCGCTTTTCCGGCTTCATCCACTGGCGCAGATGCTTCTTGGCATGCTTCAGCGGATTGACGGAGCCCATCACATCGGCCATGAGCGACTGGTCATGGCTGCGATGACCGAAATCGGAGGCCATGGCCTCCACGATTTCCTTCTGGTTGTCGACAACCAGCGCGATCGCCCGGTCGAGCCATTCGATGCGCTTTTCGGCGCTGATCGGCCCTTCGGCGATATGCGCCGCCTTCTGCTTGTCGAGAATCGCACGGATCGACTGGGAAATGGCTTCTATATCGGCTTCCTGAGAATTCTGTTCCGCAACGCTCATTGGCGCCCTCCTGTCCCCGCCGCGTGGTCTCGCGGCACGTTTGAAATGCTTCCCGATTGTCCGGCGCTGCATGCCGGCTCGTTTACCGGGATAATACATAATTCACGGGCCATTGAGAGCCCCTCGCATTTTCCAGCACCAGGATGGGCTTTAAGACCGCTCAACGAAAAAAACAGCGATTTTCCTCACGATTTACCTGGCTGTAACCGTATCGACCTAGGCTTCTTCTTATGAGAAGCGACCGCAGGGTACGGTCAGCCGATGGGGCATTCGATGACATCCGAGAAAATCCTTTCAGCCAGCGAGTGCAGCGCGCGGGCTATTGAACTCATGGCAGAGCACGGCGTTGCGCCTGTGCCTGAAAACTATGCTCTCTGGTACCGCTATGCCTCGGGCCAGACCCCCGATCTCAACCAGGCGCTGGACGAGCGCGTATCGGACGGCCTGCCGATCGATCCTGCCGCCGTCGACGAGCTTCGCGAGCGCTATCTGAACGACGCCAAGCTCACCGCCGTCACGCTGGATACCGGCGAGAAGCTGAATTCCGAACTGAACCAGATTATCGAGATCATCGAATCCTCCAGCGGCAATTCAACGGCTTTCGGCCATTCGGTGCGCGAAGCCAGCGCCGGGCTGTCCGCCAAGTCTACCCCCACCGATGTACGCAACGCCGTCAAATCGATCCTCGAAGCCAGCCGGGACATGGAAGCTCGCAGCCAGGAACTCGAAGAACGGCTGAAGGCGACCAGCTCGGAAGTAACCGAGCTTCAGCAGACGCTGGAAGCAGCCCGCAGCGAGGCCCGTACCGATGCCCTGACAGGCGTGGCCAACCGCAAGGCGTTCGACGAAACGCTGTCGCGCGAAATCTCTCAGGCCCGAGAGAGCGGCCAGCCGCTTTGCCTGCTGATCGGCGATATCGACCATTTCAAGAAGTTCAACGACACCTTCGGCCATCGCACGGGCGACCAGGTCTTGCGCCTTGTCGCAAGCTGCCTCAACAACGGGACGCGCCAGAGCGATATGGTGGCGCGCTATGGTGGCGAAGAGTTCGGCGTCGTCCTGCCCTCCACGACCACCGAGGAGGCCGAGCAGATCGCCAACAAGATCCGCGAGGCGGTCCAGTCGCGCGAACTCGTCAAGCGCTCGACGGGCGAGTCCCTCGGCCGGGTGACAATGTCGCTGGGCGTGGGCAGCTTCCGGCCTTCCGACGAATCCGCCAGCCTGATCGAACGCGCCGATGCCTGCCTTTATGAGGCAAAGCGAAACGGCCGCAATCAGGTCCGAAGCGAGTTGAGTGCCCCTGCCGGCGCGCCCGCCAGCACACCCGCCCGCGCGCCTGCCTCCGCCCGGGCCATGGCCGGCTGATCCGGCCCTTCCGATTTTACGCAACGTCTCTCTAAGGCCGCTTCGCCCCTGGCAAAGCGGCCTTTCGCCCGTGCGCGCAGGCGACTATCCTCCCCCGCAAACAAAGCCTTCAGGGAGGGAACGCCCCATGAAAACCGACGGGGAAACGATCAAGCTCGAAATCGCGGATGGCATCGCCCTCCTGACGCTGAACCGGCCCGATGTGCTGAACAGCATCAACATGAAGCTGATCGAGGAAGTGCGCGAAGCCGTCGCCAAGGTCGCGGCCACGCCGGATGCCCGTGTGCTTGTCCTCACAGGCGCTGGCCGGGCCTTCTGCGCAGGCGCCGACCTCGCCGCCCAGGGACAGCGCGAGGAAGGCATGAGCATCGGCCAGGGCGTCGCCCATGGCATGACGGTCGGCTTCAACCCCATGGTGCGGGAACTGGCAGAACTCGAAAAGCCGAAGATCGCCGCCGTGAACGGCACGACGGCGGGCGGCGGCGTCGGCCTTGCGCTCTGCGCCGACATCGTGATCGCGGCAAAGTCGGCCTCCTTCATTCAGGTTTTCGGACCAAAGCTCGGTCTCATTCCGGATATGGGCTGCACATGGTTCATGCCGCGGCTGGTGGGCCTTGCGCGCGCCCGTGCGCTGGCGCTGACGGGCGACAAGCTGCCTGCCGAGACGGCGGCGGATTGGGGCCTCATCTGGAAATGCGTCGAGGACGATGCGCTGATGGACGAGGTTATGACGCTGGCGGGCAAGCTCGCCAAGGGACCGACCAATGCCTTCGGCGAAATCGTGAAGGCGCTCGACGTGTCCGAGCGCCATACGCTGGCCGAGCAGCTCGACTATGAGCGCGACATTCAGGGACAGCTTGGCGACCATCCGAATTTTGCGGCGGGCGTGAAAGCATTCCTTACCAAGACGAAACCGGAATTCCAGCCATAAGAACCGAACTGCAATCAGGGAGTAGAGATATGGATTTCGAACGGGTCAAACTCGACATCGAGGGCGGCGTCGCCAAGCTGACGCTGAACCATCCGGAAGTGATGAACGCGGTTTCGCCGGAGATGCTGGGCGGGCTGATGAACGCGATGGACGAGGTCGAGGACAAGTCCAACGGCGTGCGTTGCCTGCTGATGACCGGCGAAGGCCGTGGCTTCTGCACCGGC
Organism: Parvibaculum sp. MBR-TMA-1.3b-4.2; assembly: GCF_053628815.1. Classification (NCBI taxonomy): domain Bacteria; kingdom Pseudomonadati; phylum Pseudomonadota; class Alphaproteobacteria; order Hyphomicrobiales; family Parvibaculaceae; genus Parvibaculum; species Parvibaculum sp. MBR-TMA-1.3b-4.2. Next base: position 569,034 of record NZ_JBRJHC010000001.1, read on the forward strand.
GCGAACCTTCAGGGCCGGGGCGACAATTCCGGCAAGGTACCGGATGCGGGTGCCGCGCTGGAATCCCTCTATCACCCCTTCCTGCGCCGCCTGCGCAACCTCAAGGCGCCCTTCATTACCGCGGTGAACGGTCCGGCCGCCGGCGTCGGCATGAGCTTCGCGCTGATGGGCGATATGGTGCTTTGCGCGAAATCGTCCTACTTCCTGCAGGCCTTCCGCCGCATCGGCCTTGTGCCGGATGGCGGCTCGACATGGATTCTGCCGCGTCTCGTCGGCAAGGCGCGCGCGATGGAGCTTTCGCTGCTGGGCGAAAAACTGCCCGCCGAGACCGCGCTGGAATGGGGCCTCGTGAACCGCGTCTATGACGATGAAAAGCTGATGGACGAAGCCATGGCGCTGGCAAAGGATCTCGCCAGCGGCCCGACCAAATCGCTCGCCGGCATCCGGCAGCTCTACTGGGAGAGCACGGATAACACCTATGAAGAGCAGCTCAATCTGGAGCGGCAGCTTCAGCGCGATATGGGCTATTCTTCGGATTTCCGGGAAGGCGTGAAGGCCTTCCTGCAGAAGCGTCCTGCCGAATTCAAAGGCGAGTAAACCAGCAAAGGCCGGTCAGAAGGTTGCGTAGACCTTCGGCCGGCCGTTTCCGAAGGCCAGCACATCGACGGGCCCTGCTTTCGGCCCCGGCATTCCGGGTGTGCCGACAGGCATGCCCGGCACGGAAATACCCGCGACGCCTTCGGGCCGCTCGTTCAGAAGGCGGCGAACGAACTTGGCGGGCACGTGACCTTCCACGACATACCCATCGATCAGCGCGGTATGGCAGCTTGCCAGATCGGACGTGATGCCATGGCGGATTTTCCGGACAGCCAGATCGCTGTCCTCGAGCATACGAATGTTGAAGCCCGCCTCGCGCATATGGTCCGCCCATAGATCGCAGCAGCCGCAACCCGGCGCTTTGTAGGCCGTGCCTTGAATGATCGCGGCGCGGGCCGTCTGGCTTGCGAGCGGTGAAAGCGCTGCGACGCCGACTGCCAGCATGCCGCCCAGAAGCAATTTCCGCCTGTCGATGTTCATCCCGCTCTGCTCCGCTTTTTCGTTTTCGGTTTCTTGCCGGCCTTGGCCCGCATGGCCGCGCTTACCGCATCGCGCGCCCAGACGACCATTTCATCCGGGTCGTCGTAGAGCCGTTCCGGCACCTCATAATAGGACATTGAAATGGCTTTGCGCGCCTGCCCGTCTTTCGGCGGCGGCTGGTACATGAAGGGCTCCTGCCCTTCTTCCTCGAAGGCGGCGCGGTTTTGCGCATCGGCCTTGAAGTAGAGCGTTTCGCCTACGATGAGGCCGAACATCAGATCGTCGAAATAGACGCCAGCGCCGCCGAACATGGCGCGGATACGCACGGGGCCCAGGGCTTCGAGCTGCTCGCGCACAAAGGCCTTGTACTCCGCGCTGACGGCCATGTCAGTCGGCCTGGGCGGGAACGATGGTCACGCTCTCGCCGCAGCCGCACGCATCCGTCACATTGGGATTGTTGAAACGGAAGCCGCTGGAAAACTTGTCGGTCTCGTAATCCATCTCGGTGCCCAGCAGGAACAGGATCGCCTTGGGGTCGATCAGGATCTTGATGCCGTGATCCTCGACCACCTCGTCCATGGGGTTCGCCTCTTCGGCATAGTCCATGGTGTATTCCATGCCCGCGCAGCCGCCATTCTTTACGCCGATGCGTACACCGACATATTTGCCTTCCGAGGCCGACATGATCGCCTTCATCCGCTCCGCGGCGCGATCGGTCAGTGAAATAGCCTTGGGCCTTTCGCGTTGCATTGCCGTTCTCCTTAACCCTTGAAATGGCGTTTCACGGGGTCTGCTTCAAGCCTCAATACATGTTGAGCGCGACGCGCGCCTCGTCCGACATGCGGCTCGGGTCCCAGGGGGGATCGAACACCATGTCGACATCGACATCGTTGACGCCCTCGACAGTGCGCACGGCATCGGCCACCCATTCGGGCATCTGGCCGGCGACCGGGCAGCCCGGCGCGGTCAGCGTCATATCGACTTTGACGTCGCGGTCGTCGGAAACATCGACCTTGTAGATGAGACCCAGCTCATAAACATCGACCGGGATTTCCGGGTCATAGACGGTCTTGAGCGCTGCGATGATGTCATCGGTCAGCCGCTCAAGCTCCTCGGGCGGGATAGCGGAAGGCTTCTCAGCCTCCTCTCCCGGTGTCTCCGCTCCGTCCATCGCTTTCACATCTTCGGTCGTCATTCTGTCCTCATCCGAAGAATTTCCTGGAGTCGATCAGCGCGTCGACCAGCGCATCGACATCGTTCGTCGTATTATACATGGCGAAGGAAGCGCGCGATGTCGCCCCCACGCCGAAACGGTCCATCACCGGCTGGGCGCAATGGTGCCCCGCGCGCACGGCAACACCCGCGCGATCGATCACGGTCGCGATGTCATGCGCATGCGCATTGTCCATCACGAAGGAGATGATGCTGCCCTTCTGCTTCGAGGTCCCGATAATGCGCAGGCCCTCGACATCCGACAGACGCCGGGTCGCATAGTCCAGCAGCGCCATTTCATGCGCGAGAATGGCCTCACGGTCCGCTTCCATCATGTAGGCAAGCGCCGCGCCGAGCCCGATGGCCTGCGCGATGGGCGGCGTCCCGGCCTCGAAGCGATGCGGCGGATCGGCATAGGTGATCTCGTCCATCGCCACTTCGCGGATCATTTCGCCGCCGCCGCGATAAGGACGCATGGCATCGAGATGTTCGCGCTTGCCGTGAAGCAGACCGATACCGCTCGGCCCGTAAAGTTTGTGTCCCGAGCAGACATAAAAATCGCAATCCAGGGCCTGCACATCGGTCGGCAAATGCACCGCGCCCTGACAGCCATCCACCAGCACCGGCACGTCATGGGAATGCGCGATGTCGATCATTTCCTTCAGCGGCGTAATGGTGCCGAGCGCGTTGGACATCTGCGACATGGCGACGAATTTCGTGCGCGGGCCGAATGCGGCCTTGTAAGCGTCGAAATCGACATCGCCTTCATCGGTCAGCGGTATCCATTTCAGCACCGCGCCGAAGCGTTCGCGCAGGAAATGCCAGGGCACGATGTTGGAATGATGCTCAAGCTGGCTGAGGATGATCTCGTCGCCTTCCTCGATGCGCGGCTCAAGCCAGGACGACGCGACCATGTTGATCGCATCCGTCGCGCCCGCAGCGAAGATGATTTCCTCTTCCTGCGCGGCATTGAAGAATGTCCGGGCCGTCCTTCGCGCTTCCTCGTATTTCTCCGTCGCCGCATTGGAGAGATAGTGCATGCCGCGATGAACATTGGCGTATTCATGCGAATAGACCTCGTTCACCGCATCGATCACAACTTTCGGCTTTTGCGCCGAGGCCGCACTGTCCAGATAGACGAGCGGCTTGCCATAGACCTCGCGCGCGAGGATGGGGAAGTCGGCTCGGACCTTCTCCAGATCGAGGGCCGGTTTCTTGTTCAATGCAGGCGCGTTCATAGGATGTCCTCCGCCGAAAGGTTGCCCGCTTCGAACCAGCCGGCCACCAGCGCCTTAAGCTCGGCGCGCGCTTCCTCATGGGGTGCATAATCCAGCGCCTCGTCGAGAAAGGCCGAGATCAGCAATTGCCGCGCGGTCATCTCATCGATCCCGCGCGAGCGCAGATAGAAGAGCGCGTCCTTGTCCAGTTCGCCAATGGTCGAGCCATGCGCGCATTGCACGTCGTCGGCGTAAATTTCGAGTTCCGGCTTGGCGTTGATCGAAGCGTCGCGCGACAGCAGCAGCGCATTGGTCATCTGGCGCCCATCCGTCTGCTGCGCATCGGGCCGCACGACCACCTTGCCCTGGAAGATGCCCTGGGACTCGTCGTCCAGCACGCCCTTGAAATGGGTGTGGCTGGTGCACTCCGGTACGGCATGATCGACAACGCAGAACTGGTCGGCATGCTGTTTTCCCCGCAGCGCATAGGCGCCGTTCACGTGAGCTTCAGCCGCCCTGCCCTCGAACTCCACAAAGGTCTGGCCACGCGAAACGCCGCCGCCTGCGATCAGCGTAAAGCTGTCGAGTTTCGCTTCGTCCGCCAGCGCGGCGCGCATGGTGGCGAGATGAACGGCGTCCTCCGCCTCGTCCTGCAACTTGATGTGATTGAGCGTCGCGCCGACACCCAGCGACACTTCCGTCACCAGATCGACAAAATAATGCGCCGCCCCTGCCGAGGCATGGGTCTCGAAGACGGTGGCTTGCGCCTGCTTTTCCAGCCGGACAAGGGTCCGCATGTGGGACGCACCGTCATCGGCGGCGAGGAAGATGAGATGCACCGGCTTGTCGAGCGTCACGCCCTCCTCGACATGCAGCGCCACACCATCCGCCATCAGCGCCATGTTGAGCGCCGAAACGGATTGGGCCTGCCAGTTGATCTCGAAACGGCGTTCGATAAGCGCCTTCGTCCAGGCCTCGCCCAGCACATCCGAGAAGGGCTTGAGCACGACACCTTCGGGAAGGTCTTCCATATCGGAGAGCGCCCGGTTGAGACGGCCGTTTACGAAAACGATCTTGTAACGATCGATCGCATGGAAAAGAGCTGCGCCGTTGCGGGTATCCTCTTCCGACAGGAACACCGCACCCTGATGAACCGGTGCCGGGGTGAAAGCGGCTTTTTCCAGCACGTCGCGCAGGTCGGTATATTTCCAGTCTTCCAGACGGCGGTGCGGCAGGCCCGCATCGGCCAGTTCCCGGACCGCGGCTTCGCGCCGCGCAGCCAGCCAGCCATCCGCGCCGGGCAGCGATGCACGCTCCCGTTCGAAAGTGTCGATAAAACTCTGCGCTGTCGCGTCGGTCATTGTGTTACTCAAAAAAACGTCAATTCAGTCGGCTCCGGAAACGCCCTGATCAGGCAGCTTCGTCGGCGCCATATTCCGCGTAACCCGACTTTTCGAGTTCGAGCGCCAGGTCCTTGCCACCGGTCTTCACGATGCGGCCCCGGGACAGGACATGCACCTTGTCGGGCACGATGTAGTCGAGCAGGCGCTGGTAATGCGTAATCACCAGCATGGAGCGCTCGGGCGACCGCAAGGCGTTCACGCCTTCCGACACCACTTTCAGCGCGTCGATGTCGAGACCGGAGTCGGTTTCGTCCAGGATCGCAAGCCAGGGTTCCAGGATCGACATTTGAAGAATTTCGGCGCGCTTCTTTTCGCCACCGGAAAACCCGACATTGAGCGGGCGCTTCAGCATCTCGTCGCTCACATTGAGGGGCTTCGCCTTTTCGCGCACCAGCTTCAGGAACTTCACGGCGTCCAGCTCTTCCTCGCCGCGCGCCTTACGCTGCGCGTTCAGCGCCGTCTTGAGGAAAGTCATGGTGGTGACGCCGGGAATTTCGATCGGGTACTGGAAGGCGAGGAAGATGCCCGCCGCCGCGCGCTCGTCCACGCTCATCGCCAGCGCGTCCTGCCCCTTATAGGTGATGGAGCCTTTCGTGACCTCATAGCCTTCGCGGCCCGACAGCACATAAGAGAGCGTCGATTTGCCGGAGCCGTTCGGCCCCATGATGGCATGCACTTCGCCTGCGCCGATCTGCAGGTCGATCCCCTTCAGGATCTCTTTGCCACCGACTTCCACATGCAGGTTCTTGATCTCAAGCATTACTCTGTTCCTCTCGCGTCAACCGACGCTGCCTTCAAGACTGATACCGACAAGCTTCTGCGCCTCGACGGCAAATTCCATGGGGAGCTGCTGCAACACGTCGCGGCAGAACCCGTTGACGATGAGCGCCACCGCTTCTTCCTCCGGCACGCCGCGTTGCATGCAATAGAAGAGCTGCTCGTCGCTGATCTTCGAGGTCGTCGCCTCATGCTCCAGAATGGCGGTCGGGTTCTTCGCCTCGATATAGGGCACGGTGTGCGCGGAGCATTTGTCGCCGATCAGCAGGCTGTCGCATTGCGTGAAGTTGCGGACGTTCTCCGCCTTCTTGTGCACCGAGACGAGACCGCGATAGGTGTTGGACGAGCCGCCGGCGGAAATGCCCTTGGAGACGATCCGGCTCGACGTGTTCTTGCCGAGATGGATCATCTTGGTGCCGCTATCCACCTGCTGCTTCGTGTTGGAAATGGCGATGGAATAGAACTCGCCGCGCGAATTGTCGCCGCGCAGGATGCAGCTGGGATATTTCCAGGTGATGGCGGAACCCGTCTCCACCTGCGTCCAGGAAATTTTCGAGTTCTTGCCCCGGCAGTCGCCGCGCTTCGTCACGAAGTTGTAGATGCCGCCCTTGCCGTTCTCGTCGCCGGGATACCAGTTCTGAACGGTGGAGTATTTGATCTCCGCATCGTCCATCGTCACCAGTTCCACGACGGCAGCATGAAGCTGGTTCTCGTCACGCTGCGGCGCGGTGCAGCCTTCGAGATAGCTTACATAAGAGCCTTCTTCCGCAATGATGAGCGTGCGTTCGAACTGGCCTGTCTGCTTCTCGTTGATACGGAAATAGGTCGACAGCTCCATCGGGCAGCGCACGCCCTTGGGGATGTAGACGAACGACCCGTCGGAGAAGACGGCGGAGTTGAGCGTCGCAAAGAAATTGTCCGTCACCGGAACGACGCTGCCGAGATATTTCTTCACCAGATCCGGATAGTCGCGGATGGCCTCCGAAATCGGGCAGAAGATGACGCCCGCCTCTTTCAGCTTTTCCTTGAAGGTGGTGACGACCGACACGCTGTCGAAAACGGCATCCACCGCGACGCCCGCCAGCATCTTCTGCTCCTCGAGCGGAATGCCGAGCTTCTCATAGGTTTCGAGAAGCTTGGGATCCACCTCGTCGAGGCTTTCGGGCCCGGCGGTCTGCTTGGGCGCGGAATAATAGTAAGCGTTCTGATAGTCCATCGTCGGATAGAACACCTTGGCCCATGTCGGCTCTTCCATGTTCTTCCAGCGGCGGAACGCTTCCAGACGCCATTCCAGCATCCATTCCGGTTCGTTCTTTTTCGCGGAGATGTAGCGAACGGTATCCTCCGTCAGGCCAATCGGCGCCTTTTCGGATTCGATCTCGGTCGAGAAGCCGTATTTGTACTTCTCCACTTCGCCAACGGTTTCGACTGTCTCCTTGACGGCCGCCATTTCAACTCTCCACTTCCGCGAGCGCCGCGTTGCGCCCGCTCGTCTCACTTCCGTCCGTCCCGTGCCGCTTCTTCGCCTTCATATAGGCGCGCGACCAGCTTTCGACGAACCGGTTCACATCATCCTCGGTGCTGTTCCAGCCCAGGCTGACCCGGACCGCACCCTTTGAAATTTCGTCCTCGATGCCCATCGCATCGAGGACATGCGGGCGCCCCACCTTGCCGGAAGAGCAGGCCGCGCCGGCACTGACGGCGATCCCCTCGAGGTCCAGCATCATGACCAGCCGCTCGGCATCGAGGCCGGGGGCCGAAACATAGCTCGTATTGGGCAGCCGCGCCGCCCGGGCGCCGAAAAACACCGCATCGGGCGCGATGTCGGCAATCCGCTCTTCCAGCATGTCGCGGAGAAGCGAGAGGCCCGAAAATCCATCCAGCGCCGCATCCGCCGCCGCCGCCGCCGCCCCGAAGCCTGCAATGCCCGGGACGTTCTCGCTGCCGGCCCGGCGGCGCATTTCCTGTCCGCCGCCAAGCTGAAGCGCCTCCAATGGCAGGCCCTTGCGGAACACAAGAGCGCCGGTGCCCAGAGGACCGCCCAGCTTGTGCCCGGCCAAAAGCATCATGTCCACGTCCGCCGCCGCGAAATCGACGGGCAGCTTGCCCGCCGCCTGCACGGCATCGGTGAGAAGCAATCCGCCCGCCGCATGCGTCAGGTCGGCCGCGTCCTTTACCGGCTGGATCGTGCCGGTTTCGTTGTTCGCCCACATCAGCGCCACCAGCGGCTTGCCGGGCTCGGCCAGAAGCGTCTTCAGGGCTGTGAGATCGGCCACACCTTCGCCGTCCACGGGAAGCCATGAGAGCGGCAGGCCGACTGCCTCCGCCGGGGCCCGCACCGCGCTGTGCTCCACCGAACAGACGATCAGCCGCTCGATACCCGCGCCGGCCTTTGCCGCATGAAGGGCAAGATGGGCGGCCTCGGTGCCACCGCTCGTGAAGACGAGATCGGCGTCGTTCGCCCTCACCAGCGCCTTGACCTGGGCCCGCGCCTTCTCGACCAACTTGCGCGCCGCGCGCCCTTCCGCATGCACGGAAGAGGGATTGCCAAGTCCCATGCCCGGCGCGGCCAGCGCACGCATCACCGCTGCCGCGGCTTCAGCCCGCAGCACGGTCGTGGCGTTATGGTCCAGATAGGCGCGTTTCACCGTCATCGCCTTGTTTGTCACCTTGCGACGTTCATTCCGGGCCCCGATCAGTGCTGACAAGAGCCAGAGGCTGGAGCGGCCCGGAGGTCAGGGATTTTCAGCTCGCGGCGGCTACCGGCCGGTCGGAAAGCTCTTCGGTTACGGGCCGCGTCACCATGGCGCCGCCTGCGAGACGGCCGTCAATCACATCGCCCAGCGAAACCGAATTCAGATAGACGTGAATCTGCTGGCTCAGGCCTTCCCACAGATCATGCGTGATGCAACGTCCGGAAGAGGCAAGGCAGCCCTTGGGGGACCCAAGTTCGCAGCGCGTCGCCTTGATCGGCTCATCCACAGCCATGATGACGTCGGAAATGCGGATGACGTCGGCGCCCCGGGCAAGCAGATAGCCGCCGCCGGGACCGCGCACGCTCTTGACGAGACTACCGCGGCGCAATTTGGCGAAAAGCTGCTCCAGATAGGACAGCGAAATTTCCTGGCGTTCGGCAATTTCCGCAAGAGCGACCGGATTGCCGGCGGAGTGGCGCGCCAGATCGGCCATGGCCATGACCGCGTAGCGGCCTTTCGTTGTCAGCTTCACGACATACTCCTTTTACATCGGCACCGGGTGGAGAGCGCGAAAAGCTTGCAAACCAGTCCGATGCCTGTGTTAAGAACATGCGCCCTGAGACATGGCGATGCCCTATCCTGCTTCCGCAGTGCAGCACAAAGGCCGTCAGACCTCTCGGAAGCTGTTTCCATGGGACGGGATTTCCCGACCTCTTAAGTCAACTATCTAGCACCTCGTACCGATTTTTCCAGAGGAAACAGGCGTAAAAGCCGAAAATAATTCCCAGACACAGCATCGGGAATTGCCCTCTCCCAGCATTAATGCCGAGAAAGCACACATGCCTGAAGTGATTTTCAACGGTCCCGCCGGCCGTATCGAAGGCCGTTACCATCACAACAAGACGCCGAATGCGCCCGTCGCGCTGGTCCTGCACCCGCATCCGCAGTTCGGCGGTACGATGAACAATTCAGTGACGCTGGCGCTTTTCCAGACCTTCCTGGAGCGCGGCTTTTCGGTCATGCGCTTCAATTTCCGGGGTGTGGGCCGCTCCCAGGGCACGTTCGACTCGGGCATTGGCGAGCTTTCGGACGCCGCCTCGGCGCTGGACTGGCTGCAAGCGCAAAACCCGGATGCCGGCCAGTGCTGGATCGGCGGCTTCTCCTTCGGCGCCTGGATCGCCATGCAGGTGCTGATGCGCCGCCCGGAAATCGAGGGGTTCATCTCCGTTGCGCCGCAGGCCAACATGTACGACTTCTCGTTCCTGGCGCCCTGCCCCTCATCGGGCCTGATCCTCAATGGCGGGGCCGACCAGGTCGCGCCGCAGGCCGATGTGCAAAAGCTCGTCGAGCGTCTCAAGACGCAGAAGGGCATCACGATCGAGCATCAGACGATCGACAGCGCCAACCATTTCTTCGAGAAGCATCTGAACGAACTGGTAGATGTTGTCGGCGGTTATCTCGACAAGCGTCTCGCCCAGGAGCCCGAAAAGGGCTGACCCCTCTCCAAGGCATCTTTTTACCGGCTCAGGCCAGAGCCCTGCCGGCGCGGTGCAGTTTTCCGCCCGTCATGGGCTCGGGCACGCCCGTCGTGCCGGGCTCGCTCAGGGGCAGACCGCGCAGGGACCTGACCGCCAGATAGGCGAAGGCCTCCGCCTCGATATTGTCGCCCTCCCAGTCCACATCCTCCGCCCGGACGACGCGCGAGGGGATCCGCGCGCGCAGCTCCTCCATCAAGACGGGGTTATGGCGCCCGCCGCCGCAGATGATGAAATTGCGCGGCAGCTCGGGCATATGCAGGAGCGAACGCGAGATCGCCGCCGCCGTGAAGGCCGTCAGCGTGGCCGCCCCGTCGGCGGGCGAGAGATGGGCGACCGCCTCGTCGGTAAAGTCGAACCGGTCCAGCGATTTGGGCGGACGGCGCAGGAAGAAGGGATGGTCCATCATCTGCGCCAGCACCTGCTCGTCGACATCGCCGAGACGCGCCAGCTCGCCATTGGCGTCCATCGGCTCGTTCAGATGGCGCTGCGCCCAGTCGTCGACCAGCGCATTGCCGGGGCCGGTATCGAAGGCGATCAGCGTCCCGTCCTCGCCGATGAAGGTCACATTGCCGACGCCGCCGATATTGACGACGGCGACCGTGCCCGGAAGCCCCATATTGCGCACCAGCGCCCGGTGATAGAGCGGCACGAAGGGCGCGCCCTGCCCGCCCGCGGCCACATCCGCGCTCCGAAAGTCGTTGATGACATCGATGCCGGCAAGGCTCGCCAGAACCTCGCCCAGGCCGATCTGGACGGTCCGCCGCCTTTCGGGCTGGTGCAGCACCGTCTGGCCGTGAAAGCCGATCAGGTCCACCTCATGCGAGGCAAGACCGGCCTTTTCGAGCAGGGCCTTCACCGCCTTGGCGTGGACGAATGTCAGATGGCGTTCGGCCTCCGCGATCACCTCCGGCATGGGCTTATCCGGCTCCCAGCTCATCGCCTCTTCAAGCGCCATACGCAGCAAAAGCCGCTCTTCGCGTGTATAGGGGGTGGACATGGCGGCGCCGCGCTTCAGCAGGCCCTCGCCATCCGTTTCCAGCAGGGCGGCGTCCACGCCGTCCAGGGAAGTACCACTCATCAGGCCTATGGCACGGATTGCACGGGGCATCTTCTTCTCACGTCCGTTTTGCGTCTCGTGAAACCATGCTACATGACCACGGCTCCCGCAGCACCCTATCCGACACGAGAACCGATCGAGCCCGACAATGACAGCCTACAAGTCCGATTTCCTGCGCATCCTCTCGGAGCGCGGTTTCATCCATCAGCTTTCCGACGAGGCCGCCCTCGACGAGGCGGCCATGGAGAAGGCTGTGGCGGGCTATATCGGCTTCGATGCGACGGCGAAAAGCCTTCATGTCGGCAGCCTCGTCCAGATCATGATGCTGCGCTGGCTCCAGAAGACCGGGCACAAGCCGATCACCCTGATGGGCGGCGGCACGACCCGCATCGGCGATCCGAGCTTTCGCGACGATGCGCGCCCGCTCCTGACCGATGAGCAGATCGACGACAATCTGAACGGCATCAAGCAGGTCTTCGCCAAGTTCCTTACCTTTGGCGACGGGCCGACCGATGCCGTCATGGTCAATAATCGCGACTGGCTGGACGAACTGAAATATATCGATTTCCTGCGCGACTATGGCCGTCACTTCTCGGTCAATCGCATGCTCAGCTTCGACAGCGTGAAGATCCGGCTGGACCGTGAGCAAAATCTGTCCTTCCTCGAATTCAACTACATGATCCTTCAGGCCTACGACTTCGTGGAACTGAAGCGGAATTATGACTGTACGCTGCAGATGGGCGGCTCCGACCAGTGGGGCAATATCGTCAACGGCATCGAGCTCGCCCGCCGCGTGGACGGGGCGCATCTCTACGGCCTGACGAGCCCGCTCCTGACGACGGCCTCGGGCGCGAAGATGGGCAAGAGCGCGGACGGCGCCGTCTGGCTCAATGCGGAGATGCGCAGCCCCTATGATTACTGGCAGTACTGGCGAAACACGGAAGATGCCGATGTGGGCCGCTTCCTCAAGCTCTTCACGGAAATGCCGCTGGACGAGATTGCCAGGCTCGAAAAACTCGAGGGCGCGGAGCTGAACGAGGCGAAGAAGATCCTCGCCACGGAAGCGACCGCCATGTGTCATGGCCGCGACGAAGCGGAGAAAGCCGCGGAAGCCGCCCGCGTCGCCTTCGAGATGGGCGCGACGAGCGCCGACATGCCGACGGTGGAAATTGCCTCTGCCGATCTCGATGCCGGGATCGGCGTGCTGAGCGCTTTCGTGACGGCGGGGCTGTGCAGCTCCAATGGCGATGCGCGGCGCCAGATCAAAGGCGGCGGCGCGCGCGTCAACGATGCTCAGGTGACGGATGAAAAGACGTCTCTCACGAAGGAGAGCCTGACCACGGACGGCGTGATCAAGCTCTCCATTGGCAAAAAGAAGCATGTACTCCTCAAGCCCGCAGGCTAAGGAGCACCGGCCTCTTTAGCGGCTCCCTCGCCCGGCGCCGCTGCCATTGCCGCCACCCATGGCGGAACCGGACCCCATACCGCCACCGGCATAGTCGGCAGAAAGGCCGCCGCCGGCGTTTTCGGAGGGCGTCATCAGAAAGGCGACATCATCCTCGAAGGAGGAGCCGCCATCGGTATCGATCGTGTCGGGCCTGCTCTGGGTGATTTCGAAGTCGGCATCGCCGCCTTCTACCGTCTCGCCCTGGAACTTGCTCATGTCGCCGTCTTCGGCGACCGTATCGAAGCGATCATTGTGCACACCCTGCGGGTCGAGCGCCGTGCCCTCACCCCAGAGGCTGTTGTGGTCGGCCATGGCCGCGCCCGCAAAACCGCTCACTCCCAGTGCAATTGCCGCAGCAAACAGTGTCTTCATTTCTATCGACTCCTGATTACGCCTCTCCCAAGCCAGAGCGAAACATCCGTTCCAGCTGCCCTGCGTGAATCAGTAGCAATATATAAGATATTTCTAATATGATTTAGATCATACGGGAATGCAGAAAGCGGGGGAAATTCACTCCCCCGCTTTCCATAAGCTAACGAATGCCCATAACTACTCGGCGGCGCTGCCGGTCAGGGCGAAAACGGCATTGCCTCCGCCGGCCCCGTTCAAATCCTGCAGATATTTGATGCCCTCTTCGGCGATGTCGTCGCCGACCATGCGGTCGCCTTCGCCATAGAGTTCCTGCATATCCACATAGGCCGCATATTTGGGCGCCGTGCGCTCGGTGATGATCCCGGCCTTCAACAGCGTCTTGATCAGAACACGGAACACATTGGTCGATTCCTGCAGGTCGGCGCGCATATTGCGATCCGTCAGCGCTTCGGCCAACGCACCCTGCACCCAACGCCAGTCCAGACCGAGCCGCTCGTAGATTTCCTTCTTCTGCTCGGGGCCCGAGGAATTGCGCATCAGCGTCATGAAGACTTCAAGCGCCCAGTCCTCGATCAGCTCGCGTTCGGATTCCGGCAGGCGCGGCACGGTGCGGTCCGCCCATATCTTGCCGAATTTGTGGTGGAAGGCCTCGTCTGTCATGACAAGCTGCATGAGGCGGCGCAGCAGCGGATCGTTGGTCTTGGCATAGAAGGTCGCGAACGTGCCCATGGCGAGCCCTTCCACGATCATCTGCATGCCGACGAGTTTTTTCCAGACGAGCGGCGACGCCACGATCTCGGTGAGGAGCTGTTCGAGCACCACGCCGCAGGCGGTCGGCTTGCCCCAGCGGGCCTGAATGTATTTCGCAAAGCCCGTCACATGGCGCGCTTCCTCGCGCGTCTGATTGGCGGCGTATTCCTGCGCGCCCGGGTCCTTCAGGATGTGGCAAAGGCTAGCGGAGAGCGCCAGCGCGCCCTGCTCCCCATGCAGAATGGAGGACATGGTCCAGCGCACATTCTCGTTCACCAGATAGATTTTCTGTTTCTCGTCCAGCTTGTCGGATACGGCCGTCTTCAGTTCCATGTTGAAGTCGGACGGCATCAGCAATTCGCGTTCGAGATCGAAGGGCTGTCCGTAATCGATATATTTCTCGTCCAGCGGATCCCAGAAATGATCGTGCGTAGCGGAAATGATCTTATCGAAGGCGGTGGACCTTGCGCCGTAGCGATCGACATCCATCATTGCCGGAAAGTCTTCCGGTGCGACCGCCTCATAGGCGGAATCCACCGTCATCTTTTCATTGCTGCTCATCTTCTTACTCCTCCCAGAGCGATATCTCCCTGAGACAGAGAATAGCATTTGCGGAGCCGGACTACGCAATAGCCAATTTCATCATTCTGTGAGGTGGAAAATCAGGGTGTGACGGGCGCAGGCGCCTTTTCGGCGGGTTTTTCCGCCGTATCGGGCGCGGGTGCTTCCGACTGGCCGGTTTCGGCCTTCTCTTTCTTGTCGGGGACCTGGCTGCCGAATTCAAAGAGGCGACGCAAGAATCCCGGCGCCACGACCGAAAGCGGGTTCACCAGAACGTCGGGATTATCGGCAGACCCGCGAATGCGATAGGTGAAGCCGAAGATCCCCTCCCCCTTGCGGCCCACGATCAGCGGACCGAGCAACGGCACTTCGCCCAGAATGGAATTGATCGTATAGGCGGGCACGAGCGTTCCTTCCAGGCTCAGCACATTATCCGCCATCTCCACGGTGCCGGATGCCGTGATGCCGATTGCCGGGCCCGAGGCGCGCGCGTCGTCGACCTTCACCTGGGATCCATCCAGGACGAAAGGCATTTCCATGCGCTTGAAGAAAATCCCTTCGCCCGCCAGCGTGTCCCGGATACCGGTGAGAGACCCCACCGTCAGGAGGTTCGCCAGCACCGGCGCGTTGACGATACGAAATTTGTCCATCGTCACACGCCCCACCAGCGACGGCGAGATTTTGTCGTCCAGAAAGACGCCTTCCGCCATCAACTCGCCGCCCGAGACACTTTCGGTAATCCCCAGCACACCGATCAAGGCGCCGGCACCCAACGCATCCAGGCGTAACCGCCGTTTGCCCTCCGCATCGATTTTCACGCTGCCCGAGATCTTCTTGCCGTCCGGATCGGTCGCGCTCAAATCCGCGAGATATAGCCGCCCATCTACAAAGGTGAGATCCGCGGCAGGAGCTTTCAGCAGCAAATCGCCCTCGCCTCTCAACTCCGCCAGCCGGGCGACGACCCGGATGCGCCGCGCCGCATCCTTCGCCGCCTCGCGGATCGGCAGTTCCGGCTTTGCGTCCTTGCTGTCTTCTTCACCGGCGCCGGCGCCCAAAAGGCCGGTACTGTCGATGCTCCTGCCCGTGATATCGATGCGCAGATCGGAAGCGGTTCCCTTGCTCGTGCGGAGCATGAAGTCGTTTTTCGGCCCGAGCTTCACCACGGGCAGATCGGCCGCCCGCAACTCACCTTCCGCACCCAGCGTCAATGACCCGCGCAGGTCGATCCGGTCGCCCTTCATGTCCAGACCGGCAATCCGGTATCCGCCGTCGTCAAGCAAGGTGATGTCCGCGCTGACGGTTGCCGCCCGGCCGGGCTTCTTCGTCCAGCCCAGCACAGGTGCGCGCACGGTGCTTTTCGTGACATCGGCGGCGACGCTTACATCCTTGACGGACTTGCCATTGCCGGAAAGCGACGCATCGATGTTCATCGGTCCGGATATGACATTGCCCAGCGAAAGATCGAGCGCCTTGCGCCCCGCATCGTCCAGCACACCGATGAGACGATATTGGGAAGACGGCCCCTTGCCGCGTGTGAAGCGTTCCTTCCACTGAAGGTCGAAAGGGCCTGCCCCGTTGAGCGACACCTTACCGGTGGCTGACATA
This sequence comes from Parvibaculum sp. MBR-TMA-1.3b-4.2, assembly GCF_053628815.1. Classification (NCBI taxonomy): domain Bacteria; kingdom Pseudomonadati; phylum Pseudomonadota; class Alphaproteobacteria; order Hyphomicrobiales; family Parvibaculaceae; genus Parvibaculum; species Parvibaculum sp. MBR-TMA-1.3b-4.2. The sequence continues at coordinate 584,746 of NZ_JBRJHC010000001.1, forward strand.
CCGCTGCGCGTCACATCGATGGAGAGCGCACCGCCGGTGACGGAAATATCCGGCTGGATGTTCGGGATCGCGATATTGGCCGCCTGCGCCTTGCCGGAGAAATCGACGTCGTCGAACGTCACTTCCTTGACGAGCGGCAGGACAATATGACCGTTGATGCGTCCCGTCCCCGCTACCTTCATCGGGTCGAGGCCGAACTTCCCGATGAGGTTGAGCGGGTCGTGGTCCAGCAGGCCGAGCAGGTCGCTGGTCTTCCCGGCCACCGTAAAATCGATGACGCCCGGCTTTTTCTTGTTGTCCAGCTCATGCTTGATGAAGTGGCCCTCGCGAAGCGCCACGTCGCGTGCTTCATCCAGCTGAATCGTGCCGCTGTCGATCCATGCCTCGAATGTGTCGCCGGTAAGCTTTGCGTGGCCGGACACATCGCCGACGGGCGGCATGCCGTCGATATAATTGACGTCGGTACCGTCCATCCGGAAGGTGAAGTTCACCGCCTCCTCGGGCAGCGGCGTACCGTCATCCAATCGGGCCAGCATTCCGTCGGGAATATTCACGGCATATTGCCCGTCGAAAACGCGCCCGCCCTGCATGTTCTCCACCACCCATTCCCGGGCGCCGTCGGCTACCGGCAGCGGCCAGACATCGAGCAGTTCGGGAAGGGTCAGATCGTCCAGCGTACCTTTCAGGTCGAGCACGGGCGAGGTTTCGCCCATTGCCAAATTCCCCGACATGGTAATTTTGCCGCTTCCCGTATCGACGGCGAGACGGTCGACTTTCGCGGCCAGGGTTTCCAGGTCGAACTGGCCCCGCAGCACCATGGTGCTCGCCTCGACGGGGCCCTCGAAGAAGCCCGGCACTTCGGTGCGGAAGCCGGTGACCTTGAGGTCGAGGCCCAGTTCGGACGGGCTGAACCCGTTGAGATTGCCGTAGGTGAGCGTGCCCGCCGCGTCGGCGCTGTGAGGCCCGGCGCGCAGCGAGAGGGTCTTGAGCGCGATCTCGTGCCTGTCGCCGTCGAGGGTCAATTCCGCATGCGCCATTTCAAGCGGCAGCGAGGCGTCCCACGGTTCGGGCAGATCGATCCGTCCCTCACCCGCATCGATGGCGAGCTTGGCGGCCTCGATCCGTCCATCCCGGAAAATTTTCAGATCCCCGTTGAGCCCCAGCGGCGCATCGAAAATGCGATAGGCATCGAAAGCGGGCGACATCTGCGCCAGACGGGCGGGGTTGAGATTGTCGAGCCGGGCCGCGACCGTCGCCACTTGCGCGTCCGGCGGCAAGGTGCCGTTCAATTCGAGATGCGCGGTGGTATCGCCGACCTTGAGGTCCGTTCTCAGTGCGCCGGCAAGCGCCTGCCCGTTGCGGGCGACATACATATTCGCATTGGGCGCCACGAACTCGACGCCGTTCACCTTATCGACGAAATGCATCGTGCCCTGCCGGACGCCGACCCGACGCAGATGGCTGAGGAACGGCAGCTGCGGATCGTCGCCCGCCAGCGACGCCATGAGCATGGCAAAGAGGCCCGCGGACTGCCCTTCCTGTGTTTCCGGCTCTTCGAGTCCCTTGTCGGACAGGCCCAGCGTGATGCCGCTGGCGTTGCGGATGATGGCGAATTCGACGCCGTAGAGACGGATCGTCGTCGGTGCAACCGTGCCGACCAGCAGCGCCGGGACGCTGAGGCGGAAGGAGAGCTGCGGTACGCGGGCGATCACATTGCCTTGCGCGCCTTTCAGCTCCACATCGACCAGACGAAGCGAAAGACGCCGGTCCTCGGCCGACCAGGCGATGACCGTATCCTTCAGCGACAGCTCGCCGCCGTTCAGCGACGGGTTCACCGCATCGACGATGGTCTGGTTGAGGAGAGAAACCGGTACCGGCCCGGTGCTGAGGCGCCAGGCGAAAACCGCCAGCAGAACCGCCGCGGCGGCGACGGCCACGCCCACGACTTCCAAAAGAATTTTACTGGTACGGCGGATCAAGACAGGCTCTTCGGAAGAAAACACAATCGGGGTAATTCAAGACATCAAAAATACGGCGAAAGCGAGTCCCGTCGGGACAGAAATCCCCGTATCCGCCTGCGGGCCAGATCGACGCAATGCATGCGGGCTCTGGCTTCGCGAGGCAGCAAATGCATATTAGGGATCATTCGGAAGATCAGAGTTAATAACCCGCTTTCCGATGGAGGCGGGCCAACGGGGTAACGAGAGGTCGAAATGGCGACAACACCGGGCAAGAGCGCATCGAAACCGAAGGCAAAGGCCGGCACGGGCACCAGGAAGGCGTCTGGAGTATCTACGACAAAAACGGGCAGCGCAGCCAAATCCGGCGCCCCGGCGGCGAAAAAAACCGCGCCCTCCAAGGCTGCGGCAAAAGCGGCCGAAAGCCCCTTCCCGCCCGAAGGCAAGAAGGCCCCTGCCTTCTCGCTGCCCGCGGACGATGGCAGCACGGTCAAGCTCAAGGATCTCGCGGGTCAGAAGGTCGTGATCTATTTCTATCCGAAAGACAACACGCCGGGCTGCACGACCGAGGCCATCGCCTTTTCGGCTCTCAAGAAGCAGTTCGACAAGGCCGGGACCGTGGTTCTGGGCGTCTCCAAGGACAGCATTCAGAAACACTGTAATTTCCGCGACAAGCACGATCTGACGGTGCGTCTCATCTCCGACGAGGACGGCACGATGATCGACGCCTATGGCGCGTGGCAGGAGAAGAGCCTCTATGGCCGCAAATTCATGGGGATCGTCCGCAGCACGCTGCTTCTCGATGAAAAGGGCGTGGTGCGCCGGGTCTGGCCGAAAGTGAAGGTCAAAGGCCATGCGGAAGAGGTTCTCGAGGCGGCCAAGGCGCTCTGACCCCGATGACGATCCGCGACTTCCCTTCACTGGTCCATGCGGCCTGCGCCGTCCTCGCGACCCGGGACGCTGATGCCAAGGCCGCGCTGGCGCGGGAGGCGGCTGCTGCCTGGAAAAGCGGCACACTGGCGCTTCTGCCCGCGCAAGGCGATGCGCCGACCCCGCCCCTCCGGCCCGGTCGGCCCGACGCTCCTCAATTGCTGCCGCCCGCGGAAATGCCGCGCAGAAGCTTCAAGGGCGAGCGGGGCCGGTTCGCCCTCCTGCACGCGGTCGCCCATATCGAGCTGAACGCCATCGACCTTGCTTTTGACATCGCGGCCCGGTTTGCCGGGCAGGATTTGCCGCGGGCCTTTTTCGACGACTGGGTGAGTGTCGGCGATGACGAGGCCCGGCATTTCGGCCTGCTTCAGGCCCGGCTGGCCGCTATGGGCGGTCGCTATGGAGACCTGCCGGCGCATGACGGGCTGTGGCAGGCGGCGGAAGAGACAAGGCACGACCTGATGGCCCGGCTGGCCGTGGTGCCAATGGTCCTTGAAGCGCGCGGCCTCGACGTCACGCCGGGCATGATCGACCGGCTGGAGGCGGCCCGGGACACTGAAAGCGCGGCGGCGCTTCGCGTCATTTATGAGGAAGAAAAGAGCCACGTCGCGGCGGGGTCGCGATGGTTCCGCCATCTCTGCGAAAAGGAAGGCCGGGAGCCGGAGGCGGTTTTCCATGAAACCGTCAGGCGACATTTCCGGGGCGACCTCAAACCGCCCTTCAACGATGCGGCGCGGCTGGAGGCGGGCATGCCCTCCTCCTTCTACGAACCGCTGGCCCAAATCCTGCGTGACGAAGCGTGAAATGAAAGATTCAACGAATTGCTACAAATCAACGCTCTATGAACGCCTGTTAACCATTAACATCAATACGAAACGCGGCTATGTTGAAATTCTGTCTCAAAATGGGTGAGATAGCCGCGAGCATCATGGGGGACTTGGGGCATTGAGGGGCATGCACCATCAGAATGTCGGCTGGTTCAGCCGCATCCTTACGTATTGGCGCCACCACTACACGGAACGCCAAGTCTATATTCGCAGCCATGGACAGGTTCAGTTCATGTCGCTGTCGCCGCTCACTCAAGCGGCATTCGCGGCCATCGCCTTCGTGTTCCTTGGCTGGGTGGCCTTTGCGTCGGTCAATGTGGTGTTCAAGGAACAGATCATCGCATCCAAGGACCAGCGCTACCGCAAGATGCAGGGTGCGTATGAAGAGCGCATGGCGCAGCTCCAATCCGCCTATGACGAGCTGAACGGTCAGCTTGTCATCTCCGAGGAGCGTTTCCTTGCAACGACCCGTCAGCTTGAAGAAAAACACAACCAGCTAGCCGCTCTGATGGCCGCTCGGCAGACCGCTTCCAACGAGCTGGACGTGATGCGCCAGCGCTACGCGGCGACGAGCAAGCCCCCCAGCGACAGCGACCGCGGCAATTCGCTTCTGATGCGCGCCGACCAGGCGTCGACCAAGACCACCGTTCTCAACACGACCACCCGCCCGCAGCAATCGGCGGAGCTGGAGGCGGTCGGCGGCCCGGCCCAGAGCGAGAGCGGCATCGACTTTTCCAGCCTGCTCCGCAGTTATCAGAATGAGACGGCGTCCCATATCGAGACCCGCCTGGACGCCCTCGCAGAGGCCCAGCAGTCCTTCATCAACACGGTCGAGGAAAAGACCGACCGCCGGGTTCGCGAACTCAAATCCATCATGCGCATGACCAAGGTCATCGATCCCGACACCTTCGTCGGGCGGAATTCTTCCGATGACGACGAGACAGGCCAAGGCGGTCCGTTCATCAGCCTGACCGGCAACGCGGATGGCGAAGGCGAAGGAAACACCTCCTTCAACCGCCAACTCTTCAGGGTTAGTCGGAACCTTAAGGAAGAGGCAAAACTCACTGAATCTATTTCCAGAATTCCTCTGGCATCACCGCTGACACACTATCGTATCACCAGCGATTTCGGGCCCCGTCGGGATCCGTTCAACGGTCGCATGGGGTTCCACCCGGGCCTCGATATGGCGTCGGCCTACGGGGCGCCGGTCTATGCACCGGGCGAAGGCGTTGTCACATTTGCCGGCTGGAAGAGCGGCTATGGTCGTTTTGTCGAAATCAGCATGGGGAACGGCTTCAGCACGCGGTACGGCCATCTGAGCCGCATCGACGTCAAAGCTGGCCAGAAAGTTGCATTCCGACAGGTCATAGGCAGGGTTGGGTCAACCGGCAGAAGTACCGGTCCTCATCTTCACTATGAGGTGAAGTATGACGGCATTGTCCGGGACCCGTTAAAGTTCATTGAGGCAGGGCAATATGTTTTCTCGAAGCAAGGATAAAGACGCCGCCGCCAGCAACGGCAGCGCAACACCGAGCATGGCGCCGACACCTGCGCCCTCTTCGTCCCGTCGTCCGTCGTCGGGCGTGCGAACCGCACCGTCCATCATTTCCAGCGACCTCGTCGTGCATGGCAATCTGACGGCGACCGGCGACATCCAGGTCGACGGTACGATCGAGGGCGATATTCGCAGCCAGTCGCTGACCATCGGCGAGAAGGCGTCCATCACGGGCGAGATCGTGGCCGAGGACATCGTCGTCCGGGGCCGGGTGCATGGCACCATTCGCGGTCGCCGTGTACAGCTCGCCTCCACCAGCCATGTGGAAGGCGACATCCTTCACGAAGCGCTGGCGGTTGAAACCGGCGCGTTCTTCGAAGGCGCCTGCCGTCATTCCGACGACCCGATCAGCCAGCCCGATGCGTCGTCGACGCCGCGCCCCGCGCCGCGCCCGGCCGAGGCCAGCCACATGTCCAGCAACGATACCGGATCGCGCCCGGCGGCGGCTTCCTCGTCCGCCGAAAAACCCGGCGAAAGCCCGGTCGTGGTCAAGGATGGCGGTGTTGTCGTGAAGCGCCCCGCGGCGCAGTAAACGATACGCTCCGGTCTACCGCGCCCCGCCCCCCTGCAAGGGCCGTAGACAGGAAGACTGAATCGAAAAGGCCTCGCCGGTTATCCCGGCGAGGCCTTTCTCGTTTGCGTCCGGCAATGCCCTATCAGGCAATATCCTCAACGGCCTCGTTCTGGCCCTCGATGCGGGCGGCAAGCGATGCGGCCATGAACTCGTCGAGATCGCCATCCAGAACGGCCTGCGGGTTGCCGCTTTCAACGCCCGTACGCAGATCCTTCACCATCTGATAGGGCTGCAACACATAAGAGCGGATCTGGTGACCCCAGCCGATATCGGTCTTGCTGTCGGCCTCGGACTGGGCCGCATCCTCGCGCTTTTGCAGCTCGGCCTCGTAGAGCCGGGCGCGGAGCATGTCCCAGGCGGTTGCGCGGTTCTTGTGCTGCGAGCGCTCGTTCTGGCAGGCGACGACGATGCCGGTCGGGATATGCGTGATGCGCACGGCGCTATCGGTCGTATTGATGTGCTGACCGCCCGCGCCGCTGGCCCGGTAGGTGTCGATGCGCACATCGCTCTCGCTCACCTCGATATCGATCTTATCGTCGATGACCGGATAGACCCAGACGCTGGAAAAGCTCGTATGGCGGCGCGCGGCGCTGTCATAGGGTGAAATGCGCACCAGCCGGTGAACACCGCTTTCGGTCTTCAGCCAGCCATAGGCATTGTGGCCCTTGATCTGGAGCGTGGCGGATTTGATGCCCGCCTCTTCGCCATCATGGCGCTCCATCAGCTCGACCTTGTAGCCCTTGCTCTCCGCCCAGCGCGTATACATGCGCAGAAGCATGGAAGCCCAGTCCTGGCTTTCCGTGCCGCCCGCGCCCGCATGGACTTCGAGAAAGGCATCGTTGGAATCGGCCTCGCCCGACAGCATGGTCTCGATCTGGGCGGCCTGAGCGTCGGCCAGCGCCGTCTTCAAAGCCTGCTCGGCCTCGCCCACGATGCTGTCGTCGTCTTCGGCCTCGCCGAGTTCGATCAGTTCCACATTGTCGGTAAGGGCGGCTTCGAGCGAGCGGTAGCGCTTGATCGATTCTTCCAGCCGGGTGCGCTCGCGCATCAGCTCCTGCGCACTGTCCGGGTCGTTCCAGAGATCGGGATCTTCGGCCTTCGCCGTCAGCTCGTCGAACCGTTTGAGGGCGTTATCCCAGTCAAAGATGCCTCCTCAGCAGTTCGAGCGACTGCTTGAGTTCGTCAATCGTGACCTGGGTTTCGGCGCGCATGGATTCTCGTCTCCGTTGAAGAGGGCCGGAAAATAGGCGTTGGGGCGGATGCTGTAAAGGCGTGGGAAGCGCCTAATAAAGACCGCCCGTCCCCGCGCCGACGGAACCGTCTCCATAGGAGCTGCCGGACGAGGCATCAGGTCCGGTATCGTCCTTGCGCTGTCCCAGCCCGCCGACGACATCCGGCTGCCCGTCATTGTCGTTACCGGCGGTCGGCGCGGTGCCGGTCTTGAAGGCTTCCAGCACGACATGCTTCGTGCCGGGACCGGCGAGCTTGCCGGTATCGCCATCGATCTTCACGAAGTTGATGCCGGGCGGAATGCGGAAGGGGATGGCCGGCTTGTTGGCCAGCGCGCGCTGCATGATGTCTGCAAAGATCGGCGCGGCCACGCGCCCGCCGGTTTCCGCACGGCCCATGGGAATGGGGTCGTCGAAACCGACATAGACGCCAACCACCAGATTGGGCGAATAGCCCATGAACCAGGCGTCGCGTTCCTCGCTCGTGGTACCGGTCTTGCCCGCCAGCGGCTTCTTGACCTTTCGGGCGGCGGACCCGGTGCCATGCTGGATAACGCCTTCCAGCAGCGAGGTGATCTGATAGGCCGTTTGCGGGTTTTCGACCTGGGGACGGTCGTCGGGCAGTTCGGGCGGCTGCAGGCCCGGCTCCCAAGGCTCGTCGCAATCGGGGCAAGCGCGCTTGTCATGCTTGTAGATGGTGCGGCCGCGGCGATCCTGCACACGGTCGATCAGCGTCGGCACGACCTTCTTGCCGCCATTGTCGAGAATGGCATAGGCCGACGTCATGTGAAGCAGCGTCGTGTCGCCCGCGCCCAGCGACATGGAGAGGACCGGCATCATGTTTTTCATGACGCCGAACTTCTCCGCATAGGCGGCGACCTTATCCATCCCCACATATTGAGCGAGGCGGACGGTCATCACGTTGCGCGAATGAACGAGGCCGTAGCGCAGGGTCGAAGGTCCGTGGAAATTATGTTCGTAGTTCTGCGGCTTCCAGAGTTCCTGCCCCGGCCCGGGATCGAGTACGAAGGGCGCGTCGAGAACCAGGCTCGCGGGCGTGAACCCGCTGTCGAGCGCAGCGGCATAGACGAAGGGCTTGAAGGAAGACCCCGGCTGGCGCATGGCCTGCACCGCGCGGTTGAACTCAGACAGGCCGTAGCTGAATCCGCCCTGCATGGCGAGGACGCGGCCCGTATGCGGGTCCATGGCGATGGCGGCGCCGTTCACCGCCGGCACCTGCCTCAGCGCATAATGGTCGGGCTTGGCGTCGCCGTCGATGGATTTGCCATTCTTGTCCACCGGTTCGACATAGACGACATCGCCCACTTCCAGCACATCGCCGGCCTTCTTCACCTCGGGGCCGAGATAGACCTTGTTGATCGTCTTGCGGGCCCATTTCATTTCGCTGAGCGGGATCGTGCCTTTCGGCGTTTCGTCGGCGAACTTGCCGCTGGGCAGCCTCTTCGGGCGGATTCCGATCTGTGCCTTGTCGGCTTCCACGCCGAGCACCACCGCAAGCGTCCAGGGCTTGAGATCGTCGGGAAGATCGATGCCGGTCAGCTCGTCGCGCCAGACCGCCCCCGCCTCCAGCTTTTTCAGCGGCCCGCGCCAGCCGTGACGCCGGTCATAGGCCTCGAGCCCCTTGCGCAATTCCTCGGTGACGATCTGCTGTAGACCGGTGTCGATGGTTGTGCGGACGGACAGGCCGCCCTTGAGCAGCTTGTCATTGCCATAGCGGTCCACCAGCTCGCGGCGGACCTGCTCCACGAAATAGCTGGCGTCGGCGATCTGCACGCCGGCGTCGCGCATATCGACGACGAGGTCGGTGGCCTGCGCTTCCTTTGCCACTTCCGGCGTGATGTAACCGTCTTCCTCCATGCGGCCGATCACCCAGTTGCGGCGGGCGACGGCGCGATCATGATGACGATAGGGATGGTAATTGGCGGGGCCCTTGGGCAGCGTCGCCAGATAAGCGGCTTCGGCGACGGTGAGGTCGTCGAGCGACTTGTCGAAATAGTTCAGCGCCGCCGCGGCCACGCCGTAGCTGCCCGCGCCCAGATAGATCTCGTTCAGATAGAGCTCGAGGATCTGGTCCTTGGTGTAGGCATGCTCCAGCTTGATGGCCAGAAGCGCTTCCTTGATCTTGCGGTCGAAGCTCACTTCATTCGTCAGCAGGAAGTTCTTCGTGACCTGCTGCGTGATGGTAGAGGCGCCGACCAGACGCCGCCCCCTGAAGACATTCAGGATGTTGTCGAACACGGCGCGCACGATGCCCTTGGCGTCGATCCCGCCATGCGAATAGAAGTTCTTGTCCTCGGCGCTGAGAAAGGCGTGGATCACGCGGCGCGGGATAACATCGATGGGCACATAAAGACGGCGCTGCTCGGCATATTCTCCGATCAGGCGGCCATCCGCGGCGTGAACGCGCGTGACCACGGGCGGCTCGTAATTCGCAAGCTTGGTGTAATCGGGCAGGTCCTGGTTCAGCCGCCAGACGACGTAACCGCCCGCCAGCAGCCCCACGAACATGAGCGTCAGGAAAAACGCCGATATAAACGCCAGAATTCTAACCATCGGGCTCCACGCCCCACCCTTGTTCGTCAGCCCGCCGGCAGATGGTCTCCATTCGGCGAGACGCCCTGCCCTCATGCTCTGCTAGATAGCAAATATGGCACCTGCATGGCAGCACTGAATGCCGCCATGGTGAACGCGCCGGTCTTATTCGGGCGCTTCTGCCAGTCTTTCACCGAAATAACGGTCCACGGCCTTCACAAAACTCCGCGATACTTTCTTGCGCCATGACGATGACGTTAATTCGCGTTCATCGCCGGAATTCGTCAGGAAGCCCAGTTCGACCAGCACGGAAGGCACATCGGGCGCTTTCAGCACGGCGAAGCCCGCGAAGCGATGGCTCTTCTGGAGCATATGGGTCTGTGCGCTCGCATAATCGACCAGCGAACGGGCAAAGCGGGACGAGAAATTCTTGGTCTCGCGCTGCGCAAGGTCGATCAGGATGCCCGTCACTTCCGGGGACTCTCCGCCAAGATCGACACCGGCGATGATGTCGGAGGCATTTTCCTTGCGGGCAAGCGCGGCGGCCTCCTTGTCCGAAGCTGTTTCGGACAGGGTATAGACCGACAGGCCGCGCACGCTGGGCTTGCTGATGGAATTGGCGTGGATCGATACAAAGAGGTCGGCTTTGTATTTCCGTGCAATCGCGACGCGCTGGCGCAATTTGATGAAGCGGTCGGTGCTGCGGGTCATGCGCACGTCATAGCGGCCCGTCGCCCGAAGCTGCCGCGCGAACTCTTTCGCGAAGGCCAGCACCACATCCTTTTCCTTCACGCCGGAACGGCCGATCGTGCCGGGGTCGACACCGCCATGACCGGGGTCGATGACGACGACGCGGCGGCCGATCACGCCTGCGACGGGCCGCTCGATCGGGACCATCGTGTCGGGCAAGTCGGCTGCCGCCTTATCCTCGGCGGGTTTGTTCTGCGCGACGAAGGTGGCCATATCGGTGGAGGCGATATCCAGCACGATACGGCGTCCGAACCCGGCCTGGGGTTCAAGCTCGAATTTGCGGTCCACGACCGCGGGGCCCGTCAGGTCGAGCACGATGCGCGAGCTGTCGGCACCGAAGCGGCCATAGCGGAAACCGGCCACGACCCCGACCGCCTGTTTGCCGGTGCCCTCGGGCAGCCTGAAATCCACATGCTGAAGGTCGATGACAAGACGATAGGGATTGGAAACGGTCGAGACCTCATAGGCGACCGGGGCGGTGCCGCTCAGTTCGAGGACGAAGCGGGTCTCCCTGCCGTGATCGCCAAGCCTTGCGTTGGTTATTGCGCCGACCGGGCCGGAGGATTTCTCGGGCGTCGAGACCGGTTGCGCGGCGGGCGACGCCTGGGACCCGGGAAGGGCCGCGTCCCGGGCCGGCATATCGCCCGGCTCCGCCTCGGCCTCTTTCAGCGCCCCCAGCACGAGATCTCTCAATTCGTCGCTGTCCATTTGCGGCGCGGCGGCCTGCGCATCGGGCGCGGCCAACGGCACCGGTTTCTCGGCGGAAGCCGGAACGGACGTGAAAATCTGGAGGGTAATGAACAGGATCGCAGACAGGATAAAGCGCAGGGCGGCGCGCAATTTGCGCCCTTCCGCCCCGTCAGGCCGGTTCGGCAGGCTCGAACTCATGATCGCTTCTGTCACAGGCGCAATCCCGATCCCATCCGGGTTATGCCGGATTCCTCGTCTTCCAGGGGGTGCATCTCGTCCCGGACGGAAGCCGGGCGGCACGCCGCATCGAAAGACGGCACAGGCCTCAATAGGGGTTTTTCGCAATGTGCGAAGCACCCTCGTCGAAAAGATTAAAGCAAGGATACTTCAAAATCGGTTAACACGTCCAAAATTAAAGGAATTTCAATGAACAAGGTGGTTAATAGCCCCTACCCGACGCCAGCTCGACTATTGGCGCCCCCTGAAAAGGCGTGCTTGCCAAATCGGACCGGCAAACGGTAAAAACAGCATATTGGCCGAGATGGATCCGCAGTCGCAGATTCGGTCGGCTTCCCCGAGGAATTCGGGCAGACAGTTTCGCGCAGCCAAGTATGGCCCAATCCCGCATCGCTTCAACGCATGCCGTTTTGCACCGCTTGGGTTGCTTCGTTTCAGCCTCGCCCGCATCCGTCATCGCCCATCCGGGCGCGACCGCTTGAATATGGCGGCAGGGCGCTTTCAAAGCGCATGGGGCCACACCGGCCCCCACCGCCGCAAAGATCTGCCAGACGGCAGCTTCGAGCGCACCCGGATTTCGGCCAGGACGGAAAAGCGCCGGCACCCCGGCGCGCCGCCGCAAGGCGCGAAATGGGTGCAAAGGAAGAGATGCTAAACGCGGTTACGGAGCGAATCGACGAGTTCGGCAGAAGCGCCCCAGAGACATGGGGCTGCCGCCCTGTCGCGCCGGTTTCCGGCACGCAGGCGCGCCGCGCACTCGCCCGCCACCGCGATTTTTACCGAGTAAATCACACCCAGCTTGCAGCTCCGTCACCGCGCCAGACAGGCGCCGGGCGGACGCATGCCCAAACATCAGGCGCCCTCGCGCCGCGTTTCCCCATAGCCAATTCGCTATCGGAAGCCGGCCTTCGAAGGCGCTGTGGAGAATTTCCATATGGGAAAGAAGATGCTTATCGATGCGGCCCACCCGGAAGAAACCCGGGTCGTGGTCGTAGCCGGCAATCGTGTCGATGAATTCGACTTTGAATCCGAAAGCAGGAAGCAACTCAGAGGAAACATTTATCTGGCCAAGGTGACGCGTGTGGAGCCCTCGCTCCAGGCGGCCTTTGTCGAATATGGCGGTAACCGCCACGGTTTCCTCGCTTTCAGCGAAATCCATCCCGACTATTACCAGATCCCGGTCGCCGATCGGGAAGCGCTGATCCGCCAGCAGGCCGACGAAGCCCGCCAGGCCGCGGCGGAAGAGGATGCCGAGGACGAAGCCCCGCGCAAGCGACGCGGCGCCAAAGCCGCAAAGCAGAAGAAGGCGGAGGAAACCGCGGAAGCGGTGGCGGACGACAACGAGGCCGAGGACGAGACCGGCTCCGAAGAAGGTCTGTCGGATTCCGAGGAAGACTACGTCGAGGAAGACACCGCCGAATATGGCGATGAGGAAGACGCCGTCATCGAGCTGGAAGAAGCCGATACGAACGGCAATGACGACACGGAAACCGTGCTGTCCGACGAGACCGTCGAGAGCATGGGCGACGAAGACGCGCTGGAAGAGGCCGAACCGCGCAAGAAGCGTTTCAACTACCGGTCCTACAAGATCCAGGAAGTCATCAAGCGCCGCCAGATCATTCTCGTGCAGGTGGTGAAGGAAGAGCGCGGCAATAAGGGCGCGGCGCTGACGACCTATCTGTCGCTCGCCGGACGTTATTGCGTACTCATGCCCAACACCGCGCGTGGCGGCGGCATCTCCCGCAAGATCACGCAAGCCACGGACCGCAAGAAGCTCAAATCCATCGCCGAGTCGCTGGATGTGCCGGAGGGCATGGGCCTTATCATCCGGACCGCGGGCGCCAAGCGCACCAAGGCGGAGATCAAGCGCGACTATGAATATCTGCTGCGCATGTGGGAAAGCGTCCGCGAACTCACCCTGCGCTCCAGCGCCCCCACCCTTGTCTATGAGGAAGGCAGCCTCATCAAACGGTCGATCCGCGACCTTTACGACAAGGATATCGACACCATCCAGATCGAGGGTGACGAGGGCTACAAGGAAGCCAAGAACTTCATGCGCATGCTCATGCCGAGCCATGCGAAGAACGTACAGCCCTACAAGGATCGCCAGCCGCTCTTCCAGCGTTTCCAGGTGGACCAGCAGCTCGATTCCATGCTGGACCCGGTGGTGACGCTGAAGTCCGGCGGGTATGTGGTCATCAACCCGACGGAAGCGCTCGTCTCCATCGACGTGAACTCGGGCCGCTCCACCAAGGAACGGAATATCGAGCAGACCGCGCTCAGGACCAATCTGGAAGCGGCGGAAGAAATTTCGCGCCAGATGCGTTTGCGCGACCTTGCCGGTCTCATCGTGATCGACTTCATCGACATGGATGAGAACCGCAACAACCGCGCCGTGGAACGCAAGCTGAAGGAATGCCTGAAGCATGACCGTGCGCGCATCCAGGTCGGCCGGATCAGCCATTTCGGCCTGATGGAAATGTCGCGCCAGCGCATGCGCTCCGGCGTGCTGGAAAGTTCCACCGTCACCTGCCCGCATTGTAAGGGCACGGGACTTATCCGCTCCGTGGAATCCATGGCGCTGCATGTGCTGCGTGCCGTGGAAGCCGAGGCGATCAAGGCCAAGGCGGAAGCCTTCACCGTGCGCGTACCGACGGAAGCCGCGATCTATATCCTCAACCAGAAGCGTGCGACGCTGCTCGACATCGAAGACCGCTACAACGTCTCCATCTATGTCGAAGGCGACGCGACCCTTTCCGGTTCCGAGCATGACGTGCAGGTCGCCGAGCCCCGCAAGCGGACGCGCACGCGCCCGGCCATGGGGGCGATCAACATCGAGAGCACCTATGCCGACGAGCCCGGCGAGGACGCAACAGCGGAAGCGGAAGAAGACCAGTCCGCGGACGATGAAGACGAACAGGCCGCCCGCGAGGATGAAGAAGACAGCGGACGCCGGAACGGCCGCCGCCGCCGTCGGCGTCGGAAGCCGCGCGACGATGCCTCCGCGTCTCCCGCCGAGGAGGCGTCCGCGCCTTCTGGCGATGAGGAGAGCGACGACCAGAAGGCCGATGCCGATAGCGACGCTGAGAGCAGCGACGAGGAAGGCAATGGCGAGGATGACGATCAGCCGCGCAAGCGCCGTCGTCGCGGCCGCCGCGGCGGACGCCGCAATCGCCGTCGCAGCGAGGAACAGGGCGATACGGAGCAGCAGGAAGGCGAGTCTTCCGGCGATGCCGTCGCCAGCGACGACAAGGATGCCGATGACGATAACGGCGATGAAGACAGCGCCGATAATGACGTCGACAATGACAATGACGGCGAGGAAGAAGAAATCCTTCTGTCCTATTCGCGCGACGAGGTTCACACCTCCGAGAAGGAAACCGACGAAGACGAAAACGATCTGACGCCGGAAGATTTCCAGGACGAGATCGAGACCGAGGACGAAGTCCCGGTTGATGTCTTCATGGAGGGCGAAGAAACCGTCGAAGAGCATTCCGACATGGAAGAGGAAAAGGCGGCGGAAAAGGCGGCGTCTTCCGAAGAGGAGCAGGAACCCGAAAAGGAACCCGTTACGGCAGATGCCGGTACGGGCGACGAGAGCGGCGATACCGACGAGCCGGACCGCCCTGCCCGTCGCGGCTGGTGGCAGCGCCGATAGGCAATTGCACGGATCGTTCCGTCACAAACGACAAAGGCCCGGCGTTTCCGCCGGGCCTTTTCTTTTGGTCTGCGAACGCCTGTCAGCCGCCGACGCCCACGGCGCTGACGCCCACACCGTCGCCTTTCGGATTGACGGCAAGCGAACAGCCGCCATCCGTCACGCCGGAGGGGCAGAAAACGGCGCTGGCCGGGGACGTCCGGGTGGCGGGCGTTGCGTCCAGTGCCTGAACCACGCTGTCCGTCGCCGTGCTGGCCTGTTGCGCGGCGTAGGCGATGGAGGCCGCGCCACGCGGCGCACCGGCTCCGGCACCCGAGAGATAGACCCGCTCGCCGTTGGCGCTCGTCACGATGAGCGGCATCAGGAAGGCCGATGCGAGACCTTGCGGATCGAGCGCGGGCGAGGCCGCGAGCGTCACGCCGGAGCTGCGCCCCGTGAGCGCCGACCCGAAGGCGCCGTTCATGGTCACGCCGCAGGCGACCGCGCCGCCCTTGCCGTCCACCGTCGCGAAAGCGGTCGAGCCGAAATCACGATCGATATCCGCCGGGACGCCGAGGCGCCGTGCCGTGGCATTCGCCGTGTCGAGCAGCGAGGACGGCGATGCGCCCTGCGTTGCCTTCCAGATCGCCTCGGCGAATTTGCCCGCGCCCAGGCTGCGCCCGGCCAGATAGGCCGTCGTGCTGCCCTCGGACACGCTTTGCGCCGGCATCGTCCCGGCACGATAGTCGCGCAAATCGTCCAGGGAGAGCTTGCCGCCGCCCGCCTTCGACGCGGCGACGAGATCGGCCGCCACCTGGCCCGCGTAAAAGCCGCTCACGCCCCGGCTGCGGATCAGCGCCAGCGTGGAGGCAAGATCGACCCGGTCGAAACTGTCGAGTTCGCGATAAACGCCGCCGCCGGGCTTCATGAAACCGTGCCGCAACCCGTCGGATCCGGAGATGGTCTGCGCATTGGCGGCGAGCTGTTTGGCAAAGGCGCGGGAAACAGGGACGCCAGTGGCTGCGAGGCGCTCGGCGGGCGCAACCACCGCGCTCCAGTCCAGGCTACCGAAACGGGCCTGAAGCAGGCCGAAACCGCGCACATTGCCCGGCACCGCGACCGCGCCACCTTCGCGCGGCCGGCGCGTGAGGAAGGACACGGTTTCCACCTTCTTGCTCTCGGCGTCGCGGACGAGGCAGACGCCGCCACCGCCGAGACCGGCGGATGCCGGATAGGTGACGGACAATGCGAAATAAAGGGCCGTGGCGGCATCGGCGGCGTTGCCGCCTTTTTCGAGAACCTCGCGCGCGGCGAGCGCGGCGCGGGGCTCGTCGGCGACGGCGGCGCCTGCGAAGGAAGAGGCGGAACTGTCCACTTCCGGACGGCGACCGGCCTCCCGCTCCGCCTTGCGGACCACACCATTGCTGCCGACCGTGACGCCCAGCGGCGCATCGGCGTCGGAGCCGCCCAGACCGAAATCGGAGCCGGAACAGGCCGTCAGCGACAAACCGACCAGAACCGCGGCGCCCAAGGCAGCGGGACGCCGCCAGGCCGGAACGGATCGCGCTTTGTTGCGCTGCGGTACGGCGATGCGCGCGCCGCTCTTCGGATCAAAGTTTGGCCTCATTCCCACGCTTTCTATCTTCCTGTTTATCTTTAGAAATTTGCGCCGGAATCGGCGCTCAGCTTCGTAGGCTAGTTACGTTGACGGTTCCGAGCCCTCCCCATAGGTTTCTAGGGAACCGGGGAGCGAAACGGGAGTCGCCAGAACATCGAGCGGCATCATGATAAGATTTGTCACGTTGGGCAAATGGCGAAAGCGTAATCCGGCGTACTGACCTGGGCAGGAAAAGAGAAATGGCATTCAGCCTGATGAAGAAACTTCCCGCAGCCGCGCGCATGACAGGCGCTGCCGTGCTGAGCGCTGCGCTCTGTTTCGCGCCGGTCTCGCAATCCTTTGCCCAGCAGCGTGGCATTTCTCTTATTCGCGACGCGGAGACCGAAGCGCTGATGAAACGCTTCTCCGCTCCCATCTGGCGTGCCGCCGGGATCGACGAGAATGCGGTGCAGATCCATCTGGTGAAGGATCAGGGGATCAATGCCTTCGTCGCGGGCGGTCAGCAATTGTTCCTCAATACCGGCCTCATCACCCAGTCCGACACGCCCGGCGAACTGATCGGCGTGATCGCGCATGAAGCCGGCCATATGGCGGGCGGGCATCTGGCGCGGACGCAGGATGCGCTGGGCAATCTGCAAATGCCGCTTATCGCCAGCATGCTGCTGGGCGTCGGCGCCATCGCCGCCGGACAGGCGGATGTCGGCGCCGCGGTACTGATGGGCAGTCAGCACATCGCCCAGCGCGGCGTCCTCGCCTATAGCCGCGAACAGGAATCGCGCGCGGACCAGGCGGGCGCGACTTTCCTGGAACGCGCGCATCTGTCCGGCGAGGGGATGCTCGAACTTTTCTCCAAGTTCCGCGATCAGGAAGTGCTGTCGGGGCGGAACCAGGATCCGTTCGTGCGCTCTCACCCCATTTCCGAAGATCGCCTCGCCTCATTGCGCGGCCGCGTTGAGTCTTCCCCCTATTTCGACAAGAAGGACAGCGCGAAGGATATTCACGACCTCAAGATGGTTCAGGCCAAGCTCACCGGCTTCCTCGAGCGGCCTTCCGTGACTTTCAACACATATCCGCCGTCCGACCAGAGCGACTATGCCCATTACGCCCGCGCCGTCGCCTATCACCAGCTCGGCAAAACGAACGAGGCGCTGAAAGAACTCGCGCCGGTTTTCAAGAACGAGCCCAAGAATCCCTATCTCTATGAATTGAAGGGACAGATCCTCTTCGAAAGCGGCAATATCGAACCCTCCATCGTCGCCTATCGCAAGGCGCTGGAACTCGATCCGCATGAGGCGCAGCTTCAGATGGCGCTGGGTCAGTCCATTCTCGCGCGCGATACGGTGCAGGCGGCGAAAGAAGCTTTGCCCTATCTGCAAGAGTCGACGCGCAATGTCAGCAACTACCCTTACGCCTATTACCAGCTCTCGCAGGCCTATGGAAAACTCAACAAGATCGGCCTCGCCGAGCTTGCGACCGCTCAGTATTACGACACGCTGGGCAATGCACGCGAGGCCACGCGCCATGCCCGCCGCGCCCAGAGGCATCTGAAAACCGGCACGCCCGACTGGCTGAAAGCGGAAGACATCGCTTCCCAGCAGGTCACGCCCCGCGGCTGATCCCATTCCATTTCCGCCTATCGAGGACACAAGTTCATGCGTTCAGTTCGTTCGCTTCTCCGCCTCCCCGTTCTTGCCGGCGTGGGCCTCGCGCTCGCCGTCACATCGGCCTTTGCTGCCGACAAGACCTTCACCGATGAACAGACAAGGGCCATCGAGGAGACCGTTCACAACTACCTTGTCACGCACCCGGAAGTGCTGATCGAGGCGATGCAGGCGCTCGACAAGAAGGAAGCCGCCGCCGCGCAGGCCCAGGCGCGCTCGGTGATCGAGAAGAACTCGGAAGTCCTCTTCCACGATCCCTCGACCTATGTGGCGGGCAATCCGAAGGGCAATGTGTCGATCGTGGAGTTCTTCGACTATCAATGCGGCTATTGCCGGGCGAATTTCGAGCCGCTGCGCGAGGCGGTGAAGCAGGACGGCAATGTCCGCTTCGTGCTCAAGGAATGGCCGGTGCTGGGCCCCGCCTCCCGGTTCGCCGCCAAGGCGGCCATGGCGGCCCGCCAGCAGGGCAAATATCTGGAATTCCACAATGCGCTGTTCGGCCTCAAGGGCGGGCTCACCGATGAGCGCGTTTTCGACACGGCGGCCAAGGTCGGTCTGGATGTGACGAAACTCCAGAAGGACATGGAAGACCCCGCCATCGAAAAGGCGCTCACGCGCAATGACTCGCTTGCCCGGGCGCTGGGCTTCGAGGGTACGCCGAGCTTCGTCATCGGCAAGGATGCCTATAAGGGCCTCCTGCACCCCGACGAGATCGGTGAATATGTCGCGAAGGCGCGCGACGAGTGCGGCCAGACGACATCCTGCTAGCCGGCATTCAAGGGGGCGAAGGTGAAACGGATCGATCTTACCGCTTACGACGTCCCGGAGATCGTCGCCCGATGCGTGGAGGTGCCCGATGTCGGCGCGCCCGCGCCGGGCGAAGTCGTGTTCGACGTGCTGGCCTTCCCCATCAATCCCGCCGATATCGGCTTTTGCCGGGGCAGCTATCGCTTGCGCCCGCCCCTGCCCGCCACACCGGGTGCGGAATGCGTGGGCCGCATCACCGCCATTGGCGACGGCGTGACCCATGTGACGCCGGGCGATCTCGTCATCAATCTCAAGCGTGAGAACTGGGCGCAGAAGCGCCGCGTGGCGGCGGAAGACGCAATCCCCATTCCGTCCAGTCTCGACCTCAAACAGGCCGCGATGCTGCGGATCAATCCGCCCACGGCGCTTTTACTGCTGAGCGACATCGTGGACCTCAAGCCCGGCGACTGGGTGGTGCAGAATGTCGCCAATTCGGCGGTAGGACGGCTCGTCATCACCTTTGCCCGGGAACGCGGTATCCGAACGGTGAATGTGACGCGGCGCGAGGATGTGTTCGACGAGCTGACCGCGCTCGGCGCCGATGTCTGCCTCACCGACGGGGATGATTTGCCGGAGCGGGTGAAAGAAGCCACGGGCGGCGCGGATATTCCGCTCGCCATCGACGCGGTTTCGGGAGCTGCGACGGCGCGCATGGCGGCCTGCGTCCATGACGAGGCGACCGTCTGCACCTATGGCGCCATGTCGGGCGCCGGGCCGGAGCTGCCGGTCGGTGACCTCATCTATCGCGGCGTCACGTTCACGGGCTTCATGCTGGGGCGTTTTCTGGAAAGGCGGAGCACGGACGACATCCGCGCCATCTATGCCGACCTTGCCGCGAAAATGGAAAAAGGCCTCATCCACGCACCGGTGGACAGCGTCTATCCCATCGAAGAAATCCGCGACGCCCTCATCCGCGCACAGACGGGCGGACGAAATGGCAAGGTGCTGGTGAGCCCGAACGGGGCGGTTTGAGGGATAGATGCTCGATGACCGACACTTCTCAACTTCTACAGCAAATTGATGATCTTAAAGAAAACGTTAGCGACAACTTTTCCCGCCAAGTTTTAGATGGTGCAAAAATAGCACTTCTTTCGGTCGAAAATCCACTACGGCTAAACTTCTTTGCCACCGCAGTTCGTATCTTGCTCGAACATTCACTTTCAAAGCTCGCTCCAACAGAGGAAGTCGTACGATGCGTTTGGTACAAGGATGAACGACCAAACCCAGATGGAACGTCCCAGCCAACGCGGCGGCAAAAAGCCATTTTTGCTATCCAGGGAGGGCTTTCTGATGTCTTTTTGGAGGAGGAACTGGGCCTCGATACGGCAAAGCTACACCAAGAACTGCTACGAGCGCTCAATGAACTCAGCAAGCACGTTCATGCTCGTGAAAATACGGCTGTCATAGATACAAATGAGCAGGATCAAATTGCAGCAACGCTTCTGAACAAAATCGCGGCTTTCTTCGGCGCAATTCATGACTGCCGCAAAGCGGTATTAGATCCTATTTTAGCCGCCCTCGATGAAGCTGCAGTGGATGCACTGCTAAGTGAAACAATATTAGAAATTGATGAACTTTCTTCCCATCACAGCATTGAGGATGTTTACGCGGAAAAAACGGAGATTTATTCAATAACATCGGATGAAATTATCTACAATGTATTTGGTTCCGTCGAAACAACATTACAGTGGGGCTCAAATTCAGATATTCGACGAGGGGACGGAGCAGAGATTGATCAGACCTTTCCATTTACTTGCAGTATCGCAGTCCCTTTAGAAGACCCATGGGATTTAGGCTTTGCAGAAATAGTCGTAGGTGTGGACACTTCATCTTGGACAAACGCAATGCGTCCAGATGAGTATGATTATCTCTAGATTCCAATTGAACTGAACACCAGCGTAGGCAGACCTCAGATCAGCCCCGCCAGCGGCGAGCTCGGGTCGGCGTATTTGCGCTTGGGCATGCGGCCTGCCAGATAGGCGTCGCGTCCGGCTTTGACGGCATATTTCATCGCGCGGGCCATGCGGATCGGGTCTTTGGCTTCGGCAATCGCGGTGTTCATCAGCACGCCGTCGCAGCCCAGTTCCATCGCGATCGCGGCGTCCGATGCGGTGCCCACGCCTGCGTCCACGATCACCGGCACATTGGCGTTCTCGATGATGATGCGGATATTGACCGGGTTCTGGATGCCGAGACCGGAGCCGATGGGCGCGGCGAGCGGCATGATGGCACTGCAGCCCATCTCTTCCAGCTTCTTCGCCATGATCGGATCGTCGGAGCAATAGACCATCACCTTGAAGCCGTCATCGAGCAGCTTCTCGGCGGCGCGCAGCGTCTCCACCATGTCGGGATAGAGCGTCTTCTGGTCGCCCAGCACTTCGAGCTTCACCAGATCCCAGCCGCCCGCCTCGCGCGCGAGGCGCAGCGTGCGGATCGCGTCTTCGGCGGTGAAGCACCCCGCCGTATTCGGCAGATAGGTTACTTTCTTCGGGTCGATATAGTCGACCAGCATCGGCTCGTCGGGGTTCGTCACATTCACGCGGCGCACGGCGACCGTCACCATTTCCGCGCCGGCGGCTTCCACCGCGGCGGCGTTTTCGGCCAGGTCCTTGTATTTGCCGGTGCCGACGATCAGGCGCGACGTCATGCGGCGGCCCGCCACCTCCAGAACATCCTCAGCCGATGCGTCCGTTACTGCCTCAGCACTGTCAGCCACCTTGCTACTCCTCTTAGCCGCCGCCCACGAAGCGGACGATTTCCAGCCGGTCGCCCGGCTTCAACGCGATCTCGGCATAGGCCGAGCGCGGCACGATCTCCAGATTGAGCTCGACCGCGATCTTGTCAGGCGCGAAGCCCAGCCGGTCGAGAAGCCCGCGGACGGTGAGCCCGGCGGCTTCCGCCTCGGGCACCTCATAGGGCTCGCCATTGATGGTGAATGTCATTCGACCCAGCGTCACGCTCGCAATTCATGCCCGGCACGGTTTCCGCGGGGCTTTTCAGGGATATTGGGTGAGCCGGATGGGTAATTCAACCCGGCCGCGAGAAGCCGTCTAGCGGCTAAGGCTTTCTGCGGCAAGGACTTTCGCAAGCGCAGGGCTTCGCGTATAAAAGGCCCGCATCGAATCGGGAGATGAGGGGGTTTCCGCGGATTACGGCGAACATATTTTTGCCTGCTTAACCCTCTATCCCCTAGCATTCCAATACACGATCCTGCCGCAACCCGGTCCGGCCCATCCTCATGTCCAGCCTTAAACCCATATATGTGCTCAACGGCCCCAATCTGAACCTGCTCGGGCAGCGGGAGCCGGAGATCTATGGACGCACGACGCTGGCCGATATCGACAAGCTCGTATCGGACAAGGCCGGCACGCTGGGCCTCGCCGTGGACTGCCGCCAGAGCAATCATGAAGGCGAGCTGGTGACCTGGATCCAGGAAGCGCGGGAGAAGGCGTCCGGCCTCGTTCTCAACGCGGCTGCCTATACTCATACATCCATCGCCATCCACGATGCGCTGGCGACGCTGGACATTCCCGTGATCGAGGTTCACATCTCGAATATCTTCAAGCGGGAAAGCTTCCGTCATCATTCAACCGTCTCCCCGGTCGCCACCGGGGTGATATGCGGCCTCGGTGTCACGGGATACGAACTGGCGCTCGACGCCATTCACCGGATACTGACCACCAACTGAAAACGCCTTGGCGCGTACCGGGCTCTGCCCGGCAACAGGGAAAAGCTAATCGAGATGAGCAATTCAGGTGTCGATCAGGAACTGATCCGCGAGCTCGCCGCTCTGCTGAAAGAAACCGAACTGAGCGAGATCGAAATCGAGACGGATAACCTGAAGCTGCGCGTGGCGCGCCACCTCCAGTCCGCATCCGTGTCCGTGGCGCCTGCCGCTGCGCCTGCGCCCGCCGCCGCACCGGCCGCGGCCCCCGCGCCGGCCGACATGGCCTCCCATCCGGGCGCGGTTCCCTCGCCCATGGTCGGGACGGCCTATCTCGCGCCTGAACCGGGCGCTGCGCCTTACGTCAGCGTCGGCTCGAGCGTGAAGGAAGGCCAGACCGTGTTGATCGTGGAAGCCATGAAGACCATGAACCACATCCCGGCGACACGCTCCGGCACGGTCAAAGAAATCCTCGTTGAAGACGGCCAGCCGGTCGAATTCGGCGAACCCTTGCTCATTATCGAATAAAGCGGGCGCCGCAGCCGATGTTTGAAAAGGTTCTCATCGCCAATCGCGGCGAAATCGCGCTCCGTATCCATCGCGCCTGCCGCGAAATGGGTATCAAAACGGTAGCCGTTCATTCCACGGCCGACGCCAATGCCATGCATGTGCGTCTGGCCAATGAAAGCGTCTGTATCGGTCCGCCGTCTGCGACCGACAGCTATCTGAATATCCCGGCGATCATCTCCGCCTGCGAAATCACCGGCGCCGACGCGGTGCATCCCGGCTATGGCTTCCTGTCGGAGAATGCGCGCTTTGCCGAAATTCTCGAAGCGCATGGCATCACCTTCATCGGGCCTACGGCGGCGCATATCCGCCTGATGGGCGACAAGATCCAGGCCAAATCGACGGTGAAGGATCTGGGCATTCCGGTCGTGCCGGGCTCGGACGGCGCCATCACCACCGATGAAGCCGCCTACAAGGTCGCCGAGGAGACGGGCTTTCCCGTTCTCGTCAAGGCGGCGGCGGGCGGCGGCGGACGCGGCATGAAGGTCGCCCAGACGCGCGAGGAACTTTCCGGCGCGCTGGCCAATGCGCGTTCGGAAGCCAAGGCGGCCTTTGGCGACGACAGCCTCTATATGGAGAAGTATCTCGGCCAGCCGCGCCATATCGAAATTCAGGTCGTGGCCGACAGTCACGGCAATGTGGTGCATCTGGGCGAACGCGACTGCTCCTTGCAACGTCGCCACCAGAAGGTTCTGGAAGAATGCCCCTCGCCCGCGCTCAACGATGCGCAGCGGGCGGAAATCGGCGGTATCGTTTCCAAGGCCATCAAGGGGCTCGGCTATCTCGGCGTCGGCACGGTGGAGTTCCTCTACGAGAATGGCGAGTTCTTCTTTATCGAGATGAATACGCGCCTGCAGGTGGAACATCCGATTACGGAAATGGTGACCGGGATCGATCTCGTCCGTGAGCAGATCCGCATCGCGGCGGGGCTCGAAATGAGCTTCACGCAGGATGATGTCACCTTCTCGGGCCACGCCATCGAATGCCGCATCAATGCGGAAGACCCGCGCACCTTCACACCCTCGCCCGGCACCATCAAGGATTTCCACACGCCGGGCGGTCTTGGCGTGCGCGTCGATTCCGGCGTCTATTCCGGCTACCGCATTCCGCCCTATTACGACAGCCTGATCGGCAAGCTGATCGTGCACGGGCGCAACCGCAACGAATGCCTGATGCGGCTTCGCCGCACGCTGCACGAGTTCGTGATCGACGGGGTAAAGACCACCATTCCTCTGTTTCAGGAGCTGGTGAATGAGCCCGATTTCATCAATGGCGACTATCACATTCACTGGCTTGAGGACTTCCTCGCCGAAACGACCTGACCCGCAGCAGCATTTTCATCGCGGGAGCTTCCGTTCATGAGCGAGGACGGGATCGATGCCGACGTGCTTTTGCGCGCCTATGCCTATGGCGTCTTTCCCATGGCGGAATCGCAGGACGATCCGGAGCTTTACTGGATCGATCCGGAGCAGCGCGGCATCCTGCCGCTGGACGGTTTTCATGTGCCGAAGAGGCTGGCGCGCACGGTCAAAGCCGGCGTCTTTACCGTCACGGCGGACAGGGCCTTTGCCGATGTGATGCGCGGATGCGCCGCGCCCGCGCCCGACCGAGACGGCACCTGGATCAACGACCGCATCTTTGCCCTCTACAACGAACTGCATGAACGCGGCGACGCGCATTCCGTCGAGTGCTGGCTGGATGGCGAGCTGGTGGGCGGGCTTTACGGCGTATCACTGGGCGCTGCCTTTTTCGGCGAGAGCATGTTCAGCCGCGCACGCGATGCCAGCAAAATCGCGCTGGTGCATCTGGTCGGCCGTCTCAGGGCGGGCGGATACCGCCTGCTCGATACGCAATTCGTGACGGAACATCTCAAACAGTTCGGCGCTGTGGAAATTCCGCGAACGGAATATCGCCGCATGCTGCACGATGCCGTGGTGAGAGACGCGGACTTCTACTGCTGGCCGCTGGACGGCGTCTCGCCGATCTTGGCCTTGCAGTCATCCACCCAGATATCATAGACGGGGTGTTCCAGCGCATTGAGGCCGGGACTTTCGGCAAACATCCAGCCGCTGAAGATGGGCTGTTCCTGCGTCATGCCGGTCTGCTCGTCGACCTGCCGGATTTCGACATAAGCAGCGGTTTGCGGCGGGTCTTCCGGCGGTTTCTTTTCGCAGGCCCGGACCAGAATATCGAGCACGCCGAACCGCGCATGCTCGCCGACCTTCGCATCGAATTCGGAGACCCGGCCGGTGATCTTGTCGAGACCGCTGAACACGGCCGTCTTGTAGCTGTCTGCGAATGCAGGCGCGGCGAGCGCGCTGCCGGTCAGGAACAGCGCGGAAAGAGCCGCCGCCGCGCTTCGTGTGAACCCTCGTGCCATCGCTCTTTCTTCCTGCGCCCTGCCCCGCGCCCCATGCCCTTTTGCGCCGCCCAGGCCCGGTCAGTTGCCGCTGCTGCTCTTCTTGCCGTCGTCGGTGGAGAACAGCGCCTGGCCGATCAGCCCCATCAGATCGACGGAGCCTTGCGTGAACATGATCTCGTCGCCATCGGCCAGATAGGTCTCGCTGCCGCCCGGCACGACCGACACATAGTTGGATCCCAGCAGGCCCTCGCTGGTGATCTTGGCGTTGCTGTCGTCCGGAATTTTCACGTTGGAATCGAGATTGAGATCGACAACGGCCTGATAATTCTTCGGATCGAGATGCTGGCCCACGACCGTGCCGATCTTGATGCCGGACATGCGGACATCGGACCCGTTAGTGAGCCCGTCCACGCGGCTGAATTCAGCCGACACCGTATAGCCGTCACCCGAGCGCACACCGGCGGTCGAATAGCCGTAAAAAAGAAAAACCGCGGCGATCAGGACGACGACCGTGCCGATCAGCGTTTCGACGAGATTGCTCTGCATGGAAATCCCCGATTGATCCGTATCGAAACCGGCCCGGCCGATGGCCATGGCCGGGTTTCAGGCCCGATTATTCAGGCTGCCAGGCCTCGTAGTCGCCAGTGGCGCGAGCGCGCTGCCCGTCGACATGGAGCGACCCCTTGGGCCGGTAGGCGCGCGGCGTGCCCGTCCAGTTAGGCTGGTGCGGCTTCTGCCACTCGCGCGGTGTGTAGTCTTCCTCGCTGGGCGGCACATCGGAGCGGTGATGCAGCCAGCCATGCCAGCCCGGCGGAATGCGGGAGGCTTCGGCCTCGCCATTATAGATGACCCAGCGGCGGGTATAGCCGCCGATCTGCCGTCCGTCCCGCGCCTCATAGTAGCGATTGCCCTGGTCGTCGTCGCCGACCTGTTTTCCCTTCCGCCATGTGTAGAAGCGGGTGCCCATCGTCTGCCCCTGCCACCAGATGAAGATTTCGGAAAACAAACCCATTTGCTCTGACCTTTCGGCGGGTTCCGGCCACTGGCCCGGCAACCGCTTCGGAACGCTGAAATTCGCGCCGAATATGGCACCCGAACCCCGAATGGTCCAGTGGCCAGGCGGCACGTCTCACGAGTTTAAGTCGGATCAGTCCAGCGTCCAGCTTTCGCGCAGCGGTTCCAGGGCCCCGGTCTTGGCCTCGCCGCCGCCATGGGCGGCAGGCGTCGGTATGGCCTGGCGGTATCCCGCCCCGACCACCTCATAGGGCCGGTCGTCGGCCAGCACCCAGTCTATGCGGTGGTGAAGCCCTGCCGCGGTCACCGGCTTGACCAGCAAATGCGTCGCACCATTGTCGAAGGCCTGCTGCACCAGTTTGCGGGAGGCATGCCCGGTCAGCACGATAACGGGGATAAAACAGAAGGGTTTGTTGTCCAGGCTGCGCAGCTCGCGCAGGAACTCGCCGCCCTTCATCGGGGCCATTTCCCAATCCGTGATGATGAGGTCGTAGCCGCCCCCGGGGATCATCGCCAGCGCCTCGCTGCCGTCGGAGGCCTGCGAAATCGATTTGACGCCGAATGCGTTCAGAAGCGTGCGCAGGAGAAGCCGCATACCCGCATTGTCTTCGACAATCAGGACATCGAGGTCGCCGATCGCCAATCCATGGGTTGGGTTCGTCCCTACTTCCCGCACTGTTCCGACCCTGCCAGAGCTGTCCTGTTAACACATTAGGCGAATCTATCTTTCCGAATAGCTAACGCGCGGCATCCGATTCGCACCCGGAATGAAAGCAAATCGGATTCAAGACGCCCTAGATGTTGCGGTTTACAAGGTGCGACACGCTATCGCTTGACGCATGGGCGGACCCTTCATAGGATTTTCTCCTCTCAGGGGATGGGGCACGAGGCGACTGGCTCCCGTTAAGAAACGATCATCTGGGCGACGGAAAAACATTTCAGTTCAAACGGTTAGACCCGTTCGGAAGGAATGCGTCCGGCGCAGGGGATTGCTCGTCTCCACGACCCGGCTCTGAGGAGAATGTGGCGATCAAAATTGCGGAGACCGGGGCCAAATTATGCGTATCCAACGTTGCTTTACCGTCGAGGGGCACAGCCCCTATGAGAGCATTCCCTTCCGGACGGCCACGAGCGAGATCCGCAATCCGGATGGATCGGTCGTCTTCCATCTGGACGACATTCAGGTGCCGGCGGAATGGAGCCAGGTCGCCAGCGACATCCTCGCCCAGAAATATTTCCGCAAGGCGGGCGTGGCAGCGAAGCTGAAGCCGGTCGAGGAAGAGACGGTTCCCTCCTGGCTCTGGCGCCACGTGCCCGACGAGGAAGCGCTCGCCGCGCTCCCGGAGGAAGAGCACTACGGCCCGGAAAAGGATGCAAGGCAGGTCTTCAACCGGCTGGCCGGCACCTGGACCTATTGGGGCTGGAAAGGCGGCTATTTCAACGACGAGGACGACGCGCAGGCGTTCTATGACGAGATGCGCTTCATGCTGGCCGCGCAGATCTCCGCCCCCAACTCGCCGCAATGGTTCAACACCGGTCTTCACTGGGCCTATGGCATCGACGGCCCGGCGCAGGGCCATTATTACGTCGACCCGGAAACGGGCGAGACGGTCCGCGCCACCAGCTCCTATGAGCACCCGCAGCCTCATGCCTGCTTCATCCAGAGCGTCGGCGACGACCTCGTGAATGAAAACGGGATCATGGATCTCTGGGTGCGCGAGGCGCGGCTCTTCAAATACGGCTCCGGCACCGGCACCAACTTCTCCTCGCTGCGCGGCGAGAACGAGCCCCTGTCGGGCGGCGGCAAATCGTCGGGCCTGATGAGCTTCCTCAAGATCGGCGACCGGGCGGCGGGCGCGATCAAGTCCGGCGGCACCACGCGCCGGGCCGCCAAGATGGTGATCGTCGATGTCGACCACCCGGATATCGAGGAATTCATCAACTGGAAGGTGACCGAGGAACAGAAGGTCGCCGCGCTGGTGACCGGCTCCAAGATCAACCGGAAGCACCTCAACGCCATCATGAAGGCCTGCGTGAATTGCGACGGCCCCTCGGACGATTGCTTCAATGCGCGGAAGAACCCGGCGCTCAAGCGCGAAGTGCTGGCCGCGCGCAAGGCGCATGTGCCGGAAAACTATATCCAGCGCGTGATCCAGTTCGCCAAGCAAGGCTACAAGGAAATCGACTTCCGCACCTATGACACCGACTGGGATTCGGAAGCCTATCTCACCGTGTCCGGCCAGAACTCCAACAACTCCATCCGCGTGACGGACGATTTTCTGCGCGCAGTCGAGAATGACGGCGACTGGACGCTGCGCAACCGCACCGGCGACGGGGTGGCGCGTACCCTGAAGGCGCGCGACCTCTGGGACTCGGTCGGCCATGCCGCCTGGGCAAGCGCCGATCCGGGCATCCAGTTCCACACCACGATCAACGATTGGCACACCTGCCCGGCCTCCGGCCCGATCCGCGCCAGCAATCCGTGCTCGGAATATATGTTCCTCGACGATACGGCCTGCAACCTTGCCTCGCTCAACCTCATCCAGTTCCGCGAGGACAATGGCCGCTTCGATGTGGAAGCCTTCGAACATGCCGTGAAGCTCTGGACCATCGTGCTGGAAATCTCCGTCGCCATGGCGCAGTTCCCGAGCAAGGCGATTGCGGAACTTTCCTATCGCTACCGCACGCTGGGGCTCGGCTTTGCCAATATCGGCGGGCTGCTCATGTCCTGCGGCATCCCCTACGATTCCGATCAGGCGCGCGCCATTACCGGCGCCATCAGCGCCATCATGACGGGCGTTTCCTATGCGACCTCGGCCCAGATGGCCAAGGAACTCGGCCCCTTCCCCGGCTATGCCGACAATGCCGATCACATGCTGCGCGTGATGCGCAATCATGGCCGCGCGGCGCATGGCCTTTCCACCGGCTATGAAGGGGTCAACCAGCCGCCCGTGCCGCTCGACGCCGACAACTGCCCGCAGCACGACCTGATCGACCATGCCCGCGCAGCATGGGATGTCGCCTGCGCCATGGGCGAGGCCTATGGCTACCGCAATGCACAGGCCAGCGTGGTCGCGCCGACCGGCACGATCGGCCTCGTGATGGATTGCGACACGACCGGCATCGAGCCCGATTTCGCGCTGGTGAAATTCAAGAAGCTCGCCGGCGGCGGCTATTTCAAGATCATCAACCGCGCCGTGCCGCAGGCCCTCAACGCGCTTGGCTACACGCGCGAGGAGATCGAGGACATCATCGGCTATGCAGTCGGCTACGGTACGCTGGCCGATGCGCCGGGCGTGAACCATGCCTCGCTGCGCGCCAAGGGCTTCACGGAGAAGGAAATCGACGCGGTGGAGGGCTCGCTTGCCACCGCCTTCGATATTCGCTTCGTCTTCAACAAATGGACGTTGGGCGAAGAGTTCTGCACGCAGACGCTGGGGCTGGACGCCGAGGCGATGGACGACCTCGATTTCGATCTTCTGCGCGCCATCGGCTTCACCAATGCCGAAGTCGAGGCGGCCAATCTCCATGTCTGCGGCGCCATGACGCTTGAGGGCGCGCCGCATCTGAAGGACGAGCATCTGTCCGTCTTCGATTGCGCCAACCCCTGTGGCCGCACGGGCAAGCGCTTCCTCTCCGTGGAGAGCCATATCCGCATGATGGCGGCAGCGCAGCCCTTCATCTCCGGCGCGATCTCCAAGACGATCAACATGCCGAACGATGCAGGCGTGGAAGAGTGCAACGCGGCCTATATGCTTTCCTGGAAGCTGGGCCTCAAGGCCAATGCGCTTTACCGCGACGGTTCCAAGCTCTCCCAGCCCCTCAACGCGCAAATCCTCGAAGACGACGACTTCGATGAGGACGAAGAGGAGACCTTCGCCGAGCGCGTCGCCGCCGCGCCCGCTCAGGAGCGTGCCCGCGTGGTCGCCGAGCGCGTGGTGGAGCGTGTCGTGGAGCGCTCCCGCGAGCGGCTGCCCGACCGGCGCAAGGGCTACACGCAGAAGGCGCTTGTGGGCGGTCACAAGGTCTATCTGCGCACGGGCGAATATGACGACGGCAAGATCGGCGAAATCTTCATCGACATGCACAAGGAGGGCGCCGCCTTCCGCTCGCTGATGAACAATTTCGCCATCGCCATCTCGCTCGGCCTGCAATATGGCGTGCCGCTGGAAGAATATGTGGAGGCCTTCACCTTCACACGCTTCGAGCCGGCAGGCCTCGTCCAGGGCAATGACCGCATCAAGAATGCGACCTCCATCCTCGACTATGTGTTCCGCGAACTGGCGGTCTCCTATCTCGGCCGTTCCGATCTCGGCCATGTCGGGCCGGAAGACCTTGGCCACAGCGCGATGGGCGACGGCGCGGATGAAGGCAAGCTGCCGGAATCGCTTCCCGCCTCCGCCGTGGTGAGCCCCGGCTATACGCGCAATGCGCAGCTCGGCAATCTCTACCTCGTGCGCGGCGGTGCGGCCTCCGACGCCAAGAAGGCCGCCGAGAAGACGGGCACGCAGGCCATGCTCGACGCAACGCTGGACGCCGAAGACATGGCGGGCATCAGCCTGCATGAAGAGACCGTAGAAGCGAGCATCGCCGTCTCGGGCGGCGGTGGCGGCGGAAGCTTTGCCGCAAGCGCCATGTCCCGCGTCACCGAAGCCCGGATGAAGGGTTATGAAGGCGAAGCCTGCGGTGAATGCGGCAACTTCACCATGGTCAGGAACGGCACCTGCCTGAAATGCGACACCTGCGGGAGCACGAGCGGGTGTAGTTAGCGCCTTCGCAAATGCAATAAAAAGGCCGGTACAAAAGTACCGGCCTTTTTTGTGTCCTCACGGCCTCAATCGACTCCAAATCGAGCAGACTGATTAAATTTCAATCTCCATGCGTTGACTGCCCTCGCCCCGGGCCTCATAAATACTGCTCTATCAGTAAGGGGGGAAACTCAATGAATACTTCTAAACTTTTGCTCACAACTGCACTGGTTGCCGCCGTGTCCACGCCTGCATTTGCCGGCAAGGCGGATGTCGGTAAAACCTACGTCAAACTGTCCGGCGGTGCCTTTATCGCCGAAGACATCGACGGCACGGTCGGGGCAACCAACGTCAAGCTCAGCTTCAAGACCGGTTGGACAGCCTCTGCCGGTGTCGGCTACTGGATCACGCCGGAACTGGCAGCCGAAGGCGAGGTGACCTACCTCACAGCCGATTTCGACAAGGGCACGTCGGGCGGTGCCAGCGTAAATATCGATGGCAAGTACGACTCCGTGCTGACCATGGCGAATGTGAACTTCCACCCGATGGCCGATGACAGCTTCGATCCCTATATCGGTGCCGGTGTCGGTGTGGCGTTCTCCAACCTGGACGTCAATTCGATCGGCGGCACGCCGGTTAACATCAGCGACGACAGCACCGACCTGGCCCTTCAGGGGACGGCAGGCTTCAACTTCGCTCTGGATCAGAGCACGAGCGTCGGCGCCCAGTATCGCTATGTCTGGACCGACACGGGCAGTGCCAACGCGGACAGCTTCACCGGTCACGCCCTGACGGCCCATATCACGGTCGATTTCTAAGTCCACAGGACTATCGAGGCAGGAAGGAGGATGACGATGTCATCCTCCTTTTTTGTGCCTGTCAGCTCGACAAATACTTCGAAATGGTGAGGAGCAGGTCGGTCGGGCGGACGGGTTTGGTGACGACATCGTCCATCCCCGCTTCGAGGCAGGCCGCGCGGTCGTCCGCCGAGGCATTGGCGGTGAAGCCGATCACCGGCAGGTCTGCACCGTCCGCGCGTAGTTGCCGCGTGGCGGTCAGCCCGTCCATGACCGGCATTTCGACATCCATCAGGATGGCATCGAACTCCGCGCCCTTCAGCTTCTCCAGACCCTCGGCGCCGTCATGGGCGAAGGTGGCTTCAATCCCGACGACATCCAGCATGCCTTTGACGACCTTGCGATTGGTCTCATTGTCCTCGACGACCAGCACACGACGTCCGGCCAGCGGGCTGGAGACGACATTTGCCGCTTCCTCTTCCGTTTGCCGGTCGGCTTCCTGGGGCTTGCCGGGCTTCACGGGCAGAACGACCCGGAACTCCGAGCCCTTCCCCACCTCGCTTTCAAGTTCGATCGAGCCGTGCATCAGCGACACGAGATGCGACGTGATGGCGAGGCCAAGGCCGGTTCCGTCATGGCGTTTGCGGCCCTGCTGAAGCTGCTCGAATTCCTCGAAGATCGTCTTCTGCCTGTCGGCGGGTATGCCCGAACCGGTATCGATGACGCGCAACACCAGCTCCAGCGCGTCCGGGCCCTGCCGTGTCTCGGCAAAAAGGGAGACCGTGCCGTGTTCGGTGAACTTCACCGCATTGCCGAGCAGGTTGAACAGGATCTGCGAGATGCGGTTCGGATCGCCCTTCAGCCATCTGCGCGCTGAAATCGGCAGGACCGCGTTGAAGGTCAGCCCCTTTTCCTCGGCCCGACCGGCCATCAGATCGCACACCGTCCGGAAGACCGTATCGGCATTGAAGTCGATGCTGTCGATCTCGAGCTTGCCCGCTTCGAGCTTGGCCATGTCGAGAATGTCATTGATGATCGACAGCAGCATCTCGGCTGAATGCTGTGCCGTCTCGATCATCGCCTTCTGGTCATCCGTGACGCCGTTCTGCTCCAGCAGGGTCAGCATGCCGAGAACGCCGGTCATCGGGGTCCGGATTTCATGGCTCATCGCCGCCAGAAAATCGCTCTTCGCCTTGCTCGCCCGCCGCGCCGTATCGCGCGCCTCGACCAGCGCGGCCTCGGCTTCCTTCTGGCCGGTGACATCCTGAATCTGCGAGATGAAATAAAGCGGCGTCATGTCGTCGGAGCGGATGATGGCGACGGCAAGATGCACCCATATCAGGGATCCATCCTTGCGGAAGTAGCGCTTCTCCATCTGATATGTCGTGCGCTTACCTTCCACACACTCGTGAAGAAGGTCCAGATCGGCTTCCAGATCGTCGGGATGCGTTATGTCCTGAAATGTCTTCTCGTAAAGCTCGTCGGCTTCGTATCCCAGCATGGCGCTGAGCGCTGCGTTGACCTGCAACCAGGAACCGTCCAGCGCGACCAGCGCCACGCCATGCGCCGCCCCTTCCAGCGCCATGCGAAACCGCGCATCGGAGGAATTGCGCAGCACCGGGTCGGACAGGTCCTGGAAGAAGCCACTCGACCGGTCTTCATCCTGTTCCGCGCAATAGACACGCACCGAAAAGGGGTTGCGGGCATCGGTGAAGTGCACAGTCGCCGCATCGCCGGGCGCACATGAGACCAGCCAGTCGTGAAGCCCCTTCAGGGAGGGCGTCATGTATTTCGGTGTAAAGAGGACTTCGCGCGGAACCTCGATTTCGACCAGCCGCTCATGCGGCAGGTAGAGTCGATCCAGCTTCCGGTCGTATATCCAGTGAGAGATCGAAAAGGCATCGTAAAACCCCTTCCCGAGAGCCTCGGGAAGGTCGCCATTGTCGGGCTCCGTTCTGGTGCGTTCGCTAGATCTCATATTCTCGCCAACCCGGCTCAAACGAGCGATCGGGTGCTTCCGGCCGCTGTTTCCGTAGAGCCTATTTTCTCAGCGAGTCGTTAACCCAAGCGTTAATGCCCCGGTCGGATAAGGGCCAATTCCATCATTCCGGTCCGATTTACGACAACAAAAACGCACGGTTTTTCTCCTGAAACATGCAGATCGGATGAAAATGGCATTCCGGTAAATCTGTCTTCGGCCTGTCGAAATCTTTAACCGTCACCGCATGGACGGTGCCTGCTCGAGCCGATAAGACTCCCCGTTACCCAGATGTCTTCAATGCTCAGGGAGATCCTTCCGATGAACAAGCTTCTCCGCCACGCCATCGCCTTTTCGGCGGCGGCGACGATGATCCTTTCCGTTTCGGCAGGCGCCGCGCAGGCGGCACAGAAAACCTCGCAGGGCGACCTGTGGTCCGTCATCCGGTCGGATTCCCGCTTTTCGATCCTTGAACGGATTGTCGAGGGTGTCGGTCTGCAATGGCGCTATCAGGGCGCGGATACGCGCACCGTCTTTGCGCCGACCAATGAGGCGTTCGAGATGATCCCCGGCGGGTATCAGGACATGATCTCGCCGACCAACGACAGCACGAAACGCAATGTCCAGGCGCTGCTGCTCTACCAGATCGTGTCGGGCCGGATCGATCCCGCCGGGCTCAAGCCGGGGGCAACGGTGAAGACGACCTACCAGAAAGGCAAGGTGGAGATCGACCGCAAGGGGAGCGACATCCGCTATGGCGGCGATTATGGCGGCACCGTCACCGGCGATGCCGTTTCCGCCTCGAACGGCCTCGTCGTGCCGATCGATGGCGTTCCGATCCCCTCCTTCTCCGACGTCGATCCGAAGCAGGCCGACGGCGCTTCCGCCGAGTAGCCCGCCGGCGTCAGAGTAACAGGTCGAGCTCGGCGGATACCCGCTCGCGCAGTTCTTTCGGCTTCATGTGGGTGAGGTCCTTGTCGACCTCGCCTACGATCTTCTTGCGAATCTCGCCATGCAGCTCGTCGCGCAGGTCGCCGAGAAATTCCGGCGAGGCGACGACAACCAACTCGTCGAACTTGCCTTTCTGCGCTTCCTCACCCAGCAGCGTGGCGACGTGGCGAGCGAAACTTTCCTTTGCGAGCTTCTCCGGATCGGAGTGAGGCTCCATGGCGTGACGCGAAACGTCGGCGCTTTCATGCACGCGGCCGGGGCGGTCGTCATTGCCCTTCTTGCCGGATGGCGGGTTCGGCATATGAAGCTCATAGGGCAAGGCTTCCCTCAGCCCTTCATTGCGCTTCTCGCTTTCGTAGATCTTTCCGCTGTGGCCGTTTGCGACCAGAATCCAAATTTTTTTCGGAGCCATTTCATCCCCGTTTTCTTTCATCAAAAGATTGGCCGGAAGGGCAATCCTTCAAGGTCAAATCTGCCTTTGTCCAGTTCATATGGGTTTGATTCATATCATGTCACAATAGAAACAAACTCCTCTGCCTATGCTGTCTTTGTCCGGTTCTTCGTGGAAGGGCCTGCCCGTTGGAGAGCCGGTCGATTTTTGTCTGCAGGATTTGGGGAGCTTACCCGTGACCAAACAGGACAACGGCAAGGATTTCGGCGGCATATTCGGCGGCCAATTGGAGAATATTTTTCCGGTTGGCGTCGTCTCCGTCGAAAAGGCGATGAACGAAACGCTCGGCGCCTGCAAGGACGGCATCACTGCCTGGCAGGACGAAATGAAGCGCTTCACGGAGCAGCGCATGGAAGTGGCCAAGGATGCTTTCGACCAGCTCCGCGAGGCGAAGTCTCCCACCGATGCCGTAAAGGTTCAGAACAAGTATCTGACCGATGCGGCGACGGCCTATCTCGAGGAAATGCGTACGCTGGGCGAAATCTGGCAGAAGATGG
This sequence comes from Parvibaculum sp. MBR-TMA-1.3b-4.2, assembly GCF_053628815.1. Taxonomy (NCBI): domain Bacteria; kingdom Pseudomonadati; phylum Pseudomonadota; class Alphaproteobacteria; order Hyphomicrobiales; family Parvibaculaceae; genus Parvibaculum; species Parvibaculum sp. MBR-TMA-1.3b-4.2. Next base: position 620,801 of record NZ_JBRJHC010000001.1, read on the forward strand.
CCAACGACAATCTCGAGGCCCTGACCGAAATGACGCCGACTGAAGACGCGAAGGATAGCAGCAAGAAGGCGTCCGCCGCGGCTGGGCAGCAAGCAGCGGCTGAGTAAAGGTTTTCGGCAAATAAAAAACCCGGCGGGCGCCCCATCACATGGATGGTCGCCCGCCGGGCCATAATGTTTGGCGCTGAACGAGTTGGTTCAGTCGTCCTTCTTTTCCGACTTCTTCTCCAGCGGCGGCACGTAGCGAATGTGCAGCTCCTTGAGCTGTTGCGGGTCTACCTCGGAAGGCGCCTGCATCAACAGGTCCTGCGCCTGCTGGTTCATCGGGAACATGGTCACTTCGCGCAGGTTTTCCTCCCCGCAAAGCAGCATCACGATCCGGTCGATGCCCGGCGCGATGCCGCCATGGGGCGGCGCGCCGTATTTGAAGGCATTCAGCATGCCGCCGAACTTGTTCTCGACCACCGACTTGTCATAGCCCGCAATCTCGAAGGCCTTGTACATGACTTCGGGCTTGTGATTCCGGATGGCGCCCGAGGACAGCTCGATGCCGTTGCAGACGATGTCGTACTGGAAGGCGGTCATGCCGAGGATTTCGTCGGCGTTGGACGCGTCCAGCTTGAGGAAATCGTCCAGCGGATAGTTCGGCATGGAGAAGGGGTTATGCGAGAAGTCGATCTTCTTCTCGTCCTCGTCCCATTCGAACATGGGGAAATCGACGATCCAGCAGAACTTGAAGATGCCCTGCTCGACCAGCTCGAGTTCCTCGCCCACGCGCGTGCGGGCAAGACCAGCGAACTGGTAGAATTTCGCGGGGACGCCGCAGACGAAGAAGACCGCATCGCCGGCGCCGAGGCCCAGCTGCTCGCGGATCTGCGTCGTGCGCTCCGGACCGATATTCTTGGCGACGGGACCCGCACCCTGCACACCGCCTTCTTCCTCGCGGAAGAAGATGTAACCGAGGCCCGGCTGGCCTTCGGACTGCGCCCAGGAATTCATCCGGTCGCAGAAGGCGCGGTTGCCGCCGCCCGGCGCGGGGATCGCCCAGACTTCCGTCTGGTGGTTCTGTTCGATCAGATTGGCGAAGACCTTGAAGCCGGAGCCGCGGAAGGCCTCGGTCACATCCTGCATCTCGATCGGGTTGCGCAGGTCGGGCTTGTCGGAGCCGTATTTGCGGATCGCCTCAGCGAAGGGAATGCGAGGGAACGGCAGCGGAGAGACTTCCCGCCCGTCGGCGAATTCCTCGAACAGGCCATGCAGCACCGGCTCGATGGCATTGAAGACGTCGTCCTGCTCGACGAAGCTCATTTCCACATCGAGCTGATAGAACTCGCCCGGCGAGCGGTCGGCACGCGCATCCTCGTCGCGGAAACAGGGCGCGATCTGGAAGTAGCGGTCGAAGCCCGCCACCATGATGAGCTGCTTGAACTGCTGCGGCGCCTGCGGCAGCGCATAGAACTGGCCCGGATGCATACGGGACGGCACCAGGAAGTCGCGCGCGCCTTCCGGCGAGGAGGCCGTCAGGATCGGCGTCTGGAACTCCTGGAAGCCTTCCTCGGTCATGCGGCGGCGGACAGATGAGATGATCTGGGAGCGCTTCAGGATATTGCGGTGGAGCGTCTCGCGGCGCAGATCGAGGAAGCGGTAGGTGAGCCGCGTCTCTTCGGGGTAGTCGGGCTCGCCGAAGACCGGCAGGGGCAATTCCTGCGCGTCCGAGAGCACTTCGACGCTCGCGACCCGGATTTCGATTTCGCCGGTGCCGAGGTTCGGATTGACCGTCTCGTCGGAGCGGGCCACCACCTGCCCCTCCACGGAGAGGACCGACTCGGCGCGCACGCGCTCGGCAATCGCGAAAGCGTCTGCCTGATCGGGGTCGAAGACGAGCTGGGTCAGCCCGTAATTGTCCCTGAGGTCGATAAAAAGCAGGCCGCCATGGTCTCTTTTACGGTGAACCCAGCCGGACAGGCGCACGGTCTTTTCGACATCGGACTTGGAAAGCTCGCCACAGGTGTGGCTGCGGAATTTGTTCATTTCTGCAAGGCCTTGAGATTCAAGGACGAATCGTCATCAAATCAGGTGGAGTGAATGAATTTGACGCGAAAAGCGCATGGATACACCTGCCTTGTCAAGACCGCGAGGCGCAGCTTTGCGCTGCGCGGCGGCGGTCGGGCCGGGCTTCATGCGGGACAGGCCGCGCGCCATGCGGTATAGAACCGGCCCATGAACATAATTACGAAAACCGACGCTCTGGAATCCCTGTGTGAGCGTCTCGCCAATGCCGGCTTCATCACAGTCGATACCGAGTTCATGCGGGACTCCACATTCTGGCCGAAGCTCTGCCTGATCCAGGTGGCAGGGCCGGACGATGAAGCCATAATCGACCCGCTGGCCGAAGGGATCGATCTTGCCCCCTTCTACCGGCTGATGGCCGACCGGAACGTGGTGAAAGTGTTCCACGCCGCGCGCCAGGACATCGAAATCTTCTTCCATGACGGCGACACCATCCCCGACCCCCTGTTCGACACGCAGGTGGCGGCCATGGTCTGCGGGTTCGGCGACAGTGTGGGCTATGAGACGCTGGTAAAGCGGCTCACAGGCGGCAGCGTGGACAAATCCTCCCGCTTCACCGACTGGTCGCGGCGGCCGCTCAGCGACAAGCAGCTCAAATATGCGATGGCCGACGTCACCCATCTGCGCACCATCTACGAGGTGCTGGCGCGGCGGCTCACCAAGACCAAGCGCGTCCATTGGGTGGGCGAGGAAATGGCCATCCTTCAGGCCCCGGCCACCTATGAAATGAAGCCGGAGAACGCCTGGAAGCGCCTCAAGATGCGCTATCGCGGGCGGCAGGGCCTCGCCGTTCTGGTCGAGGCCGCGGCCTGGCGCGAAAGGCAGGCGCAGGAGCGCGACATGCCACGCGGACGGATCATGAAGGACGATGCGCTTTATGAAATCGCGACGCAGCTTCCCCGCTCCCTGGAAGAGCTGGAGCAGCTCCGGGCGATCCCGCGGGGCTTTGCCGGCGGGCGTTCCGCGCAAGGGCTGATCGAGGCGATCGAACGCGGGCTCGCCATGCCCGAGGAAGACATCCCCGTCGTCGAAGGGCCCGAGCCCCTGCCGCCGGGCATCGGCCCGCTGGTGGAACTCCTCAAAGTGCTGCTGAAGATGAAATGCGAAAAGCACGATGTGGCGCAAAAGCTCGTCGCCAATGTGTCCGACCTCGAGCTCATCGCGGCGCATGAAGAGGCCAATGTCCCTGCCCTCAAGGGCTGGCGGCGGGAGCTTTTCGGCGAAGACGCGTTGCGGCTGAAAAAGGGCGAGCTGGCGCTTGGCGCCCAGGGCAAGAAAATCGTGCTGATCGAAACCAGCCGATAGGACCGCCCGCCCCGCCCGTCAGGCGTAAAGCGGGATTCCCATTTCTGGCGACCAGATTTTCGTGCAGTTCCGCCCGGCCTTCTTGGCTGCATAGACGGCGATGTCCGCGCGACGGATCGCTTCCTCCGCCGCGATGCCCTTTTCCATGAAAGCGATGCCGAAAGAGGCGGTGATATGGAACGTCTCGGCGTCCGGATCGCCGTCGCCGGTCGTCACCGGCACTTCCATCAGGCCTTCCCGGAGACGCTCGACCGCTTCCAGCGCCCGGTCCATTCCCGATTGCGGGGCGCAGAGCAGAAACTCCTCGCCGCCATATCGGAACAGCATGTCGAAGGGCCGCGTGGAGCGCATGATGTATTTCGTGAAAGCCACAAGCGCACGGTCGCCCGCCATATGGCCGTAGGTGTCGTTGACCAGCTTGAACTCGTCGATATCCATCATCACCAGCATGCAATCCACCAGGTGACGATCCACCAATTGTTGCTGCTTGTGCAACTTGGCGGACATTCCCACGCGATTGCCTGCACCGGTCAGCGGATCGAAGTCGAAAAGCAGGTCTTCCAGGGTGCGCTTCAGCAGCAGGATGAGCCAACGCAGATCGGTCACCAGCTTCAGAAAGACGTCATACTCGGCCTTTTCGATCGGGCGGCCTTCGGCGGAGCGCCGGAGCAGGAGGGATGCCCCCTCATGCATTTTCCGATGGCTGTCGCCCAGCTCCGCAAACCCCGACACGCTCCGAAGCCAGTCGGGGGCTTCGCTATCGTACCAGCGGCCAAAGGGGCAACAATGATGCGCGCTCCCGCTCAAATCATCGGTGTCGGAAGGGAGCCCGCAGATAAGAGCCGCGTTCAGCTGGTCCAGCCATCCGACATGCTCGAGAATCTGACGGTCGATATCGGCCATCACGCGCCTGATCTCGTCGGCGGGCGGTACGAATTCTTCCTTGCCGTCCTGCTCCACGGAAAACATGTCCATCAAATCATTCCCTGGCCGCGGCAGCGCTCCTCTCCGCCTCGGTCATGGAAGGCTCCCAGACCATGACCCGGTTTCGCCCTGCCCGCTTGGCCGCATAGGTCGCGCTATCGGCGCGGTCTATCGAGTCCACGACAGGAAGATCGGGATCGAGCAGGGCCAGGCCGAAAGACGCGGTGATATGCAGCTTCTCGTCGCCATTGTTCTCGATGGCAAGCTTCTCCAGCTCCGAACGGATGCGCTCGATCATCTCGTGCGCAGTCTCAAGATCCGTATGCGGAGCGCAAAGCAGAAACTCTTCCCCGCCATAACGGAAGAGCTTGTCGAAAGGGCGCGTATTCGACATCACATGTTTTGCGAAGGCGGCCAGCACCCGGTCGCCCGCCGTGTGGCCGTGATTGTCATTGACCAGCTTGAAGTGGTCGATATCCATCATGACGACGATGCATGTTTCCAGGCCGCGCTTCACCAGGCTTTGCTGTTCGCGAAGGCGCGTCAGCATGCCCGAGCGGCTGAACGCACCGGTCAGCGCATCCAGGTTGAAGGCTTCGTCCTCCAGCTCGTGCTTGAGCGTCTCCATCTGAAGCCGCATCCGCCTTTGCTCGTGAAGGAACTGTTCGTATTCGGCGACCGATATATCTTCATGCTCCATCAACAAGCAGAGCAACGCTGTGGCGCGTTCGTGCATTGCCTTATGCGCGGCTTCAAGCTCGACGAAATTCTGGTTGGAGCGGAAATGTTGCCCGCCCTCGCTGTAATACCATTGCCCGAAACGGCAATGACGATGGGCGTCTTTGTCGAGATCGCGGTTGTCGGGCCGCAGGCGGCAGACCAGCGTCATCTGAAGCGTGTCCATCCACTGGTTATGGTTGAACAGCTCCTGGTCCAGGACGGTAATCGCTTTTCGGATTTCGTCTTTCGGCGTCTCGCTGGATCGCATGATTGCAGTGCGCTTCCTGTTTTGGAGGATTCCTACGTATCTCGCTTTCTGGTTCCATCCAGAAGATCAGACAAACCTCTCCAAATCCTTTAGTCGCGCGTCCGAAATACGCACTTAACCCATTGTAAAATTTGCATTTTTGGCTCTACTCATACACCCGCGCGGTCGGGCTGATGCCTCGCGACGCTATTCTTGTCCACCCGAATTTGTGTAGATACACTTGCGTGACTAAACCAATGGGATAACGCGACATGCAGGAAGATGAGGGGCAGGAAGACTTGGTGCGGGAGAATTGCGCCTGTCTGCGGGCGCGCATGGCAGCGCGCAAGCTGACCCGTATCTATGACAAGGCGCTGAAGCCCACCGGCCTGCGGATTACGCAATTCACCCTGCTCATTGCGATCAAGGACGGTCGGGCCAAATCGGTGAGCGCGCTCGCCGATCATCTCGCCATGGAGCGGACGACACTTCTGCGCAATCTGAGAGTGCTGGAGGATGCGGGCCTCATCACGAGCGAACCGTCCGGCGAAGGGCGCGCGCTGTCGCTCAAACTCACATCCGGCGGCAGGACGCGCCTGCATGAGGCGCTTCCCTACTGGCAGGCCGCCCAGCGCACCGTGGAGACGGAGCTGGGCGACGACTGGCCGGTGGCGAAATCCTCGCTCGAGCAGATCATTCGCAATGTCTGAGGCTGCCTAGGCGGTCTCGCTCACCCGGTAGCGCGGGAAACAGTCCAGAACCCGCGCAAGGCTCTCTTCATCCCCCTCCACACGCGCCGCACCGCAATCTGTCAGCGTTGCAAGCTCGGTCTTGCCCTGAAAGAGACGGCGAAGGTCTTCCCATCCGATGGACAGATGCGCCGCCGGCGTTTCGGGGACGCCGAAATCGACGGTCAGCCTGTTCTCCGCGACCGTCAGCGCGGCATCCGCCGCCTGCTCGCCCGTCACGGTGAGATGGATCGCCGCGTCGAGCCCGCGCGCCTTGCGGCGCTGGAAGGTGAGCGTCAGGCCGAACAGGAAAGCGAAGGCATTGTCGCTCTCGATCGTCCAGTCCACCGGTTTCACCTGCTTGTGGGGGAAACGCTTCCGCACGCTGTCGGCGGCATCCGACCCTTCCAGCACGAAGACCATCTCCTGCTTCGCCAGCAGCGGATCGAGATAGGTTTTGCGATACTCGATCCGGTCATCGACATAAGGCCCCAGCACATCCGTTCCGGCAGGACAGACACTCAGGCAATAGGCGGCCTTGTAGCCCGGCTTGAAGGACAGGCTCTGCCACATGGACACGGTTTCGCCGTGGCTCACGCGACTATCGTAGTCCTCCGCGTCCCGCGCCTCGGCGACTTCATGCACCCAGTCGGTGAAGCCCCCCATGAACTCGCGATAATTATGCGTATAGCAGGCGGAGAAGTTGAAGGTGCCGTCCGCGCCGATCGCCTCCACCGGGCAGGCGGCCACGCAGAGACGGCAATCCAGGCAAGGCGAATAGTCGAGCGGCGCGCTCGTCTTCGTGACGGGATTTTCGATCAGCACCGTGCCGAGCAGGATGAAGCTGCCGAATTTCGGATGGATCACGTTGCGATGGAGCCCCATCCTGCCCATGCCGGCGGTTTCGGCGAGCGGCTTGTGGGAGATGGTTTGCATATTGGTCGGAAAGTTCTGCGCTTCCATGGGAAAGGCGGCGGCGGGGTTGATCGCGCGGATCCCCCTGTCCTCCAGCCGGCGCACCACGTCACGGGCGACATCGTTCACCAGGTCGTAGGTCTGGTGGAACTCTTCATTGGCGACGGAGCGCACCGTCGTGCGTACCGTCGTCCGGTTCATGCGGCAGACAAAACTCACCAGCGTCCGCGTCCCCGGCAAAAGCGCCTCGATCAGGTGGGCCTGAGCGGCAGCGGCCGGATCGCTTGCCGCCACGATGCCGCAATCGTCGGCGCCTGCCTCCAGAAAGAGCCCGCGAAGGAAGTCCTCATCGAGCGGTTCCAATGCCCGGGGGGCCGGCTCGCTCCCGCCGGTCTCTTTCAGGGCCCGATAGGCTTCGATATCGCGATGTTCGGCAGTCGTCCCGGTCATGTCTGACTCCATATAGTGTAGATACACTATATGGAGTGACGCAAACCGTCGTCAATGGCGGTCGCAGTGAATTATTTGATCTTTACCTCGCCCTTCCGGCCCAGCGACCGGGCCAGCGCATTGAGGCGCTTTTCCACGACCTCGCCGGTCAGCGCCTCGTCCTTGCGGTCGAGGGTGAGCGTCACGAAGTTCTTGCTCACGCTCAGCCGGGTGCGCGGCAGAAGGCCGGTCGTCGCGCCGCACAGCGTGAAGGCGAGACGGAGCGCCAGCCCCAGCACCAGCGCCCGGCTGTTTTCCTTCTCGTTCATCATGCCGGTGAGATCGCCCAGCAGGTCCGGCTCTCCCCGCCCCTCATGCCGGTGATAGCCGACACGGGCCAGAAAGATACGGCCCGGATGATCGATACCGGAGAACGGCGCCAGCATGATCTCGGTCATCGCATGATGCGCCCGGTAGTCGGGATGCACATACCAGCCGATATCGGCAAGGATGCACCCGGCAAGCCGCAGCCGCGCTTCTTCCTCGTTTTCGCCCAGCAGATCCTTGGCGAAGAGCGGCGCGGTCCAGTCGAAGAACTCGTCGCCATGCTCGGGAAAGCGCGCCAGCCGGCCCGCCAGATCATGCGCGCCTGCGATCAGCGGGTGCTTCGCCTTTTCCTCCGCCTCAAGCCGGTCGAAAAGGACGCCTTCGCGCAGACCATAGGCGGAGACGATGACTTCCTTCGCCTTGGTGGCTGCGAGGATCTTGTCCAGCACCAGCGCGCCATAGGGCAGCGCATCGATGCGGCGCTCCGAAACATCCGGAATCTGCCCGAGCGTCTTGGGGCCGAGCTTCTCGATCACGCGGGAAATCTCGGCCGCCTCCGAGGCGGGCATGGAATAGTGATGCAGCACATGGATGGGGTATTTGCGCTGCGCCATGTGGATGCGGGCAAGGTTTCGCCAGACACCGCCGACCGCATAGAAGCGTTGTCCTTCCAGGCGCTTCAGCCAGTCGAGGCCCTTGAGTTCCTTCTCGACGATGGTCTCGGCGAGCGTGAGATTGCCCTTGGAAAGGTCCATGAGGCGAAGCGGGCCGAGCGGCAGCGTGGCGCCCTCGCCCATCTTGCCGCCGCCCACCGTCACCAGTTCGAGGCTGCCGCCACCCAGATCGCCGACAATGCCTTCGGCATCGGGTGTGCCGGACAGCACGCCCTGCGCGGCAAAGCGGGCCTCGTCCTTGCCGGAGAGGATCATGAAGGGGAAGCCGCAAATGCCTTCGGCCTTCTTGACGAATTCGGCACCGTCCTCCGCATCGCGCACGGCGGCGGTTGCTGCAACGACCAGTTCGTCGATGCCGATCTGCTCGCGCAGCGCGACGAAGCGGCGCATCGCAGCCAGCGCCCGTTCCATGCCTTTGGGGTCGAGACGTCCGGTACTCGCAAGGCTACGGCCAAGGCCGCACATCACCTTTTCATTGAAGACCGGTACCGGGTTGCGTTGCGCACCGGCATAGACCACGAGTCGTACAGAGTTTGAGCCGAGATCGATAATGCCGAACCGGCCGCTCTTCTTGCTGCGGCTCACTTCAATCCTCTTGGACGTTTGCAGGACGTTTTAATCCTGCGCGGCCTTGATGTCGAATTTTGGCGGCAGATTTTTCTGCAGCGCTTTGCCGCGGCCAGAGAGGCTAGCATTGTTCATGAAATAGGTGTGTGCGTTAAACGGCTCCTCGCCCTCCGGCACCGTGATGCGGACGAATCGGCCGTCGGGACGCAGTTCCCAGCTCTGCTGGTTGTCCTTGAGGTTGGCCAGCATGATCTGGTCCAGCACCTGATCGTGAACCGTGGGGTTCAGGATCGGCACCAGCGTCTCCACCCGGCGGTCGAGATTGCGGGGCATCCAGTCGGCCGAGGAGATATAAACCTTCGCCTTGTCGGAAGGCAGCTCCGCGCCATTGCCGAAGCACACGATACGGGAATGCTCCAGGAAGCGCCCAACGATGCTCTTTACACGGATGTTTTCCGAAAGCCCCGGCACGCCCGGACGCAGGCAGCAAATGCCGCGAATGACGAGCTCGATGTGAACGCCAGCCTGGCTGGCCTTGTAGAGCGCATCGACGAGCGCCGTATCCACCAGGGAGTTCATCTTCGCCCAGATCGCGGCGGGACGCCCTGCTCTTGCATTGTCGATCTCGGTCTGGATATCGGAAAGCAGGCGCTTGCGCAGGTTTAGCGGCGAAACGGAGAGCAGCTCCATATCCTTCGGTTCGGCATAGCCCGTAATGAAGTTGAAGAGCTGGGCTGCGTCATGCGCCAGGCGCGGATCGCAGGTGAACATGGAGCAGTCGGTGTAAATCTTCGCCGTGATCGGGTGATAATTGCCGGTGCCGAAATGCACATAGGAGCGCAGCACACCGCTCTCGCGGCGGACCACCAGCGACACTTTCGCGTGGGTCTTGAGTTCGATGAAGCCGAACACCACCTGCACGCCGGCGCGTTCCAGATCGCGCGCCCAGCCGATATTGGCGGCTTCGTCGAAACGCGCTTTCAGCTCCACCAGCGCCGTCACGGATTTACCGGCCTCCGCCGCCTCGATCAGCGCCTCCACGATGGGACTGTCCTTGGAGGTGCGGTAAAGCGTCTGCTTGATCGCGACGACATCCGGGTCAGCCGCGGCCTGACGCAGGAACTGCACCACCACGTCGAAAGATTCGTAAGGATGGTGGACCAGAATGTCCTTGGCGCGGATCGCGGCGAGGCAGTCGCCGCCATGATCGCGGATGCGCTCGGGGAAGCGCGCATTATAGGGCGGGAATTTCAGGTCCGGACGATCGTCCACGATAAGCTGGCTCACCTGGGCGAGACCCAGAATGCCGTCGACCTGAACCAGTTCCTTTTCGCTGACGTCGAGTTCGTCCACGACGAAATTGCGTAAGCCCTCGGGCGTGGCCGCTTCGATCTTCAGCCGGATCACGCTGCCCCGGCGGCGGCGCTTCAGCGCGCTTTCGAAATAGCGCACCAGGTCTTCGGCTTCTTCCTCGATTTCGATATCGCTGTCACGCAGCAGGCGGAAGGCGCCGCGCCCGGCCACCTGATAGCCGGGGAACAGCCGGTCGAGAAACAGGCCGATCATGTTTTCAAGGCTGATGAAACGGATCGTGCCTTCCGTGCCCTTGCCGCCCATATTACTCGGCAGGCGCATAAAGCGTTCCACCTGATGGGGCACGGGCAGCAGCGCATCCATCATCTTGCCGTCGCTGATGCGCTTCAGTTGAAGCCCCAGCGCGAAACCGAGATTGGGGATGAAGGGGAAAGGATGCGCCGGGTCGATGGCCAGCGGCGTCAGCACCGGAAACACCTGTTCGAGAAAGCGCGTCTCGATCCAGGAGAATTCCTCTTCCGTGACTTCTCCCGGCTCCAGCAGGCAGATACCCGCCTGGCGCAATTCCTTCAGCAATTCACCCAAGCGGTTCTGCTGATCGTTCATCAACTCGTTCGCCATGGCGTTCACGCGATCGAGCTGCTGGGCCACCGTCAGGCCGTCCGGGCTCATGGTCTCCACGCCGGCGCGCACCTGGCCGCGCAGGCCCGCCACGCGGACCATGTAGAACTCGTCCAGGTTGGAGGCCGAGATGGACAGGAAGCGCAGGCGCTCCAGAAGCGGATGGTTGGGGTTTTCCGATTCTTCGAGGACGCGCCGGTTGAAGGCCAGCCAGGACAGCTCCCGGTTGATGAACCGCTCGGGCCGCGTCATGTCGATCGCCGTGACCGGAATGTCCGGCGCCGCCGGCGTTGTGGGCTTCGCCACGTCCGAAAGCGGCGCGTCCGAACGGGACGAGGCGTCCCGACCGTTCTCCGGCTGAGCCCTCTCTCTGGCGGAGGCATTTTGCTTGGCTTTACCGGTGCTCATTTCGGTCGCGTCTTTCTGTTCGGCCCGTCAGGCTATCAAATCAAGTCATGAAACGGATTGGAGATTACGAAAACTATATGACCAAGATATGACCTGGAAAAGCCGATTTCACTTGAACCATCAACGGCTTGGGGATCAATCCTGCGATGGGCCGCGCTCCAGTATCTCGGCGGCGAGTCGAGGCCCCAAAGGCCGTTTTCCCGCCAGAGACGCTTCGTCCAGCGCTTCCACCAGCGCACGGGCGGCCGCCACCGAGCGTTCCATGCGCGGCAGCAGAAAGGGGATCAGCGTCTCGGGCACATTGAGCTGGCGGTCGTCGAAGAGCTTTGCCAGCACGCCCGCCAGCAGCTCGTCATCGGGGCTTCCCAGTTCGGCATGCGGCGCGGCGCGAAGGCGCGAGGCGAGATCGGGCAAGGTGAACTTTTGCTGCGCCGGGGCGATGCGCGAGGTCATCAGCAAAAACCCGCCCTCTTCCCGCGTCAGGTTCACCAGATGAAAAAGCGCGCGCTCGCCCTTTTCCGACAGCGCGTCGATCCCCTCCAGCACCAGCGGACCGCCCGCTGCCAGGGCGGCTATGTCGGCATCGGGCAAGTCGGCGGGCGCGACGTGCCGCGCATCGCTTCTCATGCGCCAGACTTCGGCGAGATGCGTTTTGCCGCTTCCAGCGGGTCCCGACAGCACCAGCCACGGCGCCGACCAGTCCGGCCAGGCGTCGATCATCGCGACCGCCGTCTCGTTCGACGCTGCGACCAGAAAATCCTCCCGCCCCAGCGCCGGGCGGTGCGGCAATGCCAGTACAAGTTGCCGGGCCATTCAGCCTTCCGGTGTTTCCTTGGTGGGTGCCACGCCGGGCGGAACGGGCCGTCCCTCCGCATGCTGGGCCTTCGCCTCCACATCTCCCGCGCCCGATGAATAGGCGCGGTCGCCGAGATAGAGCGGGCTCGTCTGATAGCGCGCCACCGAATACCGCGCGATGACGCCGATCGCCGCGGCGACGGGCACGGCCAGCAACGCGCCGACGAAGCCGAACAGCGCGCCAAAGGCGAACAAGGCGAACATCACCCAGACGGGATGAAGCTGCACCCTGTCGCCCACCAGCTTGGGCTGGAGGAAATTGCCTTCCACGATCTGCCCCAGCTGATAGATCGCCATGATGATGATGACCTGGGTGTAGTCGGGCCAGAACTGCAGAAGCGCCAGAATGAGCGAGATGACGAAGCCTGTCAGCGATCCCAGATAGGGGATGAAACTGATGATGCCCGATACGATGCCGACAATGAGCCCGAAGCGCAGTCCGGCAGCCGACAGCGCAATGGCGTAATAGCTGCCGAGAATGATGCAGACCAGCACCTGTCCGCGCACATAGCCTTCCAGCACCGTGTCGATCTCGCGGGCCAGCGCGCGGATCGTCGGCGCATGATCGCGCGGCAGAAGTTGATCGATCCGCTCCACCATCCGGTCCCAGTCGAGCAGCAGATAGAAGGCGACGACGGGCGTTACCACCACCAGGGCGATGACGCCTGCGATCTGAAGCCCCTGCGACCCGACCGAGGCAACGATGTTCAGAAGCCAGCCGAAGCTGTCGCCCAGAGAACTCTTGATCGCGTCCTGAATGTCCGCGGCGCGCTCGCCGAAGATCGCTTCAAGCCGGGCCGATGTCAGATGCAGCAGGCCCTGCCGCGCTTCCTCGAAGAGCTTGGGCAGCGATTCAGCCAGCGAGACCGCCTGCTGCACGACCGGGGGCAGCACCAGAATGGCCAGCACAACCATGACGATGATGAAAAAGATCGTGATCACCGCGGTCGCCCAGAGGCGCGACAGCCCCCATTCCTCCAGCTTGTCGGCCATCGGATCGAGGAAATAGGCGATCGCCATGCCCGCCACGAAGGGCAGGAGGATGCTTTCGAGCAGCCAGAGCATGAGCACGAAGACGAACGCCACGATGGCCCAGACGATCAATTGCCGCTGAATGCTCATTGCCCTCTCCCCGGCCGGTCCATTTGCAGATCGGCGATGCCCGTCACGGCTGCACTTTCAGAACCCAGTGCCGACCGCTTTCGATTGCCCCCTGCGACGTCGCGCCCGGCACTGTACCGGCGCCAGGCGCGGGCATCGCGTCCATCGGCGTGCGGCGCGTCGTCTGCTGTTCCTCAGGCGTCAGAAAACCGCCCTCCTCGGGCACACGGGCTTCGGGTCCCCGGTCGCCCGCCTCGGCAACCGGCGTCATGCCGGCCCCGTCCATCCCTGCATCCGGTCCCGGTCCGGCGCTGGCCACCCCGTCCGAGGAAAGCGCGAGGCCCTGCTGTGCGAGGGAAAGCGCCAGCCGTTCCGGCTCCCCCTTGAAGGAGAGGCGCAGTTCGGCTGCCCCGCCCGTAATGCCCATCACATCCATGCCGGTGATCAGCGGGGTGCTGCCAAGCCCGTGGCGGATCTTCTGCCACTCGCCCAGATTGTCGAAGCGGGCCGTCGCGTTCAGCTCCCTTATGCGGGTATCGCGGACGATGATCTGGCGTTTCCACTGAATCCCGAGCGAGGTGAGCATGCCCTGCGCGGCCTGCGCGGCGGCGTCTTCCAGCGTATCGCCCTCGAAAGAGCGCTGGATGGTTTCCTGCGGCGCCGGGCCGCCATAATGGGTGGCGGTCACGTCGAGCACGGTCTTGCCGTCGCGCGGGCTGGCCTTGGCCAGCGCCACCACCGTGTCGGACGCGCCATAGCGTTCGGCAAGCGCCGTCAACGCCTCTGCGTCGCCCGAGACCGCCTTGTCGACGGGGACGAGGTTCATTTCGTCGATATCGCCCAGGGGCACGATAAGCGGCTTCATGGCGCCCGACAGGTCGACCTTGTTCCAGGCCTTGCGCCAGGGATTGTCGTCTTCCCAGAGAATACGGGTCCCGTCCTTTTCCAGCACCGGCAGGAGAAGCGCCGGGCGGGCCTGCGTCTCGGCAAATGGCACGCCGGAGCGGCTTAGGATGCCGCGCACGGCCCCACGCTGGAAGCTCACGATCAGATTGGCGATATAGCGGGTGGAACTCGCCTTTTCACTGGCGACCTGAAAGCCGGACACGGCGTTCTGAGCCATCTGGTCGTCCACCGGGGGCAGCTTGCTCCAGTCTTCCGGCAGGGTCAGGCGGTGCATGAGCTGCGTCAGCGCATCGCGCTGGCCTTGCGCCTGCGCGAGCCCGCGCGCCGTCGCGGCGCTGTCGGCGGTCACGTCCACATGCACATTCTTCACCGTAAACAGGTCGCCCGCGCTGGCCGGAAGAGTGCCGATTACGATCTGCGATGCGAGGAAAAGCCCTGCGATGGGCAGGAGCCGGTAAATCGCCTTCATGAACTGGCCCTTCAATTCTGTTCCGGCAATTCTGTCCGGGGAACGCTCGACTGCGCCCCTGCCTCGATGGCGGGAGCCTTAATTCCGGCGACACTATACCATCGCGCCCGCTCACGCGAAGGCGGCCAGACCAAAAAGCCGCCGCAATCCGCGCTTATCCACGCATTCTCGTTCTTCCGGCCGGCTTCTTTCCGGCTTCCTGGGCCCTTCTGCCACAGCCCCTTGCGCACGGGCTCAATTTCGGGTGGTTTATGCCCTTCGATTCCCCCTCCCTGAAGACGGCGCGACATGGCCTCCAATCCTGAAAATCCGGACCGCAGCAACCGCTACAGCTATGCCAAGGCCGGTGTCGATATCGACGCCGGCAACGAGCTGGTGCATCAGATCAAGCCGCTGGCCGCCTCGACGCGCCGGGCGGGCGCGGATGCGGAGCTTGGCGGCTTCGGTGGCCTGTTCGATCTTGCCGCCTGCGGCTTCAAGGACCCGCTGCTGGTCGCCGCCAATGACGGGGTGGGCACCAAGCTGCGCGTCGCCATCGAGGCGGACGAGCATGAGACGGTCGGCATCGACCTTGTCGCCATGTGCGTGAACGATCTCGTCGTGCAGGGTGCCGAGCCGCTTTTCTTTCTCGACTATTACGCAACCGGCCATCTGGACGTGGATGTGGCGCGCTCGGTCGTCGCCGGTATCGCGGAAGGGTGCCGCCAGGCGCATTGCGCGCTGATCGGCGGCGAGACGGCGGAAATGCCGGGCATGTATTCCAAGGGCGATTACGACCTTGCGGGCTTTGCCGTCGGCGCGGTCGAGCGTGACGGCGTGCTGCCGCGCTCCGACCTCAAGCCGGGCGACGTGCTGCTGGGCCTTGCCTCTTCCGGTTTCCACTCCAACGGCTATTCGCTCGTCCGCCGCATCGTGGAAGACGAGCGGCTTTCATGGTCCGCCCCCTTCCCCGGCGGCGACGGTGCGAACATCGCGCAGACGCTGCTGACGCCGACGCGGATCTATGTCCGCTCGCTTCTGTCTGCGATCCGCGAAACGCATGCGGTGAAGGCGATGGCGCATATCACCGGCGGCGGCTTTGTCGAAAACATTCCCCGCGTGCTGCCCGACGGGCTCGCCGCCCATATCGACGGCGCGAGCTGGGCCATGCCACCCGTCTTCCGCTGGCTGATGAAGCTGGGCGGGCTCGACGAAGCCGAGATGGGCCGTACCTTCAATTGCGGCATCGGCATGGTCGTGGTCGCGGATGCGGACAAGGCCGAGGAGGTGGCGAGCTTCCTGCGCGGCGCGGGCGAAACCGTCTATCGCATCGGCAAACTGGCCGAAGCGGAAAGTGGCGGCGAGCGCGTCGTCATCAAGGGCGAATTGGGGTCGGCAGGCTGATGCGCATTGCCGTCCTGATTTCGGGCCGCGGTTCCAACCTCAAGGCCCTGATCGATGCCTGCGCGGCGGAGGACTTCCCCGCCGAGATCGGCCTTGTGCTGTCCAACCGGCCGAATGCGTCCGGCCTCCTCCATGCCGAGGAAGCCGGCATTCCTCACAAGGTCATCGACCACAAGGAATTCAAGACGCGCGAGGAGTTCGACGCGGTGCTTCACCGCACGCTGGAAGATGCGGAGATCGAACTCGTCTGCAATGCGGGCTTCATGCGCATCCTGACCGACGATTTCGTCAACAGGTGGCGCGACCGGATGCTCAACATCCACCCCTCGCTCCTGCCCGCCTTCAAGGGCTTGCATGTGCATCAGCGCGCAATCGATGCAGGCGTGCGCCTCTCGGGCGCCACGGTGCATTTCGTCCGTCCCGAGATGGATGAAGGCCCCATCGTCGCGCAGGTGGCGGTGCCGGTGCTGCCTGACGACACGGCAGATGTGCTCGCCGAGCGCATCCTTGAGGCCGAACACAAGCTCTACCCCTTCGCACTGCGCCTCGTCGCAGAAGGCAAGGCGCGGGTGGCCGATGAGCGCGTCGTCATTTCCGATGGTATTCCCGACGCGCCCGCGCCCATCTTCATGCCGCCATTGGACTAGGAAGAGGCCGCCGTGAGAAGAGCTGTCTTTCCCCTTCTCGCGATTCTCGCCTTCGGTGCCGCAATTCTCCTTTATGCAAACTGGCCGGTCGACAATCCGATTCCGCCCGCGACGCGCGCCGACCGCATACTCATCGACAAGAGTGAGCACAGCCTGTCGCTCTATTTCCGGGGGCAGATCTCTCCGTGTTTATCGAATATCACTCGGCACCGGCGGGATTGCTCCCAAGACCCGGGAGGGCGACCGTCTGACGCCGGATGGACGATACAAGATCGCCTCGCGCAACCCTGACAGCGCCTACCACCTTTCCCTCCGGATCAGCTATCCGGACGCATCGGATGTCGCACGGGCCAATGCCGCTGGCATATCGCCGGGCAGCGACATCATGATCCACGGTCTGCGCAACGGCCTCGGCTGGTTCGGACGCCTTCATCGCTTGGTGGACTGGACGGCCGGATGCATCGCCGTCACCAATCCGGAGATCGAGGAAATCTGGCGCATCGTGCCCGATGGCACACCGGTTGAAATCCGTCAGTGAAGAAAACCTCAGAGCGGCTGGCGGGTGAACGGCACTTTCAGCTGTCCGAGGAAGTTTTCCGGCATGGGCTGCTCGATCCCGATATCCCGGGGCGGGCGGCGCGGCGAATTGTAGAAGCTGCCGAAAAGCTGGTCGTACAGCACCAGGTTCTCGCCATAGTTCCGGTTGCCCTCGTTCAAATCCTTCGAGTGGTGCCAGCGATGGAGCGAAGGCGTATTGAAGACATAGTTCAACACGCCGCAGCGCATCTCGATATTGCAGTGGGTGAGAAGCCCGATGAAGGCCGTCACCGCGCTGACCAGCAGCAGCACCGGCTCCGGCGCGCCGAGCAGCAACAGGATCGGGATGCCCACCGCGAGGCCGGTCAGCGTATCCACGAGGTGAAAGCGCCCGGTATTGAAGAACCAGAGCCGCGTCACGCTGTGATGCACGGCATGGAAGCGCCAGAGCCACGGCCATTCATGCGCCAGACGGTGCTTCCAGTAGAGCGGGAATTCGATGACGACAAGGCCCAACGCGAGCTGGATGGCGAGCGGCCATTCGGCGGGCCAGATGCCGTCTCCCCGGGGCGCCATCCATCCTGCGATCCCCATAAAGACAATGACGGTGATCAACACCTGCGCCACGCCCTTGTTCAGCACGGTATGGAGGAGGTCCGGCAGCATCTGGCCGTCATTTTCGAGCCAGGCGCGCTCATGCGGCATGGCCCGCTCGAGAACGGCAATGGTGAGCGCCAGCCCCAGATAGGTCACGTTGAAGGCGGCCACCCCGTGCCCGGTGGACATGGCGGCCCAGACAATGGCCAGCGGCACAGCGAAGAGCAGCGGCCAGAGAACGACAGACAATACGCGTCTCAAGATTTCGTCTCGCTTCGTCGGCAAAAATACGTCGGTCGGAAAAGACTAGCACGCGATTCCCGGCCGCGAGGCCTGCCGGGCCATTGCGTCGCAAAGTGTTGCCGAAAAAGCAAAAGGCCCCGCCCCCTTCTGCATTTCAGGGGCGGGGCCTTCCGAACTCGTCACGCAGGCTGAAATCAGCCGACGATCTCTTCGTCCTTGAAGAAGTACTTGATCTCTTCGGCAGCCGTTTCCGGCGCATCGGAACCATGCACGGAGTTCGCTTCGATGCTCTCCGCGAAATCCTTGCGGATGGTGCCCTCGGCGGCGTCGGCGGGGTTGGTGGCGCCCATCACTTCGCGGTTCTTGGTCACGGCGTCTTCGCCTTCCAGCACCTGCACCACGACCGGGCCGGAGATCATGAAGGCCACGAGATCGTTAAAGAAGGGGCGTTCCTTATGGACCGCATAGAAGCCCTCGGCCTGCTCCTTCGTCATGTGGATGCGCTTGGAGGCGACCACGCGAAGGCCCGCGCTTTCCAGGCGGTCGACGATCTTGCCGGTGATGTTGCGCCGGGTCGCGTCCGGCTTGATGATCGAAAAGGTCCGCTGAAGGGCCATGATCTTCGTCCTCTTTAGGGGGCTGTCTTGAATGCCGCCGGGCTCTCCCGGCGGGTTTTGGCGGCCTTATAGCGGGCCGCGGCCAAGGCGGCAACCATCGCCCCGTGACGAACGCATCGCCCGGTGCTAAGTAGCCGCTCATGTTGCATTTCAACGATCTCACATTCCGCATGGAGGGCCGCCTCCTTCTCGATCACGTCTCCGGTGCCATCCCGCCGGGCCAGCGGGTGGGGTTTGTCGGGCGCAACGGCACCGGCAAGTCCACGCTGCTGAAGATCATCACCGGCGAATACGGCACCGAGACGGGCGGCGTCAGCTATCCGAAGAACTGGCGTATCGGCATGGTCCGGCAGGAAGCGCCCGCCGGACCCATCACGCTGCTCGATACGGTGCTGGCCGCCGATCTGGAACGTGCCTCGCTGCTGGAGGAGGCCGAAACGGCGACCGACCCGCACCGCATCTCGGAAATCCATACGCGGCTCGCCGATATGGGCGCCCATGCGGCCCCTGCCCGCGCGGCCTCGATCCTGGCCGGCCTCGGGTTCGACGACGCCGCCCAGGCGCGGCCCTGTTCGGATTTTTCCGGCGGCTGGCGGATGCGCGTGGCGCTGGCCGCGGTGCTCTTTTCGGAACCCGACCTGCTGCTGCTCGACGAGCCGACCAACTATCTCGATCTGGAAGGCACGATCTGGCTTGAGGATTATCTGCGCCATTATCCGCATACCGTCCTCATCGTCAGCCATGACCGCGACCTGCTGAACAATGTCGCGCAGTCGATCCTGCATCTGGAGCACAAGAAACTGACCTTCTATGCGGGCAATTACGACCGCTTCGACAAAACGCGCCGCGAGAAGCTGCTGCTGCAGATGTCGATGAAGAAGAAGCAGGAAGACGCCCGCCGCCACATGGAAAGTTTCGTGGAGCGCTTCAAGGCGAAAGCCTCCAAGGCCCGTCAGGCGCAAAGCCGCATGAAGGCACTGGCGAAGATGGAGCCCATCGCCGACATTCTGAACGAGCGCGTGCTGCCCTTCCGCTTTCCCGCGCCGGAAAAGCCGCTGTCCTCGCCCATCATCCGGCTGGAACATGCCTCCGTCGGCTACGAGCCGGACAAGCCGGTGCTCAAGGACCTCGACCTGCGGATCGACCAGGACGACCGCATTGCGCTTCTGGGCGCGAACGGCAACGGCAAATCGACTTTCGCCAAGCTGCTTTGCGACCGGCTGCGCGTCAGCTCCGGGCACAAATACGATTCCAAGAAGCTACGTATCGCCTATTTCGCGCAGCACCAGCTCGACGAGCTCAATATGGGCGAGACGCCCTATGAGCATTTCCGCGAGCTGATGCCCGATGCGACGCAGGCACAGGTGCGCGCCGCCGCCGGCTCCTACGGGTTCGGCGCCGACAAGGCCGACACCAAGGTGGAGAAGCTGTCGGGCGGCGAGAAGGCGCGGCTTCTCTTTGCCATCGCAACCTTCCACAAGCCGCATCTCATCATTCTCGACGAACCGACCAACCATCTCGATGTCGACAGCCGCGAAGCGCTCGTCATGGCGATCAATGATTATGACGGCGCTTTCATCCTGATCAGCCATGACCGCCATCTGGTGGAAACCTGCGCCGACCGGCTCTGGCTGGTCGCGGACGGTACGGTCGCGCCTTATGAGGGCGACCTGAACGACTACCGCAAATGGCTGCTCGATCCGGCGCGGCGCGTGCGCCCCATCGCGCCCGGCGAGGAAGAGGCGGAGGACGTTCCCGCCGCCCCGCGTCCGTCCAACGACAAGCGGGAAGCCCGCCGCCAGGCCGCGAAGAAGCGGGAACAGTTCGCCCCGCTCAAAAAGAAGGCGCAGGCCGCCGAAAAGGAAATCGGGCGGTGTCAGGCCGAAGTCGCAAAGATCGACGCGAAGCTTGCCGAACCCGGTCTCTTCGACCGCGATCCGGACAAGGCAAACGAGCTTGCCAAGGCCCGCGCCGACGCCCTGCGCGCCGTGGAAGCCGCCGAGGAAGCCTGGCTGGAAGCAAGTTCGGCCTATGAAGAGGCCATGGCGGCGGATTGAAGGGCGGCGGATTGACCGGCTATTTCTTCGGGCCCGCCACGCCCAGCCGCGCCAGCACCTCGCCCGGAATGCCGTAGGCGCTGATCACCTCGCGCCGGTCGCGCAAACCGCAAAGCTCACGCTGGATCAGGAAGCCATAGACCTTGTCCGCCACATCCTGCACCAGCGCGGGACGCGCCTCGTCTTGCGCGTCGCATGCCCGCAGCTTCTTCAGCGCCTTTTCCACGCCCGCGCCCGCCCGGCCCAGCGCGGAGGCCTGCTCGGCGAGGATTTCCTGGTCCAGCACCTGCTCGCCGGTTTCCACATGGGTTTTGACGGCAAAAAGATTTGGCGGTCTGAGCGACATGGGGGCGCAATCCGTTCGATGGAGCGCTATTCAAACATGAGATCGCATGTGATTTCGAGAGGGACGTGAGGCGCCCCTAGCGGGACACGACGACCTCCACCTCCATCTCGCGAAAGGCGGCGGGACCGCCGGCGAAACTGCCTGAAACGGGGATCGTCTGGCGGATATTCCGCGCCACGCAAACGGGCACGAGATTGTATCCCCCCATCCCGCGATTGGTCGGGTCGAAGCTGATCCAGCCCGCCCCCGGCACGTAAACCTCCACCCATGCGTGGGTGGACCCGGCCTCGGCCGAGCCGATCGTGTCCGGGTCGTCGGGATTGCTCAGATAGCCGGAGACGATCCGCGCGCCAAAGCCGAGCGAACGGGCCGCCTCGGCAAACAGCACGGCGAAATCGCGGCAGGTGCCTGTCCCCCGGTCCAGCGTTTCCGAAGGAGACTGCGTCCCCTCCTCCTCGCGCTCGCGATAGCCGATCCACGCCCCGACGCCCGTATTGAGATCCTTGAGTAGCGCCAGCGTGTCGGTTTCCTCTCCCCGGACGAAGCCCCTCGCCCAGATCCGCAACCTGTCCGCGGGGTCTTCATACTGAAGCACCGTCATGGCGCCGAGATCGGTCCATTCGTCTTCGGAATATAAAAACGGATAGCGGATCGCAGAGGCCGCGATGGGAAAGACCGGCCAGGGCTCGATGTCGAGTTCGATCCGCGCGACGCTGTCGATCACCAGCCGGTCGGTGGGCGAGGCAATCGAGGCGATCGCCACGGCATTTCCGAACACGTCGCTCGACCATGAAAGCTCGGCCTTCGGCGTTACCGTCACCTCATGCGACAGGAGACGAAGGTCCCGGCTCTCGCGCGGCCGCAGCATGAGGCGGTGCGGTCCCAGGCTGACGGCTTCCTCATAGGTGTAGGTCGTTCGGTGCCGAATGGTAATTACCGTCACGTTGCGCCTCCTTGCGGCGAAGCTGGTCGGGAGACAAACCGGATACCGGCGCCGCTCCCGATGCAAGAATGGAATTGTATTGCGTCTGCCCTTGCCTGTATCGTCTGCGGATCGGTTACCGGCGAACCGAACGCGAGACACGCACCGGGCCGGCAAGCCTTTTGTCCTGAAAAACAGACAGCCCGCAGCATTACGTCGCTGCGGCACGACCGGAGCGGTTTCCATTCGCTCCGCTCATCTTCGCGTGTCCGAGGAAAAAGGCTCCCCTCATCACTGCATCGCAGCCCCATTGGGGGCGCAAAGGACACGAAAATGGCCAAGGGCCAGAAACGAAGCAACCGGGAAGCCAAGAAACCGAAGGCCGTGAAACCGGCGGTCGTGGCGGAAACGCTTCCCCTGTTCAACAAGGGAAGCAAGGCGCCTCTTTCCAAGACAGGCGGCAAAAAGCACTAAGGCTCGTCAGGCCGTCCGCGCGTCGCTGAAGGTCACGAGCTTCCTCTTCGCTTCATCCCACAGGGTAAGCGTCGAGGCCCGCAAGGCCGCCCGCAAGGTCAGCGGCGAGCGTTCGCTCAACACGGACGCACTTCGGTAACAAGCCTCCAGCCGGTAGTTCGGCACGCGCGGCGCCAGATGATGGATGTGATGAAAGCCGATATTGCCTGTCGCCCATTGCAGGATCCTCGGCAGTTTCAGATAGGACGATCCCTCCATCGAGGCGGCGGCATGGCTCCACTCGTCGCGGCGCAGCCATTTCGCATTGTCGAAGCGGTGCTGGACGGAGAAAAGCCAGACCCCGATCACGGTCGTCACCAGAATGATCGGCAGATGCACCATGGCGACCGTACCGAAACCGAAGATCAGCCCCAGCCCGGTGAAACCGGCAAGGAGCGCCAAATTCGTCATCCAGACTGAGCGGCGTTCCTTCACCCAGTCGCCGGGCGTGTCGAAGGGCAAGCGGTAAAGCAGCAGAAAAACCAGGGGCGGAATGACGAGATGCGCCAGCAATGGATGGCGCGGCAGGCGGTAGAAAAAACGTTCGCGCGGCGTGAGCGCCTGATACTCGGCCACTGTCAGGCAGGCGGAGTAGATGTCGGCCCCGGATTCCCGGCGGTCCAGATTGTTCCAGTTCGCATGGTGCTGCGCATGCTGGCGCCGCCAGTTCTGATACGGCGCGAGCGTCAGCCAGCCGCATATCCGGCCGATAATGTCGTTGGCGCGGCGCGACGCCACGAAGGAGCCATGCCCGCAATCATGCTGGATGATGAATATCCGCACGAGGAAGGCGGCGGCGGGCACCGACAAGGCGAGCGTCAACCAGTAGGAAACGCCGACCGACCAATACATCAGGGCCAGGGTGACGAGATAGGAACCGACGGAGGAAACGATCTGGAAGAGCGCGAGCTTCAGGCTCGGCTTCTCGAACGGCACCACGGCCGCCCGGAGTGTTTTGGCAGTTTCGGACAAAGAATATGTCTCACATGGTAAGAAAACGACCGGCATTGCGCTGCGGTCGGCGCTTTGAAATGGAACCGGCGCATGCGGTTCATGAAGGTAATTTCCAGCTCATTCGCAGCCACGGGTCGAAATTCAATCGCAAAAACCTTCGAGTTTTGCGAGAAAAACCGCTTTAAAAACAGTCGGCTGCGTTGGTATTCTTGGAAACATTTCGATTTTTTATACGGTACCAGATAAATAAATTTTCGAATATACTTGTACTTTACCCGTACAGGATTTATATCCTGTTCAATCGATAGACGGCCAGACGTTTTGGCCTTGTGCGGGCACAGCCCGCCCCAAGTTCATCATCATCTCACCTGACAATTCGATTTCGACGGCCCGCGAGGTGTGGGCCGACCACACTATGTTTGGAAGAAACAAAACATGACGACGACAGGAACCGTAAAGTGGTTCAACGCCCAAAAGGGCTTTGGCTTTATCCAGCCGGATGATGGCGGCAACGACGCCTTCGTTCACATCAGCGCTGTGGAGCGCGCCGGATCCAGCAACCTGCGTGAAGGCCAGAAGGTCGAATACGAGCTTGCACGGGATGCGAAGAGCGGCAAGAGCGCTGCTGAAAACCTCAAGTTTCTGGACTGATTGCACAAGCCGGCGTTCCGGATTTCCGGATAAGACCGGCAGTCCGCCTACCCTTTCTCAAGATCGACCACGGATGTACTGGCGGTCCTGAAAAAAGCGGTAGTGCGGCGGCATGATGCCCTGTAAGACGCCTCGCGTCTTTGGCCCCGTATCCTGATGATGGATGCGGGGCTTTTTGCTGCCCGATCACCGCAAGCCGGTTCCCGCGTCGGAGACCATGGCTTCGAGGCGCTTCCGGTCGAGGATCGTGATGCGGCGCGGCGCCAATTCGATCATTCCCTGGCTGGCAAGGTTGCGCAGAAGGCGGGAGACAACCTCGCGGACGGTTCCGAGATGCCGCGCCAGCGTCTCCTGAGACATGCGGATGACACCTGCCTCATCGGCACGTTCCATCAGCAGCAGTACCAGCCGCTCTTCCTGTGGCAGCCGCATCGTTTCTTCGAGAAACTGCAACAAGGAGAAGACGCGTCCTGAAAGCTGTTCGAAGAGAAAGCGTTGAACGGCCTGGTCCTCGGCAAACAAAGCACGAAACACAGGCCCCGAGACGGAAAGGACTTCGGCGCCCTGCTCCTCCGCTGCGGCCCATGCGGGATAAGGGATATCCGTGAACAGACTATTCAAGGCCAGAATGCAGCTCTGCCCCGGTTCGATCCAGTAGAGCGTGCCTTCGCGTCCATCGGGACCGACATAGTAAACCCGGATCGCGCCCGAGCGCACAAGATAGACGCCGCTCACCGCGTCGCCGGGATGGAGGATATCCGCTCCCGGCGGCACGGTGTTCAGCGTCAGGTCGGCATGGAGCCTCGCCTTTGTGTCGGATCGTATTTCGCGAGCAAAGGCAAATGCGTCGATGGCATCTTCCGGTATTTGCATTCGCCTCTCGCATTCTTTGTCTTGTCAGGCTGCCTTCCCGACAAAGTACATATCGCCCGGCGTCACCGTCGTGACCTCGGTGATCGTATCGAACATCAGCCCGACCTTCTCATGAACCCGCCTGACCGCTTCCGCGCTCGGCGCCATATTGAGACAGAAGGCGCGGCCCTCGTCAAAACCGACATGGATACGCAGGCTCACCACGCCTTCTTCGGCGCAAGCCGTTTCATAGGCCTCGTAGAACCCCGCAAAATCCTCCTTCGAAATCTCGGCCGGGAAGGAGCCGCGCGTCTGGTCGTGAGTGTCGATGAAGAACTTCATTTTCTGCATTGTCTTGCTCCAGATCGAAATCGGCGCCACTCGCGCCGCTCTTTCTGTAAACAGCAAGCGCTCCGCCATTTCTGGAACAAACGTCACATCGCCCCCCACTTCCCTCGGGCGAGCGAAGCATCGTTACTCCGCGAAGCCCCTGGCCATCACGCCCTTGTCGAGCAGCGCAGTCACGACCCCGCCATCATGTCCGGGCACGATCGCAACCTCCGGCGCCGCGTCGGCAAGGTCTGCCAGCGCCTTCAGCTCACTGAAAACCAGACCACGGTTCTCCTTCAGCATGAATTTGGTCACCAGCCGGGCGCGCTCGCGCATCACCTCGATGTTCTTGTAGTGCCAGGCGACATCGCCGATCAGCAGCACTTCCTTGCCGTCCGCAGTCTGGACATAGACCATCTGGCTGCCCGGCGTATGGCCCGGCGATTTGATCAGGACGATGCCCGGCGCAATGGCGTCGTAATGGGCATAGTCGAGCCCTTCATATCCATCGAGCGCCCCGTCGGGGAACTTCGCCGGCACGCTGCGCTCGGGGTGGGCGACCTGCTCCGCCGTCAGTTTGGTCTGCGGCAGGATCGCCGGCAGATCGGGATATGCCGTCAGCCCGCCAATATGGTCCATATGCTCATGGGTAATGAGGATCAGCGAGGCATCGCCCATCGCCTGCTCCATCCGGGCATAGGCTTCAGGGTCGAAGGAGGCCAGATTGTCGCCGCCCATCTCCTTTTCGAGCGCCGTGTCCACGATCACCGTGTGGCCGTCCGGATAGGCGATCTGGTAGGTGAATACCGGCAAGGATACGGTCTTCCAGCCGTCGCCCGCCACCACGGCGGTTGCCGGAAAGGCGAAGGCCGCGACCTCTTCGACACGGATTTCGGCCGGCTTGTCGCCGGGCCGTTCACTGGCCAGCTTGCGCAGATCGTCGATATCGAGAGCGAAATCGGCCACTTTCTCGGGCGCGGCGCCATCCACGATCAGCCACCAATAGACCCCGCTGCCAATCGCCAGCAGCACCGCCACGACGCCGAGCGTCACCTTCACCCATGTGGACATGATCCCCTCCCCTCCATTTTTCCTTCGCAGAAGATGGAGCGCGCTACGGCGAATGGCAATCGGGGAAATCTACATATCGGGACGACGAAAAATGTATGGCCGGGAACCATATGGCCGGGCGGGCCTCAGGCCTTCTTTTCCCATTTCCCGGCATCGCTCTGCTGCCAGTAGGTCGTGTCGTGACCCGCGTCTTTCAGCGTCTTCCAGTGGTTCCGGGCCGCGGCGACGGCATCCGCATCGCGGCCGTCGAACATCAGGACGCAGCGCTCGTAGCCGGTCACCTCACCGGGCGCCGCCCCGTCCACCAGAAAGAGCACATTCGCCCCGTTGGGGTTTTCGGCTTCCGTCGTCAGCAGGATCGGTTCCAGCTCCGGCGGCCCGTCCTCAAGCGTGCCATGCGGCAGGAAGCTCTCGTCGCGATAGGTCCAAAGCGTGTTGTTGAGCGCGTCCAGCCGCTCCTTGCTTCCTGCACGCACGATGGCCCGCCAGCCGCGTTGCAGCGAGCGTTCCAGGAGGTCGGGCAGAACGCGCTCAAGCGGCGCGTTCTGCAGATGATAGAAAAGCACCTCGGTCATGCCGTTCTCCGGTGCGGGCAATTACGCCTCGTAATTATCCGCCACCAGACGATTGAGCAGCCGCACGCCCCAGCCGGCGCCCCAGCTATGGTTGGTCGGCGTCTGCGGCGAGGCCATGGCCGTGCCGGCGATGTCGAGATGCGCCCATGTCACCTTGTTCACGAAACGCTCGAGGAACTGCGCCGCGGTAATCGAGCCCGCATCCCGTCCGCCGACATTCT
The DNA here is from genome assembly GCF_053628815.1 of Parvibaculum sp. MBR-TMA-1.3b-4.2. Lineage (NCBI taxonomy): Bacteria > Pseudomonadati > Pseudomonadota > Alphaproteobacteria > Hyphomicrobiales > Parvibaculaceae > Parvibaculum > Parvibaculum sp. MBR-TMA-1.3b-4.2. Next base: position 647,896 of record NZ_JBRJHC010000001.1, read on the forward strand.
TCATGTCCGCGAATTTGGAATTGATGAGCTTGTCATAGGCCGGCCCCATGGGAAGCCGCCAGACCTTCTCGCCCTCGGCCATGCCGGCATCGCCAAGCTGGCGCGACAGACGGTCGTCATTGGAAAAGAGGCCCGCATGCTCCTTGCCGAGCGCGACCATGATCGCGCCGGTCAGCGTCGCCAGGTCGATCATGAATTTCGGTTTGAAGCGGTTCTGCGTGTACCAGAGCGCATCGGCCAGCACGAGGCGGCCTTCCGCATCGGTGTTGATGACCTCGATGGTCTGGCCCGACATGGAGGTCACGATGTCGCCGGGGCGCTGCGCCTTGCCGTCGGGCATGTTTTCCACGAGGCCGATCACGCCGACCACATTCGCCTTGGTCTTGCGGGCCGCGAGCGCATGCATGAGGCCGGTCACGCAGGCTGCGCCGCCCATATCGCCTTTCATGTCTTCCATGCCTGCCGGCGGCTTCAACGAGATGCCGCCGGTGTCGAAGCAGACGCCCTTGCCGACGAAAGCGACCGGCTTGTCGTTCGCCTTGCCGCCTTCCCAGCGCATGACGACGAGCTTGCTCTCATGCTGGCTGCCCATCCCCACGCCGAGGAGCGCGCCCATGCCGAGCTTCTGCATCTGCGCTTCGCTGAGAACCTCCACCTTCACGCCGAGCTTGGAAAGAGCGCGGGCGCGCTTGGCGAATTCCCCCGGGTGCAGAATATTGGCGGGTTCGTTCACGAGATCGCGGGCAAGGCACACCCCTTCGGCCACCTTGGAAAGCGGCGAATAGGCCCGGCGCGCGGCGGCGGCCCCGCTGGACATGATGGAGAGCGTCTTCAACTCCTTCTTCGGGTCCTTGTGGTTGCCACCCTTGGCGGTCTTGTATTTGTCGAACTTGTAGGCCCTGAGCGCCGCGCCCAAGGCGACATGCGCCGCTGCGTCGGCCGCCGTGATGCGGGCGGAGGATATGCCGTCCACCACGACCGCCCCGGCGGTCTCCTTGTCCCTTTCGAGCCGTCCGACAATGATGCCGCCCGCCTTTTCCAGCACCGCCTTGCTGAGATCGCCCGTCTTGCCCACACCGACGAGAAGAACCCGGCTGGCGCTCAGCCCCTTGGGCGCGAGGATCTCGATCACGCTTTCCGCCTTGCCGGTAAATCCGGCGGCCTTCATGGCCCGCTTCAGGGCGCCATCGGCCTTTTTGTCGATGTCGGCGGCCACGCCCCGCGGCGTCGCGGCCTCGGTCACGAGGACGGCGAGCGCACCCGATTTGGTCAGCGATATGTCAGCGAAGGAAATATTCATCAAACAAGCCTTTCTCCGGACACCGGCGCCCTTGCGCCCGTTCCGCATTCTGGTTGGCCTCCCGGGCAGGCCTGAGAAGGCGGCCTTTGGGGGTCGGGCGGTCCGGAGGCGGCCCCGCCGCCTTTTCCCGCCCGTCGAATTGGGATAACCATGCTATCTAACCCGGCGGCACAGGATAGACAAACCTGACCGCTCCGAACAATTTTCCCATTGCGCCGTCCGACGGATTCGATGCTGCAATCGCTCACACGGTACATCTTCTGGCAATCGGCGGTGCCCTTCGCGATCGTCACATTCGTGCTGACCGGAATCATCTGGCTGACCCAGGCGCTCCGAATGCTGGACGTACTGATCTCGCAGGGTCAGAGCATTTTCTCCTATTTCGACCTGACGGTTCTCGCGCTCCCCAGCACGCTGGCCATCGTCCTGCCCATCTCGCTGCTTTGCGCCGTGCTTTACGCGCTGCACAAGCTCATCAGCGACAGCGAGGTTGTGGTGATGTTCTCCGCCGGCATGAGCATGTGGCGGGTGGCGGTTCCCGTCCTCGCAGTGGCGGGCGCGGTTTCGGTCGTGGTACTGGCCCTCAACATCTATATCGCCCCGGCGGGCCTTCGCGAGCTGAAGAGCCGGCTTTATGAAATCCGCGGCGATGTCGTCTCGACCATGCTGCGCGAGGGCACCTTCACCAATCCGACCGAGGGCCTCACGGTCTATGTCCGCGAGAGGTCGAGCGACGGCACGGTGCACGGCATTCTGGTGCAGGACAGCCGCAACAAGCTGAAGCCGACCACCTATCTTGCCGAGACCGGCAGTCTGGTGAAGAGCCCCGCCGGGCCCCGCCTCGTCATGTTCAACGGCAATATCCAGCGCGTCGACCGGACCGCCGACGGCGAAAGCGGGCCCGTCACCCTGCTCTATTTCGACAAATACACCTACGACCTGTCGTCCTACATCCAGCAGGAGCCGGAATATTACAACGAGGCCCGCGAGCGCTATTTCAGCGAGCTCGTGAACCCGGCGCCCGACGACGCCTATGCCAAACAATTCCGGACCCAGCTTCTGGCGGATGCGAATGACCGCCTCTCGAACGCCCTTTATCCGCTGCTTTTCGCGCTGGTGGCGCTGGCCGCGCTGCTGCCCGCCCCGTTCAGCCGCCGGGGCTACGGCATGCGCATCGCCATGGCGGCGAGCATTGCACTGTTCTTCCGCGTTCTGGCCTTCGGCATTGTGAGTTCGGCTGCCACCGCGCCCGCCGCGATCCCGCTCATGTACATCATTCCGCTCCTGGTATGCGCCATGGCCGGGGCGGTGCTGTCGGGTGTTCCGCTCGAGGCGAAAGCCTTCGCCGGGCTCAACGCGATCCGCGCCATGATCCGCCATCCGCGGTCCGGGAGACGTGCCTGATGAATTTCTCCTGGACGCTTTCGACCTATTTCGCGAAGCGCTTTCTCACCACGGCGCTGTTCACCTTCGGCCTGTTCCTGCTCATCATCTATATGATCGACCTCGTGGAGCTGATGCGCCGGGGGGCGGAGCATGACGACATTTCCTTCGCCTTTCTGGCTGGAATGGCCCTTCTGGATCTGCCGCGCGTCGGCAATGCAACGATGCCCTTCGCGGTACTGTTCGGCGCCATGGCCTGCTTTCTGAGATTGAGCCGCAGCAACGAACTCGTCATTGCGCGGGCCTCGGGCATCTCCGTCTGGCAGTTTCTCGCGCCCGCCATCTTCGTGGCCTTCACGCTGGGGGTGATCGTCATCACGATCTACAACCCGATATCGGCCACCATGGCGTCGCGATTCGATCAGCTCGACGCGACGCATCTGAAAGGCCGGTCGAGCTTCATGGCCGTGTCGGACAACGGGCTTTGGCTGCGTCAGGCGGACCAGAAGGGCCAGGCCGTGATTCACGCCACCAAGATCGGCGATGCCGGGCTGACGCTCGATCAGGTGATCTTCATTCTTTATGGCCTGAATGACGAGTTTACCGGCCGCATCGACGCCAAAAAGGCCGTCTTGCGCGACGGCTACTGGGCGCTGTCCGACCTCTGGATCGCCCGCCCCAACCAGTCGCCGGTGCATCTGGACAGCTTCCAGCAGCCGACATCGCTGACCCGCGAGCAGGTGCAGGAAAGCTTTGCGAATCCCAACACGATTTCGTTCTGGGACCTGCCCCGCTTCATCGAGACCGCGGAAGCCGCCGGCTTTACGGCCAGGCGCTACAAGCTCCATTTCTACGAAATTCTGGCGACGCCCCTGCTGCTATGCACCATGGTGCTGGTGGGATCGGCCTTCTCGTTGCGCATGAACCGCTTCGGCGGCATGGCCCAATTGGTGATGGGCGGCATATTTTCCGGATTTATCGTCTATTTTCTCTCCGACCTCTCGCTCGCGCTCGGCCTATCGGGCATATTGCCTCTCTTCCTTGCGGCGTGGGCGCCATCGCTTATGGTCCTGTTTTTGGGGCTTGCAGTACTGTTCCACCTTGAGGACGGTTAGAGACCAGACGAATCGCGGGGGATTTCCATATCCCCCGGCCGCGCATGAATGAGGGGCATCAGGGGGCTGAAGCAGCACGTGACACGGGGTGGAACGAACAAAATCCGGCACGAGTTGGGTGCTGCGATTCTCCTGCCGGCGACGCTGCTGGCGGGCCTGGCATTCGGCACTGTCCCGGCCTCGGCCCAGGACGCGCGACCGCAATCCGAAATCGTCAAGAACGAGCGCTTCCCGGACTCCGGCGAAGTGCTCATGCTTGCCGACGAACTCGATTATGACCGCAACGCACAGATCGTGACGGCGCGAGGGAATGTCGAACTTGCTTACGGCAAGCGTGTCCTGATTGCAGACAAGGTCGTCTATGACGAAAAGGCGGACGTCGTGACCGCCGACGGCAATGTGGCTCTTCTCGATCCCGGCGGGGATGTCGCCTTTGCCGACCATCTCGTCCTGCGCAACAAGATGAAGGACGGTGTCGTCACCACCTTGCGCATCCTGATGGCGAACAACGCAAAGCTCGCGGGCAATGACGTCGTCCGCAAGGACGCCAACATCACGACCCTCCACAAAGGTGTCTACAGCCCTTGCGACGTCTGTGCGGAAAAAGGCGAAACGGAACCTCTCTGGCAGATCAAGGCCTTCCGCGTCACGCACAACAAGGAAGAACAGCGGATCGTCTATGAGGATGCGCGCATGGAACTCTTCGGGGTTCCGATCCTCTATACGCCCTATTTCTCGATGGCCGATCCGTCGGTGAAGCGCAAATCCGGCTTCCTCTCGCCGAGCTTTGCCAATTCCAACGATCTCGGGCAGCAGGTTGAGACGCCCTATTTCTGGGCCATCGCGCCCGACAAGGATTTCACCTTCTCGCCGCGTTTCACGACCCGGCAGGGCATCATCTACAAAGGCACCTATCGTGAGCTGTTTTCCAATGGCCGGATGACGCTCAACGGCACGGGAACCTGGCCCAGGGACAAGACGCTGGGCACCCCCGGCGACAAGAATTTCCGCGGCAGCTTTTTCGGCAATGGCAGTTTCCGCCTGAACGACCACTGGAGCTGGAGCTTCCGCAGCGAGCTGACGACGGACGAAACCTATCTGCGCAAATACGACCTTTCCGGTGCGACCGACCTCGTCAACAACCTGTCGGTCGATTACGCGAATGGCCGCAACTGGTTTTCCTCCGACCTCTATGCCTTTCGCGGCCTGCTCGCATCCGACAATTACGACACGACGCCCTGGATCGCACCGCATATGAAGGGAAGCTACACCCTTCCTTCGAAGGTACTGGGCGGCATGGTCTCCTTTTCCGGCGATGCGCTGATACTGGGCCGGAACGACGGTCCGAACATGCGCCGCCTTTCCACCCGGATGGACTGGAACCTGAGACGGACGACCGTGGGCGGTCTGGTCTACCGGCTGTTCGCCAATCTGCGCGGCGATTTGTATTCCGTCGAAAACGTCAAGGACCCGTCCAACCCGGCCGTGACCTTCTCCGACACGACGCTGTTCCGCGGCCTGCCGACGATGGGCACCGAGGTCAGCTATCCGCTGGTACGCAACAGCGGCGGTCTGCGCGAAGTGCTGGAGCCGATCCTGCAGCTCATCTATTCGCCGGATATCGGCAATACGGTGGAGCTGCCCAATGAAGATTCGCTCAGCTTCGAGTTCGACGACACCAATCTCTTTTCGGAAAACAGGTTCCCCGGCCTCGACCGCTGGGAAACCGGCACGCGCCTGAATGCCGGTATGCGCTATTCGCTCTTCTGGGGCCCGCAGGGCCGCGCCAGCGCGCTGATCGGGCAAAGTTTCCGCCTGAACGAAAACCAGAGCTTTTCGTCCGCGAGCGGGCTTCGGAACGAACTTTCCGATGTGGTCGGACGGATCATGGTATCGCCCTCGTCGAACTGGCTGATCGTCCATCGCTTCCGGGTCGGCAGCGAAAGTTTCAAACTGCGCCGCAACGAAGTGAACGCCTATGGCCGCTACGGCCCGGTGAGCGCCCAGCTCGGATATGCCTATTTCGCGGCCGACCAGTTCAGCACCTTCACCCCGCGAGAAGAAATCGTGCTTGGCTCGGTCGTGCGGCTCGATGACTACTGGCGCCTGTTCGGGCAGACCCGCCGCGACCTTTCCAAGCATCGCGCGGTCAACAACAGCGTCGGGGTGGGATATTCGGACGAGTGCCTCGATATCTCGCTGGGATATTACCAATCCTTCACGCGGGACCGCGACATCGAGCCGGAGAATTCCTTCATACTGCGTCTGACGCTCAAGACGCTCGGGAGCACCGACGGGTGAGCATGAGCAGGCGCAAATCGAGCCGGACCAGATTTTCATGACGGTGCCACATCAAGATACGGTATCGCCAACCCACTGAAACCGGACAGTTTTTTCCGATTACCGGCCAGGTTGATCGGACACTCAATTCCAGTATTCTGTGCCCGGGTTTCTGGGCCGACCATCGGACGACACGTCCGCCGTGAGAAAGCAGCCATGACGAAAGAGATTGCCGTTCGCGAGACACCTGCCTTTCGGCGGGGCGTTGCCATGCCGTTTTTCGCAAAGATTTTCGGGCTGGCCTGTCTCGTCATTCTGACGGGCGGTCTTCCTCGCGCCGCATCGGCCGCGGAGGGCGCGGCAAGTGGAGCCTCGAACGGCTCTCTGAGCCAGGGTATCGCTGCGGTCGTGAACGACGAAATAATTTCCAGCTACGACCTCAACCAGCGTATCAAACTTGTGTTCGCCAGTTCGGGCATTCCCGACACTCAGGAGAACCGCGACCGCATCCGCCCGCAGGTCCTCCGAAACCTGATCGATGAAAGGCTGAAGGAGCAGGAAGCCAAGCGGCTGAAGATCGAGGTGACCCAGGACGATGTCGACAGGGCATTCAAACGGATCGCCACCCGCTCGAACATGACGGTCGATCAGATTGGCGAGTTCCTGAAGAAAAACGGCGTCAACAAGAGCACGCTGACGCAGCAGCTGCGCACCGACATTGCCTGGAACAAACTTGTGGGCCAGCAGTTCGGCTCGCTGGTTTCGGTCAGCGACGGCGAAGTGCAGGAAGTGCTTCAGCGGCTGCGCGATGAATCGGACAGCCCGAGCTACGATGTCAGTGAAATCCTCCTGACCTTCGACAATCCCGCGCAGGAAGCCGAGATTCGAAACGGCGCCGAGAAGCTCATCGAGCAGATCCGCAAGGGAGCGCCTTTCCAGGCCGTGGCCCGCCAGTTCAGCCAGTCGGCCTCCGCGGCCAGTGGCGGCGATATCGGCTGGGTCCGCGCAAGCCAGCTCCCCGCGCCTGTCGCCGAAGTCGTCAAGAACATGCCGAGCGGCACGGTTTCCGATCCGATCCGTACCCGGAACGGCTACTACATCGTGCAGCTTCGCGCGATGCGCCGCGGCTCCGGCGCCGATCCGCTGAACGACCAGTATGTGCTGATGCGCGTGCTGCTGCCGCTCACTCCGGATGCCGCGCCGCGCTTCGTGGCGCAGCGTGCGCGGGAAGCGGAATCCTTCCGCGCCAGCGTCAAGAGCTGCGACGAGGCCTCCAGGAAGATCAACTCCTACGTCGGCGGCAAGGCCGACAGGCCGCGCACGGTGCTGGCCGGACAGCTCGAGCCGCGCATGCGCAAGGCGATCTCCGGTCTCAAGACCGGCGATGTGAGCCAGCCGGTCCGCTCCAATGCCGGCGTGGAAATGCTGGTCGTCTGCGGGTACAAGCCGGATGAAGGCGGTCTGCCCACGGCGGAGCAGATCGACGACAACCTCTACGAACAGCAGCTTTCCATGATGGCGCGGCGTCACCTGCGCGATCTGCGGCGCGATGCCGTCGTGGTCAAGCGGTAAGATGCATGAGCGCATCCAGCGGCAGCGCGGACAACGGGCCCGTCCCTGACGAAACGCCGCCGCTTGCCCTGACCATCGGAGAGCCGGCAGGCATCGGGCCTGAAATCTCTCTCAAGGCCTGGGCGCATCGCGAGCGGGAGGCGCTTCCTCCCTTCTTCGCCATCGGCGATGCGTCCTGTTATCGCGAAACGGCAAGCCTTCTCGGCGCCGACATTCCGGTCGAACAAATTTCGCGGCCGGGCGATGCCTCGTCCGTTTTCAAGCATGCCTTCCCCGTGCTCGATCTGCCGCTCGCCGTTGCCGCCCGGCCCGGCAAGCTCGCGCCGGAGAATGCCGCCGCCGTCATCGACGCCATCGATCTTGCCTGCGACCTTGCGCTCAAGGGCGAGGCGTCCGGCATCGTGACCAGCCCCATCCACAAGCGCGTGCTTTACGAGGCCGGGTTCAAACTGCCCGGCCATACGGAATATCTCGCCGAGCGGGCCGGCGGCACACCGGTCATGATGCTCTCCTGCCCGGGCCTGCGCGTTGCGCTCGTCACCATCCATATGCCGATCAAGGCCGTTGCGGCGCATCTGTCGACCTCGGCCATCGTGGAGACGGGCACAACGCTGGCGCATGCGCTGCGCACCGATTTCGGGATCGACGCCCCGCGCCTCGCCGTGGCCGCGCTCAATCCTCATGGCGGCGAGGAAGGCCATCTCGGGCGCGAAGAGATCGAGATCATCGCACCCGCCATTCCCTTCATCCGCGACACCGGCGTGGAGGTGACGGGACCGCTTCCCGCCGACACGCTTTTCCATGAACGCGCGCGCGAAAGCTATGATGCGGTTTTGTGCATGTATCACGACCAGGCTCTGATCCCGCTCAAGACCATCGACTTCGAGCGCGGCGTCAACACCACGCTCGGCCTTTCCATCGTGCGCACCTCGCCCGACCATGGCACCGCGCTCGACATTGCCGGGAAGGGCCTCGCCCATCCGGGCAGCCTCATCGAAGCGATCCGGCAGGCGGGCGAAATCGCCTGGAACCGCAGGCAGACAGCAGCGGGAGCACACGCATGAGCGATGCCTCACCGCCTGAGCTTCCATCCGTTCGCGAAATAATGGAGCGCCACGGGCTCAGTCCGCAGAAATCGCTGGGACAGAACTTCCTGCTCGACCTCAACCTCACCCGGCGGATCGCACGGGCCTCCGGATCGCTTACGGGACGTCAGGTTCTCGAAGTCGGTCCCGGACCGGGCGGCCTCACCCGATCGCTACTTGAAGAGGGGGCGGAGCGCGTCATCGCGATCGAGACGGACCATCGCTGTGTCCCGGCGCTGGAGGAGCTTTCGGCCGCCTATCCCGGCCGGTTGCAGATCGTCGAGGGCGATGCGCTCAAGGCGGATATGCGTGCGCTTGTGGGCGGACGCACGCGGATCATCGCCAATCTCCCCTACAATGTGGGCACGCCCCTCCTCGTCAAATGGCTCCAGACCGAGCCCTGGCCGCCCTGGTACGAAACCATGACGCTGATGTTCCAGAAGGAAGTCGCCCAGCGCATCGTGGCGCCGCCCGGATCCCGCGCCTATGGACGGCTCGGCGTGCTCGCGCAATGGCGGACCCATGCCCGCATTCTTTTCGATGTGGACCGGCGCGCCTTCACGCCGCCGCCTTCCGTCACCTCATCGGTGGTGGAACTCATTCCGCGTCCCAAGCCGCTTGCGCCAGCCGATCCGAAAGTTCTGGAAAAAGTCGTCGCCGCCGCGTTCGGGCAGCGCCGCAAAATGCTGCGCGCCGCGCTGAAAACCATTGTGCGCGAGCCCGTCGCGCTCCTCGAGGCGGCGCATATCGACCCGACCACGCGCGCGGAGCAGCTCAGCGTGGAACAATTCTGCCAGCTTGCCGAAACCCTGCGTCTGCAGGCGTTTTAGCGGGCCGCCCATGTTGTGAGTGGGCCTTCGCCGTGCAAAAGTAGCGCGCAAAACAACCAGCCAGCTCAGTCGGGAGGCCATCATGAAAGCCGAAGCCATAGTCGAATACGGAGCGCCGCTCCAGGAAGTCACCATGGACACGCCGGAGCCGAAAGGCAGCGAAGTCCTCGTGAAAGTGAGCCATTGCGGCGTCTGCCATTCCGACGTCCATCTGCATGACGGCTATTTCGACATGGGCGGCGGCAACAAGCTCGATGTGAGCGGCGGGCGCAAGCTGCCTTTCACGCTCGGCCATGAGATCGAAGGCGAAGTCGTTGCCGTGGGCCCGGACGCGGAAGGCGTGAAGGTCGGCGACCAGCGCGTCGTCTTCCCCTGGATCGGCTGCGGCGCCTGCCCTACCTGCAACCGCGGCGACGAGCATCTGTGCAACCGGCCGCGCGCGCTCGGCATCACGGTCGCTGGCGGCTATGCCACGCATTGCATCGTGCCGCATCCGCGCTACCTGCTCGACTATGAAGGCGTGAAGGAAGGCCTTGCCGCGACCTATATGTGCTCCGGCCTCACCGCCTATAGCGCGATGAAGAAGCTCGGCGATCTCACCGACGAAGAGCGCGTGCTGGTGGTCGGTCTCGGCGGCGTGGGCATGATGGGCCTGCAATTCGCCAAGGCCATGTTCCCGGCCGCGCCGCTCGCCGCCGATGTGGACGAGAACAAGCTCCAGTCCGCCAAGGGCTCGGGCGCGCATGAGATCTACAACCCGAAGGACGAAGACGCGCTGAAGAAGCTGCTCGCCGATACCGATGGCGGTGTCCCGGCGGCGGTCGATTTCGTCGGCTCCGAAGCCTCGCTGAAATTCGCGCAGGGCGCCGTCCGCAAAGGCGGCAAGGTGATCGTGGTCGGCCTTTTCGGCGGCGGTTTCTCCATGCCGATCCCCATGTTCCCGATGCGCGCCATCTCCATCGGCGGCTCCTATGTGGGCTCGCTGTCGGAAACGCATGAGATGATGGATCTGGTGAAGGCCGGCAAGATCGATCCGATCCCGGTCGCCGAGCGGCCGCTTTCGGAGGCCTCCAAATCGCTGGACGATCTGCGCGAAGGCCATGTGATGGGCCGCGTGGTACTGAAGCCCTGACGGCGACAAAGGGCATTTGACCCAGGTCAAACGAGCACCCGGTAAGCCCATAAAAAAATTATGGGTTCTGTTTGATCTCGATCAATGAGTTAACCCGGTCCCGGGACAAGCATGGCGTCCTCTCGTAACAGGAGGACGCCATGACTTTTTCCAGGCTTGCAGGTGCCGGTTTCTGCGCACTCACCCTCGCATTGGGCCTCGCCCTTTCCGCGCCCGCGGCCCGGGCGCAGGACGACACGAGCACATCCCCCCGGCCGGGCTACGGCATGATGAGAGGCGGCGGTCAGGGCCCCGGACAAGGCATGGGCCCCGGCATGATGGGGCAAGGCATGATGGGTTCCGGCATGGCCGGACAGGGCTATGGCCGCGGCATGATGGGCGGCGGTGGCATGGGCGGTTGCGGTATGATGGGCAACAGCGCATCGGGCGACTACGACACCTATCTCGATGGCCGCACCGCCTTCCTCAAGGCCGAACTCAAGATCACCGAAGATGAGGAACCGGCCTGGAACGAGTATGCGGACGCCATGCGCACGAATTCCCAGACCATGGTCTCCATGCGCGGCACCATGATGCAGATGTTCCGCAACAGCGGACAGAACCGCTCGGTGGTCGACCTGCTCAATTTCCGGATCGAGGCCATGAAGGCCCGGCTGGAAACGCTTCAGGAACTCAAGCCCGCCACCGAAAAACTCTATAACGCGCTTTCCGACGAGCAGAAGAAGAAGGCCGACGAGATCCTGCCTGTCATGGGCTGCATGTAAGTAGGCTCAGAGCGCTTCGCGGATCTGCTTCACGAAGTTGGACAGCCCCGTCAGGCGGCTCAGGCGAAGGCGTTCGGCCTGCAGGATTGACTGCAACTCGCCGAACGCCTTTTCCGGATCGTCATTGACGATGATGTATTCATATTCGGAATAATGGCTGATCTCGTCCGACGCCTTCTCCATGCGCCGGGCGATCACTTCCTTGCTGTCCTGCGCCCGCGAGTGCAGCCGCCGTTCCAGCTCCTGTGCGGATGGCGGAAGCACGAAGACCCTCACCAGATCGCCCTTGGCGCTCTCGCTGAGCTGCTGCGTGCCCTGCCAGTCGATATCGAAGAGCACGTCGCGGCCCTCGCTCAGCGCCTCTTCCACGGGGGCGCGCGGCGTGCCGTAATAATTGTCGAAGACCTTGGCGCTCTCCAGGAGGTCGCCCTTGTTGCGCATGATGCCGAAGTCTTCCGTGGACAGAAAATAATAGTCCTTGCCGTCCACCTCGCCGGGGCGCGGGGCGCGCGTCGTGGCGGAGACGGACATGGTTATATTGCCGTCGCTTTCGAGCAGACGGCGCGACAGCGTCGTCTTGCCCGCGCCGGAAGGCGATGACAGCACCAGCATCAACCCCCGCCTCTTGATGTCGATCCCGCTCATGCGCTCGTCCCCCGTCACTCGATATTCTGGATCTGCTCGCGGAGCTGATCGATCACGGCTTTCAGGTCGAGCCCGATCCGCGTCAGGCTTACATCCGCCGCCTTGGAACACAGCGTATTCGCCTCGCGATTGAATTCCTGCGTCAGGAAGTCGAGGCGGCGTCCTTTCGGATCCTTGCCGGTGAGCAGCTCCCTCGCCTGTTCCACATGGGCGGTCAGCCGGTCGAGCTCTTCGCGGATATCGGCCTTGGTCGCAAGCAGGGCCGCCTCATGCGCAAGGCGGTCTTCGGCAATGCCGCTATTGCCGTCGAGCAGTTCATGGATTTGCGCGGCCAGCCGGTCGCGAATGGCGTGCGGGCTCGCTGCGGGCGCGGCGGCGGCGTCCTTCGTCAGCCGTTCGATCTCGTCGATCTGGGCGGAGACAAGCGCCTCGAGCTTCAGCCCCTCTTCCGAGCGTGCCATGGCGAGAGCGGAGGCCGCCTCCTCGAAGGATTTCACCAGCGCCGCCTCCAGCGCCGCTTTTTCTTCCGGGTCGGTTTCCGAGGCATCGCCGGTTTCCAGCACGCCCCGGAGCGCCAGAATGCCTTCCGGGCGGGGCGGTTGCGTCTCGCAGATGCCCTGCACTTCCTTGAGCGCGTCGACGACCACGGCCAGCGCCTCGCGATTGAGCCGCAGCGGCGCGGGCGTCGCGCTCTGGTCTATCGAGAGCGATGCCTGACAATTGCCGCGCTTGATATGCTTGCCCAGCGCCTCGCGCAGGCGCGCCTCCAGCCCGTCGATACCGGGCGGCAGGCGGAACCGGCAGTCGAACGACTTGCCGTTCACGCTGCGCAGTTCCCAGTGCCAGCGCATGTCGCCCAGCGCACCGTCTGCGCGGGCAAAGCCTGTCATGGAGTTGAGCGACATCTGGGCCTCCGGGAATCGTGTCGGTCGGGGCCGCATCATAGCAGGCCCGACAATCGGTATGGGATCGCGAGGGCTAGTTGCCCTGTTTTCGGCGGCGCTCGCGCTCCACCTTGCGCCATTTGGCGACATTGCGGCGGTGCTGCGCCAGCGTGTCGGAGAAGACATGTCCTCCGGTGCCGTCCGCCACGAAATAGAGATGCCTGGTCTCAGGCGGATCCAGCACCGCGCGCAGCGACGCCTCCCCCGGATTGCAGATCGGCGTCGGCGGCAATCCGTCGATCACATAGGTATTGTAAGGCGTGGCCTTGGCGATCTCGCTGCGCCGAAGCGGACGGCCCAGCGGCCCCTTGCCGCCCACCAGCCCATAGATAATGGTCGGGTCGGACTGGAGGCGCATCGGCATTTTCAGCCGGTTCGTGAAGACGGAGGCAACCAGCGGGCGCTCTTCCGGCAGTCCCGTTTCCTTCTCCACGATGGAGGCGAGGATGACGGCCTCTTCCTTGGTTTTGACCGGCAGGTCTTTCGCCCGGCCCGCCCAGAGCTTGTCGATGAGCTTGTCATGCGCCTCGCGCATCCGCGCGACGATCTCGGCACGGGTGGTGCCCCGGGTGAAGCTGTAGGTTTCCGGCAGCAGCGAGCCTTCGGGCGGCGTCTCGGGCAGTTTGCCCTTCAGCACCGGGTCCTTCGCCACAATCGCCATGATCTGCTCGCTGGTCAGCCCTTCCGGCAGCGTGATCCGGTGCTGTATCGACTTGCCTGCCCGCAGAATGCCGACGATAGAGGCCATGCTGGCCTGGGCGGGAATTTCATACTCCCCGGCCTTCAGCGCGGCGTCCGCGCCCTCGAGCCTGACACCGAGGCGGAAGATCATCTCGTCGGAAATGGCTCCAGCGCCCTCCAGACGACCCGCGATATCGCGCACGCCGATACCTTTGGGCAGCATCACCACGACCGGCTTTTCCGCCGGGCCCGGGGCTTCGTATTTCCATTTTCCATAGAGGAAAAAGCCGCCGGCCAGCAGCGCAACGAAGAGAGGCAGTCCGATCAGGTGCCAGAGAACGAGTTTCATGAAGAAGCCGCGCGACGATGTCTGCGCGGCTTCCTTTGTCTCGTTCACTTCCGGCTTGTCGGTCGGCTCGCTCAATCAGTCACCTTCTTCATGACGAGAGAGGCATTGGTGCCGCCAAAGCCGAAGGAATTGGACAGGGCGTAGTTCACTTCCTTGTCCACGGCCTTTTTGGGCACGAGGTCGATTTCCGTTTCCACTGCCGGATTGTCGAGGTTCAGCGTCGGCGGCAGCTTGCTGTCGCGCATGGCCAGCAGGCAGAAGATCGCTTCCACCGCGCCCGCCGCGCCCAGCAGATGGCCGATGGACGATTTGGTGGACGACATCGACACCTTGCTCACCGCATTGCCGAGCAGGCGCGAGACGGCGCCAAGCTCAATCGTGTCGGCCATGGTCGAAGTGCCGTGTGCGTTCACATAGTCGAGGTCGGAAGCGGTGATGCCGGCGCGCTTCAGCGCGGCCTGCATGGAGCGGAAGCCGCCATTGCCGTCTTCCGGTGGGGCGGTGATGTGATAGGCGTCGCCCGAGAGGCCATAGCCGACCACTTCGCCGTAAATCTTTGCGCCGCGCGCCTTGGCGTGTTCGTACTCTTCGAGCACCACCACGCCTGCGCCCTCGCCCATCACGAAGCCGTCGCGATCGGTGTCATAGGGGCGCGATGCCTTCGTCGGGTCGTCGTTGAAACCCGTGGACAGCGCACGGCAGGCGGCAAAGCCTGCAATGCCCATCCGGTTGATCGCCGATTCCGCGCCGCCCGCGACCATCACGTCGGCATCGTCCAGCGCGATGAGACGCGCCGCGTCGCCAATGGCGTGCGCCCCTGTCGAACAGGCGGTGACGACAGCGTGGTTCGGTCCCTTCAGCCCATGCTGAATGGAGACGTAGCCCGAAGCGAGATTGATAAGTCGTCCGGTGATGAAGAACGGGCTCACGCGGCGCGGGCCCTTTTCTTTCAGCGTGATCGCCGTTTCGGCGATGCCTTCCAGGCCGCCGATGCCCGAACCGATCATCGTGCCCGTGCGGCACTGATCTTCCTCGGTTTCCGGCTTCCAGTCCGCATCCTGAAGCGCCTGCGTGGCGGCGGAGACGGCATAGACGATGAATTCGTCGACGCGCTTGGCTTCCTTGGGGTTCATCCAGTCATCCGGATTGAACGCCCCCTCGCCTTCGCGCGGTACCGGCATGGCAATCTTGCAGGGAAGGTCGGAGACATCGAACTTGTCGATTTTCCGAGCGGCGGACTCGCCGTTGAGAATCCGTTTCCAGGTCGTCTCGGCGCCGCAGCCAAGCGGCGAGACCATGCCCACACCAGTAACGACGACACGTCTCATACGCTTCGAGCTCCCTTGCGCGACTTCGTTCCCACCCGGCTTGTTTCTTCAACAAGGTTCGGACGGGAGGGAAGTCTTCATAATTCGCGGGGCCGGCCAGGCGTCATTCGTCGCCGGCCGGCCGCCACGAGAGGACTTTACGACTGGTTCGATTTAACGAACTCGATCGCATCCTTGACGGTCAGGATCTTCTCGGCGGCATCGTCCGGAATCTCCACGCCGAATTCTTCTTCAAACGCCATAACCAGTTCGACGTTGTCGAGGCTGTCTGCGCCCAGGTCGTCGATGAAGCTGGCGTTCTCGGTGACCTTGTCGGCATCGACACCAAGGTGTTCGACGACGATCTTCTTCAGGCGTTCCGCGATATCTTCACTCATTCTCAAGTCCTCAGATCGTTGTTTTGACCGGCCCCGGTCCCTGGCGGTTATACCCGCTTCGGACCCCGAGGATTGCTCGCGATCGAATTCGGCAGAAAATCGTCCCCCTTCTGGCCCAGAAAAGGGCCTGGCCGCAAGCCAAATCGACGGCCTAGGTATCACATATTTCCGCCATGTACCAGCAAGGGGTATTGCCGGTTACGCTAGGTTACACCCCTGAATTGCAACAGTTTTTCGGAGAACGGGATCTCCGGCTTCAGATCATGGCCATGCCGCCGTTCACATGAAGGGTCTGACCCGTCACGTAAGCGGCTTCGTCGCTGGCGAGATAGACCGCGGCGGACGCGATCTCCTTGGCGTCGCCGAGACGAGCGGCGGGAATCGTCGCAAGAATTCGCGCCTTCTGGTCTTCGTTCAGCGCATCCGTCATGGCGGAGCCGATGAAGCCGGGCGCAATGCAGTTGGCGGTGATGTTACGGCTTGCGACTTCCTGCGCAATCGATTTGGTCATGCCGATCATGCCCGCCTTGGAGGCTGCGTAATTCGCCTGACCGGGATTGCCCGTCACACCCACCACCGAAGTGATGCCGATGATGCGGCCCCAGCGGCGCTTCATCATGCCGCGCATGACGCCGCGCGACAGGCGGAAGGCGGCCGTGAGGTTCACCCGCAGAACTTCTTCCCACTCTTCATCCTTCATGCGCATGAAGATGTTGTCGCGGGTGAGGCCTGCATTGTTGATGAGAATGTCCATGCCGCCCATGGCTTCTTCCGCCTGCTTGGGCAGCGCGTCCACGGCCTCGCCGTCGGAAAGATTGCAGGGCAGCACATGGGTGCGCTCGCCAAGCTCGGAAGCCAGTCCATCGAGCGCTTCCTTGCGCGTGCCGGACAGCGCCACGGTCGCGCCCTGCGCATGCAGCGCCCGGGCAATCTCGGACCCGATGCCGCCGGAGGCGCCGGTCACGAGCGCGCTTTTACCGGTGAGGTCGAACATTCTCTCCCCTTTCGTCTCTTTCCCTGTGTGGGCGTACTTGTCTGGATGAATATGGGCGCTCAGAGCATCTTCAAAAAGGCCTCGACATCGGCGGGCGTACCGACGGCAGCCGTTCCGGCTTCCTTCGCGATACGTTTTGCCATGCCGGTCAATACCTTACCGGCGCCGACTTCCACGAGCTGCGTCACGCCCTGATCCACCATATAAAGAACGCTTTCGCGCCAGCGGACCATGCCCGTCACCTGCTCAACCAGCAGGTTGCGGATGGTCTCGGCATCGGCGACGCGCGAGGCGGTGACATTGGCGACCAGCGGCACGGCGGGCGCCTGCATGGACACCTCGGCGAGCGCCGCTTTCATTTCGTCGGCAGCGGGCTGCATCAGCGCGCAATGGAAAGGCGCGCTGACCGGCAGCAGCATGGCGCGCTTGGCGCCCTTGGTCTTGGCGATCTCGGCGGCGCGCTCGACGGCGGCCTTGGCGCCGGAGATCACGACCTGTCCCGGCGCATTGTCGTTCGCGGCTTGGCAGACATCGCCCTGCGCCGCTTCTTCGGCAACTTCCTTTGCCACATCGAAGTCGAGGCCAAGCATGGCGGCCATCGCCCCCTCGCCCACCGGCACGGCGCGCTGCATGGCCCTGCCGCGCAGCTTCAACAAGCGCGCGGTATCGGCAATCGTGAAAGCCCCGGCGGCGGCCAGCGCGGAATATTCGCCCAGCGAATGGCCGGCGACGAAAGAGGCCTTGTCGGCCAGCGCGAAGCCGCCTTCGGCTTCCAGCGTCTTCATGGCCGCCAGGCTCACTGCCATCAGGGCAGGCTGTGCATTTTCGGTGAGGGTGAGTTCGTCCTCGGGGCCTTCCCACATCAGCTTGGTGAGGTTCTGGCCCAGCGCATCGTTCACTTGCTCGAAGACTTCGCGGGCGGGCGCGAATGTCTCGGCCAGCTCCTTGCCCATGCCGACCGCCTGGGACCCTTGCCCCGGAAAGGTGAATGCGCGCGTCATCCCTGCTCCCGTCTTTATATCTGTTTTCCGTCCCGCCTGACCGGCCGGTTTCTGCGCGATGGCGGCGCCCGAAACGGCGCACCCCCCGCGAAGCGCCAAGAGATACCGGCAAAGAGACCCAAGTCAAGCAGCGCGCGGCAATTCCCGGCACGCGCGTACAGGCACGCGCGGATTGGACCGGAAGCGGCGATCGTGAGAAACTGCGTTCGTACTCTTTCGGATGTCCGTTGCCCGCAAGGAGTTCTTCAAGATGAGCGATACCGACATCAAGCCCCGCCCCGGGACGAAACCCCGGACCCAGCGGCCGAAGCTCCACAAGGTCATTCTGGTCAATGACGACTTCACGCCGCGCGAATTCGTGGTGAAGGTTCTGATGGGCGAGTTTCGCATCGCCGAGGCGCAGGCCCATAAGGTGATGATAACCGCTCATCGGAAGGGCTCCTGCGTGGTTTCGGTCTATCCGCAGGATGTGGCGGAAACCAAGGCGGCACGGGCGATCGAAGCCGGCCAGCAGAAGGGCTATCCCCTGCTTTTCACGACCGAGCCCGAGGAATAGGGCCATCGGCGCGAAAGCCCTTGCGTTGAAACGTCTTTTTTGTATATTCCGCGCTTCCGAAGGCCCTGGTTGGAGGCTGAACGGCGCACCGGCGGATTTCCGCCGGCAGGACTGAAGCAGGTCCGGGCTCCGGTGTCTCCGCTTCTTTGGTGGTCCTTTCGAGCCTTTCTCCGCTGTTTGCGGCGTTTATCCAGGGCTCAAAGGGGGCTTTGCGCCGGGGCCGGATACATATGAGGAAGGCTCTATGGCTCTCTACGAGCATATTTTCATTGCGCGGCAGGACGTGTCGCAGCAGCAGGTCGAGCAGATGCTCGAACAGTACACCAACGTCATCAAGGAAAATGGCGGATCGGTCGGCAAGACCGAGTATTGGGGCCTGCGCAACCTCGCCTACAAGGTGAAGAAGAACCGCAAGGGTCACTACACGCTCATGAACATCGACGCCCCGCATGACGCGGTCGCGGAGATGGAGCGTCAGATGGGCCTCAGCGACGATGTGATCCGCTTCATGACGATCCGCGTCGAGGAACATGAAACCGAACCCTCCGCGGTGATGCAGAACCGTGGCGGACGCGATCGCGACGACCGCCGTGGCGACCGCGGCCCGCGCCGTGACGACCGTGGCCCGCGCCGTGACGACGGTCCTCGCCGCGACGATGGCCCTCGCCGTGAAGAACGCAACGCCAATTCCGAAGGGGGTAATGCCTGATGAGCAGTGCACCGCAACGCCGGCCTTTCTTCCGCCGCCGCAAAACCTGCCCGTTCTCCGGCGCCAACGCCCCGAAGATCGACTACAAGGACACCAAGCTCCTGCAGCGTTATGTGTCCGAGCGCGGCAAGATCGTGCCGAGCCGTATCACCGCCGTATCGGCCAAGAAGCAGCGTGAACTCGCCCGTGCCATCAAGCGCGCGCGTTTCCTCGCCCTTCTGCCCTACGTGATTTCCTAATCCCGGCTGAAGGAGACGCCAACATGCAAGTCGTACTTCTGGAACGGGTGGAAAAACTCGGTCAGATGGGTGACGTCGTCAAAGTGAAAGACGGCTTCGCCCGCAATTTCCTGCTCCCGCGCGGCAAGGCGCTGCGCGCGACCAAGGACAACCTCAAGCGTTTCGAAGAGCAGCGTGCCCAGCTCGAGGCTCGCAACCTGGAGCTTCGCAAGGAAGCCGAACAGGTCTTCGAAAAGGTCAATGGCGAGAAGTTCATCGTCATCCGTCAGGCCGGCGACACCGGCATTCTGTACGGCTCGGTCAGCACCCGCGACATCTCCGATGCGATGACGGTCGGCGGGTTCTCGACGCACCGCAATCAGGTGCAGCTCGACAAGCCGATCAAGAATCTCGGCCTGCACGACGTTCGCGTCGTCCTCCACCCTGAAGTGGTCGCCACCGTCAGCGTGAATGTGGCCCGTTCGGAAGAAGAAGCCGAACGCCAGGCACGCGGCGAAGACGTCACCCAGACGCAGGACGATGACGACGACATCGAGGCCGCGGAGTTCTTCGAAGACGAAGAACTGGCTCCGGACGAGGATGGCTCGGAAGAAGCCGAGGCCGATGCCGAGGCTGCTTCCGAAGAGGAAACGCCGGCCGGCTGATCTTCGGCAAGGCATTGAAAATCAAGGCGCTCCGGCATTGTCCGGGGCGCCTTTTTCTTTGGATAGTTGTCGCGCGATTGGACGAGTTACGAAGCTTTTTAGAACCACTCTTGCAAACAGCCGCCAATTCTTTTTTCATAGTTGGGCAAACGACCGGTTCACCACTCGATTGAGGGGGTACCATGCTTCTTCAGATGCTTCTCAGGATGGTCGTCAAGAAAGGTTCGCTGAACCTTATCGATGCCAACGGCAAGGCGACGACCATAGGGAACAGCGAAGGTCAGACTGTTACCGTCCGTCTTCATGACGCGAAGGCCGGACGCGAGATCGCCCTCAACCCCTATCTGAAACTGGGCGAAGCCTATATGGACGGCAGGCTCACGGTAGACCGGCCGCATACCATCTACGACCTCATCGACATGCTGACGAGCAGCCTTGGCCATGACTATGCCGGGCCCGTCTTCCGCATGCAGGCCCATCTCCGTCGGCTGAAACGGCGCATCGACCAGCACAATCCGGTCGGCAAGGCGCAGAAGAACGTCGCCCATCACTACGACCTCGACGGCGGCATCTACGATCTGTTTCTGGACGAGGACAAGCAGTATTCCTGCGCCTATTTCGCCCGTCCGGACATGACGCTGGAAGAAGCACAGCTCGCCAAGAAGCGGCATATCGCGGCCAAGCTCAGGATCGAGCCGGGTATGCGCGTTCTCGATATTGGCTGCGGCTGGGGCGGCATGGCGCTCACGCTGGCGGAAGAATGCGGCGCGGAGGTGGTCGGCGTCACCCTCTCCAAGGAGCAGCATGCGGTCGCCACGCAGCGCGCCAAGGATCGCGGTCTTCAGGACCGGGTGGATATCCGCCTTCAGGACTATCGCGAGCTTACCGAGCAGTTCGACCGCATCGTGTCGGTCGGCATGTTCGAGCACGTGGGCATCGGCCACTACCCCGAATATTTCAACGCCATCCGCGAGTTGCTGAAGGATGACGGCGTAGCGCTCGTCCACACCATCGGCCGCCTCGACCCGCCCGGTGCCACCAATGCGTGGATCGCCAAATATATCTTCCCCGGCGGCTATATTCCCGCGCTCAGCGAAATGTCCGCGGCGGTGGAAAATGCCGGCATCTTCATGACCGACATCGAGGTGCTGAGGCTCCACTATGCCGAGACGCTGCGCGAATGGCGCAGGCGCTTCATGGCCCATTGGGACGAGGCCAAGGGCATCTATGACGAACGCTTCTGCCGGATGTGGGAGTTCTATCTCGTCGGCTCGGAAACCTCGTTCCGCAATGAGGGCATGGTCAATTTCCAGATGCAGATCACCAAGAAGATCGACGCCCTGCCGATGACGCGCAACTACATGATCGACGATGAGCAAAAGCTCGGCGCGTCCCAGGCGATGGAACAAAGGCTGGCGGGAGACTGACAACCCGATTGCACCCGCCATCGACAAGGGGCGTCGCGCCGGAAAGCCGGACGGCGCCCTTCCCGAATCGCTTTAAACTCATAACTTATCCACAGACTTGTTCACGCCTTGCCGCGAGGCACAGGGCGGGATTGGGCTCGCAGATGCGCAATTGCTCACAGGCTGTGAAAAACATTGCTGTTAACTGTCTGAAACAGGGCGCTTTTAGTGCTTTAAGAAGCGCAGCTCGCGGGTGATAAGGGGACCATGGACACGCCTCTTCACGCCTATAACGACATTCCCGACGATCCCGCCCCCGACGAGGGAGGCGGCGAATATCGCGTGCCGCCTCACAACATCGAGGCGGAGCAGGCGCTGCTGGGCGCCGTGCTGGTGAATAACGACGCCTTCGACCGGGTGGCCGCCTTTCTGGAGCCCTCGCATTTCTTCGAGGATGTGCATGGCCGGATCTTCGAGGCCATGTCCAAGCTCATCACGCAAGGCCATCTCGCCTCGCCGGTGACGCTGAAAGGCTTTTTCGAGCGCGACGAGGCGCTGGCCGAGGTCGGCGGCGCGCAATATCTCGCCCGGCTCGCAGGCGCGGCCACGACCATCATCAACGCCCAGGAATATGCGCGGACGATCTACGATCTCGCCATAAGGCGCGAGCTCATCCGCATCGGCACGGATATGCACAACCGCGCCTTTGACGCGCCGGTGGACGATGCGCCGGGCACCCAGATCATGGATGCCGAGCAATCGCTCTATCAGCTCGCCGAAAAGGGCAAATATGAAGGCGGCTTTCAGGCCTTCCACGAGTCGCTGAAGACCGCGATCGACATGGCCGCCGCCGCCTATGAGCGCGATGGCGGCTTGTCGGGCATTTCCTCCGGTCTTCGCGATCTCGACCAGCGCATGGGCGGCTTGCAGCAATCCGACCTCATCATCCTGGCCGGCCGTCCCTCCATGGGCAAGACGGCGCTCGCCACCAACATCGCCTTCAACGCGGCCAAGAGCTACAAAGCCGTGCACCATCCCGACGGCACGGTAGAAGCGAAAGACGGTGCCATCGTCGGCTTCTTCTCGCTCGAAATGTCGTCCGAACAGCTCGCCACGCGACTGCTCGCCGAACAGTCCGGCGTGCCGTCTGAGCGCATCCGGCGCGGCCGGATCGAGGAAGACGAATTCCACCGGCTGGTGGAGGCCTCGCGCGAATTGCAGAGCGTGCCGCTTTATATCGACGACACCGGCGGCCTCACCATTGCGACGCTGGCTGCGCGCGCCCGGCGGCTCAAGCGCCAGCGCGGCCTCGGCCTGCTCGTGATCGACTATCTCCAGCTTCTGGCGGGCTCGGGCAAGTTCGGCGAGAACCGCGTGCAGGAAGTGACGCAGATCACCACCGGCCTCAAGGCGCTGGCGAAGGAACTCAACGTCCCGATCCTCGCCCTCTCCCAGCTTTCGCGTCAGGTGGAAGCGCGAGACGACAAACGGCCCCAGCTTTCGGATCTTCGCGAATCCGGCTCCATCGAGCAGGACGCCGACGTGGTGATGTTCGTCTTCCGCGAGGAATATTACGTCTCCCGCCGCGAACCGCGCGAAGGCACGCCCGAGCATCTGGAGTGGCAGGCGGAAATGGAGCATGTCCACGGCATCGGCGAAGTCATTATCGGCAAGCAGCGCCATGGACCTACCGGCACGGTCAAACTACAGTTCCAGGCGGATGTGACGCGCTTCAGCGACCACATCGCCGATGACCACCTGCCGGAATCCATACCTTGAGAACCAAGTCCAGCGCGCCCGCCCCCGCCGATGTTCCCTTCGAGGCCGATGCGGGCGGCGTGCTCACGATTAACCTTGATGCGCTCGCCGCCAATTACCGGCGGTTTCAGGACACCGCGCCGCATGCGGAAGTGGGCGCCGTGGTCAAGGCGAATGCCTATGGGCTCGGCCTCAAGCCCGTCGTCGCCGCGCTGGCGGAAGCCGGGTGCGGCAGCTTCTTCGTCGCCGAGGCGTCTGAGGGCCGGGCGGTGCGCGAAGCGCTCGCGGGCCGCGCCGACGATATGCCCATCTATGTGCTGAACGGGCTGATGGCGGGCGCCGCGCCCGCCTTCATCGAATACGGACTTCGGCCCTGCCTTTCTTCATTGGCCGAAATCGGGGAATGGAAGGCCGCGACGCATCTGCCCTGCGCCATTCATTTCGACACCGGCATGAACCGGCTGGGGCTCACCGCCGGCGAGACCGCCGAATTCATGGCCAGCAACACCTGGTCGGAGGGGCTCGATGTGGCGCTGCTGATGAGCCATCTGGCCTGCGCCGACGATCCCGATCACGAACTCAATGCCATCCAGCGCGAGCGGTTCGCCCATATCGTGGACACGCTCCAGCCCCGTTTTCCGCGCGCCGTTGCAAGCCTTGCCAATAGCGGCGGCGCCTTTCTCGGCGCCGATTATCATTTCGACCTCATCCGGCCCGGTATCGGCCTTTATGGCGGCAACCCGTTTACCGCGCGCGACAACCCGTTCGAGACGGTGGTGACGGTGGAAGCGCGCGTGCTTCAGGTAAAGGACGTGCCCGCCGGGGAGAGCACCGGCTATGGCGCCAGCTCGACGGGAGACGGCGTGCGCCGGGTCGCGGTACTTGCAGCGGGCTATGCGGACGGGTATTTCCGGTCCCTGAGCTTCCCCTCCCTGCCCGGCCTTCAGGCGCAGGGCGGCGTGGTTGCGCTGGCGGGACGGATCGTGCCCATTGCAGGACGTGTTTCGATGGATCTGATCGTCGCGGACATTACATCCCTGGCCGAAGGCGCCGTATCGCGTGGCGATATGGCGGAACTCGTAGGCCGTCATGTGCCGCTCGACGAGGTTGCAAAGCGGGCCGGTACGCTCGGCTATGAAATTCTGACCTCGCTGGGCGAACGATACCGGCGGCACTACACTCGAGGCGGCCGAATCCCTTCCAGCGCCGCGGACAACAATATGGGCAGGAGCGTATCTTGAATTTTCTAGCGGTTATCGGGCGGGTCGTGATCGCGACGCTCGCCGAGATCGGCAAGCTGAGCAAGTTCACCTGGGCCGCCGTCACGCATATCGTCCGTCCGCCCTTCTTCCTGCGGATGCTGCTTCAGCAGATGTTGAGGATCGGCTATTTCTCGCTGCCCGTGGTGGCGCTCACCGCCTTTTTCACGGGCGGCGCCCTCGCCCTCCAGATTCACTACGGCTCCAGCGAATTCAATTCGGAATCGCTCGTCGCCACCGTGGTCGCGCTGGGCATCACGCGCGAACTCGGGCCTGTTCTCGGCGGCCTCATGGTTGCAGGCCGCGTCAGCGCCGCGATTGCCGCCGAGCTTGGCACGATGCGCGTGACCGAACAGATCGACGCGCTGACGACGCTTTCCACGAACCCCTATAAATATCTCGTCGCCCCGCGCATCGCGGCGGCCGTCATTACCCTGCCCCTTCTCGTCTTCGTCGCAGACATTATCGGCATCATGGGCGGCTATGTGGTGTCCACCGCGTCGCTCGACTTCAATGCGGGCGTCTATCTGAAGAACACCATCAATTACATTCAGGACAATGGCGTCACCTCCGGCCTCATCAAGGCGGCCGTGTTCGGTTTCATCATTGCACTGATGGGCTGCTTCCACGGCTTCAACAGCAAGGGCGGCGCGCAGGGCGTGGGCCGCGCGACGACGAACGCAGTGGTGAGCGCTTCCATTCTGATCCTTGCAGCGAACTATGTGATGACGTCGCTGCTGTTCGCGAAGTGAGAACGGACATGGCAAACAAACCCGATCCCGACGCGAAGATCGAACTGCGCGGCGTCCACAAGCGCTTCGGACCCAAAGTGGTTCTGGACGGTATCGACCTGACCGTGCCGAAGGGCGAGTCCCTGGTCGTCATCGGCGGCTCGGGCACCGGCAAGTCGGTCATGATCAAATCCGTGCTCGGCATCGTGAAGCCGGAACAGGGCGAGATCTTCGTCGATGGCCAAAACGTGCTGAAGATGGACCAGAGCGACCGCGAAGACACGTTGCGTAAATTCGGCATGCTGTTTCAGGGCGCAGCCCTGTTCGACAGCCTGCCCGTCTGGGAAAACGTCGCCTTCGGTCTCATCCAGGGCCGGCGCATGAAGCGCAAGGAAGCCAAGGAAATCGCCATGGACAAGCTGTCCAAGGTGGGGCTTGGCGCGGATGTGGGCGAACTCTACCCGGCGGAACTTTCCGGCGGCATGCAGAAGCGCGTGGGCCTTGCGCGCGCCATCGCGGCGGATCCGGAAATCATCTTCTTCGACGAGCCGACCACCGGCCTCGACCCGATCATGGCCGACGTCATCAACGAACTGATCGTGGACAGCGTGAAGGAACTCGGCGCGACGACGCTTTCCATCACCCATGACATGGCGAGCGCGCGCAAGATCGCCGACAAGATCGCGATGATCTACAAGGGCAAGATCATCTGGGCGGGCAGCGTCGAAGAGGTGGACAAGAGCGGCAACGAGTATGTCGAGCAGTTCATCAATGGACGCGCCGACGGCCCGATCCAGATGGAAGTGCTGAAGCCCTGATGGCCAGGCCGCAGCGCATATTCGTCTGCCAGTCCTGCGGCGCCGTGGCCGCGCGGTGGCAGGGTCGATGCGAGGCCTGCGGCGAGTGGAATACCATCGTCGAGGAAACCTCCGACAATACCGGCATCGGCAGCGGTCCGCAAAAGGCCGCGCGCGGCAAGGGCCGTCAGATCGAGCTTGTCGCCATGAGCGGCGAGAGCGCGGACCCGCCGCGTCTGGAAAGCGCCATTGCCGAACTGGACCGCGTGCTGGGCGGCGGGCTCGTGCCCGGCTCCGCGCTGCTGGTCGGCGGCGATCCGGGCATCGGCAAATCGACGCTGCTGCTGCAGGCCATGTCCGCCCTTTCCAATCGCGGGCATGACGTCGTCTATATTTCCGGCGAAGAAGCGATCGCACAGGTGCGCATGCGCGCGCGCCGTCTGGGACTTGCCGAAACCGACGTGCAGCTCGGCGCGGAAACCAATTTGCGCGACATCATTTCCACGCTCGAAAGCGGCAGGCCGCCGGACGCTGTGGTGATCGACTCCATCCAGACCATGTGGACCGATGCGCTCGACAGCGCGCCCGGCACCGTGGCGCAAGTGCGCGCCAGCGCGCAGGAGCTGGTGCGCTTTGCCAAGAAGAACGGCACCGCCGTCATCCTGGTCGGCCATGTCACCAAGGAGGGCCAGATCGCGGGCCCGCGCGTGGTGGAGCATATGGTCGATGCGGTGCTCTATTTCGAAGGCGAGCGCGGCCACCAGTTCCGCATTCTGCGCGCGGTCAAAAACCGTTTCGGCCCGGCCAATGAGATCGGCGTCTTCGAGATGGGCGCGCTGGGGCTCACCGAAGTCCCCAACCCGTCCGCCCTCTTTCTGGGCGAGCGCGATGGCGGCACCAGCGGCAGCGCGGTCTTTGCCGGGATCGAGGGCACGCGGCCCGTGCTGGTCGAAATCCAGGCCCTTGTCGCCCAGAGCGCGCTCGGCACGCCGCGCCGGGCGGTGGTCGGCTGGGATTCGGGCCGCCTCTCCATGGTGCTTGCCGTGCTGGAAGCGCGCTGCGGCCTCTCGCTGGCCGGTCAGGACGTTTATCTGAACGTGGCGGGCGGATTGCGAATCAACGAGCCCGCGGCGGACCTCGCCGTGGCGAGCGCCCTCGTCTCCTCCATCACCGGCAACCCGCTTCCCGCCGAATGCGTCATTTTCGGCGAGATTGCGCTGTCGGGGGGCGTGCGCCCGGTCAGCCAGATGGATGCCCGCCTGAAAGAGGCGGAAAAACTGGGATTTTCGAGCGCCATCGTACCGGCGGGGGCCGCACGGCCGGACGCCGGCGGGGCGCTCAAGCTGACGGGGATCGGGGATTTGGCCTCGCTGCTTGCCCATCTTGCCACCAGCGACGATAAAGAACGGGCCTCCCGGGACGCCTGAATATGGTATTTTTCGGGAAAAAGACCCGAAAGAAGGCCCGAAAGAAGGAGAGTGGCTGGTGACCTGGTTCGACGGGATCGTGATCGGCGTTGTCCTGATTTCGAGTGTGCTGGCGCTGTTGCGCGGTTTCACCAATGAAGTCCTCTCCATCCTCGCCTGGATCGTGGGCGCCATCGCGGCGCTGTGGCTGTTTCCCTATCTTTCGCCGATCCTGCGCGATTTCATTCCGACGCCATGGCTCGCCGCGGTTGTCTCGGCCATCCTGATCTTCTTTGCTGCCTATGCCATCGTCGCGATGTTCACCTCGCGCTGGTCCGATTCCCTGATGGAATTGCACGACCGCGCGGCCATGATGGACCGCACGCTGGGCTTCGTTTTCGGACTGGCGCGCGGGCTTCTGGTGGTGGCGGTGGCCTATCTCTTCTTCGTCTGGCTGGTACCCGACCCGGTGGATCAGCCGGGCTGGATCCGGAATGCCAAGCTGCGCCCGATGGTGGAAAGCACCGCCAGCCTGCTGTTTACCCTGGCGCCCGAGGAAACCCGCCGTCCCCGCTTCCCGGACGGCCGCGGCGGTACCACCACGCGCCCCATTCCCAGATTGCCCACAGGCGGCAATTCAGGGAGCACTAATTCTGACGCTGACAAGAGGCCTCCTCCCGGCTATAACTCGTCCGAACGCAGGGGGCTCGATCGGCTGTTCGAAAGCACGACCGGGGAGTAACGGGGGGAGGTAACCCTTTAGCTTCTCTGGAGCGCATGTATGATTCAGCAGCACGTGTCCGAAGGATGTCTGACCGATCAGCTCGCCTTCGACTTTGGTGCGGCCGGCCTATCCGGCAAGGCCCGTCCCGGGGCCCTGAAATCCGGGACCAGCAGTGAAATACCGGGGCGTATCCTGTCTAAAGAAGACGAGCATATCGGCATTAACGACGACGACCTCCACGCAGACAAGCTGCGCGAGGAATGCGGCGTCTTCGGCATTCTGGGCAATCCGGACGCAGCGGCGCTGACGGCGCTCGGCCTCCACGCCCTTCAGCATCGCGGACAGGAAGCGGCGGGTATCGTTTCCTATGACGGCGAGCACTTCCATTCGGAGCGCCGTCTGGGGCTTGTCGGCGACCATTTCACCAGCGGCAAGGTGATCGACCGCCTACAAGGCGATATGGCGATCGGCCATGTGCGCTACTCCACCACGGGCGAGACGATCCTGCGCAATGTGCAGCCGCTCTTTGCCGATCTGTGGGGCGGCGGTTTCGCCATCGCGCATAACGGCAACTTCACCAATGCGATCACGCTGCGCAACGATCTGGTGCGCGCGGGCGCCATCTTCCAGTCCACCTCGGATACGGAAACGATCCTCCAGCTTGTCGCGCGCAGCGAGCAGCCGCGCACGGTGGACCGTTTCGTGGACGCGCTGTCCCATATTCAGGGCGCCTATGCGCTTGTGGTCCTGACCAACAAGAAGCTCATCGGCGCGCGCGACCCGCTGGGCATCCGTCCGCTGGTTCTCGGCATGCTGGACGGCGCCCCGATCTTCTGTTCGGAGACGGTGGCGCTCGACATTATCGGCGCGGAATTCGTGCGTGAGCTGGAGCCCGGCGAAATCGTCGTGGCGACCAAGGACGGGATCGAGTCCATCAATCCCTTCCCCGTGCAGAAGGTCCGCCCCTGCGTCTTCGAATATATCTACTTCGCAAGGCCGGACAGCATTGTGGGCGGCAAGAGCGTCTACAATGTCCGCAAGCGCCTGGGCGAAGAGCTGGCCCGCGAAAGCCATGTGGAAGCGGATGTCGTGATCCCCGTGCCCGACAGCGGCGTTCCCGCCGCCATCGGCTATGCGTCGGAATCCAGCATCCCCTTCGAACTCGGCATTATCCGGAACCACTATGTAGGCCGGACCTTCATCGAGCCGACGCAGAATATCCGCCAGCTCGGCGTGAAGCTGAAGCACAATGCCAATCGCGCCATCGTGGAAGGCAAACGCATCATCCTGGTGGACGACTCGGTGGTGCGCGGCACGACCTCCATCAAGATCGTGCAGATGATGTATGAGGCCGGCGCGAAGGAAGTGCATTTGCGCGTCGCAAGCCCGCCCATTACCCATTCCGACTATTACGGCATCGACACGCCGGAACGTCAGCAGCTTCTGGCCGCCAATTACGACCTGGAAGGCATGCGCCGGTTTATCGGTGTGGATACCCTCGCCTTCATTTCCGTGGATGGACTATACCGGGCGATGGGCTTCGAGGGACGCGATCCCGAGAACCCTCAGCTGACGGATCACTGCTTCACCGGGGACTACCCCACGCCGCTGGTCGACCGCGACGGCGAGCAGAAAACGAGGCAGCTCTCGCTCCTTGCCGAAATTGCTTGAGTAAAATGAAATGAGTGGACGACTTCAGGACCGCCTGGCGGTTATCACCGGCGCATCCCGCGGCATTGGCCGCGCCGTGGCGCTGGGCATGGCGGCCGAAGGGGCGCATGTGATCCTCGTGTCGCGCACGGTGGGCGGGCTTGAGGAAGTGGACGACGAGATCCAGAAAATCGGCGGCAAGGCGACCCTCGTCCCGCTCGACATTACCGATGGGGACGCCGTCGACCGGCTGGGCGCCAGCATTTTCGAACGCTGGGGCAAGCTCGACATCATGGTCGCCAATGCCGGCACGCTGGGCGTGCTGACGCCGCTCAGCCATATGGACCCGAAGGACTGGGACACGACGCTTGCGCTCAACGTGACGGCGAACTGGCGGATGATCCGCTCCTTCGAGCCGCTGCTGAAGCGCTCGGACGCGGGCCGCGCGATTTTCGTGACCTCGGGCGCCGCGCATAAATGCCGCCCCTATTGGGGTCCCTATGCGATGACCAAGGCTGCGCTCGATACGATGATGAAGACCTGGGCGGCGGAATGCGAAAAGACGCCCATCCGCATCAATTCGATCAGCCCCGGTCCCGTCCGCACCGCCATGCGCAAAAAGGCGATGCCGGGCGAAGACCCCTCGACGCTGACCAGGCCCGCCGATCTGGTGCCGCTCTTTCTGGAGCTGGCCTCGCCGGACTGCACCCGGCATGGCGAAATCGTCGAATACCAGAAGGTGAAGGCCGAGGCCTGATCCTTTCCGGGCTTCCGGAAACCTGATCCCGGAACACCCGTTTGCGTCATGGCCCGGCTTGTCCGGGCCATCCACGTCTTCGCTTGGACGGCGGAGCGCATGCAGACGTGGATGCCCCGCATGAAGCGGGGCATGACGGCGCCTTGCCGGATTTAATGGATTTTCCGCTTACCGGCCTTGTTCGCATAGGGGTTCGCGCCCTTGCGCATGAAGAGGCGGATCGGCACGCCCGGCAGCTTGAACGTCTCGCGCAGCGCATTCACCAGATAGCGCTTATAGGAGGTCGGCACCTCGTCGGCGCGGCTGGAAAACACGGCGAAAGTCGGCGGACGCGATTTCACTTGCGACATATATTTGAGGTTCACCGGACGGCCCTTGGCGGCGGGCGGCTGGTGATGGGAAACCGTCTGCGTCAGCCAGCGATTGAGCCGCGCGGTGGAAACGCGCGCGTTCCAGAGCTTATGCATACGTTCGATCTCGGGCATGAGCTTCTGCGCCCCGCGGCCCGTCAGCGCCGATAGCGTAACGATGGGAATGCCGCGTACCTGCGGCAGGAGGCGTTCAAGCTCTTCCTTCAGCTCGCGCAGCTTCTCCTGCGGCTCCTCGACCAGATCCCATTTGTTGACGGCCACGAGGAAGGCGCGCCCCTCCTGCTCCACCAGATCGGCGATGTGAAGATCCTGCCGCTCGAAAGGCATGGTCGCATCGAGCACCAGCACCACCACCTCGGCAAATCGAATGGCGCGCAGCGTGTCGGCCACGGAAAGCTTTTCCAGCTTTTGCGTCACGCGCGCACGGCGGCGCATCCCTGCGGTATCGAATAGCTTCACGCGGCGGCCGCGCCACTCCCACTCGATGCCGATGCTGTCGCGCGTAATGCCCGCTTCGGGACCGGTCAGCATCCGGTCTTCGCCGATCATGTGATTGACGAGCGTCGACTTGCCGACATTCGGGCGGCCCACCATGGCGATACGCAGCGGCGCTTCGAGGTCGGGCTCATAAGGCGTATCGGGGTCGAACCCCTCTTCCATTTCGCCCTCGGCCAGCGCTTCGGCGATGGCCTGTTCGGCCTCGTCGTCCTCAATGCGGTTGGCAAAGGGCAACAGCGCGTCGTAAAGCTCGTCGAGGCCCTGACCATGCTCGGCGGAGAGGGACAGCGGCGTCCCCATACCCAGCTCATAGGCTTCCATCCGCCCGGCCTCGCCGCCGCCGCCTTCGCATTTATTGGCTGCGAGGATCACGGGCGTCTGCGCCCGGCGCAGGATCTGGGCGAAGCGGCTGTCGAGCGGGGTCACGCCCGCACGCGCATCGATCAGGAACAGGCACACATCGGCCTCGGCGATGGCCGCATCGGTCTGGCGGCGCATGCGCGCTTCCAGGCTGTCGTCGGTCGCCTCTTCGAGGCCCGCCGTATCGATGATGGTGAATTCGAGGTCGGCAATGCGCCCTTCGCCCTCCTGCCGGTCGCGCGTCACGCCCGGCGTATCGTCCACCAGAGCGAGCTTCTTGCCCACCAGACGATTGAAAAGGGTCGATTTGCCCACATTGGGGCGGCCGACTATGGCGAGTTTAAAAGACAATTGCGGTCAGGCCCCTCCAGAGGCGCCAGTCATTTCCAGCGGTGCCCGATCGCGATGTCCCTATTTCAGGGCGATCAGTTCCGCATCCTCGGTGAGAATATACATCGTTCCATTCGCAACGATCGGAGCGATGGCCGAACCTGCGGGCAAATCGATCCTGCCCTCGATCTTGCCGGAATATGGCGACAGGGATACCGCCTCGCCACTGGTGGACACTAGCACAAGGCGATCGCCCGCCAGCACCGGGCCGGACCAGGAAATCGGCTCCGTCCGGTCTTCCGGGTCCTCGAAGCGCGGCAGGCTTGTGATCCAGCGGATACGGCCGTCGCGACGCGACAGCGCCGCCACCTGCTGTTCGCTCGTCACGATGAAGACCCAGTCGCCTGCGACCCAGGGGGTCTGCACGCTGGCAACATCCTTGGTCCAGACGCGCTCGCCGGTCCGCAGGTCGATCGAGACCATGCGGCCGGAATGGCTGGCCGCGAAAACGCGGTCGCGGTCGATGACGGGGCGGCCTGCGATATCGTTCAGCGAGCTGAGCGAGGTCAGATTGCCGGTCCGGGTCAGCGAGTCGCTCCAGACGGGCGTGCCGTTCTGGACGCGGATCGCGAAGAGTTCGCCCGAGCTGTAGGGCACCACCACGATCGACCCGGCCACGGCGGGGCTCGTCGAGGAGACGATACCCGCGCTCTCGGCAATGCCGCGATGGCGCCAGAGCACGGTGCCGGTCTTCTCGTCCAGGGCGAGCAGCTGATTGTCGGAGGTGATGGCGAATACCCGACCGCCATTCACCGTCGGCGCGGCGCGGAAAGGCTCGCGCAGCTTCTTCGTCCAGACATTCTTGCCGGTCGCGGCGTCGAGTGCATGCACCTCGCCAAAGCCGGTGGTCACGAACACCTTGCCGTCATTGAAGGCGATACCGCCGCCACGGCCTTCATCGGCGTCCTCGTCCTCGGGCACGAGTTCGGTTTCCCACAACTCCTTGCCGCCCGAGACGGAAAAGGCGCGCACGGTGGCTTCGGTATCGAGCACGTAGATCCGGCCATCCGCGATGATGGGCGATGCCACAAGCTCGCCTTCGCTGCTGGAGCCGTCGCCCGCATCGACGGACCAGATCTCGTCCAGCTTGCCCGGCGCGGCCAGGTGATACATCGCATTGTCCGGCGCACCGCCGGGCTGCGGCCAATCGGCATTCTCATAGGGCTTGGGCAGAATGACCTTCTCGTCCGCCGACAGCGGATCGACTTCCAGCCTGCCACCGAGTTCCATCACCGAGAGCCGTTCGCCCTGCAGCTTCTGCCCGTTGTCGCTGCTGGAGAACACGTCGTTCACCGTGTCGCAGCCTGCGAGCCCGGCCAGCGCGATGCAAACGAGGCCGAGCCGAAGCGCGCGGGTCCCAAAATGGCCGTTCTTCTCCGGCTGCTGCGTTCCGGTCATGCGTAACTCCCCCGACATTGATGTCTCACTTCCCGTTTGCCGCATCCGACGCCTCCGCCCCGGCCGGGGCTGCTTCCTCGCCGGCCGTGGCCGCGGCTTCGTCCTGCTTGCCATCCTCATCGGCCGCCGCCGTTTCGAGATAAGGCGCGAGCACCGCCTGCATCACATGGGCGCGGTCGCGCATGCCCGGCGGGATGCTCTGGCTTTCCAGAATGGCCTGAAACTGTTCATTGGCGAACTGGTAGTCGCCGGCGCGATAGGCTGCAAGCCCCATCAGCTCATGCGCGTTGCTCGCCCAGGGAGACCGCGCCTCGACCAGCGGCATCATGCGCGCCTTCACATCGTCCAGGCTCGCCTCGTCCAGGTTCAGCAGCGTGGCCTTGATGGTGGCCATGCCGCGAATGATATCCGTCGCATCGGAATCATTGGCGACCGCCTCGAACGCCTTGACGGCCTCGTCGGTCTTGCCGTCTTCCATAAGGGCATTAGCCAGCTCCAGGCGCGCCAGCACGGCATAGCCGCCGGAATTCTCATCGGCGAACTGTTTCAGCGTCGCCACCGCTTCGGCGGGCTTTTCCTTCTGCGCCGCGGCCACGACCTCGTCATAGCGGTCGGAAGCGGCCTCATTGACGGATTTGCGCCATTCCTGCCAGCCGATGATCGCGGCGGCTCCCACCACGATCGCCACGGCAAGGCCGATGACGTAGATGCCGTATTTCTCCCAGAGTTTGGAAGCCCGTTCGCGGCGAAGGTCCTGTTCGACTTCGCGGAAAATATCGCTCAAATCTTTGCTCCGAGGAAAAACCGGTTCGGCAGGCTCTCCCGCCATTTACAAATCGGACCGTTCTCCGATCCGGAAAACGGTCTGGCAGGCGGCGTAAAATAGCCCGCCCCGGAGACGATGGCAAACGGGGCGGGCCTCGGCGAAATGACGAATTGGTAACGGGGCTTACTTGGCCTTTTTCATGCCGTAGGTATGCTCCTGCGCCGGGAAGCTGCGATTGCGCACGGCGTCGGCATAGGCCTCCGCCGCCCCGGCGATCTGGGCGCCCAGAGAGGCGAATTCCCGGACGAATTTCGGCGGTTTGGGCGACAGGCCCAGCATATCCTCCAGCACCAGGATCTGGCCGTCGCAGACCGGCGACGCGCCGATGCCGATGGTCGGGATCTCGATCTGGCCTGTGATACGGGCGGCCAGCGGCTCGGCCACGCCCTCCACCACCACGGCGAAGGCGCCGGCATCCGCCACCGCCTTGGCATCGGCCTCGATGGCGGCCCATTCCGATTCTTCGCGGCCTTGCGTCTTGAAGCCGCCCATCACATTCGTGCTTTGCGGCGTCAGGCCGATATGAGCCATCACCGGAATGCCGCGCTCGGTGAGGTAATGGATGGTGTCGGCGATGCGCGCGCCGCCTTCCATCTTCACGGCGGCGCAGCCGGTTTCCTTGATGACGCGGACGGCGTTGCGGAAGGCCTCTGGCGGGCTTTCCTCATAGGAGCCGAAAGGCATGTCGACCACCACCAACGCGCGTTCGGTGCCGCGCATCACGGCGGCGCCATGCGCGATCATCATATCGAGCGTAACGCCGAGCGTGGTTTCCATGCCGTACATGACCATGCCCAGCGAGTCGCCCACCAGCAGGAAGTCGACATAAGGATCGACATAGCGGGCGGTGTGCGCGTGATAGGACGTCAGCGACACGATGGGGTCGCCGCCCTTGCGGGCGCGGATTTCGGGAACGGTGATACGGCGCGTCTTGGAATGGACGGACATGAAGCTCGCCTCCTCCTATGCGGCCTTGCGGCCTGTCGGGAATGTCATGGCGGCCGATGCCTCGAAGCGCGTTCGGGGACATCCGCCGGTCTATGGCGTTTCGATTGGATTACCGGCCGGATGCCGGTTCATCTGGGCGCCGACCTTTCGGCGTCCTGGCCATTCCCGCACCCGTTACATACGGGCATCTGAGTGGGAGCCATCGCTTTTCGAGCGTTTCTTCCAAGGCGAAAACTAGCCGAATGTCACGAAAAGTGCAAACGCCGCCCCGCGCCCGGACCGAAAACTGACAATAGTGTCAGGCAGTTACCTCCAGCGATTCCCCGTCGCCCTCCAGCCCGATGATCTCGCGATAGGCGACGGCGAAGAGCGTAGTCTGGAGCATGTGGGAGTAAAGGAACAACGGTACGCCGAGAAGAAAGACAATGATGAGCCCCGGCCCACCGGCAATCGTGCCGTAGGCTGCGCCCTCCTGCCACGACCAATAGCTCGCCGCCGCAAGAACGCCCACTCTGAGTACGTTCACCGGCAAGGAAAGAAGCACATCGCAGACCACCAGACGCCAGGTATTGCCATGAGAGGCCCAGATCGCTCGCCACAGCGAGCGCTGTTCCTCAATCGCAGCGCCGGGCAGAAGCATCATGATGCGGACTTTGATTGCCGCGACAAGAAGGTCGCCTACCCAGCGAAACAGCAAGAATATGAAGCTGAATGCCCCCGGACTGAGATGAATCGAGGAACGCAAATCCAGATCAATCGAGTACGTCACGGATCTCACCAACAGCAGAGCGCCCGCTAGGGCGAGCGCAAGGTCAATGATCTGAACTTTCAGCCAGGCGATGAAAAACACCCGGTCCGCCCGGTCTAGAAAGAGACTGCTCCGTTCGCCGAAAAGCACAAGCCGATACCAGCGAGCCATCGCGAATATGAGACCGGCGAGTATGAGGAAAAGACCGATCCAGTATTCCGGTCCTCCGAGGCGCAGGGCCAGAGGCCCATCCCGTGCTGAAATGCCGAACCCCCACAGAACCAGCCAGTCATAAACACCGGACCGATAAGCTGACAGGAGATAAAGAGCGAATCCTGTCGCAACCATCAGCAGATGGAAGGGCGCCGCCTTCAAATATCGCCCACCCCCCAGCGACGTCTCGACGAGAACCTCGCGGATCGTGGCGATGACGGGGAGCTTCATCGCGGAGCAACCGCCGCGGCATTCGTGTCTCGTGACCTCATGCAACGACCTCCGGCGAGCGCGTGTCTTCCGGCAGCCCCACGATCTCGCGATAGGAAACGGAGAGCATGGTGACCTGCAGCATGACGACATAAAAATAGATCGCCGTGCCGATCAGCGAAGTCAGTAACCACGTCACGCCCAGCCCATCTACAGTCAGTCCTGTGGCAAGCCGAAACAGGCTTCCTCCGCTTGCGAGGAGTGCCACGACTATCAGCAGCATAAACGGCAGGTACAGCAACACCGCCAGCCCCAGCAGGCGCAGGCCGTTTCCCGAACTCCGTCCGAAAACATCTCCCAGTCTGCTGCCCTCGCCTAGGGCCGCATGAGGCAGAACGAGCGCCCCTCTCAATATCAGAGCCAACCCACCGCAAAGGCCCGCAAAAACGGCCAATGAAAATACTGTCGAGAGAAGGCCATTGTTTTTTAAATGCTCCGAAAGTCCCGTTTGGCTGCCGTAGAAAGCAAAAAGAATGACTCCGAAAATTGTCCACAGAGCCACGACCAGCCCCAGCTTGATCATCGCCCAAACATAGGCGCCGTCCTCGCGCCTCACCCTGCGGAGGGACGGCTGTCCTGAGAAACCTTTTTCTCCCAGAAGAACGAAACGATGCCAGCGAACAGCGGCGACCGCGCCAGCGGCGAATGTCACGATTGACGAACCCCAGGTCAGTATCCGCGCCGGGATGGTTCCGGTCATCCGTTGCAGGTTTTTGAAATCTTCCGGATTCGGATTCTTCAGAAAAGCGCGGGCGGCATCATTGTAACCGCTCCATTCCTGATATCCGTACACGGCGAAGCTCATGGCAACCATGAGTGCGACGGCAGGCCAAGCGGCACCCAGCAATTGAATGTAGTGGCGCGTCACGCCCGCATACACTTCGCGAAAGGTTGCAAAGACCGGAAGCTTGTTCATGAGAACTCTCCCTAGACGGCGGCCTCCGACACCTCTTCGCCCGGCATCCCGACGATCTCACGATAGGCCACCGAGAGCATGGTGATCTGGACCATCAGGGAGAAGAGATATACGCCCGCATAGAGGATGTCGCCGATTACGGTACCCACGAGGCCGATGCCGGACAGTGCGCCAAGGACTAGGCCCGCAATGACCATCAGGATGGCGGCCGTCACCAGCAAAATAAGGAAAGCACCCAGCAAGCGCCAACTGTTGCCCCGCGTGCGTCGGAACGCCTCCATGACACGTCCACCTTGCCCCAACGCCGCATCCGGAAGGGCGATCATCAGGCGGAAGAAAACCAGAAGCACCCCAAGGTAGATGATTGTTATCCCCAGAAAGAGGAGCATGCTTGCTCCACTGCCTTTCTCCTCGCCGCCGCCAATCGCGTGGGCGATCGATGCCCCCAGCACAACGAAGATCCCGACCGCCACGGCGAAAAGCAGGTAGACGAGCCCGAGTTTGATGGATGTCCAGATATATGAACCGTCTTCGCCACGCAGAATCCGGATTTGTCCGTAGCCCCTATCGGCCCCTTCTCCCAGCAGGACGAAACGGTGCCAGCGCACCGCCGCGATTGCACTCGTCAGCACAAACAGAAGAAGTACCAGGATCAAGACAAGACCGGTTCCGCCCGAGAAGAGATGCTCCAGTGCCGCTTTGGTCGCTTCCCGGTCATTCTTCTGCGAGGCTTCCATGAAATCGGCACCGAGATAATTCATGGTACCGAATGCTGCGAGCAACAGCAGGATCGCGGGCCAGGACGCTAAAATCAGTTGAAAATAGTGGCTTGAAACACCCGAAAGCACTTCGCGTACGGACGCAAAGACAGGCAGCTTTTTCATGAGTCTCCCCCTTGAATATTGGCCGTCGATACGACCGTATCCGGTAAACCGATGATCTCTCGGTAGGCGACCGAAAGCATCGTGACCTGCAGCATGGCGAAATAGAGGGATACGCCGACACTGGCGGTCGTTCCCAGTACGAGGAACAGCCAATGCTCTTCGATGCCCTGATGGTGGAACCAACTCTGCAACGCCACCCCCATCCCCTGAAACACCAGAGCCGGTATCATCGATAGAATTGAGAGCAATATGGAGAAGCCGAGCAGCTCTCCGCCATTTCCACTACTTTGTGCAAAGACGAACCGTATGCGCCCTCCCCGGCCGACGGCCGCATCGGGCAGCGCAAGAGACATACGCAAAAGCGCCACCGCGCCGGCAATCAAACCAATAAAGAGCAAAGGCACGGCAATTAGCGCAAGTCCACCGAGCCCCTTCACGGCGAAGATTTGAAGGACCGACCACACGGCAATCACAACTGCCACGGTGATCAGCCAGATTTTGACTGTCGTCCAGAGATAGCGTCCATCTTCCGCCCGCAAAAAGTGAGCAAGCCCAGAAGTCCCACCTCCTTCGCCAAGAAGAACAAACCGGTGCCACCGTACCGCTCCCATTGCGCCGACCAGTAGCGCGCCCAGCACAATTCCGGCCGAGATTAAAAACGAACTGATTTTGTCCGACGGCCCGGCCGAGCCGGTCAGTCCTCCCTCCAGCCCGGTATCATTCCTGATGATCTGCGCCATTCCCTCCGGCCCCACGCCGTAGAACACAAGCAAGGTCACCAATGCCGCAACACCCAACAAAATGACGACTGCGGGCCATACGGCAAAAAGAAGCTGGAAATAATGGCGTGTGACGCCCGTAAACACTTCGCTCACGGACGAGATAACCGGCAGCTTGTTCATGTGACCTCCCCCAAGGTTGCAGCGCGCCCTCCCGCGCCGCATCATGAAATCAATATTCTAGAGAGGAGGCAGCCTCCGTCCAGCGCAAAATCACCCCTTTGCGGCGGCGCGGAGACGTCAGAGCGATGCGTCGATTTCCGGTTCCGGCGCGTGGGTGCCCGCCGGGCCTGCCAGTTCGCGATAGGCGATGGACAGCACGGCGACATTCACGATGGCGTAGAACAGCATCACGATGGCCGTTCCGATGGCCTTGAGCGCCAGCGGCAAGACGTCGAACAGCATGAGGGCGGCGAAGAAGGGCAGCGCCGACAGGGCCGCAACACCGAAAAGCCGCCAGAAATTGCCTTTCGTGCGTTCCAGCATGCGCCCGGCATTGACCGCCTCATCCACCGCCACCGCGGGCAGAAGCAGGGACAGGCGAACCATGAAAAAGACGCCCGCCATCAGCAAGGCGATGCCGACAATTGCGATCATCGCAGCCAGCTGTGAGCCCTGCCCGTCCTGCGCCAGAGCGCCGACCAGCATGAAGCTGAGGAAGCCCGGCACCATGAACAGCGACAGCATGATGGTCACGAGCAGGAACCGCGCCTCGCGCCGTCCGAAGGAGAAATGAATACGGCCCGCCGGTTCGTCGCCCAGCAGAATGAAGCGATGCCAGGTGACGGCGACGATCGGCCAGAGAAAGAGCGAGGCGAGTTCCAGCAGCAGGAAGAAAACCGTGTCCGTCTTCGGATCGAGAAAAATCGTCCCGACAGAGAGAAGGATATAAAGCGCACCCGCCAGCCAGATGAGGCGGAACATGTCGCTGAAATGGGTCCAGGCGCCGCGATAGGCTTCCGCGACCGTGGCCATGACGTCCAGCTTATGGGCACTCATTTGCCGGCCACCTTCGCCCGATAGGTCTTGTTGTCCGGCGCAAGCGCCAGCGCCTGGATGTAATCCTTGCGCGCGCCGGGCTCGCCCTTCGCGTCCTTGATCTCGCCGCTGACATACCAGGCGGCGGCGGATTTGGGATCGATGTCGAGGGACTTCTTGATGTCGTCCTCGGCCGCGTCGAGATCGCCCTTCTCCAGATAGGCATTGGCCCGGTTGCTCAACACCAGCGCATCCTGCGGCACGAGCTTCAGCGCGCGGCTGTAGTCGCCGATGGCGGCATCGAGCTTGCCTTCGGCCTTGTAGGCCACACCGCGGTTGATCAATGCGCTGACGAGGTCCGCGTCCTGCAGGTCGCCGGAGGCAATCGCCTTGCTGCAGGCCTCGATCGCCTTGTCGTTCTGGCCGCCGCTCGTATAGACGAAGCAGAAATTCGCCTGATCGACGGCGTCCGCACGCGCGGGCACGACACCCGCCATAACGGCGCCGGCAAGAACCGACAGCGCACAAAACCCAGAAACAGCAAATCCCGCTTTACCGAACATCTCGTCATCTCGCTCTTTTACAGAGCCGGGAGACTACCTTGTTCGGCGGTCAGGCGAAAGCCGCGACGGCGACCGCGGTGTTCATGAAGTCGCGAAAGCGCAGCCATTTGCCGTCCTTCAGCGTGATGACATGCACGAAGTCGGAATCGATGCTGCGTCCGGTCGCTTTCGCCGTCAGGTTGAGATGGCCCGTCACGACCACCTTGTCCCGCTCGGCGATGAATTCTTCCGCGTCGAACTGGTGAATATCGACGGAGGAAAGCACGGTCTCGAAAAAGCCCCGGCATTCTTCCAGGCCGCTATAGGTGCCGGCATAGGGAATGACTTGCGGGCCGTAGAATTCGATCCCGATGTCGGGGTGAAGGAATTCCATGATGCCGGGAATGTCCTGCGCGCCGAAGGCCGCGAAGAGCGCCTGCGTCGCCTCGATGTTCTTTTGCGTCTCGCTCATGCCGCTTCTCCCTGCCGATGGGGCGTAAAACGAAGGCTCAGCCGGTCGAAACCGTGATTGAGCAGGCTTGCGCGCTGCGGCACCGGGGCCTCGCTGCCGACCGAGATCTCGTCCATGCGGTCTAGTATCGCCTCGATGAGCGCCCTGCCCTCCATCCGCGCCAGCGCCGAGCCGAGGCAATGATGAATGCCAACGCCGAAGGTGAGCTGCTTGTTGAGGTTCGGCCGGGTTATGTCGAAAACCTCCGGAGCGGGAAACATGGCCGGGTCGTGATTGGCCGCGGCGAAGAAGAGCGCCACCCAGTCTCCCTCTTTGATACGCCGCCCGCCGATCTCTACATCCTGCGTAGCGATACGGAACAGCCGCTGCGGCGGCCCGCCATGGCGCAGGCTTTCGTCGATAAAGGCCCCGACAAGCGAACGGTCGGCGGCGAGCTGCGCGCGGACATCCGGCATGGCGGCCAGATTGTGCAGCAGATTGCCGAGCAGGAAGGTCGTCGTCTCCGCGCCCGCCACGACGAGCGTGATGCAGAAGCGGATCACCTCGTCGAGGGTCAGCTTCTCGCCTTCCATCTCCGCCGTCAGCAGCGCGGTGATGAGCGAGTCCGGTACCTCTTCGCCTGCCTTCAACCTGCGGTCGAGATCGCTCACCGTCTCGATGAAATAGCCGACCAGTTCGGCATTGCTCGCCTCGCGGTCGGCGGGGCTCAGATCGGCGGAGAGCATGAAGGCGGTCGCCCAGCGGCGGAAGCGGTCGATAATGCTTTCGGGCAGGCCGAGCAATCCCACCATGATGCGGGCCGGGATGCGCGCCGACAGCGCTTCCATCACCTCCACCTCGCCCCGAAGCGGCGTCACCATGTCGGCGACGATGCCCGCCACCCAGGGCTCCAGTTCCTCGATGCGGCGCCTTGAAAAGGCGAGATTGACGATGCCGCGCAGCCGGTCATGTTCCGGATTGTCATGATTGACCAGCATCAGCGTCGGCGCGGAAGATTGTTCCTGTAGCGGATCGCGCGAGGAGAAAATCCTGTGATCGCGGGCCGCTGCCGAGACATGCTCATAATCGAGCAGCACCCAGGCGGTCACGGGGTCGTCCGCCTCCGGCACCGTTCCCGGCGGGTAGTCGCGATAGCCATAGACCGGACCGAAAGGCCTGAGCCGGTCATAGAGTTCATAAGGCGCGGCGATGGTGTCGCCTCTGGGCAGCGCCGCTACCAGCGCGGCGGCCTCTTCATCCCGGCCGTTCGGCCCTTGATCCGGCATGTCGTCCTCCCTTTTTCGACCTGGCGCACCTCCCATGCGCATAATGTTTCTTTCATAAACTATTTCTTTTGTAAACTGTTTGGATCGTGATGAGACCGGATGCCCGGCCTACAATTCCCGCGCGGATTCGCGGGCAGCGCGAACGGTTCCAGGAGGCGAGTTTGGCGGTGAAGACAACAGGCGGCGGCAAAGGCAAGGCGGCAAAGGCCATCCCGGACGCGGCGCTGCGCTTTCTCGAATATTATTATCCGATCCACTACAAGGCCGGGATCGGCGTCGAGGATGCGCTGCGCGGCGGGATGCTCAGCCGCCATCAGGTGGCCATGCTCTGGCTTATCCATTCGGAAGGCCGCGAGGGCCGGGAGATGAACCGCAAGGCCATCGAGCGCTCGCTGGAAGCCTGGTTCGAAATCTCGGGCGGCGCCGTTACCAAGGCCTTGCGCGGCATGGCCCAACCGCCGCTGGACCTGGTGCGGCTTGTGGAAGACCCCCGCTCCGGCCGGGAGAAGATCGTCAAGCTCACGCCCAAGGGCGAAACCCATATGAAACGCATGATCGCCGGGGGCGAGGCCTTCGTTCAGCGGATCGTCGATCACATGAGCGACGAGGAAATCGAGCAGGGCCTTCACTTCTTCAAGCGCATTACCGAGATCGTGGACGGCTTCCGCCAGGACTGAGCCTCGCCTTGCCTAGGGGGCGGAGGCGCTGATATACGCTCGCCATCAATCCGGCAGGCGCCCCGGCCCGTTCTCCAAAAAGGCGTCCCCTTGAGCGAAAGAGTAGATATGAGCGCGATTTCCAATCCCGTCATCGCCATTGCGGGCGCCACAGGCGCCGTCGGCGTGGAGATGCTGAAATGTCTCGAAGAGCGGAACTTCCCGGTCTCGAAACTGAAACTGCTGGCCTCCGCGCGCTCGGCCGGCAAAACCATGACATTCCGGGGCGAGGAGATCACGGTCGAGGAACTGACCGAGGAGAGCTTTCAGGGTGTCGATATCGCCTTCTTCTCGGCAGGTGGCAGCATCTCGCGCAAATTCGCCGACGCCGTGAAGCGTTCCGGCGCGGTGATGATCGACAATTCGTCGGCCTTCCGCATGGACCCCGATGTGCCTCTCGTCGTGCCGGAGATCAATCCGGAAGCGGCGGCGGACCATAAGGGCATCATCGCCAATCCCAACTGCTCGACCATCATCGCGATCACGCCGCTCTGGCCGATCCATCGGAAGAACCGCATCACGCGCATCATCGCCGCGACCTATCAGGCCGCGTCGGGCGCGGGTCAGGCGGCGATGGACGAGCTGGAAGAGGCCACCCGCGCGCATCTTGCGGGCGAGCCCTTCGAGCAGAAGATCATTCCGCACCCCTACCCCTTCAATGTCTTCAGCCACAATTCCGATATCGATCCGGAAAACGGCTACAACGAAGAAGAGCTGAAGATGGTGAAGGAGACGAAGAAGATCTTCGCCGATGCCGACATCCGCGTCACCGCGACCTG
Source organism: Parvibaculum sp. MBR-TMA-1.3b-4.2 (assembly GCF_053628815.1). Classification (NCBI taxonomy): domain Bacteria; kingdom Pseudomonadati; phylum Pseudomonadota; class Alphaproteobacteria; order Hyphomicrobiales; family Parvibaculaceae; genus Parvibaculum; species Parvibaculum sp. MBR-TMA-1.3b-4.2. Next base: position 691,665 of record NZ_JBRJHC010000001.1, read on the forward strand.
CGTGCGCGTGCCGGTGCTGCGCGCCCATTGCGAAGCCATCGACTTCGAATGTGAAAAGCCGATTTCCGTTGCCGAGGTGAAGGGCATCCTCTCCACCGCGCCGGGCGTGAAAGTGGTGGACGACCGCGAGAAGAACTACTTCCCCATGCCGAAGGATGCGTCGGGCGAGGACGACATTCTGGTCGGCCGCATCCGGCAGGACATTTCCGATCCAAGCGGCAAGTCGATCTCGCTCTTCGTGGCCGGCGACCAGCTCCTCAAGGGCGCCGCCCTCAACGCGGTCCAGATCGGCGAATTGCTGGTGAAGTAAGCGCCGGAAAACGACATGCGAAAGGCCCCGGTTGCACGCCGGGGCCTTTTTCGTTTCGGGTGGCGTCTTCCGAGGGGTCATAAATATCCAAAGCCGGAACCGTCCCGATCCGTCAAATTATGCATAATGGGTGATTGCGACAAACGATCTTCGACAACAAGAAACGTGAAAGCCCGATTGCGACATGACGATCCGCCAGCTTCTCCTCTCCGCTTTCCTGCTCACATGCGTCATGGGCGCCATGCCCTCCACCGCTTCCGCGGCGAGTTTCGACTGCGCCCGCGCAGCGGCGCCGGACGAAACGACCGTCTGCCGGACGCCGGACCTTTCCGCGCTCGACAGCGAGATGGGCGCGCTCTGGTTTGCCTATAAACAGATGCCGCTCGGCACGATGGGCGTGCTGAATGCGCGCCGCGAGGATGCGCAAGCCTTTCTGCAGACCCGTAAGATCTGCGGCAGCAATGTGGACTGCCTGCGTAGCGCCTATCGCGCACGGATCGCCGTACTGAAAGACAATATCCGTCAGGCCTCGGACTATTACCGTTACCTGCAGGCCGATCAGATGTTCACGCTGCCCGTCGCGGTGAGCGCGCTCGTCGCCGAAACCCGGGCCGAATGTCGCAAGCTCGGCGGCAGGCTCGATGGCGGCGCGGACGCCCCTGCCTTCGTCCGCACGCAGGATTTCGACGGCGACGGCAAGCCCGACTATCTGATCGACAAGCGCCATCTCGCCTGCAAGGGCGCGGCGACGGCCTTCTGTCACAATAATGGCTGCGACATGGAAATCGCGCTGTCGGGCAAGGGCTACCGTCACCCGATCCGTGAGACGGGTGCGCTGCGCGCCATCGAAGACGGGCCGGACGGCGCGGTCATCCGCATCGAGGTCGACAAGTCACGTTGCGGCGCAGGCCTCGGCCCTGAAAAGAAATGCCTGCTCATGCTGGCCTGGCGCGACGGCCACATGAAGACCGTCTATCAGGAAGACCCGCCCGGAAACTGAAGGGAGAACGCATCATGTCGTTCATCGTCTTTGCTGCCCTGCTGCTCGCCGCCATCGGCTGCGCCATCATTGGCGGGATCTATTTCGCCTTCTCGGCCTTCATCATGCGGGCCTTTGCCGAAATCCCGCGCGAGCACGGCATGAGCGCCATGCAGTCCATCAACCGGGTGATCGTCCGCTCGCTTTTCCTGCCTGCCTTTTTCGGCAGCGCGATATTAAGCCTCTTCCTTATCGCCGCCTGGTGGCTCGGCTGGGGCGGCCTGCGCTCGGGCTACGCCCTCATCGGCGCATTGCTCTATTTCGTGACCTCTTTCGTCAGCACCATCGTCTTCAACGTGCCGCTCAACAATGAGCTGGAGCGCACCGATGCCGCCTCGCCGGAGGCCGACGGCGTGTGGTCCCGCTATCTCTCGCGCTGGACGAAATGGAACCATCTGCGCACGGTGACCTCGCTTCTCGCGGCCATCGCCTTTTCGATCGCGGCTGCGGAGCAGGAATTCGGCTGATACCCCGGTCGCGGGTATGGCCTTTCCGCCCTGCCGGGAGCAAGGCACGCTCCGCCCTCTCCTGCTAAACTGTTGACGAAGGTGGTATTTTTATCTCCACCCCCTTCATCCCGGCGGGCCGAATAGCCACCTCTAAAGAGACATTCGACGCAGGCGGCTGCAAGGACTATTCTCCCGCCGCGTCGGGAACAGCCCCGACGGCGACAGAAGTAGCACGAGGACCAGATCATCATGGGCAGCTATCGTTCACGCACCACGACCCATGGCCGCAACATGGCCGGCGCCCGCGGCTTGTGGCGCGCCACCGGTATGAAAGAAGGCGATTTCGGCAAGCCGATCATCGCCGTGGTGAATTCCTTCACCCAGTTCGTGCCCGGCCATGTACATCTGAAGGATCTCGGCCAGCTCGTCGCCCGCGAAATCGAAAAGGCCGGCGGCGTCGCCAAGGAATTCAACACCATCGCGGTCGATGACGGAATCGCGATGGGCCATGACGGCATGCTCTATTCCCTGCCCTCGCGCGAGATCATCGCCGACAGCGTGGAATATATGGTCAACGCCCATTGCGCCGACGCGATGGTCTGCATCTCCAATTGCGACAAGATCACGCCCGGCATGCTGAACGCCGCCATGCGGCTCAACATTCCGGCGGTCTTCGTCTCCGGCGGCCCGATGGAAGCCGGCAAGGTGGAACTGCGCGACAAGACGAAAGCGCTCGACCTCGTGGACGCCATGGTCGCCGCGGCCGATGAGGGCTATAGCGACGAGGAAGTCCAGACCATCGAGCGCTCGGCCTGCCCCACCTGCGGCTCCTGCTCGGGCATGTTTACCGCGAACTCGATGAACTGCCTCACCGAGGCGCTGGGCCTCAGCCTGCCGGGCAATGGCTCGACGCTGGCCACCCATGCCGCGCGCGAAGAACTCTTCCTCGAGGCGGGCCGCCGCATCGTCGATCTTGCCAGGCGCTGCTACGAGCAGGACGACACCTCCGTGCTGCCGCGCTCCATCGCCACCAAGGAAGCCTTCGAGAACGCCATGTCGCTCGACATCGCTATGGGCGGCTCCACCAATACGGTGCTGCATATTCTCGCCGCCGCCTCCGAAGGCGGGATCGACTTCACCATGGCCGATATCGACCGGCTGTCGCGCCGCGTGCCGGTGCTCTGCAAGGTCGCGCCCTCCAAGGACGATGTGCATATGGAAGACGTGCATCGCGCGGGCGGCATCATGTCGATCCTCGGCGAACTGGACCGCGGCGGGTTGCTGCACAACCGGTTGCCGACCGTCCATGCCGCGACGATGGCCGAAGCGCTCGACACATGGGACATCGCCCGCAACACGGCGAGCCCCGCTGCCAAGGAGCTCTTCCTTGCCGCGCCCGGCGGCGTGCCGACCCAGACGGCGTTCAGCCAGGACAGCAAATGGGAAAGCCTCGACCTCGACCGCGAGGGCGGCGTCATCCGCAATGTCGAGCACGCCTTTTCCAAGGATGGCGGGCTGGCCGTTCTCTACGGCAATATCGCGCTCAATGGTTGCGTGGTGAAGACGGCGGGTGTCGATGACAGCATCCTGAAATTCACCGGCACGGCCCGGATCTTCGAAAGCCAGGACGATGCGGTGAGCGCCATCCTGACCGGCAAGATCAAGGAAGGCGACGTCGTCGTCATCCGCTATGAAGGCCCGCGCGGCGGCCCCGGCATGCAGGAAATGCTCTACCCGACCTCCTATCTGAAGTCGAAGGGTCTGGGCGCCAAATGCGCGCTCGTCACCGACGGACGTTTCTCCGGCGGCACCTCGGGCCTGTCCATCGGCCATGCCTCGCCGGAAGCAGCGGAAGGCGGCGCCATCGGCCTCGTGCAGGACGGCGACCTCATCGACATCGACGTGCCGGGCCGCACCATCGCGGCGCGGGTGAGCGACGAGGAACTCGCGGAGCGTCGGGCCGAACAGGATAAAAAGGGCTGGCGGCCGGTGAAGCCGCGCAAGCGCGCCATCTCCACCGCGCTCAAGACCTATGCCGCTTTCGCCACCAGCGCCGACAAGGGCGCCGTGCGCGACAAGGACGCCATCGACAAGGCGGCGGGCATCCACTGACGCCGCCAACTCTTCGGCAGGAACAAACGAACGGCAGGGTCATCCCCTGCCGTTTTTGTTTTGCCCGCTCTCCCCTATGATGAGCGCAAACAACATGGCCGGGGCGATGCGGCGGATAGAGGGGGAACAATGCGGCTTGTCATCAGAAATGCGCGGCGGCTCGATGTGGAGAACATGGCCTTCGTCGAGGACGGCCCTGTCGTTTCAGAGGATGGCAAGATCGTCGCCATTGGCGAAAACGCCTCCGCGGATGTCGAGATCGACGCCAGGGGCAGCTTCCTGCTGCCCGGCTTCATCGACGCGCATGTGCATTTCCGCCTCGCGACGCTCGATTTCGCAAAGCTTCAGCGCTGGTCCGAGGTCGAGTTCGGCATCGTCATGGCGCGTCTCGCAAAGGAAACGCTACAGCGCGGCTTCACCACGGTGCGCGATCTGGGCGGCGATGTCGAAGGGCTGATGCGCGCCATCCGGGCCGGCATGGCCGAAGGCCCGCGCATTATCCGCGCCGGGCGGATGCTCACCCAGACGGGCGGACATGGCGATGCGGAATCGGGCCCCCGCCCCGTGCCGACCTGCGCCTGCGAAATGCGCCACACCGCCTTCGGCATCGTCGCCGACGGGCCGGACGCGGTGCGCAAGGCCGCGCGGCACAATCTGCGCGACGGCTCGGACTTCATCAAGATCCATGTCTCGGGCGGCGTCGCCTCGCCCGCCGACCCGCTGGAATCCGTTCAGTACACGGCAGCCGAAATCATGGCCGCCTGCGAGGAGGCGCGTCACCGTCAGACCTATGTGGCCGCGCATGCCTATTCGCCGGAATCGATAACCATGGCGGTGGAGAACGGCGTCCACACCATCGAGCATGGCAACATGATCGACGCGGACGCCGCCGCCGCCGTCGCGCGGCATGGCGCGGTGATGGTGCCCACCCTTTCCACCTATGAGGCGATGGACCTTATCGGGCGCCAGATGGGGTTCCCGGCGGCCAATCTCGTCAAGAACAGCAAGGTGCTGGACGCAGGGCTCCGCTCGCTCGAAATCGCCCGCGAGGCCGGCGTCACGCTTGGCTGGGGCACGGATCTCATCGGCGAAAGCCAGTCGCGCCAGCGCCGCGAATTCGCGATCCGCGCGGAGGTCGAAACGCCGGCGGACATCCTGCGCGCCATGTATGTCGTCAATCCGCGTCTCTGCGGCCTGGAAGGAAAGATCGGCACGCTCACGCCCGGCGCGGCGGCGGATATGGTCCTGACGAAAATCGACCCGCTCGAAAACATCGCCGCCCTCGGCGAAGACGGCGCCATCGAACGCGTCATCCATCGCGGCGCGGTTGTCGAGGGCGGCGCATGACCCTGAAGCTTGTGGCGGGCCTTGCTCTCGGCGCGTGCCTGGCATTTGCAATCTGGGCCCTCATTGTCGCCGTCGGCGCGCGCGAGGGCTGGTGGCGGCCCATGGTGGCGGCAAAGGGCGACACAGCCAGCTTTCTTCTCTGGGCGGAGAGCCGCTATACGGCGGAGTCGAAGGGCAACTTCGCAATCGCATTACTCGAGCAGGGCCATGTTTCGCGAACATGGTTCGCCTCGCATGGCCAGCCCGTCGATGCCAAATCCCTTTTCCAGGTCGCCTCGCTGAGCAAATGGATCACCGCCTGGGGCGTCATGGTTCTGGTGGAGCAGCACCGGATCGAGCTTGACGCGCCGGTCTCGCGCTATCTGACCCGGTGGCATTTGCCGCCAAGCGAATTCGACAACGACAAGGTCACCGTGCGCCGCCTGCTCAGCCACACCGCCGGGTTGACGGACGGGCTGGGCTTTCTCGGCTATCCGCCGGACACGCCCCTGCCCACGATCGAAGAGGAACTGACGCATGCGGACGACACGCTGCCGGGGGCGAGAGGCGTTACGCGCGTCGGCGCACGGCCAGGCTCGCGCTGGCGCTATTCGGGCGGCGGCTATCTGATCCTGCAACTCCTCATCGAAGAAGTGACGCATGAAAGCTTCGACGATTTCATGCATCGCGCAGTGCTTCGGCCGCTTGGCATGACCTCCTCCACCTTCGTCGATCCCGACCCCGCGCATCTCGCCGAATTTTACGACGCCGACGGATCGAGGGCCGTCCATTACAGGTTCACCGCGCTCGCCGCCGCGTCACTCTATAGCTGCGTTGAGGACATGACCCGTTTCCTGCAGGCGCAAATGCCGCGTCCCGACGGAGCCCCGGCGGGACGCGGCGTCCTGCGGCCGGAAACGTTGGAAGAGATGCGCAAACCCCAAGCATTCCTCTACGGCTTCCCGGTCTGGGGCCTCGGGGAAAGCCTCTATGCGCCGAACGGCGAAGGCGGCTATGTCGTCGGCCATGACGGGCACAACGCACCGGCGATCAACACCACGGCCCGCATCGACCCGGCCACGGGCGACGGCATCGTCCTGCTCGAAACCGGCAATGCAAAGCTTGCCGCCGAGATCGGCGGCGAGTGGGTCTTCTGGCACACGGGCAAGGTCGGTCTCGATACGCTGGCGATGTTCGAGGTGCGCCGGATACTGCTCCGTCTGGCCTATGGCGCGCTGGCTATCCTGATCGGCAGCTTCGTCATCGCATGGGCATGGCGACGCATCGGAAGCTGACGCCCGCGTGCCCTCACTCTCACTCGATCGTCCCGGGGGGCTTCGAGGTCACGTCGTAGACGACGCGGTTGATGCCTCGCACCTCGTTGATGATGCGGGTCAAGCTACAGCATGTTGGCGTCATTGTGCTGACGGATCATGCGGCCCGAAAAGGTGTCGGCGCAGACGCCGCAGCGAATGCCCTTCACCTTGTTCGCCGCCATTATAATGCCCTGCTCCGTGCCGCACAGGATGATGCCCAATCTGCAATCGCCGGAAGCAACAAGCCGCGCCACCTCGGCGCCATGCTCGGGATAACGCGTGCTCTCCGGCGTCACCGGCCCGATATCGACAACCTCGAAGCCCTATGCCTCAACATGTGCGGCAACGGCCTGCCGGAGCGGAATGGCGGCATGGTCTCTGGAGAAAACGATGCGGCTGTTCGTCGTCATGGAGAGGTTGTCACGTTTTCGTGGAAATGGTTAGGGGCTCTTCTATCAAATAGAAAAAGAATCATCACAAGATGGGAGGTTTTGGAAGGTCCTTTTCATTTCCTCCTTCAACCATGAAATTACTTTGTTCGTAACTGGCGTTGCACCATTGAAGAGGCCATTCAGCGTAGATCCGTCGTAACCTGCGTGGGTTGTAAATCCACCATAGTGGGGAACATTGGGTTTACGCCCCAACTCGATCAGGCTTTTTGTAACTTCGTCTACGGACGGAACTGGATCGGGCCATGGCCCGTCGAACGAAACGTCGGCACCGGCATCATTCCAAGACTTTACTGGTATCCAACGCGGATAAATAACAAAAGTCCGCTCAATTGGATCACCTTTGACGACTTTGAGATTCCATCTGAGTGGAAGGATGGGGTAGAAGATCATATCATTGACAAAGCCCTTGAACGACGATTCAGCAATCTCTTTATAGATAATCTGAACGCGCCGATACTCCTCATCCAAGATACGCTCAAGTGCACCCTCAGCTATGGCGCTTGCGTTTTTGTCATTCCAACCCAGCCTCGACCACCAAGGATCGAGCGCTTTCGTTCCAGCAGCACGCAGCTTGATGATATCGTCCAGCATAGACTGAATGGGAAAGTGCAAATGAGAGCCTTCCCGGTACCATTTGTCCGCATGAGGCTGAAGCAAGCGCTCAATTTTGGACAAGTCATCATCCGTTGAAAAAGGGAAGCCATAACGCTCGGCCAGAAAACGTACTCGACCAATCAGACGTTCGCCCGCCCATGCAGTTCCGCCTTCTATGTCGAGTTTATCAATAACCTCCTCAATACTCTTACTTAGCAGCGTCATACCCAATAACCTCGCGCTATCTGCTCGATAACGAGAAAGACTTAGATCAACCCCACGGATTGTTCCTGGAAACTCTGGATCACCGACCACGACGCGAGAAGAATCTTTGTCTCTAGCAAATATTTTATAAGAAAGACTATTCGAGTTTGCTCTGCCTATGATTGAAAGAGGTTTGTTTCTCACTTCTGTCAAATGTTCAACGATGGCAGGACGGAGTGCTGGAAAGAATCCATCAAGCGGCTCATCAACGCCATTCAAAAGATCTGTCAGGTAACGACGGGATAACTCCTCCCGCCCCAGACGTTCCATATCATCGGACGTATCGCGCCTGTATCTCAGGGCATCAAGATATGTCTCAATCGATCCCGATGTCATACGCTCCCAAAGTGCCCCTTGGGCACTAAGATCTGTCAGTTGTGACATTAGAAGAACAGGCAGAAACGAGTCCGACGAAACTTTCAACCGGGATATTGCGATCAGCTGATCCGGCACGCTCTTTTCCGTCAATGCCTTCGCACGCAGATAATCCGCCAACCCATCATGTTTCACTTCCATCATGGAGTTGTGTACCCGCACAGCATCGGATCGTACCAATTCGTTCAGCACATCCTCATTAGTTTCTTTCTCTTTAAGAAGCTGGATTATTTTCGCGCTTGGTAACGGCGATTCTATAGTTGCTTGAGCAATGATTGAGAGTGCGTATTCGCGATGGAGCCGGGACATTTGGTCGTTTGGTTCGGCATCCAGCACGGCTTCCAGCCATGAACGAAACAGCATGTCAACATCCCGAGGGAAATCGCGGCGCCGTTTCCAGTGACCCAACGCCAATTCCAGTATCAACGGATTGCCAAAGAGCGAATGGAGAGTTGGCGGTGCCATTCCAATAATTGAATAATGTTGAGTGCTTCCGTCTGTGAGAATAATCTGCTCCATCTCACGCATTTGCATATCCGACAAAGGTTCAAGCTCTAGTGTCGGTATATCGATTGTGGGTTCTGCATCGGCACGCGAAAAAACAAAAAACTGAGACATTGGGTAATCTCGCAAAAATAGTGAGATATCTGCCTCAATCCTTCGTTGAAAATTGCGGCTAGTGCGATCCAAGCTATCGCAAATAACCGTTACTCCAGCATCCCGAACTAGGTCTCGAAAGCTATGATCTGTAACTCCCGGCTGATGGGGTTGTAACCGCTGAAGCAAGAACGAAAACAAGTCGGACCCAGATGCCTCCAAGGCTGGCAATGGTGCTTCTATGGCAACAAGCGCACGTTCTCCCCTCCAGCGGGCTTCTATTGCTTCCTTTGCGACACTGCGAGACAGAGTTGTCTTTCCGTACCCTGATGAACCAACAATTATTGCTCCTTTTGGATAAGCCACTAACAACTGACCCGACTCTACTGTGGTAGCATCTGCTCCCACTTGCTTTAGCGTCAGAGTTCGCCGCACCGCCGTGGGACGAGAAAGCATTCGCGTCAACTCGGCAGTTTCATAGCTACCAAGGTCCGCAGTTGCCTCTACAATCGTCTTAAATTTTAGAGTCTTACAGTAATCACGGACTGCAATTTTATTAAGAAATTTCTCGATCTTTCCCTTGTTCTCAATCAGCTGACTGACTGAAATCTGCAGAACACATTCGCTTTCAAAAGTTGCTTGCTGTTGCCAGATTTCAAGCTCCTTCCCATTCGTTAGAAGAAGCAAGGGCGCACGTAGGTTTTGGGCATAGGATTCACCTTGTGCCTTACCGTTAGGCAACGCTTCATTAGACGCCTTGGTTTCAACAACAAGCAGAGAGTTGTTCCTGTCATGCAGCGGCCCATAAAAGCAGACGAAATCTGCTTCCGGCTTGCGCCCAGCACGGCCCTGTTGAAACTCGACGGGATATTTAGCTGCAATATCAGCACGTCTGTCGTAGCCGAGAGACTCTAGCAATGGGACAACAAGGCGTAGTTCGATATTGGCCTCGCTATCCAACGCCCCAAGGTCAGGTATTGCATTCCAAAAATTGTCGAATGTGTTCACGACTATTGCCCTCAATAAAACGGTGTATCCGCCTTACAACAATCTTTGTCCACACAGACGCTTCACTCGTTGGAACTATCTTGGCACCTTAATTAAACTAAGGACGCAGAGCGTTGGCTGAATGTATAAAAATTTTCGCTCGCAAAACATCCCGCCCAAACGTAGGCCTGACTTTAGTTTTTGATCGTTTATTTGGATTCAGAAAAACTTTAGAAATTTTCTACCATCATTCGACAAATCAAATCCCCCTCACTCCCACTCGATCGTCCCGGGGGGCTTCGAGGTCACGTCGTAGACGACGCGGTTGATGCCTCGCACCTCGTTGATGATGCGGGTCGAAACATGGCCGAGGAATTCGTGGCTGAAGGGGTAGTAGTCCGCCGTCATGCCATCCAGTGACGTCACCGCGCGAAGCGCGCAGACGTAATCGTAAGTGCGCTCGTCGCCCATCACGCCCACGGTGCGCACGGGCAGCAGCACGGCGAAGGCCTGCCAGATCTGGTCATAGAGGCCCGCCGCGCGGATTTCCTCCAGATAGATCGTGTCGGCCTTGCGCAGGATTTCCAGCTTCTCGCCCGTGATCTCGCCCGGCACGCGGATGGCGAGCCCCGGCCCGGGGAAAGGATGCCGCCCGACGAATTGTTCCGGCAGGCCGAGTTCGCGGCCGAGCTCGCGCACCTCGTCCTTGAAGAGTTCGCGAAGCGGCTCCACCAGCTTCATGTTCATGCGTTCCGGCAGCCCGCCCACATTGTGGTGGCTCTTGATGGTGACGGACGGCCCGCCCGCGAAGGACACGCTTTCGATCACATCCGGATAGAGCGTGCCCTGCGCCAGGAAGTCCGCGCCGCCCACTTTCTTCGCCTCGTCCTCGAAGACGTCGATGAAGGTGGAGCCGATGATCTTGCGCTTCTGTTCCGGGTCGGTCACGCCGTCGAGCTTGCCGAGGAAGAGCTCGCTCGCATCCACCGCCACGAGCGGAATGTTGTAATGGTCGCGGAAGAGCGAGACGACCTCGGCGGATTCGCCCGCGCGCATCATGCCGGTATCGACAAAGACGCATTGCAGCTGGTCGCCGATGGCCTCATGCAGCAGCACGGCGACGACTGAGCTATCCACCCCGCCCGACAGCCCGCAGATGACGCGGCCCGAGCCCACCTGCTCGCGCACCTTGGCGATTTCGGTTTCGCGGAAGGCGGCCATGGTCCAGTCGCCCTTGCAGCCGCAAATGCGGTGCGTGAAGTTCCACAGCATGTCGCGCCCGCGCGGCGTGTGAACAACTTCCGGGTGGAACTGCACGCCATAGAAGCGGCGTTCCTCATCCGCGATGGCCGCGAAGGGCGCGCCCCGGCTCTGGCCGATCACCTTGAAGCCCGGCGCGAGGCTCACCACCCGGTCGCCATGGCTCATCCAGACGGGTTCCGTCTCGCCCTTCTGCACCACGCCGTCGAAAAGCGGGCTGTCCTCCAGCACCTCGATGGCGGCGCGGCCGAATTCGCGCTCGTCATGGCCTTCCACCTTGCCGCCCAGCTGCAGCGTCATGGTCTGCTGGCCGTAGCAGATGCCCAGCACCGGCAGCCCCGCCTCGAAGACGAATTGCGGCGCGCGGGGGCTGCCCTCCCGGCTGACGCTGGACGGGCTTCCCGACAGGATCACGCCCTTCGGCCCGAAGCTCTCCCACATCTCCTCCACCTTGTTGAAGGGCACGATCTCGCTATAGACGCCGCTTTCGCGGATACGCCGGGCGATGAGCTGCGTCACTTGGCTGCCGAAATCGATGATGAGGATGCGGTCTTCGGTCATAGGCATGTTCCGGGGCAATACGGGGGAAGGCAGATTATGGATGGCGATAGACCATCATAGCGAAAAGGGGTCAAGGCGGCGCGGAGACAGAGCACGGGGTCAGGCCCTCCGCCGCAGAATGGAGACGAAAAACCCGTCCGTGCCGCTGGTCGCCGGGCTGAGGCGCAGCGCGATGGCCGACAGGCTCGCCGGGCGCGGCAGGTCTTCCGGCCAGTGCTTCGTCCAGGGCTCTTCGGCGAAATCCTCATGGGCGGCGAGGAAGGCGGCCACCCGGTCCTCGTTTTCCGACGGCAGCAGCGAACAGGTCACATAGACGAGCCGCCCGCCCGGCTTCACCAGCGGGGCTGCGCGCTCCAGCACTTCCGTCTGTGCCGCGCGGTAGCCGGCGAGCTTTTCCGTCGTCAGCCGCCAGCGGGCGTCCGGGCTCCGCCGCCAGGCGCCCGTGCCGGAACAGGGCGCATCCACGAGAACGAGGTCGGCCCGGCCCGCGAGCGCGGCGAGATCGGGGTCCGTCCCGCCCGGCACCCAGAGGTGCAGCGGCATCGTCTGGATGTTGCGGCAGCCCGCGCGCTGCGCCCGGGGCATGAGGGCCTTCAGGCGCCGCGCCTCCAGATCGCAGGCAAATATCTGGCCGTGGTTCTCCATCGTCGCAGCGAGCGCCAGCGATTTGCCGCCGCCGCCCGCGCAGAGATCGACCACCTGCTCGCCCGGTTTCGCGCCCGCCAGCAGGCAGGCCAGTTGCGAGCCTTCATCCTGAATCTCAACAAGCCCGTCCTTGAAGGGTTTCAGCGCGGGCAGATTGGCTTTCTTCAAAAGCCTTATAGACCAGGGAGATAGCGCCCCTTCTTCAATCTCCGCGCCAGCCTCTTTCAGGGCCCTCATCACGTCTTCACGCGATGCTTTAAGCGTGTTGGCGCGCAGATCCGTCGGCGCGCGGTCCATCAGCGCGGCCAGTTCCGGCTCCAGCCTCTCGCCGAACGCGTCCTGAAATTCCGGGTGCAGCCATTCGGGATAGTTGAGGCGGATATGGGGGGCGATGTCCGGTCCCGGCAGCGCGGCCGCTTTCAGCGCGGCGGCTTCCTCTTCGGTGGCGGGTGCGGGATCGTGCTTCTCACCGGTCATCAGGGCAAGCACGGCATCGGCCCCCTCGCCCGCGCGCAGCGTCAGCCAGCCCATCGCCATCAGCCGCGGTGCATCGTCTCCCACCGCATGGGCCAGTTCCGCCTTGTGGCGCAGCACGCCATAGACGATGGCGCTCACCGCCGCCCGGTCCTTCGACCCGGCATAGCGGCTTGCCCGTGCCCAGTTCTCGAAGATGCGGTCCGCCGGCGTCTCGCTGCGGAAAATATCGACCAGAATATCGATAGCGGCGGAGAGCCGCGCGCCGGGGGTCATGACCTATATGGCTTTCGGGTCTCTCAGAGGCTGCTGCCGCCGGGATAGTTGGGGGCTTCGCGGGTGATCGTCACGTCATGGACATGGCTTTCACGCAGCGAGGCCGACGAGATGCGGACGAATTCGGCCCGCTCCTGGAAGTCCTTGATGGAGGCCGAGCCGGTATAGCCCATGGCCGCGCGCAGGCCGCCGACCAGCTGGTGGATCACCGTGCCGACCGGGCCCTTATAGGCGACCTGGCCTTCGATGCCTTCCGGCACCAGCTTCAGCGTGTCCTTCACATCCTGCTGGAAATAGCGGTCGGCGGAGCCCACCGCCATGGCGCCCACCGAGCCCATGCCGCGATAGGCCTTGTAGCTGCGGCCCTGATAGAGGAAGACCTCGCCCGGGCTTTCCTCGGTGCCCGCGAAGAGCGAGCCCAGCATGGCGCATTCCGCGCCCGCCGCGATGGCCTTGGCCAGATCGCCGGAAAACTTGATACCGCCATCGGCGATGACCGGCGTGTCGGTCTTCTGCGCCGCTTCCACCGCATCCATGATGGCGGTGAGCTGGGGCACGCCGACACCGGCCACGATGCGGGTGGTGCAGATGGAGCCCGGCCCGATGCCGACCTTCACCGCGTCGGCGCCCGCGTCGATCAGCGATTTCGCGCCGTCGCCGGTCGCCACATTGCCGGCAATCACCTGCGTGGAATTGGAGAGCTTCTTGATGCGCTCCACCGCCTCGGCCACGCGGGCGGAATGGCCATGCGCGGTATCGACCACGATCACATCCGCGCCGCCGTCGATCAGCGCCGCGGAGCGCTCATAGCCCTCGTCGCCCACCGTGGTGGCGGCGGCGACCCGCAGGCGGCCCTGCCCGTCCTTGGCCGCATTGGGGTGAAGCTGAGCCTTCTCGATATCCTTCACCGTGATGAGGCCGACGCAGCGATAGGCGTCGTCCACCACCAGCAGCTTTTCGATGCGGTGCCTGTGGAGAAGCTTCTTCGCCTCGTCCTGGCTCACCCCGTCATTCACCGTGATGAGATTTTCCTTCGTCATCAGGTTGCGGACGGGTTCGATCATATTGCTGGCGAAGCGCACATCGCGGTTGGTGAGAATGCCGACGAGCTTGCCCGTTTCCGGCTCCACGACCGGGATGCCGGAAATCCGGTTGCGCTCCATCAGGTCCAGCGCTTCGGCCAGCGTCGAATCCGGCCCGATGGTGACCGGGTTCACCACCATGCCGCTTTCGAACTTCTTCACCTGGCGGACCTGCTCGGCCTGCGCCTCGATGGTCATGTTGCGGTGGAGGACGCCCATGCCGCCGGCCTGCGCCATGGCGATGGCCAGCCGCGCTTCGGTAACCGTGTCCATCGCCGAGGAGATGATCGGGATACCGAGCTGGATGGATTTGGTAAGGCGGGTGCGGGTTTCCGCCTGGCTGGGCATGACCGTCGATGCCGCTGGCAACAGCAGAACATCATCGAACGTCAGAGCATCGCGGATTTTCATGCCAACCTCCTGTCGGGGGCCGTTTTCCCAAATGAAAAACGAGCCTGCCTGCCTTGTGTTGGCGCTGGTTCTTAACACCGAAGCGGGGATATGCAAAGCGCTTCTCGCCGCAATGCGGCATGACATTCATGTAAAGAGCAAAAGCCGGGCGGAGGCCTCGGAATCAGGCCTCTTCCGCCTCGTCCGTCCCCTCTCCCCGGCCCTTGAAGCCGGTCGCCAGCACATACATTTCCGACGAATCGGCGCGGCTGGCCTTGGGTTTCACGTGCCGCACGACCTTGAAATGCTGCTTCAGGAAGGCCAGAAGCTCGTTTTCCGTGCCGCCCCGGAACACCTTGGCGATGAAGGCGCCGTCCTCGTTCAGCACCTCGATGGCGAAATGGGCCGCCGCCTCGCACAGCGCCATGATCTTCAGATGGTCGGTCTGCTTGTGACCGGTCGTATTGGCCGCCATGTCCGACATCACGACATCGGGCAGCCCGCCCAGTTCCTGGATCAGGCGCTCGTCCGCGCCCTCTTCCAGAAAATCCATCTGCAGGATAGTGGAGCCCGGCACCAGCTCCACTTCCAGAAGGTCGATGCCGACCACGGCCCCTTGGGCCTTGCCGGGCTTTGTCCCTTCCCCGGTCGGCGCTTTCACGCGCTCCACCGCCACCTGGCACCAGCCGCCCGGCGCCGCGCCGAGGTCCACCACGCGCTGGCCGGGTTTCAGCACGTGAAACTTGTCGTCCATCTCGGTCAGCTTGTAGGCCGCGCGCGAGCGCAAGCCGTCGCGCTTGGCGGCCTGCACGTAAGGATCGTTCAACTGGCGCTGGAGCCAGCGCGTGGAAGAAGTCTTGCGGCGTTTCGCGGTTTTCACCCGCACCTTCAGACTACGGGCGCCGCTGCCCTTCTTTTTCTCGACCATTACTCGCTACTCGCTTCCGTCGCATTCGCTGCCGGGCCCTGCTGCCGGTTCGCCTTTTGCTTGCGCCGCCGTCGCCTGCGCCGTCGCCGCGCCTTCGATGCATCGGCGTCCATCATGGAGAGCAATATGCCCTCCCTGAGGCCCCGGTCGGCAACGCGCAGGCGCTGGCTAGGCCAGGCCTCGGCGATCGCCTCGAAGATGGCGCAGCCCGCCAGAACGAGATCGGCCCGTTCCTCGCCGACGCAAGGATGCCCGGCGCGGCTGTCATAATCCATCGCGATCAGGTCGCGCGTCACCCGGTGCACGTCTCCCGGCGACAGCCAGATCCCGTCCACCACCGTTCGGTCATATCGTTTGAGGTCCAGCATGACGCCCGCGATGGTGGTCACGGTGCCGGACGTGCCGAGAAGGTGGAAAGGCGGCATCGCGCCGTTGCGGGCTTCTTCATGCCAGTCCGCCATGCGCGCCGCGAAGGGCTCGAGATGGCCTGCGACCTCCTCGACCATTTCCCGGTAGATATCCTCCGACACATCCTCGCCGCCATATTTTTCGGCCAGCGTCACCACCCCGTGGGGCAGCGATATCCAGTCCGCGATCCGCGGGCGCGCAGGCGCCGCACCGTCATCGCCGGGCCGCTCGATCTCGACCCAGATGAGTTCGGTCGAGCCGCCGCCAATATCGAAGACGAGCGCCGCCTCGCAATCGCGATCGAGCAGCGGCGCACAGCCGGCCAGGGCCAGCCGCGCCTCATCCTCGGTCGAGACGATTTCAAGCGAGAGTCCCGCTTCCCTTTTCACCCGCTTGATGAAATCCGGGCCGTTATCCGCCGCGCGGCAGGCCGCCGTCGCAATAGCGCGCGCCCGGCCGACGCCGCGCCGCTCCATCTTTTCGGCACAGATGCGCAGCGCTTCCACCGCCCGGTCCATGGCCTGATCGCTCAGACAGCCATTGGCGGCCACGCCCTCGCCCAGCCGGACGATGCGCGAGAAGGCATCCACCACCTTGAAGCCGTCGGACGTGCGCCGGGCGATCAGCAGGCGGCAATTATTGGTACCGAGATCGAGCGCGGCGTAGAGCTTTTCCCGGCCGCCCGCCGCCCCTCGAGTTCCGGGTGCACCGCGCCTGTTCCGGCGCCGCTTTCGGCGGGCCGTGCGCGATTTCGTCTCGCTGTTGCCGGTATCGGATTTGCCGTCGGTCTTGCCGCTCTCGGACGCGGCATTCTCGGGCGCAGCTGTCCCGGATGCGGCGGCCATTGCAGCCTTGCCGCCGCGGCCACGCTTTCCCCGGCGCTTGCGACGGCGCGCGGGCGCGGTTCCGGTGTCTTTTCGGGCGGCATCCCCGCCAGCCTGTCCGCCCTCGGCCCCATCGGGACCGGGATGGAAGGATGGCACGGATTGCCCGGCGGCGGGACGTGATGCGCCCCTTGCACCGCCTTCATCGTCGTGTTGCACGCGATCCTTAAAATCCGGGAAGCAGCAGTACCGGCGCCCCCTCACAAGGCCCCGATCGCGCTTCGAACACCGGATTCCCTCTGTTCTCAGTTGAGGCAAGTCTAGCAGCTTGGGGAAAGCGGTAAAGCGAAGCGTTCTGAGCCTGGGAAGAAGGCTTGGCTGGGGGACTAGGATTCGAACCTAGACTGGCGGAGTCAGAGTCCGCTGTCCTACCATTAGACGATCCCCCAAGAGCCTGAGCCGGCCGGGCTTTTATGCCCGGATACGGTAAAAATACCGCAAATGGCGCCGTGACCGGCACTTGGTGCGCGAAACGCGGGAATCCCGCGTCGCGAGGCCCGGAACTTATGCGCAAGGGTCCGCTTTCGTCAACTCCCCCAACCCGCAAACAGGGCGGAAATCCGGCCCTGCGGGCTAAATCACCATAAATGATCCAGATCAAGGCGCCCGCGCGTCCGGCGGGCATTATGGATGCCATAACAACGGGCGGTACCACGTAGGCAAGCCGCTTCAGTTGTCTCCACTGCGCGATACCGGTGTCCTCCCCCCCTCACCTCCCTCTCGCAGCCAGTGGTATCTCAAGGGAGCCCCGAAAGGGCTCCCTCTTCTTTTGGCGACTGTCCCTTTGCGTGCGCCCTTTTCCCGCCCCCATTTCCGGCCATTGCGACGACCGGACGCGGGCGCGCCCACTTGGCATTTCGGGCGGCAGGGATTAGCACCCTTGGATATGCTTCAAGGATGCGAATGGTGACGACCGCTCTCCAGAAGGCGCTGCCGCGCCGGGCTTCCCTTCCGATCATGGACGGCGCGGTTTATCTGCTGCTGGCCGTGACCAGCGTCGCTTTGTGGTGGCTCTGCCGCAATGTGCCCACGCTGCTGCCCGTCTGGGCGCCGTGGGATTTCTACCCGCTGGAATTCATCTCCTTCTGGCTGGCGCTCTGGTGGTTCGTCCGGGGGCTTCACCTCTCCTCGCCCGAGGAACGCCCCGCCAAATGGCGCATCGCCTCTTTCCTCATTGGCCTTGGCCTCACCTATGCCGTGCTGATGACGCGCTACGACTATCTCGCGCAGCACATGTTTTTCCTCAATCGCGTCCAGCACATCGTCATGCATCATCTGGGACCGATGCTGATCGTGCTCGGCTGGCCGGGGCAGACGATCCTGCGCGGCATGCCGGAACCGCTCGCGCGGCTTTGCCGCGCGCACTGGCTGCGGCGCGTGATGCATGTCGTCCAGCAGCCGGCGCTCGCCGCCTTCCTCTTCGTCGGGCTCATCTATCTCTGGCTGATCCCGGACGTTCATTTCCGGGTCATGGTCGATCCCCGGCTCTACTCCATCATGAACTGGTCCATGGTGGTGGACGGGATCCTGTTCTGGAGCCTGGTCTTCGATCCGCGTCCCTCGCCGCCTGCCCGCCTGGGGTTCCTGGCGCGAAGCGGTATTCTGATGGGGGTCATGTTCCCGCAAATCCTGATCGGGGCCTTCATCACCTTTTCGACGAAGGACCTTTATGAGTTCTATCACTGGTGCGGTCGTATCTATCCCTCGATCGACGCCATGGCGGATCAGACCTATGGCGGGCTGATCGTGTGGATTCCGGGTGCCATGATGAGCGCCGTCGGGTTATTGCTTGTGCTGAATTTCATGCGCCTCGCGGAAGAAGAGGCAGAAAGCGAGAATGAGGATGAAACATCTCCTGCAATCAACGCGGCAAGCTGGACTGGCATGTAGCCTCGCGCTGGCGCTCGGCGTGAGCGCCTTTGCTGCGGCGCCCGCGCTGGCCGGCGACACGTCGGGCCTCACCCTGTCCGACACCTGGATGCGGGTCATCGTGCCGAGCCGTCCCGCCGCCGGTTATTTCACGCTGACGAATGAGAGCGGCGAAGCCCGCACGCTTGTCGGCGCTTCCTCGCCCGCCTGCGGCATGGTCATGCTGCATGAGAGCAAGGGCGACAAAATGGTCATGCTCCCCGAAGTCGCCGTCGCACCGGGCGAGAGCGTGAGCTTCGCGCCGCGCGGCAAGCACCTGATGTGCATGAAGCCCGCCGCCGAGCTGAAGCCGGGCACGACCGCCGAGGTAACGCTGAAGTTCAAGGACGGCTCGACGCTGACCGGCAGCTTCGACGTGAAGGGCGCGACCGCGACCGGCAAATAAGCTCTTAGAACCAGGCGGCGATGCGGCTCAGCCAGCCGCCGCCTGAATCTTCCCGCGTCAGTCTTTCAAGGTCGGCCGTCATGCCGTCCATATCCGGCTGCGCGCGCGACAGCGACGAAAAAAGCAACCTGATCCGGCCCTCGCCGTCGAACACATAGACGGCGGAGCCGTGCGACACTTCGTATTCACTGTCATCCTTTGCCGGACGCACCGTATAGGCGACACGATAGCGTTTCGCGAGCGCCGCAAGCTCGTTGGGCGTCCCGCGCAGCGCATCCACCTGCGGCGCAAAGGCGTCGGCATATCGCTTGAGGTCGGGCAGCGTGTCGCGGTTCGGATCCACGGTCACGAAGAGCACGCGCACATCGTCCGCCGACTTGCCCATGCGGTCCAGAATATTGCTGATATGGCTGAGCGTGGTCGGGCAGACATCGGGGCAAAACGTGTAGCCGAAATAGAGCAGCACCGCCTTGCCGCGATAATCCGCTTCCGTCACCTGCTTGCCGTCGTCGGCACGGGTCATGGAAAAATGCAGCGGCGGAAACGCACCCGTCAGATTGGTCGCATGCCAGTCCTGCCCGTCGTCGCACCCGGCGAGCGCGAGCATCATCATGCCGGCGCACAGAATACGCGCGACGCGGCCTTTGGCATGGTTCCCCGCGGCGGACGAAAGCCCCATTCCGCAATCTCCTCCTGTCGGACCGGACGGATGCCACGGCGCTACGCCTCCCGGCGTCCCGGCACAATGCGACGCTTCGTCCCGGCTGCCCGAAAGACGCGCAATAGGGAGGAAACTTACAGAGTTTTCATCGCCGGGAAATATGAAATCGGGCGGATCAGACGCAGCCGGCTTGTCCGCGCTGCGCGACATAGTCGGTGAAGATCCAGCCCTTGGTGCCGTCCTTGCGCTCGACCTCGCGCCAGTAGCGGTTGCCGCCCAGCACCTGCAGGGGCTCGCAGCGATTGACGACGCCGAGCACGGCCCCGTCATTGTCCGGCCGGGCGCGGATGAACACATCGCTCGAGGCCAGATAGGCCGGCCGCAGCGCCGCGCGGTCGGTCTCGCTCGCGCCGGTCTCGCTGGACCCGGCTTCGCTGGCTTCGGCTTCACTGGTCTTGGTTTCGCTGGCTTCGAGCTTGCCGGTTTCGGCCTTCCTGGCTTCAACCTTACTGGCTTCGGCCTCGTCTGCCTCGGTCACATCCGGCGCAGCGGAAACGGCTTTCGTCTCTGCCTTCTCTGCCTTCTCTGCCTTCTCTGCCTTCTCGACCGTCGCGGCCGTCTCGGCATTCGCCATCTTCACGGCCGGCATCTCGTCCGCCTGCAGCTCGTTGTGGGCTGCCGCGGCATGCGCTTCCGTGGCCATCGCGGGCGCCGCAAGGGCCACGGTTTCCGAAGCGTCATCGCGGTCTGCAAGATCGGTCTTCACCGGCGCCGGGCTTTTAGCCCTGTCCTCCAGCACCGGCAGCGAGGCCTTGGCCGGGGGAACGCTGGTCTGCGGCGCATTCGTGGCCGCGACATCGCCGCTCTGCGTTCCGCTGAAATAGAAGACGCTTCCGGCGACAAGTGCCATCAGCACCGCCGCCACGCCATACAGGCCCCAGCCGCGGCGCGCTTCGGGCAGCAGAAGCGCCGGCGCTGAATAATCCGTCTGCGAGACGTGATCGTTCACTTCCTCGCTTAGCTTGTTCAGGTCGTCGCCGAGATCGATCTGCAGGAAATCGGCATAACAGCGCGTGAAGCCGAGACGCTGGGGAATGGCGGGCAGAAGCTCGAACTGCCCTGCCTCGATCGCCTGGAGATAGACCGGGCGAATATGGATGCGCTCCGCGACCTCATCCAGAGAGAGTCCGCAGGCTTGTCGCGCATCGCGCAAAGCGGCGCCGATCTTGTCGTGGTGGTCTGACATGTGAAGCGATGACTTCGTTTCTTCCCCGACCCCAAGTTAGCAACCGTACAAGGGTAGCGTTGTGCATTTTTGTCACGGTTTGCAACAGCCATATAAGCCTACTCACGCAATTATTTCCCGCTTATGAAGATCAAGCGGCATATACGCGCTTTCCGCCCATCCATGTTTCCAGAATCTCGATGCCGCCCACCTCTTTGGGCGCCACGGTGAGTGGATTGCGGTCAAGAACCACGAAATCGGCCAGCTTTCCCGGCTCCAGCGAGCCGATTTCATGCTCGGAATGGCATTGCCAGGCCGCATCGCGCGTCAGCGCCAGAATGGCCTCTTCCATGCTCACCCGCTCGGCGGGGTTCAGCACGCTTCCCGGCTCCTTCCACAGGGTCCGGTTCACCGCATTGTCGATGAGGCGCAGCGGCCCCATCTCGCTCACCGGCTCGTCGGAATGCATGGTCCAGGGAATGCCCGCCTGGCCGCAACTCGCCGCGCGGCCCAGCAGGTCGGCCTTTTCCGGCCCGAATATCTCGTCGCGGAAGGCCTTGCCCCAGTAATGCACATGGCCGATGAGGAAGCTCGGGCTCACGCCCAGCTCCCTGATCCGTGCGATCTGCTCGTCATGCAGGATCGAGCAATGCTCGATGCGGAAACGCCGGTCTCGCGGCACGCCCGCCTCATAGGCCGCCTCGAAAGCATCCAGCGCATGGTCGATGGCCTTGTCGCCATTGGCATGCACCACGACCTGCCAGCCTTCCAGCGCGCGGCTCACCACCGTCTCGCGCAGCGTGTCCTTGTCGACATAGGCGATGCCTGTGTCGTCGCGCTTGTAATAGGGGTCGCGCTGCAGGCCGGTGCGTCCCTGATTGGAGCCGTCCGACACGATCTTCCAGCCGACCGCACGCGCGATCTCGTCGCCCTTGCCGAAAGCGATGTCGCTTTCGTCCCAGCGTTTCGCGCCCGCATTGATGAGCGAATAGCGCAGCCGCGCCGTCATATGGCCGGAGGCGGCGAAAGCGTGGAAGGCGTCGATCTCGCCCGGTCCCTGAAAGCCGCCGCTCGCCTGATCGCAGAAGGTCGTGACGCCGACCGCGTTCGCCTTTTCGCAGACCGCCTTGCAGGCAGCCGGCACATCGTCCAGCGCCAGCGCGGACATGTTATGCGCCAGCACGCCGAACATGGTCGCCTGCCCCTGCAGCACACCGTTCGGGTGGCCGTCGGCATCGCGCCCATAGGCTGCGCCCGCCGGGTCCGGCGTTTCCGCCGTCACGCCCGCGATCTTCAGCGCCGCGGAGTTGCAATAGGCGATATGGAGCGAGGCATTGAAGATGAACACCGGATTGCGCGGCGCGACCTGGTCCAGCGTATGCCGCGTGATGCGGTCCGCGCCCGGCTGCAAGGACGGGTCGAACTGCCGCGCGACGATCCATGTGCCGTCTTCCGTTTCCGCCGCGAGATCGCCCATCCGCGCGATCACGGCATCCGCATCGTCGCATTTGAAGGGCCCCACATCGGTGAGCCGGTTCATGATGGCGATGGGGAAGAAATGCATATGCGGCTCGATGAAACCCGGCAGGATGGTGCGGCCCGCGCAATCCACCACTTGCGCGTCCTCGCCCGCCGCCGCCTTCACCTCGTCGAGCGTGCCCACCGCCACGATGCGCCCGTCCTTGAAGGCAAGCGCCTCGGCGATGGAAAAGCCCGCATCCGCGGTCACCACCGTCGCATTCGCCATGATGAGTGTTCCGGCAGGCGCCTCCTTCGGCGCGCCGAGGCTATTCCAGGCGGCGGGCCGCGCGGCATTGGCCAGCGGCGGCAGCGAGATCAGGCCGAGGTCCTGCAAAACCGGCGCGCAACAGGGGCAGCCATAAAGGTCATGTGTATGGTGATCGTGATCGGGGCAGTCGCATGTCTCCGCCTCGCAAATCCCCACCGCCTCGCAAATCCCCATCGTCTCGCCCGGATTGTTCATCTCGCCCTGCCTCGTTTTCGTTTGCTTCTTGTTTTCAGGCAGAGTTGACGCAAGGTCGCCGCCTGTCAAATCCTATCCCCGGCGCTCTCCGGGGCGGGATCGCCCTCTTTCCTGTCGGACAGCGCGGCCGAATGCGCTAGTCTTCCGCCAAACAAAATCGAAAATCCGCAACTTCGGGAGGATAACGACATGAGCGACCGGATCACCGTCACTATCGAGGATGGCGTGGCCGATGTCCGCCTTGTGCGCACCGACAAGATGAACGCGCTGGACGACGCGATGTTCGAGGCGCTGCTCGACACGGGCGAGCGCCTGCGCAACGAGAAGAGCCTGCGCGCCGTGGTGATCTCGGGCGATGGCCGCGCCTTCTGCGCCGGTCTCGACATGGGCAATTTCGGCAAGATGGCCGGCGGTGGAAAAAAGGATAGCGGCGAGAAGAAGGAAGGCGGCGTGCCGAGCCGTCTCACGCCCCGCACCCATGGCATCTCCAACCGCGCGCAATATGTCGTCTGGCAGTGGCGCGAGCTCGAAGTGCCGGTGATCGCCGCCGTGCATGGCGTGGCCTTTGGCGGCGGCTTCCAGCTCATGCTGGGCGCGGATATGCGCTATGTCGCGCCGGACACGAAGATGTCCATCATGGAAATCAAATGGGGCCTCGTGCCGGACATGGCAGGCACCCAGATCATGTATCACCTCGTGCGTGAGGATATCGTCCGTGAGCTGACCTATACGGGCCGTATCTTCCTCGGCGAGGAAGCAGGCCGCATCGGCTTTGCCACCCGCGTCACCGAAAACCCGCGCGAGGAAGCGCTGGCGACGGCGCGCGAAATCGCCGGCAAAAGCCCGAGCGCCATCCGCGCCTCCAAGCGCATCCTCAACGCCGCGGCGGTCGTCAGCGAGGAAGAAGGCCTCACCATGGAGTCGGTCGAGCAGGACAAGCTCATCGGCAGCCCGAACCAGGTCGAGGCGATCATGTCCAACCTCGAAAAACGCGCCGCGAACTATCAGGATTGAGGCAAGCCATGACCCGTCGGTTTCATCGCAATCGCGTATCGGGGTGACACCGACGGCTCATTGCTGACTTATGGGGGAGGTCGGCAGCCATGCGTTTCAGTCTTCTCAGGACATTCGGGTATTTCGTCGGCGGGCTCTGGACCGCGTGGGGCGGGCGGAAACGCATCGAAACGAAGCAGCTCCGCAACCTCAGGCGCCTCGTCGAAAAGGCGCGGCGCGACTCCCCGCTGTTTCACCGGCTTTACGCGGATGTGCCGCCCTCAAGCGAGGTCGAGCTGCGCGACCTGCCGGTGACCCGCAAACCCGATCTCATGCGCGCGTTCGACGACTGGCTGACGATCCGTTCTCTCCCTCTCGAAAAGGCCCGCGCGCATCTCGCGGATATGAGCAAGATCGGCGTGCCCATTGGCGGTGTCGCCGTCTTCCGGACCTCCGGCACGTCGGGCGAACCGGCAATCATCGTCCTGCCCTCGCGCTTCCTGGAATATACCTTCGGCATTTCCCTCGCTCGCTTCGAGCGCTACCACTGGCAGTTCCTCCGGGAGATGCGCAAGCGCGGCATGCGGGTGACGGTTACCGGCGGCAATGGTCACTTTGCGGGTGTCGGGTACAACAAGCTGGTGAGAAGCCTGCATCCGAAACTGGTGAAGGGGGTGACCTTCATCGAGGCCGAGCAGCCCATCGGCCGCCTTGTCGAGCAGCTCAACGCGATCCCGGTCTCCAGCATCGTGACCTATCCGAGCGTGTTGGCGATCCTCGCAAGGGAAAAGGAGGCCGGGCGGCTGAAGATCGAACCGGTGATCCTCAACACGGGCGGCGAAACCCTCACGGAGGAGCTTCGCGCCCGCGTTCTCAAGGCCTTCCCCTCTCTCAAATACGGCATTCTCGACGCCTATGGCTGCACCGAATGCCTGGTGCTGTCCTTCGTGTGCAGCCACGGGCGGAAGCATGTGCATGAAGACTGGGTGATCCTCGAAGCGGTCGACGAAGCCATGCAGCCCGTGCCCGACGGCATGCTGTCGGACAGCGTGCTCCTCACCGTGCTGGCCAATGACGTTCAGCCCTTCATCCGGTACGACCTCGGCGACTGCGTCCGCTTCCACACGGACCCCTGCCCCTGCGGCTCGCCCTTCCGCAGTTTCGAGGTGGAAGGCCGCGAGGCGACGCTCGTTCATGTCGGCGGGGTGACGCTGTCGCCCCTCATCTTCGAGCTTGAGCACGAGCGGGCCCGGCGCGTTCAGCTGGCCCAGACCGGCGAGAGAGAGTTCGAGCTGCGAATAGACGCCACCGACGAAACGGCGGCGGAAACCGTCTTTCAGGAGGTCAGCCAGTCGGTCACCCGCGTGTTTCGCGACAACGGCCTGGCGGACGTCGTGGTGCGGCAAAGCCGGACACCGCCCGAATTCACCGCAAGCGGCAAGTTCCATGAGGTGTTGCCTTTGCGGGCGGCGAAACATCAGGGCTGAGCCGCCCCACCCAAACAACATCGTCATGCCGGACTTGCCTGCCCCGGTGAAAACCGGGGATCCGGCATCCATACAGAGGCTGCGATCTGCTTCGGGGCCGCATGGATTCCGGGTCGAGCCCGGAATGACGGCGTTTGGAAATCAGCTTCCCCTCACCTCAACCATGATTGTCATCCCGGGACTTGCCCGCCCCGGCGCAGGCCGGGGTTCCCGGGATCCACTCGCGAGGCGGCCAATATCAAGGTGAATGGATCACAGCAACGAGTGTCGGGCGCGTCAAGAAGGAGGTCGAATGAAGCGGAGCTTCACATCGACTATCGTCGGATGGTTTTTCATCTCGCATCTATTGGTGAGACAACGCGCGCTTCGCTACGCTCTGGGCTACAGCGGTTGGAAGCGCTGCCCCCAAGTCAAGCCAATGCACACTGTTGTAG
This sequence comes from Parvibaculum sp. MBR-TMA-1.3b-4.2, assembly GCF_053628815.1. Taxonomy (NCBI): domain Bacteria; kingdom Pseudomonadati; phylum Pseudomonadota; class Alphaproteobacteria; order Hyphomicrobiales; family Parvibaculaceae; genus Parvibaculum; species Parvibaculum sp. MBR-TMA-1.3b-4.2. The sequence continues at coordinate 717,492 of NZ_JBRJHC010000001.1, forward strand.
TAGCGGTGTTCGTCGCTGTCGATATATCGATCTAAAAGGCTCTTAATTCGCGACTTAGGTAACGCCTGCACACATCTGAGAGCAAAGACGGCTCTGTAACCGTCTCCTTCCCGATCCAACTCGCGTAGGAGCACCTCATCCCGCAAGCCACCAAGCAACCTCTTGGGTAATTGTTTGGCAAGCGAGGCCCTTACGGCTGAATCAAGCTCCAGCGCCAGCATGTCTGCGGTTCGGTCCTTGCCGAGAGAGATAATTGTCGCAGCTCTTTGGTCCGGCAAATTTACGCTGAGTAGACTAAGCCACGATCTTTTCTCGTCTGAACCAAACCCCAACTTTTTGACAAGCTCGATATCAGACCAGCCTCCAAATCGGGAGAAATACGCAAGAATATCCTCGGTTGCATCAACTTCGATTCTCTTAATGACCTTCCTCGCCAATTGAAGGTCTTTAGAGTTTCGCATTCGACAGAGAGCCGAAAGCGCCTGGGTGCACAATCTCCTTCGGAGAAAACTATCGATACTCCTTATTTCACCTTCTAGCTTGGGGTCCAACGAGCCCGCTTCACGCGCTTGTTGAATTCTCTTTTCCAGATGCCCTTTGAAGCAGTCCTGCAAGTTTCCTGTAATTTCAGCCCGCATTTCGTTCGGGTATTTTCGATAGAGCGCTGACACTTCTCGTATATCGAAGATACCTGCGGCTTTCGCCCTAACTTTTAGCGTTGGCAAATCCAATTCCATCAACCGGTTCAGACAATACTGCTCGTAGTAGGTCTCATCAGATGTTTTGCCTTTGGATGTGAACGCACTGACGAAACTTAAATCCCTTTTGACAAGAGCCTTTTTAACAACCTCCTCACTAAGTTCCTGTCCGAGCTTCTTGAAACTTTCTGCCGCCAATAAGCGAACTTCGTGATTGCTGTCGGTCAAGAGTGTTTGAGCCACTCCTAGGGTTATCTCATCACGTTCGAACAACAGCTTTACAGCACGTACACGGATCGTTTCCGGTTTCGCTGATAGACACAATTGCACAGTATCCGTCGTCAGAGATTGCGGGCTTCCGAAAAGCACTTCCGTCAACGCCTCATCAACTTTATCGACTTCTTTTTCAACCAAGCGTTTTACGGCAGCATCCACGCTTGTGCGCGACAAGACGCTAACGATAGCCTCTTCCATCTTTGCGCGCCGATACTGCGGCAATGCCACCGCTGTTTTTTCAAGAAGCGTCACATCAGCCTCGCTTGCCCCCGACGCTAGAAACGATATCGCCGCATCGAACACTTGAGATGGCATGTCCTCAGACAACATCAATTTGATGCATTCATCTTTTTTGGTAGCCAGCCCCTCAAATGAGTCTAGAGATTGAGACCCGAGCCTTAGAATATCGAAAGCATTCCGTTTCTCTGATTGGTTTCCGAATACAGCGAGCAGCCTGACCCGCTCCCAAATGTCGGCTCCATCTACCTTCTTGGAAAGCCACCTCCAAAGGGGAACATTGTGATGCTCAAACCCTACAACACCGCAATCAATGAGCGCTCTCACCTCTCGTTCTGAAAGAGTCTGCTCTCTAAATTCTCGGAAAATCAGATTTGCATCATGGTTGCCGAGGTAAAAGTCGTCGTTGCCAGATCGGTTCACAGCGGTACCAATCAATCGGAGACGGGCGACATCATATGATGATGTGGCGTCCCAATCTGTTGACCTATGCGCTAAATCTTGGAGAAAATCCCGGACACCCTCATCAAGCAACAACGTGTTTTCTGCCGTTGGCTCATCTGGAGAATCTTCGCTGGATGGCGTTTTCTTTGACTGGCCTGCTTGTTGATCTTCGTCAGTTAGAATTAGTGTCTCTCGCCAGCCAATTTCCTCTAACTTTTCTCGGATACGATCCTCAAAATCGTGAATATTAGAAAATTCTTTGAAGAATACTTTATGCTCATCAATGCACTTCTGCTTAAAATCGAAGACCTTCTGAATTTCCTCGCCCGGCTTCATCCCAGACGGAACTTCTATTTTTTTGAAATAGATTGCCATATCTCTCATATGGCCACTTTCGATCCCCTCTTTAGCTCGGTAGTATTCTTCTTCAAACCCCGATGTATAATCATCCGTATCGGCAGACGGTTTGGACCCCCACTTGTCCCATAACACGCCTATAAAATAACTACACCGATCTAGGTCCTCGTTGATTTTGCTTTGAGGCCGAATGTAGCCGGGTACTACAGATTCCCAACCAAGTAGTTTGAAGTGAATCCCCCAGCGCTCAGAATGACTACGGTTTACGCTGTCGACAACGTTATGAGCTGCCTGACGCTCCTCATCCAATCCGCCCGGCGACCCTATGAATATTCGGATCAATTTTAGGTTGTCAGACAAGCTCTCCCCCTCGCGCAACTTTTGGTATAAAGCTTACCACGCTCCAATTATTTGGAGAAAGCTCAGAGGTTGATGGAGCCGCATAACGAAAGCTCGGACGATATTGGATGTCGGATTGGAAAACCTAAGCCTAACCCAATACCGCCACCCCGCTCCCCGGCAGCGCGTCCGGGGCATCGTCCTTCAGCTTCACGCCGGTTAGTTTCAGACGCCGCGCCTCCTTCAGCAGCCAGGCGATCTTGTAGCCGGCAAGCTCCGGCTTGAGGCCCGCGGGGCGGATGTTGGAGACGCAGTTGCGTTCCGCGTTCTGTCGCCCCGGCTTCGGCCCATAAGTGAGATAGGCGCCGAGACTGTCGGATGCGGAAAGACCCGGCCTTTCCCCGATCAGCATCACGCTCAGCGCCGCGTTGAAATGCGCGCCGATTTCGTCGGCCAGCGCCACGCGGGCCTGATGGGCGATGACGAGCGGCGCGACTGTCCAGCCTTCGAGATGTTTGAGCGTCGCGGCGAGCGTCGCCACGGCGTTTTCATGCACCGCGGTTGCGGACAAGCCATCGCCGATGACGAAGACCACATCATGCTCGCCCGCTCCCTCCGGCAGCTCGGCATCCACCGCCAGATGCCGCCCCTTCGACGGGTCCTGCAGATAGGCATGGCGCGTCGGCGCTTCCGACTTTACCTCCGCGACCGACAGTCCGATCCCCGCCTCCGCAATCTGCCTTTGCAGCAGGACCATATCGAGCGCGGCATGGACGGCGTCGCGCGCCCTTGCATGGGCCATCTGGAAATCGAGCAGGTTTGCCGTCGGCAGCGCATTGCCGGTGCGGCCCAGCGCAATGCGCGCGGCGGTGAATTCCTTCAGGAAGGACCATCTATCCGCCCCGCTCATTCCGCCGCCCCATATTCGAGAAGCTGCGCCGCGCCACCTGCCAGCTCCGGCCTCACCTGCCCCTGATCGTCCATGATGTTCATGGCCTTCAGCCAGGCTTCGAATTCCGGCGCGGGTTTCAGGCCCAGCGCGGAGCGCACGTAAAGCGCATCGTGATAGGAGGTGGACTGATAACTCAGCATGATGTCGTCCGCGCCCGGTACGCCCATCACGAAATTGCAGCCCGCCACGCCCAGCAGCGTCAGCAGATTGTCCATATCGTCCTGATCGGCTTCCGCGTGGTTCGTGTAGCAAACGTCCACCCCCATGGGCACGCCCAGCAGCTTGCCGCAGAAATGATCCTCGAGCCCCGCCCGCGTGATCTCCTTGCCGTCGAAGAGATATTCCGGGCCGATGAAGCCCACCACCGTATTGGTGAGCAGCGGCGAGAAGGCGCGGGCCACCGCATAGGCGCGGGTTTCCACCGTCTGCTGGTCGAGCCCTTCATGCGCCTCCGCCGAAAGCGCCGCGCCCTGCCCCGTTTCGAAATACATGACATTGTTGCCGACCGTGCCGCGGTTCAGCGCCAGCGCCATTTCGCGCGCTTCGGCCAGCATGGCGAGGTCGATGCCGAAGCTTTCATTCGCCTTTTGCGTGCCCGCGATGGACTGGAAGACGATGTCGACCGGTGCCCCGCGCTTCATCACCTCCATCGCCGTCGTCACATGCGCCAACACGCAGGATTGCGTCGGAATGTCGTAGCGCTGCCGCAGATCGTCGATCAGGTGCAGAAGCCGCGCCATCGCCTCCGGGCTGTCGGTCGCCGGGTTGATGCCGATTACCGCATCGCCGCAGCCATACATGAGCCCGTCCAGCGTGGAGGCCGCGATGCCTTTGAGGTCGTCCGTCGGGTGGTTGGGCTGGATGCGGATGGCGAGCCGGCCTTCAAGGCCGATGGTGGAGCGGAAACCCGTCACCACGCGGCATTTTTTCGCCGCCGCGATCAGATCCTGATTGCGCATGAGCTTTGAGACGGCGGCGGCCATTTCCGGCGTCAGCCCCGGCGCGAGCGCCTTCAGCGCCGCCTCGTCCGCCGCGTCGGACAGCAGCCAGTCGCGAAACCCGCCAACCGTCAGAGAACGGACGGGTTCGAATGCGCCCGCGTCATGCCCGTCCATGATGAGGCGCGTCACCTCATCCGCCTCGTAAGGCACGAGTTCTTCATGGAGGAAGGTTTCGAGCGGCAGATCGGCCAGCGCAAAGCGCGCGGCGACGCGCTCTTCATCCGTTTCCGCCGCCAGCCCCGCCAGCCGGTCGCCGGCGCGCGCCGGGCTCGCCTTCGCGAGCAGCGTTTTCAGGTCGGGGAAATCATAATGGTGACCGGCAAATGAATGGCGATAGGCCATGAACGCCTCATGGAACTCAAGGTCGTGAGAGCGTAGCCGCTGCGCCGGGCCTTGGCGAGGCCCTAGCCGTCCACCAGCAGGATATGCACGCTGCGCGGCCCATGCGCGCCCATCACCATGGTCGCCTCGATATCCCCGGTGCGCGAGGGCCCGCCGATGATGTTCACCGCGCGCGGCAGGTCGCGATTGCCGCCCTTTGCCCGCGCCGCCGTCCAGATGCCCTCGAAGCCGGACACGATCTGGCTTTTGCGCAGCACCACGAAATGGAAATCCGGCAGGAAGGCGATCCCGGTGACGTGATCCGCATCCGAGGTCAGCGCCAGCGCGCCCGTCTCCGCGCTCGCCGCCGCGCAGGCGCTCACCGCCGCCACGCCGTCCAGCGCATCGCGATCCATCTCGCGGCTGGTTCTCAAACCGGGGACATCTTCCCATGGCAGCGAGGCCAGTTCCGGCTCGTCGGAGACATGCAAAACGGGCATGGTTCCAATCTCGCCCAGCACGCGCTCAATCTCGCCCGGAACCTCGCTCAACCTCGACAATTCGGAGAGCCCGCAAGAGAGCTTCACCGCCTTCTCGCGGAACTGGGCGACCATCTCCTCGCCTGTCTTCATCGCCACGGCGGGCTTCATATGGCCGGATATCCCCGTCGCGCCGCCGCCCTGTTTCTTGCGGGCGAGCTTGCCGAGGATTTCGTCGCGCGCGCCCATCAGCTCCGCCTCCCCTTCTTATATTGCTCGAGGAAACTGCCGCCTTCCGGCGCTTTCAGGTCGCGCATCTGCGTCCATCCGCCTGCGAAACCGGGGAGCTTCTTCACCCAGCCTTTCGACGCCATCGCCCGCAAAACGCGCCCGCCCATGGAGGATGCGAGCCGATAAAGCGCCGGTTTGCCTGCGATCCAGCGCCATGCGCCCATGCCCCAGCGCTGGCCTGCGGGCGTGTAATGCTTTTCGAATTCCCGTTCCCGCCAGTGCCGCATCAAATTCGGCAGCGGGATGCGAACCGGGCAGACTTCCTCGCATTTTCCGCAGAAAGTCGAGGCATTAGGCAGGTTCGCCGCATGGGTGATCCCCGCGAGCGCGGGGGTCCACACCGCGCCCATCGGCCCTGAATAGACCGATCCATAAGCCTGCCCGCCCACCGAGGTGAAGACCGGACAGCCATTCAGGCAGGCCCCGCAGCGGATGCAGCGGAGCATGTCCTGGAACTCGCTCCCCAGCATGTCCGAGCGGCCATTGTCGACCAGCACGATATCGAAGGTTTCCGGCCCGTCCGGGTCGCTGTCGCGTTTCGGCCCGGTGTAGAGCGAGAGATAGTTCGCCGTGTCGAGGCCCAGCGCGGAACGCGGCAAAAGCCGCAGGAAAAGGCCGAGATCTTCAAGCGTCGGCACGATCTTCTCGATCCCCGTCACCGCGATGTGGTGCTTGGGCAGCGTGGCGGAGAGGTCTGCATTCCCCTCATTCGTGACGAGCGCGATGCTGCCCGTTTCCGCGACGAGGAAGTTCGCGCCGGTTATCCCCACATCGGCCTGCTTGAAACGCTCGCGCAGCACGATGCGCGCTTCGCGCACCAGCGCTTCCTTTTCCGTCACCTTTTCGGTGCGGCCATAGCGTTGATGCGCCTCGTAAAACGTGTCCGACACCTGTTCCTTGGTCAGGTGCAGGGCCGGGCCGACAATGTGGAACGGCTTTTCCTTGCGAAGCTGGATGATGTATTCGCCGAGATCGCTCTCGAACACTTCTATCCCCTGCTTTTCGAGATGGGGATTAAGTTCCAGCTCTTCGGTCACCATCGACTTCGATTTGACGACGGTTTTGGCGTTCACCTCCGCACAGAGGCGGCCAATGATCTCGTTGGCTTCCGATGCATTACGCGCCCAATGAACCCGGCCGCCATTGGCAACGACGCGTTCCTCGAACTGCTCGAGATAATCGCCGAGATTTTCCAGGACATGGTTTTTCACGTCCCGCGCCCGGTCGCGCATATCGCCGAATTCCGGCACTTGCGAGATGCCGATGTCGCGCAGCGCGGTGAACCCCTTGGCGAAGATGAAAAGCCCGCCCTGCAAAACCTTATCGTCGAGCGCATGCCGCGCATTCTCGGCAAAACGCTCGCTCGTCACATGCATTTCAGGCGCGTGTTGATCGTTTGGCGGCGTCATTTGGCGAGCCCTGCCAGCACTTCCGCCACATGCCAGACCTTGATATCGGAGCCTTTGCGGGCGAGCGCGCCTTCGATGTTCAGCATGCAACCCGCATCACCCATCGCGACGGCGCGCGCCTCCGTACCCTCGATATCGGCCAGCTTCTTGCGCACCATCTCGCCGGACACGTCCGGATATTTGACGCAGAAAAGCCCGCCGAACCCGCAACAAACCTCGGCATCGGGCAGATCCTTCAGCTCCAGCCCTTCCACGCTTTTCAGGAGCGTGCGCGGTTGCTGCTTCACCTTGAGTTCACGCAGGCCTGCGCAGCTATCGTGATAGGCAAGCGCGCCATCGAAACGCGCCTCGACTTCCTTCATGCCCGCCACATCGGTGAGGAAGGAGGTGAGTTCCCATGTCTTCGCCGCCAGCGCGCGTACAAGCTCCCCATCCGCGTCATTTTCATCGAAAAGGTCGGGATAATGCGTGCGGATCGTCCCCGCGCAGGACCCCGAGGGTACGACGACGTAATCATAGGGGGCATAAAGTTTTGCAAGACGCAGGGCGAAGTCCTTCGCGCCTGCCTTGTCGCCGCCATTCATGTTGGGCTGACCGCAGCAGGTCTGGTCGCGCGGGACCTCGGCCTCAAAGCCTGCCTGTTCCAGCAGTTTCAGACTCGCAAACCCGATTTCGGGCCGCATCGTATTGACGATGCAGGTGACGAAGAGCCCGACTTTTGCCATGGATGTTTCTCCCCTTGCCCGACACGCATGTCGAAGCGGTCTTTCGATCCAATCTAGACCCCGCCCCGGATGATTGCCAAATCGGCGTCCGAGTTTCCGGTCACGGTCAGTTCCTTGAAACGGCGGCGAACCGTCTCGCGGATGATCGCGGCGAGCTTGCGATAGGCGGTGGCCCGGCCGGCGCCCTTGCGCCAGGTCAGCGCCACGCGCCTTTCCAGCCTCTGCCCCTGCACCGGCAGGGCAACCACGTCGCTGCCCGACCTGATTTCGGAGAAGACATAAAGCGCAGGCAGAAAGCTCGCCCCCATGCCCATCCCGATCATCAGACGCAAGGCGTCGAGGCTGGTGCCTTCATAATCGGCCTGCATGCGGGCGCCGTAGCTCGCTGCCAGGCGCGAGACCTCGGCATGAAGCGGAAAGCGCATGCCGAGCGAGAGCATGGTTTCGTCCCTGATATCCTTCATCGTAACCCGGCCGCGCGCGGCAAGCGGATGATCCCGCGCCACCGCAAGATAAAGCGGCTCGTGAAAGAGCTCCTCATTGACGAAATCCTGCCCCGAAAAAGGAATTTGCGTGAGCAGCACGTCATGGCGCCCTTCGGACAACTCGCGCTTCTGCGCCTCAGGCTGACATTCGCGCACATAAAGGCTCAGCGAGGGATATTGCCTGTGCAGGCGCGCCACCACATGCGGCAGGAGATAGGGTCCGAGCGTGGAGAGCGAGCCGAGGCGGATCGTGCCCGCCAATCCGGTGCGCCCTTCGCGGGCAAAATCCAGTATCTCGCGCGCACCGGCCAGCACGGGACGGGCTTTCGCCACCACTTCTCTGCCGAGCGGCGTCAATGTGACGCCCGACCGGCTTCGTTCGACCAGATGCAGGCCCAGCGCCTCTTCCAGCACCTGAATCTGGGCGCTCAGGGTTGGCTGGCTGACCCCCAGCCGTTCCGCCGCCCGGCGGAAATGCGGCACCTCGTCCAGCGCGGCAAGATATTGGAGTTGCTTCAATGTCGGTTCGCTCGGATCCATCGCGAGACGCGCTCCTGATAGATTTTTTCTATCAAACTATCGCTTGAGTTTGCATTTTCTTCAACACCGCTTCGGCCTATTTGATTGATGTGTGTAATCAAACGGGAGAGCTTGAGAGTTGAGCGTCATCATCCAGCGTATCAGCGAGTTCCTGAAACTGGAGTCCGCCTCGGGGCTTATCCTCATGGGGGCGGCGCTTCTGGCGTTGCTGGCGAATAATTCGCCGCTAAGCCCTTGGTACGACACGCTTCTCTCTACTACCGTCGCCATTCAGATCGGCGAACTGGAAATCTCGAAAGCGCTGCTGCTCTGGATCAATGACGGCTTGATGGCCGTGTTCTTCTTTCTGGTCGGGCTGGAGATCAAGCGCGAGCTCATTCAGGGCGAGCTGTCGAGTTTCGACAAGGCCGCCCTTCCCGCCATCGCCGCGATCGGCGGCATGGCCGTCCCGGCCCTCATTTTCGTCGGTATCAACTGGGGATCGCCGGATACGCTCAATGGCTGGGCCATTCCCGCCGCCACCGACATCGCCTTCGCGCTCGGCATCCTTATGCTGCTCGGCAATCGCGTCCCCCTGGCGCTGAAGGTGATGTTGCTTGCCGTCGCCATTATCGACGACCTTGGCGCGATCCTCATTATCGCGCTCTTTTACACGAGCGACCTTTCTCTCGGTGTGCTGGGCCTTGCGGCCATCGGCTTCGCCGCGCTCGTTTCCCTCAACCTTTCAGGCGTCCGCCGCATCTCTCCCTATGTGCTTATCGGCATAGTGATCTGGGTGTGCGTCCTGAAATCCGGCATCCATGCCACGCTGGCCGGCGTGCTTATCGCACTCACCATCCCCCTCCGGACCGGCGATGGCGTGGATGCCGGAGTTGCGGGAGACCATCAGTCCCCGCTCCACAAGCTTGAGCATGACCTGCATCCGTGGATCGCCTATATGGTCCTGCCCCTCTTTGCCTTCGCCAATGCGGGTGTATCCTTCAGCGGCATGTCGCTTTCCGACATTACCGGCGTCTTGCCGCTCGGCATCGCCCTCGGCCTCATCATCGGCAAGCCGCTCGGCGTGTTCGGCTTCAGCTATCTCGCGGTGAAATCCGGGCTCGTGAAGCTCCCCGAGGGACTGAGCTGGGCGCATGTGGCGGGCCTGTCGGCGATCGCCGGTATCGGCTTCACCATGAGCCTCTTCATCGGCACGCTCGCCTTCAATTCCGGCGACCTTCTCAATGAGGTCCGTATCGGTGTGTTGCTCGGATCGACGGTCTCCGCGCTTGCAGGGTATTTCTTCCTGCGCGCGGTACTCGGGCAAGACAAGGGCGGCGAAACGGAAGACCGTCCGGTTTCCTCCTCCGGTCAGTCCGCTTCTGCGTCGCCGTCCTGATCCCGCGGAAAGAGGAGAATGTCTTCCGGCGCCACGCTCAACCAGACATCTGCGCCGGGTTCGACGTCCGACAAACGAGCAATATGGGCGGTCAGTGTCTGGCCGCCCATCTTCAGCTTCAGGTGAAGCCGGGTCGCGCGCCCCACAAAAACGCGAGACGTAACACCCGCCTCGGCGGCGTCCGTTCCTTCCGGCCTTTCGCGGGTCACTCTCACAGCCTCGGGCCGCATTAACGCCACGAGGTCGCCTGCAAGACCGCCTGACGGCACCGCGCCGAACGGCGTCACGGCCACCGTGCCGTCGCCGGCCACGGAAAAAGCGTTGGATTCGCCCAGAAACCGCATGGCGAAAGGCGTCTGCGGGCGCAGATAGAGCTCCTCAGGCGTTCCCTCCTGTTCGATCCGGCCTTCGCGCATGAGCGCGATGCGGTCGCCTAGGATCATCGCCTCTTCCGGATCATGCGTCACGACCACTGCGGCGACGCCGGTTTCACGCAGCACTTCACGCAATTCCTCATGCACGCGGCGGCGTAATACCGTGTCGAGCCCGGAGAAAGGTTCATCGAGCAGCAGGATGGAAGGATCCGGTGCCAGAGCGCGTGCCAGAGCGACCCGCTGCTGCTGACCGCCGGAGAGAACATGCGGATAGTCTCGCGCCTTCTCCGACAGGCCGAGCCTTTCAATCAGAGTGGCCGCCCGCTTTTCCGCATCGGCCGTCCCGCGCGGCATACCGAACAGGACGTTCTCCATCACCGTCAAATGAGGAAAAAGCGCAAAATCCTGAAAGACGAACCCGACATTGCGCCTTTCCGGCGGCAGGTGCAGCCCCTTCCCCTCGACCGCGCGTCCGTCCAGCTCGACCGTGCCGCTCCAGGGCGTTTCAAGACCCGAAACGATGCGCAGCAACGTCGTCTTGCCGCAGCCAGACGGCCCCAGCAGGCAGGTCACCCCCTGGCCGGCAACCGACAGCGACACGCCGTCGATCACGGCGCGCCCCTCATAGCCGTGCTTCACATCCTCGACCCGCAGCGCGGCCATAGCGTTCACATCAACACCTCTGTTTCAGGGCTCGCGCCGAAGTCCCGCGCTTTCGTGATCGCCCGGCTGATGATGAGGACAGGCAGTAGACCTGCCAGCGCAATGGCGAGCGAAGGAAGAGCGGCCTCGGCAAAACGCTCGTCGGCCGCCAGAGAATAAGCCGTCGTGGCCAGCGTGTCGAAGTTGAAAGGCCGAAGCACAAGCGTTGCAGGCAACTCCTTTATCACATCGACGAAGACCAGAAGGATCGCGGTCAACAGGCTGCCGCGAATGAGCGGCAGGTGGACATCGCGCAGCGTTCCCGTTGCGCCCCGCCCCAGCGTTCGCGCCGCCATGTCGAGCGACGGCCGCAAGCGGCTCAGCCCGCTTTCCACGGTGCCATGCGCCAGGGTCAGGAAACGCACCAGATAGGCAAAGAGAAGCGCCGCCACCGTGCCGGACAGGATAAGCCCGACCGACACGCCGAAAGCGCTCTCCATGAAACCGTTGACCGTACGGTCGAAAAAACCGAAGGGCACGAGAACGCCGATCGCCAGGACCGCACCGGGGACTGCATAGCCGAAACTCGCCGCGCGCGCGGCCAGCGCAGCGGGGCGGGAAACGCCGAGCCGTGTCGAATAGGCCAGCCCCACCGCAACCGCGACGCAGAGAAGCGCCGCTGCGCCGCCCAACGTCACGGAGCGCAACACCAGGGCCGCGAAATCCAGCGACAAGGCTGTTGAAAGCCTGGCACCCGACAGCCTTGCGAGGATGATCGCCGGTAACAGGAAACCGAAGAAGAAAGGCAGAAAACACAACAGGGATGCGCCCGCTCCGCGCCATCCGTACAGCCTTTGCCGTGGCGGCGACTTCATCCGGGATGTCTGAACGTAATAGGCGCGGCGTATGCGGCCCCTGCGCTCCAGCCAGACAAGGCCTGCAATGAAGACCAGCAGCACCAGCGCAATCTGCGCGCCGCCCGCCGCATCGCCCATCACCAGCCAGACGTTGAAAAGACCGGTTGTGAGCGTTTGAACCGAAAAAAGATCGACCACACCGAAATCACTCAGCGTTTCCATCAGACAGAGCATTATCCCCACCATGATGGAAGGCCAGGCAAGCGGGAGCGCCACGCGCCGGAACGCATCCCATTTCGTGCAGCCCAGCGTGCGCGACACTTCCAGCGCGCAAAGCGACTGCTCCAGGAACGCGGTGCGCGCCAGAAGGTAGACATAGGGAAAGAAGCTCATCGTCATCACGAAACCCGCTCCCTCGAGGGAGCGTATCTCGGGAAACCAATAGTCGCGGGGTGTCTGCCAGCCGAACAGATCGCGCAACGCCCCCTGAACGGGCCCTGCATATTCCAGAAGATCGGTATAGACGAAGGCAACCACATAGGCGGGCATGGCGAGCGGGAGAAGTAATGCCCATTCGAGAAATCGCGCGCCTGGAAAATCGTGCATGGTGACAAGCCATGCGCAGGCGGTACCGGCGAGGAAAACGCCGATCCCGACAAGCACCGCCAGCTTGATGGAGTTCAGAACATAGCCGGACAGCACTGTCTCCCAGAGATGCTGCCAATTGTCGCCGATGCCGCCGGTGAGCGCGATCCAGGCCACCGCCGCGACCGGAAACGCAACCAGAAGCGCCACAAGCAATGTGAGACCGGAGCGGGCACGCTCGGAAAAGAGAGGCGGACCGGCATCCATCCGCCCCGCTTTCCGCCCGGCACCCCGCCACCGAGGCGCCAGTTTCGCCATGTCAATCAAGCATCAGGACCCTGCGTTGAAGTCCACTTCGTTGACGAGCCTCAGCGCCTCGTCATGCAAGTCGGCGATCACGGCAAGGTCGACCGTATCGGCCTTGAACTCGCCCCAGCTCGCTACCGTATCGGACCATGGAACGCCTGGTTTCACCGGATATTCGTAGTTGGACTGCGCATAGATTTCCTGGGCCTTGTCCCCGGAGAGGAATTCCAGCAGCGCCACGGCCTCTTCACGGTTGTCGGCACCCTCAAGTACCGTCGCTCCGGAAATATTCACATGCGCGCCCGCGCCATTCTGGTCGGGAAAGATAATGTAGGCGGCTTCGGCCCATTTCCTCTGTTCGGGATCGGCCAGCATCTTGCCCATGTAGTAGGTGTTGCCGATCGCCAGATCGCACTGGCCTTCATAGATGGCTTTCACCTGGGCACGGTCATTGCCCTGGGGCTTGCGTGCGAGATTGGCCTTCACACCCCGCAGCCATTCTTTCGTCCGCTCCTCGCCATGTCGCGCAATCATGGCGGCGATCAGGCCCAGATTATAGGGATGATCGCCGGGACGGATGCAGATCCGTCCTTTCCATTTTTCGTCGGCAAGCCCCTGATAGGTCGTCAGCTCCCCCTCCGGCACACGATCCCTGGACGCATAAACGACACGAGCGCGCTGGGTAAGTCCCCACCATTTGCCGTCTTCCTGACGATACTGCGCCGGAATATTGGCCGCGAGCGTGTCCGTCATGACGGGGGCCGCAAATCCCGCTTCCTGCACCTCCACAAGGCGCGGCAGATCCGAGGTGAGGAACATGTCGGCGGGACCGGCCTCGCCTTCCGCCTTCAGCCGTTCGAGAAGCCCTGCCTTCGCGTAGACCATGTTGACCTCGATACCGGTCTGCTCGGTAAAGGCCTCGAAGAGAGGTTCCATCAAATAGGGTTGGCGGTAGGAATAGACATCGACCTGCCCGGCTTCCTCCGCGGAGACGGAGCGAATTTCGCCCAGGAGAAAGCCCGCAGCCATTGCGGCTGTTCCGATCAGCAGAACGGCGAGACGGCGTTTGCGGCGGTGACTTTTCATGTCGGCGTTCATGGCATCCTCGGAAGCTATGCAATTGCATCCTTTCTATTGCGGATCATTCTTAGTAACAAGAACAAAGGCAACATTCGGCCCGCTTCCGGGCCAGTTCCGACGGTGATACCCAAAAACAACAGTCAGATTTCTATTATCGGGTAATAACGCTGTTACCCTTTTCTGAGACATATATCGGACCTAAATAGGTCGCATATATCGAAACAATATACGTGACCGGCCATTCCACGGCCGGTTCCGCAAGGGAACAAGGCGATTTCTCCCCGATGCAGGTATCCACGCTTTGCCTGGGAGCGCTCATGCTGGGCGACTCCACCGGATATGAGATCAACAAGCTGTTCGAGGACGGCCTGTTCAGCCATTTCCTGGATGCGAGCTATGGCTCCATCTATCCGGCCCTTACGCGCCTGACCGAGCAAGGCATGCTCACCTGCACCGCCGAAGCCCAGGACGGCAGACCCGACAAAAAGGTCTATTCGCTCACCGACCGCGGGAAGGAAGCGCTTCGCGAGGCGCTGATGTCCCCTGTGTCCCCCGACAAGCACCGCTCCGAGTTCATCTTTGCCTCCATCTTTGCCGCGATGCTTCCCGGCCAACGCGTCACGGAACTGGTCGATGCGCAGCTTGCCAATTGCCGTGAAGACCTTGCCCGTATCGAAGACGCCCTCGCGTCCGATATCGATTGTTCATCCAAGCGCTTCGTCCTCGGCTACGGACAAGTCGTGATGAAGGCATCCATCGAATATCTCGAAAAACATCGACAAGACATCGAGGCAGCCGCCTCCCCCGAAACAGCGCCGGACGGTGCGGGCATTCCGGCCTGAACCGGATAAGACATTCAGAAATCGGTTGGTTACATGAAACGCTCATACCTTATCGCCCTCATCATCGGCGCCGTCTTCATCGTCTGGATCGGTCTCGGCCTGATTTTCGGCAATGACGACTCGCAGACTGCGCAAAAAGATGGCTCCGCGGGCGCACAGGAAGAACTGGTCGGTGTGCGCGTTATCAAACTGACGGCGCAACCCAAACGCACCTCGATCGTCATTCGCGGCCGGACGGAAGCAAAACGCGCCGTGAAGGTGCGCGCGGAAACGGCAGGCAACATTGCCGATCTGCCCGTTGAAAAAGGTCAGTTCGTGAAGAAAGGCGACACGCTCTGCAAAATCAGCGTGAACGCCCGTCAGGCCCGGCTCGATGAAGCCAGGGCGCTCGTGCAGCAGCGCCGCCTCGAATATGACGCCGCCCGCAAGCTCGCTGCCAAGGGCTATCGCTCGGAGACTCAGGCCGCAGGTACAAAGGCTGCCTATGACGCCTCCAAGGCACAGCTCAAACAGATGGAAGTCGAACTCGGCAATACCAATATCGTCGCGCCCTTCGACGGCATTTTCGACGACCGGGACGTGGAAATCGGCGACTTTCTCGCCGTCGGCCAGCCCTGCGGCCTTATGGTCCAGCTCGATCCCCTGAAAGTGACCGGACAGGTCGCGGAAGACAAGGTGAGCAATCTCCAGGTCGGAACGACGGGCATGGCGCGCCTTGTCACCGGTGAGAAGGTGGAAGGTAAGATCATCTTCGTCGCCAAGACGGCGGACGAGGCCACGCGTACCTTCCGGGTCGAAATGGAAGTGCCCAACCCCGACCGCAAGATGCGCTCCGGCGTAACGGCGGAGATCGTGGTTCCGAGCCAGCCCGTCATGGCGCATCTCGTTCCGAGTTCGGTGATTTCACTGAACGATCAGGGTGTCATCGGCGTGCGTACCGTGGATAACGACGACCGGGTGCAGTTCTACGAGGCCAAGCTGGTGGACGACACACCGGAAGGTCTGTGGGTTTCCGGCCTGCCGGAAACGGTGCGGCTCATCACCGTCGGGCAGGACTATGTCACCAAGGGTCAGAAGGTCCGGGTGGAACTCGATAGCAAGAGCGGAGCTTCATCGTGAACCAGTTCATCGACGCGGCGCTCAATCGCTCGCGCACCGTCATCACGACGCTTGTTCTGCTGATCCTCGCAGGCACGCTTGCCTATGTGACGATCCCCAAGGAAGCGGACCCGGATATTCCCATTCCGGTGTTCTTCGTTTCCATCATCCACCAAGGCATTTCACCGGAAGATTCCGAACGCCTGCTCGTCCGCCCCATGGAGACCGAGCTACGCTCGCTGGAGGGACTGGATGAAATGGTGTCGACGTCCGCCCAGGGATATGGCGGAATCCTGCTCAAGTTCGACGTGGACTTCGACAAGGAAGCCGCGTTGCAGGATGTGCGCGACAAGGTCGACCTCGCCAAGGCAAAGCTTCCCGACGACACGGAAGAGCCCGTCATCAACGAATTCAACACATCGTTGTTTCCGGTTCTGATCGTCACCCTGTCGGGCGATGTGCCCGAACGCACGCTCTACAATGCTGCGCGCAGCCTGAAAGATGAGATCGAAGGCGTGCCGACCGTGCTCTCCGCCGACCTGGTGGGCAACCGCGAGGAATTACTCGAGGTCGTTATCGACCCCGCAAAACTCGAGTCCTACAACATCTCGCAGCAAGAGCTCATCAATGCGGTGACTCTCAACAACCGACTCGTCGCGGCCGGTAACATCGATACCGGTCAGGGCCGTTTCTCTGTGAAGGTGCCCGGCCTCTTCGAAACACGTAAAGACGTGCTGAACCTGCCGATCAAGGTGTCGGGCGAGGGTGTGGTAACGCTGTCTGACGTGGCCGATATCAGGCGGACCTTCAAGGATCCGGACAGTTATGCCCGGTTCAACGGCAAGCAGGCTATCGCGCTACAGATTACCAAGCGCATCGGCACCAACATCATCGACAACAACCAGCAGGTGCGGGACGTTGTCGCCAAGTTCACGAAGAACTGGCCCGGCGCCATCAAGGTGAATTTCTCGCTCGATGCGTCGGACTGGATCAATCGGTCCATCAGTTCGCTGCAGGCCTCGATTCTGCTTGCCATCGTGCTGGTGATGATCGTGGTGGTGGCCGCGCTCGGCTTGCGTTCCGGCCTGCTGGTCGGCTTTGCCATCCCGACCTCTTTCATGATCGGTTTCTTTTTCCTGCAAACAGCCGGTTACACCGTCAACATGATGGTGATGTTCGGGCTGCTGCTGGCGGTGGGCATGCTGGTCGACGGCGCCATCGTGGTCGTCGAATATGCCGACCGTAAAATGGCCGAGGGTATGCACCGGCAGGAGGCCTATGGCCTGGCCGCCAAGCGCATGTTCTGGCCGATTGCTTCTTCCACCGCGACAACGCTCGCGGCTTTCCTTCCGCTTCTGCTCTGGCCGGGCGTCAGCGGCAAATTCATGTCCTACTTGCCGATTACGCTGATCGTCGTGTTGTCGGCCTCTCTTCTAACGGCCCTCATCTTTCTGCCCGTCGTCGGGTCGATTTTCGGCAAAGCCGATGATGCGGACAGCGATACGCTGAAGATGTTGGCGGGGGCGGAGACCGGCGATATCCGAGGCCTGCCCGGCCTTACCGGTAAATATGTCCGGCTTCTGGACCGGCTGCTGCCGCATCCCGGCAAGGTCCTGCTTGCCACGATGTGCGTGCTGGTGGGGACAATCGTGCTCTACAGCATCTTCAATCACGGCGTCGAGTTCTTCGTCGACACCGAGCCCGAACAGGCCACCGTGATGGTGAGCGCCCGCGGCAACCTCTCAGCGAAGGAAACGCTGCGGTTGTCGCAGGGGGTAGAAAAGATCGTTCGTGATACGGACGGTGTGGACACGGTATTCACGACCGCAGGCCCGGGGCTTGGCGCGGGTGGACGACGCCCGGGAAGCGGCGGCGGCGGCGAAACGCCGAAAGACCTCATTGCCCAGTTGTTCGTCGAGTTGAAGCCCTATGAGCAAAGGCGCAAGGGCGCGATCATTCTGCAGGAAATCCGCGACAAGACCGCGAAGCTTGCCGGCATCAAGGTCGAGGTCCGCAAGCAGGAAAACGGCCCGCCGACCGGCAAGGACGTTCAGGTTCAGCTGACCGGGTCGAATTATGCCGACCTTGTCGAGGCTGCCGGAAAGGTACGCAAGCTGCTCGAAAACGATGTCGAAGGGCTGATCGACTTCGAAGACAGCCGTCCGCTGCCCGGTATCGAATGGGTTATGTCGGTGGACCGCGAGATGGCTGGCCGCTTCGGCACGGATGTAACTTCGGTCGGTTCTGTCATTCAGCTTGTTACCAACGGCATCCTCGTCGGGAAATACCGCCCGGACGATGCGCAGGATGAAGTCGACATCCGCGCACGCTTCCCGGAGCAATACCGGGTGATCGACCAGCTCGACCAGCTTCGCGTGCAAACACCGCAAGGTCAGGTGCCGCTCTCCAACTTCGTGAATCGCGAGGCGGAACCGCAGGTGACGACGATCGAACGCGTGGACGCTATGCGCCGCATCATGGTGAAGGCGAACACCGCCACGAACCCTGAAACGGGCGAGAAGGTTAACGTCAACGCCAAGGTTCTGGAAATCAGCCAGAAACTGGAAGGGGTCGATTTGCCGCCCAGCGTACGTGTGGTTTTCCGCGGCGCAAACGAAGAGCAGCAGAAGTCGGCGGCGTTCCTTGGAAAGGCGATGATCGGTGCGCTGTTCCTGATGTTCATCATCCTGCTGACGCAGTTCAACAGCTTCTACCACTCATTCCTGACGCTCTCGACGGTTGTCCTGTCGACCGTGGGTGTGCTGCTCGGCATGCTTGTCACCGGGCAGCCCTTCTCCGTCATCATGACGGGCACGGGCATTCTCGCGCTGGCAGGTATCGTGGTGAACAATTCCATCGTGCTGATCGATACCTACCAGCGCTTGCTGCATGACGGCATGGAGCCCGTTGAAGCGACACTGCGCACGGCAGGACAGCGCCTTCGGCCGATCATGCTGACGACGATCACGACGATGTTCGGCCTGCTGCCCATGGCATTGCAGATCAACATCAACTTCTTCGGGGCCCATGGGTTGCCGGAAATCGAACTTGGCGGCCCGGTGGCAGCCTGGTGGGTGCAGCTTTCGACTGCCGTTATTTTCGGCCTCGGTTTTTCCACGCTCCTCACACTTGTGCTGATTCCGATCCTTCTGGTGGCGCCCGATCACTGGCGTCAGCACCCGATTTGGCTCTGGCGGAAGATGAAGGAGCTCATCCACAGGCTGATGGCGCGCATCCGGCCTGCAGGCGGGTCGCATCAGCCGGCGGATTAGGGAAGTCAGGCCAACACACACGAAAAGGCGGGTCTTGACCCGCCTTTTCTCGCTTTTAGGATCATATCGGAGCGGGTGGGCGCCGAAATAAGGACAGAGAAGCCCTTTTGACTTGCAAGACCGTCCTGGCAGCCGCGGCCGGCATTGTGACATGCGCCATTGCCGGGGCAGTCCATGCCAGTTCCATCCAGCCCTCCAGCGAAGGCGACAATCCGGGCATTTCACCGGAAGCGCGAGCGCCTGCTATGTCTCAGCCAGACAGCACGGAACCGGGCACCTCATTTCACCTTGGCGGCGCCATCAGGGTGAATGCCTTTCGCAAGAGCTGGGAGAGTGCGCAGAAGCGCCGAAAACTCTCCAGGAATGTGCGGCTGGACGCGGTCATGCTCGACCTCGACTTCCAGTCGGGGCGATGGGACGGCTCGGCGCAATATCGCGTCTATTACTATAGTGATACCGGCAGGACGACCCATTTCCCTCATCATGCATGGGTGGGATACTGGCTGGACGACCGACAGAAAATTCAGGCGGGTATCCAGAAAGTGCCTTTCGGCCTGCTTCCCTTCGCCTCCAACAACTTCTTTTTCTCCCTCGCCTTCTACGCAGGCCTTGAAGACGACTACGACGCGGGCATCAGCTACCGACGACGACAAGCCGGATGGGTTTTCGACGCCTCCTATTTTCCGGCCGACGAAGGAAGCTGGGGCGGCAACAGCAACGACAGTGCGCGCTATTCCTACGATATCGTCTCCGATGGTGTCCGAGAGAACCGCGAACGACATCAGATCAATCTGCGGCTCGCCCGAGAGTTCGCATTCGACAATGGCATCCATGGCGAAGCCGGTCTGTCGTTGCAATACGGCCTGTTGCCGAATGGTATTACCGGGCGGAACGGGCATCAGGACGCGGAAGCCGTTCACACCAATCTTCGCTATGGAAACTGGAACCTTAAAGCGGAGGCCATCCGCTACCGCTATGACGTAGAAAATCCGGCATACCAGGATGACAGATATGTCGTGATGGGCGCCTACGACTTCCCCTATCACGTCGCGGCAAGCGGCCAGATATATGTCGCCAGCCTCAGCCATAGCTGGGACATCCCGGGAAGTCTGCTCGACAGCATCACCGTCTATAGCGACTACAGCTATTTTCTGAAGACCGAAAGCGGCTATTCGGACAGCCAGCAACAGGTGTTCGGCGCCGGGTTCGACTTCGATGGCCCGCTCTATGTCACAACCGACATCGCGCTCGGTCAGAACAACGCCTATATCGGTCCCGATTTCACCAATGCCCTGGCCGCGGGCAATCGGGACAGCGGCTGGTCGAGCCGCCTCAATCTCAATGTTGCGCTTTACTTCTAAAACCCGCCGCCGGCCGGCCCCGGTGCATTCATCACGGTACGAAAGCCGAGATGGCTCGTGGGCAGATCCACTTCCTGAGGCTGACGTGCTGCGGCGCGGTAACGCATGCAATAGTTCGGCGCGCAAAGATAGGAGCCGCCCTTGATGACGTAACGCGCGACCGGCGCAGCGTCACCCCGTGCCCCGCCGCCGTTGAAATCGTCGGCAGGCGTATAGTCGTGGCGCGAGGCGTAGCGGCTCGACGTCCATTCCCAGGCATTGCCAATCATGTCGTACAGCCCCAATGCATTGGGCTTGTAGCAGCCCACAGGCGCCAACCCGACGAACCCGTCATCGGCCTTGTTGATGACGGGGAAGATGCCCTGCCATGTGTTCGCCTCGACGGGCTGGCGGGAGGGATGCTGGTCGGGATGGCTGTCGGGATCCGCGGCACGCGCAGCCCATTCCCATTGTTCTTCGGTGGGGAGGCTCCTCCCCTTCCAATCGGCATAGGCCAGAGCATCCTCATAAGCGAGATTCATGACCGGAAAGGAACCCCGCCCCTTAATATCGGTATCGGGGCCGCCCGGATGGCGCCAGTTCGCACCCGGCACGAATTGCCACCATTGGGAGATATCCCCCAGGCCATTCACATCGTTGGGCATGATGAAGACGACGGCGCCGGGCATGCGCATTTTCGGCGGCAGGTCGGGATGCATACGGGGGTCCGCGCCCCGCTCCGCCCTTGTGACATACCTCGTCGCGGCGACGAATTCGGCAAACTCGTCGTTTGTCACTTCGGTACGGTCCATCCAGAAGCCGGAAACGACGACGGATGTCGGCGGCCCTTCTTCCGGGTAAACCATTCCGCCCATGCGATACTCGCCTGCGGGCACATATGCAATCCCGGGATGAGAGCTGTCGGCGCCATTTTCATGCGGGCAGGACAAGGGACCGCGCGCCGCCATCTGCGCCGTGCTCCATGCGCTCCCGAACCAGAGCGCGGCCAGGAGAAGCAACACGAGAGCCGCTCCTCCCGCCAGCCAGCCAAGCATCGCTGTCCTTGTCATCTTCGCTCCGGAAATTTCAGTTCGACCAGTAGATATATTCATCCGTCGGCTTGTCCGGTTCTCCCAGAGGGTGATCGATGGGGATCGGTCCCTCCAGCAGCGACGGCCAGAGCGGCTTTGCCTGATTGCTGTCGATCTCCGCAAGCATCGCCTTCATTTCGGCGAGTTTTTCCGTCTCGCTACCGGCCATGTTGACCTGCTCCGTCGGATCGTTTCGCAGGTTGAAAAGCCAGTCCTTTTTCGGTTTCTCGGAAACTTGGAGTTTCCAGTCGCCGGACAGCAGAACCTTGTAGTCACCGGAGCGCCAGAAAAGCGATTTATGCGGATTACCCGCACTTTCTCCGTCGACATATTGCAGCAGGTTGCGGCCATCCATGACGCGGTCCTCGGGCTCGGCGGCCCCGGCGGCAGCTGCGGCGGTTCCGAAAATATCCACATGCGCCACCGGTTCGTCATAACGGGTACCGGCGGAGAGCTGCGCCGGCCAGCGCATGAAGAAGGGAACGCGGATGCCGCCCTGAAAGAAAGTCGCCTTCCAGCCGCGATAGGGTTTGTTGATATCATCGAGGCCGATGTAGTGGGCGCCGCCATTGTCGCTGGTGAAAATCACCAGCGTGTTTTCGTCCAGCCCGTCCTTCTTCAACTGCTCAAGCACTTTGCCGACACCACGGTCGAGCGCGCGGATCATTGCCGCATAGACACGCAGGCGATGGTTCTCGATCCCCGACAAGGCATCATAGTCCGACTTCAGGGCCTGAAGCGGCGTATGCGCCGCGTTAAACGAGAGATACATGAAAAAGGGCCGGTTCCGGTTTGCATGGATCGCTTTCGCGGCTTCGTCGGCCAGATAGTCGGTCATGTATTGCGCCGGCTTGAAGCGGGGCCCGGTATCCTTGCGGACCGCGAAAGGCAGGTTGGCCCAGAGGAACCGATCGATGGGGTCGAAATCCTGACGAGAATTGACGACGCGGGGGTCGTCCGGATCCAGAAACATCGAGGCGCCGGGGAGGAAGCCCAGAAACTCGTCGAAGCCTTGCGATTGCGGCCGCGATGTGGGCGTTCCGCCCAGATGCCATTTGCCGAGTAAAAGCGTGCGGTAGCCTCTTGTCTTGAGAAGCTCGGCAATTGTGATTTCTTCAGCCGGAACACCAAGCTTGTTGGGATCGTCCGGCCACTCGGCCACGCGTTCTTCGTGAAAGACCGGTTTCCTGATCTGCTGATCGTTGGAGAAGGTGCCGACAAGACGCTCGAACGCCACCGGCGCGGGCGTGAATTCGAAGCCGAAACGGGTGGCGTAACGCCCCGTCATGATCGCCGCGCGGGACGGCGCACAGGTGGCGTTACCCGCATAACCTTGCGTGAAATCCACGCCGTCACGTCCGATGGAATCGATATTCGGCGTGGGAACAGCCCCGCCTGCGACCCCGCCTCCATTGAAGGTGATGTCGTTATATCCGAGATCATCCGCGAGGATTACGACAATGTTCGGCGCGCGCTTTTGTGCCGGTACGCTCGCGGTCTCCGGCCCCTCTTCCCAGGCCACCGTCTGCGTCGGCCCGATGGGGTCGCGCCATTCAGCCAGGAGGCCCGGCACATAGATCCAGTATTTCGAGGCCACGACCCAGCCGACGATCAATATGGCGACCGTCGCACCAGTCCAGATAGCGACACGCTTGCTCATCCCTGCTCCTCCTCCAGCCGGCGTTTCCGCCAAATTAATGCATTACATTAATTTATGGATGCGGATAGGGCAACAGAAAAGCCCCGACCGTTTCCCGGCCGGGGCTTCACTTGTGAAAACCTGACGCTTTACGCGATCGTCAGAAGGAATAGGACGCAGACATGCTCACAAAATCCTTGTCATAGGAGGCATTGCGATAGTCGGCGCCGAAATTGGCGGTGTAGTCCATGCCAAGCTTGTAGGTGTCCTGATAGTTGGCCGTGACACCCGCCGTGACCGCCATCTTGCCCTGCACGAAGCCCGGACCGATGGGGCCCGCGGAATAGCCCTGCACATCATGGCTCCAGACGATCTGGGGAGAGAGCGTCCAGGCGCTCCCGAAGGCGGAGTTGTAGTCCAGCCGTGCCAACAGCCGATAGCCCCAGGAGAACTGGCTGGCATATTGCGGCGAAAGGGAGCAGGTGCCCTGGCGGTTGCAATCATCGCCGAAGGTTTTCGCTATGCCTGCGGCGGGATGGGATTCGCCGGAGCGGGGAATCGCGAAGCGGTTCCCCTCCGCATCGGGCAGCCACTGCACCCCCGCATTCGCGACAAGAATGAGGAGATCGGCGTTAGTGAACTTCACAACCGGATTGGACGGCGTCAACGTGCTGAGCGTATAGAGCTGAGCATGAAGCGCCTTGGTCCGGCGATAACCCTGGATCACGTCGCCGGGAGCGACGGGCGGCCCGGTATAGTAATCGGGCTGGCCGGGGCCTGCCGTGTAGCCGAAATTCTCGGCGTCGACACCCATCAACTCTGTCGTGTCCAGCTGGAACGGCATGTTGGGGTAAAAGGCGATATCACCCGAAAGAGCCGTACCGTTCAGAATGTTCATGGTGGTGTTGAAACTCGCCCCGAACATCTTGATGTCTTCGGGGTACTGCGCGAGCAGCTTCTTGTTGGCACCGGCGGCCTCGGCGAACATGGCCTGCGACACCGACACCGGACGGTTCGCATCATCCTGCACAGGACCGTTCGCCGTGCAGCCAGGACCGTTCAACGTCCCGGCGCCCGGCGGACATGCCACCTGAAAGACTGTCGTCGCGGTGGTCGGGGTCGACGCCGTGAAGGTGCCGATCGGCAGCTTCGAATGGAAATTGACGAAATAGCCGGCGAGTTCCGTGCCGTAGTTCAGCCAGTCAGCATAGTAGCGCAGCGCGAGACCGTACTGGCCCTGCTGGCGGGCTTCCTGCGAGGCAATCCTTTCGATGGTCGCCGTCGGCGAATAGGACGTGCCATCACCATTGTTGTAGACCTCGCCGCCACTCAATGCATAGGCACAGCCATCCGCCAGAGCATCGCTCGGCGAGAAGAAACTGCCGCAAGCGGGAAGCTTGCTCTTGTTCCACTGGAAGGCGTACCAGCCTTCGAAGGTGAAGCCGGCCGGCAACCCGATGCTGGTGAAAGCCGTCGCCTGAGGCAGGAAAATTTCCTTCAGCTCCACACCCGGCTTCACATACGCCGAAACATCCAGCGGCAGATAGGACGACACGCCACCCGGGATCAGCAGACTTTCGCCCCAGTTTGTCGCCTGACGACCGATGCGAACCGTGGCCGGCATGTCGAACAAATCGAAATTCGAATAGACGAACGCATCGAGCAATTTGAAGTCCGTGGCCTGGAGATTACGCGCATCGTCGCCCCGGAACTCATCTTCGAGCGGACGACGCTGGTTAGGCGACTTAACCGGACCGTATTTACCGCCGCCATTTCCAAGGACGTTGTCGCCGACATAATCGTAAGCAGCCTTGCCGCGCACGAAGGCACCGAAATTCCGCCATGTCACCTCCATCTCGGAAATGCCTTTGACCGGCGCCGAAATGAAGTCCCACTGCTCGACGTTCACATTGCCATCGTCGGAATTCACGTCATAGTCGGTATTACCCGAACCGTAGCAGCCACCATTGAAGACGGAGATATAGGCACAATTCTGCTTGCTCGTACGTATACTGGCACTAGCGGACAAGGTCGTGGAGAGGTTCACATTGAACTCTCCAAACTTGTATTGCAGTGCCTGGGCCGAGTTCGGTAAGGCCATCGCCAGCAACATCGGCAGCAGGCTGATTTTCCACATGTACTTCATTACCAAAATTCCTGTAATTCTGGAGTTTCGCTCAGGAGCCATGCTGCTCAGGGCAGGACCGCAAGGGATTTGCTGATGTCCTCGAGCGGCAGAGTGTTGCCGACCACGCCCAAGCCGGAACCCAATACGACGGGGAACACAATGTCGCCTGCCGTCTGACCACCCGGAAGGGGCGTATTTGTCAGCTGATTCACGAGCGAGACCGCCGGAACGAGGACCGGCTGAAGCTGATCGAGCGGCAGCGCATCCAGAGGCAGCGCAGAGAGCGGGCTGTCGCCGCTACCGCCCGCGCCAAGCGCTGTGAGAAGAAGCGGCTGGAGCAGCGGAGCGGTGTCGCTGAAATTGCCTGCGGTCGGATTGGTCTGCAGGCCGTCCACAACGCCTGCCAGCAGATCTCCCACCGGCTGCAACGGCGCATTGCCGTCCGGCAAGACACTACCCAATGGCGCGCTTTCGCCGCCGCCCAGAAGCGCAGGGACAACGCCGCCATCAGTGCCGACCAGGTCGCCCACGAGATCATACCCCAGCAGGTCCTGGCCAAGACCGCCGTCGCCCGACACGCCGAGCGGCGGAACGGATTCGGATACCTGCGTCAGAGCGCCGTCAAGAGCCGACAATCCTCCTGACGGCAATGGCGAGCTGCCTCCGCCTGCTCCGGCGACAGCGCTGCCTACGAGGCCATCTGACCCGCCGGCCAGTGTCGCCCCCAGCAGACCGCCCTCACCCAGAAGCGGCGAGACCACATCGGCACCGGCTGTGCTCAGCACACCGCCTTCGCCTGTCACGCCGAGCTGCGTACCGCCGGCAACACTTTGCGAAGCCGAGGATGATGCCCCGGATGTCGGCGACGTTGCAGTCGGCAATCCAGCGGACGAACACCCGGCGAGGCCGAGTGCAGCGAAAAGAGTGATGGTAGACAGATGTTTCAACATGATGACGTCCTCCCGTGTGACTTTAGCTATCAAACCCAACGGGTGGATGGTGTAGAGAAATGTGCCGATGTGTTTGGAATGCCCGCGATCCGTAAGGCCTTTGCCGAAGCACAATGAGCACCCCTCCTTGCACGGAGTTTTTCGCTCCGGCTGATGACACACGCCTCCCACCGACTGTAATTGTTTGTAAAACCCATGGACGCCCTGCCCTGTGGCGGGAGAATGCCGCCGTTGGGCAAAGGGCCGATCAGCACCGCTATGCTATTCGTAACGCCGACCTCCTCGGCCTCGATGCAGCATCCCTCACAAGCCGGTGCGTCGATTCTCCACCCAATGAGAGGCGCCCGCATATGGAAGCATGCGGACGCCTCATTCATTTGCAGACAACCATTTTCCTCAACGAAAAGGGGCGGCCCAAAGACCGCCCCTCATTCTCGTATCTTGCCGCCGGCTCAGAGGCCGAGCGCACCTGTGACAGGCGCAAGCGCGTCGGTGACCGGCGCCAGCGGAGTGCCGTCGAGCGCACCCGTTACAGGCGCAAGCGGGCTGTCGCCGCCGCCAGGCAGACCGCCACCGAGAAGGTCGGTCACCGGAGCGAGCGGATCGGAACCGCCGCCACCCGGAAGCGTACCGGCCGGAATGACGTTGCCGAGGACACCGCTATCTCCGCCACCGAGAAGATCGGCCACGGGGCCAAGCGGCTCCAGGTTGGAACCGAGCGGATCGGAACCTATAAGATCGGCAACCAGGCCATTCTCCCCCGTTACGCCGAGGGACGGTGTGCTGCCCAGATCTCCACCACCGAGAAGATCGGTTACCGGTGCGAGCGGATTGTCGCCACCGCCCGGCAGACCGCCGCCGAGAAGGTCAGTCACAGGGGCAAGCGGGTTGTCGCCGCCGCCGGGCAGGCCACCGCCGAGAAGATCGGTCACCGGCGCAAGCGGATTGTCGCCGCCACCGGGAAGACCGCCGCCAAGAAGATCGGTTATCGGCGCAAGCGGATTATCGCCGCCGCCCCCCGGAACGCCGGGAAGGCCGCCACCGGTCAGGTCACCAAGTGCACCATCATTACCGCCGCCGAGCAGCGCGACAACCGTACCATCATTGCCGAGAAGCGGACCGACGGGGTCCTGCCCCAGCACGTCGCTCAGCAAGCCGCCATCCTGCGTCACACCGAGTGCCGGAATCTGTCCGAGGACTTCATCGAGAGGCAGCGAGGACGCCAACGTATCGACTACAGGAGACAGACCCTCCGCGATCGGTGTCGTTACCTCCGCGGGGAGTAGCTGCCCGAGCGCACCACCTTCGCCGCCGCCCAGAAGGCCGGTCGTGCCCAGAAGCGGATCGGTCAGGGAAGCAAGCCCCAGATCGGTCGTCGTGCCGCCATCGCCGGTTGCCCCCAGCGAAACGGGCGACGTTGTGGTGGTGCTACCGCCGCCGCCACCGCCGCCGCCGCTCCCCAGAATCGGGGTGCTTGTATCGACGCAGGCCGCCAGCAGGGATACAGCCCCTGCAACCGCGGCGAGTCTCATTGCCTTCTTCATTTCGTCCTCCTCCTCAAATCAGAGAGTTTTCAGAACCCGGAAATTGGAGGACAGACTAGGCGGCAATTATGGTTTGGAGTGTTGAAGCATGTGCGATTGCGTGTGCGTGTGTTTACTTAGCCGCTCACACAGCCACATAGACACCAGGTTCACACGGTGGAGGACGCTGTCTCTCGATATTTCTGCGGCGCGAGGCCCGTCCAGCGCCGGAAAGCGCGGCGGAAATTGGCCACATCCTCAAATCCGAGAAGCGAAGCAATGTCGACAACGGTCAACGGTGTGTCACGCAAATATTCCCGCGCCAGGTGACTTCTGACCTCGTCCAGCAAGTCCCGATAGCTGGTTTCCTCCTCCGCAAGGCGCCTTCGAAGCGTTCTTTCGCTCATATTATGCGTGTTCGCCAGCTCTTCCATATCCGGGAAATGGCCTCGCGCGGAGAGAAGCTCCTTGCGTATTTCGGCGGCAAGCCCCTCCGCATGCGCCATGTCACGAAGCAGCGCCTCGCATTGCCGGCGGTATAGATTCGAAAGCGGGATCGACGCGGCCGGCAGGGGCTCATCCACCTCCCGCAGAGGACCGACAAAGCGATTTGCGCTATGTCCGAAAGAGACGGGCACCCCGAGATAGGTCTCATAAGTCATTTCCGGCATCGTCGGATGACCGGCAATCTCGACGGAACACTCAAACAGCGTACCGCCAACGACTTGCCGCAGCCCTGTCGTCAGACCGCCAAAGAACAGATCGGTCATGAAGCAAGGCGCGCCCTTGACCTCGAACGGCGGGACGAAGGTCAGAATCGCCTTGTCGCCTCCGAAAGACAGCCTGATATTGCCGCGCGCGCCGGCAATCGGATTGTACTGGGCCAGCAATTCCGCTGCCTGTCGCAGGTTCCGGCTACTCAAAATCGCATGACCGAGCAAGCCATGCGTGCCGATATGCATCTTCGTGCCGATGCGCAAGGCGAGCGTCGGCTCCTTTGTTTCCGCCACCAGAAATTCAGTCATCGACAGGAATTCCGGCTCCGACAATCTCCCATGTGTCTCCACGCCGAATGCTGCGGGATCGTGCCCCAAATCTCTCAGCACCTCGGAGACAATTTCGAGATAGCCGGGTTCAATGCGCATAGCCTGTCCTTTTCGAACCCCCATGTTGGCCGAAAACGACCTCCCGGTTGGCTCTCCATTTCCTATTTATGACGCAACACGGTGGCCTTGCCACATTCACCACGGCGGCATTTCGAGGAGAGTATTTCATGACGCATTCCAGCCTGTCGCGTACACCCGAGGACGTCGATATCGTCACTCGTAACCGTCAATTCGATATCGAGGAAGTCCTCGCCACAAATTGGCACAGTGACGACGTATTCAAGACCGCATTCTTCAATGCGCTGTCCATTCTGTTCCCGCTGGGCGAACAGTTTTTCATCGATAGTGTGAAAGCCTATCGCAGTGAAATCGATGACCCTGTCCTTCAGGAGCGCGTCAAAGGTTTCATGGGTCAGGAGTCGGTGCATCGTCGCGAGCATCAGAAATACAATGAAGCGCTCTGCGAAGCGCACGGGCTCGACCTGGAAGAACTCGAAGCGCTCGTCGCCAAGCGCAAGGCCTTTGCGCAGAAGCATCTTCCGGCGTTGCGGCAGCTGGCGGGCACCGTTGCCCTCGAGCACCTCACCGCGATCATGGCCGATGCGACTTTCCGCAACCCGGCGACTCTTGAGGGCGCACACCCGAAAATGAAAGAACTTTGGCACTGGCACGCGCTGGAAGAAACCGAGCACAAAGCCGTTGCGTTCGACGTCTTCGAAGCCGTAGGCGGCGGCACAGGCATGCGCCGCTCCGCCATGATCCTTACGACGATCGAGTTCACACATCACGTGATCCGCAACATGCGGCTTCTGCTGCGCGACTACAAAGGCTCGCGTATCAAGCTGTGGTTCGGCGGCATGAAGTTCCTGTTCGGCAAGAACGGGGCGCTCAGGGGCCTGTTGCGTCCCTATCTCGACTTCTACCGCAAGGACTTTCATCCCTGGGATCATGACAATCGCGAGCTTGTCGGTTCCGTTATGAAGGAATTCGGCGGCGGCACGGTTCAGCCGATCTGACTGCCACGCGCAGTCCACAAAAATATGGGAGGTGAGAATGTCGGCGGTCGAAGATTTCGGACCAGATGTTCCCGGGAGGACCGTCGTTCCAGCGAGACCGACCCCACCCCGCCATCAGGTGGGTCTCGCCAGGGCCTTGATCCAGCCTGCCATTCTCACCAACCTCATCGCCTCCTTCCCGGAAGCCTGGTACCGGGAGCGCTTCAGCCGGTTCCGCATCGGTGTTTCTGCTTCCGGTCGGGGCATCGTCATCAACGACGCCGACGCCATTCGGCACATCCTTGTGACGGCTGCGGACAATTTCCCCAAGGAGGACAATCAGCTCGCTGTGTTGCGCCCACTTCTCGGCAGAGGTTTGCTGACGGATGAGGGCGAGAGCTGGCGGCGCAAACGGCAGCTGGCCGCTCCCATTTTCCAGCATGCCGCGCTCAAGGAGTTCGCTCCGCTTTTCGTGCGAGCGGCGGAACGGTCGGCCCATCGGGCCCTGTCGCAAAAGAATGCCTTCCCCATCGACGCGGAAATGACCCGCGTGACGCTGGACATTATCGGAGAAGCCATACTGGGCTGCGATCTGGAATCCGATGTTGAAGACATTTCGAATACGGTGGGCGGCACGCTGGACAAGTTTCCGGGCATGTTTCTCGCGGGCGTTCTCCTTCCGCCCTATGGCCGGGATCGCGTCATCGAAGCGCTGGTCGCGCCGGGGCGGAGAAGCCTTACCAAGTTCGCCAGCAAGATCATCAAGCACGCGCGCGACAACCAGATCCGCTCCTCGCTGATCGGCAAGCTTATGGACGCCTCCAAGGCCGATAGCGGCGAGGACATGACCCTCGACAATGTCCGCGACGAAATCGCAACCTTCCTGCTGGCGGGGCACGAGACCACGGCAACCACGCTGAGCTGGGTATGGTACCTGCTCTCCCTCTACCCCGACGCGATGGTCCGCATTCAGGACGAAGTGGATCAGGTAGCGGAAGGGCGTGCTTTGACGGCGGACGATTTATCGTCACTGCCCTATACGCGGGCGGTTGTAGATGAAGCCCTGCGGCTCTATCCGCCGGTGGCCAATCTCCTGCGAAAAGCCAACGAGACGACGGAGGTGGCCCCCGGTATCACTGTAAAAGCGGGGGAAAGAGTGCTCATTTCGCCCTGGCTGCTGCACCGGCACGAAACCTATTGGAGCGAACCTGAGGAGTTCAGGCCGGAACGCTTTCTCGGCGAGGCCGGCAAAGAGCGCCCGCGCCACGCCTACCTGCCCTTTGGCGGCGGTCCTCGCATATGTATCGGGTCCAGCTTTTCCCTTATGGAGGCTGTGCTCATTCTGGGAACCTATGCCCAGAAGATGGGGGTTCAGGTGCTCAATACCGCAGAGGTAATGCCGCAGGCGCGCATCGTCATGCGGCCCTCCGTCAGGCTCAGGGCCGTAACGTTTCCCCGTGTACAGCCCGATGCGTGACCGGGCTTTCTATACAAAGATCACTCAGCTCGACACATACACACACAAATCAGACAGACTGGTTGAGTCAGCTTGATAGCATCCGGATCGAGATTGCGCGGCGACGCGTACCCCAAACGACTGACCGGGAGGAATGGAATGCGTATCAAATTGGCTATTTCGGCGGGACTTATGGCCGGGCTCATGATGGGCCTGGCACCGGGCGCGCACGCAGCAGCGGAGCTGAGTTCGCTTCAGACCGGAAGCGACGTGGCGGAGGCCTGTGCCAACCCCGCTGACGCAAAAGCCATGACCGATGGAGAGCGTCAGCGGCTCCAGGTCTGTGGCGCCTATATCAACGGTTTTCTTGCGCATTACAGTTTCGTGCGCCGTCAGATCGAAAAGCCGTCCTTTTGCCTGCCGGAAAGCGGCGTGAACGGCGAAAGGGTCCGGCGTGTCTATCTGGCCCTGTTGAAGCAAAAGCCGGAATTGCGCGATATGCCGGCGAGCCTCGACATGGCGACGAGCCTCGCATGGGCCTATCCCTGCAAGGGAAAGACGCCCAAACAGCAATAATGCATGGCGCCCCCGGTTAGCGACCTAGCTGTACCGGGGTGCCGCCTCCTCGCATCGGGCACGCCATTCCCGAAGCAAGGCATCGAGAAGCTCCCTCAGCTCTTGATCGCTCAGACTACTGACGGCACTTGAGAGATCTGCCAGCCCATCATCTATGGGGTGCAATGGCGGTTCACTCACCCGGGTTCTGCGTTCATGTTCCATATTTGCGCCCTGCTCTCGTCACCTGACAGTTTCAAATTGGGGCTAGCTTGAAATGATTTCGAGGCTTGAGGTGTAGAAATCTGTGGCGAAAGGTGAATCGGACCTACTATTCCCGATAACCTCGAATCCGTATGATCCAACTGACGAAAATTCGGCGCTTTCCTTTGCGTGAATCAGCACCAACGGGTTTCAAGCGGCCACAGTGTTTCGTAAACTTTTAGGGCGTTATGTTTGTCTGTGGAAGCCATCCTTGGGGGACGCTTCCAGAAGGCATCCGCACCGGTGGGAGGACTGCGAAATGACCAATGTGTCAATACGCGATGATGAATCGCAAGGGACTGCCATGTCGAAACCGTCCCTGCTGCTTGTCGACGACGATCCGGATATTCTGGAGGAACTCGGGAGCTATCTGTCCGCCAACGGAATGGCCGTATCTCAGGCGTCCGATGCGCGGACCGCGCTGCAGATGTTCCGCGACAATACATTCGACCTGATCGTCCTCGATCTCTGGCTCGGGAATGAGAACGGGTTCGACCTTCTCCGGGAAATCCGGCAGACCCATATGACCCCGTGCATCATGTGCACCGCCCAGGACGAAGCGACCGACAAGGTCGTAGGACTCGAACTCGGGGCCGATGATTATGTGGTGAAGCCCGTTAATCTGCGCGAGCTTCTGGCCCGTATTCGCGCCCTGCTCCGGCGGTCTCAGACCAGCGGCGGGGGCGGCGGTGCCCAAGAGGAACAGAGCGTATTGATGGACGAGGTTGGCAGCCGTTGGATTTTCGATCCGATGCGCAGAAAGCTCTCCTCCCCGGATGGTAATCTTGTACCTCTGACCACGGCCGAATGCGACTTGCTGATCGAGCTCGTAGCGCATGAAGGGCGGCCGCAGACACGCGAAGAGCTTTGCAGGCGTGTCTTCAACCGCCAATGGCAACCCTACGATCGCAGCCTAGACAGCATCGTGGTGAAACTTCGCCGCAAGCTGGAACCCAATCCCGACCATCCGATGGTGATCAAAACCATTCGAGGAAAAGGCTACCTGTTCACCGGGTTTCCAACGGAAAGCTGAGTGAAATAGCCCCGGTTCCGCGCTTCAATTGTGCGTGGGAAAGACAAGCGTTACGCGCCCGCCCCCGTTATCGCAATTTCCGATGTCGAGGCGGCCGCCATGCTCGCGCAGTATTGCGTCGCAGATGGCGAGCCCCAGCCCCGTTCCTTCATTCGACGGCTTGGTCGTGAAGAAGGGTTCTGCAGCCCGATCCAGGATCTTGTCGGGAAAACCGGGGCCTGTATCGAGAACGTCGAGACATATCTCACCGGGCTGACGACGCGACGAGATCGTAATTCTCTTCTCCCCGTCACGAGCATCCGCCCCGACGCCCGACATGGCATCGGTCGCGTTCTGCACGAGATTTGTAAGCACCTGTTCGATCTGCAACGGGTCGACGGAGACAGCTAGCGCCTCCGGCACATCGATCTCGATGCGCACGCCCTTCTGCATCAATACGTGCCCCATGATCGCGCTTACGTTTTCCGCCAGCGTGGCAAGCGCGATTTCTTCTTCCGATCCCGTTCCCTTGCGGCCGAAACGGCGAAGGCGGGTGACGACATCATTGGCGCGCTCCACCTGGGCAAGAATGCGCTGCGCTTTCTTGAGGATGAAATCCGGCGGCACGTCCGGCGATTCGAGCATGGCCTCCAGGTTCTGCGCCGACATGGAAATCGTGTTGAGGGGCTGACGCAGTTCATGCGCAATGCTCGCCGACATCTGGCCGAGCGCTGCCATTTTGGCGGTCTGCGCCAATTGCGACTGTTCCTCTCGCAACTGAAAGGCCTGCTGGAGGAGAAGGTTGAACCGCGCAGCGAAATCGAGATCGGCGCTGTCGAACCCGTTCGGGCTGCGCGCGGCGCAAACCAGATATGCGGTCTCCGAGCGAAGCGGCAAGGCGATGATCGCAACCTCCCGTTCAGGCAGGTTGAAAGCAGATTGCATATCCGCCGCTTCATCGACCTTCTCACCGAGGACACGCACCCCCTTGCCGGCAAGCCAGCCATCGAACTGCCGCACCAGACGCTCCGCCCGGGCCGGGAGCATCCCGTCGCGTGGCACCAACAGACGGATAGACCTGTCCACCGCCTGCTCCACCAGAACGGCCTTATCGGCGCGGAGTGAGTCTTTCAGCAGTGCAACCAGTTTTTCCAGCCGTTCTCGCGACGTCGCATTGCCGAGAAGCAACCGAAGCCCCTCCAGCATGATCTCCGCTTCGCGACGGTGTCGCTCCTCCCGCTTGCGGGCGCGGCTGACGTCGTTCATCAGGGAAGCCGCTTCGCTGAGCGACCGGCGCTCATCGGAGGCAACTTCCGCCATCAGCGTACCGAAGAAGCCCCCCTCGGGATTGCTCATTCCGCTAAACCGCACGATCCGTCCCGCCCCGCCCTCGGCGTCCGGAATGCGCACGGCAAGCTGTCGGATTGTTTCGCCGCTCGCGAGACGATCTTTTACATTCCCCGCGCCGTCCCGTGGCACGAAGCTGGAAAGCGACAGACCTTCCACCCGTGCGGCGAGATCCGCCTTCCCGTTCAGCACACGCCGGCAATGCAGGACGCCATTTGCAGAGGCCTCCCAGAGGATATCCGCATCCAGCGCGAGCGCATTGTTCACATAGCTGAGCTGCGTTTCGCTGGCACGCCGTCCGGCCTCCTGCATGGCCTGCGCCCGGAGGCGCTCGAGCGTTGCCGCCGCAAGCTTTGCCACATCGATCATCAGGCCGCGCGCCGGTTCGCTTTCGCCCGCAGGGCCAGCAATGACCGCAAGCAGCGACGTCCCGGATGGCACGACAAGCGCCAGCGACTTCCCGTCCGGCCCCTGCATCGCCGTATTCGGGCGGCGCTCCGCGCGCATGGCCCATTCGGAAAGGCGCGGCGTGTCCAGTAGAGACGGCCCGTCGGAGGGTGCCTGCCAGTTCAGCCGCCATCCGCCGGAAGCCGCGGGGGCAATCTCGACAAATACGAAATTTTCCAGCAAAGCGCCTTCTGCGATTTGCCCCGCCAGCTCTGCAAGCGCGCCCCGAAACTCGCTTTCGCTTCGGATCGGCGCCAGCCGAAGGGCAACGTCGGAGGGTGTGACACCGCTTGGGGCCAACCCATTTTCCTGAGGGCGGTCATTCGTCCAGGGACGATCGGAAGCGGTCATGATCCGCCTCAACCTGACGGGTCGGCGACGACGAATGTCGTTTCGACGGGCGGCAGGTCTCCCAGAGAGGGTACAAACGGCATGGACGTGAAACGATTGTCGCTATAGGCAATCGTGATCTTCATAACGGAATTATTTGTGCCGCTCGTGTCGAAGGTAATCGATGCCTTGGCAGGATCCACCAAGGGCGAATAGGCGTTGAGCGCATCATTTATCGCGGTCGTGGCAAGCGTCTCTCGTTCACCTGTATTGAGCCCTGCCATGGCGGCGCGGCCACCTTCGGCCACCGCATAGGAAAGAGCTATGCGTGTGCCGAACATGAAGCCGAATGTGATGATGCCGAAGAGAATGGCAAAGAACACAACGGACACAAACGCAAACTCGATCGCGACGGAACCGCTTTCGTTTCGCCGGAAGGAAGCACGGGGCCGCACCCGCCTAACGCGGATACGACCCCCGGAGCTTGCAAATTTACCCAACCAATTGCTGTTCATGGGAACTATCCAGCAACTGGTTCAGCTTCCTGCCGCCGTTGAAAGGTTGGTCCCGACTTTGGTGTAGATCGATTGAAGATCGGTCCCCACACCAGACGCCGCCGTGTAAACGACGAGGGCGATGCCTGCTGCCAGCA
The DNA here is from genome assembly GCF_053628815.1 of Parvibaculum sp. MBR-TMA-1.3b-4.2. Classification (NCBI taxonomy): domain Bacteria; kingdom Pseudomonadati; phylum Pseudomonadota; class Alphaproteobacteria; order Hyphomicrobiales; family Parvibaculaceae; genus Parvibaculum; species Parvibaculum sp. MBR-TMA-1.3b-4.2. The sequence goes on from NZ_JBRJHC010000001.1 coordinate 753,315, forward strand.
GGCCGTACTCGACAGCGGAAATACCGCTTTCGTCCTGCGCAAACCTCTCACTGAACGCTTTGATCTTGCCAATCATGGTCATAGCAAGTTCCTCCATATATGGCCTTATGGCCTTCCTCACCAAGTACCTGAACCACTCAGGCACTCCTTACCCGGATCTTAAAATGCTATCGCCTGTCTATTGACAGTGCGTTTACCAGCTCAACTATCCTGCCACTCCAGACACCGGGTGTGTGTCAATTTGAGTGGATTTGTGTGAGCCAGCAAAAACATTTCGGCTACTTCCCGGCTCCTGTGCCGGATGTCGAAGCCGGCTTTTCCAGCTTCTTGCCGATATTCTTCAAATACTCCTCGTGAATGCGCTCCGCTTCATCCGCCTGCATCGGAACAGGCCTGGATTTGGCTGCATACTGAGCCGCCATCACATCTTCGGCAGTGGAAGATTTTTGCTGTGCGGCAGCCGCGCCTGCTCCCAGCAGGAATGAAATTCCCGCCAGTGCAATTGTCATATGCTTCATCACGCGTCTCTCCTTTGCCGACGTCATATCAATTCACGGCCTGCTTCTTTTCCTGGTCTTTCACCCAGCTCCGCGCAAAATCGCGAACGGCCAAACGCTCCTTGCGCGTCGCAATCCCATCGATCAGCCGCTGCGCTTCTCTTTTTTCGCCTCGCATCATCAGAACAAGAACCAGATTGTTGCGGATCGATGTCGAAGCCGGGCTCAGTTCGTAGGCCTGCCGCAGATTGAACTCAGCCTGCTTCAATGCCTCGGGCCCGAGATGAAGGCGCGCATAGCCGAGATTGTTGAGATATTCGGCACTGGCCGGACGTGCTCCAACGGCATTACCGAAATGCTCTGCCGCCTCACTCCAATTGCCCCGGGCGGCGGCGACCCTCCCCAGCCCGGCATAGCCATCCGCGGCGCGGCCCGTCCCGGCAAGCTCGGTAAATGTGTCGACCGCGGCATCGTATTGACCAGTGCCGAGCAACGCCTCACCCCGCAGCGAAAGATATTCCGCACCGCCCTTTTCGCTGACAGCATATTGATCGAGATAGGCCAGAGCGGCTTTGTAGCGCTTCTGATCGATCAATCCGCGCACAGCGTTCAGATAGAGTTTCCGCGTGGAGGAGGCATCTATCGGCTTGGCCGCTTCCGTCATCTCCTGCGGCGCCGGATGTTCCGGCTCCATCATGGCGTCATAAGCACGGTCCATGGATGCGCACCCGCCAAGGACGGGAGCCAAAAGAAAAGTCGCAGCGACTAAAAAAACCGATCTCATCTCTCCGCTCCTCTTTCCTGCATGTCATGAGCCACCGAACTTATGCCGCTAGACAATTGCACGGCTGCCGGGCCTGCCAGAACGATCAACAGGACAGGCATGAAAAACAGGATCATCACGATCGTGAGATGCGTCGCCTTCTTGCCCACGCTTTCGCGTGCCTGTGACATGCGAATATCGGAAAGATCGGCAGAGAACCGGCGCAGGGTCGACCCCAGCTCGCCACCGGAAAGAAGCGCCTGTTTGATGATATTGGCGAAGTCCTGACCTTCATCGACACCCATCCGGTGTCCCATGCGGTCCAGAGCCACATCGTACGGCACGCCCGACTCCACATCGGCGATCAGGCGTTTCAGGACATACCCCGTGACCGGCGCGGTTTTGGGGGCGACAACAGACAGATGTCTCAATGCCTGATCGACACTCACGCCCGCATCGAGCACCATCAGCATAATATCGAGTACCGGCGGCATTTCCCGGCGCACTTTGGCTGCGCGACGCTCGGCCAAGACTTTCACGGCGATCAGCGCATAGCGATAAACGAGGTATCCGAAGAAGGCGCCGATGACGATCTGGATCGGGCCCAGCCCTCGGGTCGCCTGCAGCCAGAAGAACATCACAATCGTAAGCAGCACAGCGAACGCAAGACGCAGTGCCAGAAAGATGTAGGGCGCAGCACCGGCAAAGAAGCCCGCCTGAACGATGAGGTCCCGGACCTCAGAGCTTACGCTTTCGCCTGCTATGCGACGGCCCAATTGTTCCAGAGACAAAAGAAGACGGTCGATGCCTGACCCTGCAAAGCCTTCCGTCTCGAACATTTCGCCGAACCGCATCGACACGGTCCGCTGTCGCAGCAGGATAACGGCCGACAAGACAAGCGCCAGCCCGCCCGTCAGGGCCGCGGCTATCGCAATAATCCATGTCAGTCCGTCGAGCATCGCTTCCCTCAGTAGGACGTTTTCACAACAGTGCGCATCAGGATGCCACCGATGATCTGAGACGATACGCAGTAAATCAGGAGCAAGCGGCCGGTGGGATCGTGCAAGAACCAGCCGACATAATCCTCATTGTCGATCATCACCAATGATGCAACTGCCATCGGCAACAGGGCCAGCACCCATGCGCTGGAGCGGATCTGCGCGGTATTCACACGCACTTCCCGTTCCACCGCCGAGCGACGACGAATGTTTTCGATCAGATTGGCAATGATCTGTGTGATGGAACCGCCGAAACGAAGATTGGTTTCAATCGCCGTTGCAAAGAGACGTATCTCATAGACTTCCAATTCATCGGCAAGTTGAGACATGCTTTCACCAACGCCTGCGCCATTGGCGATACGCCTCATGGTCGGCGTGAATACTTCAGCCAGGACCGGCGAAGAAGATGCCGTCGCACGGTTGAGGGCAACCGGCAGACTGTTGCCGACGATCAGCAGCTGCCGAACCCGATCAAAATATCCGAGCATGGCACCACTGACGGCATTCATTCGCTTGCGTGCAAGGTGGTCGACGACAGCGAGAGCAACCAGTATCGCAGTGAGCGTGATCAGTACCGTTATCGCAAAGCCGAACCAGCTCACGAGACCAAGTAGAATGGCCAGGCTGAAAAAACCGAGCACGCCCGTATTTATCGGTTCGATCTCAATACCGGCCTGGAAGAGACGACGCCTCAGCCAAACGGGCAGCCACCGCTCTATCGTGTCATCCTGTTCCTCATCGCGCGATGCGGCCATGGCGGCGGCCCGCTCCGTGCTGAGGAGACCGGTAAGCTTCCTTTCCACGGCCATATCGTCGCGCTGCCTGTACACGGCAAGCGCCAGCAACGCAGCAATCCCGATACATATCAGTGCGAAGATGAAGCCGATAAACGCCATATGCTAGACCACCCTCTTCCTGCCCCGGTCGGCGCCATTTGTGAACACCTCCCTGAGCGAATAGGTCGGACCTTCCATGCCGACCACCTCGCAAATCGATGCGATTTCGCGAACGCCGTCTGTACGGCGGGAAATATGAACAACGATGTCGATAGCACCCGAGATGAAGCGGCGAACGGCCTGCAAATCCGACGAGAAGCCGTAAAGGCCCATCAGCATCTCGAGCCGTTCCAGCGCATCGCGCGGCGCATTGGCATGGAGGGTCGCCATAGATCCATCATGCCCGGTGCCCATAGCCTGCAGCATTTCGATAGCTTCGCTAGACCGGACCTCGCCGAGAATGATGCGGTCGGGGCGCATACGCAGCGCGTTGCGCAGAAGATCCCGCGAGCTGACCTCCGAGCCGCCATCCGGCGTGGAGGGTCGCGTTTCCAGCCGCACCACATGCGCCTGCTGGAGCTGAAGCTCCGCGGCGTCTTCGATGGTCACAAGTCGTTCCTTCAGCCCGATGTAAGAGCTCAGGACGTTCAGCAGCGTTGTCTTACCCGAACCCGTGCCGCCGCAAATGAGGATGTTCTGCTTGTTGCGAACGGCACTGGTGAGGAAATCGAGCATTTCCCGCGTCAGGCTTCCCCCGCGCACGAGGTCGTCGCCGGTCAGCGGTACGCGCTTGAACTTGCGGATCGACACCACAGGCCCGTCAAGTGCGACGGGGGGAATGATGACATTGACGCGCGAGCCATCAGGCAGGCGGCCGTCGACATAGGGCGAGCCTTCGTCCACGCGCCGGCCGATCGGGCTCACGATGCGCTGAATGACATTCATCAAATGCGTGGTATCGCGGAAGCGCGTATTCACCGGCTCCAGCTCGCCCTTGCGCTCCACATAGATGCGATTGGGACCGTTGACGATCACGTCGTCGACTTCCGGATCGTTCAGCAGGGGCTGCAATGGCCCGAAGCCGGTGATCTCGTTCTGCACATCCTCGATGAGTTGAGCGCGCTCGCGCATATTGAGAGCGATGCCGCGCGACATCAGGACAACGGAGATGGCACGGGCGATCTCATCCTGCAGAACTGCTGTGGGCAGTGCCTCGCCTTCAACACCCTGCTGCTCGAGATATTCGAGCGTCAGATCGAATACGCGGAACTTGATTTCCTGGTACCGGTCGGAAACACCGATATCGTTCGATGAAGCTTCAGGCCCACGCAGATATGGCTGCATCCCGTACTTCATGTCTTATCCCAACAACTTCGAGGCCCAGGCCAGCAAGGGCTGGCTGGCGGTTCTTGCGTCTTCCCGCCCTGAAATCAGGGAAAGGGATTCAAGATAATCTTCCAGTTCCTCTGTATAGGAAGAGCGACCGGACACGGAGAGCGGCACACCGCTGTTCAACGCTTCCGTCATGCTGTCCCAGCTTGTGCGCAGCCGGATCGCGCGCTGCGCATTGGTCGCCTGACGGATCGCCTCGAACTGCGGCACCATCGTTCCAGAGTATTCGTGAACGGCGAGCATGGGCTCGGTGCCCGACGGCCGAACGGATTTCAGCAAGGCGATAATCTCCGCTGCCGCCTTGACCGAAGAGAACCGCTGATTGCAGGGCACGATCATCTCGGCATCCTCGCCGGGCAGCCGCAAAACATCTTCCCGCCGCGAGAAGGGTCCGAAGGCAATCACCACGACCTTATAGAGCGACCGCAGCACTTCCAGCGCCGCACCGAGGTCCTGAGCATCGAGGAACCATTCTTCCGTATCGCCATGAACAGCAAGCGGCAGAACGTAAAGCCCTGTCCTCGGGCACCGCGCCAGCGCGGAGTCGAGAAGTGTGCGGTCAAGCCGGGACATTTCCCTCACCGCGTCCTTGATGAGGAAAGGCAAATCCATATTGAGGGCAATGCCAACATCGCTGGCCGGGAGCGACAGATCGACCAGCAGGACACCGTCCTGCGGCTGCCTTTCGGCGATCAGGGAAGCCAAATTGACGGCCAGATCCCGGTCCTCGTCGCCAGAGCCTCCCGACATGACCGCAACAAAGCGGGCACTGGTATCGCGGCGCGCGCGAACATTCGCTGCGATATGGCGCTGGACGACACTCAACACCTCGTCGTCAGGCGCATCGCGGTCGATAAAATCACTCGCGCCTGCCCGCATGGCCGTAAGGATAAGCTGAGCGCCCGCCTCGTTTCCGATCACCAGATAGGGAAGGTCGGGGAACCATTGCCGCACGAAGGAGAGACGCTCGTAGGCCGTGCTTGCGCCCATGCGAAAATCGCTGTCGGCGATCACACAATCAGGTGCGAACTGAGCCGCCACATCCTGGACCGCATCGGTAGACGGATCGCTGCGCATGACGGTCGCAATCGACGTCAACGCCCGTCTCAGCTGCTCGCCAAGCTCACCCTCACCCGAAATCAACAATACACGGTACGTCACCCACTCACCTCATCAGCCCGTGCTTCACAATATGGTCGTCAAGCGTCGTCGTATTGAGCAGCCGCTGCTCAAGAGAAGGATCGTAAGGCGGCACGCCTTCGCCCGGCAGCTTCGGCACGGTTCCCGCCTCCATGGGCGAAACAAGCCGCGGCGTGGCGACGATGATCAGTTCCTGCCGTTCGCGCGAATTCTGCGTGGTGCGGAAAAACTGGCCGATAATCGGCAAGTCGCCCAATCCCGGTACCTTGTCTTCCACATTCGTCGAAGAGCTGTACATCAGTCCCGCGAGCACGAAGCTCTGCCCGTCGCCCAGTTCGATCGTCGTGCGCGTGGAGCGCGACCGGAGAGCCGGGATACGAAACCCCTGGATCTCAACGCCGTTGGAATAGTCGAGCTCGCTCACTTCCGGCGCGACCTTGAGCACGATGCGGTCATTGTCGAGAACCGTCGCGTTGACGCCAAGCTGCACACCGAAGCGCTTGTATTCGATCGTGACGGTGTTGTTGCCGGATCCGGACTGGGGAACCGGTATCGGAATTTCACCGCCAGCAAGGAAATCGGCCTCCTCTCCGCTTCGCACGAGAAGCGTAGGCTCAGCCAGCATCTGCGCGAGATTGGCGCTGTCCAGTGCACTGATGACACCGAAAAGGTCGCCGTTGCTTCCGGAAAGAAAAAGGTTGAAAGCCTGCGACAGAGGGAGCCCCGCCGTCACCGAAACGCCCCGCGTACCCACTGAATATGATTCGACCGTGTTGGGTACGGTCGAGGCAAACTGGAAATCATTGCCCAATGTCTGGAAATTGATTCCCAAAGCCTTCAGCGTATTCACCGACACGGCTGCAAAACGGATCTGCACCGCGACCATCCGGCGATCGGCCACTTGAATCTGGTTGTCCGCGTCCTTTCCCAGATAGGTTTTTGCAAGGCTAGCGGCGCGCTGACGATCGTCGAGGCTGTAAACCTGACCTTTCAGCGCCACCCCCTCGCCGCCCTGCACGACGCGCACACCGGAGAGACGCTTGTCCTTTTTCAGGGCGCCCTGCAGATCGCCGGTATCGGCTCCTACGCGAATGCTGTAAGCGCCGCTCTTCCCAGAGTCAGAATACCAGACCGTCAGATCGGTTTTGCCCGGCGCCTTGCCGAGCACGCGAAGCTGTTTGGAGGACAGGACCTGAACCTGCGCCACTTTCGGATTGCCGAGAGCGACACGTTCGACGCTTTGCGCGAGGTTGAGTATCTTCTGACCGCCCAGCGGCACATTCACCGGCGTCGCCGCATCGGCGTTTCCCGCGCCGACGAGCGCGAAGACGACGAGTGTCACCAACACACGCAACGCCCTGACGCCTTTCATTTCCGCAATCGCCCAATGCCGCATAATGGCCAGCACTCCCGCCTCACTTCTCTGTATAGATCGTGGTCTGCGCCGAGCCGGACAGGACTTCCACCCTGTGGCCGCTCTGGCGCTTCGTGGAATCGTCCCCCGCCAAACCCTCTCCCGAGGACGGCTGCATATCGCTCAGATCGATCAACCGGGCTTCCGCGACCTTGTCGTCGCCAGGTTTCCGGATAGCGAGCGACAGTTCGCCCAGGCGCTGCGCAAGCGCCAAGCGGGCGACCTGATCCGGACTTGCCGCAAGCGCTATGGTGCGCGCGCCAAGTTCCGCTTCTGCACCGGATGTACTGAGCTTCTGCCCAACGGCAAGCACCTGGATATTCTGAAGAAGAAGAGCCGCACGGCTCCTGTCTGCGGATTTCTCGCCGGCGACCTGCTGCTGCGCAAAGATATTGCCCGGCAAGGTGACATAGATGTCCGCCCGATCGCCGACTTTCAGAAAGCCGCCAAGAATGTCGTCCTCGGTCACGTTGATCGAATAGGCGCGAAAACCATCCGGCACGAGCGCAGCAAGCCCCGCGGCTGCAAGATCGTTCCCGAGCGCCTTGGACATCAAAATTTGTCCGGCGGCGATATCCGCCTGCGCGACATGACCGACAACATCTACATCGGCTGCAATCGCTCCCTCCGGCGCGGGTGCCTCGACACGCGTCGTCGATACATCTTCCGCAGCAAGCTTGTGCCCACGCCGAATATCACGGGCCGCGGTCTGAATTTCGACTGTCTTGATCTGTTCGGATTGCTGGGCGGGCTGCAAGGGCACACGCGCCGCCTGTTGCGCGTCGCGGCCGGTCAGGCTGATCCAGATGAGGACCAGCGCCGCGACAAGAAGTGCCGCGCCAACACCGAGCAACACAACCGGATTACGCAATACCCGCTGATCCAGCGCCATCGAACTCCCCTTCTGCAGTCCTTGCTGCAGCTCCCGTAACTACCGCCCGAAAAGCACGGATATTCCACCCTCCGCGCTCCGAACCCACCTGGCCGACTTTCTCCGTAACGCCCTGCAAGATCTTGCTGAGACAGTTCCGGTGAATCGATTTAACAACATCATTCGTTAATTCTAACTTGTATTCATCAACTAATTTTTCCCACACTAGTATTGCGGGTATTCCCTCCGGCAGAGGAACAACTGCACAGACCCTTTCGGCGTCATGGTTATTCTTCATATCTCCCCGAAAACAGGGTTCTTTTGCTCTGCACAAAGAGTAGTGTTTCAAGAACTCTACATTTCTGACTTTTTGTCGGCTCGACATAACCCTTACGCCGACATGGAGAACTTCTCCAGCAGTTGGACAAAGCGTATCACTTCACCGACATTTTTCGACGCTGCGAGAATCATTTCTACTAAGTACGCACACACGCTCGCGCAAAGGGGCGATCGCGCACATTACTCTTCTTAAACGGAAATCAGGTTCGACTACGGTTGTGGTACTCGTCGTCAATCGGACAAGTATCACGCCGGCACAGGACGGCAATATGGGGTGGAGGGACATGACAAATCGCAGTCGGGCTTTACTTATCGCGACATCGACGGTCGCACTGATTTCACATCCTGTTCTGGCTGCGGCCCCGAATGTCCAGACCGCTCCTTCTCCTGGAACGGTGCTGACACCGCCGGAGCCTGCCCCTGACCTTCCGAAGCGGGAAGTTCCCAAACTGCAGGAACAACTCAATCTTCCCGACGGGTCTTCCCGGGTGCTCAATTTCCGGTTCTCGGCCGTTCGTATCGCAGGCAACAAGGTCATCGACGCCAAGGAGATCGCCGCGAAATTCGACGGCCTGCTCGACAAGCAGATCACCTCCGCCGATCTGCGCGCCTCGCTCGATGCTGTCAACAAGCTCTATGCCGACAACGGGTATGCTCTCGGCCGCGCCTATATTCCTGTCCAGGTTGTGCGCGGCGGAACGCTCATCGTGCGTGTCGTCGAAGGCTATATCGGCAAGGTTTCGATCGACACGGACAATGACCGATTGCGCCACACCATCGAACGATTCAGCAACCGGATCACGGCGGAACGGCCTCTCACGGTCGATACGCTGCAGCGCTACCTTCTTCTCATAAGCGAAATACCGGGCCTGAAAATCGGCGGACGCCTGACGGCCATGAATGTCTATACCGGTTCGGCGACGCTGACGCTGACCACCGATTACGAACTCGTTTCGGCTTCCACCGCGCTCGACAATCGTTCCAATCTCGAAGACCTGCCTTTTGCGACCTATGTCACAGGCATGGTCAACAACGCGTTCGGCTCTGGCGATCAGCTGTCGGTGACGACGCTCGTTTCACCCGAGCTCGACAAACAGCAATATTATCGCGCCGCAGCGTCCACCTTTATCGGTACCGACGGGTTGCGCGCCACGCTCGGCGCGTCCTACGCGCGTTCGCTGTCTCCCGACATACCTGCGCCGAACAAACTCGTCAGCAAAAGCAACCAGTTTGACTTCCAGCTGAGCTACCCGCTGATCCGCGCGGTCAATCAAACGCTCAGGCTGGAGACCGGCGGTTACTACACGACGTCGAAGAATATCCTGAACGGCATTTCTTTCAGTGAGGATGCGATCCGCGCCGTCTATGCAGGCGCGCAATATACGGGACGCGTCGGTGAGAGCGTCACGGTCGGAGGTTCGTTCCGCATGACGCAAGGCCTGTCCATATTCGGCGCAGGCCCCGACAACAAGCTGCATTCGCGCCTGGGCGCCGTGCCGAACTTCACCAAATTCTATGGCAATGCGACGCTCATCTATGCTGCCACCGAAAAACTACTTCTTACGCTGAAGGCCGCGGGGCAATACAGTCCGGATTCACTCTACAGTTCCGAAGAGATCAGCTTCGGCGGCGCGCAGTTCGGCCGCGGCTATGACACATCCGAAGTCAGCGGCGACAGCGGCTACGGTCTTTCCGCCCAGGCGGGGTATCGTTTCGACGTCGACATGCTGGGCGGCTGGTCGCTGACGCCCTACACCTTCATCGACCATTCCCGCGTCTTCAACCAGAAGGTGGATCTGCAGGGCGACGCGAAGCTGCTCTCGACCGGCGTGGGGCTGAATGCCTCCAACAGGAAGTGGCTGTCTCTCGGCGTCGAAATGGACAAGCCCATCAACCGGAATGTCACATCCAAGGGCAACAAGGACCCGCGCCTCTTCGTGTCGGCCGAAGTCAGGTTCTGACCTCGACACTTAAGGTGCAGGGTTACGGTACCCGGAAAAAAAAGGGCCCCGGTATGCGGGGCCCTTTTCTTTTGGATCGTTGTTGCTGCCGTTCTCGACCGGGGCTTTTGCGACGGCGACTAGCCGCCGGTCCCCAATATACCGTTCAGCAGTCCCCCCACCGGCTCGCCCACCACGGGGAGCGAGGAGACCGCGTCGGTGACCGGAGAGAGCGCCCCCGTTACCGGCGACAGCGCGTTTGTCCCGGAGGTCGAGCCGCCGGTTACCGGCGAAAGCACATTGTTGATTGCGGATACCGGGTCACCCGATACGGGGAGCCCCGTACCGCCTTGCCCCGTGAGGCCGCCCAGAACATCGCCGATCACAGGCACGCTGCCCAGCGCATCGGACACCGGCGTCAGAACCGTGTTCAGACCATCGCCGACAGGGCTGGAGTTCCCGGCCACAGCGCCCAGAACGCCAGAGACGGTGTTCCCTACCGCGCCAAGCGGTGCCTGGCCTTCAGGCAACGCATTGCCAAGAACCCCGGCATCGCCACCGCCCAGAAGGCCGCCCACGACGCCGCCCGAGGGCAGAACGCCCGCCGTCAGATCGGACCCGAGAAGATCAGCGACCAAGCCGGACTGTCCGGTGATGCCAAGCGATGCCTGCCCGGCAAGGGCTGTCGTAAGCTGACCGAGCGGCAGGTTATCCGTCGCCGGAGCCAGAAGCCCCTTGGTCGGATTGTCCCCGAGGACGCTGCTGAGCAGCCCGTCATTGCCGCCCGCGATATTCGACGCGATCAGCCCCTGGCCGCCGAGAAGATCGCCCCCTACATCGCTACCGAGAAGATCGGCGACGACACCGCCTTCACCGGTGAGCCCGAGGCCGCCGGGCAGGATAACGCCGTCGCCCGTCCCGGCCAGCGCACCCGCGATTTCCGGCACGATGCCATCCGTCTCCGCACCAGGTTTCGTTCCCAGAATATCCGCAAGCTGGGGAAGCGTTTGCTCGATCACGCCACCTATGGGGTCCGATCCCGTCAGACCGTCAAGGACGCCGCCATCGCCTGTCACGCCGAGGCCATCGACGGGAACGCTACCCTCCGAAAGAGAACCTGTGGAAGCCGGCGTTACCGACCCACCGCTCTGATTGGTCGCATATCCGCTTCGCGCGGCGCCGCCGCCGCCGACCTCGGAGGACATCGAAATGCTGTCCGTACCGCAGGCCGCCAGCCCCGCGCAAAGAAGCGTCAGAGCCATTGTTCTGGTAAATTTCGGTGTCAACATAACGCCCTCCCTAAGCCCGTCGGCGAAATTCTTCCGCCTGCTGTCTGCTGACTTCCTTGATAGGACGGGAAAGCGCTCTTGCGTGTTGCGATCTGTGGCTTTGTGTGAGCGAAGTGACCATCTGCCATGCTCCGGCTACAGAGGATCACCTTTAAAGACAAAACACACGGCTCGCAGCCGGGCAGGATGCCTTAATCTGGCGCCTGGGCCATTCACCTTATGTCAATCATGGTTTATGAAACTGGCTTCAGGAGGAGTTCAGCATGAAGCGGTCGCTCATTTCGCTATGGGGCCGGTTCGCCGCCGATGAAAGGGGAGCCATCTCCATTCTTGCGGTCGGCGTGATCGTGGCGGCCATCGGGGTTTCGGTGATCGTGGTCGATGCCGGCTCCCTGCTCTATGCCAAACGCCAGCTTCAGGCGGCCACAGACGCCGCCGCCATGTCCGCGGTGCGTGACATCGGCAAAGCCGGCGGAAACCCGACGGTACGCGCCGAGGAAGCGCTGTCTGCCAATGGTTTCGATAGCCCCAAAAGCCTTCAGGTCGTGTCAGGCGGCTACGATGCGGATGAAAGCACCGCCGCGGCCGACCGCTTCGATGCGACGGCCGGCACGGACAACGCCGTGAAGGTCATGACGAGCATCGACTCGCCCACCTATTTCGCTCAATTTTTCGGCGTTCCCGGCACCTCGGAAGTCTATGCGGAATCGACCGCCGCAATGGTGAACCAGGCATCGATATCGGCTGGGACGGGTCTTGCGTCGCTCAATGATGGCATTGCGAACAATCTCCTGACCGCGCTGCTCGGGACAGCCATCAACCTCTCCGCCGCGAATTACCAGGGTTTGGTCGACACGAAAATCGATGCCCTCGCCTTTCTCGATGCGCTGGCGACGCAAATCGGTGTCAGCGGCACATATGGCGACCTGCTGAGCGCCGATGCGTCTGTCGGCGACATCGTGAATGCCGCGCTCGATGTGCTGACGTCCGGAGATACCAGCCAGTCCTCCGGCAATCCGGTGGCCGCGCAACAGGCCCTCAACGCGCTCCCGGAAAGCGCTCTCAATGCATTGAACCTTTCGGTCAGTGCCGTCGTCGATGCTTCGGAATTGCAGAACCGGAAGATCGGCAACATCATCAAGACAGGGACAAACGACCTCAAGGTGAATGTCTACGACCTGCTCATCGCGGCCGTTATGGGACAAGCAAACGGGCAAACGATCGATCTGGGGCCAACCGTCAGTGTCCCAATTACGGGGACTAGCATCAGCACGCGTATCGCCATAGGCGAACCGCAAGCCTCTTCGAAAGTCGGTCCGGTCGGCATTCAAGTCAAAACCGCGCAAGTTCGAATTGCTTTGGACGCCACTATTGCATCAGTCGACATCGGACTGATTTCTACAAATATTTCTCTCCCGATATATCTGGAATCCGCTTCGGGTACCGCAACGATCTCCGCAATTCCATGCAGCCGCAATGGCACGATGGTGAGCGTCACTGGCACGACAGGTGTAGCCAAAGCGAAGGTCGGCGCGATTGACGACGCAACCCTAAATGATTTCGGTAGCTCGCCCACCCTCAGCGATCCGGAAATTGCTCGATTGAAGGCAATCGGAATTACGTTAGCTGCTATCTCCGCATTGGCTGACGCCCAACTCGGCCAGGGGGGACCTTCGACTAAAGACTTCACTCAAAACGAAATCGACAATGGTACGTTGAAGACCGTCAGTTCAAGCGTCGGCCTTTCTACTTTGCTCTCCAGTCTGGTTAGCAATCTCAATCTGAGTGTGAATGTACTAAATTCAGGTCTGTTGAGTTCGCTCGTTGGCTTGTCTGCCAATGCGATTAAAACGACTGTCTCTCTTGCCGTAGTCCCTCTCATCAGCGCCCTAGAAAACCCTATCGACCAACTCCTCGCCACCCTCGGCGTACAGATCGGCACACTTGATATGGGTGTAAACGGGACGAGCTGCGGGGTGCCCAGGCTGGTGGGCTGACAGTGCATATTCACGCGCACTCATATGCAATAAGCTTCGAGACTGACTGTCTCGGTTAGGGCCGGAGTTCCCCATGGGCGACAAAACGGAAAATACGAATATGCAGGATGAAGTCGCCCTTAAGCGCATCATGATCTGCGACGACGATCTCGATTTCGCCGAAGAGTGCTCCGATGCACTGCGGGCACGCGGCTACGATGTCGTTCTTCGGACACCAAAGTCGGATTTCGAGGAAATCGTCAAGGCCTACAGGCCACAAATACTGCTTCTCGATCTCTATATGCCAGGGCTCGACGGATATGAAATCCTCAAGATAATTGCCGACCGCCCTTCCCTTCACGACATAAGCATCGTTGTGACCTCGGGCGCTGAAGAGCCGCTCATGCGCGGCATCGAAGCTCAATGCCAGGCTTACGGATTGCGGCTTCTGGGCATCTGCCCCAAACCTGTCGACCTGTCGGTACTCGACGGCATTCTGGCGCGAGACGATGCGCATGTCCGGAACTGAAGCTCTTCGTCCAGGCGCCTGTTTGTCTCAGATGTGTCAATTCCGAGCGAAACGATTCAGGCCCTTTTAACGACCTCTATGCCTAAATGGTGTGAAGCGTCCCCGGCTATCCACACAACAACTGTGACGCGGAACCGGGCCTTCAACCAGAACGGCATGACGAACAATGCAGTCTCCCATTCTCATCGCGGATGACGACCCTGAACAGCTTCAGGAGATCAGCGAATTCCTCGCGCGGCGTGGTTTCGATACCCTCACCGCGGGCGATGGTCATGAAGCTGTGGAGATGATCGTGCGGGAGCAGCCGCGCGTGCTGATCCTCGATGTGAATATGCCGGGATGGGATGGTGTGCGCGTGGCGCAGGCTGCGCGCGGGCTCGACCACCGGATCATCGTCATCCTGATGACGGGCGACAATGATGCGCATTTCCGCGCGAGCCTGGCCGATTGCGGGGCGGTGGAAGTATTCCACAAACCCGTCCAGATCCAGCATCTCGTGAAATTTCTGGAAGACTCGTTGGGTCAGCGCGCCTGCGCATAGCCACGCAGACGCGCTTCGATTTCATTCAATCCGCAGGACCGAAAGTTCAGCTCTCCGCGCCACGGCGAAGAATCGAATAGAGCTGATCATAGAGACGACGAGCCATATCGGGCTGTTCGTTCTCCATCGCGTCGAGACGCTCCAGCATGCTGCGCGCCGTGAGATATGCGACGGAGAGTTTGCGGCTGACCTGCGAATTGCTCAGCTGCTGGCCGCGAATACGCGTCAGATAATACAGCCGCACCCAGGCCGACACCGGCAGACGCGAGCGGTGAAGCTGCGTTCCCGACGTCACGCTGTACTGGCTCGCCCGGCAAGCCTTGCACGTCCAAAGCCCCGGCCGGGTTGTCAGGCGGGACGCCGCCTGCTCCGCACCGCAATTCGGACAAACCGGCCCGCCTGGCCAACGGGCCGCTTCAAGGATCGCGCGGCAATCCTCCTCCGACTCGAGAATGTCGCCAATCGTGCGATGGCGTTCCGTGTACCCATTGCCCGTCATGCCAGTGGAATTCGGCTGGTGGGGCACCTGAAAAGGCATGTAATCACTCTGCATTCGTCATCCGTCCCGGTTTGGCGAATTCAGGTCCCGGGGCCGTCACGCAACGGGTGAGAGATCGCTGCGATGACGGACCCCGGGCACAAGCTGTCTCAAATTCCTTGACCGGGGACCGTTCCCGCTTGCCGGATGCATCCGACGAACCGCGCTTGGTGAGTGGGGGGCTCTACTGGTTCGCCTCACCGGCCGGCAACAGGTGGTCCTGATCCGGTTTTGATGTGACAGCTTGTTCGAATTCCTTTCGACCTAAAGGTTCTCTATCCGCGATTGAGTTTGTTCACGGACCATGGACAGGTCATTGGGAATTCCGTCGAGTTATGTGACCCGCGTTGAGGCGGTCGACACACACGAATTCGTACAGTTTGCCCGGAAACCGCCATATGGGTTTCCGCCGAGAAACAGCCCGGGAAGCGCCTATCTACGCCCTGCGTGAGTTGTTGTAGGATGCGATTCCAAAGGATCAGACGAGGTCGCCTCACGGCATGCTCAAAACAAGTCACACACTCAAGGCGCGGCTCGAAACGCTCTATCTCGGGAATAGCCGGCAAGCCGTCGCCTTTCGCTATGCCCTGCTTGCGTTCGACGTGGTGACAATCGGATTTTTCGTCGTCTCTTCCTTCATGGAATACAACACATGGATGATCGCGGCGGACCTTCTGATCGGCGCGGTGCTGGCGGTCGACTTCGCCGCGCGCCTGGTCGTTGCACGCAACAAATGGCAATACCTAGTCGAACTGGAAACGCTGGCCGACATCATCGTGATCTTCAGCCTTCTCAGTGTTGCCATCGCCGGGAATTTCGCATTTCTCCGCGTATTGCGCGCGCTAAGGCTTCTGCGCTCCTATCACGTCTTGTCGGAGGTGAGGCAGCGCTATGCCGTGTTCGTACGCCACGAAGCCGTCATTCAGGCCATCATCAATCTTCTGGTCTTCATCTTCGTCGTGACGGCTGTGGTCTATGTCATCCAGAAACCCATCAACCCGGCCATCGGCAACTATATCGACGCGCTCTATTTCACCGTGACGACACTGACGACCACCGGGTTCGGCGACATCACCCTGACGGGAACGTCGGGGCGCCTGCTTGCCGTCATCATCATGGTTTTCGGCGTGGCCCTGTTCCTGCGGCTCGCACAAACCATATTCCGCCCCCAGAAGGTCAAATACACCTGTCCGGATTGCGGACTGAACCGCCACGACCCGGACGCCGTTCATTGTAAACATTGCGGCCGCGTTATCATGATCGAGACCGAAGGCGAGTAATCGCCGCCGCCCCTCTTTCGACACTGCCAGAAAGCATTCATGCCCGACAATCTCGACACCGGCCTTGTCATCGCCCTCATCGTCGCCATCGGCATCGCCGCCCAGTGGTTTTCCTGGTGGGTGAAACAACCGGCCATCCTCGTGCTCCTGCTGGCAGGCTTGCTGGCCGGGCCGGTACTCGGTCTTTTCGATCCCGATGCGCTTTTCGGCGATCTCCTCTTTCCCGCCGTTTCGCTGGGTGTCGCCGTCATCCTTTTCGAAGGGAGCCTGACACTCAAATTCAGGGAGATCCGGGGACACGGTCAGGTCGTTACACGGCTTGTCACGGTCGGCGCCCTTGTGTCGATGCTGCTGATTGCACTGGCCGCCTGGGCGCTCGGCATTTTCTCTTGGGAGGTCGCACTTCTTTTCGGCGCGCTCGCCTCCGTTACCGGACCGACCGTTATCGTTCCTATCCTCCGGACCGTTCGGCCCACCAGATCGCTCGCCAATATTCTGCGCTGGGAGGGCATCCTGATCGACCCGCTCGGTGCGCTGGCCGCGGTGGTCATCTTCCAGCTCGTTGCGCTCGGGACCAGACAGGTGGAGGACCTGTTGCTCGCGGTAGAGATTTTCGGTGCCGGAATCGGGCTTGGTGTGGCCGCCGCCTTCGGCCTCTCCTTCATCATGCGGCGTCATGTCCTGCCGGACTATCTGCACAATGTGACGACCCTGGCTGTGGTGCTACTGACCTTTTCCCTCGCCAACGCGCTGGCCCACGAGTCCGGACTGCTGGCCGTCACCGTGATGGGGGTTATCCTCGCCAATACGAAAGACGTAAATACGGACGATATTCTCGACTTCAAGGAAAGCCTGACCGTCCTGCTTACATCGGTTCTGTTTATCGTGCTGGCGGCGCGCGTTCCGGCTTCGGCCTTCGAGATGAACTGGACCACCACCGGTGCCCTTCTCGGCTTCATCATCTTCATTGCGCGTCCGGTGGCCGTGATGATTTCAACGATTGGAAGCGATCTGCCCTGGCCGGAACGGATCGTACTGTCATGGATCGCACCGCGCGGCATCGTGGCCGCCGCCGTGTCGGCCCTCTTCGCTATCGAACTGGAACGGGCCGGGGTCGAGGGGGCCGACATTCTCGTTCCCGTCACCTTCGCAGTGATCGTCGTCACCGTTTTCGTACAGGGTCTGACGGCCCGGCCCTTCGCCCGGTTGATGAAGGTCGCGGATCCGGAAGCCCGTGGCGTGTTGATCCTCGGCGGCAATCCGCTGGCCCAGGCTGTCGCCCTCAGCCTGAAGAAGCTCGACATCGACGTCATTCTTTCCGACACCTCATGGGATCAGATCAGGAAGGCCCGTATGGCCGGGCTTCGCACCTATTTCGGTACCGTCGTATCCGACGATGCCGACCGGCGTCTCGACCTCGTCGGCATTGGCGAGTTGCTTGCGCTGTCCCACCGGGCACCGCTCAACGCGCTGGCCTGCATGCGCTATGCGGGCGAATTCGGATCCGGCAATGTGTTCAATATTCGTCTGGCCGACCAGGCTGAAAGCGCCACCACGCCCGCGGGACGCGTTCTCTTCAAGGATGACGTGACGCTCGAAAGACTGGAGGGGCTGATCGTCAAGGAAGGCTTCGAAATACGGCACACAAAACTGACGGAGGAGTTCGGCTTCCAGCAAATGCTGGACTCTCAATCAGAAGACAGTGTGCTGCTCTATGGCGTCTCGAATGAAGGTGTCGTCTATCCCTTCGCCGAAGACCGGACCTTCCGCGCGACTGCCGGATGGCGCATCGCCTATCTGGGACATCCCGATCATTCGACCAGGGAAGACACGGAAAAGTCTGCCGCCGAGCGGGCGCGAGCGCATCTCGGCGAGGAACTCCCCAAGCCTCTTCCGGATTGAGCACCAATGGCCCGAGACGACGGACCGCATCTTCATGGTTAATTTCACGTTAATTTGCCGTTTTGCCGACACGCTTTCAGGGATATAAGGGTCACAGGGGTACGTCATTCGACGCGAAAGCGGCGGTTCGCCGGGTATGACCGGTAGAACAAACTGAGGCGTGAAATGACGAGACTTCCATTTCTGTTTTTTGCGGTCCTTCTGACAGGCCTGACCATGGCTACCGCCCCTTCCGAAGCGCGGCCTGCCTATCCGGATTCCTACGCGGACGCCGCATATTTCCATGACGAACTTTCTCCCTACGGCCGCTGGCACGAGCTGGGTGCCTATGGCCGTGTCTGGCAGCCCCGCAACATGCATAGCGGATGGCGGCCCTATACGCGCGGGCGATGGGTCTGGGACGACGACTACGGATGGACATGGACGTCTGACTTCAACTGGGGTTGGGCCGCCTTCCACTACGGCCGTTGGATATACGATTCCCATT
Organism: Parvibaculum sp. MBR-TMA-1.3b-4.2; assembly: GCF_053628815.1. Classification (NCBI taxonomy): domain Bacteria; kingdom Pseudomonadati; phylum Pseudomonadota; class Alphaproteobacteria; order Hyphomicrobiales; family Parvibaculaceae; genus Parvibaculum; species Parvibaculum sp. MBR-TMA-1.3b-4.2. The sequence goes on from NZ_JBRJHC010000001.1 coordinate 771,987, forward strand.
ATGGCTGGCTCTGGGTGCCGGGCCGTGTCTGGTCTCCGGCATGGGTCACATGGCGGTTCAGCAACGGCTATGTCGGTTGGTCGCCCATCGGCATTTTCATCAACTGGTCGAGCTGGGATCCCGGTTGGGACTATCCCGGATGGAACTATGTCTACCGGGACGATTTCGTCCGTAACGACGTCTATATTCACGTCATCGTACGGAGCAACTATCGAAACTATTATCGCCAAACGAAATGGCACCGGCACAAGCTGAGTCAGGGCCGGATCGTCAACCGTCCCTTCAACCGCCAATGGTACGTGTCGCGCAGTCGCCGCGATCCGGTTCGCGTCCGGGTTCAGCGCGACGCAGATTTGCGAAACCGAAGCCATCAATTCGACGGCAACCGTCTGCGAATAAGAGATTTCCGGGCCGACCGGCGCCCCTCCGTACAAAGGCCCCTGCGGGAGGAACGCAACCGCATGCGCCCGCAGGACAGGGATGAACAACGCCGGATCGAACAACAGCGCCAGAGGCAGCGCGACGAGCAATCGGTGCGACAGCGCCAACTACAGCAGCAGCGCGAACAGCAACAGCGTGACCGCCAATTGCAGCAGCAAAGGCAGCGCCAACAGGATGCCGAGCGTGAACGTGCCCGTCAGCAGCAGCTCGACCGGCAACGCCAGCTCCAGCAGCAGCAACAAAAGCGTGACCGTCAATTACAACAGCAAAGGCAGCGTCAGCAAGATGTCGAGCGCGAACGAGCCCGTCAGCAGCGGCTCGACCGGCAACGCCAGCTTCAGCAGCAGCAACAGCGCGACCGCCAGTTGCAGCAGCAAAGGCAGCGCCAGCAGGAAGACAATTGGCAACGGCAGCTCCAGCGCCAAAGGCAACAGCAGCAAGACGCAGACCGCATGCGTGCCCGCCAGCATGAGGTGGACAGGCAACGCCAGCAACGTCTCCAGCAGCAACGCCAACGCGATGCCGAACAACGCCAACGGCAGATGGAGCGGCAGCGGCAGATGCGCGAGCAGAGGGAACGCCAGGGCGCGGCCAGTCAGCGCTTCCGCGACACGCGCAATCCGGACCGGCGTGACGAGCGGCGTCGTCCCGACAACAGGTAGCTAGCCTTCCTTCAAGGCCCTTCTCAGACGGCGGATGATCACTTTTCGCGCCCGATCGTCCGCCGCCTGATCCAACTGGTCGGCGACATCCAGCCAGAGTTCCGACATTTCATTGTGCCAGTCGGGCTTGCCGACATCCTCCGGTTCCAGGCGCCGCGGCACCGGCCGCGTCCGGGGGCCCGGCGCTTCCGTGGTCAGATCGTACATATCGTCAAGCATCGGCTCGACGATACGCTCACCGTCCAGCCCCAATTCAGACAGGCGTTCATGCAGGCCGTTTATGGATTCTTCCTCACCATGCGTCAGGAAGATACCTCGCTTGATCGGCGCCCTTTCCTCCACCCAGCGCGCCAGCGCCGAGCCATCTGCGTGACCGGAATAGACGTCGAGTTGCCGGATGCTCGCGCGCACCTTCACCTCTTCGCCCTGGATGCGTACAGCCTTCACCCCGTCGAGCAGAATCTGCCCCAATGTGCCGCGCGCCTGGTAGCCGATGATGAGAACCGTCGAGTTTCGCCGCCAGAGATGATTTTTCAGGTGATGGCGAATGCGCCCTGCGTCGCACATGCCGCTTGCAGCCACGACAATATGGCTTCCCTTGAAGCGTTCAATCCCCATGCTCTCCTGCACGGTCTCCGTCGTGCGCAGGATCTCGGAATTCATGTACTTCCTGAAGGCGTGTCCGTCTTCCAGTTCGTCAGCATGATCGACGAAAACCTTCGTCGCCCGGATGGCAAGTGGCGAGTCGAGAAATATCGGGACATGCGGCACCTTCCCGCTACTGATGAGTTCGAACAGATCCGCGAGGAATTCCTGCGTCCGTTCCACCGCGAAGGCCGGCACGACCAGAACACCATCATCCGACAAGGCATCGTTGACTTCCTTGGCGAGCATTTCGCGCCGGTCATGCAATGAGACATCAGGCCGGTCCCGATTGCCGTAGGTCGACTCGCAAATGAGGAAGTCGAGATTCTCCGGCGCTTCCGGTTCGGTGTAGAAACTTTTTACCTCCGGTCCGATATCGCCGGAAAACAGCATGCGCAGCTGGCGCATTTCTTCATTGCCGGTGGCGATTTCCACCTCGATGGAAGCCGAGCCCAGAATATGCCCTGCATTCCAGAAGCGGGCACGAATGCCGGCGCAAGGGCTCACCCAGTCATCGTAGGAGACCGGGCTGAAACTTTTCATCGCCTCTTCGGCATCCTCCACGGTGTACATCGGCGTGACAGGCGGCCGCCCACGATGGGCATTGCGCCGATTGAGCTGCTGGACCTCGAATTCCTGGATATGTCCGGAGTCGGGCAGCATGCACGACAAAAGATCGATGGTGCCGTGCGTCGCAAAGATGGGGCCGGAAAAGCCGTGCTTGACGAGTTTCGGGATGAGCCCCGAATGGTCGATATGCGCATGTGTCAGCAGAACGAAATCGATGCTTTCCGGATCGAACGGAAAAGCCTCGTAGTTCAGCTGCTTTACGGTCTTTGCGCCCTGGAACATGCCGCAATCGACAAGAAAGCGCGTCTCGCCGGTATCGAGCAGATAGCACGACCCCGTCACCGTTTGCGCAGCGCCATGCACGCTCATCGTGATAGTCATGCCCGATCCTTCCCGTTCCTATTCACATTCACTCCTCAGACCGGCCGCCAGAAGCGGCGCCAGCGCGATGCAACTTGCCTCATGTCGCACGCTGTCGGTGGCCCAGATTTCATCAACACCGGCCTCGCTCAGGGCACCGCCCGTATCGTGCGTGAAGAGTGCATGGGTCACCGCCAGCGTGATATGCCCCGCACCTTTCGATTTCAGCTTCTGCGCCGCCTTGATGATGGTTCCACCGCTGGAAACGATATCGTCGACCAGAAGCACCTTTCGACCAGACAAATCGTCCACCGGAAACTCGATTTCCACCCGACGGTCGGAAAAGCGCGTCTTCTCGCCCACGAGAATGTCACCGCCAAGTCGGTCGGCCACACGCGCCACCCATTGGCGCGATTCCCGGTCGGGACCGACAACCAGAGCATCCCGGTCAAAGCCTTTCATGGCGGCATAATCGGCAATAAGCTCGGCAGCGATGAGGTTTTCCGCCTCGGCACCGGGAAACACATCCGATATTTCCGGCGTGCGGTGCAGATGCGCATCGACCGTCAGTATACGGTCGAACAGCCCAGAAAGAAATTTTCCAACCGCCTGCTGGCTCACCGCCTGACCTACCTCAAAGGCAATATCTTGCCGCATATAGCTCATATAAGGCGCCACAAGAACGATACGTGACGCGCCTGCGCGACGCAGTGCATCCGCGGCAAGCATCAAGGCGATCAACTTCTCGTTCGGCTCGAAAAGCGAGCAATAAAGAATGACCGCCGGAGGGGCGCTTTCCGGTCCGGTCACCAGTATCTCGCCGTCCGGATATCGATGAAGGTCAAATGGCCGATGCTCCAGATCCAGTTCGTTCGCCAGCCTTTGCGGCGCATCGCCATCCCAGGGAAATGACAGGATCAAGGGTTTCATGGCGCCGTGTGCGCTTTCTGTTCGAAGGGATGGGAGCCAACGGCAAAGCCGTTATCTTCTTCCGCAGCTGCCACGGCGAGATCGAAATGGGCACTCCCCGCCGAATAGATCCGGAACAGCGGATCGCCCTTGCGAACTTCGTCTCCCACGCGTTTCAAAATGTCGAGGCCCGCGCCCCGGTCGAGCGGCGCGCCGGAGATGCGCGCCAGCTGCGCAATTCTCAAACAATCGATCGATGCGACAAAACCATCCGCTTCCGCGCAAATGTCGACCTGCTTCGGTCCCGGCTCGGGCGGATTGTCGTTTCGACCTTGAGTCTCGATGATCTCTTCCATCACCTTCAGCGCGGCACCACTCTCCAGCAATTCGCGAGCCCGTTCTTCGCCCGTGCCACCACGCAGGTTCGGATCGAAATCCAGAATACGGCCGGACAACATGACCGACTTATCCCGAAGATCCTCAGGCGCCCCCGCTTCGTTCCTCAGCACCGCCATCACGTCACGCGCTTCCAGAACAGGGCCAACGCCTCTGCCAATAGGCTGGCTGCCATCCGTGATCACGACATCGATGACGAGACCGACCTGGTCGCCGACATATTCGAAGAGTTTGCGCAGCCTCATCGCTTCATTCGCATCACGCACTTTCGCACTCGGCCCGATGGGGATGTCGATCACAAGATGGGTGGATCCCGCGGCTATCTTCTTGGAAAGGATCGACGCGACCATCTGTTCGCGCGTGTCGAGATTGAGAGGCCGTTCCACGCTAATGAGAATATCGTCGGCGGGCGACAGATTTACGTGGCCGCCCCAGACGAGACAGCCATTGGTCTTTCCCACCACTTCACGCATTTCCGACATGGAGAGATCGACTGTGGCGAGTATCTCCATCGTATCCGCCGTTCCCGCCGGCGATGTGATCGCGCGGGACGATGTCTTGGGAATGGTCAGGCCATGGGCCGCCACGATGGGAACGACGATCATGGACGTCCGGTTGCCGGGAATACCGCCTATGCAATGCTTGTCCACGACCATGGGGGCAGGCCAGTCGAGCGTCGTGCCCGCTCCGGCCATGGCCCGCGTCATATCGAGGAGTTCCTGCGTGCTCATGAACCCCGCGCAGCCGACGAGGAAAGCGGCGATCTCCATATCGGAGTAGCGATAACCCACAATATCGTGGATCACTTCTTCGATCTGGTGCTGCGTCAGTGTCTGCCCATCGATCTTTTCACGGACATAGTTCAGGGAATGCGGGCTCGGCGCAGGTGCGATGTTCACGACCGTGCCTTCGGGCAGCCCCAGACGACTGAAGGCCGGTTCGGCCAACCCCAGTTCATCGGCCTTCACCATGTCGCCATCATGACAGACATCGAGCGTCGCGATGATGGACCGGTTCCCATCGATCACCTGCAAACGCTTGAATGCTTGAAAGGCTTCGGGACGAAGCGCCACGCAGTCATGCGCCAGAACAGCCACGTTCTCGCGCAGCGTATCGAGAGGAACCTTGCGGATCTTGAGCATGGCTTTGTCTTCATTCTTATTGCTCTACCCGGAGGTTATCAGAAATCCGGGTGCTGCGCGGCGCGTCCTATCGTCTCCCGCTACCGCTAGCGTCCGGTAAACTTGGGACTGCGCTTCTCGAGAAAGGCGGACACGGCCTCCCGGTGATCTTCGCTCGTCGAGGCCAGAGCGAACTGGTCGGCATCCATGAAAGTGGTCGCTGCGTTGAGCGCGGTGGCCGCCGCCGTGATGCCGCGCTTTGCCATACGCACAGCGACCGGCGGTAGAGCAGCCGCTTTCTCCGCCCATTTCCGTGCCATGGAAAAGGCCTCCCCATCATCGGCCAGGTCATCGGCGAGGCCCCAATCCAGCGCCTGCTCCGCGGAAACCTTTTCGCCGAAAATAGTGAGCTGCTTGGCGGGCGAAGGGCCGATCAGATTGACTAGGCGAGGCTGGGTGTGCCAGCTCATATTCATACCGAGCGGTATTTCGGGCAGCCGGAAATGAGCGCCCCGCCCTGCAATGCGAAAATCGCAGGCCGTTGCCAGCGCGACACCGCCGCCAATGCAGAACCCCTCTATGGCGGCCACCGTCACCTGGTCGATCGCCTCCCAGGCATCGCACATATCGGGTCCCGCACGGAGCATTTCCCGCCGTTCCAGCAGGCCCGCCTCCTGCCGCTCGCGGACCGCCGGGTCGGCAAGGTCGGCCCCCGCCGTGAAGACCTTCGGCCCGTGCAGTACCACCGCACTTGTCACCGTATCCTGCCGAAGCGCCCGGGCCGCGGCCGTGAGTTCATGCAGAAGCTGGACAGAGAGAGCGTTTATGCGGTCGCCCCTGTCGAAAGTGACGATTGCGAGTCTGCCCTCGCGCTCTATATTGACGAATTCGCCTATCCGCTGCGTTTCGCTCATCCCCTCGCCTTTCATTATCCGCTCTTCTTGATTCACGGAGAATGATGACGGCTGGAGGCATATTCGCCAAGGCCTGCCAATGAGATAGAGCACCTACCGGCGGGACGGAAACAGAACGGGCGACGGACCGAAAACAGGGTCCGCCGCCCGCCCCTTGCCGAATGTCCGAACTCAACCTGAAGTACAATGTGTCCGGCGCCCGGCAGTTGCGGCAGAGGCGCGGGGGTTGTCCCCTACCGCAAAGCCAGACTGGCGGTTTGCTGCTGAACGGAGCCGGAAGGACGCATTCACCCTCTATTCAAACTTTCAGGTTTCGATCGCACGACGCCGTGTCGCGCTCTTTCCGCTGTTGCCCTGCCCGCCAAATTCCATTCCAATCCGGCAAACAGAAATCGATAGCGGCGACGGTCCGGTTGGCCCGCAAAAACCGCACAGAGGAAACGGAACGAAAATGCCCAGCAAGACCAAGGCCCTAAGCACTTTCACAGAGGCTTTGGCTGCCGCGAGCGAACGACTCGGCTATAGCGACAGCATCCACAAGCTACTGACGCTCTCTGCCAGAGAGATTAAGGTCGCGATACCGATCGTTCGCGACAATGGAGAGCTTGCCGTTTTTTCGGGCTATCGCGTGCAGCATCACAATGCCCGCGGACCTTATAAGGGGGGCCTCCGCTACCACCCGGAGGTGAACCTGGGGGAGGTGCGCGATCTTGCCTCCCTCATGACCCTCAAAACGGCCCTGATGGACATTCCGCTGGGCGGCGCGAAAGGCGGCATCGACTGCGACCCGCATAGCCTGACGAGCCGCGAACTCGAAATGCTGACCCGCAAATTCGTCAAGCGGATGCACAGGCATATCGGGCCCGAGATGGACATCATGGCACCGGATATCGGCACAGATGCCAGCATTATGGGCTGGATCCACTCCGAATATTCCGCAATTTACGGCCATTCTCCTGCCGTGGTGACAGGCAAGCCCATCAATCTGGGCGGCTCGCAAGGACGAGAGAAAGCGACCGGATATGGCGTCTCCATCGTGGTGGACGCGGTCGCGCGCACGCGGGGCGGGCCCCTTTCAGGCGCCTCCGCTGTCATTCAGGGCTTCGGCAATGTGGGTATGCATGCTGCCTTCTGCCTGCGCGATCTCGGCGTCAAGGTCATCGCGGTTTCGGATTCCCGCACCGCTGTCTATGGAAAAGACGGCCTCGACCTCGACGGATTAGTCAAACACAAGCAGGAGCGCGGGACCCTCGAAGATGTGGATGGGCACCAAAACATTTCCCATGAGGAGTTGCTGGCGCTCGAATGCGACTATCTCATTCCGGCAGCCCTTGGCGGTGCGATTACCCGCAAGAACGTCGATACGCTCAATTGCCGCCATCTGGTGGAAGCCGCCAATGCACCGGTGACGCCGGAAGCCGAGAAAGTCCTTTTGAAACGGAATGTCGAAATCGTTCCCGATATTCTCGCCAATGCCGGCGGTGTCGTTGTGAGCTATTTCGAATGGGTTCAGAATCTACAGCGCCGGGCCTGGCCGCTCTTCAAGGTGGACAAGGAATTGAACCGTATCCTGCACAATGCCGCGCATGACGTTATGTCCCGTTCGCATGATGAGGGCATTACGCTACGTGCCGCAGCCTATGAAATCGCATCCATGCGGGTGAAGGATGCACTCGACGCCACAGGCTTCTAACCGGTAGGACCTGCTTTCCGTTTCACCGCCCGCTCCTTGTTGCTAGGCTGACCTCACCGAATTCTTGGCAGCCCTCCCATCCGAGTAATCTTCATGTTCGACCATACTTTCTGGCAGGCCATCATCCTTGGAATTGTGGAGGGGGTGACGGAGTTTCTGCCCGTTTCCTCGACAGGCCACCTGATCGTCGCAGGCGAACTTCTCGGCTTCGACGGCTCCCTCTCCAAGGTGTTCGAGGTCGTCATACAGCTCGGCGCAATCCTGGCGATCTGCGTTCTTTATTTTCGAAGGCTGTTAAACGTCCTTCTGGGGCTGACAGGCGATCCTGCCGCGCAGCGTTTCGCCATGGCGGTGATCGTCGCGTTTCTTCCCGCGGCCTTTATCGGGCTCGCGCTTCACGACTTCATCAAGCAGGTCCTGTTTTCGCCCTATGTCGTCTGCACGTCCCTGATACTCGGCGGTATCGCGATCATCTTGATCGAGCGCTACGACTATGATGGGCACATCAAATCGGTCGAAGAGCTGACCTTCAAGAAATCCCTCCAGATCGGGTTTTTCCAGTGCCTTGCGATGATCCCGGGCGTGTCGCGCTCGGGCGCGACCATTCTCGGCGCCCTGTTGATCGGCGTGGATCGCAAAACGGCAGCGGAGTTTTCCTTCTTTCTGGCCATCCCCACCATGCTCGGCGCCACGACGGTCGACCTTTGGAAGGTACGCGACAGCCTGAGCGCCGATCAGGCGTCCATCATCGCAGTCGGGTTCGTCGCTGCCTTCATTTCCGCCATCTTCGTGGTGAAGTGGCTCGTCTCCTTCATCAGCCGTCACGATTTCACCGTGTTCGGCTGGTATCGGATCGTCTTCGGCAGCCTGCTGCTGGTCTATTTCCTTACCGTCTGACGCTTACCCGAAGCGGCCCATGATGTAATCCTGGGTGCGCGGATCCGAGGGGTGGGTAAATATCTGCTCGGACGGCGCTACTTCCGCCAGTTCGCCCAGATACATGAAGGCCGTGTAATCCGCCGCGCGGGCCGCCTGCTGCATGTTGTGGGTCACGATGGCGATGCAATAGTCATCCCGAAGCTCGGCGATGAGCTGTTCGAGCTTGGCCGTCGAAATCGGGTCGAGTGCCGAAGCGGGCTCGTCCATCAGCAGGATTTCCGGCTTCACCGCCACAGCACGGGCAACGCAAAGACGTTGCTGCTGACCGCCCGAAAGCCCGGTGCCTTCCGCATTCAGCTTGTCCTTCACTTCGTCCCACAACGCTGCGCGAGAAAGCGCCCAATAGACACGTTCCTCAATTTCCGCTTTGGGCAGATTCTCGTAGAGGCGGATACCGAAGGCGACATTCTCATAGATCGACATCGGAAACGGCGTCGGCTTCTGAAAAACCATGCCCACCTTGGCGCGCAACTGCGTCAGGTCCCGCGCGGCAAGAATGTTTGTGCCGTCGATATTGACCTCTCCCTCGGCACGCTGCCCCGGATACATTTCATAAATCCGGTTGAGTGCACGCAGAAGCGTCGACTTTCCGCAACCGGACGGGCCGATAAACGCCGTCACGCGACGGTCCGGAATCGTCAGGTTGACATTTTTCAGAGCCTTGTAGTCGCCGTAGTAGAAATCGAGATTCTTGACCTCGATCTTCGTATCCATCACGCCGTCCATCTTCTCAGAAGACGTTTTCCGGGCTTCTTTGACTGTGCCGTCCATGTGCTCTGCCTTGTTCATACCAATCACGCCCTGCCCTTGTTACGCGTCAAAATGACCCTCGCGAAGATATTGAGGAGCAACACAGCCGTCGTAATCAAAAGCGCCCCGCCCCAAGCCAGGCGCTGCCAATCCTCGTAAGGGCTCATCGCGAACTGAAAGATGACAACAGGAAGATTTGCCATCGGGTCGTTGAGATTGGTGCTCCAGAACTGGTTGTTGAGCGCCGTAAAGAGAAGCGGCGCGGTTTCACCGCTGATCCGCGCTATCGCCAGCAGCACGCCTGTTAGCATGCCCGAAAAAGCAGCACGGTAACTGATCTGCGTGATGACCATCCAGCGCGGGGCACCGATCGCCGCGCCGGCCTCGCGCAGCGAGTCCGGAATCAGCGTCAGCATGTCCTCGGTTGTGCGCACGACGATGGGAAGAGCGATCACGGCGAGCGCTGCCGCGCCGGCCCAGCCGGAGAAATGCCCCATGGTGGTAACCACCACGCCGTAAATGAAAAGCCCCACAATGATGGACGGCGCACTCAACAGCACATCGTTGATGAAACGAACGATGCTCGCCACCCTCCCCTCTTTGCCGTATTCGGCAAGGTAGGTGCCCGCCATAATGCCGATCGGCGTTGCGATGAGGATCGCAATCACCGTCATCATCATACTGCCGACGATCGCGTTGGCCAAACCGCCTTCATTGCCAGGGGCGGGGGTACTCTCGGTAAACATGGCGGGTTCGATAGCGGAGATACCATTCCACAGAAGCGCCCAGAGAATGGCGCCCAATATGAACAAGACGATACCTGTCATGGCATAGGAGACCACCGCCATCAGGAAATCCCAGCGTTGGCGCTGGCGGACCCTTCTGTTCATGCCAACACCTCCCCTTCAGCGCCCTCTGCGCGGACGCCAAGCAGCAACTTCTTACCAAGAGCCAGAACAAGGAATGTCAGCACGAAGAGGACGAGCCCTAGCGCGACGAGTGCCGATGTGTAGATATCCCCGACCGCCTCGGTGAATTCATTGGCGAGCGTCGCGGAAATTGTCGTGCCCGGCGCGAGAAGAGACAGGCTTAGGCGATGCGCATTGCCGATGACGAAGGTCACCGCCATGGTTTCGCCCAGCGCGCGGCCCAGACCGAGCATCACAGCGCCGGCCACGCCGTTGCGACAATAAGGGAGCACCACACGCCAGACCACTTCCCAGCGCGTCGCGCCGAGGCCATAGGCCGACTCTCTCAGCACCGGCGGCACGCTCGCAAACACTTCGCGCATGACGGAGGTGATGAAGGGCAGCACCATCAGGCCCAGAATAAGGCCGGCCAGCAGAACGCCAATACCGATGGGCGGACCGGAAAACAGATTGCCGAGAAGAGGAATATTGCCAAGGGTGGTCTTCAGCGCCGGTTCAACATGGTGCTGGAAAAGCGGCACTACAATGAAGAGCCCCCACATGCCGTAGATAATACTCGGTATCGCTGCAAGGAGTTCAATTGCTATCGCAATTGGCTGCTGGAGCCTGTGAGGACAAAGCTCGGTTAGAAAGATCGCCATGCCGAAACTGAACGGCACGCCGATCAACATGGCAATGACAGAAGTTTCAATAGTACCGATCAGCGGAACGACGGCACCATATGTGTCGGTAACCGGGTTCCAGTGCGCAGTCCACAAAAACGCAATGCCTGAATGAGCGAGAGCGGGCCAGCCGCCAACGAGGAGTACGGCGATAACGCCGCACAAAAGAGCAAAAAGAACAAGCGTGAAAAACAGAGTGGCGCCCCAGAAAATCGGGTCGCCCCAACGCATGGCAAAACGCGATTTGCGAGTGCCGACACCCTGCAAGGCCGGCGCGACGGACTCTACCATGATAAGCACTCCAGGAATGGCCGGGAGGGAGATCAGTCCCCCTCCCGGTTTCTCACAAGGACAGCAACTTACTGCGTAATATTACTGAAGAACGGGCTTGCCGCTCTCGTCCTTGATATCCATCCAACTCTTCTTCACGAGAGCGACGACATTGTCGGGCATCGGGATGTAGTCGAGATCCTTCGCCATCTTGTCGCCGTTCGCATAGGCCCAGTTGAAGAAGTTGAGCACTTCCTTGGCCTTCTGCGGATGCGCCTGCGTCGTGTGCATCAGGATGAAGGTCGCAGCCGTCATCGGCCAGCTGTCGGCACCCGGCTGGTTGGCCAGGATCAGGTAGTAACCCGCAGCGTGCTCCCAATCCGCGTTCGACGCAGCGGCCTGGAAGGATTCATACTTCGGAGCGACAACCTTACCGTCCTTGTTGACCATGTTCGTGTAGGTCAGGTGGTTCTGCAGAGCATAGGCATACTCGACGTAACCGATGGAGCCGTCCGTCTGACCGACGAGTGCGGCGACACCGGCGTTGCCCTTGCCACCGATACCGGCAGGCCACTCAACCGATGCGTCGACGCCGACCTTGGACCAGGCCGGAGAAACGTCGTTCAGGTAGTAAGTGAAGTTGAACGTCGTGCCCGAGCCGTCGGAACGGTGCACCACGGCGATGTCCTGATCCGGAAGCGACACGCCCTTGTTCAGCGCGGCGATTTCCGGGTCGTTCCATTTGGTGACCTTGCCGAGATAGATGTCGGCGAGGGTCTTGCCGTCGATCTTCATTTCGCCCGACTTGATGCCCTTCAGGTTCACGACCGGCACGATGCCGCCCATGACCATCGGGAACTGCATCAGGCCGTCCTTCTTGAGCGTGGCCGGCTTGAGCGGCTTGTCGGACGCGCCGAAGTCAACGGTCTTGGCATTGATCTGCTTGATACCGCCACCGGAGCCGATGGCCTGGTAGTTCATGCCGATATCCGTCTTGTCCTTATAGGCATCGGCCCACTTGGAATACACCGGATACGGGAAAGTGGCGCCGGCACCGGAAATGGTGTCGCCGGCATGAGCGGCCGAAACCGCGAAGAGCGCACCGGCAGCGACAGTCGCAGCGCGGGCAAAGGTTTTGAAGCTAAACATCTAGGTCTTGTTCCCTGTTAGTTGGCTTAATCGAATCAACTTGCCTGAAGGTTCGATTTGCCGATTGCTATCGGGCCTGGAGAGTCGGAAAGGGACAGGCGTGCGTTCTTGCCATGCGTGGCGCATGACAGCGGATACGCTGTCTTATCTCTCCCGGCTCGGAGGGCCGTTGGCTAAGGGAACAATGAAAGCTGCCGGTTTGGGTGCGAGGGCAGCGGAACGCGGAAATACGATGGAGAGGCTCCAGCAGCCGAAAAGACTGACCGGAAAGCCGAACGCCGGCAGGATCGCCAGCTGGGCGCCACCGTCACCGGAACCAGAATCTGTATCGTCGGCGGCAATATCCTTGGCGATCGAGATATCGCTGGTCGGTTCGCCGAACGGGTTGGATTTGTGATAGTCGAGCCAGGACGACGCCCCGAGCGACGTCAGAAGCGCTGCCAGCGCGACCAGAAAGCCCGTATTACGCCAGAGCATTGCCAAGACGGCATTTCCGGAAGGACGCTGCCGGAAAAGACGGTCTCCGGCGCCAAGGCATGCGGCAATCATGGATTCTGTCCGGCTTACAAGGGCTGGCGAGAAAGAAGAGCGGCATCAGTCCGCAGGCCACCCCGCTGCGGTCGATGCGCGTTTCCTCCTGCCTAGCAGCGTCGCTTGATGGTTTGATGACGGTTCGGCGGCAAAATCACCGCCCCGCAGCAACTCCGCCATACGAGCGCACAACACCGCCCCGCTACCCGGCTTTCCCCTTGCGGAATGCGGCTGAAGCCATTGGCTCATAATGAAAAAACCAAGCAAAAATCGTCACTTAACCAAGTGTTATCAGTTTCAACCTAAGCTCACTCACTAATCTGTCGGGTGTCGTCCAGCGATCGGGAATATGGCAAAAGCTCACCACCAAGCCGATTCAGGGAGCTTTCTTGACGGAGCGGGCGACGCCACTGCGCGTTCCGGCTCCGAGGACGAGTCTGGCCTGCCTTCCCGCAACCGAGACTTCTCGCTCGACCTTTTGTCGCTGCATTTCCGCGATCCGGAGATAGAGCATAAATACAGCTCGGCGAATTTTGCCGACCAGATCGGCCTCATTCGCCTCTCTATCGTCATGGGCGCAGTGATTTTCGCTCTCTACGCCCTGCTCGACCCCTTCGTCATTCCCGACATCACCTATGAAGCGTGGACTATTCGCTTCGCCGTCGCCTGCCCGCTGCTGCTGGGACTGGTGGCCATTTCGTATATTCCGGGCTTCAACCATCGCCACCAGATCGTGCTGGCGCTTGCGATGGTCGTTCCCGGTCTTGCCGTCGTCGGCATGATTGCCCTGGCTGCGCCGCCGGGGTCCTTCTTCTACTATGCGGGTGTGCTGATCATTCTGAGCTACGTCAATTCGCTTTGGCGGATGCACTATTACTATTCGGCGCTTATGACCGGGCTCACATTCCTCGCCTATGAGTTCGTCGTGCTCTTCATCAATCCAATGCCGACGACCGTCTTCATCAACAACAATGCCTTCCTCATGTTTGGCATTGGCACCAGCATTTTTGTGAACTATGTGCAGGAGCATCACCTTCGCCGCAATTTTGTAGAACATGAGCGCCTTCGCATCGAGCAGACGCGCTCGGAAGTCCTGCTAGAGCGCTCCGAAGCTGCGAACCGTGCAAAGAACGACTTCCTCGCCATCATGAGCCATGAGCTCAGGACGCCGCTTAATGCGATCATCGGGTTTTCGGAGATCATCACGAACCAGATGTTCGGCCCGGTCGGCCAGCAGAAATATGCCGACTACGCGGCCGATATCCGCAGCAGCGGTACGCATCTGCTGAGCATCATCAACGACATTCTGGATATTTCAAAAGCGGAGTCCGGAAAGCTGGAACTAGCCGAAGAGCCGATCGACCCTGTGGAAACGCTCAATCGAACCATGCGCATGTTCCGCCATCGCGCGAGCGAAATAGGCGTCAACCTCAGCTTTCGCGTTCGCGATGAAATTTCCTGGCTGATCGCCGACCCGCGACTTTTCAAGCAGGTGGTGATCAATCTCACCTCGAATGCCCTGAAATTCACGCCGGAAGGCGGTACCGTAAAAGTCGAACTCGGGGTCGACAGTGCGGGCGATCTTTCGCTGACGGTGGCCGATACGGGTATCGGCATCAGCGCTTCCGATATCCGCCGCGTGTTCGAGCCCTTCGTACAGGTGGAAGGCGCCATGTCGCGCAGCCACCAGGGCACGGGCCTCGGCCTGCCTCTTGTCCGCAAGATCATGGCTCTGCATGGCGGCAGCGTCGATCTTGTCAGCACGGTCGGGGAAGGCACCGTGGTGACGGCAACCTTCCCCAGAAGCCGGTTCGTCGCGCCCGGATCCGACTCAGAGATGCGCTGGCGCGCCAGCTAACTCCTTGTCGTCCGTCAGCGCGGTGCTGTCGGCGGGCTTGTCTACGACAAGCAGATAGACGCACATGGTTTCGTCGATGGAAATCGACACATCGGCGACGTCCAGGCCTTCGATAAGGCCCATCATGTCTTCCTCGGTGCGATAGATCAGGCTCCAGTCGGTCACGAACTCCAGCGGCCATTCGCAGGATTCGCGTCCCTTTCGAACATTGGCCAGGACCAAGCGCCCGCCGGGGGCAAGCTGCTCGTAAAGGTCCCGTGTGAGGGCTTTTGCCCGGCGCTGGGACAGATAGTCGTAAAGGCCGAGACTGTAGATCATGTCCTGCGGCTGGAGCGTCTTGAAGAGTGCGCCGGCCTTCAGAAGCTGGGCGAAGGACGCATTGAGGCACTGCACTTTCGCGCGGCCTCGATGACGCACAACCTCGGGATAGGCATGCTCATAGGCATGGCTGAGCGCCTTGTCGTCCTGGTCGATCAACGTCACATTGACCGGGCGCGGCAGCTGCTCGATCGAGAGATAATCATACATCTCATAGGCGGAGCCGCAGCCCAGATTGGCGATATGCATGGGTTTGTCGCCCGCCGTCTTCGCGGTCTCGGCGACGCGCGCTCTGATAATCTCCTGCGTCATGCTGAGGCGTGTTCCCACGCAGCCGCCCGTCTCCACGCCGATACGGTGAAGCAGCATTTCGTAGAGGGTATCGCCGGCGCGCTTTCCTTTACGCTGCCACTCATAGACGTAGTTCATGATAATGAAATCGCCGGGATACCCGAACGGCTTCTCGTAGCATCGGCGCATCACCGGTCCGGGCATGAAGTCCGGCGTGAGAACGCGTTCGGCGAACCGCTTGTGCTTTGCCAGAACGCGCGGATCCGACCACACAGGCTCGAGAATATCGCTACCCCGATACCAAAGCTCCTTCCACTGAGGAACGATCCGCTCTTCGCATTCGGCGAGGGCTTTCAGCATACGCTCTTCACGCTCACGACCGGTCGCCGTGAGATGTTCTTCAAACTCCTCGAGAAGTTCCTTGTAGGAACGGAAGAGATTGACGATCTCTGTCGAAAGTTGCTGAAACTCCGGCAGGATGCCCTCGGCGGTACCGAAATCCGGATCCGCAAGTTTCTGCGTGAGAAGCAAATCGTCATGCTCGGTGACGATCTTCTGAATATCGAGATATCCGCTCTTGAATTCCAGAGCGACGGTCGTCCGGCTGCCCTCGGGTTCGACGCGGCGAATGGTACCGTTGCCCTCATAAAGGCAATCATCGCCCACACGCAGCTCGAAAGCGGCTTCCGAGCCGATCCGATCCTGCCAGCTGTCCGTCGTCGGGGACTGCACGGCAATCCCCGTCATGCTGAGGTTCTTCAGATATGTCTTTTCGCGGTCCAGATAGACTTTGGGAATGACCCCGTGAAAAAGCTGATCGGGACGGAAACGCTCCGCCCGATAGAACATTTTCCGTCCTTCTGCACCCTTAAGCTGTTCATAGGTCCGCATCACTAAAACTGCCCCACTGTCAGAACCAGGAACTGACCCAATAAGGGAATCACAACCCCGGGGCAATTACAAATATTAACCTATGGTTAACCCTCTTTTTCTTCTATTCCATAATTCTGCAGACTGCGGATGAAACTGGCTTTCCGCTTATCAGCTAGGCCGTTGTTTTTTTTCGCCTGTCGTCGAGCAACCGCATCAGGGGCGGCAGCATTAACCAATCGATGAAAAGATTGGAGAGGATGACGATGGCAGTCATTCCGCCAAGCGGACGATTGATCTCGAAGCCCGAGAAAACCAGCGTTCCGAATCCGAGCGCGAGCGAAGCGGTGATGACAAGCATCGCCACGCCAACGGTCGCGAACACATCATTGATGGCCTCCTCCGCGTTCAAGCCTCTCTTTCGCGCGGCCTGATACATCAGCAGGAAGTAGATCGTGTCATCCACCACGAGGCCGATGGTCATCGCGGTGACCACCGATGCGGCCAGCCCGATCGTTCCGACCAGCAACCCCCATATGCCGAAGCCGACAAGCGACGGCAGGACATTCAGAAAGATGCTCAAAACCCCGTAGCGGGGACTCCGCAGGGCAAAGCCCACGACGAAAGCAATGATCACGATAGAAATGATCGTACTCCCGATCATCGACCGGATATTGACGCCCGACAGATTGGCAAACAGCACATTGAGGCTGATGCCCCTGGTATGCATCTCCGGCGGGGTATTTGCGTTCAACCAGTTTTCCGCAGCCGAATTCAACCCGCGGATTTCGCTGGAGGTCGCCTTTCGCAGCAAGACGGTTACCCGGCTGGCATCGCGGCCGATTGGAATGAAGTCGTTGAGCGACGTCCCATACGGCAATGACAGCTCATAGAGCAGAAAATACTGCGCGATCAGATCGGGATTGTCGGGGATTGTCTCATAGTTTCCCGGCCGGCCGGCATTCATCGCCTTGTTGATGCGCTTCGTCAGGTCGGACACCGCGAAGACGCTCACGACCTTGGGTTGGGAACGAAGCCATTCGGCGAAGGCTGCGACATGACGCTGATAGGCCGGATCGTAAACGCCGCCATCGCCCGAGGCGATTTTCGGTGCAGCGAGATCGAACTCGACGATGTTGAGGCCGGTCAGATGGTCCTCGGCGAAATCCGATGCCCGCCGATAGTCGAAGCGGCTATCGAAATTCCGCACGAAATCATCGTCCAGTCGGATATCGGCAACCCATGTTCCACACGCAATGACAACGATGCTGCAGAAAACGAACAGCGGCTTGTAGTGGGCGTTCACGAAATGACCGAGCTTGATCATCATTTTTTCGGAACGCTGCACAGCAGGCTTGAGCGGTAATAGAGAGAGCGCCGCGGGCAGCCATGTGAAAGTGAACACATAGGCGATCAGGATACCGAGCGCGACGAGATTGCCCTCCTGACGCAGTGTGGGCGCATCGGCGAAATTCATGGCAAGGAAGCCAACCAGCGTGGTGGAGTTGGTCAGCGAGACCGCCCTGAAGTTCAGCCTCACCGCCTCGCGGATTGCCTCTATTCTGGTATCGCCCTTGCCCAACCGGCCCAAAGCCGTCGTCACGATGCGCACGGCAGCGGCCATATTGACCGTCATGATGATAATAGGCACCGCGACGGTGGCGGTATTCACGACATGCCCCGCCCATCCGGCAAGACCCATCGTCGCCATGCTGCTGAGCCCGAGAAGCGAGAGAATGACGAGGCTCGGCGCAACCGACCTCACGAACAGCATCATGACGGCGGCCGTGACGAGGAGGCTGATCGGGATGAGGAACCGGGCGTCCGACATCGCCGCTTCGGAGAAGGTCCCCATCAACATGATGTTGCCGGTCAACTGGACCGTCATCCCCGGATGTGTCTTCTCGAAGTCCGCGGCGAGCTTGCGGCTAGCGGCGATGATTTCGCGGACTTCCTTCGACGCCTTTTTCGGCAGATTGAAGCTCACCACAAGGCCCGCCGCCTTGCCATCGGGCCCGATCAAGCGATCGCGGATCAGCGGATCGCCAAGCGCGATCTTCCTGATCTCCTTTGCTTCCTCAGGTGTGACATGCGCAGGATCGGGCACCAGATCGCGCACGGCAATGCTGTCTTCGTCGGAAACGATCCGGGCGAAATTGGTCAGGGATTCAACCCGTGTCGAGTGGGGAAGTTGCCAGGCGCGATCCGTCAGATCTCCGATACCTGCCAGCACGTCCGGCTCGGTGACCTGGCGCCCATCGGCCCATACGACCATCAGAACGGTATTGTTCTGACCGTATTTGGCCTCGAACGCTTCCAGCTTGTGGATAGGTGCGCCATCGGGATTGAAATGCACCCGCGTGTCGGACGAGACCGACAGACGCAGAACACCCACCCCTGCGAAAACGAAAAACGCAACGCACACAAGCATAACCAGCTTGGGCGCCCTCAACACCACCTTGTCGAGCAGCCACATAACAGTTCCGGTGTCCCAATTCCCCTGGCCCGCCGCGACTCAAGTTCCACCCAAGCGGCAGGCAGCGACACTCTAATGTGCTATACGCAAAAGAAAAGTCGGCATTTTACGGAACAGAAGCGTCAAATTCGGCCTGATGCGCCTGGGCTGTGCGGCGCTTGTGATGCCGGTAGCGGGCCGCGGCGACCGGAACGGATGCGAGGTAAATGACGCAGAGGCCGGCAAAGGAATACCACGGATAGCTGAGGACGACCGCCGCCGACAGGCCGATGGCCAGCAGCACCGGCAGCACCATGTCGCGACGAATACGCAAGCCCATTCGCTTGCCCGAGAATGTCGGGAGCTGGCTGACCATGAGGAAAGCTACCCCCAGCACATAAATAGCTATCAGGGGCGAAAGGCTGGAAACGCCCGGTATACCGATGAAATGGAGGTAGAGCGGCAGCATGGCGAGGCCTGCCCCCGCGGGCGCAGGAACGCCTGTGAAGTAGTTCCCTGTCCAGACCGGCTTGTCCGGGTCCTCCAGCGCGACATTGAATCGGGCGAGCCGCAACGCGCAGCACACGGCATAGCCGAGAACCGCGATCCAGCCGAGACCGCCAATATCCTGCAGCGACCAGAGATAAAGCAGAACGACCGGCGCCACGCCGAAATTCACGAAGTCGGTCAGCGAGTCCAGTTCCGCTCCGAATTTGCTGGTGCCCTGCAACATACGCGCGATGCGCCCATCCAGCGCATCGAAGACCGACGCGATGATGACCGCGGCCACCGCCGCCTCGAACTTTCCCTCTAGACCGAAGCGGATTGAGGTCAGCCCTGCGCAAAGTGCCAGAATGGTGAGCGCATTGGGGATCAGCGTGCGCACGGGCAAAGGCCCGAAGCGCCTGAGGCGTCGGCGTTTCTGCCCGATGCGAGCACCCGGTTCCGGCTCGAAGGGAGGTATGGCATTCGGCATCTGCGTCAGCCGCCTTTCCTAAACATGATGCGGCTCTGTCAGCAGCTGATCGGCCAGCACCGTTTCTCCTGCTATCGCCATCTGTCCTATCGCGACCAGCGGCACGGCGCCTTCTGGCAGATATACATCAAGGCGGCTGCCGAAGCGGATAATGCCGTAGCGTTCGCCCGCCGCCAGCATATCCCCCTCTTTGGCATCGCAGACGATGCGGCGCGCGACGAGACCGGCAATCTGCACCACAACGACTTTCTCTCCGTCCTCGCGTTCGATCACCATCGAGTTTCGTTCATTCGCGTCGCTCGCCTTGTCGAGGCTCGCATCCACGAACTTTCCAGGCCGGTACGCCACGCGCTCGACACGGCCTGCCACAGGGGCCCGGTTCACGTGACAGTTGAAGACGTTCATGAAAATGGACACGCGGGTGCGGGTCATTTCGCCCAACCCCAGTTCCTCGGGCGGCGAAGCCTCGGTGATCATGTTCACCACACCGTCTGCAGGACTGATGACGAGGCCCTGCCGCGTCGGCGTCACGCGATCGGGATCGCGGAAGAAGTAAAGACACCATAATGTCAGGACCACGCCCAGCCAGCCCAGCGGTTCCCACAGCAGGAACAGGACCACTGTTACCGCGGCAAAGATGATCGTGAATTTATGCCCTTCTCGATGGATCGGGGCGAAAACGGAGGTGATACTGGACATGCTTTCCTTTCGGCCTGCTCTTTCAGGAGCATACTAGACCGATAGAGGCAGTGGGTTAAGCGTGGCTAAATTCTTCGCTGTCCTCTTCGGCGGTGCCGTCAGCCGGGATTTCCGCCTGAGGCTCCTTGGACGCCACTTCCTCAAGCTGCTCCAGCGCCACCGCCTCGACAGCTTGCCGGTTCCACATAGCCGCATAAACACCGCCCCGAGCCAGCAGATCGTCGTGGCTACCCCTCTCCGCGATCTCGCCGCGTTCCAGCACGATAATCTCGTCGGCATCGACGACTGTGGACAACCGATGGGCGATGATGACGCTTGTCCGGTCCTGAGAAACGGCCTTGAGCGCAGACTGGATCTCTCGTTCGGTGTGGGTGTCCAGCGCAGAGGTCGCCTCGTCGAGAATGAGGATTGGCGGATTCTTCAGAATGGTTCGGGCGATCGCGACGCGCTGCTTCTCGCCGCCCGACAGCTTCAGCCCGCGTTCACCCACCATGGTGTCGTACCCCTTGGGCAGTGCCGCGATGAAATCGGCGATCTGCGCGTGGGCGGCAGCTGCCTCTATGTCTTCGGCGGCCGCTTCAGGGCGTCCATACCGGATATTGTAACGAATGGTGTCGTTGAACAGGACCGTATCCTGCGGAACCATTCCGATAGCCGCGCGCAGCGAATCCTGTCGTACATCGCGGATATCCTGACCGTCGATCAGCACACGGCCTTTCTGGATATCGTAGAAGCGATAGAGAATGCGCGAGATGGTGGACTTGCCCGCCCCGGAATGTCCGACAATGGCCAATGTGCCGCCCGCGGGAACGCGGAACGAAATGCCGCGTAGAATTTCACGATCCGGGTCATAGGCGAAGTGAACGTCTTCAAAGACAATCTCCCCGCCCCCGACTTTAAGCTCGGTCGCATCCTCACTGTCGGATATCTCGGGCGGCACGGACATCAGGTCGAACATGGTTTCCATGTCGATCAGCGCCTGGCGAATTTCCCGATAGACGGTGCCCAGCATATTCAGCGGCTGGTAGAGCTGGATCAGATAGGCATTCACCATCACGAAATCGCCAACCGTCATGGTGCCGTTCGCAATCCCCTGCCCGGCCATCAGCATCAGCACAGTGAGACCGCTGGAAAAGATCAGGGCCTGCCCAGCATTCAGCATGGAAAGCGAAGTGGTGGTCTTTACCGCCGCGCGCTCATAGCCCGCCATCGCCTTGTCGAAGCGGCGGGCCTCATGATCCTCATTACCGAAATATTTGACCGTCTCGAAATTGAGGAGGCTATCGACTGCCTTGGTATTGGCTTCGGTATCGAGATCGTTCATCTCCCGGCGAAAACGGGTCCGCCATTCGGTCACGGCGAATGTAAAGACAATATACACCGCAACGGTGATGGCGGTCACGATTGCGAACCAGATGTCGAAGGCCCAGGCGAGAATACCGCAGACCAGGAACAGTTCGACAATGGTCGGTACGATGTTGAAGAGCGTGAAGCGCAGCAGAAAGTCTATACCCTTGGTGCCGCGCTCGATGACACGCGACAGGCCGCCCGTGCGCCGCTCTAGATGGAAACGCAACGAGAGCGCATGCAGATGGCGGAAGGTCTCCACCGCCAGTTCGCGCACGGCGTTCTGCCCCACCTGCGCAAAGATTCCGTCTCGAAGCTGGGCCAGTGCCACCATCATGATCCGGCCCACGCCATAGGCGACGATCAGCATGACGGGCACCGCCACGGCGACGGCCGCCGTCCCTTCCGGCGAGAGCGTATCCACGGCCATTTTGTAGAGAACCGGCACATAGACCGTGATGGCCTTGGCGGCGAAAAGAGCCAGCAGGGCAAATGCGATGCGCAGGCGGAAATCCGGGCGGTGCTTCGGCCAAAGACGCGGCAGCAGGGAGAGCAAGGTCTCCAGGGGGCGCCGGTCCCGGTTCCCGGGTTTCCCCGTCACCGGGTTCACTTCGGTGCCGTCGGCAACTCTGGAATGGTGTGGCGACATGGCGTGACAATCCTTGCTTTCAGCCTCTCGCGCAAGCCTGCAGCGCGAAGACAGCGGAAAGCGTTAAACAAATGCGCCCCGCCCGGCCACCGGCATAGCCGGGCCGTTCGGGGCTCATCAGTCCCTTAGATAAGGGTTATCAGGGCGTAGGCAAGTCCGCGTTTGAGGGCGCGGCTCCCGGCGTATCGAATATCTGGCCGGGGTAGATCAGGTTGGGGTCCCGGATCTGCCCCTTATTGGCCTTGTAGATCAGCGTGTAGCGGAAGCCGGAGCCATAAAGCTTGCGGGCGATGCTCCACAGATTGTTGCCGGGCTGGATGACGACCTGTCCCGCCTTGAGAGCCGCGACCACATCTTCCGGTCGGCCGCGCTGGAACGGCACCTCCACACGGGCGAACACATTTCCGTCTGCGCCGATCTGGTCCACACGCAAGGCGTATTTACCCGGTGCAAGCTCGACGGAGGGACGCAATTCCCAGCGTCCATCGTCGCCGGCCACCGCCTCGCCCAGCGCGTAAGCCCCTGCATAGATGCGCAAGGTGGCGCCGGGTTTCGCACGGCCGGAAATGATGAGATTGCCGTTCTCGTCATAGTCCACGGTTTCGAGCACAAGCTCGCCCGACGCGGACGCCACACCGGGTCCCTGCAGCACCTTGCTCGCCTCGCCGGGCTCGCTCATGACGACCAGCGCCTGTTCGTCGGCGGATTCCGGCACGGAAACGGAGACCACCTGAACGGAATTCTTTTCGCTGCCATCGGGATTGCGCGCAGTCAGCGTGATCTGGATATCGCCGGACTTGAGCGGCTGGTCGAGAATGGCGACCCAATCGCCATTGTCGTCCGCCTTGGCCGTGGCGACCACTTCGCCATTGGCCTTCACCTCTACGTTCGCCCCCGGCAGGGCGCGGCCCGCCGCAACGGTCGATCCGTCCTTATCCACGCGCACGACCGAGAAGGTCGGCACGGAGGGATCTTCCGCCTTTTCCGTGGACGCCGTCGTCTCCTGCTCCGCCGTCGCGGGTTCCGTCACCGCAGTGGCCTCGGCCGGCTTTTCCACCTCGCCTTCATAGAAGAAGAAATAGTATCCGCCTGCCAAAAGCAGCACGGCGAGGATCACCCCGCCCGCTATTACCCCCAAACGCATGAGACACCCTCTTTTCGATTCGATACCCAGCCGTCCCCCGGCGAGCTTCCGCGGAAGCCGGAACGAACCCTAGCCCATTGAAAGCGCGCCCGCTATTCCGCCCCCACTATGCGGACATATTTCATTAGCTTGCAATCACGGCACCAATATGAATTCTGCATTGCAGCACTGTGCCCGAACGTGCACAGATTCAGTAGGTTAATGCCCCGCTTTTCCTGTCCCGAGGACCGTCATGAAGGTGTCCAATGTCTGCGTCTATTGCGGTTCTTCCATCGGGAATGAGCCGGCTTTCGAAGAAGCTGCGGACCGGTTCGGCCAGATCCTCGCCCGCTCCGGCGTCGGACTGGTATATGGTGGAGGAGGTATCGGGCTCATGGGGGTTATCGCACGCGCGGTTCTGCGCGACGGGGGGCATGTCACAGGTATCATCCCCGAATTCCTCCAGAAGCGTGAAATCCGGTTCGACGAGGTCAGCCAATTGATCGTCACCGAGACCATGCATGAACGAAAGCAAAGGATGTTCGAGATGTCGGACGCTTTTGTCGCGCTGCCGGGGGGCATCGGCACGCTGGAAGAAACGGTGGAAATGATGACCTGGGCGCAGCTCGAACGCCACACCCATCCGATCGTTCTGGCCAATCTGCAGGGGTTCTGGGATCCACTGGTGGAACTGTTCGATCATTTCATCGACCGCAAGTTTACCGGTTCCAATCTCCGCTCGCTCTATTCGGTCGTGGACAAGGTAGAAGACGTTCTTCCGCGCATAGAGGCCGCCCTGTGATGCGAGGCGGGCGGACCGCATTCTTTACCGGGGACGGCAGGCTCGGGAACCAGATGTTCCAGGCGGCCTTTCTCGATCACGTTCTGTCCGACGGCGATACCATTATTTGCCGGGGCATGGAGGATTTTCTCGAGGGGTTCGACTGGCCGCGCTTTCGCGTCAGGAATACGCGCGACCGCGAAGAAACCAGAATGGCGAAGCGACTGCTCAGATCGCTTGGGCAAACGCTGGTTTCCTTGCGGCTCTTCGACGGATACGAGCAACGGCGCGAAGTCTTTACCGTCGAGACCGGCTCGTTCAGGCTGCGCGGATCGGAAATCACGCTCAGCCACGGATTGCTCGACAAGTATATGTATGTCGGCAAGGGTTATTTTCAGGCGGCCCAACTGGCCGCCGATGCGAGCTTCCGGCTCAAGCCCGAACACCGGAAAACCGCCGCTGAATTTCTGGCCCGGTTGCCGGACGGCCCCAAGGCCTTCATTCACATCCGCCGCGGTGATTACCGGCGTTGGAAGATCTTCGGCCGGTCACCGCTTCTGGATCTCGACTATTTCCGCCGGGGAAAACGGGAGATCGAAACCGCCGCCGCCGGTACGCAATTCATCGTGTTGAGCGACGAGCCGGACGCCGTGACGGATATATTGTCCGAACCCGATACGCATCTCTTTACCGGACAAAATGTCTATGAAGATTTCGGCCTGATGACGCTTTGCGATGGCGGAGTGGTTTCCAATAGTACGCTCAGCTGGTGGGGCGGTTTCTTCTCCGACCGCAGCCTGCCCGTGATCGCCCCGCAAGGATGGCTCGGCTTCACGGTGGGCATCGAGTATCCCGTCGGCATCGTCGCGCCGTGGATGACCCCTATCGAAGCGCAGCCGCAGCCATGATCGTTCTTTCTCCATCAGTCGTTCTTGCATGGTTGAAGACGCGCCTTGGTGGCGCGCCGCAGTCCCTCGCCTTCGCACGCCTCATGCAAGACGGCGTCGCCACTTCGCCCAAGGGGCTTACCTGCCGGGGCAAGGACGATGGCGGCGGCGCTCAGGTTCACGCCGTTATTTCCGCTCTGGCACTCGCGCGGGCGACAGGGCTTACCTATTACCATTCCCCGTTCCGCTCCATTGCTCATGCCGAGGGGAACGAAGCCGAATGGGCGGAAAGTTGGGAGACCTTCTTCAATCTCGGTCACGGAGAGAAGCGGCTGAGATCGGAGCAAGACGCAAAGTGTGTGCCGATCAAGCGCTTTCTCAAATCGCCCTCGCTCTGGCGTGGCGGCGACCTGATCGCGGAGGCCGAACATTTCACCGGCTTCACCGATGCCGATGTCGAGGCCCTTGCCGCCGTCCTTCCCGATGTCCGACGGAAATATGCCCTGTCGGATAAATCCGCACTTACGCTCCATCGCGACCCCGGCACACTCACCATGAATGTCCACGTCCGGCGCGGCGACGTTTCAGCCGACCATCCGCATCACAGCAACCGTTTTACCGGCGATGAGGCGATCCTGGAGACCGTTCGCAGCGCGCGACAGGCCGCTGAAACTCAAGGCCTCGTCCTTTCGGTGAACGTCTGGTCGCAAGGCGACCGCGCCGACTTCCTCGCATATGAGGAGGCTGGTTGCCGCCTCTTTCTGGATACGGACATTTTCGAGACCATCCATAATCTCGCGCAGTCGGATATCCTTCTCATGGCAAAGAGTTCACTCAGCTTCGTCGCCGCGCTGCTGAATGACGGCATTTGCCTCTACGAAGGGTTCTGGCACCCGCCATTGCCGCACTGGATCCAGCTTCAGGACCCGGCAAGCAGCAGCACGGCATTGCGCGACGCGCTTGCCGTCAGCACCCGATCCAAACCGGCAGGCTAAGGTCAGCTCCGCACTTTTTCCTTGCGGCTGTGCTGGGTCGGCAGAGGCGCACCGTCGCGGAGCAGCTTGTAGGTGATGCTGTCGCTAAGTGCCTGGAAAGAGGCGTCGACGATATTGGGCGAGACGCCCACCGTGAACCAACGCAGCCCGTCGCCATCCACGCTTTCGATCATCACACGGGTCACGGCTTCCGTGCCGCTCGTCAGGATACGGACCTTGAAGTCGGCGAGACGCAAATCCTCGATAAAGGGCTGGTATTTGCCGAGATCCTTGCGCAGTGCCTGATCGAGCGCATTGACCGGGCCGTTGCCTTCACCGGCAGAGAAGAGCACTTCGCCATCCACATGCATCTTCACCGTGGCTTCCGAGATGGTCACAAGATCGCCTACCGCATTGTAGCGGCGTTCCACCATCACGCGGAAAGACTCCACATTGAAGAACTCAGGCACCTGACCGAGGATGCGCCGCGCCAGCAGCTCGAAAGAGGCTTCCGCGCCATCATAGGAATAGCCGAGGAATTCGCGTTCCTTCACCTCGTCCAGAAGGCGCTGGATCTTCGTGTCCTTGGGGTCGACCTCGATCCCCGCTTCTTCCAGGCGCGCCAGGATGTTCGACCGGCCAGCCTGATCGGACACAGCGATCTTGCGCTTGTTGCCGACGGATTCCGGCGGCACATGCTCATAGGTGCGCGGGTCCTTCAGCAGCGCGGATACATGGATGCCCGCCTTGGAGGCAAAGGCGCTTTCGCCGACATAGGGTGCATAGCGATCCGGGGCGCGGTTCAGTATTTCGTCAAGCGTGCGCGAGACGTGGGTGATCTGCTTCAACTGGTCGAGCGTCACACCGATTTCGAAACGGCCGGCAAACTCCGGCTTCAGCAGAAGCGTCGGGATCAGCGACACCATATTCGCATTGCCGCAGCGCTCGCCGAGCCCGTTCAGCGTCCCCTGCACCTGACGTACACCTGCCCGGATCGCAGCCAGCGAGTTGGCCACCGCGTTTTCCGTATCGTTATGTGCATGGATACCGAGCCGGTCGCCCGGCACGCCCGCGGCAATCAGCGCGGTCACGATGGCTTCGACCTCTGAGGGCAATGTACCGCCATTGGTGTCGCAAAGAACAGCCCAGCGCGCGCCGGCATCCAGCGCCGTCTTCACGCAGGCCGTTGCATAGTCGGGATTGGCCTTGTAGCCGTCGAAGAAATGCTCGCAATCGATCATCGCCTCGCGATCATGCGCGATGATCGCTTCCACGCTCTCGCGAACGCTGTCGAGGTTCTCCTCGTTGGAAATGCCAAGTGCGACTTCCACATGGAAATCCCAACTCTTGGCGACGAGGCAGACGGCGTCGGCCGTGGAATCGAGGATGGCGGCAAGCCCGGGATCGTTGGAGGCGCTGCGCCCTGCCCGCTTGGTCATGCCGAAGGCGGTGAAGGTGGCACGCTTCAACGCCGGCTTGTCGCCCAAAAAAGCCGTGTCGGTGGGATTGGCGCCGGGATAGCCGCCTTCCACGTAGTCGATGCCCAGCTCGTCCAGCAGGGTCGCAATCAGCCGCTTGTCCTCGACGGAGAAATCCACGCCCGTGGTCTGCGCGCCATCGCGCAGCGTGGTGTCGAAGAGGTAGAGCCGTTCTTTCGTCGTCACGTTCATCTTTTCGCTTCCGCTCGCGGCGCCTCCCGAAAGGAGACGCAGAGAAAATACCGATGCCACCGCCGCGGCCGGACCATTTACAGCAAAGGAAGATTAAGACGTGCTTGTACGGCGGCGGCGGAGCTATGTCAGCCGCTAATAATGAGACCCTGAATAATGCGGAACTCGGCCATTGCCGGTCCTCTCATCTGCCGTTACACCCGGCCCGAAAATCAGGCCTTTTTACCGCGAAGCCGGGCCTCGGCCCGCTCGCGCCCGATCAGAGGTAGCAGGTTTTTCAGCTCGGGTCCATGGTCCAGGCCCGTAAGTGCCTGACGAAGCGGCATGAATAGCGCCTTGCCCTTGGCCCCCGTCTCCGCCTTCACGATGTCCGTCCATGCCTTCCATGTGGTTTCGTCCCATGGCCCGTCCGGCAGGAGGTCCGCCGCCCTGGAGGCGAAAATGGGGTCCTCTATCGCCGGGGCCACCGGCCCTTCGGCGATACGGGCCCAGTCCGCCGCCTCGGCAAAGCGGGTGAGATTGGGCCGGACAGCCGCCCAGAAGTCGGGCCCGAGGTCGCAATCGAGCGCCAGAAGGCGCTCCTTCACCTCGTCATATTCCAGCATGTGGAGCGTACCGGCATTCGCCTTGTCCAGTTCGGTCAGGTCGAAGCGGATATCGGACCGCCCAAGCCGGGCGACATCGAAGCTCTTGGCCAAATGGTCGAGCGAGAGCGTCGCCTCCACGGGGTCGGGCGTGCCGAGGCGCGCCAGCAACGCATTGAGCGCCATGGGCTCGACGCCATGCTCGCGCAGTGCCATCAGCGAAAAATCCGCCGCATCGTCACGCTTGGACAGCGGCTTGCCTTCCGGGCCCTGCAGCATGGAATGATGCGCGAAGACCGGCACCTTTCCGCCCAGCGCGCGAAAGAGCTGCACCTGCACGCCGGTATTCGTCACATGGTCGGCGCCACGAATGATGTGGGTGATGCCGAAGTCGATATCGTCCACGATCGAGGGCAGCGTGTAGAGATAGCGCCCGTCGCCGCGGATCAGCACAGGATCGGATACCGAGGCGCAATCCACTTTCGTCTCGCCGAAAATGAGGTCCGCGAAGGTCGTGACTTCCTGCTTTAGCCTGAAGCGCCAATGGGGCTTGCGCCCTTCCGCTTCCAGTTTTGCCTTCTCCTCGTCACTGAGAGAGAGCGCCGCCCTGTCATAAACAGGCGGCAGGCCGCGCCGGGCCTGCAGCTTGCGCTTCATCTCCAGCTCTTCGGGTGTTTCGTAGCAGGGATAAAGCAGCCCTTCCGCCTTCAGCCTCTCCGCCGCCTTGTCGTACTCAGCCATGCGGTTCGACTGACGGTCGAGGATATCGTGCACAAGGCCGAGCCAGCCGAGGTCCTCGACGATGCCATGCGCATATTCTTCGGTAGACCGCTCGTCGTCGGTGTCGTCGAGGCGGAGCATGAACTTGCCCCCGGCCTTCCTCGCGAAAAGCCAGTTGAAGAGCGCCGTGCGCGCATTGCCCACATGAAGGCGGCCTGTGGGGCTCGGTGCGAAGCGAACGATGACTTCAGTCGACATCGCGGAACCCGTTGGTGATCGGATAGCGGCGGTCGCGGCCGAAATTGCGAGAGGAAAGTTTCACGCCCGGTGCGGCCTGACGGCGCTTGTATTCCGAAACGAAAACCAGATTTTCCACCCGGTGCACGAGCGCACGGTCATGCCCTCGCGCGACAATGTCGTGCACCGGCATCTCATGCTCGACCAGACATTCGAGAATGTCGTCCAGCACCTCATAGGGTGGCAGGCTGTCCTCGTCCTTCTGGTCGGGACGCAGCTCCGCGCTTGGCGGCTTGGTGATGATCCGCTCGGGGATCACCTCGCCTTCCGGCCCGAGCACACCCTTGGGCATGTGTTCGTTGCGCCATGCGGCGAGTTTGAAGACACGGCTCTTGTAGAGATCCTTGATCGGATTGAAGCCGCCATTCATGTCGCCATAGAGCGTGGCGTAACCGGCGGAGACTTCCGACTTGTTGCCCGTGGTCAGCAGCATGGAGCCGAATTTGTTCGAGATCGCCATCAGGATGAGGCCGCGCGAGCGCGACTGGATATTCTCTTCCGTCGTGTCGGACTGCGTGTTCTCGAACATCTTTTCCAGCGCATTGGTGAAGCCGACCACCGGCTCCTCGATGGGCACGATGTCGTAGCGCACGCCCAGCGCCTTGGCGCAGGCTTCCGCATCTTCGAGGCTTTCGGACGAGGTGTAGCGATAAGGCAGCATGACGCAGTGGACGTTTTCCGCGCCCAGCGCATCGACGGCCAGCGCGGCCACGAGCGCACTGTCGATACCGCCGGACAGCCCCAGCACCACACCGGGGAAATGGTTCTTCTTCACATAGTCGCGAAGCCCGCGCACGGTGGCGAGATAGATAGCCTCGTCGCCTTCCGGCACCTCCGCGCACTCTCCCTTCGCACAGACCCAGCCATGCGGCTCGCGCGTCCAGTCGGTGACGAGGATTTCCTGTTCCCACGCCCGCATCTGGACGGCAAGCGAGAGATCCGCATTCAGCACGAAGGAACCGCCATCGAATACAAGCTCGTCCTGCCCGCCGATCTGGTTCAGATAGGCCATCGGCAGGCCGCTTTCCTGAATGCGCCGGACGGCAAGCTGCATGCGGGCGTCGAATTTGTCGAAATCATAGGGAGAGCCGTTCGGCACGAGCAGCATCTCCGCGCCCGTCTCCTCCAGACACTCCACGACGTCCGGGTACCAGATGTCTTCGCAGACCGGCACCCCCACACGCACACCGCGAATGTCGATCGGTCCCGGCAGCGGGCCCTCGTCGAAGACGCGGGGCTCGTCGAACACGCCGTAATTGGGCAGTCGCACCTTGTAGCGATGAGCCTGAACCTCCCCCTTATCGAGATAGAGGACGGCATTGTAGAGCTTGTCTTCTTCCTTCCATGGCGCGCCGATCAGCACGGCCGGGCCTCCGTCCGCCGTCTGCTCGGCAAGCTGGATGACGGCCTCCCGCGCCCGGCGCTGGAAAGCGGGACGCAGCACCAGATCCTCGGGCGGATAGCCGGCAATGAAGAGCTCCGGAAAGACGACCAGATCCGCTCCCGCCAGTTCAGCTTCGCGGCGGGCCTCGATCGCCTTTTCCAGATTGCCCTTTATGTCGCCCACCGTGGGGTTGAGCTGGGCGAGCGCAATACGCAACCGGTCGGTCATGGAGTTATTTTCCGGGAGATATGTTCCAATTGAGCATTAGTGCTGTTCTAGCGCCGGATGCGCCTGCGGACAATAGGGCCCTTGCCCCGATTCTGACATTCGAATGTGCAGGCTTTTTCAACCTCGCGCATGGGCGGGGGCTTTCATCTTGTCTAAGCTCCCGCATCGAAAATCTTCAGGGAGGACAAGAACATGCCCAATACGTCCCAAGCCAACCGACAAATCCTGCTGGCCGAGACGCCGGAGGGAAAGCTTGCCGAGAGCAATTTTCAGCTTCGCGAAGGCAGCATGCCCGAGGCAGGCGAAGGAGAACTTCTGCTGAAAACGCGGATCGTCTCGCTCGACGCCGCCAACCGGGCCTGGATGCAGGGTGCCACCTATCGCTCGGCGGTGGATGCCGGCACGGTGATGGCGGGCGGCGCCATCGCTGAAGTCGTTCAGTCGGGCACGGTGGATTTCAAGCCCGGCGATCTGGTTTTCGCCGACACAGGCTGGCAGGAATATTCGGCCGTACCGGCCAAGACCGCTCAGAAACTCGAACCGCGCGAGCCGCTCTCCTATCTCCTCAGCGTTTACGGCATTGCCGGCCTCACCGCCTATTTCGGCCTTTTGAAAATCGGCGACCCGAAGCCGGGCGAAACGGTGGCCGTTTCCGCCGCCGCCGGGTCGGTCGGGTCGATTGTGGGGCAGATCGCCAAGATCAAGGGCTGCAAGGTCATCGGCATCGCGGGCGGCAAGGAGAAGTGCAAGCTGTTGACCGACGAACTCGGTTTCGACGCGGCCGTGGACTACAAATCCGAACCCGTTCACAAGGCGCTGAAGGCGGTGGCGCCGGACGGCATCGATGTCTATTTCGACAATGTCGGCGGAGACATTCTGGAAGCGGCCCTTTTCCGCATGAACCAGAATGGTCGCATCGCCTGCTGCGGGGCAGTCTCGCAGTATGACGGGACCCCGCCCGCGCATGGACCGCGTGGCGTGCCGGGGCTCATCGTCACCAAACGGCTGAAAGTCCAGGGTTTCATCGTCTCCGACTTCTATGCGGAGCGTGAAAAGGCGCTGAAAGACCTTGAAGGCTGGGTCCAGGACGGCTCGCTCAAGGTGAAAGAGGACATTCTTGAGGGCCTCGAAACGCTGCCCAAGGCCCTGATCGGGCTGCTGGCCGGCGAAAATGTGGGCAAACGCATGGTCCGCGTCGCCTGAGATTACAAATTTTTTATCCGCCTGCGCCCTGCGACGGAGAATCGTGAGCTATGCGTATTATATGGAAACGGGGTACTCGCGCTTTTAGTACGGTCAGGCAGATATGGGCTATGAAGGCGACGGCGGCAGGCCGTCCTCATCCGGGGAAACGAGCGAGCGCTCGTTCCCCGGACGTATTTTTTCGATGCTTCCGTCATGGTTGAAAGCTGGATGGGTCAAGGTTGCATCCTTGACGGCCATCCTCCTTCTGGCCCTCTGGTTCGGTTATCAGAGCCTTTTCGGCAGCAGCGATACGGCGAGCTATCAGACCGTCACCGTTACGCGCGGCAATATCGAACAGACCGTCACGGCGCTGGGGTCGATCCAGCCCAAGGACTATGTGGATGTCGGCGCGCAGGTCTCCGGCCAGTTGCAGAAGGTCTATGTCGAGATCGGCGACACGGTGAAGAAAGGTCAGCTCCTCGCCGAGATCGACCCTTCGGTCTATGAATCCCAGGTGGAAGCCGCCCAGGCCGGGCTTGCCAAACTGCAGGCCCAGCTTCAGGGCGAAGAAGCCACGTATGAGTTCAAGAAGATCCAGTATCGCCGCTACCTGAACCT
Organism: Parvibaculum sp. MBR-TMA-1.3b-4.2; assembly: GCF_053628815.1. Lineage (NCBI taxonomy): Bacteria > Pseudomonadati > Pseudomonadota > Alphaproteobacteria > Hyphomicrobiales > Parvibaculaceae > Parvibaculum > Parvibaculum sp. MBR-TMA-1.3b-4.2. The sequence continues at coordinate 804,842 of NZ_JBRJHC010000001.1, forward strand.
GCGGAAGCAGAATGCGGTATCGCAGGACACGCTGGATCAGGCGCGCGCGGAGATGAAGCAAAGCGCGGCGCAGATCGCATCCTACAAGGCGCAGATCGACCAGCAGAAATCGACCCTCAAAGGGGACGAGGCCAATCTGGGCTACACGAAAATTTTTGCCCCGATGAGCGGCACCGTGGTGTCGCAGACGACACTGGAAGGCCAGACCGTCGTGTCTTCCCAGTCTGCGACGGAAATCATGACCATCTCGAACCTCGACACGATGACGGTCGAGGCCGAGGTCGCGGAAGCCGATGTGAACAAGCTCAAAGTGGGCATGCCGGTCTATTTCACTACGCTGGGCATGAGCGGCACGAGGTGGCGCTCCACCGTGCGCCAGATCAAGCCGACGCCCACGACGGAAAACGATGTGGTGCTCTATACGGTGCTCATCGACATTCCGAACCCCGAACGCAAGCTGATGATCGACATGACCGCGCAGGTCTTCTTCCTGCTCGGCGAGGCAAAAGACACGCTCATGGTCCCGGTAAATGCCGTAAAGACCGACGCAAACGGCAATACCTATGTGATGGTCATGCGGAACGGACAGCCGGAAAAACAGGCGGTCGAAGCCGGCCTCAAGAACCGCATCAACATCCAGATCAAGAGCGGGCTGACGGAAGGCGACAAGGTCGTGACCGGAACCCTCGGTGCGACATCGGGCAATGGGTCGGGCCGACGCCGGCCCGGCTTCCTGTGAGGGGGCCATCATGACCCAGCACACCCCCCGGCCCCTCATCGAACTGGACGAGGTCTCCAAGGTCTATCAGACCGGCGGCGCGGAAGTGCGCGCACTGGACGCCATCTCGCTTACCATCCATGAAGGCGAATATGTCGCCATCATGGGCCAGTCCGGCTCCGGCAAATCGACGCTGATGAATATTCTCGGCTGTCTCGACCGGCCGAGCGAGGGCATTTACAGCGTGCGCGGCACGAATATCGCCGACCTCACATCCGACGAACTCGCCAATCTGCGACGCAACGAATTCGGGTTCGTCTTTCAACGCTATAATCTGCTCGCCACCATGACAGCGGCGGAGAATGTGGAGCTGCCGGCCATCTATGCCGGGCTTTCGCAGGAAGCCCGCCGCAGCCGCTCCATGGAGCTGCTGGACCGGCTCGGCATGGGCAATCGCGCAAAGCACCGTCCGACCGAGCTTTCGGGCGGCCAGCAGCAGCGCGTCTCCATCGCACGGGCGCTGATGAACGATGCCAATGTGGTGCTGGCCGACGAGCCGACCGGCGCGCTGGATACCAAAAGCGGCGCGGAGGTGCTCCAGGTCCTCGACCAGCTCAATCGCGACGGGCGCACGGTAATCCTCATCACCCATGAAGCGGAAGTGGCAGCGCACGCGCACCGCCAGATCGTCATCAGCGACGGCCGGATCGTCTCCGACAGCGGCACGGCGGACAGGACGGGCCCCGAACAGGCAGGTGTCGTGCGCGATCACGGGCATCTGGCCCTCGGGGCGGAAGTCAGCGAAGCGGTGAAAATGGCCATCCGCTCGCTGCGCGCCAATATCTTCCGCACCGCGCTCACCCTGCTCGGCGTGGTGATCGGCGTGGCGGCGGTCGTCACCATGCTCGCCATCGGCGACGGCAGCAAAGCCAATATCCTGCAAAGCATGCAGTCGATGGGCACCAATCTTCTGCTGGTCAGGCCCGGCGCACCGGGTATGAGATCGTCCGGCGATGTCGCAACGCTGGTACCCGCCGACGCGGAGGCCATAGAGCAGCGTATCTCCAATGTCGTCGCGGTGGCGCCTGAGCGCAGCGGCAGCCAGACCGTCCGCTTCGGCAATGTGGATTATCGCACGCAGATACTGGGCACCTGGCCATCCTATACCCGGGTGCGCGACTGGACCGCCTCGCAAGGCGCTTATTTCAGCGAGGCCGACCTCAACAGCTATGCGCCCGTTGCAGTTCTCGGGCGGACGGTTGTCGACAATCTTTTCCCCCATGGCGAGAACCCGGTCGGCAAATATGTGCTGATCGGCAATATCCCCTTCGAGGTGATCGGCGTGATGGAGGCCAAGGGCGCTTCGTCCTTCGGACGCGATCAGGATGACGTTGTCTTCGTCCCGATCACTACTGGCTTCATGCGCCTCTTCGGCCAGCAATATGCAAACTCGATCAATGTGAAGGTGTCCGACGCCAAGCTGGTCGACCAGACGGAAGCGAACATCAAGCAGCTTCTTCTCGCCCGCCATCAGACGGAGGATTTCCAGATCCGCAATACCGCCTCCATGCTGGAAACGATGGAGAGCATGACGACCACGCTGACGATCCTTCTGGGATCGGTGGCGGGCATCTCCCTTCTCGTAGGCGGTATCGGCGTGATGAACATCATGCTCGTCAATGTGACCGAGCGGACGCGCGAAATCGGCCTGCGCATGGCGACCGGCGCACGGATGAGCAACATCCTGCTGCAATTCAACACCGAGGCGCTGGTGGTATGCGGCGTGGGCGGGCTGATCGGTGTGATGCTGGGCATCGGCACGGGGCTCGGCCTCGGGTCTCTTGGCCTGAATATCGCCATCAACCCGACGCCCTCCCTCCTCGCGTTCAGCTGCGCGTTCATGACAGGGCTCATCTTCGGCTACCTGCCCGCCCGCAAGGCCGCGCTTCTCGACCCCGTCGTCGCGCTGTCATCGGAATAGGAGCGACAGATATGAGATCCGCAAAACGTATCGTGACACTCACTGCCGCCGCTGCGCTGCTGGCCGGCTGTTCCATGGTGCCGGACTACGAACGCCCCGCCACCGCCATTCCGGCCGGCTGGGACGGCGCCGGGCAGACGGACGCCAAAGCCGTTGCCGACTATGCGCAATGGTGGTCGCGTTTTTCGAGCCCCGAACTCGATACGCTGATGGCCGAAGCGCTTGCCAACAATCAGGACGTGGCCGCCGCTCTTGCCACCATCGAACAGGCGCGCGGTACATTGCGCTCCACCAATTCGAGCCTTTTCCCGCAGCTCAACGGTAGCGGCAGTGCGAGCCAGACGCAGAGCGACCCTGGCAGCCTGTCGCGCAGTGCCAGCGGCAAACTGACCATCAGCTATGCACTCGACCTCTGGGGCGAATACCGGGCGAAGAGCCAGAGCGCGGAGGAGAGCTTCAACGCCTCCGTCTTCGACACCGAGGCGACGCGGCTTCTCGTCCAGTCGAATGTGGCGAGTACCTATTTCACGGTGCTGAGCCTGAAAGACCGCATCGCCTATGCGAAGGAATCGCTGAAGCTTGCACGCGAAACGCTGCAGCTCGTCGAGCTGCGCAACAAGGAAGGGCTCGATTCCGGCATCACACTCGCCCAGCAGCGCAATAATCTCGCCACTGTGGAAGCGAGCCTGCCCAGCCTCGAACAGAGCCTCGTTGCAGCCAAGACCTCGCTTGCCATTCTGCTCGGCCGGGCGCCTGAAGGCTTCGACGTGGCCGCCAAGGGACTGGAAGATGTCGCCCTGCCGGAGATCGCCCCCGCCCAGCCGTCGACATTGCTGGAGCGCCGTCCTGACATCCGCAGAGCCGAAGCAAACCTGAAAGCAGCCAATGCCGATATCGGCGCGGCGCGGGCGGCCTTCTTCCCGAGCCTCGACCTGTCCGCCTCGCTGAGCCGGACCGCTACCTATGGCCTGACGCCGGTGGATGCCGGGTCGATTGCCGGGTCGCTGCTGGCGCCGATTTTCTCGGCGGGCAATCTGGAAGGGAGCCTTCAGACCGCCGAGGCGCGGAAAGTCCAGCTCGTCGCCACCTATCGCGGCACGGTGCTGACCTCGCTCAAGGAGGTGGAAGACGCCCTTTCCCTGACCGACACCAGCGCAAGGCGCCAGACCGCTCTTGCGACGGCTTCGTCCGAAGCGCTGCGGGCCTATGAATTGTCCAATGCGAGCTACAAGGCGGGCGGTGCCAGCTTTATCGACGTGCTGGATGCGCAGCGCTCGCTGCTTTCCAGCCGGGACAATGTGGTCCAGGCCCAGCTCGACCGCTACACCGCGGCGGTGGACCTGTTCGTTGCCATGGGAGGCGGTTGGCAGAGCTGAACAAGGCAAATCCAGCCCCCTCCTTCCTAAGTCCCCGTTCGGCAGCTAGTCTCCCTTCACCAAGAAACACGAAAGGGAGACAGAGATGTCCAATCACAGCTCCAAGGAAATCCGCCTGAAGGCTCGCCCCGTCGGCATGCCGAAGGACAGCGACTTCGAACTGGCCACCGCCGACGTGCCCGGCCCGAAGGACGGCGAAGTACTGGTCCGCAATATCTGGATGTCGGTCGACCCCTATATGCGCGGCCGCATGATGGACCGTGAAAGCTATGTACCGCCCTTCCAGATCGGCAGCCCGCTCGAAGGCGGCGCCATCGGCCAGGTGGTCGAGTCCAGGAGCGACAAGCTGAAGGTCGGCGATTTCGTGAACCATATGCTGGGCTGGCGCGAATTCGCGGTCGGCGATGCCGCGGGCTTCACCAAGGTCGACCCGTCCGTCGGTCCCATCGAGGCCTATCTGGGCGTGCTGGGTATGCCGGGCATGACAGCCTATGCCGGACTGATGCGCATCGGCGAGCTGAAAGACGGTGAAACCGTTTTCGTTTCCGCCGCTTCCGGCGCGGTCGGCTCCGTCGTCTGCCAGCTTGCCAAGGCGCATGGCTGCTATGTGGTCGGCAGCGCAGGCTCAGACGAGAAGTGCAAATGGCTGACGGATGTAGCCGGCATCGACAAGGCCATCAACTACAAGACCTGCGGCGATCTCACCAAAGCGGTCGGCGATGCCTTCCCGAAGGGGATCGACGTCTATTTCGAGAATGTCGGCGGCAAGCATCTGGAAGCTGCGATCGAAAACATGCGGCCCTTCGGGCGTCTCGCACTTTGCGGCATGATCGAGCAGTACAACGCCACAGAGCCGACGCCGGGCCCGTCCAACATCATCATGGCGGTCGGCAAGAGCCTGAAGCTGCAGGGCTTCATCGTCTCAAACCATTTCGACCTGCTGCCGAAATTCATGGAAGAGATGGGTCCGCTCATCAAATCGGGAAAGATGCAGTGGCAGGAAACCGTGGAACAAGGCATCGAGAACGCGCCCAAGGCGTTCCTCAAGCTCTTCACCGGCGGCAATACCGGCAAGATGCTGGTGAAGATCGGGCCTGACAGCGCGGTCTGATTATGTGCGTGACCCTCATGGCCCGGCACTGCCGGGCCATGAGATTCTGAGGGAGGAGAAAACATGCCGACATCCGCGCGGCGGTGGGTGCTTGCATCGCGTCCGGACGGGAAACCCGTCCGGGATAATTTCCGGCTGGAGGAAGTCGACCTTCCCGATCCCGGCGAGAACGAGATTCTGATCCGGACCGAATATCATTCCGTCGATCCGGGCATGCGCTCTCGCCTCTCCGGCGACAGCTATGCCGCGGCACTCCCCCTGGGCGCCACCATCGACAGCGCGATGGTCGGCGTGGTGGAAAAATCCAACAATGAGAAATTCGCGCCCGGCAATCTGGTGACAGGCGGGTTTGGCTGGGTGAGCCATGCGATCTCCAATGGACGCGGCGTCCAGAAGCTCGACCCTTCGCTCTTTCACGGTGCCCTTCGCCCGACCGCGGCCATCGGCGTGCTCGGCATACCGGGGCTCACCTCCTATTTCGGCCTGCTCGACCTCGGCGAACCCAAAGAGGGCCAGACCGTTCTCATTTCGTCGGCGGCCGGCCCCGTCGGTGCGACGGCGGGACAGATCGCCAAGATGAAGGGGTGCCGCGTGGTCGGCATCGCGGGCTCCGAACGCAAATGCGATTATGTGCGCGGGCTCGGCTTCGACGATGCCTTCGATTATCACGAGGACAGTCTGGCCGACGCGATCAAGGCGCATTGCCCGGATGGCGTGGACATCTATTTCGACAATGTGGGTGCGGAGATGCTGGATGCGGCCCTTCTCAACATGAAGGAGCATGGCCGTATCGTCGTTTCGGGCCAGGTCGCGGAGTACAACGCGACGAACCCCATCGGTATCCGCCATGTGACGCGCTTCATCACGCATCGGTTGCGCATGGAAGGGCTCGTCGTCTTCGACTATTTCAAGCAGTTCCCCCAGGCGCAGGCCGAGATGGCGCGCTGGATCCACGAGGGCAAGCTTCAGTACACCGAGGATATTTCCGAGGGGCTGGAAGGCAGCGCCGATGCCTTTATCGGGCTCTTCGAGGGAGAGAACCTCGGACGGCGGCTCGTGAAGGTCAGCTAAACAAAAAGCCCGGCGTTTCCGCCGGGCTTTTCAATTCGTATCGCGCGTCGATCAGAAAGCGGCAGTCATCGCCACATTGCTCATCGCGGTGCCGGAACGTTCCTTCTTCAGCCCTTCGGCAATGAGGAAGGCCAGTTCCAGCGCCTGACTGGCATTGAGGCGCGGATCGCAATGGGTGTGGTAGCGGTCGCCGAGTTCGGTTTCGGTGATCGCCTGCGCACCGCCAAGGCACTCCGTCACGTTCTGGCCGGTCATCTCGAAATGGACGCCGCCCGCATGGGTGCCCTGATCGCGATGCACGGCCATGAAGGCCTGCACCTCGGCCAGCACGCGGTCCACGGGACGCGTCTTGTAACCGGTCGAGCTCTTGATCGTGTTGCCATGCATGGGATCGCAGGACCACACCACCTTCTTGCCCTCGCGCTTGATCGCCTCGATCAGCGCCGGCAGATGCTTTTCGACATTCTCCGCGCCGAAACGGCAGATCAGCGTCAGGCGGCCCGGCTCATTATCCGGGTTCAGAATGTCGGTGAGCTTCACCAGCTCTTCCGGATCGAGCGAAGGGCCGCATTTCATGGCGATCGGGTTCTTCACGCCGCTCAGGAACTCCACATGCGCATGGTCCGGCTGGCGCGTACGGTCGCCGATCCAGAGCATATGGGCCGAGGTGTCGTAGAAATCGCCGGACGTGCTGTCCACGCGCGTCATCGCTTCCTCATAGCCCAGAAGCAGCGCCTCATGACTGGTGAAGAAGTCGGTCTGGCGAAGCTGCGGCGCCGTCTCGCCATTGATGCCGCAGGCCTTCATGAAGTCCAGCGTCTCGGAAATACGGTTCGCCAGTTCCTCATAGCGTGCACTTTCCGGCGTCTCGGCCAGGAAGCCGAGATTCCAGCGATGCACGAAATCGAGATCGGCATAACCGCCCGTCGCGAAAGCGCGCAGCAGGTTCAGCGTCGAAGCCGACTGGCTGTAGGCGCGCAGCAGACGATCCGGATCGGGGATACGCGACTTCTCGTTGAAGTCGATCCCGTTGATGTTGTCGCCCAGATAGCTCGGCAGCGTCACATCGCCCTGCGTCTCGGTGGGCGAGGAACGCGGCTTGGCGAACTGGCCCGCAATGCGGCCCACCTTCACCACCGGCGAGGCGGCGGCATAGGTCAGCACCACCGCCATCTGCAGCAGCACACGGAAGGTGTCGCGAATATTGTCGGCTGAAAATTCGGCGAAGCTCTCCGCGCAATCGCCGCCCTGCAGCAGAAAAGCACGTCCTTCGCACACTTCGGCCAGCTCGGCCTTCAGCTTGCGCGCCTCACCTGCAAACACGAGCGGCGGATAGGAGCGCAGACGCTGCTCCACGGCATTGAGTTCCATTTTATCCGGATAGTCCGGAATATGCTTCGCCGGCTTCGCGCGCCAGCTATGCGGTGTCCAATGATCCGCCATCGATCCAATCTCCAAAACGCGAAAATGCGCGGCTTCCCGGCCCTTTTGCGGGGAAAGCGCCCAACTTTCATATGGAAGGCGGATATATAGTCCACAAGGGCTCTAAAAGGAACCCCAAGCCCTTGATATGACTGGCGCGAAATAGCCTATTTAAAGCAGAGAGTTAACTCCGGGGCCCTGGCGGGCGCGTCACTCCGCCGCCTCACTCCGCTGCCTGGGCCGGCGGGACCCATTTCTGCTTCATCGTCACAAGCTCCTCCGCCGCGGTGGGATGGACCGCGATGGTCGCATCGAACTGGGCCTTGGTCGCGCCCATCGAAACGGCGATGCCGAGCGCCTGGATCATTTCGCCCGAGGCCGGGCCGACGATGTGAACGCCCAGCACCTTGTCCGTTTCCGGATGCACGATGAGCTTCATGAAGGTCTTTTCCTCGCTGCCCGACAGCGTGCCCTTCATGGGGCGGAAGCTCGTCTTGTAGATATCGACCTCGCCATGGGCCTTGCGGGCTTCGGTCTCGGTCAGGCCGACCGTGCCAAGCTCCGGCTGGGAGAAAACGGCGGTCGGGATGATCGAGTGGTCGACCGTGAGCGGCTTGTCCGCATAGACGGTTTCGGCAAAGGCTTGGCCTTCGCGTATCGCAACCGGCGTCAGTGCCGCCCGGTCCGTCACATCGCCCACTGCGTAGATGCTATCGACATTGGTCTGCGAATATTCGTCGACCAGAATCTCGCCATTATCGCCGAGCTGCACCCCTGCCCGGTCGAGGCCCAGCCCGTCGGTCTTCGGCACGCGGCCGGTTGCATACATCACCGCATCGGTGTGGATCGTGTCGCCATTGGAGAGCTTCAGGTGAAGCTCGCCATTGTCCTGCTTCTCGATCGCCGTGATGTCGCAATCCATGCGCAGGTCGACGCCCTTCTTGCGCATTTCCTCGGCCAGCGTGTCGCGCAAATCGTCGTCGAAACCGCGCATGAAGAGCGGCCCGCGATAGAGCTGCGTCACTTCCACACCAAGCCCGTTGAATATGCCCGCGAACTCGACAGCGATATATCCGCCGCCTGCGACGACGATGCGTTTGGGCAGTTCTTCAAGATGGAAGGCTTCGTTGGAGCTGATCGCATATTCGATGCCGGGAATATCCGGCAGGTAGGGCGTGGCACCGACGGCGATCAGAATACGCTCCGCCGTCACGTCGCGATCTTCGCCCGCGAGATAAACGGTGTGCGCATCCTTCAGCACGGCGCGGCTTTCGATGATTTCCACGCCCGAATTGTTCAGGTTGCGGATGTAGATGCCGTTCAGCCGGTCGATCTCCCGGTCCTTGTTGGCAAGCAGCGTCTTCCAGTCGAAACGAGCCTCGCCGACCTGCCAGCCGAAGCCCGCCGCCTCCTCGAACTCCTCAGCAAAGTGGCTGGCATAGACGAAAAGCTTCTTCGGTACGCAGCCGCGAATGACGCAGGTGCCGCCGACGCGATATTCCTCGGCCACCGCCACTTTCGCACCATGGCTCGACGCCACGCGGCTCGCGCGCACGCCGCCGGAACCGGCTCCAATCACAAAGAGGTCATAGTCATACTGCGTCATCAGCCGCTCCCGGTCGCCTAGGTCTTTTTGGGTGAGCGGCATACATGCGAGGCCGCCCCATGTGAGAGAACCTGCCCTGTCCGGCGGGTTACTGACCGATTATGTCGGAACCCTGGTCCGTTCCGACAATGGCGAAGGAACAAATTCCGATAAACAATCCGTTATCGACGACGCCTGCGATCTTGTTCAGCTCCGCTGCGAGGCTGTCCGGATCGGGAATGCTGCCAAAATGGCAGTCGAAGATGAAATTCTCGGAATCGGTGAAGAACGGCTCGCCGAACTCGTCGGCCCGCAGGCGAATCTCACCCTCGCAACCACAAGCCGTCGCCACATCCGCCATCCGGCCCACCGTCGCAGTGGACCCGAAGGGGATCACTTCCACCGGCAACGGGAAGGCGCCCAGCGTCCCGACCACTTTCGAGACATCCGCAATCACGATCATGCGATCCGAAGCCGTCGCCACGATCTTTTCGCGCAGGAGCGCGCCGCCGCCGCCCTTGATGAGGCGCAGCTTGCTGTCGAGCTCATCCGCCCCGTCGATGGTGATATCGAGATGCGGCGTGTCGTCGAGATTGGTGAGCGGGATGCCCAGCGTCTCGGCCATGGCGCGGGTGCGCTCGGAGGTCGGCACGCCGACAATGTCGAGCCCTTCAGCCACGCGCGCGCCCAGCGCCTGGACGAAATATTCCGCCGTGGAGCCCGTGCCGAGGCCGAGCTTCATGCCGTTTTCGATAAAGCTCGCTGCCTTCAGCGCCGCATTCTTCTTCTGCTCATTCGAACTCATCGCTCAAAGCCCCGCCATTGCGACATATTTCGTTTCCAGGAATTCCTCGATGCCCCAAGGCCCACCTTCACGGCCGAGCCCGGACTCCTTGTAGCCTCCGAAGGGCGCCACCTCGGTTGAAATGAGGCCCGCATTGACGCCCACAAGGCCGTATTCCAGCGCCTCCGCCACACGCCAGCACCGCGCGACATCGCGGCTGTAGAAATAGGAGGCAAGGCCGAAGGGGGTGTCGTTCGCCATCTTGATTGCCTCTTCTTCCGTCTTGAAACGGAAGACCGGCGCGAGAGGTCCGAAGGTTTCTTCCTGCGCGACAAGCATGTCCGGCGTCGCATCGGCAATCACGGTGGGCTGGAAGAAGGTGCCGCCCAACTCATGCCGCTTGCCGCCGGTGACGATACGCGCGCCCTTGGAGGTGGCATCGGCCAGATGTTCCTCGACCTTTTCCACGCCAGCCTCGTCAATCAGCGGGCCCTGGGCCACGCCGTCCTCGAAGCCGGAACCGACTTTCAGTTCCGAAACCTTCTGCCCGAGTTTCTCGACGAAGCTGTCATAAACCTTGTCATGCACGAGGAAGCGATTGGTGCAGATGCAGGTCTGGCCGGTATTGCGATATTTGGAGGCAAGCGCCCCCTCCACCGCCGCGTCGACATCGGCGTCGTCGAACACGATGAAAGGCGCATTGCCGCCAAGCTCCAGCGCGACCTTCTTCACCGTGGATGCGGACTGTTCCATCAGCTTCTTGCCGATTTCCGTCGAGCCGGTGAAGGTCACCTTGCCGATCTTGGCATTGGTGGTCATTTCCGTGCCGAGTTCGCCGGCCTTGCCGGTGATGACGGAGAGCAGGCCTTTGGGCAGCCCGGCGCGGTCGGCAAGCTCCGCCAGGGCGAAGGCGGAAAGCGGCGTCGCGCTGGCAGGCTTCACCACCATGGCGCAGCCAGCCGCGAGCGCGGGGCCCGCCTTTCGCGTAATCATCGCCGCCGGGAAGTTCCAGGGCGTGATGGCCGCGCACACCCCGATGGGCTGTTTCAGCACCACGATGCGGCGGTCGGTCGTCGGCGCGGGCACGATGGAGCCATAAATGCGTTTGGCCTCTTCGGAATAATACTCGATGAAGGACGCCGCATAGGCGACCTCGCCCTTGGCTTCCGTCAGCGGCTTGCCCTGCTCGGCCGTCATGATGGCGCCCAGATCGTCCTGGTTGGCCATGATGAGATCGAACCATTTGCGCAGGATCGCGGCGCGCTCCTTGGCCGGGCGGGCAGCCCAGTCCTTCTGCGCCTTCTCCGCAGCATCGACCGCCCGGCGGACATCGTTCACGCCGAGCGAGGGAACTTTGGCGATCAGATCGCCTGTCGCAGGGTTCGTCACGTCGATCGTCGCGCCATCCGCTCCAATCCACTCGCCATCGATGAAACAACGGTCCTTCAGTAACGCCCGGTCATTCAGGCAATCGGGAAGGGACTTGGAGGCTGTCATGGGGGATTTCTCCAATTGGGCGGGCCCGACAGGGCCACTTTCTATCGTTTCCGCCGTGATGCGCGTCAGATAAGATTAAAACTCGTTCGAAATCTGCGCCGCAGCGATGCGGACAGAGCATTGTTAACACTCCCGCGGCGAAAGCGGAAAGGGGCGGCATCGAGGTGAGGATTACCCCCGAAAGCTGTTTTTCCGAAACCTATCTTCAGGCCCGGCGCCGTTTTCTTGCCGCGGCGGAGGAAGCGGGCGCGCGGATTGCCAGTTATGAAAATCCATTGGCCCGCGGTCCTTTGGGCCATGAGCTTCATCTGGACAGTGCCTGGTTCGGCCCGGCGGATGCCTCGACGGTACTTCTCAACACCTGCGGCACGCATGGCGCGGAGGGATTCGGCGGCTCGGCCGCGCAGATCGCCTGGATCCGCGAAGGGGGCGCCGCCTCGTTACCGCCCGGCGTCGCCATGCTCATGCTGCATGCGGTCAACCCGTTCGGCTTCGCCTGGGGGCTTCGCTGTACCGAGAACAATGTCGATCTGAACCGCAATTTTCTCGACCACAGCCAACCCCATCCGGAAAATCCACTCTACGCGGAACTGCACCCTTCGCTTTGCCCGAAGCGAATTGACGAGAACGCGATCCACAAGATGCTCATGGCCGGCGCGCGCTTCATCGACCGGCACGGGCAATGGGCGCTTGAAGATGCGTTGAGCCGGGGGCAGTACACCCATGCCGACGGCTATCATTTCGGCGGCACCGCGCCCGAATGGTCCAATCTCGTCATCCGGAAGATCGTCGCCCGCGAGCTGGCCCATGCGCCGCGCATCGGGTTCATCGACTGGCATTCCGGCCCGGCGGGTGACGGAGATCTTATCCATCTGTGCTTTTCGCGTCCCGGCAGCGCGGCGCTTAATCGCGCCAAACGCTGGTGGGGACCGAACTCGCTCGACCCGAAAACGATCGAGCGCATGTGGGGTTCGAAACGCCCGACAAGGCGGGGCATTCTTTTCTGGGGCCTTGAGGAGATGGTGGCCCCGCATGCGAGCGTCACGGGCGCCGTGATCGAATTCCGCTCCGCCCGCCTCAAGAACGATCCGGCGAAAGCGATGCGCGTTTCCATGCTGGAGCGCTGGCTGCGCTTCGAGGGCAGCTTCGATGCGCCGGAGGCCGAAGGCTATTTCGAGGAAATCCGCGACGATTATGCGCCGCGCCGCCGAAGCTGGCAGGAGAATGTCCTGACCAACGCGCTCAGCTGTTACGAGCAGACATTGCGGGGGCTCGGCGAGTGGACGCAGGAAGGCCTCAACAAGGCCGCCGATTAGCAGCTATCCGCCAATATCGAAATTGTAGCGGACTTCCATGATGTCGGGATAATTCGCGAATCCGACCGGGCGGCGCGCATCTGCGGTGCCGCCCATTCGCGCATAGAAGCGGCGCGCCTTGTGGTTTTCCGCCAATACCCAGAGATGCGCCTTGCGATGGCCGAAGCAGGCGATCTCCTCGAAAAGGTTCAGCAGCAATTCGCAGCCAAGGCCGTGGCCCTGATCGCTCGCCAGCACATAAAGCATCGTTATTTCATCGCCGCGCATATGGCCGAAACCGACGGGCGAGCCACCCTGCTCGGCGATCCAGGCGATGCCATGCTGCAATGAATGCCGCCATGTCGCGCGGGTGCGCTCAAGGCTCATACCCTTCAGAATGTCGGCGGGGAGAAGCTGGTCGTAGGATTCCTGCCAGCACGCGATCTTCAGACGGGCGAGAATGTCCTCGTCCCGCCCCGGCTCGGCCATACGGGCCTGATATCGCGAGGCGATCAACATGGGTAAAGTGTCGCCGCCCGACGCGCCCAAGGGAAGGAAAAAATGCACCGGTTTCATGGGCAGCTTGCCCGCCGGGCCTTCCCGTGCGACAGAGCGGCACGCAAAATTCGAGAGAGACGATGCCCGAACGCCCTGCCCTTCTTTTCGATCTGGACGGTACGCTGGCCGATACCGCCGCTGATTTGTGCGAAACAATGAATGTGGTGCTGACGCGCCATGGCCGCGACCGCATTCCGGATACGCGGGTGCGCCATCTGGTTGGCGGCGGCGCACGGCTCCTTATGGACCGTGGCTTTCGCGAGACCGGCGAGCCCGCCTCCGAGGCGCTGCTGGACCAGCTTTTCGAGGAGTTTCTCGACTATTACGCTGACCATATCGCCGATCACACGCAGCTCTGGCCGGGCGTGCGGGAGCTGCTGGAAGAACTTTCCGACCAAGGGGCCGGGCTTGCCGTCTGCACCAACAAGGTGGAGCACCTGTCGCGGGAATTGCTGCGGGTTCTCGAAATCGACCGGTTTTTTCCGGTCGTGATCGGCGGCGACACGCTGCCGGTCAAAAAACCGGATCCCGAGCATCTCTTCGAGGCACTGCGCCAGCTCAAGGTGGAGCCAATTCACGCCGTGATGGTGGGAGATAGCGAGACGGACACGGCTGCGGCGAAGAATGCGGAAATCCCATGCATTTGCGTGGATTTCGGTTATCGCCGGGTTCCTCTGGAAGAATTGGGCGCCGATTATCTCATCGGCCATTTCGACGAGTTTCCGAAGGCGCTGGAGGCGATCCTTCCGCGCCATTTCGGCGAGACATCGTGAAAAGCCACGGGAACGCTTGACTTGAAGCTGGCTGAGACTCTATAGACGGGCTCCCGGCGCGGGGGGAGACCTCCGCAGCCCGCGTGGGCGGTTAGCTCAGTTGGTAGAGCACAGTGTTCACATCGCTGGGGTCACTGGTTCGAATCCAGTACCGCCCACCATTTTTCTGAAAAACTGAAACACCCCATCCGCTGGAAATCCGGCCGGTCACTTCGTGATGGCCGGAGTGGAGCACCCTCGTCTAAACTTCCTAAAATAGTGCCGCCTGAGCGGCCGACCTTTGGGGGGAGACTAATGGTCGACAGCGTTTCTATTCATCGTAAGCCGCGAGTGAATTCTGCCCGGTTATTTTTTGAGGCAATTTCAGTCGCATTCTCTCAGTCGACATCGAAACAAGGTGCGCTCCCCCTCCTCTGCCTGATTTTCGGGATCGCCATCGCCGGATGCAAACCAGAGTATCCCGGACCAAAGCCCCAGCTCGATGTTCAGATCAGATCTGCATCACTTTCGCCGTCGGGCGACCGAGTAGCGTTTTCCTACGAGGACAAGCGCAGCGAGAAATCGCTAAAAGGCATCGCGCTCTATCATATCAACAGCGACCGGGTAGAGTTTCTCAAACTGCCTGAATATCTCCGCGTCGGAGCGCCATCATTCTCTCCCGACGGCAAGCGTCTGTCGGTGACAGCCTTCTGCTACTTGACCTGTTCAAAATCCGAGTTCGGCTATCACATCGGCTTGTTCGATCTGGAAACCGGCAAATACACGCAGCTGACCGAAAACGGCGGCTCCGAGATCCGGCTGTCACCAGAATTCTCCCCCGACGGGCAGACCATCTATTTTTCATGGGCAAAGGCAGAGTGGAACAAGGAGGGCGGCTCCCGCCCCGCTGGCTTTTTCGGCATAGCGTCCGTAAAGCTGGACGATCCGCAGGAGACGATCCTGCTGCCGAACACAATCACACCGTCCACTTTTCAGTTGGTCGGAAAAATGACGCCAACAGCAAACGGCGATCTCATCTTTACTTGTAAAGCGCCGTCTAGAGGACCGGCCCAGGCCGCCATGGAGGCTGCGGGAAAGTCATTGGTCTAC
Source organism: Parvibaculum sp. MBR-TMA-1.3b-4.2 (assembly GCF_053628815.1). Taxonomy (NCBI): domain Bacteria; kingdom Pseudomonadati; phylum Pseudomonadota; class Alphaproteobacteria; order Hyphomicrobiales; family Parvibaculaceae; genus Parvibaculum; species Parvibaculum sp. MBR-TMA-1.3b-4.2. The sequence continues at coordinate 820,102 of NZ_JBRJHC010000001.1, forward strand.
CCCTTTCCATGCAGCCTAAAGCCGGATGGCGAGTTGGACTATTTCCTGCCGCTCACCAAACTGGGCTACAGCCAACTTTCTGCATCTGCAGACGGGAAGAAAGTATTCTTTACCTCGCGCGCGGACTCCACCAAGGGTCAACGCGGATATGTATATGACCTGTATCTTTTCGAAGGCACTCAGACCAGCCGACTGACCACACTCGAAACATACACCTCCGAGACAGACGCATCAGCAGACGGTTCTATCGTGCTCCTTCGCGCCGATGAGGATCGCGGCCACAATTGGTCCATCTGGCTGCACGATATGGAGACAGGCAACACAAGAGAGATCGTGCCCCTTGAGCGACTGCTGGAGCTTCTGCCTCAAACGGATATGCCGGTGAAAGCGAAGCCGACTAACTCTTGATTTCTTTGAACACGGGGAGCGAGGAATGGCCGAAGGGGGTTTTGCCTTCCGGGTCGTAGCCGCTCCGCACATCGGGAAGCCTCAGAAGCGGCTCCACGCAACCCTGTTCTTCCAGCACCTTGGACAGGCCAGAGCGGGCGTTCTCGCCCAGCGCCTTGTAGCGCTTCTGGAGCATCTCCAGACACCAGACGCGATAATGCGAGACCGGCAGATCGGTATAGGGCGTGCCCTGAATATCGACCTCATAGCGCTCCTGCCCCTTCGCAAAGGCTTCGGCATTGGCGCATAGGGCTTCCAGATGCGTCTCGCCGATTTCTTTCAGGAGCGGCAGGAGATCGTCGGGGATACCGGAGACCAGTTCTCCATGCTCTCGCGAGGCGCGCGCATTCCATACGCGATAGACCCAGGCCATCACGCCGGGCGCTGTTTCGCGCATGATGATGGCGGGCGTCGGATCCATTGAGAAATGCCGGAAGAGCGGCCCCATAAGCCCAATATCGGCAAGCGTGGGCCGGTCGCCCAACACATAGCGCCTCGTCTCGAAGATATTGTTGAGAACCTTCAACAGGGTCTTATAGCCCTGCTCCACATTGGTGCGGGTGCGGTCGTTCACGCCGTCGCCAAGAACGAAATTATTGAATTGCCGCTTTTCCGTCCGGTTCCGCTTGAGCCAGCCCGGAAGGCGCACATCCGTCGTCAACTCATCGGCGATCTGACGCGCCAGCAATTTCGCGCTCTCAGGGTAGCTCCATCGGTAATGCATGGCCGAGCGCCACATCCACTCATCCGCATAATCCTCGACGAGACGGCAAATGAATGCCTGCGCCGGGTCCTCGGGCAGGATCGGATGCGCTGGATATTGCGTCTCGAACCAGTCGATGATCGGACTCGTATCCGTCATCCAGCGCCCGTCATCGAGTTCAACCGCCGGCATCTGCATTGCGCCGGTTTTGGCCGGAATGGTCTTCGTGAATTCCCGCACGGTCATGGCGCGGAACTCGTAAGGGATCTCCTTGTAGCGCAGATAGCTTTCGAGCTTGCCCGTGAAGTAAGAGCATTTGAGACCGTAGACTTTCATCAGGCCGCCCTCTCCGCGCGCCGACGTGCGGCAATGCTTCGTATACCCCATATCGATCCGGCCAAGACCAACAGGACTAAAATGACGCCGATGATGCGTATCCAGGGGTGCAGGGCCAGAACACGCTCGCGGGTGTTCCTGTCAAGCTGAGTGGTCGAGCTATACCCCTTCGGCATCTCCAGCACGCCCATCTTCTTCGCGTAAGCCGCATAGGCCATGAGGAGCTTCTGCTTCGTCTCGGGCCGGGCGGCGGAGAGGTCCGTCGTTTCGCCGGGATCCGCCCCGATGTCATAGAGGCGCCATTTGCCATCGCCCATGGGGGCCATGTTGCGCGTGATCTTGTAGCCGTCGAGATAGAAGCCCGTATTACCCGACACCTCGATCCCCGCCGGATCGTCCGGTCCGTAGGTGTGCGGTGCATCGCCTTCCAGCACCGGCACGAGACTGCGCCCCGTCATGGGCCGCCTGCCCGTCGCATCGGGCGCGATGCCTGCCAGCTCCAGCAGGGTCGGCGCGACATCGGTCACCATGGCGAAGGACTGCACGCGTTCATGCGGAATGCCGGGTCCGGCCATCACGAAGGGGACGCGTACACCACCGCTCGCCGCATAGAACTTGAAAAGATCGCTCGGCGATGCCGCGGCACTCGCCCATTCCGGCCCGATGAAACCCCAGCTTCCCTTTTCACCGATATTTTTCATGCCGGTGTGATAGCCGTTGAACTTCATCCAGAGCGCAAGCTGCCAGTTATCGTCGCCGCGGCTGGGTTCGGGACCATTGTCCGATGTCACGACGAAGATCGTATTGTCATAGACGCCCCTCGCCTTGAGGTGCTCGATCAGACGCCCGACATGGAAGTCCATCGCCTCCAGCATGCCCGCATTGACCTGCATACGCGCGGCATAGAGCTTCTGCTCGTCCTTGCTCAGCGCGCTCCAGGGCCTCGACCCTTTCGGCATGGGCGCGAGCTTCGCCCCTTTCGGCACGAGACCTTCTGCAATGGCCTTTTCATGGCGGGCCTTGCGCAGGGCTTCCCAGCCCTCGTCATAGACGCCATCGTAATTCCCGGTGAATTCCGCCGGGGCCTGAACGGGAATGTGGATCGCCTGAAAAGCGACATAGGCAAAGAACGGCGCGGCGGTGTCGTCCTCGTCGATATAGCTGATCGCCTTGTCGACGATGAATTTCGACGAGTAGAAATCCTCGGGAAGCGCGACAGGCTTCCCATCCTCGAACCAGGGGGCCTCTGCGTAGAAGGGCATGTAGGATTTGTCTTCCCAATTGTCCGCCCCCGACGCATCGAGCGCGAAAGAACGGTCGAAACCGTGCGACACCGGCAGATCACCCTCGCCGCTGCCCAGATGCCATTTTCCCGTCATGTAGGTGCGATAGCCGGCCTCCTTCAGATAGTCGGCCAGCGTCGCAACGCCCGGTTCCAGCGAGAGCGTGTAGCCCGGCTTACCCTCCTGCTCGGGCGGAATGACTTCGGGAATGGTCGCGACGCCATTGCGGTGATTGTCCATGCCGGTGAGCAGCATGGCACGCGAGGGCGCGCAGAGCGGCGACGAACGGTACTGGGTGAACAAGGCCCCTCGTCCCGCCAGCGCATCGATGTTCGGTGTGTGCGCCTCACCGCCATAAACGCCGAAATCCATCAGCGCGGCATCGTCGACCAGCAGAACGACGATATTGGGCTTGCCTGGTTCGGCGTCGGCCAGTGCCGGCGCGCTATGGACCAATCCGGCCAACAGGGCCGAGAAAATCAGCATCCGCACGCGCCATCGAGCATGGCGCCCGTTATTAATGATTTCCATTAATTCCTCCCCGACCAGCTCTACACACCGATATTGCCAACATAAATGTCAGCGGAGCGTACCAAAGTCAATGGAGGCCATTAATTTCAGAATGGGACAGCCCGACTGCCGGAGGCGTCTTCGCGCAGTATCAGAGAAGAGCGGCGACCCCTTGTCCGGTGACATAGAGCCCGACCACGATCACGAAGACGGCAAAGATCTTCGACAGAAGCTGCTTCTCGCCGGAGAGCCGCCCGGCAAGGCGCTGGCCCAGAAACGCCCCCACCGCCCCGCCGCCGATGAGGAAGGCGGCGACCCGCCAATCCACGAGGCCGGACAACGCATAGCTGGTGGAGGTGGTGAGGCCGAACACCGTCACCGAGACCAGCGAGGAACCGACCGCATTCAGGATCGGCATGGCGGTGACCGTGATGAGGCCCGGCACGATGAGAAAGCCGCCCCCTATGCCGAAAAAGCCGGACAGCGCGCCGACACTCAGGCCTGCCCCCGCCAGAGGCGGCAGCAGGCGGGGCGCGGAGGCCGTATCGAGATGCACATCGGGATTGCCGCCATCGGACCGGCGCAGGAACATCGACGCGCCGATGCCGATCATCAACAGGCCGAACAATGCCAGCAACGTCTCTCCATCAACCATCTTGCCCACCCAGGCGCCCAGCGCCGCGCCTGCGATGCCCGACCCGGCAAAAACGCTTGCACAGGGCCATTTGACGGTGTGCGCCCGCGCATGCATCGCAAGGCCGAAGGCGGCATTGACCGCGACGGCGAACGCACTCGTGCCGATTGCCAGATGCGTGGAGCCGACCCCGACCACATAGACAAGGAGCGGCACGGCCAGAATCGACCCGCCGCCGCCGATCAGGCCCAGGGTGAGACCGATCAGAACGCCGGAAAAGACGGCCAGTATGTCCGGGGTGAGAAGTTCCATTGTCGAGTGCCTGCCCGAGAGTGATTTGCCCTACATATTAGATATTTCTAATCTTTATTCAAGGCAGAGACTCCCCGGCCTTAGTTCACCTTTTGGCTCTCGGGCCTGTGACGATTAGAGTGGGCCGCAAATCGGCGCGAAAAAAGGGGCGACTCGGGGCCATGAAGGAAAAAGAACTCAGGCTGGCGCTGGTCTGTTATGGCGGCGTATCGCTGGCGGTCTACATGCATGGCGTCACCAAGGAGGTACAAAAGCTCCTGCGTGCCTCGGCCATGTTCCATAGCGAGCCGGACCACGCGAAGCGCCAGACGCTGAGCTATCAGGACATCAACACCGATACGGCGCGCGAAACCGATACAGAGCCGCTCTATTTCGAATTGCTGCAGGCCATCGGCCAGTCTCTCGATCTGCGCGTTTTCGTCGATACGATCGCGGGAGCGTCGGCGGGCGGCATCAATGGCGTCTTGCTGGCACGCGCCATTGCACATGACCTGCCGATGGACAGCCACCGCAAGATGTGGCTGGAAATGGCCGACATTACCGCGCTGATGGACGAGGAGCATATAGCGGGGCCATGGAGCAAGCTCTTCATGAAGCCCTTCTTCTGGCGCTTCACGGACAAATGGCTAACCCGGTATGCCCCCGAATTCGAGATGCGGGAGAAACTGCAGCTCTTCACCCGGTCGCGCTGGTTCGAACCGCCCTTCTCCGGCAAACTTCTCACCGGCATGCTGCTGGACGCCTGCGAGGCGATGGGCGAACCGGCTTCGCCGGACGCCTCGCTCATTCCCACCGGGCACAGGCTCGACCTCATCGTTTCCGTCACCGACTTTCATGGCTACAGCCAGTATATCCCGCTGCATGATCCGGTTTCGATCAAGGAGCGCGAACACCGCCATGCGCTCAAATATTCCTATATCCACTACCCGACCGGCGGCATGCGCAGCGATTTCGACATGGCTCACGTACCCGGGCTGATTTTCGGCGCGCGGGCGACCTCGTGCTTTCCCGGCGCCTTCCCCCCGGCGCGTATCGTCGAAATCGACGAGCTGATGGTCGAACGCGAACAGCAATGGCCTGCCCGCGAGGCCTTCATCCAGAGCAATTTCCAGCCACTGATCGCAGCCGGTGTCGATCCGGTGAGCGCGTCTTTCATCGATGGCAGCGTCCTCAACAACAAGCCCTTCGCGGAGGCGATCTCATCGGTACGCGGACGCCCCGCCTATCGCGAGGTGGACCGGCGCATGGTCTATATCGACCCCGACCCCAAGGGCGGCAAAGTGGAACGCGGCGGCGCACCGCCCGGGTTCTTCCAGTCGATCATCGGCGCGGCATCCGAAATTCCGCGCAACCAGCCCGTGCGCGACGAACTGGCCTCGCTCCACGAACTCTCCGAACGGGTACGCCGCTACCGCCAGATCGTTGCCGCCGCCAGGCCGCATGTAACCCGCCGCGTGAAGGCGCTCTTCGGCAGCGCAACCGAAGCGGAAGGGCTGACCAAGGATCAACTAGTGGAAATGCGCGAGCGCGCGAATGTCGCCGCAGCGGTGGAGGCCGGCTATTCCTATGACGGCTATATCCAGCTGAAGGTGGCATCCGTTCTCGACCAGATCACCGATGCCGTGGCGGAGATGAGCGGCGCGGTGCATCACCCCAATGAAAGGCTCGCGCTGGCGCGCACGGTGGAACAATGGGCCGGCAATGAGGAAATCTTCCCCGTTGAGTGGACCGCCATCCCCGGCGAGAACAGCGCGCCCTCCAAGCGCGACGCCTGGGTCCGCTTCCTGCGCGATTTCGACATCAATTTCCGCATTCGCCGGTTGCGCTTCGTCATCCGCCGGCTCAACGAACTTTACGAACAGCACAGCGAGGATGACGGGCCGGGCATCGAAGCCCTCGATAACTTCAAGACCTCGCTTTATGGCTGTCTGGAGGAGTACCAGTCCGTCGCCGCGTCACGCATGCGGATGCCGGAGCTGCAACGCATCTGCCGCGCCATTTATGACGACGGCATTGCCGAGACGCATGAAATCGAAACGCTGATGGCAAGGCTCGGACCGGCGCTCAAGCTGATCGAGATCGATACGGATGTCGACGAGGTCTTCGCGCGAGACGCCGCACGGCTGGAGCCTGCCTGCCGCTACGAACTCGTCGAATCCTATGTCGGCTTCTCCTTTTTCGACGTGCTCACCCTGCCCCTCAACAAATGGCAGAACCTCGACGATGTCGACACGATCCTGGTGGACCGTATCAGCCCGGAGGATGCGACCGCGCTTCGCCAGGGCGGCGCGCAGGCGACGCTGATGGGCCGCGAGCTGGGATATTTCGCGGCCTTTTTCAGCCGCAAGGCGCGAGAGAACGATTATCTGTGGGGACGGCTCCACTCGGTCGAAAGGCTTGTCGACATCGTGGCGAGCGCCGCGCCCCATGCGATCGAGCAATCCGGGATCGATCTCACGCAGCTCAAAGCGCGGTTGCTTCGGGCCGTCCTGGAGGCTGAAAAGCCGCATCTGCCCCGCGTCGAGGGGCTGATCTTCGAATTGAAGCGCGATCTCAATATGCGCTATCGCGACGACGAGGCGCCGCCCGCCGGAACGCAGGAAAATCCCTTCCGGCGGACGACACGAAAAGATGAAAGCGCGTCTGACTGATCAGCCTTTACCGATCTCGACGTGGCGCCCCCTGGGCTTGCCGTCTTTGCCTTTCGGCATCGTTATTTTCAACACACCTTTATCGAAGGTGGCGCTGATTTTTTCTTCATCCACTGAAGATGGCAGTGTGAAGCTTCGCTCGAAGCTGCCATAGCGACGCTCCACGACGCGGGCATTGTCTTCTTCGCTTTGCTTTTCGTATTTCTTCTCGCCCTTGAGGATCATCATCCCGTTGTCGACGATGAGTTCGACATCCTGCTCGTCCATCCCCGGCAGTTCGGCGGAGAGCGTGAACTCCTTTTCCGATTCATGGATGTCGATCTGAGGGGTAATCCTGCCCGCGCCGAAATGCCCGAGCGACGGCGTGTCGAAAAGGCTGAGCGGGCGGCCGAAAGCACGGTCCAGCATGGAACTCATCTCTTCGCGGAAGGCCGAGAACGGATCGCTGGGGAACTGGGAGGCAGGGCTTTTGCCCGACTTCTTGCTGACTTCCTTCGCCATTTTTCTTCTCCTGTCATTCGCCCTGAATGCAAGAAAACGGCAGCCGAAACGTCGCACCGGCTGCGCGTTTCAAAGATAATATCTGTCCGAAACGCTACAAGAGACCACAGCTCTTGCGCATCGCCTCATTCGAGGAGACCGCGCGTTCCGGCGCCTTGATCCAGCTCAATATGTCGCTCCAAACGACCTCGCGTTCCTTGTCGCGCAGCAGCATATGCCAGCCGCGCTCGAAGCAGAGGAAGGAAAAGGCCGGATCGTCCGCCGCGAGCGCCCCCACCGCATGCGCCGTGGGCGGACGAGGTACCAGCTCGTCTTTCGCGCCATAGAGGTAAAGGACCGGCACGGATATTTTCGGCGCCGCCTCATAGGCACCGTCCATCAGCCCCACAAGGCCATAGACCGTCGCAATGCGCGTTTCCTTGATGACGAGCGGGTCGCGTCCCAGCCCGCGCAACATCTCGATATTGTCGGACGGCATGATGCCGAGCCCCTGCCCCGTCAGACGCCGGTCCGGGGCGACATGCGCCGCCGTCCAGAGCACCGACCGGTAGAGAAGGTTCATGGAGTGCCAGCCCCATACCGCGGGCGCGGCAAGGATGAGCCCGTCGATTTTCGGCGCATCGGGGCTTGCTGCGAGGTTCATCGCCACCGCGCCCCCCATGGAGGCCCCCATCACATAAAGCGGCAGGCCGGGATGGCGGCTCCGCAACAGCCGAACCATGGTGGCCGCGTCGCGCACCATCGTCTCCTTGCCGGCCCAGTAGCCATGCCCCGGCGCGCGCCCGAAGCCCCGCTGGTCATAGGCATAAAGCGTGATGCCGTGCCCAGCGAACCAGGCCCCCGGTCCGGGGGGCGCAAAAGCGTTCGAATAATCGTTGAAGCCGTGCAGTGCGAGGATGACAGCATGGGGCCTGTCGGCCTTGAACGCCCGCACCGGCAGCCAGGCACCGTCCGCCATGCGCGCGGCGAGCCCGGCTCCCGTTTGCGTCAGGACGGGCGTCATCGCCGACGGGCCGACCGTCATGCGGGTCGGCGCACAGGCTGCGAGAAGAGCGGCGGCGATCAGAAAAAGAAGCGGTCGGAGGCGGTGCATATCCGCACTCTACCCCCGACCGCCAGCTCGTTTAAGGGCTCAGAACGTGAGAGCCGCCTGAATGTAGAAGCTCCGGCCCGGCTCGTTCACCTGCACCACCGCCGGGTCGAACCCGTTGGAGCGGCTCAGATAGCTCGCATAGGTCTGGTCGAGCAGGTTGGACACACCGCCCTTGAGTTCCAGACCGGTGACGGGCTTCCAGCTTGCAAAGAGATCCAGCACCACATGGCCGGGCGTCTCCTGCGCGTCGAGGCCGGAACCCGTCAGCGGATTCGTGTCGGCCCGGGTCTGGTTTGCCGCCCAGCGCAGGCGCGTGCCTGCCTGCCAGACCGGCTGCTCATAGACGACTTCCAGCGAGCCGCTAAGCGGGGCGATCTGATAGAGCGGGCGACTGTCCGTCAGGTTGGCGCCATAGGTGTAGGACGCCGTGGCATTCGTCTTCCAGTTCTCGGAGAAGCGATAGCTGCCGGACAGATCGACGCCCGCCAGTTCGGCATCCACATTGCGATAGATGCTGGCGCCGTTGGACATCAGGATGCCCGCCTGGCCACGCGCCGTGTCGCGGCTGATGAAATCGTCCACCCGGTCATACCAGATGCCGCCGGTGACGCCCCATGGGCCATTGCCCGCCGAGAGGCCTGTATCGATCTGGTAGTGCTTTTCCGGCTTGATACCGGGATTGCCGACCCAGCTATTCGCCCCGCCGTTGCGGACGATACCGCGTTCGGTCGCATCCGCCGTGCGGACGGCACGGGCCGCCCCGATCCAGCCGGAGATGCTGTCGTTGAAGTCATGTGTGACACGGGCCAGCGCACTCACATTGGTTTCTTCCCGGTCCGTGTCGGTGACGCCGTAGTAGGTGGCGTAGAGCTGCCGCGCAGTTATCGCGCCCATGCCGCCGGGCAGCCAGTCCGCCCGCTTCGCCTCCACCGAAACGAAATCAGCGCGAAGGCCCAGCTTCAGCGAGGTGCCTGCGTCCACCGGCGCCTCGTATTCGCCAAACAGACCGGTATCGCGGATGAACATATCCGGCCATGTGTAATTGGTGATGGTCACCGGCGCGCCGCCCATCATGTTGGATCGGCTTTCGGCGTTGCGGTTATTGGTGCGGTGATCCACTCCCAATGTCAGCACACCGCCCATGACATCAAGCCCGGCGGCAAGACGGCCGCCATAGGTGTCGGAATTGGCATCGGTCCGCATACGCATCATGCCCGGTGTGCGCAGCGAATAGTTGTCCATCAGATGTTCGACGAAGCTGCCATAGGCGGAGACTTCCAGCGTCGTGACAAGACTGCCTTCGTCGAAATTGTGATCGAGCGATGCCTTCACCGTCCGCGCCGCCGTCCAGGGGCTATCCATGCCGGCGCCCGCGAAGAGCGCATCCTCCACAATGTCCACATCGCTCGACAGCGAGAGGACGGAGTGGTTGCCATAGCGCCAGCCGGCTTCCAGCCCGCCGCCATACTGCTTGAAGGCGGAACGAACCTTGCGCCCGTCGCCATCTTCGTAGTTCTCGGCCTTTTTGGCATTTGCAAAGCCGCGCACATAGGCGCCGCCGAGACCGGCGCGTGCCTGCGCCGAGACATAGCGGGTCTCACCATTGCTCTCGATGCCGCCCTCGATACCGCCGCTCAGGCCGTCCGCGATGTCATAGGGGTCTGCTCGGTCGATGGTCACCGTGCCGCCCGGCGCAGGCGGGCCGTCCGTCACGCTCTGATAGCCGCGGGCCACCGTGACGACATCGTCAGGCAGCAATGCGGAAAGCGACGAGGGCGGATCCATGCGGTTGGGGCAGCCGCCGAACACATAGGCCCCGTCGGAAATGACGGCGATATTGTCCTGCGTCAGGCCGCGCATGGAAATTTCATTGCCGTGACCGCCGAGACGGCCCGACGTGACGCCTTCAAGGCGGGAGAGAAACTCACCGGCATCGCGCGGCGCCGGGCCGTTGGTGTCGGCGGGCGTCATCCTTTCGAGCGGACCGGGAAGCGCCTGATCGCCCTCGATGACGATGGGGCTGCTTGCCGGCTCCTCAGCCCGGGCATGGGTGGCGGGAACGGCAAAGGCGATGGCCAGCGCCGCGGGCGCAGCGGCGGCGCGCAACGCTGCGCGGCGCCCTGCACTGAAATGTGCGAGAGACATGATCTTTTTCCTGATGTGACTGAAGCGATAGGGGAAACAGCTTCAGGCAGCAGGAGGCCCCCTGGGCGGCAGCGGAGGCGAGGCTGTCTGCTCATGCAGGATGGCAATGTCGTTGCGGAGGTCGAGCGGTTCTCCCCCGCCGAAAATCGCATCCGCCACAGGCAGAGACGGCGACAGGAAAAGCGAGGCCGTGACCATCGGCGCGCAGACCGGCGACAGATGGTCCGCATTGTCCGTCTGATCGTCGAGCGGCTTTCCCGTGGCCGGGTCGAGCTTGATAATCTTGAGGCCCGCGCCCGTGCAAAGCACGATCCGGTCCTTGTAGAAGCCGGGGGCGAGGATTTCCGCGTCGTCGCCGGAGGCGTGGATCGCGGCAAAGCTCGGCAGAATGAAGGTGACAAGAAGGAGGGCGAGCAGAATACGCTGGGCGGGGAAGCCGTGGCTTCCCTTCCCTCCTGCGCGCACAGTCTTTCTGCCAGCGGATAAACGCATGCCGTCCCCCATCGGATTGTCTACTAGGGAATGGCAGGGAGTTTGTCAAAGCGGTCGCCGGTGGCGCGTCGTCGCACCCGGCGTCAAAGATGGGCTCAAAGCCGGGCGCGGACCTCGGATTTGAGCACCGGCAGCAATTCCGACTCAAACCACGGGTTTTTCCGAATCCAGGCATTGTTCCGCCAGGAGGGATGCGGCAGCGGGATGGCTCCGGGCCCGTATTCGCGCCAGTTCATGACGGTTTCCGTCAGGCTTTTGCGCTTTGCCGATCCCAGATGCCAGCCTTGCGCATATTGACCGACCAGCAGGAACAGATCGATCTGCGGCAGATGGTCGAAAAGCCGTGCCCGCCACTGCTCCGCGCATTCCGGCCGGGGCGGCAGATCGCCGCCTTTTGCGTCCTGCCCCGGAAAGCAGAACCCCATGGGCACGATGGCGATGCGGGAAGTGTCGTAGAACTCCTCCTCGCTGACGCCCATCCAGTCCCTGAGCCGGTCGCCGCTGGGATCGGTGAACGGTACGCCGGACGCGTGAACCCGCGTACCCGGCGCCTGCCCCGCAACACAGATGCGCGCCGTGGCGGAGACGCGCAGCACCGGACGCGGCTCATGCGGCAGCGGGACCTTGCGCGGATTTTCAACGCAGACGCGGCAGGCCCTGATTTCGTCCGTCAGCCTGTCCAGCGCACCGGGCATGGAGGTCAGCTCGCATCCTTGATGAGGTTGCGGCCGATGATGACCTGCTGCACCTGGCTGGTGCCCTCATAGATGCGGAAGATGCGCACGTCGCGGTAGAAGCGCTCGATGCCGTAATCGGCCACATAGCCCGCCCCGCCAAAGACCTGCACTGCGCGGTCGGCCACGCGGCCCACCATTTCCGAACAGAAGAGCTTGCAGCAGGAGGCGAGCGTGCCGACATCCTCGCCCGCATCGCGGCGGCGGGCGGCGTCCATCACCATGCAGCGGCCTGCATAGGATTCGGTCTTGCTGTCGGCGAGCAATGCCTGCACGAGCTGGAGGTTGCCGATGGGCGCACCGAACTGCTTGCGCTCGGCGGCATAAGCGACCGATTCCTCGACCAGCCGGTCGGAGACGCCGACGCAGACGGCAGAAATATGCAGGCGGCCGCGCTCCAACACCTGCATGGCGGTGACGAAGCCCTTGCCTTCTTCATCGCCCAGCAGGCACTCGGCCGGGATGCGCGCGTCGTCGAACACCACGTCGCAAATATGCGCGCCCTGCTGGCCCATCTTCTTTTCCGGCTTGCCGATATGGATGCCGGGGCAGTCGGCCGGCACGATGAAGGCGGAAACACCCTTGGCGCCCGGCGTGGAGGGATCGGTGCGCGCCATCAGGGTGAAGAGACCCGCCTTGTTCGCATTGGTGATGTAGCGCTTGGTGCCGTTGACGATGTAGTGGTCGCCGTCGCGGATCGCCGTCGTCTTGAGCGAGGCGGCGTCGGAGCCCGCCTCGGGCTCGGTCAGCGCGAAGGAAGCGATCACCTCGCCGCTGGCGATCTTCGGGAGCCAGTATTCCTTCTGCTCCTGACGGCCATGCATCACGATGCCCTGGCTGCCGATACCGACATTGGTGCCGATGACCGAGCGGAAGGCGGGAGAGGTCCGGCCCAGCTCGAACATGAGCAGGCACTCTTCCTCCATGGTGAGACCGAGGCCGCCATATTCGGTCGGCACGGAAATGCCGAAAAGGCCCAGTTCCGCCATCTCTGCGACGATTTCCGCCGGTACTTCGTCGTTTTCGGACACCTGGGCCTCGATCGGGCGCAGGCGCTCCTCAACGAAGCGGCGGACGGATGAGATGAGCTGTTCGCGGGTTTCGGCGTCGAGGGCCATGGCGTTCCTGCTTCCCTGAAATCTGTTGTCTGGCGGGTTGGGCAGGAATTTAGGTCAAGGCCTCGACAGGGTCAAAGCAAGGGTCGTGAAGGGCGCCGGGGCCAGCGGCCTCCGGCTCAGAAAGAGAGGGGGTCGTCGTCCAGGAAGTCGCACCTGTCCACGTCGTATTTCATCGAGCAGCCCAGGATGCGATTCGTCCGATAGCCGTCATAGGACAGCGGCATATAGACGCCTTCCGTCCTGACCACCTTGTCGCCGGCCACCTGCATGGTGCCCGCCGCGGCAAACGGACGGCGCTCCGCAGCGATATAGCTGTAGAAGCTGAACAGTTCCTGATTGAGATTCGGATTGTCGGGATAAGCCTCGAGCACACGCCTGCCGCCGCTGTTCACGCCGAAACTGATGGCTACGTTTTCGCCGAAAAGACGGTAAGTGAGATCGAAGGGATCGTGATCGACCTGCAGAACCAGCAGGTAGGGCATGAGGCGGGCGAACTCGGCAGGCCTCAGATCGTCAGGGCTCGGCATGAGACGGTCGCCGCGTTTGGCTTTCCAATAGGAGAGCATCTTGAGACAGATCGGCTCATTCAGCTCACGGAGCCGAATGAACGAGACGCCGTGAACCCGTTCGAGTTCGCTTTGTCCGATTTCGCGCTGTTCAGTTGCCGCCGCCATTTTAGCCCGCCAGACCTCGGTGCATTTCGACCGGATGCCGCAGGGAAATTCTTCCCCAAATGCGCTAAGAAAGTGTTGAGAGCTGCGTGCGGAATATGGATTCAGTTGCCGGAAAAGATACTCCGTTCGGTCAGGGCATAGGATGAGCAGCAGAATATGCGGTTCGTCCTTGTATCGTCATAGGACAGCGGCATGTAGAGCCCCTCAAAAGGGACTTTTGCACCCGACCGGCTGTTCAGCACACCGCCCGCCGCATAGGGGCGTTTGTGTTCCGCCACGGCACGAAAAAGCTCGAACATCATCGATCCCAGGCCCGGATTCGTCTCGTTCAGCGCGCGCACCTTCAGCCCTCGAAAGGGACCGCCATGCACCTCGGCGATATCCTCGCCCAGGATGCGATAGGTGAGATCGAATTCCGGCTCCCAATGAACTTCGACGATCTGGAGGTGAGGCAGGAAACGCGCGAACTCGGACGGTCGCAGATCGTCGGGGCTCGGCATCGACCGGTCTCCCCGCTTCTCTTTCCAATAGTCGAAGACCGACAGCACGACAGGATCCTTCAACGACTTGAGACCGATTAGCCTCGCGCCGTCCTGTCCCGCTTCTTTCGTGAATTTGTCAGGATCGTAGTCAGCCATACTCAAATTACCCGGATACCGCTCTTCCGCCTCGAGGACTTCTGGAAGGCTATACTTCCTGCTAAAAGCCCCTCCATCGATATCACAAACTCCGGACAATTGTTCATCTCATGAATGTAAATTCAAACCGGCTTGCCGGATACCAGACATGGGACGGCCATGATCCGTTCGAGGATCATGCAGGGCCCTTCTATTTCCGCAAGACCGAAGACGGCGAGGTCGCTTGCGCTTTCGAGGCGACGGAAAAGCACTGCAATGGCGGCGGCTTCCTGCATGGCGGTCTGCTGATGACTTTCGCCGATTTCTCGCTTTTCGCGATCGGCGAAGCGGCACTGAACGGTCCCGCCGTTACCGTCTCCTTCAATGCGGAATTCACCGCCGCCGCCACGGCCGGCGACTTCATCGAGGCGCGCGGCGACATCGTGCAGAATACCGGCAGCATGGTGTTCCTGCGGGGACAGGTTTTCACGCGCAAGGAAATCGACGGCGATTTGCGGGAACTGCCCCTGCTTAATTTCAGCGGGATCGTGAAAAAGCTCAGAAAGAAACCTATATGAAGGGTCGCTACGACCCGGTGGAGGAAACATGGTCAGCCTGAGCGTTCTCGATCAATCCCCGATCCGCAAAGGCGGCAACGCTGCGGAAGCTCTCGCCAATACGATCGAACTGGCGAAACATGCCGACAAGCTCGGCTATGCGCGCTACTGGATGGCCGAACACCACAACACGAAATCCTTCGCCGGCTCCGCGCCGGAAGTGCTGATCGCGCGTATCGCGGCGGAAACGTCCCGCATCCGTGTCGGGTCCGCGGGCGTGATGCTGCCGCATTACAGCCCACTGAAAGTCGCCGAGTGCTTCCGCCTTCTGGAAACGCTCTATCCCGGGCGCATCGACCTTGGCATGGGCCGCGCACCGGGCGGGGACATGCGCACCACACGCGCCTTGCAGCCGGGTCCGCAGGCCTATGACATCAGCGTCTTTCCGCAGCAGGTGGAACTGCTGATCCAGTTCCTGGAGGATTCCAACGGGCTGGCGGGCGAGAATGGCGGTTTTCCCTCCGAGCACCCCTATCTCGGCATTCATGCCTCTCCGCGCGGCCCCGGCATGCCCGAACTCTGGATGCTCGGCTCGGGCGGCGACGGCGCGGCCATCGCGGCGCAGTTCGGCATGGCCTATAGTTTCGCCCATTTCATCAATCAGGATGCAGGTCCGGGACCGATCGACCTCTACCGGAAGGCGTTTCGTCCGTCGCGTCACCTTTCTTCCCCGCATGCCTCTATCGGCGTCTCCATCACGGTGGCCGATACGGAAGAGGAAGCCCAGCGCATCGCCTCTTCGCGCAATCTCTGGGTGATGCATCTGCTGCAGAACCGGGCGGGCGCTTTTCCCTCCGTCGAGGAAGCGCTTTCCTATCCGTATACGGAAGATGACAAGCTGATGCTGGAAGGCATCAAGCAGCGCGGCATCACCGGATCGCCGGAACAGGTCCGCGCAAAGCTACTGCAGATGGGCGAGGAATATGGCGTGGACGATTTCGTGATCCTCACCATCACCTATGACCAGAAGGATCGTTTGCGCTCATACGAGCTTCTGTCGGAGGCGTTTGCCCTTCAGGACGCGGGCTGAGCTCCTGCGCCCTACCCCTTCGCAGCCTGTCTTGCGAGCTTCTTTTCCAGCGCGGTCCTCAACCGGACCTGCCGTTCCTTGGTAATCGGATAGCGTGAGATTACCAGGATCGAGGCAAGCCAAAGCACAAGCGGCACCAGGCAATACATGGCCAGCAGCGCAAAAAGGGCCGTTGATGAATTGTGGTCGGATTGCGGATTGAACCCCGCCCATGAAATGACCGGCAATGCGATCCCCACGCCCACGGCCTCGAAGATTTTCCGTACCATCGACATGAAGGAAAAGAGAAAGGCCGTGCGCTGCTCGCCATTGCGCAACGTGTCGAGATCGACGACATCGGCCATGATCGAGGCGCCCATGATCGGTGCTGCGCCGATCGTGATCCCTTGCAGCAGCGTGATACCGAGCAGGCACCAGAAAACAAGCTCCGGCGCTTGCGGCTTCACCCAGTAGATGACGACGGGCACACAGGCGAAGGCGGCCATGGAGATGACCCCTGCCACGACGATGGCCATGTGCTTGCCGATGCGCCCGCCCAGCGTCACCCAGAAGGGGGACCCCACGACGCCCGCGGCGAAAAGCGCAAAAATGAGGATGGTTCCGGCTTTACCGATCCCGGCCAGATGTTCGTAGAACAGGATCGCGACACCGGCATTGATGGAACCGGCCAGCGCGCCGAGGCTCGAGGTCACCAGGATCAGGCGGAAGGGGCCGTTCTTGAGGGCCTTGCGCACACCGCTGGCGAAGGGCACGTGTTTGTATTCATGCGGTGTCGGTTCCGGCACGTAACGAAAAAGCACGAAGGTGCAGACCGGAAGCAGCAGCACGGTGAACCATGCGAGCGGAGCCATGGCGGCTTTCGACGCCGCGCCATCCTGCTCGCCCGCCATGAAAGCGCCGATGATCGGCAGCGTGATCGCGATCAGGAGCCCCGCCAGCAGAAAGATTTCCCGGCTGCCGGTGATGCGGTTGCGCGCGTGGTACTCCGTCGCGAGTTCTGCGCCCCAAGCCCCATAGGGAATCGTGATGAGGGTGAAGCCGAAATAGATCGCGCAGATCCACAAGAGGAGATAGCCCGACGAGACGGCGCCCATGGGAGCGAACAGCATGACCGCGGAGACCATCATCACCGGCACCCCGGCAAGGATCCATGGGCGGCGGCGGCCCCAGCGCGTGCGCGTCCTGTCGGAAAGGCGGCCGATCAACGGGTCCGTCACCACATCGCTCAGCCGCGCCAGCATGAGGATGAATCCGACCAGGGCGAGATCGATCCCCAATGTCTGCGAATAGAAAGGCGGAATATAAATGGCGACCGGCAAGCCGATCACAGCCAGAGGAACGACGATCTGCCCATAGGCGATCAGCCGGCCCCTGCTCGGCCCGGTTTCTTCTTCCGGCGTCATATCTCCTCCCTCTTCGTACCGCTCTCCCAAGCGGTTTAGTAAGTAACTATTACTAATTTAACAGCCTACTGCAAGCAGCGGAAACTGAACGACGGCTCTCCATCCGGTTCAGCTTGCGTTCAGGTGACGGATCCTAAGGTGCCTACATCCAACGGGTCACAGCCCCCCAGCCAGTGACCCAGGGTCAGGGTTCCCGCCGGGAAGCGCTCGCTACCGGCAGGAGCACTCAGGGCGGCGTCCATTCCGTACCCCGTGGGCGCCGTCCTTTGTGCACCTGTCCTCCTCCCGGCGGCCTTATGCGGCCGCGCTCGGGCGCGCAGAAACCCGCTTGTGCCAGCCGCGCAGGTTTTCAGCCTCTTCCGGCATTTCCAGCCCCGTAAACCCTGCGAAATCGACTGTGCAGAGCGCTGCGACATCGGCCATGCTGTAGCTGTCGCCGCTAATGAATTCCCGGGAGCCGATTTCGCCGTCCAGCCAGTTGAAGGCCTTCGCGGCGGCTTCCCTGTTCGACTCGCCGAAATCATTGAACTGCTTCACCACCCTGGCGGTAAACGGATGCGCGTGGCGCCAGAAATTTCCCACCGGCCCCATCACGATGAATTCCACGCGCCGAAGCCACATATCGACCGCGGCCTTTTCCAGCGCATTTCGGCCGAAGAGCGGATTTTCGGGATTAAGTTCTTCCAGATACCGGCAGATGGAGATGCTCTCGCAGATGGTCGTCCCGTCATCCAGTTCGAGAACCGGCGTCTGGCCCAGCGAATTCTTCTGCAAAAAGGCGTCGGACTTGTGCTCGCGTTTTGGAATCGAGACCTCTTCCAGCGGCAGGTCGATGCCCTTTTCGGCGGCAAAAATGCGCACGCGGCGCGGATTGGGCGCCGGCATGGCGGAATTATAGAGCTTCAAGACAGTTCTCCCTGTTGATCGCCTGGCGCGGCCTCCTCCTGCCGGTCAGGTCACGATGCCGATAATGGCGCCTGTCATGGATGTCGCGAGCGTGCCCGAAACGAGCGAGCGCAAGGCCAAGGACACGATTTCCGCACGCCTTTCCGGCACCATGGCCGTCATGCCGCCGATCATGATTCCCACCGACCCGAAATTGGCGAAGCCGCACATGGCGTAGACCATGATGAGGGTGGAGCGCGGCGACAAGGTTCCCGGGGCCAGATGGCCCAGATCCACATAGGCGATGAATTCGTTCAGGATCGTCTTTTCGCCCATGAGCTGCCCGGCCGTCTGCATCTCGCTTACAGGCACGCCCATCAGCCAGACGAGCGGCGAGAACACCCAGCCCATGATGCGCTGCGCGGTGAGCGGCATACCTGCCACGTCGGGTAGAAGCCCCAGCAGGATGTTTGCCAGCGCCACTAGCGCCACCATGACGACCAGCATGGCCATGATGTTGAGCAGCAGCTTCAGCCCCTCCATCGTGCCCTGCGTCACCGCATCCATGCTGCTCTCATATTCCAGATAGGGCACGTCGTCGCCCACGCCGGTCGGCACCTCGCCATGCTCCTCGGGCAGCATGACCCGGGCAATCAGGATGGCGGCGGGTAACGAAATGAGCGATGCGACCAGAATGTGGCCCAGCGCGCCGGGCACCGTGTTCTGCAGGAAGCTCGCATAGAGCACGAGAACGGTGCCCGCCACGGTGGCGAGCCCGACCGTCATCACCATGAAGAGTTCCGACCGGGAAAGCTTCTGCAGATAGGGCCGGATGAGAAGCGGCGCCTCCACCATGCCGAGCAGGGCGTTGGCGGCCGTGGCGAGCCCCACCGCCCCGCCAAGCTGCATGGATTTCTGCAGGAGGGCCGAAAAGCCCTTCGTCACCCAGTCCAGCACCCGCCAGTACCAGAGCAGCGCGGAAAGCGCGGAAATAACCAGCACCAGCGGCAGCGCCTGAAAGGCCAGCGAATAGGCGTTGGCCGGGTCGGTGACCTCGAAGGGCGTTTTCCCGCCGCCCACATAGCCGAACACGAAGCTGGTGCCGGCCTGCGTGGCGTCGGTCAGGGCCGTCACCACGCCGTTCAGCGCCAATATGCCCTGTCGGGCCAGCGGCACCTTGAGGAGCAGCAGCGCCAGCCCGAGCTGGATCGCAATGCCGATCAGCACGGTCCCCAGCGGGAAGGACCGCCTGTTCTCGCTCATCACCCAGGCAAGCCCCACGATCGCGCCCAGCCCCAGGACGCTCTGCAAAATCCCCAGCGACATTCTGCCCCTCTTTCACACAAATGCGCGGGATCGCCCCCCGCCCCGCGCTCCGGCGACGGCCCTCGCTTGACCGTCTATGCCGCATTGTGCACAAAAGCGGTCAAATTCGGGAGCGGCCAGCCCAAAAAGCCGCGCCGAGGGCTTCAATGACCTTCACAGGACTTTCACAGGGAGACTCAACCGATGAGCATTCGTTTTGATGGCAAGGTAGCCATTGTCACCGGCGCCGGCGGCGGCCTGGGCCGTTCTCACGCGCTGGAACTTGCCCGTCGCGGGGCCAAGGTTGTCGTGAACGATCTCGGCGGCGACCGCACGGGCGCCGGCGGCTCGTCGGACGCGGCCAACAAGGTCGTCGAGGAAATCAAGGCGGCCGGCGGCGAAGCCATCGCCAACGGCTCCTCCGTGACCGACGACGAAGGCGTGGCCAACATGGTCAAGCAGACCGTCGACGCTTTCGGCCGCATCGATATCCTGGTCAACAATGCCGGCATCCTGCGCGACAAGAGCTTCACCAAGATGGAAATCGGCGACTTCCAGCTCGTGGTCGATGTGCACCTGATGGGCACGGTCAAGCCGACCAAGGCTGTCTGGCCGATCATGAAGGAACAGGGTTACGGCCGCATCATGGTCACGACCTCCACCTCGGGCCTTTACGGCAATTTCGGCCAGACCAATTACGGCGCGGCCAAGCTCGGCGTTGTCGGCTTCATCAACACGCTGAAGCTGGAAGGCCAGAAGGACAACATCCGCTGCAACGCGCTGGCGCCGGTTGCCTTCACGCGCATGACCTCCGACCTGTTCCCGCCGGAAGCCGAGCAGATGTTCACGCCGGAAAGCGTGTCGCCGGGCGTGATGGTGCTGGTGTCGGAAGATGCGCCGACGGGCACGATCCTGCTGGCAGGCGCAGGCGTCTTCTCCGCCGCGCAGATCATGGAATCGGAAGGCGTGTTCCTGGGCCGCGAAGGCCTCACCGCCGAGAAGGTTCTCGAAAACTGGGAAAAGATCACCGACATGAAGGGCGCCCAGCCGTACTTCATGGGCGGCGAGCAGACCGGCAAGGTGCTGAAGCTCGCCACCGAAGACTGATTTCTCTTTCGGTCGCAAGACGGACCCCCGGCCTCACGGCCGGGGGTTTTTCGTTTCAGTCGGCACTAACAGCAAGACCGCTCCGCGCGTTCCGCCTCACGGCAAGCGACACCATTGCGCCCGCCGCGCAAAATCCCAGCGTGGCCGCTATCGCCTCCATGCCGTAGACGAGATAGAAGTGCTTGCAGCCCTCCACCAGCGCGATCCCCACGAACATGAAGACCGTGTTGATGAAAGCGGCGACCGCGCCCTTGCTCGATCCCGGCACGGCGAAAAGCGTGCGGCGCATGAGGCCGCCGAAGCCGATCCCCATACCGAAGGAACTGATCGTGACGCCGGGTATGAGCCAGCGAAAATCCTGGTTTCCCCAGGTCAGCGCCACGGCCAGCACGGCGCCGGTCGTGATGCAGGAAATGGATATGGCGATCAGCCGCTCGATTTCGACGCGGTAGACGATCTGGGAGAGCAGCAGATTGCCGCCGACCAGGCCTGCAAAAACGGGCAATTGCCATAGCGCATAGGATAGCGGCGTCAGCCCCTGCCTCTCGATCAGGCCGATGGGGCTCAACGCAATCCAGATCATCAGCATGCCGAAGATGAAGCCGAGCGCGAATGAACCGGACAGCAGTTCCCGGTTCATCAAGCACCGCCGGTAGCCCCGCAGCGTGCGGACGATATGGAAGCGGAAGCTCAATGTGCGCTGACGCGATTTCGGCATGCTCTTCCAGAGCCCCGCAAAGGCGACAAGCGATACAAGGGCGATGAGAAGGAAGATCACCCGCCAGGAGAACACCGTTACGACGAGTGCACCCGCCACCGGGCCGAGAATGGGGGCGAGCAGCGACACATTCGCCATGAGCGAGATGGTGCGGACCGCGCGCTTTTCCTCGAACGCTTCCTGAATGGCCGGATAACCGACCGCCATGGTGAAGGCGCCGCCCGCCCCCTGCACCGCGCGCAGCAGGATGAACTGCCACATGCTTTCGACCGCCATGCCTGCAAAGCAGGACAGTGTGAAGATTACGACACCCGCGAGAAAGACCGGCCGCCGCCCGAGCGCATCCGAAAGCGGGCCCAGCAACCATTGCGTGCCGATATTGCCCATCAACGCCGCAGACAAGGCGAGCGAAATCACGCCGACGGATTGCGCACCGAGGTCATGTGCCACGGCGGGCATGCCGGGCATGATCATGTCGTTCGAGATGAAGGTCGCAAACTCGAAGAACACGACCGACAGGGGAAACAGGACACCGATGACCGGCGCCGGACGAGATTGAGCAGTCATTTTATGAGAATCACTTTTTCCGCTTTATGCGGAGGGAGCAACATCCACCGGAAAGGCGGACCGCGACACCCCGAAACACGAACTGAATCGTGACCGGAGCGCTCTTAGCGAGCGGCTGGACGAACTATCCGAATGTTGGATGCATTACGCATCGGTCATACTCCCGAAAGGACGGCACAGCTTAATGCCGCAATAAGTCTTGTGGCAAGCCCCGGTTTGCCATTGGCCCCCCTCTCCCTATAGTTCAACCATGCCTTTTCGACATATTCGTTTCTTCGCGGTTCTGCTGATCGCTACCGCCGCTCTTTTTGCCAGCTCCTCGCACGCCGCGGCCTGCGAACTCAAACGGCCTGTGATGTTCGGCGGGCTCGACTGGGATTCCAACGCCTTCCATACCGCGGTCGCGCGCATCATTCTGGAGCGCGGATATGGCTGCAAGACAGATGTGCTGCCCGGGTCGGCACTGCCGCTTCTGACCGGGCTTTCCAATGGCGATATCGACGTGCTGATGGAAGTCTGGCGCGACAACGTCACCAAGCCGTGGAATGACGCGCTCAACGCCGACAAAGTCGTCTCACTCGGCACGAATTTCCCCGACGCCATACAAGGCTGGTATGTGCCGCGCTATGTGATCGAGGGGGATCCGGCACGCGGCATAGAGCCCATGGCGCCCAACCTCCACTCCGTCGAAGACCTCAAGCGATATACCAAGCTCTTCCGCGATCCGGAGGAGCCGGGCAAGGGCCGCTTCTACAATTGTATTCTGGGCTGGACCTGCGAGGTGGTGAACACCAAGAAGCTCAAAGGCTATGGGCTCGACCGCTACTATACGAATTTCAGACCGGGCACCGGCGCCGCGCTGGCCGCCGCCATCTCGTCCGCCTATCAACGCGGCAAGCCCATCCTTGCCTATTATTGGGGTCCGACCTGGATCCTCGGCAAATACGATCTCGTCAAGCTGAAGGAACCGCCCTACAGCAAGGCCGCATGGGAAGCCTTCAACGACGATCCGGTGCATAACCCGCCCGTCGCCTATCCGAAAGTCGAAGTTATCATCGGTGCCAATGCGAAATTCGCAAAGGAAGCACCCGAGATCGTCGCGTTTCTGCGCAACTATCAGACAAACAACCAGATGGTGAGCCAAGCGCTTGCCTATATGCAGACGCACAAGGATGCAGGCGCGACAGGGGCGGCGGAACATTTCATCGCGACACGCGGTGACATATGGCGCAAATGGGTGCCGCCCGAAATCGCCGCGCGCATTTCCGGCGAACGCAAAGCGAAGGCGAAAAGCTTTCCCCTCACCTTTCAGCGCCCGATTGAAGACTGGGTGAACAAGGCGATGAAGCAGTTCGTCGCCAAATATGGCGATGCATTCCAGGCGGCAAGTTCCGTCATGCTGACCCTGATCCTGACAGTCGAACAATTGTTCAGCCTGCTGCCCTGGTGGCTTTTCATTCTACTGGTCGCAGGCGCCGCATGGCATGCCTCGCGCGGGGTTATATTACCCGCTGTGCTGTCCGGCACGCTCCTGCTGATCGGGTTTCTGGGGCTTTGGGATCTGGCCATCCAGACACTCGCCCTCATCGTCATTTCGGTCGGCATTTCCGTGCTGATCGGCGTACCGATAGGCATAGGGCTCGCGCAGAACGACATGGCACGGCGTATCGTACGGCCCGTGCTCGATGCGATGCAGACCATGCCGAGTTTCGTCTATCTCATCCCGGCGCTGATGCTGTTCGGGCTCGGCAAGGTGCCCGCCGTCTTTGCCACCGTCATCTATGCCATGCCGCCGCTGATCCGGCTTGTCGATCTGGGCCTGCGCGGTGTCGACGAACGTCTCGTCGAGGCCGCCGCCGATCTCGGCGCAGATAACAAACGGCGTCTCCTCGACATCAAGCTGCCGCTGGCGCTCCCCAACATCATGGCGGGCATCAACCAGACCACCATGATGGCGCTTTCCATGGTTGTGATCGCTTCCATGATCGGCGCGCGCGGGCTCGGCGAGGAGGTGTTGCTGGGTATTCAGCGGCTCGATATCGGACGGGGCCTCATCGCGGGCGTCGCCATCGTGGCGCTCGCCATCGTCTTCGACCGCATTACGCAGGCTTACGGCGGACAGCAGGACGCGGCGCCGCGCTAGCGGGACGCCGGTGATAGGTCAGCGCCATCGACAGGCACATCGCAAGCGGCTCTTTCGGCAGCGGGCCCGACACATTCAATAGAATGGCGCGATTTCCCTGATACTCGAATGCTTCAGGAAATTGGCTCCTGAAGGTATCGACCAATGTCGTCCGGCAATTCACGAAGACGGCGCATCGCCCTTCCATCGCGCGCGGTACGCCGAGCCTGATGGTGGTGCCGCTGCCGCTTGCCTCCGTCAAATAGGCCGGCTCGCCCCATTTGAGGGTCTCCGTTAGCGGGCCGACACCATCCGTCTCGGCCGCCGTCTTGAAAATCAGACGGCGCACCTGGAGAAGCCGCTCGCGAACCGACGCGGGATAATCGTCGAATACTGCCGCCACTTCGGCGGACATAGCGGGAAGCGTTGTTGCGCGGGTCATGCGAGATACTTCTCCATCCGCCACATGGCATCTTCAAGATAGCCGATGACGGAGCCTTCCGGCGAGTCGGCAAGCTGCGCGACCTGCCAGCCCTGTTTCTCGTAGAACGCCCGCGCGCGGTCATTGCCGACACGGCAAAGCAGAAAGAGCTGTTTGTGCCCCGCCTCGCGCATGGCCGTTTCGGCGCGCTCGATAAGCTCGGCGGCAAGCCCTCCCCCATAGACACCCGGTAAGACAAATAGCTGATAGAGCTCGTTTTCCTGCCACGACACGAGGCCCACCGGCTCACCCTCCTTGCGGGCGATCAGGCAGTCCGGCAGCAGTTTGGCGGCACGGGCTTCGAAATAGGTCTGATCCGGCTCTTTGCCGAAGCTCAACGCGGCGTGGCTTTCGTACCAACTGTCCTTCCAAACGAAAGCGAGCGCCGGAATGTCTCCGGCGCTCGCCCGTTCGATGTCGAATGTGCCGTCCAACTCAGAGGCCGAGCACGGCCTTCGCCATGATGTTGCGCTGAACTTCGTTGGAGCCGGCATAGATCGAGGCCTTGCGCAGCGAGAAGTAGTAAGGCGCTGCGGTGAAGGCGCCCTTGGGGCCCACTTCCGGTTCGTTCGTCTCGATCATGCCATTTGCAACGGTCGGCGCCGCATAGTCGCCCAGCACTTCCACCATGAGGTGCGAAATGGCCTGCTGCAGCTCGGTGCCGCGGCATTTCAGGAGCGAGCTTTCCGGACCGACATTGCCGCCGATGGACAGAGCCGAGAAGATACGCAGCTCGGTATATTCCATCGCCGTGATCTGGCTTTCGAGGTCGGCGCATTTGGCGCGGAAGGTTTCATCCTCGGCGAGCGGCTTGCCGTCCACCTCGATGTCCTTCGCCATCTCGCGCACTTCTTCCAGCGCGCTGTAGAGGCCCGGCGAATAGGGATTGCCGCGCTCGAACTCGAGCAGATATTTGGCGTAGGTCCAGCCCTTGTTCACTTCGCCGATCAGGTTTTCCTTCGGAACCTTCACATCCTCGAAGAAGACCTGGTTCACTTCCTGGTTTGGCGCGGGCGTGCCGTCGAGGCAGACGATGGGATCGACGGTGATGCCCGGCGTCTTCATGTCGATGAGCAGGAAGGAAATGCCCTGCTGCGGCTTGCCCTCATTGGAGGTGCGCACAAGGCAGAAAATCCAGTCGGCCCATTGCGCGACCGAGGTCCAGATCTTCGAGCCGTTGACGAGGAAATGATCGCCCTTGTCCTCGGCCTTGGTCTTGAGCGAGGCCAGGTCGGAGCCCGAGCCCGGTTCGGAATAGCCCTGGCACCAGAGGACGTTCGTTTCCAGGATGTCGGGGAGGAAACGCTTCTTCTGCTCTTCCGTGCCGAACTTCATGATGACGGGCGCCACCATGGTCGGACCGAAGGGAATGGTGTGCGGCACACCGGCGCTGCCCATCTCCACGTTGAAGATGTATTTCTGCGACTGGGTGAAGCCCGGCCCGCCATATTCCTGCGGCCAGTTCGGTGCCAGCCAGCCCTTCTTGGCGAGCGACTTCTGCCACTGCACATGGGCTTCCTTGGTGATGTAGCCATGCTTGGAGCGCGCATGCAGTTCGCGCATCTCCTGCGTGTAGTGCTCTTCAATGAACTGGCGGACTTCCTGACGGAACGCCTCGTCCTTTTCGCTGAATGCCAGATCCATGAGTTACTCCCTTCGGATATCGAAGGGGCGCCGCACCCGTGCGGGCCGCACCCCTTGCAAAGCTGTTAGCTCAAATAGGGCCTTACTCGACCTTGTCCAGGAACTGGAGGTCGGGCTTGCCTGCGAGCGTCGCACCCAGCGCGGGGAAAGCGGCCTGGAAATATTCCGACTTGCCATGCGCTTCCAGGTCGGCCTGAGAGGCGTACTGCTCATAGATGTAGAATGTCGTGGGCTCGGATTTGGACCTGAACAGATCGTACTGCAGGCAGCCCTTCTCATTGGCCTTCACCTTCTTGGCCAGGTCGCTGAACACACTCTCGAATTCGCTTTCCTTGCCGGGCTGAACCTTCATCGTGGCCAGAATGCCGATCACACTCATTTTTCGCTCCCATCCTGTTTATCTGTTTGTTGTTGCGGGAACTTTAGGCTCTCCGCCGTCCCGCTTCAATCGATTGACCTGCCCAAAGACGGACATTTCAGGGCTCATCCGTGAACAAGCCCCCCGATCCGCCCCGCGTCGGCCTCATTCGCCCCGGTAGCTGGGGTCGCGCTTCTCGAAAAAGGCGTCCAGCGCCTCCTTGTGGTCCGACGTGTGGTGGGCGAGCGCCTGCATGGAGGCGGAAAGCTCCATGATGTTGTCGAAGCTCACCATCATGCCCTGACGCAGAAGCTGCTTGGTCATGCGCAGCACATCGGGCGCCTGCCGGGCCATTTTGGCCGCCACCTCCCGCGCGCGGTCCATCAATTGGTCGCCGGGCACGACTTCGGAGACGAGGCCCCATTCCTTCGCAGTCGCCGCGTCGATCGTGTCGCCGGTGTAGAGCAGCTCGGAGGCTCGGGCCATGCCGACGATACGCGGCAGGAGCCAGGCCCCGCCATCGCCGGGAATAAGGCCGATCTTCAGAAAGGTCGCGCCGAAGACCGCCTTGTCGGACGCGATCCGCGTATCGCAGAGGCAGGCGACGTCATTGCCGAGGCCGATGGCCGGGCCGTTCACCGCCGCGATGACCGGCACTTCGATCCCCCAGACGGATTTGACGATGCGGTGGATACCGTTGCGGTAGCGTTCGCGAATATGGACACCCGGGCCGCCGAAGCCATCGCCGCCCTCGCGCATGGCCTTCACATTGCCGCCCGCCGAAAAGGCCTTGCCCGCCCCTGTCAGGATCACGCAGCGCACATCCCTGTCGGCGTTGATCGCCGCCACGGCTTCGGTGAAGTTTCCGGCATCCTCCGGCGCGCCCAGCGGGTTGCGGGCTTCGGGCCGGTTGATGGTGAGTGTGACAACCGGGCCTTCCTTTTCGAACAGCAGCGCTTCGCTCATAACGGGCCTTTCTTCCTCAAAGTTTTCGTTTCCGTTTCTTACGGTCCATTTCGGTGCGGAGACTGTGCCGCAAATAGCGCCATTAACCAACTCGCAGAAAGCCTTGTTAACAGATTTCCGTCACTCTCAATGCGATTCAACAAAAGGAGGCCTCGTCCGGGCAATGGGACGCGGCCGGGCAACGAGGTGGGCATGTCGGAGATTTCGGGACAGCGCCCGGACCAGGCGCATATGCCCGGTTCGGGAACAATGCCGTCTTTCGGCCTGTTGGCGCGCCTGTCCAGCTTCTATCGCGCTCACAAGCTCGACGCCCCCCGACCGGACTCCGAGACCGAGTTCGCCCAGATGCGCATCGTCGCCGAAGCGCAGGATATGCCGCTCCCCTATGCGTTTCCCGTCCTCGCGGCCATATATGCCGCCAGCCTCATGGGGACGCTTGCCTGGCCCTGGCTCGTCGCACCCGTCCTCCTCACTTTTGTGTGCAACTGGTACAGCCTGCGAACGATCCGGGCGTTTCTCGCGGCCACACCGGGCCCTTCCGACATCGGCTACTGGCGGCGCAAATTCCTTTTCATCGGATTCTGCTATTCCTCCGCCGTTGCAAGCTTCGCCTGGTTCTTCTGGGTGCCGGACGATCCGATCCTTCAGACCTACCTGCTCTGCGTGATGGCGCTCGCGCTCGTCCCGATCGTGCTTATCAACTCTTCCTACCGGCCGTTGATTCTGGTCTGCATGCCGCCCATGGTGCTGGCCCTGACCGCCCGGCTTCTCCTCTATGGTGACGTCGCGCATTCGATCTTCGCCTTCATGCTGGTGATGTTTTCCGTGCTGGTCGTCCGGATCGCGACCAAGACCAACAGCTCGGTGATCGAGGCGATCCGGCTGAAGGGAGACAAGGACGCGCTGATCGACGAGCTCTACCAGGCCAAACGCGAATCCGACCGTGCGCGCGCCAAGGCCGAAGACGCCAACCGGGCCAAGTCGCAATTCCTCGCCAATATGAGCCACGAGCTGCGGACGCCGCTCAATGCCATCATCGGCTTTTCGGAGATGATGAGCACCGAATTGCTCGGCAAGCATGTCGTGACGAACTATCGCGACTATGCCGAGGACATCCATCGGTCCGGCCAGCACCTGCTCGGCCTGATCAACGATGTGCTGGACCTGTCGCGTATCGAGGCGGGCCGCTTCGAGATTTCCGAGGAGACCGTAACCATCCAGGGGCTGGCCGACGACAGCCGCCGCATTCTGGACATTCGCGCCCAGGCGCAGAAGATCGAGATCACGGAAGATATTCCCCCGCACCTTCCGCCCGTCCTGGCGGACGGACGTACATTGCGCCAGATCTGGATCAACATTCTGACCAATGCGATCAAGTTCTCGCCCGCCCACTCCACCGTGCATCTCTACGCCCATATCGACGAGGCGGGCGATCTTCATTTCGGTGTGCAGGACGAGGGGCCGGGCATTCCCGAAGGCGAGATCGACAAGGTCCTGGAGGCCTTCACGCAGGGCGCTTCCGGCATCGCCCAGCCCGGCACGGGCTCGGGCCTCGGCCTTGCCATCGTCCGCGGCTTGATGGAAGCCCATGGCGGACGGTTCGACCTCATCAGCCGGCCCGGTGAAGGGACGCGGGCAAATTGCGTGCTACCCGCATGGCGCCTCGACGCGATCAACCCCAGGGACCATCACCGCCGAAACGCCTGAGACGCCCGCCTAGTCCGCCGACACAGGCGCCGCCCGCCGAAGATTGCGGATAACGGTCGCGCGCATCAGCGCATACTGCATCGCAAACATGGCGAGCTTCGCGCCGATGGCGCCGAAGGAAATGAAATAGCCCCAGACTTCCGGACTGAAGGTCATGGCGATCACGATGTTCGCAATGCCGAGAGCGAACATCAGCACCGCCCAGGCATATCCCCACCCGTCGATCATGGACCGGGAAAGGTTGCTCTTTGCGACCGGTGGCAGATAGCGCCCCATCCAGCCGCGCCGCAACATGACGGCGCCGATCGCAAAGTGAATGATGGACGGCTTCACCATGATGAAGCGCGGGTCGTGAAGATAGAGCGTCGCGCCGCCGAAAACGATGACGAGTGCAAGGCTCATCCACTGCATCGCATCGACCGACCGTCCGCGCAGCTTGAAGAACGCGATCTGCCCCATGCCGGCAAGGATCGCCACACCGGTTGCGATATAGATGTCGCCGATGACGAAGAAGACGGTGATGAAAACCAGCGTCGAGAACAGATCGATCAGAAATTCTTTCATCGCCCTATCCTTTCCCAGTGCCCTTCCCCTGGCCGTTCCCGGCATCGGGAAGCAGCGTTTCCAGATGGGATACGTAGTCGCGAAGCGCTTTCCCGCCCTTCTCGGTCAGCGCGTAACTCGTTTGCGGTTTGCGGCCGACGAACTTCTTTTCCATGGAGACGTAGCCCGCCTCCTCCAGCTTGCGCAGGTGAACGCTGGCATTCCCGTCCGTGGTCTCGGTTGCGTCGCGTATGGTCCTGAAGTCGACACGGCCGGCGCCCGCGAGGAAGGCGACGATGGCAAGACGCACGCGCCCCTGCAGCACCTCGTCGATCGCAGTGTGCGCGTAGTCAGCCATTTATCGGCCCTGCGACGACAGCGGCCGCAGCCAGAGCAGAAGCCCCGGGAGACTGAGCAGGCCGAGCATCAGCGCCGCCCCGAGCAGCAGCGAGAGCGCCGTATCGCCCGCAGCGACAAAAAGAAATTCGCTGACCCACCAGCCCAGCGCGACCCAGCGCAGCCAGCCGATGCCGGTTGCCGCGGCAGTTGCAAAGAAGCAGAGGCCAAGCAGCCCCGCCGACACCAAATTCATGTCGCCCGGCAATTGGGTCGTCACCGCGTTCAGCAGTGCAAAAATGAGCATCGTGATGCCGAAGCCGAGCCATAAAGCACCGAGAACGCGCGCCGCGTCGCTACGCACCTCCCCCTCGCATCCGGCGGCCCGACGCTGCCAGAAATGGCGCGACGAGAAAAACCATCCCAAAGCCACAAGCGTCCACCAGACATAGGTCGGATGAATGCCCGTCAGGCCTTCCACAAAGGCGTAGGTGCCGAGATAGCCCAAAGCCACAAGGGCGCCCCAAACAGCGATATCGGGGCCGCGAAACTGGGCGTATGTCCGTCCGCCTTCCAGCGCATTCCGGATGAAGGCGATGTCTTCTCGAGCGCGGTCTTCACTCATGGCTTTCCTCCGACTGCAATGTACTTTGTTTTTTAAAGTACATTGCGTGAGAAGGTCAAGCGACTTCATTGCGGACATCGTCCATATCGTGAGATTCGGGGCAAAAAAGAAAGGCCGTAACGGGAGTTACGGCCTTTCCATCAAGTGATTCTCGAGGTGCTTACGCAGCCTGCGAATAGCGCTTCAGCTGATAGTCGACATTGCCGAACTGGGTATCGATCATGGTCAGGCGCTTGAAGTAGTGGCCGACGCTGAGTTCGTCGGTCATGCCCATGCCACCATGAAGCTGCACGGCTTCCTGACCGACGAAGCGACCCGCCTTGCCGATCTGCACCTTGGCGCCGGCGGCGGCCTTGGTCCGCTCCGCATCGCCTTCGGCCAGCTTCAGGTTCACCATATAGGTCATGGAAACGGACTGCTCATGCGCCATGAACATGTCCACCATGCGGTGCTGGAGCACCTGGAACTTGCCGATCGGCACGCCGAACTGCTTGCGCTGCTTGCAGTAGTCGACGGTCGCGGTGTTCAGCTCTTTCATGCAGCCGATGGCTTCGGCGGAGAGCGCGGCGATCGCCTCGTCGGTGATCTTCTCGATCAGCGGCAGGGCCTTGCCTTCTTCGCCGATCAGCGCGTCGGCGCCGACCTTCACATTCTCGAAGGTGATCTCGGAGGCGCGGCGGCCGTCGACCGTCGGATAGTCCCGGGTGGAAACACCCGCAGCGGACTTGTCCACGATGAAGAGCGACACGCCGTCGGCGTCGCGCTGCTCGCCGGAGGTGCGGGCGGAGACAATCAGCTTGTCGGCCCAGGGAGCGGCCACGACCACGCATTTGTAGCCGTTGATCGTGTACCCGTCGCCGTCCTTCTTCGCCGTCGTCTTGAGGTCGGCGAGGTTGTAGCGGCCCTGCGGCTCGGCATAGGCGAAGGTCCAGACGGTTTCACCGCCGATCAGACCCGGAATGTGCTCTTCCTTCTGCGCGGCGGAGCCTCCTTCACGCAGGAAACCACCGGCCAACACGACCGTTTCGACATAGGGCTCGACCACGAGGTGGCGACCGAACTCTTCCATGACGATCATCGCTTCGATGGCGCCGCCGAAGCCGCCCAGCTCTTCCGGGAACGGTGCTGCCAGCAGGCCGAGCTCGGCGAACTGCTGCCAGTTCTCCCGACGCCAGCCTTCCGGCGTAGCCACGATCTTGCGGCGGGTGTCAAAGTCGTATTTGTCCTGAAGGAAGCCCTGCACCGAGTTGCGCAGCAGCGTCTGTTCCTCGCTAAAAGAAAAGTCCATCGGTCTCTCTTCCCCTGCTTTTTCTCTTTGTTGATTGTTCCGCTGCCAGCGCTCTAGAGCCCGAGCACCGCCTTGGCAATGATTTCATGCTGGATTTCGTTCGACCCACCATAGATGGAGGTCTTGCGCATGTTGAAATATTCCTGCGAACGGCCGGCCGCGTAGTCGGGGCCCGGCACATATTCGTTGCCGGTTGCCTCGCGCCGCGGCGCATAGACCATCGCATAATTGCCCACCGCTTCCATGGTGAGTTCGGTGATGCGCTGCTGCACTTCCGTGCCCTTGATCTTGAGGATCGAGGCTTCCGGCCCGGGGCCCTGCCCCTTGCTCTCGGCAGCCAGCGTGCGCAGTTCCGTCACTTCAAGGGCCGACAGGTCGATCTCCAGTTCGGAAATCTTGCTGCGGAAATCCTCAGTGTCCAGAAGCGGGCGGCCATCCACCAGTTCCGAGCGGGCGATCTCGCGCAGGCGCTCGATGGCCTTCTTGGAGCGCGCGACACCGGCAATGCCGGAGCGCTCGTTACCCAGCAGGAACTTGGCGTAGGTCCAGCCCTTGTTCTCTTCGCCGATCAGGTTTTCGGCGGGCACCTTGACGTCTTCGAGGAAGACTTCGTTCACCTCATGGGCGCCGTCCATTGTGATGATCGGACGCACGGTGATGCCGGGCGTCTTCATGTCGATCAGCAGGAACGAAATACCTTCCTGCTTCTTCGCATCCGGATCGGTACGAACCAGGCAGAACATCCAGTCTGCAAACTGGGCGAGCGTCGTCCAGGTCTTGGAGCCGTTGACGATGTAGTGGTCGCCCTCGCGCACGGCGCGGGTGCGCAGGCTGGCGAGGTCGGAGCCGGAGCCGGGCTCGGAATAGCCCTGGCACCACCAATCCTCGGCCGACAGGATGCGCGGCAGGAAGCGCTTCTTCTGCTCTTCATTGCCGAAGGTGTAGATCACCGGGCCAACCATGGAGAGGCCGAAGGGAAGCAGGGCCTGCGTCTCGGCGCGCGCATTTTCCTCGTTCCAGATATAGCGCTGGGTGATGTCCCACCCCGCGCCGCCATATTCCACCGGCCAGTGCGGCGCAACCCAGCCCTTTTTGTGGAGAATGCGGTGCCAGGTGAGGATCTCATCCTTGGTCATCTCGCCCCGCGTCTTCTTCCGAAGCTCCGCCGGGTAGTTGTTGGCGATGAATTCGCGCACTTCGTCGCGAAATGCGAGTTCGTCGGGGCTGAAACTCATATCCATAGGACTAACCTCCGCAAGGCCCTCAGCTCTCCGCCTTTCGGCAGAGCCGGAGCCCTTGATGCCATCTTTGAGAACGGCTGCCACCCCATAGTCGCGGGTCGGCGAAAGCCTCTCGTTTTTGGCGAGGATAATAGAGCCAACGCCTCCCGTTGCAAGAGCGGGGAATGACGCGCCGCCGCCCATAGATGAACAAGCCTCGAACAGGGATGGACAGTCCGGGCCGTCGCCGGGGCCGCGCTAGATCGATTTCAGGAAGGCGATCAGCGCCTCGCGATCCGCCTCCGACAGGCTGCGGAACCGTTCTTTCGATGCCTCGGCTTCACCGCCATGCCAGAGGATCGCCTCGGCAAAGCCATCGGCCCGGCCGTCATGGAGCAGCCTGAGATGTCCGTTCACCACCGGCACGAGGCCGAGGCCCCAGAGCGGCGGCGTCCGCCATTCGGTTCCCGTCGCCTTCACATCGGGCCGGTTGTCGGCCAGTTCCGGACCCATATCGTGCAGCAGCAGGTCGGTATAGGCGTGGAAGGTCTGGTCATTGAGAACGTCCAGCGCCGTATTCTTGCCGGTGGTCATGGAGGGGCGATGGCAGGCCGCGCAGCCGATGTCTGCGAAAATCCTGCTGCCCTTCATCACCTCGGGCGCCTTCGGCTTGCGCCGCACCGGCACGGCAAGGACGCGCGTGTAATGCGTCAGCTTCCGGAGGAATTCTTCCGAGAGGTCCGGATGGTCGCCTGTCGGCGCGTCGGCGCAGGCGGTCTGCGCGGGGGGACAATTCTCGTCGGGATGCACGGGGCTGGTGATGCCGATATCGCCCGCCGCCGCGCCGGAATTCTGCGCGCGCAGCGTGGGCTGGTTCGCCTTCCAGCCGAAACGGCCGATCAGCATTTTCCCGGTTTCGGGGTCGGGCTGATAATTCGCCCGGCCGGATATGCCGTCGCCGTCGCTATCGTCCGGATCGGCCCAGGCGAGAATTTCCTTTTCGGGCACGGCCTCGAGAAGGCCCACGCCATAGACTTCGGAGGCCACGCGCGGCGAGATGCGGACGTCGTCGCCCAGCGGACCGAAATTCAGGTCGGTCAGTTCGAAGACGGGTTTCGTCAAACTGTAGGGCGTGCCGTCGGCATATTCGCCCTTTTGCGTTTCCCAGTGAAACGCGACGCGGCCTTCCGCCGGAATGCCATGATTGGCGCGGTCGTTGAACTGATCGCCATACTGGGGCAGCGGATTGCCCTGCCCGTCCGAAATACGGATCAGCATGGAATCGAGGTGTTTCTCGTCATTGAGCGGCGGACGCCCCCGCCCGTCCCGCGTGTGGCAGCCGGAACAGGAAACGCGGTTGAACGTCGGGCCCAGCCCGTCGAACTTCGTCACCGACCCCGGCGCGACGGCCCAGTTGGTGTTGAAGAGGCGGTTGCCGAAAAAGAAATCCCGGCGCTGCTGAAAGGTGAGCCCCGGCGCACTTTGAGCGAACGCATTGCTGTTGGTCAGCCGCGTGGACAAGGCGGCCCCCGGCAGCGCATCGGGCGACGGCATTTCGACGTGCTTTACAGCCGGCTCCGCCGCGGCGGCCGTCTCGAGCCCATGGCCCGAGACGGACACAGCGAGAACCGCACCGACGAGGATCAGGCTGGCGGCCGTAACACCGCCGATCAGTGCAACTCTTCGCTCCAACGTCGCTTTCACAACATGCTTTCCCGTTTTGCCACCTTGACGATGGCGGCCTTCGACTATTCGGTTGCGACGACGATCTTCACGCCAAGCGCCTTGCCGACTTCAACGAGCATTTTGCCCTGCTCCACCAGATCGGTGACGGCCTGCTCCATCTTTACCCGGCCATCGCTGCCCTTGGGGCTTGCGAGCACCTGATCGATCGGATGCGGCATGACGGCAATCGCCTTTGTCGTCTTCTCGATCTGCGCCGTCACCTTCTTTTCGAGATCGGGGTCGACGCGGGCCACGAGGTCCTGAATGCCCGCGAACTCCTTATCGCCCATTTCGCCGAACCAGATATTGGCGATGCCCTTCTGGTCGTAAATGAAGTCGTTGTTTGTGTTGTCGGAGAAGCAGGAATGCTCGTCTTCCTGATCGCCGGAATCGAGCGCGACAGCCATGCGCTCAGACGCCATTTCGAAACCGGAGAGCGTCGCCATGCCCGTGAGGATGCGGCCCAGCGCTTCCTTTTGCGGCAACTTCAGGAAGTCCGTCGCATAGGCATTGGGGTTGTCCATGTTCCAGCTCATGGCGAGCCAGGACAGATCCTTCACCAGCATCTGCGTCACGGTCTTGAGATAGAGACGGCGGCGGTCATTGAACTTGTCGCCGGGCGTGTAATCGCTCGCCGGACGCGCGCCGGGACCGTCATCGTTGAAATCCTGTCCCCAGAGCAGGAACTCGATGGCATGCCAACCGGTGGTCACATCGGCCTCGTCCTCGGTCTGGTCGTGGCCGAGGATCGTCTTGTCGTTAATCGGGATCGAGGTGTCGTGGATGATGCCCGCATCCGCATCGCCCTTCACATAGTCGATATACGCCTCGTTGAGCGGCCAGGCATTGATATGCGCCTCCGGGCCCTCTTCGCCCGTTTCCTCGTCCGCGAAGTCGATGGGGCCCTCATAGAAGCGGAAGGCCTCGGTCACGAGATAGGCGGGACGGGCATCGATCCAGGCCTTGCGGGCACGGGTGAGGTTTTCTTCCGTCGGCTTGTCGAGGAACTCGTTGATGACGCCGCGCATCTTCTTCGCGTCTTCGTAAGAGCGCTGATAAGAGGCTTCGACGAGGCGGGCATAGCCGAGAATTTCAAGGGTCGCGCCGTAGGAACTGCCGCCATCCATCGCAAACTGCGCCGGGATGGCCCCCGCACCGGACGCAAGCACCGACTGGGCCGGGAGGGCGATTGTGCCGCCCGCCAGCAGGAGCGAGAGAGCGATAACGCCGCGACGGCTTTTGATGCTGGTGGACATGAAAACGGCCCTTCCCTTTTGCCTACTACCCATATGCGGCTATCGTCACCGCTCTTATTGCGAGTGATTATTAGACGCAGGATCGGGGGTCAAGGGAAAATGCGAACCGCTCTCAAGTCAGGTCGCCGCGATACCGGCCTGCTCGGCCTCGGCCATGCCGTTGAGGATCGCCGCCGCCGAGCGCAATAGCCCTATGCCCGAGGCCGCTGCCGTGCCGTCGTCCAGCGTGATGCCGGTACGGGAAAGCGGCTCCTTGCCCAGCTCCGCGAGGAGACGGTCATGGGCAGGCGTGGCGCTCGCGGAGGCGGCGAGGCAGTGATCGGTCATTCCCGGGGCGAGGCGTTCCAGCACCAGCGCCGCCACGCCGGAGACGAAACCGTCCAGCAAGACTGGGATGCGCTGATAACGCGAGGCGATGATCGCGCCCGCGATGGCGGCGAGTTCGCGCCCGCCCATGCGCCGCAACACCTCCAGCGGATCGGACAGAATGGCGGCGTGATGCGCCAGCACGGCATCGACCAGTGCGATCCGGCGGGCAGCAAGCGCCCCTTCCCCGTCGATCCAGTCGCGTCCGTTGCCGCCTGCAAGCTTCGCAGCGATGGCGGCGGCGGGGACGCGCCCGCCCACGCCCAGCGCGCCGACGCAAAGAAGATCCGTTCCGCCCGCGATCGCTTCCATGCCGAACGCCATGGTGGCGGCGCAGGCGTCTTCTTCCAGCGCATCGGCTTGCGTGATGTCGGGGGTCGGCAAGTCGAGCGCGAGATCGAACACTTTGAGGCCCGCATCATATTGCAGGGCGATCTGGTTCACCGCCGCGCCGCCGCCCGCGACGACTTCCATCATGGCCTGGGTCGCGCCGGACGCGAAGTCGCTCGCTCCCCTGGCCGCCACGCCATGAGAGCCCGCGAAGATCGCGATCAGCGGACGGCGAAGCTGCGGCTCCTCCGCCGCCTGCCAGCCGGCAAGCCAGACTGCGAGGTCACCGAGGCGGCCGAGCCCGCCTTCGCCCAGCGCCAGCGCCGCCAGGCGCCGGCGCGCGAGATCGACAGCCTCGGCCTCCATGGGGGGCGGATTGCCGAGCAGATTGCGGATGTCGTCGAAGGGCAGGCCGGAAGCGGCGGGATTCATCAATGGGCCTCGTCGAGTGGGATTTGCGCGAGCGGGGATGCTGTGTCCTATACTCCGCCGCGCGCCACGACACAAAACAGGTATTCAGCGAACAGGCGACCCGGAATGAGTTTTTCAGCCCCGATCAGGACCCCCTGCATTTCGATCTGCGCCGTGGACGGCCGCAGCGGACTTTGCACGGGCTGTGCACGGACGCTGGGGGAAATCGCCGGCTGGGGCGGCATGAGCGATGCCGAGCGCGAGGCGGTCTTGCGGCAATTGCCCGACCGCCTCGAGACACTCGGCAAAAAGGCAGCCGAACCGGAAGCGGCCCTCAGGCAAATCGACAGAGCCCTTCGCCAGAGCTAGCCCGCATCCTGCTGACGGCGATGGCCCAGCGGATCGGGATTGAGGATGCGTCCTTCCAGCGCGCCCAGCCAGTCCAGCCCTTCGCGCAGACGCACCACATCGCCGATGACGATGATGGCAGGCGCGGTGAAGCCTTCGCGCTCCACATCCGCGGCTGCCGTGGCGAGCGTGGTTTCGAGCACGGTCTGGTCTTTGAGCGACGCATTGCGCACCAGCGCGACGGGCTCCGCGCCCGACCGGCCATTGGCGATGAGCGTTTCGGTAATCGCAGGCAGATGTTTCAGCGCCATGTAGAGGACGATGACGGGCGAGCCCTTGGCGATGGCCGCCCAGTCCAGATTCTCCGGCACGTCGCCGCCCGCCATATGGCCGGTGACGAAGGTGACGGCGTGGTTGACGTCGCGATGCGTGACAGGAATGCCCGCATAACCCAGACCGCCGATCCCGGCGGTGACGCCGGGCACGATGCGGAAGGGAATACCGGCCTCGACCAGCGCCAGCGCTTCTTCTCCGCCGCGGCCGAAGACGAAGGGATCGCCGCCTTTAAGACGCAGGACGCGCTTGCCCGCCCGGGCCAGTTCCACAAGACGCGAGGAGATGTCCCGCTGTTTCGGGCTCGGCTTGCCGCCACGCTTGCCGGCATATTCCAGCGTGGCGCGGGGATTGGCGAATTCGAGAACGGTTTCGTCCACCAACGCGTCATAGACCACATGATCGGCCTGGCGCAGCGCATTCAGGGCATGAAGCGTGAGAAGGCCGGGATCGCCGGGGCCTGCGCCCACCAGCCAGACCCAGCCGGCTTCCAGCTCGGGCAGCGCAAGATGCGAGGCGGCATTAGCAGCCATGCTGCCCTCCTGCCCCCCTCTCAGCGGTACGATCTTGCGCTCGGTCATTTCACATCACATTGTCGTGGTAATAAATTCAACTCGACTATAACATGTAAATATAAACTTGTCCCCCCGCCTTCAAGCGGCCCCGCATTAGAATCGTGTTGAATTCGGATCTGTCGAATTTCGGGCGGCGCGGTTACGACATGGTCACAATCGAGCGGATAGGATGGCGCTCATGAAAAGCAACAGATGGGCATATGCGGGACTGACGCTGCTGGGACTGGTGGCGCTGGTGCTGTTTCTCAACAACCGCTTTCCGGGCGCCCTGTCGAGCCAGAACGCGCAGATCAGGCTTACCTACGGCATGGTGCTGATCGTCGCCATCCTCGGCAGCGCAATCCTGGGCTTTCGCGGCAATCCGGGGCTTGCCGTCAAGCAGGCGCTGACCTGGATCGCGATCACGCTGATGCTTGTGGTGAGCTATAGCTACCGCTCCGAGCTTGGGGGGCTCATGCAGCGCACGAAAAGCGCGCTCATCCCCTCCGCGCCGGTGCAGACCGAACCGGGGGTCGCCTATCTCAGCCGCAGCCTCAACGGCCATTTCAGCGCCGATGCGATGGTCAACGGGACCCATGTTCATTTCCTGGTGGATACCGGCGCGACGGATGTGGCCCTGACCCGGGAAGATGCGCAGCGCGCAGGGATAGATCTCAACCGTTTGAGCTATACCACCGCCTATGACACCGCCAATGGCCGGATCATGGCGGCCCGGATTCGGCTCGACGAAGTTTCCATCGGAGATATCGTGCTGCGCGACGTGGACGCCTCGGTGATGCGCACCGACACCCTGCCCGGCTCGCTGCTGGGGATGAGTTTCCTCGGACGGCTCAGAAGCGTCGAAGTCAGCGGAGACCGTCTAATCCTTCGGGAATGAACCCTTCTCGCCCTATTCTCACCAAACTAACATTGCATTGAAGCCCGATCGGGCGATGATCCCGTTCGTCCGATCCGCGATTCAAATGCCGAGGTAACTGCGAATGCTGCCTATCCCCCGCGACGACCTGAAACCCAATACGCCGGAATTCGAAAACCTTCCGCTGGTCGCCCCCGCTGGGTTTCGCGAATATGACGCCAGGTGGCTCTTCCCCGAACAGATCAACCTGATGGGCGTTCAGGCGCTTGGCTTCGGGCTCGGCACCGTGCTGCACGAAATGGGCGTCAAACCCGCCATCGCCGTGGGGCATGATTTCCGCTCCTACTCCGCCTCCATCAAGCAGGCGCTCATCATCGGGCTGATGGGCTCCGGTTGCGAAGTCCATGACATCGGGCTTGCTCTGTCGCCGGTCGCCTATTTTTCGCAATTCGATCTCGATGTGCCCGCCGTTGCCATGGTTACGGCGAGCCATAATGAAAATGGCTGGACGGGCGTGAAGATGGGCGCTCAACGCCCGCTCACCTTCGGGCCGGACGAGATGGCGCATCTGAAACGCATCGTGCTCGAGGGCCAGGGCAAGGCGCGCGACGGCGGACGTTACATCTATGTCCCCGACATGGCGGAGCGCTATATCAAAGACCTCACCGACCGCGACAAGCTGAAGAAGCCTCTCAAAGTCGTAGCGGCCTGCGGCAACGGCACGGCGGGCGCCTTTGCGCCGCAGGTGCTGGAGGGCATCGGCGCGGAGGTAATCCAGCTCGACTGCGAACTCGACTTCACATTCCCGAATTACAATCCGAACCCGGAAGACATGGAAATGCTCCATGCACTGCGCGACAAGGTGCTGGAAACGGGCGCGGATGTCGGCCTCGCCTTCGATGGCGACGGCGACCGCTGCGGCGTCGTCGACAATACGGGTGAGGAAATCTTTGCCGACAAGGTGGGCGTCATGCTGGCGCGCGATCTTTCGGCCCGGTTCGAGAACGCCAAATTCGTCGTCGATGTGAAATCGACGGGCCTCTTCCTCACCGACCCGATCCTGCAGGGCAATGGCGCCACGACGGATTACTGGAAGACGGGGCATTCCTATATCAAGCGCCGCGCGAACGAGATCAACGCGCTGGTGGGCTTCGAGAAGTCCGGCCACTATTTCTTCAACGCACCGATCGGGCGCGGTTATGACGACGGGCTCGTTTCCGCCATCGCCATTTGCGACATGCTGGACCGCAACCCGGACAAGACCATGTCGGATCTGCGCGAGGCGCTGCCCATGACATGGGGCTCGCCCACCATGTCGCCGCACTGCCCCGACGAGGTGAAGTATCAGGTCGTGGACCGCATGGTGAAGGCCTTTGCCGGCATGCGGGAGAACGGCGAAAAGCTGATCGGGCAGAACATTCGCGATCTCGTGACGGTCAACGGTGTGCGTGTGACCGTGGATGACGGCACATGGGGGCTTGTGCGCGCCTCGTCCAACAAGCCGGGTCTGGTGGTCGTGGTCGAAAGCCCGACCTCGGAGAAAAACATGCGCGACATGTTCCACGAGATCGACAAGCGCCTGTCCGCGCAGCCGGAAGTGGGCGAATACGACCAGAAAATCTAGGAAGAAGACTCGCGGGGGAGACAAGCCATGAGCGACGCACCGGAAGGGTTTCGCCTCATCGATGCGTCGATGGCGGACGGATTCGAGGGGCTGGTCGGGCCGCTCTGGCAACGCGACGATACGGACGACATGCACGCCGTGTGGGGATTTCGCGCGGAAACGAAGCACTGCAATCCTTACGGGATGCTTCATGGCGGCATGGCGACGACGCTGGCCGACACGATGATGGGCAGTCTCGTCTTTCACGCAATCGGCGGCGCGCCCTGCGCGACCATCTCGCTCACCACGGAGTTCATTTCATCGGCCAGGGCCGGTCAGTGGATCGAGGGCCGGGCCGAGATGGTGAAGAAAGGCCGCGCGGTCTGTTTCCTGCGCTCGGAAATCTTCGCCGATGACAAACGCATCATGACCGCCCATGGCAACTGGGCGATCATCGGCGCTTGAGGTTGCCAC
This sequence comes from Parvibaculum sp. MBR-TMA-1.3b-4.2, assembly GCF_053628815.1. Classification (NCBI taxonomy): domain Bacteria; kingdom Pseudomonadati; phylum Pseudomonadota; class Alphaproteobacteria; order Hyphomicrobiales; family Parvibaculaceae; genus Parvibaculum; species Parvibaculum sp. MBR-TMA-1.3b-4.2. The sequence continues at coordinate 861,551 of NZ_JBRJHC010000001.1, forward strand.
TAATCAACTGGCTGCAAATCGATTTCCAGTTCTCCGATCGGGAGCCCTTTTGCAGAAGTCTGCATATTCCCCATAGGGATCATCATCGGAAGAGGACCGGCGATAAACAAGTCGGGAGCCGGTTGCACATGTGTATCCCCAGCGTCCACGAACTGCTTCGTTGTGTGTACAACGAGATAATGTGCATGGTCTTCGGGCTTAATTACGAACGCTATTTCGCGGCGATAGCTACCGCCTAGCTTGAACACCGCTTGCTCGGGACGCATGACCGGAACCGGCTTCTTGGTTTCATCGAGCAACTTCACAGTCTGAAAGAAATACGCACTTCCGCAAAAGAGACACTGGACCGCGTACTGATAGCTTTTGATGAGGACCCGGTACGAAATGTCCGTATTTGGCAACTCGAAAGCTTTGTAATGACTGAGCCCATCCTGCTGCCCGAAATCAAAGACAGGGCTTGCAGACGTGATCTCAAAATCCTTATCGCTGGATAGAGAAATGGGTTCGAAATTCATTTCCTCATAAGAGGAAACAGTCGGCTGCAAAGAGTCGTACTCGGCCTTCTCCTCTGCAACGTCGACCCGCGGAATGCATGCTGAAATCATCAGACATGCAACAATTCCAATTACGCCCGCGTATTTCATTTTCCCCTCGCAGAAGCCCTCGCGCTCTAAGATAAAATTTATATTTCTTGCGAGGTCTTGTCGAGGCGCGTCCGGCCTCAGCCGTAAAGCCGGAAGAACATGTGCAGGGACGAAATCACGAGGAAGAGCGCGAAAGCGCGCAGCAGCGCCTTGTGACTGATCCGGTGCGCGAGGTTCGCGCCCCATGGCGCGGCCAGCACGGTGAGCGGCGCAATGAGCGCCATGCCCACAAGGTTGACGAAGCCGAGACTGAACGGCGGCAAAAGGGGCTCGTTCCAGCCGGAAATGATGAAGCCCACCACGCCCGGCACCGAGATCAGCAAGCCGAGGCCGGATGAGGTCGCCACCGCCTCTCGCGGGTTGCGGCCGAAGAGCGTCATATAGGTAACGCCGAACGTACCGCCGCCAATGCCCATCATGGCGGAAAGCCCGCCGATGACCGAAGCGATGCCGTATTGCCAGGGCTTCGACGGAAGCTCGCTGCCCAGACGCCAGCTCTCCTTGCCGAAAGCGAGATTGAAGGCGACGAGGAGCGCGACGGAAGCGAAGACCGTCGTCAGGATATCGCCGTTCACGCTGGCGGCGAAGGTCGTGCCGACAGCAACACCGATGAGAACCGGCAGCGCCCAGCGCCGGAGCAATTCGAAATCGACGGCGCCTCTTTTCGAGTGCGCACGCACCGAGCGTATCGAGGTCAGGATGATGGTGCCGAGCGAGGTGCCGACCGCCAGATGCATGCGGATCGACGGGTCGATGTCGAGCACGGTGAAGACCTGATACAGCACCGGCACGATGACGATGCCGCCGCCGACGCCCAGAAGGCCCGCGATGAGCCCCGCGACAAGCCCCGTTCCGATGAGACCGATGGCGAGCGCAATGAGTTCGTGGGTGGGGTAAGCCCCCAGCGAGCCGGTAAGATCCATTTGTCAGGCGTCCAGAGTTTCGAGAGAAGAAGAAAGAGCGGAAGGCGCGCCGCGTTCGACGCAGGCCAGCGCCTCGCGCAGCACCTCGATGCCCGCATCGGAGCGCGGGGCGTTTTCCGAGATGTGACGGCGGAAGGCGCGCGCGCCGGGTCGGCCCTGGTAGAGGCCGAGAATATGGCGCGTCATGGCGTGGAGATGCGTGCCCGCCGCGAGCTCGCGCTCCACATAGGGGATAAAGCGTTCGAGTATCTCGGCGCGGGTCGGAATTTCGGCGGCGGGGTCGTAGAAGCGCCGGTCCGCCTCGGCCAGAACGTAGGGCGTCTGATAGGCGGCGCGGCCCAGCATCACGCCATCGACATGCGCCAGATGATCGGCGCAGGCATCAAGATCGGGGACGCCGCCATTGATGATGATTTCCATATCGGCCATATCGCGCTTCAGGCGATAGACCAGCGGATAATCGAGCGGCGGCACGTCTCGGTTTTCTTTCGGGGAAAGACCTTTCAGCCAGGCCTTGCGCGCATGAACGATGAGCGTGTTACAGCCCGCTTCGCGCACGGCGCGCGCCATGGTCGGCAGCACGTCTTCCGGGTCCTGCTCATCCACGCCGATACGGCACTTCACCGTGACGGGGACGCTAACCGCCTTCCCCATCGCTTCGACGCAAGCCGCGACGAGGCCGGGTTCCTGCATCAGGCAGGCCCCGAAGCGGCCGGACTGGACACGGTCGGACGGGCAGCCCACATTGAGGTTGATCTCGTCATAGCCGAAGCCCTCGGCAATGCGAGCGGCTTCGGCGAGTTCTGCCGGTTCGGAACCGCCGAGCTGGACGGCGACGGGATGCTCCGCATTGTCATAGCCGAGCAGGCGCTGACGGTCGCCGTGAATGACGGCGCCGGTCGTCACCATCTCCGTATAGAGCAGCGCATGACGCGTGATGAGGCGCAGGAAGAACCGGTCATGCCGGTCCGTCCAGTCCATCATCGGGGCCACGCTGATCAGCCGCTCGGGCATTCGCTCGTCCGTGAAGTCAAAAGCTCGGTCAATAGCTTGACCTAGGTAGCCCCTGACCGTAGCGGACGCAAGGCAAGGGCGCGCACCGATTACAGGACGAGAACGCCTCCCAAGAGACCACTCGGCAAAACTAGAACGCGGTCTATAAATGAAAAGCTTTTAGGGAAGTGCCAATCAAAAGCGCCGTGCCGTTTCTCTTTTGACTGAAGGTCATCGGATTTATCGCCATTTTATCCCCCACGGAGCTGAAAGGCCGGATGAGCGGCCTGTCCGAAATGAGGGAAATTGAGATGCGCGCAACCTACTGGGGCGACCTTTACGGTTCGGCTGCCTTGCGGGACCCCTATCCCGCCTACGAGAAAATCCGCAATCTCGGTTCAGCGGTTTGGATGCCCCGGCGGCGTCTCTGGGCGGTCGGACGATATGAAGATGTCCGCGATGCATTGCGCGCGGATGATCGTCTTCTCAGCGGCAAGGGGGTCGCGGCCAACAATCCGGTCAACCGGCAGGCCCCTCCCATCACGCTGACGAGCGACGGCGACACGCATACACGACGACGGAAAGTCCTAATGCAACCCGTCATGCCGGGCCCGTTGAATGAGCTGCGTCCCCGTCTCGAGGAAATAGCCGACCGGCTGGTGAACGAGCTCGCGGCCGGCGAACAATTCGATGCGATAGGCGATTTCGCCGCGCACCTGCCGGTGACCGTAGTGGCCGAACTGGTGGGCCTTAATGCCTTCGGACGCGAGCGCATGCTGAGTTGGGCCGCCTCAACCTTCAACGCTCTTGGCGTCATGAATCTGCGGGGCCTGAGATCGATGCCCGCACTGCTCGATCTCGGTAAATATGTCCGCGCACTACGCCGCGAGGATGTGACGCCGGATGGATGGGCAGATCGCCTTTTCGCGGCGGCCGAACAAGGTCAACTCTCCCGGGCGGAAGCCAACGCGATGGTCATCGACTATGTGGCTCCGGCGCTTGATACGACTATCCTTGCGACCGGACACATGGTCTGGCTTCTCGCAAACAGACCCGAGACCTACGAGGCGCTTCGCGCCGAACCGGAGCTGATCCCCGGCGTGGTCAATGAAACGGTCCGTCTTGCCTCACCCATTCGGGGCTTTACGCGCCATGCCGCCGAGAATGTGGACATCGGCGAGCAGACCGTTCCGGCCGGTTCCCGCGTATTGATACTCTTTGCTTCAGCCAACCACGACGAACGTCATTATGCCCGGCCGCAAGACTTCGATATTCGTCGCAACCCACGCGATCATGTTGGCTGGGGCCACGGGGCGCATACTTGCGTCGGTATGCACCTTGCGCGGTTGGAAATGGAAATTCTGCTGACGAGCCTCGTGCGCCGTGTATCGCGTATCGAGGCGGGCAAACCGGTTTACTTACGCAATAATGTTCTGCAGGGCTTCGAGAAGCTACCCGCCCGGTTTCATCCGGACTGATCTTCCGCAAAAGGAACCTCTGTCTCATGACACAGAATGAAACCTGCGCCTGTGGAGGCCGGATCGACGTGCACGCGCATTTCCTCCCCGAGTGCTATGCACAAGCGCTGACCAAGGCGGGGATGACGCATCTCGATGGCGGCATGCCGGTGCCGCAATGGAGCGAGGCGGAAGCGCTTGCGGTGATGGACCGTCAGGGGATCGCGACGGCGATGATCTCGCTCTCCTCGCCTTCCACCCATTTCCTGCCCGAAGAAGAACGAACCGGCCTCTGCCGCGAGGTGAACGAGGAAGGCGCCGCGCTTCTTCGCAACCATCCGGACCGCTTCGGCTTCTTTGCAAGCCTGCCCCTGCCGGATGTGGCGGCCTCTCTGAAGGAGATAGACTACGCCTTCGAAACGCTGGGTGCGGACGGGATCATTCTCGAGACCAATATCAACGGCGAGTATCTTGGCTCGCCGCGTTTCGCGCCGGTCTTCGACGAACTCAACCGGCGCGAGGCGACGCTCTTCCTGCATCCGACAAGTCCGGCCTGTTTCGAGGCCGTGGCGCTCGGGCGGCCTGCGCCGCTTCTGGAATTCCCGCTCGACACAACGCGGGCGATTGTCGATCTGCTCTATTCGCGCACGCTGCAGGCACGGCCCCACATCAAGGTGATCGTCCCGCATGGCGGCGCGGCGCTGCCCTCGCTCATTGCCCGGATCGCCATTTTCGCGAATGTGCCTTTCATCGAACCGCGACCTCTCAGCGAGGAAGAAGTCTTCGAGACGCTGAAATCGCTCTACTACGACGTTGCGCTCTCCGCGCATCCCGTGCCCTTTGAGGGATTGCGCCGCATCGCACCGGTGACGCAGATCCTGTTCGGGAGCGACTGGCCCTTCACGCCGGAATTCGGCGTCGAACGGAACATCTCGATGCTCGATACGATGCCCGGCCTCAGTGAAAGCGATGCGCGCACAATCGCGCGGGAAAATGCCGAACGCATCTTCCCGCGCCTGATGCGAAAAACCTGACGATCAGCTATTCGGGCCGCCGCCGCTCACCCGCCAGACGGTGTTGCCGACATCGTCCGTCACCAGAAGGTCGCCTGCCCCGTCGACAAGCACATCGACCGGACGGCCTTGCGCCTCGTCATCCTTGTTGAGGAAACCCGTCAGCACGTCTTTGGGATTGCCAGACGGCATGCCGTTTTCGAACGGCACATAGATGACCTTGTAGCCGCTCTTGGGACGGCGGTTCCAGGAGCCGTGCTGGCCAACGAAGAGGCCATGGTTCCAGCCCTCGGGCAGTTTCGCATCATAGGAAAAGGCGATACCGAGCGAGGCGGTGTGCGGGCCCAGCGCGTAGTCCGGCACGATGGCCTTTGCCACGAGCTCCGGCTTTTGCGGCTGCACGCGCTCATCGACATGCTGGCCGTAATAGCTGTAGGGCCAACCGTAAAAGCCGCCCTCCTTCACCGATGTGATGTAGTCGGGCACGAGGTCGCTGCCGATTTCGTCGCGCTCGTTTACCGCCGTCCAAAGCTTGCCGGTATCTGGCTCGAAGGCCAGGCCGTTGGGATTGCGCAGGCCGCTCGCATAGATGCGTGTCTTGCCGGTCGCGCGGTCCATCTCCCAGATGGCGGCGCGGTTCTTCTCCGCCTCCATGCCGTTTTCGCCGACATTGGAGTTGGAGCCGACCGTGATGTAGAGCTTCGTCCCGTCCGGGCTCGCAATGACGTTCTTCGTCCAGTGATGATTGATGCCCGCCGGCAGGTCCACCACCTTCTCACCACTGGCGGCGATCTCGGTTTCGCCTTCCTCATAGGGGAAGCGCCAGAGACTGTCGGCATTGGCGACATAGAGGTCATTACCCACCAGCGCCATGCCGAAGGGCGAATGAAGGCCGGTGAGGAAAGCGGTCTTCACATCCGCCACGCCGTCGCCATCGGTATCGCGCAGAAGCGTGATGCGGTCCGCGCTTTCCACGATGGCCCCCGCGGCGGACTGGATCTGCTCCGCCACCCAGCCCCGGAAACCGCCGTCTCCGGCTTTCTTCGGCCCTGCCGTTTCAGCGACGAGAATGTCGCCATTGGGCAGCTTGTAGAGCCAGCGCGGATGCTTGAGGCCGCTGGCAAAGGCATTGACCTTGAGCCCTTCCGCCGCCGTCGGCTTCTGCCCCTCGGGCCAGCCCACGGCCGAGGCGATGTTGACGGTGGGCATGACGGTCTTTTTGGGCGCGGGCAATTCGGGCGAGGGACCGGTGCCCTCCGCCACGGTGAGAGTTGCGCTCTCCGGATAAACGATGAATTTCAGAAACGCCCCGCCTGCCAATACCAGCACGACGAGAATTCCCAACAGCCACTTCACGGCTTTGCCCGACATAGCGCCCTCTTCCCTTGCCCGGCTCGTCAGAAGCCGGTTCCTGGATGGAGAGGATAACAGACATGACCGGATTGTCTTCCCCGGTCATGCGGGTATTCACATCACGAACATGTGTTTGGAGGACGGCCACGCTGCCTTTAGGCTGCGCGCTCTGGCCGCATGAGGAACATCACAATGATACGAACCGTTTTCGCCGTTCTCGTCGCAGGATTTGCCGGCACGATCGTCAATGCGCTCGCCGCCATGCTGATCGGCGGTCCGGCGAAATGGGAGCTGATGCTGATACCGGGGCGCTATGTCGTGGCCTGCATCGTGGCGGCGCTCCTGCCGTTCATCTTCCGCGCAATGAAACCGACACTCGGCGTCGTGGTCGCGGCGATTGCGCTGACAGGCATTCCCTCGCTCAACGCGAAACTGGTACTGGGCGTGGGCGCCCCCTGGTTCAACGTGCTGTTGCTGAATGCGGTCTATGCGGCAGTGGCGATGCTGGTCTATCTCGCCATCACGGGCGATCTCACGCAACGACGGCGGCGCTGAGCGCAAAAAGGGCGGACGACCGCGTCGCCCGCCCCTTGCATCTCATCTTGTCCGGTCGCGTCAGGTGTTGGCGCCTGCCAGCGAGTATTCCTCGAAATCGGGCTGGCGCATCTCCCACCAGTAGCGGGCGGTGAAGCTCGACCAGTTATTGGTCACCTTGCCGTCTTCGGTCTTGTACCAGGACGAGCAGCCCGCGGCCCAAACCGTTTTCTGCATGTCGTGCTGCAGCTCGCTGTTGAACTCGGCCATGGCTTCCGGTTTCACGTCGATGTAGCGCGCATGCGAGGCCTTCACCGCTTCGATGCATTGCAGGATGTAATTCACCTGACACTCGATCATGAAGATGATCGAGTTGTGGCCGAGATTGGTGTTCGGTCCGTAGAGCATGAAGAAATTGGGGAAGCCTGCCAGCGCCACGCCGCGATGGGCCTCCGCGCCTTTCGCCCATGCGTCGTTGAGGTCGAGCCCCCCACGGCCGGCAACATCCATCGGCGCGAGGAAGCGGGTCGCCTCGAAACCGGTCGCGAAAACGATGGCATCGACCTTGTGCTCGATACCGTCCTTCGTCACGACGCCTTCCCTGGTGATGCGGTCGACGCCGTGATCGTCCACATGGACATTGGGACGGGCAAGCGCGGGGAACCAGTCATTGGAAAGAAGGATGCGCTTGCAGCCTGCCGGATAGTCGGGCGTCAGCTTGCGGCGCAGGTCCGGATCGGCAATGGCGTCTTCCAATGCCTTTTTCGACGCCTTCTCGAAGAGCTTTCCGAAAAAACTTCCTTGCGTGAAGGCGAGGAAATTGCGCTCCAGCGTCATCCAGATCAGCCAGCGCTGGAGGCGCGCCACAAAGGGGAAGGCGCGAAACAGCTTCTTTTCCCATTCCTTGTAGGGACGATCCGCCTTGGGCACGACCCAGTTGGGCGTGCGCTGGAAGATGGTCATGTCCTTCACCACCTTCGCGATCTCGGGCACGAACTGAATGGCGCTGGCGCCATTGCCGATCACGGCGACGGTCTTGCCGGTCAGGTCGTGTTCATGCTCCCAGCGCGCGGAATGGAACCTGATACCCTCGAAACTCTCCAGACCGGGAATATCGGGGGTGAAAGGCCGGTTGAGCTGGCCCACGCCGGAGACAACGATATTGGCGGTGACCTCTCGGCCGTCCTTCATCTCCAGGTGCCAGAGACCGGTCGCCTCGTCGAAGCGCGCCGCATGGACTTCGCTGTCGAACTGGATATGCGGGTAGAGACGATATTTGCGGGCGACATGCTCGAAATATTCCTCGATCTCGGGCTGGGCGGCGAAACGGCGGCTCCAGTCGAGTTTGGGCTCGAAAGAATAGGAATAGAGCATGGAGGGAACGTCGCAGCCTGCGCCCGGATAGGTGTTGTCGCGCCAGGTGCCGCCCACACGGTCGGCTTTTTCGTATATCGTGAAATTCGTGATGCCGGCCTGCTGCAGGCGGATCGCCATGCACAAACCGCCGGCGCCCGCTCCCAGAATAGCAACGCTCAGGCCCTCTTCCCTGACCTTGGCGGTATCGATCCCCGTTCCATCGACCATCTGGTTCAACGGTTTCTCCTCCAGAAATCCGGTTGTTTTCCTCCCGCGCCGCACACAGCGGCTAGGGTGATTACCCTATTGGCTAGCATAAAAAAACTGCCCCTCGCAATGCGAGGGGCAGCTGCTGCCGGCCAACCGTACAGGCGGCGGTCCGATCTCCCGTTTTCGCCCCCGTGGGGCTGCGGGTGACAGGGACGAGAACCAGCCTCGAAGACCCGCCGTCCGCCTAAACCGCGGTCGGCATCAGAAGCGGTAGCCGACGCCTACACCGACGATCCACGGATCGAGGTTCACATTGGCGGTGACCGCACCGCCATTGATCTTCACGTCAGTGTCGAGCCAGAGCTTCTTCACGTCGAGGTTGAGCGACCAGTTGTCGTCCAGCGCGTAGTCGACACCGGCCTGCAGCGCATAGCCGAGGCTGTTTTCGTAGTCGATCGAGGTGATCGAAGACCCTGCATCCTCATTGTAGAAGATGGTGTAGTTGAGGCCCGCGCCGACATAGGGGCTCAGACGCTCTTTCGGCATGAAGTGATACTGAACGGTCAGGGTCGGCGGCAGCAGGTTGACCTTACCCAGATCGAGCTGGGTACCGCCGATATTCCACTTCACATCGTGACGGGTCGTCGCGGCGATCAGTTCCAGCGCGACGTTGTCGGTGATGAAGTAGGTGAAATCGAGTTCCGGCACATATTCGTTCGAGACATCGGGTTCGCCCGGAATGGAGGCGCTGTCCGCATTGTCGCGCGGGATGACGCCGATGGCGCGTGCACGGACGACGAAGTCACCCGCAGACTTGCCCTTGAACCCGTCAGCCGCCTGAGCCGCCGGTGCAGCGGCGACCATGCCCGCTGCCAGCACCACGCCCAGCGCGATCTTGCCGAGTGCGGAATATTTCATGTTGCCCTTCATTTTCTTCTCCTTGAGACGGCACCGGAAATCGGTTTTCAGCCCCGCCGGTGCATTGCAATTCGTTCGGACACATCATCCGCCAAAGCCCATAAAAATTTAGTGGTCATTTGGTCGCAGTGGCATGGCGAGGTGTCGCACCCCTAGGTAAAGGAACCGGCGCACGAAGCATTGTCAGAGATCAAATCAGGCCGCGGCTCTGGCGAAGAATGTACATATAGGTGCGGATCTGCTGCACATAGTGAAGGGCCTGACGGCCCCGGCCTCTTCCATGGCGGAGTTTTGCGTAGATCTCCGGCCTCTGGAGCAAAGGCAGGACCTGGCGAAGGTCCGTCCACGAATCAGGATCGAGACCACGGCGAGCGGCCAGAATGCGCGCATCCAGCAGATGGCCGAACCCCATATTATAGGCCGCCAGCGCCATCCAGACGCGGCTGTCGCCCTCGATCCCGTCCGGCAGCCTTTCCTTGATGCTGGCGAGATATTTCGCGCCGCCTTCAAGACTTTCCAATAGATTGAGACGATCTTCCACGCCGAGTTCCCTGGCGGTCGGCAAGGTCAGCATCATGAAACCGCGCACGCCTGTGGGGCTGCGGGCTTTCGGGTTCCAGTGCGATTCCTGCCATGAAATCGCGGCCAGCAACTCCCAGGGCAAACCGCTCCCGGCCGCCGCCCGGCGAATCGCCTTCTCGTATTCCGGCAGCACATCCTCGATGGCGCGGCGGAAGCTCCGGATGTCGACATAGTCGAAGAGCGAGAGGAAGCCGTGATAGCGGCGCTCCAGGCGCGCGATGAGCCCGGACTTCTCCGACTGGGCGAACCATTCCGACAATTTGCCGTCCAGCTCCTCTTCCCCCTTCGGAAAAGCCCACCCGACCGGTTCGTCCTTTGACAGATAAAACGCTCTCCGGAGTTCGATCCTGTAGGGCTGGGTGACCTTGAAGGTGATGCTGTTGGCGACGGTGCAATCCGCCTCCCCGTCCGCCACACGGGTGAGGAGCTCATCGGGCGATGCATTTTCGATGCTCACATCGATCTCTTCCGACGCCTCGGCCTTCTTTGCAAACAGTTCCGCGCCATAGGTTCCCGCAGCCAGCATTATGCGACGCCCTTCCAGATCCTTCATCGACCGGATCCGGCCCGCGGGGCGGCGACACGCGACGAGCTGGCGCACGGTTTCATAGGGTTGCGTGAAGGCGAAGCGCTCGCGCCGCGCCTCCGTGGCGACGATGCCGGCGGCTGCGATATGACCGGCATTGTCCGCCAGCGCGTCGAGCAGTTCCGGCTCGGTGTTATAGACACGGAAGTCGACCTCGACACCAAGGTCCTCTGCGAAGTCCCTTGCCAGCGCATATTCGAAGCCGGTCGGGCCGTCGCTGCCTTCATAATAAAGCGCGGGCGAAACGCGGGTGAGGACGACAAGCCGTCCGTCGGACAGAATGCCGTCCAGACCCGGCGTGACCGGCGGCACATAGACCTGCCGGATAATCGAAAATGCGACGCCGAAAACGATCACGCCTGCCACGGGGAAATAGGGTCCGTAGCCCGCAGGCGTCGCCGGGAGACGCGCCTTGAGCCACACGCCCATGGCGTGCAAATGCGCGCTCATCCTTGAAGCTGCCGATTTCAGCGCCGCTTTCAAACCCTGCCCCGGACGTTGGATCCGGCAGAAAGCATAACACAGCCTTGCGGAGGCGGCTAAAGACGGGACACGAAAAAGGGGCCCGGAAACCGGACCCCTTTGCAAAGGCAGGAAAGTTTCCTGTCTTATTTTCCCTTGGGCAGTTCGTTGAACGCCTTGTCCTTGTCCACGCGCACATCCTGCGGCAGACCCAGCACGCGCTCGGCCACGATGTTGCGCAGGATTTCGTCCGTACCGCCGGCGATGCGGTAACCCGCCGCGCCGAACCACTGCTCGGTATAGGCGCCTTCCAGCGGCGACACGTTGCGGTCGCGGATGATGCCGCCCTGGTCCTGAAGATCCATGCCGAAGGAGCCGAGGTCCTGCATCTTCTTGGCCGCCACGATCTTGCTGATCGAGGATTCCGGTCCGGGCGTATCCCCCTTCGACAGCGCGGTCAGCGTGCGGAAGCGGGTGAATTTGAGGCCCTGCGCCTGCACATACCAATCGGCGATGCGCTCGCGCACGGCGCCATTGTTGATGGCCGGACCGTCCGCGATATCGACATCGCGGGCAAGGCGGATGAGGTCGTCCACATCCGCATTGCCCTGACTGCCGCCCACCGCGAGACGCTCGTTCATCAGCGTGGTCAGCGCGACCTTCCAGCCGTCACCTTCCTTGCCGAGACGCTGATCGTCCTTCACGCGCAGATCGGTGAAGAAGACTTCGTTGAAGCCGCTTTCGCCCGACATCTGCCGGATCGGGCGCACTTCCACGGCCGGATCCTTCATGTCGATCCAGAACATGGTGAGGCCCTTATGCTTGGGCACGTTCGGATCGGTACGGGTCAGCAGGATGCCGTAGTCGCAAAACTGGGCACCGGAGGTCCAGACTTTCTGACCGTTGATGACCCATTCATCGCCGTCCTTTTCCGCGCGGGTGCGCAGGCCGGCCACATCCGAACCGCCGGCGGGCTCGGAGAAGAGCTGACACCAGATCTCCTCACCGCGGATGGCGGGCTTCACGAAGCGCTTCTTGTGCTCGTCCGAGCCCCAGGCCATGACGGTCGGAATACACATGCCGAGGCCGATCGCGAAGATCGATCCGGGTACGTCATATTTCGACTCTTCCTGACCATAGATCACGCTGTGGATGGGCGAGGCGCCGGCACCGCCCCACTCCTTGGGCCAGGTAAGCGCGGCATAGCCTGCATCGGCCTTCTTGGCCTGCCATTCCTTGTTGCGCTTGACGACCTGATCCTGCGTGCGGTCGACGTTGGTGTTCTTGGCTTCCGACTTCAGTGTCGCGTTCTTGCTCAGCCACTCGCGAACCTCTGCGCGGAATTTGGCTTCTTCCGGTGTGTCGTTGAAATCCATGACGTTATTTCCCTTTGCCGAATTCTGTTTTTGGTTCGCTCAGGCTGCGTTCTTCGCTTCGAGGCGCGAGACGAGCTTCTCTTTCCACTGGGCGGAAGCGCCCACGGTGAGAGCCAGCAGCTTGGCGCGGCGGTAGTGGAACTGACAGTTCGACTCCCATGTGTAGCCGATGCCGCCATGGGTCTGGATGTTCTCCTGAGCCGCGAAGACATAGGCGTCGTTGCCCGCGATGCGCGACGCGGCGGCGGCTTCCGTCAGTTCCGAGCCTTCGTCGTTCAGCATCATCGCGCCGTAATAGGCGTTGGACTTGGCCAGTTCCTTCTTCACATACATATCGGCAAGCTTGTGCTTGATCGCCTGATAGGAACCGATCTGACGGCCGAAGGCGTAGCGCTCCAGCGCATATTCCTTCGCCATTTCCAGCGAGGCCTCGGCACCGCCCACCTGCTCGAAGGCAAAGAGTACTGCCGCGCCGTCCAGCACACGCTGAAGCTGCGACCAGCCCTGACCGGCCGGGCCCATCAGTTCGGCAGGCGCATCCTTGAAGGTGAGCTGCGCATGAGGCCGCGTCGGGTCGATGGTACGAAGCGCTTCCGCCGTCACGCCGCCGGCCTTGAGATCGACCAGCGCGAGCGAGATCGCGCCCTCGCCGCTACCGCCGGAATTGACGACCACGACGGCCACGTCGGCCGCTTCGCCATCGGCCACCGGCTGCTTCACGCCATTGACCTTGCCATTGGCGAAGGAGGTTTCGATGTTGCGCGGATTGGCGGCCTTCAGGCCCTCGCCCATGGCGAGCGTGCCGACGGCTTCGCCGCTGGCGATTTTCGGCAGCCATTTCTGCTTCTGCTCTTCCGTGCCGAAGAGCTTGATCGCTTCCGCGGCAAGATAGATGGAGGAAGAGAACGGCACCGGCGCCGCGGAACGGCCCAGTTCCTCGGCGATCACACAAAGTTCCAGCGCGCCGAGGCCAAGACCGCCATAGGCTTCCGGGATGGCGGTACCGGTCAGGCCCATGTCCACGAGGCCCTTCCAGACGCCGGCATCATAGGCGTCCTTGCCTTCCAGATGCTTGCGCACGACGTCATAGCCGCATTTGTCGCCCAGGAACTTGCGTACCTGCTCCTTGAGCATCTTCTGGTCGTCGGAAAAATCGAAATTCATAGTACCTCCCGCAAGGCCGGTAGCGGCGGCGCATTGTCCCTGCCCGCCGGATCCGGCTCTTTCATGACTTTCCAGTCCGGAAAAATGGTCTTGTCGCCCATCCCGACAAGTGCCGGGACGATCCGTTTGGCGCGCATTGTTCCCGCATTTCCGCCATCTGAAAAGGCCCGCTTATTTTACGTCGCGTCGGGCTTGAGGCGTTCGGGACAGCCATGGGCGCGCCTGTTCCCAAACCGCAAGACTCTCGACTTCCTGATGGCAAAATCTTGGTTTTCTTTAACAGCCTGCTAACCGGCCTTCGCCGATGATGCCCGAGGCGAGAGGTCAGGATTAGAGGCAAAGGATATTGCGGAATGGCCAAGGCACAATTTCATAAGAACCAGCGCGTTTATGTCCGGCCCGTGGGCACATGGGCGGTGATCGAGCGGCTGGTGCCGCAATGGGTCAAGGACATGGATGAGCCGTTGCGCATCAATTACGATGTCGGCCTCGGCCGCGAGTTCCGTGCCAATGAGCTCGAAACGGAAGAAACCGAGGCCCTCACCCATCTCGATCCCAATATGGAAGAGTGGCATGTGCAGCGCGTGCCCAACAAATGGCGCTCGGACTCGGAATCCGCCAATCACCCCGTCCCCGGCACCCATCCCGTCATCGTGACGGGCGGCCATGAAGGCGGGGGCTGGCGCGTGCCCGGCATCGAATACGACCTCTATCCGGATCGCTGCGAGATGCAGGCGCGGATCATGGCGGCGAGCCCGCAATTCATGGTGCTGCTGCAGCACCTGATCGAAGTGGCGCGCAACAATCCGGAAAACCTGCCCGACGATGTGATGGATATCGCCAATGACGCCGCCGCGACACTGGCCAAGGTGCTGCGCCAGGGCGTGGCGGAGGAATAAGGCGGCGCGAGCTAGCCCTCATCGAGCCGCCCCTCCTAAAGACCCCGAAGGGCCCCCGGGACGGAAAATCCCGGTCGGGCACTTCAATTCCGCCCCAATTCCGCCACGCGAATTGCGGAACCTTTCCCGAACGATTATCTCCTGTCCACGGGCCGACGCGCGAGGTCTATGGAGCTGCGGCTTGCCGCCGGTCCTCCCCTTGTCCGTCCGCGGCCCGATTGCCCCCCGGTTTCGAGTGATCATCCATGAAAAATGAAGACCCCCGCACCATCCGCCTTGCCGAATACACGGCGCCCGCCTTTCAGATCGATGAGGTGGCGCTCGACGTTTCGCTCGACCCGAAGGCGACGCGGGTGCACTCAAAGCTGACCGTGCGCCGGAACCCGGACAGCAAGAGCGCCGACGCCCCCCTCGTACTGGACGGGGAGAAGCTGACGCTTCACGAGGTAAAACTGAACGGCGAGACGGTGAGCCCGAACGCCTATCAGGTCGACGACGCCCAGCTGACCCTGTTCGATGCGCCGGAGGGGCCCTTCACGCTCGAAATCGCAACGACTTGCGCGCCGGAGGAGAATACGGCGCTGACCGGGCTCTATCTTTCGAGCGAGATCTATTGCACGCAATGCGAGGCGCAGGGCTTCCGCCGCATCACCTATTTCCCGGATCGTCCCGACGTGATGGCGGTCTATCGCACGCGCATCGAGGCCAACAAGGCCGATGCGCCGGTGCTGCTCTCGAACGGCAATCTGGAAGCGAGCGGCGATCTGGACGGCGGGCGGCATTTCGCGGAATGGCACGACCCCTTCCCCAAGCCCTCCTATCTCTTCGCACTGGTGGGCGGCAAGCTCGACCATGTGGAAGACACCTTCACCACCATGTCCGGCCGCGAGGTGACGCTTCGCATCTATGTCGAGCCCGGCAATAAGGACCGCTGCGCCTATGCGATGGAAGCGCTGAAGCGCTCCATGAAATGGGACGAGGAGCGCTTCGGGCGCGAATACGATCTCGACATCTTCATGATCGTCGCGGTCAGCGCCTTCAATATGGGGGCGATGGAGAACAAGGGTCTCAACGTCTTCAACGACAAATACATCCTTGCCCGCGCCGAGACCGCGACGGATGCAGACTACGCGGCAATCGAGGCGATCATCGTGCATGAATATTTCCACAACTGGACCGGCAACCGCATCACCTGCCGCGACTGGTTTCAGCTCTGCCTGAAGGAGGGACTGACCGTCTTCCGCGACCAGGAATTCACCTCCGACATGCGCTCGCGTCCGGTGAAGCGGATCTCCGACGTGAAGCTCCTTCGCGCGCATCAGTTCCCCGAAGATGGCGGGCCGCTTGCGCATCCCGTCCGGCCCGACGCCTATATCGAGATCAACAATTTCTATACGGCGACCGTCTACGAGAAAGGCGCCGAGCTGTGCCGCATGATCCATACGCTGGCGGGGCCGGAGCGCTTCCGCAAAGGCATGGACCTCTATTTCGAACGGCATGACGGCGAAGCGGCGACGGTGGAGGATTTCGTCACCTCGCTGGCCGATGGCGCGGAACTCGACCTCGGCCAGTTCATGCGCTGGTACAGCCAGTCCGGCACGCCGGAGGTGCTCGCGTCGGGCAATTACGATGCGAGCCGGAAAAGCTACACGCTGACGCTGAGCCAGGTCTGCCAGCCGACGCCGGGCCAGCCCAAAAAGGCGCCCTATCACATCCCCGTCGCCATGGGGCTCGTGGGGCCGGACGGCCATGACATTCCCCTGCAGCTTCAGGGCGAGGACGCGCCCGTCGGCACATCGCGCGTGCTGAACCTGACCGAGCAGGAACAGACCTTCCATTTCACCAACGTGCCCGCAAAGCCGGTGCCGTCGCTGCTGCGCGGGTTTTCCGCGCCGGTGAAGCTCAATGCCAATCTCAAGGAACGCGACCTCATGTTCCTGATGACGCATGACAGCGACCCGTTCAACCGCTGGGAGGCGGCACAGCGCTACGCAACGGGCCTGCTGATCGGGCTTGTCGGCGCACAGGCCAGTGGCGAGAAGAACCGTCAGGGGACGGCCTTTGCCGAGATGATCCGGTCCCTGCTCGCCGACAGCTCGCTCGACCCCGACTATGTGGCGCAGATGATCGTCCTGCCGAGCGAGCAGACCATTGCGCAAACGATCGGCAAGGATGTCGACCCGGACGCGATCCATACGGCGCGGGAGACATTGCGCGGCTCCATCGCAGCACAGCTTCGCGATGAGTTTGCAGCAGCCTATGAGGCCTTCCGGGTGGACGGGCCTTATTCGCCCAATGCCGACCATGCCGGCCGCCGGGCACTGCGCAATGCCTGCCTTTCCTATCTGGCCGCTGTGCCGGGCTCTCGGGAGGGCGTCACGCTTGCCCTCACGCATTACAGGCAGGCGACCAATATGACGGATGCGATGGCCGCGCTCGGCGTTCTCGCCAATGTGGATGGAGCTGAGCATGACGAAGCGCTTGCCGACTTCTATGAACGCTGGAAAGACAATCACCTCGTCGTGGACAAATGGCTCACCCTGCAGGCGCTCTCCACACGGCCGGACACGCTGGCCCAGATCAAGCGCCTGACCACCCATCCGGCCTTCAACATCAAGGGACCGAACAAGGTGCGCGCGCTCATCACCAGCTTCGCAGCGGCCAACCAGGTCCGCTTCCATGCGAAGGACGGCGCGGGCTACGAATTCGTCGCCGACAAGGTACTCGAACTGGACCGGCTGAACCCGCAGGTGGCGGCGCGGATGCTCGGCAGCTTCAAGAGCTGGCGGCAATTCGAGCCGTCGCGGCGGACGGGTATGGAAGCCGCGCTGAAGCGCATTGCCGAAACCGAGGGTTTATCCCGCGATGTCTATGAAATCGCGACCAAGACGCTGGCCTGATCGACATGGGATCGCATGCGATCCGGTTGGCGGACATTCGCCGAAAAGGCGCTATTCTCATCGGGTAATGTCTGTGGACTGAGTCCGAATTGCATCGGTTAATGAAAAGTTAACGCACGACTATGGACAAAGCTGTGCCCAAGCCGAATCATCGCCTTCAAGCAACTGATTCGGAACGGCTATACAGGCAAGGGCCATGGCGGACGCCAGCACCGGCAGACATGAAACGATAGGCAAGATGGGCGACCGACCGGCCATATGGCATTCGTCGCTTCGGCGGAACGGATGGTTCGGCATGTCTTCTGGAAAAGTCGCCCGGCTTCTGCTCGCCCTTTCCGGGGTCGGGCTTGTCGCGCTCAACGTCGTCCTTTATCTCGACGAGGGCTTCTCGCGCACGCTCGTCTTTTCGGGCCTCCTTTCGGCCGGCTATGTGGCGCTTGCCTGGCTCCTCGTTCATCTGCGCGAGAGCAAGCTGGAAGCGGAAGCTGCGCTGGTGGAGAACCAGCAGCGCTTCGACATGGCGTTTGCCGGTGCGCGCTGCGGGATCTGGGACTGGGACCTGACGGAAAACCGGGTCTACTGGTCGGCGGCGATGTTCGACATGGTCGGCCTCAAGCAGCCCTCGCGGCGTATGTCGCCCAATGAAGTGAAAGCGCTGACGCATCCCGACGACCTCAAGGCGATCGACGAAATCATGCAGGCGGCAAGCCGCCCGTCCCGCTCCTACGACACGGATTTCAGGCTGAAGCATGCCGATGGCTCCTGGGTCTGGGTCCACGCCAAGGGTCAGGTCTGGGGCGGCGGCCGGCTCGCCAGCGAACGGCTTGTCGGCATCACCATCGACATCACCGAACAGAAGCTCGCCGAAAAGCGCGTCTCGGAAGCGAATGAGCGCCTGCGCGACGCCATCGAGAGCATTGGCGAGGCCTTTGTGCTCTGGGACGGCGACAACAAGCTGGTGACGTCCAACAGCAAGTTCGCCGAATTCCTCGACCTGCCGGAAAGCGACGTGGCGCCCGGCGGCACCCTGCCCGACCTGATGGCGCGCGCCTCGGTGGCGGAAAGCTGGCCGCAGCCCGGCACGGGCCGCAATGAAAGCGTGCGTGAAATCCACCTGCCCAGCGGGCGCTGGCTGCAGATCAGCGAACGCCGCACCAAGGATGGCGGGCATGTGAATGTCGGCACCGACATTACCGACATCAAGACGCAGGAAGCGCAGCTGACCGAAAGCAAGGGCGAGCTGGAACGCACGGTGCGCGACCTCGAAACTTCGCGCCAGAAGCTGCAGGAGCAGGCGCGCCAGCTCGTGGACCTCGCCGAGAAATACGCCGTCGAAAAGACGCGCGCGGAAACGGCGAACCGCTCCAAGTCGGAATTCCTCGCCAATATGAGCCATGAGCTGCGCACGCCGCTCAATGCGATCATCGGCTTTTCGGAGATGATGGAGTCGGAGCTTTTCGGCCCGCTCGGCGCGCCGAAATATCACGAGTACACGAAGGACATCAAAGGCTCCGGCCAGCACCTGCTCGAACTCATCAACGACATTCTGGATATGTCGAAGATCGAGGCGGGTCGGATGACGCTGGAAAAGGAAGACCTCGATATCGACGAAGTGCTGGGCGAGTCCTTGCGTCTGGTCAGCGGCCGCGCCGAAGAGGCCGACCTCAAGATCGTCAACGAAGTCTCGGCCCTGCCCCATGTGCAGGCGGACAAGCGCGCCGTGAAACAGGTGCTGCTCAACCTCCTCTCCAATGCGGTGAAGTTCACGCAGGCCGGCGGCAGCATTCACGTTACCGGCACGACGGGGAACGGGATGCTCACCATTGCGGTGCGCGATACCGGTATCGGCATCCCGTCCAGCGCGCTCGCCAAGATCGGGCGTCCTTTCGAACAGGTGGAAAGCCAGCACAACAAGACGCACAAGGGCACGGGCCTTGGCCTTGCCCTGTCGCGCTCGCTGGTGGAAATGCATGGTGGCGAACTCGACATCGACAGCATCGAGGGCGTCGGCACGACAGTGAGCTTCACGCTGCCGCTCTGAGCGTCACTTCTTTTTTGCGACACAGCATTGGCCGTTTCCCGCCCGGCGCGTTAGGTTGCGCTCGCCCTTCGAGTTTCGAAAAAGACGAGGAAACGATGACGCAGGAACGGCAGGCCTCCCGGCAACGCAGCTTTTCAATCCATGTCGGCCACGAGCAGATCGTGATCGAACGCACTTACGAAGTCGTCAGTATCGTCAACGACTTCATGGTCGGCGCCTGGTTCCTTGCGGGCAGCATTCTCTTCTTCTGGGCAGAGACCACTTACGACGGCACATGGCTTTTCGTGATCGGCAGTGCGCAGCTTCTCATCCGCCCCGCGATCCGGCTCGCGCGCCACATCCATCTCGGACGCAGCACACCGAGCTATTCGCAGTGGTGAATTAGCTGCCTAAAGAATAGGGGCAGACCTGGACGGCGTTGCAAACAGCGTTTTTTCGTCACCTGCCAAAGCAACCGCTGCTTAAATTCCCGCACTGCAGGTCATGCACATTCGACAAGGGTACCGTCTGTTTGCTATCGAACCAGATATTGAACCGGCAAAAGAACCGCAATCGCCCAAGCCAACTGAATTAGCAGAATCACACTCCACGGAACCCAATACTTCTCCGGCTTCACTCTATCGAATGTATAGAAACTTTTTACTGAATCTCGGTTTGCATCGCTTCGTTTCCAATACAAATATCCTCCCGTACGAATAATTGGAAAGGGCGCTAGGAGCAGCGCAATATCAAACGGGTACGGCACCAAATAGAACATTCACAATCTCCCGGGAACATCCGCATACGCTGCAAGTGATGCGTTAGCGTCACGTCTGAAATAACGGTTAGACTTGGACAGCATTGCAAATGCCATTTTCTCGCCACCCGCTACAGCGACCGCCGCTTCAATTCCCCGCGCTGGAGGTCACGAGGGCATCTTTATCTTGTTATCGAACCAGATATTGAACCGGCAGAAGAACCACAATCGCCCAAGACAACTGTATTGACCAAAGTCCTACCGAAGGGACCCAGTATTCCTTTGGCTTCAATGATCTGTAAGCCCATATATGCCTTGGAACACCAGGATCGGCGCCACTTCTTTTCCAATGACGATACCCGACCGTACGCAGAATGGTGTAAGGCGCAAAAAGCAGTGCAAAATTAAGAGGCCAGGGGATGCA
The DNA here is from genome assembly GCF_053628815.1 of Parvibaculum sp. MBR-TMA-1.3b-4.2. Classification (NCBI taxonomy): domain Bacteria; kingdom Pseudomonadati; phylum Pseudomonadota; class Alphaproteobacteria; order Hyphomicrobiales; family Parvibaculaceae; genus Parvibaculum; species Parvibaculum sp. MBR-TMA-1.3b-4.2. The sequence goes on from NZ_JBRJHC010000001.1 coordinate 882,122, forward strand.
ATAGAACATTCGCGCCCTTCTCCCAGGAAATGAGCGACGGCGCATAGGAAGCAAGCGGTACGCACCGATGATACGCAAATGCAGAAGGAAACGCCGCAACTCCCGACTGCGCGGCCCTCTCCTCACCCATCACCCGTTCATCACTTGCCCCGGGTGACACGCCAGCATCGCGTCAGAGATACCAGTCATATTCCAGCGCGGAGATTTCGCTGTTGAACTTGTCGTATTCGAGGATCTTCGTCTCGGCATAGACGTCGACATATTCCGCGCCGAAATATTCCCGCATCGGCTCCGAATTGCGCAGGCGCTTCAATGCGCTCGGCAGATAGAACGGAATGTTCTCGTCCACGATATCGCAGGCATTTCCTTCCGCCGGGGCGCCGGGATCGCATTTGTTGACGATGCCGTAGTGGATGCCCGCCAGAATGGCCGCGACGACGAGATAGGGGTTGGCGTCCGCACCCGTCACGCGATGCTCGATGCGACGCGCATGCGCGGGCCCATTCGGCACGCGGAAGGCGACGGAACGGTTGTTGTAGCCCCAGCTCGCATTGACCGGCACAAACAGGTTCGGTCCGAAGCGGCGATAGGAATTGAGGTTCGGCGCGAAGATCGCCATGGAATCCGCGAGCAGCTCCTGCACTCCCCCAATCGCGTGACGCAGCGTGTCGGACCCGTCATCGGCGCCATTGTCGAAGACATTGTTGCCCTGTTCGTCCTGCACCGACACATGGACATGCATGCCATTGCCGGTCTGATCGGGGAAAGGCTTGGCCATGAAGCTCGACACGAAGCCGTGCTTGCGCGTGATGGCGCCGATGAGATTTCGCAGCATCACCGCGTGGTCGCAGGCAACCAGCACATCGCTTTCATGATTCAGGTTGATCTCGTACTGGCCGGGCGCGAACTCCGCCGTGGCTCCGGAGGCCGGCACGCCCTGCGCGGCAGCGGCTTCGTCGATTTCCTTCAACAGCCCCATAAAGCCGTCAAGTTCCGTGATGCCGTAAACCTCATTGGCGGTTTCGCGCATCCCGGTCGCCGGATTGATCGGCGCCTGCGGCCTGCCCTTCGCATCGTTGGTCTTGTCGAGCACATAGAACTCGAATTCGCAGGCGATGGTCGCGTGGAGGCCGAGTTCGGCGAGCTTGTCCTTCACCCGGGCAAGCACATTGCGCGGCTCCAGCCAGAGCGGCGAGCCGTCCTTGCCCTGCATGGTCATCAGCACCTGGGCCTGCTTCATCGAGGCCCATGGCACCGGCACGATGGAGCCGGACAGAGGAAAGCTTTCCGCATCGGGGTCGCCGTCGGAAAAGCCCATGCCGAGAATGTCTTCATTCACCCCGGTCACATCGAAGAAATAGATCGATTGCGGCATCTGGATACCGCCGGTGAACACCTTGTCCGCTTCTTCGGAGGGAAAGCGTTTGCCGCGGACGGTGCCGCACATGTCCACGAAGATGGCGTCGAGGTAGTCGATCTCGCCATTCTCCTGGATGAATTTCTCGTATTCGGCCAGCGTTGCCAGACGCGTTTCGGCGGCCGGGGTGGACGTCTTCTTTCGATCACTCATAAAAAACCCAAAGGTCAGAGGTCAGTCCAGCGATAGTAGCTGAGAGCCCCCCTCAGATACCAGCGCCGCAACGCCGCAAAGGGGATGAGGCCGGGTTCTCCCCGGAAAGGCGCGGGTAAATCGCTTTCCGAAGCCTTTCCCGCGATAAGGCGGGCGGCCATGCGGCCCGCCCAGGGGGCGGCGGACACCCCGTCTCCATGATAGCCGAGCGCGGCAAGCGCCGTCCGGTCGTTCTCCATATAGGCGATGGAGGGGGTCAGGCGGCGCGTCATGCAGACGAAACCACGCCAGTAATGGGTGGTTTCCACCTCCGCCCATGCCGGGAAGACCTCGCCGAGGCGTTTCTCCATCCAGCGGCGCATGACCGCCCCGTCCTCCGGCCTGCCCGTCAGGTCGCCCCGCGAGCCGAAGAGGAACCGATTGTCCGGCAGCATTCGGTAATAGAAAAGCAGGCTCCGCGTGTTGGAACAGGGCCGCTCCGTCCGCCATTTCTGCGCCAGCCTTTCGCTCTCGGTGAGAGGACGGGTGACAATGATATTGGACAGAACCGGCACCAGCCGCTTTTCAAGGCGGCGGTCGAGAGCCGGACGGATAAAGCCATTGGTGGCCAGGATGACCTTGCGGGCGCGCAATGTGCCGCCCGGCGTGACCAGATGGTGCCAGTCGTCATGCTTCTCCCAGCTTTCGACGTTGCTGCCGCCATGCAGTTTCGCGCCGTGACGGGCCGCCGCTGCGGCCAGGCCCCGTGCAAAGCGCAGGGGCTGCAGCCCGAAGCCTACCGGGTCGAAGGCAGCGCCGAACTGTTCGGTGGAGTCATATTGGCTGGCGGCCACTTCTTCCCGGCTCATCAGCCGGGCCTGAATACCGAAGCCGTCGCGCCAGAGGCGAACTTCCTCTTCCAGCTCCCGGAAGCGCTTTTCGTCATGGGCGACATGCAGCGTGCCGTCGCCTTGCGGGCTGTAGTCTATCCCCTCGTCCCGCGCCAGCGCCTGAACGAGCTCCACCGCCTCGACCTGCGAGGAGATGAAGCGCCGTGCTTCCGCCTTTCCGAAACGCGATACCAGTTCGCCGAGCCCCAGCCCGGTGGGCTGCAAGGCGCAGAAGCCGCCATTGCGGCCCGAGGCGCCCCAGCCGAGCGGCCCCGCCTCAAGCAGGCGAACATCTACATTGTGATCGCGGGCAAGATGCAGCGCGGCGGAAAGCCCGGTATAGCCGCCGCCGATGATGGCGACGTCGCACGTCGCCTCTGCTTCGCTGAAAGCGCCGCTATCGACGCCCGCTGCGAGAGGGGGTGCCTCTTCTTCCCAGAAACTCCCCACCGGAACGGCGGGGTCATACATACTCGAATGATACCAGCTCATACGTGTGAGCTTAGCGCAGACACACGAGCCCGTCTTACATCAATTTGCGGAAAGAGACCTGTCAGTGATCGTCGTCGTCATCGTCCCGGTCCCAGCGGCGATGGCGGTCTTCGCCGATCTTTTTGGCAACATGCTTTCGCTGCTCCGGCGTCATCTTTTCGAGCGTGTTGATGAAAGAGGTCTGGCCGATCTCACGCACCCGATCCATCGGCGCGTCTATTTCCGCCATTGCCGCGCGCACCTTGCCGCCGTCGAAGGGTTCGGCGGCAATCGCGTCCGCCAACGCCTTGCGACCGCTTCCCGCCTTACGCAGAAAAGGCCTCATCTCACGGAAACTCTCCCGCATGGACTGGCGCAGCATTTTGCGATCCTGGGGCGGCAATTCGCGCAAGGCACCGAAAATCCCGTGACGCGGTGCCCCTTCTCTCAATCCATCGGGGGCCTGCCCCGACCGCCAATGAAACACAAGCGGCGAGGCGATCACGGCGATCAGGAAAATATTCAGCGCTGCGGAGGCGAGAAAAGCGGGCCCGAGCCATCGGCGCTGTTTCGGGGACGAACCGGTATCGGTCTGCGGGTTCATATCGCTCATTGGGTCCATTCCTCGATATAGCTCGGATCAGCCAGCGCGATCGCGATCAGCTGGTCATCGGTAGAGTCCGCCGTCGCGGCAGCGGTGGTCGTCGCGCCGCCATTCGTCGCGATCGGGCTGATGCCGGTGGAGGTGCCCAGCGCAATCCCAAGCACCAGCGAGGCCGCCAGCGCGCCCGCGGGGAAAGCGGAGGAGCCATAAGGCCAGAGCGCGGCGGCGATACCGCGCAGCCCGCCGCCCTTCTTCGCCCGACCGGCCTCACGCCGCGCTTGCGGCAATTCTTTCGACACTTCCCTGGGGCGCGCGGCCATCAGCCGTTCCACCAGTTCCGCGGAGGGTTCCTCGACCGGCGCCGCGTTCAAAAGCGTATCCAGCGCCCTCGCGTCCTCCAGCAGTTGCCGTGCCTCGGCGGAAGCGGCGATCAGGTCGCGCGCCGCCTGCCGTTCGCCGGCGGGCCAGCCTGCCTCATCCGCACCATAGGCGGAGAGCAGCTCGTCGAGGCGTTCCAATGTCATCGGTCCAGCGTTCATCATTTCAACATCCCGTGGGCGGCCTGTATCTCAGGCGCCTGTATTCATTCTACGGAGCAACTCGTCCTTTTCCGTCGCCAGCGCCGCCTTGAGCGCCCGTCGTGCCCGGCCGAGTAGCGATTCCACGGCCTCGACGGTCACCTCCATCACCTCGGCGGCCTCGATATTGGTGAGGCCCTGATAATGCGACAATGTGATTGCGAGGCGCTGGCGCGGCGGCAATTGCTGCAACGCCGCGTCGACGCGCCGCGCGACATCCTTCTGCGCCATCGCTTCATAGGGCGTCGGGTCTTCACTCGCAGGCTCGGGGATCGCATCCAGATCGTCCATGCCCTGCTTGCGCAGCCGGTCGAGGCAGAGATTGGTGCCGACCCGGTGCAGCCAGGTGGAAAACTGCGCCCGGCCCGGCTCCCATTTTTCGGCGTGCTTCCAGACCCGCAGGAAAACTTCCTGCGCTATTTCTTCCGCGTCGGCCTGATTGCCGAGCATGCGCCGGGCGAGCGCCACCACCCGACCGAGATGGCGCTTCATCAGTTCGCGGCACGCGCTTTCGTCGCCCTTGGCGACGGCGGCTACCAGTTCGTCGTCCGGAATTCCGTCCAAACGCGGTCGTCCCCCTTCAATGCGCCCGGCATGACCGCCTTGCGCAGATATGACGAAAAGGTGCGGGCTTGCGCCCGCACCTTGCGGCTTTCGTATCGGGTGCCGCTCTGCAAGCTTACCCCGATTTGCCGTTTCAGGCATGATCGCCACACCGCGGCATGTCAGCCACGCTTGCCGAAACCACGGCGGCCTTCGCCGCGCTCGACCTTGCCGTCGTCATTCCGGTCCATATAACCGAACATCTTTTCGGTCCGGGCCTGGAACTCGGCCAGCGTCACGCTGCCATTGCCGTCGGCATCGAGCATCTTGAAGTGCGCCCCGCGGCGTTCTTCGCGGCGCTCGCTCCACGCGGCCTTGCGCTCCGCCTTGGAGAGAGAACCGTCGCCGTCGCTATCCATCGCCTTGAAGCGTTCGGCCGCGAAAGCGCCGGCTTCATCCTTCGTGATGACGCCATCCTTGTTCGTATCGGCGGCGGCGAGGCGGCTCATGAAGGGGCTGTCTTTCTTCAGTTCGATCTTGCCGTCGCCGTCACGGTCGAACCGCTTGAACATCTTTTCACCGCCTGCATTGAATTCAGCCAGCGAGACCTTGCCGTCCTTGTCCGTATCGGCCCGGCCGAAGCGCTGCCAATCGCCGCGCTTGCCGTATTTGCCGTGATGGCCATAGCCGTCACCGCGGCGGGACTTGTCGTAATCACGGTCGCCGGAACGCTTCATGCGCTTCTCGGCTGCTTCTTCCATTTCCTCGCGCGTGACCGACCCGTCGTCGTTCAGGTCCATCCGCTCGAAGCGCTTGCCGGCCATTTCCTTGCGCCGTTCGACGCGCATCTTCTGGCGGGCTTCGGTCATTTCCTCACGCGTGAGGGAACCGTTCCCGTCGAGGTCGAGCTTCGCAAACATATCGGCGCTCTGCGCCTTCGCTTCGTCGAGCGTAACGGCGCCGTCGCCATTCGCATCGGCCTTCTGGAACATGCCGCCATGATGGTAGCCCTGCGGGCCTTTACCCATGCCGGTCGTTGCCGCCAGGGCCGGAACCGCCAGCGCTACCGTGAGCGCGCCAATCGCGGTGAAAGTGAGCTTCTTCATTAAATCGCCTTTCGTCAGTTCGCCGTACCCCGGTGAGCTAACATTTGTTCGGGTCGCCCCGGAGACCGGCGGTCGAATGATGGGCATTCGGCCACCGGTCAACCGGGGGAAAGGAACGGCAAGGCTCGCGAGGGCCAGGGGGGAGGGCCAAAGCGCCTTCTCGCCGTTCCTGCATCAATAAACGGAGGAGACACGGCGTTCCGTCGCCAAAAGCGAAGAATTTTCCTGGATCAGCGATTTTCCGGGCGCGGGCGGATCCGGACGGGCAGTTTTTCGCGCCATACGGCCAGTTCGCGCCGGATTTCCGCCTCGACGGTGAGGTCGCCTGCGCTACAGGCCGCCGCCTCCACCGTGGCAAGGGCGAGATACTGGCCGGTCTCGGGCATGAAGGCGAAGCTGGTGCAGACGCCGACCTGCCGCTCGCCCTTGCAGACGACGGCAAATGTCAGATCCCGCGCATCGTCCACCGTCAGCGCAACGATCCGGTGGCCGGCGGATTTCACAGCCATTCGCCTCAACGCGGCGCGGCCATTGAAGACGGGCTTATCGAAATCGACGTTTATCTCGCCCGGCATTTCAAAGGGCGTGCGCACATGATCGTGCGACACGGCGGAAAGCGCGCCGAGATAGTCCGTTCCCATGCGCGGGGCTCCCCGGTCGATGCGCACAAGGTCGCGCGTCTTCTCGCCAATGGCCTGAAGACCGGCCTCGCGGCCCGCCTGCATGAGATGGCGCCAAAGCGGCACCGCGTCGTCCTCTTCCGGCCAGAACTCGAAGACATCGCCGACATGGCGCAGGACCAGTACCGGCATGCCCATCAGCTCGCGTGTCTGGGCATGGCCTGCGAGGAGCAGACGCAAGGGCTCGAAGCCTGCCTCGTCCAACACCGCCTCGGCCAGCGGACCCGCCAGTTCGAGACCGGCGCCTTCCGCGCTCACATCCTCGGCATGGACCTGAAAGCCCGTCGAGTTCCGGCGAAGCCATGACAAGACTTCTTCTTCCGTAAACAGACGGAACTCGGTGTCGCCGATACGCGCAAGGCTCCCTTCGCCCACCAGCAATCCGTTTTCCTCGCAGAAGAAGACCGGGCTGAAATGCCCTTCCTCGAGCTTCGAAATATCCGATGTCACCATCCGGTTCAGGCAGTCCATGGCTTCACGGCCCGCGATGCGATAGCGGCGGCGCGATGAAATATCGGCCAGCGTCGCGCGGTGGTAGCGGGCGAAGACTTCCGTTTCCGGCGTATCGAGATGACCGGCCATGGTGAAGCCGTTCCGCTCGATCCAGTCATTGGTCCGGCTTTCCATCGCCACTTCGGCGTGAAGCGGGGTCATGCGCAGATGCCGCCTGAAGGGAAGACCGCCGCTCATGTGCGCCCTCCCCTGGCTTCGGCTTCGAGAACGGTTTCGGCGGCAAACTTGCCCGGCAGGCCGGTCACGCCGCCTCCCGGGTGGCAGCCCGCGCCGCAAAGATAAAGGCCGTTCACCGGCATTGCATATCCGGCCAGCTCCGGCTCGGGCCTCAGCCCCAGCAGGTCGAACGGGTTGAGCCCGCCCTGATGCCAGTCGCCGCCCCTGATGCCGTATTTCGTTTCGAGATCGGGCGGCGTCAGCACTTCACCCGCCAGAATGTAATCGGTCGCGTCCGGCGCATAGCGGCAGACGGCCCGGATCGCGCGCTGCACGAATTCTTCGCGCCGCGCTTCCCAACCGCCTTCGATCTCGTAAGGCACCTGGTGAACGAGGATCGACATGATGTGATGGCCGCTCGGCGCCAGGCTGTCGTCATGGCAGGTCGGCATCACGATTTCCATGACCGGATCGAGCGGCAGCGCGCCTGCCCGGGCGCTCAGCGCGGATTCCTCGACCTCATCCAGCGAGGGCGCGATGACGATGCGGCCGCCCACCTGTTCCGGCGTCAGACCGCGGAAGCCCGGCATGCCGTCCAGAGCCAGATTGATCTTGGCGGTCGCGCCGCCTGCCTTGCCAAGCGACAGACGGTCCGCCAGATCGGCTTCCAGATAGCGCGCGCCGACGAGACGCAGCAATGTTTCGCGCGGCGCGGCACCGGAAAGGATCAGCGGCGCCGACACCTCGATGCCATTGTCGAGAACGACGCCGCAGGCCGTCGTCCCGTCCATGAGGATGCGGCTGGCGCGCGCTTCGGCCCAGACCTCGCCGCGCTGGCCTTCGATCAGCGCCACAAGCGTTTCGGCAAGTGCGCCCATGCCGCCCCGCGGAATGGCAACGCCGCTTTTTGCCTTCAACGCATGGCGGTAGATGAGACGGAACGCCGTCCCCGCATCGTAAGGCGCATCGGTGGAGCCGAGCGTCGCATCGAAAGCGACGAGACCGCCCAGAAGCGGTGCCTCGAGTTCTTCATGCACCCAGTCGGAAACGCTCTTGGCCGCCAGAGACAGAAACGCCTCCCGCGCCCGCTCGCCAGAGGCTTCGGCGAGGACGGCGCGCGCCATCAGCTTGCCGCGCGCGGAGGAAGAGGCGGCAACCAGCGGCGGACGGTTGAGCAAGGGCGAAAGCCAGGCCGCGCTGTTTTCGAGCTTGCGCGCAAATGCGGTCCATTTCGCGCCGTCCTGTCCGCGAGCGGAAAGGAAAGCCTCGTCGTCTTTCGCATTGCCCGTCAGCACCAGATGGCGGCCGTCGGGATCGAGCGCGACGGTGGGCAGACCCGATGCCGCATAGGCAAAGCCATGCCGGGCGAGCTTGAGGTCTTTCACGACGCTGGCGGAAAGGCCGTCCATCAGATGGGAGACGGCGGGCAATGTGTATTTATGCTGAAGCTCGGCGGCCAATGCACCGCCACCGACAATGCCGCCGGCTTCCAGCACGAGAACGCGCTTGCCCGCCCGCCCGAGATAGGCGGCGGCGACGAGGCCGTTATGGCCGCCGCCGATGACGATTGCATCATATGCCTGCCGGTCGCCGGTCATGCGCCTTGCCTCCGCTTCATGGAGGCGAGGATGGCCGCGGCGGTGTTGGCGCCCGCGCGGGCGGGCAGCAGCGACCCCGGATGCGTGCTCTGCGAACAGAGATAGAAATTCTTCAACGGGGTCGCATAGCCGCCGCCCGGCGCACCGAAAGGCGTCGGCCGGTTGAAGAACATCTGGTCGAGCGTCATTTCACCCTGATCGAGATCGCCGGAGGTAATGCCGGTTTCGTTTTCGACCTCATGCGGCAACCACATCTCCTGCGTGCGAACGGTCTCGCGCAGGCCGGGCATCGCCGTCTCCAGCTTTTCCAGCACGGCATCCGTCAGGCGGCTCTTCTTTTCATCCGTCCAGGGACCGTCATGCGGCGTTTCGGGCACCCAGTTCACCAGCACCGACATCACGTGTTTTCCGGGCGGGGCCAGCGCGGGGTCGACAAGGCTGGGCAGGAAGACGGAAAGCTCAGGGTTTTGGGGCACCACATTCATATGCCAGCACGCATGCGCCTTGTCCTGCTCGGCCAAGCTGCCCATCAGACGCAGGCCGCCCGCCAGCGCCGGGCAATCGCGCGGCACGCCCTCGATACGGGGCTGCCGGTCCAGCGCGAGATTGAGTTTCGCGGTCGTTCCCTTCATGCGGAAGCGGCCCGCCGCCTCCACGAGATCGCCGGGGATATCCTTCCACTGGAAGAGCCCCAGGATCGTGCGCTTGAAATCGAGATCGGAAATGATGACGGGCGCGGCGATTTCCTCGCCATCGGCAAGCACCACGCCGCGCACCTGCCGGTCGCGCAGCTTCACATCCGTCACTTCCGCTTCCATGCGGAGTTCGCCGCCCGCCGCTTCGACGATACCCGCGAGACAGGTCACCAACGCATCGGTACCGCCCACCGGCAGCAGTAGACACGGGCTTCCCTCCGTCGCATCCGCGCCGCCCTGAAGGAACGGCACCAGCAGGCGCCAGGCGCTCATCGGCGAGGACGGCCCCACCGTCGCCCCGGCCAGCGCCGCGCCCGCAAGATGCGCCTTCACCAGCGGCGAGGTGAAATAGCGGTCCAGAATGGTGGAGATGCTTTCCGTCCAGATGTCGAGCTTGGCGGCCATGTCGGTGCGCGGCCAGGCGGCAAGCTCGCTTGCAAAGCCCAGACGGCGGCCGAAGGCTGAAAGCCCTGCCTCGCCGGGCTGCGGGAAGGCCGTCGTCAGCGCAGGCGTCACGACGTCTGCGAGCCGCAGCATGTCGCGGCGGTAGCGGCGCCACGCATCGCCATCCTCATGGGCATGGCGGGCGAACTCGGCGCGTTGGGCCGTCCCGGCGGAAAAGGAGGCCGTCCATTCGCCGGGGCCGAACCAGCTTACGCCCGCATCCACGGCGCGCACCCTGAGACCGGCTTCCGCCAGACCGAGGCCGGCATAGGTTGCGGGATCGATGAGGGCGCCGCGCAGCGACCAGGCGGGAAGGAAAAAGCCGGGCTCGACCGCGCGCATGGCGGCGGTGCCGCCCGCACGCCCATTGCGATCGAGCACCAGCACCTTCAACCCGGCGCGGGCGAGATGGGCCGCGGCTGTGAGACCGTTCAGACCCGCCCCTATGACGATCGCATCATGACGCACCATCGCGTCACCACCCCACTCATGCTGCGTCTCGCCGCGTCCATTACCTAAACGAAACGTACCATATTGGCACGTCCGGAATGGCGACGAGACACCGGGTGTTCATACACCCGGGCTGTTAACCATCTAAGACACGGATTCCCCTCTCCCTTTGCGCTTCGGCAGCTATCGGGAAGCGATGGGGGCGCCGGTCCTCAGGGGTGAAACTGCAAGAGTCCAGCCATGGAACCGGGACAGGCGGGGGGGCTTATCGGGCGGGGCCGACGATCTCTTCGAAGGCGGTCAGGACGCGGGCCTGGCTCTCGGCGAGCTGGCTTTCCAGCGCCTCGAAGCTGGGCGCATTGCCCGCTCTCAGCAGCAAGGTCTTGAGCCCCCTGCTTGCCTCGGCGGGCTTGAACACCCCTTCCACGCAGACGCGGATGGCCTGGGTGAGATTGTGGTTGAGTTCCAGCCCCGCGATCAGCTCGTCCACCTGCGCGGTGGGAAGAAGCCGGGCTGCGGCCACGGCTTCCAGCGACGTGCGCGTATGCGTGTTCAGCACTTCGTGGTGCTCCGCGCCATGGAGGAGTTGCAGATATTGCGCGATGAACTCGATGTCGATGAGCCCGCCGCGCACATGTTTCATCTCCCAGGGGTTCCGGTCGGGAAACTCCTTCGCGATGCGGTTGCGCATATCGGCCACATCGACGGCGGTTTTCAGCCGGTCGCGCGGCATGGTGAGAATTTCACGAATGCATGCCTCGACATCCGCCATCAGATCGGCAGGGCCCGCAATGGGCCGGGCACGGGTCAGCGCCATATGCTCCCATGTCCAGGCCTCTTTCGTCTGGTAGGTCCTGAAGGCATCGAGCGGGGTTGCGATCGGCCCCGCATTGCCGGAGGGACGCAAGCGCATGTCGACTTCATAGAGCTTGCCCTCCGCCGTCGGCGCGGTCAGCGCGCTGATGAGCTGCTGACAGATGCGCGCATAATATTGCGAGGCATAGAGCGGCTTTGCTCCGTCGGACTCCACATCCGGCTTCGGCACGTCGTAAAGCACGATGAGGTCGAGATCGGATGAGGCGCTCATTTCCTCGCCGCCGAGCTTGCCCATGCCGAGCACGCAGAAGCGCCCGCCGGGAATATGGCCATGACGTTCGGCAACCTTCGCCTCCGCCGCGGGGGCCAGCGCCTCGATGAGTTCGCCCGCGAGCGCCGCATAGGCAGGCCCCGCCTCTTCGGCATCGGCGCTTCCCGTCAGCACGCGCACGCCGAGACGGAAGCGGTATTCGCGGGCCCAGACGCGGGAGAAGTCCAGCATGTCCTGATAGTCGACGGCATGGACGAGCTGCGATTTCAGGCTCTCGCGCAACTCTTCGCGTCCCGGCAGCACCTTGAAGAAATCGGGGTCGATTACCGCTTCCAGTACGCGCGGGTTCTGGCTGAGGTAATTGGCAAGCTTCGGCGCCGTGCCGCAGATACCGGCGAGCAGATCCAGCAGATGCGGGTTGGAATAGAGCATCGAGAAAAGCTGTACGCCCGCGGGCAGGCCGCGCATGAATTTGTCGAAGCGCGAAAATGCGGTGTCCGGGCTTGCCGTCCGCGACAGGGCGCGCAGCAAGGCGGGCATGAGGTCCGTCAGCAATTCACGCGAGCGCGCGGTGCGCGTCGCCGGAAAACGGCCCGAATGCCAGGCGCGGATCGCCTCCGACATTTGCGAGGCGTGGGTAAAGCCCATGCTCTGCAAGGTTTCCAGCGTGTCGGGATCGTCGTCCGTGCCGGTGAAAACGAGGCTGCCGCTTTCCTCGGCGAGCGGCGGCGCCGTCTCGAACAGCAAGGCGTAATGTCCCTGCACGGTGCCCAATGTCTTCGTCACATCGGCCGCGAAATCCCCGGCGCTTTCATAGCCCATAAAGGCGGCAAGCTGCGCGATGCCCTCATCGTTCGACGGCAGCGTATGCGTTTGTTCGTCCGCCACCATCTGCACGCGATGCTCCAGCGTGCGCAGAAAGCGATATGCCGTTTTCAGCTCCTCGGCGGTATTCGGTTCGATCCATTGCTGGCGCGCCAGTTCGTCCAGCATTTCCACGGTCTTCTTGCCGCGCAACGCATGTTCGCGTCCGCCCGCAATCAATTGCTGGGTCTGAACGAAAAATTCGATTTCGCGAATGCCGCCGCGCCCGAGCTTGATGTTGTGTCCCGCCACCGCAATCGCTTCATGCCCGCCGACCACATGGATCTGCCGTTTCATGGAATGAATATCGGCGATGGCGGCAAAGTCGAGATTGCGGCGCCAGATATAGGGCTCGATGAATTTCAGGAAGCGGGCACCCGCCTCCATATCGCCCGCCACGGGGCGCGCCTTGATGAAGGCCGCGCGTTCCCAGTTCTGCCCCCGGCTCTCGTAATAGGATTCCGCCGCCGGCAGCGAGACGGCGACCGGCGTACCGCCCGGATCGGGGCGGAGGCGCAGATCGGTGCGGAAGACATAGCCATCCTCTGTCCGCTCCTGCAGCAGCTTCACCAGATCGCGCGTCACCCGCACAAAGAACTCGCCATGGTCGAGCCCGTCCTTCAGCGGCAGCTGATCGGGCTCGTAAAAGACGACGAGGTCGATGTCGGAGGAATAGTTGAGTTCGCCGGAGCCGTATTTGCCCATGCCGAGGATGACGAGACCGCTGCCCTCTTCCAGCGGCTCGTCGGATGCGCGCAGGATCTGCCCGCGCTTGACCGCTTCGCGCAGCAGGAAATGCACGCCCGCCTGTACGCAGCAATCGGCAAAGTCGGTCAAGGCGCCGGTCACGCTTTCGAGCGGCCAGACACCGGCCAGGTCCGCCAGCGCCACGAGCAGAGCCGCTTCCGACTTCGCCTCGCGCAACGCCTTCATGAACGCGGCCCGGTTGTCGCCGAGCGCTGCCTCTTTCACGCTGTCGATGATGCGGGAAAGATTATCGGAGGGCGTTTCATTGAAGAGCGCAGGCACACGCGACGGATAGCGCAGCATGAGGCGGCCGAGAAAGGGCGAGTCGCCGAAAATGCCCGCGATGAGCTTTTGCGCGGTCTCGTTCGTCAGCAGGTCGCCGAGGGCCCTGCCCTCTTCATCGCCCAGACGTTCCGCAGCGGCCTCGAGGTCTGCGATGCCATGTTTGGCGCGCTCGGGATCATGGGCGATCAATGCCGGCTTGGCGGTCTCGATCAACGCGCCGTCGACATCTTTCCACATCCCGTCCCCCTTGCCGAAATACCGTTCCTACCGGCCCGATACCGGCAGATGAAGGGCTACCACAAGGCCGGGGTCGTTGTCTTCCAGCGTCACGCGGCCGCCATGCAGGCGCGCCACGGCGGCGACGAGGCTGAGGCCAAGGCCGGAGCCGGGCGTGTTGCGGCTCGCTTCCAGCCGCACGAAGCGCTCCAGCACATGGCTGCGTTCCGCCTCCGGAATTCCGCCACCGCGATCGGCGACGGACACCACCACGCCGCGTCCCGGCTTTTCCTTGTCCGGCGCCACGGTGACGGTAATCGCCGCATCCTCGCTCTCCGGGGAAACGGGACGGCCATGCTTGAGCGCATTGTCGAGCAGGTTGGCGACGGCCTGAGAGAGAAGCTCGCGATTGCCGCGAATGCTCATGCCTTCCTGCGCCTCGATGCGCAGCGTCAGGTCGCTTTCCTCCGCCACCGGTTCGTAAAGCTCGGCGACATCCTGCACCACATTGGCCGGGTCGACCCATGTCATGCTCTCGCGCAGCGCACCGGCTTCGGCGCGCGCGATCATCAGCAGCGCATTGAAGGTGCCGAGAAGCTGGTCGGCTTCCGAGATCGTCCGCTCCAGCGCCATCCGGTAGTCGGCGGGCGAGCTATCCTGCATCAGCGTCACTTCAAGCCGGTTGCGCAACCGGTTGAGCGGGCTTCTCAGATCGTGCGCGATATTGTCGGTCACCTGACGCATGCCCGTCATCAGCGCCTCGATCTGGTCGAGCATCTCGTTCAGGTTGCGGGCAAGCTGGTCCAGCTCGTCGCCCGAGCCGGAAATGGGCAGGCGCTGCGACAGGTCGCCCTGCATGATGTCACGGCTGGTCTGGTTGATGTCGTCCACGCGCGCCAGCATGTTGCGGCTCATGAAGAGCCCGCCCAGCAGGCCCAGCGCCACGGTGAGCACGATGGCCCAGACGAGCGAATTGGTGATGAGGTCTTCGATCTCGCGCCGCTCCTGCACGTCGCGGCCGACCAGCAGGTAATAGCCCTCCGGCAGATAGAAGGCGCGGGCGCGGGCGGCCTTCACCTCCAGGCTGCCGTCGATGGTCTTGCGCCTATAGTCAAAATCGAACCAGCCGTCGGGACCGGGCCGCACATTGGGTTTGCCGTCGAGCGTCCCGGCCAGCACGCGGCCTGCCGGATCGAGCACGAGATAGATGCTCTGGCCGGGGTCGCGCGATCGCTGAATGACGGTGTGCACGAGAAGCGGTAGCCCGCCTTGCGCATATTGCTCGGCGAGACCGGTAATCTCCGCCTGGACGGCCTCGTCGGTCTGGCGGCCCAGAAAGCCCGCCGTGTTCCAGTAGACATAGGCGAGCACCGTGATCGCGGAGGCCGCGAACAGCGCCAGATAGATGACCGCCAGGCGGAAGGTCGATGTCCTGAGAAGGTTAGTCTGCAGCACGTAGCGAATACCCGGCCCCTCGGATCGTGTGCAGGAGCGGCTGTTCGAAATTCTTGTCGATCTTGGCTCTCAGCCGCGAAATATGCACGTCGATCACATTGGTTTGCGGGTCGAAATGATATTCCCAGACATTCTCGAGCAGCATCGTCCGGGTGACCACCTGTCCCGCATGTTTCATCAGATACTCTAGCAGACGAAACTCGCGGGGCTGCAAATCGATATCCTGGCCTTCCCGCGTCACCTTGCGGGCCAGCAGGTCGACTTCCAGATCGCCGACCTGAAGGCGCGTGCGCACCTGGTCGGGATTGGCGCGCCGCACCAGCACCTCGATGCGCGCCAGTAGTTCCGCAAAGGCATAGGGCTTGGTGAGATAGTCGTCGCCGCCGGCCTTCAGGCCCTTGATGCGGTCGTCCACCTCGCCCAGCGCGGACAGAAAGAGCACCGGGGTGCGGTTTCCTTCCTCGCGCAATGTTTCCACCACGCTCAGCCCGTCGCGCTTGGGCAACATTCGATCGACGATCATCACGTCGAAGGAGCCGGAAAGCGCGAGCGTCAGGCCTTCTTCGCCATCGGCGGCATGGTCCACGATATGGCCGCTTTCCTTCAGACCTTTCACGACATAGGCCGCCGCTTCCAGATCGTCCTCGATCACCAGTATCCGCATGAACTTTCCTCACATGAGCGCGGGCCGGTGCGCGATGCACCGGCCCGCCTCAGGGCTTACTTCTTTTCCTTGACCGAGAGCGCCACGAAGCGCTGCTGGTCGTCATTGCGCAGCAGGAGCATCACGGAGCTCTTGCCGCCATCTCGCGCGGCCTTCACCGCCGACACCACGTCTTCGGGCTTCTTCACATCCTTGCCCGAGACATTGACGATGACATCGCCGGGACGAACACCCTTTTCGGCTGCGTCGCTGTCGCCGTCGACATCGGTCACGGTGACACCGTCATCGCCAGCGGTGAGCGAAAGGCCCAGCGTATCCACGCTGCCCTGTCCCTGGGGCGAGTTGCCGCCACCGGAGGACAGATCGACATTGTCGGGATAGGTGCCGATCTTGACCGTGATCGTCTTTTCGCGGCCGTCCCGCCAGATCCGCAGCGGCGTCTTCTGGTCCGGCTTGAGGTCGGCGACCTCGCGCGTCACGTCGCGCACGTCGTCCATCTTCTTGCCGTTGACGGCGAGGATCACGTCGCCTGCCTTGACGCCGTATTTCTGCGCGGGACCATCCTTCGTGACCTGCGCCACAAGCGCGCCCTTGGGCTCCTTGAGCTGCAGGCTCGACGCCATGTCCTTATCGACGGGCTGGATCACCACACCGAGCCAGCCGCGCGTCACCTTGCCGTCGTCCTTCAGGTCTTCCACCACCTTTTCGGCCATGGCCGAGGGAATGGCGAAGCCGATGCCGACACTGCCGCCCGTGGGCGAGAAGATGGCCGTGTTCACGCCCACCACATTGCCATGCACGTCGAAGGTCGGACCGCCGGAATTGCCCTTGTTGATGGGCGCGTCGATCTGGATGAAATCGTCATAGGGGCCGGCGCCGATCTCGCGTCCGCGCGCGGAAACGATACCTGCGGTCACCGAGCCGCCAAGGCCGAAGGGGTTGCCCACGGCAAGCACCCAGTCGCCCACGCGCAGACCGTCGGAATCGCCGAACTTCACGAAGGGAAGCGGCTTCTTCGGCTCGACCTTGATGAGCGCGAGGTCGGTCTTGGGGTCCGTGCCGATGAGCTTGGCCGGCAATTCGTCGCCATTCTTGCGGATGACGGTGATCTTGGCGTTTTTCAGCTTCTCCTTGGCTTCGCCGCCGACCACGTGGTTGTTGGTCACGACATAGCCGTCGGCGGAAATGATGAAGCCGGAGCCCAGCGCCCGCGCCTTGCGGGTGAGCGGCTTGCCGTCCTTACCCTTGGGCTGCAGGTCGCGGAAGAATTTTTCAAACGGGCTGCCGGGCGGGAAAGGCAGGTCGGGCATGCCGTTGTTCTGCACTTCCTCTTCGGCATCCACGCGGATCGACACCACGGCGGGGCTTACCTTCTCCACCAGATCGGCAAAGGAAGGCAGAGACTGAAGAGCTGTTTTGGACGGTGCTGCGGCCTGCGTGTTCAGCGGCTCCTGAGCAAGCGCGGGCGCGGCCTGAAGACCGATAAGCCCTGCGACGGCAAATGCGGCGACCGTCAGGCGCGTCTTGCGTGCCGGCATTTTCGCCGTGCTCCGTCCGCCTGTTTCTTCGGCGTATTCCATACTGGATAACTCCTGTCACTTCGATGAGTGTTGCCTCGCCCGGTCTTTCCATTCCGGGTCCGTGATCTTCCACCCCTGCCAGATCCGGCGGGATACCCGTCTGCTCTCTACCGGAGAGCATGCTTTCCACTACCTTTCTCAATCATGAAAGGGTTGTTACAAGCTGGTAACAATCAATAATGGCGTCAGCGTGACGGGCCTAACCGACAATTTTGGTCGGAATATGCATTTCATGCGTGATGGTCCGGTGAACCGGACATTTGTCGGCGATTTCCAGCAGCTTCTGGCGCTGCGCCTCGTCCAGATCGCCGGTGACGGTAATGTCGCGCGTCAGCACCTCGATCATGCCCGTCTCGGTTTCGCAGTCCGCGCAGTCTTCCGCATGGACGCGCTTATGGGTGAGATCGACCCTGACGCGCTCCAGCGGCCATTTCTTGCGGTCGGCATACATACGCAGCGTCATGGAGGTGCAGGCGCCCAGTGCCGCGAGCAGCAGGTCATAGGGCGTGGGACCGCTGTCCATGCCGCCCAGATCTTCCGGTTCGTCCGCCGTCAGCACATGGTCGCGCATGGCGATACGCTGCTGGAGTTTGCCCGCGCGCGTTTCCTCCACGCGAACCACCCCGTCCTCCAGCGGCTCCATCGCACCCTCATGGCCTTTATCGTCGATGAAGCGCGACGCCCAGGCGCTCAGCACATCGGCGACATAGACCGCGTCCTTCCGGCGGCTCAGAAGATGGTCCGCATCGTCCAGCGAGACGAAACTCTTGGGGTGCTTTGCCGCAGCGAAAATTTCGGTCGCATTGTCGATGGAGACGATCTCGTCCAGCGGCGCATGGAAAACGATCAGCGCCTTATTCATATGGGCGATCTCGCCGGCAAGCGTCCGGCCTTCTATGTCGTCGAGGAACTGCTTGCGGATGCGGAACGGCCTGCCGGCCAGCAGCACCTCCGCCTCGCCGGCGCTTTCGATCTTGTCCAGACTATCGCGGAGATGCGCCTTCACATGTTCCGCACTGTAGGGCGCGGATATGGTCGCCACCGCGCGCGCTTCCGGTACGCGACGCGCCGCCGCCAGCACCGCCGCGCCGCCTAGGCTGTGACCGATGAGAAGCGCGGGCGCTTCATATTCCTCGCGCAGAAAATCCGCCGCGGCGATCAGGTCCTGCACATTGGAGGTGAAATTCGTATTGGCGAAATCGCCGTCGGAGGCGCCGAGGCCTGTGAAGTCGAAGCGCAGCACGGCGATCCCCCGCGCCGCCAGCGCCTTCGAGACCCGGCTCGCCGCGAAGACATCCTTGGAGCAGGTGAAGCAATGCGCAAACAGCGCATAGGCTCGGACAGGCCCCTTCGGGCTGTCGAGCCTTGCCGCGAGCTCCTCGCCCAGCGCACCCTTGAAGGTGACTTTCTGCGTCTGCGTGGCGTTATCCGTCATGAAGGCCTCTTTCCGTTCGGGACGGTTATTCTAACCGCCACCGGCCCGGAAAACAGGAGCTATTCCGACGGCTCGTCCTTCACGATTTCGTCAAGGCGGCGGCGTTCGGCGTCGCTGAGCGCCGGATTGCCGATCGCATTCTCGTCACGTCGGGAGGAGCGGCGCAGGAAGAGGATGACGCCGATGCCGCCGCCCAGCAGGATCACGCCGGGGCCCAACCAGAGCAACCATGTCGCGGGCTGGAAAGGCGGCTTCATCAGCACGAACTCGCCATAGCGTGCGACGAGATATTGCTTCACTTCCGCGTTGGTATCGCCGGCGAGAATGCGCTTGCGCACCAGCATGCGCAGATCCTTGGCAAGCTCCGCATCGGAATCGTCGATGGATTCGTTCTGGCAGACCATGCAGCGCAGCTCTTTGGAGACTTCGCGCGCCCGCGCTTCGAGCTTTGGATCGGAAAGCTGCTCGTCCGGCGAGACGGCGGCGAACCCCGCAACCGGCGTCAGCGCGAACAGCAATGCGAGAAGGAGCGCCCGGATTTTCATGGCTCACTCCGCGGGCGCGGTAGCATTGCGCCCTTTTGCTTTGGCCCGCTGCGGCGCGCCGACGCGCAACCGCCGGTCGGTCAGCGACACGAGGCCGCCCAGCGCCATCACCATGCCGCCCAGCCAGATGAACGGCGCAAGCGGGTTCACATAGGCGCGCAGGGCCCATTCGCCCGTGCGGTTCCCCTCGCCCAGCACGACATAGAGATCGGAGACCCCCGTCGTGTAGATGGCGGGCTCGGTCTTTTCCTGTCGCTCGGTCGGATAGCGGCGGCGTTCGGGCAGCAGGAAGGTCACGAACTCGCCGTCCCTTTCCACTCGCACCACGCCGGTCGTCGCATCGTAGTTAGGCCCGCCGCGCGTGCCGACCTTTTCAAGCGTCAGCTCATAGCCCGAAATCGAGGTCGTTCCGCCCTCGGGCAAGGCCACGATGCGTTCCGACTTCCAGGCCGTCACACCGACAATGCCCGCCACCGCGATGCCGAGACCGCCATGGGCGAGCATCGTGCCCCATGCGGCGCGCGGCAGGCCGCGGGCGCGGCGCCAGCTTTCGGCTGCGGGCGCGGTGAAGAGTTTTACGCGCCAGGCGATTTCCGACAGCGCGCCGACGACAAGCCAGACGGCGGCGGCCATGCCGATGGGCGCAAGCCACGGCCCGTCGCTCACCACGCCGTAGAGCGTGAGGCAGACGACAAAGGCGGCACCCGCGGCGAAGATCAGGCGCTGCCCGGCTGCGACGAAGTCGCCACGCTTCCAGCTCATCATCGGACCGAACGGGACCATGAAGAGAAGCGGCGCCCAGAGCGGCACGAAGGTCGTGTTGAAGAAGGGCGGCCCCACGGTGATCTTCGGACCGCCAACCGCATCGAGCAGCAAGGGATAGAGCGTGCCGATGAATACCGCCGCGGCCGACGCCGTCAGCAGAAGATTGTTGAGCAGCAACGCGCCTTCGCGGCTGATCGGCGCAAAGAGCCCGCCCGTTTTCAGCATCGGTGCGCGCCAGGCGTATAGCGTCAGCGAGCCGCCCACGAAGACGCCGAGGATCGCCAGCACGAAAACGCCGCGCGCCGGGCTCACCGCAAAGGCGTGAACCGATGTCAGCACGCCGGAGCGCACGAGGAAGGTACCGACCAGCGAGAGCGAGAAGGCGAGGATGGCAAGAAGGATGGTCCAGCTTTTGAGCGCGCCGCGCTTTTCGGCGACGATGGCCGAATGCAGCAGCGCCGTTCCCGCCAGCCATGGCATGAGCGAGGCGTTTTCCACCGGGTCCCAGAACCAGAACCCGCCCCAGCCCAGCGTGTAATAGGCCCACCACGATCCCATCGCGATGCCGATGGTCAGCGCCAGCCAGGCCGCCAGCGCCCAGGGCCTGACCCAGCGTGCCCAGGCCGCATCGACGCGGCCTTCCATCAGCGCGGCGATGGCAAAGCTGAAGGTCATCGAAAACCCGACATAGCCCGCATAGAGCCAGGGCGGGTGAAAGGCGAGCGCGCGGTCCTGCAGAATGGGATTGAGCCCCGCCCCCTCGAAAGGCGCCGGGTCGAGCCGCAGGAAGGGATCGGAGGTGGCGAGAATGAACAGCAGGAAGGCGACGCCGACCGAGCCCTGCACGGCAAGCACGTTCGCCCGCAGGCGGTCGGGCAGGTTACGCCCGAAAAGCGCGACCAGTGCGCCGTAAAGCGCAAGGATCAACACCCAGAGTACCATGGACCCTTCATGATTTCCCCAGACGCCGGAAATCTTGAAGATGAGCGGCTTGTCCACCGCCGAATTATTGGCGACAAGCGCGACGGAGAAGTCGGAGACCACAAAGGCGAGCGTGAGCGCGAGAAAGGCAATGCCGACCAGCATGAGCTGCGTCAGCGCGGCGGGCTTCCCGACGCGCATCATCGCGTGATCGCCCTTCCATGCGCCATAAGCGGGCACGATCATCTGGACAAGCGCCACGGCCAGCGCGAGGACGAGTGCGAAATGGCCTGTCTCGGCGATCACGGATAGCTCCCCTCTCCGTATTTCTCGGTATGCGGTTTGCCGAAATCTTCATCGCCCTGCCAGTCTCCACGCTTCTTCAGCGCGGCGGCCACTTCGGGCGGCATGTATTTTTCGTCATGCTTGGCAAGCACTGTGTCGGCCTTGAAGCTGCCGTCGGGCTCCAGCTCGCCCTCAGCCACCACGCCCTGCCCCTCGCGGAAGAGGTCCGGCAGGATGCCGCTGTAATGAACGCGGATGCTGTCGCCGAAATCGGTGACCGTGAAGCTGACGTCGGTCGAATCCTTCTTGACGACGGAGCCCTTCTCCACGAGCCCGCCCAGCCGCAATCTTTCGCCGGGGCCGATGCCCTTTTCGGCGATGTCGCTGGGGCTGTAGAAGAAGACGATGCTGCTGCTCAGATTGTAGAGCACCAGCCCGACAGCGGCTCCGAGAATGGCCAGTCCGAGGACGATGAAGGCGGCGCGGCGCTGCTTGCGCGTCATATGGGGTCCCATGCTTGCTGGAAGGTCGGGTCTCCGAAAAATCCGGGGCAAGATATAGCGCCCGGACCCCGCTCATCAAAACGCAAATCGTCGCGGTTTGCGCGTTAAGGCCATAGTTTTTCAGGGGTTATTCGCTGTCCGCGCAGGGTGAAAGGCAGGTCCAGCCGCCAATTCTCCTCATCGGCCAGCGCCCGCAGCGCATCCATGCGGTAGACGGTGCGATGGAGCAGGCGATTGGCGTGACCGGCCAGCCAGGCGCGCCGGGTCTGGAGATAGCTCTGCGTCCATTCACGCGCGCCGCAGCTTGCGGGGGTCCCCGCCGCCTCGATCGTGCGGTCGCGCATCCGCGCCCACGAGCCGTGGATGAAGCCGTCGTAGACCGTGGCGACGCTCAGCGCGTCCTCCAGTCCCAGCCGGGCGGCCTCACGTGATGCGGGCGCCCAGTAGAGCCTGTCGAAAAACGCATCCTGCACGTTCCGCATTACGGGGTCCGCTCCCGCCTCACGCAGGCAGGCGCGAAAGACATCGTCCGTATCCAGCGCTTTGTCGCGGGCCGCGAGTTTCGGCAGATAGGGCGCAAGACGCGTGGCGCAGGCCGCATCCGGCGCGGCGCAATAGGCATCGATCAGCTTGTGAAGATTGCCGCTTGCGCGCGTCGTTTGCGACCGTCCATAGGTCAGCCCGCCGCTATCGCCCGCGAGCAGGGTCACGCAGGCATAATCGCCGCGCACATGCCCCGTCTCGAAGACATTGACGATGGCCTGCGCCGTTCGCTTCTGGAGATCGTTCAGCATCATCCGCTCCCTTTCCCGTTCAGACGATCAGGATAGGGAGCGCATGAAAGACGGGGATTAGTTCGCGCCGGGGGGCTGTTGCGTCCGGGCGGCCGCGTCGAGCTGTTTCAGCGCGTCGCGATTATCCGCAAAATGCGCCTTCGCCTTGTTGAGCGCGTCGTCCGCCTTCTCGTCGTCGCCGAGCACCCGATAGGCGCGGATGAGGCGCTGCCAGCCCGCCAGATCGTCGGGCTTGTCCTCCAGCTTCAATGCCAGCCGCGCCACCATGCCTTCGATCATCTGCTGGCGCTGCTCGGGGCTCATTTGCCCCGCCGCGGCGACATCGGCGGCGTTCGGGCCAGGCCCGGCCGTGCCGCTCGGCGGCTGCGCGGTCAGGGTGCCGGACTTCAACTCGGCAAGACGCGCTTTCAGCCCCGGCAGCCAGGGCGCATCCTTCGGCGCCTTGTCGACAAGCTGCTGCCACCGCGTTTCGGCGGCCTTTTTCTTGCCGTCCTCGATGTCGGCGAGGCCGAGATAGTAATTCGCTTTCGGGTGCCCCGGATCGAGTTTCACCGCCGCGCGGAAATCCTCGCGCGCGGCATCGGTCACCTCGCCGCGCGCCCCGAGCACGCGCAACTGTCCGCGCTCGGCGTAAAGGTCGGCGCTCTCGCCCTTGATCGCCATCAATCTGCTGACGGCGTCGATGGCTTTATCCGCCTGACCGATGCGCATATAGGCGGGCGCCAGTACCGCCCAGCCCTGCGCGTCGTCGGGATGTTGCTTCAGATGCCGCTCCACCTTGGCGATGAGGCCCGGCAGCGGCAGCTCCTGCGCCGGCTTGTCGAGGCGCGCGAGCAGCGGCTGATCGGGAATTTCGGGCGAGCCGCGCGTGAGATAAATGCCGAGCGAGAAAAGCGGCACCAGGACGATGATGCCCAGCGCAACCCATTTGCGTGTGCCCGGACCAGCGGCTTCGTCCGGTTCGCCCTTGCGGGCTTCCTCGTCGGCGGCAAGCAAACGCCGGGACACTTCCAGCCGCGCGGATTCCGCTTCCGCCTCGCCGATGGTGCCGCGCGCCAGGTCGCGGTCGATTTCGGCAAGCTGGTCGCGATAAAGCGTCACCTCGAATTCCGCTTCCGAGGCGGGCTTGTCCTTTGGCGTTGCGATGAGCGGGCGAAGCACCGCCCAGATGGCCGCGCCGGTGAGCACGGCAAAGATGAGCCACACGGCCATGCCTGCAAAATCGAATGCCAAAACTCGTCTCCTCGGGCCGCGTGTGTCTGAACCTGGCTGCTGCCGCCGGGCCCGAGATATAGAGGCTTGAGGCCGTCGCGGAAAGCGGCGAGGCGCCGCAGGCCTTGCGCGGGGCCGCAGCCCGGTTACCCTGCCCCCAGATCGGCCATCAGGGCGATAGTAAAGAAACGTCAAAACCGGACCATCCCATGCTTCGCTATCTGAAAGTGGGCCTTGCGGCCCTTGCAGGCCTCGTCGCCCTTACTCTGGCGGTCATTCTCGTGCGCGGCGCAATGGACGCCCCGGCGGCGGTCGATCCGGCCCCGATTCTCGCCAAGGCGGCAAGCTATGACGCCGAGATCAAGCGGGACGAATACGGCATTCCCCATATTTCAGGGCCGCGCGACGCCGATGTCGCATTCGGGCTCGGCTTTGCCCATTCGGAAGACGATTTTTCCACCATCCAGAATGTCGCCATCGCCACCCGCGGCACGCTGGCCGCCTATCAGGGCAAGAAGGCGGCTATCACCGACTATCTGGTTCGGCTGATGGGTGTGTGGGACGCGGTGAACGCGAATTACGACAAATTGCCGGCGGATGTGCGCAAGGTGCTGGAAGGCTATGCGGAAGGCGTGAATTTCTACGCCGTGAAGCATCCCGACGAAGTGGAACCCGGTTTCCTGCCTTTCACCGGCAAGGATGTGGCGGCGGGGTTCGTGTTCAAGACGCCCTTCTTCTACGGCCTCGACAAGACATTGATCGGCGTTTTCGAAGGCCGTATCGGCGGCAAGTCGAAGGAACTCTCCAAGCAGGAGAAGGATGCCTTCCTGCCGGGCGCCGCGACGCTGCCCATCGGGTCCAACGGCGTCGCCGTCGCGCCCTCACGGTCCGACGACGGCGTGACGCGCCTCCTCGTCAACTCGCACCAGCCCTATGCGGGGCCGGTCGCCTGGTACGAGGCGGAACTCGATAGCGGCGAAGGCTGGCATGTCTCGGGCGGCTTCTTCCCCGGCTCGCCCTTCATGCTGCACGGACATAATGAAAATCTGGGCTGGGCCAACACCGTCAACGAGCCCGATCTCGTCGACATCTACAGGCTCACGATCAACCCGGACAATGAGAACCAGTATCTTCTCGACGGCAAGTGGCGCGATTTCGAAAAGGAAACCGCCGAGATCAAGGTCGATCTCTGGGGCCCCTTCTGGTGGACGGTGGAGCGCGACGTGCTGCGCTCCGAACATGGCCCGGTCCTGAAAACGCCTAATGGCTATTTCGCCGTACGCTTTGCGGGCATGGGCGAGTACCGGCAGGTGGAGCAGTATTACCGTCTCGACAAGGCAAAAACGCTCGACCAGTTCCTCG
Organism: Parvibaculum sp. MBR-TMA-1.3b-4.2; assembly: GCF_053628815.1. Taxonomy (NCBI): domain Bacteria; kingdom Pseudomonadati; phylum Pseudomonadota; class Alphaproteobacteria; order Hyphomicrobiales; family Parvibaculaceae; genus Parvibaculum; species Parvibaculum sp. MBR-TMA-1.3b-4.2. The sequence continues at coordinate 907,119 of NZ_JBRJHC010000001.1, forward strand.
ATGCGCTGCGGCTGCAGGCGCTGCCCAGCATCAATTACGTCTATGCGGATCGCGACGGCAACATCGCCTATATCTATAATGGGCAGTTCCCCGAGCGGAAGCCCGGCTTCGACTGGAAGGGCGTGCTGCCGGGCGACCGGTCGGACCTGATCTGGCACTCTTATGTGCCCTTCGACAAAATCCCGAAATACATCAATCCGGAAAGCGGCGTGCTCTTCAACGCCAACAACACGCCTTTCCGCGCGACGACGCCTTCCTCTGATCTCGACCCGTCCGCCTTTCCCGACTGGATGGGTATTCAGACCGACATGACCAATCGCGCCTACCGGATGGAGGAAACCTTCGGGTCCGACCCGCAGATCACGCGGGAGGAATTCCGGACGTATAAATTCGACGTCACCTATTCGGAAAAATCGGAGATGGCGAAGCTCCTGAAGCAGGTTCTGTCCGTCGATCCGGGCGACGACAGCGACCTTGCCGAGGCGCAGGACATCCTGCGTCGCTGGGACATGCGCGCAACGAAAGACAGCCGCGGCGCAGCGCTCGCCATTCTGATGGCCGAGCCGGTGGTTCATGCGCGCATCGTCAAGGAGCCGGTTCCCGATCCGATGGACACGCTGCATGACGCCATCAAGCGGCTGAAGGAGCATTTCGGGCGGCTCGATCCGGAATGGGGCGAGGTCAACTGCATCATCCGCGGCGATGTCGACCTGCCGGTCGCCGGCGGGCCGGATCTTCTGCGCGCCATCTATGCGAAAAAGCTCGACGACGGACGGCTCAAGGCCATCGGCGGCGACACGCTTTTCATGTTCGTGGAATGGGACAAGGACGGCAAGGTCAGCTCACGCAATGTCAGCCAGTTCGGCAGCGCCATGACCCGTCCTTCTTCGCCGCATTACGCGGACCAGACGCCGCTCTATGCCAACGAGGAAATGCGGCCCGAACTTTTCACGGATGCCGAATTGGAAGGGCATGTGCAGGAGGCCTATCGGCCCGGCGAACGGAACGGCGAGACCGCGCCCGCGGATTGACGCGCCTCAGGCGGTATCCCGGTCGAGGCGATGGGCGACGCATTCGATCGGCAGGTCGACATGCACGGTGGTTCCGACATCGGGGGCGCTTTCGATGGAAAGCGTGCCGCCATGCAGTTCCGTCAGATGTTTGGCGAGCGGCAGGCCGAGCCCCGTTCCCTCATGGCTGCGCGACAGCGTGCCGTCGAGCTGGCTGAAGGGAGCGAGCGCCCTGGGAATGTCGTCCGCCTCCATACCGATGCCGCGATCGGCGACCGATATGCGAAGGGAATCGCTCCTCAACCCGGCGCTGACCGTCACGCTGGAACCGGCGTGAGAGAACTTCACCGCATTGGCGATGAGATTGATGAGGACCTGCTTCAGGGCGCGCTCGTCGACGACGACGGTGAGCGGCGGGTCCGGCAGAACGCAATTGAGGGTGATGTCCGCCTTTTCGGCGCGGTGCCGCACCAGCCGCAGGGCGGAAGAGACGATCGGATTGAGGTCCGCCTCGTCCTCATGAAGCTTGAAGTGGCCGGCCTCGATTTTCGACAGGTCCAGAATATCGTTGATGAGTGTGAGGAGATGCACACCGCTATCGTGAATATCCTCGGCATATTCCCGGTAGCGCGGCGAGCCGACCGGACCGAAGAGTTCGTTCTGCAAGGCCTCGGAAAAGCCGATAATGGCGTTGAGCGGCGTCCTCAGCTCATGGCTCATATTTGCAAGGAATTCGGATTTGGACCGGCTGGCCTCATTGGCCATGTCGCGCGCCTGGCGCAGCGTGTCGAGCTGGCGGCGCTTTTCGGTCACGTCCTGAAGCCCCACCAGAACGGAACGGCGGCCCTTGAACCCTACGGGCGCGACCGACACGGCCACCCAGATCCGGGTTCCGTCGAAGCGGATCAGCTCGACTTCCTTTCCCGCGCCGCGCCCGCCGCTTTCGGCAACCATGCGCAGCGAGGGGACGACATCGCCATTGGGGAAAAAGCTTGAAACGTTCAGCTTGCTGTCCCCGTCCCTCTCATAGCCCACCAAGGCCTGCGCGGCGCTGTTTGCCTGGATCACTTCGAGGCTGCGCGGATCCACCAGTGCGAGCGGCTGGGGCGCATTGAAGAAGAGGCTCTCGAAACTCTCTTCCGACGCGCGCATGGCCTGCTCGGCCTCGCGGCGGACATCGATCTCATGGGTGAGCTGTTCGTTCAGTTCGTCCTGCTGGCGCATGGTCAGATAGGCTTCGCGGCGCAGCCGGTTATTGGCGCGCACGATCTGGACGCCGATGGCATTGGCGGCGATCAGAAGCAGCGCATTCTGGAGCAGCGTCGCCGGGTCGTAATTGCCGAGCGCCGGCGCCACCAGAATCGCACCGAATGTCAGCACCAGAGACGCCGCGAGATTGCGCGACAGCTTGGTCGGCACGCCGACATAGAAAGCGAAGAGCACCACGACGATGCTCATGATGCCCGTGCTGTAATCCGTGCTGTCCCACCAAAGGGAAAAGGGCGCGATGGTGGCGACCAGAAACTGCGACAGGGTGAGCGCGACGAACAGTCCGTTCAGCTGCCCGGGCCTCCTGAACAGCTTGAGAGCCGCCACAAGCAGCAGGAGCGCGGCCAGGCGCCCGGTCATCACCAAAAAGAAGAGCGGTGTCGGTCCATGGGTAACAAGGTCGAACGCCCCCCAGATGACGAACACGTAGCAACCATAAAGGGTGGCACGAACCCGCGCCCGCAGGTCGTTCAGGTTGGCTCGCAGGAACTTTTCTTCGAGCGCCGCGTCGGCGAATTCGCCCGTCCAGCGGAAGAACACCGGATCGCGGGTGACGCCGGTCGCGGCCGTCGGTCGAATCATGCGCTTCATTGTGGCGCCAATGGTCATGGCACACTCCCTTCGCGGCGAACGCTCGCCTTCTTCACCCCCTCCGGCATGACGCGATCCGCCCGTTCTCCTCCGCAGCTTCTCGAAAACGCGGGAAGAAACGAGCGTCAGGCACATCGCCGCCGGCGTCCGGCCGCACACAACTTTCCGGACGCCTGGAAACCCTAGGGAATAACCCTAAACAAATGGCAAAACAGCTATTGCGCTTCTGGCCACCGGCGACCCGGGCGCTTATCGTGCGAAAAAACGCGGACCGGCGCGGTTAAAGACCGGTCCGACTAAGGGAGGGTTCTCAGCAATGGATCAAAACGGCACGGTACCGCCGCTTCTCGAAGGCGTCAGAGTGCTCGATTTCGGGCGCTACATCGCCGGCCCCTATTGCGCGGCGCTGCTGGGCGATCTCGGCGCGGAAGTCATCCGGGTGGAAAAGCGCGACGGCAGCGAAGACCGGTTCGTGCAGCCCGTCGTGCCGGGAGCCGCGGCGGGCGATGGCGGCGAAGGCGCCATGTATCTGCAAATGAACCGGAACAAGCGCGGCCTCACACTCGACCCGATGAACGAGAAAGGCCGGGAGGTCGTGAAGAAGCTCGTCGCCACCGCCGATGTCGTGGTCGCCAACCTGCCGCCTGCGACGCTGAAGGCCATGGGGCTCGACTATGACAGCCTGAAGGCGGTGAAGCCCGATATCATCCTCACCACCGTTTCCGCCTTCGGCCATGGCGGCCCCTATAGCGAGCGGACGGGATTCGACGGCGTTGCGCAATCCATGGTGGGCGCGTCCTACCTCACCGGCCATCCCGACGAACCGATGAAGTCCTACGCCCCCTGGGTGGATTTCGGCACCGCTTCGCTCTCGGCGTTCGGCACGATGGCGGCATTGATGGAGCGGGCGCGCTCCGGCGAGGGACAAATCGTGGAAGGATCGCTTCTGTCGACCGCGCTTTCCTTTTTCAATTTTCATCTGATCGAACAGCAGATGCGGCAGATCGACCGCGTCGCCATCGGCAATCGCAGTCCCTATGCCGGTCCCGCCGACATCGTGCCGACAAAGGATGGCTGGATCCTCGTGCAGGTGATCGGCCAGCCGCTTTTCAAACGCTGGGCGCGGCTGATGGGCGAGCCGGAAAAATGGCTCGACGATCCACGCTTCAAGGACGACATCTCGCGCGGCGACCATGGCGAGATTCTCTCTCAGCGCACGCGGGAATGGGCGGGCGAACGCACCACCGAAGAAGCGCTCGCCGAACTCGAAGCCGCGCGCATTCCCGCCGGGCCGGTCTATTCGCCGCAACAGGCGCTGGACGACCGGCATATTCAGGCGATGGGCTATCTCAATCCCATGCCCTTTCCCGGCATGAACGGTCCTGCGCCGATTGCCGAAACGCCGGTGCGCCTGTCGCGCACGCCGGGCAAGCTGAGCCAGCGCGCGCCGCAGCTCGGCGAACATACCGACACCATTCTCGCCTCGCTCGGCTACACTCCCGAAGAGATCGGCGCCATGCGTGACGACGGTACGATCTGAGCGAAAGGGAAACCTCATGTCCGACAAACTCGCCGCCCTCCCCCGCAAGCGGCTGGCGCATCTGCCAACGCCGCTGGATGAACTCCCCCGCCTGCGCGAGGCGCTGTCGGAGATGACGGAGAACGGCGTGCCCCGGCTTTTCATCAAGCGCGACGATTGCACCGGGCTCGCCTTTGGCGGCAACAAGACGCGCAAGCTCGAATTCCTGATCGGCGAGGCGCTGGCGCAAGGCTGCGATACCGTCATCACGGCGGGCGCGGCCCAGTCGAACCATGCACGCCAGACGGCAGCGGCGGCGGCCGCCGCGGGACTCGATTGCGTTCTCGTGCTGTTCGATACCGTGCCCTATCAGGGTCGCGACTACCGCCGCTCCGGCAACCTGCTTCTGGACGATCTTCTCGGCGCGCGCGTGATCGTGGAGGCCTCGGACGCCGATCCGGTGAAGGTCTTCGAGCGGGTCATGCAGGAGCTCGCCTCGCAGGGTCGCAAGGCCTATTTCGTGCCTGTCGGCGGGTCCAACGTCACCGGCACGATGGGCTATGTGAATGCCTATCTGGAGCTGGCCGACCAGCTCGAAGCGCTCGGGATTGCGGCAAGCCATATCGTTCACGGCTCGTCGAGCGGCGGCACGCAGGCCGGTCTCGTAGCCGGGCAGATGCTGCGTCCCGGCGGCCCGGCGGTGCTGGGCATCAATGTCTATCGCGACGATACGCAGGCCATGGCCAATGACATCCATGCGCTCGCAGTCAAGACGGCGGAAGCGCTTGGGGCGGACCTGCCGCCGAATGACGTCGTGGCGCTGGAAGCGGGCTATCTCGGAGACGGATACGGCGTTCCCACCGCGCAGATGCGCCGGGCGGTCGAAACGCTGGCGCGTCTGGAAGGCGTCTTCCTCGACCCGGTCTATTCGGGCAAGGCGATGGCGGGTCTGATCGGCCTCATCCTCGACGGGCGCATGCGCGCGGAAGACAATGTGGTGTTTCTGCATACCGGCGGTGCGCCGGGGCTCTTTGCCTATGCGGAAGAATTTTCGGACCGTTAGTCCACCCCGCTTCGTCATGGCCCGACTTGTTCGGGCCATCCACGCCTTCCCTCTTTGACGCAAAGACGTGGATGCCCCGCATGAAGCGGGGCATGACGGGATAGAAAGACACCGAAATCTCTGTTCGTCAGCCCTGGGCGGCGGCCAGGCCGCGGCGGCGCAGAATATCGGCCTGATCGGTATAGCCGAGTTCTTCGCGGAAATGCGCCACCAGCTCCAGATAGAGGGAGGCGTGCTCGCGCTGCTCGCCGTCCGACAGACGCAATTCTTCGAGCAGACGATCCTCATAGGCATCGAGATAGGCGGTGACCTGCTTGCTGACGCTGCAGCAATGGCTTTGCGCGCCCACCGCCTCGGCATAGGGCGTTATGCCATGCAGGAAATGCACGGCGGCAATCGCCTTGTCGCTGCGTTCTTTCGACGGGGCATCCGCGATATCGGGCCGCTGGGGCGCGCCCCGGCCATAGACGCCCATTTGCTGCAAGGGCAGCGCCCGCACCAGTATGAGTTCGATGCGCGACAGCTCTTCGGCCAGCGCGACGGAGAATTTGGCGCGGGCGCCGAGCAGACGCTGCCCCCATTCGCCGCAACGGCGCAGGTCGATTTCCGTCGTGAGCCCTTTTGACAGGCACGTGAAGCGCTTCACGTCCTCCAGCAGCTTTTCCAGATCCGTGCGGCCCGGACGCGCGGCTTCCGCCTCGGCTGCGATGGTTTCCATTTCCGACAGAATATCCTCGCCGAGCACGGCAAGTTCCGTCCGGCTGATAAGAATGTCGTTGCGCTGGTGAGCAATGCGACGCGCCAGGCGCAGCACCTGATGAGGCTCACGCAGACGGCCCGCCACGCCATAGGCAATGTAGATGGCGCGCTCCGGCGCCTCTTCGCTCACCTCGTCATAAAGTTCCCGGACCTGCTTCACCATCGTCTCATCGAGGTTCTCGATGGGCTTGGGCAGCATCTTCTGGAGCTTTATCATCGCCGGCGCGATCGCCAGCACATCGGCAATTTTTCGGGCATCGTCGAGCCCCTCTTCGCCCGACAGCCGGCGCTCAAGCTCCCGGCAATAGGCGGTATCCTTTCTCGCCCGCTCGATTTCGGCGCGCATGGCGCGTGAGGCCGATTCATGCATCACCGACACGGCGGCTTCGAGACCGGCCTTGTCGCCTTCCAGCGTCTTTTCCGTCACATGACGACAGAGATCGGGCAGCGCGTCGGGCAGAAGATCGTTTTCGAGCCAGGCCCAGACCAGCGCGATGGCGCTGCGCGAAATCTGGCCCCGTCGCGGGCGCACACCGTCCGTAACCAGAAGATCTTCGAAAGGCTGACAGAAATGGCGCATGGGATCGGGCAGGCCCGGACGCTCTCCGCCGATTGTGGCGAGGAGCGGACGCAGCGCGGAAATCAGCTCATCGAACGGCAGCCCTTTGGTGCCGCGCAGCTTTTCGCGCTCCAGCCCGTAGGCGAGCTTCAGCAGAGTCGGCTCGGGCAGTTTTTCGAGATACTGCGCCAGCTTCCTGCTCAAGCCTGTATCGGCCGTGCTCTCCATTGATCCGTTCCGCCACCTGAAACAGCAACGCGGACGGCGCTCAGACATCTCGCCCGCAAGGCAGCAACGCTAGGGCTTTATATTTAACATTTGGTTCCCGACGCATGGATGACAACACTGCGACGGAAAACCGAAGACAGGAATTTTTACTCCGCGATCCGGACGGCCGCCGAAAATGCAAACGGTACTAAACGTTTACGGGCAGCCCGAAATTATCTCGAACACTGTCCAGATTTCGATTCGCGACGACGATTATTCGGTGATAGCGTTAACAACTGGACATCTCCGGTGATCCGGGGGTGCCCTGATTACTTACTTACTGAAGGCTATCGACGCATATGGCTACCGGAGTCGTTAAGTGGTTCAACGCCACAAAAGGTTATGGGTTCATCGCACCGGAAGACGGCGGCAAAGATGTGTTCGTACACATCTCGGCTGTTGAACGTGCCGGACAGAAAACACTGCAGGAAGGCCAGTCCATCCAGTACGAACTGGTGGAAGGCCGAAACGGTCGTTTCTCTGCCGAGGAACTCGTTATCGGCTGACACAGCCGCTGACAAGACCTCCGGCCGGGTTTCCCGGCCCTACAAGTTCGAGACCCCCCACCCCCAGCTGGGGGGTCTTTCTTTTGTCACGGGCCGCCGGTGGCTCCCCGGTCATGATCGTCGTCATGACCGTCCGGCGAGACCGGCATTACCCGCAAAGACCGGACCGATGAAAGACCCTGAACGCTTTCGATCGGTCTATGGTCGCCGGGAATGTTTCTGGATTGCGCCATGATCAGCCCAAGTCTGCTTCAAAACCGGATAGAAAGTTTCATCTGGGAACCGACGGATGAAGACCAGCCGCTCTGGCGCCGGGTCGCGGTCACGTCGCTGCGGATTTCATGGGTCGTCATTCGCGACCTGCTTGCGGGCTCGCTCAATCTCAGGGCGATGAGCCTTGTCTATACGACGCTTCTCTCCATCGTCCCGGCGCTGGCCATCGGCTTTGCCGTCGCCCGCGCCTTCGGCTTCGACAGCTATATCGAAGGCATGCTCGCCGACTTCCTCTCCCCGCTCGGCGCCCAGGGCGCGGAGGTCACGCAGCGCATGATGGAATTCGTGCAGCGCGTAAATGCGAATGTGCTGGGAACCGTCGGCTTCGCCTTCCTGCTCTATACCGTCATCTCGATGATCAAGAAGGTGGAAGAAGCCTTCAATTCGATCTGGCATGTCGAGGCGAGCCGCTCGATCGCGCAGCAATTCACCGAGCTCGTCAGCATGGGCGTGCTCGGGCCGATCGTCGCCTTCACCTTCGCAGGCATCGCGGCGGGGGCGCTCTCCAATTCCCTGGTCGGATCCGTCATCGAATGGGCCCCTGTGCGCTTCGTCGTCGAGCAGTCGAGCCGGGCGGTCCCCTATGTCATCCTGATCAGCGCCTTCACCTTCGTCTATGCGCTGGTTCCCAATACGCGGGTGCGGCTTTCCTCCGCCTTTGCCGGGGCCACGGTGGCGGGCATCACATGGGGCGCGGTCGGCTGGGGGTTTGCGACCTTCGTGGTGAAGTCCGCTCAGACGGTCGCCATCTATTCCGCCTTTGCCAGCCTCGTCATGTTCATGTTCTGGCTCTATGCGGCCTGGCTGATCCTGCTCGGCGGTTGCGCCATCTCCTTCTATTTCCAGAACCGACGGCACCTCTCGCCCGTCGCAGGCATCGGCTATCTCAACTCCGCCCAGCTTGAGCGGATGTCGGTTCAGGCCCTGCTGCTCATTCACGAATCCTTCGCCAGGGGGCACACGCCCTGGACCGAGGAAACGCTGTCCAAGCGGCTGCATCTGCCGATGGAGGCGGTCGGGCAGATTTCGCGGGCGCTGCGCAAGGCGGGGCTCCTGAACCTCACCGGGGACAGCCCTGCCCGCCTGGTGCCCGGCAAACCGAGCGACAAGACCAGTATCACCGATGTGATCTCCGCCGTGCGGCACCGCAAAACCGCGGATCAGGCGATCCCGTCGAGCAGCTTCGCAAAGGAGCCTCGTGTGGAAAAGCTCTTCACCCGGCTTTCGGAGCGGGAAGAAGAGATTACCGACGACATCACCATGCAGACCCTGATCGATCAGGACGAGAAAGCCGCCGATCCGGTGAAACCGCGCGCGGTCAGCGGCAATTGATTCGTCTTTTTCGTCCTTAATGCGCAGCCGCCATGCGGCTCGCGGCGCCTGTGGCGCGCAGACCCGAACACTCCGGTAAATTATCCGGCGGCGTCCGCCTACGGAAAATCCCCAAAATACGCGCCTTTGTTTCCACTGGATGGTGTGTTTTGAAACTTGTCACATACATCCCCTTGACGCGGGCCGTGTCCGGATTCACGGTTAAGTCCCGTGTTCAACAAGGAAAGGAGGTGATCCGATGTCTAACGGTTTAGTGACACCGTTTGCCATCGCCCGGATATCGATTCCGACTCAGGATCGTGAGGCGAGGTGGACAAGGACGGACACTTCCGGGACCCTTTCCGCCTAGCTCATTTTCCATTCGCCGCCCCGCAGGGCGGCAGTCGACCGACATCCGGCACGCAGACGGGGCGGCCTGACGACAGCACAAATAGCAGGTCGCGTCGCAACCGTTCCGAACTGGCCGCCGCACTCCCTTATGGGGAATGCGGCGGCCTTTTCATTTTCGAGGAGATGTCCGGACAGAGAACCGGTACGTCTACGGACGATCAGTTGACGATCTGCCAGGTGCCGTCCTGCATGCGGCAGGCCGTGCCATGGGCATTGCGGGCGCGGTTGTTGATATAGATCGTCTGCTCATATTCGCGGCAATGGCGGCCACCGCGATTATAGCTGGCAGCCGGTGTCACATAGCCGTAATTGCCGCTATCAGGATTGCGCCACCGCGTGCGGCTTCCGCCGGCCAGCGCGTCATAGGAGGCACGCTCGACATAGGGACGGTCGCGGCGATCCAGGTTGCTGGCAATGTTTTTGCCCAGCATGGCGCCGACCAGCACGCCCGCGCCGGTGGTGAAGAGCTTGCCGTCGCCGCCGCCGAACTGCGAGCCGAGCAGACCGCCGATCAAGGCGCCGCCGATGGCGCCGATCATATCCTTGCCGCGGTCGTTGCTGTCGTCGCGATAGTTATCGTCGTAGCGCCGGTCGTAACGGCTGTCGTAGCGATTGTCATAGCGCTGCTGGTCGTAGCGATTGTTGTACTGGTCGTAGGAGTAGCGCGGACCGGCATTGGCCATGGTGGTCGCTGCGGACATGCCGAGGATCAGGGCCACAGCGGTCGCGGCTTTGGAGATACGAGAGAAAGTCATTTCGGCACCCCTTTCGATGTCGTGCCTGCCGGACATCCGGCAGCTCATGGGGGTACATTATCGGGGGGTGCTTGAGCGGGCCCTGAATGCGGCGTTCATCCGCCATTCAGCTTCTCAAAACCAGTTGGCAGAAAGGCATGGCTTCTTCCCCAACCATGAATGTCACCCCGGGCTTCGTCCCGGGGTCCAGGGCCGCAAGGCAAAGAGTTTGTCGCTCTGGATCCCGGCACAAGGCCGGGATGACACCAGATGGATTGGAACTGCCTACTCCCCCGCTTGCGGCAGCCGCACCTCGGCGCGGAGACCGCCGGACGCTGCATCGGCGAGCGTCAGGTCGCCGCCGTAAAGCTCCACGATTTCCGTCACGATGGAGAGACCGAGGCCGGAGCCAGGCTTCGATTCATCGAGCCTCCCGCCGCGCTTGAGCGCCGCCTCGCGCTTTTCCGCCGGCAGGCCCGGCCCGTCATCCTCGATGGCGAGCAGAAAGAACGGCCGCCCCTTGCGGCGCTCGGCATGCGGCGTCAGCTCCACCCGCACAGCGCTCTCCGCCCATTTGCAGGCATTGTCGAGGAGATTGCCCGCGATCTCTTCCAGGTCCTGCGCTTCGCCGCGAAATCCGATCCCGTCGGGCATGGTAAGATCGATCCGGATACCGCGTTCCGCATAGATGCGCTCCAGCGTCCGGGCGAGGCGCTTCATCACCTCCGAGGCGTCGCTATGGGCGCCCAGCACATTGGCCGACGCCGCCATGCGGGCCCGCGCCAGATGATGGTCGATCTGCTCGCGCATCTGGCTCGAGGTCTTCTCGACTAGACCGCCGAATTCGTTTTTCTGCGCGCGGGCTTCGTTGGAAAGGATGCTGAGCGGCGTCTTCAACGCATGGGCAAGATTGCCGACATGGGTCCGCGCGCGTTCCAGCACTTCCCGATTGCCGTCCAGCAGGCCGTTCAGTTCCTCGGCCAGCGGTTCGATCTCGCTCGGGAACTCGCCTTCCAGCCGCGTCGCCCGGCCGGAGCGGATATTCGCAAGCGACAGGCGCACCCTGTCCAGCGGTTGCAGGCCGAAACGCACCTGAATGAGAAGCGCGCCCAGCAGCACAATACCGAGCACACCCATGGAGGCGGCGACCCATCCATTGAAATGGGCGATATCCCCTTCCAGTTCCGCACGGTCGGCCGCGACGGCGAAAGAGACCGGCACATCATATCCGGGCAGCGAGATACGCCGCTCCAGCACGCGCAGATGCTGGCCTTCCGGCCCGGTCGTCCCGAAGGCCTTGATACCGTTCTCGCCGCGCTCGACTTTCTTGCCTGCGTCAATATCGAGCTTCTGGTCGAAGAGGGAGCGCGAGCGCAGGGGCGCGCGCGGGGCCAGCGGGGCAATCTGCCAGTAAAGGCCCGAATAGGCGAAATCGAAGCGGCTTTCGCTCAGCTGGCGCGAGCGTTCCAGCTTGCCGTCGGGCGAGACATCGGTACTGGCGATGAGGCTGTCCAGCATGGAGGCGAGCCGCGCATCGAAGCTGCGCTCGACCGAGCCCCTGAACAATGTGGAGAGAATGATCCCGCCCGCCACGAGGACGATGGAACTCCAGAAGGCCGCGCCTGCGACGAGGCGGAACGCGAGGCTGCTAGACCGCATCTTCCGGTGCCGTCAGGCGGTAGCCGAGGCCCCGCACGGTCTCGATGAGATCCTTGCCGAGCTTGCGGCGCAGGCGGCCAACGAACACTTCGATCGTGTTCGAATCCCGGTCGAAATCCTGGTCGTAGAGATGTTCGACCAGTTCGGTCCGCGAGATGACGCGGCCCTGATGATGCATCAGATAGGAGAGCAGCCTGTATTCCAGCGAGGTGAGTTTCACCGCCTTGCCGTTCACCGTCACGCGCGACGTCCGCGTGTCGATCATCAGCGGGCCGCATTCCAGTTCGCTGGAGGCATGGCCCGCCGCGCGGCGCAGCAGCGCGCGAAGCCGCGCCAGCACTTCCTCCATATAGAAGGGCTTGGCCACATAATCGTCGGCGCCCGCGTCGAAGCCCGCGACCTTGTCCGACCAGCGGTCGCGCGCAGTCAGGATCAGCACGGGCATGGTCTTGCCGTCGCGCCGCCATTTTTCGAGTACGGTCACGCCGTCCATTTCCGGCAGGCCCAGATCGAGCACGACGGCGTCATAGGGTTCGGTATCGCCGAGGAAATGGCCCTCTTCACCGTCTGTGGCGCTGTCGACCACATAGCCGGCTTCCTGAAGCGCGCTGACGAGCTGCCTTTTCAGATCCGGATCGTCTTCCACCACCAGAAGCCGCATGGGTCTCTCCTATCTCGCGCCGAGGATCTTGCCGGAGCGGGCATCGACGGTGATGATCTTAACGCTGCCATCATTCATGCGCATCTTTACCTTGTAGACGGCGCGTCCTCCCGCCTGAATGAGACGCGAATCCAGATGCTGTCCGGGAAAACGCGCCCGCACGCGCGGCAGGATCTGCTCCAGCGACAGCACGTTTCCCGCCTTCACCGCATTGCGCGCATTGTCCTGATCGGACCGTGCATCGTAAAGCGGCCGGCTCACATAGCCCTGGGCGCGCGGCCAGGCCGCCGCCCCGCTGCCGAAAGACACTCCATCGGCCCGGGCGGCGCTGGCGGACACGGCAAATGCCGCCGCCAGCAGCGCAATCTGCGCGGCCTTGGCCATGAAGCGATATGTGGACTGCGAAATCATGGAGGGAGCCTAAACCGTCCTCACTGAACCCGGGATGAACGGCAGGTTACGCCCCATTCAAAGGGTCAGAACCCCTCGAAGGACACGATTTCCTCGAGCGGCGCGCGATCCGTCCGGAGCCGGTTGATGGGCGCGTTTTCGTCCATATAGCCAAGCCCCATACCGCAGAACAGCATAAGCTCTTCGGGCATGTCCACAAATTCGACAATGGTCTTGTGCCAGATCGCCCAGGCTTCCTGCGGCGCGGTGTGGAGCCCGTATTCGCGCGCCAGCAGCATGACCGACTGCATGAACATGCCGAGATCGGCCCACTGGCCGAGCCCCATCTGGCGGTCGATGGCAAAGAAGAGCGCGACGGGTGCGCCGAAAAACTCGAAATTTCTGGAAAACTGCTGGAGCCGGCCCGCCTTGTCCTCGCGCGCCACGCCGATGGAGGCATACATGTCCTCGCCGCATTTGAAGCGGCGGCTGCGATAGGGGTCGGTCAGGCCCTTGGGATAGATGTCGTATTCCGTCCCCTCGCCGAAGGGATTGTCCTTCGCCTTGTCGCGGATGATCCCCAGAAACTCTTCGAGCTTCTTTCCCGTCAGCGCATAGACATGCCAGGGCTGCAGGTTGCCGCCCGACGGCGCATATTTCGCCGTTTCGAGCAGCTCGCGCAGCGTCGCTTCCGGCACGGGCTTGTCCTGAAAGGCGCGGCAGGTGATGCGCGTTTTCAGCGCTTCGGACACATTCATGGGGGATACCTCGTTTACGGTGTTGCGAATTCCTTTAGCGCGCCGTCACGAACGGCCAGAGTGCGTCGGCGCCGCGCGTGATCGTCTGGCGGCCGAGCTGTTCGGCCCAATCCGCGCCTGCGCCGAATTCCGCCCGCCAGGACCAGAGCCTGCGCGTCGCATAGTGCAGCCCGTGCTCATAGGTGAAACCGATGGCGCCATGCACCTGATGCGCAATCGACGTAGCGATATTGGCCGCATCGTCCGCGCGCACCTTGGCGATGGCGATCTCGAAGGAGGGATCGTCCTGCCGGTCGGCACTGGCGCAGGCATGGGCCGCCGCCGTCCCCGCCGCCGCGGCCTGCGTCGACAGCACGGCAAGCTGTTGCTGGATCGCCTGGAACTTGCCGATCTCGCGGCCGAACTGCTTGCGTTCATTCGCATACTGAACGCTCTGGCGCAGCAGATAGGCGAGCGCGCCTGCCATCTGCGCAGAACGGATGAGCGCGCCGTAAAGCGTCAGCGCCTCCGCATCGAGCCCGGCGGGCTTCACCACTGCTGGAGCCGCATTGAACGTCAGCGTGTCGCGCGGCTCGCGCGCTACATTGATGTCTTCCTCGATTGGCACCCCGTCCAGCGCCACAAGCACGGCCTGCGCGCCGCCCTGACCTTCCACAAGCGTCACGGCATGTTTCGCATTGCGGCCCCAGGGCACGCGGGCCGCCTTGCCCGACAGCTTGTCGCCATCGAGGCGGAACTCGCCTTCCATCACGGTGATAACACCTTCAGGGACCTCGATACCGGCCTTGTCGAGCAGCCAGCTTGCCAGCACCGCCTCGGCAATGGGCATCGGCGCGGCATGATCGCCCGCCGCCTTCAGCACCATATTGGCATCGGCCCATGTGCCGCCGGCGCCGCCCTGCTCTTCGTTTACCAGTACGCGGGTGAGGCCGTTCGCTTCCACTTCGTCCCAAAGCGCTTGCGGAAACTCGCCCGCTTCGGCCTTTTCCAGAAGCGGTTTCGTCACCCGGTCGCCGAGCAGGCCGTTCACGCTGTCGGAGAGGATCGTCTGCAATTCGTTCATCTGTTTTCTCCTCCTCAGCGCAGGCCCAGGCCGCGCGCAATGATGCCGCGCAGGATTTCCCGCGTGCCGCCCCTCAATGAGAAGGACGGCGTGACCTGTGTCAGATAGCCGAGTACCTGTTCGAAATCGCTGCCGGTGCCGATATGCGCCTCGATCCCGGTCAGCTCATGCGCGATCACCGGCATGTTCTGCTCGAAGACGGCGCCGAGATCCTTCACCACGCTCGCTTCCAGCGCCGGGTTCTCGCCCTGCTCCAGCATGCCCGCCACCGAAAGCGACATCTGGCGCAGCGTCGTCAGATGGGCGACGAGGCGGCCGATTTCGGCTGCGCCCTTCTCGCCCTTTTGTTTTTCGAGTTCGCGGATGAGTTCCACCATCAGGATGAAACTCGAGAGATAGCGTTCGGGGCCAGAGCGCTCGAAAGCAAGTTCCGCCGTCACCTGCGCCCAGCCGCCGCCTTCGGTGCCGACCAGCATGTCGTCGGGCACGAAAACGTCGGTGAAATTCACTTCGTTGAAATGCGCATGGCCCGACAGATCCGTGATCGGGCGGATGGAGATGCCCGGCAGCGTGAGGTCCACGAGGAACTGCGTCAGCCCGCCATGCTTATCTTCATTGTCTGTGCGGAAAAGCGCGATCATGTAATGCGCCTTGTGCGCATTGGAGGTCCACAGCTTGGTGCCGTTGACCTTGTAGCCACCCTCGACCTTTTCGGCCCGGGTGCGCGTCGCGGCAAGGTCGGAGCCGGAATCGGGCTCGCTCATGCCGATACACATGAAGCACTCGCCCCTGGCCACTTTGGGCAGGATTGTCTGGCGCTGCTCTTCCGTACCGAATTTCAGCAGAAGCGGTCCCGACTGCCGGTCGCCGATCCAGTGCCCGCCCACCGGCGCGCCTGCGGCCAGCACTTCTTCCAGCATCACATAGCGGTCGAAGAAGCTCCGCTCATGGCCACCATATTTTTGGGGCCATGTCATGCCGATCCAGCCCTTTTCGCCCATCTTGCGGCTGAAATCGGCGTCGAAGCCGCTCCAGGTCTGGGCGCGCGTCACGGCGGGAATGTCCGCCAGTTCCTTTTTCAGGAAGGCGCGGAGTTCCTGACGGAGCCCTTCCGTCTCGCCCGGCAGTTCGCATAGATCGAAGCGGAATTCCTGCATCTCGTTCCCCGTTCTGTCCTTTATATTTTTGCTGGCGGTTCAGGTCACAAGCGCCGTGGTGCCGCCGTCGACACGGATGTTCAGCGCGTTGATCGCGCCCGACCGCGCGCTTGCGATGAAGACCACCACATCGGCAATTTCCTCCGGACACGGAACATGCCCGGTGAGGTTGCCCATGAACTCCTTCAGCACATGCGGCTCGACCTCTTCCCAGGTGTCGCCCCAGCCCTTCCGACGGCCGCGTTCGATGAAACGCTCTTCCACTTCCTTCGTGCGGATGAGACCGGGGCTGACGAGGTTCACCGTGACGCCGGTGCCTGCAAGGTCCTTGGCCAGGCTCACCGTCATGGTCGCCATGGCGCCCTTGGCGGCATAGTAATGTGGCATGCGGGCGGCCGGCTCGGTGGAGCCGATCGTGCCCAGATTGACGATGCGGCCCCAGCCTTTCGCCTTCATGCCGTCCATCAGCCCGCGCGTCACACGCACGGCGGACAGCACGTTCTTTTCATAGGCCTCGATCCAGTCCGGCGTTTCGGAGGCCGCCCATGAACCGGCATCTGCGGTGCCGTAATTATTGACAAGAATGTCCACATCACCCAGCGCATCCTTCGTCTCGCGCAACAGTTGCGCCGCGCCGTCATCGGTAAGAATGTCGCCTTCCAGCGCGGAAGCCGCGCCGCCCTGTTCATGAATTTCATGTGCAACGGTTTCCGCCGCGGTGCGTGCGAACCCATGCACGCCGACATGCGCGCCTTCGGCGGCGAGTGCATGCGCGATCATGCGGCCCGTGCCTCGATAGGACCCGGTCACAAGCGCCGTTTTTCCGGCAAGCTGCAAATCCATGGGCGTCTCCCTGCTCGCGGCCCGTTTGCCGGGCTCGTCGTCGTTTAACGCGGCATGCGTTTTAGCAGGTTAAATGGTTCGTGTCGCAGGCGGGAAAAGTCTGAAAGGGGAGGTTTTTCGCGGGGAATTCGGCAAGGTCAGGCTGACGCTGCGTCGGATTCATTTCAGTGCCGATGGCCGATGCGTCCGGCAAGAAAGGCGCTTGAAACGCCTCATCGTCGAGCTAAATCAAGATGCTCTTATTAACAAAATGACTTGATTTATTTTCAGCAGGGCGAAATCAACAGCAATATGTGTGTCTTGACTAAAATTTTCATCTTTCTTCCAACCATAAAATTTGTGCATATTAGTGGCCTACATATTTAGGCTGGGGTCGCTAATGTTTGAGATAGTCCAATGGGCGGATTCATTCCACTCATTGATATGGCTGGTGCTGATTCTGATCTTCTTTCAATTCGTACTGGCTTGGGGCCTGTTGTCGCTTGTCTACTACGTCGTCTCCAAGGACAAGCTGCGCCACGAACTCTTTTCACGACAGCTCTCCGTGTTTGACGGCATTCAGGAGGTTTTCACCGACTTCATCGTGAAGGGGTATGTCGAGGCGGATGAGTTAAGACGCTTCGTTTCGGTCACGTCGGAAGCTCCCTTCATCCTTAGCCGCGAAGTGGTGGAGCATCTGCACGAGATTCGCTTGAAGCTGATCGTTCTCGTCGTCTGGGGGCAGGTGCAGGATCGCAAGAACCTGCCCGTCTCCGAACGAGAGAAAGCGGAAGCCGCGGAACGATGGCTCAAGGATCACATCGACGCCGATACACTGCAAAAACTCTTCACGCAGGATATGGCAATCTTCTCATCGTCCAGAAAACGAAAAATGGCGAACCGGTTTGCCGCGAAAGAGCGGCGGTTTTCCCGCCCGGTCGCCAGCGAACAGCCGGCCTTTACGACATTGTAGCGTAAAAGGGCGCATGGCGGGCCTTGTCGCCCGCCATGCGCTTCCACATCACTGCTGTTTGCTCTTGCCGGCATAGCCGATATTCAGCGCAAGAAGCTGCAACACGCTGTGCACCTTGCCGATGATCCTGTCGTCTTTGGGCGTGGGGGTGATCGCCGCCACGGCGGAAGCCGCGCCGACCACGCTCAGGGCCGCCTGAATCCAGCCGATCCAGTCGGCCGGAAACAATCCGGTCGAACCGTCCATCTGTCGTCCTTTCTGTTTGGGGAAGCGCGGTCTCAGACCGCGTAGAAAAGATGCCCGCCGATCAGCGCGCAGGGCATCCGCTCCTCGGCCCAGGCCGGGAGTTCGTCATGGGCGTGAAAACGCGTAGCGCCCCGAGTCGGGTCCGGGACCTCACCGGCGAGAATGCGCGCGGCAAGTCCCAGCACCCGGCAGAAATCCGCGCCGCAGCGCCGTTCGAGCGGGAGAGGCCGGCCTACGCTCGCCGCTTCCTCCGCGCCGCCATAGCGGTTCAGAAGCGCCCAGCCGACCGCCGTCAGCCCTTCCTCGCCCTCGCCTTTTCCCATATCCGCCATCATGTCGGCCAGCGCCGTGACCTCGCCCAGCGTCGGGTCGCGGCTGAAGGAGGCGGAAATGGAGGCGGCAAGCGGCAACATGGAACCGGAACTTCGCGTCACGAAATGAGGAATTTATTCCTCAAATATGAGAACAATACAGGAACACGTCAAGCCGATTCATGCGTCCGGGATGGAGAGAGCCAGATAGTGGATGGCGAGCCGGATGGTGCCGCTGACGAAAGCCAGCCCCGCCGCCGTCAGTCTCACCGGCGTGGCGCCGTAATAGCCCACCGGCGTCCCGCTGATGCCGTTGACCGTGCTGCCTGCCGGAATACCGATCCCGTTGCCGTAGCGCCCGGGGTCGGCGGCCACGCCGAGGCTCCAGCTCACGGGGCCGACCACCGTCTCCGTCACCCGGCCCGTCACGCCCAGCACAATGGCGCGGTCGGGTATTTCCAGCGCCGTGTCGTTCGCCCAGCCCGGCGTCAGCTCATGTTCCAGCTCAATGACGTGAGCCGTCAGCGCCGCACCGAAGCTCGCCCCCGCCGCCAGCACGCCACCGCCCGTTTCGGCCTGCCAGCCCGTGCCGTCATGCCGCCGACCATGGCCCGCCGCCTCGTCCCAGACGCGCCAGCCCGGTTGCGGCATATAGAAGCGCCAGCTTCCGTCCTGGAAGGCGGCAACATCGCCTTCATGTCCGCTCCAGTCGTCCGTCGCACCGGTTGCGACGATGTAGCGCGCCCCGTCTGCCGGGTCCGAAGGCGGCGCGCTCAGCGTCGCACTCGTCACCGAAAGCTGCACCAGCGCGTCAAGCGCGGTCAGCGCCTCGTTCACCGTGACGTGTTTTTGCGCCTGCGCCGGTTCGAGGCAGGGCAGTTTCAGATTGGCCGTATCAGACATTGAGGATTGCGCTCCTTCCGCGCCCGCGGCCCCATGACGGGCTCAGTTGAAAGATTTCGACATAAAGAGGCGACGGTGACGAGCCGCCGAAATCCACCGCCTGCATCTCCGGCGTGTAGCTAACCGCCGGCGATGTCGCGGAGAGCGTGCGCAGCACCGCGCCTCCTTCGCCCGACAGCACGTCGAGCTCGTAAAGTTCCGCCTCCTCGCCCAGCGGCACGTCGAGGCCGAGCCAGCTATCGCCGTTTACTCTCGTGCGGCGGATCCACGCGACGTCGATCGTTCCGTCCGCCGCCCGCTTCGCACTCACATGCACCGGGCTCAGGGGCCGCAGCCCCACCCCCTGAAAGACATAGCTGCGCTCGCGATAGCTCTCATCGTCATAGGGCAGCGAAGCCGGGCCCCAGAGCCAGCGCCGCGCCAGCCCTCTTTCGCTTTCCGCAAGGCCCGTTTCCGCCACCGCGCCGTCGAGCAGCACGAAACGCGCGCCTGCCGGCAACGCGGTCTCCCGTTCCGTACCTGCCAGCCCGCGCAGCAGGCCCGACAGGCGATAGGTGTCCGGCGCCACCAGATCGGCCTCGCGGAACTGGATCACTTCCCAGTCTTCGGCCCCGCCTTCGGTCTCGCTGCCGATCGCGGCGCGGTTGGCGCCGTTCAGCACGGCGAGCTTCTCCGCGCTCGACAGCGCCCCGGAGGCCAGCAGCACGGTCACGCTATTGGCTTCGTCCCAGCGTCCGGCAAGCGCCGCGCCGGGGCCGAGCGCATTCAGCGTCGTCCCGATGGTTGCCTGCCGGGTTATCGTGCCGTCCAGCACGGTGCCGCCGGGCGCGCGCGTCCACAGCGCCACGCTGCCGGGCCAGGGGTCGGCGGCAAAGGCGACACGCGGCGCCCATGGCGTTTCCGTGCCGGCGACGAGCGGCAGGTCCATGAACGCCGCCAGCACGGGCGGCCTGTCCGCCGCGCGGGCAATGTTTCGGACACGCGAGGCGGTGGCGACCGACCCGTAAAGGCTTGCTTCCTCCAGCACGGCTTCGGCGCGTCGCACGCCCTCGTCGGAAACCGAGCCGAGCCGGTATTCGGCGCCGCCTTCATCTGTTTGGAGCGTCAGCGTGTCGCCCGGCTCCAGCGCCATCCGGCTCGGCGGCAAAATGAGCGTCGCCCGCTCCCGCGCCACCCATTGCTGGCGCAGCCAGATCTCGGCGATGGATTGCGCCTGCGCCGGGGTCAGCACCATGGGCAGCGCCTGATTGACGACGGCGCGGCTCGTCCTTTCCGCGCGCCGCGCTTCGGCCACGCCCTGCACATAGTCGCCCCCGCCGTCGATGAAGGAGAGCTTGGCCGATTGCGGCAACTCGCTTTCCTGCCCGCGCACCCGTGTCAGGCCCGGCCGCCCGCTCTCATCGGTCACGGCGAGATCGTCCACGCTCAAGGCCAGCGACGGCACCGCGCCGAAATGATGGAAACGGATCGCACCGCCCGTTTCGGACGCACCGAAGAAACACGCCGCCATCAGCGGCTCCAGCGCACCGCGTGCCGTCATGATGCGGTCCAGCACATAGCCTTCCACCACGCCGTTGAGCCCGCTCGTATCGCCCTGGACGAAATCCATCCCGGTCAGGATCGCGGCGACAAGCCCGTCCAGCGCCGCCGCGCCCATGCGCCCGTTGATCCAGTGGCCGCGCTCCCAGTTCGGCGCATCGCCCCAGATGTCGTCGCGCGCCGGAAAGGCGGGAAAGGGCCGCGCGTCCCAGGCCCAGAGAAAAATGCGGGACGGCTCCACCATGCGCCCGCCATAAACCGGCGAGACCGGATTGTTGGTTTCCGCGAAGGCCTCATGCGACGGATCCCAATATCCCGCTTCCGCCTCGATGAAACGGCGCTGGATGAAGTCGTCGCGCTCGCCACTGGAAAAGCGCGGCACATCGCTTTCGGCCGATTTCGGATCGACGAAGACATTCGGTTGGTTCGTCCCCTTGTCGATGGCGGGACAGCCCAGTTCGGTAAACCAGACGGGCTTGGATTGCGGCACCCAGTCCGTCGCAGCCGCGCTTTCCACGCCGCCGGGCCGGTCGTGATGCGCGTTCTCCCACCACCCTCTTATGTCCTTGGCCCGCCACAGCCAGGGCTTGCCGTAAGCGCCATCCGTGATCGGCGTACGGGTCTGCGCGGCGCGGTCCGTGTCGCTCACATAATACCAGTCGTAATCCTCGCCGCCCGCGATGCGCGCGCGCAGATAGGCAAGGTCGTAGATCGAGCCCCAGCCTTCCTGCGCGTCGAGATGGCTCGCGCCGTCGCGCCAGTCGGTCAGCGGCGCGTAATTGTCGATGCCGATGAAATCGATATTGGCGTCAGCCCAAAGCGGATCGAGATGAAAGATGAAGTCGCCCGGCGCATCGCCGGGGCTGTGGCCGCGATATTCCGACCAGTCCGCCGCATAGGAAAGTTTCGTCTCCGGCCCCAGGATCGCGCGCAGCTCCGCCGCCAGCGCTTTCAGCGCCGTTACGGCGGGATAGGTGCCGCCTGCGCCCCGAATGCGTGTCAGCCCGCGCAGCTCCGAGCCGATCAGAAACGCCTCGACGCCGCCCGCTTCCGCGCAGAGCGCCGCATAGTGCAACACCATGCGGCGATAGTCCCAACCGCCGCCTGTGCCAAAGAAGGCTGCCACTTGCGTTTCCGCATCGCTCGTCCCGTCCGCCGTGCCCGCGCGGCCCGGCGCCGGGTGGCAGGTCATGCGCCCGCGCCAGGGGTAGGCGGGTTGCGCGCTCGCCTCCGTCCACGGATCGGGCAGCGCATTCCCCGCCGCCACGTCCATCATCACGAAGGGATAGAAGGTGACCGCAAGCCCGCGCGCCTTCATATCGGCGATGGCGCGCTTCACCGACGCATCGGAAGGCGTGCCGCCGAAGGCCGGTTCGCCGTCGACGAGGCTCACGCTCCGCGCATCGCCCCGCGTCAGCCCGGCCACCGACCATGTATCGGGCTCGATATATTTCGTCCCCGGCTCCACACGCGGCGCGATCGTGCAGTTTCCGCAGCGCAGATCGTCGCCGAACCATGTCACCACCAGCGCGGCGGCTTCCGTATTGGGGCAGAAATCCTGCAACTGGTTCAGGGCGACGGTGAAGTCCGTCCCACCCTCCGATGTATGGGTGTTCACCGGATTGGATGCCGCCTCGCCGACATAGTCGCGCTGCGCAACAGTGTCGTAGACATATTCGCCCGCGCCGGGGATCACGTTCACCGCCCGGACAAGCCCCTCCACATCGTTCAGGGAACGGAACACCTCCACATTGAGCTGCGGAATGCGGTTGCCGAAGGGCGTGATCTGAAAATCCTCGAAGACGAGATAGGCAAGTCCGCGATAGGCGGGCGCGTTGCCCTCGCCCTCCACCGCCTCGATCAGCGGATCGGGGTCTTGCGTCTCGCTCCCTGCATTCAGTCGCCAGCTATAATCGCCGAGCGACAGCAGCTTGCCATCGGCCCAGACGCGACCGATCCGCGTCACCTCGCCCTCGCATAGCCCGATGGCGAAGGAAACGGTGTAGCTGTAGCTCGTATAACTCGCCGAACCGCCGCCGCCCTTGCCGCCGGCACTTTCCGTCGCTGCATGTTCGCGGAATTCCGTCGCCCAGATGATCTGACCGCCCAGCCGCGCCCGGCCGAAGATGCGCGGGATAGCGGCTCCCTCGCTCGACGCCATGACCTGTAATTCGCCAAGGCGCGGTCCCTCGCGATGCGTCTGTCCGCCGAACAGGGCCTGGTCGGCAAAGGCGCCCGCCAGCGACCCGATGGCGCCGCCCAGCGCCGCGCCGGAAATGCTCGCCCCGAAAAGCGAAATTCCGCTCGGCAGCAGGACGCTGCCCGCGGCCTGCCCGACCGTGCTCAATACAAGTGTCGCCATGAGATGAAATCAGTCTTGGAGTGCGGGAAAGGAAAAGGCATAGGCCATGCGCGCGCGCCACCAGCGCCCGAGCCCGGTCTCCACCACCGCGCGGCCCGACCAGGCATGCACCATGCGGTCCGGGCCGGTCAGGATCGCGGCATGTTTCGCCGGGCCGTTCGCCCGCATACGAAAGAGCACGACATCGCCCTCTCGGGCTTCGAGGCACGTGACCTCTTTCATATGACGCCGCGCGGCGTCGGCCATGTCTTCCGCGCCGCCGGTCTCCGCCCAGTCCGCCGTATAGGCGGGCGGCGTTTCCGGCTCCGCGCTCAGCACCTCGCGCCAGACACCGCGCACCAGACCGAGGCAATCGGTGCCCGCCCCCTTCACGCTCGCCTGATGGCGATAGGGCGTCCCGATCCAGCTTCGCGCCGCCGCTACAATGGCCGCGCGGGTGAGAGTCGTTGTCATTTGAAGACTGCCTTCCAAAAGGAACCCGTTATCCCCGCCTGCCGCCGTCATGGCTTCCGCCCGCCGTCACGCCCGCCAGCACATAGTCATTGCCCGGCATATGCGGGCAGCCTCGGAAATTCGCGCCATTGGCAAACTTTTCGCGGCAGGTCGCGAAGCTCTTGTCGCAGCCCGGCATCGCGTCGAATGCGTCGCCGGGCGCCACCGCGCGGGGCAATGCCTGCCAGAGCTCGAGCGCATCGCCGGCATGGCGCTTCACCTCCGCCGTCACGCCCTCATTCGCGCCGGAGGTAAAGCCGATCCGCCCGCGCGTGAACCATCCGTCATCGGCGCTTTCCAGTCCCGTGACGGTGAGCAGGCGATTATCCGTCACCGCCGTCACCTCGCCGCTCATCGCGGTGAGATCGACCCCACAGCGCGCATCGCCGAGATCGGCATCGCATGTGTACTGGAAGAGCCGCCCCCGCGGCTCGTTCAGCCTGTGCGCCAGTCCGCGCAGTTCCGCGCGGAAGCTCGCGCCGATGCGCGTCACCTCGCCCAGATGGCCTTTGCGCATCAGCACGCGCTGGTCGGGCGCGGCCCAGTTGACCCGCCACAATTCCACATCCGCATCGTCATAAAGCCCGGCCATGAGGTCGGCTTCGTCGATCCGGAGCGAGGACAGCGCGCCCTCCACTTCCAGATTGTCCGTTTGGAGCGCGGCATGGCTTTCCATCGCGCTCGCCGATATGCCCGCCGCCGCCTCGAAGGTCACGCCGTCCAGAACGAGGTCGCGGTCATGGTCGGTAAAGCCCAGCAATGCGCCGTCCCGCCTTGCGAGTTTCCAGCACCAGGCAAGCGTCGTCGCCCCGCCGCTGAGATGCGCGGCGAGGTCTGCGTCCAGTTGCTTCATGGGATCAGAGCCTCAGTTCCACCACCGGAATATCCGGCACGGATCCCGCCTCAAAAGCGGCGAGATTGATGTCGAGAAAATCGGTATCGAAGCGCACCGGCACATCGAATTCATAGCCCGCCGTCACTTCCGCGCCGGGCGCGGGCGGATCGTCGAACAGGATTTCGCCCGTCGCCGCGTCGAGCGTGACGGCTCGCGCCACCCCGTCCACCGCGGCGACCACGCTGCCCGCCACCGGCTTTGCAATCCGGCGCAGGTAACTTTCGCCGCCCGAGGCATAGGTCTTCAGCAGTTGAAATCCCGTCGTCTCTCCGTCGCCTATGCCGAGGGTCTGGTCCGTCGCGCTCACCGTGCCGCCCGGCGCGCAGCTCTTCCAGTCGGCATGGTCTTTCCAGCGAAAACCGTAAAGCCGCCCATGCCGCGCCTCGAAAAACGCGATGGTCTCGTGCACATCGTCGAGCCTGCGCAGGCCCAGCCCTGCGTTGAACCTGCGGCGCGACTGCGCCCAGGGGCTGTTGCGTTCCTCAAAGCCCGAACCCAGCGTCACGATTTCCGTACGCCGCTCCGGCCCGCCCGACGCACCGAAGCTCAGATCGGTCGGGAAACGAATGTCATGAAAGGTCATGGAGATGCCTGTTGTTCAATTCAGATTGTCATCCCGGGCTTGTCCCGGGATCCAGGGGCGGAAAGTGCTGAGCTTGCGGCCCCTGGACCCCGGCATAAAGCCGGGGTGACATTCGTCACATGTTCCGTGTGCCGCGCCGGGCGACGCGCTGCATCATCGCGGCAAGCTGCGTTTCGGAGCGGCGGAAGCTCGCCGCATCCGTCGCCTGCACATTGAAGGTCACATTCACGGCCTGCCCGCCACCCTGGCTTGCCACGCCGAGGCGACCGTCGGGCCCACGCGTCAGCGGCATCACCGCTTCCGGCCCTGCCTCGCCCGCGAGCCCGACGCCGTTTTGCAGCGGAAACAGCATCGGGCTCGAAATCACCCCACCCTTGGCGAAAGGCTTCACCCTGCCGCCTGCGAACACATTCCCGTCGGCGCTCGTCACAAGGCTGGAGAGAGCGCTCCCCACCCCGGAGCCAATCGCGCCCGTCACGCCGTCCAGCGCCTTGTCCAGCACCATCCTCGACATATCCAGCGCCAGATTGCGCAACACGCCGGACAGCGACTTGCCCTTCAACGCCACATCCTCGAAGGAGCGCGAGAGCTTCCGCCCGAACGCCTCGCCGTCCCGCGCGGCATTCCGGTACTCCTCGCTCACACCGCGAAGCGCATCCCGCGCCTCCGCGCCAAAACGCTGCGCCGCCGCAGACGCCTCCTCCATGCCCCGCGCCGTCGCTGCGGGGTCGGATCCGGTCCATTCAGTCATCTCTGTATTTTCCGTAGTTGGAGTAGACGGTGCTGCCCGCTATCCTTCGAACAACAAGCCGCGCTACAGCAGATATCCAGTCACACGAACAATCGTTGCATGATCGACCGTACCGCCAGAGACAAAGCCGCGTCGCTCGCGCAGCGCTTCATATGCGGCGAGATCACGAATGACGACCTTGAGGACGAATGGCCCACCAGGAGTGAAGATCCCGCTGTCCGCGCGGTGAACGATGCGCTCTGGTTCCTCTACGACGACAACAGGACACACAGGATCGATCTGTCGGAGACAGCGCCGGAAATCCGGGATGAGCTATCCCGCTGCATTCTCTTTCTGCGCTCTAAGCTTCCCTATGAATGGCCGGAGAAGAGGCTGATCTTCTTCAATCAGGTGCCCCTTGCCTTTCGCATCCTGTCGCTCGGCCTGATGGAACCCCTTCATGCATGGCTCGGCAAACGGCATCGCCGTATCGAAGAAGAGATGAACGCTGCCGGCGACATGAGTGTCTGGCCGTTCATTCGGGCTGATGAATACACTCAGCTGCTGCACACCTGCGACGATCCCCTCCGCCCTCCGTCGTGAATTATTCGTTTTACCCATACGTCTCTGCCGTTATCCTCTCGGCAGGGACATCATTGCGCGTCAATGAAGGGGGAGTTCATGCGCCAGCGTCATATTCTTCTACTGTCGATCATGCTTCCGCTCGCCGCCTGCGCGCCGAAACTCGAAGATCTACAGAACGCCTCGATCCCCACCTATTCGGTCGATCAAACCCCGTCCGCCGACACCGCCTATATTCACGGGTCGACTGCGGAGGAGGAACACCTTCTCGGCTCCACTTCCCTTGCGACCTTCGTCGCCGCGGTGGACGGAAAACTGATCGAGCACACCAAAGGCGCCGCTCCGACGGAAGGTACGAAGCTCACGCCGGGAACCCATGCCGTTTTGATCGGTGTCTTCGGCGGAGACGACCGCACCGGAATCCCCGTTCGCCTGGAGGCCGAAGCCGGCAAGAAATATGTCGTCAAGGCCGATGCCCCGAAAAACGGTATCGAGGTTCTTTGGGAAGCCAGCGGCCCGCCAACCTATCTCTACATCGCCGACGAGCAGACGGGAGAAGCCGTTACACCTCGCCTCCCCCGGGACAACACCAAGGCTACCGAACTCCATGCCGATGCGACCGGACCCGACGCTGCCACCATTCGGAGTAATGGGGGCTATGAAGGCATGCTGGAATACAGGGGCGCGGGCGTCATCACCATCGACAACAAATACACTACCAAATCCGCCGGCAATGGCGTTTACGAAGTCACTGCCCGGCTGAGTCCCGGCCTGCACGCGATCGGGATTCGCTTTCGGTCCGAATCCTGGATCGGCGAAGTTCCATTATTGCTCGAGGTAAAGCCCGCCGCCTCCTATGCGGTGCGCCACGCCTATGGCGTCAAGCGCATCGGGGATAAGAAGTGGAGTACGTTCACCATCTGGATCGAGAACGAAAAGACAGGCGAGAAAGTCATTCCCGACGTCGATATTCCGCTCAACCGGCGACTTCTCTAGAAGCAAACGCATGCGGTTCGGTTTTCTCTCGGCTCTTGCCCTGTCGCTTCCCCTTCTCGCTGCCTGCGCCGGTCCGGCCCCGCCACTGGGCGACTCGGTCCATGTCGTCGACCGGCAGAAAACGGCTGTCGCCACGATCAAGGGATACTCGACCCCCAAGTCCTTTCTCGGTGCGCAAGAATGGACGGTGATCGACGCCATCGATGGAAAATACGCCTTCTATCTCTCGGACATCCGGAACGGCATTCCTCTGGCACCCGGCCCTCACGCCATCGTCGTCGCATACCACTCCGGCGGGAGCCGCTTTCTGGTCGCCTTCCGCCTGGAAGCAAGAGCGAACGAGTCCTATGTCGCCAAATGGCGGGAAGTGGATGGCGGCCTGCTCGGCCTGGAGGGAAGCACCGTTGTCTCCATCGAGAACGCAAAGACCGGCGAGAAGGTAACGCCCGAAAATAGAATTCATGGGATCGAGCCCGGCCAGCAATATGTGGAACCCTCCGGACCGCCGGAAACGCTCGCGACGATTTCGGCAACCCGGCAAACATCGCTGTTTGAAACGAGCGGCGCCGCCTTCCTGCAATCCGTGGACGGCAAAACCGTCGAGAAGAAGCCCGGTTTTCTCGGCATTTCAAGCGAATATGACTATACGGCGAGCTTCAAACTTTCTCCCGGTCTTCACGCGCTCGGAATCGGGATCGTCGCTTTTGAAGGCAGCGGGCATTGGGTTCTCCCCGTCATGTTCGATGTCAGGCCCGGCGCGCACTACACGTTGAGATTCGAAAAGGACAGCCAACGAGCCGACACAACGGGCGAGAAATGGAAAGCCGTCACGGTCTGGATGACCGACGAGACCCGCAATGGCGAGATCGTTCTTCCCAAGACGTCCATTCCCGTCATGCGAGATTATTTCTGACGGCTCCGCGCCGCGCCCGTCGTGAATTATTCGTTTTACCTTCAAGCCCCCGCCGTTATCCTCTGTTGAGGGCTGACTTCATGTCGCGTGATAGGGGGATCTTGTGCGTCTACGTCATATTCTTGCGCTACCGCTCATGCTGCTTGTAGCCGCGTGCGGGCCGAAACTCAGTGAATTACCCGAAGCCAGTGTTCAGATTTACGCACCGGATACCAAGGATGTTCCCAAAGACACCCTCGCTCATATCTTCCGTACGGATGGCGAAAAAGAGAATGCACTCTGGGGATCGTCGATAGCCACTTACATCCCGGTCATTGACGGCAAGCATATGCCGGTTATTTCCGCCAACACCGCGGTTCCCCTCCGTCCCGGCCCGCACGCAATAGTGGTGGGGTACAGCAGCCCGACCAGTAACGATCTTGTCCCGCTCCGTCTCGACGCTGAACCTGGCAAGAATTACCTTGTTCTCCAGCAGCATGCCCATTACGGGCTGGAGAACCTGCTTCCCGGAAAAGACTACGCACCATACGTCTGCATCGTTGACCGCGAGACCGGCGAAATCGTTTCTCCCAAAACGCCCGGCACATATGGTGCGGCGGAAGACTTCTACGACGAGCCGTCAACCGGCCCGACAGCCTCTATCCGCGGGACATATCGCCGCGACGGGATTGCCCGCGTTTCCGCCTACGTCCTGACGATCGATGGCAAATATGTTCGCGGCGAGGAAGCGACCCTCTTCGATCCCCAGCGTCCGGACTATGCTTCGTCCCACCGGCTTACGCCCGGTATCCATGCAATCGGCATCGGAACCATCTTCGCCAACATGGAAGGTGCCTACGCGTTTCTCCTGGATGCGAAGCCCGGGCAGTCCGTCGTCGTTCGGATAAAAGACACCATGCACTTTGCGCGTCTCGGTCAGGACAAATGGTGGGTCGTCACCGTATGGGCGGAAGACGAAAAAACCGGACAGCACATCATTCCCGAAACCGATCTCCTGATGCAGAAACTGCCCTTCTAGCAGCTCTCCTGCCGATCCGGGAACATCGCGGCCAACTCCGCGAGTTCTTCCCGTGTTATGCTCCCTTGCGCGTTGTTGACCATACCCGCCGCCGCGCTCAGTTCCGGCAGGGTCATGCGCCAGAAGGTTTCCGGCGGCAGGCGTAGAAGGCCCATGCCGATCGTCATGGCGTTTTCCCAGGGAAAACGCGAAGAGGGGAAGCTGGTCACGCCGTCCCTACTGCAGCAGCGCGCTCATCGCTTCGGCGGATTTTGTAAAGGCCGCGTTCAGGCCTTCAACTGCCATATCCGGCTGCGACATCAGCGCGGGGAGGCCGTCGAAGCGATATTTCGGGTCGGACGCTATTGCAATATCATCTTTCGGGTGGCTTCGCTCGAGGGCAGCATATCGCACCCTCTCCTGCATCAGCACGCTGGCGTTCGCCGCATCGACCATGCGAATTTCCGTCATCAGAAGCGGCTCATAGGGCGCGCCACCGGTCACGCGGTCGAAATATCCATAGTCAAGCACGACCAGATCGAGATACGCGTCAGCGTCCGGCACCACCGGATAGGCCTTCATGAACGTCCCGTCGCTCTCGCGAATGACCGGCACATCGATAACCTTGTAACCCCGGCCTACGAGTGCGCGCTTTACCTTCTCCAGCAGCAACGCCCGCGCGTCGAACCGTTTGGCGGCGAGAATGTTCCCGAGTTCTCTCTCGCAGTCGATTTCCACCTCCGCATCGGTCATCGCGTCGCTGAGCCGGGTACTCCGGACAAGCGTTTCGTCAGGATGGCTGAGAGGAACTGTAAAATAGCCAAGATGAATTGTCGGCCCGGGCGGCACGGCGGGCGTCAAAACGCCGATCGTCGTCACCCTGCCCGCCCCTGCCTTGTCATAGGGCATGACCGGTTTGTCGGCGCAATCTGCAAGCAGTGTCAGCGCAGCCGTCAATGCCACGGCGCAAATAAAGATACGCATACGGATTATTCTCCCGGGCCGTTGATCTCTTGGTCTTCGATCACACCAGGAAACATCTCTATAAACTCTAGACACACAGAAAGGGAGCGCAACATGTATTCACTCCATTATCCATCTGATCACCCAAATAATTGACCCAATATGGGACGACTACTTACTATCCGGGAATCTGCTCATCATCTCCTCAAGTTCCCGCCGTCCCATATTGATCCGTTTCGGAACCAATAAGGCATTTGCCGCGGCACTCAGCTCCGGCAGGGTCATGCGCCAGAAGGTTTCGGGCGGCAGGCACAGAAGCCCCATGCCAATCGTCATGGCGTTTGCCCAGGGAAAGCGCGAAGAGGGGAAGCGGGTCACGCCGCCGGGCCGCCGAAAGTCGCGCTCAGCAGATCGGCCACGATGGCGATGAAGCCCGTGGCGCCGCCTTCAGCCTGCATGGCGGCAACTTCCTCGTCGCGTATGTCGTAGCCCGCGCCGCGCAGGCCCGCGCCGATCACGCGCATTGCATCGCGCGCGCCGATCTGGCCGGTTTCGAAGCGCGTCGCCAGTGCCAGCATGTCCTCGCCGCCAAAGGCCGCTTCCAGTTCCGCCAGCGCGCCCAGCGTCAGCACCAGCGTGTAGCGCTCGCCCGACAGCGTGGCCTCGATTTCACCTCTATGCCTGTTCGCCATGGTCACGCCCCCGCAAAGCTCAGCTCGCCCGCGCTTTCAAGCGTCAGGTCGAAGCTGACTTCACCGTCGTGATCGCCTGCATATTCGAGCGCGGAAATCTGGAACGGGCCGCTCACCATGCCGAAATCCGGCACCACCACCTGCCAGTCGCGGATCGCGCCCTCGAAGAAGACGGCGCGCACCGCTTCGTCCGACGCCTGGTCGCGAAAGATCCCCTTGCCGCTCACACCCGCCGAGCGCACGCCCGCCCCTTCCAGCAGCTCGCGCCAGCGCCCGGCGCTTTCCGAATGCGTCACATCCACCGTGCGCGCATTGAAGGAGATCGCGCGGGCGCGCAGGCCCGCCACCGTCACGAATGTACCTGTGCCGCTCGCATCGAGTTTGAGCAGCAGGTCTTTTCCCTTCTGGGCCGTCATGGGGTTCTCCATACACAAATAGGCTGTCATCCCGGCCTTGTGCCGGGATCCAGGGGCAACAGGCTCCGTGCAAGCGGCCCTGGGCCCCGGGACAAGCCCGGGGTGACACGTTTTCGATTAGGTTTTCTCCACCAGCGCGCGGAACCTCAGCTCCTGCCGCCAGGTGATGCCGTCGCGTTGCCGGGCGATATGGCCGTCCCGAAAGCGCAGGCTCACAAGCGTGTGGTCCGTCAGCGCCAGGTCCGCCTCATGCAGAGCCGCCTTCACCGCGCCGGCGATTTCCTTTGCCTCCCGACGGCCATGCGCGCGCGAATAGACGATGAGCGTCAGCGTAACGTCCGTGCCGATGCTGTCGCCGCTGCTCCAGTCGCGGCTGCGGGCCTCCCCCGATGCGAGATAGGGAAACGGGGCCTGCGCCGGCACATCGTCATAGATGCGCCCGTCCAGCAGCGCGGCGAGCGGCCCGTCGGCCATGAGCCGCGATTGGATCGCCTGCTGCAGCGCCAGTTCCGCGTCCATGCTCATATGCCCGCCTCGCTGCCGGTCGTTTCGATGCAATCCAGCGCGAGCCAGCGCCGTTCGCCATCGGGGTCGATCACGCTTTGAATGTCGAGCAGGCGGTCCCGCCAGCGAATACGCATCGCGCTCGTCACATCCTCGCGATAGCGCATCACCACGCGACAGGGCGCGCGCGTTTCGGTGCGCCCGTCATGGGCGTGCTCGCACCCCTTGAAGGAAATCACTTCCGCATGCATCGTCGCGACGTCGGACCAGCTCACACCGGCGCCGCCGAACCCGTCCGGCGCGCGGTCCATCCGCTCGATCGTCACGCGCTCGCGCAGCTTGCCGACCCGGTTCGATTTTCCTGCCGTCACAGGCGCGGCCTCCTGTAGGGCGCGACCAGGTGCTGCACGCCCAGCGGCAGCAGCACCGCCGCCCCGCCTTCCATGCCGCCCGCCATACGGTTTTCGTACCAATGTGCCGTCAGCATGAGGACGGCCTGTTTCAGCGGTTGCGGCACGGCGGCGGCCTCGCCATAGCCCGCCGTGAAGGAAACGCCGATCCCTCCCACCGCGTCATCGGGTGCGGGCAGCGCGGCATTCCGTTTCAGGGCGATACGCGGCGGGTCGTGGCGCAGGCCGAGGTCGTAAAGCGCGGCATCGAGCGCCGTGCCGTCCACCGCCAGCTCTTCCACGCTCACCACCGGCGCGAGCGGCAGATCTATCCGGCGCGTCTCCGGCCAGGCATCCAGCGTCAATTGCCAGCCTTGCGAAACAAAGGCGCGGCGCGTTTCGGCTTCCAGCATGGTGCGCGCAGCGGTGACGAGCCCGGCAATGAGCGCATCGTCGCCCGTGCCGTCCACGCGCAAATGCGCCCGCGCCTCGTCCATCGTCACCGGCTCTTCCGCCGGGCCGTCGATGAGTGTCAGGGTCATGGTAAAATTCCAAAGGATAGCGTCATGGCCCGGCTTGTCCGGGCCATCCACGTCTTCCTTCCTCGTTGCAAAGACGTGGATGCCCCGCATAAAGCGGGGCATGACGTATGTGTTTGTGTGGGGGCCTTTAGACCGGCTTCACATCCGCACCGCCGAGCAGCGCCAGCGCGGCGACGGGCGTGCCTTCGTCATGCGTGCCTTCGGGCACCACACGGATACGGCTGTAGCGCAAGGATCCCACATAGCCGATGCGATATTCGCTCTGTTCCTTGCTCGCGGCATCGATGCTGGCAAAGACGCCGCCTGCATCGACGCTGCCCAGAATGTCGCCGCCCTCGCTCACCGCCTCCCAGCTGCTGCCATCTTCGGAGACTTCCAGCACGAGGTCGAGACGGTCGGTCTCGCTCAAGCTGTCGCCGCTCGCGCCGATGGCGACGATATGTTCGACGCCGTGAAAGCCCTGAATGTCCACCGGCGCGCCCGCGCGCGCTTCCGTCGTCACGGCGGGGTCGAGCGTCTGCACGCTCGCCAGATTGTGATGCATGTCCATGCCCGTCTCCCTTATGCGCTGAATTTCATCAGCTTGATCGCCTCGAAGTTCTGCACGCCGCCGCCCACGCGCTTCGTCGTGTAGAAGAGCACGTAAGGCTTGGCGCTATAGGGATCGCGCAGCACGCGCACGCCCAGCCGATCCACGATGAGATAGCCGCGCTTGAAATCGCCAAAGGCGATGGCGGTCGCGTCGGCCGCGACGTCCGGCATGTCCTCGGCTTCCGTCACCGGATAGTTCAGCAGCGTGGGCGGCGCGCCGGCGGCAAGCGAAGGCTGCCAGAGATAATTGCCGTCCATATCCTTGAACTTGCGGATGACGCTTTGCGTCGCGCGGTTCATCACGAAGCGGCCATTGGCGCGATAGCCCGCCTTCACCGCATAGATGAGGTCGATCAGCTTGTCCGCCGGGTTGGACGCCGGGAAGGCGCCCGCATTGCCGGTCGAGACCGTGCCAAGCTTGCCCCATTCCCAGACGGCATCGTCCACCGTGTCATAGGACATCAGGCCGCGCGGCTTCTTCACGCCGTCGCCGGTGACGAAGGCCTTGCCTTCCTGCTCGGCGAAGGCGGTCTGCACTTCCTCCGCCAGCCACTGGTCGATATTCACCGCCGCATCGTCGAGCAGCGTGGAGGTCGCCGCCGGCATGGCGTAAAGCTCCATCGCCGGGAATTCGAGTTCGGCAAGCTGCGGCGCGGCGCTTTGCGGCCTTGCATCCGTTTCGCCGACCCAGCCGGTCTGCGGGCCGCCCGTGGTGAAGGGCTTCTTGTAGCTCGCCGAGCCGATCTGCCGCACGCCGGCAATGGCGCGAATGGGCGAGGCTTCCGACACGATGCGCTCGATCATGCGTTCCGTTTCGGCGGGCACCAGATATCCACCGTCGGGATCGGACTGCGCGGAGAGCGCCTTTCCTTCCAGCGCACGCAACTCGCCGGTTTCGCCCTGGCGCACATAGGCATGGAAGGCCTGTTTGTGTTCGCGCCGCGCAGGATCGAGTGTCACGCCCTCGCCGCCCATTTCCGGCCGCGACAGCGAGAGCGCCAGCTCGTCCACCATCTTCTTCTGCCGGTCGAGCGCGCGGTCGATGCGGTCCACCTTGTCGTCGGTCAGCGGGTCGGCGGACATCTTCCGCTCGATCTCGCCCAGGCGTTCGTCATTGGCCTGCTTGAAGTCCTCGAAGGCGGAGAGAAAATCGTCCATCGCCTCGCGCACTTCATGGCCGGATGCGCTTTTTGTTTCGAGGACGCGCGCGTCCTCCTTCAGCGATGCGCCGATGCGCGGCACGCCGTTCTCCATGGCACTCATGTGCAGTATCCTTTTGTCGGAGTTTACAGAGAGGGGCTATCGCGCCCCGAAAATGCGCGCGGCCCGGCGGATCGTCCGCGCCAGTTCCACGTCGCCCGCCTTCACCGCGCTCACCCGTGCATCGGGCAGCATGGGAAAGGTCACGATGGAAATTTCCCAGAGATCGACATCCATCAGGCGGCGCACGCCGGTCACGCGGTCCTTCACCGCCTTCACCGCGTGATAGCCGATGGACAGCCCGTCGATGGCGCCCGCCCGCAGCAGCGACAGCACCTCTCGGGCGCGGCCAACGTCGGAGAGCAGCTGTCCCTTCACATGGAGCCCACGCACATCTTCGGTCAGCGCTGTCCAGACGCCGATCACTTCATTGGGGTCGTGCTGGTAGAGCATCTTCACCCCTTGCGCCCCGCGCCGCCGCAGCGAGCGGGCAAAGGCGCCGGGCATCACCACGTCATGGCCCATATCCTCGGTATGAAACAGGCTCGCATAGCCCTCGAAGCTGCCGTCGGCCCGCACCGACTTCGCCTCGAACATCGCCTCCGCCCGCTCGCAGGCGAGGATCGCCCGCTTGTCGCTCAAATCCCTCACCGCGCTCCGCCTCCTCGAATATCGGGCAACAAAAAAGGCGCCCGGAGAGGGCGCCTTTGGTTTCCTTATTTCTGCTGTCACCCCGGGCTTGTCCCGGGGCCCAGGGGCCGCTGGCACTGAGTCCGTTGCCCCTGGATCCCGGCACGAGGCCGGGATGACAATGACGTGTTTAACGCCCCACAACCCTGTCCAGCTTCGCCTCGATCCGCGCCAGCGAGGCGCGCATGGCTTTGCCCTGCTCTTCCAGCCTTGCCGTGCGCTCCACCATTTCGTCGGTGCGGGCTGAGCGCGCCTCCAGCGTCATCAGCCGTTCCGACGCCGCGCCCGCCCAGACGAGCGCGCCGCCCGTCTGCAGCGCGATCGCCAGGATCAGCGCAATCGGCACCCGCTTGTCGAGATGCCACCCATATTCCACGCTCTCGACCGACATTTCCCTTCACCGCCTTTTGGCGCGCCTCGCATTTTCCGAAATGCGCGTGTTTCATGTATGCTGCCCGCTAGACTGGCCACAAACCGCAGCAAAGAGACCTGAGCCCAGATGAATACCGACCAATGGATGATCCTCGTCATGGGGATCGTACTCGCGCTTGCCCCGATGATCCTCGCGACCATGGAGCGCAAGATCCGCGACAAGGGCGAAACGACCGTCCCCAACGTCATCACCATCAAGGGCTATTCGCTGTCGCCCTTCTCGCTGTTTTCAGGCTTCATCGCGCTTGTGCTGCTCTGGCTCTCCGGCATGATGAACCCGAGCCTCGGTTTCGTCTTCATCGTCTTCGGCGTCGTCGCCGCCATCGTGACGGTCCAGCAGGTCCGGGCGACGAAGAAGGGCTGACCCCTTTACGTCAAAGGGGCCCATACCCCACCGCCTCGCGCTTCTCGTCATCGGTGAGGAAATCCGCCGCGCCGACGCGGTTCCACAGCGCCTCGCGTTCGGTGGAGAGCGCGGCCACGCCGTCCGCGTCGTACCAGAGCCGCAGATTGCCTTCATATCTCGGCGCCAGCCAGTGGCTCATCATGCGCGCCGTGCGGCCCACCAGCGGCAGCACGGTCTGGCGCCAGAAGCTGCGATTGGCCTCAGCGTAATTCGAATAGGTATTGTCGCCGGGAATGCCCATCAGCATGGGCGGCACGCCCAGCGCCAGCGCGATGTCGCGGGCGGCGGCGCGCTTGGCTTCCACGAAATCCATTTCCTTCGGCGTGAGGCCCATGCTCGTCCAGTCGAGCCCGCCTTCGAGCAGCAGCGGACGGCCCGCATTGGCCGCGCCCTGGTAATTCTCGGCCAGCTCCCGCTTCAGCCTGTCGAACTGGTCGTCGGAGAGGTTCCGCGCGCCCTCCGCGCCCTTATAGACAAGCGCGCCGGAGGGCCGCGCCGCATTGTCCAGCAGCGCCTTGTTCCACGCGCCCGCCGCATTGTGAATATCCACCGCATAGGCCGCCGCTTCCAGCGGGCTCAAGCCATAGTGATCGTCCAGCGGGTTGAAGAGCCGCATATGCATCACCGGCGCGGCGCCGTTCGCCTCCGCCCGGATCGTCACTTTCCGTCCGTTGACGGAATACTCCCACGCCTCCGGCCAGCCCTGCCGCCCGGGGATCACCTTCATCCGGTCGGGCCGCAGCGCATAGAGTTCGCGCGGATGTCCGTCCAGCTCCACGCATTCCATATAGGCATTGCCGCTGACCTGCAGAAAGCCGTACCAGGCCTCCATCAGATCCGCCCCTGCCTCGCGCGGGTTCGGGCGTTCCATGAGGTCGAGAAGCGGATGCGCCGTCACTTCCGTCGCGCCGTCGTAAAGCAGCCAGGGCACGCTCGCGGCGGCTTCCGCGATCATCCGCACCGCGCGATAGGCGATGGCATTGCGCTTGAAACCCTCTTCGGCCAGCGCCGCATAGTCGCGCGGCGTCCAGACCGGGCGGCCCAGCGTCTCCACCGAGATCACGCCCGCGGTGCGGCTTGCCTTTTCTTCCCGGGCGGGCAGGCGCAGTGCGTCCCTCACCCTCACCCATCGCGTGGTGGTCATGATGTTCTCCAATCTAGAAAAGCTGTCACCCCGGGCTTGTCCCGGGGCCCAGGGCCGCAAGCTCAGGCGTTTGTTGCTCTGGATCCCGGCACAAGGCCGGGATGACAATGTACGGGAGCAGGTGTCACACCGCCCGCATGCGCGGTCTGCCCGCCTCGCCCGTCAGCATCAGCTCCGTCAGCGCCCAGACGAGCGCATCCATCCGGTCGGGGCTTTTCCTGCTTTCGCCCGGCACGTAGTCGCACATCTGGTCTTCGAGCTTTGCGAAATGCCCGACATGATGCACCCGGCCCTGCTCGTAAAGCGCGGCCACCGGCTCGGCGCGGGTGAACTTGCCGCGCGAGGCGCGCACCAGCTTTACCGGCGCCTCCGGCATCACCTGCCTGATCACCGTACTGACCAAATCCCCGCCCTGATTTGCCTCCGCCACGATCCGGTCCGCGCCATGATCGCGATAGGCTTTCGCCGTCCGGTTCGCCCAGGCCAGCGGCGAGACGCTCGGCAGGCTGCGGTCGTCCAGCACAATCCCATGCCCGCGCGCATCGCAGCCTGCGACCACGATGCCGCATTCATCGGAGCCCGGGCCGCTCGTCACCGGCGGGTCCACCGCCACCACGATGCGCGCCAGCTCCGGCAGCGCAGCCACCCGCGTTTCTTCCAGCAGCGCGCGGTTCCACAGCGCATGCGGATTGTCCTCGATCAATTCCGCGTCGAGTTCCTGCCGCCCCAGCCGCGTGCCTTCATAACGCCCAATCACCGAGCGGAAAAAGGCATCGGCGAGGTTTGCGCGGTTCGCATAGGTCGAAGCCTTCGTTACCGCCGTCGTCGTATCTTTCAGCAGCCGCTTGACGAGTGGCACCGGCCTCGGCGTCGTCGTCACCACCTGCCGGGGCCGCTCGCCCAGCCGCAGGCCGAATTGCAGCATGTCCCATGCGGCTTCCGCATAGCGCCATTTCGCCAGCTCGTCGGCCCAGGCCGCGTCGAATTGGGGCCCGCGCAGGCTTTCCGGCTCCGTCGCGGAGAAGAGTTGCGCCACCGCGCCATTGGGCCAAATGAGGCGTTTGCGCGAGGCTTCGTATTTCGGCCTTGCCGTCGCGCCCGACACGGCCATCAGGCCGGACGGCCCGTCCACCATCACCTCGCGCGCGTCCGCATAGGTCTCGCCGATCAGCGCGATGCGGCCTGCGCGTTTCGTCTCCACCTGCGCCCGCACCCATTCCGCGCCCGCGCGCGTTTTGCCCGCGCCGCGCCCGCCCAGCACCAGCCATGTCGTCCAGTCGCTGTCGGGCGGCAACTGGTCGGCGCGCGCCCAGAAGAGCCAGTGCTCAGCCAGAAACGCCGCTTCCTTCGCCGTCAGGCTTTTCAGGAACGCCGCCCGCGCCGTCTCCGGCAGCGAGGCGAGCGAGGCGGCGTTCAAGCTCGGCCCTGAGTGCGTCGCCGCTCTTCTCTGCTCCATCCGCCGGCTTCGCCTTCTTTGTCGCGTTCTGGATTTCGGTCAGCTTGTCGAGCGAGCGCACCAGCACGGTCAGGCGCTTTGCCGCGCGTTCGCGGTCGGCGGGCGCGCCTTCCTGCTCATATTCCTTTTCGATATCGCTGATTTCCCGGTCGATGAGCCGTCGCAGCCGTGTCAGCAGATTGGCCTGCTTCAGCCGTCCCGCCACCGCGTGTTCGCCGGACGCCAATTTCTTCGCGCGGCTTCGTCCGCTTCTCAGCGGCCAGCCTTCGCGCGCCGCCCTTGCCGTCAGCGCCTGAGCGGACATGCCCAGCGATGAGGCTATTTCCATCACCGACATCTCCGGATCGGCATAGGCGCGCTCCACCGCCGCCCAGTCGACGCTGTCCGCATCCTGTTCGTTCGTCTCGTTCACGGATTTCCCGATATACAGAAGAAGGTAGGAAGGAGCGGCCCGCTTGCCAATTGGGGATATCTTGCAATTATCTACACCCTGTCATCCCGGGCTTGTCCCGGAATCCAGAGCGATAAAGTCTGTCATTTGCCGCCCCTGGGCTCCGGCACAAGGCCGGGGTGATGGCAAATTCGAATTCACCCCCTCTCCCCCGCCCATCGAATTGGAGAACGCGAAAACATGGTCCGCTGCCTCATGCTCGATGTCGACGGCGTCGTGGTCACCGGCCGCCCGGAAGACGGGCGGTCATGGGCCACCGATATCGAACGCGATCTCGGCATCGCGCCGGATGCGCTTCATGCGCATTTCTTCGCGCCGCATTGGGGCGATATCGTCATCGGCCGGAAACCGCTTCTCGACGCGCTCGCCGAGAGCCTGCCCGCGCTGTCGTCGTCCGTTACCGCGCAGGACTTCATCGACTACTGGTTCGAGAAGGATGCGCGCCTCGACAAAGCCGTGCTTGCCGCCTGCGACGAGCTGCGCGGGCGCGGCATCAATGTGTTTCTCGCCACCAATCAGGAACATATGCGCGCGGCCTACCTGATGGACCGCCTCGCGCTCCGCGATCATGTGGACGGGATCATCTATTCCGCTGGGATCGCCGCGCGAAAGCCGGACCGCGCCTTTTTCGACGCCGCCGAAAAGATCAGCGGCGCCGCGCCGCATGACATTCTTCTGGTAGACGACACCAGGGCTAATATCGACGCCGCGCTCGATGCGGGCTGGACCGCCGTGCACTGGGCGGAAGAGTCGGAGCTTCTCCCCCTTCTCGAAAGTGAATAATCAGTCTTTCGGCTCTACCGGCGAGCCGTCCGTTCGGGCGAACCGGCGGCCCGTTTCATCATGATGCAAGACGAGATCATGGTCGGGATAATGCACGGCGCCCGATCTCGCGCGCGTCCCAACGACCAGGATCGTCGCATCTTCCGCAGATCTGTTTTCAAGGCAATGCGCCACCGGCGCCCCGGCACGCCATCCTGCCGCCTCTCCGGTCCGCAGAAGCGTTTCGGTGTCTTCGACAAGCATGATTTCGCCGGAAAGAACGAAAACGAACTCGTCCTCTGTCTCGTGCCAGTGCCGGTAGGATGAGCGCGAGCCCGGCGGGAGACGTTCCAGGCGAACGCCGAACTGGTCGAGCCCCGCCGCATCGCCAAGGGAGACCTCCGCATAGGGACCATTCCCCTCGCCGAACAGCGCATTCGCGCCGCCACTTCCTTCCGTCCATGCGGGTATCTCGATTTTTGGCATTTTCCCTCGACAAATCCGGCGCCCGCCCCGCGGGGCACCCGAGACACTTCTGGATATGGACGAAAGATAGGAAACGAGCGTCCCGCTGCCAATTGGGGATATCTCGTAAAAGTGAACTGTCATTGCGAGGAGCGGAGCGACGAAGCAATCCATGCTGTGCGTGCCGCCTCTGGATTGCGTCGCTTACGCTCGCAATGACGATCTGAGCTTTGGCGTCAGTCGTCCGCCTCGTCGCCCAGCTCGTCCTCGTCATCGAAGGGCCAGCTTGCTTCGTGGTCCTCGATATCGCCCTTCATGTCGGACTCATAGGTAAACCGTCCCTGTACGGACATCCCCGCCTCGATCACCGTATGGTATTCGCCGGAGCGCAGCGGGTGCCACCAGGCAAGGCCCCGGCCCTCCTTCAGCCGCCGATAGGCGCAGGAAGGCGGCATCCAGTCGATATCCTCGATATTGTCCGGCGTCAGCGGAATGCAGTCCGGCACGCGCTTGTTGCGGTTCGGATAGTCCGTACAACGGCAGGTGCCCGCCTCCAGCAGGTCGCAGCCGACATCGGTATAGATGAGCTCGTCGGTCTCCTCGTCCTCGAGTTTGACGAGACAGCATTTGGCGCAGCCGTCGCATAGCTGCTCCCATTCCTGCTTCGTCATTTCATCGAGGCGCTTCACGCGCCAGAAGGGTTCGTCACTCATGGCCGCCTCTTGCCCCTTTGCGTGAACGGGGTCAAGTGTGCAGTGCAATACGCCGCGCGATCTGTGCCGCCGGGGTCACATTAGTGCCCCATTCATGCCCCGTTCAGCCCTTTTCCGGCCTTATCCCCTGCACAAACATGGTGATTATGAACGGCATCGGTATTCTCCGCCCCCTATTGGTCGCCATGAGGGGGCGGGACATCAGCGGGGCAATGGCGCTTTGAGCGACAAGTGGGACGATCCGGAATATCCGCCCAACGCGGAACGGCTTGAGCCTGCGTCGGAAAACGATCCGGCGGGGGATGGCCCACGCCGCGATTCCAGCCCGCGCCGCGACCTGAAGACGCAGCTCCTCGCGCCCTTCGTCGCACTGATCGCCTGGGTCCGCGCGATCAAGGTTCCGCAGGGCCGCGAATGGATCGCGCCCATCGCCTCCTTCGCCTTCACCTTCTTTTTCATTCTGGCCGTGCTTCTGGTCTTCGACACGCTGCCCAAGATCGACGGCCGGCTCGCCGCCGGTCCGCATTCGCCGGGCCTTGCCGTCACCGTCCTCGACACGAACGGCAAGGAGATCGGCTCGCGCGGCGGGCGCGCCGCCAAGGATGTGCCGCTTGCCGAGTTACCCCCCTATCTGGTGAACGCCTTCCTCGCCACCGAGGATCGCCGCTTTTACGAGCATGGCGCGGTCGAGATACGCTCGATCCTGCGCGCCGCCCTTGCCAATTTCAGCGCGGGCGGTTTCGTGCAGGGCGGCTCCACCATTACCCAGCAACTTGCCAAAAATCTCTATCTCGACAATCGCCGCACCCTGTGGCGCAAGGCGCAGGAAGCGCTGATCGCCATCTGGCTGGAAAGCCGCCTCGGCAAGGACCGGATTCTGGAACTCTACCTCAACCGGATTTACATGGGCGGCGGCGCTTATGGCGTGGAGGCGGCGGCGCAATATTATTTCGGCAAGTCCGCGCGCGAGGTCACGCTGGCCGAGGCCGCCGTGCTGGCCGGTCTGCCAAAGGCGCCCAGCCGGTTCGCGCCCAGCACCAATCTGGCGGCGGCCCGCAAGCGCGCCGGCCATGTGCTCAACGCCATGGTGGCGAACGGCAACATCACCGAGGCCGAAGCCGAGGAAGCGCGCAAAAATCCTGCCCGGATGGCGGTTCGCACCGCGCCGGACAGCGAGAATTATTTCCTCGACTGGGTCTATGACCGGGTGGCCCAGCTCCTGCCGGACCGCCAGGGCCGCCTCATCGTCCGCACCACGCTCGACCGAAAGAAGCAGGCCGCCGCCGCGTCCGCCATTGCCGGGGCGCTCAAGGCCAATGGCGAAAAGCTCAATATCTCGCAAGGGGCGATGATCGCGCTTTCGCCGGACGGCTCCATCCTCGCCATGGTGGGCGGCAAGTCCTATGGCGACAGCCAGTTCAACCGCGCCGTGCAGGCCCACCGCCAGCCCGGCTCCGCCTTCAAGCCCTTCGTCTATCTCGCCGCGCTGGAAGACGGCATGAAGCCTTGGTCCGGTTTCTACGACAAGCGCCTCGACTATAATGGCTGGACGCCGCAAAACGCGGGCGGCAAAAGCTGGGGCCAGGTCACCATGACGACCGCGCTCGCCCATTCCATCAACCGCGTCGCGGTGCAGGTGGGCGACAAGGTCGGCGTGGAGCGGGTGCGCGAAACGGCGAAGGAACTGGGCATCCGCTCGCCCATTCCGCACAATCTGTCGATCGCGCTCGGTTCGTCCGGTGTGTCTTTGATGGAACTCACCGGCGCCTATGCCGCCTTCCCCGCCGAGGGCCGCCTCATCACCCCTTATGCGATCCGTCAGATCACGGCGAGCAATGGCTCGATCCTCTATACCCATGCGAACGGCACGGAGCGCGCAACGAGCAAGCGGTCGGCGCGCTACATGAACGCCATGCTGCGCCGGGTCATGACCTCGGGCACGGGCAAGGCCGCGCGCCTGTCCGGCCGGCTCGCCGCCGGCAAGACCGGCACCTCACAGGATTACCGCGATGCCTGGTTCGTCGGCTATACCGGCAACGAGATCGCGGGCGTCTGGTTCGGAAATGACGACAATACGCCGATGAAGCGCGTCTATGGCGGCACGGTCGCAGCGCGGGCCTGGAAGAGCTATATGCAGGCTTCGCTCAAGGGCACCCCGCCCGCCCCCATCCCCGGCGTCAGCAATACCGACTGGGATAACCCCGACGATCAGCGCCGGCAGCAGCCGGAAGACGTCCTCACCGGCTTCTTCGCGGGCCTCGCCAACATCTTCTCCAACACCCCCCGCCAGGACCCCGACCGCCGCTGGGGCAACAACTTCCGCCGCGGCGGCGAGATGGTCGGCTCGGGGTATTGAGCCCAAAACACCGTGTCATCCCGGCGAAAGCCGGGATCCATTGGCGAAGAGACCAATAGGAGAGGCGAGTAGGTCCCGGCAACAAGTGCCGGGACGACACTGGTGATTTGTTTTCTGCCCAACCCCAAACACATGCTGTCATCCCGGGATTTATTCCCGGGATCCACTAGCATCGCAATTTGTCGATAGGCGGATTGGGTCCCGGCTTTCGCCGGGATGACGCTGAAGATGCAGCGCGCCCATTGCCACCTCCCTCGCGATACGTCACAAAGGCGCCCGCAACGTCCATTCACGGGTAACGTCTTGGCTCCGCCTCTTCTCGCGCTTCGCGACATCAAGGTCGATTTCGCCGATCAGATGCTGATCGACGGTGCGGGCTTTTCGCTCGCACCGGGGGACCGGCTGTGCCTGATCGGGCGGAACGGGGCGGGCAAGTCCACGCTGCTGCGCATCGCGGCGGGGCTCGTCGAAGCGGATGGCGGCGAGCGTTTCGTGCAGCCGGGCACCAAGATCGCCTATCTGAGGCAGGTGCCGGATTTCTCGGGCGCGGAGACCGTGCTCGATTATGCGACCGCAGGCGGCGCGGAGCCTCATCAGGCAGAAGCCATTCTCGGCGATCTCGGGCTCGATCCCGCCGCCTCCACCGCCTCGCTTTCCGGCGGCGAGGGGCGCAAGGCGGCGCTTGCCCGCGTGCTGGCG
Source organism: Parvibaculum sp. MBR-TMA-1.3b-4.2 (assembly GCF_053628815.1). Lineage (NCBI taxonomy): Bacteria > Pseudomonadati > Pseudomonadota > Alphaproteobacteria > Hyphomicrobiales > Parvibaculaceae > Parvibaculum > Parvibaculum sp. MBR-TMA-1.3b-4.2. The sequence goes on from NZ_JBRJHC010000001.1 coordinate 951,294, forward strand.
GACGAGCCCGACGTGCTGCTGCTCGACGAGCCGACCAACCATCTCGATCTCCCGAGCATCGAATGGCTCGAAAAGCGCCTCACCCAGTTTCGCGGCGCCTTCATCCTCATCAGCCATGACCGCGCCTTCCTGAAGCGCCTCACGGCGGGCTGCCTCTGGCTCGACCGGGGCACGATCCGCCGCCTCGACAAGGGCTTTGCGCAATTCGACGAGTGGTCGGAACAGATCCTCGCCGAGGAGGAAGTCACCGCCCGCAAGCTCGACAAGCTGATCGAACAGGAAACGCATTGGTCGCGCGAGGGCATTTCCGCGCGGCGCAAGCGCAATCAGGGGCGTCTGCGCCGGTTGAACGACATGCGCAGCCAGCGCGCCCAGCGCGTGCGCCAGACGGGCCGCGCCGAGATGGGCCTCGAAACCGGGCAGGCCTCCGGCACGCTGGTCGTCGAGGCCAAAAACGTCTCGAAAAGCTGGCCGCTTCCCGATGGCGGCTCGCGCATGGTCGTGCGGGATTTCTCCACGCGCATTCTGCGCGGCGACAAGGTGGGGCTCATCGGCCCCAATGGCGCGGGCAAGACGACGCTTCTGAAAATCCTCACCGGTCAGCTTGAGCCGGATGAAGGAACCATCCGTATGGGCACGAATTTGACGCCCGTCTATGTGGACCAGAGCCGCGCCTCTCTCGACCCGGAAGCGACGCTGTGGGACACGCTGTGCGAAGGCGGCGGTGACCAGGTGATGGTGCGCGGCCAGCCGCGCCATGTCGTTTCCTATCTGCGCGACTTCCTCTTCCGCGAGCAACAGGCGCGCCAGCCGGTGAAGGCGCTGTCGGGCGGCGAGCAATGCCGATTGCTGCTTGCCCGCGCGCTGGCCAAGCCGTCGAACCTTCTCATCCTCGACGAACCGACCAACGATCTCGACATGGATACGCTCGACCTGTTGCAGGAACTGCTCGCCGATTATGACGGCACGCTGCTGCTCGTCAGCCATGACCGCGACTTCCTCGACCGGGTCGTCACCTCCGTCATCGGCTTCGAGGGCGACGGGGTGCTTCGCGAATATCCGGGCGGCTATTCCGACTTCATCCGCCAGCGCAAGGATGAAGCGTCCGGCTCGTCCAATGCCGCCCCTGCCCGGCGCGAGACGCGGCCTGCCGACGCCCGGGGGGACGCCAAGCCCAAACAGCAGACCAAACTCTCCTACAAGGACGGTCTGGCGCTCGAGCAGCTTCAAAAGCGGATGCCGGAAATCGAGACCGAAATCGCCAGCCTCGAAAAACGGCTGGCCGATCCGGATCTCTACGCGAAAAACCCGCAGAAATTCGCCAAAACAACCGAACAGCTCGATGCCCTGCGGGCCGAGCTGGCGCAGGCGGAAGAGCGCTGGCTGGAACTGGAAATGAAGCGCGAAGAGCTTTCGGGCAGCTGAAAGCGCTCAGGGTTAACCAATCCTGAAATTGTGCTTTGACTGCGTTCCATAATGACGCTCTCATACCGTCGAACGAAGCGCAGCCCGAGCGAGACGGGGTGCATAGGTTGCGCTTTGCGTTGGGTAATATGCAGTCGGGAATTCGGGACCCGATGGCGGGGGAACTCCATATGGCGAAATGGCCATTCTGGATCGGCACGACGCTGCTTGCCGTCGCGGGCCTGCAGCTTGCCATGATTTTCGTTCTGCCCGGCCTGCCGCTCGGTGCCTCTTCGGAGAGCGCGCGAGCGTCCAATGGCGATGCCCCGGCCGGGGGAACGCCCGCCGCGCCGAACATGTACGCGGACCCGCAAGCCGACCTGCCGCTCTACACCGCCTGCGTCCGCGAGACGCCGACACCCCCGATGCAATTTGCCGTCGGCACACCGCATACCGCGCCCGGCGACCGGCATGGCGAGACGCGCCGCATCGATATTCTCTTCGTCTTTTCCGGCAATGCCCGCTCCGCCAACGCCCCGGCGGGCGGCGGTGAAATCGTGATGCAGGCGCCCGCGCAATTCGGCGTCGTCATGATGCGCCGTGTCGTCGCACATGGCCGCGAGGCAGGCATGGATGGCGACGCGCGGCAAAGCGCGGACTGCACGCCTTTCTGACGTGCAGGGCAGTCGGCATCCGGCCTTGTCCGGTCGATGCGCGCGGCTGGTTCTCCCCCGCCGCCGCTGCTAGTCTCTTTCCTCACTTTTCCGTCGTCATTGCGAGCGAAGCGAACAATCCAGATACGACGGGCTCGGCATGGATTGCTTCGTCGGCTCACGCCTCCTCGCAATGACGCGACATTGGGCATACGGCCATTTGGCCAACGGCATTGGGGGATCCATCCATATGAACCGCAGTCTCATGCTCGGCGGCGGCGCCGTTCTCGCCGTTATCGCGATCGCGCTTATGCTCGTCCTGGATACGTCAAGCCGCCCCGCGAATGACGACGACCTCGTTCATGTGAGTTTCGCCACCGACTGGAAAGCAGAAGCCGAGCATGGCGGCTTCTATCAGGCGCTGGCCAAGGGCTATTACCGCGATGCGGGCCTCGACGTGTCGATCAAGCAGGGCGGCCCGGCGGTGAACGTGCCCCAGCTTCTCGCCACCGGCTCGGTCGATTTCGGCATCGGGTCCAACGCCTTCATCCCGCTCAACATGGCAGTGGTGAATGCGGGCGCGAAAGCCGTCATGGCGACCTTCCAGAAGGACCCGCAGGTCCTCATCACGCATCCGCGCGACGACGTGAAAAGCCTCGCGGATATGAAGGGCAAGCCCATCATGGTGTCGGACGCCACGGTGAGCGCCTTCTGGCAGTGGCTGAAGGCGAAATATGATTTCACCGACGACCAGATCCGCAAATACACCTTCAATGTCGCGCCCTTCCTGGCCGACAAGGACGCCATCCAGCAGGGCTATCTCTCGTCCGAGCCCTACACGATCGAAAAGCAGGGCGGCGTGAAACCGCAGGTCTTCCTGCTCGCCGATGCGGGCTATCCGGGCTATGCCTCCTTCATCATGGCGCCGAACAAGCTCATCGCCGAACGGCCCGAAATCGTTCAGGCCTTTGTCGATGCGAGCATTCGCGGCTGGGTCGACTATCTTTACGGCGATCCCGCGCCCGGCGATGCGCTCATCAAAAAGGACAATCCGGATGCGACGGACGATCTGCTGGCGCATTCCCGCGCGGTGCTGAAGCAATACGGCATCGTCGATTCCGGCGACGCCGAAACGCTTGGCATCGGCGCGATGACGGATGCGCGCTGGCGCGAGTTCTACACCGCCATGCGCGATGCGGGCGTCTACCCCGCCGACCTCGATCTCGACAAGGCCTACACCCTCGCCTTCGTGAACAAGCGCGTCGGGCTTGAGATGAAGAAGAAGCTCGAGGGGAAGTGAGCCTTTCGCCGTGATTAAACACCTTCCGTCACCCCGGGCTTGTCCCGGCAATCCAGCGCAAGAAATGAAAGCCCCGATCGCTCCACCATTCCCATCCGCACCGTAACGCACTAGCTTTTCCGGCATGAACGCCTCCTCCCCCCTCATTTCGCTCGATCATGTCGGCAAGACCTACGCCTCGGGTACCACCGCGCTGGACGGGGTGAGCGCGGATATTGCGCAAGGCGCTTTCGTTTCGCTGGTCGGCCCCTCGGGCTGCGGCAAGTCCACGCTCTTGCGCATTCTCGCCGGGCTCATCTCGGCGGATCGGGGCAGTGTCGCCTGGCCCGCCACGGGCACGCGCCCGAGGGAACTCGGCTTCGTCTTTCAGGAAGCGACGCTGATGCCCTGGGCCAGCGTCTTCGACAATGTACGGCTGCCGCTGAAGCTGAAGAGCCAATCGAGCGAACAGGCGCGCGAGCGTGTCATCTCGACGCTTTCCCGCGTCGGGCTTGCCGATTTCGCCGATGCTTTCCCTCGCGAGCTTTCCGGCGGCATGCGGATGCGCGTCTCCATCGCCCGCGCGCTGGTGACGGAGCCGCCCGTGCTGCTGATGGACGAGCCCTTCGCCGCGCTCGACGAGTTCACGCGCGAGACGCTGGACGACGACCTCATCGCGCTGTGGCACGCGCAAGCATGGACGGTCCTTTTCGTCACCCATTCCATCTATGAGGCGGTCTATCTCTCCGAGCGCGTGCTGGTCATGGGCGCGCGGCCGGGCCGCATCGTCGCCGATGTCGCCATCGAGGCGCCTGCCGAACGCGGACGCGCCTTTCGCGAATCCCATCTCTATATCGACCAATGCGCGGCCATCTCCGCCAAGCTCCGGGAGGCGTCATGATGACCGACAGCCGGTTCCAGACGCGCTTCTGGCGCATCGCCCTGCCGCTTCTCGTCGGCGTCGCCGTGCTGCTTGTCTGGCAGGGCGCGGTCACGGCCTTCGACGTGCCCTCCTTCGTCCTGCCCGCGCCCACGCTGATCGCGGAAAGCCTCGTCGCCAATTTCGGATCGCTGATGGGTTCGCTCGTCGTGACGTTGCGCGTCACCGTCGCCGCTTTCCTGCTCGCGTCCGTCGGCGGCGTGGCGCTTGCCATCCTCTTCGTGCAGAACCGCGCGGTGGAAACGGCGCTCTTTCCCTATGCGATCATTCTTCAGGTGACGCCGGTCGTCGCCATCGCGCCGCTCATTCTCATCTGGGTCGGCTTCGATCAGGTGGAGCTGGCGCTTTTGATCCTCGCCTGGATCGTCGCCTTCTTTCCGGTCCTGTCGAATACGGTTCTGGGCCTGCGCTCGGTCGATCACAATCTGACCGACCTCTTCCGGCTTTACGGCGCCTCACGGCTGCAGACGCTGATCGAGCTCCAGCTTCCCGCCGCGCTTCCCTACATTCTGGCGGGCATGAAGATTTCCGGCGGCCTCGCCCTCATCGGCGCGGTGGTGGCGGAGTTCGTGGCCGGGTCCGGCGCCTCCACTGGCCTTGCCTGGCGGATCGTGGAAGCGGGCAACCGGCTCGACATCCCCAAAATGTTCGCTGCCCTCTTCCTGCTCTCCCTTCTCGGGATTGCGATCTTTTTCCTGCTGTCGCTTGTGGAATATCTGCTTCTCCGCCGCTGGCATGAAAGCGTGATCCGGCGGGAGGGGTGAGGGCCAGGGTTTCCAGTCCCGTCATGCCCCGCTTTATGCGGGGCATCCACGCCTTCACGGCAGCAACAAAAGACGTGGATGGCCCGGACAAGCCGGGCCATGACGAAACAGGATTGAAAACCCCCGGAAATCAGCCCTTTTCCCAATTTCTATATTTTCTTACTGTGAATAATATAATTCTACACTCCTATTGACGCGCAATTCAAAAACACCCATCTTATGCGCGAAATACGGCAGGTGACGGAGCGGCGCGCGTAAAACCCGCGACAGCACATATTCCTCCCCTGCCCCACCTTCTGAAGACGGGAGCGGCCAATGGCCCAGCACATGCGCAAAGGCGCCAAGGAACAGGCGCTGACGGCGAACCGTTTGATCGACGGGGTCGTGGTCTATCTCAAGGCGGACGGCACGCTGTCGGAGTCGCTTCAGGATGCGGAAGTGGCCGAGGGCAAGGAGGCGGCGGAAGCGCTTCTCGCCCGCGCAACGCCCTTCGTCGAAAACAACGAAATCATCGAGCCCTATCTTTTCGAAGTCGAAAAGGCGGACGGTGCGATCCGCGCCGTCAGCGTGCGCGAGACGATCCGTCAGGCAGGGCCCACGGTCCGGCTCGACCTCGGCAAGCAGGCGGAACTCGCCGGCGTTCACGGCTAGGCGCGATAAAGACACGCCGGTCCACCGGCGGAAAGGCAGACGACCCATGTATCGTTACGATGAGTTCGACCACAGTCTCGTGAAGGAACGCGTCGAGCAGTTTCGCCGCCAGGTCGCGCGGCGGCTCGCAGGCGACATCACGGAAGACGAGTTCAAGCCGATCCGGCTGATGAACGGGCTCTATCTGCAGCTTCACGCCTATATGCTCCGCGTCGCCGTGCCCTATGGCACGCTGTCTTCCAAGCAGCTCCGCAAGCTGGCCGAGATCGCGCGCAAATATGATCGCGGCTACGGCCATTTCACCACGCGCCAGAACCTTCAGTACAACTGGCCGGCACTGAAAGACGTGCCCGCCATTCTGGACGAGCTGGCCTCGGTGGAAATGCATTGCATCCAGACCTCGGGCAACTGCATCCGCAATGTGACCTCGGACCAGTATGCCGGCGCCGCGAAGGATGAAGTCGAAGACCCGCGCATCATCTCCGAGGTGATCCGCCAGTGGTCCACCTTCCATCCGGAATTCTCGTTCCTGCCGCGCAAGTTCAAGATCGCCGTCTCCGCAACCGAGGAAGACCGCGCCGCGATCAAGGTGCATGACATCGGCATTCAGGTCGTGCGCAACGACAAGGGCGAGATCGGCTATCAGATCTATGTCGGCGGCGGTCTCGGCCGCACGCCCATGATCGGCAAAAAGATCGGCGATTTCGTACCGAAGGCCGACCTCCTCGCCTATCTCGAAGCCGTCATGCGCGTCTACAACATGAACGGGCGCCGCGATAACCTCTACAAGTCGCGCATCAAGATCCTCGTGCATGAGATCGGCGCGGAAGAGATGCAGCGTCAGGTGGAAGAAGAGTTTGCCGAGATCAGGAAGACCGGCGCGCTCAATCTGCCGCAGGACGAACTCGACCGCATCGAGGCCTATTTCGCCGATCCGGCCTTCGAGGATCTGTCCGACGACGACGCCGACCTCGATGCCGCCATCGCCGCCGACAAGGGCTTCGCCCATTGGGTGACAAACAACACCGCCGCGCACAAGAAGCCGGGCTATGCCATCGTCAACATCTCGCTGAAGCCCATCGGCGGCACGCCGGGCGACTGCTCGGCGGACCAGATGGACGCGGTGGCCGGTCTTGCCGAAAAATACAGCTTCGACGAGCTGCGCGTCACGCATGAGCAGAACCTCACGCTCGCCCATGTGCGCAAAGGCGACCTCAAGGCCGTTTACGACGCGCTGAAGGCGGCCGATCTCGCCACGGCGAATGTGAACCTCATCACCGACCAGATCGCCTGCCCCGGCCTCGACTATTGCAATCTCGCCAATGCGCGCTCGATCCCGATCGCGCAGGAGATTTCCAACCGCTTTGCGGATATGGAGCGCCAGCACGATATCGGCGAGCTGAAGATCAATACCTCGGGCTGCATCAATGCCTGCGGCCATCATCACGTCGGCCATATCGGCATTCTCGGCGTCGACAAGAAGGGCGTCGAATATTACCAGGTGACGCTGGGCGGCTCGGCGGACGAGAACACCGCCATTGGCGACATTCTCGGCCCGGCCTTCACCGAACAGGACCTGCCCAACGCCATCGAGAAGATCGTGAAGATCTATCTCGACACCCGTCAGGACGGCGAGCGGTTCATCGACACCTATCGCCGCGTCGGCATCCAGCCGTTCAAGGAGAACGTCTATGAAGCTCATTAAGAACGGAAATTTCGTCGAGCAGGATTTCGTCGCGGTCGGCGCCGACGACGCGCTGCCGGACGGCGCGGTGATCGTGCCGCTGGAGCGCTGGGAAGCCGAACGCGACAACCTCGTTACCCGCAACACGCCCATCGGCGTGAAGCTCGAAAGCGGGCAGCATCCCGAGCGCATTCGCGACGATCTCGACCATTTGTCGGTGGTGGCGCTCGACTTCCCGATCTACCGCAATGGCCGCGCCTATTCCTATGCGCGCCTGCTGCGCGACCGCTACGGCTATGAGGGCGAGGTTCGCGCCGTCGGCAATGTGCTGCAGGACCAGTTCTACTTCATGGTCCGCTGCGGCTTCGACGCGCTGGAAGTGCAGGACAAGATTACGCCGGAAGTCTTCGAGCAGTCCGTCGGCGCCTTCACCTATGCCTATCAGGCCGCTGCCGACGACCGCCCGACCGTCATGTCGCTGCGCCAGCGCCTCGCCGCCCGCGCCGGAGAGACCCGCGCCGCGCAGTGATCCGCCGGATATCTTTATCCCGATCCGAAAACAACAAAGCCCGGCTCCAGGAGCCGGGCTTTTACGCGTGTACGCAACAGATACGCTACTGACTAAACAGCAGAAGTGAAGACGAAGGTCAGGCGGCCTTCATCTTCTCCATGGCTTCGGTGAACTTTTCGGTGTACGGCGCCATGGCGTCTTTCATGGCGGACACGGTCAGCTCGTTCAGTTCGCGAGCGGCGTCCATGTTGCGTTTCATGGCGGTGCGAACGAAATCGGTCTGGAGTTCCATCGCGGATTTGACGTTGCCCGACGTCATGATGGCGCGGGCGGTTTCCACGGACTCTTCGTAGTTGGTCCGGGTCAGTTCGCGAAGGATGTCGGATGCCGCTTCGAAAGCGGCGGTATCGATTGCCGGCGTCGAGGGGAACGTCGCCGTCTTGGCTTCGGCCTTCTTGGCCGTGGACTTGGCAGTGCTCGTCTTGCTCTCGGTCATAGCTGTAGCCTTTTTCCGTTATCGCGTGGTCGCCCGTGTCTTCCGGGCGTCTCCCCGCACATACCGGCGCGCCGGATTTGTGCGCTGCACAATAGATAGGGAAGACCCCACCCCTGCGTCAAGTACTTTTTGTGCATTGCACAAAAATTTAACATATCTGGGTCGGTTAAAGGGAAAACCGCTTATGGGAAAAAGGGGTTAGGTCTAGTTGCGGCGCACTGCCGCAGATCAGGTCCGCGAGCGACGCGGCGCTGCCCGCCCCCATGGTCCAGCCCAGCGTCCCATGCCCGCTATTCACATAGAGTCCTCGAATCGTGCGGTTGCGAGAAGCCAGTTCGCCGATGATCGGGCTGCCGTCGGGGCTCATGGGCCTGAGCCCGCACCAATATTCCGCCCGCGGCTCCAGCGCGCCCATCTGGGGCATGAGGCCGGTCAGCGCCTGGAAGACGGAGCGCGCCCGGGGCATTTCGAGCGTGAGGTCGTAGCCGCCGATTTCCGCCTGCCCCGCCGCGCGCAGGCGGTTGCCGAGCCGGCTCACCACCACTTTCCGTGATTCATCGGTGATGGAGACGTTCGGCGCGGCGGCTTCCGCGTCTTCCAGAGGCAGGGTCACCGAATAGCCCTTCACCGGATAGATCGGCAGCCGGAGCCCAAGCGGCCTCAGCAGCCGCGCCGTCATCGGCCCGGCGGCCACCACCACCGCGTCGGCGGCGACGAGTTCGTCGGCGAGCCTCACGCCGGTTGTCTTCCCGTCATGCACCTCGATGGCCTCGACCTCTTCGCTCGCGCGGAAGCGCACGCCCAGCCTTTCGGCGGCGGCGGCAAGTTCGCGGGAGAAAAGATGCGCGTCCCCCATCCCGTCCGACGGACAATAGATACCGCCCGCGATCTCATCCTTCTGGAAGGACGAGGCCAGCGCCGGTTCCAGCTCCACGCATTCGGCGGGGCTCAGCTCGCGCTGCTCGACGCCTGCCTGCGTCATGCGGCCGATGCCTTCGCGCGCTTCCTCCAGCCCGTGGCGTTCGCGAAAGACGCGCAGGATCCCGTTCTGCGCATGATCCATGTCGAGCGTCCTGCCGTCGGCGGCAAAGTTTTCGCGATAGGCGTCGAGCCGGGCGCGGGTCAGCAGCGCCAGCTCCAGATTGGGCAGCACCCGCTCCGCTCGCGCGCTCGCCCGGCATCGCCTGAGGAAGCGCATCAGCCAGAGCCATTGTTCGGGATCGGGTTTCGGCCGCAGCCGGAAAGGCGCATCCGCGCGCCCGAACCATTTGAGGATCAGGCCCGGCACTTCCGGCCCCGCCCAGGGCGCGACCTCGCAGGCGGAAAGCTGGCCGCCATTGGCGCGGCTTGTCTCCAGCCCCGCGCCTTCGCGCCGCTCCACCAGCGTCACGCTCACCCCGCGCAGCGCCAGCTCATAGGCCGTCGCCGTGCCCACAATGCCCGCGCCGATGACGACGACATGGGAAGGGGCGACATGAGACGGAGAGGAAACGGCACTCGATACGGGGGACGTCACGACGAAAATCCTTCAGGGGTGGGCGCGCATCATGCGCCACTTCTGTCATGGCCGGAAGATGGGCATACTGGATTTTCACACAAGAGGTGATGGCAGGCACCGCCCTGCGCAAGCACCCGCCCACGACAAGGATGCGTTCCCATGACTATCTCCGCCGACGCCTCGAAGCCCGCCCCCTGGCCCTTCGTTCCCTCGCCCCGCGCGGTCGACGTCACCCATGCGGAAGGCTGCACGCTCTATACGAAGGATGGCGACGCCATTCTCGATGCGGCGGGCGGGGCCATCGTCTCCAATATCGGTCACGGTCGGCGGGAAGTCGCGGAAGCGACCGCGGAGGCCATGACGAAGATGACCTATGCGGTGCCGCCCTTCGTCACGCCGGAGCGCACGCGGCTGGTGGAGCGTCTCACCCGCGCCTGGCTGCCGCCGCATCTCACCCGCATCTATCTCGCAAGCGGCGGGTCGGAATCCGTGGACGCGGCGGCGCGGCTCGCCGTCCAGCATTTCCGCGCGGCGGGCGACACCAAACGCTGGAAGGTCATCGGACGCGACATCTCCTATCACGGCACCACCATGTTCACGCTCGACATTGCGGGTCATGAGGCGCGCAAGCGCGGCTTCGAGCAGTTGATGCACGACATGCCCCACGCGCCGACGCCCTACGCGCTGCGCTCGCCGCTCGGCCGTCATCATCCCGATTTCGACGTCGCCGCCGCGCAGGCGCTGGAAGACATCATTGTCCGCGAGGGGCCTGAAACGGTCGCCGCCTTCGTCGCCGAGCCGATCACCGGCTCGTCGGGCGGCGCGCTCATGCCCGGCCCGCGCTACTGGCCCATGGTGCAGGAGATCTGCCGCAAATATGGCGTGCTCCTCATCATCGACGAGGTAATGGTCGGCTTCGGACGCACCGGCAAACGCTTCGCCTCGGAGCACTTCGACATCAAGGCCGACATCATGATTTCCGGCAAGGGGCTCGCCGGCGGCTATGCGCCCATCGTCGGCGTCTATGCGACGGAAGAGGTCACCGCGCCGCTCGCCGATAAGGGGCAGGCGCTGATGTTCTACACCTATGGCGCACATCCGGGCGCCTGCGCAGCCGCCGACAAGGTGCTGCAAATCATGGAGGAGGAAGACCTCGTCGCCCGCTCCGCCGAGAAAGGCAAGGCGCTTGCCGAACGTCTCGAAGCGCTGCTCGGCCAGCATCCTCATGTCGCGGAAATTCGCGGCGAGGGTCTCTTCCGCGGCCTCGAAATCGTGAAGGATCGCGAGACGCTGGAATGCTTCCCCGAGGAAGCCGCCGTGGCGGGCCGCGTTGTCGCGGCAGGTCTCAAACAGGGCGTCTTCTTCTATGGCGGCGGCACGGGCACGGTGCGCGACATCGTCTGCGTCGGCCCCGCCTTCATCGTCTCCGACGCCGAGCTCGACCGCATCGCCGAGACGCTCAAGGTCGCCATCGACAAGGCCGTGGAGAGCGCGAGCAAATAAGGTTCCAGGCGATCCCCAAAAGCACATTGTCACCCCGGGCTTCGTCCCGGGGTCCAGGGGCCGCATGACAGAACGCTTGTCGCCCCTGGATCCCGGCACAGGGCCGGGATGACATATTTCATTTGCCGGAAGCGCTGCATCGCGCATCCCTTCTTGATGCGCTTGTCGTGTTTCTGCCCTACCCTTTCCTCATCAACGGGAGGTGGGCAGATGGCGACGAAACATCCGACACGGCGGAACATCCTCAAGATCGGCGGCGGCATCACGCTTGTCGCAGCGGGCGGCCTTCTCTGGCGCGCGGAAGATCGCGGCGTCTTCACCCATGGTGAAGGGCCGGCCTATTCCGCCTGGGGAATGTGGAACGCACCGGAGTATAAAGGCACGCCCTTTGCCCTTGTCGCGGCGGCGGTGCTCGCCTCCAATCCGCACAACACGCAGCCCTGGTATTTTCGCGTCACCGACACATCCGTTTCGGTGGAGGCGGACCGCGCGCGCCATCTCGGCTCGATGGACCCTTATCTGCGCGAAATGCATATCGGGCTCGGCTGCGCCATCGAGAACATGATGCTGGCCGCCCCCGTCAATGGATTTGCCGCCACGCCGGAATTGCAGACCGGATCGCTTGCGGAGGATGCCTCCCGCTCGGGCCGTTCGCTCGCGGCCATCATCCATCTGGCCAAAACCGATCCGGCATCCGAACCGTCCCCTTTGCATGACGCCATCGCGCGCCGACATACCGATCGCGGTCCTTATGACCACGACAGAAACCTGCCTGACGGATTTACCGGCGGGCTTGCCTCACTCGCAAACGGTATGCCGGATGTGCGTCTGCGTTTCATCGCCGACGGCGATGCACGCGAGCGCATCGACTCCGCGATCGTCAATGCGACGACGGCTATCGTCGCGGACGACGACATGTTGCATGACAGCAATGTCTGGTTTCGCAACGGGCCGGACGACATCGAGAAGCACAAGAGCGGGATCACGCTCGACACGGCGGGCATGCCGCCGGGCATCCTCGCCGCGGCCAAGATGTTGCCGCCTCTCTCCGCCGAGACGAGCCATCGGGCCTGGCTCAATGCGACGCAGGATGTGCATGTGCCGTCGGCGGCAGCAATGGGCGTCATCGCCGTCGCCGACCGTCACGACATCAAATCGTCTCTGGAAGCGGGGCGTCTCTGGCAACGCATTCACCTGACGGCGGCGCTTGCCGGTGTCGCCATGCAGCCGCTCAACCAGCCCGTCGAGATGGCCGACCGCGACAAGCAGCTCGGCCGCGCGCCCGACTGGGAAAAGCGCATATCGGCATTTTCGGATGAAGGCTTCGAGCCCACCTTCTGCTTCCGGATGGGCATGCCCGCGCGCCAGGCCCCGGCAAGCCCCCGCCGCCCGGCGGACGAGGTCAGCGAAACCGCCTAGCGCCCGCCGCCGTTGCGCGCGGCGAAATCAAAAGACGGCGTCATCCCGGCGAAAGCCGGGACCCACTCAGGCGGCCTTACGCCTCGCCGTCATCGTCCATCGGGCCGCTCTCCACATCATGCGCGGGCTTCTTCATCTCGACGGGCTTCGCATCGCGCGCGGCGACCACCTCGTCGGGCGAAGGCGGCAGCGTTTCCACATAGATGGAGCGGCTGGGGAAGGCAAAGCCCGTGCCCGCGCCCTCGACGATCTCCTTGATCTTCAAGGCGAGCCGTTCCTTCACCACCAGATATTCCGACCATTTGGTCGTGTAGGTGAAGCAATAGACCATGATGTCGATGGAGGACGCGCCGAAACTGTCGATCCGCACGAGCTGGGCCGCCAGATCGCCCGGCACGAAGTCCTTGTCGTTGTCGATAAAGGCTTCGATCTCGTCGCGGATCTTCTGAAGCTGCGCACCGGTGGTGCGGTATTCGACGCCGATCACCCAGGAGATGCGCCGATAGGTCATGGCGGAAAAATTGATGACCGAATTGTCGGCCAGCGCCTGGTTCGGCACATAGACGGGCGCCTTGTCGAAGCGGCGCACCAGCGTGGACCGGAAGCCGATCTTTTCGACAAAGCCTTCCACCACCCCGTCGACCTTGATCCAGTCGCCGAAGGAAAAGCGTTTTTCGATGAGAACGCTCAATCCGCCGATGAGGTTCTTGAAAAGGTCCTGCGCGCCCAGCGCCACGGCCACGCCGAACAAGCCGAGACCTGCGATGATCGGGGCGACCTGTACGCCCCATATCTGCAACACGGTCGCCGCGCCGAGCAGCATCATGGCAACGCGGGCGCTCGTCACCACCCAGTCCATGATCTCGTTCGTCAGCAGGCGCTGCAATCTCGACAGCCCCCGGCCGATGGGCGTCACCGCATTGTGGAGCAGCCAGAAGATCGCGACGGCGATGAAGGAGCGGTTGAGGTTTTCGACGATCACCGCCGCCGTACCGCTAAAGGCGAGATATTCGGTCGCAAAGAAAAAGCCCAGCGCCACGAAGAGGTAGCGCATCGGGTCCTTTACCGCCTCGACGAGATAATCGTCGATTTCCGTCTCCGTCTTTTGCGACCAGCGCATCGCCGCGCCGAGCGCGAAACGGGTGAAGAGCCCGCGCAGGAAAAAGAACAGCCCGAAAATAATCAGCGCGACGAGGATGCTGCCGATATCGACGCCATAGATGCCGTTCTGCCAGACGGATTTGGTCAGTTCCCAATATTGCCGAAAATCGCCCGGGATCGACTGGATCGAGTCCATGCTCCGCCCTGCCTTGTCTGTTTAGGTTATGCCGGCTCCGGCGCGCGTTCGCGCGTGGCGCTGAAGGTCACATCGGGCCAGCGCTCGCCGGTATAGTTCAGTTCCCACGGACTTTTCGCCATGAAGACGGGCGCGCCGTCGCGGTCCGTCGCCATATTGCCGCGATGGGCCTCGAGGAAGCGTTTCAGTTCCGCCGGATCCTTCGCGCTCACCCAGCGCGCCGTCTGATAGGGCGACGGCTCGAAATGGACGTTGATGTCGTATTCGGCCTTGATGCGCGAGGCCAGCACTTCAAGCTGAAGCTGGCCCACGACGCCGATCACCCAGTTGGCGCCGATCTCGGGCTTGAAGACCTGGGTCACGCCCTCTTCCGCCAGGCTTTCCAGCGCGCGGCGCATATGCTTGGCCTTCATCGGATCGTCCAGGCGCACGCGCTGGAGAATTTCCGGCGCAAAGTTCGGAATGCCGGTGAAGGTGAGCCCGTCCACTTCCGACAGCGTGTCGCCGACGCGGATCGTGCCGTGGTTGGGGATACCGATAATGTCGCCGGGAAAGGCCTCGTCCAGAATCTCGCGGTCCTGCGCAAAGAAGAGGATCGGGTTATGCACGCCGATGGCCTTGCCCGTGCCGGACTGTTTCAGCCGCATCCCGCGCTTGAACCGGCCAGAGCACAGCCGCATGAAGGCGATACGGTCGCGATGGTTCGCGTCCATATTCGCCTGCACCTTGAAGACAAAGCCGGAGACCTTGCCTTCGGTGGGCTCCACCACGCGGTCGGTCGCGTTCTGCGCGCGCGGCGTCGGGGCGAACTTCACCACCGCGTCGAGCAATTCGCGGACGCCGAGCTTTCGCAGCGCGGAGCCGAAATAGACCGGCGTCAGATGGCCTTCCCGATAAGACTCAAGATCGAAGGACGGGCTCGCCTCCCGGGCAAGCTCCATCTCTTCCAGGAATGTCTCCAGTTCCTCCGGCGGGACATATTCGCTGATCGAATTGCCGCTGAGGCTCGCCGGTTCGTGCTGCGCGCCCTCGCTGCCCGGCTTTTCATACGGCACGAAGCGGTCGTTTTCCGGATCGAAGATGCCGCGCAGCAGACCGCCCATCCCTGCAGGCCAGATCATCGGCACGGTGTCGAGCGCGAGTTTTTCGGCGATCTCGTCCATCAGCTCGAAGGGGCTCACGCCTTCGCGGTCGATCTTGTTGATGAAGGTGATGATCGGCACATTGCGCAACCGGCAGACCTCGAAGAGCTTCAGCGTCTGCGCCTCGATGCCCTTCGCCGCGTCGATCACCATGATGGCGCTGTCGGCAGCCGTCAGCGTCCGGTAGGTGTCTTCCGAGAAGTCTTCATGGCCCGGCGTGTCGAGCAGGTTGCAGATGATGCCGTCATATTCGAAGGTCATCACCGCGGACGACACCGAGATGCCGCGATCCTGTTCGATCTTCATCCAGTCGGAGCGGGCGCGCCTGTTGTCGCCGCGCGCCTTCACCTGACCGGCAAGGCGGATCGCCCCGCCCTTCAGCAGCAGGTTTTCCGTCAGCGTCGTCTTGCCCGCGTCGGGATGGGAGATGATCGCAAAAGTGCGCCGCTTGGCGACCTGCGCTTCCACATCCTGGTCGGCGCCGGGCTTGCCGGTACCGGGTTGGGGCTTGGCTGGTGCCTCGCTCATTCTGTCTCCAGAGGAATTCTGCGGACCCGAGGGAAATCCGAGGGTCCATCTTTGGCGCGGAACCTAACCGGTTTACCGGCATCGGCCAAGTGCACCGCGACGTTATGACAACTGCCCTCGGATGGGCGTTGGGTGCAGTTTTCGTCCATCGACATTTTACGAACTGAGGAGACACCCAAATGGCAACAGCCAGGGAAATAATAACCCCCCATATCGACGCCGCGCTCGCCGAGGCGGCGGAGCAGAAGATCTCCACCGACGCCATGGCCCGCATCATGTTCGAGAAGGTCCTGCGCATCTGGCGCGAGACCCGCGATCCGGACGACATCATGGCGGAACTGCGCGAAGCCGCCGATCATCTCGATCCGGATGAGGACTTCATGTTCATGCGGCCGTGACGCCTGCACGTCCCGTCCTGGGGATGTTCATGCGGCCGCAAACCCGGTCTTGTCATTGCCGGGCCGTGACCCGGCAATCCAGCGCAATGTGTGCCGTAGGCGCTCATCTGGATGCCCGGATCAAGTCCGGGCATGACAATTTTCTTTGGCTTTTGAAATCCTACTCCACCGGCTCCTGCAGAAAGTGGCGGCCCTCCCGGTCTTCGATCTCGACCACCCAGATGTCGGGATCGAAGCTCCGCTGCCTCTCTATATAGGCATCCGCCTCCGGCTCCGGCACCGGCGCGCCCTTGGGCGAGCGGATCCAGATGAGCTGCCCGTCCCCGTCGCGGGCGGGGCCGAAGACGCTGGCCATGCCGTCCAGCGTGTTGAGCTTGACCAGCACCGTGCCCGAGCCTGCGTCGCCGCGCCGGACCACCATGGCGCTCGCGCCGTTGAGTTCGCAGCGGCGGATGAGCGCCTTCACCCATATTTCCGCCTTCAGGCGCGGGGCGGCGTCCATCACGAAACGACCGTTTCAGGCAATACCGGCCCTGTGTCGTCCGACGTGCCGCCTGCTATGTCGTCCGCTGTCTTCATCATATTTCGTTTTTCCACTTTGCGGGCAGCCGGGCCGCGCATTAGACTCACGCATCAATTCCATAGCACCGGCAGGCGTTCCGGGGGAATGACCTGGAGGGAACAAGCTGATGAACGGCAAGTTGCGTTTTCTTGCACAGGCGAGTGCGGTCGCTCTTTTTGCGGCCAGCCTCGGCGGGTGCTTCGGCCAGACCGGCGACAAGACGGCGGCTTCCACGCCCGCGACGTCGATCCGGACCCCGGCCTCCGACGCGGCCAGGGACACGCGCAGTCTTGCGGAACTGGCCGAGGCGGTCCTTGCCGACGGCAGGGAACTCGGCGTGCCGCTGCCGCTGCCCGCGCCGGCTCATGACGGCATTGCCGTGGCTTCCATCGATCCCTCGGCGGGCCTGAGTTCGCTCCGTCCCAATGCGCCCCGGGCCGCCACCGGCAATGCGCTGGCGAATTACCGCGCCGGGATCATCTGGGCGTCCTCCAACCCGCTCGAGACGCCGCGCAATGTGCGCAAGGCGCTGAAGCAGCTCAAGATCGCCGACCCGGTACCGCTGGCGGCCAACTGGCTGAACGAGCAGGCCGACATCGCCCGGCATAACCGCGCCTTCGCCGATGGCGTGCGCGGCCAGCTTCGCGCGCGGGGCAAACAGGAACTTCTCGCGCTGATCGCCAGCGATGTGGGCTATGTCTTCAATATCCCCGGCGCCGGCGAGGCGATGGCCGATGTCGTTTCCCATGTCGGTACGGAAGACAAGGCGCTTTCAGCCCTTTCCACCCGTCTGCGCGACAGCTCCTATGCCATGCAGCGCTCCAAATGGGGCATGATCGAGCCGCTGAAGCTCGAGACCGCACCGGTCAAAACGGCCTCGGCCTCCTGGACGGACAAGCTGAAAGGCATCGCGGCGGAACTTTCGCCGGTCACGACCGCTCAGGCCTATTCCGTCTCGGTGATGCACCAGATCATGGCGACCGCCGCGCGCGGGATCGTCGATCCCGATCAGCCGGTCGAAGTTTCGGCCAAGGGCTCGGACACGGCCCGTTGCGTCAACTGGGCCCGTCTCAACCTCGCCCAATGCATCGCCGCGGCGCATTTCCCCTCGGAAGAGGCCTATTGCACCGGCAAGCATGCGGTGGAGGAAGTCCGCCAGTGCTGGGCCGCGGTGCTCCCGCCTTCCGGCAACTGAGGGGCGTCTTACCCGCGCCGTCGACAAAACCGACACTTCCGGATTTCGTTCACCGTGCTTCCCATGGAAGCGCGGTGGGTCCGTTTGACCGCCCGAGGAGACCGTGCGGGGCGCATTATGGTTAGCACCTGAGCTGTCTGTCCCAATAAAATCCATTTTTTCCTAAAATAAAACACTTCATTTTATAAGTCAGAATATGTGACAAATATATTTCACCTTCTATAGCCCCGGATAATCGTATGAGTTATTTGTAAAGACTACTCTACATTACAGTAAAAACACAAAAAACCACGGTATTAGCGTTGCCTCATCCGCGGGGGCGGGTATTCCTGCGTCGCACCTGCCCGGGCCGCCTCATTTCACCGATTGCGGACCTCCCTTTTCGGATCGCCGGGCAGTATCGCAAAACAGGCAACCACCGAAACGGCCATCGCCGTTTCGTTTCATAAGAAGGCTCAAGGATGAATAAGGTACTCCTTGGCTGTTTGTGCATTGCACTCCTTGCGGGCTGCAAGGACAACAGCTCTCCTCCCCCCACCTCCGGAACCAGTTCTCTGGGGCTCGAACTTTCCGGCACCGAAGGTCTGGTCACCACCCTGGCGGGAAGCGACCTGCTCGGCTCCGAAACAGGCACCGCAGGTGCCGTCAACGACCTGCTCGGCGGCACCAACCCGCTCATGGAACAGCTCCAGCCGGTCATGGAAGCCCTGCAACCGATCGGCGTTCCCCTCGACGAGCTTGTCGAGGGCAGCCTCAACCCCGCCCTTGCGCAACTCTCCGATCCCGGCCTCGGCGCATCCGGGCCCGACAGCCCGCTCACCCAGCTTCTGGGCGGCGACATCCTTGGATCGCTGGTCGGCACCGAGGAAGGCACCGTGCCGGTTATCGTGGCAGGCACGGATGGCGGCATTCTCGGCGCGCTCCTGTCGCCGGTCACCGACAACCTGCCGGCAGAGGCTTCGCTCGCCCCGGTCACCCAGCCGCTGATCACCGCGCTTTCCGGTTCCGGTGCCGGCGACCTCTCCGGCGATCTCGGCGGCCTCGGCGCCCCGCTATCGCCCGTCACGGATCTGCTGAATGGCGGCAGTGAAGGTCTTCTCGGCAATCTGATCCCTGCCGGAAACTGACCCAACGCCAATCCGGTCCCCTATCTCTCAAGGCCCCACCTCATCGAGGCGGGGCCTTTTTCTTTTCCGGTTCTTTTCCGGGCCCGTCCGGCCGCTATTTCAAATTTGAATAGATTTCGCCCCGTTTTTTAGAAAATCTTGTGTCGAATTTGATCCATGTTTTCGACAAAGTTACATAAAACTCGACAATAACTTTAAGAAGAAACGACAATTTCTATAGTTATGACACTCACCATACACAGTGTTGTTTTGTCTATTTGCCGAAATAGGACGTTTTTTACTTATCCAATTAAGGCCCTGTCTACGGTCTACGCCCTAGGTTTGCTCTCAGGCACCCGCCAGGCGGGTTTCAAAACTAAGGGTGGTACCGATGTTTTCGTTTCTTCTAAGAGCAGCTTTCTGGATTACCGTGCTCGCCTTCCTTTTGCCGTCGGCGGGCAATCTCACGGCCTCGAACACACCGCAGCAGGAGACCGGCTTCACCAATGCCGCATTGGCAAACGCAGAGCCGGCCGGGCAGACCGAGCCCGACATGGATGCCGGCGAGGCGCTGACGCTCGCGGCGAAGTCGGCCAATGATGTGCTTGGCTTTTGCGACCGCAATCCGGAGGTCTGCGACCGCAGCAGCGCCGTCATCGATCACGTCATCAACCAGACGACCTATTACGGCGGACAAATCTTTGTCTGGCTGACCGACAAGGCGCGGGAAACGAGTGCAGAAGGCAAATCGCGGGCGGTGGCGCAGCCGGAAAAATCCGACACGGACACGCAGCACCAGGCGCCGGCCTATGCGGTTCCCGCCGCCCGCCCCCCTCAACTAATGACGGGAGCCTGAGCGCCACCACCCCTCAGGCCGCCGTCATGACCGGGCACCTAGGAATCCCGGTCAACCAGCGCCCCGTCCGTTCCACGGACGGGGCGTTTTGGTGTCTGCGGCCCGCGCGCTTGTGTCCCGCCGCCATCATGGCTATGTCCTTAGCCGGACATGAATTTTGCAGGCGACAGCAGGCTGGCATGAGCGCGGAAGAACTGATTGAGGATTTTGCCTTTCTCGACGACTGGGAAGAGCGCTATCGCTATGTCATTGAACTGGGCAAGGAACTCCAGCCGCTGACCGACGAAGAGCACTCGCCGGAAAACAAGGTCACAGGCTGCGCCAGTCAGGTCTGGCTGGTGCGGGAACTTCGCGAGGGCGACGACGGCAAGCCCCGCCTCGTCTTCCGCGGCGACAGCGATGCGCATATCGTGCGCGGCCTCATCGCCATTCTGCTGCGCATCTTCTCCGGCAAGACGCCCGAGGAGATCTCGTCGATCGATGCCCGCGAGATCTTTCAGAAACTCGGCCTCAACGAGCATCTGAGCCCGCAGCGCTCGAACGGGCTTTTCTCCATGGTCGCCCGCATCCAGGCGGATGCCAAAGCCGCCACGGCCTAACCCAGCCCGTAATGCTTTGCGAGCCGGGCGAGTGCGATCTGCAGCACGACTTTGCCCGAGCGCGGCGGCCAGCCGAACCGGCGTTCCACCGCTTCAAGCCCTTCAAGCTCGCAGCATAGATAGTAGAGCGGCTCGGCAAGTCCCGGGCCGACCGCGGCCAGCGCGCGTGCAAGACGTTCGCGCGCCGCAAACGCCGTATCGCTCGCATTCGCGGGGTCGCGGGCGCTGCGGGGCCCGCCGCCCGGCGCCAGCGCCAAAGCCCAGTCCGCCGTGACCCGCGCCGCCATCCGGCCCAGCGTGAAATCCCGGCGCAGCCGCTCGCCCGCCTCGAACTCGGCCTCGCCGATCAGCGGCTTGCCGCCCGCCCCCTTGCGCCGCCTGAGCCAGCCAAGCGGGCTTTCCCCTTCATTGACGACCACCCTTTCCTTCTCCTGCGGGTCGGGATGGGGCTTGCGGGAAAGCGTTCGATGCTGCGTCTGGAAAGGATCGGCGGCCGCCTCCAGACGGCGGAACCAGGCGCGGCCCGCCTCGCTCGGCGTCCATATCCCGGCATTCTCCCTGTTCTCCCGGCAGGTCACGAGATCGCGTGCCTCCATATCCCGCCAGATCCGCGCCTCCAGCTTCAGCACCGGGCGCTGCCAGCGGTTACGCGCCACGAACAGCCCGTAATCTCCGTCCGGCAGCCGCGCCACATAGGCGCCGGTTTCGCCGAACCGCCTGAACAGCCGCCTTACTTCCCTTGCCAGCTCCCGCTCCGCGACGGCCATGGCTCAATTGCCCCCCGCTTTGCCGATACAGTCGCAGGCATGGGCCCGCACCGACTGTTCGAGCCGGTCGAGCAGCAGGTCGAACGCCTCGTCGTCCCGCCTGTCCTCGATCCGCCGGCAGGCATGGGCCGCCGTCGTCCGGTCGCGGCCGAAATAGCGCCCGACCGCGGAAAGGCTGAACCCGAAGGCCACATGGGTGAGATACATGGCGACCTGCCGGGCCTGCGCCACGGGCGCATGGCGGCGGGTCGGTGCGCGCAATTCGACCACCGGCACGTTCCAGGCGCGGGCGATTACTTCCTGCATCAGCGCCACCTGCGCCAGCCGGTCCGGTTCCGACAAGGTGACCATGGGGCCTTGGTGACGCCAGCGCCCTCCTTGCCGACCGGGTAAGACCGCCCTTTCGCTCGCCTGCATTTTTCCCTCCAGCTACCGTGTACGCCACAGAAACAAACTGTGAACTTACGAATATACTGGACAATTATTTACACATTTCGTAAACCGGGGATAATATATCGGTCGATCGATCCTTTCGGAGCCCCCCACCCGTGAAGACCCGCCTACGCCATTTCCGCACCCGCCGCGGCCTGACGCAGGGAGACCTCGCGCGCCGTCTCGGCACGACGGCGGCGACCATTTCGCGTCTGGAAACGGCGGACATGACGGTGTCCACCGACTGGCTGGAGAAATTTGCGAGCGCGCTGGATGTCGCCGTGAGCGACCTCATCGCCACGCCGGATGAAGGCGCGGTCCTGCTCGCGGGCTTGCTCGCGCCCGATGGCGGCGTCAGCCCGCCCGCGCCGGGAGAAACATCCCTCACCCTGGACGTGGCGGTGCGCGAGCCCGTGGCCCTTCGCATCGCCGGCACGTTCGGCCCCTATCTGTCCGGCGACCTTCTGGTCGGCAGCAAACATGCGGCGGGCGAGGCGGCGCAGTTCGCCGGGCGGGACTGCATCCTGTCAGCCGGGGGAACGGTCCGCTTCGGGAAACTGGTTTCTATCGGCAAGGAAGATTCATTGGTGCTCGTCCCCATCGCCGGGGCCGAGGCAGTGCGGCTCGACGGGATCGACTGGCTTGCACCCGTCGCCCTGATGATCCGCCGCTTCGACTAGACGCTCGCGTGCTTACTCGGTCGCGTGCTCACTCGCCCACGTTCCGACACTCCACGGTCGCCTTGGTCGCCACTTTATCCTTGCCGCCGCATTCCATGCCGGGAAAGCAGAAGGACGCAGGCTGATCGATCATGGAAAAGGCGATGTAGCTCTCGCCCTTGTCCGCCGGTCGGATCGCACCGTTCAGCGAATAGTCTCTCGTCTCGCCCCGCGTCAGCGACAGCCGGTCGCCCACCGCGGGGGCGGAGAGCGGCACATAGCCTTCCGCATCGAAGGTGATGGCGGCGCGGCCCGTCACATCGCGAATGGTGCATTGCGCGGCAAGATCGGTCGGAACGTTCGCGGCGCCCTTGATGTTGAAGACCGCCCTTTCGCCGGACTCGATGGTTTTGACGCCGCCTTCAAGCACCGCATTGGCCGCGCGCGCCTCGGGCGCGGCGAGGAAAGCGACCGAAAGGGTTACCGCGATCGTGCCGACGGCCCGAATGGCCGACGGCTTCATCCTTCCAGCAAAACGCATGGGTCTCCTCCACTCTCGTCACCGTCCCCTGCGCATAGTGTCGCCCATGAGGCGGCGCAACATCAAGCGGCGGCGTCACGAAAGAAAACAGGGTGGAAAGTGGTCAGGCGATCTGAAGGCTGGCGCGGCTTGCCAGCGCATGCGCCTTTTCCGACTGAAGGAAAACGTCATGGCCCATCACCATGTGAATGCGACCTTCCTCGTTTTCGAGCGGCAGGCGCAGCCAGAAGCGGAAGAGTTTCGCCCCGCCCGGTCGGCCCGCCTCGATGACGCCCTGCGCAGGACGCCGCGAGCGGATGACCTCGCGATAGGCGACTTCCCAATAGGCCCGACCGTCTCCCTGCTCCAGCTCGTCGAGCATGAGGCCGGTCGTTTCCTGCCCCAGATAATCGCGCAGCCGCGTTCCCGCCAGGCGCACACGCAGGCGCGACGGGTTGTCGTCCACGACATCGTAAAGGCTGATCGAGGGAAGAAGCGCGCGCATTTCACCGGGATGAATGTCGATCCGGCGCGGGCAATGGCCGGTCGCGCCGTCCTGTTCGCCCGGCACCTTGCTGCGCCAGTAGTCGAACAACTCCTGCTGCTCCGGCAGGATAAGCTGTGCACGGATCGTCTGAAGCTGCGAACTGCCTATCTCGTCTGCGTGCGACAGGGCTTCATCCTTTCAGCATACCGCTACCGCCGGAGCGGCGCGCGAATCACTTGAACGATGATGAATCCCGTCTGGAAAGATTGCAAGAGGGCGGAATGCAGGTAGGAAGCGGGGTCAGCGCTTGCGGCCGCCCGCGCCGCGTCCCTTCTGGCCGAGCCCCATTTTCTTGGCAAGGCGGGAACGCGCTTTCGCATAATTGGGCGCCACCATCGGGTAATCCGCCGGGAGGCCCCAGCGTTCGCGATATTCTTCCGGCGACAGATCGTAATGGGTCCGGATATGGCGCTTCAGCGATTTGAATTGCTTGCCGTCTTCCAGGCAGATCAGATATTCGGCGGTAATCGACTGATCCACCGGCACTGCGGGATCGGGCAGAGGCTCCTGTCCGTCCTCTTCGCCCGACGCGGCCTGCGCCAGGGCGCCATGAACGAGTTCGATCAGTTTAGATACGTCATCCGGCGAGACATTATTGTGTCCCACATAAGCGGCAACTATCTCCGCCGTCATGTCGATCAGTTCAGCCGTCACTATGCCCCGTCCCCGCTCGCCGAAACCGGGCGCGGACTTTACGGCGACTTGCTCCGGTTTCGATTCAATTTATCTCGGTTGGGCACTCTATAGCTGTTTTAGAGATGAAAAATCAAGGTTTCATGCACTTAACGATAAAAATTAAATAATGTGCGCCATTCCATTGGCATTGTTTTTCCTAAACGCGCGGGAAGACGGCACACAGCATCCGCTGTCCATTTGAGCGCATTATTTAAGGTAGCGCTTGCGGGGGTCGAAGCGGGGCACATGCAGCGCATCGAGATAGGCGTCGATCGCGGACATCATCAGGTCCTGATGCGTCCGCTCCAGCACGTTCGAGGCCAGCCTCATGCGCACATAGCGATGCTGCTCCAGCCGGATCGAGGTCTTCACGCGTGGCGGCACACTGCCCCGGCGCTCCACCGCGGGGCTGACATCGCACCGGCGGCGTTCCGGACCGTTATAGCGAAGACGGTCTTCGGCAGGGACGTCGCGGCTTTCCTGCGGCGGCAGGCCCAGCGTCTCGCGCGGATCGGGGCCGGGCATCGGCGGCGGCGTCCGCAGGGTCTGCTGGCCCTGCCCGTGGCGCGCGCCTTCCGGCGTAAAGGGAAGATCGTGCCGGCGCATCATCATACCGGCATCGAGCGTCGCAAATCCGTCTCGGCTCATCGTCTCGTTCCTTTCCGGCTATGATCAGTTGGCGCGGCGGCCAAACATGGGTGCACTTCGGCCAAGCGCATTGAGATTGGTCCGGTAGGGCACGCGCGGCGCAGCGGCGCCGGCCTGCTCCTCATCGGCGGCGTCCATGCGGGCAATACGCTCGGCAAGATACTCCCAGAGTTCGGTCATCTCGCGGGCGGACCGGCCAGCCGGCTTTGCCTCCATCACCGTACGCCCGTCGATCATGGCGGCGGCGAATTCGACACGGTGATGCAATGTCACCGGCGCTACTGTGCCGTGCTGCGACAGCGCCACGGCCGCGTCGGAGGTGATGCGCGCACGCGGCGTCGCGGCATTGACCACGAAGATCATTTGCTTCTTGTGCCATTCGGCAATATCCACCGTCGGCCCCACCGCGCGCAGATCGTGCGGGCTCGGACGGGTCGGCACCAGCACGAGATCGGCATGGGCAACGACATCGGAAATCTGGCGCGTGATGGCAGGCGGCGTATCGATGACGAGAAGACGGACGCCCGCCGCCCTTGCCTGGTCCACTGCGCTTGCCAGCGTGGTCATGTCGGCCTTGATATAGGTCGGCATATCCGCATTCCGTGCCGCGCGCCATTGCTCCAGGCTGCCCTGCGGATCGGTGTCGATGATGGCGACGGGGCCATGCCCCGCCAGCGCGGCCTGAACCGCAACGTGCCCGGCAAGCGTCGTCTTGCCAGAGCCTCCCTTCTGGGACGCAAATACGAAGATTCGCATCGGTGCCGGCATGGAAACACTCCTATCGGACCTGTGGCCGGAGACGGGTGCAAAGCCGGCTTCATCGGAGGTTGGCGCATGGGCGGGTGCATATCGGGCGATCTGTGCCCGAATACGGGAGAGCTGTCGTGGCGGAAGCATGGCGCTCCGTCGCGCGTCTCCGGGATCCTGTCCGGCGGCAACCCCGCTACCCTTTTGCGCAGCTCATATGCGCAAGGAGGGCCGGAAGCTTTGCGTCCCGCCGTTTCCGGCGGTTTGCCATTTTCATCCGGGTGCAAATGGAGACCATCTGCATTCCCTTGCCTTCACGCTACGCATGGCCTGTTAACGGGCGTTTAAAACCTTTAAGAAGAACCGAACTATCGGCCTTCTTCGCGCATCCCGGACGCGCGGCTGGAGGTCGCAGGCAGGTTTGCCCGTTAGACGTGGCCGCCCCCGCGCGTCCATAATGCCCGCGCTTTGCAACGATCCGGATCATCACCGAGCGACAATCCTTTCATGCCGAATTTTCTTCACAATATCTGGTACTTCGCCATGCCCGCCGAGGCGCTCAGGCCGGGCGGTCTCGTGCACAAGGTGCTGCTGGGCGAGCCCGTCGTGATCGGGCGCAGCGAAGCGGGAGAGGTTTTCGCGCTGAAGGATATCTGCCCGCATCGCGGCGTCCCGCTGTCGGCGGGCCGGCTGCTTGAGGGAGGCGAAGCGGGCTGCCCCGGCGCCACGGTCGAGTGCCCCTATCATGGCTGGAAGTTCCGCGCCGACGGTCATTGCGCGGAGATTCCCTCGCTGGTGCCCGAACAGAATGTCGAGGTGGACAAGATCCGCGTACGCGCCTATCCGACGCGCGAGGTGCAGGGCAATATCTGGGTCTTCATGGCCTCGCCCGACGAGCCGGACCGCGCGCCGGAGATCGACCCGCCCGTCATGCCCGATATCGGCGATGCAGCGACCCCGCGGCTTCGCGAAACGATGGTCTTCAACTGCCATATCGATCACGCCGTGATCGGCCTGATGGATCCCGCGCACGGTCCCTTCGTGCATCAGTCCTGGTACTGGCGCAGCGCGCGCTCCATCCATGAAAAGGCGAAAGAGTTTGCGCCCGCCGATTTCGGTTTCAAGATGGTGGAGCACCGGCCGTCGAGCAATTCCTTCGCCTACAAGCTTCTGGGCGGCGCGCCGACCACAGAGATCAGCTTCCGCCTGCCGGGCATCCGTATCGAGCACATCAAGGTCGGCAAGCATCGCGTCATCGGCCTGACCAGCGTGACGCCGGTCGACGAGGCGCATACGGAGATCACGCAGAGCTTCTACTGGACCATGCCCCTCCTTTCGCTCCTGCGGCCCGTCGCGCGCGGTTTCGTCCGCGCCTTCCTCAAGCAGGACCGCGACATGGTGAACCTGCAGCAGGAGGGCCTGCGCTTCGACCCGCGCCTCATGCTCATCAATGACGCCGATGTGCAGGCCAAGTGGTACAACCAGCTCAAAAACGAGTGGGAGACCGCGCAAAACGAGCGCCGCCCCTTCGCCAATCCGGTCAAACCCGCCACGCTGCGCTGGCGGAGCTGACCCTCCGTCCGGATTGCCGCCCGGGCTGCCGCATGGCGCGTAACCGCCTGTCGCACGCATCTTTCATCCAAAATGGACGCGGTTAGACATGACTAAGCCCTTGTGCTTTGATTCACACAGGAGCGAATCGTTGCACTTCACTTCCGCCGCGCCGTGAGCCCGGCGGGATGGAGCCCTATCTCCGGCCGGCGGGATGACCCAGAAACACGATGATGACGGCGTTCAACGCATCGCAGGCGCAAATGGCGAGCCTGCATTCGTCGTGCTGCCCGTGGCGCGCTACGACGCGCTGAAAAAGGCCGCCGAGCGCGACAGCGCCGCCGCGACGCTCGAACATGCGCTTACGCCCGTCCCCGCGCCGGTGGCGCGCCGCATCGCCAATGGCGAAAATCCCGTCCGCGTCTGGCGCGAACATCGCGGGATGAAGGCGATCGACCTCGCACGCAGCGCCGGTGTCGGCGCGCCCTATCTTTCGGAAATCGAGACCGGCAAGAAGGATGGCAGCTTCCGCACCATGGCGGCGATTGCCGATGTGCTGCGCGTCTCGCTCGACGATCTCGCGCCCGTCACCGATACCGGGCGCAAGCGGGCCCGGCAGCGCGCCGCGCTCGTCAACAGCGTCAATGCGCAGGTCCGCACATTGCTGACGCTGGTGGGCGGCGATTTCGACACGGCGGCGGTACGTCGCGCCGTGACGCAGCTCGTGTCGGATGCCGTTTCGCTCAAGATGCAGGATCCCGAGCTTGCAGGCTGGATCGACGACATGCTGGAAAGCACGCGCATGGTGCTCGACCTGATCGACCGAGCCGAGCAGGACATTATCGACACCGCGCAGCGCGCACGGCTTTCGCTTGAAGAGCTGGTGAGCGGTCCGGGTTTCCGGCGCAAGATGGCAGTCGTGCTGGACGAAACCGGCGGCGACGAGGCACGCGAGACGGGGCCGGAGATCATCGCCGAGCTGACCCGCGCCTCGGCGGCGGACTAGGCTCCCTCGCCTTCCGCCCGTCCGGCTTCGGTCCCCATAGCGACATCCCAATAGCGCAATGCGACATCGGCCTTGTCGGCGGTGAGACTGTCGAACAGACCGCCGATCCGGTCAAGATCCTGCTTGGTCGGCAGGCCTTCCTGGCGGGCATCCACCGTGACGACGATCAGTTCCCCGAACTCCTTTCGGGAAAGCGACATCGCCTTGGCAAACACCGCGAGTGGCTCGCCGCCATGATCGTTCAGTATGCGGTACATGGTTTCGGGCCTGACCGCGGAGATCGCCGCCAGGTCTTCGGAAAACCTGTGCAGCTCGCCCTTGGCGACACCGGCAACCAGCGACATCAGCTTTTCACGGTCGATTTCGCGCGGCCGACCCAATAGCGAAAGCGCCACGCGCATCGCATCGTCCATCCCGCGCAAGCCCTCTCCATCCCCGAGGATGGGATCCAGGAGGTCGTGAATACGAGAGCGGTCGACGGTGAAGCGCTGCATGATTTCCAGCCGCTGCCCCCCCTCGCACCACCAGAACATAAGCTGCGCCAGACGCGCGGAGAGTTCGGACCGCGCCAGCAGCGGTTCGCGGAATTCCGGGTCGCTGGCGCTTCGGGCCACGAGGATTTCGATGGCGCGCAGGGAAAGGCGCACGGATCGGTTGTTGAGCAGGCGGCAAATCGTGGCCGTCTCCCCATGCTCGATGATCTCGTCGGCAACGGCGCTCGAAAGCCCGCGCCTGCCTGCAATGATGAAACGATGCGGCTCGTCGCTCTCCGACACGATCCGCGCCAGATCGCCGTCCGCAAGCGGCATGCCTTCCAGCAGGATTTGCTCGGCAATCTTCACATCGTCGCGCGCCAGCGCCATGGCCAGTTCGCGCGGGCAATCGCTCTGCTGCCCCAGCCGTTCGGCCAGCCGCAGGCGCATCCCCTCATCGAGGCGGCTCACCAGCTGCGCCAGCACGCCGTCGAGCAGGCTGCGCTCCTGCGGCGGCACGAGATTGCTCGGCAGCAGCGCCAGATCCGCGATCCGCCGCAACACGGTCTCCCCGTCCCGGCCGGTATCGGCAGGCGCGTCGACGGTCCTATTCTGCGTAATGCCCAGAGCCATTTACGATGCGGGCGCGACGTCGCGCGGCGCTCCTTGATAAATCCCGACCTCAGTGAAGCACCCGGCCTGTTAAAACCTCGTAAAGCATGATGGTCGCATTTGCGCCTTATCCGCCGCCTCCCTATCTTCGATGGCAAGACATGGTCCGGAAAAGGAGGCTGCGGCATGCCCCGATATGCACTCGCACTCACGCTGATTGGTGGAATTCTGCCGATTCTGGCCGGTTGCGCGGATATGGGCACACAGTCTTACGCCGATACCCCCGAATACAGGCAGGGCCATTCCGCGGGGTGCTGGGCGGCCACATCCGGCAAGAAAGATGCGGCAAACCGGAATGAAGCGCTCTACAAAAGCAGCGACGCCTATCGGGCGGGCTGGAAAGCGGGCTTCAATTCCTGCCGCGTCGACAGCGGCGCACGGGATGCAAATGACCCGAACACCGGGCGGTCCACCACCAGCCCGTTCGGCTACTGATTGAACATCGTGAGCAGGTCCCCCACACGGGAACAGGACCTGGAGGGGGAGTAAAAATATGCGTGCCGTTCTCGGTCTCATCGTCATCCTGATCGTCGCCGCCATTCTGGCGCCATTGCTCTATTACGGCACCGCGGACCCGTGCCGGATGCTGGCTCGGGAAATGGCTGCGGACGCCTACAAGCCGATGGCGAAAACGCTGGGCGGCGATCCGGACGACGTGCCCGAAAGCGTGGAACGTCCCATGCGGCTCATCACCAGCCAGATGTCGGGCCGGGAGTGCAGCGAAGAGCTTTGGGACCGCTGGTTCGGTTCCGGCGGGAATTCGTGATCTCAGATGACGAGAACCGCCCGCTCGCGCATGGCCCTTATGGGCTTCGGTCTTGTCTTCGGTCTTGCCCTGGCCCTGACGGCGTTCGTCCAGACGGCGGAGGCGCGCTCGCGCATCTCCACGGGCCGCGAGCTTTACGACGCCTGCAAGGTTCTGTCGGCCTGGCACCTCAATCCGGTCGGACATGCGCCGATCCCCGCGCGAAGCTGTCGCCAGTACATCGTCAACTATTTCACCGTGATCCATTATCTTCATACGGATGAAGCGGCGAAGAAGATATTCGGCAATTCCGCCAAGGATCCCTATGCCTGCCTGAACCTCGATGGACCGAGAAGCTACGACCAGCTTGCCTCGCGCATCGTCCGCACGGCGGAGTGGCACCCGGAGCTCATGGATGCGGATGCGGTGAAGCTGATGAGCCGCACCTTCCTCGACAGGCCGCCCTGCTCGGACGGCACGAACTGAGGGCTCGCCGACCGCGACCCCTTCCGTTTCGTGTATATTGATCGGGGAGAAGGCCGGTCCTTAGGTCAGAGTTGAGTTCGATGAGTAAACTTAAGATAGCGCTGGGGCAGATGCGGATCGATGACGGGTGCGCGCCCGACAATCTGCAACGTATCGAAGCGATCATCGAAGAGGCCGGCCCGTCGCATGACCTCATCGTCCTGCCGGAAACCGCGACGAGCGGATTTGCCGACCGTGCGAGCGTGGCGGCGGTTGCCGAGCCGCTGAGCGGGCCGACCGTCGAAAGACTGGGCGCACTCGCCTCGCGCCATTCCTGCGTCATCGCCATCGGCCTTGCGGAACGGAGCGGCGACGATCTGTTCAACACCGCCGCCGTCATCGGCCCCGGCGGTCTTCTCATGGCCTATCGCAAGACGCATCTCTGGTGCGACGATCTCGCCATCTTCCGGCCCGGCTCGGAGGTGGCGGTTGCCGATGCGGGCGGCTACAGGCTCGGCGCGCTCATCTGCTACGATGTCGAATTCCCCGAGCCCGCCCGCCTCGCCGCCGCGCGCGGCGCGGATGTCATTGCCCTCAGCAACGGCAATATGGATCCTTACGGCGAGGTGCACCGCCGCGCCGTCGCCGTCCGCGCGCAGGAAAACCAGCTTTTCCTCGCCGTGGCCAATCGTGTCGGCGACGGTAAGGGCATGAGTTTTGCCGGCGGCAGCATGGTCGCCGGGCCCGACGGCGGCACGCTTCTGGAAATGGGCACCGAAGAAGGCATCGGCTCCGTCGAGATCGATCTCGACCGGATCGGCCTGTCCCGCCGGGATTATTGCTATCTCGACGAACGGCGGTTTCGCGTGGAAAAGGCCGACCCGGTTAAACCCTGACCGCTCAGGCTTCGCGCTTTCGTCATTCGCGAAATCCGCCCTCCGGTCAATCCAGGCGCGTGACGGGCGGCGGCGCCCAGATGCCGTCCAGCACCTCGGCTTTCGGCCAATAGACCCTGAGGTTCATCGAAAAACTGCCGGAGGCCGGCGCGGGCAGCCAGTTCGCCTGCCGCTCGGGCTCCGACGGCTGGTCGCGCTGGATATAGAGATCGAGCGATCCATCCGCATTGAAATGCAGCCTGTCCCGGTCGCCGATGGCGAAGCGGTCGATCGGATTGGCCGCGAAGAGTTGTTTGTCATTATACATCGTGAGCGACCAGAAGGCCCGCGCAGGCGGTATCCGGTCCGGCTCGAAATGCATGACATATTTCGCCGCGCTGTCGAAGGGGTTGCCGTCCTCCTGCGTCCAGGCGCTGGGATAAACAGCGTCTTCGACCGGTACCGCGCCGAGGCCGAAATAGGCGATCACCGCGCGCCGCATATAGTCCGTTCCATAGGTTCCCATCGGATGGGCGATCAGGCGCCAGCCATTGACGAGGGTCCCGGTGCGGAACATCGCGACGCCTATTTTTTCCCGGCCCAGCGCCGGCGCCGCCTCGATGGCCGCCCGCACCTCCGGCGAAAGACTTTCCATGTCGAGCCCCTGCCCCGGCACGAGGCCGATGCGCGCCAGCCTGTCGAGCATCGGATGATCGTCCACATGGGGCGGATTGCGGCGCAAGAGCTTTGCGAACAGGCCGAAGAATGTCGTCGCATCCATCGCAAAGACCTGATCGCTGGGGGCGGTCATATCCAGTTCCGGGTCGAAAGCGGGCGCAGGCGGCTCATAAGCAGTGCCGCCCCAGGCCGAGAGAGGCACCGCCTCTATCCCCGCCTGGAAGGCGCGCACCGCTTCGTAGTCCTCCACACCATTCGTCTGTGTGCGTCCGATCATCCAGCCGACAGGCGTCGGCGAGCGATAGGCTTTCACACCCGAAGGCAGGCCGCCTTTCCAGTCCGGCCCGACAATCGCGAATGTCTGCGCATGTGTGCCCGTGGTTCGCGAGCCGGGCGCGGCAAAGACATGCGTCCACATATCCATCATCGGCAGCAGGTAATAACGTCCCCCTGAGTCCGGCGCGGAAATCACCAGCGGCTCCTCGCTCACATCGAACCAGAGCGCCGAATAGAGCGTATCCGCATTGGGCCTGACGACCGCTGAAAAGCTGTCGTCGGGAAACTGCCTCATATGCGCGAAGCGGTTCATCGGTGCGCTCACCTGCAGGCTGTTCCCTCCCCGGTCGGGCCGCACATTGGTGAGCACGCGCCTCGAAATTTCCGCCACAACCAGCGGAAAGGCATAGATATACGCATCGACTGCAATTTCCTGCGCCATATCGGCGTCGAGAGGCGATGCCGCGACAGTGTCATTCATGATTCATTTCCCGGATTTCAGGACCGCTGTTTTTGCCGGCGCGCAGACTAGTCCCGCCGATGGACAGTAATTGTCCTCAGAGGTACATTTTGGCGATGGACAGAGCGGAAATGGAAAAACGCCTGCGGGACATGCCGTCGACCGGCTGGTTCGCCCGGCAGCCCGCCCCGCTGCGCCGGCAGCTTCTGGACGGCGCCGTCGATGTGCATTTTGCCGATGGCGACTGGATATATGGCGCGACGGAAAAGGCGGGCGGGTTTTTCTGCGTATTGGACGGCGGCATTCGTCTCTATGCCGCCACGAGCCATGGCGAGACGGTGCTGATCGATCTTGTCGGACCGGGCAGATGGTTCGGTCAGGCGGGCGTCCTGCGCGACGGCCAGCGCCTCGTCACCGCGATCGCCGACGGGCCGGTTCAGGCGCTTCTCATTCCCCGCAATGCGATCGTGCAACTGATCCGCCAGAGCCCGCAATTCATCGACAGCATCATGCAGCTCGATGCGGTGCATTTCCAATATATGACGCGGGTCGTGTCGGAGGTTCTGACCCTGGCGCCGCGCGAGCGCATTGCCGGGCGCCTTTACGCGCTCAGCGACCGCGTGGCGCCGGAGGCGGGCCGGTGGCGGTTTTCCCTCACCCAGGCCGATCTGGCGGAGATGGTCGGCGTCGAGCGGAAGACGGTCAATCGCGTGCTCGCCGCGTTTGAAAAACAGGGTCTCGTCAAACGCTCCTATGGCGCCATCGAACTTCTCGACAGAGCCGCGCTGGCGCGCATTCGCGACACAGCGCCGGGTTAATAAACTCAGTATCATCCCGGCGGAAGCCGGGACCCACTCTCCCCTCGCATTACATCAACTTTCCTCCTCACCCTGAGGAGCGGACGCCAGTCCGCGTCTCGAAGGGCGAGGCCCGGGCCGGTCGCCATCCTTCGAGACGGGCCCAAAGGCCCTCCTCAGGATGAGGCTGTACCGTGACGCACCGTCGCGGACCCCACCCAGCGCGTCCAACGGCCGTGAAAATCCGTACGGGCGAGTTCCACATCCTCTCCCGAAGGCCATAACCGCAACCGCAGCGCGGCGGAATCCGCTTCCTTGTCATCCGCCTCCATGCTCAGCCAGGCCAGCGGCGCGGCCTCGCTCGCGTCGCGGGCCGCCGCCTCCATCACCGCTTCGATCCGCGCCTGCGTTTCCGCCGGCAAATATTGCCAGACGATGGTGTGGAAGAGCACGCGCGTCCGTCCGGCCTCGCCCGGCTTGTCGAAATGCCGCGCCACCCATTCCGACGCATCGGCCTTTTCCACCGCCGTGCCGCTCTGCGCGGCGAAGGCGAGTGCCGCTTCGATCCGTTGCAGCCGCGCCGTCTGGTCCGGCCAGATATAGGAAAGCAGTCTTTCCCGCGCCGCCTCGTCCGACACGTCGAGCGGGTTCAGGTCGCTGCCCTGCCGCGAGGCGACGGCAAGCGGCGCATCGAGCGGCGGCGTTTCGCCCTCCCATGCCGACGTGATCTTGACCGGCGCGTCGGCGCTGCCCCATTCGCGTCCGCCGAGATCGTAGTGATAGCGGTCGAAATTGAGATTGAGCCCGGCGCTCGCTCCGATCTCGTGAATGTCGAGCGGCTGTTTCATCCGCGCCGCGATGTGCAGACACCCGCCAAGGATCGCATTCGACCGCGAAACCTCGTTCGTCTGCGGCGCGCTGTCGAGAAACGCCGTCAGGAACGCGTCTTCCCGTTCCACCGCCGCGGCAAGCGCCTGCCACAACGCGTCTTCCGTCACCTCGTTGGGCGGATAGGCAGCCGCGAGCGATGCCCTCTCCTGCCGCTTCAACGCGTGGAACGCACCCGCCGCCCGCAGCGCCAGCGCATCGCTTTGCGGATTGCCGTTCCATGTCAGGATGCGCCGACCGAAAGTCGTATCTTGGTCGAGCCGCTCACCCAGCAGGCGGCACAGACGCGCATTGAAGGGCGAACCCAGATAGTCGCAGGCGATGGACTGCCGCTCGAAAGCAGTGCGAATGTCGTTGCTGTTTGTCATTTTCGATTTTGCCTTCCATGTCGTCCCGGCACTTGTTGCCGGGACCCACTCTCTTTTCCATTTACCGAAGGGCCAATGGATCCCGGGAACAAGTCCCGGGATGACACTGACAATGGAAGCAACCGAACGGCTAAGCCGCTTCCGTCTCGCCCGCCGGCCACACGCCGACATAGCGGGACTGGGGCCGGATGAGACGGCCCACCCGTTCCTGCTCGATCACATGCGCCGTCCAGCCTGCGATCCGCGACATGGCGAAGATCGCCGTGAAGGCCGCGCGCGGAATGCCCAGCGCCTCGAGCAATATGGCCGTGTAATATTCCATATTGGTGTCGAGCGGACGGTCGGGCTTGGCGCGCTTCAGCACCGCCAGCGCTTCATTTTCCACCTCGCGGGCGAAGGCGATGCGGTCATTGCCGCTGGTGATATAGGTCAGCGCCTTGTTGAAAACATCCGCACGCGGATCGCGTACGCGGTAGACGCGGTGACCGAAGCCCATCAGCCTTGCGCCTTCGCCGATTTCCCTTTCGAGCCAGGGGCGGATGTTCTCCCGCGTGCCCATATCGTCGAGCATGTCGAGCACCGGTCCCGGCGCGCCGCCATGGAGCGGCCCCTTGAGCGCACAGAGCCCGGCCACCACGGCGGAGATCATCCCCGCCTTCGTCGAGGCCGTCACACGGGCGGTGAAGGTCGAGGCATTCATGCCGTGATCCGCCACCGTGACGAGATAGGCGTTAAGCGCCTTCACCTCGCCCTCCGTCGGCGTCTTTCCGTTCAGCATACGGAGAAAATCCGCCGCCTGTCCCGCCTTCGGGTCCGGCGCGATGCTCTCCTTGCTCTCCCCGGCCCGGCAGAGCGCAGCCACGAAAACCGGCGCGGCGCCCAGCGCGCGGATATGGGCAGGGATATCTCCCTCGTCCGGCAGGAGCGCGAGCCCCGCCCGCAGCCCCTCGATCACGTTGAGCCCCTTGCCCATCGCAAGCAGTCCGGGCACCAGCCGGTACGCATCTCCGCGCGCCTCGCCGAGCAGCCGGCGCACCTCGCCCGCCTCCGGCGCCGGGTCGAGCCCGGCGGCCTTCCAGAGTTCGGCGGCCGCCGCTTCGAAGTCATGGCTCTCGGCGAGCGCCTCCACCTTATGCCCGGCGACGATCAGCCGTCCGGCCTGACCGTCCACATCGCTCAGCGCCGTTTCGGCGGCGACCACATCGTCCAGGCCGCTCGCGCTGGCCTCCTTCGAGGCATGGTTCCAATCTCGCCCCGCCTTCATCTCAATCTTGCTCATGGCGTCACCTTTCTCTGCAAACTCATGAGCGGAAACTGGCGACGGCTTGATTATTGGTCAATCTTGATTAAGCTAATCAATATTAAAATACTTCGGCAGCGCAGCATTTCAGAGATGGCAGATAAATCTAAGAAATCCCCGGATTCTCTGGAAAATCTCTATCTTTCCGCCCGCGAGGCGGCGGCGGAGCTGGGGGTTAGCCTCGCCACGCTTTACGCCTATGTGAGCCGCGATCTCATCCGCTCCGAACCCGTCCCCGACAGCCGCGCCAAGCGTTACCGGGCCGAGGATATCCGCAAACTCAAGGCCCGCCGCGGCGGTTCTCCGGGCGAAACGGCCCTCCCGCCCGGTGCAAAAGCGGGGTTCGGGCTTGGCGGCCAGCCGGTGCTGGAAAGCGCCATCACGCTCATCAGCGAGGGCCGACTTTTCTATCGCGGCGCCGATGCGACGGCGCTGGCCGAACATGCGAGCCTCGAGCAGGTCGCGACGCTGCTCTGGGGCCTCAGCGACATCCAGCCCTTCACCCGCGCCGAGCTACCACCCTGGACGCCGAAGCTCGAAACGCTGGCCGCGGAACTCAAGACCATGCCGCGGATCGAGCGCTGTCTCGCGCTCCTGCCGGTGGCCGCGCTGGAAGACGCCGCCGTCTACAACATGACCGAGCGCGGTCTGGCCGCCACCGGCGCGCGCCTCCTCCGGCTTTGCGCCGCGATTGTCGCGGGTGAGACGCCAGGCCCCGAGCCCGTCCATGAAATGCTTAGCCGTTCAATGACTTACGGCGACCGGCCGGGCGCGGAACTCATCCGCGCGGCGCTTGTTCTCTCCGCCGACCACGAGCTCAACGCGTCGGCCTTTACCGTGCGCTGCGTCGCCGGCACGGGCTCCAATCTCTATGCCGCCATGCAGGCGGGCATCTGCGCCGCGCAGGGTCCGAAGCATGGCGGCCTCACCACGCGCGTCGAAAGCTTCCTATTCGATCTCGCCAACCGGCAGGACATCGAAGATGCGGTAATCCAGCGCCTGCGCGAAAACGATCCCCCGCCCGGTTTCGGCCACTGGCTTTATCCGGAGGGCGATCCGCGCGCGAAATGCCTGCTGGACATGCTGGCGCGCTCGCATTCCGACGATGCGGTGTTCCAGCGCGTCAAGCGCGTCCGCCGCGTCATGGCCGAGGCAGGCGGGCTGCATCCCAATATCGACTTTGCGATCGCCGCCACCGGCGCGGTGCTGCGCCTGCCGCGCGGCGCGGCGCTCACGCTTTTCGTGCTGGGCCGGATGACGGGCTGGATCGGCCATGCCATGGAGCAATACCGCTCGGGCCAGATGATCCGCCCCCGGGCCCGCTATGTCGGCGAGACGCCCCGCATCGGCCTCCAGTGAGGCGCATCAGGCGACTTCCGTGATTTGTCGGTCGGGTGCCGGCGGCACGAGGCGCGCGGGCGGCAGGCAAACACAGACGGTTGTCCCCATGCCGATTTCGCTTTCCAGGCATAAAACGCCGTCATGCGCCTCCGCCATCGCCTTGGCGAGCGGCAGACCGAGACCCGTCCCCGCCCTTGTCCGCGTGAAAGAGTTTTCCACCTGCTCAAAGGGCTCAAGTACCTTTTGCAGCTTGTCCGCGGGAATACCGATCCCCGTATCGTGCACGGCAATCCGCATGCCGCCATCTCCGGCGACTTCCGCGACAACCGAAATAGTCCCCTGCGGCGGCGTGAACTTCACCGCGTTCGAAACGAGATTGACCAGAATGCGCCGGATTTGCTGCTCGTCCGCAAAGAGCGTGGGCAGGTCTTCCGCGATCTGCGTGGAAATCGTCAGCCCGCTTTCCGTGATCGAGGGTCGCAGCATGCGGACCACCTCATCCACGATCTCCGGGACGACGATCTCGGTTTCGTTCAATTCCGACCGCCCCGCTTCGATCTTCGCCATGTCGAGAAGCTCGTTGATCATGCCGAGAAGATGGATGCCGGAATTGTGGATATCCGCGACATATTCCTGGTATCGCGAGGGCTGCATCTCTCCATAAAGCTCCATGCGGATCAGATCCGCGAAGCCGATGATCGCGTTGAGCGGCGTACGCAGTTCATGGCTCATGGTCGCCAGAAATTTCGTTTTGCTCTGATTGGCCGCCTCCGCGCGCTGCCGCTGGCGTTCCAGGTCCTGTGCGCGGCGCTCGGTCAGTCCCGCCATCACACGCATCAGCGTCGCCGCCGCGCCGAGACCGAAATAGGTTCCGTTCTCGGTAACGATATAGCCCTGCAGCGGCGAAGAGAGCCCCGATCCGAAGAGCCGGGCATTGATCTGTTCGCAGCTCTCGGACGCATCGACGACAAGGGGATAACGGTTCATCAGCGATGAAATCGGGCGGCGCCCGTAGATCTCGCGTCCGTACAGGCGAACATAGACCAGCAGGAAGTCCTGACGGCTCACCATCCCGACCGGGCGACCGTCGTTCACCACGGGCACGTTCAGCAGCGACCCGCTCGCCATGAACCGGTCGAAGACTTCCTGACATGTCGTCCGGGACGAAAACGGCGCTACCCTCTCGGCAAGATCCCGCGCTATCGGAATTTGCATTATCTCACTCGCTACAGCCCACCCGGCGCACCCGATCCCTTCACCGGCGCGCTATGGCGACAAAGAATGGGAGCAACCCTTTAACGGACCTTGAAAAAGCGCGGACGGAAATCGGTCATCACAAATAATTCGCATAACCGACATGCTGGACGCTTCGGACCGGATCGCGTCTTATGAACGCATAGGAATCAGAGCGATCAGGGGGAAACAATGGACAGACCAGAGCCATACAGGCGTCCAGGCCGGCATTCGGGCGCCTGATCCGTCATGGAAACGCCATCCGGGGCGGCTCCCCTTCCCACCGAAACAAGCCGCAAGCAGCGTCTGCGCCTCTACCTTTCGGGCCAGGCGAGCTGGTATGTGAGCCTCGGCATTCAGTTCGTGATCTTCCCCTTTCTGGTGACGCAGGTGCTGGACGAGCCGGCCTATCGCGTCGGCCTTGCCCAGATGTCGCTGATGGCCCCCGCCATCCTCTTCATGCTGCTGGGCGGGTCGATGGCGGACAGGTCCGACGCCCGCACCATTCTGATCCGCGTTCACGCTTTTGCGGCCCTGCCGCCGATCCTGCTCGCCATTCTGCTGCTCTATGGCGAACTCAGCTACGGGGCCCTGATCGCCTATGCGCTCGCGATGGGGACGCTCGGCGCCTTTGCCCTGCCAGCGCGCGATTCCGCCCTGACCCGCGTCGCCGAAACCGGCATCCAGCAGGCGGTGACGCTTGCCATGGGCGCGCAGATGATCTCGCAGCTTGTCGGCATGCTGATCGCCGCGACCGCCGCCTACACCGGCACGCATGTGCTGCTTTTCTTCCAGGCCACGGTGATGATCGCGGGCGGTATCGCAAGCTGGCGGCTGGCGCCGCTGCCGCCGTCCCATGCCCCCGGCACGGACGGCCCTCTTGCGCAGATTCTGGACGGATTGAAGGTGTCGCGCCGCGAACCGATCGTCATTACCGTGATCGGTGCCATGTTCGCCGTCGGTATCTTCTATGTCGGCAGCTTTCTGGTGGTGTTGCCGCTGATGATCCGCGACGTCTATCATTCCACGCCCGATGAGTTCACGGTCCGCTTCGCTCTCGTCAATATCTGCTTCTGGGGCGGAACCATCGCGGCCACTCTGGTGCTGCTTCGCGCCGGCCATATCGAGCGGCGCGGACGCATCATGATCGCTTCACTCATATCCGGTGCCGTCGTGCTTGCCCTGCTGGGTCTCTCGCTTCCGTTCTGGGCCTTGTGCATCCTGATCTTCATCTGGGGCACAGGCGCCGGCACCACCATGACGATGGGCCGGACCATCGTGCAGCTTGCAGCGCCCGACAGCCATCGCGCCCGCGTACTCGCCCTCTATCAGCTCGGATTTTCCGGCGGCGCACCGGTCGGCTCCTTCTGCATGGGCTATCTCGTCGGCACGATGGGCATTCACACCGCTACACTCGTTCCGGCGCTGATCGTCGCGCTCATTCTCGCCGGCCTGGTCCGCTTCTCGCCCCTCTGGGCCTATCGGGACGAAGAGCAGATGTTATGACTTCAGCGAACGGCTCTCCACGGCAGCACAATCTCGACCATCGCTGGTACATGGTCGGCATATGGAGCTATTTCACGGCCATGGGCATTCAGGGCGTGCTCTACCCCTGGATCGTCGCCTTCGTGCTGGACGAACCCTCCAGCCGCGTCGGCATTGCGCAGATGCTTTCCATGTTGCCTATGCTTCTCTTGAGCCTGTTCGGCGGCGCGGCGGCGGATCGGGTGGAACTACGGACCCATCTGATGCGGCTCCAGTTCATCGGCGTCCTTCCGCCGCTGGCGCTTGCCGGTTTGATGATGTCGGGCTTCCTGACCTACGAAATCGCGATCCTCTATGCGCTGAGCGCCTCGGCGCTTGGTGGCTTCATCATGCCCGCGCGCGACTCGATGCTGTCGCGCGTCGCCATGAAGAGCCTTGGCGGCAATATTCAGCGCGCGGTCGCCATGGCGATCGGGGGACAATTCCTCGGTCAGGTCGTCGGCTTCCTCATCGGCGGCCCGGCGGAATATATCGGCGCCGTTCCGCTACTGATCGCCCAGAGCGGATTTCTCGTCATCGCTGCGCTTTCCACCTCGCAGCTTTCTCCCGCCCCGCCGACCAAGCGCGAGGGCGCGCGGCGCTCTCCCCTTCAGGATGTGAAGGAAGGACTTGCCGCGATCTGGGCCGACGACCGCGTACGGCCCGTGCTCGTCTTCATGTTCTTTTCCGGCATTCTGTTCATGGGCGTGTTTCTGGTCGTCTTTCCGATCCTCATTCGCGACGTCTATCACGGCAGTTCGCGCGAGGTCGGTTTCGTGATGATGAGTTTTTTCGGCGGGATCGGTATTTCCTCGCTCTCGCTGAGCCGAATGCGGCCTATCCGGCGGCAGGGGCGCGCCATCATGCTCGCCATGTGCACGGGCTCCACCGTGATGATCCTTATCCATTTCCACCCGCCAGTCTGGGGAGTTTACCTGCTGGCGCTAGCCTGGGGATTAGCTGCGGGCATCTCGATGAGCCAGTCGCGCGCCGTGGTGCAGGAGGCGGCGTCGGACGCCATGCGCGCGCGCATGCTGGCCGGCTTCTCGCTCGGCACGATGGGCGGCGGACCGCTGGGTTCATTCCTGATGGGATATGTGATCGCCGCGATCGGACCGCTCGACGCAGTGCTGGTGCCCGTCTCGCTGATGATCCTGCTCTGGCTCTCGATCTTCTTCTTCACGCCGCTCTGGCGGATGGAAGCAGCCAGAGCCGGGGACTACTGACGGGAGCAGCAAAGAGCTAAGGGAGCGGACATAACCGCCCGCTCCCTCGTTTTTCGATCAGCTGTATTTGCGCTCGTCCCACCAGGGGAAGAAGGACGGCATGTCCTCCGAAACCTTGTTGGGATATTTGGCCGGGCGCTTTTCGAGGAATGACATCACGCCTTCCTTCGCATCTTCCTGCGCGCCGCGCGCATAGATGGCGCGGCTGTCGACCTTATGGGCTTCCATCGGATGGTCGGCTCCCAGCATCCGCCACATCATCTGGCGTGTCAGCGCAATCGACACCGGCGCGGTGTTGTCGACGATCTCGCGCGCCATTTCATAGGCGGCGGGCAGCAACTCGTCAGCCTTGTAGAGCTTCTTCACCAGACCACCCTCAAGCGCTTCCTGCGCCGGGAAGACACGGCCCGAATAGGTCCATTCCAGCGCCTGGCTGATGCCCACAAGGCGCGGCAGGAACCAACTCGAACAGGCTTCCGGCACGATCCCGCGGCGGGCGAAGACGAAGCCGAAACGCGCATCTTCCGAGGCCAGGCGAACGTCCATGGCGAGCTGCATGGTGACACCGATACCGACCGCCGGGCCGTTCACGGCAGCGATCACGGGCTTCAGGCATTCGAAAATCCGCAGCGTCACGCGACCGCCGCCGTCCCGCACCGCCGGGTTGCTCCAGTCGATGCTGCCATCGGCATTGCGGGGGTCTCCCGCCTTGTCCGGACGGTCTTCGCGTTCGGCATAATCGAAGGTCTTGGCACCTGCGGACAAGTCGGCGCCGGCGCAGAAAGCACGGCCCTCGCCCGTCACCACGATGGCGCGCACGTCGTCATCGGCATCCGCCCTGTCGAAGGCGTCGATGAGTTCCTGCATCATTTCGCCGGTAAAGGCGTTGAGCTTGTCGGGACGGTTGAGAGTGATGGTGAGGATATTGTCCTTCACCTCGTATTTGATCGTCTCATAGGCCATTCATGGTCCTCCCTGTATGTGGCTTTTGCCGAATTCTTTTTCTGGTGTGGCCCTGTCGGGGAGAGTGTCCCCAGTGCCGCAACGTCAATTGCGCGAAATACCGCGCCGGAAGTTGACGCAAGCCTCATCTTGCTGTGTCTTTCCCTGCAGCAATTGAAGCCATGTGAAAAACATGGCCACTTATAACAACGCATGGTCGCAAAAGCGACGGCAAGGCGGTCTGATTTATGCCCGTCCGGCGCCCTTGGGAGACGATACCGAATGCACCCCTATATCCACGCCCAGAACAATCCCGACAAGCCCGCCTATATCATGGCTGGATCGGGAGAGACCGTTACCTACAAGCAGCTCGACGAGCGCTCCAACCAGCTTGCGCATCTGATACGCCGGGCGGGCCTGAAGAGCGGCGATGCCATTGCCATCTTCATGGAAAACAATGCGCGCTATTTCGAGCTTTGCTGGGCGGCGCAGCGCTCGGGCCTCTATTTTACCTGCATTTCCTCGCGGCTGACGGCCAGCGAAGTCGCCTATATCATCAATGATTGCGGGGCGAAGCTCTTCTTCACGTCCAAGGAGAAGGAAACCGTCGCCAAGGAAGTCCTCGATGAGAAGATGGCGCCGGGCCTGACCGGCTCCTACATGGTGAACGGCACCGCGCCGGGCTTCGACAGCCTGGAGACGGCGGCAAAACAAATGCCGACCGACCCCATTCCCGACCAGACGTCGGGCACCGACATGCTCTATTCCTCCGGCACGACCGGCCGCCCGAAGGGTATTCGCGTTCCGCTGCCCGGCACGCCGATCGACGAAGCGAATTCTCTCATCGCGCTGGTGCAGTTCCTCTACGGCTTCGACGAGAACATGACCTATCTCTCGCCGGCCCCGCTTTATCATGCCGCGCCGCTGCGCTACTGCATGGCGGTGAACCGCGTCGGCGGCACCATCATCGTGATGGAGCATTTCGATCCGGAAGAATCGCTGAAGCTCATCGAAAAATACAAGGCGACGCACAGCCAGTGGGTGCCCACCATGTTCGTCCGGATGCTGAAAATGCCGGAGGAGGTGCGCAAGAAATACGACGTGTCGTCTCTGCAGGTTGCCATCCATGCCGCGGCGCCCTGCCCGATCCCCGTCAAGGAAGAGATGATCAACTGGTGGGGACCGGTGATTTACGAATATTACGCTGGCTCGGAAGGCAATGGCTTCTGCGCGCTCAACTCCGAGGAGTGGCTGGCGCATAAGGGCTCGGTCGGCAAACCCCTGATGGGTAAACTGCATATCTGCGGCGAGGACGGCGAGGAATTGCCGCCCGGCGAACCCGGCACGATCTACTTTGCGCCCGAGGACGAGAACAGTCCGGTCTTTGAATATTACAACGATCCGGAGAAGACGAAGGACAGCCGCCATCCGACCAGGAACTGGACGACGCTGGGCGATGTCGGCCGCGTGGATGAGGATGGTTACCTCTACCTCACCGACCGCAAGGCCTTCATGATCATTTCCGGCGGTGTGAACATTTATCCCCAAGAAGCCGAAAACCTTCTCATCACACACCCCAAGGTGGCCGATGTGGCCGTGATCGGGGTGCCCAACGAGGATTTCGGCGAAGAGGTTAAAGCTATCGTACAGCCCCAGGACTGGAACGATGCGGGGCCGGCCCTTGAGGCGGAATTGATCGACTTCTGCAAAGAGCATCTTTCAGCGATCAAATGCCCGCGTTCCGTCGACTTCGAGGAAGAACTGCCGCGTCATCCCACCGGCAAGCTCTACAAGCGCCTCATTCGCGACCGCTATTGGGGCAATCGCGACAGCAAGATCGTCTGAGCCTAATCGCCCAACCAGCCCGGCCGGTGTGCTACGCTCCGGCCGGGAATCATGGTGGAAATTCCGTGAGAAAGGTTGGGCAATGTCCGGAACGAAGACAGGACGAAAGCATTTCGGTTTTCTGGCAGCCACGGCGCTTGTGGCCGCCCTTTTCGCCTTTGGCGGCGCGGCCCCATCGGCGCATGCCAATGAGGTCACCTTTTCCGGCACCAAATGCCGGAACCTCAATGGCGCCGGCGGCAAGTTCAAGAAAGACTATTACGTCTATTTCGAAACCAATTCGAGCCGCGTAGACCCGAAATATCACGACGATCTCAAGCATATCTACGAGTTCGCCAAGGGCCAGCATGCGGGGCAGATCTGCCTTTTCGGCAAGTCCAGCAAGACGGGCGATGCGAAATCCAATGCTGCGCTGGGGCGCAAGCGTGCCCGCAAGGTGGCCGCCATTTTCGAGAAATTCGGCTGGCCGCGTAAGGACCTCACGATCGAGACCGAGGGCGAAGCCTGGGGCTGGCTCCAGGACACGCTGACCTG
Organism: Parvibaculum sp. MBR-TMA-1.3b-4.2; assembly: GCF_053628815.1. NCBI lineage: Bacteria > Pseudomonadati > Pseudomonadota > Alphaproteobacteria > Hyphomicrobiales > Parvibaculaceae > Parvibaculum > Parvibaculum sp. MBR-TMA-1.3b-4.2. The sequence goes on from NZ_JBRJHC010000001.1 coordinate 995,973, forward strand.
GGATGCGCCGGAGGACCGCCGGGTCCGTATCCGCCTCTCCCGCTAGGAGTTGCCATTTTTAAGGATTTGGCACCGGCGGGCAGCGCGGCTAAATTGCGCCCCGACATCCATTCAGGCCGGGCACCCAGCGTCGCGGCCCCAATCCAGATATTCACATCGCGGGAGAATCTCAGATGCGCGTTTTCGATACCGTCGCCGACTATGTGGCCGAAAAAGGCAATGAAATCGGCGTCAGCGACTGGGTGACGATCGACCAGGACCGGATCAACCTGTTCGCCGATGCCACGGACGACCACCAGTGGATCCATATCGATCCGGAGCGGACCCAGAAAGAACTCGGCATGCCGACCATCGCGCATGGCTACCTCACGCTGTCCCTGCTCCCCTATCTGATGGGTCAGATTTCCGGCGTGAAAAGCGCCACTCGCGGCATCAATTACGGCTCCAACTCGGTGCGCTTTACCAACATGGTGCCGGTGAATTCCCGTGTGCGCGCCCGTGTGACGCTGAAGGACGCCTCGCCGAAGGCCGGCGGCACGCAGGTCATCAATGAAGTGACCATGGAGATCGAAGGCCAGGAGCGCCCGGCCATGATCGCGGAAACGATTTCGCTGATCTTCGAATAAGATACGGCTACGCGCCTCGTCATTTGCCGGCGCGCCCTGCCCTCTTCCCCACTAGGGGTGGAAGCGGCGGGGCGCGCCGCTTATCTTTCGGGCAGCCGATCCGTTTCACAAGGGAAGGAACTGGCCCATGTCCGACAAGGCTGAAAAGAGCGAGGCCGAATGGAAGGCAGAGCTGACGCCCGAGCAATATCACGTAACCCGCGAACAGGGCACGGAACGCCCCTTTTCCGGCCCTTGGTGGGACGAGAAACGGGCGGGCTCCTATTCCTGCATCTGCTGCGGCGCGCCCCTGTTCCGGTCCGAAACCAAGTTTGAAAGCGGATCGGGCTGGCCGAGCTTTTTCGCCCCGATCGACGCGGAGGCCGTGGGTATCACCGAGGACCGCTCGCATGGCATGGTGCGGACCGAGGCCCATTGCGCCAAATGCCAGGCGCATCTCGGCCATATCTTCCCCGACGGCCCCCCTCCCACGGGCCTGCGCTTCTGCATGAACGGCACCTCGCTCGACTTCACACCGGACGACGAGTGATCCGCTTCCAAAAGTGAGCCCCAAGTGAATTCGATGAAACTGACACCTCCCGCCGACGCGCCACGTGCGCGCAAGGTCGCTGCGACCGACACCCATCACGGGATCACGCGCACCGACAACTACGCCTGGCTGCGCGACGAAAACTGGCGCGATGTCATGCGCGATCCGACCGTGCTGGATAAGGATATCCGCAGCTATCTTGAAGCGGAGAACGCCTACACCGACAAGGCACTGGAGCCATTGGCGGACCTTCGCGAAACGCTCTTCAACGAGATGAAAGGCCGCATCAAGGAGGACGACAGCTCCGTTCCCTCACCCGACGGGCCTTACGCCTATTACACGCGCTATGAGGAAGGGTCGCAGCACCCGATCTTCTGCCGCCGCCCGCGCGATGCGGAAAACGGCGAGGCAGAAGAAATCATCCTGAACGGCAATGTCGAAGCGGAGGGCGAAGCCTATTTCAAGCTGGGCGACGTTGCTCATTCGCCGGTGCATCGCCTAGTCGCCTGGTCGGCGGACCGCAAGGGCTCGGAATATTTCACCATTCGCCTGCGCGACCTAGAAACCGGCAAGGACCTTGCCGATGAGGTTCCGGACAGTTCGGGCGGCGTAGTCTGGGACGCTACCGGCACGAGCTTTTTCTACACCCAAGTGGATGACGAACATCGCCCGCTGAAAGTGTTCCGGCATGTGGTGGGCACCTCCGCGCAGGCCGATACGCTTGTCTATGAGGAAAAAGACCCGAGCTTCTTTGCCGGTGTCGGCGAGACGCAGAGCCGCAAATACATTGTCATCGACACGCATGACCATCAGACGAGCGAAATCCACCTTATCCCCGCCGATGCGCCCGAGCTTTCCCCGCGCCTTGTCGCGGCCCGCGAGGAGGGCGTCGAATATGATCTCGAGCATGACGCGGAACGGCAGCGCTTTCTGATCCTGACCAATGCGGAAGGCGCGGAAGATTTCAAGGTGATGGAAGCGCCGGAAGCAACGCCGGAGCGCGAGCACTGGAAGGATTTTATCCCGCACAAGCCCGGTACGCTGCTGCTCGGCCATGTCGCCTTCCGCAACCATTATGCCCGCATGGAACGCCAGGGCGGCCTGCCGCGTATCGCCATCCGCCGTCTGCGTGACGATGCGGAGCATGAGATCGCCTTTGCCGAAGAGGCCTACGACCTCTCGCTCGGCGCCGGCTACGAATATGACACGTCGCGGATGCGCTTTTCCTATTCCTCCATGACGACCCCGGCCGAAGTCTTCGATTACGACATGGAGACGCGGGAGCGCACCCTGAGGAAGCGTCAGGAAGTCCCTTCGGGCCACAATCCCGCTGACTATGTGACGCGACGCATCTTTGCGACGGCGCCCGATGGCACCGAGGTGCCGGTCTCCATTCTCCATCACAAAGGGACACCCATCGACGGCAGCGCGCCCTGCCTGCTCTACGGTTACGGGTCCTACGGTATTTCCATCCCGGCGAGCTTTTCGATCGCGGCGCTGTCGCTTGTCGATCGTGGTTTCGTCTATGCCATCGCGCATATTCGCGGCGGCAAGGACAAAGGCTATCGCTGGTACACGGACGGCAAACTCTTCAACAAGAAGAACACCTTCACCGACTTCATCGCGGCGGGCGAGCATCTGGTGGCGGAGAACTTTACCTCACGCGGCAACATCGTCGCGCAGGGCGGCAGCGCAGGCGGCATGCTGATGGGCGCCGTTGCCAATATGGCGCCCGACCTCTTCAAGGGCATCATCGCGGAAGTGCCTTTCGTCGACGTGCTGGCGACGATCCTCGACGCATCGCTGCCGCTGACGCCGCCGGAATGGAACGAATGGGGCAATCCCATCGAGAGCAAGGAGGCCTATGAGTACATGGCTTCCTACAGCCCTTACGACAATGCGCGCGCGCAGGCCTATCCGCATCTCTTTGCGCTGGGTGGCCTCACCGATCCGCGTGTCACCTATTGGGAACCCGCAAAATGGGTCGCAAAGCTCCGTGAATTGAAGACCGACGACAATGCACTGTTGCTCCATATCAACATGGATTCCGGCCATGGCGGCGCATCGGGGCGTTTCGAGCGATTGAAAGAGGTTGCCCGCGTCTTCGCCTTTGCGCTGGCGGTGACGGAGCGGGCGTGAAAATAAAAAAATAAAAGAGGCGGGCTCCTCCCCCTGAGCCCGCCTCATATGCGCCACTTCTTTTTAGTTCTTCTTCCGGGGCGCTTCCTCCGTCTCATTTCAGCGCAGCCTTATCACCTCGGCCTGTCGCCGATAATCGTCACGCGCTCCATCCGGCGCACGGCCGGCCAGTAATCCGACACGGCGTAGTGCTGGCAGGCCCGATTGTCCCAAAAAGCGATCGAGTTCTTCTCCCAGCGAAACCGGCACTGATATTCCGGGATCGCGGCCTGCGCATAGAGATGCTGCAGGAGCCTGTCGGATTCCCCGCGTTCCATACCGACAATATATTGCGTGAAGGCTGCATTGACGTAGAGCCCTCGGCGGCCCGTTTCCGGATGGGTCCGTACGACCGGATGCTCCACTTCCGGATATTTCCGGTTCATCTCCTCGATCTCTTCCGCGGTCTTGCCGCGCTTGGCCATCAGCTTGCGGAAATGCGCAAAGTCATGCACCGCAACCTTGCCCTCGACCTTCTCCTTCACCTCGTCGGACAATCCCTCATAGGCCGCATAGGAATCGGAGAACAGCGTATCGCCGCCCACCGGCGGCACTTCTATGGCGCGCAGGATAGAGCCGAGAGACGGGCATTCACGCCAGGTCACATCGCTGTGCCATTTGTTCTCGCGCCCCTTGCTGTCCCGGTCATGGGTGATGGCAAGCACCTCCGGATATCCCTCCTTGTGGGGCGCGAAGGGATGCACCTCCAGCTCGCCGAATTGCCGCGCAAAGGCCAGATGCTCTTGCGTGGAGATATCCTGGTCGCGGAAAAACAGGACCTTGTACTCCAGCAAGGCCTCGCGCAGCGCGGCCAGCGTGCCTTCGCCGGGGATGGTGGAGAGGTCGATCCCCTGCACCTCCGCCCCGATTGTCGGTGTCAGCGGCTCCAGCACGATCCCTCTATCCATGCTCGAAACCGGCTTTTCCAAAACCTCCGGCATATCACTCCTCCCGTTGCGGCCCCTCGGGACCGCCTCCTCCTGTTCCCTCGGCCGGAAGGGTAAGCCCGCCGCGGACATAAATGCTTCATCGGGTTTTTGAGATTTCGCGTAACGGAATTAGAATGGCCTCAGGAGGATCAAGGCCCTGACCGAAAAAAATGCATCATCGGGCGTCCAGCCCGTCATTCGCAGCCTGCGCATCCTGGAAGCGCTGAACCGCCGCGGCTCCGCCTCTCTCGCCGTCCTGCATGAGGCGACGGGGCTGCCCAAACCCACCCTGGTGCGCCTTCTCGATACGCTGATCGAAGGGGGCTATGTGGTGCGCCTGCCCAGACGGGGCGGCTATCAGGTGGCGGAGCGCGTCTTGCGGTTATCAGGCGGGTATCGCCATCGCGAGCGCGTGGTGGATGCGGCGCGTCCCTTCCTCTCCGCGCTGACGGCTCAATACAAATGGTCGTTCGGTATCGCCACACTCGATCGCAATGCCATGCGCATGCGTTATTCGACGCGGCAGCAAAGCCCTTTCGATACCGATCCGGACTATACGAACCGCCGGTTGCCGATGCTCATTTCCGCATTGGGCCGCGCCTATATCTCCTTCTGCCCGGAGGAGGAGCGCGAGATGCTGCTCGGCATGCTGCGAGCGAGCAAGAGCCCGGCCAATGCGCCCGCGCGCGACGAGGGACATGTCGCCGAAATCATCCGCAGGACGCGGGAAAAAGGCTATGCCACAACAGCACCATTGCCCGGCGACCCTGCCATGGGCATGTCGGTGCCCGTGATGGACGGCGAGAATGTGATGGCCTGCATCACCATGCGCTATATCAACTCCGCCATCAGCGAGCAGGAGGCGGTAAAGCGCTACCTTCCCGCCCTTCAGCGGGCCGCTCGCGCCATCGCGGCAGCACTTGCCGAAGAAGAGCCTGACCTGCCGCCTATGAAGCTTTCGAACGGAGTGTAAGCGCGGCGTGGCCGCCGCCTGTTGCGCGCAACCGTACGAGTTGGGCGGCTTCGTCGATTTCCGCCTCGCAGGCTTCCGTCTCGATGTCGTATCCGTTCGGAAACTGGAGCTTCGGCACGAAAACCTCTGCCCGGCCTTCGCCCTCCGGATCGTAGACGAAGCGGAAGCGGCCCTTGTGGCGACGGAATTCGGTCTTTAGCGGACGGCCTTCCACACTGCGGGCATAGGGCCGAACAAAGCCTTTCAGCGCCCGCCCACCGCTATTGATGTCGCTTTCGTCCACCCGCTGATCGACGCTGTAGATGGAGAGGTCTTCCTGGTTCCATCCATCGCCGATTGCCTGGTCATTGCGGTTTGAGGCCGTGTAGTTCCATTGTGTGGAATTGATGAGCAGCGTGTCTATGGCGTTGTACATCAGGTCAAGCGCCGTCACATGCTTCTCCCATGGCGCATCGGTGCGGTCGCCCGCCTCCCATGCCTTGTAGGCTGCGGCCTCGTCGAGGTCGTAGGGAATGCCGAACTCGCCCAGCAGGAAGGGTGCGCCAGTGCCGCCATTCAGCGTTTCGGATGCCTTTTTCAATCTCCCGAGCTGGCGCGTATAGGCGCTCTCGATTTCTTCCGGCCCATCGAGTTCGCGCCCGGTGAACGGGTTTACCCAGACCGGATAGTTGAATGTCTTTGTGCTAAGCGTCACCACATCGTACCAGTGGCTCGCATTCACCGTGCGGTCCGGTGTGTCTTCCGGAAAGCCGTGTTTTGCGCCGCCCGCCGGGTCGAGTTCCGCAAACAGCAGCCAGTCATTATTGATGGCCCGCATGGCCTTCGCGACGCGGGCGAAGAACGGCCCCATGAAGTCGCGGTCCATGTTCCAGTCGCGCCCGTGATGCGCCGCGAAGAAATTTTCGTTGAGTACCGCTGCCTCCCCGCCCTGCAGGCGATAGGCGCCCGCGGCCTCGAAAGGGCACAGCGCATCGGGCCGCCAGATCGACACACCGTCCGGGTTCACCCGCTGATCGGCTTTCTTGACCGTTTTGCGTTGCTCCCAATCGACGCCCATTTCGGGGATCATGCGCGGCAAGCCCCGCGCCACGGCAAGGCCGTCGATTACCGACCAGGCGAGACCCGGCCGGGCGGGCGCAGGGTTTTGCTGGCTCGGTCCGGTGTGGCGATAGCTCATCAGCTGGCCTACCCAGCCCGAGCCCGGCTCGTTCAGGGTATCGAAGCCGATGACATTGGGCAGGTCTCTCACCCGGGCGGCGACGGCTTCCATCGCGCCGATATAGTGGCCCTGCAAATACTCTTGGGCACTTTGTCCGTCGATCTCGAAATCCGGGCAGAAAGTGGAGCCTGCAAAGAAGAGCGTCCACATGATCGCATTGGCTGGATACCGGTAGTTACTCGACCATGTCATGGTCGGGTAGTTCTCTTCCTGCCGTCCGCCCCGCGCGAAATCATATTTGTGCTGCATCACATGCGCGGCACCGGCGGCGTGAAATTTCGAGAAATCGAGCCCCACCGCCTCAAAGGTCCAGCCCGGCGCCCCGTCGCCGCCTGTCATGCGGCTCCACACGTCCTGGTGGAAATCGACGAAGACATAGAGACCATAATCGTCGGCCATGCGGCAAAGCGTGGCGAAATAGTCGAGATAGGCCTCGTCATATTTGCCGGGGCCTTCATGTTCGACCGCTTCCCATGTCGTGAGAAGGCGCAGGCAGTTGAAGCCCCAGGCCTTCAGCCGCGAGAAATGTTCTTCCGCCTCGCTCAGGGGAAAGGGCCGTCCGACAAAGGACACGGTGCGATGGTCGGAAAAGTCCGTGGGGATGTGGGTCCGCTGATCCGGCGCATAGGGCATCTTGCAGTCCCCACCAAGATTGACGCCACGCAGGATATGCCGGCGCCCCTCCGCGTCGCGGAACCATTCGCCCTCGATCGACAGTCGCGGCAAAGCCATTGCATCCTCCCTCAAACATGCGATTTCTTCGCAGCATAACCTTCCTTTTGCAGCTCTGCCCAGAACAGACGCCGAAATCGGTCAAGACATTTGCAACGGCGCGCCTGTCGGGGCACGATCTCGCATCCTTGAAGACCGAAAGACGAAGATGACCGATCAAGCGCTCCCCGCCCTGCCCCTTCAGAGCCCCGACACGCCATGGCCAACCGAGGCATGGCCGGAGGGAGACCTGCCGAGGGGCATGGACAGGGCCCGATTCGATGCGCTTATGGACCATGCCTTCCAGGTGGAGGCCCCGGCGGATATGGGCGAAACCCATGCCGCGGTCATCATTCAGCATGGCCGTCTCATTCACGAGTGCTACTGGACCGGTTTCGACAAGGATACGACCTGCCCCTCATGGTCGATGGCGAAAAGCATCACCCAGGCGCTGGTCGGCATTCTCACCGCCGACGGCAAAATCGACATTCAGGCCCCTGCCTGGGCGCCGGAATGGACCAGCGACGACCCGCGCCGGGCGATCACGCTCGACCTGCTGCTGCGCATGTCGAGCGGGCTGCGCTTTCGCGAAGATTATGAGCCGGAAAACCCGTCCGATGTGATCGAGATGCTGTGGGGCGAGGGCAAGGACGATACAGGGCATTTCGCGGCGTCCTTCCCGCTCGACCATGAGCCGGGCAGCTTCTGGTCCTATTCCAGCGGCACCACCAACATCGTCGCCCGCGCCGCCGCGCAGGCGGCGGATGCCTGGGGCGGAGATTTCGAACATTTCATGCGCGAGCGCCTGTTCAATCCGCTTGGCATGCGCAGCGCCAGCCCGAAATTCGATGCAAAGGGCTCCTTTATCGGATCTTCCTTCTGCTTTTGTACGCCGCGCGATTTCGCACGCTTCGGCCTTCTCTATCTCCGCGACGGCATGTGGGAAGGAAAGCGCATCCTGCCGCCGGGCTGGGTGGACTATGCCCGCACCAAGACCTGGCAGCAGCCGAACGATGAAGGCCCCTATGGCGCCCATTGGTGGCTGGACATGGCGGGACCGGGAAGTTTCTCGGCCAATGGCTATGAGGGGCAATATACGGTCGTCGTACCGGAGCTCGACATGGTGGTTGTGCGAAACGGCAAGACTCCGGGCGAGCAGAAGCTTGGGCCGCGCCAGTGGATTGCCGATATCGTCGATTGCTTCAGGCAGGTCGGGTAATCCCATGGGCGAAGTCGTCAGATTTCCGGGCGATCTCATCACCGAACACGACAAGCGCCGCCTGATGGATGCCGCCGAGGCCAGCCCGTTCGACCTTTCGTTCCGGAACAATGAAAATGACGAGCCGGTGCCGTATCTCACGCGCTGCGGCGAGATGCGCCCGCAATGGCGGCTGCGCAAGGCGGGCTGCAGCTGGGAGGCCGTGGTGCTGACGGGGGACGAGGCCGGTCAGGTCGGAGGGCGCGGCCGGAACGCGGAAGAATTGTTGCGGGCGCTCATGGCGCCGCGCATGCAGGACTAAGAAAATCGAACCGGGGGAGGAAACCCAATGAACATCTTGCAGCAGCTCATGGCGCGGCCCGTCGATGTCGGCCTCGATGCGGACCGGCTTTCCGCCATCCCGAATTTCTTCGGCTCTTATGTCGATCGCGGGAAGCTCGCAGGCGTTTCCACCCTCATCGCGAGGGACGGCCGGATCGCCCATTTCGAAACCGTCGGGATGCGCGACACCGCGCGCGGGTTGCCGCTCGAACAGGATACGATCTTTCGCATCTATTCCATGACCAAGCCGATCACTTCGCTCGCGCTGATGATGCTCTATGAGGAGGGGCGCTTTCAGCTCAACCATGAAGTGTCGCGCTATATCCCCGAATTCAAGGATTTGCGGGTCTGGGATGGCGGCACGCCCGAAAGCTACGAGACCAAGCCTTGCGCGCGGGCAATGACGATCCGCGACCTTCTCACCCATACTTCCGGCCTTACCTACGACTTCATGTATGCCCATCCCGTGGATTCCATGTACCGCAAGGCGGGTATCGGCGGCGCGCGCACCCAGGGCCTGACACTGAAGGGGATGGTTGAGCGGCTCGCGGAAATCCCGCTGCTCTTTTCGCCCGGCGGGCACTGGAACTATTCCGTTTCGACCGATGTCTGCGGCTATCTCATCGAAGTCCTGTCTGGACAGTCTCTCGACCAGTTTCTCGCCTCGCGCATTTTCGTGCCGCTCGGCATGGACGATACCGGCTTCAGCGTACCGGCAGATAAGGCGCATCGCCTTGCCACCAATTACGAGAAGGATCCGAAAACGCGGGAGGTCCGCGTCTGCGACATGGGGGACGAGACGAGTTCCTATGTGCAGCCCAATTCCTTCCTGTCTGGCGGCGGCGGGCTCGTCTCCACGCAGATGGACTATTTCCGCTTCTGCCAGATGGTGCTTAATGGCGGCGAGCTCGACGGCACGCGGCTTGTCAGCCGCAAGACGCTCGACCTCATGACGATAAACAACCTGCCCGACGGCAAGACGATGAAGGACATGGACAATTCCGCCTTCTCCGAAACGGGTGTGGACGGACAGGGGTTCGGTCTCGGCTTTTCGGTGCTGCTGGATCAGGCCGCCGCGCAGACGACCGGATCGCCCGGCATCTATAGCTGGGGCGGCGCGGCTTCGACCTATTTCTGGATCGACCCTGCGGAAAACCTGATCGCCATTCTGATGACGCAGCTCATGCCGAGCCGCGCCTATCCGCTCCGGCCGCAATTCCAGCAGCTCGTCTATGGCGCGATTTCGGATTGAGCGGCCGAGCCGGGACAAAAGCCCAACACTGATGTAAGAGATCGGGATCATGCCGCTCTGGATCCCGATCACCATCGCCGCCGCCTTTCTGCAGAACATGCGCTCGACGCTGCAAAAGCAGTTGTCCGGCGCCATGTCCGCCTATGGCGCGACCTATGTGCGTTTTTCTTTCGGGTTGCCGGTGGCCGCGCTCTATCTGGCGGGCATTCTGTGGTTCACAGGCGCATCCCTGCCCATGCCCAATATGGCAACGATGGCCTATGCGGCTGTCGGCGGCCTCGCGCAAATCGTGGCGACCGTGCTGCTGGTGGCGCTTTTCGCCTATCGCAATTTCGCCGTCGGCACAGCCTATTCCAAAACCGAGACCGTGCAGACGGCGATTTTCGGCATCGTGGTACTGGGCGATCACCTGACGGTCGGTGCCTCGCTTGCCATTCTGGTGAGCCTGTTTGGCGTGCTGATGATCTCCATGGCCAAAAGCGATCTTCCGCTCGTGCGTTTCTGGCGTTCGCTGGGGGAGAAACCTGCACTGATGGGGATCGCCTCAGGCGCGCTATACGGTATATCGGCGGTTTCCTATCGCGCGGGTGCGCTGTCGCTCGGGCTTGAGGGCTTCGTCCTGCCGGCGGCCTTCATGCTTTTAGTGGTTCTGGCCATTCAAACGGCCACGATGACGGTCTGGCTCTGGATCTACCGAAGAAACGATCTCAAGGCCGCTTTCCGCCTCTGGCCGCAAAGCGCCGCCGTCGGCCTTGTCGGTGCGCTCGGCTCCATCGGCTGGTTCAGCGCCATGACGCTGCAAAACGCGGCTTATGTCCGCGCGCTCGGCCAGATCGAGCTGGTCTTCACCTTCATCACCTCGCACATCGTCTTTCGCGAGAAGACGTCGCGGCTCGAATTCCTCGGCATCGTGCTGGTGGTCGGCGGACTGCTTCTGCTCGTGCTGGGACGCTAGACGCCCACCGCACCTAAACCGGGCGGTCGCCTGCGAAGGTCGTGCGATACATCAGGCGCCGATAGCCATCATAGCCGCCTTCGGCGAAATGCTGGACGCAGCGATTGTCCCACATGAGCACCATGTCGGTTTCCCAGTCGTGACGATACAGGAACTCTTCCTGAATGCAGCGCGCGCATAGCGTTCCCAGGAGCTTCTTTCCCTCTTCCTCCGGCAGCGCGTCGATGCCGACCGTGTAGACCGGATTGACGAAGAGCGATTTGCGGCCCGTTTCGGGATGCGTGCGTACGACGGGATGGAGCTGGCGTTCCATCGCTTCGTCGGAGGGAACGATCTTCAGGCTGCGCTTTTCTTTCTCATTGGCATAGAAGCCATGCTTGGAGTAAGGCAGCTCCGCGCTGTGTATACCCATCAGTCCGGCGATACGCTCTTTCATATCCTCGTCGAGGCTGTCATAGGCGCGGCGGCAATCGGCGAAGAAGGTTCGTCCTCCCTTGGGTGGCACTTCGCGCGACAGGAGAACGGTGCCCGCCGGCGGTGCGACCTGAAACGAATAGTCGGAATGCCAGCCCGCGCCGAAATTGGACGATGTCTCATCCGCCTCGCGCAGCAATTCCAGAATATTGGGATGCCCCTTTACCGGCTCGATGAAGTCGGTCTTGCCCCAGTCGCCCATGTAGAGCGTGAAGCGCTCCAGCTCTTCGAGGCTCAGCGGCTGGCCGGGAAACCAGACCACGGCATGTTGCAGCCAGGCTTCGCGGATATCGTGGATGGTCTCGGCGTCGAGCGGCTGACGCAGATCGACGCCGGTGATCTCGGCCCCAAATCCGTCCGTGTTCGGATGAACAACGACTTTGCCGGTCAGCTCCACCTGTTGCGACATGGCTTCCTCCCTGTCCCAATGCGCATATTCGCGCTTTGGACGGAGTGTGCCATGCCGCAGGCAGGGGCGAAAGAAATCAGTTAAGTGCGCAGCCGCCGATCGTGATGCGGTGCATCAAACGCTTTTCGCCGTGATAATCGTTGACCGCATAATGCCAGGTGCAGCGATTGTCCCAGAAAGCGATGGAACCGGGTTCCCATTCGAAACGGCAGGTATATTCGGGCCGCGCCGCATGGCGGTAGAGGTAAGCCAGCAGCCCTTCACTCTCCTCGCGCGTCCAGCCCTCGAAATGCATGGTGAAGGCCGGATTGACGTAAAGCGCCTTGCGGCCGGTTTCGGGATGCGCCAGCACGACCGGGTGTACGGCGCTGCCGACGAGGCTCTCTCCCTTGAAGCCGCCCGCCTGGTCGGAGTTCTTGTAGAACCCCGCCGCGCCGAACGCCATTTCATTGGAATGGACCGCGCGAAGCCCCTCCAGCGTCTTCTTCATACCGTCGGACAACCCGTCATAGGCGGCATACATATTGGCAAAAAGCGTATCGCCGCCTTCCTCGGGCAGTTCGCGCGCAACGAGGATGGAGCCCATCGCAGGCGCCTGATCGTAGGAATGGTCGGTGTGCCAGCCACCGCCGATATTGGTCTTCTGCTCCTTCTCCTTCCGAACTTCGGCGATCTCCGGATATTTGCCGTTGGCGGGGAAGAATTTGTTGATGTCGATTTCGCCCCAGCGCTGCGCGAAGGCGATGTGCTCCTCCGGCGTGATGTTCTGGTCGCGGAAAAAGATCACGCCATGCTCGAAATAGAGCCGTCGGATGTCTTCCATCTCGCTATTGGAGAGGCGGGCGAGGTCCACGCCATGGATTTCCAGCCCGCAGCCTGCCGAAACCTTCTTCATTTGAAGGGTTGCGCTCGTCGTCATGTATTCCTCCCGCGACTTCTGTGCCGCTCCTCCCGGATTCCCGGCTTTTCCCATTGCCATGATGATAGACGCCCGCAAGAATGGTATTGTTACAAAGGTAACAATATGACATTCCTCAGGCATGCCCCTTTCCAAGGCCGATATCTCGAAAATTCTGGCGCCCGATCCCTGGTTCTCGCGCCAGCCTGAGAACCTGCGCGCCGCGCTGGTTGCCGAGGCGCAGGAGGTTCGTGCCGGTGCGGGCCACTGGATTTACGACGCGGGCGAAAGCGCGAGCGGGCTCTACGGCACGCTTTCAGGGTCCATTGCCATGCATATCGGGCTCGAGAACGAAGAACCCGCGCTGGTCAGTATTATCGGACCCGGCCATATCTTCGGCTATACGGGCCGCTTTCTTGGCGGGCGGCGGATTGCGACCGCCGTGGCGCGCGAGCCCACCACCCTGCTCTATCTGCCCGAACGCGGGCTTGAGGCCATTGCGCAAAAAATGCCGGACCTCTGGGTCAGGCTTGCGGAGCTTTCCAGTTTTCATGTGGTTGCGGGCTTCCGACTTGCGGTCGCGAATACGCGCCCGGCGACACAACGCCTCGCCATCCATTTGCGATTGCTTGCCACGCAGTTCAGCCCCTCGCCCCATCTGCCGGTCACACAGGACGAACTGTCGGAAATGACGGGCCTGTCCCGCAAAACGGTGAACCGTGCGCTGGCGGGTTTCGAGAAGGACGGTCTTCTGGCTACCGGCTACAAGAGCCTGGAGATACTCGACCCGGCCCGGCTGGCAGCAACGGGACGGCGCAAGGGCGATCGCGACTGAGACGAAAAAAGGCGCGTTCGGAGAACGCGCCTTCATCTTGCTCGATTGTCCGCGTCTTACTCGGCGGCCTGCGCGCCCGAAAGACCCGCCATGCGGTTGAGGCGGGTACGAATGATGTCTTCGGCTTCCGAAACCATCCGCGATACCAGCTCCTGACAGGACGGAATGTCGTGGATAAGGCCCTGCACCATGCCAGCCGACCAGATGCCGTAGTCCGGATCACCCTCTTCATAGACCTTACGGCCACGAGCACCGGCGACGAGATGGGCAATGTCCTCGATCTTGGCGCCGCCCTTCTTCTCAATGCCGACCACTTCCTGGCTCACAGCATTCTTGGCCACGCGGGCGGTGTTGTGGAGCGTGCGGAAGATGAGATCGGTCTGGCGCTCGTCATTGGCGACGATCTGTTCCTTCACCTTCTGGTGGATGGCGCTTTCCTTGGTGCACATGAAGCGCGTGCCCATGTTGACGCCTTCCGCGCCCAGCGCAAGCGCGGCCACGAGGCCGCGCGCATCGCCGAAGCCGCCCGAGGCGATCATCGGGATCTTCACCTTGTCGGCGGCCGCCGGAATGAGGATCAGGCCCGGAATATCGTCTTCACCCGGATGGCCGGCGCATTCGAATCCATCGATCGAGATCGCGTCGACTCCCATGCGTTCAGCCGACAGCGCATGACGGACGGCGGTACATTTATGGATGACCTTAATGCCGTGTTCCTTGAAATGGTCCACATGCTCCTGCGGCTTGTAGCCCGCGGTCTCCACGATCTGCACGCCGGAGTCGATGATCGCCTGTCGGTATTCCGCATAAGGAGGCGGTGTCAGCGCCGGCAGGATGGTGAGGTTTACGCCGAAGGGCTTGTCGGTGAGCGACTTGCACTTCTCGATCTCCTTGCGCAGATCGTCGGGCGTGGGCTGCGTCAGCGCGGTGATGAAGCCCAGCGCGCCGGCATTGGCGACGGCTGCCACCAGTTCCGCCCGACCGACCCATTGCATACCGCCCTGCACGATCGGCGCTTCGACGCCGAACGTCTCGGTGAATCTTGTCTTGATCACGTGTCTCTCCCTGAAGGACTGATCGTTTTTTTGAGCCACTCTCCCGGGGCTCGTATTTTCGATCTCTCTTTCTAGCAGAAGACGATCCGGATTTGCAGATGGCAAATCTCAGAAAACCCAATGGGCTCAAGCCTCTAAGGCCTTGAAAACGCGGGGGAAAGGTGTCGGGTTGCCTATTCGGGATTAATCGATGATATGTTCAGGTATGAACAACGATGCCAGCTGGGACGCCTATAGGATCTTTCTCGCCGTGGCGGAGACGCAAAGTCTTTCCGCCGCCGGACGGCGTTTGCGCCTCAGCCACGCCACCGTGGGCCGCCACATCTCGGCGCTCGAAACGCAGCTCGGCACGAAGCTTTTCGTGCGCGAACAGACCGGCTATGCGCTCACCGGCGCGGGCGAACGGCTGCGCGCGGAAGTGGAGCCGATGGCGCTGGCCGCCGAGCGCGCGCTCCATGCCGCCAACAGCGCGGATGGCGAGGCGCAGGGGCTCGTCCGGGTCGCCATGCCGCACAGCCTCGCCTGCTACTGGTTCATGCCCTATCTCGGCGAACTCGCAGAGCGGCATCCCGGTGTCGAAATCGAACTGGTGAACGAAATTGGGCATGTCTCGGTCAAACGGCGCGACGCCGACGTCGTGATCCGTCCCTATGGGCCTGGCCGCGAGAATGTGGTCGGCCGCAAGATCGGCCGGATCGGTGTCGGCTTTTATGCCAGCAAGGCCTATGCGGAAACGCATGGCCTGCCTTCGCGCCGCGAGGAATGGCAGGACCACCGTATCGTTTCCTTCGGCGGCGTTGCGGCAGAAGTGGAGCTTGCCAAATGGCTTGCCCATGTCACCGAGGGCGGGAAGACCGCGCTGCGCTGCGTGGCGGACGCCGATCTCGTGCAGGCGGTTCGCGCCGGTATCGGCATATCGACGCTCGTCTGCATCACCGGCGACCATTATGACGACCTGGTGCGTATCGCGCCGCACAAGCTGGCCAACGGGACGGATATGTGGCTGCTTGCCCATCCCGACCTGCGCGACACTGCGCCCGTGCGCGCCGTCCTCGATTTCATTGCCGAGAAGGCAAAGGTCGACAGAGACCGTCTTTCAGGCAAAAGCTGACGCTGCGGCATTCCCTCTGTTCAAAAACTGACCGCCACCTCTTCATCTAAGAACATGCACGGGAAGAAAATCCGGTCCATAGTCTCCTCCAACAAATTCACATGCGGAGGAAAACATGGCCCTGCCCGATAGTCTCAAAGGCCGGCTGGAACTGCCGGTGATCGGTTCGCCGCTCTTTATCGTTTCCGGTCCCGAACTCGTCATCGCCCAGTGCAAGGCGGGAATCGTGGGCTCATTTCCCGCGCTCAATGCGCGCCCGGCCCATGTGCTGGAAGAATGGCTCATCCGTATCAAGAACGAACTGGCCGAATATCAGGCTGCCAATCCGGACAAGAAGGTCGCGCCTTTCGCGGTGAACCAGATCTGTCATGCCTCGAACGATCGCCTCGAACACGACATGGAAATGTGCGTGAAGCACGAAGTGCCGATCATCATCACGTCGCTCCGCCCGCCGGAAGAAGTGGTAAAGGGCGCGCATTCCTATGGCGGCAAGGTCTTCCACGACGTCATCAACGTAAAACATGCGAAGAAGGCCGCCGAACAGGGCGTCGACGGGCTCATCCTCGTCTGCGCCGGCGCCGGCGGCCATGCGGGCACGCTCTCGCCGTTTGCGCTCGTTCGTGAAGTGAAGCAGTGGTTCGACGGCACGGTGATCCTGTCGGGCGCCATGTCCGACGGCTGGAGCATCGCCGGCGCGCTCGCCATGGGTGCGGACCTTGCCTATCTCGGCACGCGCTTCGTCGCCACGCAGGAAGCGAATGCGGATGCCGCCTACAAACAGAACCTCATCGAGCACAGCGCCGAGGACATCGTTTATTCGAACCTCTTTACCGGCGTGCACGGCAACTATCTTGCGCCCTCCATCGCCGCCGCAGGGCTCGATCCCAACAATCTGCCCGAAGCCGACAAGTCGAAAATGAATTTCGGCTCCGGCGGCAATATGAAGCAGAAGGCCTGGAAGGACATCTGGGGTTCCGGCCAGGGCATCGGCCAGATCAAGGATGCGCCCCCTGTTGGCGAGCTCATCGACCGGTTGAAGAGCGAATATGTGCAGGCCTGCCGCGAATTCGCCGAGCGCATGCCGGCGGAAGCGCTTCAGGGTCTGAAGGCTGCGGCTGAGTAATTGTAACGGCCTGAAGAAATGTGGCCCCGGCCTTACCAGCCGGGGCTTCTTTTTGTGCTGACCGCCTCGAATGTTCCTGATATGTACTCACTCCTGTCAAGGGAGCCATTCATGTCGGAAGAACTGATTTTCTACACAAACCCCATGTCTCGCGGGCGCATCACGCGCTGGATGCTGGAAGAAGTCGGCGCGCCTTATCGCACCGAAATTCTCGACTACGGCACCACGATGAAAGACGCCGACTATCTGGCCATCAACCCGATGGGCAAGGTGCCTGCCATCAAGCATGGCGACAAGGTCGTGACGGAATGCGCGGCGATATGCGCCTATCTCGCCGATGCCTTTCCCGAAGCGGGGCTTGCCCCCGCCCCGCAGGATCGGGCGGACTATTATCGTTGGCTGTTCTTTGCCGCGGGCCCGGTGGAAGCCGTGCTTGCGGATGCCTCCCTCGGCGTCAAGCCCACCGCCGATCAGGAGCGCATGGTCGGCTATGGCAGCCTGGCTGCGGTGAGCGACGCTCTCGAAAGAGCCGTGAAGGGCAAGCGCTACATTGCCGGCGACCGCTTCTCGGCGGCCGATGTCTATGTCGCCTTCCAGATAGACTGGGCAATGCATAGCGGCGTGTTCGAGAAACGGCAGGCCTTTATCGATTATTGCACCCACCTCAATGAAAGGCCCGCCTGCAGGCGAGTGGCGGAAATCGACGGTCCCGTTCCTTCCTGATACGGATGAAAAGGGGCCCGGACCGGTGCCGAGCCCCTTTTCGTCACACCACATAGGGACCGAGGCCGAACACGGCGAGCGTGAAGAGATAGGTCCAGAGGATAGCGACGGCCATCAGATAAACGATCTCTTCGGCTTTTCTGAAGGGGTTCATTTCCTTCTCTCCATTGCCATGGGTTGCGCGGTCACGCGGTGGCCGCGTTTTTTCGCGAGGCAGCGAGCGCCTTGACCTGCGGATGCTTGATGCAACCGAGTTCGGTCAGGCTGTCGCGCAAGGCGGTTTCGACGGGCGTGCGGGGTTCTTCACCGAGAAAGGCGACAAGCTTCGCGTTGTTGAGACGGAGGGGACGCTGCCAGAGGTAGCGCATCTCCAGCATCTCGCGGAACATCTCCACAAAGGGCGAAGCAAGACGGATCGCCCACCAAGGGAGGCCGCGGATGGGGAGCTTTTCATTGCCCGCCGCGCGGCGCGTTGCATGCGCCAGATCGATCCCGCGCTCGAACCAGAAGCCTTCGAAATGGAACCGCTCGAAGGGCGCCAGATCGTCCCTGCGCTCGACGAGCTGCGCAAAGGTCTCGCCAAGGTCGGGCAGATAGGCCCAGTCATGGCCGGCATCGGGCTTTCCGGGATAAACGATGCGGCGAAGCTTCCTGCCCGGCTTCACGACCGCAGCGGCGAACCAGTTGCTTCCGGAGAGTCCGCCGAGAAAATCGCCCGCGCGGATGATCAATACCCGGGTGCCCTCCTGCGCCGCCTCGCGCAGCCGGTTTTCCATCTGCACGCGGATGCGGCCCTTGCGGGTTTTCGGGTTCTGCGGCGCCTCCTCCGCAATGAACGCCCCGGCATCGGGACCGAAATTATAGACAGTGCCCGGAAAAGCGATCATTGCGCCGCTCGCCTTCGCCGCGGCGATGGTGCTTTCGAGCATGGGGAGCGCCAGCCCCTTCCAGTTGCGGTAGCCGGGTGGGTTCGCCCCGTGAAAGATGAGATCGACGCCCTGTGCCGCGGCGATCACATCGGCGGGGTTCATGGCGTCGCCCTTCACCCATTCGACGGGCCCGAGCGCGGCATGGGCCTTGGCTGCGGCTTTCGGCTTGCGGTTGAGAGCGCGGATCGTCCAGCCGCGCGCGGCCAGCGCCCTGGTAACGGCGCCGCCGATACCGCCGGTGGCGCCGATGATGAGGGCTGTCTTCTGAGATTTATCGGTCATGGGGATCACCTCCGTTGTTGATGAGGCGAAGGTGTCCTATTCATGTTTGAATATGAATTGCCTTTATCTCTCTATCTGATATTCATATTCGTATGAATAAACTGGACCCAGGCTGGGAATATTACCGCTCCTTCCTTGCGGTGATGCGCGAGGGAAGCCTATCGGGCGCCGCGCGCCTGCTGGGCCTCACCCAGCCAACGGTCGGACGCCATGTCGACGCGCTGGAGGATGCGCTGGGCGTCAGTCTCTTCATGCGCTCGCAAAACGGGCTGTCCCCGACCGATAGCGCGCTCTCCCTCATGCCCCATGCCGAGGCCATGGCGAGCGCGGCGGAGGCGCTCCAGCGCGCGGCCAGCGGCACGGCAGACGAGGATCGCGGCACGGTCCGCCTCACCGCGAGTGAAATCATCGGCACCGAGGTGCTGCCTCCCATGCTCACCTCGTTCCGGGCAAAGCACCCGCTGATCGAGATCGAAATGATGATCTCCAACCGGAACAGCGATCTTCTCAGGCGTGAGGCCGATATCGCGATCCGCATGGCGCAACCGACGCAAAGCGCGCTGGTGGCAAAGAAAGTCGGCACGGTGCATCTCGGCCTCCATGCCCATCCCGCCTATATCGAAAAATACGGCCTCCCCTCCAGCCTGGAGGAGCTGCGCAAACACCCGGTGATCGGCTACGACCGGAACGCTTCCATCCGGCGGCTCAACCTGTCGGGCATCGAGCTTACGCGGGATTTCTTCTCCTATCGCTGCGACAGCGATGTCGCCCAATACGCCATGCTGAAGGCGGGATATGGCATCGGTGTCTGCCAATATCCCCTCGGGGCACGGGATGGGCTCGTCTCTTTCATGCCCGATGCATTCGACTTCCCGCTCGATATCTGGATCGTCATGCATGAGGATCTTCGCGGAAACCGCCGGATGAGGCTGATATTCGACCATCTGGCCGAGACATTGGCGGCCTACGCCAAGGCCGCCGGACGCCCTGCCCGCAAGGTCTGACGCAGCGTCTTCCGCCCCCCTCTCGCCCTGAGCGCATCCGGCTGCTATATCACTGCCAAATCTCTCGTATCTCAGCTTGAGGACCCATTTTCATGTCGCAAGCCGCCAAGAGCGCATCGGCTACCGCCGGAAACCCCAATCCCCCGCTTGCCCCGTTCAACTGGGAAGACCCGCTGCTGCTGGACGAGCAGCTCACCGAGGAAGAGCGGATGGTGCGCGACAGCGCGCGCGCCTATGCGGACGAAAAGCTGATGACCCGCGTGAAGGAAGCCAATCGCAACGAGATCTTCCATCGCGAGATCATGAACGAGATGGGCGCCCAGGGCATGCTGGGCTGCACCTTGCCGGAAGACTATGGCTGCGCCGGGCTTTCCTATGTCTGCTACGGGCTCGTCGCCCGCGAGGTGGAACGCGTCGACAGCGGCTATCGTTCGGCGATGAGCGTTCAGTCCTCGCTCGTCATGCACCCGATCAACGCCTATGGCACCGAGGAGCAGAAGCAGAAATTCCTGCCGAAGCTCGCGAGCGGCGAGTTCGTCGGCTGTTTCGGCCTCACCGAGCCCGACCATGGCTCGGACCCCGGCTCCATGAAGACGCGGGCAAAAAAGGTGGATGGCGGCTACATCCTCAATGGCGCGAAGATGTGGATCACCAACTCCCCCATCGCCGACATTGCCGTGGTGTGGGCCAAGCTTGAGGAAGACGGCAAGGACAACATCCGCGGCTTCATCGTCGAGCGCGGCATGAAGGGCTTCGAGACGCCGAAGATCGAGGGCAAGTTCTCGCTTCGCGCGTCCATCACCGGCGAGATTTCATTGTCGGATGTGTTCGTCCCCGACGAAAACCTTCTGCCGCATGTGCGCGGGCTTGCCGGCCCCTTCGGTTGTCTCAACCGGGCGCGCTACGGCATTGCCTGGGGCGCGATGGGCGCTGCGGAATTCTGCTGGCATGCGGCGCGGCAGTACACGCTCGACCGGACCCAGTTCGGCCGGCCGCTGGCTGCAAACCAGCTCGTCCAGAAAAAGCTCGCCGACATGCAGACCGAAATCACGCTCGGCCTGCAGGGCTGCCTGCAACTCGGCCGTCTCTTCGACGAGAACAAGGCCGCCCCGGCAGCCATCTCGCTCATGAAGCGGAACAATTGCGGCAAGGCGCTCGACATCGCCCGCGTCGCGCGCGACATGCATGGCGGCAACGGCGTCTCCGACGAGTATCATGTGATCCGTCACGTGATGAATCTCGAAGCGGTGAACACCTATGAGGGTACGCATGACGTCCATGCGCTGATCCTCGGCCGCGAACAGACGGGCATCCAGGCGTTCAGCTGATCCAGCCGCGGTATCCAGTTGGAAAAGGCCGGCATCGCTGCCGGCCTTTTTCGTGCATCGAATGCCGAAATCAGACGTGGCGCGCGGCGCCCCAACGGCGTACCGGGCCGACATCGATATGCACGAAATCGGAGCGCGGGTAATAGCCGACGCCACCGACGCGCAAATCCATCGCCGCATCGTAGACCTTGCCGACATTGCGGTTCGGTACGCGGATATCCACCGCCATGCCTTTCATGTGGTAGGAGCGCTTGGCCACACCCTTGCTCTTGGCGCGCAGTGACGCATTCGTCTGCGGCGAGCGGTACCCCGAGATAATGTTGAGCTCTTCGCTGGTGTCGAGCTTCAACTGCATCGCATACATCAAATCCAGGAGATCCGGCGCCATCCGGTAGGCTTCATCGGCACGATGGTCCCGCAGGATGTGATCGATCTCCGTCATCGCCTCTGGCTCATATTTACCTTCGGCCCAATAGGTGATTTTGGCGTGTTCGCCGGTATGCGTATTGAAGAGACGGAGCGTGCGCGCATCGCCGGCCCCCGCGAGAAGATCGGCTTCGGGTGCGGATTTCGGCGATGAGGTTACCAGACCGGACGGGCGCGCCATCGGCAGGCGCAAGGCAGCGCTTGCCGGCTCCACCGCCGCCATGGTCGATAACGCAGCTAGGCCGCCGATAAGTCCCCGGCGGGAAATCTGTACTGACACTTCTGACCTCTCGACTGATTGCCCCCAGTCGCAATCAATCTAACCTGTCCTGCGGCTTTGCCAATATGATTTGGATCATACCAAAAGACCGGACACGAAAGGCCTACATGCCGCAAGCCTCCACGGGCTGAGCCGGCTTGTCCGACCCGCCGGCGCCCCGAAGCGCGGCTTTCAACCGATCGTCCCGTCCGTAGACGTCATTACGGAAATTCATTGTCCCGTCCTCGCCGACGAAAGCCGTCCAGTAGACGACCGCGACAGGCAGTTGTTCCGCGACAGGCACGCGTACCGTCTCTTCCTCGTCAATCAGCCGGTCAATCTCCTCGCGCGCATCGCCACCCCCAAGAAGTATATTCGCAAGTTCCCGCGGTTTCTGGAGGCGTATGCAGCCATGGCTGAGCCAGCGATAGTCGCGTTCAAAGAGCGAGCGCGCATTGGTATCGTGCATATAGACGGCGTAGGGGCTCGGGAAATCGATCTTCAACCTCCCCAGCGAGTTGTGCTCGCCGGGTGACTGGACAATGCGGCCATCCACCCATTCCATATGCTTGCGGTCCATATAGGTGTCGTCTTTTGCGATCTTCGGCAGAAGCTCGTTCTTCGTGATGGAGGACGGCACATTCCAGGGCGGATTGGCGATGACGGCCTGAGCCCGGCTGACAATGATCGGCGTCTGGGTCTTCTTTGCACCGACGATGGCGCGCATGGAAAGTTCCGTCCGTCCGTCCCGGATCAGCTTCAACCGCGCCGCCGCCGTATTCACTTCGATACGGGTGGGTGGCAATGCATGGGCAAGCACGCGCCAGCGTTCCAGATTGAGGGCAATCTGCTCGACGCGCCGGGCGGGCGGCGTATTGAGCTGCGCCAGCGTGTTGCGTCCCACCACGCCATCGACCTCCAGCCCGTGCCGCGCCTGATAGTGACGCACCGCAGCTTCCATTTCCGGCGTGTAGAGCGTTCCGGCAGGCAACCGGTTTGCGTCTCCGGCCTTGATAAGCCGGGCGGCCAGTTGCGGGACGGCGGGAGATCGGTCGCCCGGATGCAGCGCCCTCGAACCTTCGAGCGACAGGGGGCGAAACGCCTCTTCCATCTTTGTCCGATAGGCTTCATAGGCGAAGCGCAGCCGGTTATAGGCCGGGTCCCGCGGCGGTAATTCTTCGAGCCAGGCCGCAAAATCGCGCGCATGGAGCCCAGCCGCGAGCGCCCCTGCCGCATCCATTTTCAAGGGCGGTACCGACACTTCCTCTGCGAGCGCGCTGGGCGGCACGCGACCCGCCGTCATCACCCGGACATAGCGCAGCGCGGCATCCGTCATGAGCAATTCCGACATGTCGCTGCCGCGCGTGAGCTGTTTCAGGGTTTCCAGATGGAATAATGACGGCGACAGGCCGTGGCTCCACACCCGTCCGAGCATATCGAGTAAGGTATCGCGCCGGTGCGCCGTCCAGACGCAGCCTTTATTTTCCAGCGCATAGAAATCCCGCACCCGCAGGAAATCGATCTCGATCCCTTCCGGCAGGCGGGCGGCAGCTTGCTCGACCCGCTGCGGCGTCATCGCGCAGGGGCTTTCCGCCGCGCGAAGGTCTGCCGCCCCCGCTAGACAAATAACGAAAATTGACGCGAAAATAGCGCTTTGCCGGACCATCAGCCTGCTTCCAAGTTTGCCGTTCACCGACACTTAGCACAGGCGGGCCGGGTTTTACTGACGCAATCCGTCGCGCCACGCATCATGGGGATCGCTCAGTCGCGGGCGAAGTCCAGAACGGCATACCACGCATAGCCACGGTGCAACCGCTCGAAGCGCAGCCTGGCGCCGTGCCATGCGGCGATGTCATTCAGATGCATCTCCAGCTCGGCACGAGGACTCACATGAAAGGCGGCGAGCCAGCGATGCAGCCCCGCCCGGAAGACACGCGGCAGACGCTCCTGCTGGCCGAAATCGACGATGTGAAGCCGGCCGCCCGGTGCCACCAGCGTCGCCGCATGGGCGATTGCGTCTTCCCAGACCGGGATCATGGAGATGGTATAGGACATGAACACGCGGTCGAATTGCGGCACACCGAAAGCGCCGGCGGGATCGAAATCGGCCGCATCGCCCTGCGCAAATGTCAGGTCGCCGCCCAGCCCGGCCCGGCGGGCAGAGAGGCGGGCCTGCTCCAGCATCTCGTTCGAAATATCGAAGCCGTAGTAATCCGCCTGCGGATGCGCTTCGCGAGCCAGAATGAGATTGCGGCCCGTCCCGCACCCTACTTCGAGCACGGAACCGCCCCGGGGCGGCGCGAGGTCCTCGATCAGCCGGTCGCGCCCGAGAAGGTAATAGCGCCGGGTGACGTCGTAGAAATGCCGTTGACGGCGATAGACGCTGTCCATCAAGGCGTCATGCGGCACGCCTCCATCATGAAGCGACAGGCCGGTCATGGTTCAGCTCTCCAGCTCGTAGAGATGGAACCCGCCATAGATCGAAGACCGATCCTGCTTGGTGAAGCGGGCCGACTCCGCCTCGCGGTAGTGCCAGCGAGACAGAATATTGTCGGCGACCCGGCCCGGCAGCAGCGTCGGCTCGGCGGCGGTGCGGAAGATCACCCGTGCGCCGGGCTTGGCGGTGCGCGTAATCTGCTCCCAAAGGTCGTTGAGCTGCTCGTCCGTCATCCAGTCCTGCGCGTCCAGCAGGACATATCGGTCGGCGCTGGCATCGGGTTCGGCACGCAGGAACTCGGTGAAGGATTTGTTCAGAACGTCCACACGTTCGGCCCGCGCCTGCAGGGCGGAGAAATTTTCCCGCTTGAGGTATGGCGGCAGAGAGCCCGCGCTATCGGGGCCATAGTGCCGCGCGAAAGCCTGCCAGGCGAAATAATTGTCCGCGATGGGGAAATCGCAGGTGAGCGTTTCGAGGCGCTCGCGAAGGACCTCGCGCATTTCACGGCCACCCGACAACGCCTCATATTGCGAGGGCGGAATACCGAGACCGTAAAGCGAGGCCGGCTTGGAGGTGATCCAGGCCACGAGCTTGCGATCGAAAAGCGGCGCGAGCTTCTCGTCGAAATAGCGCCGCTGCTCTTCCATGGATTTCAGGTCGAGAATCTCGGCAAGTTTCACGCCGTAGACTTTCGCAGCGAGATGGGCCACGCCGATAAAGGAGCCCAGAAGCCCGTGCCGGTAGAAACCGCGCGCGAAAAGAGAGATGCGACGGCGGCCCGAAATCGAGCGCTTTTCCCAATAGCGCCTTGTCTCGGGGTCGAGATTGTCGCGCAGGAAGGTCTCGTAGAATCCGATATTCTCGCTGCTATCGGCATCGCCGAAGAAACGGCGGAAATGTTCATAGCTCGGCAGACGAAGAGCCGCTTCGCGTTTCAGCTTGTTAAGCGCGATATGGGCCGGATTGAGATCGAGCGCGGTGATGCGTCCGGGGTCTGCCGCGAGATAGGACATCACATTGCAGCCGCCCGATGCGATCGCCACGACATGCTGTCCCGGCTCGATCGCCATCGCCTCCATATCCACTTCCGGGTCTTCCCATATCTGGGGATAGACGAGCCCGGTAAAGAGAAGCGTGAAGAGCCGCTCTGTCAAACCTTCGCGCGACACGGGCTTGTGGCGATGCACGGCATGGCCCAGCCGTTCCTTGGGATTGCGGTATTCGACGACGACAGCAGGATCTGACACGGCAGCCGGTTCCTTTCGGACTGATGGAATCAGGTGAGTGCACCTGTCCTGCTAGTACCGGCAAACGATGAAAGTGATGTGACGCTTCAAAGACGGAGCCTGGACCGCCCCAGAAACAATGAGCCCCGGCACGATCATACATACGTGCCGGGGCCTTTTGTCCGGTGCCGGTGGAGGTCCCGCCGGGGCGGGCGGCCCGGATTGCGATTTTGCGAAACCGCCTAGCGGGAGCCCATCCGACGGATGGAGCTGGGCGTGTAGTCGTTCGCCTTCAGTTCATCGGCGAAGAAATTGACCATCGGCTCCTCATTATTGAGAGCCGAGGCCAGGTAGCGGCTCCCTTTGAGGTCGTAGTCCATCTGGCCGGCATAGCCGCAAAGAGGAACGTTGTAGGCGGTCGTCCCCTGCAGTTCCTCGACACGCCAGAGGTCGCCGCGCCCGTCATACATTTCCGCCGATGCAATCTGCCAGGAATCCTCGTCGATATGGAAGACGCGACGATGATAGACATGGCGCGTGTCGGACTTCAGATCCGCCTCGATCTCCCAGAGACGACGCTTTTCGTAGCGCAGAAGATCCTGATTGAGATGGCGCGCCTTGATGAGGTCCTTATATTTGGCGAGCGCCATATCGTAGTTATTCTCCGCGGCAAAACGCTCGTTCTTGCCGAGAACGGTCCAGGTGTAGCGCTCCAGCGATCCGTTGAACCCGTCGAAACTGTCCGCGGTGGAAAGTCCGTCCGTATTCACGCCCGGATTGTCGAAGGCGATATTGGGCGCGCGGCGTACGCGGCGCGTCCCGGGGCTGTACTGCCATGCCTGGCGCGGCTTCTTGGCGGAGTTGATCGCTTCGTGAACCAGCACGATGTTGCCGGCGGCACGGGCCGGCGCAAGCGTGCGGGCGATGTAGTAGATGGAGGTGTTGTCCAGTTCCTCCGCGTTCCGCTTCGACGGATCGGACCACCAGAGAATGGCCTGGTCCTGAACGATGATCGGCGTATAGCCGCCGCCGCTCGTCACCGGCATGGCTGCGAACTGACGGATCAGCTTGAAAGAACGATAGCGCAGCGTGTGGTTCCAGATGATCTCATATGCATTGTTCGGTATGGGGAACGGGAAGCCCATGATGCCCTTGGCGACGCCGTTTCCGTTACCCACCAGCTGAGCGACCTTGGCGTTGCGCTTTGTCGCGGCATAGACATTGTCCGGCACTGCGCAGGTACGGCGGGTCTTATAGACATTCAGCTTGTAGTCATCGTAAAGCCTCAGCATCTCCGCCTGGCCTGGCGTCAGATACTTCTTGTACTGATCCTTGTTCTGACCGGTGACGGTGTAGAGCACCTTGTCGTCCGGGAACGGGTTCTTCAGATGCTCGCCATCCTTGTAAGCCACATTGGACGGAATGGTCTGAAGACCGCCGGTCCAGGCCGGTATGTCGCCGCCATTACCCGCCTTTTCCGCGCCGACCGGTGTCAGATCATTGCCAAGCCGATCAACCTGCGCTTGCGGAACATCGGCATGAGCCACGGCAACGCCCAGCGACAACGCGATAACCGACGCAACTGCGCCGTTGAGATACTTCATTCCGGGACCTCCCCATACTGTTATCGACCCTTCGCCCGCCACGCGCAGGCGCCAACCGGCATGCGTCATGTCATGTGGCCGCCTCCTGCAGCCGCATCCCCCATCGCCATAACGCGTTCCAGTTCAGGATCCCTGCACGGGACCTTAGGCAGTGAGGCCAAGAGGTGAAGATGAAATGCCCGTTCGATTACAAAGCTCTTTCACGTCAACTCAACCTCATCGCAATTTTCATGTATTCGGATTACATAGCTCGACATTCGATAACTCAGAATGCCTACTCCGTAGTCGGGCTACGCAATAACTGCGCTCGATCGCACGCGACGAACCTCATTTGGTTCCCCTACTGAATATTTTCCACAGCGCGACGACCGCGGGCCGCGCATTCCCCTCTCGCCCCCTCCCCGGCCCGGGATCGCTCGTTTTTCGACGGCCCCGGCCGAATCTCACCTCTATCTTCCGAATCACACAAAGCCCCCCTAGAGTGAGCCCGACGCTGCGGGAAGGGAGGAGGAGGCATCTTCCGGCAGGCGGACCGTTTCCTGTCTTCCGGGCTTGTGCCGGGGGCGGGGTTTCCGTGCCTTCCCAGCCGAACCCGGTCCGTATTCATGGCCTTATCCGCGACATCCAGCCCCGATCCAGAGACCGAGCCGACCCCGGCTGCGGCCCCGGCATCATCCGATGACACGCAAGGAGCTCATCCGCTCCGGCGGCTCATCCCCTTCGTGCAGCGCCACAAATGGCGCTTCTGGGGGGGCATGTCGCTCATCAATCTGGGACGGCTTCTGGAAGCCTTCATGCCGCTCTTCCTGAAAGAGGGCATCGACCGGATCGCGGCAGGCAGCTACGCCCTCGCCCTGCCCGCGCTCGCCATATTGGGACTGATGGTGCTTCGCTATATCGCGTTCAGCTTCGGGCGGCGTTTCGTCCGGGAGGTTGGGGTCGAAGTCGCCTATGAGCTGCGCCAGCGCCTTTACTGGCATCTTGAGCTTCAGGGGCCGCGTTTCTTCTCGCGTTTCACCACGGGCGATCTGATGGCGCGGGCGATCAACGACATCACCCTCATTCGGCAGATGGTGGGGCTCGGCACCCGGCTTCTTTTCGTCCTGGGGTTCTCCGGAATCATCGCCTTTGCCTTCATGTTCCATCAATCGGCCATGCTGACGCTGCTGATGGTGCCGGCGCTTCCCGTCTTCGGCGTGGCGGGCTGGCTCATTGCAAAGCGCATCTTCGGCCAGTCCATGCTGGTTCAACAGGGCTTTTCCATCCTGTCGGCTCAAGTGCAGGAAAACCTGAACGGCATCCGCACCATCCAGACCCACGCCCAGGAAGACCGCGAGATCGACCGCTTCGAGAAGACGTCGGATACCTATGCACGGGACTATTACCGGCTGATGTTCCTGAATTCGGCGCTCACCTCGACCATGCTGGTCGCCACCGGCTTCACCACGCTCGCGGTGGTCGGCTATGGCGGCCATCTGGTCATGTCGGGCGGTATCAGTATCGGTACCTTCACTGCCTTCATCTTCTATCTCGCCATGATGCTGGCGCCGATCAAGGAAGGCGGCATCATGGTCACGCTGTTTCAGCGTGGCGGGTCGGCCGCAGCGCGCATTTTCGAGATTCTCGACCATCGCCCGGAGATCCGCGACGAACCCGATGCCGCGCCGCTCGACCGGATCGGTGGAACGCTCACTGTCAACGGGCTTTCCTACCGGCATCCATCGTCCACGGGCGACGCGCCGGATGGCTGGCCGGCGCTCAACGATGTTTCCCTCAATATCGAAGCGGGCGAGATGATCGCGATACTGGGCCGCGTGGGCTCGGGCAAATCCACCCTGCTGCGCTGTCTCGTCCGCCTGCTCGACCCGCCACCGGGCACGGTCTATCTCGACGGGCGCGACATCCGCATGCTGCCGCTGACGCAACTACGCAGCCAGATCGCGCTGGTGCCGCAGGATCCGTTCCTCTTCGCCGCGCATCTGCAGCAGAATATTTCCTACGACAATCCCTCGCGAGAAGCCGAGGCGGTATGGGGCGCGGCGGAAGCGGCCGATCTCGAAACCACGATCAAGCGCTTTCCCGAGCGACTCGAAACCATGGTCGGCGAGCGCGGCGTCACCTTGTCGGGCGGACAGAAGCAGCGCGCAAGCCTGGCCCGCGGCCTGATCCGAGAAACGCCGGTGCTGCTGCTCGACGATTGCTTCTCGTCGGTAGATACCGAGACGGAAGAGTTCATCCTCTCCCGCCTTAAGACACTCAGAAAAGGCCGCACCACGATGATGGTATCGCACCGCGTTTCCACCGCGCGCCATGCGGACCGCATCGTTGTGCTGGAGGATGGCCGCGTCGCGGAGACCGGCACGCATAGCGAGCTTCTTGCCCGCAACGGTCTATATGCCGCGCTCGAACGTGCGCAAGGACAGCGCGCCTCGCTTGAAGACGACCTTGGCCGGCAGGAAGGGGAGGAACCGTCATGAGTACGGTCGACCGGATGACGCCGGAACAGGAAAAGCCCAAGCGCGACTATTCCGTCTTCGAAGACGATATCGAAACGACCGGCGTCGACTTTGCCTTGCTGAAACGGCTTTTCAGCTGGATGAAGCCCTATCGGACGCAAGGCTTCATTGCCATCGGTCTGGTGCTGCTGTCTGCCAGCGCCGCGGTCCTGGCCCCCGTCGTCATCAGCCGCGTTGTGGTGGACGGCATCCTGCTGCCCGAATCCGGCACGACCGCCCCCGATTTCGGCCAGAAGGCGCTGAACGGTTTCCTCGCGTCGTCGCTCTCGCTTCATCCGCTCATTACCGCCTGCATGCTCTTTGCCGTGTGGACAGTCTTGTGGGCCGTGTTCAGCCATGGCTTCCGCATCATGCTGGCGCGCACCGTGCTCCATGCGCTGCGCGATCTCCGGCGCGATCTCTTCGCACATCTGGAGCGACTGCCCTCGAGCTTCTATGACCGTGTCGCCGTGGGCCGGGTGATGACCCGACTGACCAACGACATCGAAACGCTTTTCGAATTGCTGGCAGGCTTCGGCGTGCTCCTGGGCGAATTCGTGCCCTTCTTCGTCGCCGTCTCGGTCATGCTTGCGCTCGATCCGGTACTGACCGGCGAATTGATGGTGCTGCTGCCGATTGCCGCCGTCGCCACCTATGTCTTCCGGGTCGCGTCACGGCGTGTCTATCGGGCGATCCGGTCCTCGCTTTCGCGCCTTAACGAGAACATGCAGGAAAACCTTTCCGGCATCGAAGTCGTAAAGCTCTATGGACGCGAGCGGCTCAACTACGATCACTACACCTCCATCAATCGCGACAATCGGGGACAGGAAAACCGGGCAATCCTGATCGAGAGCTTTTACGGCCCGACCATGGACAGCATGGCCTTTCTCGCCATGTCGATGATCATCTGGTTCGGAGGCCATCATGTGCTGGGCGGAACGGCCACGCTGGGCAGCGTCGTCCTCTTTGCGCAATTTGCCGACATGATGTTTCGGCCCATCGTCGCCA
This sequence comes from Parvibaculum sp. MBR-TMA-1.3b-4.2, assembly GCF_053628815.1. NCBI lineage: Bacteria > Pseudomonadati > Pseudomonadota > Alphaproteobacteria > Hyphomicrobiales > Parvibaculaceae > Parvibaculum > Parvibaculum sp. MBR-TMA-1.3b-4.2. The sequence goes on from NZ_JBRJHC010000001.1 coordinate 1,026,511, forward strand.
TGGGTGAACAATGGAACGTACTTTTCCGGGCGATGGCGAGTTCGGAGCGCATCTTCCAGGCGCTGGACTGGGACGAGGCGCTGGCTGAACCGTCGAAGCCCCGGCATCTTCCCGAAAAGCTCGAGGGCCGCGTCACCTTCGATCATCTCACTTTCGGCTACTCGCCCGACAACACGATCCTCAAGGATGTCAGCTTCGCCATCGAGCCGGGCGAGAAGGTTGCGATCGTCGGCCCCACGGGCTCGGGCAAGACGAGCCTTATCCGGCTGCTCTGCCGCTTCTACGATGTGACGCCAGGATCGATCCTGATCGACGGGGTCGACATCATGCAGGTCCTGCCTGCCGAGATCCGAACGCGGATCGGCGTCGTTTTGCAGGACTTCCATATCTTTTCGGGCAGCGTTTACGAGAATATCGCACTCGGACATCCAGCCATCACGCGCGAAGCGGCGGAACGCGCCGCCCGGATGGTGCACGCCGATCCCTTCATCCGCGCCCTGCCGCAGGGATACGACACAGTGCTGACGGAGCGCGGGCGCAATCTCAGCCATGGCCAGCGCCAGCTTCTGGCGTTCGCGCGCGTGCTGGCGATGAACCCGGAAATCCTGATCCTCGACGAGGCGACGGCGAGCATCGACACGGAAACGGAGATCGTCATTCAGGATGCGTTGCGCGAACTGACGCGCGGGCGCACCTCCATCATCATCGCGCATCGCCTGCAGACGATCCGGGAGGCCGACAAGATCGTGGTGCTCACCCATGGCGAAGTGCGCGAGATCGGCAGCCATGAGGAACTCATGGCGCTGGGCGGTCTCTACAAGACGCTTTACGAACTTCAGGTGCAGGATGTCAGCGGCGAGGCCTAGGACCGGCGCTCAGAAGGCACCCTTTTCGATGCGCATGACATCCGGGCGCTGCGGATCGAGTACGTAGGACAGCCTCAGAATATAGGCTTTCTTCATCCCGCCCTTGCCGTCGCCGATCGTTGCCGGTTCGTCGGTTTCATCTTCCGCGGCCTTCGCCGCCGAAACGGGATCGCCCTGCTTCGCATCGCTTGCAGCCGCGCGGTCCTTGGTATCAACCTCGCGATAGACGATCTGCACCAGACGGTTCTTCGTGTCGGTTGCACGGAAGACGAGGATGCCGCCATTGCGCAAGCGGCGGTCAGCCACTTGTCGTTTCGGGTCGAAGCCGAGTTTCGAGAAATAGGATTTCAGCATCACTGCCGTTTTGGCGACCTGCATGCCTTTCGCCTGGGCTGAAACCGGCGTTCCCCAGATGATATTCACCTGGGTCAGACCCTTGGACTTGTAGCCGATGATGTAACCGATCCGGGCGGCGCCGGTGTCCGGCAAGAGGTCTTCGGTACGGATCACGAGCGCGCGCGTGCCGGTGGCAAGATTGTCCCGTACAAGGATTTTGTCCTTGCCGATCCCGAAATCCTTCTTGATCGCCGCACGGATCGCCTTCTCGTCGTCGCCGAATTCGGCGGAACGGAACCCATAGACGCTTGCTGTTGTCGCGGGCTGCGCCTGCTGCCCTGCCCCGCTCGCTGCCGTCATCGCGAGGGCACTGCTGCGGTCGGAAACTTTCTGTGCGTCGGCGGAGTTGTATCCGACGAATGCGGCGGCGCCGATCACCATGACCGCCATCAGCCCGGCGAGACCGATGAACTGCGGCTTTACGCGCATCGCCTTTTTCCGTGGCCGGGCCGTTCTGGATTCCGTGTCTTGCACCATTCAGGCCGCTCCCGTCGCCGTGTTTCTCATCGCGACAGGTCTATCACGCAGGCGCAGGCCCGCTCATGCCGAATGTGCCGTTGTGGGGCGGGAGAATGATCCGGAACCGATGGATTTTTCACCCATCCGAAGCTTCAATGTTGGAGAGCATGGACTTCAATGCGTCGTCGAGCTTCCTGATCTGCTTTTCATTCGCACCGGATTGCTTCCACAGCTTGCCCTGACTTTCCAGAATCGCGTGGATCACATCTTCGCTTAGCGCCTTGCCCTTTTCAGTGAGGCGGATGTTCTTGCCTCGCTTGTCCTCCGCATCCGGCATAAGCTCGATCAGTCCCTTCTCCGAAAGGGATTTCAGGGCCCGCGTCATACCGCCCGAGGTGATCAGAAGATGACGGGACAGGACAGAAGGCCGAACCGGCTCGTCCGTGGACATCTTGCGCAATGTGGCCAGCGCATCGACCTCGACGCCGGAAAGGCCGAATTTACGGATCTGGACATTGGCAACCTGCCGCATAAGGCCCTGCAGCCTCAAAAGCCGGATCACCAGCCTGTGCGCGGGCGTGTCGACCTCCGGCCAATTCGACGCCTGCTCGCTCAGCAGCGTTTCCGTATCTTCCCTATTTTCCTTCACGCCCCTCTTGCACTCCCTCTAATTTCAACTAAATTTCACTTGCAAGAAAGCTTTCTTGCAAGCATTTTAAAGTTGAATTGGCGGCTGGCAATAGCTCCTTTTGCCGGCCCTTCGCCGCCCCCCAAAGTTCTGCGGCCTTCCTGCCTGCCCGGCGCGCCTGTCTGCCGCCCTGCATAAAGGCATATCTCGGCCCCCAAAAGGCACCCTGGACCAAGGAAAACTATATGCGTCACCTCCCCATCGCTGCACTTATTCTCTGCGCCGCTGGGCTTTCCGTAGCGTCACCGGCGTCTGCCCAGCAGATGCCGGGCGGTGGTGCTCCGGCAGTCGAGGTTGTCTCGGTCCAGCAGCACGCCGTGCGGAACCGACAGGAATTCAACGGCCGAATCGAAGCGACCGAGAAAGTCGAAATCCGCGCCCGCGTCGAGGGGTATCTCGGCCCGCTTCAATATGAAGAAGGCAGCCGGGTCAAGCAGGGCGATCTGCTTTTCGTGATCGAGAAGGATCGCTACCAGGCCGACCTGAAGGAAGCCGAAGCCAATCTGGCCAGCGCGAAGGCGGAAGCACGGCTTGCAACGACGAGCTATGAGCGTGCGCGGAAGCTCGTCGCCCGCAAGGCGGTGGCTCAATCGCAGCTCGACGATGCGACGGCAAATCTGCAAAAGGCGAAAGCCGCCGTGCAGGCGCAGGAGGCCTCCGTCTCGCTGGCCCAGCTCAATCTCGACTATACGGACATCAAGGCCCCGATAGACGGCCGCATCGGCAAGGCCTCCTTTTCCAAGGGCGCATATGTAAGCCCCTCTTCCGGATCGCTTGCGCTTCTCGTCGCGCAGGATCCCATCGACGTCACCTGGCCCGTGCCGTCGCGCCAATATACGGAGCTGGTGAAAGGCGGCGCGAAGAAAGAGAGCGTCAGGGTGAAGCTCCTTCTGCCGGATGGAACGGAATACGGGCCCGATGGCACCATTCTCTATGCCGAACCCAGCGCAAATGAATCCACCAATACCATCACGGTGCGCGCTTCCTTCCCCAATCCCGACCTGCTCCTCGTCGACCAGCAGCTCGTGACGGTCATCATCGAGAACCGCAAGGGCGAACCGCGTATCACCGTGCCTCAGGCGTCGCTCCAGATCGATCAGCAGGGCGCCTATGTGATGGTAGTCGACAAGGACAGCAAGGCGGAGATCCGCCGGATCGAGACAGGCGAACAAATCGGCAAGGACATCGTCGTCACCAAGGGCCTTGCGGAGGGCGACCGCGTCATCACGGTCGGCCAGCAAAATGTGCAGCCCGGCATGACCGTTTCCGCCCATGAATCCAAAGGGGCGGAGGGACAGCAGTGATCTACGACCTCTTCATCAAGCGTCCCCGGCTTGCCATGGTGATTTCCATCGTGGTGACGCTGGCAGGCATCCTGTCGCTGCAGGTATTGCCGGTTTCGCAATATCCCGACATCGCCCCGCCCACCGTCTCGGTCAGCGCGAGCTACCCCGGCGCCGATGCGCAGGTAGTGGAAGAAAGCATCGCCCAGCCGGTGGAAGATGCGATCAACGGCGTCGACAACATGATCTACATGAAGTCGGCATCCAACGCGGACGGTTCCTACTCGCTTACCGTCTCCTTCGCCGTCGGGACAGACCCCGATCTGGCGACGATGAACACGCAGACACGGGCGGCGCAGGCGGAAGCAAATCTTCCCGAAGATGTGAAGCGGACGGGCGTGACGGTCAGAAAGCAGTCCGGCGACATTCTGCAGCTCTACGGTTTCTATACGACCGGCGACAAGTTCGACCGATTGTTCCTGTCCAACTATCTGACGCTGAACGTGCTGAACGAATTGAAGCGCGTCGATGGTGTGGGTAATGCGCAGATATTCGGCGCCGCCGATTATTCGATGCGCATATGGATCGACAATCCGCAATTGCTCGCCAATCTGGGGCTCACCAATCAGGACCTCATCCGGGCGATCCGGAACCAGAATGTGCAGGCGCCTGCGGGTACGCTGGGCGCCGCGCCGCTTTCCGACGATCAGTCGCTTCAGTTGACGGTTCGCACCAAGGGGCGCCTCAAGACAGCTGAGGAATTCGGCAATATCGTCGTCCGGGCCGAGCCCGACGGCTCGTTCGTCCGGCTCAAGGATGTGGCGCGCGTCGAGCTCAGTTCCAAATCCTTCGGCGAAAACGCGACGCTTGACGGCAGGCCGTCGGCGGCGTTGGCCATCAATCTGGCGTCCGGCGCCAATGCGGTGACGACGGCCGAAGCCGTGCAGGCACGAGTTGAGGAACTTGCGAAGCGTTTCCCCAAGGGCCTCCACTACACGAAGATGATCGACGGCGCCGACTTCGTGAACGAGATGATCGCCAAGGTTGCCGATACGCTTCTGGAAGCCTTCGCGCTTGTCGCCATTGTCGTCTTCGTATTTCTGGGCCGGTTCCGCCCGACCATCATCCCGCTGCTCGCGGTGCCGGTCGCGATTATCGGCGCCTTTACGGTTCTTCTCGCTTTCGGCTATTCGGCCAATACGATCTCGCTGCTCGCCCTGGTGCTCGCCATCGGTATCGTTGTCGACGATGCCATCATCGTGGTGGAGAATGTCGAGCGCGTGATGGAGGAAGAGCCGGACCTCACGCCCGCGCAGGCCGCGCATAAGGCGATGAGCGAAATCGCCGGCTCCATCATCGCCATCACGCTCGTGCTGCTGGCGGTGTTCATCCCCGTGGCCGTCCTCCCCGGCTCGTCTGGCGTGCTCTTCCGACAGTTCGCCGTGGCAATTTCCGCCGCCATGGTGATCTCGGGCATCAACGCGCTAACGCTCACCCCCGCGCTCTGCGCCATGTTCCTGCGGCCCGGCGAACCGGCGAGCTTCATGCGTCCAGTCTCTGCCTTCATTCACAAGGCCGCCGGGAAATATGCCGCTTTCATCGGCCGTTTCGTGCATGTGGCAACCGTCTCTCTCGGCGCCGTGGTGGTGATCGCGATCCTCGCCTTCCTGGCCATTCGCTATACGCCGGCCGGTTTCGTACCCGATGAGGACAAGGGCTACGTCGTTGCCATTTATCAGCTTCCGGCAGGCGCATCGCTCAACCGCACCATTGCCATCGGCGACAAGGCCGTGGACATCATCCGCAAGGACCCGGCAGTCGACAATGTAGTCCGCGTAGCGGGGATCGACATTCTGGGCGGCGGCTCCGCTCCCAATGCCGGCGTGATGTTCGTCAAGCTGAAGGACTATGCGCAACGCCGCTCGCCCGACCTGTATGCGCCGGCGGTTCTTGGTCGCCTGACGCCTCAGCTCATGGCCATTCCCGGCGCGAACTTCATTCCGCTGAACCCGCCCGCGATCAACGGCATGGGCCGGGCCGGCGGCTTCGAATACATTCTGGAAGCGCTGCAAGGCCAGTCGCCGACGGACATGGCTGCCGTCACGCGCGCCCTCATGGTCGCAGGAAATCAGCAGCCCAAAATCGGCTCGCTCTTTTCTACATTCGATGCGTCGACGCCGCAGGTGCGTCTGGACATCGATCGAGACAAGGCGCAAACGCTCGGCATCACCATCAGCGATGTCTTTACCGAATTGCAATCGCAGCTGGGCGGCTACTACGTCAACGACTTCAACCTGTTCGGCCGCACCTGGACGGTCTATCTGCAGGCGGCGAAGGAATATCGATCGCGTATCGACGACATCAACGCCATTCAGGTACGTAACGACAAAGGCAAGATGGTGCCGATCTCGAGCTTCGCCACGACGCATCTCGATATCGGCCCGCGCCAGATCACGCGATACAATAACTATCGCGCCGTCTCCCTGAACGGCACAGCAGCGCCGGGATACGGTCTCGGCGAGGCCATGAATGCGATGGAGAAGATCAGCCCCGAGACGCTGCCTTCCGGCTATGCCTATGAGTGGACGGGCCTTGCCAAACAGCAGCAGGAAGCGGCCGGCCAGACGGGCCTGGTGCTCGGCCTTGCCTTCGTCTTTGCCTATCTCTTCCTCGTCGCTCTCTATGAAAGCTGGGTGATCCCCGCCGCTGTGCTGTCGTCGGTGGTCGTCGCGGTGCTCGGCGCCCTATTCGGCATCTGGATCGCAGGGCTCAGTTTCGACCTCTATGCCCAGATCGGCATCGTGGTGCTGGTGGCGCTGGCGGCAAAGAACGCCATCCTCGTCAACACCTTCGCGCTGGAGCAACGCTCGTCCGGCGCCGATCTCGACCATGCGGCGACGCATGGCGCAGAGATGCGGTTCCGCCCGGTGATGATGACGAGCTTTGCCTTCATCATGGGACTTGTGCCGCTCGCTACGGCGTCCGGCCCCGGCGCGGGCGCCATGGTCGCGGTCGGTGTGCCGGTTCTCTTCGGCATGCTGTTCGCGTCGAGCTTCGGGATGCTTCTTATCCCGCTTCTCTTCCACACCTTCCAGCAATGGCGCGAGAAATTCGGCGGCTGGAAGCCGGGCATGGAAACGGTTCCGGGTGCCGAACCCGACGTCTGAATTGCTCCGCTCCCTCGCGGAGCATGAGCGGGCGGATCCCCCCTCTCCCCCTTTTGCGGGATCCGCCCGTTCTACCCCCTCCACGCCCCTTCCCTTTGCATTCCTTCCGACGCGCCATGCTGCTAACCTCGATGACAAGAGGAAGGATCGGCGCATGAAAAGAATGACAGGCTATGCCGCGGCGCTACTGATCGCAGGACTTGCGATACTCGCCTCTGTCGCGGACGCGGAAACGCCCGGCGTTCCCGTCACGTTGAACGGCTACAGCGCCATTGACGGCGACGACCTCACCATTACCGGCGAGACATCGGCCCCGGACGGGGCATGGCTGATCTTCGCGACCTATTCGGTCGAGAAACCGCGTATCCGCAAGAGAAGCTATATGCTCGTGAAGAACGGCCGGTTTTCCGCGCAGGTGAACATCCATGGCTGGCCGACCGGTGAGATCGAAACCGACATCCATTTTCAGACCATGCTGCCCGAACGCGAGCAACCGGCCATCGTGTTCCAAAAATATGGCGCCAAAGGAGAACGGATGACGGGCAAGACCGTGGTGCAGGAAGGCGAGGCCTATCGCGCCGCCGTCATCGAATTACGCGCCTACAATCCCTGACCGCTCAGGCCACGAAGATTTGCGGGCAGCCCCGCGCGGGATGCTCGAGCACGCGCAGATCGATTCCGTAAAGTGCGCTGAGCCGTTCTTCGGTCAGCACCTCGCGCGGCGTTCCCTCCGCAACGATACGCCCCCTGTCGAGAATGGCGACGCGATCGGCATGGAAGGCGGCGAGATTCGGCTCGTGCAGAATGGCAAAGACCGACGCGCCGTCCCCGTTCAACGCTCTGGCGCGGGCAAGGATATGGTATTGATGGGTGAGGTCGAGATTGTTTGTCGGCTCATCGAGCAGCAGGTAGCGGGTCCGCTCGTTGGCGCGTGAGGGCCATATCTGTGCCAGCACGCGCGCCAGTTGTACGCGCTGGCGTTCGCCGCCCGACAGTGTCGTATATTGCCGTTCGCACAGATGTGCGACGCCTGCCGCATCGAGCGCGGCCTGCGCGATACGGACATCTTCCTCTTCTTCGGTTCTGCCGATATGGGGGCTTCGTCCCATCAGCACGACATCCATGACATCGAACCCGAAGCTCAGCTCCGATTGCTGCGGCAGCACGGCACGGCGGCGGGCCAGCGCAGCCGCGTCATGCGCGGCAAGCGGCACATTGTCGAGATAAACCTCCCCCGCGTCGGGCGACAGCGTACCTGCAAGCGCCGAAATCAGCGTCGTCTTGCCTGCGCCATTCGGCCCGATCACGGCCAGAAATTCGCCCGGGCGCATTTCGAGCGACACATCGTCCAGAATGGTCTTGCCGCCCCGTATCACCGTCAGGTCGCGCGCTTCCAGCATTACAAACCTCCCCGGCCCTGCTGACGCACAAGGAGCCAGATGAAGAAAGGTCCGCCGACGGCGCTGGTGATGACACCGATAGGCAGCTCCGCCGGCAGCACGATGAGCCGCGCGGCCAGATCGGCGACAAGCAGAAGCGATGCGCCGCCCATGGCCGCCAGCGGCAAAAGCTGACGATGGTCGGGGCCCAGAGCGAGCCGGATCATATGCGGCACCACCAGCCCCACAAACGCGATGATACCGGTAAACGCAACCGTGCCGCCCGTGGCAAGCGCGGCGCAGACCAGGACCAGCCGTTTGGCGCGCTCCACATCGAAGCCCAGGTGTCTTGCCTCCGCTTCGCCCAGCAGCAAGGCATTGAGCCCCCTTGCAAGCGCGATGAAAGCAAACGCCGGCAGGAGGACACATGGCGCGGCGAACAAAACCGCTTCCCATGTCGCGGAGGCAAGACTTCCCAGCATCCAGAAATTGAGGTCGCGCAGCTGCTCGTCGCTGGCGACAAAGACGGAAAGCCCGATGGCCGCACCCGCCATCGCATTGATGGCGATGCCTGCGAGCAACATCGTCACCACGTTGATCCGTCCACCGATGGCCCCGATCCGGTAAACGAGCAGGACCGTTACCGCCGCGCCTGAGAAGGCGGCCAGCGGCACGAGCCAGGCCATAAGAAAATGCGGCAATACCGCGCCCAGCGCCGACGCGAACAGGATGACGCCGATCACGCCGATCGCCGCCCCGCTGGAAACGCCGATGAGACCGGGATCGGCCAGCGGATTGCGGAAGAGCCCCTGAAGCGCGGCCCCCGACACCGCCAATGCAGACCCGCTCAATACGGCAAGGCAGGCGCGCGGCAGGCGGATGGAGAGGAACACATTGGCCTCTACAGGCGTTACATCGACAATCCCCGGCAGCCCCACGGCATGCAGCAGGATCGAGACGATCTTGAGCGGCCCGAGTGCCATGGCGCCCTGTCCCGCAGCGGCGAGAAAAGCCACAACCAGCAACAAGGCGCTGACGACGAGCGCGAGGCGCTGACGACGCCTGCGTCCTTCCAGCCAGTCACCGATATGCGCGGTCGCGGCGAGGGCCATGGCTCAGTGCTCCATCGAAGATGCCGGTTGCGGAATGTCCCGGTCCGGGTGAAGCAGCGCGGCAAGCATTGCCGCCGCTTCGGGCGTACGCGGGCCGAACCCCAGCAGCAAAAGGGAATCCATCGTCAGCACATGCCCGTTCCGCACGGCCGGCGTATCGGCAAAGCCCGTCAGTTTGGCCAGTGCCTTCGCACCGCCCATTGCCTCCGCCACATGGCTCGGCAGGACGATGAAATCGGGCGCGGCGCCGACTATGGCTTCCGGCGACACAGGCTTGTATCCGCCATACTGCGTCATAACATTCTCGCCGCCCGCCATCTTCACGATGGCGTCGCCCGCCGTATCACGCCCGGCCGCCAAGGGAGCGCCCCGGCCTGCGGAAAGCAGAAGCATCACGCGCGGGCGCTCGATGCCAGCCAGCGCAGCATCGAGTTCGTCGAAGCCCGCCTGAATTTTCGCGATCAGTTCCGCACCCTGTTCCTTGCGGCCCAGCGCCTCCGAAATCACGCGCACTTTTTCGACCACGCCCGCGGCCGAATGCGATTCAGGCACATGCACCACCCTCACGCCGGTCGCGCTGATCTGTTCAAGCGCCGTGTCGGGCCCCGCGCCTTCCGCCGCCAGGATGAGATCCGGCCCGAGCGCGATCACCGGCTCGGCGGAAAGCTGCCTGTAGTAGCCGACGCTGGGCAGATCCGCACCCGCGGGCAGCGGTTTGCTTGTCAGGTCCACGGCAATCAGCCGGTCCGCCGCGCCCAGCGCCGCGACGGTCTCAGTCACCGCACCGCCGAGCGATACGATCCGTTGAGGCTCTTCTCCCCGGGCCGATTGCGCAGCCCAGAGACTTGCCAGCATCGCGAGAAGAAGCGCCGGGACGAACCGCTTCATTTCAAAGCGCAGTTCGCCCCGATTGCCCACCGCCCTCATGAGACCCTCGCAGCATTGCCGCAGAGCGAAAGGGCGAGTTTGCGCCACTCTTCGAGTTCCGGCTGGCCGGGTTTGCGTTCGCCGAACATCCAGGCGATCTGACTGCCGTCGGCATCGAAGATTTCGAGCGCCGTTACGGGGCCATCCTCGGTGGGCTTGGTTACGACCCAGCTTTCCGCAATCGCATCCATCCTCAGATGCAGGTTGAAACGCGGGTCGAGGACGTTGAACCAGGGACCCATCTCCTTCAGGCTTTCCACCGGGCCGGTATGGATCTGGATCACGCCGGGATTGGGCACGAAGACCATGATCGGCAGCTTCGCCGCCGCGGCCTTTTCCAGTCCCGTCTTGAAGGCATCGAGCGAGGTGCGTTCTGTCCATGTGCCTTCCGCCAGCCTCAGCGCCTGAAGTCGACCGCTCTTCACCGCCTTCAGCATGGGGAAGAAGTCATGCGTGTCCTTCAGCGCGCCCCAGCGTTCCAGCAATCCGTCACGGTCGATTTCCTCATCGGGAAGATCCGCCGCTTTCGGTTCGGCCGGACGCAACGCCAGATCGGGCGACTGCTCTTCCGCGCTGTATTTCTCGATCAGCCCGTTGAAGGCGTCCATATCGGTTGCCTCCACCGCATAGACCTTGTGCGTGGCGGTTCCATCCGTGTCGAAAATCTGGATCGAGTGACGGAGCCCCGAGCGGACCTCTTCGCTCACGGCAAAAGCGACATGCCAATGCGCGAAGAATATCCGCAGGTCGATATCGGGGCCGAGCACCACGCCTCCCTTCTCCGACAGGTGAATGCCTTCAAAGGTGCCCTTGCGCTCATGCACGCAATGTTCGTTGCGGGTGAGGCACATCACATCGCCGACGCCAGCAAGATCTTCCACCAGCTGTTTCGGACGAAGGTCGAGGCGGGTCACGCCATCTCCCAGTCGGGCGGCCAAAAGCTCCGCCTCCGACACACCCAGTTCCCGGGCCGCATCGCGCGCCCGCATGTTCGGCGATGTGTCCTTCAGCGCCGCGAGCCGCCGGGCAATCTCCGCCGGGCTCGTCGCGCCTTCTTCACCTGCAACGCTCATAGACATCGCTTTTCTCCTTACCAGTTCACGGTGTATCGGATACCGCCCTTGAAATTGCGGCCCGTTTCGTATGAGGACGCGTAAGCACGCGCATATGCCTTGTCGAAAATATTGTCGATGCCAAGGTCGAGCCGAAGGCCGCTCAGGGGGCCTTCGCTGGCCGTCCAGGCGAAATAAACGCCGTGCACGACATATCCGTCCCGTTCGTCCGCGACGCTGTTGACCTTGTCGAATTCATCGGCCGCGATCACGCGCCACCCGATGATCGAATGGGTTTCGGGCAGCTTGATCGCCGCGTCGAGCGTGCCCATGGCGGGGGTCAGCACACCCAGCTTTTCACCCGTCGCCTTGTTCTTGCCATCGACGTTGGAGAAGCCGACTTTCACCCGAATACGATCATTCTCGTAGTGTGCCTCGGCTTCGACGCCATCAAGCTCGGCATCGGCAATATTGACGCTGGTCGTGGTGCCGTCGCACGCACCCGGTACGAAGGGGCTGCAAGCCGCGTAAGGTGCCGGCTGGTTCACCTGCAGATCGATGAAGTTTTCGCCGTCCGTGTAGTAGCGAGACGCCTTGATCTCCAATCGATCATTTTCCTCCAACAAATCGTCGAAGGTCACACCTGCGCCGAATTCAAACGTATCGGTCTTCTGGGCTTTCAGATTGGGGTTCGGCGTAAAGCGGTTGGTATGACCGGCCGTTCCCGGCCCGAGGTCGCCCGGTGCAAACGTGAAGTGCACGCCGGTGCTGTAGAGTTCATCCATCGTCGGCGCCCGGAAAGCTTCCGAATAGCTGCCGAACAGGTTCAGCCATTCGACTGGCATATAGCTCCCGCCGATGCGTGGCGACCAGGCGCTGTCCTGATTGTCTACACCGGCCTGAGAGGATTCACTTTCGAACCTGTCGTAGCGGAGACCCGGAACGACATAGAGGTCACCCGGCAGGAAGCCGAAAGGCCTGGTCCAGTTGATTTCCGCCTGTGCGAAACCGCCGATGAAGCTGTCTTCCGCATCGGGCACGCCGCCGCGTACGCCGCCTCCCGCAGCTCCTTCCTGCTCGTCGTGGTATCCCTCGGCACCGATTGTCAGTGTCGTGAAGATATCCTCGGTGAGAGAAAAGCGGCTGCGGTTGTCGACTCGGAAACCATAGGTATCCACGTCACGCTTCAGCAGCTCGCCCGCGGGCCCCACGCCATTATTGTCGAGGCGCAGTTCGTCGGCCTTGAAGCTCTGATAGTAGGCAATCGATTTCAGGTCCACCCAGGCACTGGCCGGATTGAAGTCGTACCCCAGGCGGTAGGTTTCCGAGACAAGGTTTTTGTCGGCATAATCGTTGCCGTTGGCCTGCCCGTTATTCGGCTCGATGGCATCATTGTCGAAGCGCAGGAAGCTTGCTGTGAACTTGTGTCCGCCGCCGGCGTCGTAGGAGCCCTTGAGGAAGCCGGACAGGATATCGTCATCCGATTCGAGTTCCGAGCCGCTGCCGAGTTCGATCGAACCGGATTCACGCTTCGTCAGGCTGCCCACGATGCCCAGACCGTCCAGGGGACGCGACATGGCGGTTGCCGTGGCGTGATATTCCCGGTTGGCCGTCTGGCCGCCCAGACCGAACGAGGTCTGCGTTTCGCCCGCGGCGAGCGCCTTGAGCGGGTCGATGGTACGGAATTCGATCACGCCGCCCATGCCGCCGCTGCCATAGAGCGACGACGACGGACCGCGCAGCACTTCGGCGCTGTTCACCACGGAGGGGTCGATGAAGAAGCGGCCATCATGACCGGAACTGAAGTTCTGGCGCACGCCGTCGATCAGGATCACCACATCGGGGCCCGAAAAACCGCGAATGGACGGCACTTCGCCGGTGCGGCGCGGGCCGCCGGTGAACATCACGCCCGGCACGTCGCGCAGAATATCGTCCGGTGTGGAGGCCTGTTTGAGGTCGATCTCGTCCTTGTCGATGACCGTCACCATGCCCGGATATTCATAGGCGGTGATGCCGCTGCCCGTCGCCGTCACGGTGATCGGCGCGGTGATGGCGTCTTCCGCCATCGCCGGCGCGGCGAGCCCCATCGCCGCGACGCTGCAAAGCGCGGTACTTGTTGCAAGCTTCTTCAAAAATTCTGCCGGACTGCTGCCAGACATGGATGCCCCCTTCACTGGTGGAAAGGTCCTGGCTGGCTGAGCACATCTGTCGCGGCAGGCGCGACCGGCAGTGGCTGGCTCGGACGAGATACTGTCGATTGATGAAGCGCCGTCCGGAGTACAGGCGGCGCCCGGTCTTCTACTTGGTCAGGATCAATTTGCCCTTCGAGGTTTCACGCAAGAGGTAGTGCTCGCCACGATGCTCGATCACAGCTTCCTTGCGCGTCGAAAGCAGGGTTTCCGAACGGATGACGGGCGTTGCCGTCCGCTCTTGCCGATCCACCGGCCCTGCTCCTTCTGTCTTACTCATCCGCCCCTGCACAATCCGCCTGGATCCCGGGATCCAGAAAACGGGCTAAAGCCCCGACTTCGTAACTGCGGACCTTGTATCGTTACTGCGAGTCATTTGCAATAGCATCTTGAGCGGATGAACTCACTTAGCTGCAACGCAGAAACAGGCAGCTCTCAAAGCATTGCGTCATATACAGAAAACCGCGGCCGAGGGAGCCCGGCGACGGCTGATTTTCATGACGGATTGGGATGATTTAGCCGGAGCGGCCCGATGCGGATCCGGAACTGACCCGGCACGGAACCGGATTGGCTGGGGCGGCAGGATTCGAACCTGCGCATGACGGGATCAAAACCCGTTGCCTTACCGCTTGGCTACGCCCCAAAAAGAGGGCCGGAACATAGCCCCATGGCTTTGCTCGCGCAAGCGGCGGCGCTTGCGACGAGCCCCGGAAAAGCACGGAATCCGGCCTTGCGGCGTACGCGTACAGGCGATATAAACCCGCCTCCAGAGAACGTCGGAGTGTAGCGCAGCCTGGTAGCGCACCTCGTTCGGGACGAGGGGGTCGGAGGTTCGAATCCTCTCACTCCGACCATTCTCTGTTTTCCCCTTCCCTTGCCCGCAAATTGCCTGCTCCCTCGCGCAGATGTGTCTTTGCATCGCCAGCCGGGATGTGGATCATGTCGCCCATGGCAATCCGCGCAGACAAGCGGCCTTCAGGGAGAAAAGCATGAAACCCGTCCTTTACGACTTCACAGCCGCGCCGAGCCCGCGCCGCGCGCGTATCCTGCTCGCCGAAAAGGGCATCGAGCATGAAAACGTGCAGGTGGACCTTGCCAAGGGCGAGCAGCTTTCCGACGCGTACAAGAAGATCAATCCCGCCTGCACCGTCCCGGCGCTGAAGCTCGAAAGCGGTACCATCCTCACGGAAAATCTCGGTATCGCGGCCTGGGCGGAAGCGGTGAAGCCGGAGCCGGCGCTTCTGGGCACCACCCCGGAGGAAAAAGGTCTGGTGATGGGCTGGAATGCGCGGATCGAATTCGAAGGCTTGATGCCCATCGCCGAGGTTCTGCGCAACACCTCCAAGGGCATGGCGGACCGCGCCCTGCCCGGCCCCGTCAATCTTGCACAGATTCCCGAACTCGCAGAGCGCGGGTCTGTACGCCTCACCCGTTTCTTCAACGTCCTGAACGAGCGCCTGAAAGGCCGGGATTATATCGCCGTCGACAATTTCTCCCTCGCCGACATCACAGCGCTCGTCTGCGTCGATTTCGCGAAATGGGTGAAGCATGAGCCGAAGCCCGAGCATGAAGACCTCAAGCGCTGGCACGCAGCGGTTTCGGCCCGGCCCAGCGCCAAGGCGTAGCCGTCGGCCCAAAATGAGCGTGTACCGTCATGCTGATCGAGACAGCCCGGACGAGACTTCGGCAGTGGCGCGAACCGGATCGGGACGCGTTCGCCGCCCTTAACGCTCATCCAGAGGTCATGCATGATCTTGGCGGCCCTATCGACAGGCGTTCGAGCGATGAAAAGTTCGATCGCTATGTCATGGCCTACGAGACACATGGCTTCACCCGCTGGGCGATTGAAACCTTTGCGGGCAATTTTCTCGGTTATGCGGGCATCATGCCCTCGCGCCCGGGACATCCTCTCGGTCCGCACACCGAGATCGGCTGGCGCTTGCAACGCGAAGCATGGGGGCACGGATATGCAACGGAAGCCGCGTCGGCCGCGCTTGCGGACGGCTTTGCGCGTTGCGGCCTGACAAAGGTATTGGCCTATACCGCGCCCGACAATCTCCGGTCGCAGGCGGTGATGGAACGGCTCGGCCTCATCCGCGTCCCCTCACTCGATTATGAGGAAGCCCATAATGGCGGCATGTGGCGGGGGCTTGTGTGGATCGCCACGGCCTCTCCCTCATTTGACACCTAAAACCACGCCCCTATAGTGCCGCTCGCTTTCATGGTTCTTCACGCAAGCCGAAAGGCGGAAGGAAGAGGCAAGAGGGAACAGGGTGCGGCGTGCCGATGCACGTCAATTCCCAGGCTGCCCCCGCAACTGTGATCGGTGAGGCTGCGTTTCATGACATGCCACTGGCCATTGGTCCTTTTTCAGGATCGGCCGGGAAGGCGAAACGCCGCCGACGACCCGTAAGCCAGGAGACCTGCCAGAAAGCGCGTCATCTGCCGGTGGCCGGGGTGTGCCAACGGGGCGGTGATTTCCGCTTATGGTGACGCGTCAGGTCGATGCGCGTCGCCGGGCCCCTTTCCCGACAGCCTGCCGCCTGCCGCGTTTTCCGACAAGCGGCTCTCTCTCGCTTCCCGTAAATACGCGCTCTCCACCGGTTCCTGCGGCCGGGGTCTGCCGCGATCATGTTACGGGGGGTCCACCCATGTTGAAATTCGACCGGCGATCTATCGCCTTTCTTGCCGTCGCCGCCAGTGCCACGACTGCCTTTGCCGCCAGCGCTCATGCCGAAACGGACAGGATTTCCGACGGCATCCTGATTACCGGCAATCTCGAACCGCTTCCCACCAAGGAAGTCACCTCGAGCTACACGATCATCACCGCGAAAGACATCGAGGAGCATCAATATCTCCGCCTCACCGATGCGCTGAAAACCGTGCCGGGCCTCAATGTGGTGCAGAGCGGTCCGCATGGCGCCCAGACGTCCATTTTCATGCGGGGATCAAATTCCAACCAAACGCTTGTGATGATGAACGGGCTACCGCTAGAAGATCCGTCTTCTCCCAGCGGCGCGGCTTCGATCTCCAATATCTCGCTTGGCGATGTGGAGCGCATCGAAGTGGTGCGCGGTCCGCAAAGCGGCGTCTATGGCAGCCAGGCAATCGGCGGCGTCATTAACATCATCACCAAATCCGGCACAGGCGCATTGTCCACACACGCCAGCATCGAAGGCGGCACGCTGGGCACACTGAATGCAAATGGCTCGGTGAGCGGCGGTTTCGGCTCGACCAACTACTATTTTGCCGCCTCGCATGAACGGACCGACGGCTCCGACATCACGCCTGCCCGCATACGCGGCACACAGCCTGAGGAGAAGGACGGCAACGAGACCACCTCCATCTCAGGCAATATCGGCCAGCGTTTCGGCGAAAATGTGAAAGGCTCCATCTTCGCGCAGTTCGTCGACAGCTCGGTCGATACGGATGAAGACGGATCGAACGCCTCCTTCACACCCTTCTACGACAACCCGAACAGCACATATGACCAGCAAAAACTGCTCATATCGGGCAAGCTCTCGGGAAAATTCTTCGGCGGCAAATGGCGTCCGACGCTGACCGGCGGTTATCTACATCAGCAGGGCCAGAACAAGGATCAGCCCGATGCAGGCGGCTCCATCTATTCCAACGACGTGACCTTTACGTCGGAAACGCTCAACGCCGCATTCGACAACAGCTATGATCTGCTTGACTGGAACACGCTTTCCTTTGGCACCACCTACCGGCACGAAAAGTACGAAGCCCATGGTTTCCGCGATTTCGGTCCCACCTACCGGATCAATGAACAAAGCAAAGCGGACAGAGATCAGTTTGCGGTCTATGCGGGCGAGCATCTGAACTTTGCCGATCAGCTCTTCCTGAACCTCAATCTGCGCTACGACATGCCGGTGGACTACGACAACCATTTCTCCTTCACTATCGCGCCTGCCTACTATCTGCCCGATAGCGATACACGCTTCACGGCGAGCTATGGCACAGGCTTCAAAACGCCATCGCTCTATCAGCTCCATGGTTTCTCAACGAACAGCTTCGGCGTATTCCGGGGCAACCCCAATCTGAAGCCCGAGAAGAGCCGCGGCTGGGAAACGGGCATCGAGCAAGGCTTCTTCGATCATGCCCTTGTGACCGGCGTCACATGGTTCCAGACCCAGATCGACGATCCGATCGTGACTAATTCGGCAGGCACCACGACGCAAAACGATCCCGGCTTTACCGCCAAGGGGATCGAGGCATTCGTCAGTTTCGACGTGATGCAAAACGTGTCGGCCCGGATCGACTACACCTACACGCTTTTGAAGACGGATAGCTTTCAGGCGGCGTTCTCGCGTCGCCCGCGTCACCAGATCGGCCTCACGGCGGATTGGCAGCCGATGGAAGGCACATCGCTTGCGACGGATATTCAGTGGATCGATCCCTATCGCGACATTCCGCGCGACGGCTTCGGCTACTACCTAAACCCGACGCCCTACACCATCGTCAACATCTCCGGGTCGCAGAAGCTCACAGACAATGTGACGCTGACGGCGCGGGTCAACAATCTGCTCGATCAGAAATACGAGCCTGCCAATGGCTTCCAGGCCCCGGGCATCGAAGCACTGGCAGGTGTGACCGTTTCCTTCTGACGGCACGTCGTCCTAAACGCGACTATGCCCGCCCCTTGTTGGGGCGGGCATTTTTCTTTCTGGCCGGGGTTCAGCGGCCGGTGAAATTCGCCGCGCGCTTTTCCACGAAATGCGCAACGCCTTCCTTGAAGTCCTCGCTGGCGAAGCTCTTTTGCATTTCATCGTCGCCGATGGCGAGCGCGGTATTGAAATCCTGGAACATCGCTTTCCAGACCTGCCGCTTCATCACCGTCATGGACCGCGGCGACACGCTCGTCGCGAGTGTGCGGGCATAGTCCATCACATTGTCCATGAAATGCTGGGCGTCGAAGCTGCGATTGACGAGACCGATGCGTTCGGCCTCGCGCCCGTCGAATTTGCGCGCCGACATCAGAAGGTCCATCGCATGCGCAGGCCCCACCAGATGCGGCAACAGCCATGAAACGCCATGTTCGGCGACGAGCCCACGGCTCGCAAAGGCTGTGGTGAATTTCGCATCCGCCGCGGCAAAGCGCATATCGGCATAGAGCGCCACCACGAGACCGAGCCCGGCGGCAGGCCCGTTGATCGCGGCGATAACGGGCTTGGGCACCTCCATCAGAAAGCCGAAGCGTCCGCCATAGGCGCCCTCGAGATCGGGGCCCACGGCGGCCTTGAACGCGGCCTCTGCGTCTTTACCGTCGGATTGCTCGCGCTTTTCGCCGCCCGCCGCTTCGATCTTCTGGAGAAGATCCATATCGGCACCGGCGCAAAAACCGCGCCCGGCCCCGGTCAGCACGATCACGCGGACTTTCTTATCCGCGCTGGCTTCGGCCATGGCAGCCTTCACGCTCTTCTCCATGGCGCCGGTCCAGGCATTCAGCTTGTCCGGCCGGTTGAGCGTGACCACCGCCACACCGTCCCTAACCTCATAGAGGACGTCCTCATAGGTAGCCATCGTCGTTCCTCCCTCATGTCATTCTTGTGAGGGGAACTATAGCGCGCGAGATATGAAGCCGCGATGGGGCGGATTACTCGGCATCCTGCGCCGTGTCCCTTGCCTGTTGTGCGGCACGCGCCGACCAGGCGGCCCGCAGCGCATCGCGGCAAGGCCGGGAGAAACGCGGAGCATTTTCGCGAATGCAGCTGCGCATCTTCTCTTTCCCGCCGCCGATGGCGGACCGGCAATATTGCTCGATATCCGCCCGGCAGGTCTGGCGGATCTGTGCATGCGTATCGGCCTTTGCGGCACTTGCGGCGGCCAACAACAGAAACAGACCGGCCATGATGGAAATGGTGGACTTGCCGAGCAGCGCTTTCATCGCCATACCCCGAAGCTTTTCGATCGACCGTTTCCGATACGGCCTGAAATGTGATTTCCGTCGCGCATACCCATTCTGCGGCGCGGATACCGCCCTTGATGACCGCCAATCGGGGCGAAAGGCAGGCGGACAAGTGGCCTTTCGGAGAAAAAGCCGCCCCATGGCCATGCAGGAATGTGAATCCTATTCACGCTTTTCTTGCCGCACCTTCAGGCACCCCTCATAATCGGCGGCAACAAGAGCCAAGACAGAGGGGAACTGGGACATGGGAATGCCCGAACATGGAACCGCCTGGGACGTGCTGAGCCAGGAAATGCTGGAACGCGGCAAAAACGACGTGAAATGGCGCGAGGGCAAGACCGCAGTCTATGTGTTCAACGCCGGTGAAGACGTGTCGCAGGTCCAGAAAGAGGCCTACACCATGTACATGTCCGAGAACGGCCTCGGCCCCCTCGCCTTTCCCAGCCTGAAGCAGATGGAGGACGAGGTCATCTCCATGGGCCTCGGCCTGCTGCACGGCCCAGAGGGCGCTGCCGGCAACATCACGTCGGGCGGCACCGACAGCATCAACATGGCGGTCAAGGCCGCGCGGGATTTCGGACGGCAGGTCAAGGGCATCAAGGGCACCTGCAATATCGTTGCGCCATGGTCGGCGCATCCCGCCTTCGACAAGGCGGCCAAGATGATGGAACTGGAAATCCGCCGTGTGCCCGTTGGCGACGACCTCAAGGCCGATGTGGCGGCGATGGCCGAGGCCATCGACGGCAACACGATCATGCTGGTCGGGTCGGCCCCCTGTTTTCCCTACGGCCTCATCGATCCGATCGAGGCGCTCGGCAAGCTTGCCGAGGAGAAGGATGTCTGGCTGCATGTCGATGCCTGTGTCGGTGGCTATATCGCGCCTTTCGTGCGGATGAATGGCGGCGACATTCCTCCGTTCGACTTTGAAGTGCCGGGCGTCAAATCCATGTCCGCCGATCTGCACAAATACGGCTATTGCGCCAAGGGCGCCTCGACCGTGCTTTTCCGCTCCGACGAGCTGCGGTCCTACATGATCTTCGATTGCGACAACTGGCCGGGCGGCCGCATGGTTACGCCCACCCTTGCCGGCACCCGGCCCGGCGGCGCCATCTCGGCGGCCTGGGCGGTGATGAATTTCCTCGGCGTCGAGGGCTATCGCGCCAAGCACAAGCTCGTCACCGATGCGCGCGAGAAAATCGAGGCGGGCGTCAAAAAGCTCGGCTTTCATATCCTCGGCGCGCCGCAACTCGGCATCGTCGCCTTCGGCCATGACGAGGTCGATCCCATGGCCGTCTGGGGCAAGATGTTCGAGCGCGGCTGGTTCACCTCCGTGTCGACGGAGCCGAAAGGCCTTCACCTGATGCTCTCGCCTTTCCATGCGCAGGTGGCCGACACCTATCTTGCGGACATCGAATGGGCGCTGGGCGAGGTGAAATCCGGCAATAAGGGAGAAAAGCGCGAAGCCCGCTACAGCTGACCCTGCGGCACCCCCTTTTCGGCATTCTTCCGCCTGCTACACTCCTCCCAAAGACATAACCGTCGAACTTTGGGAGGAGACGATGGGCACGAAGTTAAGATCCGGCTCACGGGCCGTGGAGGTGGCGTCCGTTCAGGAACGGGCCGCGCGCGCAGCAAGCGGTTTCAAAAGCCTCGGCATCGGCAAGGGCGATGTCGTCGCCGTCTATCTCAGAAACGACTTTCCCTTCTTCGAAGCCTCCGTCGCGGCAGGGCTTTGCGGCGCGTACAACACGCCGGTGAACTGGCATTACACGCCGGAGGAAGCGCGCTACATCTTTTCCAACTCCGGCGCCAAGGCGATCGTGATCCATGCCGATCTCTATCGCGGTATCGAAAGCGCACTGCCGGCGGACGTGCCGGTCTTCGTCGTCGAGACCCCGCCTGAAATCTGCGCCGCCTACGGTCTCGATCCGGCGCAAGGTTCGCTTCCCGAGGGGACGACCGAATGGGGCGCCTGGCTTGAAGGCTTCGATCCCGTCGCCGCGCCGCCGGACGAGCCGCCCGGCTCGATGATCTACACATCGGGCACGACCGGCCATCCCAAGGGCGTTCGGCGCAATCCGCCCACCGCCGAGGAGGCTGTCGTCTGGCAGGAAATCGTCGGCAAGGTGATGGGGTTCAATGCCAATGTCGCCTCGCCCGAAGCGTCGGTGACCGTGGTGACCGGGCCGATGTATCACTCCGCGCCCAACGCCTATGGGCTTTTCGCGCTGCGCTATGGCGCCAACATCATCCTTCAACCGCGCTTCGACCCGGAAGAGCTTTTGCAGATGATCGAGCGCGAGCGCGTCACCCATCTCCACATGGTGCCGACCATGTTCGTCCGCCTGCTGAAACTGCCCGACGAGGTGAAAGCGAAATACGACCTTTCCTCGCTGCGTTTCGTGGTGCATGCGGCCGCCCCCTGCCCCGTCCATGTCAAACAGGCCATGATCGAATGGTGGGGGCCGGTGATCTACGAATATTACGGCGGGACGGAAACGGGCGCCGTCGTCTTTTGCGACTCCGAAGAATGGCTCGCGCATCCCGGTACGGTCGGCAAGGCATTCAATGGCGCCGACATTCGTGTGCTGGACGATGACGGCAAGGAGCTATCGCAGGGCGCGACCGGCGAAATCGTCTGCCGCATGCACACCATTCCCGATTTCACCTATCACGGCGACGATGAGAAGCGGCGCCGCTCGGAGAAGAGCGGCCTGATCGCGCTGGGCGATATCGGCTATCTGGACGATGACGGCTTTCTCTATCTCTGCGACCGCGCCAAGGACATGGTGATTTCGGGTGGCGTGAACATCTATCCCGCGGAGATCGAGGCCGAGCTTCACAAAATGCCGGGGGTGGAGGACTGCGCCGTCTTCGGCATTCCCAACGAGGAATTCGGCGAAGCGCTTTGCGCCGTCGTTCAGCGCCGGACGGGCGCCGACATCGGCGAGGATGATGTGCGGGCCTTCCTGCGTGAGCGCGTGGCGGGCTTCAAGGTGCCGCGCACCGTGGAGTTCAAAACCGAGCTCCCGCGCGAGGATTCCGGAAAAATATTCAAGCGCAAGCTGCGCGAACCTTATTGGGAGGCCGCCGGGCGGCAGATCTAGCGCCGATTTCTGCGACATTCAGCCTCATGTTGCATTGCAAAAATATTTGCGCTGACATCTTGTCAGTTTGTGCGTTGCAACATATCTTTGGATCGAACAAGGCCAATGGCGAATCGCCCTGAGGCCACCCGACGGAAACCTGCAGGACAGGCTACGCCAACCGTTCGATCCAAGAGGTTCAGAATGTCTACCGCTCAAGAAATCGCCAACCAGGCCGCTTCCCGGATGGGCTCTGTGGGCCATGACATCGCCGTCAAGGCTCAGCAGGCGCTCGATTCCGGCAAGCGGATCGCCCGCGATAAGGCCGGCATCAAAGTCGATCAGGCCGTGATCGCCGCGGGCTATGCCATCCTGTCGCTTTATGCGATTGCCATTGTCGTTCAGGTACTTAGCAACTTCTGAGCAGCCTGAACGCAGCTCGTCCACAGATCATGTCGCGAGGCCCTTCAAACCGGCCTCGCGATTTTTTTACTGCCAATAATAAGCTACATATATTATATCTCCTGCACTCGATAACAGAGATAGCAAAGTTCACCTATGGACAGCCCCAATCCGCATCGCAGCCTTGGTTTTCTGCTCAGTGAATGCACCAGCCTGATCCGGCGCATTTTCACTGACCGGCATAATCCGGGCTCCATGACGCAGGCCCAGTGGCGCGCGCTTGCCTATATCTCCCGGCATCAGGGGATCAACCAGGTCGGTCTTTCGCAACTTCTGGAAGTGCAGCCGATCACGGTGGCACGGCTCGTGGACAAGCTCGCGGAGCTGGAGCTGGTCGAGCGCCGCCAGGATCCCACCGACCGCCGCGCCCAAAAGCTCTATCTCACCGAAAAGGCGATGCCGAGCATCGACCAGATGTGGGAAACCTCCGAAGAGGTCTATCAGATCGCCTTCCGGGGCTTTACCGACGAGGAAGCCGCTCAACTGATGAGCGCCCTTGTCCGTATCCGCGCCAATCTCGCCCAGGAAACGCCGCGCCATCCGAGTACCCAGGCCCCGGATGAAGACGCGCTGACCCTTGGACAGCGTCACGAATCCTGAACCACCAAAGGCAAAAACAATGTCGGATAGTACAAGTGGCGCGGGCGAGACCCGGCCAGGCTGGTTGCGTTCCATTGCCCCCCGCCGCATGCGCATGGCCCTCTTCCTCGGACTGCCCGCCCTCGTCCTCATTGTCGGCGCGGCGATCTATTTTCTGTCGGGCCGCTATGTGAGCACGGACAATGCCTATGTGAAGGCGGACATGGTGGCGGTCAGCCCGGAAGTTTCGGGCAAGATCACGCAGGTCTATGTGCATGAGAACCAGCAGGTCGAAAAGGACGACCCGCTTTTCCAGATCGATCCGAAAGACTACCGCATCGCGCTTCAGGAGGCGGATTCGCAGCTCAAACAGGCCGCCGCAACGGTGAAAGGCCAGCAGGCGCGCTATCGCATGACGCTGGAGCAGATGGACCTCGCCAAGAGCAGCGCGGAATACTACCAGCGCGAGTTCGACCGCCAGCTCAAACTGGCGCGGCATGATTATGCCAGCCAGCAGAAGCTCGACGAGGCCAGGCACAATCTCGACACGGCGCGCCATCTGGCCAAGGTGCTTGCCGCCAGCATGGGCGAGATCGTCGCGAGCCTCGACGGTGCGCCCGATGCGCCGGTCGAAGAACATTCCGCCTATCAGTCGGCCAAAGCCGCGCGCGACAATGCGGCCCTCAATCTGGAACGCACCACGGTGCACGCGCCTTTTGCCGGCATTCTCGGCAAGAAGCCGCAGGTCGGCGACGCCGTTGCGCAAGGCGCGCCGGTCGTCTCGCTGATTTCCACGTCCGATGTCTGGGTCGAAGCGAATTTCAAGGAAACGCAGCTCACCGGCGTCCGTCCCGGACAGGATGCCACCGTAACCATCGACACCTATCCCAACCGCGAATGGCACGGCCATGTCGCATCCATCGCACAGGGCACCGGATCGGAGTTTTCGGTCCTGCCCGCGCAGAATGCGACCGGCAACTGGGTGAAAGTCGTGCAGCGCATCCCGGTACGCATCGAAATCGAGCATGAGAAGAACGACCCGCCGATCCGTGCGGGCATGAGCTGCGAGGTCGAGATCGACACCGCCTCCGGCAAAGCGAACGGACAGCATCTATGAGCGAGCAGGACGCCCCTCTCGCATTGGACGGGATGCAGCGCAAGGTCGTGACGGGCTCGATCATGGTCGCCACGATCATGCAGACGCTCGACTCCACGATTGCCAATGTGGCGCTGCCCCATATGCAGGGCTCCTTTTCTTCCACCCAGGAACAGACGGCCTGGGTGCTGACCTCCTATATCGTGGCGGCCGCCATCGCCACGCCCGCGACCGGCTGGCTTGCCGGGCGCTTCGGCCGCAAGAACCTGCTGGCAGGCGCGGTGATCGGCTTCACCCTATCCTCCATGCTGTGCGGCGCCGCCACGTCGCTCGAGGAAATGGTGCTGTTTCGCGTCCTGCAGGGGCTTTCGGGAGCCGCCTTCGTCCCGCTTGCCCAGTCGATCCTGCTCGACATCTATCCTTTCGAACAGCGCGCCTCCGCCATGGCGATGTGGGGCGTGGGCGTCATGGTCGGCCCCATTGTCGGCCCCGCTCTGGGGGGCTACCTGACCGACGTCTATAACTGGCGCTGGGTCTTCTACATCAATGTCCCCTTCGGCATTGCCGCGCTGATCGGCATTCTGGCAAGCGTTCCCACCACCAATCTCGACCGTACACGACGCTTCGACTGGTTCGGATTCGCCTTTCTCAGTCTCGGCATCGGCGCGATGCAGATCATGCTCGACCGCGGCAATCATCAGGACTGGTTTTCCTCCACGGAAATCGTTCTGGAGGCGACCTTTGCCGTGGTGGGGTTCTATCTCTTCATCTACCACGCGGCGACCGTCAAAAACCCGTTCGTGGAGTTGCGCATCTTCAAGGACCGGAACCTTGCCATCGGTCTCGTCATCATTTTCATCGTCGGCATGATCCTCTATGCGACGATGGCGCTGCTGCCGCCCTTCCTCGAAACGCTGATGGGATACCCGGTGACGCTGGCCGGTCTCGTGCTCGCCCCGCGCGGCGCTGGCACCATGCTCGCCATGCTTATTGCCGGGCGTATCGCCAGCAAGGTCGATATGCGGCTGATGATCGCCTTCGGGCTTTCCCTGGCAAGCCTCTCGCTGTGGGAAATGGCTCAGTTCAATCTCGAGGTCAATCAGTGGACGATCATCGAAACGGGTATCGTTCAGGGCTTCGGCCTCGGCTTCATCTTCGCACCGTTGACGACGATCACCTTTGCCACCCTGGCCCCGGACCTGCGAACGGAAGGCACGAGTTTCTTCAGCCTTTTGCGGAATGTCGGGTCCAGTGTCGGCATCTCGATTTCCGAAACCTTCATCGCCTATATGACGCAATACAACCATGCGGAACTCGCAGCCCATGTGTCGCCGCTCAATCCGGCGATACGGGATACGACGAACCCGCTCTGGAGCCTCACCACGCCGGAATCCCTCGCCATGGTCAATGGGGAGGTGACGCGGCAGGCGGCGACGATCGCCTATCTGAACGACTTCCGGATGATGATGTATATGACGCTGCTTGCCCTCCCCTTGCTCGTTTTCCTGCGCACCAAGCCGCATGATGGCGACGAGGTGGCCGAACAGGAAAGCGAAATGGCGGAGGTCATGCACTGACATCCGGCAGGCAGATGCATCTTGCGCCGGGGCCGCGCTCGCGCCATGTTCGGTGAAAAGGGAGGACATCTTGGCCGTTCAGATACCATTCGTGCGCGACATCACCTTCGACTATGGCGAATGCGACGAGCTATCGCCGCTGATCCGTCGCGTCGTCGCGCGCAACCCCTCCGCCTTCACCTTTCTGGGGACAGGCTCCTATATCATCGGCCGGGGCAATGTCGCGGTGGTCGATCCCGGGCCACTGGTTGAAGAGCATATCGATGCGCTGATGAAGGCGCTCGAAGGCGAGACCGTCACCCATATCCTCATCACCCATACGCATACGGATCATTCGCCCGCTGCGGCGCCGCTGAAAAAGCTCACCGGGGCCGAAACCTATGCGTTCGGACCGCACGGATCCGGCGGCGGCGCGGAAGTGAAGGTGGAAGAAGACGGCGATATGGATTTCGTGCCCGACGTGACCGTCTCGCATGGCGACATCATCGAGGGCGACGGCTGGACCGTCGAATGCGTGCATACGCCCGGCCATACCTCCAACCATATGTGCTTCGCCCTGCAGGAGGAAAAGGTTCTCTTCTCAGGAGATCACGTCATGGGCTGGTCCACCAGCGTCGTCAGCCCGCCCGACGGTAACATGAAGCAGTATATGGACTCATTGAAGCTGCTGCTGGAGCGCGACGACGAGGTCTACTGGCCGACGCATGGTCCCGCCATTACCGACCCCAAACCCTTCGTGCGTGCCTTCATCGCCCATCGCGAGGATCGCGAGAAGCAGATCGTCGAGCAGCTTGAAGCAGGACGCCACACCATCGCAGAGATGGTGCCGGTCATGTATGCGGCGGTGGACAAGCGCCTTCACCCGGCCGCCGCGCGCTCGGTCTTTGCGCATGTGGAACATCTGGTGGAAACCGGCCGCGTCACCTGCGAAGGCGAGCCGAAGCTGTCGAGCAGCTATTCGCTCGCCTGACGACGGCCGGCATTCGCTTATTCCTGGAAGCCGAGCTTCTGCTTCAGCGCCACCATGAAGGTGCGAATGCGGTTGGCATTGGCACCAAGATCGCTCTCGCCCACACGTGAGACGGAGCGCATATCGACCGCGCTGCCGCCCCCCGGCGTCGGGGTAATGCGGATCGACACATCGTCGCGGAACTGCATGACAAGCGTCGTCGCCGTTGCCTCGATGCGCCCGGCTTCGGGATCGGTCTCCACGATCTCCCAGTCCATATCGCGGGCGGTGGCCAGTGCGGCCTCGAACACTCGGGCCGGGGCCAGGTTGATCGCTACCGTCTGGATGTCGGGATAGGCTTTTTCCTGCAACGCCCCGAGATCGGCAGGCGATGTCCGGTCGAGTGGGTTGGCATAATCGCCGCGATTGCCTGCCAGCGCCACGAATTGCGGCGGGTTGGCAAGGTCGGTCGTGATGTCGTGAATGCGCGGCACCTGGGACCCCACGATCACGGCTTGCGCAACGGGTGCGGCAAGGCCGAGCCCGAGCACGAGGCCTATAATCGCCTTGCGCGCGCCCTTGCGTCCGGAGACGAGAGCCACCAGCAGGCCGGCAGCCGAAACCAGTATCGCCAGAACGCCCACCAGCGCACCGAGTGCGACGGCGCCCAGCGCAATCTGGAATGAAGCCGGGGCCAGGCGGCTTACCGCCACGCCCGCTGCCAGAAGAACGAGCCCGAGAACGCCTAACCGAAGTCCCCAGGCCGCCGTTGCCGAACGCGCCGCCATACCCGATGCCTTTCCGTCTGATGGAGACGCGGCGGATCCGTCCGCCGCGCTATCCTGCGATGTGACCGGCGTTGCCCTGCCCGGCGCGCCTTTCTATTCGGCGGCCTGCGCGGTGGGCAGCGTATAATCCTTGAACATCTTGCGAAGTTCGAGCTTCTGGATCTTGCCGGTTGCCGTATGCGGAATTTCATCGACGAAGGCCACATCGTCCGGCATCCACCATTTGGCGATCTTGCCTTCCATGTAGTCGAGGATGTCTTCCTTGCTGACGTCCTCGCCTTCGTTTTTCACGATGATAAGCAGCGGGCGCTCATCCCATTTGGGATGTGCGATCCCGATGACTGCGGCTTCGGCAACCTTGGGATGGCCGACGGCAAGGTTTTCAAGTTCGATCGACGAAATCCATTCGCCGCCCGACTTGATCACGTCCTTGGCCCGGTCGGTGATCTGCATGTAACCGGACTCGTCGATGGTGGCGACGTCGCCGGTATCGAACCAGCCACCCTCATCCAGAATGTTGCCGCCCTCGCCCTTCAGATAGGCGCCGGCAATGGCCGGTCCGCGCACCATCAGATGGCCGAACGCTTCGCCGTCGCAGGGCAGTTCATTGCCGTCATCATCGGTGATTTTCATTTCCACCGTGTAGATGGCGCGGCCCTGCTTGACCTTCACATCGATCTGCTTGTCGAGCGGCCAGTCTTCCATGCCCGCCTTCAGGCTGCCCAGCGTGCCCATGGGCGACATTTCCGTCATGCCCCAGGCGTGGAACACCTGTACGTCGTAATCCTTCTCGAACACCTCGATCATCGACCGCGGCGCGGCGGAACCGCCGATCACCACGCGTTCGAGATGCGGCAGTTCGAGCTTGTTCTTCTGCAGGTGCTGGAGAAGCATCAGCCAGACTGTCGGCACCGCCGCCGTCGCCGTCACATTTTCGGTGCTCAGCAGTTCATAGATGCTTTCGCCGTCCATGTTGGCGCCGGGCATGACCAGCTTTGCGCCCACCGCCGGCGCGGCGAAGGAGATGCCCCAGGCATTGGCGTGGAACATCGGCACCACCGGCAGCATCGCATCCGTCGACTTCATGCCGAGCGCATCGCCCATATTCACGGCCAGCGCATGCAGCACGTTGGAGCGGTGCGAATAGAGAACGCCCTTCGGGTTGCCCGTCGTACCGGAGGTGTAGCAGAGGCCGCAGGCATCGTTTTCGTCGCCTTCGGCCCATTTGAACTCGCCGTTCTCCGCCTCGACAATCTCCTCGTAGCAAAGCGCATTGGGCAGGCTCGTCTCGGGCATATGCTCCCGGTCCGTCATCACCACATAGGCCTTCACCTTGGGCAGCTCGTCCTTGATGCCTTCCAGGATCGGCACGAAGGTGAGGTCGAGGAAGATGACCTTATCCTCGGCGTGATTGATGATGTAGATGAGCTGTTCGGCAAAAAGGCGCGGGTTCAGCGTATGGCAGACGGCGCCGAGGCCCATGATGCCGTACCAGGCTTCCAGATGGCGGGCAGTGTTCCAGGCCATGGTCGCCACCACGTCGCCCTTTTCGACGCCGAGCTTTTGCAGCGCCTGTGCGACCTTGCGCGCGCGCAGGTGAATTTCGGAATAGGTGGTCCGTGCGATCGGCCCCTCGATGGTGCGCGTCACGACTTCCCGGTCGCCATGGAACCGCGCAGCATGATCGATAATGGTCGTCACGCGCAGCGGCCAGTCCTGCATCAAGCCCTTCATGGATGTTCCTCTCTCAATCCCCGTGAACCGGCCCTCGAGCCGGCTTGCTCCGCCGATCTTTTCCCCAGGGAATGACCGGATTTTTCATTTGGGCGAAGTCTAGTGGGAAAGGCGCCATGTCACAATAATTTCCCCTTCGCCACCGCTCTAAAAACCCCGGCCGACGCTGGGGTTTTCTCCTGCCCCGCTTTCACTTGCCTTGGCGGTGCCCGACACCGTCTAATGCGGTCAAAGCAATCAATACTAAAAGGGGAATTCCATGGAGGAGCTTCATTTCCGCTCCGCATCCGAGCTTGGCCGGATGCTGCGCGCTCGCGAGATCAGCTCGGCGGAACTGACCGATCACTACATTTCACGCATCGAAGAGTACAATCCAAAGATCAACGCGGTGGTGGCGAGCGACTTCGACGGCGCCCGCACAGCGGCAAAGGACGCGGATGAGGCTTTGGCGAAGGGCGAGGACAAGGGCCCGCTTCACGGCCTCCCCTTCACCATCAAGGATGCCTATGAGGTAAAGGGCATGGTCTCCACCGGCGGCGTGCCGGACTGGAAAGACAATGTCCCCGCGACGAGCGCCGACCCGATCCAGCGGCTTCAGGATGCGGGCGCCATCGTGATGGGCAAGACCAATGTGCCTTTCATGTCGGCGGACCTGCAGAGCTATAACGACATTTACGGCACGACGAACAATCCGTGGAACCTGGAATGCGGCCCCGGCGGCTCGTCCGGCGGGTCGGCGGCTTCGCTCGCTGCGGGCTTCACCGCGGCCGAGTTCGGCTCCGATATTGGCGGCTCCATCCGCACGCCCGCGCATCTCTGCGGCGTTTTTGGTCACAAGCCGACTTACGGCATCGTGCCCAAGCGCGGCCATCTCGGCCCGCCGCCCGGCTGGCTTTCGGAGGGCGATCTTTCCGTCGCCGGGCCACTTGCCCGCAGCGCGGAAGATCTGCAGATGCTGCTCGATATCGCGGCGGGGCCGAACTGGACCAACACACCAGGCTGGAAGCTCGACCTGCCGCCCGCCCGCGCCAAGAGCCCGAAAGATCTCCGCGTCGCCGTCTGGATCGACGAGCCCTTCTGCGACATCGACCGGGAAATGGCCGCCCTTCTGAAGCAGGCGGCCCATGCGCTGGCGGATGCGGGCGCGAAGGTGGACTGGGAAGCCCGGCCTGCCTTCTCCTTTGCCGAGAGCACCGAAATCTATCTCATGCTTCTCCACTCCCAGACGGGCGCCGGCATGCCGGACAAGGTGAAGGAGCGCTGGCGGCAGATGAAGGAGACCGCATCGCCCGACGACAAGTCCCACGCCATTCTCCAGGCGCGCGGCGGCACGATGACCGTTGCCGAACGCATGCAGTGGAAGGAGCGGCAGGCGCAGCTCCGGCACAAATGGGCCGACTTCTTCAAGGATTACGACGTGGTGCTGTCGCCCGTGCTGATGCGCACCGCTTTCAAGCACGACCAGCAGTCCGACTGGTCGAAACGCAAGCTGACGGTGAACGGCATCGAGCGGGAATATATCGACGTGCTGCTCTGGGCGGGCCCGGCGGTGGTGTCCTATCTCCCCGCCAGCGTCGCCCCTGTGGGCATTACGTCGGAAGGTCTTCCGGCAGGCATCCAGATCATCGGCCCGCACCTCGAAGACAAGACGCCCATCGCGGTGGCGGCCATGCTGGAGGAAATCCTCGGCGGGTTCCGGGCGCCGCCGGGGTGGTAAGCACTCTGTCGTCGTGGCCCGGCTTGTCCGGGCCATCCACGTCTTTCACAGACGCCAAGGCGTGGATACCCCGCATAAAGCGGGGCATGACTCAGAAGACATAGCCCTTTGACTTCCCCTCGGGCGACGCCGCATTATGCGGCATCCGCCCACACCTGCTCATTCGAGGAGCGCTCCCATGTCGAGCCTTAGCAACGCCGCCGTTCGCGATATCGAAACGGTCATCCATCCCTATACCAATCTCGAAACCTTCCGCGAGACGGGGCCGATGATCCTCGAGCGCGGCGAGGGCATCTATGTCTATGACAGTCATGGCAAGAAATATATCGAGGGTATGGCCGGGCTCTGGTGCACCTCGCTCGGCTATAACGAGAAGGAACTGATCGACGCGGCGACCGAGCAGCTCGAGCGCCTTCCCTTCACCCATGTCTTCGGCGGCAAGAGCCATGAGCGCGCGGCGGAGCTGGCCGAGAAGCTGAAAGCCATCGCGCCGCATCCCGCCTCCAAGGTGCTGTTCTGCGGTTCGGGCTCGGAAGCGAACGACCAGCAGGTGAAGCTTGTCTGGTACTACAACAATGCCCGCGGCAAGCCGGAGAAGAAGAAATTCATCTCTCGCATCCGCGCCTATCACGGCGTGACGGTCGCCTCCGCCTCGCTGACGGGCCTGCCCGCGAACCATCGCGATTTCGACCTGCCCATCGAGGGCGTCCTCCACACCGACTGCCCGCATTACTACCGCTACGCGGAACCGGGCGAGACGGAGGACGAGTTCACCACGCGTCTGGCGAAGAACCTCGAAGACCTCATCATCAAGGAAGGCCCGGACACGGTCGCCGCCTTCATCGCCGAACCCATCATGGGCGCAGGCGGCGTCATCATGCCGCCGGACGGCTATTTCGAGAAAATCCAGGCCGTGCTGCAGAAATACGATGTCTATTTCATTGCCGACGAGGTGATCTGCGGCTTCGGGCGCACGGGCAACATGTTCGGCTCGGAAACCTTCAACATGAAGCCGGACAGCATTTCCGTCGCCAAGGCGCTCTCTTCCGCTTACGTGCCCATCGGCGCCGTCACGGTCGGCGAAGACATGTATCAGGCGATGCTGGACGAAAGCCGCAAGATCGGCACGTTCGGCCACGGCTTCACCTATACCGCGCATCCGCTGGCCGCCGCCGTCGCTTCCAAGACGCTCGACATCTATCAGGAGCGCAACATTGTCGGCCATGTGCGTTCGCTGCAACCGACCTTCGAAGGCCATGTGCATCGCCTCGCCGAACATCCGCTGGTCGGCCATGTCCGCGCCAAGGGTCTTATCGGCGCGCTGGAACTCGTCGCCCACAAGGACTCGAAAGAGAGCTTCGAGCCGGGCGCGGGTATCGGTGCGAAGGTCGTGGCGGCCTGCGAGAAACGCGGCCTCATCCTGCGTCCGCTGGCAGGCGACATCATCGCCATCTGCCCGCCCCTCATCATCACCGAGAGCCAGGTCGACGACATCTTCAAGACGCTTGAGGAAGCGCTGGACGAGGTGACGGCCCATGCCCGCAAGGAAGGGCTGATGAAGTGATCGGGGCGCAGGGATGACACGCGAAATCCGCTTTCAGATCGAACTTGCCGGCAAGACCTCGCCCGAAGACGCGATGGGCGAGCGCATGAATATCGAGACCTCCGCCGTGCTACCGCCGGACTTCGATCCGGCGCTGGCCGGCAGCGGCCTGCATGTGACCTGCGAGGCGGCGGTCGATAATGACGAATATGGCGGCTTCAGCGAAACCGGCACGCTCAGCTTCGGCGGCGGCACATTGAGCTATGAAAGCGTGCGCGAAGGCTATCTTGGCGAGACGCCCGACCCGAAAACGCAGCTCGGTCATGTCGTGTTTCAGGTGACGGGCGGCACGGGCGGCTTTGCCGGCGCCAGCGGCTTCATCGTCTCCGCCTTCACCGTGAACGAGGATGCGCAGGTACGCGAGAGCCAGAGCGCGGTGCTGTTCCTGCCCTGACATTTACCTGTCATTGCCGGGCATGACAGCTATCGGGAGCGACACTTGCCCGAGAGGAAGATGACGCCTCAGACGTGCTGGCCGCCATTGATCTGGATTTCGGTGCCGTTGATATAGCTCGACTGATCCGTACACAGAAAATATATCACCCGCGCCACCTCTTCCGGCGTGCCGAGGCGATGCATGGGGATTTCTTCCACGATCTTTTCGGTGCCCGGCGAGAGGATTGCCGTGTCGATTTCGCCCGGCGCGATGGCGTTCACCCGCACGTTCAACGGCCCGAATTCCGAGGCCATTTCCCGCGTCAGCGATTTCAGCGCCGCCTTCGAGGTCGCGTAGGCGCTGCCCGCGAAGGGGTGCACACGCTCACCCGCGATGGACGAGACATTGACGACCGACCCGCTCGCCGCTTTCAGCTCCTGAACCAGTCCGCGCGCCAGAATGACGGGGGCGAAGAAGTTCACCTGAAAGACCTTGTACCAGAGCTCCTGGCTGGTATCGAACACACCGAGCCGCGAGCCCCCCTCGCCCTTGGGCGAAATGGCGGCATTGTTGACGAGCGCATTGAGACGCCCGCCCTGATCCTTCAGCCGTTCATGGATTTCGTTGATCGCCTCCGCGGTGTTTTCCGGATCGGCGAGATCGACCTGAATATGATCCTCAGGTCCGGCCTCCCATGGGCAATCTTCCGGGAAAGCATGGCGCGAGCAGGTAATCACGCGCCAGCCCGCGCTCGAGAAGCGCTTCACCGTCGCATGTCCGATGCCCCGGCTTGCACCGGTCAGCAGCAATGTCTTTCGTTCCGCATTGGGGATCTGTGCCATGAGCGCAATCTACTGAAATGCAGAGCCAAGAGCCAGCACACATTAACCGGGGTTAAGGTCATTATTTCGTGAGCGTGTCCAGGCCCCGGGCCGCGATCTCCTCCGGCCTTCCGGCCGCGTCAAGCCGGTGCCAGTCCAGCGTGCCGATATCATAGGCAAGCTGGCGGCGCAGCACGGCCACATCGGCGTCGGAAGCGTCGTTGGCCTTCTCGGAGCGCGCGCGCACCCGCGCCTCCAGCACCGCCGGATCGGCCTCGAGCCAGAGCCCAGAAAACGGCACGCCCATTCGGCCTGCCAGTTCAGCGGCCCGGTCGCGCTCTTCCTGTTGCGCGAAAACGGCGTCCATCACCACGCTGACGCCCGCCTCCAGTGCATGGCCCGCAAGCCGGAACATCTCGGCATAGACGCGCGCGCCCACTTCGGGCGCATAGGCCTCCTCCGGCAGCCGCTCCAGCGGACCGACATTGAAAAGGCGCTTGCGAATGATGTCGGTTCTGAGATGCAGCGCGCCGGCAGGCCGCCCAAGACGGGGCGCCAGCACCTTCGCCACGGTTGATTTGCCGGTGCCGGACAGACCGCCAATGGCGACCAGGCCCGGCTTACCCGTTTCAAAGGACGTCATGGCGAAATCGAAAAAGGCGCGGGCTCTCTCCCTGAGCTTAGCGTCGCCGCCCTGCTCCACCTGCATGGCGGTGACCTTGGCGCGCACCACGGCGCGTACCGCCACGAAGAGCGGCACCAGCGGCAAGCCGCCGATCATGTCGTCGATATCCGCCTCGGAGATGTGGTCGAAATAGGCGTTCAGGGCGCGGTTGGCGAGCAGGGCCGTCTCTCCCTCCCGGAAAGAGAGATCCATCAGCAGGAAGGCGAGATCGTAAAGCACATCGATGCAGGCGATGTTTTCGTTGAACTCGATACAGTCGAAGATGACCGGCGCGCCGTCGATCTCCACCACATTGCCCAGATGCAGGTCGCCATGGCAGCGCCGCACCCAGCCTGCATCGCGGCGATTGTCCATGAGCCTGCGATGCCGCTCGATCAACTGATCGCACTGCGCTTTCGTGCGCTCGGCTTCGTCTCGCGAAAAGGTGCTGCCCGCCTTTTCAAGCATGTCATGGGCATTGTCGGCGACGATGCTGGCGAAGGCCGTCGCGCCGCCGAAATCCCGCGTCACTTCCGCCCCGGCATGGAAGCTTGCGACACGGGCGGCGAGGTCCTCCACAAGCGAGGTTTTCAGGCGGCCTTCGTCTTCCTGCCGCGCCAGAAGCCCGTCATTGTTGAAGCGCTTCATCTTGACGAGCCAGTCCGCCGCGCCATGCGGGGCATCCGCTCCCGGTTCCACCGGCACAAGCCCGAAACCGCTCTCGCCCCTGGTGACGGCGGTGAGCCCCAGATAGAGCTCCGGCGCCGTGCGGCGGTTGAGCGCCAGTTCGGATTCACAGGCCTCGCGGCGCTTTTGCGATGTCGAGAAATCGAGAAAGCTGAAGCGGATCGGCTTTTTCATCTTCCAGGCAAAATCGCCGGCCAGAAAGATGTGGTTCGCGTGGGTTTCGATGTGCTCGACAGTCTCCCCCGCATCGAGCCCATAGGCTTCGGGCCGCGAGAGAAAGCCGATCGTTTCCTGCGTGTCGGTTTCGGAGGTCAAAACGTCCTTATACTCATACGCGTTCGAGACGGCTCAGCGGTTCCAGCCCGGCCGGATCCTGATGGATCAGCACTTCGGAACCGGGGAACTCTTTCATGATCTCGTCTTCCACCTCATCGGAAATCCGGTGCGCCTTGGTCAGGGTGATTTCGGGATCGAGTTCGAGATGGAACTGGATGAAGCTCAGCACGCCGGAGGTCCGCGTGCGAAGATCGTGGATGTTGATGACATCCGGATGAGAGAGCGCGACCGTCTTGATC
Organism: Parvibaculum sp. MBR-TMA-1.3b-4.2; assembly: GCF_053628815.1. NCBI lineage: Bacteria > Pseudomonadati > Pseudomonadota > Alphaproteobacteria > Hyphomicrobiales > Parvibaculaceae > Parvibaculum > Parvibaculum sp. MBR-TMA-1.3b-4.2. Next base: position 1,062,669 of record NZ_JBRJHC010000001.1, read on the forward strand.
CGCTCGCGCTCGTCTTCGGACAATTCGCGGTCCATCAGCTGATCGAAAGCATTGGAGGCGATCTGCGCCGCCGCCCAGGCGATAAGCCCGGCAATGAGAATGCCGAAGACCGGGTCCGTCCATTCCCAGCCGAGAAACCCCGAGAGAACCAGCGCCGCTACAACCGACAGGTTCATCAACAGGTCGCCGCGGTAGTGGATGGAATCCGCCTCGATGGCGAGCGATTTCGTCCGGCTCACCACATGACGCTGGAACGCGACAAGGCCCAGCGTCATGGCAATGGCGATCACCGTCACGACGATGCCCCAAAGCGAATGCGAGACGGGCTGCGGCGTCATGATGCGCTGGAAAGCTTCATAGACGATGTAGCCCGCCGATCCGAAGATGAAGAATGACTGGCCGAGGCCTGCCAATGCTTCCGCCTTGCCATGGCCGAAGCGATGCTCCTGGTCGGCAGGCGTCAGCGCGTGGCGCACGGCGACGAGGTTCAGGAGCGAGGCCGAGCCGTCCAGCAGGCTGTCGAGCAGCGTGCCCAGCATGGCCACCGATCCGGTGAACCAGAGGGCCCCCGCCTTGAGAACCACCAGCACCACGGCAACGCACACCGCGGCGTAGGTCGCCCGCTTCATCAGGATGGCGTTTTCCGCCGCCGTCTTTGCGTCCAGTGCCATTCGTCCGCCTTACGGGAAAAGCCGCATCGTCTTCCAACCCGCCGCCGGGTCGTCGCGGTGGAAGACCAGACGATCATGCAGGCGGAACGGACGGTCGCGCCAGAACTCGATGCGGACCGGCGCAATGCGGAAGCCGGACCAGTGTTCGGGCCGGGGTACCTTGCCCAGACCGAATTTGGCGGCGTAGCGCGCCACTTCCTTTTCGAGTTCGAAGCGGCTTTCCAGCGGCCGCGACTGACGCGAGGCCCAGGCGCCGATCTGGCTGTCGCGGTGTCGGCTGGCGAAATACTCGTCCGCCTCTTCCGGGCTTACCGGCGAAACGATGCCGCGCACGCGCACCTGGCGGCGCAGTGACTTCCAGTGGAAGCCGAGCGCCGCGCGCATATTCTCTTTCAGTTCGCGCCCCTTCTCGCTTTCCAGATTGGTGTAGAAAACGAAGCCGCGCTCATCCACATCCTTCAGCAACACCATGCGCACATCGGGAAAGCCTTGCGCATCGGCGGTCGCCAGCGCCACCGCATTGGGGTCGTTCGGCTCGCTCTTCGCGGCCTTGTCCAGCCACTCCCTGAAGAGCTCGAAGGGATTGTCCGACGTGAAGACATCCTCCGTCTTTTCGGTGCCGGCGGGTGCGTCAGTCATGCTCCAGATGGCCTTCCAGATCAAAAACGGGCCGAAAACGGCCAAATTCGGTAGCAATATGATAGCTTTGACGCTGCTCAATTCTTGCCACAATCGGTTCCTTATATAGTTACCAGAAATCGATTTGTCGCGTCCCGCGCCTCCTGCCCGGGACGGAATTCCCGCCTCCCCGGGGAGGCAGAAGAAAATGGAAAGCGCATGAAACTCCTGAAAGCATTTGCAATTGCCGGTATCGGTCTGTCGCTGGCTGCCTGCGACCAGGGCATCTACAATGGCGGCATGGGCGGTATGGGTCCCAAGCAAACGGTCGGCACGGGTGCCGGCGCGCTGGCGGGCGGCGTGATCGGCTCGCAGTTCGGCGGCGGCGAAGGCCGGCTCTGGGCCACGGGTGCCGGCGTGCTGATCGGTGCGCTCATGGGCAGCGAAATCGGCAAGTCGCTCGACCGCGCCGACCGCGCCTATATGGGCCGCACCACATACAGCGCGCTGGAAAACAACCCGTCGGGCCAGGCCTCGCGCTGGAGCAATCCCGATAGCGGCCATTACGGCACCGTTACGCCGCAACCGGCCTATACGACCTCTTCGGGCCGTCCCTGCCGCGAATATACGCAGACGATTTATATCGACGGTCGCAGCCAGCAGGCGCATGGTACGGCCTGCCGGATGCCGGACGGGTCCTGGCAGATCCAGAACTGATTTCGACGACACTGAAGACGGACAAGCCGCGTGAAAAAAGACCTTCCCAGCTATGTCCGCCTGATTCTGGCGTCCGCCGTCTTTGTCACGGCGGGCGCTTTTCTCGTGCCGAATGCGGCAAAGGCCGAAGGCCTTACCGTCAAGGAAGCCATCGAGAATTCTCCCGGCCACCGCAGCGGGCCGGACGAGGCCCGCTTCCAGCGCGGCGTGAAAGCCTATGACAGGGGCGACTACGCCGCCGCCTTCAAGGACTGGCTGCCGCTTGCCCAGCAGGACGATCTGGCGGCAATGCGCAATGTCGCCCTGCTGCTGCGCAAGGGGCTGGGCACCGAGCGCGATCCGGAGCGCGCCCTGTTCTTCTACGAGCGCGCGGCGGAGGCGGGTTTCGTGCCTGCCGAGCTCAATGCCGCCTTCATGTATCTGGAAGGCGACGGCATTCCCCGCGACTACAAGAAGGCCAGCTTCTGGCTTCATCTCTCCGCGGTCGCAGGCGAGCCGATCGCGCAATACAATCTCGGCGTGATGTTCGAGAAGGGTCTGGGCGTCTCGCGCGACCTGCCGCGCGCCATGGGCTGGTATGCGCTGGCCGCGCGGCAGGGCCACAGCATGGCGCTCGCCCGTCTGGCCCAGCTTGTGCCCACGCTCCCCCCGCCCAATCCGCCGCCCGGCGAGGCCGCTGCCAAGGCCGTGAAACCGGCACCGCCGGCACCACCGGTGAATATTCTGCTGCCGGATACGGATAACCATCCGGGTTCGGACAAGCAGGCCTCCCCGGATAAGGATGCAGGCGACAGGCTGCGGGAGCCCGATGCGGCCATCCGCACGCCGGACACCGCACCGCCATCCGATCCCGCCTCCTGAGAGCAACCTCCGCTTAACGGTTTCGTAGAGGGACGCGCGCTATCCTGCGCGCCCTGTTTTGCGGCATCGGGAGAGAGGCCGGTTGCGCGATCCATATGAAACCCTGGGCGTTGAGCCCCATGTAAGCCTGGCCGAGATCAAGGCGGCCTACAGGCGGCTTGCGCGCAAACTGCATCCGGATGCGTTGAGCGGTGCGGAGGCCCCGGACCGGCGGCGCGCGGAGACGCAGTTTCAGGAAGTCACGGCGGCCTACAACCTCCTGAAGGATACCGATGCGCGGCGGCGCTACGACGCCATCCGCCATGCCGCCGCCAAACCGAAATTCGAAAAGGCCGCCGCCTATGGCGCAAGGTTCCGGAGCAAATCCGGTCCGAAGGCGGAAGACGCACCCTTCAAACCGGCCTCAAAAAAAGCCGGGAACGCCGAAAAACCCGGTTTCGAGCCGTCCGACCTCAAGGAGCCGCTCAAGGCCCGACCGCTGAGCGAAGAAGAGCAGGAAGGGGGCTTCAGCGAGTTTTACGAGGGGCTTCGCGATGCCGGCCGCCGGGTTTTCCGGGGTCGCGGGCGTGATGCCGCCTATGCGCTGGAAATTCCCTTTCTGGAGGCGGCGAGAGGCGGTATGCGCCGGGTCGCTCTGGGCGGCAAAACGCTCGACATCCGCATACCGGCGGGCCTTGAGACGGGCCGTCAGATCCGCCTGCGCGGCCAGGGCGAAGCGGGCAGCGGCGGCGCGCCCGCGGGCGATGCGTTTCTGGAAATGCGCGTCCAGCCGCATCCCTGGTTCCGGCGCGAGGGCTACGATATTCACCTTACCCTGCCCGTCACGCTGGCCGAGGCCGTCATCGGCGGCAAGGTGGATGTGCCGACGCTTTCCGGAGCGGTCAGCCTTACCATCCCGGCCGGGTCGAACAGCGGGACGCAGCTTCGGCTTCGGGGCAAGGGGATCGCACCCGAGAACCCGAAAGACGGGCCCGGCGACCAGTATGTGACGCTTTCCATCACCCTGCCGGAAAAGCCTGACCGGGCCCTCCGGGACTTCGCAGCGGGCTGGGCGCAGGGCCTTGCCTCGAGTGTGAGGCAGCATCTTTTCAAGGATTGATATATCGCTACGGAAACTCCCAAGTTTCGGAGAACGCTGGGATTTTTCGTGGACCGGGTGTGCCTTTTATGCAAAATGCGCCACTGTCCGGGTCGCCCGCCCGCACCGACATTTCGAAGGGATAGAAAATAATGAGTGAAGCCGCCAGCAACGCCAATACCGCACAGGGTGGCTCCAACCTCATGGCCGGCAAGCGCGGCCTCATCATGGGGGTTGCCAATAACCGCTCCATCGCCTGGGGTATCGCCAAGGCCTGCGCCGCACATGGTGCGGAGCTTGCGTTCACCTATCAGGGCGATGCGCTACTCAAGCGCATCACGCCGCTTGCCGAATCCATCGGAACCGATCCCGATCTCATCATGCCCTGCGACGTGACCGACGCGGCCAGCATGGATGCCGTCTTCGAGACGCTGAAAGAGAAATGGGGCAAGATCGACTTCTTCGTCCATGCCATCGCCTATTCCGACAAGTCGGAGCTGGATGGCCGCTATGTCGACACTTCGCAGGAGAACTTCACCGCCTCCATGGCGATCTCCTGCTATTCCTTCGTCGCGCTCTGTCAGCGCGCGGAAAAGCTGATGACGGATGGCGGCTCCATCGTCACCCTCACCTATTACGGCTCCGAGAAGGTGATCCCGCACTACAATGTGATGGGCGTCGCCAAGGCCGCGCTGGAAGCCAGCGTGCGCTATCTCGCCGTAGATCTCGGCCGCGACAATATCCGCGTCAACGCCGTGTCCGCCGGTCCGATCAAGACGCTGGCGGCTTCCGGTATCGGCGATTTCCGCTACATCCTGAAGTGGAACGAGCTCAACTCGCCGCTGAAGCGCGTCGTCTCCATCGAGGAAGTCGGCAATACCGCGCTCTACCTTCTCTCCGATCTCGGCTCCGGCGTGACCGGCGAGGTCCATCATGTCGATGCGGGCTATCACGTCGTCGGCATGAAGGCCGAAGACGCGCCGGATATGAGCATCGTCTGATTTCCGCTATGGTCGCTTCCAGGCCTGCCCCAGCGCAGGCGGGGAGTGATTCCGGCAAACGAATTTAGGTCATGTCGCACAACACATTCGGCCATCTGTTCCGCGTGACGACCTGGGGCGAAAGCCACGGGCCGGCGCTTGGCTGCGTGGTCGATGGCGTGCCGCCGCGCATTCCCGTCACGGCGGAAGAAATCCAGACATGGCTCGACCGGCGCCGCCCGGGCACGTCGCGCTTCACCACGCAGCGCCGCGAACCGGATCAGGTGAAGATCCTTTCCGGCACCTTCTTCGACGACGATGCGCAGCAGGAGCTGACCACCGGCACGCCGATCTCGCTGATGATCGAGAATGTCGATCAGCGCTCCAAGGATTACGGGGACATCAAGGACAAGTTCCGCCCCGGCCATGCGGATTTCACCTATCTGTCGAAATACGGCATTCGCGACTATCGCGGCGGCGGACGTTCTTCCGCGCGCGAAACGGCGGCGCGTGTCGCAGCCGGTGGCATTGCACGCAAGGTGCTGCCGGGCGTCAGCATTCGCGGGGCGCTGGTGCAGGTCGGCCCGCACAAGATCGATCGCGAGAACTGGGACTGGGCGGAAACGGAAAACAATCCTTTCTGGTGCCCGGACGTCAAGGCGGCCGCCGAGTGGGAAAGCTATCTCGACGGCGTGCGCAAGGCGGGCTCTTCCTGCGGCGCGGTGATCGAGATCGTGGCCGAAGGTATCCCCGTCGGCCTCGGCGCGCCGATCTATGGCAAGCTCGATGCCGACCTTGCCGCCGCGATGATGAGCATCAACGCGGTAAAGGGCGTCGAGATCGGCGAAGGCTTCGCGTCCGCCGCGCTCACCGGCGAGGAAAACGCCGACGAGATGCGCATGGGCAATGAAGGTCCGGCCTTCGCCTCCAATCACGCAGGCGGCATTCTGGGCGGCATTTCCACCGGCCAGCCCGTTGTCGTGCGTTTCGCGGTGAAGCCCACCTCTTCCATCCTGCAACCGCGCAAGACGGTATCGCGGCAGGGAGAGGACGCGGAAATCATCACCAAGGGGCGTCACGATCCTTGCGTGGGCATTCGCGCCGTGCCCGTGGGCGAGGCCATGATGGCCTGCGTCCTTGCCGACCACCTGCTGCGCCATCGTGGCCAAATGGGCGGTGCCTGAACAGGCGACGCCTGAAGGAACCCGACATGACCGACGAGATTTCCATCCCTCCCGGTGCAACGGTGACGGCGCGCTACAGCCGGGAAAAGGGGCAGACCATCGTCTATGGCGGCTTGCTGATCGGTGTGGGGCTGGTTCTTCTGGCCACACCGCGTATCGGGCACACGGCCCTTTTCCTCGCAGCCATCTCCTTCGCCGTGGCTGCGTTTCACTGGCCCTTCGTCGCGCGCAACAATGAAGCGCTGAAAATCGGCCCGGCGGGCATCGAGATTGCCGGGCTGGGACGTTTCCCCTGGCCGGACATTAAAGATGTCGCCGTCCATGACAGCTTCGTGCGCAACATCCGCAATGCGGAACTGCGCATCACCCTGTCGCGCGCTGTGGCGGAAGCGGTCGTGCCGCCGGAAAATGCTCAGGCCGTGTGGCGGCAATATATGTACAAATGCTGGCGGCAAGTGGGCAGCAATGGCGTGCGCGTGAAGCTCAACATTCTGAACCTTTCGCCCGAAATGGTCGCCAAAGCGATCGAGCGCTATTGCAGCATCGACATCCCCACCCCGCCGGAAGAACCGGGCGTGGGCGTCTGAGCCGAAGCTCAATCCCGCGAAAAGACCCCTATCAGCTCCACATGGGCGGACCAGAGAAACTGGTCCACCGGCGTCACCGACACCAGCCGGTAGCCGCCATCCAGCAGCATGCGCGCATCGCGGGCGAAACTCGCCGGACTGCATGACACGAAGGCGATACGCGGCACGCGCGATTTCGCCAGTTCGGCGGCCTGCGCCTGCGCACCCGCGCGGGGCGGGTCCAGCACCACCGCGTCATATTTATCGAGTTCGCTCGCCAGCAGCGGGCGGCGGAAGAGATCGCGCCGTTCCGTGGTGAGCGGCTTGAGCTTCAGTCCCGGCCCCTGATCGCGCACCGCGCGTTCCAGCCGCTTCAGCGCGTCCGCATCGCTTTCGACAGCGTGGACGGCGGCCTTCTCCGCCAGCGATGCCGCGAATGTGCCGGCCCCTGCAAAGAGATCGACGACATGGCGCGCCTCGCCGACCGTCTCGGCGACACGCGACGAGAGCGCCGCCTCGCCATCTTCCGTCGCCTGAAGAAAACCGCCCGGCGGCAACGAGATATCGAGCCTGCCGAGCCGGATCATGGGCGGGCGGCGCTCCGCGACAATCTCGCCTTCCCAGCTCAGCCGGGCAAGGTCCATCACATCCGCGCCTTGTGCGAGCTTTGCGCGCAGGCCGCTATCCTCCGCATCGTCCAGCGCCTTGGCGCCCGTCACCGAGACATCGAGCCCGCTTCGTGTCGCCGTGACGGCAATGGCCGCGCGTCCCTTGCGTGACAGGCCGGGCGCGACCAGGGCGGAAAGGCCGCCCAATGCGTCTTCGATTTCAGGCACGACAAGCGGACATTCCTCGACGCCCACGATGTTGTGCGTGCCGCGCGCATAATAACCCAACGTCACGGCCTTCTTCGTTCGCGTGGCCGCGAAGGTCGCGCGACGGCGGCTGCGCGGCTGCGCGCCGACAAGCGGTTCGATGTCGGTTTCGATCCCGCGATGGGCAAGCGCTGTTTCCACGAGACTGCGTTTCCAGCCGCGATAGCTCTCGGCGTCCAGATGCTGGATCGAGCAGCCGCCGCACTGGCCGAAATGGCGGCAGGCCGGTTTCACGCGATGCGGCGATGGCGTAACGATCCGCTTCATGGCGGCCCGGTCGGCCTCCAGCGGCTCCACATCCACCGTTTCGCCCGGCAGCGCATAGGCGACATAGAGCGGACCCTTGTCCGTTTGCGCGATGCCATCGCCCTGCGCGCCCAGAATATCTATGTCGACGGTCAGCTCGTTCATGTTTTCCTGTCTTCGGTTCCCGGCTTTCGGGCGGCGATCAGAAATTCCCGATTGCCGTCTCCGCCCTCGATGGGGCTTGGCGTCACGCCTTTGACCGTCCAGCCTGGCAGGGAGGACAGCCACTCGGCGATATCTGCACAGACTTCCTCATGCAGACCCTCCTCCTTCACCACGCCTCCCTTGCCGAGCCTGCCCTTGCCGACCTCGAATTGCGGTTTGATGAGGGCCAGAAGATCGGTGCCGACAGGCGCCAGTTCGAGTGTCGCAGGCAGCGCCTTTTTCAGGCTGATGAAACTCAGGTCGCAGACGATGAGATCGAACGGCTCGGTCACACTCGTCGCGTCGACATCTTTCGCATTGAGCCCTTCGATCGCCGTGACGCGCGGATCGTTGCGCAAGCTGTCGTCGAGCTGGCCGTGCCCGACGTCGATCGCGATCACATGAGCCGCGCCGCGCTCAAGCAGCACTTGCGTGAAGCCGCCCGTCGAGGCGCCGAGATCGAGGGCATGGCGCCCTTCCACCGCGACCCCGAAACAATCGAGCCCATGCACAAGTTTCAGCGCCGCGCGCGAAACGTAAGGATGTTCGAGACCGCTCAGTTCGATCTTGTCCGACGGCGCCGCCGGCGCGGCAGGCTTCACAACCTTATGTCCGTTTACCGACACATGCCCCGCCTTGATCGCGCCTTGCGCGCGGGCGCGGCTCGGTGCAAGGCCCCTCTCGACCAACGCCTGATCGAGGCGGCATTTGTCGTTCTGCATGGGAGATCAGGCGCGGCCGGGTGCGAGCGCGGCGTCGGAAAGTTCGCGCGCCTTCGCCTCGAGCCCCAGCGCGGCAAGCGCCGTCTCGACGATCTGCGGCGCATTGAGCCGCGCCAGATCGTACATTTTTTCCGGCTTGTCCTGATCGATGAAGATGTCGGGCAGCGTCATGGGGCGCACCTTGAGCCCGCCGTCGAGAAGCCCCGCACGCGCCATGAAATCCAGCACATGGCTGCCGAACCCGCCGACCGAACCTTCCTCGATGGTGATGAGCACTTCATGCTCGCGCGCCAGACGGGCAATCAGCTCCTCGTCCAGCGGCTTTGCGAAACGGGCATCCGCCACAGTCGCGGAAAGGCCCAGCGCACCGAGCTGTTCGGCAGCCTTCAGCGCTTCCTGCAACCGCGTCCCGAGCGAAAGGATCGCAACCTTGCTGCCTTCGCGAACGATGCGGCCCTTGCCGATTTCGAGCGGGATACCGCGTTCGGGCATATCGACGCCGACACCCTCGCCGCGCGGATAGCGGAAGGCGGAGGGGCGGTCGTCGATCGCCACGGCGGTCGCCACCATATGTTTCAGTTCCGCCTCGTCGGCCGCCGCCATGACGACGAAGTCCGGCAGGCAGGTGAGATAGGTCACGTCGAAGGACCCCGCATGGGTCGCTCCGTCCGCGCCGACAAGCCCCGCCCGGTCGATGGCAAAACGCACCGGCAGCTTCTGGATCGCCACGTCATGCACGACCTGGTCGTAACCGCGCTGCAGGAAGGTCGAATAGATGGTCGCAAACGGCTTGTAGCCTTCGGTGGCAAGCCCCGCCGCGAAGGTCACGGCGTGCTGCTCGGCAATGCCGACATCGAAGGTGCGCTCGGGAAAGGCCTTGCCGAAAAGGTCGAGCCCTGTGCCCGACGGCATGGCGCCGGTAATGGCGACGATCTTGTCGTCGCGCTCGGCTTCCTGAACGAGCGATTGCGCGAAGACCTTGGTGTAGGAAGGCGCATTGGCAGGCGCCTTGGACTGGGCGCCGGTGATGACGTCGAACTTGGAGACGCCGTGATATTTATCCTCGGCGGCTTCGGCGGGCGCATAGCCCTTGCCCTTCTGCGTCACGCAATGAACGAGGATCGGCCCCTCGCCCGCATCGCGCACATTCTTCAGCACCGGGAGCAGATGTTCCAGATTATGGCCGTCGATGGGACCGACATAATACATGCCGAGTTCCTCGAACAGCGTGCCGCCGGTCGCCATGCCGCGGGCGAATTCCTCGGCGCGGCGCGCGCGCTCCTCGAAGCTCCGGGGCAGCAGGCGCGCCAGCTCCTTGGCGATATGGCGCACCGAACGATAGGTGCCGCCCGACAAGAGCCGCGCCAGATAGGCGCTCATCGCGCCCACGGGCGGTGCGATGGACATGTCGTTGTCGTTCAGGATGATGATAAGACGGCTGTCCATGGAGCCGGCATTGTTCATTGCCTCATAGGCCATGCCCGCGCTCATCGCGCCGTCGCCGATCACCGCAATCACATTGTTCTTGCCGCCGGACAGGTCGCGCGCCACCGCCATGCCGAGACCGGCGGAAATGGAGGTGGAGCTATGCGCCGCGCCGAAGGGGTCGTATTCGCTTTCCGAACGCTTGGTGAAGCCGGAGAGCCCGCCGCCCTGACGGAGCGTCCGGATACGGTCGCGCCGTCCGGTCAGGATCTTGTGCGGATAGCACTGATGGCCGACATCCCAGATCAGCCGGTCGTCGGGCGTGTTGAACACATAGTGAAGCGCCACGGTCAGCTCCACCACGCCGAGCCCCGCGCCCAGATGGCCGCCTGTCTGCGACACGGCGTCGATCGTTTCCGCCCGCAGCTCGTCGGCGAGCTGACGCAGGTCGGATTCGTCGAATTGGCGCAGATCGGCGGGCGTTTTCACCCGGTCGAGTAAGGGGGTGTCAGGCTTAGTGCTCAATACAAACCTCGGCAAATGTGCCGGCCGGACCGAAAAGCGATGAAATCCGGCGGAAAACGGCGCGCCAGCTTACGGCAGCGGCCTAGTTGCGGCGGTTTATAACGAAAACGGCCGCCTCCCGCAAAAGGTCGGCTTTTTGGTCGAACAAATCAAGGTGGCGGACCGCCTGTTCGGCCAGCATGCCGGCCTGGGCCCGGGCCCTTTCGAGGCCCATAATGGAGACGAAAGTGGCCTTTCCCGCCGCTTCGTCCTTGCCAGGCGTCTTGCCGAGATCGGCCGAACTCCCCTCCACATCGAGGAGATCGTCGGCAATCTGGAACGCCAGCCCCATATCGTGTGCGTAGGCGTGAAGCGCATGCAGCGCGGCAGCCGAGGCATGACCCAGCACGCCGCCCGCTTCGCAGGAAAAGGCGATCAGCGCGCCCGTCTTCAACTGCTGGAGCCGCGTAATGGCGTTCATCTCCAGCGGCTGGCCTTCGCTGCCGAGATCGATCATCTGGCCGCCCACCATGCCGTGGCCGCCAATCGCCCGGGCGAGACGCCGGGTCAGCTCGCAACGCACCCTTGCATCCTCATGCGTCGCTTCGTCGGCGATCAGCTCGAAAGCAAGCGATTGCAGCGCATCGCCCGCCAGCACCGCCGTTGCTTCGTCGAAGGCCTTGTGGACGGTCGGCTTGCCCCGGCGCAGATCGTCATCGTCCATACAGGGCAGATCGTCATGGACCAGCGAATAGGTATGGATGCATTCCACCGCCACGCCGGTGCGCAACGCCGCTTCCTCATGCACATCGAAGAGTTTCGCACTCTCCTTCACCAGGAAGGGGCGGAAGCGCTTGCCGCCTGCCGTCAGCGCATAGCGCATCGCCTCGAAGACGCGGGCCTCGGGACCTTCCGGCGCGGGGACCAGACGGTCCAGCGCATCGGCAACCTCCAGCGCGCACCCCTCCATGGCACTGTCGATGGTCCGAACCTCACGGGGGTGGTCTGCCATAGGGGATAATGCCTTCCTACTCGACATCCAGCGGTTCGGTGCCCGCCGGATCTCCGTTTTCGGAGAGGCGGATCTTTTCCACCTTGGCCTCGGCCGCCTTCAGCCGCGCCTCGCAATGGGCCTTCAGCGCATTGCCGCGCTCATAGAGGTCGATGGATCTTTCGAGTTCCACATCGCCCGATTCGAGGCTCGCGACGATCTTCTCCAGCTGCGCCAGCGCTTCCTCGAAGCTCAGTTTTTCGATCTCTTTCTGAACGTCGGATTTCGCGGCGGCCATGGGTTCGGTCCTTCTGTCGGGCGGTATCGGTGCTTTGTCGTTTCGGGCGCGATCCGCGCCTTACATGGTCAGCATCAGCGCGCGCACATGGGCTCGCGCCGAAGATGCCAGTGCCCCCAAGTCATACCCCCCCTCAAGAGCCGACACAATTCGGCCCTCGCAGAGATCGTCGGCACAGCGGACCAACTCGGCGGTTGCAAAAGCGAAATCATCCTCGGTGAGGTTCATATTCGCCAGCGGATCGGCTGCATGGGCATCGAATCCGGCCGAAATCATGATGAAACCGGGCTGGAACGAACGAAGCGCCGGCATGACCTCTTCCACGAAACTCTCCCGGAAGGCGCTGGAGCCGGTGCCTGGCGGCTGGCAGGCATTGAGGACGTTGCCGAGCCCCCGCTCGCTCGCCCGGCCCGTGCCGGGATAGAGCGGCCATTGGTGCGTCGAGGCATAGAAGAGCGACGGGTCGGTCTCGAAGGCGGCCTGTGTGCCATTGCCGTGATGGACGTCGAAATCGATCACCGCCACCCGCTCGATCCCGTGGACCACACGCGCATGCATGGCGCCGATGGCAATATTGTTGAACAGGCAAAAGCCCATGGAGGTGCCCGGCTCGGCGTGATGTCCGGGCGGGCGCACGGCGCAGAAAGCGTTTCGCGCCCGTTTCGCCATCACCTCATCGACCGCATAGACGACCGCCCCGGCGGCGCGCAAGGCCGCCTCATAGGACCCCGGCGACAGGAAGGTGTCGGCATCGACCCGCCGATAGCCTTCCGCCGGTATGCCGCCCTCCACGATCTCGATGAGTTCCGGCGTATGCACGCGGGCAATCTGTTCATGGGTGGCGCGCGGCGCTTCTACCCGCTGCAACATCATGAACTCCTCGGCTTCCAGCGCGCCCAGCACGGCACGCAGCCTGTCCACGCATTCGGGATGCCCGTCGGGGGTCGCATGCTCCAGACAGGCCCTGTGGGAAACGAGAAGTGTATCCATCTTCAGCTTTGCCGATACCAGTCCACGCCGTTTTCGTCGCGCTCGACGGTCGCCAGTCCCCTGCCGATCAGGCAGCGCAGATGGGCCAGTGACTCACCCGTCGCCATGAAGAACACGTCCGACGTGATCTTGCGCTTGAAGAGCGCGGGGAAAACGTCGATCGAGCGGCGCGGTTCGTCGAGCATCTCATGAAGCTTTACGAGGTTTTCCTCATGCTCGTCTATGAGCTGCGTCATACGGGTGTGCAATCCGTAGAAGGGCTCATTATGCGCGGGCAGCACGAGCGTGTCTTCCGGCAGTTCGTCTCGAATGCGCTTGCAGCTTGCGATCCACTCCTCCAGCGGGTTCTCGAAGGCTTCCGTCGGATGAACGCTGACGATGGAGGAAATACGGGGCAACACCTGGTCGCCCGAGATCAGGATCTTGTCGGCTTCGCTGTAAAGGCAGACATGTTCCGGCGCATGACCGGAACCGATCACGACACGCCATGTCCGCTTGCCGATTTTCAGCTCGTCGCCTTCCTTCAGCCGCGCAAAGACATCCGGCAGGCGCGACACGCGTTCGCCGAAATTGCCGAAGCGCTTGGCGTAGCTGTCGATCCCGCGCTGGGAAAAACCCGCCGCGCGGTAAAAATCCAGCGCCTCTTTCGGCGCATCGCGGCCCGTGTCGAGCACCAGGTTGCGGCATTGCAGAAAGTCCGTGCGGGACATCTGCAGCGTGATGTTCCATTTGCGGGTGAACCACCCCGCCAGCCCCACATGGTCGGGGTGCAGATGCGTCACGATGAGGCCGGTAACCGGCTTTCCGTCCAGCTCGTCGGCAAAAATCTGCCGCCAAAGCGCCTTCACATCGTCGGCGGAAACACCCGTATCGACGACAGTCCAGCCGTCCTCGTCCTGAAGTAGCCACAAATTGATATGGTCGAGGGCGAAGGGCAACGGCATGCGCGCCCATTTGATGCCGGGGGCCACATCGACAAGTTCCGCGGGCTGCGGCAGCGCATCCTGCGGGAAGGTGAGGCCGCCTTTTTCGCGCGGCATTTTTACGGATTTGCTCATCCCACACTGATAGGCGCGGGCTGCCGGATCGTCAATTCAAGCTCCAACGACGTTGCGGAATCCTTGCATCAGCGATGCCACTACACCAGCTGAACCGACAACAACATAAAGCGTGAGGAACACCCTACGCCAAGAAACAAATTAGAGTTACAAGCCGCTTCGAATAGAGCCATGATCCCTATATACTTAAATACTTAGCAGAAAACATATAGGAGGCGCTCGTGGATGAGACTGTAGTTGCCGCTATCATAGGGGCGCTCGCCGGACTATTCGGATCGATTCCCTTATCATTTCTTAGCTATCGATTGGCATTGCAAAAATTCGAGTCTGAAACCCGTCTAGAAAACCAACTGCGTTTTATCATCACAAAGATGCTTCTTAGTGAAGAGTGGGAAAGTCGTTCTTTTGAGACTATCAAAGGCCTACTACCAGGTATTCCAGACGACGAACTTAGAAAGTGTTTGATTGCGGCTGGCGCTGTAAGTAGTCGACGTAAAGATGGAAAAGAAATGTGGACACATCTTGAACGAATTGAAAAATTTGGTCGGTCTAAGCTGGATTCAGCCTAAATAAAACAAAACTCATCGCCCCTAAAACCGGCAATGTCGTTGAGTCTCTACGCATAGCCGAGGGCGGGGAAGAGGACGCAATTCTACCCAATTGCGGTAAGAACCTCACCGCCGAATATTCGGGAGAAGTAGACCCAAACCTGTCACAGATGAGATAGGACGAAGTTGAGAGCTAATTCCCATACACTGTTCTGACTGAACCTGGATTTGATGACACTACTCAGGCATCTTCAGAGTGGATGGCCACGGCATATCAACTCACCAGTTCGTCTTCATCCAGCGCGTAAAGCGGCGCGGCACCGTCCATGACAGCGCCCTTGAGTCCCGCGGCGCCGGAAAGAATGCTGCCCGCATAGAAAGCACCGGTCGCGAGACGCGACTTGGCGAAGCTGTCGCCTTCGGGCAGCGTTGCCGCCTTCAGCGCCCCGCGCGTCAGGAAATGACCGCCCGCGACGGTCCCGAAGAGACGCAGATAGGGTGTCGCCCCCGCCATCGCGTCAGCCGGCGCGGCTTTGAGCTTCTCCGCCATGTAGGCAGTCGCCTCTTCCAGCACCGCAATCCCCTCTTCCAGTCCTTCCCCCATTCCGGAGAGATCCTTGCGATTGGATTTGCGGGCTTCTTCCGCCGTCTCACGCATTTCGGCGATGAAGTCCTTCACCACCTCGCCATTGCCGAGCGGCAGCTTGCGCCCGACAAGGTCGATGGCCTGAATGCCATTGGTACCTTCATAGATCGGCAGGATACGCGCATCGCGATAGAACTGCGCCGCGCCGGTTTCTTCCACGAAGCCCATGCCGCCATGGATCTGGATGCCGGTGGAGGCGACCTCGACCGCCGCGTCGGTGGAAAAGGCCTTGGCGATCGGCGTCAGCAGATCGGCACGCGCGCGGCCCTTCGCCTTTTCTTCGTCGCTCCCGCCATGATGCGCATGATCGAGGGCCACGCCGGTCGCATAGCAGATCGAGCGGCAGGCTTCCGTCAGGCTCTTCATGCTCATCAGCATACGGCGCACATCGGGCAGCATGATGATGGGCGCCATTTCGTCCGCCGGAACATTCTCCGCGCCCGGCACGCCTTCGGGCGGACGGCCCTGCTTGCGGTCCTGCGCATAGGCCAGCGCGTGCTGATAGGCGGCCTCGGCAATCGCCACGCCCTGCGTACCGACCAGAAGCCGCGCATTGTTCATCATGGTGAACATGCAGGCGAGGCCCTTGTTCTCCTCACCGATCAGCCAGCCCCGTGCGCCGCCGTTTTCGCCAAAGGACATGACGCAGGTCGGCGACCCGTGAATGCCGAGCTTTTCTTCAAGGCCGATGCAATAGGCGTCATTGCGCTCGCCCAGCGAACCGTCTTCCTTCACCAGGAATTTCGGCACGAGGAAGAGCGAGATGCCTTTCGTGCCCGCAGGCGCGTCCGGCAGGCGGGCAAGCACGAGATGGACGATGTTCTCCGCCATGTCGTGATCGCCATAGGTGATGAAGATCTTGGTGCCGGTGACGAGATAGCTGCCATCCTCCTGCGGCACGGCCTTGGCCTTCAGCGCATTGAGGTCGGACCCGGCCTGCGGCTCGGTCAGGTTCATCGTGCCGGTCCACTGGCCGGAGATGAGATGGGGCAGATATTTCTCGCGCAGCTCCGGCGCGCCATGCGCCGTCAGCGCCTCGATGGCGCCTTGCGACAGAATCGGGCAGAGGCCGAAAGAGAGGTTGGAGGCGTTCCACATCTCCTGCATGGCAACCGCCAGCGCGCCCGGCAGGCCCTGCCCGCCATAGTCCGGCGTCGCGGCAAGGCTGCCCCAGCCGCCTTCGACCCATTTCTTGTAAGCCTCGGCAAATCCCTTCGGCGTCTTCACACCCTCGCCCTTTTCGAGCCGCGCGCCCTCCTCGTCGCCGGAGCGGTTGAGCGGCGCCAGCACGTCACCGGCGAGCTTGGCGCCCTCTTCCAGTACCGCCTCCACGAGGTCGGGACTCAGTTCGGCAAAATCTCCCTTGCCGGCGAGCTCCGACAGGCCCGCCACATCGTTCAGAATGAAGGCCATGTCACGAACGGGCGCACGATAGGTCATGGGGGAGGCTCCTGAAATCACGGTAGAAAGACAAAACGGGAAAGGCCGCATAGCGATCCCCGCCAGTTTTACGTATTGTCGGGCCGGATTGTAACCCTTCGTCATGCCGCATCCTGCCCGTTTCGGCCGTGCATGCGAAAGCATGACAAAATCGCGCTTCGATGAGGTCAGATATGTCGATCAGTTATGAAGGCAAGGGAAAGCGCGCCCTCATCACAGGGGCCTCAGCGGGCATCGGGGCGGAGCTTGCCCGGGTCTTCGCCGAGCATGGCTTCGACCTTATTCTGGTCGCCCGCCGCCGCGAGAAGCTGGAGGCGCTGGCCGAAGAGCTGGCGCGCGACATGAAGACCGACTGCCACATCATCGTCGCCGATCTCGCCGACCCCGCCGCGCCACGCGCAATCTTCGACGAGGTGACATCGCGCGGGCTTCGGGTCGACGCACTGGTCAACAATGCGGGCTACGGCATTCCCGGCTTTTTCCGCGATACGAAGTGGGAGGATCAGGCCGCCCTCATTCAGGTCATGGTCACCGCCGTCGCCGAGCTTTGCCATCTCTTCGGCCCCTGCATGAAGGCGCGAGGCTATGGCCGCATCCTCAATATAGCTTCGGTCGCGGGTCACCTGCCTGCATCCGCGGGCGGGACGCTCTATTCGGCCAGCAAGGCTTTCGTCATCAAACTGTCCGAGGCGCTCCATTTCGAATATCTGGGGACGGGCGTCCATGTGACCGCGCTCTGCCCCGGCTTCACCTGGTCGGAATTCCACGATGTGATGGGCAATCGCGAGGAAATGAACCGGCTGCCGAAATTCCTCTGGCTCGATACGAACCGCGTCGCGCGGGAGGGTTTTCGCGCGGTGATGGAAAACGATCCCGTCTATATCAACGGTTTCGTCTATCGCCTGATTACCTGGTTCGTCGACATCATCCCCGACCATCTTCTCTACTGGCTGATCGGACGGCAATCGGGGCAAAAGCCGACCGCATGACCGTCCCCTGCGTAACAGCGAACGACGAAACCATCGCCGAGGCCGCCAACGCCTTGCGCGCAGGGCAGCTCGTCGCCTTCCCGACCGAAACCGTTTACGGGCTCGGCGCGGACGCGACCAATGACGAGGCGGTCGCGCGCATCTTCGAGGCCAAGGGCCGCCCGCGCTTCAACCCGCTCATCGTGCATGTATCGGGCAAGGAGGAAGCCGGGCAGCATGTGACCTTCATGCCCGAGGCCGAAAAGCTCGCCGCCGCCTTCTGGCCGGGCGGGCTGACGCTCGTCCTGCCGCGCCGCGCCGACACACCGCTTTCGCTTCTCGTCAGCGCCGGGCTCGATACGGTGGCGATCCGCGTGCCCGCGCATTCGATCGCTCAACGCCTCATTGAGGCCACGGGCCGTCCGCTCGCCGCGCCGTCGGCCAATGCATCGGGCAAGGTGAGCCCCACCCGAGCCGAGCATGTCGTGGAATCGCTCGGCCATTCGCCGCTGCTGGCCATGGTGCTCGATGGCGGCGCTTGCGAGATGGGGCTTGAGTCCACCGTGATCGGTTTCCCCGAAGGCGGCACGCCCACGCTGCTGCGCCCCGGCGCGATCGCGCGGGACGACATCGAGAAAGTGCTGGGCGCACCGCTTGCCGATCCCGAGCCGCAATCGGACGAGGCGGGACGTTCCTCCCCCGGCCAGCTTGCCAGCCATTACGCGCCCAATGCGCCGATCCGGCTCAATGTGCGCGAGAAAGAGAATGACGAGATATTGCTCGGCTTCGGCCCGGACGCCCCGTCGCTCGGCGCCTCGCTCAACCTCTCCGTAAAGGGCGATCTCACCGAGGCCGCGGCCAATCTTTTCGCCATGCTCCGCGCATTGGACGAGCAGGCCGCTGGCCGCCGCCTCGCCGTGATGCCCGTGCCGCACGATGGTCTGGGCGAAGCGATCAACGATCGCCTGTCCCGCGCCGCTGCGGACCGAGGCTGATCAGCCCGCCTCGCCGATCAGGATCGTCGGCACATTGCAGGTCGGCTTGCGGATGGTCGCAACGAAGCTGCCCTTCTTCCGGCCCGTTTTCACATCGGACATGTCATAGCCTTGCGCGGCGAGCCTCGCCTGCACGGCATTGATGTGATGCGCCTTCCAGGCAAGGCCCCAGAAATGGTCTTTCTTGGGCGCGCGCGTTTCGTCCAGCGGCTGCACCACTTCCAGCGTCATGCCGCCCGTGCGGAAGAAAAGCTGGCGCACGCCCCATTCCGGTTTCGAATGATCGAGCGCGAGGCGGATATTCACTTTCTCTTCAAAGAGCGCCTTCACCGCCTCCGCATCGGGCGTCATCACCACCACATGGTCGGCGGCCTGCACGGCCTCGTCTTCGCGGACGCCCGCGCCAAGCGGCGCCATGGGCAGCGCATCCGCCGGGCTCAGATGCTCGATGGCGAAAACCGTCAGCCCGCGCGTCGCTTGCCTGTCGATGAAAAAGCTCTTCCATTCCCGTTTCGCGCCGGTCATCTCGTCGACGCCTTCGGCGGTCGCGACCTTGCCCACGGGCAGCCCCCGCGCGGCGAAGGCTTCACGTGCTTCCTCGGCGTTTGTCACCTGAAGCGCGATACCGAAAACGCCCTCGCCCTTTTCCTCGATGAAGGCGCTCACCGCCGTCGCATTCGGCCCCTCGCCGGTCGCCGCCAGCAGCTCCACATAGGTGTTTTCCAGCCGGTAAAGCACATTGGAGGTCCCACCGCCCGGATGCCCGCCGCGCCATGAAGGGGTCCGCCCGAAAATGCCCGTATAGGTCTTTTCGGCCTCGGCAAGGTCCGTCACGGCTAGGATGACATGATCGATGGCCGTAACTTCGCGGTCCGCGTCGCTCGGATGGGGCATCTTCTTCCTCGCGTCCTTATCTGTTTCCGGGATGGACAAAAATCACATCGCGGAAATCGTCCTTCAGATCTGCCAGCAGTGCGGACAAGTCGCGGAAAGACATGTCCACAATCCGGCGGGACCCTTTATCCTGCATGCTCGCGCGATATCCGAGGTCTTCGAAGAAGGCGAGAAGCTCTTCGTAATTGTCTCCCGCTTCGCGCAATCCATCGGGCGATACCTCGCAGAAGACGGTCGGCCTGTCGCGCTCGATCGTCTTGCGGGCGCCCTTCAGCACCTTGAAATCGAATCCCTCCGTGTCGGATTTGAGCAGGTCGAGGCGCTGCGTAATGCCATGCTCCGCCAGATAGTCGTCGAGCGCGACGACACGCACTTTTTCGCTGACGCCCGCTCGCCAGACCTGACCCGGGTTGAAACTGTGGCCACCCGGATTGTCTTCGTCCGTCACCAGTTCCAGCTCGCCGGGCTTATCGCCGAGCGCCGCCTGCTCCGCGGTGATGACAGGTTCGTCTTGCAACGCAATATTCTGCCTGAGCAGACCAAACGTCACCGGATGCGGCTCGAACGCCAGGACAAGCCCCTCGCCCTTCATAAGGCCGGACGCGGTGAGCGCGTAATTTCCGAAATTCGCGCCTGCATCGACGACAAAGCCGCCCGGCTTCACGAAACTGGCAAACCGCTCCGTCAATTCCTTTTCCCAGCACCCCCGACGGATCAGAACGCGTGTCAGCGTGCCCTTTTTCGGAAAGACAAGCGCCCGATAATAGGGCAACCGCATCACGAAGGAGGCAGAGGGTTTGAATAGATAAAAAAGGACGCGCCAAAGCGCCGAGAGAATCTTCGACTCCGCCATTTTCTGAGTCGGAAACATATTGGCTATCGACTGGAACACGGCCCCCCCGGATTTTTGAGCGTCTTGTCTCAAGGTCTATCCGATATACGGGAAATCGACCAGTTGTTTGCCAGCGGCTATACCGACTAGGCTAAGCCCATCATCATCGACAGAGCCGTTATGCCCCTTCCCGACCAGACCCGTCTCCAGGAAACGCTCACCACCGCCATCGAGGATTTCGGCGTGCCCGGCACAACGCTGCTCCTCTGGGATGGAGCGGGCTTTGCGGAGGCGAGCGCGGGCGTCTGCAATATCGAGACGAAAGTGCCGGTGACGCCGGACACGCTTTTCCAGATCGGCTCCATCACCAAGCTCTATACCGCCGCGCTTTGCCTGCAGCTCGTGGAGGAAGGCAAGCTGAAGCTCGACGCGTCCGTGCGCGAGACGCTCCCGGACTTCGCGCTTGGGGACGAGGACACCGCGGCGCGCGTCACGCTGCGCCATCTCCTCAATCACACGAGCGGGCTCGACGGCGATTTCTTCAAGGATGCGGGACGCGGCGAGGACCGCATCGCGAAATATGTTGGCCTGCTGAAAGACGTGCGTCAGGTCCATCCGCTCGGCCATATGTTCTCCTACTGCAATGCAGGTTTCGTCATGGCGGGCCGGATGGTGGAAGCCGCAAGCGGGATGGGCTGGGACAAGGCGATCCGCACGCGGCTGGCAAAACCCCTCGGCACGCCGTCCTTCTCCACCCTGCCCGAACAGGCCATGCGCCATCAGACTGCCATCGGCCATCTGGGCGTGCCTGGCTCGCTCATCGTCACGCCGATTGCCTATCTCGCGCAGTCCAACGCACCTGCCGGGTCCATGCCCATGGCGCGGGCGCGAGACGTGCTCGCCTTCGCCCGCATGATGATGAACAAAGGCCGTGCGCCGGACGGCACGCAAATTCTCCTGCCGGAAAGCGTCGCCGCCATGCATGGCTTCACCACCGCCTGCCCGGCGGGCATGAATATCGACGCCATCGGCCTTGCCAGCTTCATGTGGGACTGGGACGGCGACGGCACCTACGAAACCTTCGGTCATGACGGCTCCACCATCGGCCAGGCCGCCTGGCTGCGCTATCACCCGGAAAGCGGCGCGGCCTTCGTGCTGCTGACCAATGGCGGCAACGGCAAGGGCATGGCCGACAAGCTGATGGCGGAATATTTCCCCGTTCTCGGTCATGTCGCGCCGCCGCCCATGCCCGCGGCCGATCCCACGCTCGACTATGCGGCGGAACCGCTTCTCGGGCGCTATGGCAAGGCGAGCGGCACGATCGATATTTCGCAGAAGGACGGCAAGCTTGTCGCTCATCATGCGCCCAGCGCGGAGTTTGCCGCGCTTCAGGGCATCTATGATGTGGAGCTTCACCCCGCCGCGCCGGGACTTTTCGTCGGCGTGCCGCCTGGCTATACGCGCCCCGTGACCTATCATTTTCTGGAAGAAGACCGTTTCGGCCGCGCGCGTTATCTGCATCATGGCGTCCGCGCGCATCCCAGACTGGACGAATAGACTTCATGCCTTCCCAAGAGACATTGCAGCGCTTCCGCGACATCGTCGGCCCGAAAGGTTTCACCGACGACCCGGATACGCTTGCCCCGCATCTTGTCGAACAGCGCGGGCTCTACAAGGGCAAGACCAGCGCCATGCTGAGCCCGGCGAATGTGGATGAAGTCGCTGCGATCATGGCGCTCGCACAGGAAACGAAGACGCCCATCGTGCCGCAAGGCGGCAATACCGGCCTTGTCGGCGGGCAATTGCCGTTCGAGGCGGGCGAGGAACTCATCCTCTCGCTGTCGCGCATGAAGGCGGTACGCGCTATCGATACCGACAACAACACGCTCACCGTCGAAGCAGGCGTCACGCTTCTCGAAGCGCAGGAAGCGGCGGCGGAGGCGGACCGTCTCTTTCCGCTCAGCCTCGCCTCGGAAGGCACCTGCCAGATAGGCGGCAATCTTTCGACCAATGCAGGCGGCACCGCCGTATTGCGCTACGGCAATGCGCGCGACCTCGTGCTGGGTCTCGAAGTCGTGCTTGCCGACGGGCGCATCTGGCACGGGCTCAAGGGCCTCCGGAAAGACAATACGGGCTACGATCTCAAACAGCTTTTCATCGGCTCGGAGGGCACGCTCGGCATCATCACCGCCGCCGTGCTGAAACTTTTTCCGCGCCCCCGTGCCGTGGAGACCGCCTTTGCCGCCGTGCCGAGCGTGGAGGCCGCCGTTTCATTGCTGCGTGTCGCGGAAGCGGAGTCCGGCGGCATGGTCACGACGTTCGAACTCGTGCCGCGCATCGGCGTCGAATTCGTGACGAAGCATCTCGACGGTGCGGAAGACCCGCTCGAAAGGCCGTCGCCCTGGTATGTGCTGATCGAGATGACGGCGGGCCGCAAGGATGCGGGGCTGAAAGAAACCATGGAAGCCGCACTCGCCACAGGCATGGAAAAGGGCCTCGTCACCGATGCGGCCCTTGCGCAGTCCGACAGCCAGCGCGCCGCTCTCTGGACGCTCCGCGAAAGCCTTTCGGAAATCCAGAAGCGCGAAGGCGGTTCCATCAAGCATGACGTGTCCGTGCCCGTCTCATCCATGGCCGCCTTCATCGAAAAAGCGAGCAAGGCCGTGCAAAAGGAAATGCCGGGCATCCGCCCCGTGCCCTTCGGCCATATCGGCGACGGCAATGTGCATTTCAATCTCAGCCAGCCCGAGGGGATGGACAAGAACGCCTATCTTGCCCAGTGGGACCGCATGGCAGGCATCGTCCACAACATCGTGCGCGAGATGGGCGGCTCGATCAGCGCCGAGCATGGCGTGGGCCGCATGAAGCGAGATGAAATCGCCGCCACCAAGGATCCCGTGGAAATCGACATGATGCGCACGCTGAAACGCGCCTTCGATCCGGCAGGCATTCTCAATCCGGGCAAGGTGGTTTCGGTGGACTAATCCGCGCCGCGCTTCATCGCGCTGCCGATGGGCAGGTTTTGCGCGGCGACGATCAACACCTTGTCGATGCGTGGCCCGTCCATATCCACCACTTCGAAGCGATAGCCGTTCCAGCCGAAATATTCGCCCTCGCGCGGCAGCCGCCCGAACCAGTTATAAAAGACGCCGGCGAGTGTGTTCACTTCCGGGCTGTCGTCGCCCGGCAGCCTGGTAAGGCCCAGCAGGCGGCGCACTTCGTCCACCGACACCACGCCGTCGATGATGTAGGAGCCGTCGTCGCGCTGCACGACCGCGTCATTCGCCGCATCGGCGTGCTCGGAGATGTCGCCGATCATCGCGAAGAATACTTCGCTCATGGTCAGCGTGCCGACCACGTCGCCATATTCGTCGATGATGAACCCCATGAACATCTGGTTCGATTGCAGCACGGAGAGCGCCTTCAGCGCGGACGCCGTGCGCGGGATATAGAGCGGCGGCGACATTTTCTGGAACAGGACGTCGTTCGACTTCGGCGTTTCCACATGGAAGAGGTCTTCCACGCGGATCATGCCGACGGGCGGGCCGCCAGCGCCGCGCCGCACCGGGTAGCGCATGCTCTGATAGCGCCTGATGGCTTCCAGATTGCTCTCCACCGGCGCCGTCGTATCGAGCCAGACGAGCTGTACGCGCGGCGTCATGATTTCGCTGACATGCATGTCGCCCATGCGGAAGACGCGATGCACGATATCGCGCTCCACCCCCTCGATGGCGCCGGTCGCCGCGCCCTCTTCCACCAGATGCTTGATCTCGTCTTCCGTCACCTTCGGCACTTGCTGGCCGGTGATGCCGTAAAGCCGGACCACCGCTTCGGTGGACCAGGAAAGGAACGTCACCGCCGGACGCAGCGCGCTCGACAGACCCTTCATCGGCCGGGCGATCGCCGAGGCAATGCCTTCCGGGTTCGACAGCGCAATGCGCTTGGGAACCAGTTCGCCCAGAATGAGCGAAAGATAGGTGATGATGATGACGACGAGGCCGAACGCGACCGGTCCGGCATAAGCGCCGACATAGGGCAGCGGCTTCAGCACCTCCGCCACGGGGGTCGCCAAAGTCGCGCCACCGAAGGCGCCGGTAAAGACGCCGACCAGCGTAATGCCGATCTGGACGACGGAGAGGAAACGGCCGGATTCGCGCTGCAGCTTGAGCGCCGTCTCCACGCCGCCCGTCACGCCGCCATCGCGCTTGCGGGCGCTTTTCAACGCGAGCAGGCGCTGGCGGCTGGATGAAACCACCGCCATTTCCGACATGGAGAAAAACCCGTTCAGCAGGATCAGAACGAGAAGGATGATGACGTCAGACAGCATGGGGACCCCGGCGGCGCATGGTCACCTAATTATAGGGTAGGACAGCCCTGGGCGCGACTGCGCTAAATCCATGCGGCCGGACCGGACTTTCATGTTAGCTTCACGCGCTTTCCCGGATCGCCTTACGGAGAAAGCGAATGACCGAAAAACGGCCCGAAACCGCCCCCGAAACGTCCAGTGCGGAGGACTTTACCCTCCGCGACGCGACCATCCGCGACGCCGCCGCCCTCGATGCATTATGGCAGGCGACGGGCCTCACCCGTCCATTCAACGATTCACATCAGGACATTGGCTTTGCCCTGGCCGGCCCTGCCTCGACCATTCTCGTCCTGGAACGCGAGGGCCGGCTCGGCGCCAGCGTCATGCTGGGCCATGACGGACACCGCGGCGCGGTCTATTACGTCTCGGCCGATCCCGCGTTCCGCCATCTGGGTCTCGGTACCCGCATCATGCGGGCGGCGGAAGATTGGCTGAAAGCGCGGGGCGTCTGGAAATTGAACCTCATGATCCGGCCCGACAATGAGGGTGTGCGGGCCTTTTACGAGACGCTCGGCTATGAGGTCGAAGAGCGCATCGTCATGTCGCGGCGCCTCAAGGACTGAGGCTCAAACCGGCGTATAGATGACGAGTTTCAGCGCCGGATCGTCATTGGCCTGAAAGCTCGCATATTCGAAACTCAATACGCCCTTTTCCGGGTGGTGCAGCACCTTGCGACCGGCCGCACCATGGCGGATGTCATGCGCCTCCCACCATTGCACGAATTCGGGGCTTCCCTCCCGCAGCCGCGCCAGCAGGTCCACGAAAGCGGGGTCGCCCGCCCAGAGATCATGCGTGGCGCGAAATTCCGCCACCATACGCTTGGCCTCCCCCTCCCAGCTCTTGCCGAAAAGGCGACGCGTCTCGGGGTTGGTCAGCATACCGATCAGGATGTTCCGATCCTGAGGCGCATGGCCCGAAAAGGCGAACAGCTCGTCCGCCGCCTCGTTCCAGGCCAGCACATCCCAACGCCGCCCGGTGACATAGGCCGGCTTGTTCAATCCCTCCACGGCACGCCTGACCGTCAGCGGCAGTTTTTCGGGCGCGAATGCCGGCTGTCCCCCGTTCCGGGTCAGGTCCCGCAAATGTGCGTGTTCGTCCTTGCCGAGCTGCAGCGCGCGCGCCAGCGCATCGACCGTGGTGACGGAGGGGCTCACCGTCCGGCCCTGTTCGAGGCGGATGTACCAATCGACGCTGATCCCTGCGAGTTCCGCCACTTCTTCCCGCCTCAGCCCCGCCGTCCGGCGGCGTCGCCCCGCGGGCAGGCCCAGCATTTCCGGGCTCAGCCTTTCCCGGCGCGAGCGCAGGAAATTACCCAGTTCGTTCCGGCTGTGGTTTTCCATCCCGTCCTTTTGCATCGGATCGCCTTTCTCGGGGAGGGATTACATAGTCCTAGGATAATACTAGGCCTGAATGCGTTCGGAAAGCGCTGCCATGATGAAGCATCAGGACCGAAAGACGGCCGCCGAAACGGGCCGCGGTCCACCCACTCGAAGTCAGGAAGGATTTTCCCATGCCCCTCATCAATGTCTGGCTGCGCAAGGGCACGACGCCCGAATACCGCAAGGCGATTTCCGACGGCATCCACAAAGCCATGATGGATGTGCTGAAGACTCCGGAAGACGATTATTTCCAGGTCACCGGCGAGCTCGATGCGGAAAACATGATCTTCGATCCGAATTATTTCGGTGTGCCGCGCAGCGAAAAAATGGTCTTCATCCGGTTTTCCTTCAACGCCCGGCCCGCGGCGGTGAAACAGCGGCTCTTCGAGGCGACGGCGGACAATCTCGTGGCCTCTCCGGGCATCAGGCGCGAGGACATCGGCATGTCCATTCTGGAACTCGCACCGGAAAACTGGTGGGCTTACGCCCGCACGGTCGATCCTGACACGGGCACGGATTCCCGCATGTCGGCCTGATCGGGACCGGGAAAACTCAGAAAAGATCCATCTGGTTCGCGTTTGCAGGCTTTTCCTTCGCCTTCGGCGCGGACTGTACCGTTGGCTCGTCCTCAACCTCGTGACGGTCCCACAATGAGGGATCGTCATTCGCGACGCGGTTGATCCGTGTACCGATGGGAACGGCCTCCATGAGATCGTCGGGCGCGGGGCGCAGCAGTTTCTGTGCGTCCCGCGCCTGCGTCTCCGGGGCCAGCCACATTTCCCAATCCCGCTCATCGAGGATCACCGGCATACGGTGATGGATCGGCATCAGCGTTTCATTGGCGTCCGTCGTCACCACGGCGCAGGTGTCGATCTCGCTGCCATCGGCCCCCATCCAGTTGCTGGCAATGGCCGCCATGGCAAAGCTGCCTCCGTCGCGCCGGCGGATGAGAAAAGGCTGCTTCGGCCCGCCGCCTTTCGCTTTCCACTCGTAAAAGGCATCAGCGGGCATCAGGCACCTTCCATGCCGGAAGGCCCCTCGAAAGCTCGGCTTTTCGTCGATCGTATCGGCGCGGGCATTGATAAGGAGGGATTTCGGCGCCTCCTTGGCCCAGGACGGAATGAGCCCCCAACGCATCAGCCGAAAATGCCGCTCGCCCCGCTCCATCGCGACCACCGGCACAGGCTGGGTCGGCGCGATGTTGTAGCGCGCCGGAAAATTGGGCTGCTCCCCATAGCCGAAAAGTTCCTTCATGGCCTTGGGAGGCGTCGTGATTGCAAATCGTCCACACATGACGCGCAGTCTAGGCCGATTCCGGTCCGCTTCGTCAGGCGGCCTCTTCATGTTATATTGTTGCATCGGAGCCTTCCGGAAGGGCGGATATGACCGAGGTAACGGAAACCGCGCCCAAGGCGCATACGTCGCACAATCACCGTGCCTGCGTGGCGGACGCCATGGCGCGCGCGCGGGAGATTTGCGCCGAGCGCGGCGTCAAGCTCACCCCCTTGCGCGAGCAGGTGCTGCAGATCGTCTGGCGCTCGCATAAGCCCATTGGCGCCTATGAGGTGCTGGATACGCTGGCGGCGACCCATAAAGCGGCCCGCCCGCCCACGGTCTATCGCGCGCTCGACTTCCTGATGGCTGAGGGCCTGATCCACAAGATCGAATCGCTCAATGCCTATCTCGGCTGCGCGGATGCCGGCGCGCCGCATAGCGGCCAGTTCCTGATCTGCCGGCAATGCGGCGGGACGGAAGAGATCGTCGATCCGAAGCTCGAACGCGCCCTTGACGCAGCGGCGGCCCATGCGGGCTTCAAGGCCGAGCGCAAAACGGTGGAAATCAAGGGTCTTTGCGCCCGATGTGCCCATTAGGCGACCCCCCGGGCGGATCGTCGTCTCCCACCGTATCGAAGGCCATCTCGGATTGAACGGACGCGCTCATCCGTTAAGATCGCCCCTCATCATGAGGGTCCGGGCAGCCCCGCCGCCGATATACCGGCTTAATTTCTGAGGAGAGACCATGATCCGCCGTACCGCGATGCTTTTCAGCCTCGCCATTGTCATGCTCGCACCTCTCATATCCGCCCCTGCCCGGTCGGCGGAGATCGCGGAGGAATACGCCCCCGGTACACGGTCGGGCCCGTTCGTCGTCACCGATCGCAGCCTCGCCGACCTCGCCGCCGACGGCTATGAGGTCAAGACCGGCTTCGGCCGCGCGCTGATCCTCCAGAAAGAAGCGTCGATCTATTCCTGCGAGGTGCCCCCGGCGCGCAAAACGCTTTCCTATGCCTCCTATTTCGTTTGTTCGGAACTGAAGGAAGCAAGGCCCGGCGCCGGCGAGAACGAAGAACCGGCGGACGACGGCGCAAAAGACGACAACAAGAAAAACTGAATCCCAACCAGAAAAAACAAACCTTCAGGGAGATAACATGACCTACACACCTTTCGATCTTTCAGGAAAGGTCGCGCTCGTCACCGGCGGCAATCGCGGCATCGGGCTCGGCATGGCGGAAGCCATGGCGCAATCCGGCGCGGATATCGCCATCTGGGGCACGAATGAAAGCCGCAACAAGGAAGCGGAAGAAAAGCTCAAGGCCTATGGCGTCAAAGTCTATTCGCGGCAGGTCGACGTTTCCGAAGAGCAGCAGGTCATCGATGGGATCGATGCAACCGTGGCCGAA
This sequence comes from Parvibaculum sp. MBR-TMA-1.3b-4.2, assembly GCF_053628815.1. NCBI lineage: Bacteria > Pseudomonadati > Pseudomonadota > Alphaproteobacteria > Hyphomicrobiales > Parvibaculaceae > Parvibaculum > Parvibaculum sp. MBR-TMA-1.3b-4.2. The sequence goes on from NZ_JBRJHC010000001.1 coordinate 1,091,405, forward strand.
CTCGGCCGTATCGACAGCGTCTTCGCCAATGCCGGTATCGGCTATGGCGCGCCTTCCTTCGTGGAGATGAAAACGGAAGTCTACCGCAAGGTGCTGTCGGTCAATCTCGACGGCGTGTTCTGGACGCTGCGCGAGAGCTGCCGCCACATGGTGGAACGCGCGAAAGACGGCGATGCGGGCGGCTCTCTCGTCGGCATTGCAAGCCTTGCCGCCATCGAGGGCGCGGGCAAGAACGAAGCCTATGCCGCCACCAAGGGCGCCGTCATTTCCATGATCAAGGCCATCGCGGTGGAACATGCCCGCTATGGCATGCGGGCCAATGCCATTCTGCCGGGCTGGATCGCCACCGACATGACGCAGGGCGCGCAGGACAATCCCGCCTTTGGCGAAAAGGTCATCCCCCGCGTGCCCGCGCGCCGCTGGGGCGAGCCGGAAGATTTCGGCGGCATGGCCGTCTATCTCGCCTCGGAAGCGTCGTCCTACATGTCCGGCCAGACGCTCATTATCGACGGCGGCTATTCGATCTTCTGATCGTTCGTTATCGCAAAATGCAAAGGCCGGTCTTCTGGACCGGCCTTTTTTATCGCGCCGTCAATGCGGCCAATTCCTCCATCGCCTGGCCGTTCGCCTCAAGGCTGGCCTTCTCCATGCGGCGATAGAGCGTCACGACTTCGCGGCCCGTTTCGCTTAATGCGGCGCCACCGCCTCCCCCGCCGCCGCGCTGCGTTTCCACCAGCGGCGTACCGAAGCGCTGGTTGAGGTCGTTCACCAGCAGCCAGGCCCGGCGATAGGACATGCCCATCTCCTTTGCCGCCCTGCTGATCGAGCCGCTCTCCTCGATGAGTTCCATCAGCCGGACCTTGCCGACGCCCAGCGCATGTTCGCCCCCCATGTCGAGCCGCAGCGTCAGCCGCATTTCCATTGCCATCGTTTCGGCCCTCATCGGGAAAAGTCGATTACCGTAAGCCTCAATCCGCCTTTGTAATTTTCAGGATCTGCCCGTTGGAACTGTCGGTCAGCACATAGAGCGCGCCATCCGGCCCCTGCTTCACGGCGCGGATGCGCTCGTGGAGCCCCGTCAGCAAATTTTCCGTATGGGTGATCTTCTCGCCTTGATATTCGAGGCGAACGAGGCGCGGTTTGGCGAGCCCGCCGACGAACAGATCGCCCTTCCATTCCGGTATGGCGTCGGAGGTGTAGAAGGCCATGCCGCACACGCCGATCGAGGGTGTCCAGTGATAGATCGGATCGGTCATGCCGGGCGCATGGGCCTCGCCGGTGCCGACCGGCGAGCCGTCATAATTCACACCGAAGGAAACAACCGGCCAGCCATAGTCCCGGCCGGGTTCGATCACATTGATCTCGTCGCCGCCTTTCGGGCCGTGTTCGTCGGCCCAGAGCTTGCCCGTTTTCGGTTCGATGGCCGCGCCCTGCACGTTGCGGTGGCCGTAAGACCAGATTTCCGGCCGGGCATCGCCCTCCGGCCCGCCGTCATCCGCATATGGATTGTCCTTGGGGATACTGCCATCCGGCCAGATGCGGACGATCTTGCCGAGATCGGAATCGAGGTCCTGCGCCTGTCCTCGCACGCTGTCGAAATAGCGCTCGCCCAGCGTGATGAAGAGATGGCCTTTCCGGTCGAATACCAGCCGCGAGCCGAAATGACCGGATCCGTCGACCTTCGGATGCTGCCGGAAAATGACTTTCACATTGCTGAGGCGCGGCTCGTTCATGTCCTCGGCAAGCTTGCCGCGCAGCACCGCCGTGCCGTTCATCCCGTCTTCGCCCGGTTCGGTAAAGCTCAGATAGACGAACTTGTTCTTTTTGAAATCCGGATCGATCGCCACGTCGAGAAGACCGCCCTGCCCTCTCACGTCGATGTCAGGCAAACCGGCCACCGGGTAGGACAGCCCGCCCTCCTTGTCGACGATCCGCAACCGGCCCACGCGCTCGGTCAGCAGCATGCGCCCGTCCGGCAGGAAGGCGAGGCCCCAGGGGTGATCGAGCTCATCGGCGAAGGTTGCGACATGGATTGTCGCCTTTTCCGTATCGATCGTCTTGTCGATCTTGTCTCCCGCCATCACCGGTCCCGCCCCGAAGGTCAGACACAGAATGGCCGTGGCGAAGGCTGTCAGCAGGCGCGGCATGAAAATCTCCAGATTTGGCCCCTCTTCCCATTTGGGGTTCCGCGGGGGCATGGCAAGTCAGCATATTTCCAGACGTGGAAATACCTCAATTCTGCCCCTAAACTGTCATTTCGGGGTGGAGACTGGACCGGCATGTTGCCGCGGACCAGGGCGGGGCTGGAGAAGTCTATGCGTGTGATTTGGATGCTTCTGCTGGCCGCGGGCCTGACGGTTCTGCCGCGGGTTTCCGCCCATGCCGTGCCGCGCGAGATGATGCGGCTCGCTGAAGTGCTTGGCGCCATTCACTATCTGCGTCCTCTGTGCGGCTCGCACGAAGGGCAGAAGTGGCGCAACCAGATGATCCGCATGCTTGATGCCGTCCACACCTCCGGCGATGAGCGGCAGGTCCTGATTTCCCATTTCAATATCTTCTATTACCGCTACCGCGACGCCTATCCGCGCTGCACCGGCAGCGCCGCGCGGGACGCCAATCGTCTGGTTTCCGAAGGCCAGCGCCTTGCCGAGGCTCTCGCCCGGCGTGGCTACGGACGATAGACCGGCTTGTCACAAATTAACCGCACCTTCACGAAGGTCGCGCTTGGCCGCGGGAGTATGCTAGTAATGCAGCAAAGGCCCCTGATTTGCTCCGTGGGCCCCTATCGTAGAGACCGCGCTGCGATTTTCGCGCGGATGAGGACAGAATGGCCGATGATTTTCCAGGCGATCCCCTGGTGAGATTTTACGAAGACGAAGCCGGCGACATGGCCGAACCGCCCGAGGGCGAGCAGCGCCGCCTGGCGCTCCAGAATCTTCTGGATGCCTGGGACGAGACGCTGGGCGAAGGCGTATCGCCGGATATTCTGGCGAGTACGGCCATTTTCGCCGCGCTTTCCGACATGGTGGAAGCCTATGGCGAGGAAGCCGTCGCCGAGATGACCGACGGCCTGTCCGACCGCATCCGCTCGGGCGAATTCACGCTGAACCGCGTCGTGAACTGAGCGCGCTTTTTCAGGAAATCAAAGGCCCGGCCGCCTGATGGCGCCGGGCCTTTTTCTTTTCCGCGGCCGGTTTCCGGCCGCGATAGACCGGTCAGATCATCACTTCGATGAGGCGCGGGCCCTTCTGCTTCATCGCGGAGGAGAACTGTTCGGTGAATTCTTCCAGCGTTTCGGCGCGGCTGGCTTCGACGCCCATGCCCTGCGCAAGGTGCACCCAGTTCAGTTCCGGGTTGTGCAGATCCAGCATGGAGAGCGCCTTGGGGCCGGGGTTTTCCGCGCCCACGCGGGAAAGCTCCACATTCAGGATCGCATAGGACCGGTTGGCGAAGATCACCGTCGTCACATCGAGCTTTTCGCGGGCCTGCGTCCAGAGCGTCTGCAGCGTGTACATCGCGCCGCCATCGCCATGCAGGCAGACGACCTTGCGATCCGAACAGGCGACCGCCGCGCCGGTCGCCACCGGCAGGCCCTGCCCGATCGAGCCGCCCGTGAGCGAAAGATGGTCATGCGGGGCCGCCGACGCCGTTGCGATCATGGAGCCGATACCGGAGGTCGCCGCCTCGTCTGAGATGATCGCGTTTTCCGGCAGGAAATGACCGACCACATGGCCGATGGTGAACTGGTCGAGCTGGCCGTCCGTCAGCTCCGGCTTTTGCGCCGGCGCCACATAGGCGGGCTCCTTCGGCGCGCCCAGCGCCTCGGCCACCGCTTCCAGCGCCTGAACGCCGTCTTCATGGGGATGGGCCAGATAGGAGATGCCGGTTCCTTCCGGCGTGCACCAGCTCGGCTTGCCGGGATAGGCAAAGAACGACACCGGCGGCTTCGCGCCGACCAGCACCAGCTCCTGCACCGGCTCCATGAACTCGACGATCTGCTCGGCGAAATAGGGAATGCGCTCCACGGCAACCCGGCCCGCACCGCGCTGGATGCGGGGCGCGAAGGTGTCGCACATCAGCCGCGCGCCGGTTGCCGCCGCGATCCGGCCCGCCGCGACGAGACCGCGCTCCTTCAGCACCTCGCCACGCAGCAGGATGGCGGCATTCTTGCCGGCCTTTTTCAACGCTTCCACGGCGCGCTTCACCGCGGCATCGGAGACTTCGGACGCCACGCGGCGCGGCAATGCGTCGGCGGGGCCTTCCGCCTCGAGCCAGGCGGTATCGGCGGGCAGGATGAGGGTCGCGATCTGGCCCGGCGCTTCCATCGCGGCCTGCACGGCGCGCGCGCCATCGGCGGCGACCGTTTTGGGGCTCGTCGAGGAATGGATCCAGCCGGAAACGGGACCGGCAAAGCCCTTGATGTCGGAGGAGAGCGGCGCGTCATATTGCGCGTGATAGGTGGCGTGATCGCCGACGATGTTCACAAGCGGGGTCGAGGCGCGTCGCGCATTGTGCAGATTGGCCAGGCCGTTTGCCATGCCGGGCCCGAGATGCAGAAGCGTCGCGGCGGGCTTTTCCGCCATGCGGCCATATCCGTCCGCCGCGCCCGTCACGGCGCCCTCGAACAGGCCCAGCACGGCGCGCATCCCGTCCACCTTGTCGAGGGCGGCCACGAAATGCATTTCCGAGGTACCGGGATTGGAGAAACAGACTTCGACGCCCGAGCCGACCAATGTGCGCACAAGGCTCTCGGCGCCGTTCATTTTTTTCGATGACATTAATCTGCCTCCCTTATTGCCGGTGCATTGCTGCCGGGCTCAAACCAATCCGAAAAGTTTAAAGACCAGACGGCCCAGCACAACCAGGCCGAAAATCGTAATCAGCGCGCCGGACACATGGTTCACCTTTTCCAGCATGTGATCGTTCATGCGTTTGCGGAAATAGGCAACGAAGCCCGAGACGCAGCACCACCACAGAACGGACCCCGCCATGACGGACGCGACCACCGTGGCGGCGTGGCCATAATCCTCGCCCTTGCTGGCGAGCCCCGCTATGCCGCCGAAAATGGCGATGAAGCCGAGCATGGTGGCAGGGTTCGTAATGGTCAGCGCGAATGTGGTGCCGAATACCTTGGCAAGCGCCGTGGCGGCCTTGTCGTTTTCCTGTGATTCCAGTTGCGGATGGGAAAAGAAGGTCCGCAAGCCCATCAGCACGAGAAAGAGACCGCCGGCGAGCTGAAGATAGATTTCAAAGCGGACGACGAGATCGATCACGGCGGTGAGGCCGAAGCCCGCGATGACGGCGAAGATCGCATCGCCCGTCGCCGCGCCGCCGCCCGACAGAAAGCCGTTCAGCCAGCCGAAATGCAGCGTCCGTCTGATGACGATGAGGTTTACCGGTCCGATCGGAGCCGCCACCGCCATGCCGATGGCTATGCCGTTGGCAATCAGACCGAAATCAATCATACCCGTCCCCGAAACGCATGCCTGCTCACTTACCGACCACCAAGACATCATTGCCGGGCGGTTCGGCATAGAGTTTTTCCACCAGATCGGCGCGGCGTGACAGCGCAGTCGCCTGGTTGATATAGCCCTTGTCGGTCAGTTCGCCCGCATCGATGCTCGGCGGCTCTACCATCAGCAGGGCGCGCGAGACGCGCGTGCTCGAGCCGGGATGGCCCGCATTGTGCTCGCGCAAGCCCTCCGCCAGTTGCTCCAGCACAGCCGGGTGGCGAACGAGATCTTCCACCGCCATCTCCGGATCGCCCGCCACATTGCGGCAGGCCGGAATGTTGGGGAAGCCGAGGATACCGATATAGTCGCGGTCGAGACCGGCGATCAGCGCGTCCTGCAGGATACCGTTGGAGGCGCCCACCGCCTGCACGCGCAGCTTGCCTGCGCTTACCCATGTGCCGGTGGAGAGTTTGAAGTCCTCCGCCACGCGGCCGTCGAAGACGAGGCCTTCCATCGGATTGTCCGGGTTCACGAAGCGCGCGCCGTCGCCGAGGCGGTAGAAGCCCTCTTCGTCATAGGCTTCCGCGGTCTTTTCCGGGTTCTTGTGATAGCCGGGCGTGATGCAATCGCCACGCACGCGGACTTCCATCTTCTGTCCCGTGGGCGCGAGCTTCAGCTCGATACCGGGCAGCGGCAGCCCCAGAAGCCCCATGCGCTCGGTCGGCCAATGCACATTCATGATCGTCGGCGCGGTTTCCGTCGCTCCGTAACCGGAGGAAAACACGATCCGCTCGCCGGTCGTGCGAAGTGCCACGTCCTGCATGCGGTTGTAGATATCCTGGCTCAATGCCGCGCCGCCATAGGCAAGCGAGCGCAGACGCGAGAAGAAGTTCTTCGCCAGCGCGTCGTCGCTTTCCAGCGCATCCACCAGCAACGGATAGGCCGCGGGCACGTTGGAATAGGCGGTCGGGGCGACCTCGCGCAGATTTGCCACCGTCTCCTCGAACTGGCCGGGCACGGGGCGACCGCCATCGATGTAAAGCGTACCGCCCGATGTCAGCGTGTTGTTGAGGATCGCATTGCCGCCGAAGCAATGGTTCCAGGGCAGCCAGTTCAGCAGCACGCCCGGCTCGTCGTCCTCATGCTCCCGCTGTACACTGCGTGGCATCACCGCGTTGACGCGCATCATGCGCTGCGTGGTGATGACGGCTTTGGGCATGCCGGTGGAGCCGGAGGTGAAGAGATATTTCGCGACTTCATCGTCATGCTGCGTCTCGAAACGGGCCTCCGCTTCCGCACCGGGGCGCGTCGCCAGAAGTTCCGCGAAAGGCGTACCCATCGAGCCGTCCACGGTCACGAGTTCCACCCCGTCCAGCGGCAGCGCGGCCAGCGCGCGCTCGAAGGGCGCGGATTCCTGCATGAAGATCATTTTCGGTTCGACGAGGTCGAACACATATTTGAGCTTTTCGAAATCGGTGCTGATCGTCGAATAGGACGGCGAGACCGGCGTTGCAGGAGCCCCGGCGAGGATCGCGCCATAGCTCATCAGCGCATGCTCGATGGAATTGCCCGACAGGATCATCACCGGCGTCGACTGGTCGAAGCCGCGATCGATCAGCGCCTGTCCGATGGCGAAGACCTTCTTCTCCGCATCCGCATAGGTCAGCAGGTCCCACTCGCCAAAGCCTTCCGTCGAGGGCTTGCGCTTGCCGAGCCAGACGCGCTCGGGCGCGTCCTGTGCCCATTGGCGGATCGGCGAAATCAGGTTGGGCGCAGGATCGCGCAGCGGATGCGGATTGCGCAATATGATCGACCCGTCGTCGCGATGCTCGACGTCGATACGCGGCTCGACATAACGCGGGTCCCTGAATGGCGGCTGAGACATAGACACCGGGTTCCTCCCCCCTCAATTCACATATTGGCGGCGCATAATGACTATGCGCCGCCTTTTTTGTTTTTTGTGCTTATACAGTTTTTCTTTACGCGGCGTCAGGCATTCACGTCGACGACGACGCGCCCGCGCACCTTGCCGGCGAGAATGTCGCCCGCCAGACCCGGCAGATCTTCAAGCTTCGCTTCGCTCGTCATCGCCTCGAGCTTGCGCATGTCGAGGTCGGTGGCGAGCCGACGCCAGGCCATTTCGCGTTTGACCATCGGCGCCATCACGCTATCGATTCCCTGAAGGCGCACGCCGCGCAGGATGAAGGGCGCGACCGAGCCCGGCAGGTCCATGCCTTGCGCCAGACCGCAGGCCGTCACCGTGCCGCCATAGGCGGTCTGCGAAATCGCATTGCAAAGCGTATGGCTGCCGACCGCGTCCACCGCACCGGCCCAGCGCTCCTTGCCAAGCGGCTTGCCGGGTTCGGACAGTTCGTTGCGGTCGATGATCTCCGTGGCACCTAGCCCCTTGAGGTAATCGGCTTCCGAGGCGCGGCCGGTGGAGGCGATCACCTTGTAGCCGAGCTTGGAGAGTATCGAGATCGCGACGCTGCCCACGCCACCCGCAGCGCCGGTAACCAGCACCGGGCCCTTGTCAGGGGTGACGCCGCCATCTTCGATCCCCATCACGCTCAGCATCGCGGTATAGCCCGCCGTGCCGATGGCCATGGCCTGGCTCGTGGTGATGTTGTCGCTCAGCTTCACCAGCCAGTCGCCCGGCACGCGCGCTTTCTGTGCGTAGCCGCCATGATGGCCTTCACCCACGCCATAGCCGTTCAGCACCACACGGTCGCCTTCCGAAAAGCCTGCATGGCGCGACGCCGTGACGGTGCCCGCAAAGTCGATGCCCGGGATCAGCGGATATTTGCGGATGATCGGCGCAGCGCCGGTCAGCGCCAGGCCGTCCTTGTAGTTCACGGTCGAATAATCGACGGCGACGGTCACATCGCCTTCCATGAGATCGTCTTCGGTGATTTCGACAAAGTCCGCTTTGGGCGCGTCATCGGTCTTGGAGACCATGAGGGCGCGAAATTTTTCGCTCATTTTCCGTCCTTCATGCGCGTGCAGCGCAATCTTTATGGATTCGGCCCGGCAATCCGGGCCCGAGATGGATTTATAGGGGGACAAACCATCCTAAATCGCTGGCAGGGTCAAGGCGGATGCGCCGCTCGGACCGTGGCGCGGAAAGCGGCGGAAACGCTCGCGGTTCGCCGATCCGGCATGGCGGGCGGCCAGCCTGGCACTCACCAGAGGGATCGAGTGCTAACCACTTGATTCATTTGAATAATTCGAGATTTTTCCAGCTTGTCAAGCTGGCGCGATGCGTCAGGGCTGCTTACGCTTTTGACGTATCCCTGTCACATGAGTGGGTAAGCGCGATGTCGGAATTCAAGCAGATGCTGGATGGCTACCGCCTCGTCACGGCGGAAATTCTCTACCGGATGCCCGATCACCCCACCCTGCTTCAGAGCTATCTCTGGCAGCATTACGACCTCGAGCCGAAATATCCCGAGCTTCAGCGGTTTCTCGACTTCTGGGACCGGGAGCTGGAAGGCCCCATCCATTCGGTGCAGGTCGCCACAAGGCGGCTCATCTCACCCTCGGAAATGCGCCGGGCGGATTTCTATACGGTGCATTGAGCGACGGGTAGCCGGCCGGTCCAAGGCAAAAGGATAAAGGATGATGTCGTCCCGGCACTTGTTGCCGGGACCCATTCGCGGACCAACCGGCAATGACCTACTTTGTGTACATCCTTGCGAGCCGAAAGCACGGAACGCTCTATATCGGCGTGACCAACGATCTGGCGCGGCGTGTCTGGGAGCATCGCATAGGCAAAGGCTCGCATTTTGCCGCCAAATACAAGGTCCACAATCTTGTCTATGTGGAGCCTTTCGGCGAAATCGAAATGGCTATTCAGCGCGAGAAGACGATGAAGGAATGGCCGCGTGCCTGGAAGATACGCCAGATTGAAAAGGATAACCCCGAATGGAACGATCTCTATGACAGCCTGAACCGATAGGCGAGTAGGCCCCGGGAACAAGTCCCGGGGCGACACATCTATTTGTTTTGAGGTCGCATCACGTCAACTCACCACATTCCCTCACACGTGGTGCGGCAGCGTTTCCACGAACTGCACGGGTTCGCCGCGCGCGTCGCCGAGGAGTTCGTCCTCCCACATCACGCGGTGGCCGCGAATGACGGTACCGATGGGCCAGCCCTTCACCTTCATGCCGTTATAGGGCGTCCAGCCGCATTTGGAGACGATCCAGTCATCGGTGATCTCGCGCTCCGCGCCGAGGTCCACGATGGTGAGGTCGGCGTCATAGCCCACCGCGATGCGTCCCTTGCAGGAGATACCGAAAACCCGCTGCGGCCCGGCGCTCGTCAGGTCCACGAAGCGTTCCAGCGTCAGCCGGCCCTCATGCACATGGTTGAGCATGACGGGGACCATGGTCTGCACGCCCGGCATACCAGACGGCGATTTCGGATAGGTCTGTTCCTTTTCCTCGCGCGTATGCGGCGCATGGTCGGTGCCGATCACATCGACAATGCCTGCGCGCAGGCCATTCCACAGCCCGTCGCGATGTTCATGGCCGCGAATGGGCGGGTTCATCTGCGCAAAGGTGCCCAGCGCCTCGTAGCATTCGGGTGCGGCGAGCGTCAGATGCTGCGGCGTCACTTCCACGGTCGCGACATCCTTATGGAGCGCGAGCAGCGGGATTTCACCCGCCGTCGAGATATGCAGCACATGGATGCGCTTGCCCGCCTCGCGCGCCAGCCGCAACAGGCGCTGCGTGCACATATAGGCGGCTTCCGCGTCGCGCCAGACGGGATGCGTATCGACATGGCCGAGCAGCGCCAGCTCGCGGCGCTCGCGCAGGCGGAACTCGTCTTCTGAATGGAACGCGGCGCGGCGCTTGATCGTCTTCAGCACGCGCAGCACGTCCTCGTCCTTTTCCACCAGCAGCGTCCCGGTGGACGAACCCATGAAGACCTTGATGCCGCAGCAACCGGGCTGGCGCTCCAGCTCGGGCAGGATGTCGATATTTTCCGTCGTCGCGCCGCCGTAAAAGGCGAAATCGCACTGCATGCGATGGCGCGCGCGCTTCACCTTGTCGGCCAGCGCGTCCGGGTCGGTCGTGGGCGGTTTCGTGTTGGGCATTTCGAACACGGTCGTCACGCCCCCCATCACGGCTGCATGACCGCCCGTTTCCAGGTCTTCCTTGTGCTCGTTGCCGGGCTCGCGCAGATGGACCTGGGTATCGATCACGCCGGGCAGGATGTGGAGGCCCTTCACGTCGATCGTGTCGGCGGCATCGGCCTGAGACAGGTCGCCGATCGCGGCGATGCGCCCGTCCTTCGTGCCGATATCGGCCCGGTGCCGTCCGTCCTGATTGACGATGGTGCCGCCGCGAAAGATCAGGTCATAGGTGATGCTCACTTGCCTCTCCTCAAACTCGTCCGGTTTCAGATCCGCTTCTCATGCCGTTTCTCAGGCCGTTTGCGGGAAGCGGGCCAGCATCTCGCGCGCGGCCTCTTCGACCATGTCCACGCTGACATCCGTCACGGCGCTCTCCCCGAAATAGGCGTCGCCTTCCTCTGCGATGATTTGATCGCGCGAGCGCTCGCCGCGCAAGGCGCGCGCCCTGTCGTCGCCTTCGCTGCTCCAGGGACCATATTGCGCGTCCGATGTCGGGCCGAAAAGGCCGAGCGTCGGCGTACCCGCCGCCGCCGCGAGATGCATCAGCCCCGAATCATTGCCGACATAAAGCGCGCATCGGGCAAAACAGGCCCCGGTGAGCCCCAGTTCCGCACCCACAAGGTCGATGCGGCGCTCTTCCGGTACCGCCTCGAAAACGGGTTTGCAGATTTCCCCTTCCCCGGGACCGCCCGAAACGAGCAGATAGGCCCCTTCCATCGGGCCGCCGGGCGCGGTGAGGCGTCCGACCAGTTCCGCATAGCGCTCCACCGGCCACATCTTGCGCGGCCAGGCGGCGGTCGGGCCGACGGCCAGCACCTTGCGGCCTTGCGGGATCAGCTTTTCGGCTTCGGCAAGGTCCGCCGCGCCATGCCAGAGGCGAGGATTGGGCGGCGGGTCGAAATCGGCGACCCGCGCATTATGGACCACGCGGTGCAGCGTGTGATCGGCCTTCAGGATGTGGCGCTTTTTCGTCCAGAGAACCCAGGCGGTGGCCGAGCCGCGCAGATCCACCACCAGATCCCAGCGGCGCGGCATAACGGCACCAAGAAGCTTGCGCCAATGGCCGGCGCGCTTTTCCTTTTTCATCGGGATGACGCGTTCGACGCGGGGCGCATTCTCGAAAAGCTGAACCGCCAGCGGCCCGCAGGCGACCCAGAAGGTCGCATCGGGATAACGCTCCATCAGCCCGCCCAGCAGGCCGGTCGACAGCACGGCGTCGCCGATCCGGTTGGAAGTAATAAAGAGAATGCGCAATCCGGCCTCTTTTCGCGTCGGCGATGCCCCTATCGGAAGGGTTGGGCCGTTATAGGTTGCGCTCCGGGGCCTGCCAAGTCTGCACCGGGCCCGCCCTGCCCCTGTAGCATCCGGGCCGCGTCGGGGCCGCCGCCCTCCTTGCGGGGCGCGCCGCCGAAGCCTAAATGTGGACCCTCGTCATTTCACTGCGCTGGAGCCCCATGTCCGCCTCCGAAGAATCCGGCCTCAAAGCGGCAATCCTGCCCGAGCGCGGCGTCCTGCGCCTCTCCGGCCCGGATATGCGCGCCTTTCTGCAGGGTCTCGTCACCAACAATGTAGAGAGCGCGGGCCCCGGCGAAGCCATCTATTCGGCGCTGCTGACGCCTCAGGGCAAATTCCTCTTCGATTTCTTCATCGTGGAAGACGCGGAAGGCTGCTTCCTTCTCGATTGCGAGGCCGAGCGCGCCGCAGCCCTGGCCAAGCGCCTCACCATGTACAAGCTCCGCGCCAAAGTGGAGATCGAGGACCTGACCGAGAGCCATTGCGTCGCGGCGCTCTGGGACGGCGAGGCGGCGGCAACCGCCCCGGATGAGGGCACTCTCTTCCCCGATCCGCGCCTTGCCGCGCTCGGCACGCGGGCAATCCTGCCGCGCGAAGACGTGGCGGGCTTCATCGCCTCCATAGGCGCGGAGGAAGCCACGCCAGAGGCATGGCACCGTCACCGCATTCTGTTGGGCGTGGGCGACGCCACATATGATTTCGAAGCTGAAAAGAGCTTCCCGCTGGAGCTCAATCTCGATGAGCTGCACGGGATCGACTTCAAGAAGGGCTGTTATGTCGGTCAGGAAGTGACGTCGCGCACCAAAAGGCGCGGCAGCGTGCGCAAGCGGCTCCTGCCTTGCGCGGTCAAAGGCGCGATGCCCGCGCCCGGAACGCCGGTGAAGGCGGGGACGCGCGAGGTCGGAACGGTTTTTTCCGGCGATAGAAAGACCGGGCGCGTCCTGGCGCTCCTGCGTCTCGACCTTCTCTCCGGCCAGACGCTCGACGCGAATGATGCGACGCTCGTGCCGGAAGTGCCGGATTGGGCGGGTTTTTCGCTGGAGGACAGCGCGAATGCCGACGAGTGACGCCTCGGGCCGATGTCCCTGGCCGGGCAACGACCCGTTCTACATCGCCTATCACGACGAGGAATGGGGCGTCCCGGAATATGACGACCGGGCGCTATTCGAGAAACTCGTCCTCGACGGCTTTCAGGCGGGGCTTTCCTGGATCACCATTCTTCGCAAGCGCGAAGCGTTTCGTGAGGCGTTCGACGGCTTCCAGCCGGAGAAAATCGCGCGCTACACGCCCAAACGCGTCGAGAAGCTTCTCGGCAATGCGGGGATCGTTCGCCATCGCGGAAAAATAGAAGCGACGATCTCCAATGCGCAATCCTGGCTGGAGATTATGGAGCGTGATGGCGGCTTCTCGGATTTCCTGTGGTCGTTCGTGGACGGTGTGCCTCAGGTCAACCGCTTCAAACGCTTCTCGGACGTGCCGGCGGAAACGGAGATGAGCCGGAAAATGTCGAAAGCGCTGAAACAGGAAGGTTTTCGGTTTTGCGGTCCGACCATCGTCTATGCGTTCTCGCAAGCGGTCGGCATCGTGAACGATCATCTCGTCACCTGTCCGCGTCACGATGCGTGTGTGCAGCTTGCACGCAAATAATCACTGTGCCGCAGTGATTTCTCCACACATCTTTTGACGCAATCACTCTTCCGCCACAATCTCGGCACATACGGGCCAAACTACGCTTGTACCGATTGGGCCTTCACCGATTTGCGGAGGGCTCCCAAATGTTCAAACGCCCCAAGAGCGATTCAGGGGATCGCTCCCACGCCGAGCGAACGTCCCAGAAAAATACGTCCACAGAAGATCAGTCTTCATCAGCGCAGAGGGCATCGTCCATGCGACCCATCAACGAGCAGAAAGCCGAAGGGGACGACACCCCCTACAGCCGCGTAACTCCCTCTTACGAAGCAAGGAAACCGACCGTGCGAACTCTCCAGACATCACCGAGCACCAGCAATGGCACCGGGGGCACCGGATCGAGCGCGGAGGCGACGCCGCCGGCCGCCAATCTTCATGTCGGCCGTGGCCTGAAGCTTGAAGGCAAGATCCAGTCCTGCGATTCGCTCGTGATCGAGGGCGATGTGCAGGCCACCATCGAAAGCGGTTCGCTGACCGTGAGCGAAACCGGCGACGTGCGCGGCGAAGCGACCGTGGACGAGGCGGAAATCACCGGCAAGTTCGACGGGACGCTGCTGGTTCGCAAATGCCTGACCATCACCTCGACGGGTCGCGTCACGGGCGAGGTCCGTTATGGCGAGTTGAAGGTCGAGCAGGGCGGCCAGATGAGCGGCGACATTCAGGCCGAGGGTCTGGAAGTGAAGCCGTCCGCCTCGAAAAACGACAAGAAGGCCGACGACAAATCCGCAAAGTCCGATAAGGACGACAAATCGTCGGACGCTTCCGCCTCCATGCTCTGAGAAGAGCTGGCGTCAGGGGACCAGCCAAACCGCGTCGTCAGGCGCGGTCAAACCGGATGTCGCGTCGTCCGACGCGGATGCGGGGGATGTCTTCCATCCAAAGAGCGCGCGCCGATGTATGGCGCGTCCCAGCACCAGCATGTCCAGCCTGTCATAGGTGAAGACCAGCACGGCGAAGTTGGCCCTCGCCGCCGCCCTGCGCGCCTCATCCCCCTCCCCGTCCGCCATGGCGGCCTGCGGGGACGGGCTGGGGGTGCCGGGCACGGCGCGGGCCAGATAATCCGCCATGTTGCGGGGGCCGAGCGTGTTCCAGGCGCGCTCGGCGCATTCGTCGTCGGTGTGTAGCGTCACGCGGCCCGACAGGCGCAGCTGCGTTTCCCGGCGCGAATCGTAAAAAGTGAAGGCTGCCATGGGGTTGGCGTCGAGTTCGACGGCCTTTGCCGTGCGCGCATCGGTATAGGTTTCGAGCCGGCGGCGCGCCGGATCGAAATGCCGGAGAATCACGGTCCGGGCCCGCGGGGCCCCACCCGCGTCCACCGTGGAAAGTACCGGCTTTCTGAGCGGCGATCCGGGCGTCGTCGCCCCCTCCGCCAGCAGCAGACGCGCACCCCGCCAGAGCTCGTCCAGCGTCAGCCGCCCGAGGGCGTCATCCCCCGGCGGCCTCGCCTCTTCCCATGGTGAAATACCCATAAGGTTAATCCGTCTATTCACGCTATCGCCAATGTATCCCGCCTTGCATATGGCATAAGCGCTGCCGCTGGCATATGTTTGGCCCTCGGTTTCGGGAGGAGCCGACATGCCGGTGCCTTTTGGGGGCAACGCGACAGGCATGGTCCGACAGGCGTTCGGGACAAGGGCGCCGGGACGTGAACATGACAATCAGGTGGCCCAGTGACAAAAGTCGTCATAAGCGGGACGGGTGTCTTCACCCCGCCCAATTCGATCTCCAACCAGGAACTTGTGGACAGCTTCAACGCCTATGTCCGCAAACACAATGAAGAGAACGCCGAAGCGATCGAACGCGGCGAGGTTGAAGCTCTCGCGGAATCCAACGTGGAGTTCATCGTCAAGGCATCCGGCATCGAAGCCCGCTATGTCATGAACAAGTCGGGCATCATCGACCCCGACATCATGGCGCCGCGCCTGCCGCAGCGCTCCAATGACGAGCCGTCGATCCTGGCGGAAATGGCGGTCGACGCCGCCAACAAGGCGATGGCGCGGGCGCAGAAGAAGCCCGAAGACATCGACGCCGTCATCGTCGCCTGCTCCAACCTCGAGCGCCCCTATCCGGCCATCGCCGTTGAAGTGCAGGACCTGCTCGGCATCGAAGGCTTCGGCTTCGACATGAATGTCGCCTGTTCGTCGGCCACATTCGGCATCCAGCAGGCCTATGACATGCTGCGCTCGGGCAGCGTCGATACGGTGCTGGTGGTCGATCCGGAAATCTGTTCCGGCCATCTCAATTTCCGCGACCGCGACAGCCATTTCATTTTCGGCGATGTGTGCACCGCCATCGTGCTGGAGCGCGAAGAGACCTGCACCGCGCCCGGCGCATGGGAAATTCTCGGGACGCGCCTCATCACCAAATTTTCCAACAATATCCGCAACAATTTCGGCTTCCTGAACCGCGCGACGCCGGACGGCATCGGCGCGAAGGACAAGCTCTTCGTGCAGGAAGGCCGCAAGGTTTTCAAGGAAGTGGTGCCGATGGTGGCCGAACTCATCCTCCAGCACATGAAGGATGAAGGCCTCGATCCGAAAGACCTGAAGCGGATGTGGCTGCACCAGGCCAACAAGAACATGAACGACTTCATCGGCCGCAAGGTGCTGGGTCGCGACCCGGAACCGGGCGAGCAGCCCAACATTCTGCAGGAATACGCCAATACGAGTTCGGCGGGCTCCATCATCGCCTTCAGCCAGAACAGCGAAGATCTGAAGGAAGGCGATCTCGGCCTGATCTGCTCCTTCGGTGCGGGCTATTCGGCAGGCAATATTCTGGTGCGCAAGCGCGGTTGATCGCGCATTTGCGATCGCCCACACTCGGTCTCCGATGTTCTGGCCGCGCCCGCGCGGCGCGACGGTGGGCGATCGCTTGTTTATCGAACTGGGGCTCTTCCCGAATATTCTGATCTTCGCCGCGGCGGCGCTTGTCATCGGGCTGGCGGGTATCGCGCTGACCCGGCGCGCCGATGTGCTGGCCGACCGCACGGGCCTTGGCGAGGCCATTGTCGGCGCGGTCCTGCTCGGCATCGCCACCTCCCTTTCGGGAACGGTCACCTCCGTCGTCTCCGCCTTCGAGGGAGCGGTCTCGCTCAGCACGTCCAATGCGCTGGGCGGCATTGCGGTGCAGACGGCCTTTCTCGCCGTCGCCGATATTTTCTACCGCCGCGCCAATCTCGAGCATGCGGCGGCCGATGCCACCAATCTCGTTCAGGTCGCGCTTCTGATCCTGATGCTGTCCGTGCCGCTCGTCGCTTGGTCGGCACCGGACGTCACCGTCTGGGCGATCCATCCGGCATCCATCCTGCTCTTTGCGATTTATCTGGGCGGGCTCAGGCTCAGCGAAACGGTGCGCCACCGGCCCATGTGGAAACCGGAACAGACGCCGGAAACGCGCACCGACAGGCCGGAAGCGGAGAGCGAGAACGCGCCTTCCACGGCCATGCTGGCGTTTCAGCTTTCCCTCTTGATCGCAGCGGTCGGCGTGGCGGGATGGCTGATCGCGGAGACGGCGCGCGCGCTGTCGACCCAGACGGGCATGTCGCAGGCGATCATGGGGACGCTTTTCACGTCAGTGGCGACATCGCTGCCGGAGCTTGTCACCACCGTCGCCGCGGTACGGCGCGGCGCCTTGCAGCTCGCCGTGGGCGGTATCGTCGGCGGCAACACCTATGACGTGCTTTTTCTGGCGTTTTCGGACACCGCCTATCGCGACGGTTCCCTCTATCACGCGATGGACGAGCGGCAGATCTTTCTCGTCGCGACGGGTCTTGTCGTCAGCGCGCTCCTGCTGCTCGGACTGCTCCGGCGGGAAAAGCGCGGCATCGGCAATATCGGTTTCGAGGGCATTCTCATCCTCACCGTTTATGCCGGTGCCGTCGCCGTTCAGATCGCGCAGGGCTGAGCGAAAGCTCAGCTCTTGAGCCAGGGCTCCACCGAGACGATGTGATAGGTGCGCGTCTCGTCGTCGTCTTCCTTCACCGAAAGATATTCGCCAACCTTGATTTCATGGCGGTCGAGCTTGAAGAAAGGCTCGTCGCCTTCGGGCGTGGCGGCATCGTAGTCGATCACCCAGCCGCGACCGATATGGCGCAGCAGGCCACGCTGGTCTTCTTCGCCTTCGCTGAAATGACGCACGACGCAATCCTTGGAATGAGACTTCCAGGCATCGGGGTCGAGCTTCATGTCGCCATCGAGCGGCACGACAAAATCATAGCCATGCGCGGAGGAGCCTTCGGGAAATTCGTCGTTGCGCGCGAGCGACATGTGAACGCGATAAAGGGTCATGTCTTCCTGGATCCTGTTTCTTGGTTTACCGCAGCCGGCCATTTTTTAAGGCCGGCTGTCTTGTCGATGATTGGTTGCGTGCGTCAGTGGGCCATCAGAACGGGCAGCGTCGCATGGGCGCGAATATGCTGCGTGGCGCCCCCCATGAAGAATTCGCGAAGCCGGCTGTGGCCATAGCCGCCCATGACGAGCAGGTCGACCTTGGAGGTTTCCGCTTCTTCCAGCAGGACCTCTCCCACCGCGCGGTCCTTCCGGTCGATCTTTTTGATTTCGACCTCGACGCCGTGAAGCTTCAGATAGTCGGAGAGGAGTTCGCCGCTGACCGGTTCGTGATCGTCTCCGCCCACACAGATGATTGTGACGCTTTTTGCCTTGGCAAGAAACGGCAATGCGCCCGTTACCGCATGAGCGGCTTCGACGCTGCGGTCCCATCCGATCGCGACCGAGCCGCCGACCGGGGCCCATGATTTACGCGGGGCGATAAGCACGGGCCGCCCGCCGCTCATCATGGCCGCTTCGAGCGCGGTGCCACCGGCGCCGCCAAATTCATCGGTGTCGCCGAAAATGATGAGATCGGCCAAACGGCTGAGCCGCGCGACGACTTCGTCGCGGCGGCCCGTCACATCGAGAAAGCGCGCTGAGGGGAGCGTGAAGTCGCCCTTGTCCACAACCGGCAGGCCGACCTTGTCCGCCGCTTCCTTCAGGCCCGCCAGCGCCTTGGCGGCGGCCTGGTCGGCGCCCTGCTTCGCCGCGGTCAGAAGGTCTTCTATGACCTGCCCCGACACGCCGTCGCCCAGATAGGGCAGCGCATCGGCCGGGTCGGGCCGTGAGAACAGGCCGACGAGCTGGGCGCCGAAATCGCGCGTCACCGACAGCGCCGTCGCCAACACTTCCCCGTCGGACGATGTTCCTGAAAGCGGAACCAGAATCTTGCGCACAGACATTTCTTTCTCCTTATTCGTCCGTCTTGAGGTCGGGGACATTCGTCCGCTCGGACCCGAGAAGCAGAACCGGACAGCCCGCCGCCATGGAGAGCCGTGCCGCGTCCTCATCATTACCCAGCCAGCCGGCATTTGCCACCAGCAGCCCCACGCCTGCGCGATGCGCCGCCTCGGCGATATCGGCCGCCGACGCGCCGCGCGCGCGCACGCGCTGAAATGTCGATCCCAGGCGCCGCGCCAGCCCTTCCGCGAAGGCCGTGCAGCTTTCGCCCAGGCTGGAGCCTTCGTCAATGGCGACGACGGGCCGGCCCGGCCTTACGCCCTGTACCGCGCTTTTCAGTGGCACCGCGCCTTTGAGCCCGGCGCGTTTTGCGACCAGCAGCACGTCGGCGCGCGCTTCCCTCGTCGCGGCGTGTACGGCCCGCCCGACTTCGCGGGGCGACGAGCCCGGCGCGCGAATGACCAGCGTGTCCTCATGCCGGGCGGCAGCGGCGAGCGAGCGCAAGGGGCGTCCGCGCCGCACATCGAAACTCCACTCCACATGCGCTTCATCGGCAATGCGCGAAAGGACGCGGCGGGCGCTTTCGGCCTGGGCGCGCATGGCGCGCAGCATACGGTCGGTATCCACGGGGCTCACCTGCCCGGAAAAGGAAATCTCGCGCGCAAAGGGAAGCCCGGCGAGATTGAGCAGATCCTCGTCTTCCACGAAAACGCCGCTCAGCCGTGCATCGACCGAGGCGGCGAGCCGGGCGGCAAGCGACAGCGTCTCGCGCGCCACGATCGAGGTATCGAGGCCGATCACGATACGCGGCTTCTCCGCCTCCCCTTCGCCGGGTGCAGGCGGGGTGCCGGTATTCCTGTCCTTTGCGCCGCTATCGTCCATGGCGTTCTCCACGGCCACCGCTCAGGATTTCCTGTCGCCATTGCCGTCAATGCCTTCGCTGGCAAAGCGGCGCTGGTTCTCTGCAAAGGCGGCCAGGCGTTCCTCGGTGCGGGCGAAGATCGAGCCTTTCGGAAACCGTCCATCCTCGCCGCGCTTTCCCGCCGGGGCGCCCATCAGAAGTTCTACGCCCTCTTCGATATGCTCGACAGGATAAATCGCAAACATGCCGCGCTCGACCGCGTCCACCACATCCTGGCGCAACATGAGATGCTTCACATTGGCGGCGGGGATGAGCACCCCCTGATCGCCGGTCAGACCGCGCCGCATGCAGATGTCGAAAAAGCCTTCGATCTTGTCGTTAACGCCGCCGATCGCCTGCACTTCGCCGAGCTGGTTGACCGAGCCCGTCACCGCGAAGCCCTGCGAAATGGGCGCTTCGGCCAGCGCGGAAATCAGCGCATAGAGTTCGGCGGAGGAGGCGCTGTCGCCGTCGACCCCGCCATAGGATTGCTCGAAAACGATGCTGGCGCTCATGGAAAGCGGCACGGCGGGCAGGAAGCGGCCGGAAATATAGCCCGACAGAATAAGCACGCCCTTGGAATGGATCGGCCCGCCCAGATGCACCTCGCGCTCGATGTCCACCACGCGCGACGCACCGAGTCCCATGCGCACACGCGCGGTAATGCGGCTCGGGCGGCCGAAGGTGACGCTGCCCATGGAGAGGATCGACAGACCGTTCACCTGGCCTATCGCCTCGCCCTCCGTTTCGATAATCACGATCTCGCGGGTGATCATTTCCAGCGAGCGTTCGCGCATCCTGTCGGCGCGGCCGATCTGCGCTTCCACGGCGGCGTCGATATGGCTTGCCGACAGCACGGATGCGCCTTCTTCGCGCGCCAGATAATCGGCCTCGCGCATCATGTCGGCAATCGGACGCATGACGGTGCTTAGCTTCTCCGCATCCTCCACGATGCGCGAAGAGCGTTCGATCATTCGTCCGACGGCGGAGCGGTCGAGCGGCAACAGTTCTTCGGCCTTCGCGGCGGCGGCGAGATGGCGCGCATAAAGGAGGTCGTTGTCGTCGCCCCGGTCGATCTCATCCTCGAAATCGGCGGCCACCTTGAACAGCTCCGCGAATTCGGGATCGGCATTGGAGAGCATGTAATAGAGATAGCGGTCGCCGAGCAGGATGACCTTGAGGTCGAGCGGGATCGGATCGGGTTCGAGCGTCACCGTGCTGATCAGGCTCATGAACTCGCCGGGGGATTCGATCAGCACCTTGTGCCGGCGCAGCGCGCGTTTCAGCGCTTCCCAGGCCAGCGGTTCGCGCAGCAGCTTCAGCCCATCGATCAGCAGATAGCCGCCATTCGCACGGTGAAGCGAGCCGCCCTTGACCAGCATGAAGTCGGTCACCAGCGCGCCCATTTGCGGCATGTGCTCGACACGGCCGACAAGATTGGCAAGCGTCGGATGGTCCTCATAGACCACCGGCGCGCCGCCGCCGATGATCTTCTTTTCGTCGCGGTCCTCCGGCGGCCGGGTGGCAGCCATGTCGCCGCCCTCCTCATCGCCATCGGTATTGCTGACCAGCACATTGACCTGATAGCGGCGGAAGGGATCGCCACCACCGCCGAAGTTCGAGCTTTGGCCCTGCGACATGGCCTGCAACGCCGCCATGAGCTGTTGCTGCTGGGGCTGTTCGTCGCCGCCTGCGAAGATGCCGAAATTGTCGACGATATCCTGCGCCACGTCGTCGAGCCACGAGACCACGGCAGGTACGCCCTGGAACATGGAGCGGATCGGTTCCATGGCGCGCGCCACGGCGCGTTCGGCCACTTCCTCGTTCAACTTGCGCACGCGGGCGTGATGCTCCTTCTGCCAGCCCGGAATATGTTCCAGCGTTTCGGCGAGTTCCTCCTGCAGGGCCTGGATGATCTTTTCGATGCGCTTGCGCTCGTCATCGGGCAGCTTGTTGAATTCTTCGGGCTTCACCACTTCGCCGTCATGCATCGGCGCCAGCGCAAATCCCTGCGGCGTGCGCAACAATGCGATGCCCTGCGCCTCGGCCTTCTCGCGCAATTCCTCGAAGGCGTGTTCCTGGCGTTCCTGCAATTCCTCGTCGATGGTCTGGCGGCGGTTCTGGTACTCCTCGCTTTCCACGATGGAGGGAACGGTCACCTTCAGATCGTCGACAAGCTGGTCCATCGCCTCGCTGAGGCGCGGTCCCTGCCCCGCGGCGAGTTCCAGCGCGACGGGCTTGTTGGGCGTGTTGAAATTATTCACATAGACCCAGTCGGACGGGGCCTTCTGGCTGGACACGATCCCTTTCAGGTAGCGCAGCACCATTTCATGCTTGCCCGCGCCGTCCGGGCCCAGCACGAAAAGATTGTAGCCATAGCGGCGAATGCCGGTGCCGAATTTCAGCGCCTCCAGCACACGCTCCTGGCCGACCAGCGTATCGGGCTCGTCCAGTTCGTCCGTGGTCGTGAAATCGAATTGCGTCGTATCGCAGGCGCGGTACAGCAATTCGGAAGGAACAGGATCGACTGACATAGGCCCCCTTGCGTGTTTGGCGTCTTTTTCTTCTTTGCGTCCCGCTCTGCCGAACAGTCTAAAACCCGTACCCGCCATTACCCAACCGCTAAATCCATTCGTTCAACCACCCGGCGGCGCCCGCCGGCTCTCTCAGCGCAACTGGAACAGTTCCTGATGGAACGCATCGGGAGAAAGGCCCGACGCCAGAAGATCCTTGCGCAAGGCACCCCCGAACCCTGCGGGTCCACAAAACCATATCCCGGCCTCTTCCCATTCCGGCACAGCCTGCTTGATCCGTTCCGCACTCAACCTGCCGTCCTTCCTGTCCACCAGCAGATGCAACCTCACATGAGCGGCTTCCGCATCGGCCTTCAACTTTTCGATCGCCGCTTCGTCATAGTCGGCAGTGGTGTGGAACAGATCGATTGTCGTTTGCTCCGGCTTTGCCGCCAGTTCCTTCAGACGGGCGACAAAGGGTGTAATGCCGATACCCGCTCCGACCCATATCTGGCGTTGATTCCGGTCAAGAAAGGTGAAACAGCCATAAGGCCCTTCCACCTTGACCTCGTCTCCGACCTTCAGCCGTTCGCGCAGCCGCGCCGTGTGGTCGCCCAGCGCCTTGGTGATGAAGACGATATGGCCGTCGCCTTCCCATGAGGACGCAATGGTATAGGGATGCGCCCCCTCCTTGCGGTCGGAGGTCACGAAGGCGAACTGCCCTGCCCGATGGCCATCCCATCCATCTTCGAGCCTGATCGCCGTTTCGAGCACGCGCAGCTCCGGATAGTAGATCAGGGATTCGATCCTGCCCTTCACCTTGCGACCGGCGCCGATGAGACCGAAAAGCGACATCACCGCGCCCACCGTGCCGCCCGCCATCAGAAGCCCCATCACGATGCCGACGGGCTGCGTCCAGAAGGCGAACTTCATCAGCACGACCGAATGTGCCACCAGCACAAGAAAGACGATGGCCAGCAACTTATGGACCTTCGCGAAGTGGTGATAGGGAATGCTTTTGACGAGCGCGATGACGATCAGCAATGCCGCCGCATAGAAAGCCCATTCGCCGACCGACTCCGCCAGATGACGCTGGCTGCGGAAAAACGCTTCCACCGTGCCGAGCGTCTCCGCCGATGCCTGGCGATGGCGCTCGGGCCGCGCCAGCACGCCCCAGCCGACCAGCCATTTCACGCCCTGCGCCCAGAGCCAGTGTGTGACCGCGAATACGAGCCCGCCGATCCCCAGCCATTTATGCAGCCGGTACAGCTTGTCGAGCCCGTGCAGCGGCGCTTCCATGAAGCGCGGACGCGCCGCCAGGATCATGGCAAGGCTCATCATGCCGATGCCGATAATGCCGGTGTATTGAACAAGCCCGTCGCGAAGCGAAAAGACGGCGATCGTCTCGGGCGGAAAGGATCCGGTCAGCAGCCACAGGCCGGTGAGAAGGAGGAAAAAACTCCAGAAGGTGAGCGTGATGTTCTTCATGGCCTTGTTTCTCTCAATGCGTCTTGCAGCCCCGACGCCGGAGAATTGTTGAGCGCTCCATGTTCAACCCCTAAAACGGCTGAACCGTTTTCATTCCGTCGGCTGGCGGTTCGCGCGGATTGTCGCAGCGCGCGGCCAGCCACCTTCCTTCACCCGAAATACTGAACACATGGCCGCACCGAAACAATCAGGCAAACCCCGTAGTTCCGCCTCCCGGCCTGCCCCGGATGCGCCGCGCGCATGGCAACGCATGTTGAGCGGGCGCCGCCTCGATCTGATCGACCCCTCGCCGCTCGACATCGAGATCGAGGACATCGCCCACGGGCTCGCCCGTGTCGCGCGGTGGAACGGGCAGACCATCGGCGATCATGCCTTTTCGGTCGCCGAGCATTGCGTGGTGGTGGACGATCTCTGCCTGCGTTTCCGGCCCGGCTGGCCGAAAAAGTGGCGGCTGGCCGCGCTGTTGCACGATGCACCGGAATATGTGATCGGCGACATGATCAGCCCGTTCAAGGCCGCGCTGGGGTTCGACTACAAGGCCTTCGAACATCGGCTGGAGGCGGCGATCCATCGGCGTTTCGGCCTGCCCGCCGAGCTGCCCAAAACGGTGGAGGAAACCATCAAGCGGGCGGACCGGGCCTCCGCCTTTTTCGAGGCAACCCAGATCGCGGGCTTCGAGGACGAGGAAGCGGCACAGGTTTTCGGGCGGCCCCGGAACGTCACCCCGATCCGGCTGAAGCCCCTGCCCGCCAAAGAGGCCCAGGCGCTCTTTCTCAAGCGCTTCCGGGCGCTGGAAGGCTGATCCCCGCGGCCCGACGCAAAATCGCAGCACAGCCTTCACGCAGATGTGCCAGAATCTGCTAAACTCCTGCTTCGTAAGGAAATTGCCCTTTCTTTGAACATTCCGGTGATAACCGGAGCGGAGGCCGGTCCCGTGATGATCTATGTGAGCCCGCTCAGCGCCGTCCATGACGCGATCCGCAAGCACGCGCCTTCGCATCTTGTGAGCCTGCTCGACCCGGACACCATGATCGAGACGCCGGAGGGCTTCGACCCGGCGCGGCATCTGCGCATCGGCGTCAACGACATCGCCGAGCCGATCGACGATCTCGCCCCCCCGACGCAAGGCCATGTCGTCGAACTCATCGAGTTCATCCGCGCCTGGGACCTGGCGCAACGCGACGGCGGCCCGTCGCCGCTGCTGGTTCATTGCTGGGCGGGGATCAGCCGGTCGACCGCGGCGGCCTTCATCGCGCTGTGCATATTGAACGAGGACCAGTCGGAAGCCTTTCTCGCCCGCCAGATCCGGGACAGCGCCCCCCATGCCCATCCCAACCGGCTGATGGTGACGCTGGCCGACGATGCGCTCGGCCGCGGGGGCCGCATGGTCGCGGCGGTGGATGCGCTGGGGCCGGGACGCGCCGCCTGGGAAGGCATGCTGTTCGGCCTGCCCGTCCGGCTCGAGGAGGGCTGAGGTCCATGGCACCTGTAGGAAACCCAACCGGCGACCAGACCCCCTTCACCTCGCCCCCCGGGCAGGAAGCGGCGAGCCCGGCCGGCAAGGCGGTCGTGATCGGCCTCAACGCGGCCATCGTTACGGTGTCGGAAGACCAGCCGAAAATTCTCGTCGTGCCGCATGACCAGACATCGCGCGGCGGAGAAGAGATCGCCGACGCCGCCCATTGGGATGCGCTGCCCTTCGGCCCGTTCGATCCGCTGGAACATCGCACGCTGGAAATCGGGCTGCGCTCCTGGGTCCGCGAGCAGACGCATCTTTCGCTCGGCTATGTGGAGCAGCTTTACACCTTCGGCGACCGCGGCCGCCATGCGCGCGAGGTCCGCACGCCGAACGGCCATGTGGTGTCGGTCGGCTATCTCGCGCTCACCCGCACGCATGACGGCGAGCTTTACGGCGCGGCATGGCGTGACTGGTATCAGTATTTCCCGTGGGAGGACTGGCGCGAGGGCAAGCCGCCCATCGTCGACGAGCTGATCGTGCCCTATCTGCGCGACTGGGCGGCGAAGCAATCCGAAGCCTCCTCCGACGAAATGACGCGCGGCAAGCGGCGCGACCGGTTGCGTCTCTGTTTCGGCGTGGACGGCGTCGCATGGGACGACGAAAAGGTGCTGGAGCGCTATGAGCTTCTTTACGAAGCCGGGCTGGTACAGGAAGCAAGACGCGACGGACGCGCCAGCGCCGTCGCACTGGGCGAGCGCCAGCCCGTGATCGGCCGTCCGATGCAGTACGACCATCGCCGCATCCTCGCCACCGCGATGAGCCGGCTGCGCGCCAAGATCAAATACCGTCCCGTCGTGTTCGAGCTGATGGCCTCGACCTTCACGCTCTATGAATTGCAGCGCACGGTGGAAGCGCTGATCGGGCTGCATGTCCACAAGCAGAACTTCCGCCGTCTTGTGGAAAAGGGCGGCATGGTGGAGCGCACGGGCCGCGTCTCCACCCGCACGGGCGGGCGGCCCGCCGAGCAGTTCCGCTTCCGCCGCGAGGTGCTGAACGAGCGCCCCGCGCCCGGCCTCAAACTCGCCCCCTCGCGCAGCCGCGCCAATAGCTAGAACGACAAAAGGGCCGCGAGGTTTCCCCCGCGGCCCTCTCTTGCTTCTGTGTTCCGTACTCAGAACGTGACGGAAGTCTGGACGCCCAGAATGCGCGGCACGCCCTGGATATAGGTACCGGACCCGATAGAGGCGCCGGAATTGCCCGCATCGATCAGATATTCCTTGTCGAACAGATTGTTGGCGAAGACCGTGAAGGTCCATGCGCCGTTCGGCGTGGTCCAGCCGGCCCGGAGGTTGGCAAGGCCATAGGCGCCTTGCGTATAGGCCGGCTGGTTCTGCTCTTCGAAATAGACTTTCGACTGCCAGGTGTAGCTCGGCATGACGAAAGCCTGGCCACCGAAGACATCCCATTTCGCCTGAGCGATAAAGGACAGCGTATGGTCCGGGCTCAGGCGGAAGCGATTGTCGGCATAGGCTGCCAGCGCATCGCTGTCGAAGCGGCCATGATTGTAGCCATAGGTCGCCATGAGATCGAGCCAGTCGGTCGCATGATAGGTGAGCTGCGCTTCGCCGCCATAGGAAGTGGCATTGCCCACATTGAGTACCGTCGGCGTCAGCGCCGTCGTGTCGACGACCTGATAGTTCTTGTACTTGTAGTAGAAGACGGAGCCGTCCACTTCCACACGACGGCCGAAAAGAAGCGCCTTGGCCCCCGTTTCGTAGCTGTCCACCGTTTCGTCTTTCAGCGTCGCAAAGCCGAGAAACGCGCCCGGCAGGGCATGAACGACCGGCGTGATGACCTCCGGCCTGCGTCCGCGTGCGTAGCTCGCATAGACATTGGCGTCTTTCGACAACGCATATTCGGCGACCAGGCGCCAGGTCAGCCCGGTGAAGCTGCCCGAAGCGGACTGATAGGACGTGTCGCCCGCAAGCAGCGTGCCCGTGCCGCCTGCCAGCGCGGAGAGCGTGCTCGGGTTGTTGATGTAGCCGCCCTGATAGCCGACCGTCTTGTTGTCATAGCTCCAGCGCAGGCCACCCGTCAGCGTCAGATTGTCGATCACCTCGACGGAAATATCGCCGAACGCATCGACCGAGCGCGTGGTCGAGAAGTTCGTATATTCCTCCACGTGGTAGCTCTGCAGGCCTGCAAGACCGCCGACGGCCGACGCAATGGCCTGGAAATACGGATCTTGCGGGTTGCCATTGGCAAATGCATTGCTGACCGCCGCCTGCTGCACGGGCGACAGCAATCCCCAAAGCGCGGCGCCCGCCGGATTTCCGCTCGCCCCGAGCCAGAGCGCCAGTTGCGACTCGTCCGTCGCCAGCGGCACGCGTTGCGAGCCGTCTTCATAGAAGAAATCGACACCGACAAAGGACTTCACTTTCCCCTGCTCGTAGTTCAGGCGGATTTCCTGACTTGCCTGCTTGCCTTCCGCATCTTCGGCGGACTCGATGAGCTGGAAGGCGGATCCGTCCGGGTCGAACACTTCCAGGCTATCGAAACGGCGGAAGGCAGAGGTTGCCGAAAGAGACAGCGTGTCGGTGAGGCCGATATCGGAAAGCAGCGTCACGCCCCAGACATCGCGGTCGATTTTCAACTGACCTCCCTCGAAGCGCGGATCGGCATTCAGCGATGCGTGGCTGTAAGGGCTGGTATCGCCGTTATAGGCAGGGATCACGCCGCTCTTGAACCCCGTCGGATCCGGCTCGTCATGCTGGTAGTTGAGAATAAGGTCGAAGCTTGTTTCCGGCGCCGCATCGAAATGCAGCGAGCCTCGGATCGCCTTGGTGTCCTTGCCGTTCAGTTCCGAGGGACCGTACACGCCGGAGGGGAGCTCGTTGTCCACATAACCGTCGCGATGCTTATAGGTCGCGGCAATGCGGCCATAGAGCTTGCCTTCGATGAGAGAGGCGTTGGCGATGGCTGTCGCCTCGCGCGTACCTTCCGTGCCGATGCCGAGCGTGGCTTGCGCATAGGTGTCGTCTTCGGCCTTGTTTTGAACGAGATTCACGGCACCGATCAGCGCGCCGCGCCCGAACAGCGTGCTCTGCGGGCCTTTGAGCACTTCCACGCGTTCCATATCGAAGAGTTCGACCACGGAACCGCGCGAGCGCGAGATCGATACGCCATCCTGATAGACGGAGACGCGCGGTTCGGTGTTGGACTCACCGGAGTCGGAGGTCAGGCCGCGAATGACGAAGCCCGGATTGTTCGGGCTCTGCTCCTGCACCACAAGGCCCGGCGTGAAGGCCGACAGGGTCGAGAATTCGGTGATCCCCATCTCCTTCAGGAATTCGCCGTCATAGGCAGTGATGTTGATCGGCACATCCAGCGTGCGCTCGCTGCGCTTCTGAGCCGTCACCACTATGCTCTGAATGATGTCGTCATTGACGACAATCGCCGTGTCGTCAGCCGTATCCGCGGCCCTGGCCGGAATGGCCGCCGCCGAAAGCGACACGCAAAGAGCCGTACCCGCCAGTAACCGGCCGGCGAGACTCATACCCCGATATTTCATAAAAACCCCCAACTCACAGCGCCTCGGCGCATACACAAAAAAAAGGGACCGCGCCGCGTTTTACGCAGCGGATCCCTCCCATCTCTGCTTTAGCCGGGTTCCGTGAAGCCGGGATGGTGGTTGGGCAACGCTTTTTATACGGGTAAAAGTAATATATGTGACTTTGCCCTATTTTCAGGCAATCCCGGCACCCTCCTTTTTGCCTTGAAACCGGCTCTCCCAACCCCACTTCATTTCTGGTTGACGGGACTAATGCTCATCTGTAGCATAAGCCTCAGTTGGAAACTGGATCAGTCGGCCGGCAGGAGCCGGTGTTTTTGATCCCTACAATATGCTCACTTTGAGCATTAGCCTCTCCCGCAAATGCCGGTCCCGGCAGGCGCGACAGGAAGAAGAGGCGTCTGGAGGTTGAGATGGCACTTGCTGGCGAAATCGAAGCCAAAACGGGTCAAGCCGCTGAGAAGCCGGATTCGGTGGCGAAGAAATATGCGCCCATCGAGAAGCCGAACCTTGAATACACGCCCGAGGTGGCGGAAGAGATGGCGCCGCTTTACGAGAAGGTGAAGCACGTCATCCCGCCCATCGAGTGGCCTTTCTTCGCGCCTTACATCAAGGCGATCAACGAACTGAAGAAAGAGCGCAACGCGGTCATCCTGGCGCATAACTACCAGACGCCGGAAATCTTCCACTGCGTCAGCGACATAGCGGGCGACAGCCTGCAACTCGCCAAGGACGCGGCGAAGGTGGATGCCGATGTGATCGTGCAATGCGGCGTGCATTTCATGGCGGAGACCTCGAAGCTCCTCAATCCGGAAAAGACGGTTCTCATTCCGGATGCGAAGGCGGGCTGCTCCCTCGCTGAAAGCATTACCGGCGCGGATGTGCGCATGCTGCGCGAGAAGTTCCCCGGTGTGCCGATCGTCACCTATGTGAACACCTCTGCCGACGTGAAGGCGGAAAGCGACATCTGCTGCACCTCGTCCAATGCCGTTCAGGTGGTGGAGAGCTTCGACAGCGACACGGTGCTCTGCATCCCGGACGAATATCTGGCGCAGAACATTGCC
The DNA here is from genome assembly GCF_053628815.1 of Parvibaculum sp. MBR-TMA-1.3b-4.2. Taxonomy (NCBI): domain Bacteria; kingdom Pseudomonadati; phylum Pseudomonadota; class Alphaproteobacteria; order Hyphomicrobiales; family Parvibaculaceae; genus Parvibaculum; species Parvibaculum sp. MBR-TMA-1.3b-4.2. Next base: position 1,121,204 of record NZ_JBRJHC010000001.1, read on the forward strand.
AAGCAGACGAAGAAGAAGATCCTCACCTGGAAGGGCCATTGCGAAGTGCATGAGCGCTTCACGGCGGAAGAGCTTCGCCGCTATCGCGAGGACGATCCGAACATCGTCATCATCGCGCATCCCGAATGCCCGCCGGACGTGGTGGAGGAAGCCGACTTCTCCGGTTCCACCAGCGGCATGATCAACTGGGTTCAGGACAACCAGCCCAAGAAGGTCGTGATGGTGACGGAATGCTCCATGAGCGACAATGTGGCGGTGGCCAATCCGAACGTCGAATTCGTGCGGCCCTGCAATCTCTGCCCGCATATGAAGCGGATCACGCTCCAGAACATTCTGGATTCGCTTCTCTATATGAAGGACGAAGTGACCGTCGATCCAGCCGTTGCCGGCAAGGCGCGGCTCGCGGTCGAGCGGATGATCAATCTCGGAAACTGACCGTCCGAACTCAAGGTCAATGCTGCAAGCACCTCCCCCCTTCGAGGGGGAGGTCGAAAAATCCGGCCGGATTTTTCGGGTGGGGGGACACAGCGGTCCGGACAATCGCATAAGCCCACGTCCGGCGCGTCACCCCCTCCCAACCCTCCCCCTTCAAGGGGGAGGACTTGACCCGGATCCGGCGCACCGATCATGCGTTCTCGACCTGGCCTGGATAGGAATGCGGGGTACCAAACATGGCCCATGACAACATCACAGATGCCGGCGACGTTCTGATCGTCGGGGCCGGTCTGGCCGGTCTCTTCACCGCGCTGAAACTCGCGCCCCGTCCCTGCACCGTACTGGCCGGCGCCCCTATCGGCGCCGGCGCCTCCAGCGCATGGGCGCAAGGTGGCATCGCCGCCGCCGTCACCGAAGGCGATACGGCGGAAGATCATGCCGCCGACACCATCGCCGCGGGCGCCGGGCTCGTGGATGAGGAAGTCGCACTTTCCATGGCGCGGGAAGCGGGCCAGCGCATCGAGGATCTGCTGCGCCTCGGCGTGCCCTTCGACCGCGACCTCGAAGGCAAGCTCAAGGCAGGCCGCGAGGCCGCCCATGGCCGCAACCGCATCGTGCATGTGCGCGGCGACCAGGCGGGCAAGGCCATCATGGAGGCGCTTGTCGCCGCCGTGCGCGCCACGCCCAGCATTCGCATCATCGAAGGCTTCTCCGCCTATGAGCTTGCGGTGGAACAGGGCCGCGTCGCGGGCGTTTTCGCGCGGCCTGCGAATACCAATGCCGCCCGGACGCCGCTGCTCATCAAGGCGCGCAGCGTGGTTCTCGCCTCGGGCGGCACGGGACAGCTTTTTGCGGTCACCACCAATCCGCGCGAGGCGCGTGGCGAGGGCCTTGCCATGGCGGCGCGCGCAGGCGCGATGATCGCCGATCCGGAATTCGTCCAGTTCCACCCGACTGCGATTGCCGCCGACCGCGATCCCGCCCCCCTCGTCACAGAGGCGCTTCGGGGCGAAGGCGCGATCCTTCTGAACGATCGCGGCGAGCGCTTCATGCAGGCGATCCACAAGGAAGCGGAACTCGCCCCGCGCGACGTGGTGGCGCGCGCCATCTTCCGCGAGCTGGCAGCGGGCCGCAAAGTCCTGCTCGACGCTTCGAAGGCCGTCGGCGACAAATTCCCGACCGCCTTCCCGACCGTCTATCAGAGCTGTGTCGCACTCGGTATCGATCCGACGAAGGACGGCATCCCGGTCGCGCCCGCCGCGCATTACCATATGGGCGGTATCATGGTGGACATGGCTGGGCGCTCCACCCTGCCCGGCCTTTGGGCCTGTGGCGAAGTGGCGGCAACCGGTGCGCATGGTGCCAATCGCCTCGCCAGCAATTCACTTCTGGAAGCCGTGGTCTATGCCGCGCGCATTGCCGCCGACATCGATGCCACCATGCCGCTCACCAACACCGGGTCCGCGCATCACGTTGCGCCGCCCGCGCTCGGACGAGGCGATGCGGTGGCCGCGCCCATGATGGACGAGCTGCGCCGCCTGATGACGCGCCATGTGGGCGTGGAGCGCAATGAGGAAGGCCTCGCCCTCGCGCTTGCCGGGATCGAACGGCTGGAACGCGCGGCGGGTCCGGCGAGCCTCTTCCGCAATGTCGCCACCGCGGCCAAGATCGTCACCGCCGCGGCCTATGCGCGCGAGGAAAGCCGGGGCGGCCATTGGCGCAGCGACTTCCCGGAACCGCGCATTCCCTGCCGGCACCGGACATTCATCACGCTCAAGGAAGCCGAACGCATCGCCGAGGCGGCGGTGTCGGCTGCGGGCATCCATGCGGACAACAACATAAAAGCCGGAGATGCCGCGTCATGAGTATAGACGTCGAGCCGCTGCCCCCGCTCATGATCGAACCGGCGGTGCGCGACGCGCTGCTTGAGGATCTCGGCCGCGCGGGCGACATCACCACCCAGGCGACCGTGCCCGCCGGAGCGAAAGCGCGCGTGCTTCTCAATGCGCGCGTGCCGGGCCGCGTCTCGGGCCTCGATTGCGCGCGCATGTCGTTCCGCCTCATCGACCCGGCCCTCAAGGTCGCCGTGGTGAAGCCGGACGGTTCCGATGTCATGCCGGGCGACACCATCGCCGCCATCGAAGGCCCTGCCCGCTCGATCCTGACGGGCGAGCGCGTGGCACTCAACTTCATGGGGCATATGTCGGGCATCGCGACCGCGACGCGCGAAATCGCCAATGCCATCGCGCATACCAAGGCGCGCATCTGCTGCACGCGCAAGACGACGCCGGGGCTGCGCCTCTTTGAAAAATATGCCGTGCGCTGCGGCGGCGGCATGAACCATCGCTTCGGCCTCGACGATGCGGTCCTCATCAAGGACAACCACATCGCCGTCGCAGGCGGCGTCGCCGCCGCCATCAAGGCTGCGCAGACCCATGCGGGGCATCTCGTGAAGATCGAATGCGAGGTCGACACGCTGGAGCAGCTTGCAGAAGCCCTCGAAGCGGGCGTCGATGCGGTGCTGCTCGACAATATGGGGCCGGAGACGCTGGCGGAGGCCGTGCGGCTCGTCGACGGCCGCGCCATCACCGAGGCCTCGGGCCGCGTGACCGCCGAAACGGCGCCCGCGCTTGCGGAAGCCGGTGTGGACCTCATTTCCAGCGGCTGGATCACCCATTCCGCCCCGACGCTCGATATCGGCCTCGATTTCGACAGTCTGACGGCCTCCTGACACCCTTTCTCCTTGCTGCCATGGAAGAGTGTTTTCTAGACTTCGGTCTATAAAAACACATCAAAGCATCAGGGAGGAACATCATGGGTACTGCGAACGGGCGGCAATCCATCTTCATCACAGGCGCCGCTTCCGGCATGGGCCGCGAAACGGCGAAGCTCTTTCACGGCAAGGGCTGGTTCGTCGGCGGTTTCGACGTCAATGCGGAGGGCCTTGCCTCGCTCGAAAAGGAGCTGGGCGCCGACAACTGCATGACGCGCACGCTCGACGTCACCGACCTTGAGGATTACCGCAAGGCCGTCGCCGCCTTCGGCGAGGCGACCGGCGGCAGCATGGACATTCTCTACAACAATGCCGGGATCGGACGCGGCGGGCTCTTCGCCGATGTGGCCTATGAAGACATCATGGCCGTGGTGAATGTGAATTTCGTCGGTGTACTGAACGGCATCCATGTCGCGCTGCCGCTTCTGAAGGCGACCGACAATTCGCTCTGCTTCACCACATCCTCTTCCTCCGCCACCTATGGCATGCCGGGCATTGCCGTCTATTCGGCAACGAAGCATGCGGTGAAGGGGCTCACCGAAGCGCTTTCCATCGAGTTCCGCCTCATCGGCGTGCGCGCGGCGGATGTGCTGCCGGGCCTTATCGACACGCCCATCCTGCCGGAAGGCACAGTGGAGGCCGCACCTAAGGAAGGTTTGTTCCGCGCCATTCCGCCGGTCGAGGTCGCAAAATCCGTCTGGGAGGCCTACAACTCCGACAAGCTGCACTGGTATGTGCCGCCGGAACTCGTCGAACTCGACAAGGCCGCTGGCAACTCACCGGAAGCCGTACGCGAGCAGATCGCCTCTACCGGTCCGCTTGCCGCGATTTTCGAGGAAATGCAGAAGCAGTAACGAAAATGGCGGCGCCCTTTTCAGGAGCGCCGCCATTTTTCATCGGTCTGCCGCCGGATCAGCCGTCGCTGGAGGCGAGCTCGGTCTTCTTCATGGGCGCATCGCCTTTCAGGCGGTAGAAGATATGCCGCCCGACCTTGGTGACCTCGACCATGTTGTTCGCCCAGCGGGGACGGACATAATCGGCGTGATAGAAGAGCGCCTTGCCCACCACATTGTCGCGGACACGGCCCAGCAAAGCCTGCTCGGCCACGCTGCGCGCCTGGCGCCAGGCCCGGCGGTCATGCGGCTTTTCCGACATGCCATCGCAGGTGAAGGAGAACTGACAGCCCGTCGTCAGCTTGGAGCCCTGATAGACCACATCGCAGACATTGTCCGGATAGAGGTTCGATTTCACCCGATTGAGGATCACTTCGGCCACGGCGAGCTGGCCTTTCAGCGTCTCGCCCCGCGCCTCGTAATAGATGCCGATGGACAGGCACTGCCGCTGACGGTCCAGCGCAGCCACATCGACATCGGCGACGGGGCGCTTGAATTCCATCAGGCCCGGCTGGTCCTTCTCGGCGGCGGCCAGCTTGTAGGTGGGCTGCACGAGGTCGGTCGGCTTCATGGTGGGCTTGGGCGGCATCCAGGGCAGCTTGCGGCCCGGCGTCGTCGCCATCGCAACCATGGGAACGCTCGCAGGGGTCACGACGGGCGCAGACGTACCGGCGGCGTGGAACACGGCCCCGCCGACGACACCCAGGCACAACAGCGAAACCGCCGCATATGCCGTACCCTTGAATATGTGGCCCAGTTCGAGCCACTCCATGACCTTGCGCATCGTTCTCTTTACCGACTGCGTTGTTGTACTTTCAGGGTCCTCTTTTCCGCCTGCGCCTTCCGTTCCCACTCAACATACCGTTGGAACGTAAAGTCGCTGGAGGTTCCGTCGCTCAGATATTTCGAGGTTCGGACAGACCTGCAGACACAGCACTCATTCGTGCCAGAGCCCGACCGCATTCATACTCGGGGCGGCATTCCGGGCGTAAACCTTCTCAAGTCGCTGGCGTGGGTAACACACGCTTTGCGAGGTGGGCAACGTAATAAGTTGACGCACCCTTAACGGCCGCACCTAACCTGCTGAATTCTCACAGGTTTTCCGACATAAATTCTGTGCAAAGAAACGCGCGAAACGGCTTTCCCGGCCCACATAACGTAAAAGAAAGTGGTATCGAACGACTCAAATTCAAGAGGCGTTGTTAATGGTCTCCATCACGCCATTTTCGTTGCAGACGCGATGAAAGATCCGCATGCAGCGCAAAGGGAGAGCGCTGCGCATTGGACGAAATCTCTTCCGCCACAAGGGAAAGCCCTTCCCGCCCGAACCGTCCGCCCAAGGATGATCTGACCCAGGACAATCCCTGTTCCCGTCGCTTGCCAGGAAGAATATCATCCGTAGACAGATGGCTTCCATGTGCCTCGATCTCATCCACGAGGCCGGCCACCCCCTCCCCCTTCGTGGCGGAGACGGTGAGCACCTTCACCTGCCATCCGGTCGAGGGGGCTTCGGACAGGCCGAGCGCCCCGCGAACGTCGGCAACGGCCCGGCTCGCGGCGGGGCCCATATCGGCCTTGGTGACGAGCGTAATGTCCGGCACTTCCATGATACCCGCCTTCATGAACTGAAGGCTGTCGCCGGAGCCCGGCTGGATGCAGAAGACGACCGTGTCGGCGACATCGGCAATGTCGGTTTCAGACTGGCCGATCCCGACCGTTTCCACCAGCACCACGTCGAAGACGGCGCGCATCAGGACGAGCGCCGGGAAGGTGAGGTCCGCGAGCCCGCCAAGGCGCTCGCGCGCGGCCATGGAGCGGATGAAGACGCCCTGATCGGCGGGGTCGGTCACCATGCGCGTCCGGTCGCCCAGAAGCGCGCCGCGTGTGCGTCGGCTTGAGGGGTCCACGGCGATAATACCGACGGTTTTCCCCCGTTTTCGCCATTCGGAGACCATCGCATTGGTCAGCGTGGACTTGCCCACGCCGGGCGGGCCGGTCAGGCCGGCGACCGTCGCTCTGGGCGCCGCCCAGGCGGCATCCAGCAGCTCCACGGTACGCGGGTCGTCGGGGGCGGCCTCCACGGCGGCCAGCGCCCGGGCAAGCGCGGCCTTGCCGCCTTTCAGCAGCTCATCGAGCGCGGGAATGTCGAGCCGCCTTGCCACCGGCCCTCAGGTCTCCCGCGCAAGCGCGGCCTGCGCCGCCGCCAGCCGGGCGATCGGCACGCGATAGGGCGAGCAGGACACATAGTCGAGCCCTACCTCCTCGCAGAAATAGATCGAGGACGGGTCGCCGCCATGCTCGCCGCAAATGCCGAGCTTGATGCCGTCCCGCGTCTTGCGGCCGCGTTCGGCGGCGATCTTCACCAGTTCGCCCACGCCGTCCAGATCGAGCGAGACGAAGGGGTCCTGCGCGATGAGGTTCTTTTGCAGATAGTCGTTGATGAAGGTCGCGGCATCGTCGCGGCTGATGCCGAAAGTCGTCTGAGTCAGATCGTTGGTGCCGAAGGAGAAGAACTCCGCCGTCTCGGCGATCTCGCCCGCCATCAGCGCGGCGCGCGGCAGCTCGATCATGGTGCCGACGTGATATTCGATCTCGGCGCCATGTTCCTTGCTCACTTCTTCGGCGACGGCCACGATGCGCGCCTTCAGGAAGTCGAGTTCGGCCTTCATGGCGACGAGCGGCACCATGATTTCCGGGATCACATGTTCGCCGGTCTTCTTGCCGGCTTCCAGCGCGCCCTCGAAAATCGCGCGGGCCTGCATTTCGTAGATTTCCGGGAAGGTGATGCCGAGGCGGCAGCCGCGATGGCCGAGCATGGGGTTCGCTTCCGCCAGCTCCATCAGGCGGCGGCGCAGATCGGCGGCGGGCATGCCCGTATCTTCCGCCACTTCCGCGATTTCCTCGTCGGTCTTGGGCAGGAATTCATGCAGCGGCGGGTCCAGCAGGCGGATCGTCACGGGCAGGCCGTGCATGATCTCGAAGAGCTGGCGGAAATCGTCACGCTGCACGGGCAGAATTTTCGACAGCGGTTCGCGGCGGCCCGCCTCGTCCTTGGCCAGGATCATCTGGCGCACATGGGTGATGCGGTTCGCCTCGAAGAACATGTGCTCGGTGCGGCAGAGACCGATCCCCTCCGCGCCGAATTTGCGCGCCGTCTTCGCATCGGTCGGCGTTTCGGCATTGGTGCGCACCTTCATGCGGCGATGCGTGTCGGCCCATTCCATCAGCGTGGCGAAATCGCCGGAGAGTTCCGGCTGCAATGTCGGTACGCGGCCCTTCATCACTTCGCCGGTGCCGCCGTCGATGGTGATGATGTCGCCCTTCTTCACCGTCTCGCCCGAGACCGTCATGGTTTCGGCCTGATAGTCGATCCTGAGCGCGCCCGCGCCGGAGACGCAAGGCCGGCCCATGCCGCGCGCCACCACCGCCGCATGGCTCGTCATGCCGCCGCGCGAGGTGAGGATGCCGACGGCGGAATGCATGCCGTTGATGTCTTCCGGGCTCGTTTCCACGCGCACCAGGATCACGTCATGCCCGTCCTGCTTCAGCTTCGCCGCTTCGTCGGAGCTGAAGACGACTTCGCCGCTCGCCGCGCCCGGCGAGGCGGGCAGGCCCTTGGTCAGGATTTCGCGGTCCGCCTCCGGGTCCAGCGTCGGATGCAGCAGCTGGTCCAGCGCGCCGGGCTCCACCCGGGTGATCGCCATGCGCTCGTCGATCAGCCCCTCGCCGACCATCTCCACGGCAATCTTCAGCGCGGCCTTCGCCGTGCGCTTGCCGCTTCGCGTCTGGAGCATCCAGAGCTTGCCTTCCTGCACGGTGAACTCGACGTCCTGCATCTCCTTGTAATGTTCTTCCAGGCGGCGGAAGACCGCGACCAGCTCGCCATAGGCGGCGGGCATTTCCTCTTCCATGGAGGGCTTCTTGTCGCCGCCCGCGATGCGCGCCGCCTTCGACAGCGATTGCGGCGTGCGGATACCCGCCACCACGTCTTCGCCCTGCGCGTTCACCAGGAACTCGCCATAGACGGCCTTTTCGCCGGTCGCCGGATTACGCGTGAAGGCGACGCCCGTTGCCGAGCTATCGCCCATATTGCCGAACACCATGGCCTGCACATTGACGGCCGTGCCCCAGCTTTCGGGGATATTGTGGAGGCGGCGATAAGTGTCCGCGCGGCGGTTGCGCCAGGAGCCGAACACCGCGTCGATGGCGCCCCAGAGCTGTTCCTTCACATCCTGCGGGAAGGGCTTGCCGAGTTCCTCGTCCACGCGCGCCTTGTAGCGCGTGATGACATCCTTCCAGTCATCCGCGGTCAGCTCGGTGTCGAGGTCGTATTCCTGCTCTTCCTTGTAGTATTCGAGGATCTCCTCGAAATTGTAATGCTCCACGCCCAGCACCACGTCGCAATACATCTGGATGAAGCGGCGGTAGCTGTCATAGGCGAAGCGCTCGTCGCCGGAGCGCTTGGCGAGGCCTTCCACCGTCTCGTCATTGAGGCCGAGATTGAGCACCGTATCCATCATGCCGGGCATGGAGGCGCGCGCGCCGGAGCGCACGGAGACGAGAAGCGGGTTTTCCTTTTCGCCGAAATTCATGCCGACGCTCTGGCCGATCTTCTCGAGCGCGGCTTCCACCTGCTCCTTCAGCCCGTCCGGATACTGACGGTCGTTTTCATAGAACGCCGTGCAGACTTCGGTGGTGATGGTAAAGCCCGGCGGGACCGGCAGCCCGATATTCGACATCTCGGCCAGGTTCGCACCCTTGCCGCCGAGAAGGTTCTTCATCTCCGCCGTTCCCTCGGCCTTGCCGTCGCCGAAGGAATAGACCCACTTGTTCTCTGCCATCGTTACTGCCTTTGGTTGAGGCTTACCAGTAAACCAGATTTCGTCATGCCCCGCTTCAGGCGGGGCATCCACGCCTTTCTTTAACTCGGCAAAGACGTGGATGGCCCGGACAAGCCGGGCCATGACGCAGTAGGTTGTTCCGCGAGGGGGCTTACCCCTCGACCTTCGAGAAGTCCGCGACCTCATGCAAGGCCGCGCGGATGAGGCTCAGAAGGCGCAGGCGGTTCGCGCGCACTTCCGGTTTGTCGGCATTGACGGTGACCTTATCGAAGAAGGCGTCGACAGGCGCTCGGAGTTTCGCCAGCGCGGACATGGCGGCTGCGAAATCCTCGCGGCCCACGGCATGCGTCGCTTCCGAGCGCGCTTCCTCGATGCGGTCGAACAGCGCGCGTTCCTCGTCGAGTTCGAACAGCCCCGCATCCGGCTCGCCGTCGAATGTCGCGCCGTCCTTCTTCTCCTCGATACGAAGAATGTTCACCGCGCGCTTGTAGCCCGCGAGCAGGTTCGCACCGTCATCGGTGCCGAGGAAATCGGACAACGCTTCCACGCGCTTCACGATGAGCACGAGGTCGTCCTGCCCTTCCAACGCAAAGACGGCATCCACCAGATCGTGCCGCGCACCGCGATCACGCAGATAGACTTTCAACCGGTCGGCGAAGAAAGAGAGGAGCCACTCGGTGCTGGCGTAAATGCGCCCCCATCTGGAGTCACCAATTGAGGAAATAAAGCCCGCCTGCTCGAACATCTGAGCACTCTCAGCATGGAGTCGATGAAACAAGCCGGACAAGTTCAACCGAATGTCGGCCTCTAGCAGTATGCGAACCACCCCCAATGCCGTTCGCCTCAAAGCAAACGGGTCTTTGGAGCCTGTTGGTTTCTGATCAACACCAAAGAACCCTACCAGCGTATCGATCTTGTCGGCGAGTGCGACGACCTTGCCCAGCGCGCTGGCGGGCACGTCGTCGGTCGGGCCGACGGGCGAATAATGTTCGGCAATCGCGTCCGCGATGTCGTCGCCGAGGCCGTCGTTCCGCGCATAATAGGAGCCCATCAGGCCCTGCAATTCGGGGAACTCGAAGACCATCTGGCTGACGAGATCGGCCTTAGCGAGGCGGCCTGCCTGTTCGGCCTTGGCCGGATCGACGCCCGGCAGATCTTCGGCCAGCGCGCGAGCAAGCTTTGCGATGCGTTCGGCCTTGTCGCCGACGCTGCCGAGCCCTTCATAGAACTTCACATCGGCGAGCTTCGGCAGGCGCGCTTCCAGCGTTTCCTTCCGGTCCTGATCCCAGAGGAAGCGCGCATCGGCGAAGCGGGCGCGCAGCACGCGCTCGTTGCCGTTGACGATGGCCGCGCCGCCGTCATGCGCCTCGAGGTTCGCGATCACGATGAAGCGCGGGGCGAGCTTGCCGGTCTCGTCGGTGCAGGCGAAATATTTCTGGTTCGCGCGCATGGTGCTGGTCAGCACTTCCTGCGGCACGGACATGAACTCGTCGTCGATCTTGCCCATCAGCGGCACGGGCCATTCGACGAGCCCCGCCACTTCCGTCAGCAGCGCCTCGTCCTCGAAGAGCTTCAGCCCCTCATCCTTCGCGATGATCGACGCGGCGGAGTGGATCGCCTGCGCGCGGTCTTCCGTTGCCAGCACCACGCGGGCCTTTTCCAGCTTCGCCTTGTAGTCGGCAAAGCTCGTGACGTTGAACCCGTCCGGCGCCATGAAGCGGTGACCATAGGTCATGCTGTCAGCCGACATGCCTTCGAACTCGAAGGGCACGACCTTGCCGCCGAAGAGGCAGAGAATGGAATGAAGCGGGCGCACCCAGCGCAAGGATCCCTCGCCCCAGCGCATGCTCTTCGGCCAGGGGAAATTGCGGATCACCTGCGGCACGATTTCGGCCAGCACATCGGCCATCGCCCTGCCCGGCTTTTCGATCACCGCGACATAGAACTGGCCCTTCTTGTCTTCCCGGATTTCCGCCTCGTCGATGGAGGAAAGCCCCGCCGCGCGCATGAAGCCTTCGACGGCCTTTCCCGGCGCGCCGACCTTCGGCCCCTTGCGCTCCTCGCGCACATCCGGCGTCTTGTCCGGCAGACCATCGATGACGAGCGCCAGCCGGCGCGGGGTCGCAAAGGCTTTCGCCTCGCCCACGGCGACGCCTTCCGCCTTCAGCGCGTCCGTCACCAGCCGCTTCAGATCGTCGGCGGCACGGAGCTGCATCCGGGCGGGGATTTCCTCGGAGAAAAGTTCGAGCAGGAATTCAGACATTATTCGGCCGCTCCCGCCTCTACACCCGCCTGGGGCGTCTTCAGCCATTCCTCGGCGCAGCGCTTGGCCAGCGCGCGCACGCGGCCGATATAGGCCTGCCGCTCGGTCACCGAGATCACGCCGCGCGCATCGAGCAGGTTGAAGTTGTGGCTCGCCTTGATGACCTGGTCGTAGGCCGGCAGAGGCAGCGGCTGATCGCGGTCCAGCAGCGCATTGCACTCCTTTTCCGCATCCTCGAAATGGCGGAACAGCATTTCCGTATTCGCCGCCTCGAAGTTATGCGCGGAGAACTCCACCTCGTTCTGGTGGAAGACGTCGCCATAGGTCACGCGGTCCGCGCCCTCGGCGCCGTTGTAATCCAGCTCATAGCCGTTATCGACGCCCTGGATATACATGGCGAGGCGTTCGAGCCCGTAGGTCAGCTCGCCGGACACGGGCGAGCAGTCGAAGCCGCCCACCTGCTGAAAGTAGGTGAACTGCGAGACTTCCATGCCGTCGCACCAGACTTCCCAGCCAAGGCCCCAGGCGCCCAGCGTCGGGCTTTCCCAGTCGTCTTCCACGAAGCGGATGTCGTGGTTCTTCGCGTCGATCCCGAGTTGGTAGAGGCTCTCCAGATAGAGCTCCTGAAGATTTTCCGGGCTCGGCTTCAGGATCACCTGAAACTGGTAATAGTGCTGAAAGCGGTTCGGGTTCTCGCCATAGCGGCCGTCGGTCGGGCGGCGCGAGGGCTGCACATAGGCGGCCTTCCAGGGCTTCGGCCCCAGCGAGCGCAGCGTGGTCGCGGGGTGAAACGTGCCCGCGCCCATCGACATGTCATAGGGCTGCAGGATCACACAGCCCTGCCGCGCCCAATATTGCTGGAGCGTGAGGATCAGGGACTGGAAGGAATGGTCGGGCTTGCCGGTCATGGTCGCCTTGCGAGTCGCGGGCGGACTGCCCGTTTGAAAGCGCGCGAAACCTAGCTCCGGGGGGATAAGCGGTCAAGAAACGGTACGGACCGTCCCAAAATGACGAAAACCCGGCGTCATGCGCCGGGCCTTCCCGAAATTCCGTCCGCGTTCGCGGGTGGGGATCAGCGATGGTCCTCGGGGACGTAATAGCCGTCGCGGGTGCGGCGAAGCCGGCCCATGTCGCGCGGCTCCATGCGGCTGCGGGACCGCGCCTCGGCCATGGCCATGCGCTGGCGTTCCGCCGCCTTCACCACTGCCCGATACGCCGAGTAGCAGGCGGCAAGGAAGATCGCTGTGAAGACGAGCTTTGTCATCTAAATGCCCTTTCAACACTGGGGCCGGTCAGCCCAACCCGCTCGATTGGAATCATTAAAGGCCAAATCGGCTCCAAATGGAACGCCTCTCTAGGGCCGAAATGATCCCGTCTGCGAATGAATCCGCAAAATTCGGGCCAAAATCAGGCAGGGCATCCGTTTTCTGCGACGATCTGACGGTATTTCCGAACGGCCAGAAGGAACGCCGGGGCGCCACGAGGCGCAATTTCACCTCCTCGCCGAAGCGTTCTCTCATGACACTCCTGATTTCGCCGATTCCGTCGATCAGGCCGCGTTTCAGCGCGCCCTTGGCGGCCCAGAAGGCGCCGGAGAAGAGTTCGTCATCCGCGCCGTCCAGCTTTTCGCCCCGGCGGCCCTTCACCAGATTCTTGAAATAGTCATGGACCTCGCCCTGCAGGTCGAGAAGGCGTTTCACATCCTCTTGCCTTTCGGGCTGGAAGGGATCGAGCATGCCCTTGTTGGTGCCCGCCGTATGGACGCGGCGTTCCACGCCCAGCTTCTCGATCAGGCCGGTAAAGCCGAAGCCCGCCGATATGACGCCGATGGAACCCAGCACCGAGCTCTCGTCGGCGTAAATCTCGTCGCCCGCGCAGGCGATCATATAGCCGCCGGAGGCCGCCGCATCCTCGGCAAAGACGATGACGGGGAGTTCCTTCTCCTCCGCCAGCGCGCGGATGCGCTTGAAGATCAGCGAGGACTGGACGGGCGAGCCGCCCGGCGAATTGACGATAAGCGCCACCGCCTTTGCGCCGCTTGTGGAAAAAGCCTGCTCCAATGGGCCTGCCAGCGCGGCCAGCGTCACGCCATTGCGCAAGGGCTGGCTGCCGCCGATGACACCGGAAATGCGCACCACCGGCACCACGGGCGGCGGCGACCAGCCCGGGGCGATACGGCTCATGATGGGTTTGGGGAGAATGCGTCCTGCAAGATTTTTCATATAGCTTCAAATAGGTGCGTGAAGGCCGATAGGCAAGGCGGGCGGCGCGTCACACCCGGTCGAAATGCAGCGCTTCCCCGCCCCGCAGCAGCGCCTCGGCGGCTTCCGAGAAGCGCCCGTCCCGGCGATGAAGCACCAGCCCCGGACGCAGCACCAGCGGCGCGCGCGAGCCCCTTATGCCGCGCACGATCACCCGGCTCGCGGTCTTGCCGAGGGCGGGCCAGAGCGGAAAGACCTCGATCCCGCCGACATGGCCCTGCAGCGCGGCCAGCAGCGTCGCCAGCGCATCGGCCCGGTGGATGAAGGTCACCGTCGCCTTGGGACGTGCCATGACGCAGGTAAAGCGCACCCAGTCCTCCAGGTCGGAGCCCAGCGTCATATGCGCCTTCGCCTTGCTTTCATTGGGCGAGGCGGGGCTTGCCGCGGGATCGTGGAAGGGCGGATTGGCAAAGACATGATGATAGGAATTGGGTTCCAGCCCCAGCGCGGCGAGGTCGCGCGCGGGCAGGCCGATATCGCCCTGGAATATGGAGACGCGGTCCGCAAAACCATTACGGCGAATATTCTCCGCCGCCAGCGCCACCATCTCCGGCTGCAGTTCCAGCCCGTCCACTTCCAGCCCCGGCACGCGCGCGGCCAGGCAGGCGCTTGCGACGCCGACGCCGGCGCCCGCTTCCAGCGCGCGTTCGCCGCTTCGGGCCTGAATGGAGGCGGCGAGCAGCACCGCGTCGATCCCCGCCCTGTAGCCCTTGGCGGGCTGGCAAAGCGTGAGGCGTCCGTCCAGAAAGCCGTCTTCCGTGGTCTCTTCGATCCGTTCGGGGGTCGTTTCGCGTGCCGCCGCGCCGCTCATTCGTCCTCTCCCTGCTTTTCCGGCCCCGGTTCGCCCTGCCCCGGCCCGGCCTCGCTTTCGCGCTGGACCTCGTCGAGAATGCGCGCCGCCCCGGGGTGATCTTCTTCCGTCACCATCATACGCCTCGGCAGGATGCCCAGCGAGCCCTCGACGATGGAGGTATAGGCGTCGAGCACCAGCGGCTCGATACCTGCCTCACGCAATCGGTGCTCAAGATAGGACACCAGCACGGGATCGTTGCTTCTCAGAAGTTCCTTCATGGGGCTCCTTCGCCGATGGCGGCAATCGGCCGCATTCAAGCCAACTCTAACGGCCCCGCCCCGCCCGACCCCAGAAAAAACGCGACCCTTTCGCAAATTAGCTCAAATCCGGAACGCTCTATTGCAGCAAGGCCCGGACTGCCGCACTTGCCGCAGCGAGGCCGTCAACCTATTCTCCCGGAAAATCCCTCAAAAGGTCCGCCGCGCGGTTTGCGCGCCCGGTCCGGCAAGCAAGGAAGTCTGTTTTGGGTGTCGTCGTCCCCCTCGGAGAAGACCGCGAGCGCAGCAAGAATGCGATCGCCGACCTGCAGCGTCTCGTCGCGGCGGATATGGAGCAGGTCAACGAGTTGATCCGTGAGCGGATGAGCTCCGACGTGAAGATGATCCCCGACCTTGCTTCCCACCTGATCGAATCCGGCGGCAAGCGCCTGCGTCCCATGCTGACCGTCGCCTGCGCGCGGATGTGCGGCTATGAGGGCACGTCGCATCAGAAGCTCGCCGCCACGGTGGAGTTCATGCACACCGCGACCCTCCTCCATGACGATGTGGTGGACGAGAGCGATCTTCGCCGCGGCAAGGTCACCGCGCGCATGATCTGGGGCAATCAGGCCAGCGTGCTGGTGGGCGACTATCTTCTCGGCCGCGCCTTCAAGCTGATGGTGGAAACGGGCTCGCTGCGCGCGCTCGACATCCTGTCGGACGCCGCCGCCGTCATCGCCGAAGGCGAAGTGATGCAGCTCATCGCGGCGAAGGACACCGGCACGACGGAAGACGCCTATATGCGCGTCATCGAAGCCAAGACCGCCGCGCTCTTTGCGTCGGCTTGCGAAATCGGCGCCGTGATTTCCGAACATGGCGACAGCGCGGAAGCGGCGCTCCATTCCTATGGCCGCAATCTCGGCATCGCCTTCCAGCTTGTGGACGACGCGCTCGACTATGGCGGCGCGGCGGCCGCGCTCGGCAAGAATGTCGGTGACGATTTCCGCGAAGGCAAGATCACCCTTCCCATCGTGCTGGCCTATCGGCGCGGCGACGACGAGGAACGCGCCTTCTGGCAGCGCACGCTCGGCGAGGGCGACCAGTCGGAAGAGGATCTCCAGCACGCCATCGAGCTGATCGACAAGCATGACGCGCTGTCGGACACGATCTCCCGCGCCCGCCATTACGGCGCCATCGCCATCGATGCGCTGGCGATCTTCCCGGAAAGCGACCTGCGTCAGGCGCTGAGCGATCTCGTCGAGTTCTGCATCAGCCGCGACCACTGAGCGTGTCAGCATAGCCTCTCCCTCGGAGAGCAAAGTTGGCCCGGGCATGTGATGCAAAACAATACTGTCATCCCGGCCTTGTGCCGGGATCCAGAGCGACAAGCTCGGCGATTGCGGCCCCTGGACCCCGGGACAAGCCCGGGGTGACAGCTATTGGGTGAGAGCAATGCTCAAACAATAGCGGCGCAACACCAACAGAAAATTCTCGCGCGCCTACCCCGTCACCACGGGCGCTGCGGCGCACCACCAGTCCGGATAATCCGCCGACAGGATGGAGAGCGCGTCCTGTGCGTCATTGCGGTCGCTGAAGATCGCAAAACAGGTCGCGCCCGAGCCGGACATGCGGGCCAGCAAGGCACCGGGCAGCGTGTCGAGCTTGCGCAGCACCACGCCGATGGCCGGCGCGATCTCCATGGCCGGCGCTTCCAGGTCGTTGGGATGGCGGGCGAGCCATTGAAGAAGCTCGTCCAGCGTCGCAAAAGACGGCGGCGGTGCCTCTTCCCTTCCCTCCGTCAGCAGGGCGGCATCGAGCCGGGCGAACACCTCTCCCGTCGGCACCGCGACGCCCGGATTGACCAGCAGCAGGACGAAGTCCGGCAGCGCGGGCAGGCGCGCGACGCGCTCGCCGATCCCGGTCATGAAGGCGGGCGCGGCATCGAGACAGACCGGCACATCCGCACCCAGTTCGAGCGCGATGCGAGCCAGCGTCTCATGGTCGAGCTGTGCGTCCCATAATTCGTTCAGCAGATTGAGCGCGGCGGCCGCGTCCGCCGACCCGCCTCCTATGCCCGAGGCGACAGGCAGGTATTTGTCGAGCACGATCCTTGCGCCCCTGCCGCTCCCCGTCTCCGCCAGCAGCGCATGGGCCGCGCGCAGCACGAGATTGTCTGCCTCGCCGGTCAGGTCGTCGGCGAAGGGGCCTTCAATATCGAGAGTGAGATCGGTTGCGGGGTCCGCCGTCAGCCGGTCGCCCGTATCGGGAAAGACGACGAGGCTTTCCAGCTCGTGATAGCCATCCGGGCGGCGTCCGGCGATGCGGAGCGACAGGTTCACCTTGGCCCGCGCCATTGCCCGCTTTGCCGGGCTCATGCGCGCGCCCCCGGCCATCCCATCAGGAGCCGGCCTGGCCCGGCGCCCCCGTGTCGAGCAGGGCGCCGACATCATTGCGCTTCTCGGCCTTTTCGAGGCCGTATTTCAGCTTGTCCTTCAGCAGCGGAATGCGCTTCTTGTCGGGGTCGAGTTCGAGGGCGTGGCCCCACTGGAACCCGGCTTCGATCTTGCGGCCCACCTTCCACAGCGCATCGCCCAGATGCTCGTTGATGGTCGGGTCGCTCGGCTCCAGTTCCGTAGCGCGTTCCAGATATTTCACGGCTTCCTTGTAGTCGCCCAGCCGGTAATGCGCCCAGCCGAGACTGTCCACGATGTAGCCATCATCGGGGCGCTGCTCCACGGCCTTTTCGATCATGTCGAAGGCTTCGCTCAAATGCGTCCCCTTCTCCACCCAGGAATAGCCGAGATAGTTGAGCACCAGCGCATTACCGTCGGAAAGCTTCAACGCGTGCTTGAGGTCCTTCTCCGCCTGATCCCAATTACCCAGCCGCTCGTTGCAGATGCCACGGGCGTAATAGAGCGTCCAGTCCGAGCGGGACGGCGTCTTCACCAGGGCGATCGCCTTTTCATATTCGGCTTCGGCTTTGGCGTAGTCTTCCTTGCTGCGATAGAGGTCTCCCAGCGCCACCAGCGGATCCATTTCCTGCGGATAGTCTTCGACCAGGTTCCGCAGGAGAGACGCCGCCTCTTCTTCCTTGCCGAGCCTGTTGAGGTCGACCCCGGTCTGGATCTGCGCGGACAGATAAAGCGCGGAGTCCTTGGAAACCTCCGAATACTGATCGATGGCGATCTGCCAGCGCTCCTGGTCTTCGTAAAGACCGCCCAGCACGGTGCGCGCCACGTCGAAATCCGGCTTCATGAAAAGCGCCAGATGGATATAGAGCTGCGCGAGCTGGCGCGTCGCGCCCTGGTCGAGCGCGCTGCCGAGACCGTAAAGCACTTCGGCCACACCGGCGGCAGGCGTCGCCGCCACGCGTGGCAAGGCTTCGCCCGCTGCAAGGCGGCGCACCGCGTCGGCCACCAGCGGATTGTCCGGCGCGAGTTTCTGGAACTGTCCGAAAAGCGTTGCCGCGTCCTTGGCATGGCCGTTGCGCTGCAGGAAAGAGGCATAGGCCTGAACGACGCGGATCGAGCCGCCGCCCGTCGCCGTCATCGCCTCTGCGAAGGCTTTGCTGGCCCCCTTCGTATCGCCCAGATAATCGAGGATCAGCGCCTTGTGAAAGGTACGGAAAAGGTCGTAGGCCGTGCGGCCCTCGAAGGCGGCGAGCTTTTCCAGCGCCGCATCCTTTTCGCCCTTGCCGGCTTCGGCCCATGCGCCGGTGAGCGTGCCGACCAATGCGCTGAAGGGCCCCTTTTCGGATTGCGCATCCTTCACGGCCTGGGCGTCGTAATTGCCGCGCTTCACGGCATCCAGCGCCAGCACGAGGCCGGCGAGTCGGTCGTCCGGCGTCTGCGCCACGAGTTTGCGCGCCAGCCTTACCGCCCGGCCCTCGTCGGCAGCGACGAGCGAGGCGGTGAAAGCGCGTTGCAACACGACCGGGTCGGTCGGCGCGGCCTTCAGCGCCCGGTCGAAATAGGCCGCCGCCGTTTCGCTGTCGTTCTGCGCGGCTGCGTGACGGCCCGCGAGATAGGCGCCATAGGCGGTTTCGGTCCGAATGACGTCGCTGTCGCCCAAGCCCAGCGATGAGCCCAGCGAAGACCCGAGCCCGGCGCAGCCCGACAGGCCAAGCGCCAGACCGCCCAGAAGGGCGAGCTGCGCGAAAGCATGTCCCGGACGGGAAAGAAGACGGGCGCGACCTCTCGCGGAATGGCGGTTTCCCCCGCGGGCTTCACGCTTCAACATCATTAACGGATTGCCTCTGGTCCTTGTCTGCCGAACGCTCGCGCAGGAACCCGCCCGCGCGCCCCGGCGTCCCGACAGCGTAAGACCATGCGAACCGCTTTGCCAGCCCGGCGGACCGGCAAAGCGGCGCATGTCTGCTTACATATTCGGGTAGTTCGGCCCACCGCCGCCTTCGGGAACCGTCCAGTTGATGTTCTGGGAAGGATCCTTGATGTCGCAGGTTTTGCAGTGGACACAGTTCTGCGCGTTGATCTGGAAGCGCGGATTGGAGCCGTCATCGTCCCTGACCACTTCATAGACGCCTGCCGGGCAATAGCGCTGCGCGGGTTCGTCATACATGGGCAGGTTGTAGTTGATCGGGATTTCCGGGTCCTTGAGGCGCAGATGGACCGGCTGGTCCTCCTCATGGTTGGTCGCCGACAGGAAGACCGAGGACAGCTTGTCGAAGGAAATCTTGCCGTCCGGCTTCGGATAGTCGATCGGCTTGCAGTCCGCCGCCTTCTTCAGCGTGGCGCTGTCCGGCTTGCCGTGCTTCAGCGTGAAGGGCAGGCCGATGCCGAGATTGTTCATCCACATGTCGATGCCGCCGAAGGCAAGGCCGATCATGGTGCCGAACTTCGACCAGAAGGGCTTCACATTGCGGACGCGCTTCAGGTCCTTGTAGACGGCGCTCTTTTCATACGCCTCGGTATAGGCCGTCAGCTCGTCGCCGCTGCGCCCGTCCTTCACCGCGTCGAAGGCCGCTTCGGCG
Organism: Parvibaculum sp. MBR-TMA-1.3b-4.2; assembly: GCF_053628815.1. Taxonomy (NCBI): domain Bacteria; kingdom Pseudomonadati; phylum Pseudomonadota; class Alphaproteobacteria; order Hyphomicrobiales; family Parvibaculaceae; genus Parvibaculum; species Parvibaculum sp. MBR-TMA-1.3b-4.2. The sequence continues at coordinate 1,140,710 of NZ_JBRJHC010000001.1, forward strand.
CCCATCATGCCGGTCAGCATGGCGTTGTGGCTGCCCTTGATGCGCGGCACGTTGACGAAGCCCGCCGAACAGCCGATCAGCGCGCCGCCCGGGAAGGTGAGCTTCGGCACGGACTGGAAGCCGCCCTCGGTGATGGCGCGCGCGCCATAGGAGATGCGCTTGCCGCCCTCGAAGGTGTCGCGCACGGCCTGATGCTGCTTGAAGCGCTGGAACTCGTCGAAAGGCGAGAGATACGGGTTCTTGTAGTTCAGGTGAACCACGAAGCCGACCGACACCAGATTGTCGCCGAAATGATAGAGGAACGAGCCGCCGCCGGTATTGTTGTCGAGCGGCCAGCCCATGGTGTGCTGCACCAGACCCTTTTTGTGCTTCTTCGGGTCGATTTCCCACAGCTCTTTCAGGCCGATGCCGAATTTCTGCGGTTCGCGGCCCTCGTCCAGACGGTATTTGCGGATCAGCTCCTTGGAGAGCGAGCCGCGCACACCTTCGCCGAAGAGCGTGTATTTCGCGCGCAGCTCCATGCCGCGCATGAAGCTGTCCTTGTGCGTGCCATCCTTGGCGACGCCCATATCGCCGGTCGCCACGCCGGTGACCGAGCCGTTCTCGTCATAGAGAATCTCGGCGCCCGCGAAGCCGGGATAGATTTCCACGCCCAGCTCTTCGGCCTTGGTGGCGAGCCAACGGCACAGATTGCCCAGGCTGACGATGTAATTGCCGTGATTGTTCATCAGCGGCGGCATCAGGAAGTTCGGCACGCGAACGCCGCCTGCCGGGCCGAGATAGACGAAATGATCCGCCGTCACTTCCGTATCGACCGGGGCGTCCTGCTCGCGCCAATCGGGGATCAGCGCGTCGAGGCCGACGGGATCGACCACCGCGCCTGAAAGAATATGCGCGCCGACTTCCGAGCCCTTCTCGATCACGCAGACCGAAAGGTCGAAATCCTCTTCCGCCGCCTTCTGGCGCAGTCGGATCGCCGCCGAGAGGCCCGCCGGGCCGCCGCCAACGATCACGACGTCGTATTCCATATATTCGCGCTCGGGGAGCGCGTCCGCCTGGTCGCTCATCTAACCCTCTTTTCTCCTGCCGCGTTCCGTCCTCGGTCCCCCTTGGGGCCTGCCGACCGGGGCCCGGGGAACGCCGGAATCCCTCTAAAATTCGCAACACTTATGGTGCCTACGGCTGTTGCGGTCAACACAGAGAGCCGTTCAGGACCGTTTCCCCTTTCATGCCGGATGCACATGGCCGGGTTCGCTGATAATCTTGTCTCGTCAATCATGCAGAAGACAGTAGGCAGTCAATTGCGACCGTCAAATGCGGCGATCGTTGTGCGGTCCGTTCCGGGCGTGAAATTCAGGGGTTCTTTTCCATAATGGACGGCGAGGCACGGGAATTTTCGGCGGAAGACGCGGCGGCACTGCTGGCGCTCTATGTCGAATCCGGCTGGACGGATGCGCTGGCCGAAGAACCGGTGAACCGTTACGAGCTGTCCGATGCGCCGGCCCGCGCCGCCGAGACCGCGCCCGCCGCGCCGGACGGTCCCCGCAAGGCGCCGCAAGCGCGGACGGCCCCGGTCGAGGCCCCCCGCCCGGCTGCGCCCGCATCGATTCCCCTGGAAGAGGCCGAAGCCGCCGAGACCGCGCGGGAGATCGCCGCGCGCTGCCAGACGCTCGACGAGCTCAAACAGGCGCTTTCCGACTTCGAGGGCTGCGCCCTCAAATTCACCGCCAAGAACCTGGTTTTCGCCGACGGCAATCCGGAAGCGGAGCTGATGTTCGTGGGCGAGGCGCCGGGGCGCGACGAGGATATTCAGGGCCTGCCTTTCGTGGGCCGGGCGGGCCAGCTTCTCGACCGGATGCTCACCGCCATCGGCCGCGACCGGCAGAGCGTCTACATCACCAACGTCCTGAACTGGCGCCCGCCGGGCAATCGCGCGCCCACGCCTGCCGAGCAGGCCATCTGCCAGCCTTTCATCGAGCGCCATATCGAACTGGCAAAGCCGGAAGTACTGGTGTTTCTGGGCGGCGTGTCGGCCAAGCAGCTCCTCAACACCACCACCGGCATCATGCGACTGCGGGGCAAATGGAACGTCTATCGCGCGGGCGACCGCGAAATTCCGGCCCTGCCGACGCTCCACCCGGCCTATCTCCTGCGCCAGCCCGCCCAGAAGCGCCTGGCCTGGCACGATCTTCTCTCGCTGATGCAGCGCCTCAACGCTCCCCGTTAACCTACGAGTAATTAATTTGCCTTGGCGCTTGAGAGGCGGCAGATGAGCGATATGATACCCGCTCATGCGCTGGGGGGTGCATTTATGACGACTTCGGTTCCCGGGGGGCGGACGGCCTGTCCTGCCCGTACAATTTTCAAATTCGCGCTCGCGGGCTTTCTGGCCGGCGCGGCGCTGATGCCGCTGCAGGCGGCCGCCGCGCAGGGTCCGTCGGCGGACGGGGCCACGGTAGTGCCCGCACGCATCTGGAGCCCTGAAGTTCTGAGCGGCAAGGACCGCGAACTCTACCGGCAGCTTTTCGCCGAGACCCGTCGCGGCCACTGGAAAAAAGCCGACGCCATCGCCGCGAAACTCTCCGACAAGCGGCTGATGGGCTTCGTCCTCTACGAAAAATATATGGGCCCGCATTACCGCACGTCCTATTCGGAACTTGCGGCCTGGATGAAGAAATATCGCGACCTGCCGGGCGCGAAGGACATCTACAAGCTTGCCGTGAAGCGCCGCCCCCATGGCGCATGGCCCACGCGGCCTGCCCGGCGCAAATGGCGCGCACCGGCTCATTCAGATTACGCGGTCTATGAAAAAGACGACCGGCCCCTGTCCGCGGCCTATAAGCGGATCGCGCCGCAGGTCCGCCGCCACGTCTCCTCCGACAGCGCGGAAGAAACGCTTCACTTCCTGAAGCGCTATCACGTCAGATCGAAACTCAACGCTGTCGAATTCGACAAGGTGCGCGTGCGCGTCGCGGCCTCCGCCTTCCTCGAGGGCAATGACGAGTTGGCCTATCGCATCGCCGACGAAATTTCGTCCCGTCATGCGCGCTATGTGCCGCTCGCGGACTGGTATGCGGGTCTGTCGGCCTGGCGCCAGGGGCACTATGCGAACGCCGCGCGCCACTTCAAACGCCTGTCGGAAACGAACAGCGCGGGCGACTGGTCCAAGGCGGCGGGCGGTTTCTGGGCGGCGCGCGCCTATCTTGCCGATCACGATCCGGAGCGCGTCGCGCCGATGCTCGAACGCGCCGCGGCGACGGGCGCGACCTTTTACGGCCTTCTCGCCACGCGCCAGCTCGGCCGCAAGATCGATATCGACTGGGTGCAGCCCGAACTCAACCAGAAATCCTTCCGCGCCCTTATCGCCAACAAGGCGGTGGCGCGCGCCGTGGCGCTGGTGCAGATCGGCCGCAAGGATCTTGCCGAACGCGAGCTGATCCGCGCGCATGGCGAACTTGCCCCCTCGCTCGACCAGCCGCTGATCGCACTGGCCCAGACCTTCGCGCTGCCCGCCGTGGCGCTTCAGGTGGCGAGCGCGGCGCATGTGCCCCATCGCATGGTCCATGGCCGCGTGCGGATGAATGCGGGGCTCTTTCCCATTCCCGACTACAAGCCCAAGGCCGGTTACACGATGGACCGCGCCCTCATCTTCGCCTTCATGCGGCAGGAAAGTAAGTTCAAGCCCGACGCGAAATCCTATGCGGGTGCGCGCGGCCTGATGCAGATCATGCCCGCGACGGCGAGCTACATCACCAAGGATCGCAGCCTTGCGGGCCGCAACCGGGACAAGCTGCTCGATCCGAATTTCAATGTCGGGCTCGGGCAGGACTATCTGAACGAGCTGATGAGCTACAGCCAGCCGCAGGGCAATCTCTTCATGCTCACCACCGCCTATAATGGCGGTCCGGGCAATCTGATGCGCTGGCTCCAAAACATCGATTTCAAGGGCGATCCGTTCCTCTTCATCGAATCGATCCCGGCGCCGGAAACGCGCGGCTATATCGAGCGCGTGATTTCCAATTTCTGGCTCTATCGCTCCCGCCTTGGGCAACCCGTCCGCTCGCTCGACGAGAGTGCATCCGGCACCTGGCCGGTGTATAAGGGCGTGGACGGGTCTCCGTCCTCCTGATACCGCTCCGGCTTCCGGCACACCGGTTTCCCTGAAAAGGAACCGCGTCACGGCCTCTGGTTTTCGACCGGATGCCGGCACGTTTTTTCGGACGGATGGCGGCGGGCCTCCCCGCTGCGAGCTCCTCGGTAACAACCCCTCAGCGAAAGGGTCCCCCATGCCCGGCATCGACGAAACGCGCGACTTCATTCCGCTCAACATTGCCGTGATGACGGTTTCCGACACGCGCAAACCCGAGACCGACAAATCGGGCGATGTGCTGGCGGAGCGCATCGAGGCGGCCGGACACAGCCTCGCCGACCGCACCATCGTCAGCGACGAAGTCACGCGCATCCGCGCGCAGCTCCTGCGCTGGATCGCGGACAAGGAAATCGATGTGGTGATCTCCACGGGCGGAACGGGGCTCACGGGCCGCGACGTGACGCCGGAAGCCTTCTTCTCCGTCTATGACAAGGAGATCGAGGGTTTCGCGGCGCTCTTCCACCGCATTTCTTTCGACAAGATCGGCACCTCCACCATCCAGTCCCGCGCCACGGCGGGCGTCGCGCATGGCACCTATCTCTTCGCGCTGCCCGGCTCGCCCGGCGCCTGCAAGGACGGCTGGGACGAAATCCTGAAATACCAGCTCGACTACCGCTACCGCCCCTGCAATTTCGTGGAAATCATGCCCCGGCTTCAGGAGCATGTCGGGCGGGGGTGAAGAAGAACCGCGCCACGTAGCGAAAGCCCGACGAAAGCCCGGCGGGCCAATCGGTATTTCCTCTTGTCGTCAGGCTTTGGGCCCCCGGGGTCAGGTCATCCGGTCCTGGTGCTTTCCAGCAGCATCCGATGCGATCTATTCAGCAGCTCTCGCCCCGCCTGATCGAGACCTCCGCTTTTCTCTCTTGTAGATAGCGACGTGAACGTAAAAGAATTCAAATCCGATTCTTTGATCATGTTTCGATTGGTCTTGATAAAAATAGTTTCCAGCGGGCATATACTTCGCCCGAAAAAAGCATTTTCGAAAAGCGGGTCTCCCTCGCGCAAAGTATCTTCATATCCAAGGCTCCGCTTTCCCGTATTGAATTCCTCATATTGAGGAAGAAGCGAGCTAATCGACCAGCCTTGTTTGAGCACTTCCTGCGAAATTCCAATTTCATATCTTGCGATAACGTCTTCTTTTTCTAGAAAATCCTCAACATCATAAAACCCCGCCGCTACAAGGTGCTTGAAAGCCTTTGACGACAAGGCATAAGCAGTCGTTTGTACATGTATAAAAGGAGGTTCATAGTCAAATAGATCACCAAACCGAACCGAGAAACTTGAAGACATAGGAAGTATATTTACAGAACACCCAACCATCACAATGGTATCAGACAGGCGCGAAAGAAAACCGTCATACCAAGGCATGGAAAAATATGTGGGCACAAAAGGGCCCCTCATTGAAGAATTTACAAACATATAGGCGTCATAGGAGAGATGATTGAACTGTCTTACGAATTCTACGACGCCACCAAAATCATGATTCTTATTCTTTATTTGAATATATTTTACGTTCTCATGGTCAGTAAGCGGCACCGAACAATCCCCTGATATGAACACAAAATAATCCGCCGTATCATCCACAGCTGTGTTCATAAAAAATACGAAATTGTCCCTGTAAGTTTCGTTTAACTCATAAAAATGGTATATTATGGCTACTTTTTCTATCATCTGTTTTCTTACCTACTTGGTCTTTTAAGCGGCAAAGTACACAAGTCCCAGAAAAGCAACCCGGCGTGTCCCCGGCTCGGGGGCCGGGATGACACGCTATGACGGCAAAACTACTCCGCCCGCGTCATCACATAGAACACGTATGAAAACTCGCCGAGAAAGCGCTCGGCGATATCGATCTCGCGATACATCTCGTTGAAGACGGCCTTCGCCTCTTCCACGCCCTCATATTCGCCCCAGCTTTTGCGGATTTCTTCCTTCATCGGACCGTAATAGTCCGTGAACCAGTCCTCTTTCGGCAGCACCGTTGTCGCCACGACGCGGTAGCCCGCGCGTTTCGCGGCCTCGGTATTGGTCTCGACCGTTCCCATGCCGGGATACATTTCGCGCCAATAGTCCCAGGCTTCGGGCGAGGGCGTATCGGTCAGCCAGGTGAGTTCGGAGACGACGCAGGCGCCCGCGGGCTTCAAATGCCGTCGCCAGGCGCGCAATCCGTCCTCGAAGCCCATCAGATAGATCGCACCCTCCGACCAGATGAGGTCGAATTCCCCGTCGCCGAAGGGCAGCTCTTCCATGTCGGCGCGCTTCACCGTCAGCCGCTCGTCCGGCACCTCTTCGGCCACCGCGCGCGCATGCAGCTTGTCGAGAAAGGGCTCGAAAAGATCGACCGCCGTGATGCGGCCCTGCGTCAGGGGCAGAAGGTCGAAGGCTTCCGGCCCCTGCCCGCAGCCGACATCGAGAATTTCAGGCGCGGGCGGCAGCTCCGGCACCAGCGCGAACGCCTCCGCGGTTGCGCGCGCACTGCCCGGCCCGTTGCGCGGCAGCTTCAACTGGATATCAAGAAACAGTTTGAAGGGATCGAGATCGCTCATTGTCGTTTCTGCCTTTCGGCCTCTGTCCAGCGGCGGTAATCCGCGCCGGTATCCACATCGTTCAATGTATCGGCAAGGGCAAGCGTCAGCCCTGCCCTTTCGATATTCGCCTTCGTATCGGCCAGCGTGTGCTCGCTCGACCAGCGCACATCCTCGAAGATTTCCGTCACGCGCGGAAAGCGTTTCATGCCGACAAGCCAGTAACCGCCATCCTCCGCCGGTCCGAGCACGGTATCGGCCCGGCTCAGCGCCGCAAAGGCGCGGGCGATATGATCGCGCGTAATGCCGGGAATGTCGCCGCCGACGATCACCACCGGGCCCCGCGGCAGATCGCGAAAGAGCCGTCCCATCCGGTCGCCCAGATCTCCTGCCCCTTGCGCGATGCGCGGCACGCCCGCCGGCCAGACGCCCGTCTCATGCACCGCGCGGTCCGGCGTCAGGGCGAGCACGGTCTGCCAGCGCGGGTCGGGGGCGACGCGCCTCAGCAGATCGCCGCATGTCCGGCGAAAAAAGGCGAGCGCGGCCACATTGCCGATCTCGCGGGCAAGGCGGGTCTTCACCCGGCCGAGGCGCGGTGCCTTGGCCATGACCACGAGCTGCCTGTCCATGAAATATTCCGTTTACTGATAGATGCGGGCGATCAGCCGGGGCGGTACGCGCAGGTAATAGAGCGTGAGGCAGGCGAAATTGCGAAGCATGCGCGCGGCAAAACCGTCGCGGATATAGCGGTGCGGGCTCGTGACGGCGCGCGAGCGCAGCATCACCAGACGCCGCCGCCCGATCCGGCGCACGAGGTCCACATCCTCCATCAGCGGCATGTCGCGATAGCCGCCGAGCTTTTCGTAAAGCCGCCGGTTGATGAGCAGCCCCTGATCGCCATAGGGCAGCCGCAGGATCGCGCAGCGCAATGCCACGATGGTTTCCAGAAAGCGCGCCCAGCCCGAAAAATCGTCCAGCGTGAAACGGAAGGCGGCGGCGATCTCGGAGCTTCGGAAGCGTCCGGCCTCGACCTGCTCCAGGAATTTCGACACTTCTTCGTCCCAGCCCGTTTCCAGCACCGTGTCGGCATGGAGAAAGAGCAGCCAGTCGCCTTTCGCCTCGCGCGCGCCGGCAGCAAGCTGGGGACCCCGCCCCCTCTCGCCCGCCACCAGATGGGCGCCGGCCGCCTCGACCACGTCCAGCGTGCCGTCGGTGGAACCGCCATCGGACACGATGACTTCCTTCACGCGGCCGCGCACCACCGCGCCCACCAGCGGGAACATCGCGCGGGGCAGTTCGTCTTCGGCATTCAGGGTCGGAATGATCACACTCAACATGCGGGCCAATTAGCCATGGAGCGCAGTCACACTGCAAGGAAACTGTCCCCTGCCGGATAAATGTTCTTGTTCTGTTCTCTCGTTCTGCTAGGATTTCCTCATGACGATGAGTCGCCACATAGCGCGTCCCGGCCGCACCGCCCGTCCCCACGCCAGTTCCCCGATTGGCTCCAAGGCGGTGGCGCGGCCGTCCCGGCTCCCCAACGCCCCGTCCCCCGTACCCCAAGGCGTGAGCGAGCCCAACCTGCCCCCCGATGGCCGCCGTGGCCGGGGCGCGCTTACCAACCGCTCGGGCCGGTTCGAGCCGCGCGGCTATGAGCTGGAAGACGATGGCTGGGAGGGGCTTTCGGCCATCCCGGCCCTGAAGACCGAAGTGACGTTCGAGAGCCCGAAGACCATCATCACGCGCAACCAGTCGCCCGACATTTCCTTCGACCGCTCGATCAATCCCTATCGGGGCTGCGAGCATGGCTGCGTCTACTGCTTCGCCCGCCCCACCCACGCCTATATGGGGCTGTCGGCCGGGCTCGATTTCGAGAGCCGCCTTTTCGCCAAGCCCAATGCGGCGCAGCTTCTGGCGCGCGAGCTTTCAAAGCCCGGCTATGAGGTGCGCCCCATCGCCATCGGCACCAATACCGATCCCTATCAGCCGATTGAGCAGCGCTACCGCATCACGCGGTCGATCCTCGAGGTACTGTCGGCCTATAACCATCCCGTCACCATCGTGACCAAATCCGCGCAGGTGACGCGCGATCTCGACATCCTGTCTGACATGGCGAAACGCAATCTGGTGAAGGTCGCGATCTCGGTGACGACGCTGGATGCCAGGCTCGCCCGGAAGATGGAACCGCGCGCCTCGACCCCGTCCAAACGCATGGAGGCGCTTTCCATCCTGTCGGAAGCAGGCGTACCGACGGGCGTGATGGTCGCGCCCGTCATCCCCGCCCTCAACGACAGCGAGATCGAACGCATATTGCAGGGCGCGGCCCATGCGGGCGTCGCGCAGGCCGGTTTCGTCCTGCTGCGCCTGCCGCTCGAAATCGCCGACCTCTTCAAGGAATGGCTGGCCGAAAACGTGCCGGACAGCGCCGATCACGTCATGTCCCTCATCCGCCAGATGCGCGGCGGCAAGGAATATGACGCCGAATGGAGCCGCCGCATGAGGGGCACCGGCCCTTACGCCTGGCAGATCGCCCGCCGCTTCGAAATCGCCGCCCGCAAGCTCGGCCTCAACAAGATCAAGTCCGACCTCGACTGCGAACGGTTTCAGGTGCCGGGCCGGGGCAAGCAGCTGGAATTGCTGTGAGGTTCCTCTAGCCGTCATGGCCCGGCTCGTCCGGGCCATCCACGTCTTCCTTCCGTGTAGCGAAGACATGGATACCCCGCATAAAGCGGGGCATGACGATGCGTGTCTTGGCAAAGCCCGGCAACAAAATCCAACGTCATCCCGGCGAAAGCCGGGACCCACTCGCCTCTCCCCAGCCCGCCTAAACCGTTTGAGGCACTGCGGAGCATGCAAGCCGCAACCCAACCGCATCTCGTCCATATGCCGATCTGCCAATGGGTCCCGGCTTTCGCCAGGATGACACCAAAGGAGAATTTGGCCGAGAGGGAAAGGAAAGTTGAGATTTGGCGAGGGAAATCACAAACTCCGCCAATGCCACGCCCCGCCAAACCGAAAATCGTCACCACGCCCGACTTCTCCTTCGAGGCAGAAGCCGGCGCGCCCACCGCGCTTGTCTGCGGCGTGGACGAAGCGGGCCGGGGTCCGCTGGCGGGGCCCGTCGTTGCCGCCGCCGTCATTCTCGATCCCGCGCAGCTCCCGCCCGGCCTCAACGATTCCAAAAAGCTCACCGCGAAGAAGCGCGAGGCGCTTTACGACCTCATCCGCGATCAGGCGCAGGTCGGGGTCGGCATGGCGAGCGTCGAGGAGATCGACCGCATCAACATCCTCGCCGCCTCCATGCTGGCCATGTCCCGCGCGGTGGCGGCGCTGCCCGCCACACCCGCCCATGCCCTCATCGACGGCAACCGGTCGCCGGAGCTTCCCTGCCGCGCCACCCCCGTCATCAAAGGCGATGCGCGCTCGCTCTCCATCGCCGCGGCCTCCATCATCGCCAAGGTCACGCGGGACCGGATGATGGTCGAAATGGCCGCCGACTTTCCGGTCTATGGATTCGAGCGGCATATGGGCTACGGCACGAAACAGCACCTCGAAGCGCTCGAAAAAGCCGGCGCCTGCCCGCATCACCGGAAAAGTTTCGCGCCCGTCGCCGCGCTCCCGACCCAAGATATTGAGTCCGCGGAGTCCCGAGAGACTCGATTTAGTGTTTCCGAATCCGTTAACCCATTGATTCCACAAAAGTAATTGACGCCGATTCGCGACCTCGCCATGATCGCCGGCTCCAACGGGGCACATGTAGAGGGGTTTCGAACGTGGCACGGGTCAGCAACGGCAAGGTAGAGTCCGCCGAGAAGATCATTCAGGGGAACTGCGTCGAGGCAATGAACGCCCTGCCGGCGAACTCGGTCGATCTGATTTTCGCGGACCCGCCCTACAACCTCCAGCTCGGCGGCGACCTCACCCGTCCCGACCAGTCCAAGGTCGATGCTGTCACCGACGAGTGGGACAAGTTCGAGAGCTTCGAGACCTATGACCGCTTCACGCGGGAATGGCTCGCCGCGGCGCGCCGCGTGCTGAAGCCGACGGGCGCCATCTGGGTCATCGGCTCCTATCACAACATTTTCCGCGTCGGCGCGAGCCTTCAGGATCTCGGCTACTGGATCATGAACGATGTCGTGTGGCGCAAGTCGAACCCGATGCCGAATTTCCGCGGCACGCGCTTCACCAATGCCCATGAAACGCTGATCTGGGCCGTGCGCGATGCCGACCAGAAGAAATACACCTTCAACTACGACGCGATGAAGGCGCTCAACGAAGACCTTCAGATGCGCTCCGACTGGCTGATCCCGATCTGCAATGGCGGCGAACGGCTCAAGGACGAGGACGGCAACAAGGCCCATGCGACGCAGAAGCCCGAGGCGCTTCTCCACCGCGTGCTGCTCGCCACCACCAACCCGGGCGATGTCGTGCTCGACCCCTTCTTCGGCTCCGGCACCACGGGCGCGGTCGCCAAGAAGCTCGGCCGCAAGTTCATCGGCATCGAGCGCGAGGCGAAATACATCAAGGTCGCGCGCGAGCGTATCCGCCAGGTGCAGCCCACCGCGCCGGAAGACCTAAAGGTCACGCAGTCCAAGAAAGCCGCGCCGCGCATTCCCTTCGGCACCATCGTCGAGCGCGGCCTGCTGGAGCCCGGCACCAAGCTTTACGACCCGCAGCGCCGCCATGCCGCGCGCGTGCGCGCCGACGGCTCGCTCGTCTGCGCCGACGCCACCGGCTCCATCCACAAGATCGGCGCCCATGTGCAGGGCCTCGAAGCCTGCAATGGCTGGACCTATTGGCACTTCAAGACGGACGGGAAACTCAAGCCCATCGACATGCTGCGCCAGAAGCTGCGTGCCGAGATGGGCGAGGGGTAATCCTCATTTGTCATTGCCGGACTTGCCCCGGCAATCCAGCGCAACAATGCGCGGCACGCGCCGCTCTAGATGCCCGGATCAAGTCCGGGCATGACAAAGAGAAGTAATGTCATCCCGGCGAAAGCCGGGACCCAATCCACGTTTCAGCGCGTTGTGACGCGAGTGGATCCCGGGAACAAGTCCCGGGATGACAGTCCTCGTTAATGTTTTCCAACAAAGCCAAAAACACGGTGTCGTCCCGGCACTCGTTGCCGGGACCCATTAGCGCAGCGGTGTATCGTTGAGGCGAGTGGGTCCCGGCTTTCGCCGGGATGACACCCTCTGGTGAAACTACTTTCCCTTAAACAAAGGCCCCGCATCCGGCGCGGCATGCGCGGCGGCCTTTTTCATCACCGTCGGCAGGGCCTGCGCGTCGAGCTCTTCCTCCGGCACCCAGATACCGTCCGCCTTTGTCGCCAGCGCCGCGCTCGCCTCGCCCACGAAGATCGCAAGCTGCAAATGGAAATGCGTGAAGGTGTGTTCGACGAGCCCCGGCACGCGCACCCATTTCGCCTTCACCGGCGCGGCGGCGAGCAACGCATCCTCATCGATCTCGGCTTGCGTCCATTCCGTCGTCGGCACTTCCAGCATGCCGCCCAACAGCCCCTTGTCGGGCCTCCGGCGCAGGAGCACTTCCCCTCGCCCGTTCTTCAGATAGAAGCAGGCGCCACGCCGCGTGGGGCGGGCCTTCTTCGGCGCGCGGCGGGGCAGCGTTTCGGCGATGCCTTTTTCGAATGCCAGACACCCGTCCGAAACCGGACAGCGATTGCAGGACGGGCTTTTCGGCGAACAGATCGTCGCGCCCAGATCCATCATGGCTTGCGCGAAATCGCCGGGGCGTGTCTCCGGCGTCAGCGTTTCGGCGGCGGGGCGGATTTCCTTCTTGGCGTCGGGCAGCGGCGTTTCGATCGCAAAGAGCCGCGCCACCACGCGCTCCACATTGCCGTCCACCACGGTCGCCTTGCGGTCGAAGGCGATGGCGGCGATGGCGGCGGACGTATAGGGCCCGATGCCCGGCAGCGCCTTCAGCCCCTCCTCTGTATCGGGAAAGCATCCGTCATGCTCTTCGGCCACCGTCACCGCGCAGGCATGGAGGTTGCGCGCGCGGGAGTAGTAGCCAAGCCCCGCCCAGGCCTCCATCACCTTGTCGCGCGGCGCGGCGGCGAGGCTTTCCACATCCGGCCAGCGGCTCACGAAGTCGCGGAAATAGGGGCCCACCGTCGCCACGGTGGTTTGCTGGAGCATGATCTCGGAAAGCCAGACGCAATAGGGGTCGGCCCTTGCGCCCCTGTCGCGGGCTTTGGGCCTCACCCGCCAGGGCAGGTCGCGCGCATGCACGTCGTACCAGGCGAGCAGCCTGTCGCTCACGCTCTCCGGTTTCCCACGCTTTTTCGCCGTTTTTCCCGCCATGCCTCCATATGTGTCGGGCGGGGCCTTCTCGTCAAACGCCTTGGCGCATGGCCTTGCGAAACGGTGATGTGCGTAGAAGGCAAATCCGAGTCAGAATGCGCGCCATGAACGAGTTGCTGGGAAACAGGATCGCCTCCAGGCGCTATTCCCCCGCGCCCATTGGCGGACGGGTGATGGAGGCTGCGCGCGACACCTTCAAAAAGCGCGGCTTCGCGCAGGTGCAGATCCTCTCCCACTGGCCGGAAATCGTCGGCGAGACGCTGGCGGAATATTGCGCGCCGGAAAAGCTCAGCTTTCCGCGCTTCTCGAAGGCAGAAAAACAGAAAGGCCCCTCCACCGGCGCGGTGCTGACGCTGCGCGTGGAAGGCCCGGCCGCGGTCGAGATCAAGCATCTGGAGCCCCAGATCGTCTCCCGCATCAACGCATATTATGGGTATGACGCCGTCGCCCGGCTGAAACTTGTGCAGGGCCCGCTGCCGCACAAGCCCGTCCGCAAGCGCCGCAAGATCAGGGCGCTGACGCCGGACGAACGAAAGAAGCTTGGCCAAGAGCTTGAATCGATACAGGAAACGCCTCTCAGGGGAGCGCTGGCCCGGCTGGGCGAGCGGGTCATCGGGGCCAATAAGGGCTGAATGCGAGTCCCGATTCTCGTCTGATGGCAACAGAAAGGATTCGTTGAGGGGGCCCCTCAAGGCCGCCATAATACGCAACATCTAGTGGGGACTAGCAGTCGTGAATCAAAATCGAGTTATCATCATCCTCGCCGCCATCGTGGTGGTCTTGGGCCTTGGCTATCTCGCCTACACCCAGTTCGGGGCGTCCGCGGAGGCCGAGCTGGCGTCGGCCGACGTCATGACGGCCGACAGCGCGCTGGAGAAGGAGCTTCTGGTTCCCGGCCCGCTCGGCGACATGACGATGGGCAAGAAGGACGCGCCGGTGGTCGTCATCGAATATTCCTCGATGACCTGCCCCCATTGCGCCGACTTCAACAGCCAGACGTTTCCCGAGCTGAAAAAGACCTATATCGACACCGGCAAGGTCTATTTCATTTCGCGCCCCTTCCCCTTCGACAGCGCGGCGACGGCGGCTTTCATGCTGGCCTTCTGCGCGGGTCCGGAGCGGTATTTCGGCTTTATCGACGTGCTGTTCGAGCAGCAGCGCCAATGGGTCCTCGCAAAGGATCCGATGGCCGCGCTGGAGAAGATCGCCCGGCAGGGCGGGTTCTCTAACGAGCAGTTCCAGCAATGCATGAAGAACGGCAAGGTCTTCGACCATATCTCCAAGGTCGCCAAGCGCGCGGCGGAGAAGTTCGAAGTCCGCTCGACGCCCACCTTCTTCATCAACGGCCAGATGGCTCAGGGTTTCATGACCTGGAGCCAGTTCCAGCCGCTGATCGAAAAGGCGCTGAAGGGCGAGGACATCACCAAGTCCGAGCCCGAAGGCGAGACCACGCCCCAGGAAAAAGCGCCCGGGGAAGAATAATTCAGCGGGGAGAGCGCGAAAGCTTGCGCCTCTCCCCTTGTTTCAACGCTAGAGAGACGAGCGAGCAACGCACGTGAAGTTCAACCGGCTACGCCTTTCCGGCTTCAAATCCTTTGTCGATCCGACCGACCTCATCATCGAGGCCGGGCTCACCGGCGTAGTCGGCCCCAATGGCTGCGGCAAATCCAACCTGTTGGAAGCGCTGCGCTGGGTGATGGGCGAGAACTCGTTCAAGAATATGCGCGGGTCGGGCATGGAAGATGTGATCTTCGCAGGCACCTCCGCCCGGCCTGCGCGTAACCATGCCGAAGTCGTGCTTTATATCGACAATGTCGATCGCACTGCGCCCGCCGCCTATAATGACTGCGAGGTGGTGGAAATCTCGCGCAGGATCGAGCGCGATGCAGGCTCCACCTATCGCATCAACGGGCGTGAAGTGCGCGCGCGCGATGTGCAGCTCTTCTTTGCCGACGCCTCCACCGGCGCGCATTCGCCCGCGCTCGTCCGGCAAGGCCAGATCGCTCAGCTCATTTCGTCCAAGCCGATCAATCGCCGCCGCATCCTCGAAGAGGCAGCCGGCATTACCGGCCTTTATACGCGCCGCCACGAGGCGGAGCTTCGCCTGAAGGCGGCTGAAACCAACCTCACCCGTCTCGACGATGTGGTGGCACAGCAGGAATCGCAACTGGCGAGCCTGAAGCGTCAGGCCCGTCAGGCCGTGCGCTATCGCAATCTCTCCGGTCAGGTCCGCGAAACGGAAGCCATGCTGCTTCACCTTCGCTGGAGCCATGCGCGCGAAACGCTGGCCGCCGAAGAGCAGCGCCTTGCCGAAACCGATGTGCGCGTCGCCGACCTCACCCGCGAGGCCGCCGCCGCCG
Organism: Parvibaculum sp. MBR-TMA-1.3b-4.2; assembly: GCF_053628815.1. Classification (NCBI taxonomy): domain Bacteria; kingdom Pseudomonadati; phylum Pseudomonadota; class Alphaproteobacteria; order Hyphomicrobiales; family Parvibaculaceae; genus Parvibaculum; species Parvibaculum sp. MBR-TMA-1.3b-4.2. The sequence goes on from NZ_JBRJHC010000001.1 coordinate 1,156,068, forward strand.
CGCGCCTGGAAGGCGAAGCCTCGCAAGGCCTGCCCCAGCTTCGCGAAAAGGAAGCGGAAGCCGCCGCGCGGCTGCATCGCCTCAATGTCGAGCGCGATAATCTCGATGCGGAGGAAACCCGCGCAAAGGAACAGGCAACCCGCCTTTCCGCCCGGATCGAACAGACCGACCAGGACCTTGCCCGCGAGCGGGGCCTGATCGAAGACACCAATGCCGCGATCGAAAAACTCGACGCCGAAACCGCCGAGCTGAAAGCGTCCGAGGAAGGACAGGATCAGGCCAAGGCTGAAGCCGAGACCCGCGTTACCGAGACGCAGGAAAAGCTCAACAAGCACGAAAGCGAGCTCGACCAGCTCAATCAGGAGATCGCGAAGCTCTCCGCCGAACGCAACAGCCTGGTGAAGTCGATCGAGAGCACGCGCCAGCGCATCGAAAAGCTGGAACGCCAGCTTGCCGACATCTCCCGCGAGCGCGACACCCTGTCGGATGCGGAAGAAAAGAAAGCCGCCATCGCCGCGCAGACCGCCGAGCTTGAAGAGGCCGCCGAGAAAGTAACGGCGTCGGAACGTCAGGCGCAGGAAGCGGAAGACGCCCGCAAGAATGCGCAGACTGCCGAAGCGCAGTCGCGCGAGCCGATGCAGGCCGCCGAGCGCGTGGTCGGCGATCTTTCCGCCGAGGCCAAGACGCTGACCGAATTGCTCGCCGTCGGCGAAAGCGATCTCTTCCCGCCGCTGATCGACGCGGTGACGGTGGAACATGGCTATGAAACGGCGCTCGGCGCGGCGCTGGGCGACGACCTTGCCGTGCCCGCCGACGATGCCGCGCCGGTTCATTGGGGCACGCTGCCGCCTTTCGAAACGCCGCCGGCGCTTCCCGAAGGCGCGACGCCGCTTTCCTATTTCGTGCAGGCACCGCCCGCCCTTGCCCGCCGCCTGTCGCAGATCGGCATTGTGGTGTCGGAAGAAGACGGCAAGCGTCTTCATGCCACGCTGAAACCCGGCCAGCGTCTGGTCACGCAGGACGGCGCGCTGTGGCGCTGGGACGGCTACACCGCCGCCGCCGATGCGCCCACCGCCTCGGCCAAGCGTCTGGAGCAGCGCAACCGCCTCGCCGATCTCGAAGAGGAACTGATCGAGGCGCGCCGCAAGGCTGCCGATGCGCGCGCCGCGTTCGAGGCCGCGCGTCTTGCCGCGGAACAGGCCGCGCAGAACGAGCAGGAATGCCGCCGTGCCATGCGCGAGGCGTCCCAGGCCCATAACCAGCTTCGCGACCGTCTGACGGCGGCCGAGCGGGCCGCCTCACAGCAGATCTCGCGCCTCGAAGCGCTTGCCGAAGCGCATGAGCGCATCACCGGCGATCTGGAAGAGGCCCGCAAATCGCTTGAGGAATCGCAAGGCGCGCTGGACGGCCTGCGCCCCGACGAGGAACTGCGCACGCGCGCAGGCGAGCTTCGCGATCTCGTCGCCTCGCTGCGGCTGGAGCTTTCCGAAGCGCGCGCCCAGGCCGAGGGCCTTCGCCGCGAGGCGGAAGCCCGCACCCGGCGCCTTGGGGCGATCGGGCAGGAAAGCGCGGCGTGGAAGCTTCGCGCCGACAATGCGACCAAACAGATCGAGACGCTGGAAGCCCGCCAGGCGGAAGCCCGTGAAGAGCTTCAGACGCTGGAAGGCGTGCCCGCCCAGATCGAGGAAAAGCGCCGCTCGCTGCTGGAATATATTTCCGAAGCCGAAAAGGCGCGTAGCGAAGCCGCCGACCTGCTTGCCACCGCCGAGGCCCAGCTTGCCGAAACCGCCAAGCACGCCAAGATGACGCAAAGCCAGCTTGGCGAAACGCGCGAAGAGCGCGCCCGGATCGACGGTCTCGTCACCGGCGCTCGCGAGCGTCTGGCCGAATCGGAAGCGCGCATCCGCGAAGTGCTGGAATGCGCCCCGGAAGAAGCCCTCGCCCAGGCCAATCTCGCCGAAGGCGCGGAACTGCCCGATGCCGACCAGATCGAAGCCCGCCTTGAGAAATACAAGCGCGAGCGTGAAAGCCTTGGCGGCGTGAACCTGCGCGCCGAGGAAGAAGCCCGCGAGCTGACCGAACAGCTCGAGGCGATGACGTCGGAACGCGAAGACCTCGTCAGCGCCATCGCCAAGCTGCGTCAGGGCATCGGCAGCCTCAACAAGGAAGGCCGCCAGCGCATGCTGGAAGCGTTCGAAAAGGTGAACGAGAATTTCGGTCGCCTCTTCACCCACCTCTTCGGGGGTGGCGAAGCGCATCTGAAGCTCACCGAATCGGACGATCCGCTGGAAGCGGGCCTGGAAATCATGGCCCGCCCGCCGGGCAAGCGGCTTCAGGTCATGTCGCTCCTGTCGGGTGGCGAGCAGGCGCTGACCGCCATGTCGCTCATTTTCGCGGTGTTCCTCACCAATCCCTCGCCGATCTGCGTGCTGGACGAGGTGGACGCGCCGCTGGACGACGCCAATGTCGAGCGTTTCTGCGAGCTGATGGAAGAAATGACGCGCACCACCGATACGCGCTTCCTCATCATCACCCATCACGCGCTCACCATGGCCCGTATGAACCGGCTTTATGGCGTGACCATGCAGGAACGCGGCGTTTCGACGCTGGTTTCGGTCGATCTCGACACCGCCGAGCAGCTCCGCGAAGCCTCGTAAGGCCGAAAGCAAACATTACGCTACGTTAAGGCCCCGCTTCGGCGGGGCTTTTTCGTGGGCCCCGGAGAGCCTTTCGCAGACTCGGACACGGCGTTTTTTCAGAAACCTGCCAAGGCCGATGCCGCGCCTGCGAAGACGCGCAATTTTTCTTTTCAAATCAGGTACTTGAGACTGATAACCCTGTTCTTGACAGTCCATGCCCCCGCAAGTAGGGTGCGCGCGGCTTGAGGCGGGGGAACTGCGGAATTTTGCGGTCCCGGAGGCCTTTTCAGAAGGCGGAGAACGGGTTTTGGCGAACGATAAGCGCGACCCCTACGCTGTCGATGAGAAGGCCTTGTCCGATCTGGACAAGCGTATCCGGTCCGCGCGGAAATCGACGAAGGACCCCCGAAAACAGCCAGACGATGACGCAGGCGCGCGCCGGTCGTCCGATATGAGCCTCGCATTCCGCATGTCGTCCGACCTCGTGGCGGGCGTTCTTGTCGGAGCGTTTATCGGTTGGGGGCTCGATTGGGTGTTCGGTACTTCTCCGTTCGGCCTCATCGTCTTTCTGGGGCTCGGCACCGTTGCCGGCGTCAGAAATCTGCTTCGTACGGTCCGCAGGATGTCCGACGAAGATGGCAAGGACAAGGACGGGCAATAGCCCGACGTAAATAAAACAGGGGCTTTGCGCCGTGGCAGCTGAATCCGGGTCTGGTTTCCCCGTCGATCCTCTTCACCAGTTCGTGGTGAACAAGATTTTCCCGCTGGAGATCGGCGGCATCGATGCCTCCTTCACCAATTCCAGCCTCTGGATGATCGTCGTTCTGGGCTTCGTTACCGCCTTTACCGTGATCGGCATGAGCCGGCGCTCCATGGTGCCCGGCCGGCTGCAATCCTCGGTCGAGATCTTCTACGAATTCATCGCCAACATGGTGCGCGACAATGCGGGCCATGATGCGCAGCGTTTCTTCCCGTTCGTCTTCACGCTCTTCATGTTCGTGTTCACCGCGAACATCATCGGCCTGTTCCCCTACGCCTTCACGGTGACGAGCCACATCATCGTCACCTTCGCGCTGGCGATCATGGTCTTCCTGGGCGTCACGGTGACGGGTCTCATCCTGCACGGGCCGAAATTCTTCGGCCTCTTCGTGCCGTCGGGCGTGCCGGTCTACATGCTGATCCTGGTGACGCCGATCGAGATCATTTCCTACATCTCGCGTCCGATCAGCCACTCCGTTCGTCTTTTCGCGAACATGCTGGCCGGTCACATCACGCTGAAGGTGTTCGCGGGCTTCGTGATTTCCTTTCTGGGCGCGGGCGCGGTCGGCTGGGCCGGCGCCGTGCTGCCCTTCGGCATGATCGTGGCGCTCACGGCACTCGAATTGCTGGTCGCGGCGCTGCAAGCCTATGTGTTCGCGGTTCTTACCTGCATGTATCTGGGCGATGCGCTGCATCCGGGTCACTGATCCCGCGCGCTTCGTCTGTTAAATCATTGCGGCCCCATAAGGGGCCGCGCGTTTGAAAAACAAGAAATTTGTCGGGTCACTCCGGCCCGTCAGAGTTCCAGTTAACCCCGAAGGAGCAGAAGGTTATGGAAGCAGAAGCAGCAAAGTACATCGGCGCCGGTATCGCGTGCCTCGGCATGGGCGGCGCGGGCATTGGCCTCGGCGCGATTTTCGGCAACTACCTGGCGGGCGCGCTGCGCAACCCGTCGGCGGCTCAGGGCCAGTTCGGTAACCTGATCTTCGGCTTCGCCGTGACGGAAGCGCTGGGCATCTTCTCGCTGCTCGTCGCGCTGATCCTGCTGTTCGCGTAATCCCTCAGATCTTTTTCTCGGGGATTTAACGACTGGCTGGCCGCCTTTCCGGATTCGTCCGGAGGCGGCCACTGCCCGGTTAGGAGATACAAATGGCCACTGAGACGGCGCATCAGATCGTCGCCCAAAATGAACATGCCAACCCGACCGCCCACACGATGGAAGGTCAGGAAGCGGCTCATGGCGGCGCTCACGAGACCGGCTTCCCGCCATTCAATCCGGACTCGTTTTCGTCGCAGCTCATCTGGCTGGCGATCAGCTTCGGCATCCTCTATCTGCTGATGTCGCGCGTCGCCCTGCCCAAGATCGCGACCGTTCTGGAAGAGCGTCACGACCGTATCGCCGACGACCTCGATCAGGCGGAACAGTTCCGCTCGCAGACCGAGGAAGCGATCGCCGCTTACGAAAAGGCGCTCGGCGAGGCCCGCGACGAAGCCCACAAGATCGCCCAGGCGACGCGTGACGAGCTTCAGGCCGAAACGGACCGCCAGCGTCAGGAAGTCGAAGGCGAACTCGCCGTGAAGATCGCCGACGCGGAATCGCGCATCAAATCGACCAAGGAAGCGGCCATGGCCAATGTCCGCGAGATCGCTGCCGATGTCGCCGGTAGCGTGGTGACGCAGGTTCTTGGCGAAAATGCCGACGCGGCCGCTCTCGAGCGCGCCGTCGACGCGGAAATCAAATAGGGAGAACGTCCATGCTCATGCAAGGTGAATTCTGGGTTCTCCTCGGTCTGATCGTTTTCATCGGCATCATCATCTATATGCGTGTGCCGGCCATGCTGACCAAGTCGCTCGACGAGCGCGGCGCCGGCATCGCCAAGGAACTCGACGAGGCGCGCCGCCTTCGCGAGGAAGCCCAGCAGGTGCTGGCCTCCTATCAGCGCAAGCAGCGCGAAGCGATGAAGGAAGCCGAAGACATCGTCGCCCAGGCCAAGGTGGAAGCCGAAGCCATGGCGAAGGAAACCCGCGAAAACCTCAATGCGCAGGTCGAGCGCCGCACCCAGATGGCGGAGCAGAAGATCGCGCAGGCCGAGGTTCAGGCGATGAACGAAGTTCGCGCCGTGGCCGCCGATGTCGCCATCGAGGCCGCCCGCCGGCTGATCGCGGAAAAGGTCGACACCTCCAAGGATGCCGAGATCATCGAAAAGTCGATCGCGGATCTCTCGACCAAGCTGCACTGACGGCACCGACATCCAGACATCGGAAGCCCCGCCCTCGGAAACGAGCGGTGGGGTTTCTTTTTGGTGCCCCTCCCACCCCTCCCCCTCATGCCTTCCATCCCCCGACGCGACGGGGCAGGATAAGACTTCACATCGGGGAGAGGGGCGCATGCTGTCCGACTATCAGAAGACCGAGTTCACCCATGAGGGCGTAACCAAACCCGTCTATGCGCGGGGGATGGGCCCCGCCGTCATCGTCATGCATGAAATTCCCGGCATCACGCCGGAAGTCGTCCGCTTCGCCGATTGGGTCGTCGATGCCGGATTTCGCGTCTATATGCCGGAGCTTCTGGGCGAGGCGGGCCGGCCCGTTTCGCGCGGCTATGTGCTCCGCTCCATGGCCAAGCTTTGCATCAGCCGGGAGTTCCACATTCTCGCCTCGCACAGCTCGAGCCCCGTCACCGACTGGCTGCGCGCGCTGGCCCGCAACGCGCATGAGGAAGCCGGCGGCAAGGGCGTCGGCGCGATCGGCATGTGCTTTTCCGGCAATTTCGCCCTCTCCATGATGATGGAACCCTCGCTGATGGCGCCGGTGCTGTCGCAACCCTCCATGCCCTTCCCGCTCGGCGCGGCGCGAAAGGCGGCGCTGCATGTCTCGCCGCAGGAATGGCAATGCGTGAAGGATCGCTGCGCGCCCATCGAGGAAGGCGGACGGGGCGACAAAATCCTGGGCCTGCGCTTCAAGGGCGACCGGCTGAGCCCGCCGGAGAAGTTCGAGACGCTGCGCCGCGAACTCGGCGATGCGTTCGAGGGCATCGAGCTCGACGACAGCACCGCCAATCCCGATTCCCTCGCGCCCCAGCCGCACAGCGTGGTGACGAACGACCTCATCGACCGCGACGGCGAACCGACAAAGGAAGCGGCCAGGCGCGTGATCTCGTTCTTTCAGGAGAGACTTCTCTCTGCCTGACCCCATACCTAGGTGTCATCCCTCCACCAACAGCACTTCCGGCCACTTCTCTTTCCACCTCGCCGCCTTGCGCGCCAGTTCTTCCGCATCGAAATTCGCGACCGGGTTGGGACGGATCACCATGTCTTCAACGTCGCCGAATCCCTTTGGCGCGTAGATCTCGCCGCTTGCGGAAATCCCCACCATGCAGGCCGGCGCGAGGAAGCGGTCGATCCCGTCCGTTGCTTTCGTGAGCGGCGGATAGGGCCTGCCGAATTTTTCCTCATACCAGAGATGCACGCGCGCCTGATTGCGGATTTCCATTTCCACGCCGAGGTCGGCGAACACTTCTTGCCCACGCCGGATCGCACGGTCCTCCGCCTCCCATGAGGTGTCGGGATCGAAATAGAAGATGTCGTAATCCTTGATGCCATAGCCCGGCGCACGGCCCGTCAGCGCGTTCCACACGGTCTGAAACAGGCAGCCCGACACGAGCCAGCTATCGGCGACCCCCAGGTCAGGCAACAGGGACAGGACGGCGCGGTTCGCCTCATTGGTCAGCGCCAGCTCGGTAAACCGCGTCGCGTCCATCAATTCCCCGCCGGCGTGGCCGCTGCGATCGCCTCGAAAAGCGCGATGGTCTCGTCCTCGCGGAAGCTCGTCTCGTCATTGGTCTGGCCGTACTCGCTATTGGCCGATGTCTTGACGATGACGAGACCATGCGCCGGGTCGACATAGATGAACTGGTTGTAGATGCCGACCGCCGCATAAGGACCGTCCGCCTTGCGCGGCAGCCACCACAGATAGCCATAGCCCCATACGGTGTCGGAAATATCCTGCTTGCCGGGCATGAGCTGCGGCGCGTCCGGCGTATGCGATGCCGTCACCCAGTCCGCGGGCACGATCTGCGTTCCGTTCCACTTACCCTTGTTCAGATAGAGAAGACCGAAACGCGCATAGTCGCGCAGCGTGACGTTCACCCCGCCCGCGGCGAGCTCCATGCCGGTATCGTCCAGCACCCAATAGCCGTCATGCTCGGCGCCGATCTTCGACCAGATCTTTTCTTCCAGATATTCGCTCGGGCTCTCGCCTGTCGCGCGCAGCAGGACGAGGCCCAGCATCTGCGCATCGAGGCTGTTATAGAGGTTCACCTTGCCCGGCTCGGTCGCGCGGCCCAGCGTCTTGGCGAAATCGACCATGGAACTGCCAAAGGCGAGCGCCCGGCCGAAACGCGAAATGTCGGAGTCCGGATCGCTGTAATCCTCGTTCCAGGCGACGCCCGACGACATTTCCAGCGCATTGCGGATCGTCACGCCGTCATAGCTCGTGCCTTTCAGCTCCGGCGCATATGTGACGAGCTGGTCGTTCACGCTCGCGATCTTGCCCTCCTCGATGGCAATGCCGATCAGCGCGGAGATGAAGGATTTGCCGACGGACCATGAAATCCAGCGCGTGTCCCGCGTGTTGCCACGCCAGTAGTTTTCATAAGTTACCCGGCCATCCTTCACGACCAGAAGGCCGGTCGTGTCGGTGTCGTCGAGGAAACCCTGCGTATCGCGGCTCTCGCCGTCATAGGCATAGGTCGCGGGCAGGTCGATCTCATCGCCCTTGGGAAGAGCGGAGACGGGCCCCTGGCGATGGAACACGCGGACCGGGAAATAGGCATCCATATTCCGGAAGCGCTCGACCTGCTCCTCACCGGAAAACATGCTGGCGACGAAGCGCGCCCGCTGGATGTCCGGCCATTTCCACACGCCGACCGCCGCGACTGCCGCTATGGCGGCGACACCGGCGCCTATGGCGATCTTCCATCCCATCTTCATATTTTCCCCCCCGGTTTTTCCGTTTCTTGCGGACTTCAGTCTAAACAAAAACCGCCGGCACAGAGCCGGCGGTTTTCATTTCGAGTGCCGTTTTATCCGGCGGCTTTTTTGCCGTCGCCTCAGTCGGCGGCTTGCGCCGGCATTTCGGGCTGCCAGCGCAGGATGGGCTTTCTTGCCGCCGCCGTTTCGTCCAACCGGCCGCGCGGGGCGAAATGCGGAGCGCCGGTGAAGCGCTCCTTGTCGTTCGAGCCGGTCGCCGCCACGAGATCGCGCAGCGTGGCGATGAAGAGGTCGATGCCCTGCTTCGATTCCGTTTCCGTCGGCTCGATCAAAAGCGCACCATGCACGACCAGCGGGAAATACATGGTCATGGGGTGGTAGCCCTCGTCGATCATCGCCTTGGCGAAGTCGAGCGTTTCGACGCCCGTGCCCTTCAGGAAGCGGTCGTCGAACAGCGCCTCATGCATGCACGGCCCTTCATAGGGTGCGCTCATCACATCCTTGAGCGAGGCCAGCACATAGTTGGCGTTGAGCACGGAATCTTCCGCCACCTGACGAAGCCCGTCGGAACCATGGCTCATCATATAGGCGAGCGCGCGGACGAACATGCCCATCTGACCGTGGAAGGCGGTCATACGGCCGAACGGCGTGGTGCCGTCGGCTTTCGCCTCGTCTTCGGTTTCGATGAGGTCGTAAACGCCGTCCTTCTGCACCACGTAAGGCAGCGGCACGAAGGGGGCGAGCGCCTCGGAGAAGACCACGGGGCCTGCGCCCGGTCCGCCGCCGCCATGCGGCGTGGAGAAGGTCTTGTGCAGGTTGATATGCATCGCATCGACGCCGAGATCGCCGGGCCGCACACGGCCCACGATCGCGTTGAAGTTCGCGCCGTCGCAATAGAAATAGGCACCCGCCTCATGCACGGCCTTGGCGATCTCGATGATGTCGCGCTCGAACAACCCGCATGTGTTCGGGTTGGTCAGCATGATCGCGGCAACATCCGGCCCGAGCTTTTCGCGCAGCGCTTCGAGATCGACGCGGCCATTGCCGTCGCCATTGATCGTATCGACCTTGTAGCCGAGCAGCGCGGCGGTCGCCGGGTTCGTGCCATGCGCCGATTCCGGCACCAGCACGCGGCGGCGCTGTTCGCCCTCGCCCTTCGCCTCGATGGCGGCGCGAATGGCCATCATGCCGCACAGCTCGCCATGCGCGCCCGCCTTGGGCGACATGGCGACGGCGGGAAGGCCCGTCAGCGTCTTCAGCCAGTGGGCCAGCGTGTCGATGAGTTCCATCGCGCCCTGCACCGTCTGTTCCGGCTGCAAGGGATGCACGTCGCCGAAGCCCGGCAGCCGCGCCATCTTTTCGTTGATGCGCGGATTGTGCTTCATCGTGCAGGAGCCCAGCGGATAGAGCCCGGCATCGATGGAATAATTCTTCGACGACAGCCGCACGAAATGGCGCACCACTTCCGGCTCCGACAGACCCGGCAGGCCGATGCGGTCCTTGCGCTCCAACTTGCCGAGCTTCGGCTGGTAGCCTTCCGGCTCGTCGAAATCGACGCCGCAGGCGCCGGGCGTGTCGCGTTCGAAGATCAGCGGCTCTTCGAGTTCGAGCCCCTTGTTCCCCGTGAAGGTCGTGCGTTCCGCACCGGCGCCGCTTTCCGCGAAACTTGTCGGACGGCCCTGCTTGTTCATTCCGGACATTAGAGCACCTCCTTCATCGTCTCGGCAAGCGCTTGTGCATAGGCGTCGCGATCCGCATCGGTGTTGATTTCAGTCGAGGCGACGACCAGCAGTTTTTCAACCGATGGATCGCCATGGATGAGGCGCGAGGCGGGTACGCCGCCCAGCACGCCCTTGTCGGCCAGCGCGTCCACCACCTTTTTGGCGGGGGCCTGAAGCCTCAGCGTGAACTCGTTGAAGAACGCCTCGTTCAGCACGTCCACGCCGTCGATGGCGTCGAGCTTTTCGGCGAGCTTCACCGCATTCGCATGGTTGATGCGCGCCAGCCGCGTATAGCCCTCTTCGCCCAGCAGCGAGAGATGGATCGTGAAGGCCAGGCAGCACAGGCCCGAATTCGTGCAGATGTTCGAGGTCGCCTTCTCGCGGCGGATATGCTGCTCGCGTGTCGACAGCGTCAGCACGAAGCCGCGCTTGCCGTCGCTGTCCAGCGTCTCGCCGCAAAGCCGGCCCGGCATCTGGCGCAGATATTTCTGTTTCGTCGCAAAGAGGCCGACATAGGGCCCTCCGAAATTGAGGCCGTTGCCCAGCGACTGCCCCTCGCCCACCACGATGTCGGCGCCCATATCGCCGGGCGGCGTCACGAGGCCGAGCGAGACGATTTCCGGCACCACCGCGACCAGCAGCGCGCCCTTGGCGTGGGCGGCTTCGGCAATCGGCGTCAGATCCGCCAGCTCGCCGAAGAAGCCCGGCGTCTGCACGACGACGCAGCTCGTTTCATCGGTGATGCGCGAGATGATGTCTTCCGCCGCGCCGGGCAGCACGGGCGGCATGGTTTCCAGCGCGAAGTCGGCAAACTCCGCCAGATTGTGCACCACGCCCGCATATTGCGGATGCAGCGTCCCGGAGAGCACGGCCTTCTTGCGCTTGGTCACGCGGTTGGCCATCAGCACCGCTTCGCCGCAGGCCGTCGAGCCGTCATACATGGAGGCGTTGGCCACTTCCATGCCGGTCAGCATCGCGACCTGGGTCTGGAATTCGAAGAGATATTGCAGCGTGCCTTGCGTCACTTCCGGCTGGTAGGGCGTGTAGGAGGTGAGGAACTCGGAACGCTGGATCAGGTGATCCACCGAGGCGGGCACATGATGGCGATAGGCGCCCGCGCCCACGAAGAAGGGCACGTCTCCCGCAGCGACGTTTTTCGCCGCCATTTTGGAAAGGGCGCGTTCGACTTCCAGTTCGCCTTGCCGTTTCGGCAGGTCCACCAGTCCGTCGCGGCGCGCCGCTTCCGGCACGTCGCGGAACAGCTCATCGACGCTTTTCGCGCCGATGACGCCCAGCATCTCCTGTCGGTCGGTATCTGTCAGCGGAAGGTAACGCATAACTTGATGCCCTTTAATTTGCACTACTGCCCTTGTCGGGACGTGGACTGAACGACGCCTCAGTCAAGCCCGTCGCAGAATTCCTTGTAGGCCGCTTCGTCCATCAGCTTGTCGAGTTCCGACGTATCGGACAGCTTCAGCTTCACGAACCAGCCATTGCCCATCGCGTCTTCATTGACGCCGCCGGGCTCGTCTTCCAGTGCGCCGTTCACTTCGACAACTTCGCCGGAGACGGGCGCATAGACTTCGCTCGCAGCCTTCACCGATTCCACCACCGCGGCTTCGTCGCCCGCGGCCAGTGTCTTGCCGGTTTCCGGCAGCTCGACGAACACCACGTCGCCAAGCTGTTCCTGCGCATAGTTGGAAATGCCGATGGTGGCCACGTCGCCTTCGACGCGAACCCATTCATGCTGATCGGTAAAACGAATATCGCTCATGGGGATCCCCTGATTATCCTCTTGCTTCGCGAGCGCCGGCCCTGCAGTGCCGGCAATCGTCCGTGAACTTACTTTCCGCGGTAGAACCGCTTTTCGACGAACGGCATCTTCGCCACGCGGGCGGGCCGCGCCTTGCCGCGCACCACAAGCTGCAACGGCGTGCCATCCTTGGCGAAATCGGTTTTCACATAACCCATCGCAATCGGGCCGCCCACGCTGGGGCCGTAGCCGCCGCTGGTGACGACGCCGATCTTGTTGCCATCCATATCGGTGATGTCGGTGCCCTCGCGCGCAGGCGCCTTGCCTTCGGGCAGGATGCCGACGCGCTTGCGCGACACGCCGTTTGTAATCTGACCGAGCACGATCTCCGCGCCGGGGAATTCGTCTTCCGCGCGGCGGCGTTTGGAAATCGTCCAGGTCAGCGCGCCCTCGATGGGCGTCGTGTCCTCGTCGAGGTCGTGGCCGTAGAGGCAGAGCCCGGCTTCCAGGCGCAGCGAGTCGCGCGCGCCAAGGCCGATGGGCTTCACCCGCTCATCCGACAGGAGCTTGCGCGTCAGCGCTTCGACCTTGTCGGCGGGCACGGAAATTTCAAAGCCGTCCTCGCCGGTATAGCCCGAACGGCTGACGAGGCAGGCGGCGCCGTCGATATCGGTTTCGTTCACCGTCATGAACGCCTGGTCGGCGGTTTGCGGCGCCAGCTCCGCCATGGCGGCGGCCGCTTTCGGGCCCTGAAGGGCGATGAGCGCGCGATCGGCCAGCACGCTCAGCGTCACGCCGGCGGGCATGTTCGCCGCGATATGCGCGAAATCGGCGTCCTTGCAGGCCGCGTTGACGACGAGGAAGAGCTTGCCGTCATTTTCCGCGCCGGCCATGCGGGTGATCATCAGATCGTCGCGAATGCCGCCCTTCTCGTTCAGCAGCAGCGTGTAGCGCGTCGAGCCGGGTTCCAGCACCAGCACGTCGCCCGGCACCAGCTTTTCCATGGCGCGCGCGACCGTCTCGTGATCGGGACCGGTCAGAAAGGCCTGCCCCATATGCGACACGTCGAACAGCCCCGCGGCCTGGCGCGTATGCAGATGCTCGGTCAGCACCCCGTCCTTGTACTGGACGGGCATGTCATAACCGGCAAAGGGCACCATCTTGGCGCCCAGTTCCACATGGAGCTCATGGAGCGGGGTTTTCTTCAGGGGCGCCTCAGCGCCGGTATCGGCTATTGCTTCCGACATATTCAGGGCTCCGTCTCTCCGTTTCGCGTCCACCACCCTTACGGGCTCTCGTGGAATCGGGGTGGTAGCACGCCTGCACTCGCGTGCCTGGCAGCGCCCCACTCTGTCGCGGAACCTGAGAGATTTCGCGGAGCCGCCCTCATAAGGTGGCCGCCGCTTACGCCCTTCGGTGAGACAGGCCGCTTATGGCCTGTCTGCTTTCCAGAGTTTCATCCTTCTGCGGTCCTCGTTGCCTGAGAGTTTCCGGGGCGGTTGCTCCTTCGGCGCCGAGGGTAAAACACACCCTCGAACTCTCCCGCAGAGATCATCTGTATGCAGGGGGATATTTGTCCGAAATCGCCGGAGAGTCAATCCGCGAACTCGAAAAATGCATAAGTTTCAGTGGGTTAGTGAGGAAATAACGATATAAAAATACCTTTATTTCAATGACTTAGCCGAATTTCCCGGGATCACGAAAAAAGCCCCGGCGGAACCGGAGCTTTTCGCTTCTAGCCGGTTCTCCCGCGACTCACCGGATGGGAACCGGCGCGACCCGGCGATTATACGCCAGCTGGTCCTGGGAAAGCTGAAAACCGACAAGGATGTAATAGATCCGTCCATCGGCGCCCTTGCCATAGGGCACCACATTGCCTTCCAGCATCTTGGTGAAGCGCACCTTGGTCTCGCCGGGGGCGAAGGTGACGGGCAGCGTCATCGTCTGCTTCTTCACCAGCTTGCCGAAGCGGCGCGTCACCGCCATGAAAACCGGCAGGTTCTGCGTCCGCGAGGTCGCGCCCGGGCCAAGCTCGGCCACGCCGTCAAAGGCAATGTCGAAGGTGATGGTGGAGTCGGACAGGTTGTATTCACACTGGGTCACCACCTTGTTCAGTTCGGCCCGCACCGCCACGTCGGTAATGTCCTGGCCGTTGCCGTTGAAGGCGGTGATGCGGTCGGCCTGGTCCAGCACGCCGACATTCGGGCAGGGATAGGCGGCCGACCCGCCCTCTTCCGTGCTGCCGCCAAAGCCCAGCATGCTGCCGATGCCGGAGGTCGCGTACCCGTCATCGTCGGTGCTGCAGCCGGCGACGAGAAGCGTGACGGACAGGGCTGCTGCGAGAGCGGCCGTGCGGCGCAAGACGTTGGAAAACGGCATGAGGTCCTTACCCGAGTTGGTATTTAAGTGAAATCCCGATTGAGCGGCGGCCTTGTTCCGGGGCGGAACGAAAGCCATATCCCTGACGATGCAGGCTCGAGCGGCAAGGCGTAAGCCCCGGGCGCGGCCTTTCTTGACTTTGGCTGCCCGCCCCCCTCTATTACCGCGAACAAGGCCTTTCGTCCTTGCTTTTCAGAGGCTTGGGCGAGGCCGGCGAGGTGCTTGAGGCCGAGGGCCGCAGCGCCGAAACTCTATCGGGTTGCATGCGCCATCACAAGCTGTTGAGCCCATCGAAAGCGCCCCTTACAGCGCATGGTACAGCGCACACGCAGTGAGGCCCCCTTCGAGGCCGATCGGACGGACGAGATGAACGCCAAACCCGAGCTGACCCTGCTTCTGGCAAGCCCGCGCGGCTTCTGCGCCGGGGTGGATCGCGCCATCCAGATCGTCGAACTGGCGCTGACGAAATTCGGCCCGCCCGTCTATGTCCGCCACGAGATCGTGCATAACCGCTATGTGGTGGAATCGCTCGAGGCCAAGGGCGCCGTCTTCGTGGAAGAGCTGAACGAGGTGCCCGAAGGCGCGAAGGTCATCTTCTCCGCCCATGGCGTGCCGAAATCGGTGCCGGCGGAAGCGCAGTCGCGCGAACTCTTCTATCTGGACGCCACCTGCCCGCTCGTCTCCAAGGTCCATGTGGAAGCGGAACGCCATCACAATGCCGGATTGCAGGTTCTGCTGATCGGTCATGCGGGCCATCCGGAAGTGATCGGCACCATGGGCCAGTTGCCGGACGGCGCCGTCACGCTGATCGAGACGGTGGCCGATGCCGAGGCGATTGCGCCCGCCGACCCATCGAAGCTTGCCTATATCACCCAGACCACGCTGTCGGTGGACGACACCTCGGCCATCGTCGCCGCGCTGCGCCGCCGCTTCCCCGACATTACGGGGCCGCACAAGGAAGACATCTGCTACGCGACCACCAACCGGCAGGACGCGGTGAAGGAGATCGCGCCGCGTTCGGATGCGCTGCTCGTCATCGGCGCACCCAATTCGTCGAACTCCATGCGCCTTGTGGAAGTCGCCGAGCGGGTGGGCTGTCCCTATGCGGCGCTGGTGCAGCGCGCGGAAGACATCGACTGGGCCGCGCTCCGGCCCGTCCTGAAGGATGGCGGCACGATCGGCCTGACGGCAGGCGCCAGTGCGCCGGAAGTGCTGGTCGAGGAAGTGATCGACGCCTTTCGCCAGCATTATGACGTCAAGGTCGAGACGGCTCTCATTCGCGACGAAGCGGTGCAGTTCAAGCTGCCGCGCGTCCTGGCAGAATAGGCGGCGCGCGGATGGCGGTTTACACGGAAGTCGGCGACGAGGAGCTGCGCGCCTTTCTGAAGGATTACGAGATCGGCGACGTGCTCTCGCTCAAGGGCATCGCGGAAGGCGTGGAGAATTCCAACTTCCTGCTCCATACCGACAAGGGCAGCTACATCCTGACGCTTTACGAAAAGCGCGTCGCGGAAAAAGACCTGCCCTTCTTTCTCGGCCTGATGAACCATCTCTCGTCGAACGGGCTTCGCTGCCCCACGCCGATCGCCAACCGCGAGGGGCGTATGCAGGGAGAGCTGGCCGGCCGTCCCGCCGCCATCATCAGTTTTCTCGAAGGCATCTCGGTCAAGCGGCCGCTGGCGCGCCATTGCATGGAAGTGGGCGCGGCGCTGGCGCGGCTTCATCTGGCGGGCGCCGATTTCGAGATCGCCCGTCCCAATGCGTTGAGCGTGGACGCGTGGCGCCCCCTCTTCGCCTCCTGCCGCGAGGGCATTGCGGCCTTCTCTGCCGGCCTCGACATAGAGATCGAGGCGGAACTCGACGCGCTGGAAAAAGGCTGGCCGACGGCGCTGCCGCATGGCGTCATTCACGCCGACCTCTTTCCCGACAATGTCTTCTTTATCGGCGACAAGCTGTCCGGGCTGATCGACTTCTATTTCGCCTGCAACGATAGCTTCGCCTACGACCTCGCCATCTGCCTCAATGCCTGGTGCTTCGAGGCAGACGGGTCGTTCAACGTCACCAAGGCGCGGGCCCTGTTACAGGCCTATCGCCAGACGCGCCCGATGGAGAAGGCAGAAATCGAGGCGCTGCCGCTTCTCGCACAGGGCAGCGCCATGCGCTTCCTGCTGACGCGGCTTTACGACTGGATCAACCATCCGCCCGGCGCCTTCGTGCAGCCCAAGAACCCGACCGAGTATCTGCGCCGCCTGCGTTTCCACCGCGATATCGGCTCGCCCGCGGCCTACGGAATCGACGTATAAGAGCGGCATGAAAGACAATATCGACATCTATACGGATGGCGCCTGCTCGGGAAATCCGGGACCGGGCGGCTGGGGCGCGCTGATGATCTGGCGCGACGAGGAAAAAGAACTCTGCGGCGGCGAAACCGCGACCACCAATAACCGCATGGAACTGATGGGCGCCATTCAGGCGCTGGAGGCGCTGAAACGCCCGTCCAAGGTGGCGCTCCATACCGACAGCACCTATGTGCGCGACGGCATCACCAAATGGATCCACAACTGGAAGCGCAATGGCTGGAAGACCGCCGCCAAGAAGCCGGTGAAGAATGCCGAGCTGTGGCAGCGCCTCGAAGCCGCGCTTGAGCGCCACGATGTGGAGTTCCACTGGGTGAAAGGCCATTCCGGCCACCCGGAAAACGAACGCGCCGACGAACTCGCGCGTCAGGGCATGGCGCCCTATCAGGGGTAGTCCCTTCACCGTCATGGCCCGGCTTGTCCGGGCCATCCACGTCTTTTCTTTACCGCCAAGACGTGGATGCCCCGCATAAAGCGGGGCATGACGTCTCAACAGAAAAGCTCTCCTAAATCTCCGCGAGCAGATGCTCCGCGCCGGAGACTTTCGCCTCGCCGGGGTTCGGCTCCTGGTTCAGCGATTTCACCACGCCGTCTTCCACCAGCATGGAATAGCGCAGGCTGCGCGTGCCCATGCCGAAGCCGGAGCCGTCGAAGTCGAGGCCCATCGCCTTGGTCAGGTCGCCATTGCCGTCGCCCAGCATGGTCACCTTGCCGTCCGCGCCCTGCTGCTGCCCCCAGGCGCCCATGACGAAGGCATCGTTCACCGACAGGCAGACGATCTCGTCCACGCCCTTCGCCTTGAATTCATCCGCCTTCTGAATGAATCCCGGCAGGTGCTGGTTGGAGCAGGTCGGCGTGAAGGCGCCGGGCAGTGCGAAAACCGCAACCTTGCGGCCCTTGAACAACTCGCTCGTCTTGATCGGGGCCGGGCCCTTGTCCGTGAGCTTCATCAGCGTCGCCTCGGGAATTGTGTCGCCAACCTTGATCGTCATGATCGCCTCCTCATTGTCCGGCTTCAGTGCCGGGTTTCGGTTTCGTGGCGGCCTCGCCGCCGGGTACGGTAAACTCGGTTTCATACCCGCCCCGGCCGTCCGCGCGCGCCAGGGTGAGCGTCAATGTCTTGCCGTCGAGCGACTTGCCCTTGTCGATCCGGACGGGAACCGCATAGCGGATCGACTTTGCGTCGCGCGTCACGTCGGGCACACCGAACCATGCATAATATGGCCCCTCCACCGCAAGCATGGGCAGGTCGTCCGGCGTTTCCTTCAATGTCACGTCCAGCGTGCCCTTGCCGTCTTTCGTCCGCAGCGCGGCGCTCACCCGTCCGGGAATTTTGGGGGCTAGCGGCACGCGCGCCAGCGCCGCGCGAATGTCCTGCGCATATTCCGTGTCGGACGCGGGCGTAGACCCCTCACCCGTTTTCTCTCCGCTTTTCCGGGCGCTTTCCCCGGCGGCAGGCACCGTCAGTTCCAGCGTCACGTCATGCGGCACGCAGATCTGCGAACAGACGGCATAGAAAAGCTCAAGATGCAGCGTGACCGGCTTTGCCGCCTCACGCGGCATGACCAGCACCGGCCAGATGACTTTCGTGTCATAGCCATAGGTCACGTCCCCGGGATTGTCGAAGCGGCGCGGCGCGGGCCAGCGAACATGCGCATAATCGATATTGTCCGACTTCGACCAGCCGAACACCGGCGCGGAGCCGCTGTCGCCGGGTTTGCGCCAATAGGTATGCCAGCCCGGATCGATTTCCATTTCCACACCGGCAAGGAACGGCCGATCGTCATGCGCGGTTTTGGCGAGAACGAGGCGCACCCTTGCGCCCAGTTCCTCCGCCCAGGGCGTGACGGGCCGAAATGGGACAGCTTCGGTATTCGCCGTTTTTTCCGAAAGGGTTGGAGAGGCCGCGGCGGGCGCCGCACAGGCCAGCGACAGCGCGCCCGCGCAAAGCGCGGCGCGAAACAGGCAATTCAGTTTTCCGGTCAGTTTTCCGGACAGCCTGTCGCGCTGTTTGCTCGTCGGTTCGCCGTTGCTCGGCACCATGTCCAGGCCCTTTCCTTCGTCCGGCAGAGTGTCGCCCATAATCCGGATGGTTTTCCAGCCGAGTATTTCCTCCGGCTCGAAAAACGGTTTAGGCTTATCTCATTCGGCGCGCCGGGCCTATACACATCTATGTGACGGATGTGAAAGGAAAGAGGAGACCAGCCGGCCGGTGCGCGAAATTGTGCTGCAGGCGCATGCGCGTTACGTCAATCATGCGTTAGCCGGAAAGGGATCGCCATGAACCCGACTTTGCACGGATTGAGCTATCAGCCGGAAGAAGACGGCTATATGGAAGGCAAAATGCTCATCGCCATGCCCTCCATGGAAGACGAACGCTTCGAGCGGACGCTGATCTATATGTGCGTACACAATCCGGAAGGCGCGATGGGGATTGTGGTCAACAAGCCCGCGCCGGACGTCACCTTCCCCGAACTCCTCACACAGCTATCGATCGACGTGCCGCCGCGCAGCATGACGCAGCCCATCGCCTGCCCCGTTCTCGTCGGCGGGCCGGTGGAGGTGGGACGCGGATTCGTTCTGCATACGCAGGATTATTTTTCCGAGGAATCGACCCTGCCCGTCGATGCCGATGTCGGCCTCACGGCGAGTGTGGATATTCTGCGCGCCATGGCGGCGGGCGGCGGTCCCTCGCGCGCGCTGCTCGCGCTCGGCTATGCAGGCTGGGCGCCGGGCCAGCTCGATCAGGAAATCCAGGCCAATGGCTGGCTGCATTGCGAAGCCGATCCGGATCTGATCTTCGGGCTCGACCTCGACACGAAATACACCAGCGCCCTCGGCAAGCTGGGCGTCGACATATCGCTCCTGTCGGGCGCCGCCGGTCACGCGTGAGACTACGCTTCTTCTTTCAAACGTCATGGCCCGGCTTGTCCGGGCCATCCACGTCTTTCTTTTTCTGCCGCCAAAACGTGGATGCCCCGCATAAAGCGGGGCATGACGGCAATGGAATGATCGCTTAACCCCGGTTCCAGTAGCGTGCGATGAAGTCCAGCGCATCCGACGCGCGCATGGGCTGGCCGAAATAGAAGCCCTGCCCGTAGTCGCAACCCATCGCGGCGAGGTCGGCGGCCTGATCCTCGCTCTCGGCCCCTTCCGCCACCACTTCCATGCCCAGGTCATGCGCCAGCGTGACCATCGAGCGGATGATGAGCGGCGTGTCGCGGTCGGCGGACATTTGCGCCACGAAAGAGCGGTCCACCTTCAGCGTGTCGAAGGGGAAGCGCTGCAGATAGCTGAGGCTCGAATAGCCGGTGCCGAAATCGTCCATCGACAGGCCTGCGCCCAGCGCCTTGATGCGCGCAAGCACGTTGGAGGCGTATTCGGGATTTTCCATCACCAGCGATTCGGTGACTTCCAGTTTCAGCGTGCCCGGCGCAATGTCGATCCGGTGCAGCACGCGCTTCACATCGTCGATGAGATCGTGACGCAATAGCTGGCGGCTCGATACGTTGACGCTCGCAAAGAGCGGCCTTTCCATCGGGAAGAGTTTCTGCCAGGTCGCAAGTTCTTCCGATGCCGCGCGCAACGCGAAGCGGCCGATCTCGTTGATGAGGCCGATCTCTTCTGCCAGCGGCACGAATTCCGCCGGGCTCATCAGCCCGTCCTTGGGGTGGTTCCAGCGGATCAGCGCCTCGAAGCCCGCCACCCGTCCGTCGGCGAGCGACATGATGGGCTGGTAATAGATTTCGAGTTCCTTGCGCTCCACCGCGCGGCGCAGATCCGCTTCGAGCTTCAGATGCGTGTCGGCTTCGGCGCGCATACCGGGTTCGAAGAGTTCCACCTTGCCCTTGCCGCCGCGCTTGGCGCGGTACATGGCGATCTCGGCTTCGTTCAGCAGCTCTTCGGGGTTTTCATGCGCGTCCTCGCAAATCGCGATGCCGACGGAGCAGCTCGGGAAGATTTCATGGCCGGCCACGCTGATCGGCTGGCCGAGGAATTCGGAGAGCTGTTCGGCAAAGGTCTGCGCGTCCTCGCGTTCGGTGCGCGTGGTCAGCAGCACGGCATATTCGTCGCCGCCGAAGCGCGCCACCGTATCCTCATGCGTCACGAGGGATTCCAGCCGGCGGGCCAGCGCCACCAGCAGCGCATCGCCGCCGGAGGGACCGATCGAATCGTTCACCGTCTTGAAGCGGTCGAGGTCGATCACGAGAAGCGCCGCGCGCGGACGGTCGATCAGGCCGGTGCGCCGGATCGCGCGTTCCATGCGGTCCATGAAGAGCGCCCGGTTGGGCAGTCCCGTCAGCCCGTCATGCACGCTGTCATGCAGCATGCGTTCCTGCGCATGTTTCGTCGCCGTCACGTCGCGCACCGTGCCGATGCAGCGCGTCGCATAGCCTTCCGGGCCCGCCACGCAGCTTGCCTGCAGCGCCAGCCAGCGGAACGATCCGTCTGAATGGCGCATCCGAAATTCGAGCGTGAAATGCACATTGCCGCGCCCGATATAGGCGTTCAGCGCATTGCGATAGGTCTCACGGTCATTGGGGTGCATATGCGCGCGCCAGTCGAGTTCGTGGCCCGACAGCGCCCCGGCTTCGAGCCCCAGCATGGTCTCGATGGCGGGCGAGACATAGAGCTTGTCGGCCATGATGTCCCAGTCCCACACGCCCATGCGCGCGCCCGTCAGCGCGAAGGCGTGGCGCTGCTCGCTGCGGAGCGAGCCGATATCGGCGCGGCGTCGTCCCCCTTGCGCGTGATAGGCGGCGGCGAAGGCAAAGAGCGCCAGCGCGGAGGTAAAGATGCCGCCGCTCAGCGTCGTGCCGGTAAAGACGCCCGGCATCCAGCCCAGCGCATGAAGCACGGCCACCAGCGCGGCAAGGCCGAAGAGCGCCGTACCCGGCACCAGAAGCTGCGCGGGCCGCACGCCTCTGAGCGCAGCCAGCACGATGAGCGGCGCGCCGCCGAACAGCGCCAGCGCCAGCATGAGCCGCACATAAAGCCCGCCTAGCGCGGGCTCGAACAGCGCCAGCGGGATCGCCGCCAGCACGGCATAGGTCGAGATCCGCGCCACCTGCGCCGCCCTGTCGAAATGCCGTCCGAGATCGAGAAAGAAGCGTTCCAGCGCAAAGAGCGTGGACGCAAACAGCGCATAGGCCGCCACGCTTGCGACACCGGCCCAATAGGCGGAGAGCCCGAGGCCCGCTTCCATGAAGCCGAATTCGGTGAAGAGCAGCAGGAAGCCGGTTGCCAGCACCGCCGCCGTCGCCTGCGCGGCGGGCACGCGGGTCAGCACGGCGAGCGCGGAGAGATAAATGCCGAGCGCGGCCACCACGCCCAGCAGCAGGCCCTCCACCAGCGCCAGCGAGCGCTTGAAACTCTGCCAGGCCTGTTCGTCCCACAGATAGACGCCGGAGGGCGACGGTGCTTCGGCATGCATGGCCAGCGTCACGCTGGTGATGGGATCGACGGCAATGCGGAACACGCTGAAGCCCGGCTGGTTCAGCGCGTCGTCATCTTCCGGCATCTGGCCGCCGGCCACCTGTGCCTCGTCGATCCCTGCGGAAATGCGCGGCCAGAAAAGCCCCGCGACCCCTCTCGGACGGTCATCGGCCACGACGAGCCGCGAGACCTCGTCTTCGCTGCGGTTCCTCAGCGCAATCGCGATCCATTCCCCGGTCGCATCCGCGCTGCCGTCGGACAGCAGGATGGAGCTGTCGCCGGTATCGGTTCCGTCTTCGTTGTCTGCGGCGTCATTTTCGGCCTCCGCTTCGGTCCCGCTCGCTTCATCGGTGGCGGATGGGGCGGAGGATGCGTCGGCTTCCCCCTCGCCCGTGGTCACGATATCGCCGGGGGCGGAGGGTTCTTCCAGCGTCAGCCTGTTGCCGGCCGCCTGATAGCGTTCCAGATAGGGGGTGATGTCGAGCACGGGCCGCAAATCGTCGATGGCGACGGCGTCGAGCGCGTGGGCCTGCTGCGCCACAAGAACCGGCAGCAATAGCGGCGCCAGCAAAATGGCCAGCGACACCGCCGCGCCCGTTGCGCGCCGGCGCATGCCCCTTCCCTGCCGCATCGGCTTCACCGTCCCCTCAGTTTTATGACTCACACGCACCCGCCCGACACATACCATCTTTTCACATCATTTCCGGTCACGGGACTTCCGCCCAGAGGGTTTCCGTTCAGGGGCGCGGGTCGTCGCGAAGCAACGCGAAGACGACATGGTCGCGCCAGGCCCCGTCGATCCTGAGATAGCCCCGCGCATATCCCTCTTCCTGAAAACCGCATTTCCGCAGCACCGCCTTGGAGGGTTCGTTCTCCGGCAGACAGGCCGCCTGTAGCCTGTGCAATTTCAGTTCCTCGAACACGTAAGGGATGAGCGCCCGCACCGCCGCGGTCGTATATCCCCTGCCCGCATGAGGTTCGCCCGCCCAATAACCCAGCGAGCAGCATTGCTGCACCCCCCGCTGGACGCCCGAGATGGTCACGCCCCCGATCAGTTCGCCAGTCTGCTCGCGAAAGATGAAGAAGGGGTAGGCGCGGTCGTCGCGCACATCCTGCGCATAGCGGCGCAGGCGGCGGCGATAGGCATTGCGCGTCAGGTCGTCATGCGGCCAGGTCGGTTCCCAGGGTTTCAGGAAGTCCCGGCTGCGCTCGCGCAGCGTCGACCATTGCGGATAGTCGTCGCTTTCCGGCCCGCGCAGATAGACCCCCTCGCCCGTAATCATGGGCGCGCTATCCGGCCGGGAAATGGATTTCAGAAATGCCATGATGCGACGATCCCCCCGCTAAAACCCCTCTCGGCGCCTGCTTCAGGCGCTGGATTCCCTTCAAGGGGTGAATCTTGCCGCTATATGGTCCCTGCTTTCAAGGCCGCCGCCTTTTCCGCCCAGCGGCCCCACCGCCGCCACGGCGGGCGCGCTGCGCCGCAACAGGCGTTCGGCAAAGCGTCTGAGGGCCGCCGCATCGACCGCTTCGACCTCTGCGATCAGCTCTTCCTCGCCCGGCACGCGGCCATGGATCATGTATTGGCGGGCGATCTGCTCGGCGCGGGAGGAGGAGGATTCGAGGTTCATCAAGAGGCCGGCCTTGATCTGGGCCCGGGCGCGGGCGACCTCCTCCTCGGTGATGTCGGACATGGCGCGCGTCATCTCGCCGGCCAGCACCGGCACCAGTTCGGCCACGTCGTCGGGCGAGGCGCCGGCGTAAAAGCCCAGAAGCCCCGTCTCCGCGAAGGACCAGGCGAAGGAGAAGACCGAATAGCACAGGCCCCGCTTCTCCCGGATTTCCTGGAACAGGCGGGACGACATGCCGCCGCCCATCACGCCGGAGAAAACCTGAGACACATAATAATCCGGGTCGCCATAGGGCACGCCCTCGAAGGCAATGGCGAGATGGGTCTGCTCCAGATCGCGCGCCGTGCGCCGGTCTCCCGGCTCGAAATGCGCTGCCTCCATGCCGCCCGTCTTCTCGCGAGAAAGCGCGTTGAAACGCTCCTGCGCCAGATCGACAAGCTCGGCATGGGAAACCCCGCCCGCGCCCGCCAGCACCATGCCCGGCGCGTGATACCGCTCGGCGAGATAGCCGCGAAGCGCCGCGCCGTCGAAACGCGTCACGCTTTCTTCCGTCCCCAGAATGGGCCGTCCCAGCGCCTGACCGGGGAATGTCGCTTCCAGCAGATGATCGAAAACGAGATCGTCCGGCGTGTCGAGCGCCTGTCCGATTTCCGACAGGATGACGCCGCGCTCGCGCTCGATCTCCTGCGGATCGAAGGTCGAGTTCTGCAATATGTCCGCGAGAAGATCGATCGCAAGCGGCGTATCTTCCGACAGGATGCGCGCGTGATAGGCCGTCGCCTCATGCGTGGTATGCGCGTTCAGATGCCCGCCGACCGTCTCGATTTCCTCGGCGATGTCGAGGGCGGAGCGGCGCTGCGTGCCCTTGAAGGCCATATGCTCCAGCATGTGCGAGATGCCGTTCTGCGCCAGGCTTTCATGCCGCGCGCCCGCATCCACCCAGATGCCGACGGTCGCCGTTTTCAGATGCGGCATCGCATCGGTCAGCACCGTCATGCCGTTGTCGAGTGTGGTGATTTCCACCGCCATCAGGCAGACACCGCTCTTGCTTTATCGCGGATGAAGGCCTGCACCGCGCCGAGATCGTTGGGCAGCGCGTCGAGGCGTTCCTCGCGCTCGAAGAGATCGGCCATGCTTTCGGGCAGCGCGGGGCGAATGCCCGTCGCCTTTTCCACCGCGTCGGGGAACTTCGCCGGATGCGCCGTCGCCAGCGTCACCATGGGCGTGGAAAGCTGCCCGCGCTCGCGCGCTGCCGCGCCGAGGCCGACCGCGCTGTGCGGATCGACCAGCTCGCCGGTCGTCTCCCACATCTCGCGCATGATGCGCGCCGTTTCGTCCTCGTCCACGCGGGCCGCGCCGAAGCTTGCGCGCATGGTTTCGAGCTGCGCCTTGTCCATAGTGAAGGCGCCGGACTGCGCAAGGCTCTGCATCAGGCGGCTCACATCCTCCGCCTTGCGGTCATAGGCGTCGAAGAGCAGCCGTTCGAAATTCGACGAGACCTGAATATCCATGCTGGGCGACATGGTGGGCACGACCTTTTCGACTTCATAGCGCCCCGTGGCGAGCGTGCGCGCCAGGATGTCGTTCACATTGGTGGCGACGATCAGCCGTTCCACCGGCAGGCCCATCTGCTTTGCGGCATAGCCTGCGAAGACGTCGCCGAAATTGCCCGTGGGCACGGAGAAGGCGACCGAGCGCGCCGGCGCGCCCAGCGACACGGCGGCGGTGAAGTAATAGACGATCTGCGCCAGCACGCGGCCCCAGTTGATGGAGTTCACGCCTGCGAGCGAAACCTCGTCGCGGAAGGCATGGTCGTTGAACATCGCCTTCACCAGCGCCTGGCAATCGTCGAAAGAGCCTTCGATGGCGATGTTGTGCACATTGGCGTCCAGCACCGTCGTCATCTGGCGGCGCTGCACGTCAGACACGCGGCCCTTCGGGTGCATGATGAAGATGTCGCTCGTCTCGCGGCCCCGGAAGGCCTCGATCGCCGCCGAACCCGTATCGCCGGAGGTCGCGCCGACAATGGTGATCTTCGATCCGCGCTTCTTCAGCACATGGTCGAACATGCGCGACAGGATCTGCATCGCCACATCCTTGAAGGCGAGCGTCGGCCCGTGGAAAAGCTCCAGCAGCCAGTCGTTCGCGCTCGTCTGGACGAGCGGCGTCACCGCGCGATGACGGAAGGTCGCATAGGCCTCGCGCACCATCTCGGCCAGTTCGTCTTCGGGGATCGCGCCGTCGACATAGGGCGCCATGATGCGGACTGCGGTTTCCTCGTAAGTAAGACCGGCCAGCGCCTCGATCTCGCCGCTGCCAAGGCGCGGCCATTCGGCGGGCACGTAAAGCCCGCCATCGCGCGCAAGGCCCGTCAGCAGCGCATCGTCGAATTCAAGCTCCGGGGCCGTGCCCCGCGTGCTCACATATTTCACCGGCGTCTCCAAGGATTTCGACCGGACGGCGATCCATTCCGCCCGCCAATCGCGGCGTAACCTATCGCCGCGCGGTGAGGAAGGCAATCGGGGGTAAGGAGGTACGGCAACGATGATGTGAATGGGTTTTCACTTCATACGTTTTTCGTCATGCCCCGGACAAGCCCGGCCATGACGGGTCGGCTTGGGGACTGCATATCGTCCCTACCCCTTCGGTCGACCGACCCGCCCCCGCGCCACATGGAAGGCGATATAGATGCCCAGCAGCACGACCGCGAGACCGTACCAGGTCAGCGCATAGTCGAGATGATTGTTGGGCAGGTCGATCCGGGTCCGGCCGGGTTTGGGCCAGGTGCCGTCCGGCACCTTGCCGTCCGCCTCGATCAGGAAGGGCGCGACCGGGCTCACCTCGGCGGCCTCGGCCATCGTTGCGATATCGCGCACCATCCAGATATTTCGCTGCGGATCGTCGGCGGCGGAGAAGGCGCTGCGCTTTTCGCTCCGGCGCAGATAGCCGGTCAGCGTGACCTCGCCTTCCGGCTCGCTGCCGGGGCGCTTTGCCGGATCGGCCAGCGCCTGCGGCACGAAGCCCCGGTCCACCAGCACATAGGCGCCCTCATCCCCCGGACTGTCCAGCTTCAACGGCGTGATGAGCGCAAAACCGGGCTGGCTCGTGTCGCGATCCTGCGTGAAATAGCGCATCTCGCGGTCATTGAGGAAATGCCCCGTGACCGTGAAGGGGCGGTATT
Source organism: Parvibaculum sp. MBR-TMA-1.3b-4.2 (assembly GCF_053628815.1). Taxonomy (NCBI): domain Bacteria; kingdom Pseudomonadati; phylum Pseudomonadota; class Alphaproteobacteria; order Hyphomicrobiales; family Parvibaculaceae; genus Parvibaculum; species Parvibaculum sp. MBR-TMA-1.3b-4.2. Next base: position 1,182,915 of record NZ_JBRJHC010000001.1, read on the forward strand.
CGAGATTGTCGAGATCGAGCGAGGCCCAGTCCTTCCGCAGCGGCAGCGGACGCGGCGTTTCCGCCATGCGGGCTTCCATTCGCGCGATGAGATCCGTCTTCCAGTGCAAGCGCTGTACCTGCCAGGTGCCGAGCCCGAGCAGGATGGGCAGCATGACGAGCGTCAGAACCGTGGGCCAGAGAAGCGGCCTGAAAATCCCGTTGCTCACTTCGCGTCCCCGTCATCCTGCGTCTCCACCACATCGTGCAGCCGGCCTTCCCGCGCGGAGTGGCGGTATTGCTGCGCGACCAGCCAGCCCTTCAGTGGGCGCAGAAGCCCGAGCGGCAGAATGAGGATGAGCGGGATCCACAGCACGGCGTGGACCCAGTAGGGCGGGTGCCAGGTGAATTCCACCCAGAGCGCGAGCCCGACGACGATGAAACCCACGATCATCATGATGAAGACGGCCGGGCCGTCGCCCGCATCGGCAAAGCCATAGTCGAGGTCGCAGACATCGCATTTCGGCTTGAGGTCGAGAAAGCCCTTGAAGAGCCGGCCTTCTCCGCAGCGCGGGCAGCGGGCGCGAAGCCCTGCGCTTACCGGCGAGACGTCCTTTTTCTCTTCCATATCCATGCCCTTCCAAGCGGGTGAGTACGAAACGATAAGGGGCGGGCCCGCATCCTCGCGGCCCCGCCCCCTCTTGTTCCCGGTCCGGGCGGCTTAAAGCGCCCGGCGCGAATTCAGTGCCCGGCGGCAGCCGCGCCGCCTGCCGAACCCCAGATATAGATGCTGGCAAACAGGAACAGCCAGACCACGTCCACGAAGTGCCAGTACCAGGCCGCCGCTTCGAAGCCGAAATGCGCCTTCGGCGTGAACGCGCCGCCCGCAGCGCGGATCAGGCAGACGATCAGGAAGATCGTGCCGACGATCACATGGAAGCCGTGGAAACCGGTCGCCATGAAGAAGGTCGCGCCATAGATGTTGCCCGCGAAGGAGAAGGCGGCGTGATGATATTCATAGGCCTGCACGGTGGTGAAGATCAGGCCCAGAATGACGGTGGCCAGCAGACCCTGCACCAGACCCTTGCGGTCGTCATGCAGCAGCGCGTGATGCGCCCAGGTCACCGTGGTGCCCGAGGTCAGCAGGATCAGCGTATTGATCAGCGGCAGATGCCAGGGGTCGAAGACCTCGATGCCCTGGGGCGGCCAGTGACCGCCGGTAAAGGCGACGCGCGCGGCCTGAATGTGCTCGCCGGTAAACAGGCTCGCATCGAAGAAGGCCCAGAACCAGGCGACGAAGAACATCACTTCCGACGCGATGAACAGGATCATGCCGTAGCGCAGGTGAAGCTGCACCACCGGCGTATGATCGCCTTGATTGCCTTCGCGGATCACATCGCGCCACCAGCCGAACATGGTGTAGAGCACGATGGCCAGGCCGATCAGCGCGAACCAGGGCTGCGCGCCATGGAACCACTCGATCGCACCGGCCGCCATCACAAAGGCGCCGACCGAACCGACAAACGGCCAGGGGCTCGGATTGACCAGGTGATAGTCGTGATGTTTGCTGTGGGCGTCAGCCATTTCCCCTCATCTCCACTTCACGTTTCCGGGCGCTCCGGGCGCCCCAAGAAACCGGCATATACCAGTCCGATTATATCGCGCTTGGAAGGCAGCGCACCCCGTCACAACGGACGGCTTGCGATATTGCCCCCGAGCTTGGCGATGGTGACCACGAAAAACAGCACCACCAAAGCCACCAGCACCCAGGCAATCGCGACATTGCGCTGCCTGCGGCGCTTCACCATTGCCTCATCCCAGTGCGGCGCCTCGATCTTGTGGCGGTTCCGCTCCCGGGCTTCTTCTGTCGTCTCTTCCTCGCCGCTCATGAAAAGACCGGCGCAATCCCCGCCATCTTCTCGACCAGCAGGAGCGAGAAGATGAGGAAGAGATAAAGGATCGAAAATCCGAAAAGCCGCATCGCGGCCTTGTTCCGGGCCGTGATGTCGCCATCGGCCGCCGGCGCGGTGCGCGCCAGGCGCGCGGCGAGCGCCAGGAAAATGAGACCGAGGGCTGTCGTCACGCCTGCATAGAGCCATCCGGCAAAGCCGAGCGCCACCGGCGACAGGGTGACGGGCACCAGCAGCAGCGAATAGAGCATGATCTGGCGGCGCGTCTCGCGCTCGCCCGCCACGACGGGCAGCATCGGCACGCCCACCTCTTCATAGTCGCCCGACTTGCAGAGCGCGAGCGCCCAGAAATGCGGCGGCGTCCACATGAAGATGATGAGAAAGAGAGAGATCGACTGGAGCGACACATCGCCCGTCACCGCCGCCCAGGCGATCATGGGCGGGAAAGCGCCTGCCGCGCCGCCGATCACGATGTTCTGCGGCGTGGAGCGCTTCAACCACATCGTATAGACGACGGCATAAAAGAAGATGGTGAAGGCAAGCAACGCGGCCGCCGTCCAGTTCACCAGCGCGCCCATGACGAAGACCGAGCCCGCCGCCATTACCGTGCCGAAGACGGCGGCTTCCTGCGGCGTCACGCGGCCCGACGGAATGGGGCGCGTTCTGGTGCGCGTCATGCGGGCGTCGATATCGGCGTCGTACCACATGTTCAGCGCGCCGGAGGCCCCTGCCCCCACGGCGATGCACAACAGCGCGGTGAAGCCGATGACCGGGTTGATCCCGCCCGGCGCCACGACAAGGCCCACCAGCGCGGTGAAGATGACCAGCGACATGACGCGCGGCTTCAGCAGCTCGAAGAAATCCCCGGCCGTGCCCATGCCGCCCTGAGCGGAGGCGATGGAGCCGTCGGCGAATTTCGTATCTGTGAAGGCCGTATCGGACATTTAGAGGCCGGTCCCCAGCATTGTCTTGAGAAAACTCGTTTCCGAATTCAAACCGTCCGCCCCCGCAAACGGGGAGGGACGAAGATGCTCCGGCCGGGTTGCCCCGGCCGGAAAGCGTTTCGTTCTTACTTGATCCGCGGCAGTTCGGAGAACTGATGGAAGGGCGGCGGAGAGGACAGCGTCCACTCCAGCGTCGTTGCGCCCTCGCCCCACGGATTGTCGGCTGCCTTCTGCTTGCGGATGAACGCGAGCGCCATGCCGATGAAGAAGATGCCGAGCGCGGCTGCCGAGATATAGGCACCGATGGAGGAGATGAAGTTCCAGAAGGCGAACGCATCCGGATAATCCACATAGCGGCGCGGCATGCCCTGCAGGCCGAGGAAGTGCTGCGGGAAGAAGATCATGTTCACACCGATGAACGTGACCCAGAAGTGCAGCTTGGCCCAGAACTCGGAATACATGTAGCCGAACATTTTCGGGAACCAGTAGTACCAGCCCGCGAAGATGGAGAACACGGCGCCGAGCGACAGCACGTAGTGGAAATGCGCCACCACGTAATAGGTGTCATGCAGCACGCGGTCCGCACCGGCATTGGCGAGCACGACGCCCGTCACACCGCCGACCGTGAACAGGAAGATGAAGCCGAAGGCCCAGAGCATCGGCGCCTTGAACTCGATGGAGCCGCCCCACATCGTGGCGATCCAGGAGAAGATCTTCACGCCCGTCGGCACCGCGATCACCATGGTGGCCGCGACGAAATAGGCCTGCGTGTTGACCGAAAGGCCGACCGTGTACATGTGATGCGCCCAGACGATGAAGCCCACCACGCCGATCGCAACCATGGCGTAGGCCATGCCGAGATAGCCGAACACGGGCTTGCGCGAGAAGGTCGAGACGATCTGGCTGATCATGCCGAAGCCCGGCAGGATCATGATGTACACCTCGGGGTGACCGAAGAACCAGAACAGATGCTGGAACAGGATCGGGTCGCCGCCGCCGGAGGGCTCGAAGAAGGTCGTGCCGAAATTGCGGTCCGTCAGCAGCATGGTGATGCCGCCTGCGAGAACCGGCAGGGCCAGCAGCAGCAGGAAGGCGGTCACGAGCACCGACCAGACGAAGAGCGGCATCTTGTGCAGCGTCATGCCCGGGGCGCGCATGTTGAAGATGGTGGTGATGAAGTTGATCGCACCCAGGATCGACGAGGCGCCGGCGAGATGGAGCGACAGGATCGCGAAGTCCATGGCCGGTCCGGGCGAGCCCGTGGTGGAAAGCGGCGGGTAGATCGTCCAGCCGCCGCCGAAGCCGTTCGAGCCGACCATGCCGGGCACGAAGAGCGAGACGACGAGCAGGCCGAAGGCCGCCACGAGAAGCCAGAACGAGATGTTGTTCATCCGCGGGAAGGCCATGTCCGGCGCGCCGATCATGATGGGCACGAACCAGTTGCCGAAACCGCCGATCATCGCGGGCATCACCATGAAGAAGATCATGATGAGACCATGCGCGGTGATGAACACGTTATAGAGCTCGACGTTCGAGAAGATCTGGATCCCCGGCTCCATCAGCTCGGCGCGCATGGCGACCGAGAGAGCGCCGCCGATCACGCCGGCCATGATCGCGAACAACAGGTACATCGTGCCGATGTCCTTGTGGTTCGTCGAATAAAGGTAACGGCGCCAACCGGTGGGATGATCCTCGTGTTCGGCGTGCGCGCCAGCAGCTTGCCCTGCCATATTTCTACCCTTCGTTTCTCAACACTTGTTCGCGAACTTGCCTAAAGCGGTCTTTGGCCTCAGCGGACCGCGGTCGCCGCGGTCGCATCGGCCAGCTTCACCTTGTTGTCGGTGTCGGCGGAAGCCGTCTGCGTCGCTACCCAGGCCTTGTAGTCGTCCTTGGAGACGACCTTGATATTGATCGGCATGAAAGCGTGATTGGTGCCGCAAAGCTCCGAGCACTGGCCGTAATACATGCCGGTCTTGTCCACCCGGAACCAAGTCTCGTTGAGACGGCCCGGAATGGCGTCCACCTTCACACCGAAGGCGGGCACCGCGAAGGAATGGATCACGTCGGAAGACGTCACGATCACGCGCACGGTGGTGTTCACCGGCACGACCATCGGTTCGTCGGCGGTGAAGAGGCGCGGCTCGCCCGGCTTCAGATCCGCATCGTCCTTCATGATGCTCAGGATATCGATACCGTCATCGGGGTATTCGTAGGACCAGTTCCACTGATGCCCGATCGCCTTCACCGTCAGGTCGGACGGCGGAATGACCACTTCCTTGTAGAGAAGGCGGAAGGAAGGAATGGCGATCGCCACCAGGATCATCACCGGGATCACGGTCCAGGCGACCTCGAGCAGCGTATTGTGCGAGGTCTTGGACGGCGTCGGGTTGGCCTTGCGATTGAAGCGCACCGCCACGATCGCCATCAGGGCGGCCACGAAGACCACGATGATCGTGATGATGGGGAGAAGAATGTCGTTGTGAAAGATGTGGATGTCGTCCGCGACGGTCGTCGCGGCGGGCTGCAGCGTGATACCGCCATCCACCGGATTGGCCAGGGCCGACCCGATAAAGCCGTCGAAGTGCCCGGTGGCCAAAAACAGTGCCACGAGCGCGAAACCGATCAGAAACCGCATGCTTTTCCCCAGCATTTCCACTCCAGTCCAGCGACTTGCCTCGGGGGCGCCGCGAAAGGGCGGCCTTGGGCCTGCCTCATACCGCTTCAATGTCGCTTACCCCCGTCGCCCGGTATTCCAGGCGCATCTCGGGCGTCAGAAACCATAAACCTTGCGCCATCGCAAGCGCCCAAAACGATCTTCCGGCGATTGAAATGGCCCTAGAGCGGCAATTGCCCCTCAATTTGGAGGACAGCGGACACGTTCCCCTTCACGCGAATACGCGATCGCCGCTGCCGTAACCTCCCTTGGCGCAGGAGTATAGTCCCGCGCGCGCCAGCCGCCAGATGCCCTGCAAGGCTTTGCGACGTTTTGCCACAACGGACATGTTAATTCGTCGCATTGCGTATTTCAAAAACCCTAATAATTAAGGGGGTTTTGGCGCGCTTTTCTGACGCCCCGCTGGCCCCGGCACCCCCCAGGCATTACATTGGAATCAGTCGACAGCCGGATGCATTCGCAGCCCGAAAGGCCAGTTATGCGTGACGAATCCCTGATTCACTTCCACCACGGACGGCGGATTTCCGCGGGTCTCCACCTGCCCCGCAACGGCGCCGCCGCGCCGGAACTCATCGCCGAGGCCGCGCCCTGGCTGGATCCGCGCGATCCGGGCCGCTGCGTCGTGGGGTTCTGCGCCGCCCATCCCGACATGGTGGGCGATGTGACGAATGCCCCGCCCCCGGGCTGGGAAAACTGGGGATTTAATGAGTGGGACCAGTGGTTCGGGCGAATCAACGGCGTCTTCCTCGTCGATCTGGAGACGCTGCGCGTCGTGCAATACCCGCTCTATTCCTGCGGCGGCCAGACGGTCCCTTGCGATCTCTCCGGCCTGCCCCGCCGGCTGGTGCCGGTGGAAGACTGGCTGGAAGGGCAGAAAACGCCGTAATGTCGTTGTTATGGAGAGTGGCCCGGAGAAACAGTCAGCTCTTCGACTTGCCGCCTCTGGATGCCCGGATCCAGTCCGGGCATGACATAACTACATAAGGTTGTCATTGCCGGGCTTGACCCGGCAATCCAGCGCTTGAATCTGAGAACAGCACCCCATTCGCCTCGAAAGCAGACACCCATGACCACCGACTCCGACGATCTCTTTTTCAGCCAGACCGGCCTCGACCGCTCCCGCGTGGAGGCGCAGGTCGGGGAGGCGCTGCACAACTCGGACGATGGCGAGCTTTTCCTCGAATTCCGCCAGTCCGAAGCTCTCGGTTTCGACGATGGCCGCCTCAAGACGGCGAATTTCGATACGCAGCAGGGGTTCGGGCTGCGCTGCGTGGCGGGCGAATCGACCGGCTATGCCCATGCCTCTGAACTGTCCGAAGAGGCGCTGAAGCGCGCGAGCGACGCCGTGCAGGCGGTGAAACAGGGCGGCAGCTTCACGCTGGCCGAAGGCCCGGCGCGCACCAACACGCATCTTTATTCCGACGAAAACCCGCTCGGCGCGCAGAGCTTCGAGGACAAGGTGAAGCTTCTCGCCGAAATCGATTCCTATGCGCGCGGCAAGGACCCCCGCGTGCAGCAGGTCTCCGCCTCGCTGGCCGGCGAATGGCAGGCGGTGGAGATCATCCGCGCGGACGGCGCCATCGTCCGCGACATCCGCCCCCTCGTCCGCCTCAATGTTTCCGTCACGGTCGGCGAAGGCGAGCGGCAGGAGACGGGCTCCTATGGCGTCGGCGGGCGCATGGGCTACGACATCTTCATCGCGCCCGACCAGTGGCGCTCCCAGGTGGACGAGGCGCTGCGTCAGGCGCTCACCAATCTGGACAGCGTCGCCGCGCCCGCGGGCGAAATGGACGTGGTGCTCGGCCCGGGCTGGCCTGGCATCCTGCTGCATGAAGCGATCGGCCACGGGCTCGAAGGCGATTTCAACCGCAAGAAGACGTCGGCCTTCGCAGGGCTCTTGGGTGAGCGCGTCGCCGCGCCCGGCATCACCGTCGTCGATGACGGCACGCTGGCCGACCGGCGCGGATCGCTCACCGTGGACGATGAAGGCACGCCCACCTCGCGCACGGTCCTCATCGAGGACGGCATCCTCAAAGGCTATATGCAGGACCGTCTGAACGCCCGCCTCATGGGCATGGCCGCCACCGGCAACGGGCGGCGCGAATCTTACGCGCATCAGCCCATGCCGCGCATGACCAACACCTACATGCTCTCGGGCGACAAGGACCCGGGCGAAATCCTCGCCTCGGTGAAGAAGGGTCTTTACGCCGTCTCCTTCGGCGGCGGTCAGGTGGACATCACGTCGGGCAAGTTCGTCTTCTCCTGCACCGAGGCCTACATGATCGAGAACGGCAAGATCGGCGCACCGGTCAAGGGCGCGACGATCATCGGCAACGGCCCGGACGTGCTGACCCGCGTTTCGATGATCGGCAACGACATGAAGCTCGACCCCGGCATCGGCACCTGCGGCAAGGGCGGCCAAGGCGTTCCCGTCGGCGTCGGCCAGCCGACACTGCTGGTGAACGGCCTCACGGTCGGCGGCACGGCGCAGGCGGCGTAAGCGGCGCAAAAAGCCAGGTGTCATCCCGGCCCTCCATGCATGTGGACGAGGCCGGGACCCACTCGCTTCATCCCTTGCCACTGCGCCAACCTATGCTGTCACCCCGGGCTTCGTCCCGGGGTCCAGGGCCGCAAGCACTGAATCAGTTGCCCCTGGATCCCGGCACAAGGCCGGGACGACACCAATCCCTAAAGCCGCTCCACGAACTCGTTCATCTCCCCGTCGCTCCGCAGGCGGAAGAACTCTTCCGTCCCGATGGTGGCTTGACTGAAGGTGGGCTCCCCCATTTTCCCGTCATGGCCCGGCTTGTCCGGGCCATCCACGACTTACCGCCGAGAAGACGTGGATGCCCCGCATAAAGCGGGGCATGACGCCCCCTCAAGAAAAACTTCTAAAACGCGAACTCGTCGAAGACCGGCGCCACCGAGCCGTTCCAGCGGCCGTTATAGAGCGCGAGCAGTTCTTCCGCGGGCGTGCGATTGAGATGCACGATGTCTTCAAGCGTGGAGAGGAAGATCGTCTCGTCCGCGCCGGCGCCGTCGCCCTGCGCACGCGCCGTGAGCCCTGCGCGGGAAATATTCAGCACCTGCTTCGCCACGTCGCCGAGCGTACCCTGCCGGAACGGCGTGTTGAGCCCCAGGCGCGGCACTTCATTGCGCAGCGTCTGGCGCTCCTCGTCCGTCCAGTCCTTGACGAGGTCCCAGGCGGCATCGAGCGAATTCTGGTCGTACATGAGGCCGACCCAGAAGGCGGGCAGCGCGCAGATGCGGCTCCAGGGCCCGCCATCCGCGCCGCGCATTTCCATATAGTTCTTGATGCGCGCCTCGGGGAAGATCGTCGTCAGATGGTTGTTCCAGTCGCCGCGCGTGGGCAGCTCGCCCTTCATGCCCGGCAGTTCGCCCTTCAGGAAGTCGCGGAAGGACTGGCCGGTGACATCGATATATTTCCCGTCGCGATAGACGAAATACATCGGCACATCGAGCGCATAGTCGACCCAGCGCTCGAAGCCGAAGCCCTCCTCGAAAACGAAAGGCACCATGCCGGCGCGCTCATTGTCCGTATCGGTCCAGACATGCGAACGATAGGAAAGATAGCCGTTCGGCTTTCCTTCCGTGAACGGAGAATTGGCGAAAAGCGCGGTCGCCAGCGGCTGCAACGCGATCCCGACGCGCAGCTTCTGCACCATGTCGGCTTCCGACGCGAAGTCGAGGTTCACCTGCACCGTGCAGGACCGGTACATCATGTCGAGACCCATGGTCCCGACCTTCTTCATGTACTCGGTCATGATCTTGTAGCGGCCCTTGGGCATGACGGGAATTTCGTCGCGCCGCCAGTTGGGCGTGAAGCCGAGCCCCAAAAAGCCGATATCGTGCTCGGCGGCGACTTCCTTCACCTGCGCGAGGTGGTCATGCACTTCCGAACAGGTCTGGTGGAGATTTTCCAGCGGCGCGCCCGACAGCTCGAACTGGCCGCCCGGCTCCAGCGAAATATTGCCGAGCCCGTCGCCTTCCAGCCCGATCAGATAGCCGCCTTCCTCGATGGGCTTCCAGCCGAAGCGCTGCATGCCTTCGAGAATCGCGCGAATGCCATGTTCCCCGTCATAGGCGACGGGCGAGCGGTCTTTCAGGCGGAAAGGGAATTTCTCGTGCTCTGTGCCGATGCGCCAGTCCGCCTTCGGCTTGTTGCCGCGCTCCAGCGCCCAGATCAGATCGTCGCGGCTCGAAATGGGCTCAGGCCCTGCAACCAGGATACTCATATAGGCCCCTTCCCGGACTTTCCGCCTTACTCGGCTTTAGCGGCCGGCGCTTCCCGAGCAGAGCCCCCAGAAGTGATCCGGTCTTTCAGTTCGCCAAGATGTAGGAGCGGATGGGCAAAGAGGCAAGCCCCCGCTGCCCCTCACCAATCCCCCAGGATGAGCCCGGTCACGGCGAGCGCGGCAATGGCGGCGGTGTCGGCCCGCATGATGCGGGGGCCGAGGGAGAGCGCAGTCGTGTCTTTTCGCGCCCGCAGCATCTCGCGTTCCTCCGGCGCGAAGCCGCCTTCGGGGCCGACGACCACCGCCAGCGGCTTGCCCTTCAGGCCTTCCTTTTCCAGCCGTTCCAGCACGCCCCGCGCGCCGCCCGGCTCCTCGCTCTCGTCGCAGAACAGGATATGGCGCCCCGGCGCGATCTCGTCCCAGCGCTTGATCAGCGCGTCGAGTTTTTCCATTTCGCGCGCTTCCGGCACCGCCACGAGGCCGCATTGCTCGGCGGCTTCCACCACATTGGCCTGCAACCGCTCATCCTTCACGCGGGAGACGATGGTGCGCCGCGTCTGCACGGGCTGGATGACGCTCGCGCCCATTTCCGTCGCCTTCTGCGCGATGAAGTCGAGCCGCGCCTTCTTCACGGGCGCGAAAAGAAGCCAGATATCGGGCAGCGGTTCATGCGCCCGCGTCCGCGTCTCCACGGCCAGCGTCGCCGCCTTTTTGGAGGCCGATTCGATCTGCGCCGCCCATTCCCCGTCGCGCCCGTTGAAAAGGAGCACGCGCGCCCCCTCGCCCATGCGCATCACATTCACGATGTAGTGAGACTGGTCCTTGCCGAGCGTCAGCGACGCGCCTTGCGCGAGCGCTTCCTCGACATAAAGCCGCGTCTTGCCGGTCGCACAATGAGTGGGTGCATGATGTGGGGGGCTGTCTTTATCGTCCTGCATGAAGGCTTGCCTGATGAATCGGGAGGGTCGAGTGTCGCACGGACGAAAGATCAGGATAAGAGGGAGGTCATGAGCGAAATCCGGACAAGGCCCACCGCCCGCCTTTTGCCCTTCTCGCCGGACGGGCGGCTGTTGCTGGTGCGCATGCATGACCCGAATGTCGGCGGGCCGGACGGCGCGGTTCTGCGCGAGGCCTATTGGGTCACGGTGGGCGGCGCGGTCGATGAGGGCGAGACACTGGAAGAGGCCGCCCGGCGCGAACTCAAGGAAGAGACCGGCCTCGACGAGACGACAGCGAGGCTCGGCCCGCCCGTCTGGTACACGGAGCATGTCCTGACCGTGCATGGCGAGAAGCGTCTGTTGCAGGAAACCTTCTTCCTCGCCAACGCCCTCACCACCGAGCTCACACATCAGGGCCTCGAAGACAACGAACGCGAGGTGATCGAGACCATGAGATGGTGGGAGCCCGCCGCGCTTCTCGCCAGCCCCGATACGATCTTCCCGACCTCGCTCAAGCATCATCTGCCTGCGCTATTGCGTGGCGAAGTGCCCGACACTGTAATACACATCGACCCATGACAGACGAGCAGACGATGCAGGACAGAGTGGCGGACGCCGCGCCGGAAAACTGGGTGGACGCCTATGCGCCCGCCTTCACGCGGCCTTATCTGCGACTTGCCCGCGCGGACCGGCCCATCGGCACATGGCTGCTCCTGCTGCCGGGCTGGTGGTCCATCGCGCTTGCCGCCGACCTTCTGCCCAATATCTGGCTGATGGTCCTCTTCGGCGTCGGCGCGTTCGTCATGCGCGGCGCGGGCTGCACCTATAACGACATCGTGGACCGCGATTTCGACGCGCAGGTCGCGCGCACGCGCTCGCGCCCCATTCCGTCGGGCGCCGTCAGCCTCAAAATGGCCTGGGCCTTTCTGGCGCTTCAATGCCTCATCGGCCTCGGCATATTGCTGCTGCTCACGCCCTTTGCCATCGGGCTCGGTATCGCCTCGCTTGCGCTCATTGCCGCCTATCCCTTCATGAAGCGCATCACCTATTGGCCGCAGGCCTGGCTCGGCCTCACCTTCAACTGGGGCGCGCTGATGGGCTGGGCCGCGGTGACGGACAGCCTCGCGCTGGCACCGGTCATCCTTTATGTCACCGGCATTGCCTGGACCATCGGCTACGACACGATCTATGCGCATCAGGACAAGGAAGACGACGCACTGATCGGCGTGAAATCGACCGCGCTGCGCTTCGGGCGCGAGACGGTGCTCTGGATGTGGCTCTTCTATGGCCTCACGGCTCTAGGCCTGCTGCTCGCCGGGCTCGCCGCCGGGCTCGGCTGGGGCTTCTACATTCTCTGGCCGCTCGGCGTTCTCCACCTTGTGCAGCAGATCCTCCGCCTCGACACGGAAGACCCCCAGCTCTGCCTCTCGCTCTTCAAGTCCAACCGCGATTTCGGCCTGATCATCCTGGTGGCGATCGTGGCGGGCGCGCTGACGGGGTAAAAGACGCTAACAGGTAAAGCAGGTGTCATCCCGGCGAAAGCCGGGACGACAGCTGTGCCTTTCGGTTTCTCCTGAAAACACAAAGAAGGCCGTCATCCCGGGACTTGTTCCCGGGATCCACTCGCGTTGCAATTCGGGGAAACGTGGATTGGGTCCCGGCTTTCGCCGGGATGACACTGCTGGTTGGGGGTCCGCGCCTGCACCACCCTTCCCTCTTGCCAAAACCGCCCTTTGCCCCCCATATCGAAAGCCTTGGTGGCAGGGGCCGCCTTTGGATGTCACGCCCATGCGTCCCGCAATCATTCCCGGTCATTTGCAGGCCGGTTACGGCAACCGTCTCGCGCCCAATTACGTCACGCTGCCCGGCATTCTCTCGCCGGAGGAATGCGAACGCCTGATTGCGCGCTTCGAAACGCGCGAGCTTGAGGATGGCGGGTTGGTGGGAGAGGTCTCGGCACCCGATGTGCGCCGCGCCGATCTCGTCTGGCTCGATGCCGACCGCGTGGACCAGTGGGTGCTCACGCGCATGATGACGCTTGTCGCCGACGCCAATCGCGAGATGTTCGATTTCGTGCTGGGCGGCTTCGACGAGGCGCTGCAGCTCACCCGCTACCGGGCGGATGCGCTCGGCCATTACGACTGGCATGCCGATCGCGGCGGCGCCGGCTTTTCCCGCTTCCGCAAGCTCTCCGTCGTGGTGCAGCTTTCCCAGCCGGAGACCTATGAAGGCGGCGATCTGGAAATCAACGCAACGGGCATCGTCGAGGCGATGCCGCGCGACCGCGGCATGGCGATCCTCTTCCCCTCCCATGCGCTCCACCGCGTCACGCCGGTAACGAACGGCACGCGGCACTCGCTGGTGACCTGGGTGCACGGGCCGAATTTCCGGTAGCTCTTCCCAATAGCCGTCATGCCCCGCTTCATGCGGGGCATCCACGTCTTGGCGGCAGGAAAGAAAGACGTGGATGGCCCGGACAAGCCGGGCCATGACGTGATTATTGAGCGGGCGGCTTCACATCCTCAAGCCGGTCCACCTTCCTGAGATCCGGGAAGAGCCACATCCACAGGCCCACCACGCCGAGCGTCCCCAGCCCGCCGATGATGACGGCGGGCACCGTGCCGAACCAGGCCGCCGTCACGCCGCTTTCGAACTCGCCGAGTTCGTTCGACCCGCCGATAAAGAGCATTTCCACCGCGCTGACGCGTCCCAGCATCACGCGCGGGGTTGCCAGCGGAATGATGGTGGAGCGCACATAGACGCTCACCATATCCGCCCCGCCCATCGCCACCAGCGCGCCCAGCGACAGCAGGAAATGCGTGGAGAGGCCAAAGACAATGGTCGCGACGCCGAAGAGCCCGATACAGCCGAACATCCACAAGCCGGTATGGCGCGAGGGCGGCTTCCAGATGATGAGGAAATTCACAAGGAGCGCGCCGATGGCCGGGCCCGAGCGCATGAGGCCCAGCCCTTCCGGCCCGACATGCAGAATGTCTTTCGCAAAGACCGGCAGCAGCGCCACCGCGCCGCCCAGCAGCACCGCGAAAAGATCGAGCGAGATCGCGCCCAGCACGATGGGCGTGCGGCGCATGAAGGCGATGCCCGCCATCACGCGCTCGATGCCGCTGATGGCCGGTCCCTGCTGCTCTTCCGCCGCCTGCGGTTTGCGGATCAGCGAGAAGGTGAGACAGGAGAGCGCAAAGAGCACCGCGCAGGTGCCATAAGCCGCCGCCGGCCCGAAGATGTAGATCGCACCGCCCAGCGCCGGACCCGCGATCACCGCCACCTGAAAGGTCGACGAGCTGACGGCGATGGCGCGCGGCAATTCATGGGCCGTCACCAGCATCGGCACGAAGGAGCGCGCGGCGGGCGCCATCACGGCGCGCGCGCAGCCGAAGGCGACCAGCACGGCGTAGAAATATCCCGGTGTCGTCGCGCCCGTCACGGTGAGCCAGATCAGTGCGCCCGCGCTCGCAGCCTCCGTCAGTGTCGCCGCGCCGACGATGAGGCGGCGGTCCACCCGGTCGGCAATGTCGCCCGCCGGCAGCGTCAGCACCACCATGGGCAGAAACTGCGCAAGCCCCACAAAGCCCAGCGCCAGCGCGCTGCCCGTCAGATCGTAGATCTGCCAGCCCACCGCCACCGACTGGATCAGCATGGCCAGCGTCGCGGCGAAACGGCCGGAAAGATAGAAGACGAGATCGCGGTTGCGCATCAACTGCCCGAGCGTCGGCATCGGCGCGGGTACGGTCGAATCGTCTGTCGGTGAGGTCGTCATGATCGCGCGTTTATGCCGCAAAGACGGCCTGCCGTCGCGTCCTGTTTTCGCAACAGACCGTTCACGGAAGGGGTCATGCGCCGCTTTCCGCCTGCTCGCGGAACCAGTCGGCGATCTCCCTGGACTTGCCGTCGAGCACCTTGCCGGCCTCCGTATTGCGCACCGGTTCACGCTTCGGGCCGAAGAAGAGCTGTTCGGTGGTGACCAGCAGGCGCCATTGCAGCTTCCGCCCCGCGGTCCTTGTCATCACATGATGCTCGATCTGGAAGGAGATGCCATCGCTGTGGAAGGCATGGCGCTGCCGCACCCACTCCATATCCTCCACCGTCCAGCGGTCGTGCAGGAATTTCGGGTTGCTCAGCGCATAGAGCTGCCGCCAGTGCCGCAGGAAATGCGCGCTCGATAGATTGGCCATGAGGGGGTCCTTACCGCGACGTCCACCCTTTCTACAACAATCCGCCCCTCACATCCCCGGTGTCATCCCGGCCCCCCTTGCATGTACGGAGGCCGGGACCCACTCGCCCACACCACCTGCCGCAGCCGCCAATGGGTCCCGGCAACGAGTGCCGGGACGACACCTGCGTTTTGAAAACAAAAAAACACGCTGTCATCCCGGGATTTATTCCCGGGATCCACTCGCCTCCCAATTTGCTGAAACGTGGAATGGATCCCGGCTTTCGCCGGGATGACACCGAGATCTAGAGGAATTTCACCACCGTCTTATTCGTCCAGTGCCTCACGGCCATCGGGTGCCGAACCCTGAGGCTGGACGACTAGGACATGTAGCCGACGAACCGGAGGTGAAGCGCCTTTTCCGTGTCGGTCTCTAGCTTGAAGGTGGCGCTTCGCTGGCATTCCGTCGCCGCTACCCGCACGACAAAGGTCATCGGATTTTTGTCATCGATGTAGTTTATGCCCTCGGCAAACGTGGCCGCTGGAGCGCTGAACCGTAATTGGTTCATGTGGTTCCAATGCGAGGCGATCTCCACGATCTTCTCGGGATCGTCAGACCGGATATTGAAGCCCTTTTCCTCAAGTTCCAGGGGGAGACCGCCGACGATTTCGGGCATTGGGGAAATACGGTCCACGAACACCCGGCAGTTAGAAAGAACGCCGCCGCCAGCGTTCTTTATGCCGATCCGGACGGCGCTAAAGACATGCTCCCCTCTCAATTCGGTGATTTCGTAGGGAAAGCCTGCTTCAAAGCCGATTTCGATTTGGGGAGGAGCCTTAACCTCATCTTCCTTAGACTCGGCTCGCGTTGCTTTGCGCCGTGTATGAATGAATCCAAGAATGCCGCCCACAAAGAATAGCAACCCGATCCAGAAAGCCCATGTGTCGGCTGTAGGGTTGGAAATCCACTCAGCGATATGGGGAAACCCAAAATACTTTGGATAAGTCGAAAGGTTGGAAACTGCCGTCTCGGCTGGTGTTTGCATGGCAACCATTACCAGCGCGCCAAAAGCGCTGCCGACAACCCATACGAAATCTCTGCTAAACTTCCCCATCCACCGACGATACACCGAGCAGGAGCGCCGGGCGCATATACCCTCTCTCCCCTATAGGTGTGTTTGGCACGATAGGTTGCCAATATGCCGCAGTGTTTTCCGCTTGCATCACCCCGTCCCATTCCCATATATGTTGCGCCGCAACATGAATGGCGGTTCCGCTTTTGGCCTGCCATCTATCGAATGGAGACAGACATGTTCAGGGAATGGCTTGACGCCGCCGCTTCGGTGGCCGGTCTTTTCGCCGGCGTTCCCTTCTGGATCGAGCCCGTCGAGGGCGTATCCGGTCCCGTCGCCGCCGAAATGGCCGCCCGGGAAGAAGCAGCGCGCGAGGAGTTCGACAACGGAACCTTCGCCCTCTTCAAGCACGCCGCCGACTAAACCCGCTTTATAGAAGCGGATCGGCGCTGCCGAAGCAGTATTCATGAACCCCGGTTCCTTTCTTCGCAGATGCGAAGCGAGGACCGGGGTTTTTGTTTGCAAGGCGTCCTGCCCCTCGCCGTCATGGCCCGGCTTGTCCGGGCCATCCACGTCTTTCTTCTGTCGCCAAGACGTGGATGCCCCGCATGAAGCGGGGTATGACGAAAAGAGGGATGTGCAAACCTCAAAATCATCCCGATTGACCCCGAAGCTGAACCGTGGTTCATTCTCTCCTGAACGGCAATTCACTCAAAGCTTTCAGAGGTTCGCATTGGCCTATCGCCGGACAGGGAAAGTCTCCGCCCGCCTCGCCGACAATCGGCGGCGCATTCTGAATTCCGCCCGCGAAATCGTGGCTGAAGACGGATTCAGTTCCGCGCAGATGAGCGAGGTGGCGCGCCGGGCCGGTGTCGCCACGGGCACGCTCTACCGCTATTTCCCCTCCAAGGAGGATCTCTGCCGGCAGGTGTTCCGCGAGGTGTCGACCCGCGAGATGAACATACTTGCGAATATCGCTTCAGAAGATGCGCCCGCCATGGAGCGGCTCGAATCCGTGCTGCGGACCTTCGCGGGCCGCGCCATTCAGGGCCGCCGCCTCGCCTATGCGCTGCTGGCCGAGCCCGTCGATGTGGGCCTCTCGGAAGACCGCACAAGGTTCCGCCGCACGCATGCGCAGGTTTTCGCGGGCATTCTCGAAGATGCCATCGAGGCGGGCGATATTCCGCGGATCAACACGCAGATCGCAGCGGCCTGCATCGCAGGCGCCATTCCGACGGCACTGATCGGGCCGCTTGCGCCGGAGTCGCATGACATTGAAGCCCAGGCCGGCGAGCGCGTGCTGGACGACATCGTCGCCTTTTGCCTGGCCGCGGTTCACGCAGGTCCCGCGGCAACCAAAAAGAACGAGAAAACCGAAGAGCGGAGGATCGCATCATGACCGCCAAAACCGTCGGCGCCGGCGAACTTTTATCCCCCCAGCAACTGGCCGTGGTGCGCGAGCGCTCCGATTTGCGCGGCACATGGCTCGTCGTCCATGCCTGGGGCGTCATCTTTCTTTCCATGGCGATGTTCGCCTGGTTCCCGAACCCGCTCACCTTCATCGCCGCGGTGGTGCTGATCGGCGGGCGCCAGCTCGGGCTTGCGATCCTGATGCATGACGGCGCGCATGGCATCCTCACGAAGAACCAGAAGCTCAACATGTTTCTGAGCCAGTGGTTCTGCGCCTATCCGATGCTGGCCGAAACGGGTGCCTATCGCCGCTATCACCTGAAGCATCACGCCAATACGCAGCAGCAGGAAGACCCCGACCTCATCCTGTCGGCGCCCTTCCCCATCACGAAGAAGAGCTTCCGCCGCAAGGTGATCCGCGACCTGACCGGCCAGACCGGCTATCAGCAGCGCAAGGCGCAGTTCCTGAACGCCATCGGCCCGTCGGACTGGCCGCTGTCGCAGCGCCTCGCCAATTTCAACAAGAAGCTGGGCAAGTCCGCGCTCACCAATGCGGCGCTTTTCGCCATTCTCTGGGCGGCCGGGCATCCCTGGTATTTCGTCACGCTCTGGGTTCTACCGCTGCTCACCTGGCACCAGTTCATCACCCGCGTGCGCAATATCGCCGAGCACGCCATGGTGGATGACGACGATCCGTTCCGCTATGCCCGCACCACCCGCGCCGGGCTTTTCATGCGGGCCGTTCTCGCCCCCTATTGGGTGAACTACCATGTCGAGCATCACCTGATGATGTGGGTGCCCTGCTACAACCTGCCCAGGGCGCAGGCCTATCTCTTCGCCAACGGCTTCGGCGAGCGGATGGAGATCAAGGACAGCTATTTCGACGTGATCCGCATGGCGACCTCGCGCCCCGACAGCGACGACAGGCCGGGCGAGCTGAAGCACAATGCGCGCCGCCGCCGGGTGGAAGGCTCCATGGGCGAGGGCTTCGAGCCCAGCCAGGACGCTGCGTAAGTTGCCCTGCCGAATTTGCGACAAGGCCCGCCTTTCCGGAGGCGGGCCTTTCCATGTTAAACCTCTCCCCAACAAGACATTTGAGGGAGAAAGCGTCCATGAGCGCCGCAGAACAGAACCAGCCTGAAATCACCGAGGTGCGCGAGGCGCACCGTTTCGACGTGAAGCGCCTTGAAGACTGGTGCCGGGCGCATGTCGAGGGCTTTTCCGGCGATCTGGAGGTCCGCCAGTTCGAGGGCGGCCAGTCCAACCCCACCTTCCTCCTGACGAGTGGCGGCAAGCGCTATGTCATGCGCAAGAAGCCGCCCGGAAAGCTGCTCGCCTCCGCCCATCAGGTGGATCGCGAATATCGCGTCATGAAGGCGCTCGGGCCGACGGATGTGCCGGTCCCGCATATGTATGCGCTGTGCGAGGATGACGATGTCATCGGCACCGCCTTCTATGTCATGGAATATCTGGAAGGCCGCGTCTTTGCCGACCAGACCATGCCCGGCTCCAGCGAAGAAGAGCGCCGCGCGGTCTATGCCAATCTCGCCGAGAACCTGGCAAAGCTTCACGCCGTCGATTACGAGGCGGTGGGTCTTTCCGATTTCGGCCGCCCCGGCAATTATTTCGAGCGGCAGATCGGGCGCTGGATCAAGCAGTATCGCGGCGCGCAGACCGACGATATTCCCTCCATGGAACAGCTCATCGACTGGTTGCCGCAGAACATTCCCGACGAGCCCTCCGTCACCATCGCGCATGGCGATTACCGCCTCGGCAATGTGATGTTCCATCCGACCGAGCCGCGCATGATCGCCGTTCTGGACTGGGAGCTGTGCACCATCGGGCATCCGCTCGCAGATGTGGCCTATACCTGCATGTTCGACCTGATGGCCGTGTCCGCCACCGCCGCGCCCATCGATCGCTCCGCCACGCCGGGCATCCCGACGGTGGAGGAATATGTCGCGGATTATTGCCGGCAGGCGGGCCGCGACGGGATCGAGGATCTGAATTTCTACCTCGCCTTTTCCATGTTCCGCCTCGCCTCCATCAGCCAGGGCGTCTACAAGCGCGGGCTGGACGGCAATGCGAGTTCGGAACGGGCCAAGACCATGGGCGATGCCTGCCGTCACCTGGCGGACAAGGCATGGGAAATCGCGCAGTCGAGTTGACCGGCGCGGGCGCGTCCAAATCATGCTTAAGGCGGCCTTAACGGCGCGGTTTTTTGCCCGGCCAACAAGATGTTCTTAAAGAATCGCGCCTAACCTCTCCGGAATGAAGGAAACACCGTCCATTGAGGCGGTATGGGGCAGTCCATCCGGAGGTCGCATATGCACCCCTCGAAGGCGCAGCAGTCGAGCGCCCTGAACGAGGAAACGAAATGCCCGGCGGAAGCGGCGGCGGATGCCGTGCTTGCGCCTGTGAAGCCGTATGTGCAGCCCTCCGCCCAGCTTTTCCGTTCGCTGATCGAAAACGCCTCCGACATCTTCTCCATCATTCTGCCCGACTGGACGATCGGCTATCTCAGCCCGGCCGCATCCGATGTGCTCGGCTTCCCCGCGGAGAAGACCATCGGGCGGAGCATTCTCGATATGGTCCATCGCGAAGATCGCGCCCAGTTGAGGGACGACCTCGAAAGCTGCCTCAGCCATGCGGTGGAATCCTTCCGCATACGCACGCGCATGCGCTCTCCCGACGGGTCGTGGCGGGTCATGGAAACGCGGGCGCAGAACCATGTCGACGATCCCGAGATCGGCGGCATTCTCTGCATCACGCGCGACGTCACGCAGTCGGAGGAAATGGCCTCGCTGCTGCGCGAAGCCGAAGAGCTCGCGCGCTTCGGTCACTGGCGCTGGGTGAAGGGCGATCCCTCGCCGAACTGGTCGCCCGGCGTGGCGCGCATTCTGGGGCGCTCCGTTTCCGGCATGCCGAGAAGCGGCAACTGGTACGAGCAGCTCGTCCACCCCAATGACCGCGACGAATTGCTGTCGAAATTCATCGAGGCCTTCGAGACCCATACGCCGATCCACTGCGTCACCCGCTTCCGCGCCTCCGACGGCACATGGCGCCACATCAAGATCCACGCCTATTCCGAAGTGGATGCGCATGATGAAATCGGCGCCCTTGTCGGGCTTGCGGAGGATGTGACGGAAGAGGTTCAGGCCGATCAGGCGCTGCGCACCTCCGAAGCCCGCTATCGTCTGTTGACGGAAGAAGCCTCGGACGTGGTGGCGCAATATGCGCTGGACGGCACGGTTCTATACATCTCGCCTTCCGTGCAGTCGCTTTTCGGCTATCCGCCGGAAAACTATATCGGCACCTCCTTCGCCATGCAGCAGGTCCATCCCGACGACATGGCATGGATGTCGCCCGCCTTTCTGGAGCTCGAACACAATCGCGACATGGTTCGTTTCGAATATCGCGCCAGGCATGCGAATGGCGACTATATCTGGGTCGAGACCACCATGCGCGCCACGCGCAATCTCGGCGAGCGGGTGGAGATCATCGGCGTCACGCGCGACATCAATGCGCGCAAGGCCTATGAGGCGGAACTCAAGGATGCGCGCGAGCGGGCGGAAGCCGCCAGCCGCACCAAGTCGCGTTTCCTCGCCAATATGAGCCATGAGCTGCGCACGCCGCTCAACGCCATTATCGGCTTTTCCGAAATCCTCAACCTCCAGATGTTCGGCGAGCTCGGGCATGAGCGCTACAAGGAATACGCCCAGCTCATCAATGAGAGCGGCCAGCTCCTGCTCGACCTCATCAGCGACATTCTCGACATGTCGAAAATCGAGGCGGGCAAATACGAGCTGCATCCGGAAGAAGGCGACATGCGTCAGATCGCCGAGGCAACGCTTCGCCTGGTGCGCGCCAGGGCGGACGAAAACCGTCAGAAGCTGGACCTCATCGTCCCGGGACCGGCCCCTCTGCCCATCGTCGCGGATATCCGCGCGGTGAAGCAGATCCTGCTGAACCTTCTGTCCAATGCGATCAAGTTCACGCCGGCGGGCGGCCGGATTTCCATCGAGATCCAGCACCTCGACGACAGCTATATGCTGCGCGTCACCGACACCGGCTGCGGCATTCCCGAAAGCCAGCTCCCGCGCCTCGGCCGGGCCTTCGAGCAGATTTCCGGCAATGCCGCCGTCGCCCAGCAGGGCACGGGCCTCGGCCTTGCGATGGTGCGTTCGCTGGCGGAAATGCATGGCGGCGATTTCCGCATCGAAAGCGAAATCGGCCGCGGCACGAGCGTCACGGTGCGGCTGCCCCACATTCCTTTCTGTCCGCTGGAAACCCATGCGGACGAGGATACGCAGGCCCGGCTGCGCACGGCCTGAGGCCCCGCCTCAAATCCCGCCTCAGATTCCCATGAACTGTTTCAGCGCCACGTCCATTTCGGCGAGCACGCGGGCGCAATGCGTATCGTCATACATCGCCCGGTAATAGCGCTCGACATTGACGAACGGCTTCAGCGGTTTTTCCTCGCCGAACATCGGCCCCAGACGTTCGAAGAAGAAGAGGATCGGCACCAGCGCGCAGTCGGCGAAGCTCAGCGTATCGCCGAGCGCATAGGCCGAGCCGTCCAGATAGGTGTCGAGCCAGCCCATGCCTTCGACCACTTCGCCCATGGCGCGCGCCACGAGGTTCTTGTCGCGGGTGCGCGGATCGATCTGGTCGAAGAGATCGCCCATCGGCTCCATCACATAGATTTCGCCGATGCGCGCCAGCAGGCGTATCTGCGCCCGCGCCACCGGGTCGGCGGGCAGAAGCGGCGCGCCCTCGCCCTTCTCCTCGAAATATTCGCAGATCACATCGGATTCGGGGATCACGTGATCGCCGTCGATCAGCGTCGGCACCTTGTGCATCGGCGTCAGCGCGGCGAGCTCGGCCTTCACCGCGTCGTCCGATATCGGCAGCAGCTCGACATCGAGGCCCTTTGCATAGATGGCGATCCGGCAGCGCCCCGAATAGGGCGACAATTGTGCGTTGTACATCTGCATGTGAAGGAGCCTTTTTCAGTTTCTCCATCCGGACAAGCAGATGGCCGGCCCGGTTCCCCGGCACCGGCCATCCCTTCGTATCAGCGGTTCCCGCTCATACCGTCTGTTCCACGCCGCAGGCGGATCATTCGGCGGCTGCGCGGACCTTGTCCTTGTACTTCTTGAATTCAAGCCGCGCGATGGTGCGGTTATGCACCTCGTCCGGGCCGTCCGCCAGACGCAGCGTGCGAATGCCGGAATACATCTTGGCGAGACCGAAATCGCTCGTCACGCCGCCGCCGCCATGGGCCTGGATGGCGTCGTCGATCACCTTGAGGGCGATGTTCGGCGCCGCGACCTTGATCATGGCGATCTCGGTGCGGGCGACCTTGTTGCCCACCGTGTCCATCATATAGGCGGCCTTCAGCGTCAGAAGACGCGCCATCTCGATATTGGTGCGGGCTTCGGCCACGCGCTGCTCCCACACGGAGTGATCGGCAATCGTCTTGCCGAAGGCTTCGCGGGAGAGAAGGCGTTCGCACATCTTTTCGAGCGCGCGCTCGGCCACGCCGATGGTGCGCATGCAGTGATGGATACGGCCCGGGCCAAGCCGTCCCTGGCTGATCTCGAAGCCGCGGCCTTCACCGAGCAGAAGGTTTTCCGCCGGCACGCGCACATTTTCGAGGATCACTTCCGCATGGCCGTGCGGCGCGTCGTCATAGCCGAAAACCGGCAGCATACGGACGACCTTCACACCCGGCGCGTCGAGCGGCACCAGCACCTGCGACTGCTGACGATAGGTGTCGGCTTCCGGATCGGTCTTGCCCATCAGGATCGCGATCTTGCAGCGCGGATCGCCCACCCCCGACGACCACCACTTGCGGCCGTTGATGACATATTCGTCGCCGTCGCGCTCGATGCGGGTGGCGATGTTGGTCGCATCGGAAGAGGCGACAGCCGGTTCCGTCATCAGGAAGGCGGAGCGCATCTCGCCGTTCAGCAGCGGCTCCAGATATTCCTTCTTCTGGCGGTCGTTGCCGTAGCGTTCCAGCACTTCCATGTTGCCGGTGTCGGGCGCGGAGCAGTTGAAGACTTCCGACGACCAGCCCACGCGGCCCATGATCTCGCAGAGCGTCGCATATTCGAGATTGGTCAGACCGCCGCCGAGTTCGGATTCCGGCAGGAACAGGTTCCACAGGCCCGCTTCGCGCGCCTTCGGCTTCAGGTCTTCGAGGATCTGCGGCACCTGCCAGGGATTCCCCTGCGCGCGGAACTCGTCCATCTGCTTCTGGTAGGTGTCTTCGTTGGGATAGATGTACTCATCCATGAATTTGTTCAGGCGGGCCTGAAGCTCTTTCACTTTGTCGGAATAAGCAAAATCCATATCGTCTCCCCTTTCTTTCTTTTGTGTTGGAGGAACCCCGTGGAGTGCGGAGCCCCGATTGCAATGCGAATGGGCGGGACTCTAACGGAGGTCCCGGCGTAAATCACGCATAAAGCCGTATCGGGGGTGAGGTATTCCGCCGCTGCCTGAAAGCGGGCCGCGCCATCAGCCGCGCCGCGCGGCAAAGAAGGCGCGCAACATGGCGGCCGCGTCATTTTCGCCGATCCCGCCATAGACATCCGGCCGGTGATGACAGGTCGGATGGGAAAAGATGCGCGGGCCGTGATCGACGCCGCCGCCCTTCTCGTCCGCCGCGCCGTAATAGAGGCGACGAATGCGCGCGAATGAAATTGCTGCAGCGCACATAGGACAGGGTTCGAGCGTCACATAGAGATCGCAGTCGATCAGCCGCTCCGACCCCAGCACCGCGCAGGCCTCGCGAATGGCCAGCAGTTCCGCATGCGCCGTCGGGTCCTTAAGTTCCAGCGTCCGGTTGCCCGCGCGCGCAATCGCCTCGCCCGCTGGCGACATCACGACCGCGCCGATCGGCACCTCGCCGCGCGCTTCGGCGGCCCGCGCTTCGGCGAGCGCGAGGTCCATGGGCGTCCTCGGGGGCGTCTTCGGGGGCGTTGTTTTTTGCTGTCTGTCGGCGGCGTCGCTCATGCGCGGAACCTATCACACCTCTATGGATGTCATCCCGTCGGCACCGCGATAGGCGTGGCGGGAACGCCGGCCCCGATATCGATCCATCCGGCGGACTGGATTTCCTTGATGAGGAATGTCCCGACCGGCGTTATCCGCCCGATATTGCCCTGCGCAAGAAGTCCGACGATGATATTCGAGTTGGCCGCGCGATTGGTCATGGGCAGGTCCAGCACGTCGAACTCGACGAGATATCCCTTTGCCGACTGGGCCGTGACCACGAAATGTCCGCCGCATGGCGTGGAAAGGATGGCGTCGCTGGCACTCTGGAATGCACCGAAGGCGGAGGCTTCCAGCATATCCAGATAGCTCTGCTTCGTGGGGTCGAAACCGATGTCCTCGGTGATGCCGGTCCCGACCATCCGGAACACCACCTCTCCGGTTTTGAAATATTCGACCAGGAGGATGCGCGGCATGATTTTGTGGATCGCCGCCGGATTGAAGTCGGCACGGTCGGGCAGGAAACCGGATTTCGGCAGGCTGTCCCAGTACTGGAAGAACTGCTTCGTCTCCGGATGAGAAAATCTATCGGGCATGATCTCCCTTATTGCACCTTACCCCGCCACTCACTTTAAACATTAAACCCGGCAAAAGTTAAATGTCCGGCGGAGAGCTTTTCTTACTATTACGTCTTTACGCAACAAGAGCTTCGGGTCGGTGCCCGAACACTTGCAGACCGCCTGTATCGGCGCGGGCATGCATGGGGCGGCTTGGGCGCGCCGTCGCCGGAAAGGAAGCCTGAAAAAGAGCCCGCTCACAGATATTTCCGCAGCTCCGCCGTATAGGGCCGGTAGCCCGCGCGCCCGTAAATGTCCATGGTTCGGCTGTTGGCGCTCAGTGCGCCGATCATGATCTGCCTGAGGCCCCGCCGCCGCGCTTCGTCTTCGCACGCCCCGATCAGCGCGCGGCCCACGCCGAGCCCCCGCGCCGCCTCGTTCACGTAAAGCTCGGTGATATAGGCGTAAGTCCGCTCTTCCTCGGTGACGAAAAGCGGCGCTTCCTCGACCACCAGCACGCCCCAGCCGATGACCTCGCCGTCCCGTTCCGCGACGAAGGCCCGGCCCTGCTTCTGCGCCAGTTCCTCCACCAGCTCGGCGAAATACTCATCCGCCACCGCGGGATCGAGCCGCCGATTGGGCTCGACCTCATGCTCATAGCGCTGCGAGCCCATGATGAAGGACAGCGCGGCGGCTTTGTCGGCGGTGAGGTCGATATCGCGGAGCTGGAAGGTCATGGGGCGGAGGATACCCCAGCCTCGCCCAATCCAGAAGTGTCATACCGGCGAAAGCCGGGACCCATTGGCATTTCGGCAAGTGGTTTTTGAGAGTGGGCCCCGGCTTTCGCCGGGGTGACACCACATATTTGTCTGTCATGCCCCAACCCGATCCGGGCCCCCACACCTTCATGCGCCGGTCAATGACTGCGATAGCAAGTGTCTGTATCATCCGCACCATGCCCAATTTGAAAGAGCAGACCCAAGCGATCATTGAAGAGCTAAACAGGCTTCAAACAGCGCCCCCGCCTTACCGCGAAGATGATGAAGACTTTCCGCTTCCTCGTTTGATCGGCACAGGAGACGGCAACTCGATACTTGTATCTCGGAAGATAGACGTCGCTATCGCGGCCATCGCGGATCAGCTCCGGTCGGAGATTCCAGACATCACGCAAAAGACCACAAGAGAGGAATGGAGGTGGCAAGTTCGTAGAGAATTTGGGCCAGCCCTTGCAAAAATCGATTTAGCCCAAAATTTGGGTTCCAATGCTGACTCCGTTATTTCTATGGTCAAAAACGGATTACGAAAGAACGTGGCCGCGTATGGCGAACGTGAAATCATTTTTGGATGCACGCTTTTTTACAATAAATCGCTACCTCCCTTCCAAATTGGGCCTGTTTGTTTTGAGCCTCGTTCCGCATGGCTGAACCGCCAACATCAAGAAGGCTATATCTCCTCTATTGGGTGCCGACGCCTCGAAAAGAAATGGTCCGGGGAAACCATCCGACGACGGAAGCCTTCTTCAGATAGTCTTCTAGAAACGGATATTTTGGAGACGATAGGCAAATGTCCATATGTCTGCAGCGTAAGAACATCAGGACTCAGCGCTGAAGCTGGACGTGAAAAGGCTCTGACCGTGGCCCGTCTAGCGGTTACATCCATTGCCCTTCTATGGAGGTCGCCGACAAAAACTCTTGATGGGATGAATTTACTACCTGATCGCCCCTGGCATAGAGAGACAATACTAATATCGGCTCCCAACCAACGGATACTTGCTAGTTCAAAACTTTCTCATATGCCACATGGTCCGACATTAGAGAACGGCCAATGGGAACATTTGTTTGCCGAGCACAAAGCTCATTTCGACGCAGCTGGGAAAATTCTTTTCTATTTGGTCAAACCTTATGAAGACACGGATCAACCGAGATTGAAGAATACGTTGGCCCAGGCACTTCTATGGTTTCATGAAGGTTGCCGAGAGACCGTTACGCTTATGGCCATCGTCAAATATTCTGCGGCACTTGATGCACTGGCCTGCGGGGGGGGTGAACAAGGAATAAGGCGAATGATCAACGCTCGCTTGGGCATTCACGACGAGATGCCGATTTGTCCGGGCGGGCCGACACTACAAAAGGCAGTGGAAGAAATTTATAAGTACGGTCGGAGCCGAACGATACATGGAACGAATAAAAAATTAGGGCACGACTGGATAGCGACAAGAGAAACTGCCGAACAATTCGCCCGAATGTGTTTGCTGGCTTGCTTGGATTGGATGGCATCCCACCCAAAGTCCGATGACCCAAAACTACTTTCACTTTAATTAGCTAGTGATGATGCATGTTATCGGAACGGGAAGCCCTCCCGCCCCACTTCCCGCTTTCCCCGCGCCCTGATAAAGAGAGCGCATGACGACACCCCCGGCGGACACGCCCCCGAAAGCCAACGACCAGCCAACCGACGACGCGCAAGCGACGCCGGAGGGCGAGCGCATTGCGAAGGTGATTGCGCGCGCGGGCGTCTGCTCGCGCCGCGAGGCGGAGAAGCTGATCGCCGAGGGCCGTGTCAGCGTGGACGGCCAGGTACTTTCGAGCCCCGCCCTCAATGTGACGGGCCGGGAAAAGATCGTGGTGGACGGCAATCCGCTGCCGCAGCAGGAGCCGACCCGGCTCTGGCGCTATTACAAGGAGGCGGGCCTCGTCACCACGGCGCGCGATCCGGAGGGGCGGCCCACCGTCTTTTCCCGCCTGCCGAAGGACATGCCCCGCGTGGTCTCGGTCGGGCGGCTCGACGTGAACACCGAAGGCCTGCTGCTCCTCACCAATGACGGCGAGCTGGCCCGCCTGCTGGAACTGCCCTCCACCGGCTGGACGCGGCGCTATCGCGCCCGCGCGCATGGCCGCGTCACCCAGGCCGATCTCGACAAGCTGAAAAACGGCGTCACGGTCGAGGGCGTGCGCTATGGCGCCATCGAAGCCACGCTCGACAAGGCGCAAGGGGCCAATGTCTGGATCACGCTGTCGCTCAAGGAGGGGAAAAACCGCGAGGTGAAAAAGGTGCTGGGCTCCATCGGCCTGGCGGTGAACCGCCTCATCCGGCTTTCCTACGGCCCCTTCCAGTGCGGCGACCTGCAGCCCGGCGAGGTGCGCGTGGTGCCCAACCGCGTGCTGATGGACCAGCTCGGCAACAATGCCGAGAAATTCGGCGGCAAGCGCCCGGCCGACCATCCGGCACAAGAAAAGAATAACAATTCACAACAACGAAAACCCGCTGGAACCGGCCGAAAACCGTCGCAAAAGGGCGGTGGCAGACCTGCTGCGAAATCCGGAACCAAAACCGGCGGGGCTCGCAAGACAAAAGGTGGCGCCCATGCGCATCGTCGGCGGCGCGTTTAGGGGCCGCGTGCTTCATGCGCCGGAGGGGCAGCGTCTGCGCCCGACCAGCGACCGAACACGTGAATCACTGTTCAATATTTTGGAACATGGGAAATTCGGCGAGAATCTGCCGGATTTCTCGCTCCAGGGCGCCCGCGTGCTCGACCTGTTCGCCGGGACGGGCGCGCTCGGCATCGAGGCCTTGTCGCGCGGCGCGAGTTTCGCGCTCTTCGTGGACGACAGCGCGGAGAGCCGTGGCGTCATCCGTGAGAATCTGGATTCACTCGGGATCATGGGTCGCGCCAAGATCTATCGCCGCGACGCCGCCCGCCTCGGCCCGCGCGAGGGAAGTGCTGGACCGGAATTCACTTTATTGTTCGCCGATCCGCCCTATGGCAAGGGTCTGGCCGGCCCGGCGCTGACCACCGCGCTCGCCGGCGGCTGGATCGGCCCCGGCGCGCTCTGCGTCGTGGAGGAAAACGCCAAATCCGACTTCGAGGCGCCGGAGGGGTTCGTCGAGCTCGACCGCCGCCGCTATCGCGACACGGAGATCGTGTTTCTGACCCCCGCCGCTTGACCGTGAATGAGGGCATGGGGTCAATCTTGCCCCGCTCATGCTCTATCTCGCCCGAACCATCGTTCAACCTTGCCCCGAAAGAAGGATCCGAGCCCGTGCCCCTGATCTCCGGTCTCTCCGCCATCGCCGATAATTACGATGCCCTCCTCTGCGATGTCTGGGGCGTGCTGCACAATGGCAAGCGGGCCTATCCGGGCGTGCCGGAGGCGCTCGACAATTTCCGGAAAAAGGGCGGCACGGTGCTGCTCCTGTCCAACGCACCGCGGCCGTCCGCCACGCTGCCGGCCATGTTCGAGCAGCTCGGCATTCCGCAGGACGGCTATGACGGCATTCTGACGTCCGGCGATGCGACCCGGGAATGCCTCGCCTCGCGCCAGTTCGGCACGGCCTGCTATCACATCGGCCCGGCGCGCGACCTGCCGCTTTTCGAAGGCACGGGCGTTTCCCGCGTCGGCGAGGCGGAGGGCCAGTTCATTCTGGTCACCGGCCCCTTCGACGACGAGACCGAAGGGCCGGACGATTATGCCGAACAGTTTCAACGGCTTGCGGCGCGCGGCCTGCCGATGATCTGCGCCAATCCCGACATTCTGGTGGAGCGCGGCGAACGGCTCATCTATTGCGCCGGCGCGCTCGCGAGGGCCTATGAGGAGGCTGGCGGCAAGACCGTCTATTTCGGCAAACCGCATGGTCCCATCTACGATATCGCGCGAGAAAAGCTCGCCGGATTCCGGGGCGCGCCCGTCGCCGATCCCCGCCTCCTTGCCGTGGGCGACGGGCTGGCGACCGACATCAGGGGCGCCAATGGCGCCGGGATCGACGCGCTTTTCGTGACAGGCGGTGTATTCGCGGGCGAGTGCGGCGACGATCCTGAACAGCCCGACCCCGATAAAGTGCGGATTGTGCTTGCAAAACACGACGTCAACGCGGTCGGCGCCATGGCGCGGCTCGCCTGGTAGCGGCGACGGGACACTTGACGCTTGCGGAACGATCCGCCATCCCTTTGCCCCGGTTCATTTTCCAGCCAGCCAGTCCTTCAAGCGGTTCCAGACCCCGTTACATGCACATCATCCGTCATTACGAACATGTCGCGCCCGGCCTCCAGGGTGCCGTTTTCGCGCTCGGCAATTTCGACGGCGTGCATCTCGGCCATCAGCAGGTGATCGCACAGGCGCGCGCGCTGGCCGATGAAATGGGCGCACCGCTGGGCCTTCTGGTCTTCGAGCCGCATCCGCAGCAATATTTCTTTCCCGACAAGCCCTTTTTCCGCCTGACACCTTTTCGTGCCAAGGCGCACAAGCTGGAGCGGCTCGGGGTCGATATACTGGCTGCGCTCCCCTTCGACGAGACGCTGGCCACCAAACAGGCGCCGGAATTCGTACTGGACGTTCTGGTCGACGGTCTCCATGTCTGTCACGTCGTGGCGGGGTATGATTTTCGCTTCGGCAAGGGCCGCGGGGGCGATGCCGCCGCGCTCGGCTATATGGGTATGATGGAAGGCTTCGGGGTCACGATCGTGGATGAAGTGAAAAACGGCGGCGAAACCTATTCCTCCACCCGCATTCGCGAACTGCTCCATGAGGGCAAGGTGCGCGAGGCGGGGCAGATGCTGGGAGACTGGTGGAAGGTCGAAACCCAGATCCAAAAAGGCGACCAGCGCGGCCGCACCATCGGCTTCCCGACGGCGAATCTGCCGCTGGACGATCATGTCGAGCCCGCGCTCGGCGTCTATGCGGTGCGCATCGAGATCCAGGACGGGCCGGAAAAAGGCATCTATGACGGCGTCGCCAATATCGGCCGCCGTCCGACCTTCGACAAAACCGACGTGCTGCTTGAAGTGCATATCTTCGATTTCGACGCCGACATCTATGGCTGCCACGCGGGCGTCTCGCTCATCGGCTATATCCGCGAAGAACGGAAATTCGACGGCCTCGATGCGCTAAAGGCCCAGATTGCGAAAGACAGCGAAACCGCCAGGCACATCCTGAAGGACGCGCCTGAAAAGCCCTGACAAGGGCCCAACCCTTTACTCCCGCGAGACATAAATGGTTCGCATCGGCGATCCGGCCCGCTTCATCCGTGAAAATACGGAGTTCCTGCCCTCTCCTCTGGTGCCAGAAATCCGGCTCCATGTGGCGAGCGACGCCTTGCCCCTTTGGGAGATGACGGAGGAGGAACTCGAGCAGGTCGGTCTCCCGCCGCCTTTCTGGGCCTTCGCCTGGGCGGGCGGCCAAGCCCTGGCCCGGTATATTCTCGACAATCCGGATGTGGTGAGAGGCAAACGCATTCTCGATTTCGGCGCCGGCTCGGGTCTTGACGGCATTGCCGCAGCTATGTCGGGCGCGACCTCGGTTCTCGGCGCCGACGTCGACCCCTTCTCCGTCACGGCAATCCGCCTGAACGCTGAAATGAACAATGTTTCAGTTCTTTCAGTCGCGGATGACCTTGTCGGGATGCCCAACCAGGGCTGGGACGTCGTGCTGGTCGGCGACATGTGCTACGAGCAGCCGCTGGCGGGAAGAATCGAAAGCTGGCTTCGCGGCTTTGTCGCCGACGGCGTCACCGTGCTGATCGGCGATCCGGGCCGTACCTATCTGCCGAAATCCGGCATGGAACGGCTCGCCACCTACAATGTGGAAACCTCGCGGGCACTGGAAGACAATGACGTCCGGCGGACCAATGTCTGGCGGCTTCTAAAAAAGTGAATATTGTTTCATTTTGAAAGGGAACGGATATGAGTGATCACATCTTGGTGGAGCGCGCCGACGGCGTAATGAAGGTCGTGATGAACCGGCCCGACAAGAAAAATGCGCTGACCGAAGCCATGTATGCGGCGCTGGGCGATGCCATTGAGGCCGCCCATGCCGAGCGCGACATCCGGGTGATTTATTTCACGGGGGCCGATGGCGCTTTCACCGCAGGCAATGATCTCGGCGATTTTGCCAAGCAAGGGTCCGAACCCGCCGGCACCTCTCAGGAAGAGCGCCCGGTCAGCCGTTTCCTCCGCCTCATCAGCACCGCCGAAAAGCCGATCGTCGCCGGCGTGAACGGGCTCGCCGTCGGCGTGGGCGTGACCATGCTGCTCCATTGCGACCTGGTCTATGCGGGCAGCACCGCCACTTTCCAGATGCCCTTCGTCAATCTCGGCCTCGTGCCGGAAGCGGCCTCGACCTATCTGCTGCCGAAGGTTGCCGGATTGCAGAAAGCCTCCGATCTGTTCCTGACAGGCCGCAAGGTGGATGCGGAAGAAGCGGAGTCCATGGGTCTCGTTGCGCAGGTCTTCCCGGGCGACATGCTGCAGGAAGAGGCTTACGGCCGCGCGCGCATGCTCGCCGCCAAGGCGCCGACATCGGTCAAGCTCACCAAGGCGCTGTTGCGCAGTGGCGAGGCGTCGGCCGTCGCATCGCAAATGGCGAAGGAAGCAGAGCATTTTGCCGCCCAGCTTCGTTCCGATGAAGTGAAAGAAGCCATCAGCGCGTTCTTCGAGAAGCGTCCGGCCGATTTCTCGAGATTCGGATGAGGTCCGCTCAATAGGCGGGGGGTCTGGTGCCCGTCATCAGGCGCTGCGTCCAAAAACGTGGCTGGCCGGTCTGACCGAAGGTGATCGGCCGGCGGGCCGACAGCGGATTGGCCCCCGAATGCGGCTGCGGCGCTTGCACCTTGAGGGCACCGAGCCGCGTTTCGGCTTCCTCAAGCTCGCCCTCGCCGTTCTCCATCAGCAGGGGCAGGCCCAGCGCCCGGCTCCAGCCGCGCCAGCGGGCGGTCACATCCGCCCCCTCGAAACAGGCGTGCAACGTCACGTCCCGCTCCGGATCGTGCTTATGAACCAGATCCACAAGCACGACCGGGCGCGGGCGCGCAATCGTTGTGGCGGTGCGCATTGCGACGCCACGATAAGCCGTCACCGGCTCTTCCCAGCAGAAATGACCGAATATGGGAGATGAATCCGTTGCCTTCACGGCGTCGGCATAGATGGTGGCAAAGCGGATAATGCCGATGGCCCGGTAATGCCATTTCACCGCCGGGATCGACACGCGTTGCGGCAGGGACAAAGGATCGGCGTCCAGAGGACCGCCATTCCATTTCCTTGTCTGGTTCGCTTTCGCGCTTTTCGGTTTTTGGTGGGCCGAAGCCGCCATCTGCCCCATATCGCTCTTTCCATTCATCGCAATCGGGGCAAGGTTAGGGCAACGTAGTTGGCATCCTGTTAATGCCGCGACCTAAAATCGGACATATTTGGCAGGCCCCGCGGTTTGCGGCATTCTCCGCCCCCGCGCCCCTCCGGCACGACGCCTTCAAGAAGAGACACGCATGTCCTATTCATCGCTGCGCGAATTCCTCGAGAAACTCGAACATACGGGCGATCTCGCCCGGGTCGCAGAGCCGGTTTCAACCGTTCTGGAGATGACGGAAATCCAGACCCGGCTTCTCGCCGAAGAGGGCCCGGCGGTGATTTTCGAGAACCCGGTGATGGGCGACGGCTCCCCTTCGCCCATGCCTGTTCTGGTCAATCTTTTCGGCACGGTGGAGCGCGTGGCGCGGGCCGTCACCATGGGCGGGCTGGAGCGCACCAAGGGCAGCGAATTGAGAACCGTGGGCGAAGCGCTCGCCTTCCTGCGTCAGCCGGAACCGCCCGGCGGTTTCCGCGAAGCCTTCGAGATGTTTCCGCTGCTGAAGACTGTCATGGCGATGAAGCCGAAGACGCTCTCCTCCGCTCCCTGTCAGGAGGTGGTGCTGCAAGGCAAGGATATCGATCTGACCGGCTTGCCCGTTCAGTCCTGCTGGCCGGGCGAGCCTGCGCCGCTCATCACCTGGCCGCTCGTCGTCACCAAGGGACCGGGCAAGCGCAAGGAAGACGATTTCAATCTCGGCATTTACCGGATGCAGGTGCTGGGACGCGACAAGACCATCATGCGCTGGCTCGCCCATCGCGGCGGCGCGCAGCATCATGCGCGGTGGAAAAACGAAAAGACCGAGCCCCTGCCCGCCGCTGTCGTCATCGGCGCGGACCCCGGCACCATCCTCGCCGCTGTCACGCCGGTGCCGGACACGCTCAGCGAGTACCAGTTCGCCGGCCTCCTGCGCGGGCAGAAAGTGGAACTGGTCGACTGCAAGACAGTGCCACTCAAGGTGCCGGCGGAAGCAGAAATCGTCATCGAAGGGCATGTCTCGCTCGACGAATATGCCGATGAAGGCCCTTATGGCGATCACACGGGCTATTACAATTCGGTCGAAAAATTCCCGGTCTTCACGGTGAGCGCCATCACCATGCGGAAAGACCCGATCTATCTTTCGACCTTTACCGGCCGTCCGCCGGACGAGCCCTCCGTGCTGGGGGAAGCGCTCAACGAGGTGTTCATTCCGCTGTTGCAGCAGCAATTCCCGGAGATCACGGATTTCTGGCTGCCGCCGGAAGGCTGCTCCTACCGCATCGCCGTCATCTCGATGAAGAAGGCCTATCCGGGTCACGCCAAGCGCGTGATGATGGGGGCATGGTCCTTCCTGCGCCAGTTCATGTACACGAAATGGGTCATCGTGGTGGATGACGACATCGATGCGCGGGACTGGAAAGACGTGATGTGGGCGATTTCCACACGCATGGATCCGGTGCGCGACGTGACGATGATCGAGAACACGCCGATCGACTATCTCGACTTCGCCTCGCCGGAATCGGGCCTTGGCGGCAAGATCGGTCTCGACGCGACCAACAAATGGCCACCCGAGACAAAACGCGAATGGGGCCAGCAGATCCGCATGTCCGACGAGGTGATCGACGAGGTCACGAAGAAGTGGACGAAGATGGGCCTGCCCGGCACCGGCAAGCCGATCTGGAAAAAATAGGCCCGTCTGTCACAATCCGCCGCTCCGTTCCGTCTTTCATGCAGGACCACCCTCGTGAAAGATGGAGCATTCCCCATGAAAGAACGTCTCGACGGCTACAAGGCCTCGCCCGATGCCTATCACGCCATTCTCGGCCTCCAGAATTACGTGAATGAATGCGGGCTCGAGCATTCGCTGATGGAACTCGTCAAGATCCGTGCCTCGCAGATCAATGGCTGTGCCTATTGCCTGCATATGCATACGCGGGACGCGCGCAAGGCGGGCGAAAGCGACGAGCGGATGCATCTTCTTGCCGCCTGGCGCGAGAGCCCGCTCTTCACCGAGCGCGAGCGCGCGGCGCTTGCCTGGACGGAGGCGCTGACCCTTGTGTCG
Source organism: Parvibaculum sp. MBR-TMA-1.3b-4.2 (assembly GCF_053628815.1). NCBI lineage: Bacteria > Pseudomonadati > Pseudomonadota > Alphaproteobacteria > Hyphomicrobiales > Parvibaculaceae > Parvibaculum > Parvibaculum sp. MBR-TMA-1.3b-4.2. Next base: position 1,217,983 of record NZ_JBRJHC010000001.1, read on the forward strand.
GAGACGGAAGCCCCGGATGAAGTTTATGAGGGTCTTCGCGCGCATTTCAGCGAGAAGGAAATCGTCGACCTCAGTACCGCGATCGGGACCATCAATGTCTGGAACCGGCTCGCCATCGGCCTTCGCACGATCCATCCGGTTTCGACGAAAAAAGCCGCCTAGGAAGTTTCCTTCGGCTTCCTGAATTCCGCCTGGATGCGGATACGCACTTCATCACCGACGGCGGGCCGCCAGTCGCTCAACCCCCACAGGGAACGGCGGAAGCTGCCCGTCGCCGAAAAGCCTATCGTATCTTCGCCGGTGAGCGGATTGGGCGATGCCCCATTGAAGGTAACGTCCAGCGTGACGGGATGCGTCTCATCCGCGATGGTGAGGTCGCCCGTCACCGTTCCATTCGTCTCGCCGGTGCGGCTCATTCTGGTCGACACGAAGCGGATATCGGGGTGGCGGTCGGCCTTCAGCAGCGTCTTCACCATCGCGTCGAGCTCGGAAACATTGGTGTCGACACTCGCCGTCTCGACGGTCGCCTCCAGTCTTGTCTTTGCAAGATCGCCCGGTCGCAGATCGAGCGTCGCTGTTGCCTTGTCGAAGCGCATGACGAAACGCGAATAGCCGAAATGACCGACATCGAAGAGCAGGCTCCAATGATCGGCATCCATGGAATAAGTGCCCGCCGGCACATCGACCGGATCGAGGCTCACATCATGCGTTGCAACCCTTGCCGCCGCGCAGGACGCAAGTAGAAGCGCCAGTCCCATCGAAGCCGTCAGCTGGATGGCGCGGGGAAATACGGTCACTGCGCATCCTTCCCGCTTTTGGCGCGCGTCGCCCGAAGATCGATTGCGACCGTCACATTCGGCCCGGCAACCTGGCTTGTCGCCATCTGGCCGCTGCCGATGCCGAAATTCAGCCGATTGATGACCGTCTCCCCCGTGACATGGGCCGTGTCGCATTTTATTTCGAGCGCGAAGGGCAGCTTTACTGGAAGGCTCACCCCTTTCAGAGTGAGAGTCCCGTCTGCGACATAGTCGTTTCCGTTTTCGTGGCTGAAACTCGTGGCGCTGAAAACGGCGACGGGATAGCTGGCGACATCGAACCAGGTCGCTTGCGGCAGATAGGTGTCCTTCTCCTCTTCACCCGTCTTGCAGGACGCCGTGTCGATTTCGACCCGCACGCTGGCATTTGCGAGATCGTCCGGATCGAATGCGATATCGGATGTAAAATCGGCGCAAGCACCCCTGATCGCCGTCCCGCTGCCGTCGGTCGCTACCCAGGAGATCGTCTGCGGGTCGGAAACCGGGTTCCACCTGGTTGCGGCGGTCGCGGGCCATACGCATGTCCCGGCAAGCAGCAAAGCAAATACGGCGATTGCCATTCTGTTCATGAGTTCGTTTCCCGGTCGGTTTCTGTCGGAGGTCTCCGGCTTCGCCCCAGCATGCGCATCAGCACTTCGTCCCGGCGCATGAAATGGTGCCAAAGCGCCGCCGCGACATGCAGCAAAAGAAGGCCGGCGCCCAGCGCGGCCAGCACGGCGTGCACCCAACTCGCTATGTTTTCGATGGCCGCCTTGTCGGGGCTGGCCTCAATAAATCCGATATGGGGCAATGGGACCACGCCATAAAGAAGGGTCGCTATGCCGAAGGGCGATGCCGATACGACCACCCACCCCGTCAACGGCATGACGAGAAGGATTACGTAGAGCCCGGCATGAGTTGCCCTGGCCGCAAAACGCTCAAACGCCGTCAGACCGGCGGGAAGGTCCGGCACTCCGACTGCGAGGCGCCAGACGAGGCGGACCGCCATCAGGAGAAACAGGGTCGCGCCGATCGATTTGTGGAGCTGATACAGGGGAAATGTGAGGGGATCTGTGAGCGGAAGCCGGGTCATTACAAGACCGATCGCCAACATTGCCAGAAAGAGGATCGCAACCAGCCAATGCAGGACGATGGACAAAACACCATAGCGGTCTTGTGAGTTACTCAGCTGCATTGCCTCTCCCTGCGTCAGTATGACCATGCAGCGCATTCCCCCGCGCTGCAACGCCACGCCCCGTCCGCCGCCATCAAAAGAGCGTGATTGGCAGCGATGTCAGAGGGTGGGCCGCCATGCTAGCGTGGCTCCCGCAAATTTCGAATCGACACGAACCGGTCCATGGGAGGCCGGCAAAAGGGGTAACGCTCATGCAATATTCGCTGGAAATCATCGGGGTTTATGTCGGCCTCAACCTGCTCATCAACCTGCTTCTCGCCTATCGGGTCTCATCGGGCCGTGTGCGCACCAAGGTGATGACCGGCACGGGCGAGGATCAGGGTCTCTATAATGCCAGCCGCGCTCATATCACCAATGTCGAGTACACGCCGATCGGTCTTGTTGGCCTCGTGGTTCTCCATTTGCTCGGCGCGTCCATCTATGTGCTCCATGTCGTGGGCGCACTGCTGACCGTCGGCCGTATCCTTCATGCCATCGGCGTGTCGCGCACCAGCGAAAGCTCGCCGCCCCGCCTTTTCGGTACGCTCTTCACCTGGATTTCGCAGCTCATCGCCGCCGCGGCCTGCCTCTACTACGCATTTCTCTGAGCGGGCTGCCATGTTGGACGGCAAGGAAGGACCTCTATAGAAAGAGGGAACTTCCTTGCCTCCCTTCGTTCAACGACAGTGTTCATCCATGGCAGATCAGACGACCCGGAAAACCACGCTCGATATCGCCGACACGCTTGTCGAACGCGCCCTGAAAGCAGGCGCCGACGCCGCCGAAGCGATTGTCGTGGAAGGCACCTCGCTTGGCGTATCCTGGCGGCTCGGCAATCTGGAAGATGTCGAACGCTCTGAGGGCAAGGATATCGGGCTTCGCGTTTTTTGCGGCAAGCGGCAGGCCGTTGTCTCCTCCACCGACCTCTCCGATCACGTCATCGGGCCTCTCGTCGAACGCGCCGTGGCGATGGCGAAGGTCGCACCGGAAGATCCCTGGTGCGGGCTGGCCGATCCGGATCGCCTGGCGCAGGACTGGCCGCCGCTCGATATTTCCGACAATGCATCTCACCCAAGCGCCGAGGAACTGGGCGAACGGGCGGCTGCGGCCGAAGAAGCGGCACTCGCCATCGAGGGCGTCACCAATTCCGGCGGCGCGGGCGCGAGCTGGGGCAAGAGCGGAATTGCGCTCGTGACCAGTGGCGGTTTTCGCGGCAGCTATTCCGGCACGTCGCATTCGGTGTCCGTTTCTGTCCTCGCCGGCGAAGGCACGGCGATGGAACGGGACTATGAATTTTCTTCCGCCCGCCATCTCTCCGATCTCGATGCGCCGGCCGAGGTCGGTACGGAAGCCGGTCGCCGCGCCGTGCGTCGCCTCAACCCGCGCAAGGTGAAGTCTCAATCCGTGCCGGTCGTCTATGCGCCGCGCGTCTCCAACAGCTTGCTCGGGCACTTCGCGGGCGCCATCAACGGCGCGGCCATCGCACGCGGCACGAGCTTCCTCAAGTCCCGCATGGGCGAAGAAGTGTTCGCGCCGGGGATTGCCATTCACGACGATCCGCATCGTGCGCGCGGCCTCAGGTCCAAACCCTTCGACGGCGAGGGCGTGGCCAACCGGGCCATGACGCTGATCGAGAACGGCGTCCTGCAAAGCTGGCTGCTCGACAGTTCGACCGCGCGGCAGCTCGGGCTCAATACCACCGGCCATGCGGCGCGGGGCACCAGCGGCCCTCCGTCTCCGTCGGCGAGCAATCTTTATATGGCGCCCGGCACACTGCCGCCCGAAGAGCTGATCGCAGACATCAAGCAAGGGCTCTACCTGACCGAACTCATCGGCATGGGCGTCAATGGCGTCACCGGCGATTACAGCCGAGGTGCATCGGGGTTCTGGATCGAAAACGGCGAGATCGCCTATCCGGTCAGCGAAATCACGGTTGCAGGCAACCTCAAGGAAATGTTCCGCCAGATCACACCCGCCAACGATCTGGAATTCCGCTATGGCAGCAACGCCCCGACACTCCGCGTGGAAAGCATGACCATTGCCGGCAGCTAATGGCCATGGCGACGCGATTGCCGATGATCTTGCCCTGCTCAGGCAGGCCGTCCGCGAGGGCGGCGCGCTTGCGCTGAGTTTCTACAAGGGGGATTTCCGGAGCTGGACCAAAGGCGCCAACGACCCTGTTACCGAAGCCGACCTGGAGGTGAACGACCTTCTGCGCGACCGGCTCCGGGGGGCGAGGCCCGATTATGGCTGGCTGTCGGAAGAGACCGAGGATGACAAATCCCGTCTGACCGCGTCGAAATTCTGGGTCGTCGACCCCATTGACGGCACGCGGGCCTTTGCCAAAGGCAAACCGCATTTCGCCATTTCGGTCGCCCTCGTCTCCGGCGGAGTTCCCCTGATCGGGATCGTATTCAACCCGGCCACCGACGAATTCTTCGAAGCCGCCCGAGGCCGGGGCGCATGGCTCAACGGCCAGCCCATCCACGTCGGTAGCCGCCGGAAGGTGGAAGGATGCCGGATGGTGGCCCATCCGCCCATGTTCGAACACAAGGCATGGCCCGAACGCTGGCCGCCGATGGATTTCTTAGAGCGGAACTCGGTCGCCTATCGGATCGCGCTCGTCGCCTGCGGAGCGGCCGATGCCGTCATTGCCTTGAGCGCGAAGAACGACTGGGACCTGGCCGCGGCCCACCTCATTCTGGAAGAAGCCGGCGGCCTTCTGACCGCGCATGACGGACACGAAATTCGCTATGACGGCGCCACGACACGCCAGCCCAGCCTTGTCGGAGCCAACCCCGTGCTGCACGCCGGGATCATGGCGCGAACTGCGATGCTTCGTCTGCCATCCTGACGAAATGGCGGCGGTTAGTATGCTTTGCGCCCGCGCATGCTATATTTTCCCCGGGGGGAGGTCGTAGGACCCACGTCACCTTTCGGGTGTCTTCGGATCGGAGTAAGCAACTCTATGACCAAGCAATTGCTGCACCTTGTATTCGGCGGCGAACTAGCTGATCTGCAGGGCTATGATTTCAAGGATACGAGCAAACTGGATATTATCGGCATCTTTCCCGACTACCAGTCGGCCTATAATGCCTGGAAATCGGCCGCGCAACGCACTGTCGACAATGCCCATATGAGATATTTCATCGTCCATCTGCATAAACTGCTGGACCCCGAAGACGATCCGGAGGGCAGGCATACAGGTGCGTCCGAAGGATGAACAACAGCTCCAGCCCAGGACACGAAAACGGCAACGCTACCGGCGACATGGACGTTGGGCGTTATGAGAGCCCGCGGACCGGAATCAGCGTGCTGATGCTGTTCGCGGCGCTTATCGTGGTATTTGCCGTTGCCGGCATCGGGGGCAGCATTACGGCCAGCAGCGTGAACGAGTGGTATCCCACGCTGGTCAAACCCGCCCTGACACCCCCGCCCTGGGTCTTCCCGGTCGTTTGGAACCTGCTCTATTTCACGATGGCGCTGGCCGCGTGGCTGGTCTGGCTGACGGTCGGTTCTTTTTCTGCCGCCGGCGCGCCGCTCTCGCTTTTCGGCAGCCAGCTCATGCTCAATCTGGGCTGGTCCGTCCTGTTTTTCGGTCTCAAGGCGCCCGGTATCGCGCTTGCCGAGATTCTGGCCCTGCTGATAATGATCGCCCTGACGGTCATTGCCTTCTTCAGGCAGAGCACCCTTGCAGGGATATTGATGCTGCCCTATTTGGCCTGGGTCGGCTTCGCGACCTATCTGAATGCCGGCATCTGGTTGCTCAACGGATAACCGACGAGGGACAACCGATCGGCGGGAAGTGCGCCCAAGGGCGGCAATCGGGACAAAAAATCCCGTTATTCCAACAATTTACACTCACCTGCCTGTATGGATTGGGTAACGACCGCATGGTATGGTCCGCCCGGATTACGCGAGCCTGAGGATCTATGGTCAGCAAGAGCGAACAACCCGGCGAAACCGCGGCGCAGGACGACACCCTTTCGCCCGCCATGCGCGACGCCGCCGAAAAGGCGCCCGACCCCGAGGCCGCGCGCGAACTCGCCCGGGACCTGAACACCTGGTCCGTCGCCCGGCGGATGCTGGGCAGCTATCTGAAGCCGCTCTGGAAACTTGCCGCCTTTGCTCTCGTGCTGAACGCGGTCGTGGGCGCGACGACAGGTGCCATTCCCTGGCTGCTCAAGACCGTGGTCGACGATGTCGTGAACAATCCCAATCCGCCCGCCTGGCAGATCTGGGGCGTTCCGCTGGCCGCCGCCGTGATCATGTGCATCAAGTCCATCGCTTCCTATGGCAGCACCGTCACCATGAGCACGATTGGCCAGCGGATCGTCGAGGGCATTCAGACGAAGATGTTCGAGCGTATTGTCCGCGCCGATCTCGCCTGGCTCTCCGCGACGCATTCGGGCCGCTTCGTCGCCAGCTTCATGGCCGATGTCGGGCGGCTTACCGGGACCATCACCACGTCGATGATCGATCAGGCGCGCAATCTCCTCTCTGTGATCGGACTGCTCGGCGCCGTCTTCATCATGAACTGGAAGCTCGCGCTGATTGCGACCTGCATCCTGCCGCTGGCAGCTCTCTTCCTTCGGCGTTTCGGCAAGAAAACCCGCAAGGCCGCTCGGCAAAGCCTTGAGGGTACGGGCGACCTCTCCACGCTCATCTCGGAAACCCTCAAGGGCATTCGCGTGGTCAAGGCTTATGGACGCGAGGATCATGAACTCGACCGCGCCAAGGTCATCATCAAACAACTTGTGACGCAGGCCCTGATCGCGATCCGGATGAGGGCTGCATCCGGCCCCACCACCGAAGCCCTTTCCGGCATCGGCATCGGTCTTGTCATCTATGTCAGCATCGTGCTGATCCAGGCGGGCAGTCTGACGCTCGGCGAAATGACCGGTTTCATCACCGCGCTCATGCTCGCCTATCAGCCGCTCAAGGCGCTCGCCAACACACAGACCACCATGCAGGAAGGCGTCGCCGCTGCGATCCGGCTCTTTCCGATCCTCGACACCGAACCGCAGGTCGTCACCGCACCCGGTGCCAAGCCGCTCGACGTGCCGCAAGGAATGGTGGAATTCGAGAATGTCAGCTTCGAATATGCAGACGGCACACCGGCTCTTCACGGCGTCTCCCTCGACGTGCCGAAGGGACATACCGTCGCCCTCGTCGGTCCTTCCGGCGCGGGCAAGAGCACCATCCTCAATCTCGTGCCCCGCTTCTACGACCCGACCGGGGGCCGCGTTCTGATCGATGGACAGGACCTCAAGGACGTGACCGTCGACAGCGTCCGCGCAATCAGCGCGCTGGTGACGCAGGAACCGTTCCTGTTCGACGATACCATCCGGGCGAATATCGCCTATGGCAGGGCCGATGCGACGGATGAGGAAATCAGGGAGGCCGCACGCAACGCAGCCGCCGACGAGTTCATCTCCCAACTTCCCAATGGCTATGATTCTCTCGTCGGCGAGGCCGGGCAGAAACTTTCGGGCGGACAGCGCCAACGCATCGCTATCGCACGGGCAATGCTGAAGGATGCGCCGATCCTGCTGCTCGACGAAGCGACCTCCGCGCTCGACACGGCATCGGAACTCAAAGTCCAGAATGCACTGTCGCGTCTGATGGTCGGTCGGACAACGCTCGTCATCGCGCATCGCCTCTCCACGATCAAACACGCGGACATGATCTATGTGATCGATGAGGGCCGCGTGCTCGAACACGGGACGCATAACGAACTCATCAAGAAGGGCGGCCTCTATGCAGAGCTGTCGCGCTCTCAGTTTATCGAAGAGCCGGTACAGGAAAGCCGGGAAGCGGAAGCTGCCGCGGTTGCCGGAGAGTGAGCGTTAGATGTCGCGGGTAAAGGATATTGTGAAAAGCGAAACATTCATGGACGGCGTCGCCTTTCTGGCTGCCCTGTTCATTCGTTTCGTGCGCCAGACGGGCCGTTTCGAAATACGCCGGTCCCATGTCGCAGCACAATTCTGGGCCGGCGACGAACCTTTCATCGTCGCCACATGGCACGGCCAGAATCTGCTCATTCCGACGCTATGGCACAATTGGCGCGAAGTGCGCGTGCTGGTCTCGCGTCATGGCGACGGGCAGATCATCGCCAAGATCATGGCCAATCTGGGCTTCGGCACCATTCGCGGATCGGGCGCCCCCAAGGGCGAACACCAGCGGCCGAAGCATCGTCAGAAAGGCGGCGCGAGCGCCTTGCGCGCGATGATACGCGCGCTCGGCGAAAATGTTTCGGTCGGCCTCACCGCCGACTTCCCCCCCGGCCCCGGACGGCGCGCGGGGGAAGGCATCGTCATGCTGGCCCGGCTTTCCGGACGCCCCATCGTCCCCGTCGCGGCAACGACGCGGTCGCGCGTTCAGCTCAATAACTGGGACAGGTTCACGATCAATCTGCCCTTCTCCCGCGGTGCGCTCGTGCTGGGCGATCCGATCTATGTCGCCCGCGACGCAGACGAGGAAGCGCTTGAGCAGGCCCGTCAGCATGTCGAGGAAGCTCTCAACGCGGTGACGGCCGAGGCGGACAGGATCGTCGGCCGGGCGCCTGCGCATAACGAGGCGGGAGCCGTGGTGCGTTGAGCGGAACGGATGCGAAGACAGTCCCTGCCCCTTCCCGCACGGGGCTTGCCGTTTACGCCCTTGTCACGCGCCTCTTGCGGCCCGTCGCCCCGCTGCTTCTCAGGGCTCGATTGAAACGCGGCAAGGAAGATGCAGCCCGGCTCGGCGAGCGCTACGGCATCGCCTCCAGGCCGAGGCCCGAGGGTAGTCTTGTCTGGTTTCATGCCGCAAGCATCGGGGAATCCCTTTCCATACTCACCTTGATCCGGCGGCTGATCGACGAGGTGCCGGGCGTCAATGTGCTGGTCACGACAGGAACGCTGACATCCGCCGAATTGCTGTCGCAAAGACTGCCCAAGGAAGCGTTCCATCAGTTCGTGCCGCTCGATCACCCGGCTTTCTGCGCGCGTTTTCTCGATCACTGGAAACCCGATCTGGCGGCCTGGGTCGAATCCGAGTTCTGGCCCAACCTGATTGCCGAAACGGACCGGCGGCGTATTCCGCTGGCGCTGATCAACGGACGCATCACCGAAAAATCCTTCCAGAGCTGGCAAAGGGCGCCCGGCATGATTGCCGATCTGGTCGGCCGGTTTTCCGTCGTTCTGGCGCAAAGCGCGGCGAGCGCGGATCGGCTGGAAGCGCTGGGTGCCGCGTATACCGAACTCCCCGGCAACCTCAAACATGACGCGCCGGCTCCATCGGCAGACCCGCATGCGCTCGGTGCCTTACAGCACGCCATCGGCAAACGCCCGGTCTGGGTGGCAACGAACACGCATGAAGGCGAGGAAGAGGCTGCGGCTCAGGCGCATCTTTCATTGGCGCAAACCCGTCCGGATCTCCTCACCATCATCTTATTGCGCCATCCCGCGCGCGGCCCACAGCTCGCCAAAGCGCTATCCGGCATGGGTCTTTCCGTCGTGACACGGTCTTCCGGCGATGTCCCCGCGGCGCATACGCAGATCTATCTCGTCGATACGCTTGGCGAGGTCGGGCTGTTCTACCGGCTCTCCAATCTTGTGTTTGTCGGCGGCACCTTCGCCGAGATGGGCGGACATAATCCATTCGAGCCGGCGCGTCTCGGCTGCGCCCTCATTGCCGGGCCGAGCGATTTCAATTTTCAGGAAGCTTATGCGGCGCTCGAAGAGGGCGGCGGCATGCTGCGCGTATTGGATACGAATGCCATGACGCAAACCATTGCGGCATTGCTCGACGACACCGAGAAGCGCATGATGATGGGCGAAGCGGCAAGACGCATAGCCAGCGAAGACAGCGGTGCGACCGAGCGTACACTCGCAGCTCTTTTGCGCCTGCTCGCGCCCAAACAGAAAACCTGACTGAAAGGCGACCTGGGATGCGTGCACCGCGCTTCTGGTATCCCGCCCGAAAAAGGGGCATGCCGTTCATGGCGCAGCTCCTGTCGCCCCTTGGTGCGTTTTACGGGCTGGCCGCCCGCATCCGAAACAAAACGGCACGGCCCGAGCATGTTCGCGTGCCGGTAATCTGCATCGGCAATGTCACGATGGGCGGCGCGGGCAAGACACCGATTGCGCTTGCCATTGCCGAACGCCTCATTGAGCAGGGCGAAAAAGTACATTTTCTTTCGCGCGGCTACCGGCGCACATCGCAAGGTACGGTGAGGGTCGATCCTGCCGCCCACACGGTGGCCGAAGTGGGCGACGAGCCGCTTCTTCTCGCACGCCTGGCGCCGACATGGGTTTCGGCCGACCGCGTGGCGGGCGCGAAGGCGGCCGCGGACGCAGGCGCGAGCGTCATCATCATGGATGACGGGTTCCAGAACCCGTATCTTGCGAAGGATTTTTCCGTTCTCGTCATCGATGCGGGCGTGGGCACCGGCAATGGCCATGTCTTTCCCGCCGGTCCCTTGCGCGAGGAAGCAGGCGATGCACTCAACCGCGCGCAGGCAGTAATCCTGACCGGGCGCGGTCACGCAGGCGATGGTCTCGCCGCGCGCGCAATGGCGCGTGGCACTCCCGTCTATCGATCCATCGCCAAACCGGTTCCGCAGGAGCCATCCTTTGCGGGTGCGCAGGTTCTCGCCTTTTCGGGGATTGGCCGCCCCGAAAAATTCTACGAGACACTGCGTGGGCTCGGCGCCGATATCGTGGCGACGCAGGATTTTCCCGATCATCACGCCTTTACCGACCGCGAGGCGTCCCGCCTGATGGTCAGGGCCCATGAATGCGATGCGCATCTTGTCACCACCGAAAAGGATGCCATCCGGCTCGCCCGCGCGCCGGCCGGCAGCGCCCGGGCAAAGCTCTCGAAAAGCCTGCGTACCGTCCCGATCCGTGCCGTCATCGCCGATATGGCGCAGCTAGAGACACTCATCGCAGAAGCCTTACGTCGCCACCGGCTCGCAAGGGGCGAAGCGGGCTGATATAAGCGGCCAGCAAAACAGATATCGCCCGCTCGAATGTCCCGCAGAAACAGTCTCGTTAACCATATCGAATTCGCCGGCTTGCGCCTTGCCCTCGGCTTCTTCCGTCTCTGGGGGCTCGACCGCGCATCGGCGCTTGGCGGGCGGCTCACCCGCTTCGTCGGGCCGAAGCTCGGTATCACCCGGCGCGCCAGGAAAAATCTCCACGCCGCAATGCCGGAGCTCAGCGCCGACGAGATCGAGCGGATCGTCGCGGATATGTGGGAAAATCTCGGTCGCACCATGGCCGAATATGCCTATCTGGAAGATTTCGTGTCTTCAGAGAGCGGGCGAATCCGATTCGAGAATGCCGATCAGGCCGTGCAGTTGGCGCAGCGCGGTTCCATGCTGCTCGTCTCCGGCCACTTCGCCAATTGGGAGTTGATGCCGATCGCCATGCGGCTTCGAGACATTCATGGCGGCGACATCTATCGTCATGCCAACAACCCGCTCGTGAACCAGTGGATGATCGAGTTGCGCGAACGGGCGACCGCTTCCGTGCAGATCCCCAAGGGGGGCGAAGGGGCGCGGATCCTGATGCGCCTCCTCAAGCAGGGCAAATGCATCGCCATGCTCGCCGACCAGAAGATGAATGACGGCGTCGAGGCGCGCTTTTTCGGGATGCAGGCCATGACGCCCGCCGCGCCCGCCGGCCTTGCCGTACGTTACGGTCTCCCCATCGTTCTCGCCGCGATCGAACGCGAGGACGGTGCTCATTTCACCCTGCGCTGTAGCGAGCCGATCATGGCGGACCCCTCCGCCGATCGCGTGGGCGAAATCATGCGGCTGACGCAATTGCTGAACGATCACCTGGAAGCGCAGATCCGTAGCCGGCCGCATGAATGGCTCTGGCTGCATAATCGGTGGCCCGAATGGGAAATCGCCCAAAGAAACTAAAGGTGGCGGAACTGACGTTTCGTGGAGCCGTTACTTCGACCCGCTACTTCGGCATGGGGCCGACCAAGGTTGCCGGATCGACATAGGTGCCCTGCCAGGTCATGCCCCAATGGACATGCGGTCCCGTCGCGCGGCCCGTCTGGCCGATCTCGCCGATCTTCTGCCCGCGCTTCACATGCTCGCCGGTCTTCACGTCGATTTTCGACATGTGCATGAAATAACCGATCAGGCCATGTCCATGATCGAGGAAGACGAGACCGCCCTCATAGAACATATCGGGCTGGGCAAGCGTCACGATGCCGTCCGCCGGGGCCACGATGGGCGTACCGGTGGGGGCCGCGACATCGACGCCGAAATGCGGCCGGCGCGGTTTGCCGTTGAAAATACGCTGACTGCCATAGACACCGCTGATAACGCCCTTGGCAGGCCATTCGAACTTCTCGGCAAAATACGCATCCGGCGTATCGGCGGGGCGGGCAGCGGCCTTGAGCTTGCGTTCTTTCGCGATGCGCTTCAGCACGTCCGGCGGCGGCGTCACATATTTCCGCGCCACGCCGTTGATGCGCTGTATCTCATAATCGCGTTTGGCAATGGCAAGGCTGCGCGTTTCGGTACGGCCATCCGCATGGGTCACTTTCAGGATGGCCTTGGAACCGGCGTCGCGCCCGAACCCCATCACGAAAAGCCCATCCGGCGACACCATGACGGATTTACCGTCGAGCGACACCTTCGCGCCCGGCTCGACATCGCCGACGATGACGGCACCCTGTTCCAGCGTGCCGCGCAAATCGACCCTTGCCCATGCAAGCGACGGCATCGCCGCAAAGGCGGCCACAGCCATCGCCAGCACCCAACGGCTTGCCCTCATGGATGTCAGTCTTTCTGCATTTCGCGGTGCCGCTGAAGCGAGGCTTCCGGCGTCGCATAGGCTTCCTGCAGATCGACGCTCCAGTAGCGGAGCTGATCGAGAGGAATATTCTTGCCCGTTACCGCGCAAACCACATAGGAGCCCTGCTTCACGACGGAGTATTCTCCATCGCCATACACAAGCTTGGCTTCACCGCCCATATTGTCGAACCTGTTCATGGCGCGCACCTTACAGCGGAGAGCCTGTTCGATCAAAGCCGCCGGTTACAGGAGTTTGCCCTGCTTCGGCGCGGGGCCGCTTTTGGGCCTGGCGGGGGTCGGCTTTGCGCGTTGCGTGCCGCCGCCTTCGGCGACCACGACACCCAGCCTGTCCTTGCCGGCAAACTCCACATTCAGCGCCTCGCCCGGCTTGCGGCCTTCGCTGCCGCGCACCAGCTTGCCGTTTTCGTCCAGCACTACGGCAAAGCCGCGTTCCAGTACCCCTTCATAGGAATAGGATTTGAGAAGCTTGGAACTCGCCTCGAGGCGCCGCGCCAGATCGGCCAGATGCCGGCGCTCCGCCCTTTCCGCCCGCGCGGCCACTTCCGAGACGCGTTCCCGGCGGTCGCGGATACGCTGGCGGATCGGCCGCAGGCTCACCCTGCCTTCCAGCCGCTGAAGCTGGGCGCGTTTTACCTCCGTTGCGCGGATCAGGCCGCGCGCCAGCCTGTCGGCGGCGCTGTCGAAACGCTGGCGCGGCAGAGCGATGAGTTCGGCAAGGCGCGGCAGGCCCCGGGCGAGGCCCCGCAGGTCGTTTTTCCGCTGCTCGATGAAGCGCGCCTCCGCCCGCGTCAGCCGGCGGCTACGGTCCATCACGGCGTCCACCAGCTCCGCGCGCACGGGCACGGCGATTTCGGCCGCCGCTGTCGGCGTCGGCGCCCGGCGGTCGGCCACGAAATCGATCAGCGTCGTATCGGTCTCATGGCCGACGGCTGAAATCAGCGGTATCTCGCTTTCCGCCGCCGCGCGCACGGCCACTTCCTCGTTGAACCCCCAGAGATCCTCGATCGAACCGCCGCCGCGCGCGACGATCAGCAGGTCGGGCCGTGGAACGGGGCCGTCCTTTTTCATGGCATTGAAGCCCCGGATGGCGGCGGCGACCTCCGCCGCACTGGTTTCGCCCTGTACGCGCACCGGCCAGACCAGAACATGGCGCGGGAAGCGGTCCTGCAGGCGATGGAGAATATCGCGGATAACGGCGCCGGTCGGGCTCGTCACCACGCCGATCACTTCGGGCAGATAAGGCAGGCGTTTCTTGCGCTCTTCGGCAAAGAGGCCTTCGGCAGCGAACTTCTTGCGCCGTTCCTCCAGCAGCGCCATCAGGGCGCCCGCGCCCGCCGGCTCCAGCGCCTCGATCACGATCTGGTATTTCGACGAGCCGGGATAGGTGGTCAGCTTGCCGGTGGCGATGACCTCCATCCCCTCTTCCGGCTTGAAGCGCAGCTTGGAAAACACCCCGCGCCAGATCACCGCGTCGATCCGGGCCTTCTCGTCCTTCAGGCTGAAATAACAGTGTCCCGAGGAATGCGGGCCCCGATAGCCGGAGACCTCGCCGCGCAGCCGCACATGGCCGAATTCGCCTTCCACCACCTTCTTCAAGGCGAAGGAAATCTCGCTTACGGAGAATTCATGCGCATTGCCGGAACGCTCTGACGGTGCGGGAGGAGCCATTGGCCGGGAGATCCTTTCTACCCCGGGCCTGGTTGCCCGCGGGGTCGGTTTGCCGGAATCGGGCCCCATGTTACAAGAAATCCGCATCCTGCCGACAGGGCGGCCGGAGCATGAATTTCGTGCCGCCGGCCATATCTTGTATGGGGCGGAACCAGGGAAAGACAGCCTGATGAATATCCTCGTGATCGGCTCCGGTGGCCGCGAACATGCGCTGTGCTGGGCGATTTCGAAAAGCCCTCTTTGCGACGCCCTTTATTGCGCGCCCGGCAATGGCGGCACCCGGGAGGTCGCAGAAAATGTCGACCTTTCCCCGCTCGATTTCGACGGCATTGTCGGTTTCTGCCGCAACAACGATATCGGTTTCGTGGTGGTGGGCCCGGAAGACCCGCTGGTGAACGGGCTTGTGGACCGGCTGGACGCGGAGGGCATCAAGGCCTTCGGCCCGAGCGCCGGCGCCGCGCAGCTCGAAGGCTCCAAAGGTTTCACCAAGGATATCTGCGCTGAATTCAACATTCCGACCGCCGCCTATGGACGCTTCTCCCAGGCCGAGCCCGCCAAGGCGTTCGTCCGGGAGCGCGGGGCGCCCATCGTCGTGAAAGCGGACGGGCTGGCCGCCGGCAAGGGCGTCATCATCGCCGAGACGGTGGACAAGGCAGAGGCCGCGATCGACGAGATCATGGCCGGGCGCTTCGGCAGCGCGGGCGCGGAAGTCGTGGTCGAGGAATTCCTGACGGGCGAGGAAGCGAGTTTCTTCGCCATTTGCGACGGCGAACTCGCCGTACCTCTTGTCGCCGCGCAGGACCACAAGCGCGTCTTCGATAATGATGAGGGCCCGAATACAGGTGGCATGGGGGCCTACAGCCCGGCGCCGGTGATGACGGCTGCCATGTGCGAACGCGTGATGGAAGACATCGTCAATCCGACGCTCGCCGCCATGCGCGCCAAGGGCTTTCCTTTCAAGGGCGTGCTTTTTGCCGGTCTCATGATCACGGCGGAGGGGCCGCAGCTCATCGAATACAATACGCGCTTCGGCGATCCGGAATGCCAGGTGCTGATGATGCGCCTCGACAGTGATCTTCTGTCCGCGCTTGTCGCTGCGGCAGACGGCAAGCTGGGCGGCGTGGCGCTCGACTGGAAGAACGAGACCGCGCTCACCGTGGTCATGGCGTCGAAGGGCTATCCCGGCTCCTATCCCAAAAACACCGAAATTCGCGGGCTCGACAAGGCGTCGGCGCTGGAGGGCGTGCAGGTTTTTCACGCAGGTACCACGCGCGACGGCGACAGGCTTCTGGCGACGGGCGGACGTGTGCTCAACGTAACGGCCACCGGCGCGAGCGTCGCCGAAGCGCAGGCGCGCGCCTATGAAGCCGTGCGCCTCATCGACTGGCTGGAAGGGTTTTGCCGCAACGACATCGGCTGGCGCGCCATCGAGCGCGAAAAGGGCTCGGTCTAAACGACCGGCCATGCAGGGACAGCACCTCAAAATGATTTTCGTACCGAAGAACAAGAACGCATTGAAGGGGAGGAGCGCATGAGCGAGAGCGCAGAAAGCCGTCAGGACATGTTTTCCGGCACCAAGGAAGTGGCCGAAACGCACAAGTTCGATCAAACGAAGCTCGAACAATATATGCAGGCGCATGTAGAGGGCTTCGAGGGACCGCTGGAGGTCCGGCAGTTCAAGGGCGGGCAATCGAACCCGACCTATCAGCTCGTCACGCCCGGCAAGAAATATGTGATGCGCCGCAAGCCTCCGGGGAAGCTGCTCCCTTCCGCGCATGCGGTGGACCGCGAATACAAGGTCATCACGGCGCTGCATTCCATCGGTTTCCCCGCGCCGAAGACCTATTGTCTCTGTGAGGATGAAAATATCGTCGGCACCATGTTCTACATTATGGACATGGTGGAAGGCCGCGTTCTCTGGGATCCGATGCTGCCCGGCTTCGATCCGCAGACGCGCCGGAAAATGTACGAATCGCTTGCCCATACCATGGCGGATCTGCACATGGTCGATTACGAGAAAATCGGCCTTGGCGATTTCGGCAAGCCCGGCAACTATTTCGCCCGCCAGATTTCACGCTGGTCGAAACAATATGTCGCCTCGGAAACCGAAACCATTCCGGAAATGAACAAGCTGATGGAATGGCTGCCGGAACATGTGCCGGACGACAGCTCGACCAGCATCGTGCATGGCGACTACCGCATGGACAACACCGTGATGCACCCGACGGAGCCACGTGTGGTCGCCGTGCTCGACTGGGAGCTTTCCACTCTCGGCCATCCGCTGGCGGATTTCACCTACTCCATGCTGCAATGGGTCATGCCGCAAATCGGCGACGGCGCAGGCGTCGCCACCATCGCCACCGCAGACCTCGCATCTCTCGGCATTCCGACGCTTGAAGAATATGTGCAGCTCTATTGCGAGCGGACGAACCGTCCGGGTATCGACAATCTGGACTACTATTTCGCGTTTAACTTCTTCAAGCTCGCCGGCATTCTTCAAGGCATCGTCGGGCGCGTGCGGGACGGCACCGCGTCCAGCGCTCATGCCGAAGAACAGGCTGCCCGCGTTAAACCTCTCGCACAAACGGCGTGGAAGTTCGCTCAGCGGGCTGGCGCCATGTGACTCTGCATGAAATAGTAGCGCCACCGAATAACAAGAAACGAGTTAGTACATCTTATGAGTAACGCAGAGTGGGTTCGCCGGGGATTCGAAATCAGTCTGGAGAAAGATCGTCTTGATCGCGAAGCGATCACGAAGATGCTGAAAGCCACCTATTGGGCTCATGACGTCCCGGAGACGGTTCTCTGGAACAGCATCATGAATTCTCGCGCCTATGGGCTTTTTTCTCCGGAAGGCGAACAGGCCGGTATCGGCCGCATGGTGACGGATCTCTCCCGCTTTGCATGGATGAGCGACGTCTATGTCCTTCCCGTTCACCGGGGGCAGGGTCTTGGGGAATGGCTCATCCACACCATGCTTAACGACCCGGCCGTCGCGGGCGTGCGGCGCGTCATGTTGAGCACTCATGATGCGCAGGATCTCTACAAGCGCTTCGGGTTCGAAGAAATTGCGGATGGAAGCGAGGAAGCCCGCCAGATGATGCAGCTGCTGCGCGCGCCCGACGAAGGAAACTGAAGCCCGGTCAGCCGGTCTCCTTTGTGCCGTTCAGGCCTTCCGCCGACACGATGTGAATATCGCGCTGCGGGAACGGAATTTCGATTCCGTTCTCGTGGAAGCGGTCCCACACTTCCAGCAATACATCGCTTCGCACGTTGACGGTGCCCTGTTCCGGGTCGTCCACCCAGAAGCGCAGTTCCAGATCGACGGAGCTGTCGCCGAAACCGACCATCCGCGAGACCGGCGCCGGCAAGCGCAATACGCGCGGGCAGGCAAGCGCGGCTTCCTCGATCAGCTTCATCGCGAGCCGCACATCCGCGTGATAGGAAACGCCGATGGGAATATGCATGCGGACATTGCGGTCCGAGTAGGACCAGTTCACCACCTGCTGCGTGATGAGGTCTTCGTTCGGAATCAGATATTCCTTACCGTCGCGCGTGACCACCGCCGCGTAGCGCGCGCCCAGCTTGCGGATCCAGCCGTAAGCGTCGCCAACCTCGATCACGTCGCCCGGCTTGATGGAGCGGTCGAGCAGCAGAATGATCCCGCTGATCAGGTTGGAAACGACCTTCTGCAGACCGAAGCCGATACCCACACCCACCGCGCCTGAAAAGACGGCGAGTGCGGTGAAGTCGATCCCCACACTGGTGAGCGCCACCAGCACGGCGATGGTGATGAGCGCGATACGCAGGATCTTGCCGACCAGCACCTGGGCGGCTGGCGTAATCCCTTCCACATGGGCCAGCTGGGATTCGAGCAGCTTCGACAGCAGATTGGCCGCCCAGAGCAACACGACGAACAGGGCCGCGCCGGTCAGCAGCATCAGGACGGAGATACGCAAGCTCCCCGCGCGGATGGCGGCGGCGTCCAGCGCATGCATGACCGGTTGCAGCCAGCCCAGAATGGCGAGCGCCGCGATCACCCAGACAATGGTCGAAAAGAGCGCGGACACGACCGCGCTGCCGATAAAGGCGCCCACAAAGCGGATCACCACCCAGGCGACCAGCAAGCTCGTCGCCAGATACAACAGGTCCGATGTCGTACCGGCCGCGGTAAGGGCCGCCGCCGCAACCCAGAGCATGATGAGCGCGCTCAGCGCAGCGATCAGCGGGATCTGGTGTTCCAGTGTGCGGACGACCCAGCGGGGAAACGAGGAGCCCCCGATCAAGCTGCGCAGTCTTGGCGAAACCCGTTTCCCGATCTGGAGAGCTGCGACAGCGACAGCAAAGATGATCGCGAGTTCCACCAGCGCATGCCAGTTGAACAGGCTTGTCTCTATGCGAGTCCAGAGCGTCTCCAGTACATGTCCCGCGCTGCTCGCGAAATCCTGCACATTGTCGGAAAGAACGACTGCTTCTTCACCCTCTTCCATGGCACTACTCAAGCATTCCGCCGGTGGAAAGTCGAGCAACCTCCCTCAATAGAGGAACATCGGCATGCCGGTCACCTTGGCGATGCGCGGACGATAGGCTTGCGTGTCGTAAAGCGCGTCCACATCGACCCGGCGCTGGCCCTTGATGCAGGTATCTCCCGGAACGGTGGTGTAATTGCCGTCCCGTATCGCCATCATCAACCCGTGCTTTCCCTCGTCCAGAAGCTGGACGGCCATGGTGCCGTAGCTCTTCGCAACCATCAGGTCCAGCGCGTCGGGGGCGCCGGCCCGCATCATATAGCCCAGCGACTGGCTGACGATTCCGACACCGGTGATGCGTTTGATTTCCTCGCCGAGGAGTTCACCGACACCACCCAGCTTGCGATGGCCATAAGCGTCGGCCTCGCCGCGTTCCACGATTTCACCGCCCTGCATCTGCGCCCCTTCGGAGACGACCACCATGGAATAATGGGAGGGATTGTCGGTGCGGTCCTTCAGCAACTGCTCGGACAGCCGGTTCACATCGAAGGGAACTTCGGCGATCAACGCACGGTCCACATCGGCGAGATAACCGGCAATGAGTGCCGTCTCGCCGGAATTGCGGCCGAAGAGTTCGATCACCGCGATACGCTCATGGCTGCCCGTCGAGGTACGAAGTGAATTGATATGCTCCACCGACCGGGACACAGCGGTGGAAAAGCCGATGCAGTAGTCGGTGCCGAAGACGTCGTTATCCATCGTCTTTGGCACAGACATCACCTTCATGCCTTCCTGATGAAGCCGTGCGCCATAGGAAAGAGTGTCGTCGCCGCCGATCGGCACCAGCGCATCGATTTCCAGCGCCTCCATCACGCGCAGCACATGCGGCGTGCAGTCGTATAGCCCCTTGTCGTTCTTTTCGAATTTCCCTTTCAGGAAGTCAGGCAGGTCTTCTTCCTTCACCTTGCCGGGGTTGGTGCGCGAAGAATGCAGTACCGTGCCGCCGGTGCGGTCGATGGTACGCACCGCGTTCGGATCGAGCCGCATCAGGTGTTTTTCGCTGCCTTCCGGATCGTCGGGGTTCCATTCCAGCGGTCCGGCCCAGCCGCGCCGGAAGCCGACCACTTCCCAGCCGAGTTCGCTGGCGCGCCTCGTCACCGCCTTGATGCAAGGGTTGAGACCCGGCACATCGCCACCGCCTGTGAGAATTCCGATCCGCATAACTGGCTCCCCTTTGAGACACGACAGGATAGCTTCGCCTTCACCTTAGCAAAGCACGACCCCGATCTCTTCCATGAGCGCGAATAAAAATCTGACAATCGCTGTCACAGGGCAAAGTGCCGTTGTGAAAGGCAATCGAAAGACGGCAACACTTCGTATTGGTATATTTTTTGTTGCTCAACGGGAGGCGAAATGGAGGGGTTAAATAAGCTTGAGAACGCGGTCCTGACAAAACTTCTCGCCGGAGGGCACCCTATCCTGGCGACGTTGCGTTTGCAGGCCGAAGCAGCCCATTTGGTTACTCGCGAGTACTCCGGCAACGGCTTTTTTTGTACTTTTGCGGTGCCATCAGGTCAGCCCCCGGTAGCCTCAAATTCAACTTTCCGCATAGGAGATGTTGATGCGAAAGTTAAAGGGCTGAAGCATGGAGTCGGATTCGTTCTTTTTATTAAGAATGGATACCTCGATATGCTAGAGGGCTATTCTTATGAAGAACCTTGGCCAGCGAAACTCGATGAGTTCGCGCTAAACTACCAGCATGAACCGCGGATCGTAGACTCGCTGTTGGGCAAGTAGCGATAGTACTGCAAAAAGGCCCGAGCCGACGGCCCGGGCCCAGATTGCTGCATATCCTTTCATCAGAGGCTTTCGGCCCCCGGTTCGGTGACACCACCTTCCGAGACTTCGAGAATGGCTTCTGCCATTTCGTATTTCGTCAGGAAGCGGGCGATAGACCCGAAGGTCGAGGTCCGCAAGGGCCCGCCATGGTGATCGGCCGTCGCAAATCCCGGTACGAAGATCGACCCGGCGACCCGCAGAAGACCCGACAGCCGAACCGTCTGCGGCTCGTAGTACTCCCGCAAGCGTTGCGAGATTTCGACTCGACTGCCTGTGTCGTAGATTGCGGCGACGAGCACATCCATCACGAAGTTCGTGCAGTTCTGATATCGCCACTCATAGGGGTTCGCGACGACGGAATAGGCCGGCACATGCAGTTTCCGGTAGGTCGGAGACTTCAGCACACGCAGGATTTCCATCTGCAGCTCGGCGTTCGGAATGATGATCCCGGCCTTGAGGTCGACGACGGCACCGAAAAACTCCGCGGGGAAGTCCTGCACCAGTTCGCTGCGCGCGGAGTCTTCCTCTGTCTGATAGAGATTGTAGACGGCATAGCCGTTCACCTTGCCGCCGTCCGGCGCCGTCACCTCGGAATAGACCCAAATGCCGACATGCGTGTAGTCGCCAGTGCCTTCGGGCATGTCGTCGGGGTCGCGGCCCATGCGCGACACCAGCGCCACCACGGCGCCCCGTTCCGCCAAGATGCGTTCCACTTTCTTGGCAAAGGGGACCACGCGTTCGGGAGCTTCGATCATGCTCGCTCCCGAACTCATTTGCGCCTGGGCGGGGACTGTTGCCAGACCGCAGAACAAAAGTCCGCAGGCGAAAAGAATGCGCTTCATCATGGTTCAACGCTCCCCTTCTTCGTGCCGCGCCTTCAGGGCCCTGTCGGGCGACGGGCCGGTCACTATGGTCTTGTCCGTGACCGTGAGGGGCTGACGGGTCTTCGTCCGCTCGTAAAGCGTCATCGACCCGCCTATGGCGAGAGGTCCGGCCACTGCAATACCGGTGCCCGCGACGCTCAGAACCGGCAGGGCAACGCCGATGGCGGAAATCGCGGCGCCCTTCGCCACGGAGTCACCCATCGCCTGGGAGAGGGCGTGCGAGCCCTGGGCGCTCGAACCGGCATCTGCGAAGGCGGCTCCCGGGAAGGAGATTGCGGCCAGCGCCGCCATCAGAAACTTTCTCATCATCGTCATTCTCCATTTTGATGTGAACACTCACTCACTACAAAACCGGCAAGTGACGGCACTCCGCCGTCGCCGGATGACTGGTTTCAGGTCAGGTTGAAAGGACCCTTCGGATCGCGCCGATCACTTCGGGCAGACGCGGCGTAAGCGGGCCGCTGAGTTCTCCATAGGCCACGCCTTCGGCCGGATGCTCGATGATTCCGAGCAGGATCTGGACACCGAGATCCGGATCGAAATCGCGCAATTCGCCGCTCCGCGTCGCCGTCTCCAGCAGGTCACGCAGCACCGAAAAGGGTGTCGGCGTGCCTTTCGGCACTTTCGACTGCTCACCGGTCTGGAATGTCATGATGTACATCCACAGCGTGGGGTCCGCGTCGAACAGGCGGTAGAACTGTGCCGTCGCCATCTCGACCTTGTCGACCAGCGTCCCCTCCCGGCCGTCCAGCTGAGCCAGGAAATTGGAGAAAGGCACAAAGCCGTCGAGAAACATCTCGTTGGCCAGCGCGTCCTTACTCTCGAAATGGCGGTAGATGGTGCCTTCCGCAATCCCGGCGCGGTCGGCAATCTCACGCGTGGTCGTCGCCGATATGCCCTGGGCGACAAAAAGCCCGAGGGCGGCCTCGACGATCCGCTTCTTGGTTCCGGAACCACGTATGTTTTCGCGAGTGATCATTCACTCACATTAGTGACCCTTTTTACGGACGTCAACCCCTGCTCCCCTGCTCTCGTTCATGGGATTCATTTATAGGGCCTGTTTGCCGGGCCCGATCAGGGGCCCGGCCCCAGTCTCGCTCAGGCGCTTTTGCCGCGCGCCTCGATTGGCCAGATATCGACCAGCGCATCGCCCTTCACGACGAAATAGGCGTCGTAGAGGTTCACGGTCGGGTCGCAATGCGGGGTGACGGCGGTGAGCGTTGCACCCAGCGGCAGGGTCGCGCCGTCGGGCAGCAGGATGCCGCCCTGCTCGTCGCCGAAGAAGAAGTAACCCGCCCCTTCCGGCGCCCCGGCATGAAGCACGGGCGGTTCGGCGTCGGTGGAGAAGGCCTTGAAGCCTGCATCCGTCGTGGCGAGGTTCTTCGTGTTGTTGGACACCACACTCATCTGCACGAAGAGCGACGTGTCGAAGGGCATGGGCACGCCGCCTTCTATCGGCACGTCGTTATACTGCTTGTCCATGAAGATGTAGGAGCCGCCCTGAAGCTCGGTCAGCACCTTCGCTTCGGGGTCGATATTGTAGCTGCCCGTGCCGCCGCCGCTCACGATATCGCAGGGCAGGCCCGCCGCCTTCAGCCGGTCGCGCATCTCGCCCAGCACTTTCATGCAGGCCAGCGACTTCTCGCGGCGCTCCTCGAAATTCTCGATATGCATGAGGTGACCGGCATAGGCCTGAAGCCCCATCAGTTCCAGAGAATCGGCGGCGTCCACCAGCTCGGCCAGTTCGAAGGCATCGTCGCCCGGCGCGATGCCGGTGCGGTGCAGGCCGACATCGAGATCGACGATGCATTTGAGCGCCTTGCCCTGGCCGGCGCGCAACGCTTCCTGCGCGGCGGCAGCCAGTGCCCGCACGTTTTCCGCATTGTCCACGGCGACGATCAGCTCCGGCATGCGAGCATTGAGATCGACCAGCCGCTCGATGCCCTGCCCCGTCACCACGGGCGAGGTGAGCAGGATGCTCTCGATCGCCCCGTCGCCCGCCTCGAAAAGCGCTTCGGCCTCGCCGAGCTTGGCGCAGCAGATGCCGACCGCACCCGCCTCGATCTGCCGCCTGGCGATGGAGGCACATTTATGCGTCTTGGCATGGGGACGAATGGAAAGCCCGTTCTTTGCGCAATGCGCGGCCATGGTGGCCACGTTCTTGTCCAGAGCGTCCAGATCGAGGACCAGCGCCGGCGTCGGGATCGTCTGTCGCGATCCCTGTTTGCCGATCATCTCGCGGGCGGTTTGCAGGGCTTTCGACATGTTTACAGGCTCCCCAGATTGGCTGGCCGGCGCGGCGACCTTCACGATGGCGCGCCATCCTAAACACGCAGCGGGCAACGGCAAGGGCGCGGCGCCGCAATGCCGGAATACATGCAATTTATTATGGTTTTTCCACGGAAAGGCGCATATCGACGCAGTGCCATGACAGGGCATTCACAGTGGTGTATGCGATAGACTGACTTATTGTTGTTTGCGTACGCACTCTCCGGGGGGACTGGGTGTCAGAGAGCGGCGCAGGAGAGAGTTCGGGGGAGCAACCCGTTGGCCGTAAAACAGCGTATGGCGGCCCCGAAAGGGGACATGCCCAAACAGGCATCGAGCGACAAGCGCGAGACGATTATCGATGCCGCGTTCGATCTGTTTCGCCATTACGGCTATCGCCGCACCTCGATGGAGGATATCGCCCGCGCCGCCGGCGTCGCCAAGGGGACGCTTTACCTCTATTTCGCCAGCAAGGAAGAGCTTTTCGAGGCCATCGCCCGGATGCTGGCCGCGCGCATGCTGGAAGCGATCCAGGAAGCCATCGCCTGCGACCAGCCCCTTGAAGAGCAGTTTCTGGGCGTGATGGACGCCAAGCTCGGCGCTGTCTGGCGCTGGATCTATTCAAGCCCCCATGCCGCGGAACTGCTGGATCCGCAGCACCAGCTCCCCGACGACGTTTTCGAGGAAGTGGACGCCACCTTCCGTTCCATCATCGCGAAACTCATTCAGAAGGGCGTGGATAGCGGCGAACTCGACCTGAAAGCGGCCGGGTTCACCGTAGAGTCGGCAGCGGCCACCCTGACTACGGCCGCCTATGGAGCGGAAAAGGCGGCGGATGAAGCGGAATTCCGCAAGACGCTTGCCAATATCGTCCGCATAACGCTCCGGGGCCTCCGGGCCTGACCGCTCATCGCGCCCGCTCATGCGCTGAAACGGCCGGCCTTCCGACCCGAAAAACCTGAGTCCCTGCAGCGGTTTATCGCCACTCCCCGCTTGACACTCCGCCACCCCCCTCCTATCTCTCGCGAGAGCTATTGGCACTCACTTTCCACGAGTGCTAACAGCTTCCAAAAAATCCAGGGTTTCCCGCCAAAATGGCGGTTCCGAAACAGGAGACGCAAGAGATGAAATTCCGTCCTTTGCATGACCGAGTTGTCGTGCGCCGGGTCGAGGAAGAGGCCAAGACTGCCGGTGGCATCATCATCCCCGAGACCGCTCAGGAAAAGCCCTCCCAGGGCGAGATCGTCGCGGTGGGCCAGGGCGCCCGCGGTGAAGACGGCAAGATCGTGCCGCTCGACGTCAAGGTCGGCGACCGTGTGATTTTCGGCAAATGGTCCGGCACGGAAGTGAAGATCGACGGCCAGGACCTCCTCATCATGAAAGAGGCCGACGTCATGGGTGTGCTCGAAGGCAAATCCAAGAAGGCTGCTGAATAAGGCTCGCAAGTCCGATGTGACGGCTGCGGGCCTTTTTGCTGCCGCGCGCCGACAGGATCCATGAGCCCAGAACAAGGAACATAGGAATATGGCCAAAGAAGTAAAATTCGGGCGCAATGCCCGTGAGAAGATGCTGCGTGGCGTCGACATTCTCGCGGACGCCGTGAAGGTGACGCTCGGCCCGAAGGGTCGTAACGTCGTGATCGAAAAGTCTTTCGGTGCACCGCGCACCACGAAGGACGGCGTGTCCGTCGCCAAGGAAATCGAACTGGAAGATCGGTTCGAGAACATGGGCGCGCAGATGGTCAAGGAAGTCGCTTCCAAGACCAACGACACCGCCGGTGACGGCACCACCACCGCGACCGTGCTTGCCCAGTCGATCATTCGCGAAGGCGCGAAGTCGGTTGCCGCCGGCATGAACCCGATGGATGTGAAGCGCGGCATCGAGCAGGCCGTGAAGGCTGCCGTCCAGGACATCATCAAGCGTTCCAAGAAGGTGAAGTCCAACGAGGAGATCTCCCAGGTCGGCACCATTTCCGCCAATGGCGAGCGCGAAATCGGCGAGATGATCGCCAAGGCGATGGAAAAGGTCGGCAATGAAGGCGTGATCACGGTCGAGGAAGCCAAGTCTCTCGAGACCGAGCTCGACGTCGTGGAAGGCATGCAGTTCGACCGCGGCTACCTGTCGCCCTATTTCATCACCAATGGCGACAAGATGGTGGCGGAGCTCGACGAGCCCTTCATCCTTCTCCATGAGAAGAAGCTCACCAGCCTGCAGCCGATGCTGCCGATCCTCGAATCGGTCGTGCAGAACGGCCGTCCGCTCCTCATCATTGCCGAGGACATCGAGGGCGAAGCCCTGGCGACGCTGGTTGTCAACAAGCTGCGCGGCGGCCTGAAGGTCGCGGCCGTGAAAGCCCCGGGCTTCGGCGATCGTCGCAAGGCGATGCTGGAAGACATTGCGGTGCTGACGGGCGGTCAGGTGATCTCCGAAGATCTCGGCATCAAGCTCGAAAACGTGACGATGGACATGCTCGGCTCGGCCAAGCGCGTCTCCATCACGAAGGACGACACCACGGTCGTCGACGGTCTTGGCAAGAAGAAGGACATCGAGGCGCGCGTCGCCCAGATCCGTCGCCAGATCGAAGACACCACCTCCGACTACGACCGCGAAAAGCTGCAGGAGCGTCTTGCGAAGCTCGCGGGCGGCGTGGCCGTGATCAAGGTCGGTGGCGCCACGGAAGTGGAAGTGAAAGAGCGCAAGGACCGTGTGGACGACGCGCTCAACGCGACCCGTGCCGCGGTGGAAGAAGGTATCGTCCCCGGTGGCGGCACCGCCCTTCTGATGGCTGCCAAGGCCGTCGCGAAGCTGACCGACGAGAACCGCGACATTCAGGCGGGCATCAACATCGTGAAGCGTGCGCTTGAAGCCCCGATCCGCCAGATCGCCGAAAACGCCGGCGTGGAAGGCTCGATCGTGGTGCAGAAGGTGCTGGAATCGAAGCAGGCCAATTACGGCTTCGACGCCCAGAACGAGGCCTATATCGACCTCGTCGCGGCCGGCATCATCGACCCGACCAAGGTCGTGCGTACCGCGCTTCAGGACGCCTCCTCCGTGGCAGCCCTGCTGATCACGACGGAAGCCATGATCGCCGAGAAGCCGAAGCCGGAAGGCGCCGGCGGCGGCGGCATGCCCGATATGGGTGGCATGGGCGGCATGGGCGGTATGGGCGGCATGATGTAATCATGCGCTCGTCCGGCTTACGCCGACGAATGCGAAGGGCCGGTGGCAACACCGGCCCTTTTCTTTTGAGACATCGTTGCCTCCGGAACCTGACGCAGCGACATCCAACCTCTGCCGCGGACCCTGTGACAGCAGCCTGCCGAGTCACTAGAGTTCCGCCCAACACGAAATTTTCGAGGGACGGAGCCAATGGATTTTTCCTTTTCGGCAGAGGATGAGGAATTCCGCATGATGATGCGGGACTTCTTCGAGAACGAATATCCGAGCGACATCGTGGAAAAGATCGGGCGGGGACATTCTCCGTCGAAGGAAGACTATCAGCGCTCCGAACGCGCGCTTGCCGCGAAGGGATGGCTGGCGGTCAATTGGCCCAAATCCGATGGCGGCACGGGCTGGACCGCCAACCAGAAATACATCTTCGACGAGGAACTGGAACGCGCGGGCGCGCTCAATGTCGTGCCGATGGGGCTTCTTTACGTCGGGCCGGTCATCTACACCTTCGGCACCGACGATCAAAAGAAGCGCTGGCTGCCGGGTATTCTCGACAGCACGACCTTCTGGGCGCAAGGCTATTCGGAGCCCAGTTCGGGCTCGGACCTCGCCTCGCTGCAATGCGCCGCGATACGTGAGGGCGACGAGTATGTCGTCAACGGCACCAAGATCTGGACCAGCCTCGGCCAGCACGCCGACTGGATTTTCTGCCTGCTGCGGACCGACAATTCCGGCAAGAAGCAGGAAGGCATCACCTTCCTTTGTATCGACATGGCGACGCCGGGGATCACGGTGACCCCCATCATCACCATCGACGGCAAACATTCATTGAACAGCGTCACCTTCGAGGATGTCCGCGTGCCGGTGGAAAACCGGATTGGCAAGGAAGGCAAAGGCTGGACTTATGCCAACTACCTGCTTGGCCATGAGCGCACCTCCTATGCGCATGTCGCGGGCAAACGAAAACAGCTTGAGGATATTCGCGCCACGGCCATGCGGACCGAAAGCGACGGCGCACGGCTTCTCGACGATCCGGCCTTTGCCGCCAAGCTCGCCACGCTTGAGACGCGCCTCGATGCACTGGAACTGACCGTGCTGCGAACGCTGGCCTCGGTGGCGGAAGGCGGTGCGCCGGGCGAGGAATCGTCGATCCTCAAGATCATTGCGACCGAGCTGGCGCAGGACATTACCGAGCTGGGCATGGAAGCCCATGGCGCTTATGCGCAGGCGTCCTTTCCGGATTCGGCGGCACCCGCCTGGACCGACAACACGCCAGTGCCGGCGGGCGCCGCGCCCGCCGTCGCGCAATATCTGGGCGCCCGGGCACAATCCATCTATGGCGGCTCGAACGAGATCCAGAAGAACATCATCTCCAAGCGGATCCTGAAGCTACCTTGAGGAATATCGTCCGGGAGCGGACATAAGGTTGAAAAACTTATCCTCCCCTTCTTCCGCGCCCCCATATTGATGGGACCGGCCTTCATCGACGGGGCGCTGTTGGGTTGTCAGGCAGCGCGGGAGGTCGGGCGGCATCCGCAACCCGGGGCGTGACAAACCCCGGCTTCGCCGGACGCATGCGGGCTGAAAAAGCGCCTGCGTCGAAGCACGAGAAAATGCCGTGCGCGGGGTGGAGCAAGCGCCGCCCCTACACATGCCACATGTCACATGTAGGAACATGTGCGGTTCGAGTTCTGCCCCGCGCCCCTTCTTGCGAAGGACAGCCGGCCAAACCTCCGAGGGCACGCGCCCTGCGGAGCTTTCGGTACGGCTGCATCCCTCGTTGACTCATATCCTCTCCCGCGCTCTACTGCCGCCACTCGGTCACATATCTCCGCGTGACTGGCGATATCGAGATGGGCAACCATCATGGAGCGCGGAGCCCGATCTATCAGCCGATCGCCTGGGCAGCCCTTGAATGAGCTGGCCGGGCATTTTTATTGGCTGATGGAGAACGGAAATGACCCTTTCCGAAGAACGATCCCGGCTTGCCGAAAGCGACCCGGATATCTATGAGGCGCTCACCGGCGAGGAAACCCGCCAGCGCCGAGAACTCGAACTTATCCCCTCCGAGAACTACGCCTTCCCCGAAGTGCTGACGCTGCTCGGCTCGGCCTTCACCAACAAATATGCCGAGGGCTATCCCGGACGGCGATATTATGGCGGGCAGCAGCATACCGACCGGATCGAGACGCTGGCGCGCGACCGCGCTTGCGCCCTCTTCCACGCCGAGCATGCCAATGTGCAACCGCTTTCCGGGTCGCCCATGAACCAGGCCGTCTATCTGGGCCTGCTGGAGCCGGGCGACACGATCCTCGCCATGGATCTGTCACATGGCGGCCATCTGACCCATGGCGCGCCTGTGTCTCACATGGGGCGGCTTTTCAATTTCGTCCGTTACCGGACGAACCCGGCAACCGGCGCCATCGATTTCGATGCGCTCAGGGAAGTCGCACGAAAGACGCAGCCCAAAATGGTGGTCTGCGGCTATTCCTCCTATCCGCGCGACTACGACTATGCCGATTTCAAGCGGGTGGCCGATGAGGTCGGCGCGCTGACCATGGCCGATGTCAGCCATATCGGCGGCCTCATCGCGGCGGGTGTTATGCGCAACCCCATGGATTCCGGTTTCGATGTCATGACGACGACCACGCACAAATCGCTGCGCGGTCCGCGCGGCGGGCTCATCCTCTGCAGACAGGAATTTGCCAGAAAGATCGACGCCTCGGTCTTTCCCGGGCTTCAGGGCGGGCCGCATATGAACCAGGTGGCCGCTGCCGCCCTCACCTTCCGGCTTGCCGCGACCCCGGCTTTCCGGACCTACGCCGAACAGGTCCTTGCCAATGCCCAGGCGCTGGCGGCGGGGCTCAACGCCCGGCAGGTGAAACTCGTGACCGGCGGCACGGCCAACCATCTCATGGTTATCGATACGGTGAAGAGTTTCGGCATGGACGGTGCGCAGGCACAAGGGACGCTCGACCGTGTGGGCCTCACCGCCAACAAGCAGGTCATCCCCGACGACCCGAACCCGCCCATGCGGCCTTCGGGCCTGCGTCTGGGCACGCCCGCCGCGACCACGCGCGGCATGGGCGGGGCGGAGATGGACGAGATTGCCGATATCCTTGCCGGTGCGCTGTCGGCCAATGGCGACAAGGCGGCGGAAGCCGCGCTCGCCGCCCGCCTGCGGGAGCTAACGGGACGCTTTCCCGTCGAGGAATTCTAGGCTTTGTCGGGCAGGAAGGCTTCGTATTCCAGCCGCAGCATGCGTCCGTATTCGGCGACGAGGCGGTCGCCTTCCTTGCGGTCCACCGCAATGGCAAGGCGCACCGCCGCGCCGGTGAGCTGCATCAGCAGGAAGCAAACCGTATCGAGACGGTCATGCTCCTTCTTCGGCACGAAGGGTTTTAGCGCCTCCGCCACGACGCGGGCATTCTCGCGGCTGTCTTCGATATCCATGTCCTGAATGTCTTTGTCCGACTGCGTGCCGGACCATATATCGCGCGTCACCGGCTCCAGAAGGAACATGGCGTAATAACCGTCCAACAACCCGTCGAGACGATCGAGCGCATCCTCCGCGCTTTCGACGCCGACAAGACTGTCCCGCAGCCCTTCCCGCACACGCAGCATGATGCGCTCGGCCAGCGTGCGAATGATCGACGCCTTGTCGGGAAAGTACTGATAGAGCGAGCCGATGGGCACGCCGGCCCGCGCCGCGATCTCGCTCATGCGCAGCTGGTCCGACCCCGTCTGCTCGATGAGCTCGGTCGCCGCCGTCAGAATTTTCTCCACGCGCGCCCTTGCCCTTGCCTGTGTCGGTTGGCGGCGGACGCCCGAATTCCCGTTCATTTCCCTGCCGTCCTTCAGAATCGACTTGCATTCCTAAATATGAGGAATTATCACATTTTACAAATGTGAGGGATATTCATATTCAGGGGACATGAACATGGCTGCGACGAATATCGGGAAAGTCTGCATTGTCGGGGGCGGCCCGGCGGGACTGAGCCTCGTGCGAACCTTTTTGCGCTACGGGATTCCGTTCGATTGCTTCGAGCGCCACAGCGATGTGGGCGGACTTTGGGACCAGAGCAATCCGGGCTCGCCGGTCTATGACTCGGCGCATTTCATCTCGTCGAAAACGCAGTCGCATTATCACGACTTCGACATGCCGGAGGATTATCCGGACTATCCCTCGAACCGCGACATCCTGAACTACATGCGCAGCTTCGCCGACGCTTACGGGCTTCGCGAGCACATCACCTTCAATACCTCGGTCGACAAGGCGGAGATGCAGGGCGATGGCAGCTGGCGCGTTACGTTGTCCAATGGCGAGACGCGGGAATATGGTTCACTGGTCTGCGCGAACGGGACGAACTGGCACCCGGTCATGCCCGAATACCCGGGCGAGTTCACCGGCGAAATGCGCCATGCGGTGACCTATCGCAACCCGGACGAGTTCAAGGGCAAGCGCGTGATGATCATCGGCGCGGGCAACTCCGGTTGCGACATTGCCTGCGACGCAGCGCATAGCGCCGACAAGGCCTTCATCAGCCTGCGACGCGGGTATCACTTCGTGCCGAAGCGCCTCTTCGGCGTTCCCGCCGATGTGATCGCCGCCACCGGCCCCACCCTTCCGATGTGGCTGGAACAGCGCGTGTTCGGCCTCATGCTTAAAGTCCTGAACGGCGATCTGACGCGGCTGGGCCTGCAGGCACCCGATCATCGCGTGTTCGAATCCCACCCCATCGTCAACGACCAGCTTCTCCACTATCTCGCGCATGGCGACATCAGGGCAAAGCAGGATGTGGAGCGTTTCGAAGGCAAGACCGTCCACTTCAAGGACGGCACCTCGGAAGAGATCGACCTCATCATCTGTGCCACCGGGTATGAGTGGAAGGTTCCTTACGTCGACCCCACCCTCTTCACCTGGAAGTCGGGGCGGCCGGACTTCTACATGAACCTCTTCAGCCGCGAGCATCCGAGCCTCTATTCGCTCGGCATGATGGAAACCAATGGCGGCGCCTACAAGCTCTTCGACCAGATGGCCGATCTCATTGCGCATGGCATCATGGTCCGCGCGGAAGACGGCAAGAAAGCGAAGTCCTTCAACCGTTTCGTGGCGACCGACAAGCCGGACCTTACCGGCGGCATTCATTTCGTTGGCTCCGCGCGGCATGCGACCTATGTGGAGATTGCGGCCTATCGCAAGCACATGAAAAAGGTGCGCCGCAAATTCGGCTGGAGCGATCTGGAGGATGGCTGTTTCGATACGCTTCGCCGCGACGACGCCGTCAAAGAGGCGGCGTGATGGCGGCGGACCTGACAGGGCGCAAGGCGCTCATTACCGGTGCCGCAGGCGGCATCGGTCAGGCCGTTGCGCGCCTTCTCGACGGCCACGGCATGCAGCTCATCCTGGTCGACCGGGACGAAACGTCCATCCGCAGCGCCTCACAGGCCCTCCTCACGCCACCGGAGATAATGACCTGCGACCTTTCCGACCGCGAGGACGTAGAACGGCTCTGCGGATCGATCCGCAACAACCATCCCGACCTTTATGCGCTGGTGAACAATGCCGGTATCGGATTGCCGGGACCGGTGGATGCGCTGGATATGGACGTGATCGACGCCCATCTCGAAATCAATCTGCGCGCACCCATCCGGATCATGCGCGCCGTCGCACCGCTGATGACGGCGCGCGGCGACGGCGCCATGGTCGCCACCGTTTCTCTGGGCGGTGTGCTGGCCCTCAAGGATAGTGCGCCCTATTCCGCGTCGAAGTTCGGCCTGCGCGGTTTTCTGTGCGGCTTTCACCAGGAAATGCATCCCAAGGGCGTGAAGGTCTCGGGCATCTATCCGGCCGCCGTCGACACGCCCATGCTGCATCACGAGGCGATGCATGGCGGTTCCGTTCTCAATTTCGTGGACAAGGTCATGACGCCGGAGGATGTCGCGCAGGCGATACTCCGGGGCATATATACCGGAAAGCTCGAAATCTATGTGCCCTATAGCGCCAGCCTTACGGCGCGCTTCGTCGCAGCCTTCCCGTGGATGCTGCGCCCTCTTCTGCCCCTGCTCGAAAAATTCGGCGAGGCCGGGCGCAAGAAGTTCGTGGCGAAGAAAGGCCTCGGTTAGCCGGTCGTTTTAGATTTTCAATACCGGCTTACTCTGGCAGTTTCGCGCCATGAAAACACTCTCGAACGCCGAAGCCACGATCAGGCGCGCCACCGCGGCGGATATCGATCCACTGGTTTTGCTCTATGCGGCCTTCTTCTGCGAAGATGGGATCGCCATGGATGAAGCGAACATCAGAGAAAACCTGATGCTGATGCTCGAGGACTCCCGCGCCTGCATTCTGGTCGCCGAGAGCGAAGACGAGATCGTCGGATTATCATCCGGTTCTCTTACCTTCGGCGTGGAGTTCGGCTGCGCTGCCGAACTTGAGGATCTCTACATCACCCCTCGGCACAGGGGACGTGGCCTGGCACGGCGCCTGGCCCAGGCGGTGCTGGATTGGGCGCATTTGGAAGGCGCTTCCGAGATCGTTCTGGTGATTACGCCCGAAGCCGAGGCCGAACAGTCTCTGACCGGCTTTTACGAGAAGCTGGGCTTTGCAGACTCGCGCCGGATCACAATGTATTACCGAACCCGATAGCCATGCGGCTTCGCGATCAAAGCCCGGTCACGAGCATCAGGCCGCGCAGGATCAGTACGCTGCCGATCGCATAGAGGAGCCAGCGACTCCACTGCTTGAATTGCGTGTCGTGCATGCGGTCGAGCAGTGTCTTGCCGAGCGTCGTGCCGAGCACGGCGAAGGGCGCGACCATCGCATAGAGCCACCAGGGCAGATTGGCGGGCGGTAACAGATGCGAGGCCAGCACGCCGAAATAAAGCAGCTTCGTCAGATGTTGCAGCGTCTGCGTCACCGCCTTGGTTGCCACGATCTCATGGCGTGTCAGCGGGCTCCGGACGAAGAAGACGTCGAGGATCGGTCCGGCGACACCGGCCACCAGCGTCAGCGCCGTGACGATGAAACCGCAAAGCGGCGCGATATAGGGCCGCGTAATATCGAGGTTCCAGTCCTTCGGAATCGAGAAGCCGACAAAGGGAATAAGCCCGAGGATCAGGAAGACGGTCGCCTTGTCCGGCACGAAACGCACGGCCATGAAGAGCCCCAGGGCGACGGCGCTGCCGATGAGATTTTCCAGCACCAGCCGCCAGCGAATATCCCGCCGGTTGATGACGGCGCGATAGCCGTTGGAAACGGCTTGCGTCACCCCGTGCAGCATCATCGCCGCGCCCACGGTATAGACCGCGGTCAGATAGCCCATCAGCACCATCCCGCCCGCCATGCCGAAGATGCCGGAGAGCGTAGCCGTCAGGACAACCACGACAGCGAGCATGACGGGGGATGACAGCATGAACGGTCCCTCAGACCTTACGGCCGAGCCTTTCGCTCAGGCGTGCGCGTAGCGGGTTCGCCGCATCGAAGATGTAGCCCGCGCGGCTCGCCGTCACGCGGTCCTTGCCCTTCTCATGCAGGAACGACGTCAGCGCATAGAGCTTTGCGTCGGCGACATGCACGATACGGATAGGCGACCCTGCGCCCGCGCCGAAGGGCACAACCGCGCCGAAGCGCTCGCCCAGTTCGCTCAGAAAGGCATCGTCGCCCTCACCGCCTGCGAAACGTACTTCCACCGTCGCGGCGGCGCGCGCCTTGGCGTCCACCCGGTCGAGGATTTCGCCGGTGGCCGCAAGCGCCTTGTCCGACCAGTCCGCATTGAGGCTTGCCACAAGGTTGGCCTGGCTGCGCAACATCACGCCGTCATCCAGCACCTTGAGATTGTTCGCCGCCAGCGTCGTGCCGGTCGTCGTAATGTCGACGATCGCTTCCGCGGTGCCCGCCGCCGGGGCGCCTTCCGTCGCGCCCGCGCTCTCCACGATGCGGTAATCCATCAGCCCGTGTTCGGCAAAGAAGCCGCGCGTCAGGTTCAGATATTTGGTCGCGATGCGGATGCGCCGCCCGTGACGGCGATGAAAAGCGAGCGCCACATCGTCGAAATCGGCCATGGTGGAAACGTCGATCCAGCTCTGCGGCACGGCCACCACGACATCGGCAAAGCCGAAGCCCAGCGGCAGCACCAGTTCCACCTTGTTTTCCGGTTCGGCGATCCGCTCGCGGATGAGGTCTTCGCCCGTCACACCGAGGTGAATGGAACCTTCTTCCAAACGCAGCGCGATTTCGGATGCCGAAAGGAAAGCAATGTGGACGTTCTCCACGCCCTTCAGGCGCCCGACATATTCGCGTCCGCCACCCGACTGCTTCACCTTCATGCCGGCATCGGCAAAGAAGGCATTCGCGTTTTCCTGAAGCCGGCCCTTGGAAGGGATACCGATGATGAGTTCATTGCTCATTTCGTTTCTCCCTTCAGCTTGAGGGCACGGGCCAGACGCTCCACCGTGAAGGCACATCCGACAGCCGGCACGGGCTGTTCGGCGCCGAGGCTCCTCAGCAGACCGTCATAGCGCCCACCGCCCGCGATCACCTTTTCCGGACCGAGGTCAGGCACCTGAAGCTCGAAGACGAAGCCCGTGTAATATTCAAGCCGTCGCCCGAAACCTGCCTGGAAGCGCGCCTTCGACAGGTCGAAGCCCTTTGCCTCGATAGCGGCGAAACGCTTCTCCAGCGCCTCGAGCCGCGGCTCGATGGAAATCCCCGCCTTCGCCGTCAACTCGCGAATACGCGGCGCAGCGTCTTTCGGCGCGAGAGTAAGGCCGAGGAAATCGTCGATCAGCTTCACGATTTCCGGTGAGAGCGGCGCCGCGCTGGCATCCGCTGCCTGCTCCAGCAGGCGTTCGGCGATCTCGCCCGTGCTGCGTCCGCCAACCGGGGAAATGCTAGCCAGCTTCAGCACATCCTCGATCACACTTTTGGCGCTCTTCTCATCCAGTGCGTTGAGCGCGGCCAGAAGGCCCTCCTGCTCACCGCCCGCATCGGCATTGCCGCTCGCGAGACGCTGAACGAGTTCCTTGAAATAGTCCGGCCGCCAAAACTGCCGCTTCAAGCGCGAGCGCCAGCCCGGCGCGATGTCGAGCGCATCGACCAGTGCATCGAAGAGCGAGAGGTCGCCCATTTCGATCTCGAAATCCGCAAGCCCGGCCGCCTTGCAGCCATCGACCGCCAGCGCGAAGGCTTCCGCATCCGCTGCTTCACGGTCGGTCGCGCCCAGCAATTCGGCGCCGGCCTGCAATACTTCATTGGGTTTGGGCGATCCCTGCGGCTGGAAACGATAAACCGGCCCCGCATAGGACAGCCGCGCCTCGCCGCCATCGCCCGCGCGCTCCAGAAAAAGGCGGCAGGTGGGGATGGTCAGGTCCGGCCTCAGGCAGAGTTCCGTTCCGCCCGGATCGGTAAACATATAGAGCCGTCGGCGAATATCCTCGCCCGAGCGGTCAAGGAAGACGTCAGCGGGCTGCAGCACGGAGGGCTCCACACGCTCGCATCCGGCGTTCTCGAAGACTGACCGCAACTCCCCCGTCAGCTTCTCCCGCAGGGTGCGGATTTCGACCTCTTCAGGGGTCTGAACTGCTTTCGGCATGATGTGCCTCTTTATCGCGCGATGCCGCGTTTTCCGGCGCGCGCCTTATCTAGCATGAATTCGATAATTTTCGGGAAAGGTAAGGAATATGGCCTAGCGGCCATGCGGATGAATGCCATGTCGGGCGAGCATCTTCGTCACTTCTTCGACGAGGCTCTCGCGGGAGATGGACGCCTGCGCCGGCTGGCCCTCGCGCCACTCCGCATTATCCTCGATTTCCTTGGACATCTCTGCACCAAGGATAAGGTCCTTGAGCGTTACCTCGCCCCGGGCTCGCTCATCCTCGCCCTCAATCACGGCAATCGGCGCGCCGCGCCTGTCGGCATATTTCATCTGGGCACGCATACCGGAGCCGCCGAGATACATCTCGGCGCGGATACCCGCCTCGCGCAGTTCCCGCGTCATGGTCTGGGAATCCGCCATGCGGTCTGCATCCAGCGTCAGCACGACGACCGGGGCGGACTGCCCCTCATCTTCCAGCTTGCCGAGAAGCTCCAGCGCGGCCAGCAGGCGGCTCACGCCGATAGAAAACCCCGTCGCGGGCACTTTCACGCCCTTGAAGCGTTCCACCAGACCGTCATAGCGGCCGCCGGACCCCACCGAGCCGAAACGCACGGGATTGCCCTTCTCATCCTTCACTTCAAAGAGAAGGTCGGATTCGAACACCGGCCCGGTGTAGTAGCCGAGTCCGCGCACGATCCAGCTGTTGAACTCGATCCGGTCGGAGCCATATCCCGCAGCGGTAAAGAGCGCATCCATCTCGGCTAGCTCTTCCACGCCTTCAAGGCCGATTTCGGAATTGCCGACCACCTTGCGCCAGCCTTCCAGCGTGGCCTTGCGGTCGCTTTCCTCCGCCCCGACACCAGACTCCACATAGTCCATCACCCGGGCGATCTGATCGGGCTCCAGCCCCGCGCCCTTGGTGAAGTCACCGGATTCGTCCTTGCGGCCCGTCCCCAGCAGAAGCTCCACACCCTGGCGGCCCAGACGGTCATATTTGTCGATGGCACGAAGCACCGTCATGTGAACGACGCCACCGGGTTCACCGGCAATACCGATCTCTTCCATCAGCCCGTCCAGCACCTTGCGATTGCTCGCACGCAGCCGATAAGAGCCGCGAGGAATCCCCACAGCCTCAAAACAATCGCAGGCGAGCATCACCATCTCGGCATCCGCGGCGACCGTCGGCGCACCGACCGTATCGGCGTCAAACTGGGTGAACTGGCGGAAGCGGCCCGGGCCCGGCTTCTCGTTGCGCCAGACGGGACCCGTCTGGTAGCGGCGGAAGGGCTTGGGCAGGCCGTCATAATTCTCGGCCACATAGCGGGCGAGCGGTGCTGTCAGGTCGTAACGCAGCGCCATCCACTGCTCGTCATCGTCCTGAAAGGCGAAAACGCCCTCGTTCGGCCGATCCTCATCGGGCAGAAACTTGCCCAGCGCATCGGCATATTCGATGGCCGAGGTCTCAAGCGGGTCGAAGCCATAGCGCTCATAGACCTCGCGAATGCGCGCAAGCATGCGCGCTTCCGACCGCAGCAGCGGACCGGAAAGGTCGCGAAACCCCTTTGGCACACGCGCCTTGGGGCGGAACGTCTTTTGTTTCTTGGCCATGACCGGAGACTGAATGAGCCGGAACGCTGAAATCGGGCGCATTCCTAGCCTATCGGGGTGGGCATAACAAGTTGCCGAGGCACGCGCGCGTTCAACCACGAATCAATATGGCGGACAGGATGCGCAAACCTGGCTGCCCCTTACCGGCAATCTGCCGAATCCCGCGCCTTTCTGCGAAAAGTTTTTCTCAGCTTTTCAGGGTCTGCTCACACGGGAGGGCCTGAGTCATGCCCTTGGTTTGACTCTGCTTTTCAGGTCGCCTCCGCTTGCCCCTCTTGTGGTTGCCCTACAAGCTATCCACAACATGCTGGGGATATTAACACCCCATTTACCTGTCGAATCGATTGTCGAGAAAGAACGGCGCGCAAATCGCCAGTCGCGTTTACCATCCTCTTGTGTGAATGGGCTGGATAGCCGGGTTGGCGGCTATGGGCGGGCGTACCGGATCGGCAAGGGACAAGGGTCGATGGGACAGCAAGCCATCTCGTTCCACAGCGAAGCTGCGCAGTGGACACAAAACATTCACGGCAATCGCCACCTGCCTACAGACGGGCTTCAGCAGTTGAACGTGCATACGATTACGCGCTCTGCGGCCTTGAAACGCGGCCTCGCAGGCCTGGCCGCGGATGAAAGCGCAGGACCGTGCCAGTTCAGCTTCTCAGGGATCGAGCAAGGGCTCGAACCGCTGATGGCACCGGGCATCGACGCAATCATCATCGATATCGGGTCGGGCGCTCCGGCGGAAATCGCCTTTCTCCGGCGCGTGGTGTCGATCGGGCCGGACGCTCCCGTCATCGCGCTCGGCTTCGATGACCCCGCGCTCCAGACCGAAGCAATGAAAGCGGGCGCCGACGATTGCATCGGCGTTACCGACAACGCGCCCCGCATCGCCGCCATGGCCGTCCGCCGGGCAGTCATTCGCCGCAACCGGGACGACGAGCCGCGTGCCGCGCCGGTCACCGATGCGCCGGGCCTCACCCTGGTTCAGGAATCCGCAGAAGCCATCGTGATCCTCGATTCAGACGGGCTGGTTCAATTCATGAACGATGCGGCGGAGGAAATTCTCGGCTGCAAGGCAGGCGAGTTGCAGGGCAAGCCGTTCGATCTGCCGTCGGAACCCGGCGAACACGATGTCAAAGTGAACCGGCCGGATGGCGACCTGCGCTTTGCAGAAATGCGCGTCGTCGACACGCAATGGGGCGGTGTCCCCGCCCGCGTG
Source organism: Parvibaculum sp. MBR-TMA-1.3b-4.2 (assembly GCF_053628815.1). NCBI lineage: Bacteria > Pseudomonadati > Pseudomonadota > Alphaproteobacteria > Hyphomicrobiales > Parvibaculaceae > Parvibaculum > Parvibaculum sp. MBR-TMA-1.3b-4.2. The sequence goes on from NZ_JBRJHC010000001.1 coordinate 1,257,492, forward strand.
GCCGCGCTTACCGATACGACCGTGCGCCGTGCACTTCAGCACACGCTGAAATCGGCCGAAGCGGAAACGGAAGACGTACGGCGACGCAATCAAAGTTTCTTCTCCAACGTCAATCACGACCTGCGCACGCCGCTCACACATATCATCGGGTTTTCGGAGCTGATGAAGAACGAGCAGCTCGGCCCGCTCGGTGAAGGGCGCTACCGCGAATACGCGCAAGACATCCATTCCTCCGGTACGATGCTGCTCGACATGATCGAGGATCTGCTGGGCATCGCAGAGGCGGAAACCGACCGTATCGACCTCACGAACGAGATCTGCAGCGTCGCACAGCTGGTCGAGATCGCCATGACGAGCCAGCGAAACAACGCCCGCGCCGAGGGCGTCGCGCTGGAACTGGAAACGGCGGCGCGCCTTCCCGGGCTGCGTGGCGACCAGAAACGCCTTCGCCAGGGCTTCTTCAGGCTGATTTCCGAGGCGATCCATTGCGCCCATCGCGGTGCGACGCTGAACATGCGCATCGAGGAAACCGACAAAGGGCTCGAAGTCGTTCTTGAAGAAAAGCACGACTGGTCGGGTCAGGCTCGTTTCAGCGAGATGGACAGCGCAGAAGACCCATTCGTCAGCGCGGAAGACAGCAGCACACCGCGCCCCGAAAGTCTTGCGCTCTCGCTTACGCGCAAAGTGATGGAAATGCATGAAGGCAGCCTGCAGGTCGATGGCGGGCGCGGCCTCGACGGGGAGCAGCGGCTTATGCGCATCGTGCTCACCTTCCCGCCCGACAGGCTGATCTGACATTTTTCCGATTAAGGTGCATTCCGACGGGACGCGATTCTGACAAGACCGCGTTTCTGACATTGGCGCGTTTCTAATTTGTTGCGCCGCGTCAAAATGCGCTGCGTCAGAATGTGCCACATTTCGAAAACCAAACTTTTCTAATGTAGCGATGGGTGTATGGTTCGCAGGTCTCGCGTGCTCGTGCCATGAGGTGATCCATGCCCCCCATCGATCCAGAAATACTCGGCAGGCTGCAATTTGCATTTACCGTGTCGTTTCACATTCTCTTCCCGACTTTCACCATTGGTCTTGCCGGCTATCTCACACTCCTTGAGTGGCGATGGCTTCGCACCAGGGACGACACCTTCCTGCGGCTCTACAAATTCTGGGTCAAGGTCTTCGCGCTCGCCTTCGGCATGGGCGTGGTGTCAGGCCTTGTTCTTTCCTATCAGTTCGGTACCAACTGGTCGGAATTCTCACGCATCACAGGCCCTGTGCTCGGGCCGCTTCTTGGCTTCGAGGTGCTGACGGCCTTCTTCCTGGAAGCGGGCTTTCTCGGCATCATGCTTTTCGGCTGGGACAAGGTCGGCGAAAGACTTCACTTCCTCGCCACTTCGCTCGTCGCGTTCGGCACGGCGCTCTCGGCCTTCTGGATTCTTTCCGCCAACAGCTGGATGCAAACGCCGGCAGGCGCTTCCATCGTGGACGGGCATTTCGTGGTGGATGACTGGATTGCCGTCATTTTCAATCCGTCCTTCGTCTATCGCTTCCTCCACATGGTAACGGCATCCTACCTCACCACCTCACTTGTCATTTCCGGCATTTCCGCCTTCTACATTCTGCGCGGCGACACAACCGGCACAGCGCGGCGCGCCTTTTCCATCGCCATGTGGGGTGTACTCATCCTCGCCCCGCTGCAGGTTCTGCTCGGCGATCAGCACGGGCTCAACACACTGGAACACCAGCCAATCAAGGTCGCGGCGATGGAAGGCAACTGGACGACGAAATCCAATGTGCCGTTGGTCCTCTTCGCCATTCCTGATCAGGACAAGGAGACCAACCATCTGGAAGTCGGCATACCAAGCGGTGCCAGCCTCATTCTGAAGCACAGCACGGACGGCGTCGTGCCGGGCCTCAAGGATGTCCCCGCGGCGGACCGCCCGCCCGTGGGTATCGTCTTCTGGTCGTTCCGCCTGATGGTCGGGCTCGGCTTCCTGTTCGTCGCACTCGGCCTCTGGGGCCTGTGGGCGCGCTGGCGCGGCCGGCTCTACGATACACGCCCGCTCAAATGGCTAGCCGTGGCCCTCACACCGGCAGGTTTCGTGGCAACGCTGGCGGGGTGGTTTGTGACGGAGGTAGGCCGACAGCCTTATACCGTCTATGGCCTGCTGCGCACCGTCGACAGCACCTCGCCCAGCGTGGCGGCCAGCGCGATCGCAACGACGCTGACGATTTTCCTCATCGTCTACGGCGGTCTCTTCGGTGCTTTCCTCTACTACCTCAGCAAGCTGATCCGGCAGGGCCCGTCCGCGCCGGACACAACCGGTGAAACGCCCGAGGCCATGCGCGGCGCGCGCCCCGGCCTCGTCGTTCCCGCGGAATAGGAGGCAGTCCCCATGGAAATTCTCGCTCTCATCTCCGCCGGCATCATCGCCGCCGCCATTCTCGGCTATGTGCTGCTGGACGGTTTCGATCTCGGTACCGGTATTCTTTTCCCATTCGCGCCCGACGGCCGGTCGCGCAACATCATGATGAACTCGGTCGCACCCGTTTGGGACGGTAACGAGACTTGGCTCGTGCTCGGCGGCGGCGGGTTGATGGTTTTCTTCCCGCTCGTCTATTCGATTGCGCTATCGGCCTTCTATATCCCCGTCATGTTGATGCTCTTTGCCCTGATCTTCCGGGGTGTTGCCTTCGAATTCCGTCATCAGGCAGATACCAGCACGCATCTGTGGAGTGCGAGCTTCTTCGGCGGTTCGCTGATCGCGGCTTTCATGCAGGGCGTCCTTGTCGGAGCGCTTGTGCAGGGCGTCCGCGTAGACGGCCTTCATTATTCCGGCGGCATGTTCGACTGGCTGTCGCCCTTCACCGTGCTCACGGGGCTTGGCACCGTGGTCGGATACGGCCTGCTCGGTGCGACATGGCTCATCCTGAAAACGGAGGGCGACCTTCAGGCCTGGGCACGGCGCGCCGCGCTGGTTCTGGCGGGCGGCGTGCTCATTGCCATGGCGGCGGTCAGTGTGCTGACGCCCTTCCTCCGGCCCGCCATTGCGGATCGCTGGTTCAGCGGCATCAATCTCGTCTTCCTGTTCCCGATCCCGGTCGTCACGGCGCTTCTGGCGGCCTGGCTTTTTTACGTCATTCTGTCCGGCAGGGAGCTTGCCCCTTTCGTCTCTTCCATCGGGCTTTTCGTGCTGGGCTTTGCCGGGATCGGTATCTCGCTCTATCCGCACATCATCCCGCCCGACATCACGATCTATGATGCCATCGCACCGCGTTCCAGCGTGATCTTCGCGATGGTCGGCGTGGTGCTCGTGCTGCCGATGGTGCTTGGCTACACTTGGTATGCCTATAGCGTCTTCAGGGGCAAGGCGACGGAGCATGGAGGCTATGGCGGAGAATAACGACCACAACATTCCCGAGCCCCTCAAACGGGTCTACTGGTTTGCGGGCATCTGGCTTGCCGGCGTCCTGGCGCTTGCGGTCTTCGCCTTTGTTGCACGGGCGCTGATGGGACTTTGAGGCGCTATTCTCCTGCTTCCCGGTCTTCCACCACCGGCACGCCGAAAGGCGACACCCCGCGCACGTGATCGTCCACACGCAGGCGGTGCTTCAGCGGCGGGAATGCGCGCTGCGAACAATCGAGCCTTTCACAGAGGCGGCAATTGACCCCGATGGGCATGGCGCCACGCTCGTCGTCGAGATCGTAGCCTTGGCTGTAGATGAGGTTTCGTGCATGGGCGATATCGCACCCGAGGCCGACCACATATTGGTCGCCCGGCACGCCTATCCCCGAGCCTGCCCGGCTCACCGTGCGGGCGATGGAGAAATAGCGCGTGCCATCTTCCATCTGCACGATCTGCGTATAAACCTGCCCCGGCACGCGGAAGGCGTCATGCACGTTCCAGCGCGGGCATGTGCCGCCAAAACGTGCAAAGTGGAACCCTGCGGCTGAAAAGCGCTTGGAAACATTCCCCGCATTGTCCACACGGATGAGGAAGAAGGGGATGCCCTTCGCACCGGGCCGCTGCAGCGTCGTCAGGCGATGGCAGACCTGCTCGAAGCTCGTGCCGAAACGGCGGCCCAGCAAACGGATGTCGTAATTGGTCTGCTCCGCGGTCCTGAGAAAGGCGTCATAGGGCATGAGGAGCGCCGCCGCGAAATAATTCGCCAGTGCCACCCGCAGCAGACGGCAGGCTTCGTCGCTGTCGAGACCTGAGCTTTCGACGATATCCTCGATGGTACGCGACTGTTCGAAATAACCGAGCTGATAGGCAAGCTGGAAGGAGCGTCCTGGCTGGTCGAGCAGTTCGGACAGGAAAATCGTCTGACGGTGCCGGTCGTAGCGGCGCAACTCGCCGGACATGATGTCGGCGGGCGCAATCCGGGTCGAGACGCCATGTTTGTCACGCAAAGCGTTGCGCAGGCTGACATAGGGTTCGTCCGCACTGATGCGTGCGCTCTCATAGAGCTCTTCCGCAGCCGCGTCGAGCGCGGGGAAATGGTTCTTGCGACTGTTGATGAAGTCCCGCACCTCTTCCAGCGGAAGGCCGGGTGTATCGCTCGCATCGTCGATATCGCGATCGGCGAGACGTTCGGCCAGCATGGCTCCACTGGTCATGGATTCCTGATAGGCGCGGTAGAGCGTCGACACCGCATCGGCAAAGGCGGGGCTTGCCGCAGCAACCTCCTGCAGGTCCTGGATAGAGAGCCCGGCGTCGCGAAAGACGGGATCGGCGAATATCTCACGCAGCACGGTGAGGGCGCGCGCCTCGTCGTCACCGCCCAGCGTTCTGAGATCGACATCGAAGACTTCGGCGAGTTTGAGCAGAATCTGTACCGAAACAGGTCTCTGGTTGCGTTCGATCAGATTGAGATAGCTCGCGGAGATACCGAGATTTTCCGCCATACGAGCCTGAGTGAGTTTCCGCTCTCGGCGAAGGCGCCTGATGCGCGGACCGGCAAAAACCTTCTTTTCGGCTGCCATGTGACTGACTCTCTTACAGGAATCCGGATCCCGAACGATCCGGCTCCACTGAAATTAATTTACAAAATTTACATTTTCAACAAAAACGACAGCGAATCTTGTCAACAACTTTACTTCAATCTTTTCAATAGCTTAGGAAATGGAGCCTCGGTCATGGACATTCGGCTGTCGTCAATGTATGACCTCCGCAAATCCAGAACCCAAGTACGGCCAGCGGAGGCGAGCAAGCATGAGCGGAGCACCGAGCGTGGACGGCGTTGTCATCAAGGGCGCGATGAAGCCCGGCTATGAGCGCATCCTGACCCAGGAAGCCCTAGAATTCGTAGTGGCGCTGGAGCGCAAATTCGGCGCCCGCCGCAAGGAGCTGCTCGCCGCGCGCGCCGCGCGTCAGAAGAAGTTCGACGCCGGCGAACTGCCCGACTTCCTGCCCGAGACGAAGAACATCCGCGAAGGCGACTGGAAGGTTGCGCCGATCCCGAAGGATCTGCTCGACCGCCGTGTGGAAATCACCGGCCCGGTCGACAACCGCAAGATGGTCATCAACGCGCTGAACTCCGGTGCGCAGTCCTACATGACGGACTTCGAGGATGCCGCAGCGCCGACATGGGACAACATGATCGGTGGCCAGCAGAACATGATGGCCTATTGGGACGGCTCGATCGGCTTCACCGACGACTCGAACGGCAAGACCTACAACGTCATCGACAATCCCGCGACGCTGATCGTGCGTCCGCGCGGCTGGCACCTTGAAGAAGCGCATGTCGAAGTCGACGGCCAGCCTATGTCGGGCGGCATTTTCGATTTCGGTCTCTATTTCTTCCACAATGCGAAGAAGCAGATCGCGTCCGGCTCCGGCCCGTATTTCTACCTGCCGAAGATGGAAAGCCATCTGGAAGCGCGCCTGTGGAACGACATCTTCGTCGATGCACAGAAGGCACTCGGCGTGCCGAACGGTACGATCAAGACCACCATCCTGATCGAGACGCTGCCCGCCGCGTTCGAGATGCATGAGATCCTCTACGAACTGAAGGATCACATCGTCGGCCTCAATTGCGGCCGCTGGGACTACATCTTCAGCTACATCAAGCGCCTCGGTAAAAACCCGAACTTCATCCTGCCGGACCGTGCGCAGGTTGTGATGGGCGACGCATTCCTGAACGCCTATTCGCTGCTGCTGGTAAAGACCTGCCATGAGCGCGGCGCCTTCGCCATGGGCGGCATGGCCGCCCAGATCCCGGTCAAGGGCGATGAAGCGGCCAATGAAGCCGCCTTCGCCAAGGTCCGCGCCGACAAGGAGCGCGAGGCCAATAATGGCCATGACGGCACCTGGGTCGCTCATCCCGACCTCGTCGCTGTGGCGATGGAAGTCTTCGGCAAGCTCGAAGGTCCCAACCAGCTTGCACGCCAGAGGCAGGACGTGAATGTCGGCCAGAAGGAACTGCTCGAGCCGCATAAGGGCGAGCGGACCGAGGGCGGCATGCGCGAATGCTGCCGTGTGGGCGTTCAGTATATCGAAGCCTGGCTTGGCGGGCGCGGTGCCGTGCCGCTCTACAACCTGATGGAAGACGCCGCGACGGCCGAAATCAGCCGGACGCAGCTCTGGCAGTGGATCTATCACGGCGCAGACCTCAGCGATGGCCGCAAGGTCAGCCCTGAACTCTTCGACGAAGTACTCGAAGACGAGATGAAGAAACTCCGCGAGGCGCTCGGCGAAGAGCGCTGGACGAACGGTCACTTCGAAGAGGCGATCAAGCTCTTCTCCGAGATGACCAAGGCGAAGGAATGCGAGGAATTCCTCACGCTGCCGGCTTATCAGCAGATTCTGCAGCAGGAAGCCGCAAACTGAAACCGGGCCCCCTCACCCATCCCCTCCGACTACGAGGAATGAAACCATGAGTAAGACTTTTTACGACCTCGTTCCCGGCGCACCCAAGGGCCGGTTCGACAATGTTGAGCGCAACTACAGCGTCGAAGACGTTGAAAAGCTGCGCGGCTCCTTCCCCATCGAGTACACGCTCGCCACGCGCGGTGCGAACAAGCTCTGGGACGGCCTCCACACGGAAGACTACATCCACTCGCTCGGCGCCCTTTCCGGCAACCAGGCGATGCAGATGGTCCGTGCCGGCCTGAAGGCGATCTATCTCTCCGGTTGGCAGGTTGCCGCCGATGCGAACACCGCCTCCGCCATGTACCCGGACCAGAGCCTCTACCCGGCCAATGCCGGTCCGGAGCTTGCCCGCCGTATCAACCGCACGCTGAAGCGCGCGGATGAGATCGAGCATTCCGAAGGCGGCGCGCAGCGCGACTGGTTCGTGCCGATCGTGGCCGATGCGGAAGCCGGCTTCGGCGGCCCGCTCAACTGCTTCGAAATCATGAAGGCCTATATCGAGGCCGGTGCCGCTGGCGTCCACTATGAAGACCAGCTCGCTTCTGAAAAGAAGTGCGGCCATCTGGGCGGCAAGGTGCTGATCCCGACCAAGCAGCACATCCGTAACCTGAACGCCGCGCGCCTCGGCGCCGACGTGATGGGCACGCCGACCCTCATCATGGCTCGTACGGATGCTGAGTCCGCCAAGCTCATCACCTCCGACATCGACGAGTACGATCACGACTTCATCGACTTCGATGCCGGCCGTACGGCTGAAGGCTTCTACCGCCTGAAGGACGGCACGGGCGTCGATCACTGCATCAATCGCGGCCTGGCCTTCGCGCCCTACGCCGACCTGCTGTGGTGGGAAACATCGGTTCCGAACCTCGACGACGCCAAGCGCTTCGCCGAAGCGGTCAAGAAGAAGTATCCGGACCAGATGCTGGCGTACAACTGCTCGCCGAGCTTCAACTGGGAAGCCAACCTGGACAAGGACACGATTGCCAAGTTCCAGCGCGAAATCGCGGCCATGGGCTACAAGTACCAGTTCGTGACGCTGGCCGGCTTCCATCAGCTCAACTACGGCATGTTCGAGCTGGCTCGCGGCTACAAGGATCGCGGCATGGCCGCCTATTCCGAGCTGCAGCAGGCCGAGTTCGGTGCCGAAGGCGACGGCTACACCGCCACGCGTCACCAGCGCGAAGTGGGCACGGGCTATTTCGACATGGTCTCCGTGGCTGCCGCCGGTGGCCAGAGCTCCACGACCGCCCTTGGCGAGTCCACGGAAGCTGCGCAGTTCAAGAAGTCGGCCGACTAATCCAGTCGCTGCCACTTCAGCAAAACATGAAGGCCGCGGGAGCAATCCCGCGGCCTTTTTCATGGCATCCAGAGTTTCCTTTGCGAAAAGCGCGACTGTCCGGATACGCTCTTGCCCATCAAACAAAATCCGAGGGAGTGATATGGCAGATTCCGCCATGGTCGATATTGAGGGAGAGGTCGCGCCGGGCTTCGAAGCCGTGCGCGATGCATTCGCAAGTAATTTCACCAAGGGGGGAGATGTCGGCGCTTCCTTCGCCATCTGGAAAGACGGCGAGTATCTCGTCGATCTCTGGGGCGGGCACGCCGATGCCGCGCGCAGCAAAGCCTGGCAGCGCGATACGCTGCCCAATGTCTGGTCCACGACCAAGGCCGTGGCCGCTTTGTGCCTTGCACGTCTGGTCGAGCGCGGCGAGCTTTCCTATGACGATCCGGTCATAAAGTACTGGCCGGAATTCGGCGCTCATGGAAAAGACCGGCTCACGGTCGGTCAGGCGATTTCGCATCAGGCGGGCCTTTCCACCTTACGCGAGCCCCTTACCGAAGAAAATCTCTACGACCACGACGACATGGCGGCGCGCATGGCCGCGGCCGAGCCGCTCTGGGAACCAGGCACGCGCTCGGGCTATCACGCACTTACCTATGCGTTCATCACGGGCGAACTTGTGAAACGGATCACCGGCAAGACGATCGGTCAATTTTTCCGGGACGAGATCGCTGCGCCATGGAAGATCGACTTCTATATCGGCCTGCCGGAAAGCGAGGAAGGCCGCATTGCGGAAATGATTGCCGCGCCGAATGCACAGCCGCTCGACGCCGCCAACCTCAATGAAATCCAGAAGCTTACTTTCGCCAATCCCTCGCCCTCGGCGACGGCGCCCAACAGCCGCGCGTGGCGGAAGGCGGAAATTTCGTCCGCCAACGGCCGGGGGTCGGCCAGCGCCCTGGCAAAGCTCTTCGGAGCCGTCGCGGCGGGCGGCGCATTGAACGGCACAAGCCTTGTCAGCCGGGAGACGCTTGCCAAGCTTTCAGCCGAACAGATTTCGAACGAAGATCTGGTTCTGGGCCTTCAAGGAAGCTGGGGCGCCGGCGTTTTGCGTAATGTTGGCGGTCTTCTCTATGGTCCCAATGAGGCGACCATCGGCCATTCCGGATGGGGCGGCTCTTTCGTGCTATGCGATCCGGTAGCCGGTGTCGGCATTTCCTATGTCATGAACCAGATGGGCCCCGATCTCGCCGGCGACCCTCGTGCGATGGGACTGATCGCAGCAGCCTATGAGGCACTTTGACCGATTTTCGAGGCGGCGCGATATGTGCCGCCTCGCACGACATTTTAGCGCCAGGGCGGATCACCTTTACCGTCGGCGCCACTACAACCCGACAGTATGAGGATGCCTATGACGCCCCGCCCCGACGCAACGACAGTACCCGCCACCACAGACCTTTCCGATGAGTTCTCCGACCGGCTTCAATATGCTGAACCTGTTTTTGCCGATTTCGGCGGCATCCTCGGTTTTTGCGGCGAGATCGTCACGCTGGCCGCCTTTGAGGACAACACGAAAGTCCGCGAGGCAGTGGAAAGCGAAGGCAAGGGCCGTGTGCTCGTCGTGGATGGGGGCGGCTCCATGCGCTGCGCCCTTTTCGGCGGCAATCTTGGAAAGCTGGCGGAAGAAAATGGCTGGGCCGGGGTGATCATCAATGGCTGCGTGCGCGATACGGCTGAGCTCGAAGACTGTGCGGTCGGCATCAAGGCGCTGGCGGTGCATCCGCGCAAAAGCGAGAAGCAGGGCCTTGGTGAATTCGGGAAAGTGTTTCAGTTCGCAGGCGTGACCTTCCGCCCGGGCGCATGGGCCTATGCGGACGGCGACGGCATTGTCGTCTCCGACGAGAGGCTTGCCTGACTACTCCCGGCCTCGGCAGAGCAGGCGTCAGAAAATCAGGTCCTTGAGCTTCCACAACGCCAGCACGACCGTCGCTGCCGAAATCAGCATCCCGCCGCTAACCAAAACCACATCCACCGGACGAAGAGGTTCCATCTCGTCGAAGTCGCCCTGCCCATCGCGCTGATCAAGATTTCTGACCGGCTGCACACCCACTCGCCGCATGCCTCACTTCCTCCGATACATTCCCACCCCAAGGAACATGTCCCCGTCACACCAGAAGAAATGCGCCGGGACTTTGTGAAGTTAAGGTAACATCCGTTATGGTTAGCAATCCATTCGAATTGGTATTCGAAGTAAAAAAAGGGCTAATGCGCTGGATTTTTCGGTACACCGCACCGCAGCAACCGATTCCGGAAAAAGAATACTGCGCGACTGTTCGGGGAGCCTAGGCGAATCACCCTCGCTCCCCGTTTCAATCAGCGACTACCTGTAATCTTCGACACATAACCCGGCAAAGCGAAAGCCGCCTTGTGGACTTCGGGCGTGTAGTACTGCGTCGAAAGGCCCGCGGCCTCATAGCGGCTGGCGAGTTCTTCGACCGGCACATCCAGCAGGGAGGTGTTGTCCGTCCCCCAGCCCATCGCCATCGGGCCGCCGACATAGGTCGGAATGGTGGCGAGATAGCAGGTGCCTGTCGCAAAAATCCGGCGGAATTTTTCCATGGTGCCCGCCAGCTCTTCAGACTGCATGAAAGGCACACCGTTCTGCGTAACGATGACGCCGCCTTCATTCATGCACCCGGCACAAGCGCGATAGAACGCCTCACGGAAGAGTACTTCGCCCGGACCTATCGGGTCGGTCGAATCCACGATGATGACGTCATAACGATCTTCCGTCTCTTCCACGAATTTCGCGCCATCGGCGAAAACCAGGTTGAGACGCGGATCGTCGAACGCTCCGTTGGAAACTTCGGCCAGATGCTTCTTTGCAAACTCCGTCACCGAAGGGTCGATCTCGACCATGGTGACGTGCTCGACCGTCTTGTGACGCGTTACCTCACGCAGGATGCCGCCATCGCCGCCGCCGATTATGAGCACGCGTTTTGCGTTCCCATGCGCGAGGATCGGCACATGGGTCATCATCTCGTGATAGATGAACTCGTCGCGCATGGTGAGCTGTGTCACCCCATCAAGCGCCATCATCCGGCCGAACAACGCGTTCTCGAAAATCACCAGGGACTGCTGCCCGGTCTTTTCCTCATAGATCACCTTGTCCGCGCGAAAGGTGCAGACGAAACCCTCCTCTTCGTAGAGGGTTTCGTCGATCCAGCGTCCGCCTTTGTCGTCCTGAAACGGCATCAGACCATGTCCTGTCCGCGCAGGTGTTCGCCGACACGGATGTCGGACGGACTGAAGGCTTCGCGCAGCACTTCGATGGCGTTATGCGGCTCGGCTTCGCCGCACATGAACACATCGAGCGCGGCATAGTCGGCTTCGGGCCAGCTATGGATGGAGATATGGCTCTCCGACAGCACGGCCACACCCGACACGCCGCCGTTCGGCGTGAAGTGATGCAGATGGATGTGCAACAAGGTCGCCTTGGACACTTCCACACAGCGCCTGAGCGCCTTCTCGATATGCTCGATATCGTCCAGACGGCTCGCGCCGACCAGGTCGATGATCAGATGCGTACCGGCATAGCGCACGCCGTCGCGCTCGATAAAGAAATCGGTGCGCTCGTCGGACGATGTGTAGGGCCCGGCTTCGACGGTATCGGCTTTTTCGGCCTCTTCCGACGGCGCCTGAACAGGAAACTCGAGTACTTCCGCCTGGGTGCTGCTTGAATCGCGGTTCAAGTCGATCCCCAATTGGAAGAGGGCATTGGATTCGGTCATAGTGCCTCTCCCCAACCAGTAGATGGACCTTGGCTTGCCGGACGCCGTCCCACATACATTTCCAGTAGGGGATCGCCCGCCGGGGCCTTGGATAAGTTATTACGATTTCGCGGATGGAACGCGCTCACGCCCCTCGCTCGGGGCTATGTTCCGGGTGCGAGGCCGAATGCACCTCGCTTCAACAGTCATGAGCTTGTCGGAATTTCCGAACGTTTCGCCCTGACGGAAGACCCGGTTGATCCGGGGCGTCAGCCCCTCGGTCTTGAACCGGCCATATGCAATCTCCCTCGAAACCCGGCGGGTGGCCCGAAACGGTCGGCGCCGCCGAAATTGTCCAAAGAGACGCGTACGCCGTTACTTAACCGTGGTGGCCAGTGGCACGTGCGATTGCGTTCGAGCGGAGAAATAATGGCCATGACCGGCGCTGTCAATCAGTGTTGCAGCGCCGGAGCAAAATTTCACAATGTGACACCCACACCGGAGTCAGCGCGGCAGGCGCTCCATGACTTCCCTTGCGGCACGGATACCGGACTGGAGCGCACCGTCCATATAGCCCTGCCATTCGGTCGCCGTTTCGGTGCCTGCCCAATGGATACGGCCGACGGGCGCGCGTAACGCCTCGCCGAAGCGGGTCATCACACCCGGCGCCATGTGAGCCACATAGCAGCCCCGGCTCCATTCCTCCGCCGTCCAGTCCTGATCGACATAGTCGATGGGTTCGCGAGCCTCGGGGCCAAAATAGTCCGTGAGCGCCTTAATCACTTCCTCGCGGCGGATGTTATCCCCCATCGAACTCATGGCGGTAGCATGATCGCCATCGATAAAACCGACCAGAATGCCAACGGACTCATCTTCCGGCGACTGATCGAACACCACGTTGAAGGCGTGGGCATCGCTTACCGCCATGCCCGCCAGCCCCTTTTTACGCCAAAAAGGCTTGTCATAAGCGACATGAACCTTGATGACCGACCCCATAGGCATACGCTGCATCAGCCCGTCGCGCAGCGAGGGCAGCGGCGCGTCGTAGTGGATACGCGAGGCCAAGGCAGGCGGAATGGCGATCACCACGCGGTCTGCCTGATAATCGCCCTTGTCGGTCCGCAAGGTCACCCCGTTATCGTCCTGATGGAGCGCGCGAACCGGCGTCTCGAAATGGATCGGGGATTTGAGGCCCTCCGCCATCTTGCGGGCAATGGAATGAGCGCCGCCGAGAAACTTCGCCTCCTGCGCACCATCCTTGACGCCGATAAGTTCTTCCACGCCATGACCGCTACGCAGATATTCGAGGAAGAAGAGATAGGACATCTGTTCCGGCTCGGCGCAGAAGACGGCGCGGCAAACGATGCGGGCGAAGGTCCGCGCGCCTTCGGTCCGGATGTTCCGACGGATCCAGCTTTCGAGCGTCTGCCCGTCCCAGTCCATGGCATCGGGTGCCGTCCAGGGCGCGTCGGCTGGCAGCGTCATCATTTCGCGATCCCAGCGTTTTTGAACGCGATCGAGTTCCAGCAGGGAAAGGAGCGGCAAGGAGGGGATATCGCCGGAATAGGTCCGGCGCTTGCCCTTGTAGTGCAGAACCTGTTTACCCTTGTCATATTGCAGATAGGTCTTCACGCCCTGCGCTTCGGCTTCGGCAAGCAGCAGTTTCTGCGTCGGCCCGACCCATTGCCCGCCCCGGTCGATCACCTGACCGGCGATCTCACCGGGCATAAGCCGACCGCCCACACGGTCGCGGGCTTCCAGCACGAGGACCGATTTTCCCTGTGCCTCAAGCTCCATCGCCGTCTTGAGTCCGGCCATGCCTGCGCCGACGACCATGACATCCGCGCTCTTGCTTTCACCCGTCATGCTAACCTCCCATGCTCTCGCTTTGGCCTTCTCCCGACTGGCAAGCGATGTTGCAAAATATTTTATGAACGCGTTTAATAAATTCAAGCGAAAAATCGGTGACAATGCCAGTGACTAAATCGGCGACGAAAAAAACCGCTCGGGGACGGCCCCGAAAAAGCGAGGCAGAAGAAGGCGCATTCCGTGCGCGCGTGATCGGCGAGGCGCGCAATCTCTTCGCCCGTGACGGCTATGAGGGCGTCTCGATGCGCCGCGTGGCGCAGGCTGTGGGTTGCTCGCCCGCCCAGCTCTACACGCTCTTCGGCGGCAAGCGCGACCTGCTGCGCCATATATGGGAAGACGCCTTTTCAGAGCTCGCCGACGAGCTTCACAATGCATCCGCCGAGAAAGATCCGCTCAAGCGCCTTCATGCCCTTGGCGATGCCTGGTGCCGCTTCTGGCTATCCAATCCCGACCACTATCGCTCGATCTTTCTGATCGAAGACAAGGTGAACGAGCCGGGCGAGCGTTATTTCGTCGAGACGAGCGAAAGCCTTGGCGCGCTCGATCTGATCGCCGAGGCCGTTTCGGAGAGCATGAAGAAAGGCCTGCTCCGCCCCGACGACGTGGCGGCCGTGTCGCAGCTCTTTCTGTGCGGGCTTCAGGGCGTGGTGTTCAACCTCATCACCATCCCTGAATTTCCCTGGGCAGCGAAAGAGCAGATGGCGACGCGTATGATTACGGCGCTTATCGACGGCGTATCCCCGCACTGAACGCGCGTGGCTGCGTCATGATGGCTCGCTCCTTCTTTATTGTTGCGAGTCATTATTAGTTGCAATACGGTTTTCCGGTCAGCCACCCGCATCATGCAGGAGCCCGGAATGAAGCCGTTGGAACGCCCCCAGATCAGCCGCCACGAAACCCGCCAGACGCCGCCCTATCGCGATGGGCAGTCGATGAACGACTTGGGTTTTTGCGAACAATTCACGGTCTGGGCGGTCCGGACGCAATGGCCGCATGGTGAAAATACCGAGGAAACGCGCCTGATCGACGATGCTTTCGCAGCGCTGGACCTGCCGGAAGGATGCCATCTCGTGGCGGATTTCACCAAGGCCCTGAGACAAACGGTCAGCCGCCCGCTGGTCATTCCCGAACCGACCACCCCCCGGCTCACGCATGACGAAGCGCAGATGCTTCGCTTTCTGGCGGGGCTGCAGGGCCTCGCACAGTGCGAAGGCACGCCCTGCCTCGCCTCGCCCGCCTGGAGGCCCGCGCTTCGCCTCGTCATCGCGCTGAATGCCGCCGGACTTCGCTTCGGCGGACGCTGGTATGAGAGCGCCTCGTTTCCCGAGGCGCTCCCTCAATTGCACTGAGATTCAACCATGGTTGGGGCAAGAATGAACCATGGTTTGGGCAAGGTTCAGCCGAAGCTTCGGGCCGACGCCATGGCCGCCATGCGATCCATGATCTCGAAGAATTCGGAGACGGTTTCGGCAATGATATCCCCGGCGGATTTCACTTCCGAAATGAGCCCCGACGTCTGACCGGCCAGACCGACCGCCGCCTCCATGTCGCCGCCGAAATAGAGATCGAGAATCCGGGTGAAGGTGTCGGGCGGCATCAGACCTTCTTCGTGGATCTTTTCGGTGCGTTCGGTCTTCAGGGCGCGGATGCAGGGCGTGGATTTCTTGTTGAGGACATAGGTGCCCGTCTCCTTCGCGTCGACGATCGCCTGCTTGTAGTTCTCGTGGACGGGGCTTTCCTTCGCACTCACGAAGCGCGTTCCCATCTGCACGGCTTCCGCGCCCAGCGCGAAGGCGGCGGCCATGCCCTTGCCGTCGCAGATGCCGCCGGCTGCCACGAGTGGAATATCCGTGCGCTGCCGGATGGCCTGCAGGAGGACCATCGTGCCGACCTCTTCGGGGTTTTTGAAACCGCCACCCTCGGCGCCTTCGACGACGAGGCCGTCGACCCCGGCATCGACGCATTTCATCGCGGCATCGACCGTCGGAACCGCGTGGTAGACGATGATACCCGCCTCATGCAGCGGACCGACGAATTTGGCCGGGCTGCCCGCCGACGTCGTCACGAACTTCACACCCGACTCCTCGCAGACGAAACGCATGATGGCGTCGTCCTTCAGGAAACGGATCGGCAGGTTGACGCCGAAGGGGGCGCCGGTGAGATCCTTCATCTTCAGGATCTCGGCCTTGCAGGCCTCCGTCTCGCCGGATGAGGTTTCGATGATGCCAAGCCCGCCGGCTTCGCACACAGCGGAGGCGAGCTGCGAGCGGGCGATCCAGCCCATGGGCGCCTGGATAATCGGATATTTCGCGCCCGTATGGGCGAGTACGCGGTTCATGACTTCCTCCCTTTATCGAATTCGTTTGGGAGGAGTAAGCCCGATCGGACCGCAAATGAAAAGCGGGGCGCCCCCAAAGGAGCGCCCCGCCCGATCCTTCGCCGGTCTATGCCGCCTTACTTGAAGCGGCTGTAGGCCTTGGACACCGCCTCGTAGAGATCCTTGGCCGCGGTTTCGACACCGCCGCGCACATCGTCGAAGGCAGTCTCGCCCTGACCGGCCAGCACGCCGAGGCGTTTCTTGAGCTGGTCGCGCTGGGTGCGGAGCTGCTTCAGCACCTGACGGTAGTCGCGCTCGGTCTTCTTGAGAGCCCTTTCGGCATCCTTCTCGGCCTTGTCCACCTGTTTGGAAAGCTGCTGGACCTGCTTTTCCAGATCCTTTTTGAGCTTCTGCTTTTCCACGGAAAGCTTTGCGGCCGGCTTCTTCGCAGCCGGCTTTCTAGCTGCGGTCTTGCGCGCCGCGGGCTTCCTGGCGGCGGTTGTTTTCGTCGCCTTGGCAGCGGGCTTCTTTGCGGTGGACGCTTTAGAAGCGGGCTTCTTCGCCGTCGAAGCCTTGGCGGCGGGTTTCTTCGCCGCCGTGGACTTCTTTGCCGTAGAGGCCTTCTTCGTTGCGGCGGTCTTGCCGGTGGTGGTGGTCTTCTTGGCTGCCGTCGTCTTGCGGGCAGCCGCGCTGCGCGCTGTTGTGCTGCGTCCGGCCGTACGCCTTGCAGCCGACGTGCGGCCCGCCGTCGTCGCACGCTTCCTTCGTGTATCCGTCATGAGTTCATGCCTCTTGTCACTGAATATTCAGACCGCAAGCGCACGCATTCTTTCCGCGCACACTCCGACGACAAGAGAGTGACGCGAATGCGAAAACCATTCAAGCACGGACAATACGTAGGCGCCGCTTTCATCCGCGAAAAGCAGTCAGGCACCGATGCAACGTGAAGACAGGAGCGTCAGTCGGCGGCCATCGTGGATGGCGCATGCTTCGCGCCGCGCACCAGCCGGCCCGGCAGTTCGCCCGTCGCCTCTCCTTCCCGGTAGACCACCTTTCCCGACACGATGGTCGCTTCGTAACCGTCCGCTTCCTGCATCAGGCGGCGCGCGCCGGAGGGAAGGTCGTAGACCATGTGGGGCGGACGAAGCTGGAGACGGTCGAAATCGATGACGTTGATATCCGCCTTGTAACCGGGGGCGACGACGCCGCGATCCCTCAGCCCCACGGCTTCCGCCGTGTCCTTCGTCTGGCTCTTGATGACGAAGGACAGGTCGAGCCGCTCGCCACGGGTGCGGTCGCGGCACCAATGGGTGAGCATATAGGTCGGTACGGACACGTCGCAGATCGCGCCCACATGAGCCCCACCGTCGGACAAGCCGAAGATGGTGTTGGGATTGCGGATCATGGTGAGGCAGTTATCGAGGCTGCCTTCCGTGTAGTTGTGCATGGCGAAGAAAATGAGCGCCCGGCCATCGTCCTCGAGCATCATGTCGTAGACGATCTCGTCCGGGTTGCGCCCTTCGCGCTTGGCCTGAGCGGCAATGCTCTTTTCCGGCCCGGGCTCGTAATCGGGCGGCGTGCCGAGGTCGAACATCTTGTGATAGGCGCCGGCGAGCGAGTTGACGAAGGGATGGCCCTCCTGCGGCGCCTCGGCGATGAGGCGGGCCCGGAAGGTCGGATCGCGCATGATCGCCACCCGCTCGTGAAGCGGCTTGTCGGCGATCGCGATATAGCTCGGCCGGGTGATGAAGGGATGCACCGAACCCTGAAGGCCCATCATGATCCCCACGGGGCGGCCCTGCACCTGCGCCTTGATGGGCAGGCCGCGCCCGGCGGCGGCGTCGAGACGCGACATCAGCTCGCGCCACTGATCCGGGATCACATCCGCCTGCACCATGGAGAAGCTCAAGGGACGGCCCGACAGTTCGACGAGCTTTTCGACCAGCGAGAATTCATGGTCCATTTCGCGGAAGTCCGACACCCATTGCAGGACGCCGCTGCCCGCATCGCGAAGCCCCTCGGCAATCGCGATCATTTCGGCATCGGCGGCGCCGATGGTCGGCGTCAGATCTCCGTCCGCCGTCCGGTGCACCATGGTGCGCGTGGTGGAGAAGCCCAGCGCGCCTGCGCGGATCGCCTCCGCGGTGAGCTCGCGCATGCGCGCGATCTCTTCCGCAGTCGCCGGTTCGCGATGCGCGCCGCGTTCGCCCATCACATAGACGCGCAACGCGCCATGCGGCAGCTGGGTCGCCACATCGATGTCATGCGGCAGGCGCTCGATGGCGTCCATATAGTCGCCGAAACTCTCCCACTCCCATGAGAGACCTTCATGCAGCGCAGCGCCGGGGATGTCCTCCACGCCTTCCATAAGGCGGATCAGCGTTTCGTGGTCGGTCTTGCGCACCGGCGCGAAGCCGACGCCGCAATTGCCCATCACCACCGTGGTCGAACCGTGGATCGAGGAAGGCGCCACCCGGCTTTCCCAGGTGACCTGCCCGTCATAATGGGTGTGCACATCCACCCAGCCCGGCGTCACGATGCGGCCTTTCGCATCGATCTCCTCCACGCCCGACGCGGCGACCTTGCCGACCTCGGTAACGATGCCGTCGCTGACGGCGATATCGGCCTCCCGGGGGCTGCCGCCCTCGCCGTCGAACAATACCCCGCCGCGAATAACCAGATCAGGCCGCGTCATGATTTCCTCCCAGAATTTTCTTTCGATCCTAGTTGCGGGCAGGTGCAAACGCAAAAGGCGGCGCATGAGCGCCGCCTTTCAGGGGGTTCGCCGTTCCGCACCCGGCGGATCGGATATTCCTCAGATCTTCTTGTCGCCCTGCCAGTAGTTGTCGCGGATGACGCGGCGCAGCACCTTGCCGGACGGCATGCGCGGGAGTTCGGTCACGAAGTCGATGCTGCGGGGGCGCTTGTAGCCGGGCAGATTTTCCGCCGCGAAGGCGAGCAGTTCGGCCTGCATCGCCTCGTCGGCGGTAAAGCCTTCATTGAGCTGGACGACGGCCTTGACCTCCTCGCCCCATTCCTCGTTCGGCGCGCCGACAACGGCGGCATCGGCAATCGCGGGGTGCTTCAGCAGCTCCTGATCGATCTCGGCAGGGTAGATGTTCACGCCGCCGGAGATGATGACTTCCGCGCTGCGCCCGGTGAGGAAGAGATATCCCTCACTGTCGAAATAGCCCATATCGCCCATGGTGTAATAATTGCCGCGATAGGCGCTGTTGGTTTTTTCAGGCGCCTTGAAATATTCGAAGCGTCCTTCCTCCGGCGCGCCGAAATAGACCGTGCCCACTTCATCCGCCGGCAGAGGATTTCCCTCGTCATCCTGGATCTGGACCTCGACGCCGGGCAATGGCCGTCCGCAGGAACCCTTTCGGCCGAGCCATTCCTCCGACTCGATGAAGATCCCGCCGCCTTCCGTCGCCGCGTAATATTCGTAGACGACCGGGCCGAACCACTCGATCGACCCTTCCTTTACATGGACCGGGCACGGCGCCGCGCCGTGCAGGATCCAGCGCAGGGACGATGTGTCGTATTTCGCTTTCACCTCGTCGGGCAATTGCAGCATCCGGTGAAGCATGGTCGGCACGACATGGGTATGGGTGATGCGGTGTTCGTGGATGAGGCGGAGCGTTTCCTCCGCGTCCCATTTGTCCATCAGCACCACGCCGATGCCATTGTTGAGCGGAAAGCTCATATTCAGGGCAAGAGGCGCGGCGTGATAGAGCGGCCCCGTCACCAGCGCCAGATCCCCCTCGGGACGGAACGCCGCCGTCTCGTTCAGTTTGATCAGCAGGGGCGCCGCGGCGGCGGCTTGCCGGCGATAGACCCCTTTGGGATGCCCGGTCGTGCCGGAGGTGTAGAGCATCTGGGTGCCGAGCGCGGGGTCTTCCAGATCGTGGCCGTCTTCCGCCGCCAGCGCTGCGTCATAATCGTCGAAGCCTTCGATGGGGCCACCCACGGCGAACCGTGTCACAAGGGCCGGGGCCATCGCGGCTGCCTCCTGCGCGCTGCCGGCAAAGCGCGTATCCGCGATGAAGGCCTTCGCCTCGCAATTCTCCACGATATACCCGACTTCGCCGCCGGACAGATGCCAGTTGATCGGCGTGATGCGGAAGCCGCCGCGCTGGCAGGCAACCATGACCTCGATGAATTCGGGCCGGTTGGAGCAGAGCAGCGCAACCGCGTCGCCGGTTTCAAGGCCGGACCGCCGGAGCGCACGCACCAGCCGGTTGGCGCGGTCGTTCAGTTCGCCGAATGTGCGGCTTCCCATCTGGGAGATAACGGCCATCCGGGCGGGCGCCTGCGCCGCATGCCAGGCGACAACCATTCCCTTCGCCGCGGCTTCCTCGCGCGACGGCACGGCCTGCGTCATATTCATGTCCCATTCCTCCCGTTTATCCCCATGGCGATTATCGCCACTATTCTTGGTTTTGATTTGGCTTAAGGGTATTGGACAGGCGGCCTTGCCGTTAGGTCAAGCCGTTTTGCGTAACCCTTATCCGTAATTTCACCGGAGCCGTTCGATGCGCCTTTCCGTTTTTGCCGGCCTCGCGCTTGCCGCCCTGACCGGCGCGCTGGCCCTGCCGGCGCATGCCGCCGAAGATAATGGCTTCATTTCCTTCCAGTCGGACAATGATTTCTATCTCTTCATCGGCAGCGACAAGCACTACACGAACGGTGTACGGGCCTCCTGGCTGTCGGCGCCGCGCCGCGATCTGCCGGACTGGCTGAAGGGCGTTTCGGCACCGCCCCTCATCAACGGGGAAGTGGATACCGAAAAGACCCGGCATCGTGTGGGGATCGGCCTCAGCCAGGCCATTTTCACACCGGAGGACACCGAAACGGCCCTGCCCGTCCCCAATGACCGGCCTTATGCGGGCTGGCTGCACCTGACCTTTCTGCTGCAGAGCGAGCGCACCCTGAAAACAGACCGCCACGAGGCGTTTCAGGATCGCTGGCAGCTCGACCTCGGCATGGTCGGTCCGGCGGCGCTTGGCGAAGTGGTGCAGAACGGATGGCACAAGACCTTCGGCTTCCGCCACATCAATGGCTGGGACAACCAGCTCAAGAATGAGCCCGGCGTGAACCTCACCTTCGAGCGCGCCTGGCGTTCGCCGCTTCTTTCCACGCCCAAAGTGATCGGCTTTGCAACGGACTTCATCCCCTATGGCACGCTGGCGCTCGGCAATGTGAGCACCTATGCGGGCGCCGGGGCGACCTTCCGCCTCGGGCCGACGCTGCCCGACGATTTCGGCCCGACCGGCATCTACCCCAATGATGGCGGATCGGACTGGTTCGAGAGCAGTTCGCCCGGCACGTTCGACTGGTATCTCTTCGCAGGCGGTAATGTGCGCGCCGTGGGCCGCAACATCTTTCTCGACGGCAACACGTTCCGGGACAGCCTGAGCGTGGACAAGAAACCGGTCGTCGCCGACCTCAAGGTGGGGGCCGTCGCCGTATTCCAGGGCGTGCGGATAAGCCTGACCAATGTCTATCGCACGAAGGAATTCTACGGCCAGAAAAAGGCCGACCAGTTCGGTTCCCTTGCGGTGACGTTCGCCCTCTGACGGCATTGCCGCTTCACGCGCAAACATGACGCCGCGCGCCGATGGTGCTAGTCAGGTAGAAGACTGCATTTCGGGGGAATTCCATGTCATTGCCGCTCATTTCAGCCGACAACACATTCGGCCTGCTTTTCGTTTTTCTGGGGCTTGCCGCTTTCGGCTTCTGGGCGGAAAAGACAAAGCTCGGGCAATGGATATCCGGCGTCATCCTGACGATCCTTGCCGGCATGGCGCTTTCCAATCTCCGGGTCGTGCCTTTCGGCTCGCCCATCCACGACGCGGTGTGGGGCATCGTGGTGCCGATGGCGATCCCGCTCCTGCTGTTCCGCGCCGACCTCAAACGCATCCTGCCGGAAGCGGGGCACCTCACCATCGCCTTCGCGATCTGCGTGCTGGCGACGGTGGCGGGCGTCTTCGCAGGCTTTGCGCTCATCGACATGGGACCGGAGGGAAACCTCGTCGCGGCCTCGCTGGGCGCAAGCTGGATCGGCGGATCGATGAATTTCGCCGCCGTGTCGCAGGCGACGGGCCTTTCTCAGAACGGCGCGCTGACGGCCGCTTCCGCCGCCGCCGACAATGTGGTGGCCACGCTCTTCATCACGCTTCTGCTCGTCCTGCCCGGCTGGCACTGGCTGGTGCGCCTTATCCCCTCGAAAATCATCGAGGCGGAGGAATATGAGGAGGAGCATGAAGAGGAAGCCAAGCGGCCCGAACTCGATATGGGCGCGCTGGCCATGCAGCTCTTCATCGCCGCCGCCTGCTGTTTCGTCGGGTTTCAGACCGCAGCGCTTCTCGGCATCGCGCAATATGGCGTGCTCTTCGTCACCATCAATGCGCTTCTGGTCGCCAATATCTTTCCCGGGCCGATGCAACGGCTGGAGGGCGGTTTCGATCTCGGCATGTTCTTCATGTATCTCTTTTTCGGCATCATCGGCTCCGGCGCGGATGTGATGCTGATGATCGAGACGGCGCTGCCCATTTTCGCCTTTGTGATCGTCATGGCGAGCGTGCATCTCGCCATCGCGCTTGCGGGCGCGAAGCTGTTCCGGATCGATCTTGCGGAAATGCTGGTGATTTCCAATGCGGTGACGCTGGGGCCGGCAACCGCGGCGGCGATGGCCGCGGGGCGGCGCTGGCGGCAGCTCGTCATGCCGGGCGTGATGCTGGGCGTGCTGGGCTATGCGGTGGCGAACTTCATCGGCGTCGGGCTGGCGGGCGTCCTGGGCTAGCGTCGTTGCCCGCCCGGAAGCCCGCTGCTACACAGGACAGCAACGAAAAACCAATCCGAGGGAGAGCCCCATGTCCGAGCCCGTCATTCTCGTCGAGAAGGAAGGCGAAACCGCCATCGTCACGCTGAACCGCCCCAACGCGATGAACGCGCTGTCGCGGGAGCTGCGCGAGGCGATTGCCGAGACCTTCGAGAAGCTGGAAGCCGACCCGGAAATCCGCGTCGCCATTCTGACCGGCGCGGGCAAGGCGTTTTGCGCAGGCCTCGACCTGAAGGAACTGGGCGGCGACAGCTCCGCCGTCGGCGGAGACGGGGGCGGCGTCAATGCGACCGTCAACGACAAGGACCCGGTGACCTCCATCGGCAAGTTTTCCGGCCCGGTGATCGGCGCGATCAACGGCGTGGCAATCACGGGCGGCTTCGAACTGGCGCTGGCCTGCGACGTGCTGGTCTGCTCCAGCAATGCGCGCTTTGCCGACACCCATGCGCGGGTCGGCATCCTGCCGGGCTGGGGGCTCAGCCAGAAGCTGTCGCGCGCCATCGGCATCTACCGCGCCAAGGAACTCTCGCTCACCGGCAATTTCCTCTCCGCCGAACAGGCGAATGAATGGGGCCTCATCAACCGCGTGGTGGCGCCGGAAGAACTGATGGGCACCTGCAAGCAGCTCGCCACGGATATGCTCTCCGTCGTGCCGGAATGCCTGTCGGGCTACAAGGCGCTGATCGACCAGGGCTTCGGCGAGGCTTTCGGCGAGGCGCTGAAAACGGAACGGAAGACCTCCTCCGCCGCCAACAAGTCGGTCGGCGCGGACGCCATCGCCGAGCGCCGCAAGGGCATCCAGGAGCGCGGGAAACAGCAGACGAGCTGAGTTTTTCCCTCTCCTTTTTCCTTTTGGGGTCCGTTTCCGCTACACTTCCTCCCAACAAGAACATTTCTTTTGGGAGGAAGAAGCCATGCATGATCTCGTGATCAAGAATGGCACCGTCTATGACGGGCTGGGCGGCACACCGTTCGAGGGCGACATCGCCATCGACAATGGCGTCATTACCGAAGTCGGCAAGGTGAGCGATGGCGGGCGCGAGGAGATCGACGCGCGCGGCCAGATCGTCACGCCGGGTTTCGTGGACATCCACACCCATTATGACGGGCAGGTCACCTGGGACCCCTATCTCCAGCCCTCCACCTTTCACGGCGTGACCACCGCCGTTCTCGGCAATTGCGGCGTCGGCTTTGCGCCCTGCAAGACGGAGCGGCATGACTGGCTGATCGGCCTGATGGAGGGCGTGGAAGATATTCCGGGTACGGCGCTTGTCGAGGGCATCAAGTGGAACTGGGAAAGCTTTCCCGATTACATGGATGCCGTCGAAGCCTCGCCGCTGGCGCTCGATGTCGGCCTGCAGGTGCCGCATGCGGCGTTGCGCGCCTATGTGATGGGCGAGCGGGCGGCGAAGCTCGAACCGGCCATGCCGGACGACATCGAAGCCATGGCCAAGCTCGCCGCCGAATCCATCGAGGCGGGCGCCCTCGGCTTTTCCACCTCGCGCACGGTAAAGCACAAGGATCGCAACGGCGCCAACACGCCGACGCTGAAAGCCGAAGAGGACGAACTCCACGGCATCGCCCGCGCCATCGGCGCGACGGGCAAAGGCGTGTTGCAGCTCATTGCCGATTTCGAGGATGTCGATAAGGAATTCGCGATGATCCGCGGCATGTCGGAAGTGTCCGGCCGTCCGCTGTCGCTCACCATCGAACAGGACGACCGCTGGCCGCATCGCTGGGAGCGCGTGCTGGAGCTGATCGCGGAGGCCAATGCCGACGGCGTGACCATGCGCGGCCAGGTGCCGCCACGCCCGACCGGCGTGCTGCTGGGGCTCACCTCATCGCTCAATCCCTTCATCATGCATCAGACCTTCCGCCAGATCTGGGGCGCGCCGGTGAACGAGCAGGTAAAGGCGCTGAACGATTACGAGTTCCGCCGGAAGCTGCTCGCCGAAACGCCGGAATATCCGGTCGGCGAAATCGTGACCATGCTGTGCACGGATTATCACAAGATGTTCCGGCTGGGTGATCCGGCGAATTACGAGCCCGCGCCCGAAGACAGCGCCGCGGCGGTGGCGGCCCGCGAGGGCAAGGAGCCCCGCGAGGTGCTGCTCGACTGGATGCTGGAAAAGGGCGGCAATGCGCTCATGTATTTCCCGCTGATGAACTATCACTGCGGCAGCCTCGACGACGTCTACAAGATGATGACGCATCCCAACACGGCGTTCGGGCTGGGCGATGGCGGCGCGCATTGCGGCATTCTCTGCGATGCGAGCTTTCCCTCCACCATTCTGGCGCATTGGGGCCGGGACCGGACGCGCGGACCGAAGCTGCCGCTGGAATGGCTGATCGCCAAGCAGACAAGGGCCAATGCCGAAGTCGTCGGCCTCCACGACCGCGGGGCTCTGCTGCCGGGCCTCAAGGCGGATGTGAACGTGATCGATTTCGACCGCCTGACGCTTCACTCGCCTGAAATCGTGCATGACCTGCCGGCCGGAGGAAAGCGGCTCGTTCAGCGGGCGGACGGCTATACGGCCAGCCTCGTGTCGGGCCAGGTTGCGTTCCGCGAAGGCGAACCGACCGGCGCGCTCAACGGCAAGATGGTGCGCGGCGCACAAGGCCTGCCGACGGGCGTGACGCTGACCCGCGCCGCGGACTGACGCAGCGTCCGGAAACGCCTCAAGAGGGCCTTTCCGGACACCCTTCAATGGTCATTTCCATGCCATAATTCCGCCACCGGAAGGCTGGATACAGACAGGTAATCGGGAGTAGCGTTTGTTGCGCTGCTCCCTTGTCGTATCCGGTGTGGGCGCCGGAGGCGGGGGCCTCCCCTGCTTTCTCTTTCTTGTCGTTTTCTGTTTGTTGTTCTCTTCTTGTTGTTCTCCGGGCCGGGTGTAAATGGCGAAAGATCCTTCCGACACGAATCCGCGCAACTGGCGCAAATCCGTTTTCGTCAGGCAGACCGCTTTCGTGTTTCTGGTCCTGCCGCTGGTCATCGTCGCCAATCTCGCGGTCTGGGCCGCCCTCAACCAGCCCTATCAGGCGGAATCCTGGGCCGGGGAAATCGTCGGCCTGTCCTACAGCCCGTTCCATGACAATCGCGAGCCGACCCCGGATGTGCGGGCGACGGCTTCGGAAATCGACAAGGACATGAAAGTCCTGTCGAACACGGTGCAGGCCATCCGCACCTATTCGGTGGCGCAGGGACAGGACCAGATCCCCGATATCGCCGCCAAATACGGCATATCCGTCGCGCTCGGCGCATGGATCGGCACGAATGACGAAGCGAACCTCAAACAGATCGACCGGGCAGCGGAACTGGCGCTGAGGCGCAATGTGGTCCGCGTCGTGGTGGGTAACGAGGCCCTGCTGCGCGGGGACGTGACGGTGGATCAGATGATCCGCTATCTGGACATCGCCAACAAAAAAATCTGGAAGCCCGTTTCCACCGCCGAGCCCTGGCATGTCTGGCTCGAGCACCCCGAACTCGCCAAGCATGTCGACTATATCGCCGTGCATATCCTGCCCTATTGGGAAGGTGTGCCCATCAACAAGGCGGTGGACTATGTGTTCGACCGGCTGGACGATCTTCACAAGGCATTCCCCAACAAGCAGATCGTGGTCACCGAAGTGGGCTGGCCGAGCCGCGGCAAGGTGCTGCCGCGCGTGCCCTACCCCGGCATGCCTGCGGCCGAAAAGGGCGGCGAGGCGACGCCTTCCATCGTCAATCAGGCCCGCTTCCTGCGCGCTTTCCTGAACCGCGCCAAGGACCAGGACCTCACCTATTACGTAATCGAGGCGTTCGACCAGCCCTGGAAGGGCGCCGACGAAGGCGCCGCCGGATCATACTGGGGCATCTTCAACGCCGAGCGCGAACCGAAATTC
Organism: Parvibaculum sp. MBR-TMA-1.3b-4.2; assembly: GCF_053628815.1. Taxonomy (NCBI): domain Bacteria; kingdom Pseudomonadati; phylum Pseudomonadota; class Alphaproteobacteria; order Hyphomicrobiales; family Parvibaculaceae; genus Parvibaculum; species Parvibaculum sp. MBR-TMA-1.3b-4.2. Next base: position 1,284,334 of record NZ_JBRJHC010000001.1, read on the forward strand.
CCCATGGCGGGCAGCATTTCCGAGCAGCCGGGCTGGCGTGTCTGGGCCGCCATCGCGGCGGGCCTGTCGCTCGTGCCGGCCATGCTCTTCATCCTGCGCCAGCGCCATGTCCGTCTGGCGGGTATCATCACCTTTGCCCTTCTGACGCAGATTGCCGGGTCGGCCGTCGCCTGGGCCGGGCTATCGGTTGCCGGGCTCTATTTCACATGGGGCGGCGCCATCGTCTGGAGTTTCCTGTTCTTTGCGCAAGGGCTGCTGCTCATCGTGCTGATGGCCGAAGCGATCGAGTTCGTGGAAGTCATCTGGACAAGGCGCGGAGAGCGGCATTTCGAGCCCTTCGAGCCGTCTCATCCGACGCCGGAGCATAAAGTCTCCATCCATGTGCCGATCCATAACGAGCCGCCCGAGATGGTGCGCGAGACGCTGGATGCGCTGTCGCGCCTCAACTACGAGAATTTCGAAGTGCTCGTGCTGGACAACAACACGACCGATCCGGAAATCTGGCAGCCCGTCTGGGAGCATTGCCAGAAGCTCGGCCCGAAATTCCGTTTCTTCCATCTGGAAAACTGGCCGGGCTTCAAGGCGGGCGCGCTCAATTTCGGCCTGGAAAAAACCGCACCGGATGCGGATATCATCGCCGTCATCGACAGCGACTATCAGGTTTCGCCGGACTGGCTGAAGCGCATGGTGCCCTATTTCGACAAGCACGATGTGGGCTTCGTGCAGGCGCCGCAGGACTATCGCGACGCGCATGAGAGCATGTTCAAGGATATGTCCTATTGGGAATATGCGGGCTTCTTCCATATCGGCATGGTGCAGCGGAACAATTTCAACGCGGTCATCCAGCACGGCACGATGACGCTTGTACGCAAGGAGGCGCTGAAGAAAGTCGGCGCCTGGGCTGAATGGTGTATCTGCGAGGATGCAGAACTCGGCATCAAGCTCTACCGGCACGGCTATGACAGCGTCTATGTGAACCACAGCTTCGGCAAGGGCCTGACGCCCGACACACTGGCGGGCTATATCTCGCAGCGTTTCCGCTGGGCCTATGGCGCGGTGCAGATCGTAAAACATCACTGGGACGCGCTGGCGCCGTGGTCGCGCAAGGGGGGCCTCACACCCGCGCAGCGCTATTATTTCCTGGCCGGCTGGCTGCCCTGGTTCGCCGACGGCCTTGCGCTGATGTTCACCTTTGCCGCGATCGTGCTGTCCGCCTGGGCGCTCTACAATCCGGCTTCCGTGGTTCTGCCCGTGGCGGCCTTCCTCATTCCGACCATCGGCAGCTTTGCGTTCAAATTCATTCGCTCGCTCTGGCTTTACGCCGTGCGCGTGCGCGATTGCGGTTTCATCGAGAGCGTCGGCGCCGGCGTGGCAGCCCTTGCGCTCACCCACACGGTAGCCAAGGCCATGCTGAACGGCATGATAACGACCAGCAAACCGTTCATCCGTACACCGAAATGCGAGGACAAGCCTGCCCTGGCGGCTGCCTTCATTCAGGTGCGGGAAGAAGCCGTGATTCTGGCGCTCCTCTGGGGGCTCACGACCGCGCTCTATTTCAACCCGCATTTCGCGGACAGCCATTCGAGGCTGTGGCTTGCCGTCCTGCTGGTGCAGTCCGTTCCCTATGCCAGCGCGGTGCTGTTCTCCTTCATCAATGTGATGCCCTCCCTTTTCCGGCGCACGAAGAATGACGAACAAAAGGCGCTCGTTTCGGCGGATTGATCGTACTCGCCATAATCGAAACACATTGCCGTCACGCATTCGACGCCCGCAAGGTCATTTGGTGATCCGGCCGTTTTGACCTTGCCCGTCTCCGTCAGTCCGATAGGCTTTCCATATCCGGAGCGGGGAAATAATTCCCATACGGATTGGTTTAACGATTTCAGGAGACAAAGATGCTTATGCGCAGTGCACTGATCGCGACCTCCCTGATTCTCGCCGCGCCCCTGCTGGCGGCATGCGACGATGACGGCCCCGCCGAACAGGCTGGCGAAAAGATCGACAATGCCGTCAATGACAGCAACGACACCATGGAGAAGGCCGGCGAGAGCATGGACGACGCCATGGACGACATGCATGACGGCATGGAAGACGCGACCGGCAATCAGTAAAGTCTGCGCTTTAAGCCCAGCGCATTCTTCCTTCAGTAACTCAACGAGCCAATGAAAGGACATGACATGCTTGGATGGGCACTTACGTTTCTGGTCATTGCGATCATCGCGGCCGTTTTCGGCTTCGGCGGCATCGCCGCCGCCTCGGCCTCGATCGCAAAGATCATCTTCTTCATCTTCCTGGCGCTGTTCGTCATCAGCCTGATCGCAGGCGCGATACGCGGCCGGCGACCGCCGCTCTAAGTCCAAGAGCGGGCAAGGAAACGAAAAAGGGCGGTCCCTCGGGACCGCCCTTCCTTTTGCGATATTGCGAAAACTCAGGCTGCTCCTTCGGCGTATTTCTTCATATCCTCGCGCAGTTCCGTCTTGAGGATCTTGCCGTTCGGGTTACGCGGCAGCGGATCGTACCGCAGCTCGATCTTCTTGGGCACCTTGAAGGCGGCGAGCAGCTTGCCGACATGCGCGCGAAGCTCGTCTTCGGTGACCTGCTTGCCCGGCGCGACCTGTACGACGGCGCCGACTTCCTCGCCCAGCACCTTGTGGGGAATGGCGACGACCGCGGCATCCATCACAGCCGGATGGGCATAGAGCGCATCCTCGACTTCGACGCAGTAGATGTTCTCGCCGCCGCGGATCAGCATGTCCTTGGCGCGGTCGAGGATGTAGACGAAGCCTTCCTCATCCATGCGCACCAGATCGCCGGATTTGAACCAGCCGTTCTCGAAGGACTTTTCCGTCGCTTCGGGCTTGTTCCAGTAGCCCTTCACGATGTTGGGGCCCTTGATCCAGAGCTCGCCCACCTGACCGGCGGGGACATCCTTGCCGTTCTCATCCACCACCCGCAGGTCGCAGGTCGGCACGCAGGGACCGGCGCTGTCCGGCTTTGCCACATAGTCCTCGGCGAGGTTCTGCGTGGTAATGGACGAGGTTTCGGTCAGGCCGTAGCCATTCGAGGGATGGACCTTGGGGAACTGCTGCTTGATGCGCTTCACAAGATCGGGGGCAGACGGCGCACCGCCATAGCCGATCCCTTCCACGGAGGAGGTGTCGAACTTGTCGAACATCGGGCTTTCAAGCACCTGCCAGACCATGGCGGGGACGCCGCCGAAGGTCGTCACCCGCTCGCGGTCGATCAGCTCCAGCGCGTGTTCGGGATTCCATTTGTGGATGATGACAAGCTTGCCGCCGGAGAAGTAGTTCGGCACCAGGATCGAATGGCAGCCCGTGGCGTGGAAGAGCGGCACGGAAAGCAGCATGACGCGCTGCGGCCCCTCCGGATCGGGCGCGGGCGGCATTTCGCCCCGGCGCAGGAAGGAGCGCGCCTGACCGGCGGCTGCGTTCAGCAGGTTGTTACAGATATTGCGATGGGTGCCGAGCGCGCCCTTCGGCTTTCCGGTGGTGCCGGAGGTGTAGAAGATCGTCGCATTGTCTTCCGGCTCGAGACCGGGATCGGGCAGCTCGTCATCCGGCAGCTTCGCGTATTCGCCGGGCTTGCCGACGATGTCTTCCAGCGCTTCGGCCACGCCGAGTTCGTCGGCGGGGGTGCGGGTCGCGATCAGACCTTCCAGCGCCAGGTTCTTCACATGCGGGCGCAGGCGGTCGAGGCGTTCGTGATCGACGATGACGACCTTGGAGCCGCTATCGGAGATCGCATATTCGAGTTCCGGGCCGGTGCCCCAGGCATTGATCGGCACGATGACGGCGCCGATGGCCGTGGCCGCCCAGAAGGCCAGCGACCATTCCGGGAAATTGCGCATGATGAGCGCGACGCGGTCGCCCTTCTTCACACCGTATTTTTCCAAGAGGGCGCGGCCCAGCGCCGTGGCGGCGCGGTAATGGTCCGCATAGGTCAGCCGCTCGTCTTCATAGACGATGAATTCACGGTCGCCCCATTCCCTGCCCTTGTCGAAAACGAAGCGAAGGTTCGGCGGGGTTTCCTTGTGGACGCGGGTGGGGATGCCGGCAATCTCGACGGTCGTCATTTCGAGCGGCGAACCGGGCCCGGTCAACAGCTTGTGCGCGTCTTCAATGCTCATGGCCGGCCAGCCGGGGGCGGCAGCAGCGTTCTCGGACATTTTGTTACTCTCCCTTGGGAGCCCCCTGAACGGGGGCAAACTGCTCTGTTTGTTTTGCCCTCTGATAGCGGTTTTGCCCCCGATTTTGAAGGAGGCAGACGCAAAAAGGCCCGGCGACGCGCGTGTCACCGGGCCTTGATCGCAAATTGCAGGGATTAATGCCTAAAAACCGAGCGCTTTCAGGACGCCGCCCTCTTCTTCAAGGCAGCCTGCAAAGGAGGGCCGCCCCTTGATCCCGGCAAGATAGCGGGTGAGTTCGGGATAGCGGCCGGCCTCCGGCGTCACGCCCGCATGGGCCAGATTGCAGAACTGGGTCCCGATGGAGATGTCGGCAATCGAGAAGGCGTCACCCGCCGCGAATTCGCGGTCCGTGAGTTCCTTTTCCAGATAGTCGAAGAAGCGCGGCAGCTTTTCCGCCACCGTCTTGTCCGCGGTCTCGCGATCCGGCTCCTTGCCCATCAGCTTGTTCACCACGATGGGGCGGAAAACGCCCATCCCCGCCGTCGCGGCCAGTTCACTGTCGCAATATTCCTCCAGCCAGAGCGCGCGGCCATAGTCGCGCGGGTCTGCCGGGTAGAGCGCCGGGCCGCCCTCTTTCTTCTCCAGATAGGCGCAGATGACGGAGCTGTCCGGGAAGGTGACGTTCTGGCCGTCGCTCTCGTCGCGCAGCACGGGGATGCGCTTCAGCGGCGAAATTTCCGCAAACCAGTCCGGCGCGGGGAAGATGTTCACCTGCTCCAGCGTGTACTCCAGCCCCTTTTCGGCCAGAAAGACGCGCACCTTGCGCACGAAAGGCGAAAGCGATGCGCCGTAAACGGTATAGCTCATGGGTCTCCTCCCCGAATTTTGGTCGGGGCGAAGGAAAGCACCGCCGGGCCGCCGGATGCAACGCAAATCGCAGCCGGCGGCCCTTAATCGGGGCTTATTCTGGCACTCAGGGCGTCACAATATTGAAATTGGGCGTCGGCGCCTCGATCATGCCGGTCAGCGTTTCATAGAGCGCGGCATCGCCTTCGATGACGATCGTCTCTTTGAATTGCGACACCGGCATACCGGCCAGCAGGGTCAGCACCAGTTCCATCCAGGCGAGCTTCACCGTCGCGCCCGCCGATTTGTCCACGACACCGGTTTCGTGGATCAGCACGCCGTTTGCCACGGTGACGAGATGGGTTTCCTTGCGGTCGGTCAGCTCGATATTGATGCTGAAATTCGCCGCCGAGGCCTTGTCCGGATTGGTCCGCACGGCTGCGATGTCGAGCAGCATGGGCGCTGTCATCGCCATGAGAACATCGGCGTTGGGGGCGGCGGGCATGAGCTCGGCCACGCCGTCCGTGAGTTCCTGCGCGCCGGTGAGATACATGTTGCGCCAAGTGCCCGCCTCGGACTCGAAGCCGAGCTTCGTGTAGACGCTGGCGAGCTGCTCGCGCGCCTGCTCGTTCTCCGCATCGGCAAAGACGGCATGGTTGAGAAGCGTCGCCGCCCAGCGCAACTCGCCCTTCTCTTCGGCTTCCGCCGCGAGCTTCAGAACGGCATCCATGCCGCCCATCGCCTCGACATAGCGCTGGCCCGCAGGCTCCGGCGGCAGCGGGTTGAGGTTCGCCGGGTTACCGTCATACCAGCCGATATAGCGCTGATAGATGGCCTTGGAGTTGTGGCTCATCGTGCCGTAGTAGCCGCGATTGTACCATTGCTTGGCCAGCACATCCGGCAGCTGCAGCACTTCGGCGATCTCGGTCGCCGTCAGGCCGGTATTCATCAGCCGGATCGTCTGGTCATGCAGGAACTTGTAGGCGTCGCGGTGCTTCATCAGGAAGTCCACGATCTCTTCGGTACCAAAGCGCGGAATGCCGTGGGCGGCGAACATGACGTCGCTCTTCACCGCGAAGAGGCGGATCGATTCCGTCAGATAGTCGGCCCATGCCTTGCTATCGCGGACCAGCGCGCCGCGCGCGGGCAGCAGGTTGTGCATGCAGAGGTTGGCGTTTTCCGCCATGAAGACGGCGCGGAACTCAGGCAGGTAGAAATTCATCTCCGAGGGCGCTTCCGTGCCCGGCGTGAGCTGGAAGACCATCTTCACATTGCCGACCGTGATTTCCTGACCGGTATGGGTGACGTCGATGGTCGGCGCGATGAGCGAGACCTGGCCCATGGACGGCCGGGGCCCGAGGCCGCAGGTCGTCTCGCCGCAGGGCCCGTGATCCAGCGTCAGGCCGAACTGGTAGCGCGCGCGGCGCAGCATGGCCGGACCAGCGATGATGTTTTCCGACACCGCTTCCTTGAGGAAACCTTCCGGGGCGATGATCGAGACCTTGCCGGCCGCGACTTCCTCCGGCGTCGTGACGCCGCCCACGCCGCCATAATGGTCGGCGTGGCTGTGGGAATAGATGACGGAGAGGACGGGCTTCTCGCCCAGATGTTCGGTGACGAGTTCGAACGCGGCGCGGGCCGCCTCGACGCTGGTGAGGGGGTCCACCACAATCCAGCCTTCGCCCGCGTCGATGAAAGTGACGGTGGAGGTGTCGAAGCCGCGCACCTGATAGATGCGGTCCATGACCTTGAAGAGGCCGTGCTTCGTCAGGATCTTGGCGTGGCGCCAGAGGCTGGGGTTCACCGTGTCGGCGGCGTCGCCGTCCAGAAACTCGTAAGCGGACAGGTCGTAGGCGTTGCCCTCCGCGGTGTCGCGGGGAATCACCGGGTCCTTGCGGGTCGCGATGAAGCCGCGCTCGGCGAATTCGAAATCCCGGCGGTCGTCATTGGCGACCAGTTCGCGTGCTTCTTCCAAAGAGCTCATGTCAGCCTCCCTTGATGCCCTTGGACGGGCGTTATGGGAGCAGATGTAAGCCGCTGGCCGGGGCCAGACTGCTACTTATGTAACAATTTGAATTTTCCGCAAAAAAGCGCCGAAATACGGCCCGCAAGCGGCCTGTCGCGGCGTTTCGGCGATGAGGATGGTTCGGGGGGAGATGGTACAGCCACCCCGGTTCGAACGGGGGACCTCTAGATCCACAATCTAGCGCTCTAACCAACTGAGCTATGGCTGCACAGACCCTCGGAAGCGTGGGCCTCTATATAATGAGGGCCGCTTCCCGCGAGTGGCCGGGAACTTAATTCCGCAACGCGCCGATGACAAGACCTCGTTCAGGGTCCTGCAGGGCTTTTGCGCCTTTTCCCGGCGATTTGGGAGGCTGCCTCCTCAGGCCAGGCCGTTGGCGACGAAAATCGAGACCACGCCCAGCGGGGCGACATAGCGGATCAGGAAGCGCCACCAGCGGAACCAGGCCGCGTTCGGATCGACATTCAGCGCCTCCGCCGCGGTTTCCGCGCTCAGCGCCCAGCCCGCAAAGAGCGCAATGAGAAGGCCGACCGTCGGCATGACGAGGCTGGTCGATGTGAGGTCCAGCGCGTCGAAGATGGTCTTGTCCGCGAAAATGTGGATGCCCGAGAGCGGGTGGAAATCCGACCAGATATTGAAGGAAAAGGCGCTGCCAAGCCCGACGAACCAGGCCGCCGCGCCCATCGCCGCGGCAGAAACCTTGCGCTTCACCCCCAGGCTTTCCTCCGCCCAGGACACGACCGGCTCCAGGAGAGAAATGGCGGAGGTCACGGCGGCCACAATGAGCAGGAGGAAGAAGGCCGCACCAAGCTCGATGCCGGTGCCGAGCTTGCCCAGCGTGATCGGCAGCGTGACGAAGATGAGGCCGGGACCGGACCCGGCTGCCAGCCCGTAGGAGAAGACGAGCGGGAAGATGACCATGCCCGCGAGAATCGCGACCAAGGTATCCGCAATCGCGATGATGATGCCCGCGCGCGCGATGTTTTCGTTCTTATCGAGATAGGCGCCATAGGTCATCATCGCGCCCAGCGCGACGCTGACGGAGAAGAAGCCCTGCCCGATCGCCGTCAGGAAGGTGATGGAGGTCACCCTGCTGAAATCGAAATCGAAGAGAAAGGTCACGGCCTTATCGAAGCCGGGCGTGGTGGAGGAATAGACCGCCATGCCGACCAGCAGGATGAAGAGAAGCGGCATCAGAATCGTCACCGCCTTTTCAATGCCCGCATGCAGGCCCCAGATGACGATGCCGACATTGATCCCGATGAAGACGGTGTGCCAGAGCACGACCTGACCGGCATCCGCGGTAAAGGCGTCGAACAGATCTTTCGACGCCGCATTGTCCATGCCGGAGAAAGTGCCGGAGATGGCATAGAGGAAATAGCGGATGGCCCAGCCGCCGATCACCGAATAATAGGAAAGAACGACAAAGGCGCCCAGCGTGGAGCCGATGCCGATGATGACCCAGAATTTGCTGCGCCCGGCCTTCTGCGCCACGGCGCGCATAGCGTTGATCGGGCTTTGCTGCCCCATGCGGCCCAGCATGACTTCGGCGATCAGGATGGGCAGTGCGATGAGGGCTGTTGTCACCAGATAGATGAGGATGAAGGCGCCGCCGCCATTCTCGCCGGTGATGAAGGGAAAGCGCCAGATATTGCCGAGACCGACGGCGCTGCCGATTGCCGCCATAAGAAACGCAAAGCGCGACGACCAATGTTCATGCCGAACCTGAGCGGCCATGTTTTCCCCCGATATTCTGTGCAATCCACCCCTTACGGTAACAAAACTCTACGCAATCCCGGCGGGTTTGTCAGCGTCCGCCCCTTGCACTGCCCCAGGGGAAAGACGCAGATATCCATGTTAAAAATAGTTCAGGCGACGACACGGCTGCGGGGAGAAGGACATGACCAACGACATTCACACGGAGTTCGTGGAAGCGAACGGGCTCCGCTTCGAGACCGATATGTGCGGCGAGGGTGAAAAGCTCGCCCTGCTGCTGCATGGCTTTCCCGAAAGCAAGTTCAGCTGGCGCCATCAGCTGCCGGTTTTTGCCGAGCGCGGCTATACGGCCTGGGCGCCCAATCTGCGCGGCTACGGGCAGAGTTCGCGGCCGCTGGGCAAGGAGAATTATACGCTCGATCACCTGACCGACGATGTGGCGGGGCTGATCGACGCGGCCCGCGCCCGTGGCGTGACCGGCCCGGTGACGCTTGTCGCGCATGACTGGGGCGGCGCCATCGCCTGGCAGTTCGTGCTGCAGAAGAAGCGGCCGCTGGAACGCTTCATCGTAATGAACCTTCCGCATCCGGCCCTCTTCATCAAGGGTGCGCGGACCTGGCAGCAGATGAAGAAATCCTGGTACATCCTTTTCTTCCAGATCCCCTGGCTGCCGGAGAAGGTGACGCTCGCCAACCGGGCGCGCGCCATCGGCGAGGCGTTTTCCGGTATGGCCATCGACAAGAGCCGTTTTCCGGCGGAGGTAACGGAGCATTACCGGCAGAACGCGCTCATTCCCGGCGCGATGACGGCAATGATGAATTACTACCGCGCGAATTTCAGCGGCGGCGCACCGGCGGAATGGACCGATCCGCCCATGGTGGACGTTCCCACACTGATGATCTGGGGCGAGGCCGACACGGCGCTCGGCAAGGAACTTACCTATGGCACGGACAAGCTGGTGACGGATTTCACGCTGCGCTATCTGCCCAAGGTTTCGCACTGGGTGCAGCAGGAAGCGCCGGAGAAGGTCAATGCCATGATCGCGGCCTGGCTCGAGGGCAAGACTGTGCCGGAGGCGGGTGAGATCGAGGCGACGCGCGCGGCGTAAAGCCGCCACTGCAAAGGAATCGTCATTCCGGGCTTGACCCGGAATCCATATGACCGCCCAGCTTCCCGCAAAGGCAGAATGGACCCCGGCTCAAGGCCGGGGTGACGCGATTAACAACGTGGAAATCACTCTCTACTGCTGCAACTGCGGCAGATCCTTGTAGAGGTCCAGCGCGTCCGGGTTTGCCAGCGCTTCCTTGTTCTTGATCGCGCGGCCATGCACCACGTCGCGCACGGCGAGTTCGGTGATCTTGCCGGATTTGGTGCGCGGAATGTCCTTCACCTGCACGATACGGGCGGGGACATGTCGCGGGCTTGCGCCTTCGCGGATGCGGGTGCGGATCTTCTTTTCCAGCGCTTCGTCCAGCGTGAGGCCGTCGGACAGGATCACGAAGAGGACGACGCGCACGTCCCCATCCCATTCCTGACCGATGGCGATGGCTTCCGTCACTTCCGGCAACCGCTCCACCTGCGCATAGATTTCTGCCGTGCCGATACGCACGCCGCCGGGGTTCAGCGTTGCATCCGAGCGGCCATGAATGACGAGGCCGCCATGCGAGGTGATTTCGGCAAAATCGCCATGGCACCAGACGCCGGGGAAGCGCTCAAAATAGGCGCTGTTGTATTTCTCGCCATCGGGATCGTTCCAGAAGCCGATGGGCATGGAGGGGAACGGCTTCACGCAGACCAGTTCGCCCTTGCTCGCCTCGCCCTGCCCAGGCGCGAGCGGCTTTCCTTCCTCGTCCCAGACATCGACGGCCATGCCGAGGCCCCTGCACTGGATTTCGCCGCGCCAGACGGGAAGGATCGGAGAGCCCAGCACGAAGCAGGACACAATGTCGGTGCCGCCGGAAATGGAGCAGAGCGCCACGTCCTGCCTGATGTCGCGATAGACGAAATCGAAGCTCTCCGGTACCAGCGGCGAGCCCGTGGAGAGGATCATGCGCATCGACGACAGGTCATGCGTCTCGCGCGGCTTGAGGCCCGACTTCTTCACCGCGTCGATGAATTTGGCCGATGTGCCGAAGACGTTGATCTTTTCCGCATCGATATAGTCGAAAAGCACGCGCTCGTCGGGTGCGAAGGGCGAGCCGTCGAAAAGGCAGAGCGTCGCTTCCGCCGCGAGGCCGGAGACGAGCCAGTTCCACATCATCCAGCCGCAGGTGGTGAAGTAGAAGAGGCGCTCGCCGGGCTTGATGTCGCAATGAAGCTTGTGCTCCTTCAGATGCTGGAGAAGCGTGCCGCCCGCCGAATGGACGATGCATTTGGGGACGCCCGTCGTGCCGCTTGAAAACATGATGTAGAGCGGGTGGCTGAAGGGCAGCCGCGTGAAGGCAAGCGCAGGATCGCCCGCGCCCTCCAGCAGCGCCGTCCAGCTTTCCGCCTTGGGGACATCGGGTATTTCGTCGCCGAGGAAGGGCACGATGACGGCGTGTTCGAGCGAGGGCAGCCCCGCCACGATTTCTTTCAGCTTGTCGCCGCAAGGGAGTTCCTTGCCCGAATAGCGATAGCCATTGCAGGCCACCAGCACCTTCGGCTCGATCTGGCCGAAGCGGTCCAGCACGCCCTTCACGCCGAAATCGGGCGAGCAGGAGGAAAAGACCGCGCCGATGGAGGTCGTCGCCAGCATGGCGATGATGGTTTCGGGGCAGTTCGGCATGAAGGCGGCGACGCGGTCGCCCGGCTCCACGCCCCAGCCTTTCAGCACGGCGGCGAAGCGGGCCACTTCGGCGCGCAGATCGTCCCATGAGAGGGGCGCGCGCATCCGGCCTTCATTATTGAAAAGAATGGCGGGCTCGCTACCCGTCCGCCGCAGCAGGTTTTCGGCAAAATTCAGCCGGGCATCGGGAAAGAAGCTGGCACCGGGCATCAGTTCGCCCTGTTCCAGCACCGCCTCGCCCTTTTCGCCGATGACGCCCGCAAAGTCCCAGATCTCGTTCCAGAAAGTCGCGATATTCTCGATCGACCAGTCGTGCAGCTCCTCATATCCGCTCAGATGGACGGTATGGCGCTCCCCGAGCCAGTCCATGAAGGCGCGCATATTGCTCGCGGCCACACTGTCGGGAGAGGGGGTCCAGATCGGCGTCGCGCCGGTGGAGCTGTCGGTCATGGTCATCCTGAAACTCAAATAGGGTTACGGAAGAGGGCGAAAGGGACCGCCTTCGCATTTGCAGCAAGCCTAGACCGATTTCCGGGCGGGAGAAAAGAACACACAAGTTCATCGGTCGGACAGATTGGCGGTCCCTCTGGATTTAGCTCACCGATTTCCGGCGGTTTCCGGCTCCACATTTTCGGGCACGGCATCGCGGATGCCCGCAAGCTGGACGGCATGGAGCGCGCGGAACCTGCCGCCCTTTCGGGCCATCAGTTCCGCATGGCTGCCCTCCTCCACGATCCGGCCTTCCTCGAAAACGAGGATGCGGTCCATGCGGCGGATGGTGGAGAAGCGGTGCGCGACCACGATGGTCGTGCGGCCTTCCATCAACCGGTCCATGGCGTCCTGGATCAGCTCCTCCGTTTCGCTGTCGAGGCTCGAGGTCGCCTCGTCCAGCACCAGGATCGGCGCATCGGCGAGGAAGGCGCGCGCGATGGCGATCCGCTGACGTTCGCCGCCGGAGAGCTTCACCCCGCGCTCGCCCACCAGCGTGTCGTATCCCAGAGGCATTTTCGCGATGAACTCGTCGGCATTGGCAAGGCGCGCGGCCTCCTCGACCTCGGCGGGCGTTGCCCCGGGCCGGGCATAGGCGATGTTCTCGGCCAGCGAACGGTGGAACAGCATGGGTTCCTGCGGCACGAGCGCGACCGAGCGGCGCAGGCTCTCGCGGGTCACCCCGGCAATGTCCTGCCCGTCGATGAGAATGCGCCCGTCATCGAGATCGTAGAGCCGCTGCATCAGCTTGACGAAGGTCGTCTTGCCGCTGCCGGACCGTCCGACCAGCGCGACCTTCTCGCCGGGTTTCACATGAGCCTCGAGACCGCGATAGACCGCGCCCTTGCCGTTCGGATAGGCAAAGGAGACATGATCGAAGCGGATATCCCCGCCCTGCACCGTAAGAGGCACGGCATGGGGCCCGGCGGGCTCGGCCGGTTCGTTCTCGGCGAAGCGGATCACATCCTCGATCTCATTGGCCCCGCGCTGGAGGTTCTGCACATGGAACCCGACATCGCGCATATAGCCGGAGATGAGGAGGTAGCTCGTCATCGCATAGGCGACATCGCCCGGCGTGGCCTCGCCAGCCGTCCAGTAGCGAATGACGAGGCCCAGCAGGCCGAGTTGGAGCAGGACGAGCACGCCCATCTGCGCCATCATCACGAAATCCATGGTGCGCCAGGCATACATGGCCTTGAGCGACCAGTCGTGAGAGAGGGTGCCAAGCCTGTTGTCCTCGCGGGGCTCCGTGCCGAAGGATTTCACCACCGTATTGCAGGTGATCGCATCGGCAATGGCGCCGCCCACGGCGGAATCCGCGGCAACGCTCAGCCGGTTGCGCGGCGCCACGAAGCGCCCCAGCAGCCAGATGGTGACGCCCGCATAGGCGATCGTCCCGACCAGCACGTATAGCCCCACCAGCGGCCAATAGAACATGAGGCTCAACGTGATGCCGACCATGACGAGCACGGTGGGCAGGAAGCCCATGAAGAGCGTATCGGCCAGTGCATCGTAAGCCCACATGCCGCGTGTGATCTTGCGGACGGTGGCGCCCGCGAAATTGCTGGAATGCCAGTCCGTGCTGTAGCGCTGCACGCGATGGAACGCTTCATCCACGATGGCGCGCATGACGCGGGTCGCAAGCATGCCCCAGAAAACCATGGAGGTCCGGCGGGTAATCTGAAACCCGACCGTCTGGCCGACGAAAAGGGCGAGCGCGATCCATGCCGCCCTCGTCTCGGACGCGGCGGGCGGGAAGCCGGCCTTCGCCACGGCATCGACCAGGCGGCCCGAGACGATGGGGAAAAGGACGTCGAAGACGATGGAGGCCAGCATCAGGCCCAGCGTGGTCAGTGCAACCAGCGGAAAACGGCGCCAATAGGACCAGAGAAAGCGTGCGGTCCGGACGGCCCCGACCCCTTTGCCTGTGTCGGGGGACTCGTTCATTTGAATGGTCATATCGTTCGACCGCCGGACGATATCCGGACGGTCTCCTTTTGAAGATGGAATCGAATCCGGCGGCACGAGGCCGCGCGTATCAGCAATACCGGGAGAGGATTAGAGAGCGATCTTGGATATTCGCGGCCATATATGGCGGCAGATATGATGGAAAATCGCGGGTAGAAACGCCCGGTGGAAACCCGGGCGGAGCGGAAAGCTCAGCGCGCGCCCGGGAGCGTGATCGGTTCAATGCATACGTCTGCATATTCCATCTGCTGCTCCCTTCTTTGTTCGGTGTGTGACTGGTTCATCGAAACGCTGCGCTGCAACCATACTGGCGATTGCATATTCATACGCATACACACTCCCCGCGCGATTTGGAAGCTCGGCCAGGCATTTCTTCCGCACTGTGACAAATAATTCACGGGCTGTTGCATGAACGCCAAGTGTTTCGCGGCGGGACGCGGCTTGCTATGGTTTCGCGCCGAATTTTTCCGCCTCTTGCCGGAGGCGTCAGCCAGGAGCTTTCCATGTCCCGTGTGATTGCGATTCTCGCAGGCATCATCGTCATCCTCATCGCCGTGGTCGTCGCCGTGCCGATGTTCATTCCGATGGAAACCTACAAGTCGCAGATCCAGAAGATCGCGCAGCAACAGACCGGGCGCGAGCTCAAGATCGGCGGGGACATCTCGCTCTCCTTCTTCCCGAGCATCGGCGTGGAGGTGAACGACGTCGCCTTCGCCAATGCCTCCTGGGCGAAGGCCCCGGAGATGGCGACGATGAAGTCGATGCATGTGTCGCTGAAACTCCTGCCGCTCTTTTCCGGCAATGTGGAGGTGGACAGCTTCACGCTGAAAGACCCCGTCATCAATCTCGAAGTCCGCAGGGACGGCACCCCCAACTGGCAGTTCGACACGGCGGCATCCGCGGCGCCCGCGCCTGCCGACGGCGCGGCGCAGGCAAATGGCGACAGCGGCGCCGGTGCGAGCCTCAATCAGGTGAAGCTGGGCGAGGTCTCGATCAGCGGCGGCACGGCCAGCTATACCAATGCGCAGACGGGCGCGGCCTACAGCTTCAAGGACGTGAACCTCGACCTTTCCCTGCCGAGCCTGGACGATCCGTTCAAGGCGGACGGGTCGCTCGTATGGAACGGGGACAAGATCGATATCGACCTGGCCGCGGAACGCCCGCGCGCACTGATGGAAGGCGGCGAGACGCCGGTGTCGCTGGAGGTTTCCTCTCCGAAACTCAAAACAACCTATAAAGGCGTCTGCAAGGTGATCGACGGCGTCGCCTTCGAGGGCGATGTCTCGGTGGATGTGCCCTCGGTGCGCAAGCTTGCTGCCTGGGCGGGCAACCCCATGCCCGCCGGGAACGGGTTCGGCCCGCTTTCCATTACCGGCAAGGCGAAGGGAGCGGGCGACCGCTACTCCTTCCAGAATGCGAAAGTCTCCTTCGACGGCATGAATGCGAACGGCAATCTCACCGTCCGCACCGGCGGCGCACGTCCGAACATCAGCGGCGACCTTTCCGTCGACAAGATCGATGTGAATACCTATTCGGCCGGCGGCGCCGGGAGCGGCGGGTCATCGTCGGGCGGCGCATCCTCCGGGAGCGGTGGCGATGCGGGCTGGAGCACCGAGCCCATCGACTTTTCCGCGCTCAAATCCGTCGATGCGGACCTGAAGCTCAAAGCGGGCAAGATCCTCGTTCAGGATATCGAAATCGGCGAAAGCGCGGTGGATGTGAAACTGAATAACGGCGTCCTCAATGCCAACCTCACCCGGCTTGCGCTTTACGGCGGCGCGGGCAACGGCACGCTGCAGGTCAATGGCGCTAGGTCGACGCCGCAGATCGGTGCGAACTTCAACATCTCCGGCGTTCAGGCCCAGCCCCTACTGCAGGCGGCGGCGGGCTTCAACAGGCTGACCGGCAGCACGGCCATGAATATCGCCGTGACGACCGCGGGCAAGAGCCAGAAGGCTATGGTGAGCGCGCTGAACGGCAAGGGCGCCTTCAAGTTCACCGACGGCAAGATCAAGGGCGTCGACCTCGCCAATCTCGTGCGGACCGTTCTTTCGGCCACGAAATCGGGCTGGGATGCGGGCGGCAGCAAGGATACCGACTTCTCCGAGCTGAGCGGCAGCTACACCATCACCAGAGGCACTCTGAAAAACGACGATCTGCGGCTCATGAGCCCGCTCATCCGCGTGACCGGTTCAGGCACGGTGGACATGCCCGCCAAGACGCTCAATTACCGCGTCGAGCCGAAACTGGTCGGCACGCTCGAGGGACAGGGCGGCACGACGGATGCCAAGGGCATTCAGGTGCCGATCCTCATTCGCGGACCCTGGTCGAAACCGAGCTTCACGCCCGACCTTGCCTCCATGCTTTCCAATCCTGAGCAGACCAAGGAGACGATCGACACGATCCGCAAGGAAGGCATCAAGGGCGTTCTGAAGCAGTTCGGGGGCGGCGGCGGCGATGCCGCGAACGACAACAGCACAACGGACAGCGGGGCAACGGATAGCGGCACGACCGAGAAAAAGAAAGTCACGCCGCAGGACGCGCTGAAGAGCCTGTTCGGGAAATAGGCGCTTACACCCGCCGGAAGTCGTCGATTTTGGCGACTTCCTTGACGCCGTCGGCGCGGGTCATTTTGAGGCCCGCCGCCGGATAGGTGCAGATGTCGACGGGCGCGCGCGTGCCGCCCATCAGATAGACGAGATCCTCGCCCGCCCCTTCCGGCACCCGCATGACATGGGCGGGCGAGTTTTTCGGGAAGGCCATCACGTCGCCGGCGCCGACCTCGATCCTCTCCTCGCCGATCTGCGCCTGCCCATGACCCGACAGGATCATCAGAAATTCCTCGTCCTGCCCGTGGAAATGGAATTCCGTGCTCTCGCGCCCCGGCTCCAGCCTGACGATATGGAGGCCCATATCCTCCAGCCCCGCCAGATCGCCCAGGGTTCGGGTCATCCGGATGGCATTTTCATTGAACTGATGCTGGTGGCGGCGCTCGGGCAGGCTCGCGATTTCGGCCGCTGAAAAGTAGTATTGGCGGGTATTTCCGTCTTTTCCGCTCATTTCCGTCCCTTTCCGCCTTGCCTGTGTCCGCCCCGGCCTTTGTGTGAACGCCCTTGCGCGACTAAACTGCCTCAGACCCGATTCCCCGGGGGGTTATCGATCGGCACATGCTTTACAATGCGCTGTCAACACTCGCCAAGTTCGTAATCGCCGCCGTCGCCGTCGGCGCGCTGCTGAATGCGTTCGACATTTCGGCGCAGGAAGTGCTGGGCGATCTCGGGGTCACGCCGGATGCGATCATCACATTCGTTCAGGACGGGATCGACTGGGCGCTGCCCAATTTCCTGCTCGGCGCCATGGTGCTGGTGCCCATCTGGGTCGTGATCTTCCTGCTCAAACCCCCGAAAATCGGCCGCTGACGGCCTTTCTGCGTCCCTCTTCGCGGGGTGTCGCCGCGTCAGCCCGATGGCTAGACTTGGCGCAAGCAAAATCACGATTCGGGAGATGAACGCATGGGCAGGCTCACAGGCAAGAAAGCCATCATCACAGGCGCGGGCAGCGGCATAGGCCGGGCGAGCGCCCTTTTGTTTGCGCGCGAAGGCGCCTCGCTGGTCATCATGGACCGGGCGGAAGACGCCGTGGACAAGACGGCGACGCTGATCCGCGACGAGGTGCAAGACGCCAATGTGGTCTCGGTCGCCGGCGATGCGGGGAATGAAGACGACGTGGCCGCGCTGGTTGCTCATTGCGTCGAGAAGCTGGGCGGCGTGGATGCGGTCTATGCCAATGCGGGTATCAGCGGCGGCATGGTTCCGCTGCCCGAACAGACAGCGGATTACTGGCAGGAAATCCTGCGGATCAATCTGATCGGCCCCTTCCTCGCCATCAAACATGTGACGCCGCATATGGTGAAACAGGGCAAAGGCTCGATCGTCTGCACGGCTTCCGTTGCCGGACTGCGCGCCAATGCGGGTGGCCTGCCCTATTCCGCCAGCAAGGCGGGCGTCATCAGCCTCGTCCAGACCTCAGCCAATGCGCTTTACGGCACCGGCGTGCGCGTGAACGCGATCTGCCCCGGCCTGATCGAGACGGGCATGACGAAGCCGATTTTCGACGGCGCGCGGGCGCGGGGCTCGGAAGACAAGATCGGGCAACTCAACCCCACGGCCCGTTACGGCCATCCGGAAGAGATCGCCCATATGGCGCTCTTCCTGGCCAGCGACGACGCGTCCTATGTGAACGGGCAGGCCTATGCGGTGGATGGCGGGCTTTCCAGCACCCATCCTTTCGCCCCGAGCCGCCGGGGCGCCTGACCCGTGGCGGGTTAAATCACCGCAGTCACGCTGGTGGAGGCAGAGGCGTTGGCAAGCGTTGCGCGCAGGCGGCAGGGGCCCAGCGCGAAGCCGCCAACGCCTTTTTCCTGCAACACGACCTGCGAGCCCAGCGCAAACCAGGTCTCGCCGTCCGGGCTCGCCTCCAGCGAGACGGTGGCCCCCTCGAAATCGCCCCATACCCAGAAGGCGCCCGTACCGCCCTGCCAGTCGATAGGCGTGGAACTCATATCCGCCGTCGCCTCGGCCAGAAGTTTCGCCATGTCGTTCTCCCATACCGTCCGTTTCAAGTTCGCGCGGGATCCGTTCCCGGGCGCCATCAGTATGGAGACCGATCTAAAGGCGGGGATAAAAGCGGGTTATTTCTTCCGCAGACGCCATATTCCGGCGATGGCGGCGACACAGCCATGTCCGCCCTCTTCCGCCGCCTGGGCGAAGGGCTCGTCCATCGCCGTGATGGCCGCCTCTCCAAGCGCGGCGAGCAGGCGTTGCTCCATGCGGGCGCACATGTCGAACAGGGCCGCTTCTTCATCCGCACCGAGCGTCATGCCGGCGAAGAGCGTAATCCGGCGGAGCGTCTCGGCATCCTCATCCGGCGTACCGGGCAGAATGTCCCTGTCTTTGAGATTGCCGTTCCACGCCGCCGATGCGCCCGCGAGCGCATCCGCGCGTTCGTTGAGAAAGGCGCGCAGATCCCCATGCGACAGCTCGCGCGCATGCACATAAAAGGTCGCCGCCGCTTCCAGAGCGACGCCGAGGCCCATCAGGGCCGTTTCCTCGGGGCTTCGAAACAGGTTGTTCATTGCGAGGCGAACTCCTTCGATGCCAGAACCTTGAGCGCCCGGTGCTTCACCTCGAAGGTGACGGGCGTTTGCGTCAGCCTTTCACCATCGGCATGAACCGGCAAGGGGCGGCGGGTTTTCAGACGGAAGCCCGTTCCCGACGCGACGACGGCGTCGGGCGACAAATCCACGCGGCCCAGCCCGATCAGCGGGCCGTGCAGGATCAGCGCGAAAGTCGATGCCGGTTTCAGCGCATAGAGATAGATTTTGCCGTCGTCGATGCGCGTGTCGTGATGGACGACCATGCCGCCGCCGAAATAGCGACCATTGCCGGCAAGAAGCTGGACGCAGCGCGTCTTTAGCGGGGTCTCGTCGGGCTCGTCGAGATTGACGACCTCCGCCCGAAAGGGCCGGGAGACCTGCACCGCCTTGAACGCACTCACAATATAGCTGACGGAGCCGAAACGGCTCTTTCGTTCCGGTGTCTGATATTTCGTGACCTGCGCCGTCAGCCCGACGCTTGCCGCGTTCACGAAGGGCTTGCCGTTCGCAAAGCTCACATCGACATCCGCCAGCATTCCCGTATCGAGCAGGGAGAGAGCTTCATCCCCTTCAAGCGGTATGCCGAGAGAACGCGCAAAATCGTTTCCGGTCCCGCGCGGCACGACCAGCATGGGAACGGAGAGATCCATCAAACAGGAAAGAAGACCATTGACCGATCCATCCCCGCCCGCGACGACGACGAGATCGACGTCGCCCGATTTTTCGCGCGTGATATCGCAGGCTTCCTCAATGGAGGAGGTGTCGGGCGCGAGCACCTCGCGGCCCGTCTCGCGGAGCCGTTGCGCGATCTCGCTCTCCCCGCCGCCGCCCGCCTTGCGGTTTTCCAGAAGCAACAGACGGGGAAAGGCGAGCGTTGCGGCGGAAGCCCGCGCGTCGTGTGTCGTTTCATCCATGCACATGATTATGACAGGCGAAAGCGGCCGCGAATATTGCGAAAAACCGGCGAAAGCGTGACGCCTCTCAGGCTTTCATACGGATGACCGGCTTGCCGACGCTTTTACGCTCCAGAAGGGACTGCAATACCGCCCCCGCTTCTTCCAGCGGGAAGGTCGCGGCGGGTTCGGGATGGATCTTTCCGTCCACGACCCATTCCGTCAGCGTCTTCATCAGCGGCACATTGGCGGCGGCATTGACGCGAATTTCCCCGCCCCAATCGACGCCGACCAGCGAGGCACGCTTCAGGAGTGCGAGGTTGAGCGGCAGTTTGGGGATGTCGCCCGCCGCGAAGCCGACCACCAGATGCCGCCCGCCCGGCGCGAGGCAGCGGAAAGCGGTTTCGGAGAAGGCGCCGCCGACGGGATCGTAAACGACATCGACCGCGCTCTTGCCGATCATCTCTTCAAGCGCCTTGCGCCAGTCCTCCTTGGAATAGTCGAGTGTCAGGTCGGCGCCATGGGCGCTCGCAGCCTGACGCTTTTCCTCCGTCGAGGCGGCGGCCACGACTTTCGCGCCCATGGCCTTTGCGACATCGATGGCGGCCATGCCGACACCGCCCGCCGCGCCGAGGACGAGAACGGTTTCGCCCGGTTGCAGCTTGCCGCAATTCTCAAACCCGTAAAGCGCGGTGCAGTAGGAGACGAGGAAACCGGCGGCGGCTTCGGCGCTCATGTTATCCGGCAAAGGAGTACAGACCGCGGCAGGAAGCGCGATCCTTTCCGCCAGCGCGCCGCGCGGGGAGAGCGCCATGACGCGGGTGCCGACGAGCTTTTCCGGCACGCCCTCGCCCACCGCCTCGACGCAGCCTGCGACTTCCGACCCCGGGATGAAGGGGAGCGGCGTCTTCACCTGATAGGCGCCCTGCACGAGAAGCCCATCGACATAGCCAAGGCCGGCGGCCTCCACGGCAAGGAGACATTCGCCCTTGCCCGGCACGGGGGCGGGCACATCCTCGACCGTCAGACGTTTCGGGCTTCCATACTCGGCAACTCGCACGGCACGCATCTCTAACTCCCTGATGAATTTTGTTGTTGGCCGAAGCTTACCAGCGCGGTCTAACCCGGCAAGATACCGAGCGGACCGAGCACCACAGGGTCCGGATCGGGCAGGTCCGGCGCTTTGCTGTCGGCAGGCGCCGGGGCTTCCAGAAGGGCCGTCAGAGTGACGGCGAGATGGGTGAGCGTTTCGTCGGAACTCCAGGTGGGGTGCTGGCGCGAGGCGTCCGACAGGGCGGCTTCGCGAGCGGAAATCACGCTGCCGAGATAGCCGCCCATGAAGACGAAGCGCTGATTGAGCGCGCTCTTGTCGAGGTTGGTCTCCAGCCTGCGCAGATGATCGAGGCAGCGCAGATAGCCCGAGTTCCATTTCCCTTCGAGCGTCTCCATGAAGAAGGCGCGATGGGTCATGCCCAGCATGTAGACGAAGCGGTTGTAGCTGTTTTCAAGCTGCGACCCCTCAAGCGCGCGGATGGACGTCTGGACCAACACCTCGACCACTTCGCGCACGGACGTCGGGCCGCCCCGGGCCTCCAGCGCGTCGAGCATGGCGTTGCGGTATTCGTCGATCGCAATGGCGCCGTCGAGCACAAGCTCGCGGATGAGCGCTTCCTTGGAGCCGAAATGATAGCCGACGGCGGCATGGTTCTTCTGGCCCGCGGCCTCGGCGATTTCACGCACGGTGACGCCGTCGACGCCGCGTTCGGCAAAGAGCCGGCAGGCAATCTGCTTGAGATGTTGCGCGGCCTCGCTGCGCGGCTTGGGTTCCAGTCTGACCATGGATGTCAGAATCCCATTGCATCGCCGGATCGTCAACTGCATTATCCATTTGACTTAAAAATAAGAACGGGTGCGACGGTGGCGGAAACGACAGAAGTGCCGGGCGTGGATCTCAACGCGCTGCGCGGCTGGATGGACGGGAAAGGGCTCGGCGAGGGACCGCTCGAAAATGTCGAGAAGCTGGCGGGGGGCACGCAGAACATCCTGCTGAAATTCGCCCGCGCGGGCCGGACCTATGTGCTGCGCCGGCCGCCGGAGCATCTGCGCGCAAACTCCAACGAGACGATGCGGCGCGAGGCCCGCGTGCTGGCGGCGATTGCGGATACGGATGTGCCCCACCCCCGGCTCATCGCGGCCTGCCCGGAAGAGGATGTGATCGGCGCGTCCTTCTATCTCATGGAGCCGGTCAACGGCTTCAACCCGACGACGGGGCTGCCCGACTATCACGCAGGCTCGGAAGAGGTGCGCCACCGGATGGGGCTGTCGCTGGTGGAAGGGATCGCGGCGCTCGGCGCGCTCGACTACAAGGCGCTGGGGCTTGAGGGGCTCGGCAAGCCGGAAAACTATCTCGAACGGCAGGTGGCGCGCTGGAAAGCGCAGCTCGAGAGCTATCGCGAGCTTGAGGGTTGGACGGGACCCGCAGAAATCCCCGGCGTCGAAAAAGTGGCCGCATGGCTCGACAGCCACCGCCCCGCCGACTTCCAGCCCGGCATCATTCATGGCGATTATCACCTCGCCAATGTGATGTACCGCCATGACAGCCCGGAGCTTGCCGCCATCGTGGACTGGGAACTCACCACGATCGGCGATCCGCTGCTCGATCTCGGCTGGCTGCTTGCCACCTGGCCGGAGGGCAATGGCAGCGGCGCTTCCGCCGTGGCGGTGACGCCATGGAAAGGCTTTCCGAGCGCGGAGGAACTTGTCGCGCATTATCGTCCGCGCACCACGCGCAATGTGGATTCCATCGAATGGTATGCGGTGCTCGCCTGCTACAAGCTCGGCATCATTCTCGAGGGCACGCATGCCCGCGCCTGTGCCGGTCGCGCGCCGAAGGAAACGGGCGACATGCTTCACAACCAGACCATCGGCCTGTTCGAGCGCGCGCTGCGCTGGATCGGCTGAACGACTTCAAAAACCAGAGCAGACTTTGGGGAGGATCTCATGACGGATACGGATTTCAGCGGCAAGACGGTGCTTGTCGTCGGCGGCTCCAGCGGCATCGGCAATGGCATCGCGCACGCCTTTCGCGAGCGCGGCGCGGAGGTGCATATCTGGGGCACGCGCAAAAGCGCGGACGACTACAAGGGCGTGGAAGGCTCCGACATGGAGGGGCTGCACTACGCCCATATGGATGTGTCAGATTTCGACGCCATCGAAGCCTATGTCCCACCCTTCAAATCGCTCGACGTGCTGGTGCTCTGCCAGGGCACGGTCATCTACAAGAAGGGCGAGTTCAAGATGGACGGCTTCCAGAAGGTGATGGACGTCAATCTGAACAGCCTGATGGCCTGCGCTATCAAGTTCCACGACATGCTGGCGGCCAGCAAAGGCTCTCTCATCACGATCAGTTCCACCGCCGCCTTCCACGCGACGCGCGGCAACCCCGCCTATAACGCCTCCAAGACCGGCGCGGTCGGCCTCACGCGCACGCTGGCGCAGGCCTGGGCGAAGGACGGCATTCGCGTGAACGGCGTCGCGCCGGGGCTTGTCGACACCAAGCTCACCAAGGTGACGACCGACAATCCCGACCGCCTCAACGCTTCGCTGCAGGGCATTCCCATGCATCGCCTCGGCACGCCTTCGGACATGGCGGGCGTCACACTCTTCCTCGCCTCGCCGCTGGCGGCCTATGTGCTCGGCCAGACCATTCCGGTCGATGGCGGGCTCATGCTCTGACTTCAAGAAACAAGAAACCAAGACACCAGAACAGGACGGCATCATGAATTTCGATCATACGGGCAAGGTGAAGGAGCTGATTGCCAAGCTCGAAGCCTTTATGGACAAGCACATCTATCCGGCGGAAGAAGAACATTACGAGTGGGTGACGGACCCGGCCAATCTGTGGAAGCACTGGCCGGGCGTCGAGGCGCTGAAGGAAAAGGCGCGGGCGGAGGGCCTGTGGAACCTCTTCCTGCCGGAAGAATATGGCGACCTGAGCCCGGGGCTCACCAATCTGGAATATGCGCCGCTGGCCGAGATCATGGGCCGCGTGCCGTGGTCGTCGGAAGTCTTCAACTGCGCCGCGCCGGACACGGGCAATATGGAAGTGCTCGCGAAATACGGCAGCCCGCAGCAGCAGGAACGCTGGCTGAAGCCGCTGCTCGACGGTAAGATCCGCTCCGCCTACGTGATGACGGAACCGCAGGTCGCCTCCTCCGATGCGACGAACCTTGAGACCACCATCTTTCCCGACGGGAACGACTACGTTATCAATGGCCGCAAATGGTGGATTTCCGGCGTGATGGACGAGCGCTGCGAAGTCATGCTCGTCATGGGCAAGACGCTGATGGACAATCCGCGCCACCAGCAGCACTCCACCATCATCGTGCCGCGCGATACGCCCGGCTGGAAGATCGTGCGCAACCTGAAAGTCTTCGGCTCGAAGAACTCGCCCGGCGGCGAAGCGGAACTGCTGTTCGAAAACTGCCGCGTGCCGAAGGAGAACCTCATTCTCGGCGAAGGACGCGGCTTCGAGATCGCGCAAGGCCGCCTCGGCCCGGGCCGCATCCACCATTGCATGCGTTCCATCGGACAGGCCCAGCGGGCGCTCGAAATCATGGCGCGGCGCGTCGAAAACCGCGTCGCCTTCGGCAAGAAGCTCTCCGACCAGAGCAGCATTCGCCAGGATGTCGCAAAGTCCTTCTGCGAGATCGAACAGGCGCGCCTGCTGACGCTCAAGGCTGCGGACAGCATGGACAAGTACGGCAACAAGGTCGCGAAGGATCTGATCGCGGCGATTAAGATCGTCGCCCCGCAAATGGCGCAGAACGTGACCGACCGCGCGATCCAGGCGCATGGCGGCATGGGCGTCAGCGACGACACGCCGATTGCCGGTTTCTTCACGCTGAACCGCTTCGTGCGCATCGCGGACGGGCCGGACGAGGTGCACATGTCGCAGCTCGGCAAGCAGAAGATCAAGGAATACAACGGCGCATAAGGCCGGTGCGGGCGCTCCCGAGGGAGCGCCCGTTTCCTTTTCAGATAGAGGGAGGAAGCGATGACGGAATTGAGCCGGTCGGTGAAAGGGCTGACGGTGCTGGTGACGGGCGCGGCAAGCGGCATGGGCCGCGCGACGGCGGAAGTCTTCGCCGCCGAGGGCGCCAATGTGGCGGTGACGGATTACAATGGCGAGGGCGCGGCGAAAGTCGCAGACGGCATCACCGCGAAAGGCGGCAGCGCGAAGGCCTGGACCTTCGATGTCGGCAACAAGGACGAGATCACGCGCGTCGTCAGCGACGTGGCGGCGCATTTCGGCGGGATCGACTCCGTCGTCAACAATGCGGGCATTTCAGGCTTCCTGCCCATCGACGACGAGGGCTATGACGCGCTTTTCGAACGGATGCTGACTGTGTGCCTGACGGCGCATCAGCGCATCATCCGGGCGGCGCTGCCTCACCTGCGCAAATCATCCGCGCCGCGCATCGTGAACATCGCCTCCACCGAAGCGCTGGGTGCGACGGCGCTGGACAGCCCCTATTCCGCCGCCAAGGCGGGCGTGACGGGGCTCACCCGCGCACTGGCCGTCGAACTCGGCAAGGAAGGCATCACGGTCAATTGCGTCTGCCCGGGGCCGATCTCCACCGGCATGACGGAAGCCATTCCCGATGAGCACAAGGAAATCTATGCCAAGCGCCGCACGGCGATGCGGCGCTACGGGCTGCCGGAAGAGGTCGCGCATATGACGCTGAGCCTCTGTCTGCCCGCGGCGTCCTACATTACCGGGGTGACCATACCGGTCGATGGCGGACTGATGGCGCGCAACGCCTGAGCGAGACGCTAAACAAAAACAGGGCGGCGCGCCTATGAGCAAAACGCGCCGCCCGGCCCCCCAATTTCAATTCGCTATTCGCGAGTGTAATGCGCCGGGATTTCCGGATTTTCCCCGCCCTTGCGCCAGAGCACGATTTCATTGCCCCAGGGATCGCGGAAGGAATGGTTCAGGCCGTTGAACTCCTTCCAGTAGTGATCGCGCCAGAGGATTTCCGCGCCGCGCTTTTCCGCATCCGCCAGAATGCGCTCCGGGCTGTCATCGTCACTCACGAGAATCCAGAGGCGGGGTTTACGCCCCTCGCCCGCCAGCACGCGCGGCTCCACGCCATCCGGGTTCGGATGGGGGCGCGCATTAGCGGCGTTGTGGATACCGATATGGAAATTGCCGATCTGGCTTTCCGACCCGTCCGGGTTCAAGGCGTTGCCGCCGGGCACCATGCGATGAAAGACGCCATAGGGCCGGGGATCGTTTTCCCAGCCGAATATGTCGGCATAGAACTCGGCGCAGGCCGCCGGATCGTCGGAGGAAAGGTCAACAAAGATAAGCGTATTGGGATAAGGCAAAGTCGGCGTCCCCGTCGTCAAAAACCGAACGCCGGCATGGCGCTCTCAGGGGAGTCTCGTCGGAGCGGGCGAATATTGTCTTGTCCCAATACGCCCTATTGCTGGACCGGCTTCATCGCCCGGGGGCGGACGTCGCTTTTCAGGCGACTTCCACGCCCGGCATGGGGGCCGATGTCCAGCCGAGGATGCGCGGCACGCCGTCGCCATTCATCCAGTCCGATGCCTGCTTGACCGCCGCGACCTCCTCTTCTTGACCGAAGGCGGCCAGCGCATGCTCCCGCGACGGCGCAAGGACAAGGCAGATATCGAGGGGGTGTTCCGATTCCTCGTGCTTCAGATGCAACTCATACAGTTTCATGAGAGCCATGATCCTCTCCCTGTTTTCTTCTTGCTTCTTCAGAGCTCGAAAGGAGTTGCCTGGAGTGCCTTCCGGCATCCTAAGGTAGGGAGAGACTGAGCGCTTTTCCACGCAGTTTTATGAACTCGATCAGTATTATGGAGTGTCTTTGGAATAATTTTTTGTCATGTCGCATTGCACTGCGAATTTTTTGCAATAACCCTGTCTTCAGTGCTGAACGGAAAAAGTAATAGAGGACACAGAATTAATTTAACTCAAATTCTCACAGGCGGGCGCATGCCCCGCCTTGGACAGACCGGATCCCGCCTACTGCCCAACTTAATGATTTACATTAATTATGGTGCGCCCTAGCCTTTCTCCGGAAACATGCTCTGGGAGGAGACAGGAATGAGCTATCGGCACCCCGCGGAACCGGATTTCGAAGGCGAGATCGGCAAGACGGTCCAGGACTCGCAACCGGCCTGGCCGGGCGGTGCCTCGGCCAACGGCAAGCCCAATGTGGTGATGATCGTGCTCGACGATACAGGGTTTGCGCATCTGGGCTGCTATGGCTCCACCATCACCACGCCGAATATCGACCGGCTGGCCGGCGAGGGGCTGAAATTCACCGGCTTCCACACCACCGCTCTCTGCTCCTCTTCCCGCGCCTGCCTGCTGACGGGCCGTAACCACCATGCGGTGGGGATGCGCGCGGTCTCCAATATGGATACGGGCTATCCGAATATGCGCGGCGCGGTGACGAAATCCGCCGCGACCATCGCCGAGATATTGCGCGAAGATGGCTTCACCACATTCGCGACCGGCAAATGGCATCTGGCGCCGATGGCGGAATGCACCGCGGCGGGGCCCTATCACAACTGGCCGCTGCAACGCGGCTTTGACCGCTATTACGGTTTCCTGCAGGGCGAGACGGACCAGTTCTACCCCGAGCTCACCCATGACAATCACTTCATCGACCAGCCCGCTTCGCCGGAAGAGGGCTATCACGTGTCGGAAGACATTGTGGACAAGTCCATCGGCTTCATCCGCGACACGGTGTCGGTGGTGCCGGAACGGCCCTTCTTCCTCTATCTCGCTTTCGGCGCGATGCATGCGCCGCATCAGGCACCGGATGAGTATCTCGAAAAATATCGCGGCAAGTTCGACGAGGGCTGGGACGTCGCACGCGAACAATGGTTCGCGCGGCAGAAAAAAATGGGCGTCATTCCGGAGAACACCGAACTCGCGTCGCGCAATCCCGGCGTGAAGCCGTGGGACGAGCTTTCCCGGAATGAGCAACGCTTTGCCGCCCGGCTACAGGAAGCCTTCGCGGCGATGCTGGACCATACCGACGACCAGATCGGCCGGCTGATGGCGGCGCTGGAAGAGCTGGGCCTCGACGAAAACACGATCTTCCTGCTCGTCTCGGATAATGGAGCCAGCCAGGAAGGCGGGCCGACCGGCGTTTTCGACGAGATGAAATATTTCAACATGATGCCGGAGGATGTCGACAAGGCCGTCGAGCGGCTCGACGATATCGGCACGCTGAACAGCCACAGCAATATTCCCTGGGGCTGGGCGCAGGCGGGAAACACGCCGCTCAAATGGTACAAGCAGAATACGCATGGCGGCGGCGTGCGCGATCCACTGATCGTGCGCTGGCCCGCAAAGCTCGGCAAGGAGGGCGCCATAAGGCGGCAGTTCTGCCATGCGATCGACATTGCGCCGACGCTGATGGACCTGATGGGGATCGAACCGCCGGAAACGGTGGCGGGCGTGCCGCAAATGCCGATCCACGGAGCAAGCCTTAAAGAGATATTGTTCGACGGGTCCGCCGCGCCTTCCCGCTCCACCCAATATTTCGAGATGGGTGGCGACCGCGGCATCTGGGTCGATGGCTGGAAGGCGGTAACGCATCACACGCGCGGCGTGCCTTTCGAGGACGACCAGTGGGAGCTATATCATCTCGATACAGATTTTTCGGAATATCACGACCTTGCGGCGACTGAGCCGGAACGACTGAAGGAGATGGTGGAAATCTGGTGGCGGGAAGCCGAAAAGCACGGCGTGCTGCCGCTGGACGACCGGGGCGCGTTCGACCTCTTCCGCGCCTCACGCCGTCCCGGCATGCCGACCTCGCGCAACCGCTTCGTCTATTATCCGCCGCTCTCGCATATCGTGGCCGATGCCTGTCCGCCCGTCTTCCGCGGCTGGCGCATGACATTTTCGCTGGATCATCCCAAGGGAAACGGCGACGGTGTGCTGGTAGCGCGCGGCAACATCAATAGCGGTTATGTGCTCTATATCGAAAACGGGCAGCTGCATTTCGACTTCAACTGCTTTCACGACCACACGCTGGTGAGTTCCACCCTGCCCGTTCCGACGGGCGCGCATGAAATATCGGCCGAGATCTCGCCCAATCTCGAAGGCGGCGCGGCGGTGGCGCTCCGCTTCGACGGCGAGGAAGCGGGACACGGCACGATCCCCAAAATGCTTTTCATGATTTCAAGCATCGGGATGGATTTCGGCCGGAGCCCCGCTCCCGTCAGCAATGCCTATGACGCGCCTTTCGCCTATCCGGGCCGCATTTCCCGGGTGACGTTCGACCTGCCGCCGCGAAAGCGCGACAAGGACGCCCGGGAGGCCGCCGACAAGGCCGATGAGGCGCAGGTCCGCGCCGCGCTGTCCCGTCAGTAAATGAAAAAGCCCCTCGCCTTTCGGCGAGGGGCTTTGCGTTCATTGCGTTATCCGCGTCGCTCAGTTGCGCTTGGGGATCACGACCTTCATGGACTCATAGCCCTTCACGAAGGTCGAATAGACACGCTTGGGCTCTTCCACCAGCACGACTTCCGGGAAGCGCTTCAGGATTTCCTCCCAGATGATGGTGAGCTGCAGCTCGGCCAGGCGATTGCCCACACAGCGGTGAATGCCGAAGCCGAAGGAGATGTGCTGGCGCGGACGCTCGCGGTCGATGATGTAGGCGTTCGGGTTGTCGATGACTTCTTCATCGCGATTGCCGGAGACGTACCACATGACGACCTTGTCGCCTTCGCGGATCTTCTTGCCCTTGAACTCGGTATCCTGGTTTGCCGTGCGGCGCATATGCGCGAGCGGCGTCTGCCAGCGGATCGTTTCCGAGACCATGGAGGGGATCAGATCCGGGTTTTCGCGCAGCTTCTTGTACTGGTCCGGGTTCTTGTTGAGCGCATAGATCGAACCGGAAATGGTGTTGCGCGTGGTGTCGTTGCCGCCCACCGTCAGAAGCACCACATTGCCGAAATATTCCCGCGCTTCCATGTTCCGGGTTTCGGGATGGTGCGCGAGCATGGAGATGAGGTCGGCATGCGGCTCCGCATTGACCTTCTTGTTCCAGAGCTCCGTGAAATAGGCGTGGTAGTCCTGGAAGATATCCATCTTCTGCTCGAGCGACTCCACCAGGCCGCCCGGCATGGGCGCGGCGGTGACGACATCCGACCAGTAGGTGATCTTGCGGCGATCTTCCTGCGGCGCATCGAAGAGCGTGGCGAGCGTCATTGCCGTCAGCTCCTTGGAGACGAGATCGACCCAGTCGAACTCTTCGCCGATGGGCAGGCCGTCGAGAATGCCCGCTGCGCGCTCGCGGATCTGCGGCGCCATCTCGGCCAGCGCATTGGGCGCGACAGCCGGGCTCACCGCCTTGCGCTGCACATCGTGCTTGGGCGGGTCCATGGCGATGAACATGGGCAGCGGATCGAAATTCGCCTGACCGCCGCCAATGGTGATGCCGCCCTTCGCGAAGTCGGAGGAGAACACCTGATGGTTCGTGTCGATGGCGACGATGTCGTGGTATTTCGTGATCGACCAGTAAGGGCCGAACTCACTCTCGGCGGTGTAATGCACCGGATCTTCCCGGCGCAGGCGCTCGAAATAGGGCCACATCGCATTGGCCTGAAAAAGCGCGGGCTGGGCGGGATCCAGCGTTTCGAGCGGTTCGGCATAGGCGGCTTCGCGTGCCTCTTCCGGATCAAGCAGTGCCATGCTCATCTCAATCTCCCTAAGCCTTTGATATTGTTCATTCGACGCATAGTAGAAGGGCTTCGAACAGCGTTCGGCAATCCCCAAAAAGGGTCCTCCGCGCCCCGCGCCCTACCTCACTCCCGGCGATTGATGAGATAGGAGGCGCCGGTAAAGAGCTTTTCGGCAATCTCGGGCGGCAGCTTGCCGTCCGGATAGGAGGACATGATCGCCGCGATCCCGCGCCCCAGCGCCCAGAGCGCGTAGGCGACATTCGGCCTTTGCCCGGCGGGCATGCGCTCATCGGCCTCCACGACGGCCTGATAGGCCAGAAAGGTCTCATATTCCGCATCCCTCAGGGAGACATGCCGCGCCATCAGGCGCTCGCTGAACATGAGCGAGAACAATGCCGGGTGCGTCTCTGCGAAATCGAAGAAGGCGCGCGCGCTGGCCTGCATCGCATTGTCGTATTCGGGGCTTGTCTGGAACCTGACGATCTGGCGGTGCAGGTCGCGAAAGCCCATCAGCGCTAGATTGAGCAGAAGCTCATCCTTGTTTGCGAAGTAGTGATAGATGGAGGTCGTGCCGATACCCGCACTTTCGGCGATGGCCCTCAGGCTCATCTTTTCAGGTCCGCGTGTCGCCAGAATGTGCGAGGCCGCCGTCAGGGCCCTGGCCCTGACGCCGCCAACTTCCAGGGACGTGAAATCGGGTCCCGACCTCATGTCTTTGCAATCCTCCCGAAGCCGGTGCAACTCCTCTTCCCGGCCATGATGCGGCACGCCCGCCTCCGAAAAAGAGGGCGTTCGCTGCTTTCCCTTATTTTAGCATGTAGGAAAGCCGCACCAATATGTCACGCGTTTGCAGCCAACTAACCGGAAGGCACGCAAGAAGCCGATGAATTTCAGCTATTTAGCGTGGGGAGCATTAAGGGGCCGATCAGGGGGCGATCACGGCCCGGACCGCGCGCGCCGCCCGGTCGATGACGCGCTCGCGGTCGCACTCGGCGGTTTCCAGCAGCATCTCGATGGAGGCATAGCCGAGTTCGACGGCCAGCCGGCACCGATCATAGGCGTCGTCGCGCGCGATATCCGGAAAGGCCTCCAGAACCCGGTCGGTGAGGAACCCGGCCACATAGGCATGGGAGGAAAGACGGATGGGCCGGAGCGAGGGGATCGCCCGGAGCGACACGATCAACGCATAGCCGCCTTCGAATGTTTCGGTGATTTCCAGGGTACGGCGGAGCAGTTCGCGTGTTCGCACCAGCTGCGCGCCGGGCTCTTCGGACATATCGACGGGCGACTCTCCGAGCGCCGCGTTCTGCGCCTCCATCAACTCTCGCCCGAGCACGGCCAAAATGGCATGCTTGTCCTCGAAATAGCGATAGAAGGTCGGCGCCGTCAGACCGGCCCGTTCAACGATGGCATTGGAGTTGAGCGCCTCCAGTCCCGCTTCGCTGAGGATTTGCTGCGCGGCGGCCAGCAGGCTGCGATAGGTCGCCTTGGCGCGGCGCTGTCGAGGTTCGACAACGGGTTTTTCCTGGAGGCTTTCGGGCGCGGAAGTTTCTTTCATACCGAGAACTTAAGAGATCGACGGGCATGCCGCAAAGGGGGAGGCAAGAGGCTTTCGGCATCCGATCACAGGGATTTGCATTGCCTTTGCGCGCGGCAGCCTCCAATTACTACATATGAAATTCCGGGAAGGAGAGTTTTACATGTCAGATAGTGAATATACGCCGCCGAAAGTCTGGACCTGGGAAAAGGACAAGAGCGAAAACCGTTTTTCCAATATCAACCGCCCCATCGCAGGCCCCACGCATGAGAAGGAACTGCCCGTCGGCAAGCATCCCTTCCAGCTCTATTCGCTGGCGACGCCCAATGGCGTGAAGGTAACGGTGATGCTGGAAGAGCTGCTGGAAGCCGGCCACAAGGGCGCCGAATACGACGCCTGGCTCATCAATATCAGCGAAGGCAACCAGTTCGGGTCGGATTTCGTGGCGATCAATCCGAATTCCAAGATCCCCGCTCTGATGGATCGCAGCACGGACAAGCCGACGCGGATTTTCGAAAGCGGCGCGATCCTGCTCTATCTCGCCGAGAAGTTCGGCGGCGCCTTCGTGCCGAAGGATCTTGCCGCGCGGGCGGAATGCTATTCCTGGCTGATGTGGCAGATGGGCTCCGCACCCTATCTCGGCGGCGGCTTCGGGCATTTCTATGCCTATGCGCCGGTGAAGATCGAATATGCCATCAACCGCTTTGCCATGGAGGTGAAGCGCCAGCTCGACGTGCTGGACCGGCAACTTGCCGACAATGAATATATCGCCGGGCCGGACTACACGATTGCCGATATGGCGATCTGGCCGTGGTACGGCGCGCTGGCCAAGGGGC
The DNA here is from genome assembly GCF_053628815.1 of Parvibaculum sp. MBR-TMA-1.3b-4.2. Lineage (NCBI taxonomy): Bacteria > Pseudomonadati > Pseudomonadota > Alphaproteobacteria > Hyphomicrobiales > Parvibaculaceae > Parvibaculum > Parvibaculum sp. MBR-TMA-1.3b-4.2. Next base: position 1,317,451 of record NZ_JBRJHC010000001.1, read on the forward strand.
TGATCTACGACGCGGGCGAGTTCCTGAGCGTGCATGAATACAAGCACGTCAATCGCTGGACCGACCAGCTTTCGGAGCGGCCCGCCGTGAAGCGGGGCCGCATGGTCAACCGCGTCTGGGGCGAGCCCGAGAGCCAGCTTCCCGAACGGCACGACGCGAGCGACTTCGAAAAGGTGAAGTAACGACGCAGAAGAGACGCATGGGCGGCGGCCCCGCCCATGCGCTCAAATCCCGTCGAGGCGGCAGCCGCGGGCTTCCAGTATCGGCCTCAGCTCCCGATAGGCCGCAGGGTTGCGGTCGAGCGGAATGCGCGGATGCAGGTGGTGGACGATGTGGTACTGCATGCCGAGCGAGAGCACGTTGCCCAGACGGGAACGGAAGGCCCGTGTGTCGCGATAGCGGCCCGTCGCCTCAGCCGGGTGATGCGGCGCCCAGGACAGAAAAAAATCGATATAGATGAAGGCGAGCTGCAAGGGCAGCCACCAGAGGAAGAAGGCTTCCAGCCCATAGCCCGACCACGCCGCCACACAGAGAACGGCCAGATAAACGAGATTATAGGCCGCTGCGTGCAGGAGAAGATCCGAGCGGCCGATGCGCATCAGACATTCCTCATAAGCCTTCCCACGCTCGCCATCCGGCTGGCGCTCGCGGATGCTGCGCCAGATCGCATGCCATGCGCCGCGCGCGCTCGTCGCGTAATCGGGATCAAGAGCGGGATCGTTCGTATGCCGATGATGTTCGAGATGGGTCTGGCGCAGCACCTCGAAGGACGAGGCAATCATCCAGCTCGTCGCATGCCCCAGGAACTCATTGAACCATCTGAGCCGTTCGCCGGGACGGGCGATGATGTCATGCTGGGCGTCATGCGTGGGCAGATAGACGAGCGTCATGTTGATGGTAGCGATGAGGAAGCCGGCCCATAGCGGCAGGAACCCGTAAAGCACCAGAGGCCAGAGCGACAGCCAAACCGCCATATTGGCGAAGGCCCAGACGACCATGAACCAGGGAAACCTACCCATATGGCGGCGCGCAATCTCGCGCTCACGTCTCATCAGCTCGGTTTCGCTCAGGCCCGCATAATCGGCTGCGTCCACGGTCATATCCATCTCCTCCAGAATTGCGCGACCAAACCCCATGCGCCGCAGACGATGGCCGAGAAGGCCAGCGGCGACAGGCCAAAGGGCGGCAGCCACCCGATCGCGTGGATTGCCTGCGCCATGACGGGCGCCATAAAACCGAACGCGAAAATGAGCGGCATGATGTAGAAGACACCGCCTATGAGCTTTTCCATGCCAGCCTCCCTCTCCTGTCGTCATTTCCACGCATCGTCATTCTCCCTCGATCATCCTGCCGAGACTCTTCAGCAGCGTTTTCTGCGTGTAGAGATACATGGACGCATTTCGCAGGCGGACGAGCGCAGGCGAGTTGACGAACATCAGCCGGGCGAGCGAACGGGACCCGTCCTGCGCCGCCTCGACACGGGAGCGCTGGCGTTTTTCATAGAGCGTCAGGGCGCGTGTCATGCCCGCCGCATCGGTTCGCGACAATTCGTCTGCCAGCGCCGCCGCCGAATCCATTGCGACGGAAGCCCCCGCCCCCGCCGTCGGCAGGAAGGCGGCGGCCGCATCGCCGAGCAGCACGACGCGTCCCTTGCTCCAGCATTTGGCGCGGCCATCATCAAGGGCCCAGAAAAAGGGTTCGTCTTCCGGTTCGAGGCTCTCCAGCGCATCGGCGAAGGGGCCTTTGCGCTTGCCGAGCTGCGTCTTCAACTCATCGACAAGCGACCGGGCCGATTTCTCCTTCAGCGCGTCGATGCGGCCGGCGAGGAAAATGCCCGTCCGATCCTTCACCGGATACAGGCCCATGCCCCAGCCGGGGCCCCAGAGTTCGCGATAGGTGCCGCCCATGGCGGAGGGGGCGTCCGTCCACATGACCCAACCGCCCCAGCCGGTGCGATAGGGCGTATATTCATCCGCCGACAGGATGAAGTCGCGCGTAGTTGAGTGAATGCCGTCGGCCGCAACGACCAGATCGAAGCGATGGCGCGATCCATCGTCGAAGGTCACATCGACACCGCCCTCATCCTGGACGAGATTGCGAATGGTCGTCCCGTAATGTACGGGCAGATCGCCAAGGCTGCCGCGCAGAAGATCGAGAAGCGCGCCGCGCTCAATGCCCTGATAGGCGCCATAGCGCTCCATGATCGGGGTGAGCGAATAATGCCGCAGCCTTTTGCCGGACATGCCTATGAATTCATAGGCATTCATAGGCCTGCTCTCGGCCAGATAAGCATCGTGAAGACCAAGCCCGTGCAGGACCCGGCCGCCAAGCGGCAGGAGGCCGAGCATGTAGCCGCTTGCTGTGACTGCGGGATTTTTCTCGATGAGGACAGGCGCCTCTCCGCGCTGCTTCAGCAGGGCGGCAAAGGTTGCGCCGGCGATCCCCGCCCCCACGATGAGGATACGAAGCCGGGCGCGGGAAAGCGTCGGCGCTATCGCATCGGCGAACGACACTTTTTGGGGCAGGCCTTCTTCATCTGTATGCGGACCGCTACTCATCGCTTTTACTCTCCGCCTCTTCGTCCTCGTCATGTTCGGGATGGAACCGGTAGCGGAAGGTGCAGCAGGGAGCCCCCTGCATCAGCGTCTGCTCGCGGGTCAGCTCCACATCCGGTGCATTCGCCGTCGCCATGTCGGTGTCGATGTCGCAAACCAGTGCGCGGCCGAGGTCCGGCTCGCCCATGGCCCGAAAGAGTTGCGCAAAGGCGCAGGACGTCACGTCATAGTCGAGGGCGCCCTCCTCCTGTCGCAACCATTTGTAGTCGACGCTGTCGCCGACGCGGCGGCCGAGATCGGCCATGGCGCTGGCCCATGCCTTTCTGGAGGGGCCGCCCGCGTTCTGCGCCGCGCGCTGCGACTTGCGGCGACGCTCCTCCGCGACGGCGCCCAGCACCAGCCTGTTCGCCTTTTCCTCTCCGATTTCCGCACGCAAGGCATGCAGGACCGGCACCAGAACCTCCGCCTGCGCTTCAACTTCACGCATAAGAGAGTCGTCAGGCTGCGTTGCAGGTGATGCAGCAGGGGCGAGCATGTTTCGGCACAACTCGATGGATTGCTGCGTACGCTCCAGCGCTTCCTCATCGGTAAGTTCCGACCAGTGTTCGACGAACCAGCGATCTGCATGAAGCGCCGCGCCGAGGGCATTGGCGACAAGGAGCGTGATGGGCATGTCGCGCCGCACGGCACCCGCCGCCTGACCGGTTTCCAGCGCCTGACGCACCCAGCCTTTCACCCGCTCGACAAGCGGCGCAAGTTCGTCGCGCAGCAGCGGCGTATCCGAATAGATGCCCTTGGCGAGCTCTGCCAGCTGGACCTTGTCGGCCATGACGAGGGTCGCCCGCATTAAAACATCGGACAGCGAGTCCCAGAAGGCGTCGGGGGATTCCGCCTTGAGCGCGACGGGCGCGGCCTCTTCCGCGATCCGGTTCAATGCGCGGTCCACGACGAGCCGGTAGAGGGCCGCCTTGTCGCGCGCATAGTGATAGGCCTGCCCCTTGCTGATACCCGCGCGCTCCAGAATGCGGTTAAGGGACGCGCGGTCGAAACCATGTTCGGCGAATTCGGCCTCCGCCGGATCCAGCAATTGCGCCTGACGATCCGGCGAAAGGGCGCGAAACCGTTCCTCCGGGCTTTCAGGAGCCCGGGGCCGGCGTTTTTTGTCATCGGAAGCTGTCATGCGCCCTTTTTAGACCGGCGGTCTAAACAAGGCAAGAAATTTTAGACCACTGGTCTAAAGTCGCTTTAGCGCCGCCCGGAGAGAGGCCGACCGGCTATTCGTCTGTCAGACCAGCAGCAACCAGGCCTGTGCCAGCCGCGCCGCCTTCCCGTCCTTGATGCCTGCAAGAGCCTTTCGCGCCTCGGCCTTCCTGCCGGTGGCAAGATAGGCCTGCGCCAGATGCAGGCGCGTCAGGCCGGCTTCCGGGAGAGAGGCCGCCAGCGCCGATTTGTAGAGCGCGATCGCCTTGTCGTATTGGCCATAGCTGGCATAGGCCTCGCCGAGCGCCGCCTTGCCCTTCGGGCCGGGGGCGTCCTTTGCCAGCGACAGCTTGTCCTCGGCCGCAAGCTTCTTTGCCATATTGAGCAGGCGCAGTTCGCGGTTCTTGTCCTTGCCGCCGAGCACACCTTTCTTGAAGCCTTCATCCATCAGCGCCTTCGCCTCGCCCGGCAGGCCGAGTTGAATGGCGATCTGGGCCGCCTCCATGTAGCGGCGGGAGCTGTCCATATAGCCTTTCGCGCGCAGGATACGGTCGAGTTCCAGCGTCATGCGGTCCGATGTGCCGATGGCGCGCTGCGTATCCGCCAGATACTGCTTCCAGTACACATCTGACGGCGCATATTTTACGAGCTTCCGGAGTGCCGAGGCGCGCATCTTCTTGTCGCCCGCCTGCTGGGCGCTGGCCATCTGGATCTGCAGCCAGGATTCCTCCGGCGCCTTCCCGGATTTTTCCGCAGCCGCCACAAGCGCGGCGGCGGATTTCACGGCAGCTGGATAGTCCTTACGCAGATAGTCGCTCTGCATCACCAGAACCTGCATGTTCCGGTCGGGTCCGAAGGACTTCTGGTACTGCGTCGCAAAGGACGCAGCCTTGCCATACATCTTGCCGCGATAGGCCATGTCGGCCAGCGCCTGAAGCCGCTTGGGCTTTTGCGCGGCAGGGACATAGGACGAGCCATAGGACGCCTCATAGGCCTTCACCGCCGAGGCGTAGTCGCCGAGGCGGGCGGCGAGATAGCCCATGAAATCGTTCACGACGAAGCTCTCATAAGCCGTCTTCTTTTTGACGGCTGCGGCTTCGCGCGTCTTCTTCATCGCGGCTGCGTATTTTCCAGCCTTGGCGAGTTTCTGCGCGGCCTGAAGCGGCTTGCCGACTTCAACAGACATGGTTTCGGCGGCCTGCGCGGCGGCGGGCGCCATCACCGCTGCCGCCATGCCGAGGGGCAGGGCCGCTGCCAGAATGAGGCTGCGTGCGAATTTGAAGATGTCGAATTTACTCAAGCTACTCATGGGAAACCGTTTCCCCTCAATCCATATATTGTTCATTACCGACGAAGCCGATTTTGGTGACGCCGAGGCGTTGCGCAGCGGACAGCACCTTGGCGACATAGTCGTATTTGACGAGCCGGTTGGGCCGCAGATGCACTTCCGGCTGCGGCTGCATCCCGGCGATCTCGGTGAACTTGTCTTCAAGGTCCACCGTGGTCGGGACGGCGTTGCCGTTCCAGAACACCGTGCCGTCGAAGTCGACTTCGAGATCCACGACGACGGGATCGGGACGCTCGTCGCTCACCGTCATCTGCGGCATGTCCAGCTTCACAGCCTGGGTCTGCAGCGGAATGGTGATGATGAGCATCACGAGAAGAACAAGCAACACGTCGATCAGCGGCGTGGTGTTCATCTCCACCATCGGTTCGTCGTCGCCGCCTTCCGTGCCCACATTCATTGCCATGTCGACTTACTCCTCATGCACCATTGGGCGGGGTGGGCTCCGTGATGAAGCCGACCTTGCGGATGCCTGCGCGCTGCGCGGCCACGATCAGCCGCCCGATCGCCTCGAAGCGGACCTCCGCATCGCCGCGCACCTGGATCTCCGGCTGCGGGGTCATCGCCGACACCTCCTTCAGCTTGTCCAGAAGCGCCTGCCTGTCCGGCACCGCGGACGCGTTCCAGTAGTAGTTGCCGTCCGCATCCACCGCGACGGTGATGTTCTCAGGCTTGGTGTGGTTCGCTTCGCTGTCGGCCACCGGCAGGTTCACCGGCACCGTCTGGATCGCCACGGGGATGGTGATCAGGAAGATGATGAGAAGCACCAGCATCACATCCACCAGCGGCGTGGTGTTGATCGCCGAGATCACTTCCTCGTCGCCATCTTCGCTACCGACATTCATTGCCATGACATCACCTCCATTCCGATGACGACATCAGGCCCGACGGCCGGTGAGAATGCGCAGATGGACTTCCGTGGCAAAGCGCTTCGCGCGGGAGGTGACGCCCTTGTTGCGGCGCATCAGCAGGTTGTAGCCGAGCACCGCGGGCACGGCGACGGCAAGGCCGATGGCCGTCATGATGAGCGCCTCGCCCACCGGGCCCGCCACCTTGTCGATCGAGGCCTGTCCCGACATGCCGATCGCCACCAGCGCGTGGTAGATGCCCCACACCGTGCCGAAGAGACCGACAAAGGGCGCGGTGGAGCCGACGGTGGCCAGGAAGGCGAGACCGCCCTGCAGCTTCTGCGTCAGCGTTTCCACGCCACGATTGAGCGCGGCGGCCGACCAGTCGGCCAGCGTCACCTCGCCCGACAGGCCCTTGTCATATTGTTCCACCGCTTCTTCGCCTTCCATCGCGATGGAGCGGAAGGAGTTTCGCTCCGGCAGGGCGGCGATGCCTTCCTTCAGCGTGGAGGTCGGCGCGAAGAGCTTGATCACCCGGTTGAACTGATCGAACAGACGGCGCTGTTCGAAGAGCTTTGTGATGAGGATGTACCAGGATCCCATCGACATCAGCGCGAGAATGAGCAGCGTGCCCTTGGACACGAAGTCGCCCTGGTTCCAGAGCGCGCTCAGCCCGTAGGGATTGGCCGGTTCTTCATCCATGGCCACATCGGCCATCGGCCCTTCGGCGGGAACTTCGCCCTCTTCCGCCGCCATGGCGTCTTCGCCGGCGGGCAGGTCACCCGGTTCCGGTAGGCCCGCTTCATCAGTCGCAGGCGCCTGGTCGTCCGCCGCGGGCACCGGGTCGTCCGCCGGTGCAGCGTCTTCCGCCGCGGGCGCCGCCGCCTCCTGCGCATGGAGGGCGGGCGAGATCAGCAGGCCCGCCCCGAGCGTCGCGGCGACAGCGAGTGCTTTCAGGGAAGGGATCGTCAAAACAAACCGCGTATTCATCTCATCAGGTCCTTTAACTCGTCTACGCTTGCGCACCTCGACGGCGCGGCTTCACACTCTCGTCAATCCGTCAGCTTGAATGCGACGGCAAACTTGATCCAATGGCCCACCGGCTTGCCGTTCTGCATCGCCGGCAGGAAGTGCCATTTGCGCTTGGCGTGAATGAGGGCCGTCTTGTCGAGACGGGGAAAGCCGCTCGACTGCGCGATCCTGCCCTTCGTCACATCGCCGGTTTCGTCCACATAAAGCTCCAGTACGACGCGCCCCTCTTCGCCCATGCGCCGCGAGGCGGCGGGATAAGGCGGCTGCGTATTGCCGTGGCTCGGGTCGGCCCGGGGACCCGTCACTGCCGGCTTCTGCTGACGCTTCACGGGCTGCGGCTCCGGCTTCGTCTCCTGCACCGCCTGGATGGCCTTGGGCGCGGGCGGCGGCGTTTCGAGCTTGATCTCCGGCGGCGGTATATAGGCAGGCTCCGGCGGCGCCAGATCCGGCGGCGGGGGCGGCGTCTCAGGCGCGGGCGGCTCCGGCGCGCTTTCCTCTTCCAGGAGCGTCACCTGAAGCGGCACCTGCGCTTCTTCCTCATCCTTGCTGCCCAGCCCGAAGACAAGCGCCGCCAGCAGCACGACATGCAGCCCCAGCACAATCGCCAGTCCAACAACGCGGCTCGATCCCGGATGGCCTTCCCGAAAGTCCAGCGAACTCAAATAATCAACTCCTCGAACTAATACTGTCGCCCGCCATGCCGGAACGATGGCATGCAGCCGATAGGCACTCCCGCATTTGCACAACCGGTGCCACGATCATTTGCGGCTCCGCACTTCCCGGCCGAGCGGTGCGTCTGCACGGTAACCAGTTTCCGTAACAGTAAGATCACCCCGTTTGCGACAGGGACGTTTCATGACGAAACCAGCTCCCGGAACGCGCTCTTGAAGTAGAGAAGCGGTTCCGTTTCGCCCGGGCAGTCCACGAAAAGCACCCGCCCCACAAGGATTTCGTGGTCGCCGCCGTCGTGAACCATTTCCAATGCGCAATCGATCGTGGAGCTGTTCTCCGCAAAGAGCGGCGCGCCCGTGACTTCGCTCTGCCAGTCCACACCCTCGAATTTCGGTCCGCCTTTGGAAGAGGCGAATTTTCGGGCAATACCGGCCTGTTCTGCCGAAAGAATGTTCACTCCGAAAAAACCGGCGTCGCGAATGGCTGCGAGCGTGTTGCTGCCGCGGTCCATGCTGACCAGCACCAGGGGCGGGTCCATGGAGAGCGCGGAGAAGGCGCTGACCGTGGTGCCCGCCGGGGCGCCGTCCTTTAGCGTGGTGACAATCGTGACGCCGCTTGCGAAGCAGCCCAGCGCGCCGCGGAACAGATCCGCATCTATTTCGGCCATATCCCGCCTGTCTTTCAATTGAGCGTTCGATCGAGCGTTCATGGGCGCGACCTCAGAACGGCTTGTCGCCATAGACGGGCTTGTAGGTGTCGGCATTACGCCGCCCTTCCGCCCGGCCGCAGACCGAAAGCGCGGTCAGCGCATAGATGAGCGCGCTGTCGGCGAGATCGTCCGGCGTGGGCCGCCAGCGCGGCATGCCCGTGGTGACGGCGGGAATGCGATGCATGTTGAAGACGTTCTGATCGCGCCACATGGAGGAATAGACGGGGTTTGCTCGCTCGAGCGGCCGGCCGAGAGAAAGGCTCGTCGCCCGCCCCACGGCGGAAACGAGCGGCGCAACCTCATCCGCATCCGCTTCGAAGCCGTGACGCACCACCATGGGCTCGATGTCGAAGCCGTCGAGATCGAACTGGCGCATGAGCGCCGTCAGCTCATGCTGCACGTCGGCTGCCTTCTGCTTCGGCGTCAGGCCTGCCTCGGTATAAAGGGATACGACCTCCGTGCCCGCCCCGAAGGAATGCGGAATACCGGCGCGAATGCTGTCGATCTGCGTTTTCGGGATGGAGATGCCGCCTTCGCTTTCATAGCGATGACGCTCCGGATAGGTGCGCCCCCATTCATGCAAAGCTTCGAGAATGGGACCCAGCCGGTAAATCGGGTTGGGATGCTCCAGCATGTTTTCCGGCGTATCGAGAATGGGCGTGAAGATGCCCTGCCCGTATATCCGGATACGGAAAACGACATAGCCGCAGCCCTGCCAGGTGAGACCGAAATCCGTACCTTCCGCCGCGATGGCGAAATCGGGCGAGACGCCGCCATGATGGAAGAGGTAATGCGCGCCGATATCCTTGCCGAGATAGTCGACACCCCGGCGCTCCTCGATGGGCTCCGGGCCGATTTCGCCGGGACAGGCCGTCAGGTACAGCTTGCCGGAGAGATCGAACCCGGCCTTCTTCAAGGCCTTGGCGGCGATCAGGAAGCAGCTCATGGGGCCGCGGTCATTGGCAATCGGGTAGCCGAAGAGCTTGCCGTCTTCGAGCCAGCATTCCTGCCACTCGCGGTTTTCCAGTGTTTCGGGCCGGTAGCGCGCCGCGTCGAGATCCGGTTCCCATGTCGGGCTTTCCGTATCGAGATGCGCGGTGAAGAGAAGGTTCTTGCCATCGCCATAGCCGCCATATTCGCCGATGACGTTCTGCCGCTCCGGCGTGGCGCCGACGGTGCGGGGGGTGAAGCCCTCGCGCTGCAACCATTCGAAAACGTAGTTGCTCGCCTCCGCCTCATGACGCGAAGGGCTCGGAATATTGCCCAGCTCAAGCGCCAGCTCGGTCAGCTCATCCTTGTCGATGGAGGCGGAGAGCGCGGCGCGCTCCTCTTCACCCACCTGACAGGGTGCGGGCATTTTGATGTTCAGAAGATCGGTCATTTTCAGTTTTCCCAAGCACCCTGGATGTCCGCTGTCTTTTTCAGGATGGCGCAATTGAGTTCCAGCGACTGGAGCGCCGCCTCATGCACATCCGCGCCATAGGCAGCGCAGGCGTCGTCCGCGATGAAGACGTGATAGTCGCGGTGGAAGGCATCGCGCACCGTGCAGTCCACACAGCATTCCGTGGTGAGGCCGCAGACGACGAGCGTGTCCACGCCCGCGTCGCACAGCACATCCGCAAAGTCCGTGCCGTAAAAGGCGGAGTATTTCGGCTTCAGCACCACGCGGTCGCCCGGCTGGGGCTGAGGACCGTAGAAGGCAGCGCCCGGCGACCCGGCGCGGCAGACATTGCTTTCCGCTTCCGGATCGCCATGGCGGCGGCGCATCCACTCGCCCCATGACGGGCTGTCGGTTTCCGGCGAGGTGGAAAGGCCGATGAAAATCACCGGCACTCCCGCCTTCCGCGCGGCGGCGATCAGACTTTCGGTCTTGGCGATTGCCGCCGGCACGGCTGACATATCGACCCCGAAGCCTGCCAGCAGGCCGTCCGGCGCAGCGAAATCGACCTGGATGTCGATCACGCACAGCGCCGTCCGGTCCGGAGCGATCCAGGCCTTCAGATCGCCAGCACCCTCAGACGAGGTATTTTCCGCAAGCTCCGTCATGCGAAGTGAGCCCGGAGCTTCGGCAGCACTTCGGCGCCCATGATCTTCAGCCCCTCGACATAGTCGGGGAAGATCAGCATGACGCCGTCGAGCTCGCAGCCTTCGACCTGCTCTTTCAGCTTTTCAAGGCAGGTCGCAGGCGTGCCATGCACGACATGGGTCATGAAGGTTTCCTTCGCCTTCTCGCCCATCACGCTGGAACTGCCATCGGCTTCCATACCGTAGGAGCGCATCATGCCCTGCACGGCGCCCCAATCGAGACCTTCCTTGTAGTAGGCGACTTTTTCAGCGGCCTCCTCGTCGGTTTCGCCGAACACGACCGTGCTCATGGCGAAAACCTTGATCGTCTCGTTGTATTCATCGGCAACGCGGCGGGCCATGCGGCTGATGCGCAGCGTGTCTTCCGCCGTCTTGCCGCCGATGAAGCAGGCATCGGTGTTCTGAACCGTGAAGCGAAGGCCGCGCTCCGACTGCCCGGCGCAGATGAGATAGGGGCGCGGGCTCGACATCGGCTTGGGCTCGGAGACGCAATCCTTGAAGGTGAAGAACTCGCCTTCATAGTCGACATGGTCCTTTTCCCACATCGTCCTGACGAGCTTTGCCCACTCCTCCGCATAACGGTAGCGACCGTCATGATCGAGGTTCTCGGGCCAGGCACCCATCTGGTCGAACTCGTCCTTGTAGGAACCGGACACGATGTTGAGCCCGGCGCGGCCGCCCGAAATGTGGTCGAGCGTCGCGATCATCTTCGCGACGACAGCAGGGTTCTGCAGCAGGGTGTGAACCGTGGCGATGATCTTCGCATTCTTCGTCGCCTCGGCGATGCCGGCCATCATGGTGACGGATTCGAGCGAGGTGCCCCAATGCTCTGTCTCGCCGCCAAAGCCGCGCCATTTCATCATCGACATGATGAAATCCAGCCCGATCTCGTCGGCAAGCACCGCCGCGTCGCGGTTCTGCTTGTAGGACGCGTCCAGCTTGGGCGTGTTCTTGGAAATGATCCATCCGCCATTCGCTATGGGGAGGAAAACGCCGAATTGCTTCGTCATCTTGGTACTCTCGTTTCTGGTTTCGCGGGACGACCGTGTCCCGTCCTTACTCATGTCATTCGGGGGCGTCAGCTCGACGAGCCGACAGCCTCCATTCGCAATCCCTCTTCTCCCCCGTCTTCAGCCTGATCCTCGGCAGCCGCATCGCCTTCATCGCTTCGCACCGGCGGGCGCATCAGCAGCACCGCGCCGCCGACCACCGCGGGCACGATGGCAAAGAGCAGGAAGGCCGGCACGAACGACCCCGTGGTGTCGCGCACATAGCCGCCGATGAACGGACCGAAAGAGGCAAGGGTCGCCGCCACGTTCACCATCGAGAAAAGCTCAAGATAGGGGCCGCGCCCGAAATAGTTCATCAGCAGCACGCTGGTGGCGAGGAAGGTGGCGCCATAACCGATACCGACCCCCGCCGCATAGAGCAGCAAAATGGGAAAGCTGGTGCCGAGCGTCAGCGCCACCATGCCCACCACGAGGCACATCAGCGACATGAAGAGGAGCTTTTTCGGCTCGAAGAACTCGCCAAGGAAGCCACTGCCCGCGCGCGCCGCGGAATTGAGAAAAGCCTCGACGCTGAGCAGGCTGCCGGCGAGCGCCATGGCCACGCCATGCTCCGTCAGATGCGCTACGGAGAGGCTGTTCACCGTGATGCCGCAGAGCAGGAAGGAAACATAGGCCGCCGTGATGATATAGAACTGCGGCGTGCGGAGCGCCTGCGCGACGGTCCAGGTTTCTTTCGTCATGTGGACGCCGGGCGCGGCATCGACAACCGCGTCATTCGCGATCTCTTCAGCCTTCTTGTCCTGCTCTTCGCCTTCGCGGAGGAAGAGCGCGATGATAAGCGCAGCGATACCGGTCAGGACGGCCGCAATCATCCAGTGCATGCGCCAGTTGTCCCAGACGCCCACCGCGGTGAAATAGATCAGCGGACCGACAATGCCGCCCAGACCGCCCAATGTGTAATAGATACCGAATGCCATGGACTGCTTCTTGAAGCAGCGCGCGATGACATAGGTGCCGGGCACCGTCGCCACGAAGGAAAACCCCGTGCCCGCGAGTATCGTTCCCAGGAAATAGACCCCGATGCCTTGCACCTCATAGAGGCAGAGGAAGCCCGCGACCATCATGGCGCCGCCGAACAGGACGGTCAGGCGCACATTGGTGTAGCGGATCATCAGTGCCGGCGGATAGCTCGACAGGCCGCAGGAGATACCGAGCAGGGTGAAACCGAGACCGGCCGAGGTCCAGTCCCAGCCGAGGTCCCGCACCATGTCGGGCAGGACCACGCCGAGAGAGGTGAAAGTGGTCGCGGTGACGAGAAAGAACATCAGGCTGAAAGACAGCAGGACGAACCACGCATATAGGTTGTCACGAAGTTCACTCATAGCGCCTTTTGCCTCCAATACTCTTTCTCGTCACACGCATCATTCGCCGTCAGAAGCGATAGGTCGCCGTCACACGCCACTCGCGGCCCTTGCCGGGCAGAGCGGCGACGTCGCCATAAAGATCCTGAAGCGGGGTGAAGTACTCTTCGTCGAACAGGTTGTTGACGTTGAGCTGCACTTTCCAGTCATAGAAGTCCGCATAGGCCGAGGCCTGCACGAGGTAGTAGTCCGGATAGTGGATGGGGTTGGCGGAGAGACCGGCGGTCTCCGACACGTATCTTACGCCCGCTGTCGCCCCGAGCTGACCCCAGGAGTATTTGTCCGTGGTGTAGGTCGCGAACAGGCTCGCCACGATCTCCGGAATACGGCGGTCTTCGATTTCGCCCGAGTAGTAGGAATTACCCGTGACGCCAGCCATATCGCTGAAGGAGTAGGCAGCCAGCGATCCGCCATAGTTGGTCGCCACATCGGCATAAGGCGTGCCAGCAAAGTCGGACGGGCGGAAGTAGTAGAAGGCGTTGTAGCTGCCGAGGATCTTGGTCTGCTGAGCATTACCCGCGAAGGTGAAGCTCAGATTGTCCGTCGCCAGATAACGCATCTCCAGCTCGATACCCTTGCCTTCGGTCTTGTCGACGCTACCGCTGACGGTGTCGTAGATGGTCCTGTGCTGGCGATAGGCGGCGAAGGAGCCCGTGAGGATGCCGTCAAAGGCCTCCAGCTTGATGCCGGCCTCGGTGAGGTCGCCATCGGACAGCCAGGAGCCATTGGCCAGGTTGCCCGGGGCCACGTCGCCTGCCTGACCGAACTCGATGGCCGCGGTCTTGGCATAGGTCACATAAGGACGGAAGCCGTAGGGCAACGGCACCATGGCCATGGCCGAGTAGGTGAACTTCCCATCGTCATTATACTGATGCCCCGGCGTGCAGTAGCAGAGCGTGCCGCGATCGATGGTCTCTGCCGCATACCAGTCGTAACGGCCGGTCAGCGTGATATCGATGGCGCCGCCAAGGTCGGAGTCGAGCATGGCGTAGATACCGGCATCGTTCCAACTCGACTCGACATTGCTGTCCCATCCGTAGCCGGACCCGGCATCGAAGGGAGAGCCCAGCGTATCGTTCGGCGTGGCGCCGACCGAGATGTCGCGGCGATCGAGCGCGATGCCGCCATAGTTGAAGGACTCTTTCTTGGTCGCCGAGTAGTAGCGGTTGGACACACCGACATTGTAGTCGAGCGTGAACGGCACGAATGCCAGATCCGGCGCGAAGCTGCCGGTGTAGCTGAGGCGCCCTTCGCCCGTATAGGCTTCGTAGTCGGCCGGGAAGCCGTAGCTCACGAAACGCTCATTGCCGAGCGAGTCGAAGAAGAGCTGGAACCTGAGCTTCGAGCCGTCGGAGTATTCGTGAACGAGATCCCCGAACAAGGTAACCGTGTAGGTCTCGGAGAAATCCCTGTCGCTGATGTAGACGTTTTTAGGGTCCAGTTTGGTGGTTCCAACACCGGTGTCCAGGGTGCGTGCCGTGGGATCGGCGTCACAGAAACCGAAACACTGCGGATAACTCGTCAGCCCGCCGGCCGGCAACTCGCCATAGTCGAGATAGCCATTGCCATTCGCGTCCGTGACACTGGTATTGCGGCCGGTGGTGTAGGTACCATTGTCGATCAGGTCCTGGGTCAGACGGTTCCAGCCCGGCGTCTGCACATAGCCGTCGGAATGGTAGAACATGCCGCCTACCTTGAACGACCAGCCGTTGTTCATATCGAAATCGCCGGTCGTCTGCAGGAGCTGATGCTCCGGCGTGATGCCATTGTAGAAGCTGCCGGAATCCTCGATCTCGCCATAGACATAGAGGCCGCCGTCGGTATTGCCGAAGCTCATCGGAATACCGGCCTGGAAGCTGCCGTTCTTCTTGTCATAGGATCCGAAAGTGCCCGAGACCTCGCCCGTCACGTCGGTGAGGTAGCCGGCTTCTTCCGAAATCTTCGCGGTCTTGGGCTCGAGGTTCATCGAGCCGCCGACCTTGCCCGGTCCGAAATTCGCCGTGGGCGGGCCGCGCAGAATGTCCACGCGCGAGGTGGAGCCAAGCGGCGTCTGATAGGTGCCGCGGTTTTCGATGCGCTTGAAGCCGTGGAAATAGGTTTCGGCCAGAAGACCGCGCACATTCAGCGCGCCTTCCACACCATAGAAAGACGCGGTGAACGTGCCCGGCGATACGGCAGCCAGGTCGTTGACCGTCGTCACGCCATAAGCGTCAAGCGTATCGTCGCTGACGAATGTCGCAGAGCGCGCCGTTTCGAGCAGCGGCTTGTCGATACCAAAAAGCAGGTCGCTCGGCTGTTGCTCCAGCAGCCCCGCCTTGTCGCGTTCGGAAATCACGACCATCTCGGCCGCCTTCTTGCCGTCGCCCGCTTCGCCATCCGTGGTCTCGGAAGACGAGGTGGACAAGGTCATCACAGGTGCGTCGTCACCCGTCGCAGTTTCTCCACCTGCTTCCTGCGCGTGGACAACACGCGGCAAGGTCGTGGTGCCGATCATCAGCACCATCATCGAAACAGAGGAGAGAAGTAATTTTCTTCGCATGCCAGAAGCCCCCTTCACACAAACAAGGCCGCGCTACCAACAAGGTGCATGAGCGGCAGGGACTAGAAGAGCAATAGGCGTGCCAGACAGACAATTTGTTGATTCAATTGACTTTTTTGTTTTTCAGCACTCCGGAACTGACTTCTTGTCAGCCTCTATCCCCAAGGCTACGGCATGACCTGCCACCGATTTCGGCACCGACGAGGCGCCGGGCGTATTCAGACAAGTATGCGTTCGCCTTCCCTCGCTCAGAGGACAGATTGATTGCTGAAAGACGCAGCGCCTAGCCGCATTCGCCGCAACCGGCTTTGCGGGAAACACGGCCACGCGACGGACCACAGCGGGGCCAATGCCGCATGAAACATGGCTATTTCGTCACTTTCGCAAAGCCATTCCCCGTTTATGTACGATTTCGTCCCGCCCGCATCTCTGCCGCATTGTTCAGCACCCGCGTCGCAGGGGCAGATCGCGCGCTTCATCTGCGGCAAAGGATTGGGCGCATCGAAACAAGATCACTTCATAGAAGATGAGTAGCCTTCTTCAACCAAGTGACAGTGATTGATGAAGTGACCATGGCGCCTCAATTGAAACTGCGTGAGCTGAAACCAGGCTTTGGCGCGGAAATACTGGATGTCGACCTCAAGACAGCGGATAACGAAACGCTGGAAGCGGTCGTGGATACGTTCAACAAGCGCGGCGCCATCCTGCTGCGCGGCCAGGAAATGGAGCCGGACGACCTGATGTCGTTCATCTCGCGTTTCGGCCAGCCGGAAGGCCATACGCAGAAACAGTTCACTCTGCCCGGCTATCCTGAAATTTTCATTCTCTCCAATCGCGAAGTCGACGGGAAACCGATCGGTGCCCATAATGACGGCGTGGGCTGGCATACGGACTATTCTTACAAGGAAGAGCCCGTGAAATGCACCATGCTCTATGCCAAGGAAGTGCCGCCGGAAGGCAGCGACACGCTGCTGGCCGATCAGTGCGCCGCCTACAACGCATTGAGCGAGGAGCGCAAGGCGGAACTCGATGGCCTCAAGCTGCATCACAGCTACCAGCATTTGATGTCCACGCGCGAATTCGGCCGCATGGAACTTTCCGAAGAGATGAAGGCGGCCAATCCCGATGTCATCCATCCGCTCATCCGGACGCATCCGGCCAATGGACGCAAGGCACTCTGGGTGAGCACCGGCACGGTGAAAGAGATTGTCGGCATGCCCAACCCGGAAGGGCTGGAGCTTGTGGACGAACTCGTGGATTTCGTCACAAGGGACGAATTCGTGCACCGGCACAAATGGCAGGTCGGCGACATTCTCATGTGGGACAATCGCTGCACGCTGCATACGGGCACGGTCTATGACGACACCAAATATTACCGCCTGATGCATCGCCTCTGGGTGAAGGGCGACAAACCCTACTGAGCGGCTTTTCCCGTCAGTTCCGAATTTACGGGAGAGGATCCCATGACAGAGCGCGACACGCGTATTTGGTGGATTACGGGCGTCAGCAGCGGTCTCGGCCGCGCCGTCGCCCTCGCCGCGTTACGGCTGGGCGATCATGTCGCCGGCACGGTACGACGCGAAGAGGACCGGACGGCCTTCGAGGCGCTCGCCCCGGGCCTTGCGCATGGCTATCTGCTCGATGTGACCGAGCAGGAAGCAGTGCGGGAAACCGCCGCGCGCATCGAGGCCGACCTCGGCCCCATCGACATCTTGGTGAACAATGCAGGCTATGGGCTGGTGGGCGCGGTCGAAGAAGCGTCCATGGACGAAATCAGGGCGCAGTTCGATGTGAATTTCTTCGGCGCAGTTGCCGTCATCCAGTCGGTTCTGCCCTATATGCGGGCACGCCGCGCCGGCCGCATCATCAACATCACCTCGGTGAGCGGCCTTGCGCCCTGGTGGGGCACCGGAATCTATGGGGCCAGCAAATTCGCGATGGAGTGCATAGGCCAGACGCTGGCGGAAGAAGTCGGCCCGCTCGGCATCAAGGTCACGAATGTGGAACCGGGCGGCCTTCGGACGGAATTTGCCGGCGGATCCATGTCCTTCACGGCGCGCGAGATCGAGGATTACGACGCGACCGCGCATGAGGCGCGGCGGATTTTCGGCGATCATGCGGGCGAAGAACCGGGCGATCCGGTGAAGGCGGCGCTCGCCATTCTGCATATCGCGGATGCGGAAGAGCCGCCGCTGCACCTGCTGCTGGGGGCCGATGCGCTTTTCTATGTCGGCCGGAAACTCGGCGCTTTCCATGCGGAGATCGCCCGCTGGGCGCAGATCAGCCTTTCGACCGGTTTCGACGAACGCGAGTGACGTCATTCACGCCCCGAGAAATGACCCGAGAAATGAAAAGGCCCGCACATCGGCGGGCCTTTTTCGTTCGTGCATGTCCGTTCAGGCGGGACGCTTGTCCCCGGCGATGGTCACGCGGAAACCGGAGCGTGTCTGCGGGAAATAGTCCCAGACGGCAAGATGCCAGGTGCAGCGATTGTCCCAGAAGGCGATCGAATTTGGCTGCCAGCGGAAACGCACCTGGAAGTTCGGGTTAGCGCAATGCTTGTAGAGCATCTGCAGGATGCCGTCGCTTTCGTCTTTCCTCATGCCCACGATTTTGGTGGTGTAGGAAGGATTGACGAAAATGCCCTTCTTGCCCGATACGGGATGCGTGCGCACCACGGGGTGTTCGTTGCAGGGGAACTTCTTGTCCGGATCGTTCGTGATCGGACGATAGACATGCTCCCCATCATGTACCGCATAAAGCCCCTCAAGGTAGTCCTTCATGCGGTCCGACAGCGCATCATAGGCTGCATACATGCTGGCAAAGAGCGTGTCGCCGCCGACTTCCGGCACGGTATGCAGATAGAGAATGCTGCCCATGGGCGGAATTTCATTGCAGGTCAGGTCGGAATGCCAGTTGTCGCCTGCGATGAATTTGGAGTTCGCATCCGCATGGATCGCCACGATTTCCGGATGATCGGCAAGGCCGGCCACGCCGCTATGGATCGCCAGCTCGCCAAAAGCCTTGCCCAGCGTCTTGTGCCCGTCATGGTCGATATGCTGATCGCGGAAGAAAACGACCTGATAATCGGTGATGGCCTGCCGCAGCTCGGCAATGACCGGATCGGTTAGCGGTTCCGAAAGATCGACACCAAAAATCTCGGCGCCGATATTCGCCGTCATCGGTTTGATCTCAAGGATTTCGTAGTCCATCTGCACTCATCCTTACAGAAAGTCCGGTTATTGCCCCGGCGGGGCACCGCTGCCGGAAATATGTTGCTGTTTCAAACCTATCCAAAAGCCGTGCCAGATACTTGTTCTGAAGCGCCCTTCGCTTTGACCGGCGGGCGCCGCCCTTACCTGCCGGGCTCACATACCGAATGCATAGGTCTCGTAGTCGGTGACGCCGCTTTCGCGCACGGCCCTCAATGCCTTTCCATATTCCACGAGAATACGCAGTGCGTGATCGCACCGTCCGGCGACCATCTTTTCCTCGTCCGAGGAAGGCTCGCCGTTCAGCATTTTCGAAACGTGGCGGATGATGACGTGGTCGGGAATCCAGCAAATATGATTGTTCTTGTAACCGCTGGTGCGCAGCTCCGCGACGGGATAGGAGCCACCCAGCGAAGCGGACACGGACACGATCAGACCCGGCTTGTTGGCCAGTTCCTTCGAGCACAGGAGCAAGAAGTTCTTGAGCGCGGGCGGCACCATGCCATGCCATTCCGGCGTCACGACAATGATGGCA
This sequence comes from Parvibaculum sp. MBR-TMA-1.3b-4.2, assembly GCF_053628815.1. Taxonomy (NCBI): domain Bacteria; kingdom Pseudomonadati; phylum Pseudomonadota; class Alphaproteobacteria; order Hyphomicrobiales; family Parvibaculaceae; genus Parvibaculum; species Parvibaculum sp. MBR-TMA-1.3b-4.2. The sequence goes on from NZ_JBRJHC010000001.1 coordinate 1,336,614, forward strand.
TCGGCTTCGGTCAACTCCGCGGAAACGGGTGCCCAGGCTTCCTTGAGCGGCGAGGGATCGCCGGTGAACATGCTCTGATCCCAGAGCGGCAGCGGGCCCGAGCCCAGCTCCAGCAGATAGACCGATGTTCCTTCGCATAACTCCGCGACGCGCTTTTCAAGGTAGCGCGCGACTTTCAGAGATTGCGATTCCGGGCGCTGGCTCCCGGAAACGATAGCGATCTTCATGGGCTAAACCCTTTCGGCTCTTCTTCGTTCAAAATGCCGGCAAAGCCTAGAAGAGAGCCGGGTCGAGCGTCTTGCGCCCTCACGCTCGATTGCTTGCACAAAACGCCTCCGCCCCGGACTGCAGCAGCGCGATGCTGAAAATCCGGGCAGCGATGCGGCAAAGCTGTGCAGACCGCCATCCCCGCTCCGTCCGGGAACAAAGTTTTTGGGCGGCATACCGCAAGAGTGCGCAAGCGGAAGCCGATAGTCTTTTCGGTGTGAAGGGCCTTCTTCCGCCGCCTTTGGCGCCTATGCGCCGCCGGCTCGGACCGTTCCTCGGGCAGGCCCCGACACGGCAACCCTCCATCGGCCCGATTGTTGCGTAGGAGGCCGTATGGAGGGCCCGTGTCATTCGCAAGGGACCGCCGCGCACCCTGCCGGCGGCGAGCAAATGTCACAACCGACAAGAGGCAAACGCATATGACCGACAATCCGCTGAACGAGGAATTTTTCCAGAGCCTGGAAAGCTCCGTTGTCGACGTGCTGGATGCCGAGACGCTGCCGCCGGCCTGCTACACCAGCGAAGCCTTTTTCGAATTCGAGAAGGAAGCGCTCTTCAACCATGAATGGCTCTGCGTCGGCCGCGTGGAACAGGTGAAGAATCCGGGCGACTACTTCACGGTCACTCACATCAACGAACCGCTCATCATCTGCCGCACGCGGGAAAACGAGCTGAAAGCGCTGTCGGCCGTGTGCCAACACCGCGCCATGCTGGTGGCGGAAGGACGCGGCAACACGCGCGGTTTCGTGTGCCCCTATCACCACTGGACCTACGCGCTGGACGGACGCCTTTCCGGCGCGCCGGCCATGAACAAGACCTGCAACTTCCGGCGCGAAGACGTCCGCCTGCCGGAAATCAAAACCGAGGTGTGGGAAGGCTTCATCTTCGTCAATTTCGACGAGAATGCAGCCCCCCTCTCTCCGCGCCTGACGACGGTGCAGGAGACGTTCAAGAACTACGACCTTGCCAATGCCGAAGGTCCCGCGCCGGACGAACCCTTGAAGTTCGAGTGGAACTGGAAGGTCCAGATGGAAAACAACAATGACGGCTACCATGCCAGCCGTCTGCATCAGGGGCCGCTGCACGAGTTCATTCCGAGCGAGTTGTGCAGCTTCCCGCCGGTGCCCGAGGGAGCCGCGGGCTATCTGCGCTTCAACGGGGCACGCCATATGGACCCGGCCTTCAACCCCACGCAAAAGGCGGTATTGCCGGTATTTCCGAAGCTGACGGACGAAGAGCGCCACCGCGTGATGTTCGCCAATGTACCGCCGACGCTGTCGCTGGTGATGACGTCGAGCATGGTGATCTATCTCATCCTGCATGCGGAATCGGCGCAGGAACACTCCATGACCATCGGCCTTTTGATGGCGCCGGGCGCCATGGAACACCCGATGTTCGAGGAACTCATGGATTTCACCATGAAGCATACGATCGAGATCACAAGCCAGGACCAGCATGTAGACGAGCTGGTGCAGGTGGGCCTCAATTCCCGCTTCGCACCGCGCGGACGCTATTCATGGCAGGAGCAGGCTCAGAGCGATCTCAATGTCTGGCTGGTGCAGCGCTACAAGGAAACCTGGGACCGCATGAAAGCCGGCGCCTGACCTTATTTTCACAACCGCCGAGAAACGAAAGAGCGAAAAATGACACCCCCCGCCGCGACCAAGCGCATGCCCGCCATCTTCATCGGACATGGAAGTCCGGGCAATGTGATGGAAGACAATTTCTTCACGCGCATGTGGGAAAGGCTGGGAGAAGAAATCGGCAAGCCCCGCGCCATCATCTGCGTCTCCGCCCATTGGTGTACAAGGGGCGTTCGCGTGACGGGGCAGATCCACCCTCGCACCATCCATGATTTCGGCGGCTTTCCGCAGGAAATGTATCAGATGGAATATCCTGCGCCGGGCGATCCGGCGCTGGCTGCGGAGCTTGTCCGCCGTCTCTCCCCGCTCGATGCCGAAATCGACCATGAGTGGGGCTACGATCATGGCAGTTGGGCGGTCCTCAAGAAAATCTATCCGAATGCGGATGTTCCCCTTATCCAGCTCAGCATGGATATTCGCAAACCCCATGACTGGCATTATGAGGCGGGAAAGAAACTTGCCGCTTTCCGCGACGAAGGCGTTCTCGTCATGGGCAGCGGCAATATCGTGCATAACCTGCCGGAAATGAACTGGCGCATGCGCGACGGGAGCTATGACTGGGCAGCCCGTTTCGGCGACTACATTCGCGAAAGCATCGCCTCGGACGAACCGGAAAAGCTTGTCGATTACGAGAGTTTCGGGCGGGATGCCAGGCTTTCCGTCCCCTCGCCCGACCATTACTGGCCGCTTCTCTATGTCATGGGCGCGCGCGCGGAAGGCGAGCCGGTGCATTTCGAAACGCCCGTCGTCGAATATGGTTCGCTCGACATGACGACCATCGTTATCGGGGCCTGAGCCCCAGCTGTTTTTGCGGCAATTTCGTGCGCATGACTGCCTGAATAGAAGGCAGCGTCGATCTGCCGGGCCAAATCATCAATTTCCGCTGCGCGGGCATGCAAGACGTTCCGCCCTTGTCGCCTCTACTCTTTTCGTCAGGGTCGAAATTGTGTCCGGCCCCCGGCGTTGGAAGAGGAGTGGACGATGGATCAGATGTTGGCAAGCAAGGGCTCTGCCGGAACCGACCGTAGCGAGCCGACCGGGCTCCACATGCTGCGGGCGACCCCCGAAACGGTGCATTGGGGCTATTTCGATGCCTCGATTGCCCCGGTGCTGACCGTCAAGAGCGGCGCTCTCATCCAGGCCGAAGCGCTGACGCATCACGCGGGCGACGCGCCCGAGCTGATGATGGACGAATCCGTGCGCCACATCTACGACACCGTGCCGGAAGCGGACCGCAATCCCGGCGTGCATCTGATGACCGGCCCGATCTATGTGGAAGACGCCAAACCCGGCGACATGCTGGAAGTGCGCTATCTGCGCATGGTGCCGCGCTTCGACTATGGCTCGAACCTCGCCGCCAACTGGGGTCATCTCTACAAGGAATTCGGCGAGAAGGAACGCGTGACGATCTACAAGATCGACCGCTCCACCAATCTCGCCGAGGCGCATTACGCCTATGACTATCCGGGCCTCTACGAGACGCCCGGCAAGATCACCAATTGCCCGGAATGCGACCGGCAGCGCGCCTTGAACGGCGTGCGGGTGCCGATCCGCCCGCATCTGGGCACGGCGGGCGTGGCGCCCGACCAGCCGGGCCGCGTCAGCACCATTCCGCCGGGCGCGCATGGCGGCAATATCGACAATTGGCGCATCGGCGCGGGCGCGACGATGTTCTATCCGGTGCAGGTGGAAGGCGGGCTCTTCTCCATCGGCGACCCGCATGTCTCGCAGGGCGACGGCGAAATCAGCGGCACAGCCATCGAGGCCTCGCTCGACGTGCTCTTCCAGATCGTGCTGCGCAAGGACTTCGAGTTCCCCTCGCCGCTGCTGGAAACGCCGAGCTACTGGATCGTGCACGGCTTCGACGAAGACCTGGACAATGCGATGCGCAACGCCTCGCTCGACATGCTCAAATTCCTCAATGAGGAGCAGGACCTCAGCAAGGACGACGCCTATTCGCTGATGAGTATCACGGCGGATTTCACCGTAACGCAGGTGGTGGATGGCCGGCAGGGCGTGCATGTGAAGGTGCCGCGCAGCATCTTCCCCACCGGCAAGAAATGAACTTCTCGTAAGGCGGGCACGCTTCTTGCTGCCGTAGGGGCAGGTATTTGCAGCCAGCGGCATGGATGCCGGGTTCTTTGGCTGACAGGAGCGCGCGAGGCCGTTGCGGCTGCACAAATTGTCAGCATACAGCATCCCGAACAGGCAATGTTCGGGATGCACGTTTGTAACAAGAGTGCGTGAACCCAATGGAAGCCTGGCGCTTTTCCACAGAAGCCTATCCGAAACCCGACCGCTATGAGGCCTGGCAGGATGTCATGCGCCGCCTGGCACTGAAGCCGACCGGCCATGAAACGGAAGAAGGCGCCTATGGCCTTCTCTCCGTCGTCACCACCCATTCCGGCATCAATTTCACCCGGCTCATCTCCACACCTCAGGAACTCACCCCGATCCAGGAGATCAACCGCGAGATCGGCAAGGACGGCGTCTGGGTCGTCTCGGTTCTCGAAGGCCGGATGACGTTTCACGATGGCGGCAACGACCTCAAGGCCATGTCGGGCGATATCGTTTACGCAGCCGTCGGCTCTCACACCACGCTAACGCTCGACACGAATTGCCGCCTCATCATGATCCATATTCCAAGCTCGGCTTTCCGGCCGAAGTTGATGGCGCCGCTCCCGACCAAGGTCATCCATATGTCGGGCCGGGCGGGTGTGGGCCATGTGCTGGCGGGCTTCCTCGCCTCCGTGGGCGAGGCGCTTGAAGACCTCAGCGTCGATCAGCTCCGCCCCATCGAGATGGCATTGCCGGAATTCCTGATGGCGGGGATTTTCCGCCAGGCGGATACGCGCGCGCTTGGCGGGGCGGCGGGCGTGCGCGCGGCGCTGCTGCATCGCATCTGCCAGACCATCGAATCCCATCTCAGCGATCCCGATCTCTCGCTGACGCGGATCGCGGAAGAACACGGGATTTCGCCGCGCTATGTGCAGAAGCTGTTCGAATCCGTCGGGCAGAGCTTCGGACGCTATGTGCGGTTCCGCCGTCTGGAGCGCTGCCGCTACGACCTGGAAAGCCCGGTGCATGCGCAGCTGTCGATCTCGGATATCTGCTTTCGCTGGGGCTTTAACGATGCGGCGCATTTCAGCCGCGCGTTTCGCGACCACTACAAGGTATCGCCGCGCGAGTTCCGCCGCTCCGGCCTTGCCGCCGTGCCGGATGACGGTCCCTGGACGATCAATCGCGGGCGGCCCGACGACAAGGAGAGCGGCAAGTCCGACCTGCAGGAGACGGAAGCTTCCTCCAGCCCCGCCCCGGCAGAAGAGGATGGCGAGTTGCAGGTGCTCTCGCCGCCCGAGGCGACGACCACCGAGTCCAAGGGGGGTGGGCCTGCCCATCACTATCTGCCGGTCACGCGAAAGACGGTGCATTGGGGCTATTTCAGCCGCTTCCTGCCGCCTGTGGTGGAAATGAAGTCGGGCGATTTCATCACCATCGAAACGCTGACGCATCACGCCAATGACGACCATGAGCGCATGGTCGAAGGCGATCCCGGCGCGGAAGATGTGTTTCACTGGACGGAAGACAGCAAGAATGTGGACCGGCGCGGGGCGGGCCCGCTCGACGCCTCGACCTATGGACGCGGCGCGGGCGAAGGCTTCGGCGTTCACATCATGACCGGTCCCGTCGCCGTGGAGGATTCCAAACCCGGCGACATTATCGAGTTGCGGATTCTCGATATCGCGCTTCGCCCCAGCGCGAGCCAGCGTTTTGCCGGGCGCAGCTTCGGCAGCAATGCGGCGGCCTGGTGGGGCTTCCATTACAGCGACCTCATCACACCGCCTGCGCAGCGCGAAGTGGTCACGATCTACGAGATCGACAAGCGCCACGGGAAGGAATGCGCCCGCGCCGTCTACAATTACCGATGGACGCCGCAGACCGATCCGTTCGGCGTGACGCATGAGAAAATCGACTATCCCGGCGTGCGGGTGGACCCGACCACCGTGGAAAAGAATTTCGACGTGCTGAAGGATGTCGAAATTCCGCTGCGCCCGCATTTCGGTGTCATTGCACTGGCGCCGGATCATCGCGGCATCGTGGACAGCGTGCCGCCGGCGCATTTCGGCGGCAATCTCGACAATTGGCGACTGGGACCGGGATCGCGCATCTTCCTCCCCGTCGCCGTGGCGGGCGGGCTTTTGTCCATCGGCGACCCGCATGCCTCGCAGGGCGATTCCGAACTTTGCGGCACCGCCATCGAGTGCTCGCTGACCGGCGTCTTCCAGGTCGTGCTGCACCGAAAGAGCGATCTGACCGGCAAGCTTTTCGATCTCGACTATCCGCTGATCGAGACGGAGGACGAGTGGGTGATCCTCGGCTTCAGCCATCCGAACTATCTGAAGGAACTGGGCAAGAACGCACAGGCGGAAGTCTATAAGCAGTCTTCCATCGACATGGCGATGCGCGACGCCTTCCGGAAGACGCGGCGCTTCCTTATGACCTCGAAAGGGTTGAGCGAGGACGAAGCGATCTCGCTCATCTCGGTCGCGGTGGATTTCAGCGTGACGCAGGTGGTGGACGGCAATTGGGGCGTCCATGCCTGTATCCGGAAGAAGCTCTTTACCTGAGCTTCGGCATCAAACCGGCGCCCAGCGCGTGCAGCGCTTCCGGCGGGCTCGACGGTCCGGCATGAGCGCATTTTACGGCGGCGATTGCTGCGCCGAAGCGTAGCGCATCCTCGAAGCCTGCGCCGGATATATCCGCAAAAAGGAAGCCGGCATGGAAGGCATCGCCCGCGCCCGTCGTGTCCACGATGCTCTCCGGCAGGACGGCGTCCACGCGGCATGACTCTCCCGCCCCGTCCAGACCGACACTCCCCTCCGCGCCCATGGTGACCGCCGCACGGCGCGCGCCCAGCGCGACGAGCTTTTGGAGCATGGGCTTCAGTTCATTGGTGCCCGCAATCTCCGTGGCAACGGCACGCGGTAGAATGACCGTGTCGCAGGCTGCGATGAGGGCCAGCGTGTCCTCCGACACGACTTCGACATCGCAAAGCGTCGGCACGCCACGCTCGCGCGCCTCCTGCGCAATCGCCACGGATCCGGGCATGTCCATGCCGTCGAAATAGGCATAGCTCGCGCCTTTCCAGATGCTTTCCGGCAGCGAGGAAGGGTATGGCGGGTAATCTTCGGGCACGGTTTCGACGATGCTGCGCTCGCCCGTTTCCCGGTCGAGCAAGATATAGGCCGCCGTGTTGGGGAGGCCCACCGCGGTGATGCAGCCTGCGCCGTCGATGCCGCGCTCCGTCAGGAACTCGCGCACGCGCACGCCGTTCTCGTCATCGCCGGTCACGCCCGCATAGACGACGGTGAAGGCTTCTCCCCGGCTTTCCCCCAGCGCGGCAAGCGTCGCCGCCGCATTCATACATTGGCCGCCCATGACGATACGTGCCGGGCCGGAGGGCTGCTTGGTATCGGGCCGCAGCCGACCAAGCTCGACATCGAGAATAACGTCGACATTGTTCCGGCCGACGCAAATGATCCTGTCTCTCACCCCTTGTCCTCCGCTTCCACGTCACCGCGGGGCCTCTGCAAGATTGACGCCGGATGCGTTCCCTCCCGAGGGCCACGGGCAAGACATGGAACAGATGCGCAGCTAGTCGGCGAGAGCTGCGTCCGCAAGATTGCCCCTACATGGCCGCGCCCAACACAGCATCCATATATTGACGATGAGCCTGCCCGCGGGCCGGACGACGGCGTGGCAAAAAAGGGTTGCATCGCTTCGGGATTGTGAAAGTATTTTCAGAATAATGAAATTATTGGATGGATTTTTCATTCTTGGCAAAGCCCCGGACCAAAACAGCACCCGCTGGAACCGATACCAAGCAGACAGATTTGCGCGTTCCTATCGGCACGCAGATCCGCGAGTTGAGACGCGCGCGCGGCCTGACGCTGACGGACCTCAAAAATCTGACCGGGCGGTCGCTCGGCAATCTCAGCGAGATGGAACGCGGCGTCAGCCCGATCAATCTCGACGCGCTGGACGCCATCGCCCGCGCGCTGGACGTGTCCATCAACTGGTTCTTCTCCGGCGCCGATAACGGTCCGGCCGACGAACGCGACTATGTCGTGCGCAGGAATGCGCGCCGCGGGATCAATCTCAGCCAGGCGGGCACGCGCGAAGAACTGCTCTCCCCTCACCTCACCGGCGCACTGGAACTCGTCATGACCACTTTCGCACCCGGCATGGGAACGGGCGAAAACGGCCGGGAGCGGCGGGGGGAAGAAGGCGGCTATGTGTTGTCGGGCACGCTGGACCTCACCGTCGACGGCAAAAGTTTTCACCTCGAAGCCGGCGACAGTTTTCAACTCCCAAAGGCCGGCAAGCACTGGTGCCACAACCCCGGTGCCACCGACGCCGTGGTTCTCTGGGCCATCAGCCCGGCAACCTACTGAAAAGAGATCGGACCCCATGAGCGAGATCACCGTCTATACGGCCCGCAAGATCAGGACCATGAACCCGTCCATGCCGGAGGCGACGGCGGTCGCGGTGCGCGAGGGCCGGATCGTGGAGGCCGGCTCGCTGGAAACGCTGAAGCCCTGGCTCGACGCTTATCCGCACAAGGTCGATACGCGCTTCGAAAATCATGTGCTGATGCCGGGCTTCATCGACCCGCATCTGCATCCCTCGCTCGGGGCGATCCTGCTGCCCTGCCATTTCATCACGGCGATGACCTGGCATCTGCCCGACCGGGTGAGCCCGCCCGTGACCAGCCATGAGGACTATGTCGCGCGGCTTCGCGAGATCGAAACATCCATGACCGATCCCGACGAGCTGCTGCTGACATGGGGCTATCACAAGATCTGGCACGGGGTTGTGGACCGCACGGTGCTCAACGACATCTCCGCCACCCGCCCGATCATCGTCTGGCAGCGCTCGTTCCACGAAGTCATCGCCAATGACGCCGCCATCGACTGGATGAAGCTCGACCGCGCGGAGCTTGAACGCCATCCGCAAATCGATCTTGCATCCGGGCGTTTCTTCGAAACGGGCCTCGCGGTCGCGACGAAATCCATGAACCCCTACCTCTTCGCACCGGAGCGTTTCGGCAAGGGGCTCGAGCTCGTCAAGAAAGCCATTCACTTCGGCGGGCACACGACCATCGGCGAACTCGCCTATCCACTCATCAATGACGAGCTGGAATGGGACATTCTCGCCAACACGATCGAGCAGGACGATGTGCCCTTCCGCATGCGACTGGTGCCGCGCGGCGCAGGTCCCGGCGAAACGGACAAAGCCGTGGAGCGGGTGAACGGGTTTCAGTCGCGCAAGACCCGGCGTCTGAGCTTCGGCAATGGCGTGAAACTTTTCAGCGATGGCGGCTTCTTCGCCGAGCTGATGCAGATGCAGCCGCCGGGCTTCATCGACGGCCATCACGGCGAATGGATGACCGCGCCGGAAACGCTCGAGGCGCTTGCCCGCGCCTTCTGGAACGAAGGCAAGCAGATCCATGTGCATTGCACCGGCGATATGGGGCTCGAACTTGCCCTCGACATATTGGAGAAGCTGCAATTCGAGCGGCCGCGCTTCAACCACCGCTTCACCATCGAGCATTTCGGTGCCTCGACACCGGAGCAGGCGCGCCGCATCAAGGATCTCGGCGCCATCGTTTCAGCTAATATCTATTACCTGCATGAGCTGGGCGAGGCCTATTGGCGCCAGTCCATCGGTTTCGAGCGCGCCTCGCAAATGGCACGGCTGGGGACACTGGAACGGCTGGGCGTGACGACCGCGCTCCATTCTGACTTCACCATGGCGCCCGCCCTGCCGCTCAACTCGGCCTGGGTGGCGGTCAACCGGCTGTCGGAATCGGGCACCGTGCTCGCGTCGGAAGAACGCATTTCGCTCGACAGCGCCATGCGGGCCATCACCATCGACGCGGCCTATATGCTGGGCATGGAGGACGAAATCGGCTCCATCCGGGCGGGCAAGATGGCGGATTTCACCGTGCTCGAAGCCGACCCGTGGGAGACGGCGCCGGAAGACCTGAAGGACATTCCGATCTGGGGCACCGTGTTCGAGGGCGAACCCTTTCCCCTCGGGGAGCGATGATGCGCATTCCCATCACCTTGCTGACCGGCTATCTGGGAGCAGGGAAGACGACCATCATCAATGCCCTGCTTTCGCAAAACCCGGATCGCCGCATGGCGGTGCTGGTGAACGATTTCGGCGCCGTCAATATCGATGCCTCGCTGATCGCATCGCGTGACGGGGATACGGTGCGCCTGGCCAATGGCTGCGTCTGCTGCTCTATCAAAGACGATCTCGGCACGGCGCTGGATGAGCTCGCCAAAAGCCCGCATCCGCCCGAGCATGTATTGCTGGAAGCAAGCGGGGTGGCCGATCCGCAGCGCATTGCGCGCCATGCCGGGCACTGGCCGGGCTTCGAACTCGACGCCATCGTTACCGCCGTGGATTGCGAAACGGTGCGCGAACGGGCCGCCGACAAATTCGTCGGCCATCTGGTCGAAAGCCAGATCCTCACCGCCGACATCATTGCCCTGACGAAATCCGATCTGGTCGCGCCGCGCGACGCGGACAGCACGACACGCTGGCTTCACTCACTGAACGGCGACGCCCTCGTCACGGATGCCCCTCATGGCAGGGTCGAGCTGGCGCTTCTGCTGGGGCCGCGCCCGGGCCGCCCATCCCCGCCTGCTATGCCCGATCAGCCACATGATGCGTTCAGAACCATGCATTGGGTGCCGAAGCACCCTGTCGACACGGAAAAGCTGTCACGTGTCCTGAGCGAGATGCCGCGCGCCGTGCATCGAATAAAGGGGTTCTTCGTCGATGCGCGGAGCGGACGTATGACCCTGCTACAGCAGGTGGGACGGCGCTTCCGGTTTTCCGACGCGCCCAAGACGGCCGCCCCCGGCCTCGTGCTGATCGCTTCGGGGCCCGACATGGATCTGGCGCGCTATCGCCGCGACATTGAAAGCTGCCAATCCACTATTCCGTCCGAGCGTGTGTAACCGGAGGTTTCTTCCTTGCCCGACATACAAGACAAAGCGCGCGTTCAAGACAGGGCCCGCGTCGTCATTGTCGGTGGCGGTATCGCGGGATGCTCCGTCGCCTATCACCTCACCCGGCTCGGCTGGCGCGATGTCGTGCTGCTGGAGCGCAAGCAACTGACCAGTGGGACGACCTGGCACGCGGCAGGGCTCATCGCGCAATTGCGCGCGACGGCAAACATGACGCGGCTCGCGAAATATTCGCAGGAACTCTACGGTACGCTGGAGGCGGAGACGGGGCTTGCCACCGGCTTCAAACGCACCGGCTCGATCACCGTCGCCCTTACCGAAGACCGGCGCGAAGAGCTGTTGCGCTCCGCCGCCATGGCGCGCGCTTTCGGCGTTGAAATCGAGGAAATCTCGCCGGCCGAGATCGGCGCGCGCTATCCCCATCTCAATCTCGACGGGGTGCTGTCGGGCGTTTATCTGCCGAAAGACGGACAGGGCGATCCCGGCAATATCGCACTGGCGCTGGCGCGTGGTGCGCAACAACAGGGCGCGCGCATCCATCAGCAGGTCAAAGTCACCGGCATGGCCGCCGAGGGACGACGCATCACGGGTGTCGACTGGCAAGACGAAGACGGAAACGAAGGGCATATCGCCTGCGAGGCGATCGTCAATTGCGCCGGCATGTGGGCACGCGATGTAGGCCGGATGGCAGGTGTCAATGTGCCACTTCACGCCTGCGAGCATTTCTACATCGTGACGGAATCCATTCCCGATCTTGGCGCGCTTCCTGTGCTGCGCGTGCCGGACGAATGTGCCTATTACAAGGAAGACGCAGGCAAAATCCTGATGGGTGCTTTCGAACCGGAGGCGAAGCCCTGGGGCATGAACGGCATTCCCGAGGATTTCGAATTCGATCAGCTTCCAGATGACTTCGACCATATCGCGCCCGTACTCGAGCAGGCGGTAAACCGGGTGCCGGTCCTTGCGCGCACCGGTATCCACACTTTCTTCAACGGGCCGGAAAGCTTCACGCCGGACGATGCCTATCATCTCGGCCTGGCACCGGGCATGGACAATGTCTGGGTCGCGGCGGGGTTCAACTCCATCGGCATCCAGTCCGCCGGCGGGGCGGGCATGGCGCTTGCCCAATGGATGGAAGGCGGCGAACGGCCGTTCGACCTCGGCGATGTCGACATTGCGCGGATGGAACCCTTTCAGGGGAACCGATCCTATCTCCATGCCCGTTCGACGGAGACGCTGGGCCTGCTTTTCGCCGATCACTATCCCTATCGGCAGAAAGCAACGGCGCGCGGAATCCGGCGGTCGCCCTTTCACGATCAGCTTAACGCACAAGGCGCGGTCTTTGGCGAGTTCGCGGGATGGGAGCGCGCCAACTGGTTCGCGGCGCCGGGGCAGGCGCGCCGCTATGACTATTCATGGAAGCGGCAGAACTGGTTTCAAAACGCCGCTGCCGAACACCGGGCCATCCGCACGGGCGTCGGCATGTACGACATGTCGTCCTTCGGCAAGCTGCGCGTTGAAGGACGCGACGCGGAGGCCTTTCTCAACCATATCTGCGGCGGGGACATGTCCGTTCCCGTCGGCAAGATCGTCTATACGCAGTTCCTCAACACGCATGGCGGCATCGAGGCGGATGTCACCATCAACCGGCTGTCGGAAACCGCCTATCTCGTGGTCACGCCCGCCGCGACGCGGCTTGCAGATGAAAACCGGATGCGACGGTATCTCGGCGACTACTCGGCCGTCATTACCGATGTGACGGCGGCGGAGGGCGTGCTTGCCATTATGGGGCCGGGGTCGCGCGATCTGCTGCAAGCGTTCTCTCCCAACGACTTCTCGAATGCGGTGAACCCTTTCGGGACCGCGCAGGAGATCGAACTGGGCATGGGGATTGTCCGGGCGCACCGCGTTTCCTATGTGGGCGAACTTGGCTGGGAACTCTATATCGGCGCCGATATGGCTGCTCATGCCTTCGAAACGATCTGGCAGGCAGGGCTCGACCACGGACTGAAACTCTGCGGGCTGCATATGATGGATAGCTGCCGTATCGAGAAAGGCTTTCGCCATTTCGGGCATGACATCACCTGCGAGGACCATGTACTGGAGGCTGGCCTCGGCTTTGCCGTCAAAACGGCAAAGCCCGATTTCATCGGTCGCGACGCGGTCCTGCGAAAAAGAGAAGCGGGACTTGAGCGGCGGCTGGTGCAGTTCCTGCTGAACGATCCGGAACCGCTTCTCTTTCACAACGAACCCATATTGCGAGACGGCGAGGTCGTCGGACATCTGACGTCGGGCGCCTATGGACATCACCTCGGCGGCGCCATGGGGCTGGGCTATGTACCGTGCAGCGGCGAGACCGCCGATGACCTGCTCTCATCAACCTATGAAATCGACGTTGCCGGCACTCGGGTCCCTGCCAAGGCTTCGCTCAAGCCGATATACGATCCAAAAGGCGAGCGCGTTCGGCTGTAGCGTCCAGCGGGCTGTGTATCGGGAAATTCTGCACCACATTCCGACGCTCATACGCTGCAGATGACGCTCAAGGCCAAGCCTGGTCCGCACTATACGGGACAGCATTCCGAACGACCTAGACCGATCCCAGCAGGTTCTGCTTCGACCAGATCTGTTCCATGTGAGCGAGGCGGGATACCACGCTTTCCCCCATGCGCTTCGCGACGGCATCCAACAGATAGTTGAGCAGAGCCGTCAGCCCGGTCTTGCTGTCGAAAAGGCCGCAGGTCGCCTGGGATATGCGAAAGTTCGTTTCGCTGCGGGTGGCGATAACGTTATGCGGGCCATCCGTGATCGCGATCGTATGGAGCCCCATTCCGCACACCATTTCATGCACATCCACAACCCAGCTCTCATTGCGCTGTGCATCCATGACCAGCAATACATCATCGGGAGCGGCTTTCCCCAGCTCGGTCGAGACACGAAAGGGCGACCCCTCCAGGCTATAAACGCGCGGGCGCACGATCCTCAGGAAATCATGGAAAGTTGTCGCCGGGCCCGCCCACTGCTCGCTCGACAGAATGAACACCCGCCGCTCGGTATCCGCGAGAAGGTCTACTGCCCTTTCAAGGTCCCGTTCGCCGATCGCCGAAAGCGTTTCCTTCACGTTCAGCATTTCGATTTCGATCCAGGCGGCAAGGTCGTGACGCGCCGCCGGATCCCTCGCCCGCTTGTATGCGGACGATATTCGGTTCGACAATTCGTGCCGGATGCTGGCCTGCAGCCCGCTGAAGCCGGGATATCCCAGTTTATCCGCAAAGCGGACAATGCTGGGGGCGGAGGTTTCAGCCTCCTTAGCCACACTCGCCGCCGTCCCGAAGGCCACAAGCTCCGGATAGCTGCTGACGAGGCGCGCTATCCGCTGCTCGGTCGGCGTCAGCTTTGCCGAGAGCTGCTCAATGCGGTCAAAAATATTTTCTGTAACATTCATTACATTCTTTCTCACTTCGTAATGATCATTATAGTTCGGCTCCTGGATCCGACAAGTACGCGACAAAGGGGTACCGGCACGCATGAATGAAGACAGGATTGTCCGTATCGAGCTGACCGAGGTCGCCATTCCTTTCAAAAAGGAAGTCCAGGAGGTCATGCAAGGCTCCGGCAACGGCCTTGGCATGGCCATTCCGGCCGAAGAGCCGTGGCTTGGGGGAGATTTCGTGATCTGCCGCCTCTTCAGCGCATCCGGCGCGACAGGCATGTCGGAGGCCTTTGTCTGGCTGCCGGAATCCGGCGTCTCTCCCGGTGGGATCATCGAGACCATTCGGAGCGACATGGCGCAGTTCGTGCTCGGAGAATCCCCCTTCGACACCGAACGCCTGATGGCGCGGCTGAACAACAACGTCACGCGTAACGAAATCGCCAAGGGCCTGCTCGATTCAGCCTGTTTCGAGTTGAAGGCGCAACTGGCGGGGCAGTCGGTCGCCAATCTTCTCGGTGGCGTTCAGAAGCGGGAGCTACCGCTTGCCGCCCTCATCCCTCTCCACAGCGACACGTCGACCATGGTTTGGCTCGCGCAACACTGGCACGCGCAAGGAAGCCGCACCATTCGCGTGAAGCTCGGCGAAAGCATCGAACGCGATGTGGAAATCATGAGCGCCATGCGCGACGCGCTCGGCAGCGAAGTGCGTCTGCGCGTCGATTACAATCAGGCCTATTCGGCATGGGACGCGATCGCCGCGATCAACGCCATCGAGCCCTTCCATATCGAGGTTGCGGAGCAGCCCACAAGCGCGTCGAACTACCTTGCCATGGCAGGGGTTCAGAAGCGTGTGAATGTGCCGCTCATGTCACATGAAGGCTGCTTCTCGCTCAGCGAAATCCATCAGCTACATGCATTGGGCGCCATCGGGGCCGTCGGCATCAATGCCGAACGCCCCGGCGGCCTCAGCGCGGCTGTTCGCGCGATCCATTTCGCCGAGCAAAACGGGCTGGGCGTGATCCTGCACAACCAGCCGGCCGGCCTCGGATCGGTGTGGCAGGCGCATCTCGGTGCTGCCTTCCACTCCTCGCTTCACTATGACATGGAGCTCTTCGGTCATGTGATGCTGGAGCACGATCTTCTCAAAGCGCCGATGGACTATAGCAACGGAACACTGACGCTGCCGGAGGGGACAGGCTGGGGCGTGGAGCTCGATCTCGACGCGGTCGAGCACTATGCCGTGCGGCCTACAGTCGTCATCGAGAAGACGAGGAACTAAGCCATGATCGACACCACCCTGATGGCCGAGCGATACCAGTCAGCTCGTGATCTCTTTCTATCCAATGCCGACAAGGCGGGATGGGAAGCGCATAGCCTGCTTCATCCGCTGAAGGGGCCCCAGGGCATCGATCTTTACACGGATGTCATTCACACGGGCAATCCAGACAGCGAAAACCTCCTGATGATCTCCTCGGGCACTCACGGTATCGAGGGATATCTCGGCTCGGAGATCCAAAGCCGCCTGCTTGCCGAAAACGTGATTGCGCCGGACCGCGCGGACCGCCATGTCGTGATGGTGCATGCGGTCAATCCTTACGGCTTTGCCTGGCACCGGCGCGTCAATGAAGACAATATCGACCTCAACCGGAACTTTATCGACTTCGGTGCGCCGCTCCCCGAAAACGAAGGGTATGAAGCGTTTCGTGCGCTCCTCAATCCCGCGGAGTGGGACGAGGGGTATGAAGAAAAGCTGAAGGCGGAGGCCGCTCTGGCAATCGAGCGAATGGGACTGGGCGCCCTCTTCAAATCGGTCAGTGGCGGTCAGTATGAACATCCCTCCTGCATCCAGTATGGCGGCCAGGGGCCATGCTGGTCACGGCGCATGATGGAAGATGTTTGGACGCAGGTCATGGCGAACAAGCGCCGCGCGACCCAGATCGATCTTCATACCGGTCTCGGATCTCCCGGCGAAGGCGTTCTGATGACCTATGGCAAGGATGAACAGACGCGCATCAAGCGGGCCCGCGCTATGTGGCAGGATATTTTCGTCTCCCCGCCCGCGGAGACGGACGATACTCTCACCACGGGCGTGCTCGGGCCGCATCTGGAAAATATGTTCGCCGACCGGGATATTCTCGCCGTCGTGCTGGAATACGGCACGAAAGAACCGGTCGACGTCCTGCATGCCATCGCCGCCGATAACTGGCTGCATCACCACGGGGACGTCGACAGCGAACGGGGTGCGCTGATCAAGCAGCTCATGCTCGACGCCTTCTATCTGAGCGACACCTCTCTCCGCGAGAAGTCCTATCAACGCGCCAGGAATGTTGTCGTCGCGGCCGAAAATGCCGGCTGACACGTCATGCCCTGCTATTCATCCCTGCCGGCCCTGATCCGGGACGCAGCCCCGCGCACTCCCCTGCTCTGTCTTTCGCCCCGCCGCATCACGGAACGGGTTCGCCTGTTCAGAGCGCATTTTCCGGGAGAGACGAGCTGGGCGGTAAAGTCCAATCCCCATCCCCGGGTGGTCGAGGCTGTCGTCGATGCAGGTATCCGGACATTCGACGTGGCGTCGCGCCAGGAAATCGACCTGATCCGGCATCACTGTCCGTCGGCCATGCTTCACTTCAATCATCCGGTTAAGACGCCGGACGATATCGCCTATGCCATTCACGCCGCCGGCATCCGCAGCTTCGTGATCGACAGCCCCGAGGAACTGGAAAAGATCGATATCACTCTCGACAGCATGGAGGCGGGCCTGCGGAGCGACATCACGCTGACGATCCGATTTCGGAGCAAAAACGCAGCGGGAACAGGCAATTACAATTTCGACGAGAAATTCGGCATCCCGCCTCAACAGGCCGCCGAGCTTCTGCAGTTGGCCGCGCATCGGGGATACCGAACGGGCCTCACCTTCCATCCCGGCTCCCAGAACCGGCGGCCGGAAAGCTATGCGCTATCGATCGAGACGGCGCGCGACATTGCCGGACGGGCTTTCCCGCAAGGAGAGTCTGCACTTGCCCACCTGAATATCGGCGGGGGCTTCCCTTGCGCCTATCCGGGGGGCAGCGGACCTTCGCTGCATTGCTACTTCAAGGCCATTTCCCAAGCGGCGTCGGATCTTGCCTGCCCGCTCGTCTGCGAGCCCGGCCGCGCACTGGTTGCCGAAAGCACGAGCCTGCTGACCCGGATCAATCTCCGCCGCAAGGACGATTCCCGCCTCTACATCAATGACGGGATATACGGCTCGTTCATGGAAGCCGCCTTTGTCGATTTTCAACCACCCGCTCGCGCCTATTCCGCCGCCGGCGCCGCGTTTCCCGAAGACGAGCCCCGTGAGGCATTTCAGGTTTGGGGCGCGACCTGCGACAGCCTGGACCGGCTGCGGCAGCCCGTCTGTCTGCCATCTGCCATCCGCACCGGCGACTTCATCGAATTCGGGATGATGGGGGCTTACAGCAACGCCACGGCAACCCGTTTCAACGGTATCGAACCAGCAGGTCTTGTGAGCGTCGAGGAAATAGCTCCCTGGTCGGCGGATGCAAAACGCGCGTGAAATCAACCGATAAGGAGAGGCTTCAGATGCCGCAACCGGACACCGGCAATACAAGTGAGGCGACCTTGTTGTTCAATGTCGAAATCCTGTCCATGGATGACGACCGGACCGTCGCCGAGGCCATGGTCTATCAGCACGGTATCATTCGCTTCGTCGGCGACGAAGCAGGCGCCAGGCACTGGCTGAACGAGGCGGGCCTTTCCGCCCGTAAGGTAGACGGCCGGGGAAACTGCGTCCTGCCGGGCTTCATCGACACGCATCTCCATCCCATCCTGCTCTCCATATTCGAGGTGAATGCGGATTTGAGCGCGGCCTCCTCGATCGACGACGTCACCTCCCTCATCGCCGGCAAGGCAACCGCACTCGAAACCGGTGACTGGCTTCTGGGCCTACAGCTCGACGAACAGCGCTTCTCAGGAACCGGATTGCCGGATCGACACATCCTCGACCGGGTCTGCCCCGACAATCCTCTCGTCATCTTCTGCAGAGACGGACATAGCCTGATCGCCAACTCCGCCGCTTTACACGTGGCAGACCTGGCGGACGCGCCGAAAGACATCAATGGCGGAACAATCGAAGTCGATGAGAAAGGCAAGCCGACGGGAATATGTCGCGAGGCGGCGACAGGCCTCGTCATGATGCATTTCAAGCCGCCGGGAGAAGCCCAACTCAAGACGGCTACGCTTCACGCCATTCGCAAGCTCCCTGCCCATGGGATCACCTCCATCGGTGCAATCCTGCAAACGGATGCGGAGGGGCCCAGTGGTGCAAGCGGCCAGCGCGAAAGCGCGCTGATGGCCGAGCTCGCCCCCGACCTGCCGCTTTCCATCTACAATATTTTCATCGGCACGACCCCTGCCGACACCTTCCCGAGTGGCCCCGACAAGGCTTCCGACGTCTTTACCGATCTCAAATATCGCGCCTTCAAGATTTTCTCGGACGGCACGCTCGGCTCATGCACCGCCTGCATGCATCATGGTTTCTTCGATCACCCCGAACAGACCGGGTATCTGACGCTTGGACCGGATGAACTCTACCGGCGGATGGTCGAGGCGCATGGCATGGGCCTCCAAATATGCATACACGCCATCGGCGACAAGGCGGTTACGACCTGCCTCGATCTCTATGAGAAACTACTCGAAGAATATCCGCGCAAGGACCACCGACACCGCATCGAGCATGCCTCCGTCGTCACGTCAGGCGACATCGAACGCATGGCGAAACTCGGTATCGCACTCAGCTGCCAGCCACTCTTCATACGTTCCGAAGCAGGCTGGCTGCCGCAACGCCTCGGGCCGGACCGGGTGCCGATGACCTACCCGTTCCGCTCGTTCTTCGACGCAGGCATTCCCGTTGCCGGCTCGTCCGACGCCCCCATCGAGAGCACCAGCGTTCTCGCCGCCATAGAATGCTGCGTTACACGAGATGGCTTCTCAACCGGACAGAAATTGAGCGTAGATCAGGCAATCGCCATGTATACGCGCAATGCGGCTTTCATCCAGTTTGAAGAGGCGGAGAAGGGAACACTCGAAGCGGGCAAGCGAGCCGATTTTGTAATGCTCGACAAAAACCCGCATCGCGTCCTACCCGAAGATATCGGGAAGATCTGTATCGTCAGAACCGTCCGCGGCGGAGAGACAACTTACGAATGTTAGCCAGGCCACCGCGCCTTAGGTAGCGCGCGGCCTATTGGTGCATGCGCTGAATCTCGATTGGCATCTGCTTGAGCTGCGCCATGGCCCATTTCTCGTACCAGTCGCAATCGGTTTCCTTGAAACCGACCGAAAGGTCCTGGCTGACCAGTGCGTCGAGCGTTTTCTCTGCCAGCATGAAGGCGAGGATCCGGCCGGGACAAATCTGTGCGCCCGCGCCGAATGTGGAATGACCGCGCATCGGCCGATCGAGCCTGAACTGCTCCGGCTCAGGGAATGCTTTGGGATCTAGATTACCGGCCCCCCAACACATCATGATCGTGGTTCCCTTCGGAATCCGCACGCCTTCAAAAACGATTTCCTCAAGCGCATATCGATGCAGATGCAGCACCGGCGGCTCAAGACGAAAGCCTTCGAAGGTCGCAGCCGGCAGCAGAGAGCGATCTGCGCGAAGTCGGTCGAGGACACCGGGATGGCGGAGCATGGTGTAGACCACATTCGATGCGCCAAGAGCCGCCGTGTGGAAGGCATCGATGAGATTGGCCGCCAGATAGTCGCCCGCATCCCTGGGCACGATACCGGCTATGGCAGGATCGTCACTGAACTCAAGTCCCTTGATGTCCTCCGCGATGGCATCGACAAGCGGAAAGCCGCCGGACGCGACGGCGCGTCGAACAGCCTGGACAACTGTTTTCCCATAGCCGTCGGCCGCCATATCGAAGACATGGACATCATGTTCGGTCGGATCGATATTGAACATTCCGCTCATATCGCGAACGAATTCAACAAGCGCGCCTTTCTCCTCTGCCGTCATCCCAATCAGGGCGGCCCAAAACCGGCATGTCAGCTCATCGCCAAAATGCCGTTGAAAGTCGACCTCGCCGACATCGGTAATCTCGGCCAGCAGCTCTGCGATGATCGTCTCGGCCAGTGGCTCCAACGCCGCAACCGCTTTGGGACTCAGTTGTTTGGTCAGTATGCGCCGAGCGGGATCATGCAGCGGCGCATTGGTGAAAAATACCTGATTGGCGAGGATCCGGACGAGGGCGCCGCCCGTTCCGGCGGGCGCAGCAGCTTCATCGCGCAAGGCCTCGAAGGACCCTGCGGAGAGCGCGTCCGGTGACATATTTCCGGCTGCGGGCAAGGTCGAGAGTGTCCGCAGATGCTCATTGCGGAACACGACGATCTGGCCGTCAGGGGTTCGCAAGAACGGAACGTCAGACAGGGCGAACAATTTCCGGCATGTATCGCGGAAGCTGTCGCGTCCACTGAAAGAGCCGCAGGTCTCTACCAGGGGCAGGTCGGCGATTTCACGAATACTCCCCTCGGAGTGCCCTGCGTTCTGCCTGGCAGAATCCGGTTCATCGGTGTGGGACATTTAAAACCTCATGTTAAACCGTGCAAAACTCGAACGGGGAACTCACCCGGGGCGGCGTTCCATCGCGGCCCCTGCTTCATCAATCACGCCACGCCTGCCAGGACCGGTAGTGATCGGCCAGCGTTTCTTCCGCGGGCCGATAGACGATTCCAAGCTCTTCAATGCTGCGATGATTATCGACGGTGAAGCGAATGCCGAGATGATGGCGGATATATTCCTGGGTCAGACCAAAAAACGGACCGACGAGGCGGATCACCCAATGCGGTAGCTGATAACGCGGCAGCAGATAGGGCTTGCGATGATATGGCCTGATCATCTTCGCCATATCGAAAAGCGAGATCATGCCCTTCTCGGCGAGGATATAACGGCCGCTCGCTTTCTCGTTCAACGCGGCGCGCATATGCGCGAGCGCGACGTCACGTACATCGACATAGGTGAAGGCGAAATCCGCCGCCCCGTAAAAGAAGGAACCTCTGAGCAATTCATCGAGCAAAAAGAGACTGCCGGAATCGGAGGACGGCGTCAGTGCGGGTCCGAGGATGAGACCCGGATTGATGGCGACCATGGTCCAGCGCTTCTGACGGTCGCAGATTGCCCAGGCTTCCTTTTCCGCCACCACTTTGGAATAGTGATAGGGGTTATTTTCCACCGTGCTCGTCGTATTGAAAAAGCGCTCCTGCAGGATATTGCCCTGCAAGGTGGGCACATCGATGTAGTCGCCGAATATCGCACCGACCGTCGAGGTGAACACGACACGAGAGACACTTTCGCATTCATCGACGGCGCCGAGAACATTCCTCGTTCCCTGAAGCGCAGGCTCGACGAGTTCACGCCGGCCATCCTTGATCTGCTCGGGAAGCAGGAATGGCGACGCCACGTGGAAGACCGTGTCGCAATCCTGCATTGCGTCCTTGAAGGACCCGGATTTCAAAAGGTCGGCTTCGAAAAGTTCAAGCTGTCCGGGGTATCGCTCCATCAATGCGGCGAGGCCAGGAAGCTTTTCACGCCTGGCAAGGCTGCGAACCGTCGTATTGACCCTGTAGCCTTCTTTCAGCAGCAGCTCGACGAGATGCCCCGCGACATAACCGCTCCCGCCGGTAACCAAAGCCTTTTTCATGATCCTCTCCTACCTCGCCTTGAGCGTTCCCGCCGCCTTCATCGAAAGCAGGTTCTCATGTTGGGTTCGATAATCGCTTTTCAGAATCCTCGCCGTCACGGGCTTCGGCAAAAGTCCGGCGAGTTTCACAAGCAGGCTCGTCGAGACCGGAAACGCATAATCCCAACGCTGTTGACGGATCGCCGTCAGCAAATGCTCGACTGCCAGGTCTTCGGAAATTTCCCGCGGCGCCGGCATACCGTCATTTGCCGTCGCTTCCGTTGCGATGAACCCGGGATAAATGGAGACGAAATGTATTCCCCGATCCCCAAACTCCACGCGGCAGGTATCGAAAAGAAGCCTTAGCGCTCCTTTGGCTGCCGAATAGGGGCCCTGGAGCGGCACCCCGAGGAAGCCGGCAAGCGAATTTGTGTGCGCGATCACCCCGCCCCGCTGCGCCGACATCTGATTGATCACGGGAAACAGGTAGTTTACAATCGTGTCGTAGTTGGACCGCATATAAGCCATTACATCGCGCGCGCTCATCGTTCTCATATCAAGCGCCGGCGCGCCGCCGATATTCAGGACCGCCAGATCGATCCGACCGAACCTCTCGACCGCCGCGGCCACGACACCTGCCGCATTATCCGGATCTCCGGCATCCGCCGCCAGCGCCAGACAGTGACCGCCCCTCTCCGCCACTTCCCGCGACAGTTCTTCGAGGCGCTCTTTTCGGCGCGCGGTAACAACCAGATGCGCACCTTCTTCGGCCAGCCGCAAGGCGAGCGCACGCCCCATGCCCGAAGAAGCCCCGGCGATCAGAACCGTCTTTCCCGTATAGCGTTCATGAGCCATCGGATCCGCCTGCTCCCAATATTTTCGTCCCGCCCAGACCAGCACGGCCGACACGAGCGCAAAGACAAAACTGACCAGCGCGACCGGTCGCGCCTCGTCGCCGATCACAACGAAGGATGCCGCAAGAGGCCCGAAGGCAAGGCCAAGAAGCTGCGCCGCCGGCATCAGCACAGCGACGCGGCCAAGACCGTCCGCCCTGAAAGCCAAGGCGAACTGGAACGGGTTGAGAAACAGCCAGGTAAAGCCGAACGCCGCGCACAGCATCGCGAAGCCGGCGCGCGCGCCATGGGGGAGAACATATATTCCGCCGGTTGCGACCGCGAGGATGAGAGCCCCCATGCAAAGCGCGAAAACGACGTTTAGCCGCCGCACGAGGAGCGTCGCCAGAATGCCGCCCGAGACCTGAACCAGAAGGAGTATCGAGACCAAAGACTGGACCTGGTTCTGGCCAAAGCCTGCCTCTTTTCCCAGTGGCTCCAGATAAGCCCACAGCGCCCCGAGGGCGGCCATTTGCAGAAATGCGACGACAAGCACGATCCGCCTGCTCATAGACCATTTCGGTTTCTTGCCTTCGGTATGTGCAATCGGCACAAACCCGGACGGGAGGGCAAAGGAGAGCAACGCCGCGACCGCCAAAAGAACCGCCAATGCGACGAATCCGCCGGGCCATCCCATCTCCGGAACGACGAGGCCGGCGAGAAGAGCGGCAACGGCGGCTTGCGCCACTGTTTGCGCAACCACGAAAATGGCTGCGATCCTGTCGGGTTTCGCCGTCCGGACGACCGTACAAGTCGCGACCCAGATCAAGGCGCCCTCCAGCACCCCCGCACCGCCGCGCAGGGCAACCAAAACGCCATTCCCCTCAACATGCACCGTCATGGCATCCAGTGCCGCAACGCCAATTGCCGCCAGGAATGCCACCAGCTTGTACTGCGAAACGGGCAGGACCGTTTCACTCAAAGCTACGCCAATACCGACCGCGACGATTTCGCCCATCGCCACCAGCCCGACACCGGACATGGTGATCCGTCCCGCCCCGGCCAATCCACCCAAAAGGATCGGCTGCAAGCCAAGGACAAGAAGCGCCAGGGAGCCGATCGCCAATGCGGCGGCAGTCTGACCTGCCGATATCCCGGATTGACGATTGCTGTTCATGGTCCCGACCTCTTGCGACGATCAGGCCGCGACCGGATCGGGAAGTTTTTTCATCACCGTCTCCGCAACTTCCAGCGTCCGGTCGATATCCGCCTCCGTCATGGCGGCGCCGACGAACATATTGTGGAAAGGGTGGAAATAG
The DNA here is from genome assembly GCF_053628815.1 of Parvibaculum sp. MBR-TMA-1.3b-4.2. Taxonomy (NCBI): domain Bacteria; kingdom Pseudomonadati; phylum Pseudomonadota; class Alphaproteobacteria; order Hyphomicrobiales; family Parvibaculaceae; genus Parvibaculum; species Parvibaculum sp. MBR-TMA-1.3b-4.2. The sequence goes on from NZ_JBRJHC010000001.1 coordinate 1,360,832, forward strand.
ACGCCGCCGGCAAGCATGCCGTCGGCAAAGGCGGTGCTGCGATCGAAATCGCAATTTCCGTCCTCATTCACAACCATGACGAGCGGCATTTGGGACGGCCCCGTCTGACTGAGATCGAGACCGCAAGAATTCGCGATGGAGGCGAGCCCCGCTCTCAACCTGTCGCCCAGCGCAATCGTCCGCTCCAGGTAATCGGTTTCGCGAATAAGGCGAAGCGTTTCCAGCGAAGCCGCCATGGCCGCGCCCGCAAACCAGAACGAGCCCGTCACATAGATATGAGACGCAGCCTCCTTCGCACGTTCGTTCCCCAGCAGCGCGGATATCGGATGGCCATTGGCAATGGCCTTTCCCCATGTCGACAGATCGGGCTGCACGCCCAAATGGTTCCAGCTGCAGTTGCGCTCGATACGAAAGCCAGCGCGGATGTCGTCGACAATCAATAACGCATCCTTTTCGTCGCAGAGCTCGCGTGCCCTTCGCGCATAGGCCGCATCCGGCAGCTCCTGATCGACAAAGACATCGTGCTTGAAGGGCGAGGCAAAGATGGCGGCCAGATCATCGCCAGCCTCAGCCACCGCATCCTCCAGGCTTTTTACGTCATTGTACTGATAATAAATGAAGTGAGCGCGGTCTTCTTCCACCGTCCCGGCAGGGATGGGCGTGCACCAGGGCGCTGCGCCATGATAGGCCCCGCTCGCCATCAAAATCTTCTTGCGTCCCCGATAGGCCCTCGCCGTCAGCAACGCCATGCTGGAGGCGTCCGTGCCGTTCTTGCAGAACATTGCCCAGTCGGCATGCGTGACCATCGCCACAAAGGCTTCGGCCAGTTCCACCATGCGCGGGGTCGGCCCCGTCGCCACGTCAATCTGCGACATCTGCTTGCGGTAAGCGGCGTCCACCTGCTCGTTGCAGTAGCCGAAGAGATTGGGGCCATAACCGCACATGAAATCGATATAGCGGTTTCCGTCGACATCCCAGAGATAGGCGCCTTCCGCACGCTCGAAGAACTGCGGCGCATGCGGCGGCAGCAGGCCGACGGACTGATGCCCGTACATACCGCCCGGAATAACCCTGCTCGCCCGCGCTCTCAGTTCCCGATCGACCTGCCCGCTCATCATGCTTCTCCGGTTGCCAAAATATAGTATTTACTATTATTGTGTCATCGGCCTCGTTGCAAGAGGCTTTTTAGAGAGAGGAGAAAGACGGCCATGACCGACCTGATCTGCGCAGGTCTAACCACGCTGGACATTCTCGTTCGTCCTGTGGACGCCCTGCCGGACGCACAGCAACCGACGCTGGTCGAGGAAATTGGGCTCGCACCGGCGGGTACCGCTTCCGGTACGGCCATGGTCGCGGCAACGCTCGGCCTCAAGGCCGCCGTTATTTCCGCCGTTGGCAAAGATGTGAATGGCGATATTACGCTGAGCTTTCTGGAGAAGATGGGCGTGGATTGCACGCATATAGAGCGGCTCGACGAGTTGCCGACATCCACCAGCGTGCTTACCATCCGCTCCGATGGCGAACGCCCCGTCTTTCACATGCTCGGCGCAAGCATTCTCACCTCGCTGTCCACCCAAGCCGTCGAGGCGGCAAAACAGTCCCGCTTCTTTCACTTTGGCGGCGTCGGCTTCCCCAACCTTTCAACGGCCGAAGCTATTGCTGCCATTGCGGATATTCGCGCAAGCGGTACCTTTACAAGCTGCGACATCATTGCGCCCCAACCGGAAACACTGGATGTCTTGCGGCCATTGCTGCGCAATATCGATTGCTTCATGCCAAGCGAAGCGGAAGTCCATGTCCTGCTGGGGGAAACGTCTCCGGAGGATGCCCTCAAAACCTTTGTCGGCATGGGCGCACGTGCCTGTATCATCAAACGCGGCGACAAAGGCAGTATCGGATTTTACGAGAACGAGATCGTGGAAGTCCCGGCAAAGAAAATTACACCGGTCGATACAACAAGCTGTGGCGATTCATATTGCGCCGGTTTCATAGACGGCCTCTCGCGCGGTCTTTCCTTCCGCGAAGCGATGACCGCCGCCACGGAAACGGCCGCCCAGGTCGCACAAGGCGCGGGAACGCTCGGTGCCCTTAAAAAAAGAGACCGCTCCAATGAACGCTAGATCCGACGAGCTGCGCAACGCACTGGTTGCCGTGATGCAGCAAATGGAGGCCTCCGGCCTCAACCACGGCACAGCCGGCAATGCGTCCGCCCGATGGGGAGAAAAGTTTCTGGTCACGCCCTCAGGCATTCCTGCCGCGCAACTCACACCGGACTCTATTGTGGAGATAGACCGGTCGGGCGCATATGAGGGAGATTTCCGACCAACCAGCGAGTGGCGCATGCATGTCGGCCTCCTGGCCGGTCGCCCCGACATCAACGCGGTGGTCCATTGCCATTCGCAATATGCAACCACGCTGGCCTGCGCCAACAAACCCATTCCACCGCTTCACTATATGACAGCCGTCAGCGGCGGCCCGGATATTCGCGTTGCCCCCTATGCTCTGTTCGGGTCGGAAGAACTGGCGTCTGTCGTCATCTCGACACTGGAAGGACGACGCGCCTGCCTCATGGCCAATCACGGGCAGATCGCACTGGGCCGGACCCCTGCCGAGGCTCTCATGATTGCTAGTGAAGTCGAAGTGCAGGCCTCCTTCTACTATGGGACGCTTGCCATAGGCGGGCCTGTGCTGCTTTCCGACGAACAGATGAACGAGGTTTTCAGCGCGTTTCTTTCATACGGACAAAAGCCGAAGAAAGAAGTCTGACGCCGCCGGAACGCCTGTCCGAACGAGACCGCATCTATCGCCCTGGCGGTCTGAACGAGTGCCAGCTCTCGCTCGCCTCGAGCAGCATTTCGATGCAGGCGTAACCGAGTTCCGTCGCGAACCGGTCTCCAAGCCGGAGATTGCTCCGCGTTCTATGCAGCAAACACAACCGTCTTGCGGCCGTTCAGCATGACGCGGTTTTCAAGGTGAAGCTTCACGGCACGGGCCAGCACACGGGATTCGATGTCGCGCCCGGTGGCGACCAGATCGTCCGGCGTCATCACATGCGTCACGCGTTCGGTTTCCTGTTCGATGATCGGTCCCTCATCGAGATCGGGCGTGACGTAATGCGCCGTCGCGCCGATGATCTTCACACCCCGCTCATGAGCCTGATGGTAAGGCTTCGCGCCTTTGAACGAGGGCAGGAAGGAATGGTGGATATTGATCACCTTTCCATAGAGCCGCGTGGATAGCTTGTCGGACAGGATCTGCATGTAGCGGGCAAGCACGACGAGGTCGGCACCGGTTTCCTTCACCAGTTCCACGATCTTCGCTTCCTGCTCCGCCTTGTTGTCCTTCGTAACGGGCAAATGATGAAAGGGAATGTTTTCCAGCTCGGCGGTGCGCCTGGCGTCTTCATGGTTGGAGACAATGGCCACCACTTCCGCGTTCAGCCAGTTCACCCGGATCTGATAGAGGATGTGCAGCATGGCGTGATCGAATTTCGAAACCATGATGACGATCTTCGGTTTCCGCTGCGCGTCCGTAACACCCATCATGATCTCGAAACGGTCGACAGCCGGCTTCAGCACGCGCTCAATATCGTCCCGCTGGACGGTACCGGGCGCCTGAACGGCAATGCGCATGAAGAACTTGTTGCTGCCCCGGTCCCAGAACTGATTGCTTTCGGAAATATTGGCGCCAATGGCGGCCAGCTCGGTCGTGACAGCGGCCACAATGCCCGGCCGGTCGGCGCAGGACAGGGTCAGGACGAATTCGGAAATGTCTTCAGCCATGGGTGAGGGTCTCTAATCGAAAAATGGACGTGACGCATCGCCCGGCTTGCGCTTCCAAGCGCCTGCCGGCGGCGACACCCGCCGCTTCTGCATATAGTCGTGTGCGTATCAGATATCGAGCGTGTTTTCCCGTTCCCACTCAGTGAAGTGGGAAACATAGGAGTGCCACTCCTGCCTCTTGAGTTTCAGGAAGGCCGAAGAGAAGGAAGAGCCCATCGCCCCCTTCAGCCCCTCATCGGCCTCGAATGCCCGGAGCGCATCCTGAAGGTTGAGCGGCAGTTTGGGCGCATCGGTCACCAGGTGACCTTCCTCATACATATCAATGTCGTAGCGCGGGCCCGGGTCGGCATTCGTCTTCAGCCCGTCGAGACCCGCCGCGATGACCACCGCCTGCAACAGATAGGGGTTCGCGGCACCGTCGGCGAGGCGCAGCTCGAAGCGGCCCGGATCGGGCACACGCACCATGTGGGTACGGTTGTTACCGGTCCATGTGACGGTGTTGGGCGACCAGGTCGCACCGGACAACGTCCGCGGCGCATTGATGCGCTTGTAGGAATTCACCGTCGGATTGGTAATCGCGGCGAGCGCGGGCGCATGTTTCATGATGCCGCCCAGAAAGCGCAGCCCCTCGGACGAAAGACCGAACTCCGCCTTGTCGTCGGCGAACACATTTTGCGTGCCGTCGGCATTCCAGACAGAGACATGGCAATGACAGCCATTGCCCGTCAGCTCCTTGAAGGGCTTGGGCATGAAGGTCGCGCGCAGCCCATGTTTTTCGGCGACCGACTTCACCATGAATTTGAAGAAGGAGTGCTTGTCCGCCGTCTTGAGCGCATCGTCATACTTCCAGTTCATCTCGAACTGGCCGTTCGCGTCCTCATGGTCGTTCTGATAGGGCTCCCAGCCGAGTTCCAGCATGTAGTCGCAAATCTCGGCGATGATGTCATAGCGCCGCATGACCGCCTGCTGGTCGTAGCAGGGCTTTTCCGCGGTATCGCGGATGTCGGAGATCGCATCGCCTTCCGGCGTGATGAGGAAGAACTCCGCCTCGACGCCCGTCTTCACATATTTGCCCTGCCCTTCAGCCTCGGCGATGAGCTTCTTCAACACATTGCGTGGTGCCTGATCGAGCGGCATGCCATCCATCACGCAATCGGCAGCCACCCAGGCGACATCCTTTTTCCAGGGAAGCTGGATCACCGAAGAGGCGTCCGGTATGCCAAAGAGGTCGGGATGGGCGGGCGACAGGTCGAGCCAGCTCGCGAAACCGGCAAAGCCTGCACCGTCGGCCTGCATGTCAGCAATCGCCGCAGCCGGCACGAGCTTTGCCCGCTGCCCGCCAAAAAGATCGGTGTAGCTGATCATGAAATATCTGATGCCGTTTTCGTCGGCAAAGCTCTTGAGATCGACGGTCATATCTTCCTCTCCGGTTTGTTCGGCACCATGCAAATGAGAGGCCGGGTCAGAAAACTGTCTTGCCCGGGACCCATCCCGTCCCAGCCAAGGGAACCTGGGCCATCGCCGAGGCTTCGATCGTAAGCGCACAGAGATCTTCCGGTTCAAGATTGTGCACATGGCTCTTTCCGCAGGCACGCGCGATGGTCTGCGCTTCCAGCGTCATCACCTTCAGGTAATTGGCGAGGCGCCGTCCTGCCGCAACAGGATCCACGCGCTTCATGAGTTCTGCGTCTTGCGTGGAAATGCCTGCCGGATCCGCTCCCTCATGCCAATCGTCATAAGCGCCCGCCGTGGAGCCCAGCGCCCGATATTCTTCTTCCCAACGCGGATCATTGTCGCCTATCGCCACCAGCGCCGCCGTCCCGATGGAGACCGCGTCCGCGCCCAGCGCCAGCGCCTTGGCGACATCGGCGCCGTTTCGTATCCCGCCGGAAATAACAAGCTGCACCTTGCGGTGCATGCCGAGATCCTGCAGTGCCTGCACGGCGGGCCGGATACAGGCGAGCGTCGGCTGACCCACATGCTCGATGAAGACTTCCTGCGTCGCCGCCGTGCCGCCCTGCATACCGTCCAGCACGACGACATCCGCGCCGGCCTTCACCGCCAGCGCCGTGTCGTAATAGGGCCGCGCGCCGCCCACCTTGATATAGATGGGCTTTTCCCAATCCGTGATCTCGCGCAGTTCGAGGATCTTGATCTCCAGATCGTCCGGTCCCGTCCAGTCCGGGTGGCGGCAGGCGGAGCGCTGGTCGATGCCTTTGGGCAGTGTGCGCATTTCCGCCACGCGGTCCGAAATCTTCTGGCCAAGCAGCATGCCGCCGCCGCCGGGCTTTGCGCCCTGACCGACCACGACTTCGATGGCGTCGGCGCGCTTCAGATCGCGCGGGTTCATGCCGTAGCGCGACGGCAGATACTGATAGACGAGCATTTGCGAATGACCGCGCTCTTCCTCCGTCATGCCGCCGTCGCCGGTCGTGGTGGACGTACCGGCGATGGTCGCGCCGCGCCCGAGCGCTTCCTTTGCGCCTGCAGAGAGCGAGCCGAAGCTCATGCCCGCAATGGTGATCGGAATCTTGAGTTCGATGGGCTTTTTCGCAAAGCGCGTGCCCAGCGTGACGCTCGTCTCGCATTTCTCGCGATAGCCTTCCAGCGGATAGCGTGACATGGAGGCGCCAAGAAACAGAAGGTCGTCGAAATGCGGTACGCGCCGCTTGGTGCCGCCGCCGCGAATGTCATAAATGCCGGTCGACGCGGCACGCCGGATCTCCGACAGCGTGTAATCGTCGAAGGTTGCCGATTTGCGAGGCGTGGTGCGCGGTGTCTGATAGCTCATCTCGGTATCCTCAATAGGCGTCGGCGTTGTCGACATCGAAATTGTAGAGCTTGCGTGCAGAGCCGTAGCGCGTGAACTCTTCCGGCTTCACATCCGTCACGCCCGCTTTCGACAACAGGTTGCCGAGAAGCTCGATATGTTCGGGGCGCATTTCCTTTTCGATGCAGTCCGCACCGAGGCTCTTTACGCTGCCGCGCACGAAGAGCTTGGCTTCGTAAAGCGAATCGCCTAGCGCATCGCCCGCATCGCCCAGCACCACCAGATTGCCCGACTGCGCCATGAAGGCGGACATATGCCCGATATTGCCTTTGACGACGATGTCTGCGCCCTTCATGGAAATGCCGCAGCGCGAGGACGCATTGCCTTCAATGACGAGGAGCCCGCCGCGCGAAGTCGCACCGGCATACTGGCTGGCGTTGCCTTTGATGACGACACTGCCGGACATCATGTTTTCCGCAACGCCCGGGCCGGCCGATCCATGCACGGTGATCGAGGCCTGCTGGTTCATGCCGCCGCAATAATATCCAACACTTCCGTGAACGGATATTTCCAGCGGCGCGTCCACGCCGACCGCAACCGCATGGCTACCGCGCGGGTTGAGAATTTCCCACAGCTCGCCGCCCTCGTCGCGCCCCAGACTGTGGAGCGCCTGGTTGAGGTCGCGCAGCGATGCCGTTTCGAGGTCGATGGTGGGCATTACTGATGCTCCCAGAAATAGACGGTGGCAGGCTCGGGTTCCCAGACCCGCGCCTCCTCAATGCCGGGCAGCCCGGCAAGCGCGCGATATTCCGAGCCGAAGGCGACATAGCGATCGGTTTCGGCCATCACGGCTGGCTTGCACGCGATCGCATCGCGCACCACGCCGAAACCGTTTTTCGTGCCGACCACGAAGGTGAAGAAGCCATCGAGATCGGAGAGCGCGCTTTCCAGCGCTGCGCCCAGATTCTTGCCCTTCTTCATCTCGGCGGTGAGATAGGCCGCCGCGACTTCGCTATCGTTTTCCGTTTCGAAATGCATGCCATCGCGCGCAAGCTCACGGCGCAGATTGTTGTGGTTCGACAGCGAACCGTTATGCACCAGGCATTGGTCCGCGCCTGTCGAGAAGGGATGCGCGCCCATTGTCGTGACGGCGGATTCCGTTGCCATGCGCGTGTGTCCCACGCCATGCGTGCCGCTCATGCCCGACAGGCCGAAGCGCTGAACGACGCTCGCTGGCAGGCCCGCTTCCTTGTAGATCTCGATGGCCTCCCCCACGCTCATGATCCGAAGCGTGGGATGGTTTTCAGCGAGCAGATTGCGCGCCGCCTCCATCGCCGCCTCATCCACCGTGATGACGGCGTGCGTGTTGTTCGGCGCCACGGAAACGTCGTCGCCCAGCACCGCCTTCAAGCTGTCTTCCAGGCCTGCGAAATCCGTCTCCGGATCGGCTGACCGCACGGTGATCTTCACCTTCCCGTCGGCGGCGTCGCCATAGATCGCCATGCCGGCGCTGTCGGGCCCGCGATCCGTCATGATCACCAGCATTTCCGACAGCATGCGTCCGAGCTGTGGCTCAAGCTCCCGGTCTTTCAGAAACAATCCAACAATGCCGCACATAGTGCTCACTCTCCGATCCTGCGTCTGGATCAAGAGCTAGCAGGTCCGGGAAACAAATTCAACTGTTAGGAAATAAATTTTCCTATGAGAAAACTTTATGCCGGTCAGCGCTGGGGATAGGCGATGATGGAGATGTATCGGATGGGAAACTTCCGCAGCTTGTTCGGCCCATGGGGCGAATCCGCATCGAAGAAGAGGCTGTCCCCCGGTTCCATGTTGAAAGTCTGGTCGCCATGGCGGTATTCGACCTCCCCTTCCAGCAGGTAGATGAGTTCGATCCCTTCATGCTGGAAGGCGGGGAAAGTGTCGGACTCCGCCGTCAGCGTCAGTTCATAGGGTTCGACGACCACGCCGCTCGTGTTGTTCTCGATGTAGCCGAGCAGGCGATACTGGTGGCCGGCGCGGGTGCCGCGGCGTTCGATCTCGACGCCTTCGCCCTTTTTCACGAAGACCGCGTTGCGCGGCTCTTCGTAGCTGCGGAAGAAATCGGTGACGGGCACGCCCAGCGCACGGGAAAGCGCCTGAAGCGTCGCCAGCGAGGCGGAGGTGTTGCCGTTCTCGATCTTCGACAGCATGCCGACGGAAATGCCGGTGGCCTGCCCCAGATCGGCGACGGTCAGGCCCAGCTTCTTGCGCAGGCGGCGAACCTCGTGGCCGATGGCGATCTCGAGGTTCTTCTCCTTCTCCGCTTTGACCGAGTGAGGATCCTGGGTGAACTTCGGGTTTGCTTCGTCCTTCGCCGCCTTCTTGCGTGCCATGGCCCCCGGCTCTCCTGCTCACTGTGACTGGTCCGCCCGATACGGGCTTTCACCACAGTAGGGAAAATGTTTCCGCTGAGTAAACCCTATCCGCGCGTGGGCTGGCGGTCCGCGCGCGGGGTCACGCCCATCTCGGCGCGGTAGACCCGCGAAAAATGGCTCGCGCTGGCAAACCCTGTTGCCATGGCGACTTCGGCAACGGACATGGCGCTCTGGCGCAGAAGACGGCGGGCATGCTCCAGCCGCATGCGCCGATAGACGGCCTGGAAGGTCGTACCCATTTCGCCTGCGAAGAGCCGATCGAGATGGCGCGGGGTTATCCCCGCAAACGCAGCCATGGCGGCGCGATCCATGGGCTGCTCGAGCGTCGTTTCCATCTTTTCAAGGAGCGTCAGCAGCCTGGGGTGATGCGTGCCATAGGTCTCCGCGCGCGAGGCCCGCTGAGCGCCGGAGGCTTCCTCGATATGGGTGTGGAGATACCAGTCGGAGACACGCCGTGCGAAATCCGCGCCCAGCCGCTCGGCAATGACAGCGCTCATCATGTCGAGAGGGGCGATACCGCCGCCGCAGGTGATGCAGTTGCCGTCGATCACATATCGGGCGCGCTCGGGCACAAGGTCGGGGAAAGCTTCCATCAGGGCCGGCGCATGTTCCCAGTGGATGGTAAAGCGGCGATTGGCGAGCACCCCCGCCTCGGCCAGCAGATAGGGGCCGCCGGAGATGCCGCCGATGCGGACCCCTTCGCGCGTCAGACGGCGAAGCGCCGCCGCGATCTCCGGGCTCTCCCAATCGGCCGGACTGCCGCCCGCGCAGACGAAGACCGTGTGAAGGCCTTTACCCCCCTTCGCCAGCTTTTCGGTCGGCACGCATACGCCCGACGAGCTTTCCACCATGCCGCCCGCAACCGAGAACGCCTCGACCCGATAGAGCTCTTTCCCCGCCAATATGTTTGCCGCGCGCAACGGCTCCGTCGCAGCGGCGAAGGACATCAGTGCGAAGCCGGGCAGGAGGATGAAGCCATAGGTCTGCATGGGCGGTTTCCGGACACAAAGTCTCTTACATACTTTTTTCAGTCTCTTATGGGCAAGTCAAGGCGCGCGCCACCCGCCATGATTTCCGGCAGACCTCAAGCGGAAGAGAGCGATGCGCTATTCGGCCCTGTCGATTTTCCTCAATGCGCTCAGCGGCAACCGGCGCTGGCAGCCCGCATGGCGGGAGCCGGCGCCGAAGCCCCATTACGACGTGGTGATCGTGGGCGGCGGCGGGCACGGGCTTGCCACCGCCTACTACCTCGCCAAGGTGTTTGGCGTGCGCAACATTGCCGTGCTGGAGAAAAGCTATCTCGGCTCCGGCAATATCGGCCGCAACACGACCATCATCCGCTCCAATTACCTGCTTGAGGGGAACCAGCCCTTCTACGAATTCTCGCTGAAACTGTGGGAAGGGCTGGAACAGGATTTCAATTTCAACGCCATGGTCTCGCAGCGTGGCGTGCTGAACCTCTATCATTCCGATGCGCAGCGGGACGCCTATACGCGCCGGGGCAATGCCATGCTGCTCTCGGGCGCGGATGCGGAACTGCTCGACCGCGACGACGTGCGCCGCATGCTGCCCTTTCTCGATTTCACCAACGCGCGCTTCCCCATACGCGGCGGCCTGCTGCAGCGCCGCGGCGGCACGGTTCGCCATGACGCGGTCGCCTGGGGCTATGCGCGCGGAGCGGATGCGCTTGGCGTCGACATCATCCAGCATTGCGAGGTCACCGGCATTCGCCGCGAGGGCGACCGGGTGACCGGCGTCGACACAACCAGGGGCATGATCGGCTGCGGCAAGCTCGCCCTTTCCACCGCCGGACATTCCAGCGTGACCGCCTCCCTGGCGGGACTGCGCCTGCCGGTCGAAAGCCATGTGCTGCAGGCTTTCGTCTCGGAAGGGCTAAAACCCTTCATCGACAATGTCGTGACCTTCGGCGCGGGGCACTTCTATGTTTCGCAGTCCGACAAGGGCGGGCTCGTCTTCGGCGGCGATATCGACGGCTACAACTCTTACGCGCGGCGCGGCAACCTCGCCACGGTCGAACATGTAATGGAAGCGGGTGTCGCCATGATCCCCGGTCTCTCCCGTATTCGCGCCCTCAGAAGCTGGGGCGGCATCGTGGACATGACGATGGACGGCTCGCCCATCATCGACAAGACGCATCTGCCCAATCTCTACCTCAATGCCGGCTGGAACTATGGAGGCTTCAAGGCAACGCCTGCGGCGGGCTGGTGCTTTGCGCATCTGATCGCAAGGGACGCGCCGCATGAAGTCGCCACCGCCTATCGCCTCGACCGCTTCGCGCGCGGCTATCTCATCGACGAGCGCGGCGCGGGCGCGCAGGCCAACCTTCACTAGGAGCCGGATATGGCAAGCCTCATTCCCTGTCCGCATTGCGGCATGCGCCCGAAAGAGGAATTCACCATCAAGGGAAGCGCCGACGTTGCAAGGCCCGCACCGGAAGCAGGCACGCAAGACTGGCTCGACTATGTCTATCTGCGCGAGAACCCGATGGGGCGACTCAGCGAATATTGGCACCACGCCTCCGGCTGCCGCCGATGGCTCGTCGTCTCGCGCGACAGCGTGAGCCATGACATCTACAGCGTGCAGGATGCCGCGCAGGCAAAGGGAGGCGGGGCATGACGGCATACCGGCTTGCCACGGGCGGTCTCGTCGACCGCGACCGCCCTGTCGGCTTCAGCTTCGACGGCAAGCGCATGCAGGGATATGAGGGCGACACGCTCGCTTCCGCCCTTCTGGCCGACGGGCAGACACTCGTCGGACGCAGTTTCAAATATCACCGTCCGCGCGGCATCCTCACCGCCGGCGCGGCGGAGCCCAATGCGCTAGTAACGCTCGGCCGGGATGGACGGACGGAGGCCAATTGCCGTGCGACCATGGTGGAGCTTCACGAAGGGCTCGAGGCCCGAAGCCAGAATTGCTGGCCGTCGCTCACACACGACATCGGCACGGTGAACCAGCTTGCCGCGCCCTTTCTCGGCGCGGGCTTCTACTACAAGACCTTCATGTGGCCCGGCGCTTTCTGGGAAAAAGTGTATGAGCCCGCCATCCGCCGTGCGGCGGGGCTCGGGCGCGCCAGTTACGAGGCCGATCCCGACCGTTATGAAAAAGCCTGGGCGCATTGCGACCTGCTGGTGATCGGCTCGGGCCCCACCGGGCTTGCTGCGGCGCTCACCGCCGCCCGCGCGGGCGCTCGTGTGATCCTTGCCGACGAACAGTCAAGGATGGGCGGATCATTGCTGAGCGAGAGCGGCGAGATCTACGGCACGACCGCCCCCGCTTTCGCGGAAGCATGCCTCGCGGAACTTTCTTCCCTCGACAATGTAACGCTGATGCCGCGCAGCACGGTTTTCGGCTGGTATGACGACAATGTCTTCGGCGTTGTGGAGCGCGTACAGAAACATACCGCCGCCCCCGACCCGAACCGGCCCGTCGAACGGCTCTGGCGGGTCGCCGCGAAACAGGCCGTGCTGGCGACGGGCGCGGAAGAACGCCCGCTTGTTTTCGGCGGGAACGACCGTCCCGGCGTGATGATGGCCGGCGCCATGCGGAGTTATGCCAATCGCTATGGCGTGGCGGCGGGCGAGCGCGTGGCCGTCTTCACCAACGGGCTTTCCGGCTACCGCACCGCGCACGATCTCGAGCGGCTTGGGGTCGAGGTCGCGGCAATCGTCGATCCGCATGAGACGCGCATCGCCTACGAAGGCAAGGCGCGCCTCATGCGCGATGCCGTCGTGACGGAAACCAAAGGCGGCAAAGCGCTGTCCTCCATCGAGGTTCGGCAGGGCGGAAAATCGGAGACGATCACCGTCGACGCGCTTGCCATGTCGGGCGGATGGAGCCCGGTCATCCATCTTGCCTGCCATCGCGGCGCAAGGCCGGTCTGGTCCGAGGCCCATGCGGCTTTCCTTGCGCCCGACGGCCTGAAAGGCCTGGTGGTGGCGGGCGCGGCGGCGGGACGTGCAACGACAGAAACCTGCCTGGCGGATGGCGAAGCTCATACGCAGGAAATACTCCAGGCCCTCGGCTTTTCAACCACCGCGCCCGCCTTCGGACAACCGCATGAGGACGATGAAAAAGCGGCACCCTCCTTCTGGTATGTCGCCAATTCCAGCGGCAAGGCTTTTGTCGACTTTCAGAACGACGTGCATCTGAAGGACCTGCAACTCGCCACGCGCGAAGGCTATGGTCATGTCGAACATGCCAAGCGCTACACGACGAACGGCATGGCGACGGATCAGGGCAAGCTTTCTAATGTAAATGCCATCGGCATTCTGGCGGGCGAGCGAGGCGTTTCGCCCGGCGAGATCGGGACGACGACCTTCCGGCCCTTCTATACGCCGGTTTCTTTCGGCGCGTTCGCCGGCGCGCATCGCGCGGAACATTTCCAGCCCGTGCGTCACTCGCCGCTGCACCAATGGGCCAAAAAGCGCGACGCGGTCTTCGTGGAGACCGGCCAGTGGTATCGCTCGCAGTATTTTCCGCAAAGCGGCGAAACGCATTGGCGCGAAAGCGTGGACCGGGAGGCGAAAGCGGTGCGCTCATCGGTCGGGCTCTGCGATGTCTCCACCCTCGGCAAGATCGAGATTACGGGTGCGGATGCGGCGGAGTTCCTGAACCGGGTCTATTGCAATGCCTTTCTGAAGCTGCCGGTGGGCAAGGCGCGCTACGGCATCATGTTGCGCGAGGATGGCTTCATCTATGACGATGGCACGACGAGCCGGCTTGGCGACAATCACTTCTTCATGACGACGACCACGGCACTTGCGGCGGGCGTGCTGGCGCATCTGGAGTTCTGCGCACAGGCGCTCTGGCCCGAGCTCGATGTGCATCTCGCCTCGGCGACCGACCAATGGGCACAGATGGCGATTGCGGGCCCCTGTGCGCGTAAGGTGCTGGAACAGATCGTCGATGAGGATATTTCCAACGAGGCGTTCCCCTTCCTCGCCGTGCGGGAGGTAACCCTCTTCGGCGGTGCGCTTCGCGGTCGGCTTTTCCGTATTTCCTTTTCCGGCGAACTCGCCTTCGAGCTGGCCATGCCCGCGGGCTTTGGCGAGCCGGTCGCCGAGAGGCTGATGGAGGCAGGCGCTCCCTTCGGTATCACGCCCTATGGCACGGAAGCGCTCGGCGTGCTGCGCATCGAGAAAGGGCATGTCACCCATGCCGAAATTGACGGGCGCGTGACGCCGGGCGATCTCGGTATGGGGCGGATGGTCTCTGCGAAGAAGCCCGATTTCATTGGCCGCGCCATGCTGAGGCGCGAGGGGCTCACCGATCCCGACCGGCCGCAACTCGTGGGGCTGACACCGCTCGACCCGTCGGAGTCTTTCGGCAGCGGGACGCATATCTTCAATCCGGACGACACGCCAAACATGGGCAGCGATCTCGGCCATGTGACCTCGACCTGCTTCTCGCCCCATCTCGGCCACACGATCGGGCTGGCGCTGGTTAAACACGGGTCCGAGCGGCATGGCGAGGAAGTAATCGTCTGGAACGGTGTGAAGAAGGAAACAACGCGCGCCCTGCTTTGTGCGCCGGTCTTCGTCGATCCGGAGAATGAGAGGCTTCATGTCTGACGCAGCCCTGAAACCGGTCCCCGCCCTCGCCGATGCACCTGCCGGGCATTTCGGCGCGCCCTCGGCGGCACATTCCGTCGTCATGACAGCGATGCCGGAAGGCCATGTTTGGCAGCTCTTCGCCGCAACACTTTCCAGCGAGGAGATCACGCAGGCAGCGGGCGGCGACGCCGTGCGTGAAGCCGGACCGGGGCAATGGTTCGCCGTCGGCGATGCACCGCTTACGCCATCATCGTTCACCTTGCTGGAGGGCCGCGCCACGCTGATCGACCAAAGCCATGGGCGGGTGCGCATCCGCCTCGAAGGCGAAGCGGTGACGGCTTTGCTCGCCAAGGGCGTTGCCATCGACCTTCACGACCAGGCCTTTCCCGTGGGCCGCGCCGCCATCACGCTATGCAGCCATATCTCGGTGCATCTGACGCGGCTTGCACCGCACAGCTTCGAACTGATGGTGTTGCGCAGCTACGCGCTATCGCTGTGGGAAAGCCTGATTGAGATGGGACTGGAGTTCGGGATCGAGGCCCGCGGGCCGGGCGCCTAGTCGGATAGAATGCGCTGCATCTCCGTTTCGATCTCCCGGGCTTCTGTGTCAAAGCGGCCCGGCGCCCCCGCACAATGGCCGTAGGGAGAGTGCAACACCTTCACCTCCGCATGGCCGATCTCCGCAGCCTCCAATTCCGTTTCCCTGACGGTGAAATAGGTGTCGGTGTCGCAGGGCATCAGCACGGTGCGCGCGGTGATGTCAGCGAGCGCTTTACCCGTATCTGCATGACGCCAGGCATGGAGCACGGCCAGCAGATCGTTCGCATGATGCTCCAGATGGTCGTCTTCCCAGCCCTTCAGAAAAGCTTCGAGGTCGGCATAGCCGAGGCCTTCGTAAAGGCGCTCGCGGAAAAACTCGGCGGAATAGGCCCACCCCGCATAGACGCGGCCGAAAGCGCGAAGTCCCGTTTCCGGCGGTGCGCTGTAGCGCCCCCCTTCATAGGCTGCGTCGGCCCGCAACGCCGCCGACACGCCTTCGAGAAACGCCTGATTGAGCGGCCAGCATTTCGCGTTGCCACAAACGGCCAGCACCCGCTCCACAAAATCCGGATAGAGCGCGGCCATATGCAGGCTCTGCATGGCGCCCATCGACCAGCCGGTCGCAAGTTTCAGTTTCGAGATACCGAATTGCTCGCTCAGCAGCCGATGCTGGGCGGCGGCATTGTCGCGGATAGTTACCTTCGGGAAGCCTGCCCCCGCACATGAATTCGTCATTGTGCTGGGGGATGCCGAGACGCCATTCCCGAACATGTTGGTCAGCACGATGAAATAGCGCTCCGGGTCGAGCGCGCGGCCCGGCCCGATAATCGGGTCGTAGGAGGTGTCGGTGCCGGAATAATAGCTCGGCAGGAGGATGCAATTGTCGCGCGCGGGCGAGAGCCGGCCCAGCATGCGATAGATAAGGAAAGCGCCTTGCAACACCTCCCCGCTTTCCAGAGGGAAATCTCCGAGGTCGAACCGCTCGCGCCCGCTTGTCTCTGCCGCGCCCATTCCCGCCTTACCTCAATAGAATTTCAGATAACGATCTTTTTCCCAGTCGGAGACGTGATTTATATAGCTTTTCCATTCATCGCGTTTGAACTCGACCCAGGCCTCGAACATGTCGTCGCCAAACACCTGCCGCGAGAAGGGGTCGGCTGCGAATGCTTCGACGGCCTCTTCCAGCGTTTCCGGCAACATGCGCACGCCGAGAGCCTCCAGCTCTTCGGGCGTTTTCACATACATGTTGTCAGTATGAGGCTCGCCGGGGTCGAGACCTTCCCTGATCCCTTCAAGACCCGCGGCCAGCACCATCGCCGCCCCGAGATAGGGGTTGCAGGAACTGTCTGCCGCGCGAAGCTCGATACGCTGGCCGTCGCGGGGAATGCGCACCGTGTTCGTGCGATTGTTGTTGCCATAGCAGGCAAAGATCGGCGCCCAGGTGAAGCCTGACATGCTGCCCTGCTTGATCAGGCGCTTGTAGCTGTTCACCGTCGGCGCCACGACCGCGCAGATGGCAGGCAAATGACGCAGCACGCCGGCAATGAACTGGTAGCCCAGTTCCGACAGGTTGCAGCCGCGCGGATCGCTCCCGGTCTTGAAGAGGTTTTCCTGCGTCTTGAGGTCGTAGAGCGACATATTGAAATGCGCGCCGCTGCCTGCACGGTTGGCATAGGGCTTGGGCATGAAGCTCGCGAAACCGCCGTGCTTGCTCGCGATTTCCGTCGCCATCATCCGCAAGAAGACGAAATTGTCGGCCATCTCCAGCGCGGGGAAATATTTGAAATCGATTTCGAACTGCCCGATGCCGTCTTCATGGTCGAAGGAATAAACCCCCCAGCCCAGAGAGTTCATGGCGCCGACCAGCTCCGACAGCCAGGGCATATTGTCGAGCAGACGTACCGTGTCATAGGCGGGTTTTGCCAGATGATGACGGGAGGAGAGCGGCTTGAAGCCTTTCTCCTCGTCGTCCTGCAACACGAAGAACTCCGCCTCGATCCCGAGATTCATGCCGAAGCCCATTTCCGCGGCGCTGGCCAGCGTGCGCTTCAGAATGTTGCGGCTGCAGGCCTCGAAGGGCTTGCCTTCGCAGTGAAGGTCGGAGGCGAACCATGCGATGTCGGGCTGCCAGGGCAGGATGCGTCCGCTCGCAGGGTCGGGATGGGCGGCGACTTCCTCGTCGCTCACATCCTGGGGCACGCCATCGAGCGCTGCGCCGGTGAAGAGTTCGGATCCGCCCATCATTCGGTCGAGATGGTCAACCGGGACCATCTTTGCCTTCGATACGCCATGCATGTCGACATAGCTCGCGATCAGATAGTCGACATTCGCAAAATCCGCTGGGGCGATGGCAGTCGTGTCCTGGTTTTCCCTGATCATCTCGAAACTCCGGAAGAGGGGTGGCCGTTTCCCAACAGGAAAGCAAGCCGTATGCCAAAATAAATTGATTGTTTAATTAATATTATGGGGCGAAGATGGAGCATATCGCACAAGGATGCGGCAGCAGATGCGGAAAAGATCGGCAGTTCGTCGAAAAATGAGTAGTACGACCAGAAACAAGAAAGCCCGGCCTGCTCGTCGCGGCCCGGGCCGTCCGGCAGGAGAAAAGAGCGATGACAGCGTGGCGATCCTGCAGGACGTGGCTCTCGACCTCTTCTCACAACGCGGCTTCCACGCGGTCACGATCAAGGACATCGCCAAGGCCACAGGGCTGAATGCCGCGCTCATCTATTATTATTTCGGCAGCAAGGAAGACCTCTTCCAGCAGAGCGTGCAGGTCGCGGTGGACCGCGCCTTCGAACAGTTCGAGACGCTGGCGCAGGGCCATACCGCGCCCGACCAGATCATTCGCGACTGGATCGAAACCCATATCAAGCAGCGCGAACTGATCCGCAAGCTCGTGCAGGTCAGCCTCGACTATTCGAAGATGGAACACCGCGTGCCCGAAACGGATGCCGCCATCCGTCAATTCTATGACCGCGAACGCGCGGTCCTGTCCAGCGCCATCCGCAAGGGCGTGCGGCAAAAGCTGTTCCGCAAGGTCGACCCCGATCAGACTACGGAATTCATCTCGACGTTTCTCGATGGCGCAATGGTTCGCTCACTGATTTTCGATGACTTTAATTCATCAAAGGCGATCCGCAGCTTACAGAAATTCATCCTCTCCCACCTGCAAGATGGCACCTAAGAACCTTAAACTCTCTCCCAGATCCTGTTTCGCTATCCAAGCACCTTACCCAAAGATGAAGCCCAACATCCGGGGGCCGGTCGGGCGTGGATCCATATAGATGTCCCAGTCGCTCATCCAGACCCAATTGGCAGCACGAGCTTCGGAGGATTGCGAAGTTCAACCTCTCCGCATTTACCGCCTCAGGCCGGTTGAATCGCGTGCCTAGTAAGAGAGTGTGATCGAAATCGCCCCTCTTGCGCCTCGTTCCGATGCGCCCGGCAGGCGGCGAAGCTGCCAGCCCATATCGAAGCGCATGGAAAGGTAGCGGTCGAGCACATAGCGTGCGCCGACGCCCGCCCCCTGAATGGCTGCCTGTTGGGAGGTGCCGGCAACCTCATCGGCATCGACGAGCCAGGCATAATCCCAGAACGCGACGAGCTGTCCCTGATCTTCGATACCGTTCACGGCCCGCCCTAGAAGACGGAAAGAGGGCGAGCGCAGTTCGTTCGACAGAAGGAGGCCTTCCGAGCGGTTCAGGGCGCGGACTTCATACCCGCGCACGCTGTCCGTGCCGCCTGCGCCGAGCTTCTCGCTCGCCGGGAGATTGCCGTCGGCCACCTGCCCCTTCAGCCGGACAACCCAGCTTGCTCCTTTCGGCAGGCCCGTCACACGAGTGACGGTCGCGCTGTTGTAAACATAGTGGGCATCGGCGTCCGCCTGCCCCGCCGCGGCATAGGCACTGTCGGTATTGTCGCTGCTCATGCCGCCGGGACTGAGGTACAGCGTGTTGTTGAAGCTCGTCTGCCCCCAATCGTCCGCCGCCGTCAGATCGTAGCCGAGCAGGAACTGATCGACTTCCGTCCTGCTGGCAAATATCTGGACGCCCCCAAAGGCGAGGTCGTTATTGGACGACTTGTAGTCGAAGCCCGCCATGACGGATTGGTTGACCCAGTCCAGCGAAGGCAGATCGTGCCGGTAGCGCAGGCTTGCCTGCCAGCTCTCTCCCACCTGGCCGAAAAAGGGGCCAATATCGGGGACCTGCCGATCGTAGGAGCCGAAGACCTCCAGCGTGTCGAGCCAGGGTAGCGGCACGGTATAGGTGAGCGCATGAGCCATGAAGCGGGGATCGTCCGGCAGGCCGGGGCCCCGATCGCGGCTTTTCAGGAGATCGCCACTGGTTGTGAACTGGTAGGACAGACGGTGACCCGCCCAGAAAGCATTGCCCCAGTTAAAGCCCGCGCTCCAGCGGTCGCGTCCCGTGGCGCGCAGGCCGGTATTGTCGTAGCTGACATAGACGCGGAGGGGGAAGCGGTCCCGCACCTGCAAGCCGATATCGGTCTCGCCCAGCGAGGCGCCGGGCTTCAGCACCGCGCTCACCTGCCGGAAGGGATTGGCGTTCAACTGACTGAGGCCACGCTTCAGGCGGTCGACATCGATCGGCTTGCCCTGTTTCTGTGCCAGCCCGTCGCGATACTGGCTCGCATCGAACCACTTGTTGCCGCTGACACCGATCTTGCCGAGGTGGAACTCCATCACCAGAAGCTGCACCGTGCCCGAGGTCACATCCTGCGGCGGGAAGGTTACATCGACGAGGGGCTTGCCCTCACTACGGAAGGCGGCGATGACGGCGCGGGAGATGGCAGCGAGGTCACGCTGCCTGAGCGGCTGGCCGATAAAGGGCTGAAGCACCTTGTCGAGCGCGGCGGCATCGGCACCCGACAGGGCCGACACATCAACGCCCTTTGTCGGAACGCCAGCCTTTGCGACAGCGCCCGGCGCAGTGCGTACGACAATGCCCTTAAGCTCGGGGAGGATAGCCTTGTCCGCTCCCGTTTCCGGCGCAGCCTCGGGCGGGGACGGCAATTCAAGCCCACCCTCCTCGCCTGCCGGCGGCTCCTGCGGGGCCACGCGCTCGAAATCCTGCGCGAAAGCGAGGGTCGGCGCGAGCGCCAGGCCGAGCGTCAGCCCGAGGACAGCAGGCACAAGCCGGTTTGCGGCGCCCTTTCGCGGGTACCGTGTTTCGTTGCGCAAGGCTCTCACTCCCGATGCGAATTGACCGGCAAGATGCCGACGTTGAGGTAGAGGTGCGGATAGCGCACACCGATTGTCGTCCTGCCGTTCAGACGGCCGGGCGTGCCGAGCAGCAGGTTCCACCGATCGTCGACGGCGTCATCGCCATCCCCTTCCAGGATGGAACCGGCCGTGATGTCTGCTGTATCGGCGAGGACAGGAAGACCTGCCCGCACAATGAGCGGCAGCGACCAGAAGCCGCCAACGCCGGCCCCCGGTCCGACCTCGCTTTCCGACAGGTTCCAGGTTGTGGCGCCCGGCCGGGACTCGATGGAACGGATCGACTGGCCGGGCACCCTATCGCGAACTGTCAGCGTGCCGTCCACATAGTGGATGTCGTAGTTGGAAAGCCCGCTACCCGTCGCGTTGCTCACGACAATCGCATAGCTGCCCACCGGGGCATTCGCATCTGTACCGCTGCTTGCCAGCATAACGCCCGTTACCGTATCGCCGGACACGAGGCCATTTACGCGATAGCCGGACAGGACGATGCTTTGGCCAGTATTCTTCTCTTCGTCATCCGCCGTAATGGTGAGCGTGGCCGGATTGACGGTCAACGTTCCGGCCACAAAGGTCAGCGCATAGTTGGAACCGAGCCCGAAAGTGCCTTGCACAATGCCGTAGGTGCCGACATCCGACGAGGCCGTGGCAGAGGTCGCCAGCGCGCCCGACGGCGTATCGCCATTGGCGAGGCTTCCGCTCGTGACATGCCAGCCGAGCACCGGATTGGATGCACCATAGACGCGGGCAAGATTGTCCGCCGTCACGGTAACGGCACGGGCTGTGACCGCCAGATTGGCGCCGGTGAAATCGATCAGATAGTTGCCACCCGCCGAAAGCGTCCCCTTCGTGATGACATAGGAACCGACATTCGATGTGGTGTCCGCAGCGGTCGTCAGCGCACCGCTGAAGAGGCCGGCGCCATCGCCATTCACAAAGCCGCTATAGCCATAGGTGAGCGCAGGATTGCTGTCTCCATAGCTACGGCTTTGCGTATCCGCCGTCACGGTGAGCGTGGCCGGATTGACGGTCAGTGTGCCCGGCACGAAGGTCAACGCATAGTTGGAGCCGAACCCGAACGTACCCTGCGTGATGCCATAGGTGCCGACATCCGACGAAGCCGCGGCCAACGTCGTGAGCCCACCCGAAGCTTTGTCGCCATTCACAAGGTTGCCGCTCGTCATCTGCCAGGTGAGGCCGGGATTAGACGCGCCGTAGAGACGAGCAAGATTGTCCGCAGTCACCGTGATCGGACGGGCCTTAACTGTCAGCCCGTCGGTCAGCGTGTTGTAGTGAATGTCGTAATTCGAGGCCGAGCCGGTGCCGAAGACGGCGTTCGAGGAGGAAATGTCGTAGCTGCCGGCATTGGCCGTCGCGGCCGTTCCCGCGCTGGTCAGCGTGACGCTCGAAATGCTGTCAGACCCGACGAGCCCGCTGGTTGAGAAGCCAGTCAGGCTCAGCGCATCGCCATAGGTCTTTGTGGCCGCGTCGGGCGTAATCGTCAGATTGACCGTAGCGACGCCGATGGTCAGCGTGCCTGCAACATAGCTGATGTCATAGTTGCCGGAGGAGAGGCCCGAGGGCGTGATCGCATAGGTCCCGGCGTTGACTGCGCCTTGCGAGGTACCGCCATAGCTGAGCGAGCCGGAAAGCACTAAAGCGCTCTCACCGTTGACGAAACCCGCATAGGTCACGCCGTTGCCACCGGAATAGGCGTTGCCGTCATAGGTCTTGCTGTCGTTCTTGGCCGTCACCTCCAGCGAGGCCTTGCCCACCGTCAGAGAGCCGGACACGAAGCTTATGTCGTAACCGAGCTGTGACGAATAAAGTCCGTCAAGCGAGAGGTCAGAGCCGGAGTAACTGCCCGCATTCGCGCTGGAGGCGGTGTATTGGGCCGTCCCCAGAACGAGCGAAGAATCATATCCGGAAGGATTGTAGGCAAGCGTCCCGACATCCGCGCTCACTGCGCTGCCGTCATATGTCTTCGTGCCGGCGCCACCGGTCACGGTGAGGCCAGTCATGAAGTAACGAATGAGGGGGGCCGTCTGCCCTTCATAGATACGCCAGATCGAGCTCGTGCCACCCTGGCCATCGATGTTCCAACCGACATCGGTGAAAGTCGAAAGCGTCTTCAGGCCAGCGGTATCCACGCCGATCGCACCGGCCACCGCGGTGCCGGTGACGCCGTTCGATTGACCGGTGGTTTCCGTATTCCAGAAGCTCCCCGTCACCGAGCCGGACGCATTCGGCAAGAGGTAATTTGAACCAATCAGCCCGGCAACCGCCGAGCTGCCGTGCACAGCACCGGTGGCGTAGCTGTTGGCGACCGTATTGCCATAGGTGTTGCCCAGATAATTATTGCCGATGAGACCGCCGACAGTGCTGCCGCCCGTTACCGACCCTGTCGCATAGGTGGTGGAAATCACGGCTTGCGTATTGAGGCCGACAAGGCCGCCAAGATTGGCGCTGCCCGAGACCGCGCCCGTGGCAAAGGCCGTCGTAATTGCAGCCCCATTGGCGTTGATCCCCACGAGACCGCCAACATTCGAGACACCGGATACATCACCCGTCGCATAGCTGCGCGTGACGGTGCCCGTATTGGCGCCGGCAAGACCACCGACACTGCCGCCAGTCAAGACCTCGACCTTGCCGGTCGCATAGGAATCCACAACCGCGGCAGACGCGCCAGAGTTGATACCGACAAAGCCGCCCGTGTTATTACCGGACCCGTTCACCGTTCCGCTTGCATGCGACTGGAGGATCGTGCCGGTATTCGCGCCCGCGACGCCGCCGGCCATCGCGTAAAACGACCCATTGTTATAGATATCGCTGCCCGTAGCCGTGACATCGACGTCAGCAGCCGAATAGCTGATCGTGCCGCTCGCATTGTTACCCACGAGACCGCCGACGTAGCTTTCACCCCCGACCTGGCCGCTTGTCGACACATTGGTGAGGAGACTCGTGTTTCCGCTGAAAGAGCCAATGACCCCACCAACATATTTTTGACCGGTGATGTCGATACCATCGAGCGCGACATCTTTGAGCGTGACGTTGCTGCCCGTATACCCGAAGAGGCCGACATAGTCCGTCGTCGCCCGATCGATGGTCAGACCTGTGATCGTATGGTTCTGGCCGTCGAAACTTCCGGTAAAGAGGTTGCTGTCGTCACCGATGGGATCGAAGCCCGCACCACTATGCCATGTGGCCGTGCCCGATGCATCGATGTCGTTTGCGAGTACGAAGGACTTGCCAAGCAGACTCTGCGACGCCATGCCCTGCAGGCCGTAGACGTCGGCGATCTGGTAGGGCGTACCGGCGACGCCGTTCCCGCCGAGCGCGCGCACGAAGGTGGCGCCGCTGCTCAGACGGAAATCGGTGGCGCTGAACGACGGCAGGCTGGTGGCAATCTGCTCCCAGTTCGTGTCGGTGACGAACCTGTCGACATTGATGCCGCCGGTGGCGGTCGAGCTGATGCCCGTCGCCGGTCCCGTCCGTTCGATGTCGAGCGTGCCGTTCGCCGCTGTGACCGAGCCGTTGATCTTGATCGACGTGTTGCCGGTGTTGGCATAGAGGTTCAGGGTGTTGCCGTTGCTCCAGGCGATATCCCCATTCACGGTCAGGTCGCCGCCAACGGCCCACAGTGTCATCAGGCTCTTGCCGACGGAGAACGTACCGCCAGTGGAAGCGGTCAGGCCGCCCCCGGCATACATGTTCTGATCGAGCGAGAAGTCCGAGCCGGCGTCCAGATCGATATCGAGGCTCTTGCCGCTGCCGTCCGATCTCAGCACGGAACCCGGAATGTTGTTGATGAAATTCAGGTCAGCATCGCTGTAGGAGCCCAGCGTCGTGTCCAGAGCGGTCGAAACGCTGCTCAGCGAGGGAGCGTCGGTTCTGATCCCGAAGGTGTTGCCCCGGATGTCCACACTGGAGATCCCCGTGGCGGTCAGCCTATCGGAATAGGTGGCCGCCTGGCTGCTTTCCCCATCGAGATAGGCGAGCACACCATTGGTATCCAGCGAGCCTGCCGCAGATACAATGTAGTAGTAGCCGTTGGCCCCGGTCGTTGCTGCGCCGAACAGTGAACCGCCGGACAGCGCGCTGACATTGATGCCGGCAAGTGTCGTACTGCCGCTCTGGTTATAGGCAAAGCCTGAGACGGCTTCCGCGCCGCTCGGATATTGCCAGTTGAAATAGGGATAGAGGTTCGTGCCCGTGCTCCAGAGGGCGCCGGAGAAACCGGTAGGCAAGACGCTCTGCAGCTGAGCCGTGGTCATGCCCGTGCCATAGCCGCCGGTCGTCCCCGAGGTCTCCGTGTTCCAGTATCCCGCGGTGATCGTCCCGACATTGTAGGGCGTCAGACCACCATTGGTGCCGCTGCCGGTGACCAGACCGGTGGCATAAACATTGGTCAGGGTAGCGCGATTGCCGCCGGCGAAGCCGCCGGCAAAGGTGGCGGCGCTAACCGCTCCTGTGGCATAGGAATCCGAAATCGTCCCGTCATTCACGCCCACGAGGCCACCGGCGGAGGAGGCCGTGCTGGTCACCGGCCCTCCGGCATAGGACAGCGAAATGGTGCCGCTATTCTGCCCGACCAGACCGCCCGCGAAACTGCCGTTGGCGGAGATCGCAGCGGTCGAATAGGCGCGCGTCACGCTGCCCGAGGCATTGACAACGCCGACCAGTGCGCCGCTCTGCCCGCTACCGGTGATGCTGCCGCCGACGAGGCCGATATCGGACACGGAGCCGGTCAAATAACTGAACAGACCGACGTTGTCTGTCGAGCCGCGATTGATGGTCAGGTCGGTGATCGTATGGCTTTGGCCGTCGAAACTGCCCAAGAAGGTTCCGACCGGCACGAAGCCCGCCGTTCCCCAGACATCGCCGTAAGTACCGCCGCTGGCCGTGAAGCCGCTCGTCATGTCGAGGTTGGTGCCGAGCTTGTAGTCCGCGCCCAGGTCCTGCGACATCAGTTGCAGGGCGTGAGGGGTGAAGATCGTCGTGGCGTATTCGTTTCGCAGCATCGGCCGCGTTTCGCCCGCGAGCATCACCCAGGTATCGGTGAAATCGAAACCGGAATAGGTGGTCGCCGTGAAAGCATCCGCATTATTGATGCCGGTGCCGGCGAAGCTGGTGCTCTGCCCCGTTGAATCGACATCCCAATAGGCGTTGTTGGCCGTCACCGCTCCGGCAAAGGAGGCACCGCCGACCAGCCCCCCGACATTGGTCGTGCCCGTCACATTGCCGCTGGCATAGACGTTGGTCAGCGTGCCGCCCTGATAGGTGCCGCCGGCCAGGCCGCCGACATAGTCGGTCGTTCCGGTGACGGCGCCGGTGGCATAGGAATCGGTGATGCTGGCAGCGCGCAAGCGCCCGACCAGGCCGCCGACCTCACCAAAACCAGTGACCGTCGCCGTCGAGGAACTGTCGGAAATCGCGCTCTGATCGCTCCAGCCGATCAGGCCGCCGACCTGGCCACCACCGCCAAGGGAGGTGACGTTGCCGGTGACATGGACATTGCTGACGCCGCTCCCCCCGTCGAGCCGATAGGCCAGGGCTCCGACGCTCCCACCGCTCACGATCGAGACGTTGGACAGGGTGAAGTCCCGGAACCCACCGCTGGTCGAGGCGAACATCCCGACCGCGGCATCGCTCGAACGATCGATCGTCAGGCCGTCGATCGCGTGGTTGAGCCCGGCGAGGACACCGGAAAAGCTATTGATCGGGGCAAAGCCCGCGCCGCTGTCCCATGAAGCGGTTCCGCTCGCGTCGATATTGTTGGCAAGAGCGTAATAGCCGCTGCCGGTGATCGCCTGAAGGTCGTTGGCATTGTGAACGAGCGTATAGGTATTGCCGCCCATGCTGAGGCCGGCGCCCGCGCCCGACAGCGTTACCGTGCCGCCGTCGGCGAAGCTGTAATTGCCGCCATAGGTGAGGACCAGCCCCGCGCCGGTGCCGCTCGCCGCGATACCGTCATTGATCTCGATATTGCGCACCGCATTGAGCGTGAGCGTTGTGTTCGCGCTCCATGTGACGGCATCGTTGACGAAGATATCGCCATTGCCCGAGGTCGCGCCGTCATTACTGGAAATGGCGACATTGCCGCCGGCGAGATTCGTCGACAGCGTGGCGCCCGTAATGTCGCCGCCCGACGCTGCGATGGTGAAGTCGTTGGGATCGAGAAGCCAGGTGCCGGATTGCCCGCCCTCGGCCAGCGTGGAAACACGGGCGCTGTCGGCAACATTCAGGTGTTCGCCCGACGTTTCGACCTCACCGCCCTTCGCACCCGCTCCGCCTTCCGCCTTGATCGAGCCGGAGAAATCGGTCGTGCCCGTTGCGATGACGGACACATCGCCGCCGTTCCGGCCCGGCTTTGCCGCCGAGGCATCGATGCCGCCCGACATGTCAATATTGGCGCCGCGCACCGATACCGTGCCGCCCGAACCATCCGCATTGGTGGCGGCGAGCTTGCCGGCCACCGAGATATCCCCACCGGCGGTGAGCAGGATGCGCCCATCTTTCGTTGCGCTTCCTGTGGCGCGGATCACCCCGTCGGTGTTGCCTGCCAGCGCATAGACATTGCCGCCGGCGGCGGCGAGTTCGGCCTGGGCTGCCGTGACCGCGCCGTCATTCGTGACGTTGCCGTCACCCGCGCTGCCCTGAATGTAGATTCGCCTGTCGCCCCCCACCGGCTGCAAAATGACATCATTGCCCGCAGCCATGGCGGCCGCACCCTCTGGCGCATCGATACTGCCGCTATTCGATACGTTGTGCCCGATGAGCACCGCGTCACCGCCTTCCGCGCGGATGGTGCCCTGATTAACGACATCGCCCGAAGACGTTCCGGAGAACCGGCCGGCGCCGCCGTTCAGGAAATCCTCATTGGAGATATCGCGCGTGGAGCCGACGAAGGAACCACCGGTGATGACCTGACCACCGGGACCGACAACGATGCCGTTGTGGTTGATGAGATAGGCGGACCCCGTGGCGCTGAACAACCCATCGATGCGCGACAGGTCCGAACCGGTTACGCGATTGAGGGTTGCCCCGGAGCCATTATCGATGACAACGCTGCGCCCTGAACCGATTGAAAAGGAATTCCAGTCGATAATGCCGGTGTTGCTCGACTGACTGACCGCAAGTGCGCTACCGTCCCCCGCAATCGAACCGGTGCCGGCCGTGAAATGACCGCCCGTGGGCAACGCATCGGCTGCATACGCCGCCGACGCGGCGCCCTGCGCCAGCACCGCTCCCAACAGCACCGCACGGCAACGCCTGCACCGGAAAAAATACCCACCCATGTTCCTGGCCCTTGCATCCCTTAAATACTTCGTGAACAAAAAGCAGAAGTTCAGTAAAGGAACCAGAGGAGCTGGTTACGTGATCAGGACTGAAGATTGGAAATAACGAGCAAAATCAACAACATACCGTCGCCACCCAGGCACTATTTTATTTCCGAATATGAAGTATTCGATCCGGGAATTTTGTAGCGTCTTCCCGGCGAGCGAAGGCCAAAAAGGCGTCAGGCATAAGGTGCCGAAATGAATATCCGACAACTCGACCTCAATCTCCTGCTCATCTTCGACGCAATCTATCGCGAGAGAAGTATCAGCGGCGCGGCGCGCAAGCTGAACATGTCGCAGCCGACGGTCAGCAATGCTCTTTCGAGGTTGAGGAATTTCACCGACGACCAGCTCTTTTACCGCTCCGCGAACGCCATGCTGCCGACGCGCGCCGCGAATGCGTTGGCCGTACCCATCAGCCATGCGCTCAACGCTGTGGAAATCGGGTTTTCAACGATGAGGGATTTCGATCCGAAGACATCGGAGCGGACCTTCAGCCTCGGCATCAACGATCACATGCGGCTCATGCTCATTCCGGCACTCGCCAATGTGGTGGAGCGCGAGGCACCGAATATCGTGCTCGATTTTCAGCAGGACATAAAAAGTCCGTCGCGAACGATCGACGACATTCGACGGGGTGGTATAGACCTCACCATCCTGCCTGCGCATATGCACGGAAATGATGAGGACATTTCCATGGAGGTCCTGTATGGCGACAAGCTCGTCTTCGCTGCGCGTATGGGTCATCCAGTGGCGGGAAAGCAACTTGATGACAACGATCTGGCGTCACTCAAATTCGTGACGACCGGCGTGGCCCCTGCCATCAGACCAATTGTCGAAGCTGAATTCTCAAAGCGCGGCATCCAGCGCAAGGTCAGCTGCATCATGCCCGACACGATCACCATTCCCGCCATCATCGAGATGACGGACAATGTGGCGATCATGGGCGGCCACGACTTCCGTCGCCAGCAGCAGGAATATGCGATCACACAGCTTCACTTCCCGTTCGAGCTTCCGGAAGTTCACGGTGCGCTCTTCTGGTCGAAATCCATGGACGACGATCCCGGCCATCAATGGCTCCGCGGACAGGTAGCCCAGATCATGAAGGCCGCCATCTCGGTGAATGCTCCAGTGGGCGCGTAGTTGCTGAGTTTTCAGGGAAAGTGATGCCCAGGGGCGGATCGGGACCGTCCAGCGGGACCTCGCTCCTGAAAAACGCTATGGCGAATACAATTCCCATGCCCGCCGTCGGTGTCTGCCTTGCTCAATCCATATATTGTTCATTACCGACGAAGCCGATTTTGGTGACGCCGAGGCGTTGCGCAGCGGACAGCACCTTGGCGACATAGTCGTATTTGACGAGCCGGTTGGGCCGCAGATGCACTTCCGGCTGCGGCTGCATCCCGGCGATCTCGGTGAACTTGTCTTCAAGGTCCACCGTGGTCGGGACGGCGTTGCCGTTCCAGAACACCGTGCCGTCGAAGTCGACTTCGAGATCCACGACGACGGGATCGGGACGCTCGTCGCTCACCGTCATCTGCGGCATGTCCAGCTTCACAGCCTGGGTCTGCAGCGGAATGGTGATGATGAGCATCACGAGAAGAACAAGCAACACGTCGATCAGCGGCGTGGTGTTCATCTCCACCATCGGTTCGTCGTCGCCGCCTTCCGTGCCCACATTCATTGCCATGTCGACTTACTCCTCATGCACCATTGGGCGGGGTGGGCTCCGTGATGAAGCCGACCTTGCGGATGCCTGCGCGCTGCGCGGCCACGATCAGCCGCCCGATCGCCTCGAAGCGGACCTCCGCATCGCCGCGCACCTGGATCTCCGGCTGCGGGGTCATCGCCGACACCTCCTTCAGCTTGTCCAGAAGCGCCTGCCTGTCCGGCACCGCGGACGCGTTCCAGTAGTAGTTGCCGTCCGCATCCACCGCGACGGTGATGTTCTCAGGCTTGGTGTGGTTCGCTTCGCTGTCGGCCACCGGCAGGTTCACCGGCACCGTCTGGATCGCCACGGGGATGGTGATCAGGAAGATGATGAGAAGCACCAGCATCACATCCACCAGCGGCGTGGTGTTGATCGCCGAGATCACTTCCTCGTCGCCATCTTCGCTACCGACATTCATTGCCATGACATCACCTCCATTCCGATGACGACATCAGGCCCGACGGCCGGTGAGAATGCGCAGATGGACTTCCGTGGCAAAGCGCTTCGCGCGGGAGGTGACGCCCTTGTTGCGGCGCATCAGCAGGTTGTAGCCGAGCACCGCGGGCACGGCGACGGCAAGGCCGATGGCCGTCATGATGAGCGCCTCGCCCACCGGGCCCGCCACCTTGTCGATCGAGGCCTGTCCCGACATGCCGATCGCCACCAGCGCGTGGTAGATGCCCCACACCGTGCCGAAGAGACCGACAAAGGGCGCGGTGGAGCCGACGGTGGCCAGGAAGGCGAGACCGCCCTGCAGCTTCTGCGTCAGCGTTTCCACGCCACGATTGAGCGCGGCGGCCGACCAGTCGGCCAGCGTCACCTCGCCCGACAGGCCCTTGTCATATTGTTCCACCGCTTCTTCGCCTTCCATCGCGATGGAGCGGAAGGAGTTTCGCTCCGGCAGGGCGGCGATGCCTTCCTTCAGCGTGGAGGTCGGCGCGAAGAGCTTGATCACCCGGTTGAACTGATCGAACAGACGGCGCTGTTCGAAGAGCTTTGTGATGAGGATGTACCAGGATCCCATCGACATCAGCGCGAGAATGAGCAGCGTGCCCTTGGACACGAAGTCGCCCTGGTTCCAGAGCGCGCTCAGCCCGTAGGGATTGGCCGGTTCTTCATCCATGGCCACATCGGCCATCGGCCCTTCGGCGGGAACTTCGCCCTCTTCCGCCGCCATGGCGTCTTCGCCGGCGGGCAGGTCACCCGGTTCCGGTAGGCCCGCTTCATCAGTCGCAGGCGCCTGGTCGTCCGCCGCGGGCACCGGGTCGTCCGCCGGTGCAGCGTCTTCCGCCGCGGGCGCCGCCGCCTCCTGCGCATGGAGGGCGGGCGAGATCAGCAGGCCCGCCCCGAGCGTCGCGGCGACAGCGAGTGCTTTCAGGGAAGGGATCGTCAAAACAAACCGCGTATTCATCTCATCAGGTCCTTTAACTCGTCTACGCTTGCGCACCTCGACGGCGCGGCTTCACACTCTCGTCAATCCGTCAGCTTGAATGCGACGGCAAACTTGATCCAATGGCCCACCGGCTTGCCGTTCTGCATCGCCGGCAGGAAGTGCCATTTGCGCTTGGCGTGAATGAGGGCCGTCTTGTCGAGACGGGGAAAGCCGCTCGACTGCGCGATCCTGCCCTTCGTCACATCGCCGGTTTCGTCCACATAAAGCTCCAGTACGACGCGCCCCTCTTCGCCCATGCGCCGCGAGGCGGCGGGATAAGGCGGCTGCGTATTGCCGTGGCTCGGGTCGGCCCGGGGACCCGTCACTGCCGGCTTCTGCTGACGCTTCACGGGCTGCGGCTCCGGCTTCGTCTCCTGCACCGCCTGGATGGCCTTGGGCGCGGGCGGCGGCGTTTCGAGCTTGATCTCCGGCGGCGGTATATAGGCAGGCTCCGGCGGCGCCAGATCCGGCGGCGGGGGCGGCGTCTCAGGCGCGGGCGGCTCCGGCGCGCTTTCCTCTTCCAGGAGCGTCACCTGAAGCGGCACCTGCGCTTCTTCCTCATCCTTGCTGCCCAGCCCGAAGACAAGCGCCGCCAGCAGCACGACATGCAGCCCCAGCACAATCGCCAGTCCAACAACGCGGCTCGATCCCGGATGGCCTTCCCGAAAGTCCAGCGAACTCAAATAATCAACTCCTTGCTATGCGGCCCCAAGGATCACCGCGCCTGTATCTGCCGCAGCTTGATCTCCAAGTGCTCTCCGGAACTCACCGGTTCATAGAACAACCCCTCGGCGCCACGACAACTCGGCAGGCATTCAACGACTGCGTCATAATTTGGCTGATGAAAGAACGCGATCGACAGCCGGTCGCTACCGTCAACCTTGTCTGCCGGTGGGTTCACGACTCGATGGATGGTCGAAACCCAGCGGTCATTCGTCCATCGGGCCATCAGGTCGCCAATATTGACGACAAAGGCGTCGGGGATGATCCGGACGTTTTTCCAAGCGCCGTCGGTGCCGAGCACCTGCAGCCCGCCGGGCCTGTCTTCGGCATGCAAGATGGTGAGACTTCCATAGTCCGTATGCGCACCAGCCCGGACCTCATTCGCCATTGATCGGGTGGTTGGTTGGGGATAGTTCGACACCAGCATGTTGCTGATGTGACGGTCGATCTTGTCTGCAAAGAAGGATTCTTCCAGACCCAGCGCGACCGCAAAAATGCACATCAACTCCGCGGCCAGCCTTTCCATTTCGCCGTAATAATCTTCCCAGGCGGGGCGGAAGCCTTCGATCCTGTCGGGCCATATGTTGGCAGCAAAGAAATCACGACCGGCTTCGGAGAAGAAGTAGGGGTTGTTCTTGTCCGCGACCTCAGGCCCGGCGGTGAATGTCTCCCGAAAATCCGGCACGGCCTTTTCATCATTAAAGGCGCGCGCGAGCGCAGCGGAGTCAATCCTCGTGTAACCGCGATAGACCTCCGGGTTCTGCGAGGAGACGGCCTGCTTTTCCTCGACCGGCAGGGAGAAGAAGTTACGCACGACCCGTTCCAGTCGCCCGATCGTTTCCGCCGGAACACCATGCCCCTTTATGACAAGGAACCCGATTTCCCGGCATGCCTCATCAACCTGCCGCGCAATCCTGCGTCGGAACTCGGGGTCCTTCGACCTCCACATCGAAATGTCGATGAGGGGAAGCGCTGCGTCCGGCGCACCATCTATCGGCTTCAAGTCATCCATTGCGGGACGTCTCCTCAACACCTATTGCCGACTCGAGCGAAGCCGCGACGGGAGCCGATGCAATCCCCAGACGTTCCAGTTCCGCGGCGACACGCAGCGCCATATCCTCACGCCAGGGCGCAGCAACGACCTGCACGCCCAGCGGCAGCCGCGCCACGCCATGCAGCGGCGCGACGACAACGGGAAGCCCCGCAAATGAAAGCGGTTGAGTGAAGACACCGAGATTGGGGCGCAAAGGCAGCGTCCGATCTCCGACGGTCAGCCATTTTTCTCCCCGCTCCGGTGCCGGACAGGGCGTCGCCGGCGCGAGGATGACGTCGACCTCACGAAAGAGTTTCAGACATTGCTCGTGAAACCAGCGGCGGAAACGCTGCGCGGCGACATACCAGTGCGCGGGCAATACCGCGCCTGCCAGGAAACGATAGCGCGTATCCGGATCGAAATCAGCGGCGCGTGTCCGCAACCGGTCCAGATGCAGCGAACCGCCTTCACTCGCCGTCATGACGAACGCGGCCGCCCGCGCTCGCGCGGCTTCAGGCAATACAACTTCGCGGCGGACAGAGAGGGCGCGCGCGGCACGAACGACCGCTTCATGCGCCTCCGATGCGCCGCCACTTGCAAAATAGTCGCCTGCGACAGCAATGCGAAGGCCGTTCGCGCCTTCACTCAATGATGAAACCGTTTGCCGCGTCGGTTTTTTTGCGCAGACCGGATCGCTTGCTTCGTATCCCTGCATCGCATCGAAGGAAAGCGCCAGATCGCTTGCGCTTCTCGCCATCGGCCCGACATGGTCCAGGCTATCGCAAAAGGGGAAGGTCCCCGTTCGCGGCAGCCGGCCATAGGTCGGCTTCAACCCGAAGACGCCGCACAGCGCCGAGGGCACACGGATGGAGCCGTTCGTGTCCGACCCGAGCGCGAGCGGCACCATACCGGCGGCAACGGCCGCACCGCTACCACCAGACGATCCACCCGTCATATGTGCAGTGTCATGCGGATTCCGGCTGGGGCCGTCATGCGCGTTCTCGCCCGTGAAGTCATAGGCGTATTCGCCCATATTCAGCCCGCCGAGCAAAACGGCGCCCGCTGCGCGAAGCCGACGGATCAGCAACGCATCCCCTTCAGCCGGAGGACGATCCCGATTGATCTTCGAGCCGGCGCGTGTCGGCAGGCCTTCGATATCGAAAAGGTTTTTGACGGCGAAAGGCACACCGGCGAGCGGCCCCGGGTCCCGCCCCGCCGTGATAGCGGCATCGACGCCTTCCGCTTCGCGCGCCGCCCGCTCCGACGTCAGGTCCGAGAACGCATTGACGATGCCGTCCACCCGCCCGATCCGCTCGCAAGAGGCGTTCAGGATTTCCACGGCCGAAATTCCGCCGCTTCGGACGGCCGCCGCCATTTCGCTCGCAGTCATATCACCCACAGTCATTCGACATCACCCGGGCAAAAGACGGAAGCTGCCTCGTCGCATTGCGCGGCCGGAGGACAATCCAGCAGAAGCGCCGCGATCGCCTGTATCCGCTCCAGATTCACGAGAACCTCGTCGCGATATTCGGACGGAATCTCCAGGCCGATCATGGCGGCAGCGTCATCGAGATACCGATCGAGCGACATGTAAAGACGACCCCTGCGTTACTTCGGGCCTGCACGTCACCCGAAGCCAGCCGAACTGCCGAATGCACACCGATTTCTTGGCACATCTCAGCAACAAGGCATCATTTATTTATCAACTTCGCGGACATGGGACGCTATGCAGTAAAATTGGGTCCCGCCGCGCTCTATTTTCTGTTGATGTACATATAGCAAGCCCCATGCCATTTCCCCTCGACCGGAGGATGATCAGAAAACGGCGGAGTTCCGGGCTTTTTCAACGCGACTTTTCGGGGTGAGACCGCGGAGATACTGCCGAGACGACATTTTGTATGCAGTTTGAGATTTCCTGCATAAATATTATGCATCAAATGGATGCAAGGGGAGCATCCCTCACCCGATGACGGGGGACGAACAGCCCCGTGCCGCAGGACAATGCAGACACCCGGCCGAAAATCGCTGATATGGATGGCCGACGGCCCAAGAGGACGGAACGATCCAGGCGGACGGCTACTCGGATGCCGGTTTCACATTCGCAGCGAAGGCGACATAAGCCCCCTGAGCCGCCGCGATATGATCGCGCATGACGTTCATCACCGTCATCTGGTCGCCGCGCAAAATGGCGCGGATTATGTACTCATGCTCCTCGCAGGAACGCGCCATGCGCTCCGGGGTCTGAAACTGCGCCCTTCGGAAAGGCGACAGACGCACCCGGACGAGATGTGCGGCGTCGGCGAGATAAGCGTTGTGGCTTCCCGAATAGATGATGCTGTGAAAAACGGCATTGGCCTTGGCATAGCCGTCAGCATCTCCATCACGCATGAGCTGGCGGCACACATCGTGCTGCTTCTCCAGCAGCGCCCGCTCCTCGCTCGTCATCTTGATGCTCGCCAGCCGCGCGCAAGATACCTCCAACTCACCCATCAACTCGAACAGGCTGGAGAGCTGATCGGGGGACACTTCCGCGACAGTCATCGTCCGCCGCGCACCGCGCTCGACAAGCCCGATGGAATTGAGCTGCTTCAATGCCTCGCGCACCGGCGTGCGGGAAACATTGAACCGCTCCGCCAGTTGGATTTCGTCGAGCCTGGTTCCAGGCGGCATCCGGCCGCTGGTAATTTCGTCGGATATACAAAGACGGAGTTCCTCGGCGCGCGTCTTCGCAGGCCGCTTCTTACCCCCATCCAGAGGCAGCGCGATAAGCCCACCGTAATCGACGCGCAAAACATCGTTTTCAGTAGGCATCGTGGCTTCTTTCGTTGACCGCTCTTTCTTCACAACCTGCTCCTGAAATCACCTCAGAAACGGCCGCACAGGGCACTAATCGGTCTTGTCGCCACAAACCTTCATACGATAAGCCCCTCACCGACCTCCGTATGTCACACCTTAAACGCAACAGCATCCAGAGCAAGCTCCCCCTCAACTACGAACACAACGGACCTCCTTAGACACCTCGACACGGATCTCCGACCAAGCGGCTCAATTCCGAAAACGTGCTGTCTCGCGCTTCCCTAAGATCATCATTATACGAATAATATGCTATATTCCCTCACGACACACGAGAAAACCCTGTTGGAGTGAGCCATGCAATTCGGAAAGATCGATCACATCGCCATCGCCGTCGAAGATTTCGACGGGCGCATCAACCAATTGACCGGCACCGGGGCCCTGCGGGTTATTCGCCACGGCAAGACGGGGAGCGGGCAACGCCTCGCCATGCTCGGCGACGGCACGGGCATGAAAATCGAGATCGTCGAATCCGTCGACGACAAGGCGCCCCGCTTCCTGCACATTGCCTTTCTCAGCGAAGATGTCGACGGCGCCGGCGCCATGCTCGACCAGCTCGGATGGTCTACCAAATTCGGACCGGCGGAGCTTGCCGCCGCGAAGGCCTATACCGTCATGATGACGGATGGCGAAGGGCTCGACCTGCAGGCGATCCGCTACGACACCGACAGCCCCGACCTGGCACAGTGGCGGAAAGACTGACCCCCGCCGCCGCGCTGTCCGGCGAAGCTCGCATCCACCGTCTTTCGACCGTTTCACCCTCATATACTTGTCGGCCTGTGTGCGAACAGATCGTCATTGTCACCGATAAGCACGCCGCCCAAAACCTTCCCGCCATAGAAAGGAGCGTGCGCGCATATTTGCGATGCCTCGATCATGATCTGGTCCATACCGAGTTCTCTCAGCCGATGGATCCCGATGCCGAATACGACGCCGCCGATCCCCGCCCAGATCAAAGCCGACATACACATCGGACAAGGTTCCGCCGTGCTGTAAAGAACCTTGTCGCTCAGTTCGATATTACCGATTTCGTTCTTTCGGCTATCAGCGCCATGCGCCCGCACGAAGTTGTTCAAAGCAACGATTTCGCCGTGAAAAATCGGATTGTCGGTTGCTTCATTGGCGCCCGTCGC
The DNA here is from genome assembly GCF_053628815.1 of Parvibaculum sp. MBR-TMA-1.3b-4.2. Lineage (NCBI taxonomy): Bacteria > Pseudomonadati > Pseudomonadota > Alphaproteobacteria > Hyphomicrobiales > Parvibaculaceae > Parvibaculum > Parvibaculum sp. MBR-TMA-1.3b-4.2. Next base: position 1,397,378 of record NZ_JBRJHC010000001.1, read on the forward strand.
AACGGTGCGGTCGCTTGCCGGATCGACGATGACCGCACCGAAAGGCCACATCGGATTGCGCATGCCTTCCTCAATGGCGAGGCGCATGTAGCGCTCATGCGCCTCCATGGGAATCGTCGAGATATCCACTTGCGGGGCCTGCATATCCTTGGGAACCGTCATCGACAGCATCACCCCGCCTGGCGAATCTTGGCCGGCGTGTAGTCGCGCATCTTGCCGGGATTGAGAAGACCGTAAGGATCGATGCCAAGTTTGAATTCCGCCCGGTCGCGATACGACACGACGTCGCGCGCGCCATCTTCCAGATTGGAAACATGCGGATTGACGACGGTAACGCCCTGCTTTTCGTGGAGCGACATGACCTCTTCCAACCGATCCGCCGTGGTGTAGCGTACCACCGACGCGCCGGTGCATGCGATGTCGGAGCCGGCTCGAATGAATTCGAGATGCCACAGCACTTCATCTCCGAAAAGCTCACGCAAGGCTTCGATATCCCGGTACATGGTTTCAGAAGGGAAGACCGTCTGGATATAGGTCACGCTGCGATCATGCTTCAGCACCTGAAGCGTGGTGTGGTTCCAGCAATATTCGTAGACGGGCTCTTTGGCGGGATTGCTTTCTCCCTCCGCCATGTCTTCCTCATAGACGATCGTACCGCCATGCCCGGCGGCAATCTCGGCGGTCGGGATGACGCCGGAGGGGGCGACCATCAGAAGGACGACGGGCTTTCCCTCGGGAATGACTTTGGCGAAGTGGACGAAATAGGGCGTAATCGTTGAATCGACCACGGCGCATGCATACTTGGCGATTCCCGGGCTCGCCGTGAACTCTTGTGCAAATTGAACGGCGGATATGAAGTCGTCGAATGCGACGATCATGTCGCGCCAATGCGTGCGGTTTTCTACCGGCAGTTCCAGCTCCACCACGATGCCCGTCGTCCCGAAGCTGCGATTGATGAGATCGGTGTCATTGCCACGCAGCTCGATGATGCGCGGCTCCTCTTCCAGCGTCACAATGCGGGCACCCACAACATTGCCGCGATCGTCAAGGAAACCCCAGGTCAGCGATCCGAGACCGCCCGCGCCACCACAGATGTGCCCGCCGATCGTCGCCGTCTTCTTGGTGGATGGGAACATACGCAGTTCCTTGCCCTGGGCCCATAATTCCTGGTCGAGGTCATAAAGAAGCTTGCCCGCCTGAACGCGCGCGACGCCGTCTTTCACCCATTGCAGCTGATCGAGCCCCATCATGTCGAGCACGATGCCGCCTTCGAACGGCATGGACTGACCGTAATTGCCCGTGCCGCCGCCACGCGGCGTCAACGGCACCCCGAAACGCGCACAGGCGGACGCCACCGTGATGACGTCCTTTTCGTCTCGCGGGCAAACCACGAGTTCCGCGGTCTTGTCGCGCAGCTGCTCGAAGAGAATGGGGCTGTACCAGAAAAAGTCCCGGCTCTTCCTCTTGATCCCCACCTCATCGTCGATGACGGGAATGTCGCCAAGGGCGGCCCTGAAATCTTCATGCATAACTCTACCTCAACTTATAGAAACAAGACCCGGGTTTACCTTCAGGGCTTCGTCAGCTTGTCGGGGTGAACGAAGTCCAGCGTGTAGGCGCTTTTGTAGTCGAAGGAGTCCGGGATGTTTCCCGCTTCGACCTCGGTCTGAAAGAACTCCTTCCAGCGCGCATTCGTCATCGTGCCGATGCCACCGGTTTCGGCATCTCCACCTTCAACTATTCCGCTTTCCAGGATCGCCTGCTTTGCATCCTCGAAGGTCTCGGGCGTGTAGTCCTGATTGCCGGCCAGGATCAGCGCTTCGGCCCCGGACGAATCCCCGTGAAAGAACTCTTTCCACCCCTCGCTTGTCGCCGTGATGAACCTTTGCAGCACATCGGCGTTCTCTTCGGCGAATTTGTGCGTGGCGATGACAGTGTTGCCGTAGGGATTGTATCCGTTGTCGGCCAGCAGGAACGTCTTGACCTCGATCCCCTCACGCTTCAACTGCCCGACATCGTTCGTCAAAAACCCCTGCTGAATGGCCTTCTCATTGGAAAGGAAGAAGGCATAGCTATAGGGATACGGCCTGATCTGATCGTCGGTGAAACCGTATTTCTTCTTCAATGTCGGCCAGAAGGACATAACGCTCAGATTGGTGATCGCAGCCGGATGCCCTTTCAGGTCCGCAATGGTTTCGATCTCCGGGTCGTCATGCGCGAACAGAATGGTCGGCTCCTTCTGGAAGAAGGCTGCGGCGGTGACAAACTCCAACCCCACGGCATTCGCATTGAAGACAATGGAGGAGTTGCCCAGCACCACGTCATAGGCCCCCGCAGCCAGCAGCTGACCTAGATTTTTCTGCGGACTGCCCGGATCGATTTCGACGTCGAGCCCGTAGCGTTCGTAAATCCCGTCAGCCTTGGCCTGGTAGAAACCGCCATATTCCGCCTGGGGAAGCCAGCTCAGGCCGAGTCGAATCCGGTCGGCCGCGCCGGCCGACGACGACGCGACGAAAACGGCCATCGCCGCGAGCATAATGAATCCACGTATACCGATCATCGAACCTGACATTTCATCACGCTCCCTCATCTTTCCAATCACCGTTTCATGGCGGCGACAACCGCCGCGCATGCCGTACTCTACAATGGCATACGCGGCGGCCCTGACGCATCAGAACGAATAGCTCACGCGAGCAATCACCTGACGCGGAGGTACGTATTGACTGGCCGTCGTCCCGATACCGAAGGAATTGGTGAAGCGGGAGACGACTGCATCATTGTCGAAGACATTCGTCGCCGTCAGCGAGAACTTCCAGTCGCCGGCCGGCGGCATATAGTCGAAGTAGAGGTTCCACAACCCATAGCCGTCGATGCTGTCCAGGCTACTGCTGTTGAAGACGCGGTAGATGAAGTCACCCTGGTAGACATACTGGACGCGGGAGGTGAAGGTGCCGCCATCGTTGAAGCCATAGGTGTGCGTCAACGCCAGAGAGCCCGCGAAGGACGGCGTCTTGGGAAGTTCGTTACCCTTGATGTTCTTGATCGCAAGACCGCGGTAGTAGGTCAGACAAGAATAGTCGAAGGGGGAACAGCCGGAGGTCGCCGCCGCATTGTTGGCCGCCACGCTGTCCAGCGTGTAGAAGTCCGATGTGACTTCGCTGTGGAGCACCGTCGCGTTGCCGTCGAGACGGAGATTGTAGGGCAGACGCGCACCGAATTCGGCTTCCGCGCCATATACTTCGGACTTCGGAATGTTCGCAACGCCGCCTTGATAGGGCACCGGGTCGTCGCTGATGAACTGAAAGTTCTTGTAGTCATAGTGGAAGGCGGCAAAGTTCGCCGTCAGCGCGTTGCCGAAGAACCTGTTCTTCGACCCGACCTCAATGGAGTCGACCGTTTCCGACTCGAACGTCTTCTCGACAAGCGTCGGGTTCGAGTTGAGGTTGGTACCGCCCGGCTTGAAACCGCGCGACCAGCTCGCATAGAGCATATTGTCGTCGGTCAGGTCGTATTCCAGCGCCACCTTGCCGGTAAGCTCGTTGCCGACCGTGCTCGCGGTCGATGCCGGGCCGTAAGCACCGAAATTGGAGAGCGACCAGCCTTCCACTTCGTCATGCGTGAAACGTGCGCCCGCCGTGAACCGCAGCGCATCCGTGAAGTGATAGGTCCCCTGACCGTATCCCGAATATGACCTCCGGGTCGTGACGGCCTGTACGCCATACCCCCAGTTCGACGGCAATCCGCCGGGCGGCATCTCGGTGATGTCGGGCGTCGGCTGGTTGGGAGCCGTGTTGTAGTACTCCACGACGCGCGACTTGTTGGACGTGTAGAGATAGAAGGCACCGACGATCCAGTCGAGAGACGTGTCGGCCGAGGTCGGCGAGGTCAGATTGACTTCCTGGGTCCAGCTCACATTGGTCTGTCCCGTGAACGGCATGATGTCGTGCCCGGTCGGGTAGTGAGCGAGATCGAGCCGGTCATTGTCGAAAGCGGCGTGCCATGCGGCATTCTGATAGCTCGTGATCGACTTCAGCGACGCCCAGTCGAAATCATAATTCAGCGTCAGCGCTTCGATATACTGGCGCGTCTTCATCCAGCCGGGATAATCCTGCGTCAGCTTGCGGGGATCCGGCTCGGGATCGAGAATGTTCTTCAGCGCAGCGTCATTCGTATTGGAATCGTAGATCTGCGAAAGGAATGTGGCCGAGAAACGATCGTTGGGCGACCAGAGAACTTCCGCACGACCGGTCGTATTGTTGGCGTCGTCGAGGTCGTAACCGCTCAGCGCGACCGACTCGGCAAAACCGTCATGCTGCATGTGCTCGAAGGTGCCCCTGACGGCAAGCTCGCCTTCAACCAACGGCACATTGAAGGTCGCAATCGTGTCGGTGAGGTTGTAGGTGCCATAAGCCGCGCTCAGATTACCGCTGTAATCGTAAAGGTTGGGCTTGTTGGTGACGACATTCAGTGTGCCGCCCACCGAGTTCTGGCCGTAAACGGTTCCCTGCGGACCGCGCTGCACTTCGACACGATCGACGTCGAGAAAGCTCTGCTGAAGCGCAACTGGATTGACGATATAGATCCCGTCGACATGGAAGGCGACCGAAGGCTGGGCAATCGAGTTCTGCGCCGTCTCGTATCCGACGCCGCGAATGGCCACCACGCGCGACCAGCCTTCATTCGGCGTCACGGTCAAGCCGGGCACGACGCCATTCAAATCGACCGCACTCTTGATATTCGCCTGTTCGAGCGCTTCCGCCGGCAAGGCGGTAATGGCGGCCGGCGCCTTTTGAAGCGAAACTTCGCGCTTGTCCGCGGTCACGACGACTTCGCCGTATTCCGCGCCGCCTTGCGTATCATCCAGGGTTGCGACGGCTTCGTCCGTCTCCGCCGCCGTTTCCTCTGCTCTCGCTCCCGCGCTCGCCAGCACAAGCACCGACGCCGTCCCCATGAGCAAAGCAAGCCGGCAGGCCCACGCTTTACTATTCGTCATGTTGCTCTACTCCAAACTGTTACTGTACGGACTAGTGGCAACGACTAATCGCGACACGCCCTTCCGGAACGCGCAGCTCGCCCTGGCGAGATCGTTTGCCGCACTTCGCACGCACAACTGAACCAAGAGCCCCCCGGGGCTCGATTGCATACAATTGCCAAATCCATGCCAGTTGCGATCACTTCCAAAGATCGCGGTATTGTGCGGATTTTTTCGAAAAGCCTTTTTTCGCGCGGCGCCCGAATTGCATACATATTGCACATGCGAAAAATATTTATGACCAATTTTTAGCCAAAAACCTGCTCACGTCGTCTTTTTGTGTACATTTTCGGCCGTTTTTGCTGGCACGGGCATTGCTCTAGGCCTGACAGGCCCCTTATTCCGGCGGCCAATGTGCACAGGACCCACCCGGTATGACCTTGTCGGAGTTGAATGCGTTGGATGAAGAAGGGTTCGTCGACACCCTTGGCGGCGTCTTCGAACACTCACCCTGGATCGCCGCCGCAGCCTGGAAAGAACGTCCCTTCGATACTCTTTCAGACCTCTACGATGCCTTCATGCGGGTGGTGGCCGACGCAGGCGACGAAGCGCAATTCGCCCTGATCGACGCGCATCCGGATCTGGCGGGAAAGCTTGCCCTAAGCCGCGACCTCACAGCCGCCTCCCAACGCGAACAGGCAAACGCGGGGCTGGACGCACTGTCGCCTGAGGAATTCCAACGCTTTCACGAGCTGAACAATGCCTACCGGTTGCGCTTCGGCATGCCATTCATCATTTGCGTCCGTCTCAATACCAAAGAGACGATCCTCGCCGAGTTCGAGCGGCGCCTGCTCTGCGAGCCGGCCGCCGAAAGGCAGGAAGCGTTAAAGCAGATCGGGCTTATCGCCCAACTAAGATTGACGGAGTTGCTGGGTCAATGAGTGAGATCGACAGGGTCGATGCAAAGATGGCTTTTACCGATGCCCCGACGCCGGAAGCCGCCGGTGCACTAACGCGGCTGTCGGCACAGGTCCGCCACGATCTGGAAATGCTGGATTATCCTGCGCGGGAATGGGTGAGACCGCACACCCATCGTTCGGGCAGGCATGTCTATGACGTCGTCATCGTGGGCGGCGGGCAGTGCGGTCTCGCCGCCGCCTTCGGCCTGATGCGCGAAAAGGTCGGCAACATTCTTGTCGTCGATGAAAACCCCGAAGGGCTGGAAGGCCCGTGGGTCACCTATGCGCGTATGGTCACATTGCGCACGCCGAAGCATCTCACCGGGCCCGATCTGGGTGTCCCCTCGCTCACCTTTCGGGCCTGGTGGGAAGCGCAATTCGGCGCCGAGGGCTGGGAAGCCCTCGGCAAAATTCCCAGGGAAGAGTGGATGCGCTATCTGCGCTGGTTCCGGCGTGTACTGGATATTCCCGTCCGCAACTCCCTGAAAGTCCGGCTCGTCGAGCCGTTGGAACCCGGCCTCTTCGAGGTGAAAACGGACGCAGCCTCATCCATACCGCCAATTCTTGCGCGGAAAGTCGTGTTCGCCACCGGCATCCAGGGCGGTGGCGAATGGCATGTGCCGGCGTTCATAAAGAGCGCTGTCTCGCCCGCGCGCTACGCCCACACTTCCGAGCAAATCGACTTCGGAGCGCTCAAGGGCAATAAGATCGGCATACTGGGCGGCGGCGCCTCCGCGTTCGACAATGCGCAATATGCGCTGGAAGCGGGCGTCGGGGAGGCGCATGTCTTTATCCGGCGCGAGCGCATACCGCGCATCAATCCCATTCGCTATATGGAGAATGCGGGTTTCCTCCGGCATTTCGCCACGCTGGACGATGCAACGAAATATGCGGGCATCTCTTTTTTCCTGCAGCACAATCAGCCGCCGACCAACGATACCTATAATCGCGCCGCCGCCTTTTCCGACTTCCACCTGCATCTCGGCTCGCCCTGGACGCATGTCGAGGAAATCGCGGACGGCGTGCGCGTCGTCACACCGAAGGGCGAGTTTCTGTTCGACTTCATCATCCTGAGCACGGGCCTTCTCACCGACGTCGCTCTCAGGGAAGAACTTTCCGCCGTCGCCGACGACATCGCCCGCTGGCGCGACCGATACACACCGCCGAACGGCGAAGACAATGCGTTGATCGACAAGCATCCCTATCTGGGGCCGGGTTTCGAGTTCACGCCGCGAACGGCGGAAGGCGCCGCGCGCATACACGGTCTTTTCGCATTCAACTATTCGGCGCTGGCAAGCCTCGGCCTGTCGGCATCGGCCTTGTCCGGCATGAAATTCGCCATGCCGCGCCTCGTCGAGGGCGTGACGAACCAGCTCTTCATGGATGACCGAGGCGTCATTCTCGATGAGTACTTCGCTTACGATACAGAGGAGTTCCTGGGGGCATGACTGGCAAGCTCACCACACATGTCCTCGACACGGCGCGCGGCATGCCCGCGGCGGGACTTCGCCTGACCCTGCGCAGGCTTTCGCCCGACCCGCTCGGGCCACGCCATTTCACGCTTGGCGATGACGGGCGGGCAACGCTCGTCGAAAGCCCGACGCTGGAATCCGGACTCTACGAAATCGTTTTCCTTGTCGCCGAATACCAGAGAGAAAACGGGCTCGACCTTCCCGAGCCGCCCTTCTTTGACGAAATCCCGATCCGCTTCGGCATCGCGGATGGCACGGCGCATTATCATGTGCCCCTGATCCTCAGCCCCTATGGCTACTCGACCTATCGGGGCGGCTAGGCATACCAGCATGGAAACGGCCCTCTCCAACATAGAAGTCTTGTCCCCCGGTGCCCGCGCTGTTGCCCGCTGCGACATCTTCGGCAAGCCGCCCTATAGCGAAACCCCGGCGATGCTGACGCGACGCTTTCTGACGCCTGCCCATACCGCCGCCATAGCGAGCCTTCAGCGGTGGATGCGAAAAGCCGACATGTCCGTGACGCTCGATCCGCTCGGCAACCTCATAGGGCGGTATGAAGGCAGCACAGCAGACGCACCCGCTCTCGTGATCGGCTCTCATATCGACACGGTGCGCGATGCGGGCCGCTATGACGGCGCGCTCGGCGTCATGCTCGGCCTTTCCTGTATCGAACAGCTCGCCGCCGCGAAGCGTCGTCTTCCCTTCGCCATCGAACTGGTCGCATTCGGCGACGAGGAAGGATCGCGCTTTCCTTCCGCCATGATCGGCAGTCGCGCCATGGCCGGCCTCATTTCCGACTATGCGTCCATCGCTGCACTGGAAGACGAAGACGGCGTGATGCTTGCCGACGCCCTGGAGCGTTTCGGCCTCGATCCCGCAAGCATGTCCGGAACGGCCCGCGCGCCCGAGAGCGTCCTTGCCTATCTCGAAGCTCATATCGAGCAGGGCCCGCAACTCGAAGCGGAAGACCTCGCTCTTGGCGTCGTCACCGGCATCGCGGCACAGCTTCGCTTCCGCGTCAGCTTCACCGGCACCGCGGGTCATGCCGGCACCACGCCGATGGGCCTGCGGCAGGACGCGCTGGCCTGCGCGGCGGAAGCCATTCTAGCGATCGAGGAAATGGCACGGCAGCAGGCCGTCCATGGCGCGGTCGCCACGGTGGGCTCTATCGATGCAAAACCCGGCGCAGCGAATGTCATTGCCGGTGAGACAGGCATGTCGCTCGACATTCGCGCACTCGACGGAACACTGCGCGACGAGATGGCACGACACATGATGTCGTGCATCGCCGATATCGCGGCCCGGCGAAATGTCGGTGTCGAATTCGAGCAATTGCAGGATTTGCCGCCGAGTCCCTGCGACCCGGCGCTTTCCGGTTTGCTCGAAGAGGCACTTGGCGAGATGGGGCTTCCTCCGTTTCGCCTGGCAAGCGGTGCCGGACACGACGCCGCCGCGCTCGCGGCGATTGCGCCCATGGCCATGCTTTTTATCCGGTGCGCGGGCGGCATCAGTCACAATCCGGCCGAAGCCGTCGATCCGGCGGATGCCGATCTGGCCGTCGAGGCCATGCTCCGATTTATCGACCGCCTTGAAGCGAGTACTGCATAATGCCCGATCCCCTTTTCGACGAACTGGACCCTCCCCCGCGCCTTTTGATGGGGCCGGGGCCCGTCAATGCGCATCCGCGCGTGTTGCGCGCCATGTCGGCGCCACTTCTCGGCCAGTTCGATCCCGAGTTCACGACCTATATGAACGAAACCATGGCGCTTTATCGCCGGGTCTTCGAAACGGAAAATCGATGGACCTTTCTCATCGACGGCACGTCGCGGGCGGGTATCGAGGCCGCGCTGGTCTCCGTCCTCGAACCGGGTGATCGCGTCGTGGTGCCGGATTTCGGGCGCTTCGGCCTGCTGCTCACCGAGATCGCGCAACGTTGCGGTGCGGAAGTGACACCGGTTCCCGCCGAATGGGGCCACACCGTGCCGCTCGACGCCATCGAGGAAGCGGCCGCCAGGGTCAAACCGCGTCTCGTCGCCTGCGTGCATGGCGACACCTCGACCACCATCGCCCAGCCTCTCGAGGGCATAGGCGACATCTGCCGCAGATATGATGCGCTCCTTTATGTCGATGCGACGGCGACACTCGGGGGCATGCCGCTGCCGGTGGACCGGCTCGGCATCGATATCGCCACGGCGGGCCTGCAGAAATGTCTGGGGGGACCGTCGGGGAGTTCGCCCATCACCATTTCCGATCGCGCGGCGGAGCGCATCTTTTCCCGTCGTCACATCGAAAAAGGAATCGCGCCCGACGGCGCCGCCGCGGCAAACGGTGTGCGGATCGCCTCCAACTATTTCGACCTTGCCATGATCATGGATTACTGGTCGGAAAAGCGGCTCAACCATCACACAGAGGCAACCTCCATGCTGTATGCGGCACGCGAATGTGCGCGCATCGTGCTGCAGGAAGGTCTTGCCGCCCGCCAGGCCCGTCACGCACTTGCCAGCCGCGCCATGGTCGCAGGACTGGAGGCAATGGGCCTCACTCTCTTTGGCGACCCGAACCACAGGATGAGCAATGTGACCGGCATCGCGATCCCCGACGGGATCGATGGCGAAACGGTGCGCGCGCGCATGCGACAGGATTTCGAGATCGAGATCGGCAGCTCCTTCGGCCCCTTGCAGGGACGCATCTGGCGCATCGGCGCCATGGGGTACAACTGCCGCAAGCACAATGTGCTCATCACGCTCGGCGCGCTGGAAGCTGTGCTGCGCGGCACCGGCTTTCCCGTGACCTCCGGCGCCGCCGTCGACGCGGCGCGCGCCGTCTACCAAGCAAGCGAACGAACTGCCGGAGAGACCACGTCATGACTGCCTATCCCCGTGACCTTGTCGGCTATGGCGCAACGCCTCCGGATGCCAAATGGCCCGGCGGGGCGCGCATCGCGCTCCAGTTCGTCCTCAACTACGAGGAAGGTGCGGAAAACTGCATTCTTCACGGCGACGATTCATCGGAATCCTTCCTGTCGGAAATGATCGGTACGCCACCGATCTTCAACATGCGGCACATGTCCATTGAGAGCCTTTACGAATACGGCTCCCGCGCCGGTTTCTGGCGGCTGCACCGCCTTTTCACCGAGCGGAAACTGCCGCTCACCGTCTATGGGGTCGCCATGGCGATGGAGCGCAATCCCGGCGCGGTCGAGGCGATGCTGAGAGCCGATTGGGAGATCGCCTCGCATGGCTATCGCTGGATCAACTACCAGTTCGTGCCCGAGGACATCGAGCGCGAGCACATCGCACGGGCGGTCGACATTCACACGCGCGTCACCGGGTCGCGCCCGCTCGGCTGGTATCAGGGCCGCACAAGCCCCAATACGGCGCGGCTCGTCGTAGAGGAAGGCGGCTTCGTCTATGACGCCGATTCCTATGCCGACGACCTTCCCTATTACGACACCGCGCATGGCAAGCCGCAGCTCATCGTGCCCTATACGCTGGACACCAACGATATGCGCTTCGTCGCGCCGCAAGGCTTCAACTCGGGCGATCAGTTCTTCGCCTATCTGAAGGACAATTTCGACATGCTCTATGCCGAAGGCGAGACGCAGCCGAAAATGATGTCGGTGGGGCTGCATGCCCGCGTCGCCGGCAAGCCCGCGCGCGCGGCGGCGGTTGCGCGCTTCCTCGACTATGTGACGGGGCATGACAAGGTGTGGGTGGCGCGCCGTATCGACATTGCGCGACACTGGCTCGAAACCCATCCCTATGGCACCTGACGCCAGCGCTCTCAAAGCCCCATGGCATCGCCATCGGAGCGCGGATCGGACGCGGCTTCAAAACGCCCATCCGGCGAGAGCGTCACCATGCCCGCATGGCCCATCATGTCGTTCATCGGTGCAACCAGTTCGACGTCATGTCCCGCCGCCTTCAGCGCATCGACCAGGGCGGGGTCGAAATCGCTTTCGAGCTTGAGGGTAATGGATTGCGCGCCCCATGTGCGGCCCAGCAGCCAGCGCGGGGCGGCAATCGCCTCCCCGGGATCGCGGCCGAACAGCACATGCCGCGTGAAGATCGCCGCCTGTGTTTGCGGTTGCCCCTCACCACCCATGGTGCCGTAGACCATCTGCCGTCCGTCATCGAGCCTCGCCATGGCGGGGTTCAACGTATGGAAGGGCTTTTTGCCCGGCACCAGCGCATTGAGCCGTTTTTCATCCAGCGCGAAGCCGATGCCCCGGTTCTGGAAAAGGACGCCGGTCGACGGCGATACGATACCGGCGCCAAACTCCCAATAGATCGACTGGATGTAACTTGCCATGCGCCCTTCCGCATCGATCACGCCCATCCAGATCGTATCGCCGGGCTCTGCGACATGCGGCCAGGGCGCGGCCCGGTGGCAGTCCACGTCGTTAGCCATACCGTCGAGTTCGTCGCCGGCAATCAGCGACGCGGGATCGCATGTCATGAAAGCCGGGTCGCAGACCTGCGCATCGCGCATGCGGAAGGCCTGTTTCGTCGCTTCGACGAGCCCGTGAATATGCGCGAAGCTTTCGCCGTCGCGCACGTTCAGCCGGTCGAATATGCCGAGGATGGCAAGCGAGGCGATACCTTGCGTGGGCGGCGGCATGTTGAAGACCGTGCCGCAGGAAAGCCTCGTCGAGAGCGGCTCCACATATCTCGCGGCATAACCGGCCAGATCGCCCGCCCGGAGCGGCGACCCCGCCTCTTCCAGATCCTGCGCCAGCACGGCGCCGATCTCTCCCTCATAGAAGTCGCGCAGGCCCGCTTTGCCGAGGCATTCGAGCGTATCGGCCAGTGCCGGCTGGCGCAGCCTCGTACCGCGCGACGGCACCTTGCCGTCTGCGAGGAAGGTTTGCGCAAAGCCGGGTACGTCCTTCAATTCGTCGAATTTCTCCGCCGTCAGCCGCTCCTGGCTTTCGCTGACCGCCACGCCGTCGCGCGCGAAGAAAGCAGCGGGCTCGAGCAATCGCGACAGGGGAAGTTTGCCGCCCCAGCCCTGCGCCATGCGATGTGCCTTTTCCCAGCCGGATATGGCGCCGGGTACCGTCAGCGCGGCAAGGCCGCCACGCGGGGGAATGGCTTCCGTCGCGCCCCGGTCGCGATAGAAGTCGATGCTTGCCGCCGCCGCCGCGGGGCCGCAGGCCTCGATCCCGACGGGCGCCGCACCGGGCGCGGCGAGTAGCCAGAAACCGTCGCCCCCCAGATGGTTCATATGCGGGTAGACAGCGGCAATCGCCGCGGCGGCGGCAAGCATCGCTTCGGCGGCATTGCCGCCTTCCGCCAGCACATCACGGGCCGCAGCGGCGGCGAGATGGTGAGGGGCTACCGCCATACCGCGATAGCTCATCCGGGTTGCAGGCATTCTCGATATCCTGTGATCGCTTGAGGATGACGGCTTCCCTCCGATAGAGAGCAGCGCATAAATTCAACATGCATATTTTTTATGCATCATATTGCCGGAGAGCTGTTCAACAGCCCTGCAGGAAAGAACGATTTTCACCCGCTTCACTTCTCTCTTTCTGTTTTATGCAACAAAAACATAGGCCTCTGATCCGCGAGGTGGGTTCGGCATATGAATTGCAGAATTCCTGTCTTGTATACAATTTTATGCAGCCTTGCATACCCCCCGGCGAAGCGCGGCAGGATCGATTGTCCATGACGGCCGCACCTCGCTCTCGCACGCTTCTGGAAGACATCGCCGATGCCTCGCAATCCGCCCGACCCCGCTCCGGTCATTCCCGTCATCGACCTTGCCGGCAGTTTTTCTCTGTCGCTCGATGAGCGCATGAAAGTCGCGCGCGAAGTCAACATTGCCTGTCGCGACATCGGGTTCTTCTATGTCCGCAATCACGGCGTGCCCGACGACGCGATCCGGGCAGCACGAGGGGTTGCGCGTCAGTTTTTCGACCGGCCGGACGAGCGGAAGATGCAGCTCGTCGGCGGCCATGGCTTTGGCTACGACCCGCCCGGCAAACAGGCACTCGAACCCGGTACGCCGCCGGACCTGAAAGACAGTTTCCTCATGGTGGCGCCGCCGCAGAAACGGGCGGACGATGTGCCATGGCCCGACGAGTTGCCGGCCTTCCGCTGGAAACTCGAGGCCTATCAGGCGCATCTGCAGACACTCGGACAACATCTCATGCGCTGCATCGCGCTGTCTCTCGACCTCCCGGAGGATTATTTCGACGAGGCGTGCGAAGCGCCCAATTGCGCCATCCGCGTGCTGCATTATCCGCCGCGTCCGCCGGGAGCCCTTTCAAACCAGATCGGCGCGGGCGCACACACGGATTGGGGCGCGATCACCATGCTGCATCAGGACGAGATCGGCGGCCTTGAAGTTCTGAACGCCGATGGCGAATGGATCGAGGCGACACCGATTGAGGGCACCTTCGTCATCAATCTCGGGGACCTGATCCGCCGCTGGACGAACGACCGCTACCGCTCGACGACGCACAGGATCGTCCACAACGCAGCCGACCGGCCCCGCTTTTCCATGGCGGCGTTTTTCAGCCCGCGAGACGACTATCCGGTGCGCTGCCTGCCGAGCTGCCGCGAAGAAGGAGAAGCGCCCCACTATCCGGCCTGTTCCGTCGACGAGCACTTCCAGGAAATGATGCGCCGAAGCTACGAGATCACAGTTTAGTGCGATGCAAGTAATGCGTAGGAAGAACGGTTTTTGCGTCGCTTCGCCAATGCGGAGCCAGAGAATATGAACACCATCGAAGCGACGCCCCCGGAGAGCGCTTCCGACACCGGATCGCCGGCGGGGATGCCTCCCCGTTCGCTCATCTCCATAAAATCCGTCAGCAAGGTCTATCCGAACGGCACGGAGGCGGTGCGGAAAGTCAGCCTGGAGGTCCCGGGCCGGCCGCAATTCATCAGCCTTCTGGGCCCGTCCGGTTGCGGCAAGAGCACGCTGCTGCGCATGATTTCCGGCCTCGAAAGGCATACGGGCGGCGGGATCGACTGGCCGACCACCCCCTATGACTCCAAGGGCCGCCCGCTTGCGGAAATCGGTTTTGTCTTTCAGGAACCGACGCTCATGCCCTGGGCGAGCGTGTTCGACAATGTTTATCTTCCGCTGCGCCTCAAGAAACACAAGAAGGCGGTCGTCCGCGATCAGGTCATGGATGCGTTGCGCATGGTCGGGCTGGAAAAATTCGCCGACAGCTATCCGCGAGAGCTTTCGGGCGGCATGAAGATGCGCGTCTCCATCGCACGCGCACTGGCAACTCGGCCGAAGGTCCTGCTCATGGATGAGCCCTTTGCCGCGCTCGACGAGATCACGCGCCTTAAGCTCAACAACGACCTGCTGTCCCTATGGGAGAAGCAACGCCTGACGGTGATCTTCGTCACGCACAGCGTTTTCGAATCCGCCTACCTCTCGGATCGCATCGTCGTCATGGCGGCACGGCCGGGCCGCGTCATCGCCGATATCGGCATCGACGCGCCTTACCCGCGGACCGAGGCTTACAGGACCTCATCCGCCTACAATGAGTACTGCAAAGAAGTATCCGGGCTGCTGAAGCAGGCCATGGCCGGCGTTGAGGACGAACACTGATGGACGCAATGGAACAGCTCTCGACACCAGAGCCCGAGGACGATGCAGAGACACCGGAAGCGGCAAACGGGGATCGGATACGAGCCGTCGTCCACAATGTCGCGTTCCAGATGGCCCCCGTCATTTTCGGTTGTCTTCTCCTTGCCGCCTGGGAGATTCTGGTCCGGATCAATCACGTTCCGCCCTATATCCTGCCCGGACCCCTGCTGATCGCGGAAACGCTCTACAAGGATTTCGGCACCCTTTTCCCCAGCCTTCTCATCACATTCAGGATCACGGTCGTGGCCTTTGCCATGGCTGCGATCGGCGGTCTCCTGCTGGGGATGCTGTTTGCGAGTTCGCGCTGGATTGAGCGCAGCCTATTTCCCTATGCGGTGGTTCTTCAGGTGACGCCCATCGTGGCGATCGCGCCACTCATCATTATCTGGGCAAAAGATACACAGCTTGCCTTGCTCATCTGCGCCTGGCTCGTCGCCTTCTTCCCCGTGGTGTCGAATACCGCCGTCGGCCTCAACAGCACGGACCGCAACCTCACCCAGCTCTTCCACCTTTACGGTGCCAGCAAGTTCCAAACCATGTGGATGCTCAAGCTGCCCGCCGCCATGCCCTATTATCTGGCCGGGCTGCGTATCGCAGGCGGGCTCGCCCTGATCGGTGCCGTCGTTGCCGAATTCGTCGCCGGCACGGGCGGCACGCAATCGGGTCTCGCCTATCGCATTCTGGAAGCCGGCTACCGCCTGCAGATTCCGCGCATGTTCGCCGCCCTGGTTCTCATCTCGCTTACCGGCGTTCTCATCTTTGCTGCGCTGTCGCTTCTCTCACGCCTCATCCTCCGCAAGTGGCATGAGAGCGCGGCTGGCGGGCACTGACGATCTTAAGTCGATAGTACTCTCTTCAACAGACCCGCTAGGGCCGTCCATTTGAATGATCGGGCACATCGTAACTGTCGCGGTCACCCGGCGATGGCCAGATCAGCAAGCGAGTGCAGAAGGCACTAAATGAAGCGCGCCGCCCAACGGAAATTCATCCGACCGAACACCGCCATGCAGGGCTAGTTTCCGGATTTTCCCGAATGTGTAGGAAAGTGGTGCTAGGGGCGGCTCTCTTTCTACGCACAACCGGTTGGATTCATTTGTCTTTTGGAGCCCGAGTGCACTAGCACCATGTCTGACACCAACTTTTTTCATGCGCTTTGGCGGTCTCGGGTGTTCGCGTAGGTTCTGTTTTGTGCGGCCATGGCCTTGCATGCGGTTTGACGTTCTCCTTGGAGCCATCCGGTTTGCCCTCTATTGAAGAAATGTCTGCTAGCCCGCCTCCAGAACATAGCCCTCGGGCGGCATGCGGGTGATGAAGTGGCCTTTCACGCCTTCCGGCCATTCGCGGAAGGGCACGATGCCTTCCTCGCTTTCCCGATAGGCCTTGAAAAATGCAAGCACCGCCTCCGCGGATTCACGGTCGGGCGTAAAATTGCCGAGGACGTAACCGACCTTGCCCGGCGCTCTCAGATGCACGGTGCAGAAGCGGGAACAGGCAAAGAGACAGGGCATGCGTTGCAACGAGACATGAGCACCCGAAGGGTCGTCTTGCCTCGCCAGCGCCTCCAGCTCGCGGAACAGCAATTCACCGCCTCGCTCGCCTTTCTCATTCTCGCGATTGTCCGCGTCGCGCCGACAGGTGCTGCACACGACGATAGACGCCCCTCTTTCCACGCTTTGCATCGGCATTGCTAACTCCTCATACCGGATTGGTGTCGCCATCCCGTTCCAGGCAGCGCCAGGGGAGCACGTAGTCCTCACCCGCATTGCGCCCGTGCAGCCCTTCGATGGCATAGGCTGCTTCCAGGTTCGGTTCGCTTAGAACCTCTTTCGGTTCTCCGTCCGCGACGAGCCTGCCTTCGCTGAGCAGAAGGAGCCGTTCGCAGAAACGCGCGGCAAGCGGCAAGTCGTGCAGCACGACAATGACAAGCCGCCCTTCCGCAGCGATGTCGCGCAAGAGATTCATCACCTTGATCTGGTGAAACGGGTCGAGCGAGGCGATCGGCTCATCGACCAAAAGCACCGGGCTTTCCACGGCAAGCGCGCGCGCGAGCATAACCCTCGCCCGTTCGCCGCCGGACAGCGTGCTCACGTCCCGATCCAGAAACGGTTCAATATCCGCCTTGTCGATCGCACGCTGGACGGCGGCTGCATCGGCGCCGGCCAGAGAGGATAGCGGCCCAAGATGGGGAATGCGCCCGAGCGCCACGACCTGAAAGACATCCAGCGCCCAGTGCACCACATGCCCCTGGGGCATATAGGCGATACGACGCGCCAGTGTCCTGCGATGGATGTCACCGACAGGCTCGCCATCGAGCCGGATCTGTCCTTCGCCTGCAGGCTGCAACCCGGCGATCAACCGCGCCAGCGTCGATTTGCCTGCGCCATTGGGCCCGATGAGACCGATCAATCGCCCTTCACCGACGGTAAAACCGATATCGCTCAGGATCCTGCTTCCACCGATTGAGAAGCCGACATTTTCTACCGCAATCTCCGTCATCGCATCGATCCTCCGACCTTGAAAAGCAGATAGAAAAAGAAGGGTGCCCCGATCAGCGAGGTCACCACGCCCAGATGAAGTTCAGGCCCGCTATTTGCCAGCAGCCGGACACCGATATCGGCGGCCATGAGCAGGCAGGCACCGGCCAGCGCGCTTGGCAGAAGAAGGCGGCTCGGCATGTGGCCCGTCACCGGACGCAGAAGATGGGGCACGACCAACCCGACGAACCCGATGGTGCCGGCGACGGCGACACCCGCCCCCACCGCGGCGCTCGTCCCGACAATGGCCAGGATGCGCAGGCGGCGCAGGTCCACACCCAGACTTTGTGCCCCTTCCTCGCCAAGGCTCAATGCATCGAGCGCGCGGCCGGACGACATGAGCACAACGGACCCAAGCAGGATGAACGGCAGCGCGAGGTTGACCTCGTAGAAGCTGCGATCCTTCACCGAGCCCATGAGCCAGAAGAGAATCTCCGACACCGCCCAGGGATTGGGAGAGAGGTTCATCGCGAGCGACGACAATGAGATTGCAAAGCCGCTGATCGCAACACCCAGCAGGATCAGAGTCAGCACGCTGCCCGAGCGCGCCGCGACGATATAAAGAATGATTGTGGCGATGGCCGCTCCCGCCATCGCGCTTGCCGGCAGGGCGAGCGGCCAGACCATGCTCCAACCGAAATAGAGCGCGATCACCGCGCCGAGCCCCGCGCTGGAGCTGATACCGATAATACCCGGTTCGGCGAGCGGGTTACGCAACAAACCTTGCAGCACGGCACCGGAAAGCCCCAGCGCGCCACCGATCGCGAGACTTAAGAGCGTACGCGGCAAGCGGAGTTCCCAGACAATCGTCTGCAACTTCTCACTCGCCGTGCCCATCAAGGCTGCGAGCGTATCGCCCAGCGACAGCGGTACGTAGCCGATGCCGACCGAAATCAGAAACAGCGCAAGCAGCAAGGCGCCAAGCGCGGCGTTCAACTGCCAGTTCGCGCGGCGGTTGCCGGCAAGGCGCGCGCTAAGACTATCTGCGGTCATGGCTTACCTCCACATGGCCTGTTCCGATTTCATGGTGTGTGCGGGCGAGAAGCTCCACTGCATTCACAAGGAGCGGGCTCGAGCAGGGCCATAACTTGCCGGGCACCTGAACCAGTTTTCCTTTCTGCACCAGTTCCCAAAAGACAGGGTTGTGGCGAAACAGTCTCCGTACGGATTGGTAAGGCGCATCGAAAAAGCTGGTGACGAAAACATCGGGCGGTGTCATGACGGCCTGTTCCAGAGGAAGCGTTCCCCAGCCTTTCTTGCCCAGTTCACGTTGCAGGTTCCGAAAGCCCGCAGCGCGGATGGCATCGTCCACGAAGGTGCCCGCCCCCGCTCCGCCGCCATCGGAACGAAAGTAAAGCGCAAAGGGCTTTTCCTCGCCCTCCGTTTCCCGGGACACCGCCGCCATTCGTTGCCGGATTTGCCGCACCAGGCGGCGCCCCTCGGCTTCGCGGTCGAGCTTCCTCGACAGGTCGATCACCGTCTCCTCGACATCACCGACGGACTCGCCGACCGGCAACTCGAAATAGTCGATCCCGAACTTTCGCAGGATCCGCTTCAGTTGCGTGTCGCCATAGGCGTTCAGGACGACCAGATCGACATCGGAGAGGATCAGTTCCTCGACCGATCCGCGGTTCTGAGGAAAAGATGCCGCATGCTTCGAAAAATAGGAGAGAGGCGACAGGGACTGATGACTCAGCGACGCGACCTGCTTCGGATCCGCGAGCATCATCAGATACTGATCGCCGCAAAGCGAAACGGACGCGACCTTCGGCGGACCTGCCGCACAGGCTGCGCCCGATCCCCAGCAAAACAGGGCGAGCCAGAGAGCCGGCCATATGGCGGCCCGTTCAGCCACCCCCGAACCCCTTGCCCTTGCGGTCGAGCCCGTCCGGCTCGCACCCCGTATAGGCAGGCAGAAACTTCGCCCACATGGCAAGGCGGGACCAATCCGGCTTATCGGCGACCCGGTCTTCGTCCGAGATGAAGGGATTGGGGAAGAAGAGCGTAATCTGCGGCGTCGCGTCGCCATTGAACATGCGGAAGCCCCAAGTCACCGGGTGCCCTTCCTTATCGAGCCCGCGATAAAACTCGGCCCGGCTCGGACGGCGCTGCACGATGAGCTCGGGCTGGTTGGGCGACTGCGCCGAGCCGTAATTGGTGCCGAGACACAGATGAAAATGTCCGCCCCGTCCCCAGTGAATTGTCATATAGCCGCCGCCCATGGAGATACGCTCGGGCTTGCCCGGACATTTCAGCTCATAGGCAGCTCCGGGGATAAGCGGACCGAATGTCAGCTCGTGGTAGTGGTTCTCAAAGGCATCACGTAGCAGCTTCTCCAGAAACGCCTCTTCGATGGGGAGCGACCATATGTGCTCGACGACGCGGCCTTCCTCGTTCTTCTTCTCCGCTCTCGGGGTGGGTTGCATGTTGCTCTCTCCTTCCGGGAAAAAATACGAGCGGGCGCAAACACGCCCGCCCGCTCTGACTCAAAACCGGTATTTCAGACCAGCATAGAAAGCGCGGTCGGACGTGCCGTAACCGTATTCAGTCTGGTATTGGTCATTGAGGAGGTTTTCGATACGCGCCGTGATATCGAGATTGTCGAACAAGCGATATCGCGCCGCGAGCTTGACGACAAAGGGGTCGTCAAGACGCACGGTATTACCGCTATCGCGAGTATCCACCGTGTGGAGTACGTTGAGATTTACGTTTGCGCGACCGCCAAGCAATACGTAGTTCGCGTTGAAATTGATGTCATGACGGGGTGCGTTGTCGTAGCGCTTACCCGTAGCGTCCTGCACCACATTCCAGGTGTATGCGAGGTTCAGCCGCAGATCGTTCGTCACCATCCAGTCGGCACTCGCTTCCACACCGCGCGAGCGCGACTCTCCGGCGATATTGAAATAGTTGGGAGCCGGCGTACCGAAGGTACCGCTATACTTGATGGCGTTTTCGGTATCGATGTTGAAGTAGGTAACGGAAACCAGCACATCCCCGTTCAGGAAAAGCTGGTCGATACCCGCGTCCCAGCTCTTGCTTTCCTCCGGCTTGAGATCCGGATTGCCGAAATTCGGGTCGCCACAGCACTTGCCATAGAGCTCGAAGAGGCTCGGTGCGCGGAAGCCTGTCGAATAGCTGCTCCGGATTGTCGTCCCGGTGCTCGTGAAGCGATAAGCCGCCGTAGCGCGATATGTGTCGTAGACGCCGAATGCCTCGTGATCGTCCAGACGGGCACCTGCCGAGAGATAGAGATTCTCGACAGGGCTGAACTGGTACATGCCGAACCAGGAATTCGTCCAGACATCGGCGCCTGCCGGGCTGGAATCGGACTCGTAGCTCTCTTCATTCCGCTCGGCACCAACAATGACAATATTGTCCGGATTGAAGGTGAGCGTTCCCTGAACGTCATAGGTCACACGGTCGCCGATGTAATAGTAGGATTGCGTGCCGTTATCGAAACCGTCCCGCTTCGAATAGCTGTAGGCGACACCCGCCTCGCCCACGAAAAAGCGATCCTGCGTCGCAAAGGTGACGCCGCCTCGGCCGGAATACTGAAGGAAATCATCGCCCCGGTCCGGATCGTCTCCGTAGGAACCGCTAGAGGCGTCATAGTTCAACGTCCCCTGCGCGTAGCGGAAATTTCCCTTGATGCCAATACGGTCCGTCAGCTGATAGTCCAGCCGGCCCAGCGACGAGATATTGTCGTAATCCTCGCCCTCGCTATTGCCGGGGAGGTTTTCATCCGCAGCAGAAAACCCGCCCGTATCCAGATACTGCGCGCTGACATTTATGCCGCCGCGATCATCGTCGAAACCGCCCTGCGTACTACCGCCCACAAGGTAGGTATCGTAACTTCCGACCTCACCAAATACGCTGCTCTTGAAGTCGCCGCGCCCGCGGGCTGTCACGATATTGACGACACCGGCGACGGCCTCTCCGCCATAAAGCACGCTCTGCGATCCGCGAAGCACCTCGATCCGGTCGATCCCTGCGGTCCCTAGCTGGGAAAAATCGAACGCCGTCTGCGAACGACTCGGGTCGGACACTTCGACGCCATCGATCAGAACCGAAGTATATTGCCCCGGCAGTCCGCGCATGCGCACGTTAGAATCGGTGCCCTTCGCACCAAACTGCGAGACGGAAATGCCCGGCGTCGTCGTCAACACGTCCAACACCTGGCGCGTCTGCTGCTCTTCCATTTCCTCTTTGGTTACGACGGAAATGGAGGAGCCGGTCTTTTCGATCTGAGTGGGTATCTTGGTGGATGTGACGACAATCCCGTCCGTATTCTGATCAGAATCGTCCGAATTTTCCTGTGCATGTGCCGGCATCGCCAATGCGATACAGGCAAGCGCTGTCGCGCCGAGCAGCGCCCGGCGGAAAACAGTCTGGTGCATAATCTCACCCCGTTAGGCAGGCCTAAGCCCCCGATTGACAAACGGGTGAGCACAAAGTTCTCAATGTCTGATACGGCATAGCCCGCCGCGGAATCCCCTGCACTCAACCCAGTTTACGGTTGTCGCCACTACGGGTTTCCGCTCCTTCGGCTAGTCCCGGCCAAAGGGGGGGCGACGCAGGTAGCAGGTCTCCTGACTTTCGGATCATCGCCCTTGCCGTGCCTTCCCAAAGCGTTTCGCTTCAGTGGCTTCTTACGGTGGGCTCCCCGATCACAGTTGCGGGTACAGTCCCGGATTTGCCGACTAGCGGCTCACCGGATTCCCTTTTATCCCTTGCGGGCACTACCTGACCGGCACATTACATATGAGACATATGCCCGGCAACAATCTTTTGGCCAAATCCCCTCAGAACATTCGTCTCTGCCGGATCAGGAGATAAATGAAGAAGGGAATGCCGAAAAACGCCGTGACGACACCCAAACGCAACTCGCTCGGGGTCGGCAGTAGACGGACGAAACCGTCCGACAGCGTAAGCAGCAATGCACCCGCAACCGCCGAGGGAAGCAGTAGACGGGAGGGCCGGTGTCCAACCATCGGTCTGAGAAGATGGGGAACGACAAGGCCCAAAAAGCCGATCGCACCACTCACCGCAACGGCCGCGCCAACTCCGATCGATACCCCAAGAACAATCCACCCCTGAAGCCTACGCATGTTGATGCCCATGCTTTCGGCCGCCTCTTCACCCAGAGCAAGCGCATCGAGCGCATTGCGTTGGCTGTAGAAAATCGCCCAGGCAACCATCATCAAAGGCAGCGAAAGCCAGACATGCATCTTGCTCCGATCTTCAAGCGAGCCCAAAAGCCAGAACGCTATTTCCGACATGGCGAATGGATTGGATGACAGATTGAGCGCGAGCGAGATGCAAGCGCCCGCCAGCGAACCAACGGCGAGGCCGGCGAGAATGAGCGCCACTGCGGAAACATGGCGGCGCATCATGCCGAAAACGCAGGACAAGGCGAGAAACGACATGCCGATGGCGAGCCCGGGGAGAAGCAAGGGATATTTGTTCGCATATCCGAAGTAGAGCGCGATCACCGCACCGAATGCCGCCGCGTTCGACGAACCAAGCACGGAGCTGTCTGCCAACGGATTTCGCAAATAGCCTTGAAGAACCGCGCCGGCCATGGCCAGCGTCGCGCCGACCCCCATGGCAAGCAACAATCTGGGCAGGCGGATTTCCATGACGATTGCGCGATGGATCTCTGTCCCCTGCCCTGTGAGGGCAAGAAACACCTGTTCCGGCGATATCGATACGGGCCCGACCAACAGCGCACCCAACCCGACAACAAGAAGTAATGACAGCAGAACCGGCCAGAAGGACAGCCACTTGATGTTTCGACGCTCACTTACGAATTGTGCAATAGACACAACAGACCTCGTCCAGATCGGCCCAGCTCTTCGACAGAGCATCCCGTCACTTCAAGTGTCCCGGGATTGTGATAAAAACACCGGCATTCCGGTGCTGGTGAAAGAAAGAGACGCCCAGTTGCGCTTAGCCCGTATTACACTTCATTTCCTGCTCCTTGCCTGCCTCGCTGTCGCGACGCAACGCCCTGCCCATGCGGAGACATTCCACCGGATCGTGTCGCTCAATGTCTGTGCCGACCAGTATTTGCTAGCCCTCGCCGACCCGTCCCAAATCGCAGCGCTGACGATTTTTGCGCAAGACAGGAGCATATCCTTCCTCGCCGACAAGGCCGGCGCCTTCATGACCGTTCCCAGCGCGGCGGAAGCCATCATCAAACTCGATCCCGACCTCATCATCGGCAGCCGTTTTCGCGATACCGACACGAAAGCCATGTTGCGCCGGCTCGGCTACAAGGTTGTCGAGATCAAACGAGCGAACAGCGCGCCGGAGATGATCGAGCAAACGCGCCGAGTAGGAAAACTCCTCGGCAAGCCGGAACGGGCACGCGAGCTGATCGGAGAGATCGAAAAGGCAGCATCGGCCCCGCCTCTTCGCGGCGATGCACCGAGTGCGCTTGTTTATCAGAGAAGAGGTTATGTCTCCGGCTCCAAAAGCATTATTTCCCATGTGATGCGATATGCGGGCCTGCGCAATGAAGCGGAAAAGCTCGGCCGGTCCTCCATCTCGCGCATCTCGCTCGAAGAACTGGCCGTCGCACGACCCGACTTCCTCATTCTCGATACGGAGGCGCTCGGCAAAGGCGATATCGGCTCCGAGGTTCTTCATCATCCCGTTCTCGATCGGCTGTTCAGGAAAGAGCAGGTCATTCGCATGCCCTCTTCATTGACGGTATGCGGCGGACCGTCCTTTCCCGCAGCCGTCGATTTTCTGCGACATGCCGTCTCCCGGATCAGGACGAAGGGCGGCTAGAATTCGATCCCGGCCTGCGCCTTTATCCCTGCGCGGAAGGGATGCTTGATTTCTTTCATCTCCGTCACGAGATCGGCAAGCTCCATCAGCTCCTCCTTCGCATTCCTGCCTGTGATGATGACATGCGTGTCGGCCGGTTTGTTCCGGAGTGTTTCCAGAACTTCTTCCATCGGCAGATAGCCGTACCGCAGAACGATGTTGAGTTCGTCGCACAGCACCATGCGATAGGCAGGGTCCTCGATCATGGATTTCGCCTGATCCCAGGCGCGCCGCGCAGCAGCAATGTCCGCTTCCCTGTCCTGCGTGTCCCATGTGAACCCCTCACCCAGCACGTGAACTTCCACAAGATCCGGGAAGGCCTCGAAGACTTTCATCTCGCCCGTTTCCCACGCACCTTTCACGAACTGGACGATGCCGGTTTTCATGCCGTTCCCGATAGCCCGGCAGACCATGCCCATCGCGGCGGTGGACTTGCCCTTTCCCTTGCCGGTGTGAACGGCGACGAGACCTTTCTCGACCGTCTTTCCCGCCACGATGCGGTCATGGGCGGCCTTCTTCTTCTTCATCTTCTCGTTATGTCGAGCCGTGCGTTCTTCTTCCGTCAAAACCTTGCTCATCAAACGCTCCTTTGGGTGGAAAGGGTGTCGAGTGTGGCGGCAACCGAGTTGCGCAGCGGACGCCACAATTCGCGACGAATGGCTTCGTCGAACCGGTCGGCTATTTCCCGCATCGCGTCCGGATTGTTCTCCTGCAGGAATCCCCGCACTGCTTCGTCGCCCAGATAGGCGTCGAAGACGAGATCGAAGTGATGGTCTGCGACTGCGCTTGTGGAGGCGGCGAAGGCGAAGAGATAGTCCACCGTCGCTGCCATTTCATAGGCGCCCTTGTAGCCATGGCGCATCGCGGCCGCGATCCATTTGGGGTTTGCGGCGCGGGCGCGGACGACACGGCCGATCTCATCGGCGAGCGTCCGGACCTTCGGCGTTTCCGGACGCGAGTGATCGTTGTGATAGAGCACGGGCTCGGCCCCCTTCAGCTCCGTCACGGCAGCGGCCATGCCGCCCTCGAACTGATAGTAATCGTCGGAGTCGAGAAGATCGTGCTCGCGATTGTCCTGGTTCTGCACAATCGCATCGACACCGCCCAGACGCTTTTCGAAGTTGCGACGGTCATTCACACCGTTCGCGCCCTCGCCATAAGCGTAAGAGCCCCAAGTGAGATAAGCCTCGGCGATGTCGGCCTTGCTGCCCCAGACCCCTTCATCCATCAGCACCTGAAGTCCCGCGCCATAGGCACCGGGCTTCGAGCCGAAAACCCGGAAGCCCGCTTCCTTTTCCGCATCGGCGCGGTCCGCGCCCGACGCCACATTCTCATTCACCTCGCGGGCATAGCGCGCGGCCAGCGGATTGTCGGCCTCGTCTTCGTCGAGCTGCATGACGGCGCGGAACGCCGAGGAGAGAAGGTCCGTCTGGGCGGGAAAGGCGTCCCGGAAAAAACCGGAGATACGAAACGTCACATCGACGCGCGGGCGCCCGAGCTTGGCGACCGGCAGAATCTCGAAGTCCGTCACGCGGCCCGACGACAAATCCCATTGCGGGCGCACACCGATCAATGCCAAAGCCTGGGCGATGTCGTCGCCGCCGGTGCGCATGTTCGAGGTGCCCCACGCCGAAATCGCCATTGCTTCCGGCCACCGCCCATGACGCTGGCGATAGTCTTCCACAAGAAGCTGCGCCGAGCGCCAACCCAGCGTCCAGGCCGTCTGTGTCGGCACGGCGCGGCTGTCCACCGAGTAAAAGTTCCGACCGGTCGGCAGGACTTCGGGCCGCCCCCTCGTCGGCGCGCCGGACGGTCCCGGCATGACGAAACGCCCATCGAGACCAATTATCACCGCGTCGAGTTCCGCTTCGCCGCAGGCAGCCAGATCAGGCGCAATCGTCGTTTCGATGCCGCGCAGTACCTGCGCCGTGGCCGGCCATTCCGCGGGGCAGACCTCCTCGCCCGAGACAAGCTCTGCCGCGAGCGCTTCCAGCCGTTCGAGTGTGTCACCATTGCTGCGCCAGACGCCCTCGCCCCGCGACCGCAGGAGATTGGGCGTCGGACCTTCATAAGGATCGCCGAGGTTGCAATCGAGCGGGTCGAAAGGACCGAGGTCGAGATCGGTCGCGAGCGCTCGGAGCAACGATGCGTTTTCACCTTGCCCCGCCTCGCGCGGCGTGCGCGTGAGCGCGACCAGGGTATCCGTTTTCAACCTGCCAACGGGCGAGCGACCGAAGACGTGCAGCCCATCGCGGATCTGCATTTCCTTCAACTCGCAAAGATAATTGTCGAGTTTGGAAAGGGCGTCGTCCTCCGCTGTGCCGTCATCGAAACCGCAATCCCGATCAAGGCCGGCCGAGCGGGCGAGGTCCAGGATCTCCTTGCGCAACAGATCCATGCGCCGCGGATCGACGTTGGCGGCTTCGTAATACTCGTCTACCAGCGCTTCGAGATTGCGCAAGGGGCCGTATATCTCCGCCCGCGTCAGCGGCGGCGTCATGTGGTCGATGATGACGGCCTGAGCGCGACGCTTTGCCTGCGTCCCCTCGCCAGGATCGTTGACGATGAACGGATAGAGATGCGGCAAGGGGCCGAACACGGCATCCGGAAAACATGTTTCCGACAAGGCGATAGACTTGCCGGGCAACCATTCCATCGTGCCGTGCTTGCCCATATGGATGACGGCGTGAGCGTCGAACACTTCTCGTAACCAGCAATAAAATGCAAAATAGCTATGGGGCGGTACGAGGGCCGGGTCGTGATAGGTGCTCTTGGGATCAATATTATATCCGCGCGCGGGCTGGATACCGACCACGACATTGCCGTACTCAATGGCAGGTAAACGGAATTCCTTCCGGTCCTCCCGCCCCGAAACAAACGGATCGTCCTCCGGCATCCCCCAGCGGGCGATAACCTCCTCACGAAGTTTGCCGGGCAGGGTTTTGAAGAAATGCCGATAGGTTCGGAGATCGAGCCCTACGCCACCCTTGCGGCTCTCCCGGTCGGTTAACGCATTCGTCGGGCCCGCGATCAAAGCCTTCATCAGCGCGTTGCCGTCGTCCGGCAAGGCATCGATCACATAGCCTTGCGCTTTCATGTGGCGCAGCATGACGAGTGTGCTTTGCGGCGTGTCGAGGCCAACACCATTGCCGATGCGTCCATCCCGATTGGGGTAATTGGCGAGAACGACCGCGACCTTCTTTTCGGCGGCAGACGTTGCCGCGAGGCGCGTCCATCCTTCAGCCAGCGCCGCGACAAAGGTCACGCGATCTTCGATGCAGCTGTAACCCACCACCGGGCATTGCGCCGTCGGGTCGAATTCCATCTCGGCCTTGAAGCCGATGGCGCGGGTGATGATCCGCCCGTCCACCTCGGGCAAGGAGACATTCATGGCGATGTCGCGCGCGGAAAGCCCGCTCAGTCCTTCACGCCATTTGGTTTCGTTCTGCGAGGACAGGATCACCTGCAGCACAGGACAATTCGCCTTCTCCAGCACCGACGCGCGGCGTTGCCGCCCCGGCACGGAAACGGCGAAGCTCGTCAGGTTAAGCGCGATCGAGGGCTTCATCTCGCCCATAAGCTCTTCGAGCAGGGTTTCGCAGAAGGGGTCCTTCAGGCTCTGCACGAAAACCGGGAGCGGATTCAGGCCATGCCCACGCAGCGCCTCGACAAGCGTATCTACCGGCTGCGTCGCGCCCGACTGCACCAGCGACCGATAAAAGGTGACGAGCGCTACAGGCGCCTCTTCCTTCCAGTGCGCCCGGATATCGTTCATTGAAGGCCGGTCGAGACCCGGCCAGTACAGTCCGGCATTGAGCAGCGGTACCGGCTCCTGCCAGTCGTTTTCCCCGGACAGGTCGATCTGCGAGCGCAGGTAGCGCAGAAAATTCGCAGCATTCGCGACACCGCCATAAGCCAGATAGGACCAGAGCCGCATATAGCTCTCGCCCTTCACGCTCGACCAGGCGGCCAGTTCGCTGTCCGGCTGGTCGTCCCCCGGCACCACGGCAAGCGGAATGCCGCGCTCTGCACAGACACGTCGGATTTCCGACAGGCCATAAGGCCAGTACCGCGACCCGCCGAGAAGCCGTATGCAGACGAAACGCGCAGTCTCGATCACGTTTTCGACATAGAGATCGACGGAAAGATTATGCTGAAGCTGCAGGAAATTGGCGAGGCGTAGTTCCGGAAAACCCGCTCCCAACGTCTTGCGCGCAGCGACCAGCGACGCGAGGTCGGAATCCGCCGCCGACAGAACGACGATATCGCCAGCCGTCTGCCCGAGATCCACAGCCTCAGAGCCATCCGAAATGTCGCCGGGCTGGACCGCGAGCAGATGCATCAGCCAATCGCCTCCCGCAACGCGTCGCGAGTCTCGGCTTTGTCTATGCCCTTCTCGCCGATCACGACGAAACGGGAGCGCCGAGCCTCACCGTCCTGCCAGTCCCGGTCGAAATAATGCTGGATGCGAGGGCCAACAGCCTGCACGGCAAGCCGCATCCCGCTTCCCTCAACGGCGGCAAATCCCTTGAGCCGCAATATGTCATGCGTTTCCAGCACGGGCCGGAGCGCGTTCGCCAAAGACCCGGCATCGGCGATCTCGCCCGCCTCTACGACGAAACTCTCGAAATCGTCATGGTCGTGATCGCCTTCGGCGTCATGATGGGACGGGCGCGCATCGAGGTCTTCCTCCACCGCGAAGGAGAGCCCCAGCAGAACATCCGTGCTCACGGCAGCATTTTCGGAACGCAGGAACTTCACACTCGAGCGCACTTCTTCCCGCAGGCCGTCTTCCAGTTGGTCCAGCTTTTCCGGTGCCACAAGATCGGCCTTGTTCATGATGACCATGTCGGCGCAGAGAAGCTGATCCTCAAAAAGTTCTTCGAGCGGGCTTTCATGATCGAGCATCTCGTCGGCCTGGCGCTGCCGGTCCACGGCAGCTTCGTCGCTCGCGAAACGCCCCTCGGCGAGCGCGGCAGAATCGACCAGCGTGATAACGCCGCCGACCGTCACGCGCGTGCGGATTTCCGGCCAGTTGAAGGCCTTCACCAGAGGCTTCGGCAGAGCGAGGCCGGAGGTCTCGATCACGATATGGTCGGGCAGCGGTCGCCGTTCCAAAAGCCTCTGCATGGTGGGCAGGAAATCGTCTGCGACGGTGCAGCAGATGCAGCCATTGGCCAGCTCCACCACATCGTCTTCGCCGCAGGTCTCCTCCCCGCAGCCCTTGAGCAGATCGCCATCCACCCCGACATCGCCGAACTCGTTGATGATGAGCGCAATACGCCGTCCGCCCGCATTTTGCAGCAAGTGACGGATCAACGTCGTCTTGCCCGAGCCGAGAAAGCCTGTGACGACAGTTGCCGGTATCTTGCCGAGAGGTTCGCCTGTTTCGCTCATTCCATGCCTCGCGTGATGCATCGGACAGGAATGGCGGGGATTTCCAAAGCGGACACCGCTCCATGGAGCAGGCAACAGAAACCCGTGCGCCGTTTCGCCCCGCCCGGGCTCTACGGTGTTCATCAGGCTTCAGGCCGGTATCCTGGCTCGCACCGTTTTCTTCCGGGCTTCGCCGCCGCCTTCCCGGTTTCCCAGTGGCGATCATGGCGGCATTATCCCGGCCGGTGCTTACAGTTGCGGGGGCAGCCACGGCATTGCGATTTCGCGCGCACCGTGTTCCCGTTTAGGCGCTTTCACGCCCACCTGGAAGCCTTTTGCTGGTAAACCATCCCCCCTTTGGTGTCAAACGGGACCGCCCTCGCCACATGATCGTTCTGTCGCTTGCCGCTCCTTCCCTCGCCCTTCTGGCTCTCGTCGCGGAGAGCCTTTTCGGTTATCCGCAAGTGCTGTTTCGTGCGATCGGTCATCCCGTGACCTGGATG
This sequence comes from Parvibaculum sp. MBR-TMA-1.3b-4.2, assembly GCF_053628815.1. Taxonomy (NCBI): domain Bacteria; kingdom Pseudomonadati; phylum Pseudomonadota; class Alphaproteobacteria; order Hyphomicrobiales; family Parvibaculaceae; genus Parvibaculum; species Parvibaculum sp. MBR-TMA-1.3b-4.2. Next base: position 1,427,642 of record NZ_JBRJHC010000001.1, read on the forward strand.
GGGCGCGTCATCGCCGCCGGCGATGTTTTCCTGAACCGCGAAAGCATGGGGGACGGAAAGCGGTTTGCAGGCGGATGCGGTCTGGTTGTTCTGCTCGTTGCGCTTTCCGTTATCGCCGGCCATGCGCTTCACCTGTTCCTCTCTTCTCTTCCTTTCGGCTGGGTCGGCGAAGTACTGATCGCAAGCACGCTTATTGCTAGCCGGAGTCTTGCCGACCATATTCGCGACGTGGCACATGCGCTGGACAAAGACGGGATCGCGGGCGGGCGGATCGCCGTCTCAAGGATCGTCGGACGCAATCCGGCCGAACTCGACGAGCATGGCGTGTCGCGCGCGGCGATCGAAAGCCTTGCGGAGAACTATTCGGACGGTATCGTTGCGCCGCTTTTCTGGTGCGCGGTGACGGGCCTTCCCGGCCTCATCGCCTACAAGGCCATCAACACGGCGGACAGCATGATCGGACACAGAAACGCGCGATACGAATATTTCGGCAAGGCTGCCGCCCGCCTGGACGATCTGGCCAATCTGATCCCGGCACGGGTTTGCGGCTGTCTTGTCGCCGTGAGCGCGCAGCCCACGCGCCGCATAGGAAAAGCTTTCTCGATCATGTTTCGCGATGCGGGGCAGCATGTGTCGCCCAATGCGGGCTGGCCGGAAGCGGCGATGGCGGGGGCACTCGATGTGCGTCTCGGCGGCCCGAGAAGTTATGGTGCCGTTCAGACGGATGGTGCCTGGTTAGGCGACGGCGCAGCGGACCTCACGTCCCTCGACATTCGCAAGGCGCTTCTCATCTACAAACGGTCTTTGGTATTGCTTGCTCTCCTGTTGGCCCTGTTAGCCGTTTCAACCGGGGTCACGGCATGACGGCCAGGCTTGTCCATGGCGGAGACCTCGGGAGCCTGCGCAGCGCGTTTCCCGAAGCACCGCAACCATTTGTCGACCTCAGTACCGGGATCAATCCATGGCCCTACCCCGTCCATGTTCCTAACGACGCATGGACACGACTTCCGCAGCGAGATGCCGAGGTGCTGTGCAGGGAGGAGATGGCTGCCTATCTTGGCGCGCCGCCATCCAGCCTTCTACTCACACCCGGCACCCAGATCGCCATTTCATTGCTGCCGCTTCTCGTTTCCCGGTCGCATGTCGCTATCGCTTCGCCCACCTATGGCGAACACGAGCAGGCATGGCGAACGGCCGGGCATAGCGTGACGGCTATCGATGTCGGCAATATCGCCGGCCTCGCGTCCGACGTCATCGTCATCACCAATCCCAACAATCCGGACGGCAGACAGATGTCCTCCGACCTGCTGCTCGATCTCGCGCGGCGACAGGCGGCGAAAGACGGATTGCTCGTCGTCGATGAAGCCTTTGCCGATGTCGCGCCCGAGATCAGCCTGGCCGCGCATGGGGGTATGGAGGGGCTCGTCGTGTTGCGGTCCTTCGGAAAGTTTTTCGGGCTTGCCGGGCTTCGGCTCGGCGGCGTTCTGGCACCCGAAACATTGCGCAGAAGGATGGAAGCCGCTTTCGGACCATGGTCGGTGAGCGGTGCGGCGCTTGCCGTCGGCGCGACCGCTTATGCCGATGCGGGCTGGGTAGCGGATATGCGTCAACGCCTGTCTGCGGCCGCTGCACAACTCGATAAATTGCTGGACGGAAACGGGCTTCAACTTATCGGCGGCACATCTCTCTATCGGCTGGCCACCGCGCCCGACGCAGCGCGGCTTCACCGGCACCTCTCATCGCACGGCATTCATGTACGGCGCTTTCCCTATGCAGAAAGCTGGCTGCGCTTTGGCCTGCCGTCCGGCGAGGAGACGACGCGCCGCCTTGCTGCGGCGTTGGAGAGCTTCTCATGAGCGCCGCCCTGATGTTTCAAGGCACGGGCTCGGATGTCGGCAAGTCCGTACTCGTCTCCGGTCTCGCTCGCGCCTATGCGCGCCGCGGGCTTCGCGTGCTTCCCTTCAAACCGCAGAATATGTCGAACAATGCCGCCGTCACCGCCGACGGCGGAGAGATCGGCCGGGCCCAGGCGCTGCAGGCACTGGCCTGCAATGTCGAACCCCGCATCGACATGAACCCCGTGCTGCTGAAACCGCAAACGGATGTTGGCGCGCAGTTGATCCTGCATGGACGTGCCATCGGCAACGCCAGCGCCATGGATTATCACGCCCTGAAACCAAAACTGCTTCAGGCCGTGCGCGACAGCTTCGACCGTCTCTCCGTCGAGGCGGATCTCGTGCTGGTCGAAGGTGCGGGAAGCCCGGCGGAAACCAATCTCAGGGCGAACGATATTGCCAATATGGGCTTTGCGACAGCGACCGGTACGCCCGTCATTCTGATCGGGGATATCGACCGGGGCGGCGTAATCGCAAGCCTTGTCGGCACCCATTCCGTACTGTCGGATGCAGACCGCGCCATGATACGCGGCTTTCTCATCAACAAGTTCCGGGGCGATGTCCGGCTTTTCGAAGAGGGGCTTCGCGATATAGAGCGGCGTACGGCATGGCGGGGGATGGGTGTGATGCCCTGGCTTCCCGCCACGTCGCGGCTACCGGCCGAGGACGCTGTGGTGCTGGAACGCCGAGGCGAAGCACGGCATGGCGCCTTCCGTATCGCCGCACCCATGCTGTCGCGGATTTCCAATTTCGACGATTTCGATCCGCTTCGCGCCATGCCGGACGTCGAGTTTACATTTGTGCCGCCCGGCAAGCCGATGCCGCGAAACACCGATCTCATCATTCTGCCCGGCACGAAAGCAACGGTCGCCGATATGCATTTCATCCGGACACAGGGCTGGGATATCGACATCAAGGCGCATTGGCGGCAGGGGGGCGCCGTGTTCGGCATTTGCGGCGGCTATCAGATGCTCGGCACTCGCATTCTCGATCCGCATGGCATCGAAGGAGAAGATCGCAGCACCGAGGGGCTGGGGCTTCTCGACATCGAAACGACGCTACAGCCGGAAAAGCATCTGGGTCTCGTGACCGGGACGGATGAAAGCGGTGCCGCGTTCACCGGCTATGAAATTCATAATGGCCGAAGCAAGGGGCCGGATACGTCCCGGCCCGGTTTCACGCTGGAAGGCCGCCCACATGGCGCGCGTTCCGCCGACGGGCGCGTTGCCGGGTGCTATGTGCACGGTCTTTTCGACAAGGCGGGTTTCCGGCAATCCTTCCTGCGCTCGATGGACCTTGCCGTGACGGGCAGCACCGACCATCTGGCAACCGTCAATGCTGCACTGGACGAGATTGCCGAGGCAATGGAACGCCATCTCGATCTCGATACCATGCTCAGGATTGCGCAAGAGGCGCCTTGAGCACGAGCGGCAGGCCCGCCATGACGGCCACGACGCCGTCGGCCTGTCCCGCAATGCGCTGATGCATCCGGCCCGCTTCGTCGCGGAAACGCCTTGCCATTTCGTTGTCGGGCACGATGCCCCACCCCACTTCGTTTGAAATGAAAACGATGCCGGCCTTACAGACCGAGATAGCGTCCAGCAAATCATCCGTCGCCGTTTGCACATTCCACTCAGCACCCATGAGATTGGACAGCCATAGCGTCAGGCAGTCCACCAACACAGCATCGCCACCACCAACCTCGTTGCGCAGAATGTCCGCGATGGCCAAAGGCTCTTCAATCGTGCGCCAGCGCTCGCCGCGACGCGACCGATGATGCGCGATACGCACCGCCATCTCACCGTCATGCGCTTCCGCCGTGGCGAGGTAGACGTGACGAGCCGCACTCGCCGCCACGAGACCTTCGCCATAAGCGCTTTTTCCCGATCGGGCGCCCCCCAGAACGAGAAGCGAAAACGGCCCATGTTTAGGCAGGTGGATTGCGGACATCGCTTACACTCCCATGAGGATCAGCAGAACCATGACGGCGAGCGCGCTGCTTTCTACCATCTCGACGCCTGCGCCGAGGCAGTCGCCTGTCTGCCCGCCAAGACGGTATTTGAGAAAGAGCCACCAGGCCCCGCAGGCAAGCGGAGCAGCCAGAAGCACCGGCGCGACGATTACGGGAAGCACAAGCAGGATTGCCATGACGATTATGGCGAGCTTGTCGATTTCCCAACCGAACCGCTCGCCCATACCTGCTCCTTCCGCTCCCGGCGGCCTGAGAACGGGCAGTGTTGCCGACCAGAGAAGAGGGCCGAAACGGGCCCAGGCGAGAAGCGGCACAAGCAACCAGCCGCCCCCCTCCCTCGTCAGGAGCATGAGGAAGACGAGCTTCGTCATGAGCTGCATCGCCAATGCGATGGCAGCAAAGGAGCCGACATGCGGATCCTTCAGGACGGCATGGAAACGCGTCGGATCGCCGTGCGCAGCACCCAGCGCATCTACAAGATCGCCCAACCCGTCGAGATGAAGCCCGCCTGTCACCCACACCCAGAAAAGAAGCGCCAGCACCGCGCCCGCCCACGGGTCGAGGCCAGCACCCAGCATGAGGATGACCGCAAGCATGACCCCAAGCACCAGGCCGACAAGCGGAAAATAGAGCGAGGAACGGGAAAGATCGGTGGACGAAAAGTGCTCCGTTCGCGGCATAGGTAGCCGCGTCAGGAACTGAAAGGCAAGGATGGCGCCGCTGTAGTGCCTGTCCATCTTCATCCGCTGAGCCCCGTCAGGCCAGCGCGCCATACTCCAAACGTTTCGTCTCGGAAGAACTCGAACTCAAGCATCGAGGCCGGCGGCAGGGCAATGTTCCAGGCCGCCGCGAGCGGGATGCCGACATAGAGTTCCAGCATGGCGCGCATGACGCCTGCGTGGGTGATGAGCAATGCGGAAGCAGCGCCGCCGAATAGGACGCCGCGTATCGCGCCATCGACCCGCGCCGTGAAATCGCTCCAGCGCTCTCCTTCCGGCGGTGGAAAGCGGTCCGGATCCTGCCAGAACAGGGAGAGAGCGGATTCGCTCTCTTTCCAGAGATCCTTGCTGCTGCGTCCTTCCCATCGGCCGAAATCGAGTTCGCTCAAGCCGGTTTCAAGCGCACAGTCTTGCGCAAAGAAACTGGCAAAATCGGCGCAGCGGCGAAGAGGCGATGAAACAACACGATCCCAACGACGTCCGCCGCAGCGCTCGCGCATTGCCGTCCATCCGCTCTCCATCAAGGGCGGATCGGAGCGGCCGCAAAAGCGCCCCTGCATCTCCGTTTCGCCATGCCGGAGCACGGAGAGCTTCATGCCCCGTCCTCTTCCGAAGCCTTTTCCGAAACGCCCGCGCTTTCGAAAGTCGCCATGCCCGCGTGAAGGGCGCATGCCAGACGCAACAGCGGGAGGGCCGCCGCCGCGCCGCTCCCCTCGCCCAATCGCATGCCGAGATCGAGAAACGGGGATGCGTTCATCTCGTCCAACAGAATCCGGTGCCCCGGTTCCGCGGATGCGTGAGCGAAGAGGAGCCAGTTCGCCACACCGGGATTTACCCGGCAGGCTGTAAGCGCTGCAGCGGAACAGATGAACCCGTCGACCAATACGGGAATGCCGGCCTGCGCCGCGGTTACGAAGGCCCCGGTCAATGCCGCGATCTCGTGCCCGCCGACACGCATCAAAATATCGAGAGGATCACCGCCATCCGTCAGCCCATGATGTTTCAGCGCGTCCGACAGCACCCGCGCCTTGTGGGCAACTCCGTCCTCTGTCAAACCGGTCCCCGGGCCGCAGATTTCCGAAACAGAACGCCCCGTCAACACAGACGCAACCGCCGCGGCGGAACTGGTATTGCCGATCCCCATTTCGCCGAAGATCAGCAGATCTGCGCCCTCTTCCGCCGCGCGCCGAACCGCCCGCTGCCCGGCGGCAAGGTCATGTGCCAATTCCTCATCGCTCATCGCTGGCTGGTTCCGGAAGTTGGCCGTGCCCCTCGCTTTCTTGTCGATAACAACCGCCTCCGGCAGCTCATCGGCTCGGGACCCCGCATCGACGACCGACAGCACGGCGCCCTGCTCGCGCGCCAGCACGGAAATCGCAGCACCACCCGACACGAAATTGAGGATCATCTGACCGGTCACTTCCGCGGGGAAGGCGGATACGCCTTCCTCGACGATGCCGTGATCGCCCGCAAACACGACAACATGAGGCGCACAGATTGCGGGGCATTCGCGCCCCTGCATGGCGGCAAGGGAAATCGCCGCCTCTTCCAGCCGCCCGAGCGAGCCGGGTGGCTTTGTCAGCTGAAGCTGCCGCGACGCCGCGGCCTGCCGGGCCTTCAGGTCCGGCGACCGGGTGGGCGCACTCAGCCAATCATTCGTCGCCATACCGTCACTCATCACGAAGCATGCCGCGCCAGAGAAGGTAACCAACCATGTCTGCCTCCCTCAATGACAGGGAAAGCTGAGCGAGTGGCGGCCGTCATGCACATACATGCCCTTGATGAGAGAGGTTGCCCCCTCTTCAGCGCCCACGAAATAGATGGCCAGCAAAAACAGCCCAAGGCAAAAACTCGAGCACCGGAATGGGGACCGGCGGGCGGAAACATAGGAGGTGTCGGGCATTCTCATTCTCCCTGGGATTACGCGTCCCGTTGAAGGAAAGTCAGGCAGAATGAACGAGGGTCTGGCTACGGAACAAAAGACATTCCGATTACAGTGGCGCGACCGCGCCGGAATTACACCGGCTTCCCCGCTCATCGACGGAAGGCGAAGCTATTCAGCGCCCGCAGTTAAGTCAATCCAACCTGTCAGGCGCTCGCGATCGCTGAAAAGTTCATCGATCGCGAGTTTTGAATTGACGAAATTTGCGATCCGAGCCGGTGCCGAGTATCAGAACCGACATTCGAGTGGAACACAATCGCTACGGTCTGACACCTTGAATTGCCGAGATTATGCTTTCGTGCATGTGCACAAAGACAGTCCACCAAAGAACAAACCTACCCGGCAGACAGATCGCGAACAGGACTCTTTACAGATTGAGAAATCAGGCGGCTACATCCATGTCGAGTTTGCTGCCGACAATCTCCGCGTGTCCCTGGATCCACCCGACGACTGCCGCTCGACCTTACCGGATGAATGTCGCGACACGGATGTTTACTCAAACCGTGCAGCGTCTTGGTGGCGAACAAACAGAGCAGATGGAAATTCCGGCATTCGAGCTTCCATTCACCGACAAGAGACGCATCCAGCAGGCAATCAGCTCGCTTCGCAACCGAGTCTCGCGCACTTTCGATGCCCCTATATCCCCCGCTAGGTCGAACGCATACTCAACATCACTCCGAAGGAGCGCCGCCTCTGGACAAGAGACGGCCGACTGACCCTGGCAGGTAAGCGGCACTCGAACCGAAGCGGTTCCGGCTTCTCCGTACGCCTCTTTTCGGCAAAGCAAATCGCCCATCTGGAGAAGCAGCCATCTACAATAGAAGCTTGGCGAAGACAGGATAGGTACGCTTCCAGCGCGGCAACTGATCAAACTGGAGTCGAGAAGTAGATCCGTGCAATTTCCCTCGAGCGATTCAGCACTCAGCACTAAATTTGGGAGATACATGGCGCAAGGAGCTGTCCCGTTGCCCTTTGGCGCATTTGGGAGGTTCACGGGGTCCAGGTCAAGAAAACCCAAGCACAACCTGAGAAAACATTCACCTCGTGCCCAAGTGGACAGCCATGTTCGTCTATGTGGGGGCTATGGTGCCCAGGGGCGGAATCGAACATTTCTGATAACCTGCTGATTTTATTTAACAAGTGGATCGCTTAGGGGCGAAGATACCGTCAGAGATACTGTCGGGTGATCAAGCTCATGCAAGTCCGCGAAGCAGCCGCTCTCTGACCCGCTCTACTACACCCGAGGGATCGTCATTCAGTTCGCATTCCCAGACCGTCAGGACCGTCCAGCCGGCCTGTTCAAGCTCCCACTGTTTCTGTCGATCTCGCGCCACGGTACGCTGAAACTTGTTTTGCCAGAAGTCCACTCGAGTCTTTGGAGTTGTCGCTCTAGAGCACGCATTGTGACGGTGCCAGAAGCAACCATGGACAAAAATGACTGTCCGGTATTTCGGAAAGATGATGTCCGGCTTGCCTGGCAGATCAGCTCCGTGAAGGCGAAACCGGAACCCCTCTCGATGAAGCAGGCTCCGTAGCAATCGCTCCGGCTTGGTATGCTTACCTCTAATGCGAGACATGTTCCAGCTTCGGCGCTCGACAGATATCCGGTCGGCCATTTTCTCCTGTCCGAGATTACGTCCAAAACCTCAGCGACAAACCATGCAGTCTGCCAAGTAAGATATTGCGGCACCACTTTGCCGATTTGATAATACTGGGCGACACACAACCCATCGAACCTACAGCTACCAGCGGAAGCCTTCAGATGGGTAGACACATTTGATAATGTTACGACATTTCGAAGGATCGCTCCAGGCAAGGTAGTGCACATCATTGGATCTGCGTGAACATTCCAGACGCGCCGCCGACATGTTGATTTCGGCAAATCACTACAGACCGATGGTCAAGACTGGGGCCGAAGCCATCACTTGTTTGGGAGAGATAAGTAGGAATTACAACGAATATCCAGTCCTTTCCTGATGGAACCGGGGAAGGTATCCGCACGGATATATTTCCTGAAAAGAAGTTCGGATTTAGTATTGCAGGAACGAAGCCTCGCCATCATTCTTGATCTGACTTCCTTTGACACGATGTTCGCCGTTTCTGCCTTGGTCGTCTTGCACAGACCTCGTATAAAATCGCCATGAAATCAAATCAGGTTTTTCGTACCATTGATCTCTTCGCGGGCCCCGGTGGCCTCGCCGAAGGCTTCTCGACGTCGGTCGGCCCTGCAGAGTTCAAGATTGACCTTTCTGTCGAGATGGACCCGGGGGCGTTTGCTACCCTCAGATTGAGAAGTTTCTATCGCAACCTCGATTCAAAGGGACGACAGGACTACTTCGATTTTGCCAACGGCGAAATTCCACTGGAAGAGGTCAGACGACGTCATTCCGTCTCGTGGAAGCAAGCGGAAGTGGAAACCGCTATGCTCGAACTTGGCAAGCCGATCGATAACGAAAAGCTCGACAGACACTTGGATGAACTGCTTGAGGATGACGCCGACAATTTTGTGGTGATCGGGGGGCCTCCCTGTCAGGCCTACTCGCTTGCCGGCAGGTCGAGAAACGCAGGTATAGCCGATTACAGTGCCGAGAAAGACAGCAGACACTTCCTATTCCGGGAGTACATCCGCATCCTTGAGAAGCTGCGTCCTAAGGCTTTCGTGATGGAGAACGTGAAAGGGATACTGTCTTCTTCAGTGTCGGGCGGCAGGATCTTCGAGCTCGTTCGGCGCGATCTCGCGAGCGCGGCCGGCCGCGACAGCTATCGTCTCTTCTCTCTTTCGCCCAATCCGGAGAAATCGGGTTATGTTCTAAGAGCTGAGGAACACGGAGTGCCTCAGGCAAGACACCGGGTCATCATTCTCGGATTGCGTCAGGACATCGCCGCAAATCTTGACGACGAAAAAATTCGTCTCACAAAAGCAATGGAAGAAGTCTCGGTCAAAGATGCAATCGGCGACCTACCAAAGCTAAGAAGCGGACTGAGCCGAGAAGAGGAAGGTTTTGAGCGCTGGCAAGAAGCGGTGGCCGGCGCGTTTATCATCGCCGCCGATGCCGCTCCGGACGGCTCGGGTCTTCGCAAAAGGCTATGGCAGCATCACAAGGCCGTCTTGCGCAGAAAGGAAATGACCCGCACTTCGCAGACTTATGGCGTCACGCGTCCGTCGGAATACGCGATCGCGCTTCGCGACGGACGGCTGGTGCGTCCACCGAATCACGAGACGAGGGGACACATGATCTCGGATCTGGCACGCTATGCCTTCTGCTCAACCTTTGCAGAACTCAAGGGGCGCGCCCCGTCTTCGAAGGATTTTCCTGGGGCGCTCGCCCCAGATCATAAAAGTTGGAATTCCGGAAAGTTCGCCGACCGCTTCAAGGTACAAGTGTGGGACAGTCCATCATCAACAGTTACCAGTCACATTTCCAAAGATGGCCACTACTTCATCCACCCCGACCCAACGCAATGCCGAAGCCTGACGGTGAGAGAAGCCGCCCGCCTTCAGAGCTTCCCCGACGACTACATTTTTCTCGGCAACCGAACTTCTCAATACGTCCAAGTAGGGAACGCCGTTCCGCCACTTCTCGCAAGGCAGATCGCTGTGGTTTTAGGGCAGCTACTTTCGGGCAATCTTGAGCAGGCCAGCGCCGCCTAACTCATTGATTCTATAGGCGTTCCTTCTTCGGCCAATCGATTGATGAGAAGCTTCATCGCATTCTTTTCAGGCTTGGTGAGCGCCAGATTGCCGGCCGCCAATTTCTCGAGAGCACGATTGGACTTTTCCGAGAGTAGGCGCCGCTGATTTGCATTGGCGCGAACCATGTCAGCCTTGGGAACGATCGAGAGTAACACGACATCAAGCTCGACCTCATTGTCGATTTTTTTGGTATCGCGCCCGGTCTTCTTTAGGTCGTTCGAGTCATCAAAGCTAAGCGTGACGTACTCCGGAAGAGTGCCCACATCGAAAGTCCGCTTTGAGATCGCGTCCCAACATGCCTGCATCTTGCAGTACTCGCCAACGTTTCGTGCATCAGCCGGGGTATCCTTGATTGCCGCAGACACCTGCGGTGCAAGCTCTTCCAGAAAATCCTGCAGCTCTTCAGGCACGTCCTGAGTCGACCAGATATTGTCCCAGTTAAGCGAAGCGCGTCCGAGATTTCGAACATGGTGTGCCAACCAAGCCAATGTGTACGTTACCGTCTGTGACTTGAAACCCCGATCGATCTGATACCAATCCGATTGCGCGATCATCTTGTCGGTCCATCTAAACAGCAGGGCCATCGAGCAGGCATTCCTGAACCAGGTTTCGTTGTAGTCCGCCTGGTGCGTCTTCCATGACTTTGCCGTCTCGTTCGCAAAATACATGAAGCACTTTTGAGCGCCCTTCGACACAATATCGGGTCTACACTCGAACGTGACGAAGTATTTTGCGAGGTCCGTTTTCACCATGACCTTCGCTTTTGGGAACTCCAGCTGGTATTTTCGTTTTTCGGCTTGACTCGCATATGCCATACCGTCGCGGTATTGGCCTCTGGCCCGTTCGTAGAACCATTTCTCGCCGGAAAGCGCGCCGTCCTGCGGCGGCGCCGCTAAAAGCCTTGAATAGCGCTCCATCTGCAGATGGAATGGATGATTGGAAAAAAAGTCCGCTTCCGAAATCCGGTTCTGCGTGTTCGCGTAGCGCGAAATGAGAGGCACCACCTTCTCGACCGATTCTCCGGGGACGACCGAGAGCTTCATCTGGACGTGCACTTTTTCGAGTGGCGACTTCCCCACATCCTTTGCATAGAGAATCGAGGCGGTGGTCTGGCCGCCATTCACGATCTGAAGATCATGAATAGATGAGATGCCGAGCTGATCATTAGTAAGCTCTTTGAGTTCCACTCTTGATGCCGTCGCAGTCAGCCCGTTATTGTAAGCGAAAAACATTTCCGGCTCTTCACGGATCGTTTTGAGAATGCCTTTGTTCACCTTCGTCCTCGCCTGAAGGTAGGTTCGCACATTTTGCTCGAGGAGCCTCGCACCATACAGCCCGTAGACATCGGCCAGCACGTTCCCCGGAAGCGCAAGAAGATAGGATTCGTAATCACCAGATGCCGTCGAGGCCCGAAGGCAGGGCAGTGCCCTTCCGGCAATTTCTTCTAGATCGACTTCGATGGCTTCGGGTGCCGCTCGAGACTTCTGAATGTCGGCGTACCTTGCCACATCCAGAACGGAGTAAACCACCGGCATTCCCGCAACGTCGGCCATCAGCTGCGGAGGTTTCCGTGCCGTCAGACGGGCATTGGACAGCAGGATGACCCGGAGTCGACGGATCGCCTGCTGATTCCTGTAGATCGGATAGGCAGCTGAAAATGCCGGGCTGCTGTCCTCAAGCGCGTTGATGAAATCGGCTGACAACGCATTCTCGAAAAAGTTTGTAGCCTGCTTCAGCGCTGAGTCCATCCGAGCTGCCTGAAGGGACTGAAGCTCGCGACCTTCGCGATAGTCGCAAGTCGCCAGATAAAAGGTTCCACGATCCGCGTCAAATGCATGTCCGTCAATTCGATAGGGACGCGAGCCACCTTCTTTTCGACAATGCGCATATTCGAGATCAATCGTGTCGCCATTCCCGCTGGCGGCTTCCGCAAAGATCTCGAAGAAAGCCTCTTCCTGAAACAGGCCTCCTGCCTCTGCCTCGAGCATCACGTCTTCGCGCAGATCCTCAAACGCTTTCTCAACCTCATCCATCGATCAGCTCCTCGAAGGTAGCTTGCAGATCAACGCTGTAAGGCTGACAGGCGGAGACACGAACCTTATAACGCACCTGCTCGACTCCAGGTCTGAGTTCTCCTCGCTCGATCCGTGGAAAATCATCCCGAATTTCGTAGAGCGCCCTGTCTACCAGTATCCAGGTCTCGTCGTCATATTCGGGGTGTGGTTCGTACCCCGCCGCCAACATTCCGATACCGAGCAGATCGGACGCCGTCCCACCTGCCTTTTTCGCCAAAACAGTAAGTTCCTTTACAATCGAATTCAGCGTACACGACCCGGCCAACCCTTCGGGAGCAGGGGCTAAGCCTTGGTTGCAGATGAGGACCCTGCCTTGGACAGGGTCCAGCTGGTCTTCCGATGAAATCGAGATCATCCGATCGGCTGTCACAACCTGGGTTTTCACTTCGAAGATCGACGAAGCTATTACGAAATCCTGTTCATGCCGCTCGTGTCCTGTCCATGCCATCAGTGCAGAAAAAAGCCCTATTCGAGGTAGGAGCTCGTCCCTCAGAAACAGAAGCTCACCGACAAGGCCTATCCTCTCGCTCCGGGTCAGACGATTTTCGCGCCGCCGCTTCAGCATCTCGTGCCAGCGGTTCAACTCTTCGAGCGTTCTTATAAGGGCATCGGAGGAGCGCGAACGCGGCATCGACTTAGTCGCCAGCATCAAGCCGGTGCACATGAGCGCAAAGTTCTGCAGATCCGCCTCGTCCTGCAGGGTCAGAACGAGACGCTTTTGATCAGTCGACGCGGCCTCTAAGTCTATGGTTATCCCCATGACTTTTGGTAATACAGGCCTTCTATCGATGGGTTCATCTGCATCTAGAAGGAAGACATAATGTCCCCGGCTGTCACGTCCTATACGAAAGTCGAGCGGGTGATTGCTGTCTGCAATGAGGACGTTCCTTGTGCCGCTCTCCGGCGGAACCGCTAGGGATTTCCAAGCCTCAATCATCCTGATCTCCCGATATCGCTTCGGCGTCGTCGTCCTCCTCCTGCTCATATTGCAGTTCCAACTGCGTTCTGTAGACCGAATTGACCTGGTAGGTGTGTTCCCTCGCCGGCTTTCTCGTCTCCGGCATGCAGAAGGAAAGTGTTACGACCGGACTCCCGACTTTCAGGTTGTCGTCCGACTGTTCCTTATGCTGTTCGTCGTCGCGCAAGCTGGGCTCGAAGACATGAACCAGCATCATCGGACGCTCGCGTACGCTGCATGCGGCACGCTCCTTTCGATATTCGTCTTTCTCAAACCGCTCCGTTGCGATCCGTTTTTGATCGCTGTTGAGCCCGATCCATGCATCCGGTTGATCTGCCACGCGGCTCCTCGCACCGTAAACCCTGTAGGTCCCGTCTTTTACGATGCCCTTGTCGCGACTTCTCATGCGGACGGTCTGACCGGCAAAGGAAGTGCCGCTGCCATTCTGACGCATAGGTATTGCAACATCCCACTTGGACATTTCGTCGGAAATGCGGTCCTGAACATAATCTTGGAAAAGCGAAGTATCTGAAATTTTGGCGAGATCGACGTGGGCGCCGAATGTGAATTTGTCGATAAGATCCAGTACTTCTCTGCCATTTGCCTTCCAGACGACGTAGGCCGGATCGACTTCCGTCGGATTGCCCAATTGTTCCAGAAAGTCTGAGACCGCGTTGAAATTGCGCAAGGCGATCTTGCTGTCGTTCGGTAGAGCGTGCCCCTCGACGTGGCGCGCCGAGTAGTCCTGCGCAACCGTCAGTTTTTCTGCCGTCCGCATCTTGTTGGCCGCAGTAACGCGGATTGCCAATGGGCTTTGGCGAACTTTAAGACCAAAGTCAGCGGGCGTACGATTCGCGGCTTTCATACGCTTCACTTCTTTGCGCAGTTCCTCTGTTGCCTCATCAACATATTCATAATGGTCGAGGGACATTTTTGGGAGATAGAGTCTGCAGATATTCTCGTATCCGGGACGATATCCGAACCATCGCGCCATCTGCATAAGCGTGTCGCTCGCAGCTACGTTTCTGAGAAGGTATGAAACCGTAAGGCCCTCGAGTGTGAGACCGCGCGAGAGTGCTAGACCGCCAATCGCGATGACGTGAAGACCATGTTCTTTATTGAGCGTGTAATCGAGCACGCCACCTTTCATATTGACGGTGCGGACCTCGATGCTTTGGATCCCCTCGTTAAGGCTCGAGAGTACTTCCGGCCATTCGTACTCCACCATCGAATACTCTTCTTCGAAGCTTGTTTTTATTTTATCCATTGTCTCGTCCCGGATGTCTTCAGGGTCGAGCGAACCATGGACCGAGACCGCATCCTTAAGTTCTGAGAGATATTCGTAGACGTGTCCCAGCACCTGTCCTTGGATGGCATTGAAACGGCTCACGTTGATCATCATCGAACAGTGAGCTTTTCCCTTTCCCTGTAGCACACGGATCGCACGGGTCAGGCAGAATACACGGACTGCATGTTTCAGAGACTCTGGAAGGTCTGTGACCAGATCCCCGCTCTTGTGCTTTAGAGGCAGTGCCGTCCGATAATCGTCAATGACATTGACCATTTCATCCCGGAGATTCCCTCCTTCCCGAAAAACTCGGTGAGAACCCACATAGTTGGAGGGAGGGTCGAGAGCCTTGATAAAATTCCCTGGAAACAGATCGTCATGCTCCATTTCTTCGGGGGATTCCGGATCGATAAAGATATTGGCGAATGGAGTGGCAGTGTATCCGACATAGGCAGACCTCGGGAAACGGGCCAAGATCTGTCGGATGATGCCGTTAATCGCGGTTGTGAGTTTCGGATCCTTGGCGGTATTTATCGACGCGTTGTCGGCCTCATCGTCAATAAGAAGCAGAGGCAGTTCGAAGCCGCCGGTCTGCTCCTGTTCATCGATCCACTTCTCGAGTCTTTCAAGCACCGACTTGTTCTTCTTGGTCACAAAGATCATAGGTTCCTTATGGCCGGTAAGACCAAAATAAATCCCGTCCATGCCGGCCTTGAAGTCCGAATCCCTAGTCGTGCCGACTGCGGGAATCCGCCTTTCCGCTGCGTATCTCTGAATCGGCAAAGATTGCTGCGCGGCGGCATTCGCGACTGAGATCTTTCCGATGAAGGTCTCATCAAGGCGTTCCTGTGTCTGCGTGCGCAGAGAATTCGTGATACCGGCTAGAAGAATAATTACGCGATATCCGGCATCCGCCGCCTTGCAGATAAGAGCCGAGTAGTTGGTCGTCTTGCCCATCTGCACGTTACCCATGACCATGCCTCGAACCGCTTGATACGAAGGCTCGAGCGGATCCCCGCAACGGTCGAGGATCTCGTCGGTGTCGGAATCCAGGGTCGCGACAACGTTTGAGGGGAGGATTCCGGTTTCGCGATAGTATTTACTGAGACGATTCCAGTAATAGAAGTGCAGGCCTGACTTCTTTCTCGAGAGCCACGGACGGTGTCCCTTCGAAATTACTGCGCCGCGACGCTGGGTTACCCTGAAGCTCGCTTGCAACTCGCGAACAATAAAGGAGGTCGCATCCTCGTCGAGATTGTTAAAAGGCCCATCGCGCACGATCTCCTCGATCGTGCCTTCTGGCAGACCGGCACCACTGGCGAAAAGATCCGCAAACTCTTTTTCGATGTTCAAACGGAAATAAGCCAGCTCTGCGTCATACATTCTCCCACCATCCCTTTGCTTTCAGATGTTCCTCGACTACTGCGGCCTGAGCAGCCCATGGCTCGGTGGCCTGCAGCAGCTCCCACAGTTTCGCGAATGATCCTTCCGAACGTGTCAGCAAAGCAGGTAAGGCGGCATCCAGCCGCTCGATGAACGCATCTCGATCGAGCGCACTCTGGTTCATCATTTCGGGTCGGGCGGAGAAATCCTCGCCGATACTTACTGCCGGGAAGCTGTCTTCTATTATCCCAAGCGCAGCACCGAACGAGTGAGCGACACTGGGGTCGTCGTGTTCCAGCATCTCCGCCATTAGCGGGTGCTCCCGATTGATGTAGTACCGCACTTCGCCGTTACGGACGTACTTTGCCCATACGGGCGTCTTACCTTCCGCCGGCTTGATCCGCCCCCCCCGCGACTGGAAAACCTTCCCGGATTGCCCCTTCAAGCCGTTTACGATTTCCCTCAATCGCGACCTCAGACCGGACGGAAGCTGTGCCTCAGACTTATCCACCGTAATCTTCCAGATCGCGTCGAGGCTATTGGGAATGTTCACGGCGATCCTGACCAGTTGCGATAGTTCGCCATGTCGAACGAGTCGAAACCAAGTTCCATGCATGATCAATCGGTGCTGGCGGTAGATGTAGAAGCCCTGATTCCGGACAAAGCCTTCCACACCACCAAGCTTTTCATGCTCGTGCGACGAAATCTTTGAGAAATGCGGGAGAATGAAAGCCTGAACGTTGAAGCGCTTTCCTTCCAGTTCTAAGGGCTCGACCGGCTTGACCTGAGTTGCCGGATGATTCCGAAGGAAAGGATCAATGGGTTCGAGCGTCTGTCCATTAAAGGAAATTTTTAGCTTTCGGACGCCTTGGTCCCCCGCAAGATAGCGGTGAAATGTGAGAGCCAGCTCCGACTTCGCGTGCGCTACCAGCTCATTGAACTCCCTGCTCCCGACTTTCCCAAATTCAGATAGTCGGTCGCACTTGGTCCAGATGATTTCTGTTCCGTCGTGCCCAAGAAGCTTAGAATCCGCAAGCTTCTCGATTTCACTCGGCTCGAGAATACCCATCTTCCAGTCCGCCAGATCGTCGAGATCCCAGCTTGCTCCGGAAAGCACCCCGCCCTTGCGAGTCAGAACGGTCAGGTGTCGGCACTGTGAAAGAGAGGCAGATTTCATTCCCCAGCCGAAGCGCCCAAGATCATCGGTAGCGCGTTCATCGTCGGGATTGGCGCTGGCCGGACGCATAGCCCTGCAAAGCTCGCTCTCGGTCATTCCATAGCCATCGTCGACAATTCGAACACTGGGTTCGCCGTCGTTGCGGACGCAGAGAATATCAACCTTCCGGGCGGCTGCCTTTATGCTGTTATCCAGCAGGTCGGCTAATGCGCTCGGCAGATCGTAATTACCGAAGCTACGCGCCGAGGTCATCAACGCGGCCGCATCCGGCGGATTATTTGTGTATTTCACCAAACTTCCCCCCAATCCCTCGTCACTATAGTGATCATTTTTTCGAGACGAAATGGTTGTTTAACCAGGCATTCAAATCCGGAACTTCATGAAACGCTTACAGCCCACCGTCTTGACTGCGACTGACATGACCTCCTTTGAGTCCGCTTACATAAAGAGGATGTTCGCATCTGCGATCGGTTGCCTGAGCGGATCGCGGATCTGCTACCGGTTGGGCGGGCGCGCTTCTACCATCCGAATCAGAAGGCAGTTGGAGCACAAAAGCAGTGCTGCCCGCCATCGTCCTCTGATCTCCGGTGTGATGCGCGTGACGATATTCGGGATGGCTATGGACGCCTACTTTGAAGCAATCTCGCCTGACAACCCCTTAGACCGAAAAAGCGAAATAAACCTTCAACTGAGAGCGAATTGCCAATTCAACACATTCGCGGTGGTGCGCCTCTGATAGTTTTTTTACTGGATGAGCCCCTTGACCTCTTCACGGGTGATCTCAAAGACAGCACTGTCGAAATGAACTCAAGGTTATTCAACTCCAAGCTGGTTCTTATAACTGCCGTTAAATACCAACAAGGAAGAAGGCGCCGTCTTCGTCCCGCCACCCCCCAAAGCACCTGCCGACTGCATTGTAGTGTTCGCTGTCGGCCATAACCACGACCGGGGCCGGAATCAAAATTTCGAACCAAGCGCTTGAATCAGAATTGAAAGCGAGAATACACAACCACCAGATATCGCAAAAAATATTGCCCGCACGACATTGAAAAATATTTGTGCGTTCCTGCACTTCTCGAATGCGGTCTTGTAGCCACTTTCCGAATCTCAATTCCCCGATATAGATTCTCTAAATCTGCTTAGAAAATTCTATGTTAAGCGAAGGTGGGACTATGACGACTCGGTGGACCAATCATCGATTACATGACGCTGCAGGCACCACCACAGGCGGTAGAATTCCTATCAATCTATGGCACGTCGCTCAAGCCGCTGCTGAAGAAACCCTGCAAGGCTCACTGCTAGCACCCGCTTGGCTCAAGCTATTTCAATCGCATCTTAGCGTGCGGGATCCCTACTTTCTAAGATGGAGGGAAGACTTTGCAGAGAGCGCAGAAATCAGACGTGCATACTCAGGACTCTACGGTCGCTTCTTTGCCCGCGCGTTGCTGACACAGCATCTTGGCTTTTCCCGGTTCATATCACTTGCCCGCAACGGTGTAAAAATCTCCGGATCGGTTGAAGTCAAGCGTACGAAGAGTGGCGATATTCCTGATTGGCTGGCATGGGATAGCCGCAACTCAAATTTTGTCTTGTGCGAGGCCAAAGGAAGCCTCACTGCAAATGACTTTCATAACGCTTCAGGACCTAGCTGCGTCAGAAGCGGGAAGGCCCAATTCGGCCGTGTTCAAACCACATCGAATGGCACAACGATTTATCCTGCCCAATGGGTTGCGGCCGTTCGGTGGGCTACTGATGAGCGTGGGGGTACGCCCACTACCGTGCTTTGGGATCCGCCGAGCGATGGGCAACCATTCACAGATGGAGAAGCGCAGGTACACTTCGAAGCCATGACGCGCGCGTGGCTCAATAGTATTGCGTCGGGTTTTGGCTATGAGTCTGCCGACGATATACTCTCTGCTGAACGAGAGAAAAATGCAGTTGTCGTCGTTGCCCCAAACGGCCCCGTCCCAGAGGAAAGACATTGGAAAGACGAAGACATCCACGATGACACGCTTACGGATACCATACCGGATGTTGGACTCGCAGAGTCACCTGCGGACGAACCGGATATCCCTTTCTCTGACTCGCCAGTTTATGAAGATCGATCTGACCTGCTAATGCCGCTTCCGTCAGAAAAGAAGCCTCATTCTGCAAAGTATCTGCTAGCGGTGGTTAATCGATTTGGCATACGCCCAATCAGAACGTCGGCTGAATTAGATAGCGCGAGACGTGATCAAGAACGCGCACAAGCTCTTAAAGAGCCCGCAATGCTGATCGGTCTGCCCTCGAAATTCTCGCTAGAGCAACGCCTAGGGGAAAAGCGCTGGGTCGACGAAAGCGGGATCGCGGAAAGCGGAAGCCTCGCGCTCTTCGATCTGAGAACAACAGAAATGAAGGCGCCGGAAGGTGGATTGCCGAGCTGATTTGGTACGTTCGAAGAGCCCGACCCGCCTCAGTACCAATTATAGCCGCTACCCTTCATCGCCCGTGAGTTCGCGGCTGACGCTTCGAAATTGTTCCAGAGCCGACTCCAAGTTTTCAACGATTTCCGCAGCCAGAACGTCCGGGTCGGGCAAGCTGTCTATGTCTTCAAGGCTGTCGTCCTTCAGCCAGAAGATGTCGAGGTTCAGCTTGTCGCGCTCGGCCAGCTCCTCATAGGTGAAGCGGCGGAAGCGGTCGGTTTCCTTGCGCTCCCGATAGCAGCGGATGAAGTCGTCGAAGTCGCCGCTCGTGAGGCGCTTGGTCTTCAGCGTCTTGTGGATGTTGGTTCGGTAGTCGTAAACCCAGAGTTCCTTCGTCTGCACGTCGCGTGAGGCGGGACGCTTGTCGAAGAAGAGCACGTTCGCCTTCACGCCCGGGCTGTACCAGATGCCAGTGGGCAGGCGGAGCAGCGTGTGGAAATTGAACCCTTCGAGCAGGCGCTTGCGAATGCCTTCGCCGGCGCGGCCCGCCTCGAACAGCACATTGTCCGGCAGCACGACGCCTGCCCGGCCGTTCGTCTCCAGGATGGTCATGATGTGCTGCAGGAAGTTGAACTGCTTGTTCGAGGTGGTGAACTTGAAGTCCTCGCGCTCATAGCTTTCGCGCTCGGTCGTCACCGATCCGTCTTCGCCGACCACTTTGTAGCTCGACTTCTTTCCGAAGGGCGGGTTGGTCAGCACCACATCAAAACGCTTGCCATTGTCGGCCGCCAGCGCATCGGCCTGCATGACGGGACTGCCGCCATTGCCTATCCCATGGAGATAGAGGTTCATGGCGCAGAGACGGACGACCTCATCCACGATATCGAAGCCGGTAAAGGCAGTATGGCGCAGCTTCTTGAGCTTCTTTTTGTCCTGCGTCTGCCCCTTCATGTGCTCATAAGCCGCGAGAAGAAATCCGCCTGTGCCGCAGGCCGGATCGCACACCGTCTCATCAGCTTGGGGGTCCACGCATTTGACGATGGTTTCGATTACCGGGCGAGGGGTGAAGTACTGTCCCGCGCCGGACTTCACTTCGGAGGCATTGCGCTCCAGCAGACCTTCATAAATCTCGCCTTTTACATCGACTTCGAGGCCAATCCATGGGCCTTCTTTGTCAATGAGGCTCACCACGCGTTTCAGCTTGGCGGGATCGGATAGCTTGTTCTGCGCCTTGCGGAAGATGGTGCCGACAAGCCCATCTGCCTTGCCGAGTGCTTCGAGCATCCGACGATACTGGAGCTCTAGAGCGTCACCGTCATTTCCCACGAGCGCCGCCCAGCTCCATTTTTTCGGCACGGCGGAGACTTCGCCCAGAAAGTCCTTACGTTCCTGATCCATCTTCAGGAAGAGGAGATAGGTGATCTGCTCGATATAGTCGCCATAGGAAATGCCCTGGTCGCGCAGAACATGGGCATAATTCCAGACTTTTGAGACGAGCTGTTCATTGGTCATTTTTCAGGTCCCACAGATCGGCAAGCGTCTGGATACATTCTTTCTGTCGCTGCGCCACAACGCTGGGCGTCCATTGTTCTTTTGCCAGAACCTGGGACGTGATGGAGAAGGGAGTCGAGCCCGTCGTGGTGAAATATTTGTTCTTCTTCTCTTCAAAGCTCCAATTGCTCGCGGACGCGTTCTTGTAGCGGGAGAGTAGAACAAGATTGCCAAGTCGGTGCGTCCATTCGGCGCGCTCTTCCTCATCAGGAAACAACTCCATCCAAGGCCCATCCTGTTTGGGATTCTGCGGCAGCACATGCTCGATCGTGACGACGGGAAGATCATATTTCGCAGACCCTTCCGAAGTCGCCTCATCAAGCCGCAGCAGTACCTGCTTGCTGATGCGTTTCACCTCGTATATCGGACCATCCAACGCCTCCAGGGTCTGCTTCTGCGCGGCGTCGGATAGGCCGAGCAGGCCCTCGCTCTGGATATCCGTGCCATCTTCCATGGCCCGGAGAATTGCCGCATAGCGATTGATCCGTGCGTTTATATCCTCACGGCGGATAAACAGCGAGTAGGCTAGGCGGTCTAGTCGCCTCAGAAAGTCGTATATGGCTTCCGGGTCGTTTCGGTGATCTGCGATAAACTTGATAGCCGGGGGTTGCCAGTCATAATTGTCCAGCAATGACAAGCCACCGAGAAGCCGGTTGATCGTCGTGCCGTATTGAGGGGAGTCCACGGTCCGACTCAGAATGACCTCATATGCATTCGCCGCTGCCTTGAGCTCATCATCAATGAACTGTTGCGGACGCACGGTGGGATTCACGTGCTGCCGGAATTCTGCTTCAAGTGTGGCGCGCGACTTTGCCTTCTGGTGGATCATTCGGATATGCGCAAAAAGATCGCCGAACGCTTCGCGACCGAGATCTTCTTCAATATCCTCCCACTTTTCGTTGTAGGCCTCCTGGCGATCTTCAGGAATCGCACCGACCACATCGGCCTTGAGAATGTCCGTTGCCGTCAGGTCCAGTCCTCGATTGTTCATCACGGAAAACACACGATAGGCCGAGGCGCGATCCGACGCCTCCACAACCACAAGGAAGCAGCGCTGCGCGGTGAATTGCAAAAGCCGCCCGCGTCTTTCCTCGGACTCCTTCTCCAACCGTCCTTTCAGCCTTTCGTAGTTCGCCATCATGTTGCCTTGCGAATCCCGAAGGGGAGGGCCAGCGTATGGCGTGCCCATTTGAATATGGTCTCGAAAGAATTCGCTATCCCGCTGACGAACAGTGAGACGGAACGTATCTTCCGTCCCGGCGGCAAAATCTCCGCGCTGCAATATGAACCTATCAGCGCTCTTGCGTGCAGGGTCTTCCAGAAGGCTGCGCAGGACGGAGAACATGATGACCAGCGTGGTCAGTCTCTGCTGGCCGTCGATCACCTCTGCTTTGGGGCTCTCGCCCTGCTTGATGACGACGATGCTGCCTAGGAAATAGGGTGCCAGTTCTGCCACTGGTCCAGCCCCTTCGCTCGCAACCAAGAGATCGTCGAGAAGCGTTTCGGCCTCGGAGGTCGTCCATGCGTACGGACGCTGATAAGGTGGAATTTCAAACTGATACTTGTCACAGAAGACGTCATTCAGCTGACGTTCTCCCGCTTTAATCGTTTCCACCATAGTTCCCCCCTTGGTTGTTTATCGATATCCAACTGCTGTGCTTGGCACATGAAAAAAATGATCGCTTGGACCCGCTCGCATTCTCATGCGGTCATCTTTATGCGGCTCTTTTTTTTCGGGGTGTCGGCCTTTTCGGCCCTTATGCGGGCTAGCAATTCGCTGGCCGGTTCGTCGGACGGATCCTGTGGCACGAGACGGCCTGCGAAGGCGTCTTTCAGGATGGATTGGCGAAGAGCGGCGGACCGGGTGAGTTCGGTTTCGCAGAAATGAGTCACATACTCGAAACGCGCCTCCTCTTCTTTTACCACCTCCAAGAGCCGCACAATCTCTTCATGGGGAGGCAATGGGATCGCCAGCGAACGCACCGTGGTCCCATTTATTTTAGGCATATTGCCTGCAATGCCAGTGGCCAAACGGCGAAAATGCCTCTTAGCATATTCAAAGTTGATCCACCTGACCGCCCAATCTGCAATGGGAGTATCTGAAAAACGTATGCGCATCATCAGATCAGGATAAATGAACTTATTATCTGGGCCGGGGAAAACCGCTGCTGTTCCGACGTACTCAATGGTATTTCCCCTCTGCAACAATACGTCACCGGTTTTCAGCCAGCGCTTGTCGTTTTCTTCGACCTCCAATGAGACCCACTTCACCGTATTCTCATTGATGACAAACTTGCCGGACGTTGTTGCCGTCAATTTAAACGACGGACTTCCCTCATGCTTCCACGCTTCTTTTGGGGAAACCCCGTTGGTAGGTCCGTCCGTTATAAGCATATCCAAAGAAGCCCAAACCCATCCGTTCGGAATAGAAGGTAGCTCTGAATCATTTGGCTTCACCGGCTCCTTGTATTTTCCTTGGCCTTCCCATGTTCTTCTGCGGGTTTGCAGGATGCGGGCGAGGAGGTCCTTGCCGTGTTCGAGCTTGCGCGCGTTTTGCGCGCGCCAGTCGGCGGTCAGTTCGCCGGTGACGGCGGCCTTCAGGACGGACTGGCGGTAGCGCGCAAGCTGGCGCTGCACCTCGCACAGCGCCTCTTCGCCCTTATCCAACCGGGTGAAGAGTGTTTCGATTTTCTCAACAATGCGGCGCTGTTCTTTGAGTGGAGCGATTGGAACTGAGAAGTTTTTCAATCGCTCCGTATCTATGCTCGCGACCGTAGTTCCGTGCTTCGCACACGCCTTCAAGATTTGACCATTGCTGGCACGCAGGTACCAAGCAACGTAATCAACATCTATGCCTGACAACGGCGTGAGCGTCTTAAGGTCTTGGTTTACCGTTACAGTGCACTCCGATACCGCAACAGGAAATGTATGCGACAGAATCCCCGATCGCGTGACCATCAAAATCGAGTTCGCTGGTATAAACTTAGCAGAGGATTGCGTAACCGCATCCTCAGTTATCATATCTTCAGCCGTTCGAACGCGGCCAAACTTCATATCCTTTGGCGACACCCAAGGAATTGTTCCATTTTTCCAAAAGTCCTTGTTGGCTTTTGAAGGTGTACCGCCACCAGACCAAACCCCCAAAGTTCCGAGCCGGTTCCGAACCCATCCCGATGGCAACTCTCCGTCCATCACGCCACCAGCGCCCCTTGCAGATCATCCAGCATGTCGTTCAATCCCGGCCCGAAGAGTTTGCGCGCCTGCACGATGCCGCCCTTGTCGGCGAGGCTCGGGGCCTCCTGAAAATCGGCGGGCGCGATTTCGGCGTTCACCGCTATATAGGATGCGATGGCGCGTAGCCAGGTTTCCTGCTCGGGCGTGTATTCCCGGCCTGCGCGCTTTTCCCGCCCCATCCACAGATTGAAGCGCTGCTCCACGACCGTGGCGAAAGGTTCCAGCACCTCCGTCTGCCCGAGCGCGAAGCGGACGAGACTCACCACCTCCGTCAACTGCTCGTCCACCGGCGCGCCGCGCACATGGGCCGCATCGAGCCGCTTGTAGGCCTGCCAGACATTGGCCGTCGTGAGATAAAGCGGCGGGTCCGTAAGCCGCTGCACGAGGTCGCTGATCGCCTGATAGGTCAGGCGTTGTTTGCCCATGGGCTGGTTGTAGAGGATCTGAAGCGCCGTCAGCTCGTCTCGGTTCTCCGAAATGAAATCCTTGAAGCTCTTCACCGTCTTTTCGGCCAGCTTTTCGTCAAATTCCGCCCCGGTCAGCTCGTCCGTCGTGATTTCGTCGATCACGATGTCGCTCTTCTGCTTGATGTCCTTCAGCAGGTTGCGCGTGCCGGGATTGTCAAACGGCTTGCAGGCCTCATCCATCATCTCTTCGATGACTTCTTTTTCCTGATCGGGCGTCGGCGCCGCGCCGTGGCGCGCCTTGATCGCCTGTTCCTGACGGTCCGGGTCTATGGCATCCAGCAGGTCGTTTGCCAGATCGCGCGGGGCCTTGCCGCCGGTGGTTTCGACGATGCGGGCGCGATCCTCCGGCGTAAGCTTTCGGTCCAGCGTGGCAAGGCGGGCGGCGAGTGAGGAGAGCGCGTCCTCATCGCGCCGGCCCATGGCGATCTGCTCCAGCAGCGCATCGAAACTCACCGTGCGCTTTCGCTCCAGCGGCTGGGAGGCGTTTTTCTTCGACTCCGTGACGCCGACCGCATCGATCAACACAAAGCGCGTCTTGGTTTTCGCATCCGGCGTGACGGCCTTCAAATCCGCATCGGGAATGGAGCGGACGCCACGCCCGCGCATCTGTTCGTAATAGCCTTCCGACTTCACATCGCGCATGAAGATCAGCACTTCGACGGGCTTGATGTCCGTGCCAGTGGCAATCATGTCCACGGTGACGGCGACGCGCGGGAAGGGGTCCACGCGGAACGCCTTGATGAGGGATTTGGGGTCCTCGCCCGTGTTGCGGTAGGTGATCTTCTTCGCGAAGTCGTTGCCTTCGCCGAAGACCTCGCGCACGGCATGGACGATCTCCTCGGCGTGGTTGTCGTCCTTGGCGAAGATGAGCGTCTTGGGCAGCCATTCGCCCGTCCTGTCGGGGAAGAGCTCGGTAAAGACCCGGTCGCGATAGGCCTGGAGCACGGTCCGGATCTGGTTCGGGTTCACGACCGAGCGGTCGAGCTCCTTCGCGGTGTATTCCAGATCGGCATCCAGCGCCTCATAACGGCGGATGCGGGTGCGCTTGTCGAGAACCGGCACCTGGAAGCCGCTTTCATCGACCCCCACCTTGCCGCCCTGCTCACTGACGCGGGTGCGGATGCGGTAGACCTCGTAGCCAACATTGACGCCATCGGCCACCGAGCGCTCATAAGGATATTCGGCGACGAGGTTCTGATTGAAGAAGCCCAGCGTGTGTTTGGAGGGCGTTGCCGTCAGGCCGATGATGAAGGCGTCAAAATATTCCAGCACCTGCCGCCACAAGCCATAGATCGAGCGGTGACATTCATCGGTGACTATGAAATCGAAGGTCTCGATGGGGATATCGGGGTTGTAGTTGAGGGGCGGGATCTCACCTTCTTCGCCCTGCCACTTTTCAAAGGCGGAACCCTCCTCCTCTTCTTCCGGCAGCTCCTGACCGCGCAGCATGGAATAGAGGCGCTGGATGGTGGTGATGACGACCTTCGCATCCGGATCGATGCGGTGGGAATGGAGGTGCTGAACGATATAGGTGTCAGTGAAGCGGTTGGCTGTGCCCGGTGGCTGATAGGCTTGGAACTCGCGCAACGTCTGATCGCCGAGATTGTTGCGGTCCACCAGGAAGAGAATGCGCTTTGCGCCCGCCTCGCGAATGAGGCGGTGGGAGAATGAGCAGGCTGTGAAGGTCTTACCGGCGCCGGTCGCAAGCTGGATCAGCGCGCGGGGCCGGCCTTCGGCGAGCGATTTCTCCAGCCCCTCGATCGCCTCGACCTGGCAATCGCGTAAGCCCCGCGTATCCAGCGGCGGCATATGGCCGAGCCGGCCGCGCAGCGTCTCCGGCTGCTGGAGCCATTCCAGAAGCGTTTCGGGCTGGTGGAACGCAAAGAGCCGACGGGAGCGCGCCTTGGGATCGCGCAGATTGCGGAAGAAGGTCTCGTCGCCGGTGCTCTCATAGTCGTAGACCAGCATATCGTCCCATCGGGCCAGATGGTCCGGCAGCCTGTGCATGTATTTTTCGGATTGCTCGGCCACGCCGCTCAGGGTGACGCCGGATTTCTTGGCCTCGATCACGCCGGCGGCCTTGCCCTTCACGAAGAGGAGATAGTCGCAGAACCCGGCGGGAAGCGAGAATTCGCGCACCGCAACGCCGAGGGCCGCATTGCGGTCCATCTCGTCACGGTCCTGCAGCACCCAACCGGCCGATGTCAGCAGGCTGTCAATATGCTCCCTAGCTTGCTGTTCAGGCGTCTGCAAGACGGCGTCCCCAAGCAACAACTGGCCGAATCCGAGGCCAGCCTTCCCTCAACTTGCAGGCAGATATGCTCCGCACGGCAACTCCCCCATTACGCTGCTTCGACACCGAGAAAGGCGCCCTTCATGCCCCTCGCCAAATCAAGATCGGCGCTTCCTTATTCCCGGCGCGGTGCGGGGCGTCGAAATTCAGGAGGCGCTGCAATAATCGCAGAGAAAGCCACCGATCTCAAAGCCCGAGCTGAAGCCTCCATTCAAGCACATTGGCCAATTACCGGTATGCTGCCGCACTGCCAGTTCCGGAAATATCTTCCGGCACTTGGCAGTAACCTGGCTTCCCGACGACGCGCCCTCCAAATGCTTCCTCTACTCCGCCCCGACACTGACTGCTGCACCATGTAAGGCAGCTGCTTTCACGACAATCTCAGACGGATTTGAAGAGGTTACATCGGGGTTTCTTTGGCAACGGAAACCCGCGTTCCGCATGTCGGTCTTGCCGGTTCCGTGGACCTGAAAACCGCAGCAGCAAATTTCCTCGACAGCCCCTTCACCTTCGAGGCCGCAATTCGAGCACCGGAAACGGCTGCCTGCGGTGTGTCCATCCAAGGGCTCCTTCAGGGCTAAAAGGCGCCCGCAACAAGTCCGGCATAGGTGGTCTGTGAGTTCGTATAGCTGCGCCATTTCACGCCCCTCCTTCGCACTGAAACTCGATTTTCGGACCCGCGAAGTCAAAGCTGACCTCTCCCTTCGTACGCCTGAGGATTTCGATCATCGGTTCCAGCCGATCTACTGCCAGCGGGTGTCGATGCCTGGTGCTAACGCCATCCACGACAACATTGAGCTCGACCGGAAAGAGCTTCCCTAGCTTGCTCGGCGCAGTTCCCTTCGCGTTCTTCCCGGAAATGATTTCACGCTCACGGTTGTAGCAGGAGACGCACCGGGTGCCCTGGATGATACGGGTAGCGCCGCGCCTGCAGCGGGGACAGATCATCGAATTGTAAAACCCGGAGATCGGCATCAGCTCCCGCCCGGCATGACAAGCCCCAACAGAACAAGACTGGCAGACTTCGAGGCGCTCGGCCTTCGGACCCTCAGCATCCTGCGCAGCATCCCACATCGCAGCGCAAGCTTTGGCGGAAAGTGTCGCGCTCCGCCGCTTGCAGCGGAACGTATCGAGACCGGTTTCTGGCATGACAGAATATTCGATCCCCTCCGCCTTGCGGATCATATCAGGCTGAAATTCTGTTCCGGTTTTCATCCGCAACCCCTCCACTCGATTACTTGTCGATTGAAGCACCAACCATACCGAGTAATCGGTTTTCGGCGGACATCGACCAAGTCACAGCGAAGGGAAATATCATTAAAAATATTTTGAAATCAATTGGTTACCGAGGGAAATCGCGGGAACCAGCGGGAACCAGCGGGAACTTCCGGGACCTTCCGGGAACCAAAGGGAAGTCGACGGATACTTGCGGGAATTGGCGGGAACAAAAAAAATTTCGCAGCGCTAGGTACAGCCAAAAATTCAACCTCAGACCGACCACGCCCCAACTGTGACGCCCGTCAGACCACCGTCATAGCTACCGTCATACCTTATCTCTTTGATTTTATTGACTTTATATCTATCTATGACGGTAAATATAATATAAAGGAACACACTCTCTCATACCCTTCGCATCCGAAGGGATTACCCCTGTATTTGTATTATAGGGTATTGTATCCAGGAAATCGCGCCATACCGTCATAAATTCTATTTTCTTTTTTATTTTTATATACTTAGCCTATGACGGCAGGTGTCATAGCGACCGTCAGACCGTCATAGATCGAACCCAATTGATTCCGAATTGATACGATCTACTTTAATTGAAAATAATTATTAGCTGAGTGTAAGCTCCGCGGCACAGTCATGCGCAGCGGGTGGCACTAATCTGCCAAGACTAGTGCAGGATGGCACTTGCGCGCGAAAAGTAGCGCCCTCGGCGTCCCACGGAACCACGACACGTATGTTCCAGAGGGGTTTCTGGCCTAGTTTAGGAGATGCAGATGGAATGCAACACGCTCCTCATGCCTCTCTGAAACCAGATGGCTCTGACCTTCTTCCCAAGAGCATTCCTCTCTTCCATTCTCCGCTCATTCGCAAACAAGCGGGCAAAGCGAGGCGCATTCGATGAAGATAATGAATCTCAGCAGCTTCGAGTCGTGATGAGACAATCCGTCTCGATCCAGCTGCAGGAGATACCAAATTCCATGACACAGAAACTACTTCGACGCGCCGAGGTTACGGAGCGATATGGCATTCCGCGATCGACCCTGTACGACCTGATTGCAAAAGGCCGCTTCCCCCGTCCTGTGAAGGTCAGTCCGAGGTTTGTGGCCTGGCGAATAGAAGACCTGACTGGATGGGAGGAGAGCCTGACTGAATAGAGCGCCACGTTCTGGTTTCAGGCAAAGTCAATTGGATTTGGAGCAAAGCCATCAGACAACTCCCTGCCAAAGTTTTTCATGGCCGCCTTCATGGTTTTCATGCCGGGCTTCGTTAAGCAGCCCTTCGGCTTGACGTAGCTATCGATGCGGCGCTCGGGTTTTTCGTGTCCTGAATGTTTACTACCCAAAATTTGTCGGGGTGGATACGCCGGTGGGCCTGCGCATGCAGGCTGACCTCCAAGGTAGTGAGGACGTCGAATAGCGCTCTCACCAAGCGGTCCTACAGGGGCATCAAACCTTTCGCACATCAGCCCGACTACAGTTCTGATCGCCGCTTCCAAGTCTCCCAGAATTGGGCCTCCAGCTGAGCGTGCGCACCCCGAAGCCCCTCGCCAACGCTAGCAGCCCACTCGAAATATTCCTGCTTTCGTTGAGTTGACCAGTCCATTGGCGGGTTGGCCAAGATGTCACGGAGATTGCAGATCTTGTCCGCGAGCTTCACAAGTTTGGCCTCAGGGGAACTGTGAGGTGCATGCTCGA
Source organism: Parvibaculum sp. MBR-TMA-1.3b-4.2 (assembly GCF_053628815.1). Taxonomy (NCBI): domain Bacteria; kingdom Pseudomonadati; phylum Pseudomonadota; class Alphaproteobacteria; order Hyphomicrobiales; family Parvibaculaceae; genus Parvibaculum; species Parvibaculum sp. MBR-TMA-1.3b-4.2. The sequence continues at coordinate 1,457,613 of NZ_JBRJHC010000001.1, forward strand.
TCTGAAGCCGCTTCCGGGTTTGCTTGTCCAGCGACTTGTCGTCCGTCACTTCGGACACAATACCAGCGATCACAGAGCCAAATGTGCGCTCGAGTTCTTCGACACTCGTATCCGTGTCTTCAATCGTATCGTGAAGAATGGCGGCACACAGCACTGAGGCGTCATCAATCCCAGCTTCATTGGCAAGAACATTAGCCAGCGCAATTGGATGATTGATGTAAGGCGATACGTCAGCGTCTTTACGACGTTGATTACGGTGCTTCTCCGCGGCAAACGCGACTGCTTTGATAATGAGGTTCCCTAGGGGCATATCCGATTTCATTTTCTACGCTTTCCTTTCATCTAGCGTTCTCCGCGCAGAGAGGTCTTCTCTTCACGTGATCTCATTTCGTTTTGACTGTGAAGAGCCGTGCAAGATCCGGCTTTCATTCACTTGGCCGGTTTCACGCGTAGCTCATCGAGATAATCCGACCAGTGCTGCATCATCTGGATGCGCTCATCCCAGAACTCAGCGCGAGCATAGGCACGCCTGACATCGTTCGCTTCTACATGGCCAAGCTGTCGTTCGATGGCATCGGGGTTCCATGTGCCCATCTCGTTCAGGAGCGATGCAGCCATGGCCCTAAAGCCGTGGGTTGTCATTTCCGACTTGTCGTATCCCAAACGCCGAAGAGCGGCATTCAATGTGTTCTCCGAGAGAGGTCGTCGGCGATTTCCTACTCCGGGAAAGACAAGTGGCCCATTGCCTGTTAGTTCCCTGATATTCTCCAGGATTTGGAGCGACTGGCGCGAAAGAGGTACCTTCTGGACGCGGCGCATCTTTGTCTTGGCTGCCGGGATGGTCCACAAGGCCTGCTCCAGATCGAACTCATGCCATTCGGCAGTCCTTAATTCTCCGGGACGTACAAATACATGCGGCGCAAGTTTCAAGGCTGCCCGGGTCGCCGGCTGCCCATCGAAACCATCGATCGCTCGTAGCAACGCTCCGGCACCTGAGGGATCAATGATGGCCGCCCGATGGGTTACCTTTGGAGTGGTGAGCGCCCCTTGGAGAGCAAATGTCGGGTCGGTTTCAGCCCGGGCGGTTGCCACGGCATAGCGGAAGACGATCCCGCATGTGCTGCGGAGCCGTCGAGCGGTCTCATAGGTCCCCCGGCTTTCCACTTTCCGCAACACGATAAGGATCTCAGGCGCCGAAATGTCGCGTATCGGTCGATCGCCAATGATCGGGTAGGCAAACTCGAGCAGCCATCTGTTCTTCTTGATCGTCGCAGCTGCCCTGCCTTCACGGTCCTGCTTGGCGAGCCACTCTTCGGCAATCACCCGAAACGTGTTGCTCGCAGAATCTGCTCCAGCGATCTTCTCGAGCTTTCTTATGTGAGCGGGGTCCTCTCCCCGCGCCACAGCCTTTCGCGCGCTCCGATGCGCCTCGCGGGCCTCGGCCAGAGACACTTCAGGATACACACCCAGCGCCAGAAGCTTCCTGCGCCCCCGTGGCGATATTGATACCGCCAATAGCGTTGCCCCTTGGTAGTGACCAACAGGAAGAGACCATTGCCGTCAAAGAGCCGATAAGCCTTCGACTTTGGTTTTGCCGTTCTTACGGCCACGTCTGTCAGCGACATGGAGGTACCTCGCTGCTGAGGTGCGAAAAAGTACCGCCAGAAGTACTGTCACGACGCTTGGATGCCCAAAGACAAGGTCGGACCTTGTTGGACTCAAGCGGTTGATTTTGTTTGGAATTTGAACCCGTCTCGGACTTTCTCGGACGTCCTTGGATGGGTAGGTGGTGCCTAGGGGCGGCTTACCTGCCGCGCACAATCCATTGAAATTATTTAACTATCCCGCAGTCAAACGCCTCAGCACCATGTTTCTGGCCAACATTTTCGGTGCGCTTTGACGTTCAACCATCTTCACCCTTGTTCCGGCAAATGGCGGGAGCAGGCACGATGAGCTTCGGTCTTTCCCATTGGAGCCAACGCCGGCCAATCAATACGAGGCACAGAAAAATCCCACATACAAAATGGAGGATCAGTTCGTCTCCGGAGGCGAAGAGGCCGGCCTTGCGGCCCAGATGGCGAACACCCAGAAAGCCAACGCCCACAGGGATCCCGCCGCCCAGCCCGCGAGTACGTCGCTCGGCCAATGGACGCCCAGAAAGACGCGGCTCGTCCCGACGAGCAGCGTGAGCGACAGGCCGACCGTCAGAATGAAAATCCGCAGGCCTCGCTCCGGCTCCGCCGAGGCGAGGAGCGAACCGAGCGTCAGATAGGTAATGGCGGACAGCATGGCGTGCCCGCTGGGAAAGCTGAGCGTGTGCACCTCCACCAGATGCGGCACCAGGTCGGGCCGCAGGCGGGCGAAGGAGAGCTTCAGCTCCCGTTCCAGAAGGGCCCCGAGCGAGACGGACGATGCGGCGATCAAGGCCGTCCGATAGCGAGCAGCGACGAGGAGATATCCGACCGAGATCGCGACGACCATGGTGAGGGCCGTATAGCTACCAAGGCTGGTGACGTCCCTGAACGCCTGTTCAAGCCAGGCAGGACCGATCATCTCGTTGAGGTGCCCGGGGACACGAAGCCACAAGAGAAGCTCCCTATCGTAGCTTATATGTTCGCCTTCAAGAACATCCTCTCCGATCGCCATGAATATCCAAAGAAAGCCGATGACAGGCCGACAAGCAGAAGCACGGCCGGCGTCCCCACGACGGTGCGGCGCAGGGATCTGAGGTTCACGGCTCTCCTCCAGTTGGCGGCATGCCGGCAAGAAACGAAATCGAAATCGTCAGGCCCCTTTCGCCGCCTTTCGCTTCGGTTTCGGCGGCATGAAGATCGGCGACGGCGAGAACGAGCGAAAGTCCGAGACCGTTGCCCGGCGTCGTGCGGCTTCCTTCCAGCCGGTAGAAGCGCTGGAACACCTTGTTCCGTTCCGCCTCGGGGATGCCCGGCCCTTCATCGGACACCGACATCGTGACCCGGCCGCCCGCTTCATGCAGGCCGATACCGACAGGCGTCCCGGACGGTGTGTGCCGGAGGACGTTCTCGATGAGATTGGAGAGCGCCTGGGAAATGAGTTCCCGATCGCCGCGAACCGTCAGGCCGGGTTCTATCCGCGCCGTCACTTCCCGTCCGTCATCTTCCAGCGAGGCCCTGTAGGCCTCCAGCACGGAGTTGCAGGTCCCGCTCAGGTCGAACGCCGCAAACCCGGCCCTTCTGGCGCCGGACTCTATCTGCGCAATCCGCAAAAGCGCGGAGAAGGTTGCGAGGATGGCGTCCGTCTGGTCGAGAGCATCGCGAATGGCGTCGGCATGATCTTCCGTCGTTCTCGCGTTCGCAGACGCCGCCTCGAGCCGTTGCCGAAGCCGCGTCAAGGGCGTCCGCAAGTCATGCGCGATATCGCTCGAGACCTGGCGAAGGCTCGCCATCAGACCTTCCACACGTTCCAGCGTTGCATTCACAGACACCGAAAGTTCATCCAGCTCATCCGCGCTGCCGCGTACCGGCAGGCGCGTATCGAGCTTGCCGCCTTCGAACTCACGAAGTTTTTCATTGAACAGGTCGATACGATAAAGCGCGCGGCGGCCCACGAATATCCCGCCACTCGCGGCGACAAACAGCATGATGAGCGCGCTCCAGGTGAAGGCCCAGGCGATGGCTTCCTGAGTTTCCACAATATTGTAACGGTCGAAGCCAAGGAGAAGCAGGCTCCCGTCAGCAAGCTTTCCCGCATAGGCGGAAAGCACATGCTCGTCGCGGTCTTCACCCTTTATCGAGGGGATGTTTGCTTCCGGGTAGTCGTGCCAGCCGATCTCTGCACGTTCAAGGGACACAGATCCGAAGGACGCGCCGTCAGTCGTTTTCACCAAGGCAAACACGGGAAAACCCGATCGCGGCGTGCTTTCTTCCGAAATCGCTCGCCTTACCGCCTCCATGCCGCCGCGCAGGAAACGGTTTTTCATTGCGGCAAATTCCTGCTCGATCGCGCCCCTGCGCTGCGAGATCAGGGCGTGCGTGGTTTCCCAATAGGTGACCGAGAAGACGACGACATAGGACAGTATGAAGATCGCGGTGAAAATCGCGGAAAGGCGAAAGGCCGTCGAGCGGAGGGCTCTACTCAGGCGTTCGAAGTGCATAGCCTGCCCCGCGGATCGTGTGAATCAGTTCCCGGTCGAACCCCTTGTCGATCTTGCTCCGCAGACGGCTGATATTCGTCTCGACGATATTGGTCTGCGGATCGAAATGAAAATCCCAGACATGTTCCAGCAGCATGGTGCGCGTTACGACCTGGTCGGCATGACGCATCAGGAATTCCAGAAGCCGGAACTCCTGAGGTTGCAGCTCGATCGTCTTGCCGTCGCGCCTCGCCAGTCGTTTCAGGAGATCGAGTTCGAGATCGCCAATATTGAGAGTTGTTTCATGCGCCACCGGCACGGGCCGGCGTGAGAGCGCATTGATACGAGCAAGCAATTCGCTGAAGGCAAAGGGTTTGACAAGATAGTCGTCGGCGCCGGCGTTCAGGCCTTCGACGCGATCATCGATCCCGCCCATCGTCGTCAGAAACAGGATGGGAAGCTTGATATCGGCGGCCCGCACGGCCTTGACCATGGCGAGCCCGTCCATGCCCGGCAGCATGCGATCAACGACGGCCACATCGTGAGCGGCCTCGGTCGCAAGGAACAGCCCGTCCCGACCGGTCTCCGCCAGATCCACGACATGGCCATGTTCCCTCAGACCGTTCGCGATATAGGCGGCCGTCTCCGCATCGTCTTCAACCAGCAGTATTTTCATGCTGTCACTATAATTCGTCGGCACGGGGGCTCTCCATAGAGAAATCCGGCGAAAATCCATCGCCATCGCGCCCAAGACTGCGACCATCGGCCTTCCGGCTGGCTGGGGCAAAATACACAAATCTGTATAGTTCGCCCCATCCTGCGGCGAAGGCCCGCCCATCATGATCCGCGCATCCTGTCCAACCACCCGGATGAGCGCCGCCCATGCAGGGTTTTCGACTTTCAGTCCTCGTTTTTGCGGCCCTATTGCTGACGGGCTGCGCGACCTATCACGCCGAGCCGCTGCCGGAGGGGCCGGACCTGCGCAGCCAATTGCCGGATATGGGCAAGACGCGGCTTTCGATGACGCAGGCGGCAGGCTTCGCGGTGCTGGGCAATCCCGGCCTCAAGGCAGAGCGCGCCAAGTGGGACATCGCCAGCGCACAGGCCTTCCAGGCGGGGCTTCTGCCCAATCCGCAGGTTTCGGCAAGCATCGACCAGCCGACGACGCAAGGCCAAGGGCTCGTCAAGGGATACAGCTACGGCCTGACCTTCGATCTTCAGTCGCTTCTCACGCATTCGGCTACCTCGGCTTCCGCAAAGGCTTCGGCCGAGCAGGCTCGTCTCGATCTTCTCTGGCAGGAATGGCAGACGGCGGCGAAAGCGCGAACGCTTTTTACGCAGGCTGCAACCGAGGAGACCCGCATCTCCGCAATCTCATCTGCGCTTGAAGAAGACCATGTTTCCGATAGCGCCGTCAGCGCGGCGCTTTCTCGCGGCGACCTCGCGCCGGACCAGGCGGACGCACTCACGAGCCCGCGCAAAGACCTCGAAGGCCAGCTCCTGAGCGCGGAAAACAATCATTCATCGGCCATGTCCGATCTCAAGGCGCTGCTGGGGCTTACGCCGCAGGCAGATCTGCACCTTGCGGCGCCGGTTCTTCCGGCGCTTCCCGACAAGGCTCAGATGGAGAAGGCGCTTTCGACGCTGCCGTCGCGCCGCCCCGATCTGCTCGCGCTTCAGCAGGGCTACAAGGCGCAGGAAGAGGCCGTCTTCAAGGCCGTTCTCTCGCAATTCCCCAATATCCAGATCGGCTTCACCCGCGCCAGCGATACGAGCAACGTCCATACGACGAGTTTCGGCGTGAGCATGGATTTGCCGATCTTCGATCAGGGTCAGGGCCGGATCGCGATAGAGCGCGCGACGCGCAAACAGCTCCGGCAGGAATATCAGGCGCGCATCGACCGGACACGAGCCGACGCCTGGCGCCTCTGGCGGGAGAGTCGTCGGATTTCAGCGCGCCTCCAAACACTGACCGGGCAACTTCCCACCCTTCAGAAACATGCTGCGGCTGCGACGAAGGCAGCCAGTGCGGGCGATCTCGACCCCTCCCTTGCCGCACAACTCCAACAAGCCTGGCTCAGCCGGCAAACCGAATTCTTCGACCTGCAGGATGCGCTCTGGAGCGATCTCCTGTCGCTCGACACCACGCTTTGCCTCCCGGCCGGTACGCCGCCCGAAAAGGATCGCTCTTCATGAAACACTATTTCCGCTCACCCCTGCTCCCCATTCTTCTGAGCTTCACGGTCCTTCTACCCATATCGGCGAACGCCGCGCCAAGCGCCGGGGTCACCACGATGGCGGCGCATAGCGGCTCCCTTTCGGAGACCGTGCTGTCCTATGGCACGCTTGCCGCCGCCCCGGCGGGAAGCCGGAATGTGATCGTGCAATATGACGCCATCGTCGAGGAGGTGATGGTGCATGCGGGAGAATATGTCGCTCAAGGCACACCCCTTGTTCGCATCACCACCACACCGGCTGCCGCCGCGCAATATGCACAGGCCCGCAGCGCCTATGATCTGGCCCGCTCGGAATTCCAGCGGCAGAAGCGGTTGAACAAGGCTGGGCTTTCTTCCAACGATCAGCTCGCCACCGCGCGCAAGTCGCTCAACGATGCGCTTGCACAACTGAAGGCTCAGAAGAAGGCAGGTGCGTCGACCGGATCGACACTTCTCAAAGCGCCGGTCGGCGGCGTCGTCACCTCATTGAGCGCCGCGCAGGGCGACCAGCTCACCGCGGGAAGCGCCGTCGCCTCTGTCTCCAGCAAGAAAGGGCTCGTCGCCAGACTGGGTCTCGAACCCGAAGACGCGACCCGCCTGTCGCCCGGCGACAAGGCCACGCTTTCGATGCCGCTCGACGGGAACCGGAAGATGCAAGCGACGCTCCGCTCCGTCGGGGGCATGATCGATCCGCAGAGCAGGCTCGTTCCCACTATCGCCACCTTCGACAACCCACCCGAAAACCTGCCGGTCATCGGCACGACCATGGTGGCGCATCTCTCGCTGCCACCCCGCGAGGGCATCCTCGTGCCGCGCAGCGCCATCCTCGAAGACGGGGAAGGCACCTACACCTACACCGTCGAGAACGGCAAGGCTGCTCGCCACAATGTGAACATCCTTGCCGAAACCGACACGACATCGCTCATCGGCAAAGGCATTGCACCCGACGCTACGGTGATCGTCTCGGGGAATGCGGCGCTTGAAGACGGTATCGCAGTGCATGAGGTGTCGAAATGACGATCGCCGAATGGGCCGCCAAGCACCGCTACTCGATCCTCTTCCTGCTGGCCGTCGCCGCGATCGGCGGCGCGATGAACGGCTTCGGGCTCCCGGTCGCACTCTTCCCGCATGTGAGCTTTCCGCGGATCGCCGTGACCGTCGATGCGGGCGACAGGCCCGCGCCACAAATGGTGGCGGAAGTCACGCGCCGCGTGGAAACAGCGGTGAAGACCGTCCCCGGTCTTCAGGAAACACGCTCGACCACGAGCCGCGGCAGCGCCGAGCTTTCGCTCAACTTCGCCTGGGGCGAGGACATGGCCACGCGTACGTTACAGGTCCAATCCGCCATCGGCCGCATCCTGCCGAGCCTGCCGCAGGGGACGAGCTTCGAAGTTCGACGGATGAATCCGACGGTCTTTCCGATTGCTGCCTATTCGCTGACATCCGACCAGATCGGCACGACCAAGCTGCGCGAAATCGCCAAATACGAACTGGTGCCGCTTTTGTCGTCCATCAACGGGGTCGCGCAGGCCTCGGTGATGGGCGGCAGCGCGCCGGAAATCAGGGTCGATGCCGACCCCGGCCTGCTGGCAAGCTACGACCTGACGATGAAGGATGTGGCGGATGCGCTTTCCGCATCGAACATTCTGCAAGTCAACGGGCGGGTCGAAGACCGGCACAAACTCCTCTTCGCGCTGACCGATACGCGTCTCAAGACGCTTGATGACGTGCGTAACGTCGTGGTGCGCGCGAGCGCGGGTGGTGTCGTCCGGCTGTCCGACATTGCGAAAGTTCATCCCGCCGCCGCGCCGAACTGGACCATCATCCGCGAAGACGGCAAAGATGCCGTCATTCTTCAGATCTTCCAGCAGCCGAGCGGCAATACGGTTCAGATCATCAACGACGTGAAGAAGACGCTGGCGGGTTATAAAAACAAGCTGCCGCCAAGCGTGAAGATAACGAACTGGTACGACCAGAGCGAGCTGGTGGTGGAAACTGCGAAGACGGTCCGCGATGCCGTGTTGATCGGTGTGGGACTTGCCGCGGTCGTTCTCTTTCTCTTCCTCCGGAATCTCAAGGTCACCATCATCACCCTGGTGGTCGTGCCCGCCGTTCTCTCCGCCACGGTGCTTTTTCTCTATGCCCTTGGCATGAGTTTCAACATCATGACGCTGGGTGGCATGGCGGCCGCGATCGGCCTTATCATCGACGACGCTATCGTGATGATCGAACAGATCGTGCGCCATCTCGACGGCGGCGAGCAGTCACTGCACGACAAGATCCGGCGCGCGGCGCGCGAATTCTGGAAGCCGCTCATCGGATCGTCTTCGGCCACCATCATCATCTTCCTGCCGCTGGCTTTCCTCTCCGGCGTGACGGGCGCCTTCTTCAAGGCGCTGTCGCTGACCATGGCAAGTTCGCTGGTTGTTTCTTTCTTCGTGGCCTTCTTCGTTATTCCCCTGCTCGCCGATTTTCTGATTTCAGAACAGGATCGGGACATCGAACATGAAGGCCGTACCTTCGCCCGCGTTACGAAAAGCTATCGGGCGGCCTTTCTGCGCATACGCCGCACACCGCTCATCCTGCTGGCCGTGTTGGCGGCGTTCGCGGGCACGGGCTATTTCGCCTATCGCAATACGGGCTCGGGCTTCATGCCGGTGATGGATGAGGGTGGCTTCATCCTCGACTATGTCGCTCCGCCCGGGACATCGCTCACCGATATGGGCAAGCTTCTGGGCAAGGTCGGCGACATTCTCTCCCAAACCCCCGAGGTCGCGACCTATTCGCTCCGGGCGGGCGCCCAGTTGGGCGGCGGTCTGACCGAGACCAATACCGGGGACTTTTTCGTGAAGCTGAAACCTCTGCCACGACGAGGGATCGAAAAAATCATGTCGGATGTACGCGCGCGTATCGCCGACAAGGTGCCCGGTCTCGACGTCGATACGGCACAGCTTATGGAAGACATGATCGGCGATCTGACGTCCGTGCCGCAGCCTATCGAAATCAAGATCTATGGAGACAATGAAACGCAGCTGCGCGAGATTGCGCCGAAAGTCGCCAATGCCATTGGCAACGTCAACGGCGTCGCCGAAATCCGCGACGGCGTCGTCATTGTGGGCGATGCGCTGGATATCAAGGTCGACCGCATTCTGGCAGGGTTGGAAGGGCTGACGCCGGACGAGGTGAACAAGCAGCTCTCGACCTATCTCTCCGGCAATGTCGCGACATCCATCCAGCGCGGCGACCGGACCATCGATGTGCGGGTATGGATCCCTGCCTCGCGCCGAGCGACGCCCGAAGACCTGAAACAGCTTCGGATCATTGCGCCCGACGGCCACAAGATCGCGCTCGGACGGATCGCCTCGGTGAAGCTGCTGACGGGGCAGCCCCAGATCACCCGCGACGATCTGAAGCCCATGGTGGCGGTGACAGCACGCATCGAAGGACGCGATCTCGGCAGCACGGTCTCCGACGTGAAGACGCTTCTCGACAAGTCGGACCTCTTCCCGCCCGGCACCTATTACAAGCTGGGCGGTCTTTATCATCAGCAGCAGATCGCCTTTCAAGGGCTGGTGCGCGTCATCATCGCGGCCTTCGCGCTGGTGTTCCTTCTGCTGCTCTTCCTCTATGAGCGGCTCTCCCTGGCGCTTTCGATTATCGCCATGCCGCTCTTTGCCATGTCGTCGGTCTTTGCCGGCCTCTGGGTCACGGGGGTCGAGCTCAACATCACCGCGATGATGGGCATGACCATGGTGGTGGGTATCGTGACGGAAATCGCGATCTTCTACTTCTCCGAGTACGAAGACCTGCGGAAGGAAGGCATGGCGTCCCCGGATGCACTTCTCCAGGCGGGGCTCAACCGGCTGCGGCCCATCGCCATGACGACGCTTGCCGCCATTCTGGCCCTGATGCCGCTGGCACTCGGGATCGGCCAGGGCTCGGCCATGCAGCAGCCTCTCGCCATCGCGATCATTTCCGGGCTCATCGTGCAGATGCCGCTCGTCCTCATCGCCATGCCGATCATCTATTCCACCCTCCAGACCGCCGGTACCCGCATGAACAGACTTGTCGGCGGAACAACCGGCCCATTCGACGAAAGGACCGACCCATGAAACTCGCCCCCTTGACCGCTCTGGTGCTCATCTGCGGGATGACCGCGGGCTGCACCGCCCTGACGGAACCGACCAATGATACGGGCGCGGAACTTGCCGCCGCCCACGCGGCGAAAGTATCGCTTCTCGATGCCGTAGCGACTGCGAAAAAGCACTCGGACGGCACACCGGCCAATGTCGATTTCGAGGAAGAAAACGGCATCTATTATTACGAAGTCCGCTTTCTGACGTTCGATCGCTCGGAAACAGTGCTGGTAGACAGCGCGACGGCAGAGGTTCCGGATGTACGGTCCGAACACTACGCCTCGAAATCGCTGCGCGCCCGTTTCGGCAATATGCGTGCAACGCTGAAAGGCGCGAAAGTGTCCCTCAGCGGCGCGATACAAATTGCGCAGAACAAAGCCGGCGGCGCAGGATTTGAAACCCATATCGACGACGTCGACCGCCCGGACCACATGATCGTGGAGGTCGCCACAGCAAACGCCATCGAACCCGTTACCGTCAAACTCGAATCGGTCGAGTGACGACAGGGAACTAGACCTTTCGTCCGGGCCGGAGCGCAAAGAGGGAGGCACGCATGCTCGAGAGGACACAGGATTTTCGTCAGGCGGTTCGCCTCGTTGCCCTGTTCAACCTCGCCTATTTCGGGGTTGAGTTCGCGGTGGCACTCTCAATCGGCTCTGTGTCGCTCTTTGCCGACAGCATCGATTTCCTCGAGGATGCTTCGGTCAACTTCCTGATCGTCATCGCGCTCACCTGGCCCGTCCTGTGGCGGGCAAGGCTCGGCAAAGCGATGGCGCTGATCCTGCTCGTGCCATCGCTTGCGGCTGTCTGGGTCGCTTACCAGAAAATCGGGCACTTCGTCCCGCCGACGGCGGGGCCGCTGACATTGACCGGCGTCGGCGCACTTATCGTCAATGTGGGATGCGCTTTCATTCTCGTGGGGCACCGGCATCGAAGCGGGAGCCTGTCGCGCGCGGCTTTCCTCTCGGCACGCAACGATGCCTTCGCGAACATCGCCATCATCGCAGCCGGGACGATAACGGCCCTTTACCCCTCCGCCTGGCCGGACCTCATCGTCGGGATCGGCATCGCGATCATGAACGCCGACGCCGCCCGCGAAATCTGGGAAGCCGCGAGCAAGGAGCATCTGACGGCCGAGGCGTAAATGGCGGCGTGCGTTTTTCGGGGCGGTCGGTGCTCAGCAAGCGACGCAAGGATACTAGATGGGAGGACCGCTCATAAGCAGGGGAAGTGGTGCCCAGGGGCGGAATCGAACCACCGACACTGCGATTTTCAGTCGCATGCTCTACCAACTGAGCTACCTGGGCGGAAGCTCCAAAGCGGGGCGGGCTCTTGAGGCCCCGGCAAACCGCCTTGGTGAGGTTCGCGGGTTATAAGAGATTGATCCGGCACTGTCCAGAGGTGCCGCACAGCTTTCGGTCAGAATATCGAAAGCCGAATTGGCGAACAGGGTTAAGGGCTTACCTGCCTCCGCCGCGCTCGCCCTCTTCGTCGAGGTCGAGGCTTTCGGGGTCGAAATCGTCGGGTGGCTCCACGGCGGGAATCGCATAGCCCTCGCTCAGCCAGCGATTGAGATCGACATCCGCGCAATGCTTCGAGCAGAAGGGATGGACATCGGGCGCAGATTTCTTGCCGCAAATCGGGCAAGGCCTTGGCGCGCGCAAGGGAATGACCTTACCATCCCGCTCTCCACTCTCCTTCCCGCTCATTGCAGCACCCCGACATCCAGCTTTTCGCGGGCGTAATCGGGCTCCGGCACGAGACTGACCGCCGCGGCGACTTTCTCGCTAAGCCGTTCCAGCAGATAGGGGTTGCCTCGTTCCAGCCAGTCCACCACTTCGGTGGACGCATGCGCAACGAGCGTGCGGCCCGGAGCCCCTGCCGCTTCGCGCTGGATGCGCCGCAAGAGATCGTTTGCCACCGTCGCACAGGTCTTGCGGCGCGGCCTGCAATTGGCATAGGCGGGTTCGGTCAGCAGCTTGTCCAGCGGCTCGCGCACGCGCTTCCTTGTCATCTCTACCAGGCCGAATTCCGACATGGCCGAGATCTGGGTCGGCACGCGGTCGCGCGCAAACCCCGTTTCCAGCGCGTCGATCACCTTTGCAATGTTGTCGGGTTCGTTCAGGTGAATGAAATCGATCACCACGATGCCGCCCGTGCCGCGCAGGCGAAGCTGATGGACGATTTCCTCTACCGCTTCAAGATTGATGCGCGCGCTTGTTTCTTCCAGGCCGGTGGCTGCGGTGTAACGGCCGGAATTCACATCGATCGCGGTCAGCGCTTCCGTCGTCTCTATGGTGATCCAACCGCCCGAGGGCAGTTCCACACGCGGCTCCAACGCGGTTTCAATCTGTCCGTCCACGTCGTAAAGGGCAAAAAGAGGCCCCGGCCCGTTGAAAAGCTGTACCCGGTCCAGCATTTCAGGCATGGCACGCTTGCAGTAGTGCTTTGCTTCCGCAAAGGCTTCCGCATCGTCGATCAGCACACGTTCGGTGTCGGCATTCACACAGTCGCGCAGCGTCTTTGCCACCGGATCGAGATCATGAAAGACGACGGAAGGCGGCGAGGATCGTTTCTGCCTGTCGCGGACCTGGCGCCATTCCTCGGCGAGCTGTCGTGCGTCAGCGGCAATCTCTTCCGCCGTCGCACCGATGGCGGCGGTGCGCACGATGAAGCCCGCAGGCTCGCCCGTAACGCCACAGGCATTGAAGCGCTCGACCATTTCTTCCACCAGCGCGGTCAGCCTTTCGCGCTCAGGCTCGTCCTCGATACGGCGCGACAGCGCAACGCCGGACTGGTTGGGCACCAATACAAGCAGGCGTCCGGGCAGCGTGACATTGGCGGAAAGACGCGCGCCCTTTTCGCTTATCGGATCCTTCACTGCCTGGACGAGAATTTCCTGCCCTTCCGTGACGCAAGCGGAAATAGGCGGCAATGTGCCTTCATCAAGGCCCGTCAATTCGCAAAGGCATCTCGCCTCGCGCGCGCCAAGAAAGCCCGCGCGCTCCAGACCGATTTCCACGAAGGCGGCCTGCATGCCCGGCAGCACACGCTGCACACGGCCCAGAAAGATATTTCCGATGACGGAATGCCCTGCACGTCCCGTCCTGTCCTTCAGCGCATCCGCCATGGTGCGCTCCAGAAAGAACTCGACAGGACGACCGCTTTCGACGACCGCGACGCGCGTTTCGCCGGGGCCGACATTGATCAGCACTTCCTCCGACATCAATCCCCTTGCCATCTTCCGACCGCGACCCCCATCACAGACGGATACGGAACCCCTAATTTGCAAACCAATTCTGGAAAAATGATCCTAGCAGCAATTTGCGCTGCGTTCATAGATGCGGCGAAAGGACCCGATAGCCCCTGCCGGTCAGCAATTGAGCGGTCTCATAGAGCGGCAGGCCAACTACGGATGAGTAGGATCCCGAAATTTCGCGCACAAACGCTGCGGCAAGCCCCTGAATAGCATAGCCACCCGCCTTGCCGTCCCACTCGCGACTATCGAGATAGGCGGCAATTTCCGTCTCGGAAAGGCGCTTGATGCCGACCTTCGTCGCCACAACGCGGCAACTGAACGTACCGTCGCCGGCAAGGCACAGCCCGGTATAGACCCTGTGTGTGCGGCCGGACAGAAGCCGCAGGCATCGCTCTGCTTCCGCCCGATCGAGCGTTTTGGGCAGGATACGCCGCCCGCAGGCGACGACCGTATCGGCCGCCAGCACGAAAGCGTCCGGCTCGGCCGCAGCCACGGCTTGCGCCTTTTCCCGCGCCAGCCTGCCGGCATGGACGCGCGGTGGCTCGTCGCGCAGCGGTGTCTCGTCGATGTCCGACGGAATTACCGCATCGGGAGCGATGCCGATTTGTGCCAGGAGAGCAAGGCGGCGCGGCGAGGCGCTGGCAAGAACCAGCCTGCGGCACGCACCGCCGGAAGCGTTCGCACTGTGAGGGGCGACGCTCACTTGAATCGGTAGGTAATCCGGCCCTTGGTAAGATCATAGGGCGTCATTTCGACGAGCACCTTGTCCCCCGCCAGCACGCGGATGCGGTTCTTGCGCATCTTGCCTGCCGTGTGGGCAATGATCTCGTGATCATTTTCCAGCTTCACCCGGAAAGTGGCATTCGGGAGGAGTTCGACTACGACCCCCTCGAATTCGAGTGTTTCTTCCTTCGCCATTCACAACCCTTTGAAATTTGGCCGAAGAATGGTCAGAAAGGCGCCCGAAATCAAGTACTGCATGCACCCTCTTTTCGCAGGGGCAGCAAAGTACTCACAAAAAAGCGACAAATCCGCTGGAATGGCTCAGTTCGCCAGCAGATATTCGATCGTCGAAACGACGCGAACGGTCTTGTCGATCTGCTCGCTTTGCTGAATACCGGGGGCATTGTCGCGCGGCAGGATCTGGAACTGGCCCTGATAGGCGCGGCGGATGCCGTTGAGGCTAGTGCCGGAATCCTTGGCGAAGGTCTGTGCGGCTTCCTTGGCACGGCCCATCGCCTCTTCGATCATCTCACCCTTTACCTTGTTGAGGCCGGTGAAAAGATAGGAGGGACGGCTCGGACCGCGGTCGCTGGAAAGAACAATCCCCGCCGCGACCAGATTGCCGGTCGACCGGTTCGCCTCGGCAACCTTGTCCACATCGGTAGAGCGCACCATCACGAGCTGGCTGATGATGAAACGAATATCCACCGGCCCGGAGCGATAGGCCTGCGCCATGCGGTCGGTCACTTCGGGGCTTTCCACAGAGATTTCATCGTCAGAAAACCCTTCGCTTTTCAGGAATTTGATCACCGCCTTCGTACTCACCGCGATCTGGGCCTGAACACCTTCGACATTGTTGCCGGTCGCCACGAACCGAATGGGCCAGAGAGCAAGGTCGGCTTTCACATCACGCTCGGAAAGCCCTTTCACGGTGACCGAGCGGTCGCCCAGCCGGGATTCAACGAGGCCCTGCCCGCCGAAGTAGCCACCAAGGGCTATTCCGACACCCAGAATGGCGGCGGCGGCGATTGCGAAAACATTATTCATGAGCGAACTTCCTCCCGGCAGAACGGCTTACCCCGTGTGCGGTTATTATAGGGAGGCTTGTGTCGAGAATGCGACCCCGGCAGACGCCGCATGGCCCAGAATGGGTAGGCCGGTCGCCGGAGGGGGGGATCTGGCAATCCCGCCCGCTATCCGACGCGCCGCTCGATCCGCCCGAAGCGCTTCTCGATCAGGCGTTTGAGCTGGTCGCGCAATTCACGATAGGCGACGAGACGGCGCTCTCGGCTACCGCCGGTAGGGGTAGCCAGCGGATCGATCACGTCCCAGTATTCGACTTCCGTCGCCGCAGACCGGGTAGCTCCTTCGGCGGCTTCCTTCGCCTCCGGCGTCAGCGCCACAATCACGTCATAGGATGTGAGGTCGTCCAGCTCATCGACCCCGCGCGGCATATGGGATGCAATGTCGATCCCAACTTCGCCCATCACCTCCGCGGCGAAGGGATCGGGGTCGCCGGGCGTCACGCCCGCCGACTGCGTGAAGATGCGGCCCGGATAGAGCGCCTTCATCAGCCCCTCGGCCATGGGGGAGCGGATCGCGTTGAGGTTGCAGATAAACAGCACCGAGCCCGGCAATTTCCCTTCTCCCGCCATGCCTACCCCTTGATGTGAAGTACGCAGATAAGCGTGAAGAGACGGCGGGCGGTGTCGAAATCCATGTCGATCTTACCCGAGAGACGCTCCTTCAGCAGCGTCGAGCCTTCATTGTGCAAGCCCCGGCGCCCCATATCGATCGCCTCGATCTGGGCAGGCGCTGCGCTTTTGATGGCGTCGTAATAGCTCTCGCAGATCAGGAAATAGTCCTTGATGATCCGGCGGAACGGGGTCAGCGAGAGCATGACCTTGCCATGCTCTTCGTCGTCTTCCAGGCGGATATCGAAGATAAGCCGGTTTTCCTCCACCGACAGACGCAGGCGATACGGGCCGCCTTCGCTGCCGACGGGCATGAAGAGATTTTCTTCCAGCAGGTCGAAAATCGCCACCTTGCGCTCATGCTCGACGTCGGGGCTGCGGCGCACGACGGAAGTCTCGTCGAGGGCGAGATCGACAATGCGATAGTGCGCATCCCGCTCGGGGGACGATGCCGCCTCTTCCATTCCGCCTTCTGCGCTCCGATCGCTCATATGGGGTACTCTAAGCCCAATCGCACTTGCGATGCGAGGCCCGAAGCGCATCTCAATGGCGCGGGCATGCGCCTGGGTCGAGGCTCAGCGGTTGAGCCGGATGGAAACGGAGCGTCCATGCGCCTGAAGTCCTTCCGCATCGGCCAGCGCCACCGCCGCCGGCCCGATTGCCGCGAGCGAGGTCGCATCGCAGCGCACCAGCGAGGTCCGCTTCATATAGTCGAGCACGTTGAGGCCTGAAGAAAAGCGCGCGCTGCGGGCCGTGGGCAGGACGTGATTCGTCCCTGCCACGTAATCGCCCACCGCTTCCGGCGTATAGCGCCCGAGGAAAATGGCGCCCGCATTGGAAATCCGGTCTGACAGTGCATCGGGGTCGGCCGTCGCTATTTCCAGATGCTCCGGTGCGAGCCTGTCTACCAGCGGCACCGCATCTTCCAGCGCGGCGACCGTGATGACGGCGCCGAACTCTTCCCAGCTCTGCGCGGCCGTTTCCTTGCGCGGAAGGGCCTCCAGCTGGCGGGTAACCGCCTCTTCCACCCTGTCGGCGAAAGCGGCATCATCCGTAATCAGAATGCTTTGCGAGCTTGCATCGTGTTCCGCCTGGCTCAGAAGGTCCGCCGCGATCCAGTCCGGATCATTCTCGCCATCCGCGACAACGAGAATTTCGGACGGCCCCGCGATCATGTCGATGCCGACCGTACCGAAGACCTGCCGCTTGGCCGCCGCCACATAGGCATTGCCGGGACCGACGATCTTGTCCACCGGCGCGATGGCGTCGGTGCCATAGGCCAGCGCAGCCACCGCCTGCGCACCGCCGATGCGATAAACTTCCGAAACGCCGGCGAGCTTTGCCGCCGCCAGCACGAGCGGGTTCACCACCCCGTCCGGCGTCGGCACCACCATGACGATGCGCTTCACGCCCGCGACTTTCGCGGGGATTGCATTCATCAGAACCGAACTTGGATAATTCGCCGTGCCGCCCGGCACATAAAGGCCCACCGCGCCCACAGGCGTCCAACGGTGGCCGAGCTCCACGCCTTGCGGATCGGTGAAGCAGGCATTCTCGGGCAATTGCCGCTGGTGATAGGCCGCGATGCGTTCCGCCGCCATCTTCAGCGCCTCGACGGTTTCAGGCGCGCATGCCGAGGTCGCGGCATCGATATCGGCAGCGGGGATGGCAAGCGTCTCGGGCGTGATGCCGGGCAAGCGGTCGAATTTACGTGTGTAGTCGACCACGGCTTCGTCGCCGCGCTTGCGGACATCGGCAATGATCGCCGTCACGGTTTCGTTCACATCGACAGAGGCTTCGCGCTTTGCCGTCAGAAGTTCGGCAAATCGCGCGTCGAAACCCGCATCGGCACTATCGAGGCGCTGGGCCATCACTCAATCCGTCAGTTCGTTTCATGCCGTCAATCTTCGTGTCTGGGCGCGAGCGGCGTTTCGCGCATCAGCCCCAGATCGGATAAATGGGCTTCAAGTGCCTCCACGTCCAGCCGAATTTCCCCGCCGCCGGAAAACACCAGCGTGACGACACCGGCAGGCGTATCGGTTTCCTCAAAGCGAATGGCGAGCAGGTTCAGCACGCCGTCGGGCTTGTCCTGCGCAATATTGCGCGTCCGGACTTTCATCACATTCTCGAAATGAAGACCGGTGCGGACACGCTCGTGCCGGGCCTTGGCGAACCAACCACGCCGCTTTACTTCGCTCTCCCAGCGAAAACGGTTCGCGACCAGCACAAAGCGCCGCGTGCCGGGCAGGTGGGCCAGATCGCCCACTTTCAGCACCGCATCCTGCATCTGCGCGGAAATGACTTCGAGGTCTTCGGCATCCCGCGCCGAGAGCCGTAATTCTTCGCTCATGCTGTCTCCATCGCGATCACGTCAGGAGGCTTTCTCGCGCCAGATTTCGGCCCCGCAGGCACTGAGTTTTTCTTCTATGCGCTCAAAACCCCGATCGAGGTGATAGACGCGATTGATCACTGTTTCGCCTTCGGCGGCAAGGCCCGCAATAATCAGCGCCGCCGATGCGCGCAGGTCGCTCGCCATCACGGGGGCGCCTTTCAGCTTTTCCACGCCATGCACCAGCGCCTTGTCGCCATGCAGCGAGATATCCGCGCCAAAGCGGGCCAACTCCTGCACATGCATGAAGCGGTTCTCGAAAATCGTCTCGGTGATTTCCGACTCGCCCTCCGCCATGGTCATCAGCGCCATGAACTGCGCCTGCAGGTCGGTCGGGAAACCGGGGAAGACCTGCGTCACCACATCGGTGGCCTGAAGCCGCGCCCCGTTGCGGGCGACACGCACCTCGCCCTGGCGGCTTTCCACCTCAACGCCCGCCGCGCGCATAGCGACGAGTGCCGCCTCGAAAGTGGAGGCATCCGCGTTTTTCAGCGTCACATCGCCACCGGTCATGGCCGCGGCAATGGCGTAGGTGCCGGCCTCGATCCTGTCCGCGACCACGTGATGGGTGGTGCCGTGGAGCCTGTCGACGCCCTGTATGCGCAGGGTGGAGGTCCCGACCCCTTCGATCTTCGCGCCCATGGAAACGAGACAGTTGGCGACATCGGTCACTTCCGGCTCGCGGGCGGCATTTTCGAGAATGGTTTCGCCCTCGGCAAGCGTCGCGGCCATCAGCAGCGTATGCGTGGCACCGACCGAGACGACCGGAGAGCGGATGAGCGCGCCCTTGAGCCCGTCCGGGGCGGCGGCGACCACATAGCCGTCCACTAGGTCGATCTGCGCCCCCATCTTCTGGAGGCCCTTGATATAGAGGTCCACCGGCCGCGCGCCGATGGCGCAACCGCCGGGTAGCGAAACCCGCGCCTTGCCGCAGCGCGCCAGCAGCGGCCCCAGCACCCAGAAGCTCGCCCGGATTCGCGAAACGATCTCATAGGGAGCGGTGGTCGACGCAATGTC
This sequence comes from Parvibaculum sp. MBR-TMA-1.3b-4.2, assembly GCF_053628815.1. Taxonomy (NCBI): domain Bacteria; kingdom Pseudomonadati; phylum Pseudomonadota; class Alphaproteobacteria; order Hyphomicrobiales; family Parvibaculaceae; genus Parvibaculum; species Parvibaculum sp. MBR-TMA-1.3b-4.2. The sequence goes on from NZ_JBRJHC010000001.1 coordinate 1,477,158, forward strand.
GGGCGTGGTGATGGACAGCGTATAGCTGTGACCGGCGATTTCGGGTTCCAGCTCGGCACCCAGCACGTTCAGGAGCTTGCCCAGCGTCTGCACGTCGGTGAGCTGGGGCATATTGTGGAACTTGACCGTCTCGTCGGTCAGCAGGGCAGCCGTCATCAGCGGCAGGGCCGCGTTCTTCGCGCCTGAAATAGGGATATCGCCGGTCAGGCGATTGCCGCCCCTAATGTGAATGCTGTCCATCTGCCGTTCCGATCCGATCGCTGAGTGTCTTATAGATGAGGTGGCCGGGGAGAGTCACGAAAAGGGACGTCCCCTGCTCCCCGCTGGCCTATCCCAGCAAGTACCGGACCAGCGCGGCCTTATCATGTCGCGGAGGTGACGCCCGGGAGGCAGATCATGGCGACAATCGGGGAACGGCGCCGTTGATCGCCCGTCGGAGGTCTCGCGACCGACTCACTCCTCGTCGGCAGCCTTGCGGCCCCGGCTTTGGGACTTCCGCTTCTTCAGGTTTTCCCGAAGGGCTTCGGCGAGCCGCGCCTGTTTGGCCTTGGCGTCCCTGGCCTGGCTCGCCCTGTCGGTGCCTTTCCCGTTGGGCGCGCGGCCGCTCATATTCGTTCTGGAGGTCTTGTTCATCGCTTGGGGCTTCCTTTACGGGCCAAACCGGCCCCTTCCGGGCGCGATTTAGGGGCGAAGGCGTGGCGCCGTCAACCGGGGACGCCATTCCCGGCCCGGACGAGCCCCGAGGCCGTTTTACAGGGTTGCAGATAATCGGGGCATGTGGCAGTTTCCGCGCGCTTCGCACACCTGCGGGTTGCGTCGCCTGTCAGCTTTCCGTTTACCAAAGAAGGCTAGACTTTTCGCGGATCAGCCATCCCGGCTCCGGGCTGCTGTAGCTCAGTGGTAGAGCACTCCCTTGGTAAGGGAGAGGTCGACAGTTCAATCCTGTCCAGCAGCACCATTTCCCGCGCTCCCAGCATTCAATTTTCCTCCTGACAGCCTGTTTCAAGGCAATTGTCCGGGCTCGGGCAATGATGCGGCCGGATTCAGTTTCCGCATCCGTCCGCACATGAGCTATTTTTCACTTGAACCCCGCCAAGGCCGACCCATTAATCCCGCTGGGGAAGAGGGTATCCGACATACCGGCCGCTCCCGGGCGGGAGCATATCCCCGGGCAGGGCCGCCGCAGCGCCCCAAAAAGCAGTACAAAAAGCCATGCTCAGAACCGTGCTTTATGTCATCGGCCTGCTTTTGTGCATTCTGGCTGCCACCATGCTGCTGCCGGCCATGGTCGACTATGCGGCCGGCGATGTGGATTGGCGCGTTTTCATCGCTTCGGCCGGGCTTACCGCCTATGCGGGCGGCTCGATGATCCTCGCTTTCCGTGCGCCCCATGTTCATATCCGGGCGAGGGAAGGTTTTCTGCTGACCACCGGAAGCTGGCTTGCGGTGAGCGCCTTCGGATCGTTGCCGCTCATATTCAGCTCGCTCCATCTTTCGCTTGCCGATGCCGTCTTCGAAACCGTGTCAGGCCTGACCACGACGGGCGCCACCGTGCTGACCGGGCTCGATACGATGGCGCCAGGGCTCTTATTCTGGCGTTCGCTGCTTCAATGGATAGGCGGCGTCGGCATCATCGTCGCAGCAATCTTCATGCTGCCGCTGTTACGTGTTGGCGGGATGCAGCTCTTCCGTTCGGAATCTTCCGATATATCGGAGAAGGTCGCCCCCCGCGTTTATCAGATCGCATCACTGACAATCGTCATCTACGCGGCGCTGACATTTGCCTGCGCGATATGTCTCGTCGTTGTCGGCATGACGCCGTTCGATGCGATCAATCATGCCATGGCCACTCTCGCGACAGGAGGCTTTTCAACCCGGGACGCCTCGGTGGGCTTCTACAACTCCCTGCCGATAGAACTTGTCCTCGTCGCATTCATGGTGGCGGGCGCGTTGCCGCTCGTTTTCTACGCCATGCTCGTCAAGGACGGGCGGCGCGCATGGCGGCAGGAAAAGCAGGTTCCCGCCTTCTTGCTGACTTTGGCAGCCGCCATTCTGGCCGTCACCTTCTGGCGTATCTCATCGAGCCCCGAGGATTTCGGTCACGCACTGAGGGAGGCGGCCTTCAACGTCACCTCCGTCATTACCGATACGGGCTTTGCCTCCACCGATTTCAGCAAATGGGGCACGGGTGCACATGCATTGTTCCTCTTGCTGATGTTTATCGGCGGCTGCGCCGGCTCCACCTCCGGATCCATCAAGATTTTTCGCTGGCAGATCCTCTTCAGGTCGTTCGCCGTGCACCTGAAGCGGAACATTGCGCCCCACCGCATGATCGTACCGCGCTATCGAGACAAACCCGTGGACGACGAAATGGTCTCTTCGGTGCGCAATTTCTTCTTCATGTACATCCTGACATGGGGTGTCGTTTCGACCCTGCTCATGTTCACCGGGCTCGACTTCCTCTCGTCCGGCAGCGCCGTCGCTACCGCAATGGCCAATGCAGGGCCAGGCCTCGGCCCTATCGTCGGCCCCGGCACCACTTTCGCCTCGGTTTCCGATCCTGCGAAATGGCTGCTGTGCGCCGCGATGTTGCTGGGCCGGCTTGAGCTGACAACCGTCTATATTCTGTTCCTGCCGGATTTCTGGCGGAACTGACGCCTGCCCCGTCGCGCACTCACGAGCTTGCGGACGAAAACGCCTGGATGTGCTACTCGCATGGGGCATGAGGAAGATTGAATATCTGGAAAGCGCCCAGAACCCGCGGGTAAAGCTCTGGCTCGGACTTGCCGAGCCGAGAGCGATCCGAAAGAGCGGGCGCTTCCTTCTTGCAGGTCGGAAAACCGTGCCCGAAGCGCTGAGCCGCTGGCCCGGGCAATTCGAAGCGCTCATCGCCACCGATGAGGCCGCGCTGGAAGACCCTGCCATTCCGGACGAGCTGGCCCGCATCCTTGTACCGAAAGCCATTTTCGAGCGGCTGGATCTGTCCGGAACCGGCCATGCGCTGCTTGTCGGGCTGGTCCCGGAGATGCCGCGGACCGATCTTTCCGCCGCACCGCAGGGACTGGAACTGGTCTGCGCGCTCTCCGATCCGAACAATCTCGGCGCACTCATTCGCTCCGCGGCCGCCTTCAATGTCAGCCGCCTCATTCTAATGCCGGAATGCGCTCATCCGTTTCACCCGCGCGCCTTGAGGGCGGGCTCCAATGCCGTCTTCGAGCTGCGGCTGGAGACGGCGTCGAGCTGGGAAGCGCTCAATACCGCCCAGGGTTCGATCTTCGCGCTGGACGGTCACGGCACCGATATGACGACGTTTGAGTGGCCGGCGGATCTTCGTCTGGTCCTGGGCGAGGAAGGCCGTGGCGTACCGGACAGTCTCAAAATGAAACGCCTCTCCATTCCAACCAGCGGCAAGGTCGAATCCCTCAACGCCATGGCTGCGGCCAGCATTGCGCTTTCCCAGTTTTTTCTGTCCCGTCGTAAAGTCGGCATGTGAACCGGCGCGTGGCGCATCGCGTAGAAGGCTGAGAGGACCGGGCAATGCCCGTGGCGAGCCGTCCCAGTCAGGACCCCATGGGGAGGCACGCGGCGACAGGCGTTTTCCGGTTCTCACCCCTTCGCTTCGCCGCTGTCTGCAACGAGCCTGTTTCAACCGGCCCTTTTCAACTGGCCTGTTTCACCGCTTCATAGGCGTCAAGCGCGCGCTGTCTTGCTTCGCGATGGTCGACGATGGGACGGGGATAACTGTCGCCTAAGACGATACCGGCCGCCTCCAGCATGGCGGGCGGTGCCTCCCATGGTTTGTGAATATATTTCGTGTCGAGCCCGGCCAGCTCCGGCACATAACGCCGGACGTAATCACCTGCCGGGTCGAACTTCTCGCCCTGCAGTACCGGGTTGAAGATACGAAAATAGGGCGCTGCATCCGCGCCCGAACCCGCCACCCATTGCCAGCTCGCCCGGTTCACCGCGAGGTCGGCATCGACCAGCGTATCCTCGAACCAGCCCGCGCCACGCTTCCAGTGGATGAGCAGATCCTTCACCAGGAAAGAGGCCGCGATCATGCGGACACGGTTGTGCATCCAGCCGGTCTGCCAGAGTTCGCGCATCCCCGCATCGACAATTGGATAGCCCGTCTTTCCCACCGTCCATTTCCGAAACGCCTCGTCATCATCGCTCCATGGAAACGCGTCGAAGGCCGGTTTCCAGTTTTCATCCGCGATGGATGGCCAGTGATAGATCAGGTGATAGGCGAAATCGCGCCAGGCAACCTCGGAGAGGAATGTGTCGAGCGACTTTTCGGCGGATGGGTTGTCGCCGCGATGCGCCTCGACTGCCGCCCATATCTGGCGGGGAGAGATTTCTCCCCAACGAAGATGCGGCGAAAGCCGTGAGGTTCCTTCCACCCCCGGCAGGTCGCGCTGTCCCCGGTAATCGCTTACCGCGTTTTCGAGGAAATGACGCAGGCGTTCATGCGCACCTTTTTCACCCGGGGTCCAGCGCTCCCTTATGCTGCCCGCCCAATCCGGCGAAGACGGACGGAGATGCCAGTCGTCCAGCTCGTCCGACACCGGATCGCAGCCTCCCTCCAGCTTGCGCATCGGCGCCAATGGCGCACCGAAAGGAGCGGATGCGCAAAGCGCTTTCCAGAAAGGCGTGAAGACCTTGTAAGGGTCGCCGGTCTTCGTTTTCACCTGCCAAGGCTCCGCCAGAAGCGAGGCGGCAAAACTCCTTGTTTCGATACCGGCCTTGGCCAGAGAGGATTTGAGGCTCTTGTCGCGTTCTGTGACGGTCGGCTCGTAACAGCGGTTCCAGAAAACCGATTTGGCGCCGGTCTCCCTCACCAGGGCAGGAAGTTCCTCTTCAGGCTTTCCCCATCTCAGGACCAAATTCGCACCGCGTTTGCCCAGCGCTTCCGAAAGACCGGAGAGGCTTCCGTGAAGCCACCAGGCGGAAGCTTCGCCCGGCAGGTCGCGCTCGTCGAGAATGAACAATGGCAGCACGGGCACTCCCCGCTCGGCGGCCGCGGCAAGCGCGGGGTTGTCGGCGACGCGCAGATCGCGACGAAACCAGACAATGATCGGCGGAGTTGATTTGCTTTCTGTCATGTCCTGCTGTCAGTGCGGCGGCGCGGTTTTTCTCGATACGCTTTTCAGCCGGTGCCGGATCAGTCAGGCGCGCCTTTCCCCTTCAATGCGGCATAGGACACCGGAAACGATATGTCGTCGTCCCCAAAAGGGTAAAGCAGCGTGGCACTTGGTTTCCAGATCACCACGAGCCCGTCCTCCCACTCAATGCGGCGCTGGACATCGGGTTCCTCGAACAGCGCCTTGAGGTAGTCGAGAACGGCGCGCCCCTCTTCTCCCGGCACACCATGAATGGCGCGGGTAAAGGCGGGGCTCACGCCCAGCGCCATCGTACCGCTTTCGGCCTGCCATGCTGCAAGCGCGCTCCGCCTCGGTGGATTTCTTTCGCGAAGGGTCGCCAGCCAGCGCAATTGCTCCGGCGTCTCACAAGTCTGCGCCAATGGCAGAGCTGCGTCGTGACATGCTTCCAGTCCCGCAAGATAACGACGCATCGCGGGCGAGAGAGCCTCATAAACCGCAATGCGGGACGCGGATATCAGTCCCCCACGCCCGGCAGCCCCCTTTCCCGCCGCGAGGAGCGCGAGCTCAGGCGGCGACCGCTGCCATATCGGATCGGCAAGCAGCTGCAACGCATCGCGTGTCGTCCTGTCCCGGAAGGTCGTCAACGGCGGGTTGCCCAACGGGTCACCGACGATGGAAGCAATATCGGCAAGGATGCCGGCGGACAGGTCGGGCAGATAAAGGGAGACGAAACCACGCGTTCCCAAGGTGCGGCGGATACACGAGACCATCTTGTCCCGCTGAAGTTCCGGAAAGTCTCCCGGCATCACTTCGATGAGACGATCGATCTCCCCCTCCAGTGCCTGCGGGGTCAATCGCCGCATAGGCCTCGCCGCCAGATCACCTTCATTCCCCACCCCTTGTTCGAGACAATGTTTGTCTCTGATTTATGCATTTAATTCAAATTGATGTTCATTATGACTAGTTATTAGTCTTATGAATTTACGCAACATTGACCTGAACCTGCTTACGATCTTCGAGGCCATTATGGTCGAGAGAAGTATTACGCGGGCCGCCGCCAGGCTGAACATGACGCAGCCTGCCCTCTCGAATGCCTTGTCGAGATTGCGGGCTCTGGTCAATGACCCGCTTTTCGTTCGTCAGGGTAATGAAATAGCGCCAACGGCGCGCGCCCGTGCAATGGACGCCCCGGTGCGACGGGCTCTCAAGCTCGCCAGACACGCTTTTCAGGAGCGCCACCCGTTCCATCCGGGGGAAATCATGCGCAGATTCAGCCTGTTTCTCGGCGACCTCGGGGAAACGCTCTACTTGCCCCGGATCATGCCGCGCCTGCGTTTACAGGCTGCGGCCGCCAGCATCGCTCTGAAGCAGCCGTCGGACGACACGCTCATTCAGGACGTGAAAAAAGAACGTCTCGACCTTGCATGGCTCAGCATTCCGCCTGACGACAAATCGGTATGCAACGAAGCGCTGCTGCATGACGAGTTCGTCTGTGTGACGGCGGCGGCGACGATTGCCGGGCGGATACTCGACGAAACGACCTTCTTCAACCTGACGCATGTCCGGCTTGCCGCCCGTCATGCGCCCGGCCATATCGGAGAGCATGCTTTCAGGCGGAAGGGCAAGGCACGACGGGTCGTCGCGGAGGTCGATACGCTTCACGCCATGGCATTTCTGGCGGCAAGTTCCGACATTGCGGGCTGCATGCCGCGCATGCTCGCGGAACGCTATGCGGCGCTGCTGGGGCTTCGCGTCGACAAGATGCCGTTTGAGGTGCCGCCTGCCTTCGTGCACCAGGCCTGGCCTGCGATCCTTGACGACGACCCGGACCATATTTGGCTCAGGACCCTCATTCGCGAAGCTGTGACAGGAGGTTAGACGCCTATTCCGTCCGGGAGAGGGGAACGACGAAGCGGGTTTGCCCTTCCATGCCGGTGAGGGCTTTCACGCGATAGACGTCTTCGAGATTCCGGTCGGTCAGGACGTCTTGCGGTGCGCCGGATGCGCGCACTTTTCCCTCGTGCAGCAGGACCAGCCGGTCGCAGAAGCGCGAGGCGAGCGACAAATCGTGCAGCACGGCGATGACGATGCGGCCTGAATTTTTCGCATAGTTTTCAAGCACTTCCATGATGCGGAGCTGGTGATAGGGGTCGAGCGAGGCGACCGGTTCGTCGACGAGGAGGAGCGGCGCTTCGACCGCCAGCGCGCGGGCGAGCAGAACGCGGGCGCGCTCGCCGCCCGACAGCGCCATCACGTCGCGGCCGCGATAGCGCTCGACATCGGCGAGCTGCATGGCGTGCGCGACCGCCTTTTCATCGGCTTCGCGCATTTTCCGGAACGGTTCCAGATGCGGCAGGCGGCCCAGCGCGACGAGGCGGGAGACCTCTATCGGCCAGTGACTTTCTGCGTTCTGGGCGAGATAGGCGAGCCTGCGGGCAAGGTTGCGCGCATGATTGGGCGAGGTAGAGCGAGAGAGCGGATCGCCGTCCAGCAGAATGTCCCCCTCGAAGGGGATAAGGGAGGCGATGGCGCGGATCAGTGTCGTCTTGCCCGCCCCGTTGGGACCGACGAGACCGACGAAACCCGGACCGGGGATATCCAGCGAGACATCGTGAACGATGCGCGTCCCGCCCAGCGCGGCATTGAGGTGGCGGAGGACAAGTTCCGTCATGCCGTGTCCCTCCTCATGCGCATGATGAGGAAGAGGAAGAAGGGCGCGCCGAGCAGCGAGGTGACGACGCCGAGCTTCGGCTCCGGCCCGCCGACGGGCAGGCGGACGATGATGTCGGCGGCGAGCACCAGCGCCGCGCCGCCCAGCGCACTCGGCAGCAGCAGGCCGCCCGGCCGGTAGCCGACGAAGGGGCGCAAGAGATGCGGCACGACGAGACCGACGAAACCGATGACGCCGGTGACCGACACCGCCGCGCCGACGGCGAGCCCCGTGCCGATAATGGCGCGCGCCTTTACCGAGGTCTGGTTGAAGCCGAGCGTCGAGGCCGTGTCCTCGCCCAGCGTCAGCGCGTCGAGCGCGCGGGCGGTGGAGGCGACGAGCGCCCAGCCGACGAGCATGAAGGGCAGGACGAACCAGACCTGCGTCATGGAGCGGTCCGACAGCGAGCCCAGCATCCAGAAGACGATTTCCAGCGCCGCATAGGGGCTTGGGGAAAGATTGAGCGCGAGCGAGGTGAGCGCGCCCGCAAAGGCGGTGATGGCGACACCGCCGAGAATGAGCGTCACGATGGGCGCATTGCGGCCCACCAGCAGATAGAGCGTGACGAGCGCCAGCAGCGCACCGGCCACGCCGCCAAGCTGCACCGCCATGGCGCCGCCCGCGGCAAAGCCGAAATAGAAGACAAGGACTGCGCCCAGCGCCGCGCCCGAGGAGGCGCCGATAATGCCGGGCTCGGCCAGCGGGTTACGCAACAGGCCCTGAAGCGCCGCGCCGGTGAGCCCCAGCGTCGCGCCCACCAGCACACCCAGCAGCGCACGCGGGAGGCGGACCTGTTCGAGCACCAGCCAGGCAAGATCGCGGTCGATCTTCGCGATGGCCTCGAATTTCTGCGGCAGCATCTCGAAGCCACGACCGATGAAGACGGAGCCCACGAAAAGGAGCAGGACGAGCCCCAGCAGCACGGCATTGACCGTCCAGTATTTGCGGGTCTCGGTCATGGCGTCTCCCCCGCCGCGAGGCTGTCATGCGCGCCGGCGAAGCGATCTGCCGTGGCGGCGATGAAATGGGTGCTGCATTGCCAGAACTTCGTCGACAGGCGGAGCTCATGCGCATAGCGCGTCATGTAGGCGGTGAGTGCCGGGTGGCGCAGCATGGCGCTCGCCAGCGACGGCGCGCCGGGGCGGTAGACACCGATGGCAACGAGATCGGGATGCATTTCTATGACGTCCGTCAGATCGGGATAGACGATCCCCACCGCATTCTCGCGCGTGATGACATTGCGAAAGCCGGTGAGCGCCATGATGCGGCCGAGAATGGAATTGGGCGTCGAGGCGCCGCCGAGGTCCTGATAGAGCAGGATGCTCGGGGACTTCGTGGTGAGGGGGCGGCGGTCGGCGGCCAGCGCATGGTCGAAACGGGCGATGAGGGCCCTGCCCTGCTTCTCCCGCCCGATGGCCTTCGCCACGGTGCGAATGTTGTCGCGTATGTCGTCGAAGGTCGCCGCGTTCTTCACCTTCGCCACAGGGATGTTCAGCCGCTTCAGCATGTCGAGCACGAAGGGCGAGGTGAACTGATGCGCCAGCACGAGATCGGGCGCGAAGGGCAGAACGTCCTCGATGCGGCCGTCATTGGCGGGAATGTCCTTCACCTCATCGGCCACGGGCGAATCCGCCGGGTCTTTCGAGAGGCGATAGACGGATTTGACGGTGCCGGGCTTTGCCAGCGAGGCGAGGATGATGTCCGAGCACAGATTGATGGAGACGATGCGCTGCGGGGTCTCTCCGGCATGGACATGGGGCGCGGCGAACAAAACACCCGCGAGAGCGCATGCAGCCAGCTTCTTTCCCCAATTGTCGCTGTGTCCCGCCACGCCGCCTCTTTCGCCCGTTCCCTGAAAGCGCGCGAGTGTAGCCAGCCCGTCCGCATGAAGAAAGGGCAGTCGCTCAGGACTGTTTCAGACGCATTATTTGAGAGGGGGCAGCGCGTCCATGACGAGTTTCGGTTTGCGGTCCACGGTAAAGAGGCCCCATGCGCCCTCGGCAGGGTCAGGCGCGTCCACCCCCGGCGTCTCGTCATAGACGCGCCAGGGTGCATCGAAGGCGGCGAAACCGGCAAAGGCGCGGTTGCGGGAGGGCGGCATCTTCTCCTGCAGAGCCTTCCAGAATTCGGCCTGACGGGCGGGCGTGAAATTGCGCGAGGCGGGTTTCGTCGGCAGGCCCGTTTCTTTCACCAGGATGGGGCCGCAGTAAACGGCCGCGACCTGCCCGGTGACATCGACGACGAACTCCGCACCGTTCCTTGCCGGCGCATCGCGGAACCAGGGTTCGAAGGCGGGATGCATGTTTGCGAGCAGGAAGTCGAGCTTCCCGAGGACCGGTTTCGCTTCCGGCTTCAGCCACCAGGCGAAAGGCTCGGTCGCGCCGAGGGGCAGCGACGGCGCTTCTTTGCGCATATGGGCGATGGCTTTTGAAAGATCGTCCCAGCTTGCGCGCTGGCCGAAGACAAGCTCATTGCCGAGCGAGAGACCGACGACGAGATGCGGATGACGCTTTGCCGCGGCGAGCGCGCGGTCGATCTCGTTCCTGTCGGTAATGTCCCAGATGCCGAGAATGACTGCGCGGTAGCCGAGCTTCGCGGCGACATCCGGCACGCGGTCGAGCCCGTCCAGCGCGCCATAGGTGATGACACCATCGAACCACGGATGGAGCGCGACGAGATCGTCATGGATGCTCTTCTCGTCCGGCGTCGCCGTGCCTTCTCGCCATTTCTTCAGGCCCGTCGGCGAATAGGAGACGAAGCGGCCCGTCGCCATCGTGCCGCGCAACGTGTCGAGGCGGGGCTGCACGGCCTCGCGCTGTGCGCAGACGGGCGCCGCGTCCGCCATGTGAGGCAGCATGAGAAGGAGCAGGGAAAGGAACCACAGGTACCGCATGGGCCCGAGCTTAGCCGCCTATGAGGCGGTATCGTGGCACACGCCCCAAAGAAAACGCCCCGCCTGCGGAAAATCTCCGCGGACGGGGCGCCTGAAACTCAACTCGCCGTCAGGCGGGAAGGATCAGATCATTTCCTTCAGATCCTTGGCGACGCGGAACGCCACCTTCTTGGAGGCCTTGATCTTGATCGCTTCACCCGTGGCCGGGTTGCGGCCCATGCGGGCGGCGCGCTTGCGAACCTGCAGGATGCCAAGGCCTGTGAGACGGATCTTGTTGCCCTTCTTCAGGTTCTTCTGGGTCATGTCGACGAAATCCTGGAAGATTTCGTTCATCTGCTTCTTCGGCATCTCGTGCTTCTCGGCCAGTTCGGCGATGAGCTTAGACATCGGAATGGTGGGCGGCGTTGCGGGCTTCGCAGCCGTCGTCCTGGCAGCCGTGGTGCGGGCAGCCGGCTTCTTCGCAGCGGCGGCGGGCTTCTTGGCGGCAGCCGCAGGCTTCCTCGCGGCCGGTTTCTTGGCGGCGGGCTTCTTCGCAGCAGGTCTCGTTGCCATGGTCTTGATCCTCATTGCTGTGTTCGTTCACGCCACCCGGCCGCATCTTTTTTCCGATGACGGGTTGTCTTTCCGGATCGGGCGTCGCCCGAGAAAGACAAGCATGAACGAAGCAGTTTCCCCGGGACCACATGAGGGAAATCCCTCTTTGATGATAGCGACAGGTCCCTCGTGCCGAATCACCCGATAAACACCCAATTATCAGTCATGAATCTCACTCCGCAATAAGGGGATTGCGAGAAATGCCTGTCTGACAGGGGTTTTTCGTTCTTCAGGACGAGAAATCACCATGTGGAGGGCATTTTTCGCCCTGCAACATGCAAGGGCCTGCAGATTTTCGGATGCGCCCTGACGTGAGGTCATGCGTGCCGAAGGCGCTGCCACGCGCTACTCTTTCCCTTATCGAGACGATTTGGGGAGGAGAGAATGAGCGACGCGGCAAGCGAAACGCAGCAGAGCATTTGCGCATGGGCGGAAGAAACATTCGATCCTGCAAAGAGCGCGGCCACGCTCCATGCGCGCGCCCTGCCCGAGATGGAGGAACTCGCCGACGCATTGAGGACAGGCGACCGGCAAGAGGTCGCCCATGAGCTGGCGGATATCGTCATCCTGCTTTACCGCGTCGCGCAGGAGAGCGGCGTGGACCTGCACACGGCCATCGACGAGAAGATGGCGATCAACCGGGCGCGCCAATGGGTGCCCGCCGACGACGGCACGGGCCAGCATGTGAAGTAGCAAGGCAGCATTAGCGGAGAGGTGGATTGGGTCCCGGCAACGAGTGCCGGGACGACACTGGAGTTGGGTTTCCCTCAGAGGTCAAACAAGCGATGTCATCCCGGGACTTGTTCCCGGGATCCATTGGCGCCGCAGCAAGTGGATAGGCCAATGGGTCCCGGCCCTCCTTGCGTGTGAAGGTGGCCGGGATGACACTGTGTTTTGATTTTCTTCTTCCCCAAAAACAAAATGCCCGGGCGCTGGCCCGGGCATTTTTCGTTCCGCTTTGAAGAGCGCTCAGTCGAAGGCTTCTTCCCAGCTGCCTTGCGTGGAGGCCTTGGAGTACTCCGTCGCGCGGTTTTCGAAGAAGTTGGCGTGCTCAATGCCGTTGAGCATCTCGTCCATCCAGGGCAGCGGGTTCTTGTCCGTGCGGTAGATGGGCTGGAGGTGGAGCTGGGTCAGGCGGCGATCCGCGATGTAACGGATATACTGCTTCACCTGCCCGGCATCGAGGCCTTCCACGCCGCCCATCTCGAAGGCGAGGTCGATGAAGGCGTCCTCGTGGTCGATGATGGTTTCGCAGGCCTTGTAGATGTCGCGCTGCAGCTGATCGGTCCAGATTTCCGGGTTTTCTTCCACGAAGGTACGGAAGAGCTTCATGGCGGAGAGCGTGTGCAGCGTCTCGTCGCGGGCGGACCATGTCACGATCTGGCCCATGCCCTTCATCTTGTTGAAGCGCGGGAAGTTCATCAGGATCGCGAAGGAGGCGAAAAGCTGTACGCCTTCGGTGAAGGCGCCGAAGACCGCCAGCGTCTTGGCGATGTCTTCCTTGGTCTCCACACCCCATTCCTGCATGTAGTCGAACTTGTTCTTCATCTGCTCGTATTTCAGGAAGGCCTCGTATTCGGCTTCCGGCATGCCGATCGTATCGAGCAGATGGCTGTAGGCGGAGATGTGGATCGTCTCGATGTTGGAGAAGGCGGCCAGCATCATCTGCACTTCCGTGGGTTTGAAGACCCGCGAATAGTGCTTCATGTAGCAATTGTTCACCTCCACATCCGCCTGCACGAAGAAGCGGAAGATCTGGGTGAGGAGGTTGCGCTCGGACTCAGTGAGGTTCTTCGACCAGTCCTTCACGTCGTCGGCCAGCGGCACTTCCTCCGGCAGCCAGTGAATGCGCTGCTGGGTGAGCCAGGCATCATAGGCCCAAGGGTAACGGAAGGGCTTGTAGACGTGACGTTCTTCGAGAAGGGACATGGTGACCTCGCTCTCTTCCGATTTCTCTAATGGGCCTCAGCCGTTTCAGGGTCGGCGAGGCTGGTCGTTCATTCTGCGACAGGTCAGGCAATAAGCGCCATGCCCGTCATCGTCTTCATGGCAATTCGTTCGATCTATCTCGCGCCAGCCAAGTTTTGACTTGTCGCGCTCGAAGGCCTTTTCGGCAACTTGAACAAATGGCGCGGTCTCTATCCGAATGCGTTCGATGCGCCAGTCGTAGATCAATCCCGGACTCTTCGCTCGCCTACCGTACTTCTCCTGATAGGAGAAATGGTCGACGCAGTAAGAGAGCACTCCTTCAACCCAGTCTCCCTTTCGGAATCCCGGTGACGCACCCCGCAAACCCAGCTCCCGATAGGCGCAGATTCCTGCATCAAGAGCCAGCCACTCCTCATCAACATGGATGACCTCCCCCACCACGTTGTACTGAGGAAAGTCCTTGCCTCCCTTTCGCCGGTAGGAAGCCGCCGGCCTGGAAGGATGCGGCAGCTTCGCGAGGTCTTCGGAGAAAAATTCCACCGCGAAGCTGTATTCACGCCCTACCTCGAGGTCAGGGTAATTGCCGTCCTGAACGATCCATGCATCAAGGCCGATCTCCAGAAGTTCCGGAACCACATAACCGCTCCCAAGCAATCCCTACTGACAGGCGAGGCATTCCTCGTAGTCGTTCTGCTCGGCCGGGTTGGGGCGGCGCGCTTCGGCGGCGACGTCTTCCAGCGATTTCACTTCCATCTTGGCGACCGGGGCCAGCGTGCTGGCGGCCGGACGTTCGGCGCGTTCGGCGCGCTGGATGGAGAGCGAGCGGCAGTAATAGAGGCTCTTCACGCCCTTCTTCCAGGCCTGCAGGTGAAGCTGGTGCAGCTCGCGCTTGTGCACGTCGGCGGCCAGGAAGATGTTGACGGACTGCGCCTGGTCGATCTTCGAGGCGCGGTCGCCGGCATGCTCGATCACCCAGCGCTGGTCGAGTTCGAAGGCGGTCTTGAAGACGTCCTTCTCCTCATCGCTCAGGAAGTCGAGTTCCACGACCGAGCCGCCATTCGTCACGATGGTGGACCAGGTTTCGTCGTCGTTGCGGCCCTTGGATTCCAGCAGCTTCGTCAGGTGACGGTTGCGGACATTGAAGGAGCCCGACAGCGTCTTGTGCGTGAAGCTGTTCGCCGCGATGGGCTCGATGCCCGGCGAGGTGCCGCCGCAGATGATGGAGATGGACGCGGTCGGCGCGATGGCCGTCTTGTTGGAGAAGCGTTCCATCATGCCGTAATCGGCCGCATCCGGGCAGGGACCGCGCTCTTCCGCCAGCTTGCGGGAGGCAGCGTTCACGCCCTTGTTGATGATGTCGAACATCTTGTTGTTCCACACCTTCGCCATCACGCCCTCGAAGGGGATCATGTTGGCCTGAAGGAAGGAGTGGAAGCCCATCACGCCGAGGCCGACGGAGCGTTCGCGCGCGGCGGCGTATTTGGCCTTGGCCATTTCGTCGGGCGCGCGGTCGATGAAGTCCTGCAGCACATTGTCGAGGAAGCGCATGACATCCTCGATGAACTGCTCATTGTCCTGCCACTCGAAATAGGTTTCGAGGTTGAGCGAGGACAGGCAGCACACCGCGGTGCGGTCGTTGCCGAGGTGGTCGCGGCCCGTGGGCAGCGTGATCTCGGCGCAGAGATTGGAGGTCTTGACCTCGAGGCCCGCGAGCTTGTGATGCTCGGGGCGGGCGTTGTTCACCGTGTCCTTGTAGATGACATAGGGCTCGCCGGTTTCGATGCGCGCCATCAGCAGGCGGATCCAGAGCGAGCGGGCGGAGATGGTCTTCTGGACCGTGCCGTCCTTCGGGCTCAGCAGCGACCATTCGCTGTCGGTCTCGACCGCGCGCATGAAGGCGTCCGAGACGAGGACGCCGTGATGCAGGTTCAGCGCCTTGCGGTTCGGGTCGCCGCCGGTGGGACGGCGGATCTCGATGAATTCCTCGATCTCGGGATGGTCGACCGGCAGATAGACCGCCGCCGAGCCGCGACGGAGCGAGCCCTGGCTGATCGCCAGCGTCAGCGAATCCATCACGCGGATGAAGGGAATGATGCCGGAGGTCTTGCCGACACCGCCGACCGTCTCGCCGATGGAGCGCAGATTGCCCCAATAGGAGCCGATACCGCCGCCCTTGGCCGCGAGCCAGACATTCTCGTTCCAGAGGCCGACAATGCCGTTGAGGTTGTCGGTCGCCTCATTGAGGAAGCAGGAAATGGGCAGTCCGCGCTGCGTGCCGCCATTGGACAGGACGGGCGTCGCGGGCATGAACCAGAGGCGCGAAATATAGTCGTAAAGGCGCTGCGCATGAGCGGCATCGTCGCCGTAATAGGAGGCGACGCGGGCAAAGAGATCCTGGAAGCTCTCGCCCGGCATCAGATAGCGGTCCTTCAGCGTCGCCTTGCCGAAATCGGTCAGCAGCGCATCGCGGCTGTAATCGACCTTCACGCGGTGCTTGGGCCCCACCTGCACCGCCTGGTCGTCGTCGCCGAAAGGCATTTCCGGCTCGGCCACCACGCCCATGTCGCCGCGCGGGCGCACCCGGCTGCGCTCGACAGCGCCCTCGCCGGTGACGATGGCGGAAAGACGGGCCTCAATCTCACTCATATCGATTGCCTTACTCGTGTCGTTCAGCATGTCATCCCCCAATTCGACCTGCCCACCGCCGCGTGATGCAGGCAAAGAGTGACCGATCCGGCGCCCGCATGACGGTCGCCATTCCTCTGCCCGGAGCGGGCAGATAACGCTGTGAATTCGGTGTTTACGCCGCCGCCTGCGAACCCCCTTGGCGATCCCCTATTTGGCGTCGGCGCGTCCAGATATAGTAGCTGCTTCGCTCCAAGATGCAATCGCTTGTGGAGGGGTCGAGTCGAATTTTTAGTTAACCGATTCCCCAAATCGCATGACGAGGGCGATAAAATTTTGTGACAGCAAAGGTTTAGCCCTCCGCAGCGGCATGCAGATTTTTTCGGGCACCCCGAGATTGACGGCGGGCATCGGCGCGCGCCTAACTGTTCGCTATATATAGTGTCCCGCCCCGCCCCCGGAGAGTATCGAAATGCCCGACATGACCGCCGACCGCCGCTCGCTCTACCCCGAAATCGAGCCCTACAACACAGGCATGCTGGAGGTTTCCGGCCTTCACACGATCTATTTCGAGGAATGCGGGAACCCCAAGGGCAAGCCGGTCGTGATCGTGCATGGGGGCCCGGGCGGCGGCTCCAACCCGACCATGCGCCGCACCCATAACCCTGACGCCTATCGCATCATCCTGTTCGACCAGCGCGGCTGCGGGAAATCGACCCCGCATGCGGAACTGCGCGAGAACACGACCTGGGACCTCGTCGCCGATATGGAGCGGCTGCGCGCACATCTGGGCATCGACAAATGGCAGCTCTGCGGCGGCTCATGGGGGTCCACCCTGTCGCTGGCTTACGCGGAAACCCACCCGGACCGCGTCACCGAGATCATCCTGCGCGGCATCTTCACGCTGCGCGAGCGGGAGCTCGACTGGTTCTACCAGCAGGGCACGGATGCGCTTTTTCCCGATGCATGGGAGGGGTTCGTCGCGCCGATTCCCGAAGCGGAGCGCGGGAACCTGATGGCCGCCTATTACAAGCGGCTGACCGGGGACAATGAGGCCGAAAAGATCGCCTGCGCCAAGGCCTGGAGCATCTGGGAGGGGACGACGCTCTCTCTCATGTCCGACCCGGAACGGGTGAAGCGCTTCGCGGACGGGCATTTCGCCCTCGCCTTTGCGCGGATCGAATGCCATTTCTTCATGAATCAGGGCTTCTTCAAGCCGCAGGACCAGCTGATGCGCGATGCGGGCAAGCTCAACGGCATTCCGGGCGTGATCGCGCAAGGCCGCTACGATGTGGTGACGCCGATGTTCACCGCCTGGGAACTCTCCAAGGCGTGGGAGACGGGCGAGCTTCACATCGTGCCCGACGCAGGCCATACGGCGACCGAGCCCGGCATTGTGGATGTGATGGTGCGGGCCGCCGACCGCTTCGCGAAGGCGTGACGCAACGATGCATATTCTCTATCTCGTGAATGCCGCGGATTGCGGGCCGGGTGTGCTTCTCGACGAAGCGCATGAGGCGGGCGCGGATGCAACGCTCATCCTTACCACCGAGCAGCGCGACATGACGAGCGGCGAGACGCGCGACGTGCCGTCCGAGGCGGACGACTTCGATGCGATGGTGGTGCTGGGCGGGCCGATGGGGGTCTATGAAGAGGCGGATTATCCCTTCATCGACAAGACGCGGGCGCTCATCCATCGCTTCCATGAGGCCGAGAAGCCGATCATGGGCGTGTGCCTCGGCGCACAGATCGTCGCCAGTGCGTTCGGCGCGCCCGTCTACAAGATGAAAGAAAAGCTCGCGGTGCGGGAGGAATGGGGGTTCCTGCCGCAGTCATGGCTGCCGGAAGCGGCGCGCGATCCGCTGCTTTCCGATGCCGAGCCCGAGCTTCGCCTGATGCAGTGGCATGGCGACACTTTTGATATGCCCGACGACATATCCGGAGGCGTGGTGCCGCTTTCGACGCGGGAGGGATGCCCGAGCCAGTCCTTCCGGATCGGCGAAAAGACCTATGCGTTCCAGTTCCATCTGGAGGTGACGCGGGACATCCTCGACGAATGGTCGGCTTTCCGCGCCAAGGCGCTCGACCGGCCCAAGGCGGAGATCGATGCGCTCATCGAACCGCAGATCGCGGCGTCGCTCGATGCGCAGGAAGTCTTTGCGCGCCGCGTGATGCGGCGCTGGATGGGGCTCAGAGGGTAAGACCTCCACCTCCCTGTCAGCCCTGGGCTACGTCCCGGGGTCCAGAGCCGCATATTCCGAGCGCGCGGCCCTGGATCCCGGCCACCTTACAATGCAAGGAGGGGCCGGGATGACAGTTCGGGTATGGTCGGAAAATGAAGCGGACGGTCGATCAGGAGACATGAGGCGATGACACTCAAAGCGATCCGAGCGCGGCTTCGCAACGCCCTGCCCCTGCTCTACCGGTTCAACCCGACGGGGCTTCGCTTTGCGCTGCGCGTGGTGATTGCCGCGCTCGCCGCCTATGGGCTTGCCCGCGTGCTGAACCTTCCCTTCGGCTATTGGGCGGTCATCACCGCCGTCATCGTCATGCAGGGCAATATCGGCGGCTCGTTGAAGGCGGCGCGGGAACGCTTCATCGGCACCGCGCTCGGCGCCGTGCTCGGCTTTCTCGTTACGCTCATTCCCCTGGGACCGGACTATCAATGGGTGAAGCTCGCGCTTGCCCTCGGCGCATCGGCCTATGTGGTGAGCCTCGATGCACGGTTTCGCGTGGCGCCCATCACCGCCATCATCACGCTCATCGTGCCGCAGACCGGCGTCTCCGCCCTCGCGGCGGCGATAGACCGGGTGATCGAAATCCTGCTCGGCGGCGCCATCGGCGTGATCGTGGCGCTTACCGTGCTGCCGGAGCGCGCGAACCGAACGCTGGTCAAACGCATCGCGACGGTGCTGCGGCAACTTTCGCAGATGCTCGCCATCGACATGAAAGGGCTGCACGAGCCGCGCGACGATGCGGCGCTGAGCGACCTCATCGAGACGAGCCGGGACCAGATCAAGGCATCGGCGACGCTGGCGGAGGAAAGCTCCGGCGAGCAGGCGGCGCGGCTGACCCGCGGCCCCTCAGCCGATGCGCTGGTGCGCACGACGCGGCGCGTGCGGGTGAACCTCATCATGATCGCGCGGGCGACGCGCGAGCCCTGGCCTCCCGAGGCCGATGCACAGCTCGGCAAGATGTTCGACAGTCTGGGCCAGACCATCGCCGGTCATCTGAGCGCGCAGGCCGACGCGCTGGAAGCGGGCCGACGCGTCGAGCGTGAGGATGGCTGGGAAGCGGCCTTCGAGACCTTCGAGGATCACATGGCCGCCTTCCGCGCGAACAAGGCGAACGATGCACTGCCGACAGAGCTCATGTCGCGCATCTTTTCGCTCGCCTTCGCCGTGCGGCAGGTGAAGGCCGACCTCGCCGATCTTGACGACCGCATCGACGAATTCGGCGGGACGCAGCGCGGGTAAGCGATGCGGGCGGCGTTGGATGCGCTTGCCGAGTATCTTTCCCTCTTTTGTCACCCCGGGCTACGTCCCGGGGTCCAGAGCCGCATATTCCGCACTTGCGGCCCCTGGATCCCGGCCACCTTAATGTTTGAAGGAGGGCCGGGATGACAGTTTGGGCAAGATCAGAAGTTGACCCGACCCGTCATGGCGCCGTCGACCACCATGTTGATGCCGGTGGTGAAGGAGGACATGGGGCTCGACAGGAAGACCGCCGCGTTGGCGATATCCTGCGGCGTTGCCATGCGGCCCGTCGGGTTGCGCGACATGGCGTCCTTGAAGGTGTCGGGCATGTGCTGCTCGATCATGTCCCAGACGCCCCCCTTGAAATAGACCGTGCCGGGCGAAACCGTGTTCACGCGCACATGCTTTGCCGCATTCGCCTTGGCGAGGCCCTTGGCCAGATGGATCTGGGAGGCCTTCATCGCGCCATAGGCATTGCCGCCGCTGGTTTCGGCAGCCGAAATCGAAGAGATGAAGACAGCGGAGGCATCGCCGTTCTTCTCCGCAGCCTTTTCAAGGAAGGGAGCCGCCGCCTCGAAGGCGTTCACCGCGCCCA
Organism: Parvibaculum sp. MBR-TMA-1.3b-4.2; assembly: GCF_053628815.1. Classification (NCBI taxonomy): domain Bacteria; kingdom Pseudomonadati; phylum Pseudomonadota; class Alphaproteobacteria; order Hyphomicrobiales; family Parvibaculaceae; genus Parvibaculum; species Parvibaculum sp. MBR-TMA-1.3b-4.2. The sequence goes on from NZ_JBRJHC010000001.1 coordinate 1,497,085, forward strand.
TGACGTCGATCTCGAAGCATTTGCGCCAGCTTTCCTCATCCATGCCGTTGGCGAGCGCGGAGGCGTTGGCGACGAGAATGTCGAGGCCGCCCATGTCTTTGGCGGCCTTTTCGATCCAGGCCTTGAGGCCCGCGCCGTCGGCGATGTCGGCGACGCCGCCCCAGGCGTTCACGCCCTTGGCCTTGAGCGCGGCGACGGCTTCGTCCACCTGATCCTGATTGCGGGCGCAGAGCGCGATATCGGCGCCTTCCGCCGCCAGTGTTTCGGCAATGGCGCGCCCGATGCCGCGCGTGCCGCCGGTGACGATGGCCTTCTTGCCCTTGAGTTGCAGATCCATTTTAGCCTCCCTCGATGATTGTTTTCTTGGCGGCACCTTAGACCGAGAGGGACGGGAAACGAAATGGCGGGGTGGGCCTTACGGCCCTCCTCGGGATGAGGCGCGGCGCAGGAAGTCAGTTCCCGCTGCTGTCGATGAAGAATGTGTCGCGGATCGAGCGCCAAGTGTCGGCTGCGCGCATACGCAGACGGGAGACGAGGGTCACGGGCAGCGCGGGCTCAAGATCGACGCCGAGGCGCGTGATGTGCTCTTCCTCCACGGCGAGCACGACCAGCTCCACCGGCCCGAGAGCGAGCTTCGCGCCCGTCGCCAGATTTTTGTCACCGAGACGGGAGCGCATGAGGTCGGCAATCGGGCGATCGGCCTCATGGGGCGTGACGCCGAAATCATAAAGCCCGGCGACCTCGGCCGCATTGGCTTGCGGGTCGAGCTCGAAGTCGATGGTCACGGGATCTGAGGCCTCGCGGCGCAGCCGCCGCGCCCCGAACAGGCGGTCGAATTGCGCCGTCTTGTCGCCCGAGGCGAGCAGCAGCACGAAATCATCGGGCTTGAGGCCGTCCGCCGGGAGGCCCTGATGCACGGCGCCTTCGCGCATCACGGAAATGATTTCGCTCTCCGCGGGCAGCGGCACGCGGCGCATGGGCCGGCGCGCGACAAGGCTCATCGGGTCGACCGTATAGGCGAGCACGCTGCGGCCCGCTTCCATCGGCAGGTCGAGTTCCGCACGCGAGCGCGCCCGGGGCCTTGGCGGCAATTCGACGCCGGTCAGCCTTGCCGCGACGCCGATGGTCCAGCCCTGCACCACGAGCGAGGTCAGCACGACGATGAAGACGACACCGAAGATTTCATGCGCGAAGGGGACGTTTTCCAGAACCGGGATCGTGCCGAGGAAGATGGGCACCACACCGCGCAGGCCCACCCAGGAAACGAAGCCGAGTTCGCGCGCGGTGTAGCCGAACGGCCCGAGACAAAGCAGCGTCGCCACGGGGCGCGCGACGAGAATGAGCACGGCGGAAATCGCCAGCGAGGGCAGCAGAATGGGCATCAGGTCGGTCGGCGTGACCAAGAGGCCCATCATCAGGAACATGACGATCTGGGAGAGCCAGGCGAGCCCGTCGGAAAAGCGGCTGATTTCATTGGTGGCGCGATGCGGCGCATTGCCCAGCGTGAAGCCGACGAGAAAGATCGCCAGAAAGCCGCTCGCGCCGAGGCTTTGCGCGGCGCCGAAGACGACGAGGCCCAGCGCGACCGCCAGAATGGGGTAAAGGCCCGGCGAGAGGTTCAGCCGGTTCACCGCGCGGCGCACCAGCGCGCCGCCGATGACGCCGAAAAAGAGACCGCCCGCAAACTGCCAGAGGAAATCGAGGGCAAGCTCCAGCGCAAGATCGAGCCCCGTCGCCTGCAGGTTCGCGCCCGTCAGGGCGCCGCCGCCCGCCGACAGGACCGCGACGAAAGCGAGCGTCAGGAAAATCGCCATCGGGTCGTTGAGGCCCGATTCCACTTCCAGCGTGGCGGCAACGCGCGGGCGCAGGCGCAAGCCCTTCAGATGGAGCAGGAAGAAGACCGCCGCCGCGTCGGTGGAGCCGACAATGGCGCCGATCAGCAGCGCGGTCGGCCAGCCCGTATCGAAGACCAGCCAGGCGGTGGCGCCGGTGATGCCCGCGGTGACGATCACGCCCAGCGTCGCCAGCCCGACGGAGACGGAGAAGGCCCGCGAAAGCGCCTCGCGCGTGGTCCGCAAGCCGCCGTCGAACAGGATCAGGGCCAGGCCGATGGAACCTGCGAGATAGGCCAGCGAAAAATCGTCGAAGCCGATACCGCCCAGCCCGTCCTCCCCCGCCAGCATGCCGAGCGCCAGAAAGACGAGCAGCAGCGGCGCGCCGACCCGCGAGGAGGCCACCCCGGCGAAAATCGCGAAGGTGACCATGGCGCCGGCGACGAGGATGAACTCATTGGCAAATTGCATTCGGTGGGCGGTCTCCTAAGTAGCTCGGAATTTCGTCTGCCGGAACGCCCGACGCGGGCCGGGCGGGACGCGCGCGGGAAGTTGGCGACAAAAAGTCAGTATCGCCTATAATTCGGGCAAGAGGCAGGCCGAACAAGGCATTGCCGCCAGAAGAACAACAAAAGCCGAATAAAGAAAGAGGGGAGGATCATCATGGATCTCGCCATGCGGGAAGAGGATGTCGCGTTCCGGGACGAGGTGCGCGCATTCCTGAAGGAAAACCTCACGGACGATCTGAAAGCCCATGCGAAGCTGACGCCCGGCATTCTGGCCGATCAGGATTTGCGGGTGGAATGGCTGAAGCGGCTCCACAAGCGCGGCTGGGCCGCGCCGAGCTGGCCGAAGAAATATGGCGGCGCGGGCTTCAACGTGATGCAGCGTTTCATCTGGGCGTCGGAATGTTCCGCCGCGGGTGCGCCGGCCGGTTCCAACATGGGTCTTTCCATGGTCGGGCCGACGCTGATGGGCCACGGCACGAAGGAACAGCTCGACCATTACCTGCCGCGCATTCTCGACGGCACGGACTGGTGGTGCCAGGGCTATTCGGAACCCGGCTCCGGTTCCGACCTTGCCTCTCTCCAGTGCAAGGCGACGTCGGACGGCGACGACTACATCATCAACGGCACGAAGATCTGGACCACGGGCGCGCATCAGTCGAACAAGATGTTCTGCCTCGTGCGGACCGACCCGAATGCGGAAAAGAAGCAGCAGGGCATTTCCTTCATCCTGATCGACGACTTCCCGGCGGAAGGCATCAAGATCGACCCGATCATCACGCTGGCGGGCGACCATGAAGTGAACCAGGTCTTCTTCGACGATGTGCGCGTGCCGAAGAAGAACCGCGTCGGCAAGGAAAACGAAGGCTGGACGGTCGCCAAATATCTGCTCGAGTTCGAACGCGGCGGCGCGGCGCATGGCGCAGCGCTTCGCAATGCGCTGAACCGGCTGCGCGCGATGGCCGATACCGAACAGACCGGCGGCGGCGGCAAGCTGATCGACGATCCGGCCTTCCGCCGCAAGATCGACGAGACGGAAGTGGAAGTGACCTCGGTGGAGTTCACCGAGCACCGCATCATGTCGCAGCTGTCGAACGGGCAGAACCCGGGCGCGGCGGCCTCGATCATCAAGCTCAAGGGTGCCGACACCAACCAGAAGATCACCGAGCTCGCGGTGGAGGCGATCGCCTATTACGCGCAGCCGGATGTGATCGAAGCCCGCACCTGGGGCGCGAATGTACCGCCGGTGGGACCGGATCACACGCTGATGGTGATGCCGAAATATCTCAACACCCGCGCGCAGACGATTTTCGGCGGCTCGAACGAGGTCCAGCGCAACATCATGGCGAAGGCCGTGCTGGGGCTTTAAGGGCCCTGCCTATCGTTCCCGATTGCTGTCATCCCGGCTTCATGCCGGGGTGACAGTATTTGTATAATGGACGAGGAGCGCACCGATGAGCGACTGGAAGCTTCCATGGGACGGCGGATGCCGCTGCGGGCGGGTGCGCTTTCAGGTGACGGCGCCGCCCGTCGTGACCATGGCGTGCCATTGCACCGGTTGCCAGCGCATGACGGCCAGCGCCTTCTCTCTCAGCCTGCTGACGCCAGCGGACGGGTTCACGGTGACGAAAGGCGAGCCCGTCATCGGCGGACTTCACGGGGCGACTCGGCATTCCTTCTGTCCGCATTGCATGAGTTGGATGTTCACGCGCCCCGAAGGCGCCGACGCCTTCGTCAATGTGCGGGCGACCCTGCTCGATGACGCAAGCTGGTTCGAACCTTTCATGGAAACCTATACGAGCGAAAAGCTGCCATGGGCGACGACGCCCGCCGCGCACAGCTTTTCCGAATTTCCGGCGATGGAAGACTATCCCGCGCTGATGAAAGAGTTCGCGGAGAAAGGCGCACGACCCAGGGGCTGAGTGTCAGCCTTCCGGGTCCCGCCCCACCGCCATACGGTAGGTGAGGCGCGCGAGTTCCCGCGTCAGCATCTGGCGGCGTTCGGACCCGATATCGAGGAAGGCGATTTCGAGCATGGCGTTGTAAAGCATCTCCGAAATCAGCCAGGCGTCCTCCTCGGGCATGGGCAGATCCAGCGCATCGCCCGCCGCGACGCGCACGCGCTGGGAGAGCGCGGCCAGCGCCTCGCGCGAGGACACCATGACCGGCAATTGCGGGACGAAAGGCACCTGACGCAGCAGGACGCGGAAGACGTCGCGCTCCTCCACCAGCGAGCCGACGGCCACCGCCACCATGTGCCGGACGCCCGCCCATGGGTCCGCCATCCGGCTCGCCTCGGCGAAGGCCTGCTCCATGTTCTCCACCACCCCCGCCATCAGCCGGCCAGTCAGCTCGGCGACCAAGGCCTCCTTGTTGGGGAAGAAGTCGTAAAGCGTGCCGATGCCGACGCCCGCCTGCTCGGCGATGCGGTTGGTGGTGAGTTCCTCATAGCCGCGCCGCGCCAAAAGCCGAGCCGTGGCATCCAGCATGGCGTCGAAACTGGCCTGCGAGCGGGCCTGTTTCGGTCTTTTTTTCGCTTTATATTCAGCCACTTGGTGCCCTTCCCGCCGCCCCGTGAAGGGGGCCGCAGCCCTGTCTTCAAATCCGAGTTTTCCGAGTAATTACTTGGATTATATTGAGGGCATGGAACGGCATGCAAATGCCGCGTGAGATTTGCCCCGGAGGAGACCCGACATGTCGGTAGAGAGCGATACCGCCAGGCTGAACCGCGACGGCGCCGGGACGGGCGCGCGGCTCGGGGGCGGCACGTCTGCGTTTCCCGGGATCGATTTCCTGACGCCGGAAGGCGATCCGGGCCTTCTCGGCCCCGGCTCCATGGGCTGGAAAGTGAGCGCCAACCCGGTGGTGAGCGCGGTCGGCGGGATCGCCGCCGTGATCCTCGAACTGTCGGAAAAACATGTGCGCGCGGGCGTATGGGACCATTCGACCTTCAAGACCGACCCGATCAAGCGCATGGAGCGCACCGGCATGGCGGCGGCCTGCGTGACCTATGGCCCGACCAAACTGGCGCAGACGACCTTCGACCGCGTGACGCGCATGCATGAGCGCGTGACGGGCACGACGCATGACGGCGATCCCTACAAGGCGATGGAACCCGAGCTGCTCACATGGGTGCATGTGACCGCGGCCTGGGGCTTCCTCAATGCCTATATCCGCTATGCCGATCCGAAGCTCTCGCTCGAAGATCAGGACCGCTATTTCCGCGAGGGCGAAATCATCGGCAAAGGCTTCGGCGCGGAATGGGTGCCGACCTCCAAGGCGGAGGCGGAGGCCTATATGGAGGAGATGACGCCCAAACTCTATGCGAACGAGACGGTGCATGAATTTCTCGCGCTGGTGCGCGACGCGACGCCGCTGGGCGCCGCCGGAAAGCCGATGCAGCGGCTCGTGACGCAGGCGGCGATCGATCTTTTGCCGAAAAAACTGCAGGACCAATGCGGCGTGCAGGTGTCGCCTTTTGTCAGGCCGACGGTACGTCCGATGGTGCGCACGCTCGCCGCTGCCGCAGGGGCAACCGTCCGCCGGATGCCCGACACGCCCGCCAACCAGGCTTGCCGCCGGATGGGAGTCTCGACAGACTGCCTGCGGTAACCCCATCCGACAGCGATAGAAGAAGAACAATGGATCTCTATTTCAAGCCCGAGGACGCGTCCTTCCGCGACGAGGTTCGCGCCTTTCTCGACGAGAAGCTGACGCCGGAACTGCGCGAGGCGGGCAGGCTCACCACATCGGTTTTCACCGACAAGCAGTGGAACCTCGCCTGGCAGAAAGTGCTCTATGAAAAGGGCTGGGTCGCGCCCAACTGGCCCGCCGAATATGGCGGCACGGGCTGGACGGAGATGCAGAAATATATCTTCGCCTCGGAATGTGCGCGCGCCGGCACGCCGCATCTGTCGCCCATGGGGCTTCGCATGTGCGGGCCGATGCTGATGAAGTTCGGCACGAAGGAACAGAAAGAGTTCTACCTGCCGCGCATCCTGTCCGGCGAAGACTATTGGTGCCAAGGATATTCCGAACCCGGATCGGGCTCCGACCTCGCCTCGCTGCAATGCAAGGCGGTGCGCGACGGCGACGACTATGTCATCAACGGCACGAAGATCTGGACGACGCATGCGCATTTCGCCAATCGTATGTTCTGCCTCGTGCGCACGGACAATTCGGGCAAGCCTCAGCAAGGCATCACCTTCGTGCTGATCGACATGGACACGCCCGGCATCAAGATCGATCCGATCATCACGCTGGCGGGCGAGCATGAGGTAAACCAGGTCTTTTTCGACGATGTGCGCGTGCCGGTGAAAAATCGCGTGGGCGAGGAGAATGACGGCTGGACGGTCGCGAAATATCTGCTGGAGTTCGAGCGTGGCGGGTCGTCGGCGCCGGGGCTTTGGGAAGGCGTCGAAAAGATCCGCGCCGTCGCCGAAGGCGAACAGGCGGGCACGGGCCAGCGCCTCATCGACGATCCGGCATTCTCGCGCAAGCTCGCCGACACCGAGATCGAACTCAAATCCATCGAGATGACGGAACATCGCATGATGGCGGAACTGGCGGGCGGCAAGAACCCCGGCCCGGCCTCCTCCATGCTCAAGACCAAAGGCACGGAGATGCGCCAGCGCCTCGACGAGATCGCCATCGAGACCATCGCCTATTATGCGGGCGTCGATCAGATGGATGCGCGCGAGCCGGGCTCCAATGTGGAGCCCATCGGCCCGGCGGAAGGCATGGTCTTCATGCCGAGCTATCTCAACAACCGCGCCGCCTCGATCTATGGCGGCTCGAACGAGGTTCAGCGCAACATCATGGCGAAACTCGTTCTCGGTCTCTGACGGCCTTCCCGACTGCCTCTTGGGGGAGAGGGCACTTGCGCCGGGACCTTTCGGGGTTCCGGCGCATTTTTATGTGCGGCGCGCAATCAACTTGCCGATGCGCAGCGCGAACCAGAGCGTGGTCACGACATTGCCGAGAATGAAGATCGGCAGCGCCCAGGCCGCGGCCACGAGCTTGTTTTCCTCCACGATGAAAATGATCGAGGCGGCGATCAGGAAGCCGAGATAGACATCGACCAGCGTGACGATGCCCCAGCCGTCGCCGGTGAGGAATTCGAGCGCGGGCCCGGCGGGCACATCCGCCACCATGACGCCCGTTATGAGGATGCCGAACGCGATGCCCAGCAGCAGGATCAGAATACGCCAGCCCGTCATGTCGTTGTCTCCTTCCCGTCCGCTTCGCGCCGCCGCGCGATCAGCAATGTCGTGATCTGGGTGAATATCGTCTCGCCGTCCCGATTGGTCAGGATGTGGCGGTTCTTCACCACGCCGCGGTCGGGCTTCGACGATGAAGGCTTCGTCTCGATGCATTCGATGGCGAGGCGGAGCGTGTCGCCGAGCCTTGCGGGCTTGTGAAAGCGCACCTCGTCATAGCCGAGCGCACCGATGACGGCGGTCTCTTCCGGCAGGCGCGCGGCGAGCCAGAGGACGACGGCCTGAATATGCGTGCCGCAGGCCGTGAGCGTGCCGTAGACGGATTTCGCGGCGGCCTCCTCATCGACGTGAAAGGGCTGCGGATCCCATTTGCTTGCGAAGGAGACGATCTCGTCCCGTGTCATCTCATAGGTCGCCGGGATGTCGTGACGTTCCCCGATTTCGAAATCGTCGAAATAGCGCATGGTTCCTCCCCGTGAATGCTCGTCTGTGGAGCATATAGGCGGGTCGGACAGGAAAGCGAGGGAGGTGGCATGCGCGGGTGTTTTTCGGGAGCAGAGAGGAACCAGTCATGTCACCCCGGCCCTCCTTGCATGTGAAGGGGGCCGGGCCCCACTCGCAATAGTCGCTTGCCGCAGCCGCCAATGGGTCCCGGGTTCCCGGCTTTCGCCGGGACAGGCGCCGGGATGACACTGAAGGATGAAAAAAGGCCTGCGCGTTTTCTGGCACCGAAAGCGCAGACGCTGTGCTGCGTGTTCCTTGGCAAAGCCGTGCGGCCAATCAAATCCTGTCACCCCGGCTTCATGCCGGGGTCCAGGGCCGCACGCTCTGCGCTCATCGCCCCTGGATCCCGGGACAAGCCCGGGATGACACTAGAGAAAAAAAACGGCCCACGAGTTTCCTCGCGGGCCGTAATGTTTTCTGGCAGCGCCCGCTGACATCACCTTCGTGATGTCAGCATCTTTTGGTGATGGGCGCTTTTGCGGTCTTCTTTGAAATCAGAAGATTTCAAAGAGACCCGCAGCGCCCATGCCACCACCGATGCACATGGTGACCACGCCGTACTTCACGTTCTGACCGGCGGCCTTGCGGCGCTGGCCTTCGAGAAGGATGTGGCCGGTGCAGCGGGCGCCGGTCATGCCGTAGGGATGGCCGATGGCGATGGAGCCGCCATTGACGTTGTACTTCTCGGGGTCGATGCCGAGCTTGTCGCGGCTGTAGAGGCACTGGCTGGCGAAGGCTTCGTTCAGCTCCCACAGGTCGATGTCGTCGACCTTGAGGCCCGCACGCTCCAGAAGGCGCGGCACGGCGAAGACCGGGCCGATGCCCATTTCTTCCGGCTCGCAACCGGCGACCGCGAAGCCGCGGAACGCGCCGAGCGGCTTCAGGCCGCGCTTCTCGGCTTCCTTGCCTTCCATGATGACCACGGCGGCGGCGCCGTCGGAAAGCTGCGAGGCGTTACCGGCCGTCACATACTTGCCTTCCTTGATCTTCTGGCCGCCCTTGAAGACGGGCTTCAGGCCCTGGAGCGATTCCAGCGTGGTGCCCGGACGGTTGCACTCGTCGCGATCGACGAGGTAATCGACGATGGTCTCTTCGCCGGTTTCCTTGTTGACCTGCTTCATCTTGGTCTGCATCGGGACGATTTCGTCCTTGAAGATGCCGTTTTCCTGCGCGGCGGCGATACGCTGCTGGCTGCGCAGCGCGTATTCATCCTGCGCCTCGCGGGAGATGCCATAGCGCTCGGCCACGATCTCGGCGGTCTCAAGCATCGACATCCAGAGCTCCGGCTTGGTCGCCATCAGGTGCTCTTCGGTGATGTGGTTGAGGTTCATGCCGCCAAGCTGCACGAGCGAGATCGACTCGACGCCCGAGCCGATGGCGACCGGCACGCCTTCATTGACCACACGGCCCGCGGCCATGGCAATGGTCTGGAGACCCGAGGAGCAGAAGCGGTTGACCGTGGTGCCGGAGGTGGTCACCGGGCAGCCGGCCCAGATGGCCGAGGTGCGCGCGACGTTCTGGCCCGTGGCGCCTTCCGGCTGGCCGCAACCCATGATCACGTCTTCGACGTCACCCGGCTCGATCCCTGCGCGCTCGATGGCGTGCTTGATGGCGTGACCGCCCATCGCGGCGCCATGGGTGATGTTGAAACCGCCGCGGCCGGACTTGGCCAGGCCGGTACGGGCGGTGGACACGATCACTGCTTCTCTGCTCATGGGGGCTCTCCCGAAAATCTGCTTCTGAATGAGGTGGGTGTTCGAACTCGCAGGCGAAGGTCTTGGTGCCTTTTTCGAACCCGCCTTTTGGGGCCGCAACATAACGGGCCGGGCGGGGGCCGCAAAGCGGAATCTCCCCCGGACCGCGCCCGGGCGCTACGTCAGCCCGCCTGAAGCGGGCCCGGAGCAGGCATCGGGAAAACGGCCGAAACACGCGGCAGAGCGGCTGCTATGCCCAAGAATCGCCCCAAAATTTCCCACCTTACGCCGGTTCACCCACTCTCCACGGCCACATTCGAGGGCCAGATTTGCAGCATCGAACAATTGGATTCGCAAAAATGCACCGGCACTTCCGCCGGGCAGGAAGGGGCGAGAGATGAAACGGATGCTGACGCTGACGGCCATTACGCTGACTGCCGCGACCATTGCCGCGGGGGCGACGACCCTCGCCGCGACCGGTGCCCTTGCATCCGGGTCCGCCCCGGCCGCCGAGCAGGATCTGACGCGCAGCCCCGTGGAGGAGCGCGCGGTCGTCATCACCGCCATGGCGGCGACCGGCGGCTATTCGCCGGTGGTGCTCACCCAGAATGACGGGAAACAGATCACCTATCCGATCTATTTCCGCAAAAACGGCGCCGCGCTGACCGACGAGGCCCGCCGGGCGATCAATGCGGCCGCCGACGAAATCGAGATGGGCGGGCTGCAGCAGATCACGGTCTCCGCCGCCGGGCTCGACGCCTCCGAACATGCGCCGCGCGACCTCACCCGCAAGCGCCTGTTCTCCGTGGTGGACGAGCTTGAAAACGCCGGCGTGCCGACGCGCTGGATCGGCGTGGTCCAGCCCGGCCCGCGCGCCACGGCCCCCGGCGTCTGAAAGAGACCGCCCCACAAGTAACCGAACCGCACGACAATTCCGGTGTCCTGGTCTTGCCCCCCAGTTTGAAGGGGCACCGGAAGAAGAGGGCCCGGCCGCCCCCACCCGGACAGACCGGGTCCTCTTCACGCCTTTCGATCCGGCCCCCCTCCGACCGGCAGGCCTCACTCGCCCAGCAGATGCAGCGCCAGTTCCCGCCGATGGGGCCTGTCGCGATGTTCCACGACATAGATCCCCTGCCAGATACCCAGCACCAGACGGCCGCCGATGAGCGGGATCGCCAGATGCGTCTGGGTCAGCGCGGCACGGATATGGGCGGGCATATCGTCCGGTCCCTCCGCGTCGTGCCGCCAGCCGCCATCGCGGGGCGCCAGCCGGTCCAGCGCATCGCGCAGATCGTCCAGCACCGCCGGGTCGGCATTTTCCTGGATGAGGAGAGAGGCCGATGTGTGGCGGATGAAAAGGGTCAGCAACCCTTCCCGCATCCCCGCTTCGCCCGCCCAGCGCGTTATTTCATGCGTCACATCGGTGAAGCCCTGCCCTTTCGTCTCCACCGCAACGATGCCGGTTGCCTGTCTCATTCCCGATGCCGCCCTTTCGTAACCTTGTGCCTTGTGTGTCGAGAGGATAGACAAGCGCCGTCTTCCACCTCCAGTCCAGACAGTAGCTTGTGACCGATTTTACCTATCCTCCGAAAGACCCCGAGCTCGCCGGCGAGCCGATCCATGCGACGGGATATGGCGGCTTTACGGGGCCGATCCACCGGCAGCAGCGCCCGGACGGCGTGCGCTTTGCGATGCGTATCGCGCCGCACCACCTGAACGGTATCGACCGGATGCATGGCGGCATGACGATGTCGCTCGCCTCGCTGGTGATGGGCGAGGTGGCACGGGCCGAGGCGGCATCGCGCTCGCCGGCGGCGCGGGCGAAGACGCTTTCGTTCAATTGCGATTTCGTGAGCGCGGGCGAACTCGGCGACGTGGTGACGGGCGAGGCCCAGGTGACGCGCGCGACGCGCAGCGTTCTTTTCCTGTCCGGCACGTTCAAGGTGGGGCCGCGCATCCTGATGACGGCGAGCGGGATCTACGGCATCGAGACCCTGACGGGTGAAGAGGGAGGCGCATCGTGAGCGGGCGCAAGACATATCCCTCCCCCGTCTCGCGCGAGGCGCCGGAAGGCTTCACCCAGGCGGAACTGCGCGATCCGTTCGAGGCGCATGTGGGGCCGCTTTTCGAACGCGAGACCGACGACGGCTCGCGCGTCGCCGCCTTCTATGTGGATGAGCGCCATCTGAACGAGCATGGCGAACTGCATGAAGGCATGCTGATGACCTTTGCCGACGCCTATCTCGGCAGCGCCGCGCATCGCGCGACCGAGGGCCGTAGCTGCGTCACGCTCAGCCTGCAGGCCAGCGTGACCGGCACGGCCAGAGCCGGCGATCTCGTGACCTGCCGGACATGGGTGGACCGCAAGACACGGGCGATCGTTTTCATCTCGGGCAGCTTCACCGTGGGCGAGGAAACCGTGATGACGGCGACGAGCCTCTGGAAGGTGCTTGGCGAGCGGTAAGCCTATTCCGCCGCGGTGGCGATGCGGCCGGGCGCGTGGCGGAGCGCCTCGCAGCGCGCATTGGCCGCCGAGACGAAGGCGGGCATGAACAGGCGCGACAGCAGGCCGACGCGGTTCCAGCTCTCCGCCTTTTCGTGAAACTCGTCGATGTCGCGGAAGAGCCCGTGATCGGTCGTGCTGAACCCGTCCACCGACCCGTTATCCACGAACTGGCAGAAGGTATCGCGGCGGCCGTCCCAGATGGATACGCCGTCGATATGCACGCCATAACCGATCATGCGGCCCTCGCGGCGCAGCCTTGCCCGGGCGGCTTCGGCCAGCGGCAGGTCTACGATGAAACTGTCGACGCGCACCCAGCCTTCGTCGAGCAGCACCTCGACATAGCAATGATCGGTGAAGGGGGTGCGGGAGGCCATGACGCCGTGGAGAATGTCCGCCGACATGTCCACGAAATGCTGGCGGGCGGGAATGCCCAGCGCGCGGAGCAGCGCCACGAAAAGCGTCGATTTGGTCAGGCCGTATCCGATACCGGCCTTCAGAACCTGCGAGGCGGACTGGTCGTATATCGGGGCGCAGAAGCCGTAGCGGATTTCGTCGCGCACATAATCATGCAGACGGATCGCCGCCTCGCGCGCCGTCGGCGCATCGCCGACATGCGTTGCCACCGCGCGCACGCCCGCATGGCGATGATCGATCTTCGCGGTCGCTTCCAGATAATCGGGCTCGGATATCGCCACCATGGCGGGTCACTCGCGAGTTGGACGGGTTGGCCTCGGCGCTGCGGGGCACCAACGGCAATCGCCGCAGCGAATCGTTTTTCATGGATGACATGAGTCTGTTACGGGTTCGCGACGGCCCTGCGCCGGTCCCGCAAAATAATCGTCAGACGCTTCAAACAACGCGCAATATTGGCCAGCGCGCGGGCTTGCGCCGCCATCGCGTTCGCGCTTTGCTAGCGCCCCAACAGACATGGCCCCGCCATCAGGGGCCGGAGAAAACGGGGAGAAGACGAAAATGGCGATCAATTACGATCACCTCATGTCGCTGAAGTCGACCGGGCAGGAATTCAGCTATGGCGACCGCGAAACCATGCTTTACGCGCTGGGCGTCGGCTTCGGGCGCGACCCGATGGACGACAAGGAACTCTCCTTCGTCTACGAAAAGAACCTGAAGACCGTGCCGACCATGGCGACCGTTATCTCCTGGGGCGCCGGGCCGATGGCCGATAGCGGCATCAACTACATGATGGTGGTGCATGGCGAACAGAAGCTGACGCTGCATCGCCCGCTGCCCGTCGCCGCGCAGATCACCGCCGACAGCCGCATCGTCGGCGCCTGGGACAAGGGCGAAGGCAAGGGCGCGATCATCGTCACCGAGACGGTGATTTCGGAAAAGGGCAAGGACAAGCTCTGCACGCTGGAATCCACCATCTTCGCGCGCGGCGATGGCGGGTTCGGCGGCCCGCGCGAGGGCGCGCCGACGCCCCACCAGATCCCCGACCGGGCGCCGGACCAGACGGTGGAAGCGGAAACCAAGCCCGACCAGGCGCTGCTCTACCGGCTTTCGGGCGACCGCAACCCGCTTCATTCCGACCCGGAATTCGCCAAGGCCGTCGGCTTCGACAAGCCGATCCTGCACGGGCTGTGCACCTATGGCACCTGCTGCCGGGCGATCATTTCCTCGGTCTGCGACTACGACCCGACGAAGATCACGGGCTTCGACGTGCGCTTTTCCGCCCCCGTCATTCCCGGCGACAAGATCGCCGTCGATCTGTGGAAGGACGGCAACACGATCTCCTTCCGCGCCCGCGTGCCGGGCCGAGGCGACGCCGTGGTCATCAATAACGGCAAGTGCACGCTCGCCGGCTGACATGGGCCGGTTGACGGGGGCCGGTTAAGCCGGGCCCGTTGAAAGGAGCCGGGTGGGCCGCTTGCGGAAATCCGGTTTCGGGATCATATAGCGCTTCACGACATGCCGGGCCGGGCGGCTTAGCCCCGGCCTTTTTAGTGGGCGACCACGTCCCGTTTTGTCGGAACAAGCGGCACATGACCCTGCCCGTTGACGACCCCGGCTCGATGGAAGCCGATGGCGAACATATTCTCGACAGGCTCGACCGGCTGATTGCCGAAGGCCGGAAAGAGGATGCTATTGTCTCGGCGCTGGAGGCGGGCGCGGCAAGCGACGACAGCTGGCTGCTGGGCGGCCTCAGCGAAAAACTGATCGATCTGGGCGCGGCGTCCGAGGCGACGGCCGTGCTGGAGCGACTGCGCGATGCGGGCAGCGCCGGATCGCGCATCCTCACCCTGCTCGGCCGCGCACAAAGCCTCGGCGGCAACCATGCGCAGGCCGTCGAGACGCTGAGAGAAGCCTGTTATCTCGACGGTCGGTCGGCGGATGCGCTGAACGCGCTGGGCGAGGCCCGTCTCAATGCCGACGACATTCCCGCCGCGATTGCCGATTTCGAACGCGCCCTCCGGATCGCCCCGGACGATGCGCGCGCGCATTTCCGACTCGGGGACGCCTGGGCGCGGGTGGACGAGCGCGACAAGGCGGCAAGGCATTTCAGAGCCGCCGCCGAGGCCGACCCGGCCGACCGACGCGGCGCGGCGATCCGGCTGGCGGAACTCGATCTCGCCCCGCCGCCCACCAAAGCCTCCAACAGCTATGTCCGGCACCTCTTCGACGGCTATGCGCCGCGCTATGACGAGCACATGACCGGCACGCTGCGCTATCGCGGGCCGGAAATCCTGTACAAGACGGCGCAGGGCGCGTGGGCCGCGGCAGGCGGTGCGCCGCCGCCCGGCGATGCCATCGACATCGGCTGCGGCACAGGGCTTTCCGGCGCGGCCTTCAAACCCCGCTGCGCCCGCCTGACCGGCATCGACCTGTCGCCGCGCATGGCGGCGGCGGCGATGGCCACCGGGCATTACGACGAAGTGGTTCTCGGCGAGGCGGTGAGCACGCTGGAAAGCCTCGCCGCGCAGCTCGATCTGGCCATCGCCTGCGACACGCTAATCTATATCGGCGATCTGGAGCCGATATTCGGGGTGCTTTCCAGGCTGCTGCGGCCGGGCGGATGGTTTGTCTTCACCAATGAGGAAGCGCAGAACGAGCCCGCCGCCGGGTATGAAGTCGGGCCGTCCAGACGGTTCGGGCATAGCGAAGCCTATCTGCGGGAGATGGCGGCGCGGCACGGTTTCGAGGTCCATGCGATCGAGCGCTGCGCGATCAGGACCGAGCAAAAGGTGCCGGTGCCCGCCTTCAGTTGCGCCTTCCGCCGCCATGACGGCGCGGCTATGCTCCCCGACTGAGAAGAGGGAGGGGACTAACATGACCAACAGAACTTTCGGGCTGCTCATCGCCAATGGGGCGCTGGTGCTGCTGGCGGGCTTTGCCGTCGGCTTTCCCTACGGGATGGTTGTCGGGCAATCACTCGATCCGTCCGTGCCGCAAGCGATCCCCGGCACGATCCGCGCCTGGCGCATGGCGCATATGGAAGGCGTGCTGAACGGCATGCTGATGATCGCCGCCGCAGCCGCCGCAACGAAGCTCAGCTTGAGCGCAGCCGGCGAAAAAGTGGTCTTCTGGGGGCTCGTGGTGTCGGGCTGGACGAATATCGTCGCCTCCACCCTTTCCGCGCTGACAGGCGGCCGGGGCACCGGCCTGACGGGCCTCGACTGGAACACGCTCAATTTCCTGCTGTTCGCGGCGGGGATCATCGGCGCGGTCGCGGCGGCCATCGCGCTCGTGCGGGCAGGGCTGGCAGTGGCGCGCCGCGCCTGACCCCGCTAGGTCACGCAGGATACAAAAATCCTATTTTCGCCGCCTTGTTTAGGGCGGCGGGCCGCCACATGATGCCTCTCCGCAAAGGGAAGCGCCGGAGATAGTGGTAATTTGAGTGTGGTGAGCGCAGGCAAGGCAGGTCCCGGCCGTATCGTGCCGGGCAGACAGGGCGGACCGCGCAAGCAGCGGCGCTTCGACACGCCCTTTGTGCTGGGCATGGCGGCGGGCGTTCTGATCAATCTTGCGCTCTTCATGGCGCTCTATTTTCGCGCCGATCCCGAAATCCCGCCGCGCGCGCCGGAAGCCATTCCTGTGGAACTGGTGAAACAGCCACCGGCGCCCAAGCCGAAGGACGAACCCGAGGATGAACTCACCCAGACCGTCGACACGAAATATCTAAGCTCGGGCGGTATGTCACAGACGGCCAAGCTCGGGCGTATGCGGCGAGGCAACCCCGATGCCGACCGGAAAGACCAAGGTGAGGCGGTTGAGGACCCTTCCGAAACCGACAGCGATGAGAAGAAAACCACCGCCAAAAAGATGCCTGACGAACCCATTGGGCCTATTCCGGACTGGGCACGTAACTTCTCCAATGGATACAACCGGCTTGCCGATAACCGCTCGCGTTATGGAGCTAGAAACGGAACCGAAGAAGACTGGGGCGGAAATGCCTATCTGAACAAAATGCAGGACCGCATCCACAAGATGATCGACACGATGGCCCCGCCCAAGCCGCCGGGGCCAGCCGACTACGACATTGCCCTGGAACTGAACGGACAGGTTTCAGACGTCCGACTGACCAAAACATCCGGCAATGATGATTTCGACCGAATTGGCGCGGCGGCCATCTTGCGCGCCGGACCCTTCCCGCCGCCGCCGGCCTATGTCCGGGCCTCGGACAATCGGGTTCACATCCAATGGACCTTCTATCCCAAGGACTGATTTCTGTTCCGATTGGCAGAATTTGCCTGTTTTTTGTCATTTCTGCCAAGCAGAAGCCGGGCTAGGCTTCCGTCCATGAACAGGAAACCAGCCGAACCCGTCCCCTCCTCCCCCCGCCGCATCATGATGATCGGCTATGAGAGGGCCAATGTGATCGACATTGCCGGGCCGCTTCAGCTCTTCGCCTCGGCGCGGGAGGCGGACGGGCGGCCTGCCTATGAGATCGAACTCGTGTCGGCGGAGCCCGGCGCGGTGCTGACGACGAGCGGGCTCGTGCTCCAGGCGAACCGCTCCATCGGGCAGGTGACGGATGCCGATCTCGACGGGCTCGACACGCTGCTCGTTTCCGGCGGCGAAGGCAGCCGCGGCGCCATGCATGACAAACGGCTGACCGGTTTCATCGCCCGCGCCGCCGCCCATGCGCGAAGGACCGGCTCGATCTGTACCGGCGCGATCCTGCTCGCGGCGGCGGGGCTCCTGAAAGGCCGGCGCGCCACCACGCATTGGGCCTATGCCGGCACGCTGGCGGCCCGGTTTCCCGACACGCATGTCGATGCGGACGCGATCTATGTGCGCGACGGAAACATCTGGTCGTCGGCAGGGGTGACGGCGGGGATGGACCTTGCGCTGGCGCTGATCGAAGCCGATCTCGGGCGCGAAACGGCGCTGATGCTGGCGCGCCATCATGTGATGTATCTGATGCGGCCCGGCGGGCAGTCGCAATTTTCCGCCGAACTTGCCGCGCAGAGCGCGGAGGACAGCCGCATCGCCAGGGTCTGCCACCATATCGCTGAAAATCCGCAGGCGGAGCTTTCCGTTCCCGCGCTTGCCCGAATCGCGGCGATGAGCGAACGCAGCTTCGCCCGGCATTTCACGCAGGAGACGGGCTTCACGCCCGCGCAGTTCGTGGAGCGCGCCCGGGTGGATGCCGCCTGCCGCGCGCTGTCGGGCGAGGATGCGAATTTCGACACTATCGCCGCGACAACCGGCTTCGGCACGGGCGAGCGGATGCGCCGAAGCTTTCTGCGCCATCTCGGCGTGACGCCGCAGCGCTACCGCGAACGCTTCCGCACCGCCGAGCGGCCCATGTCCCATCCCCTTTCCCAGACCTCAGGAGACATCCATGTCCAGTGACCGGAAGCACCGCCAGATCGGCCTCGTTCTTTTCGACGATGCGGAGGAGCTCGATTTCGTCGGCCCCTTCGAAGTCTTCACCATGGCCAATGAAGTGTTCGGCCATCTGGGCGAGCAGCCCCGGCACGATGTGCTGCTGATTTCGGAAACGGGGAAGCGCGTGCGCTGCGCCAAGGGCATGGAAATCACCGCCACGCATAGTTTCGCCGATGCGCCGCAGCTCGACGTGCTGCTCATCCCCGGCGGCAACGGCACGCGGCGGGAGGAACATCACCAGCCCATGCTGGATTTCCTCAAAGCCCAGGCCGGGTGCGCGGAATGGGTGACGAGCGTCTGCACCGGCTCGCTGGTGCTGGGCGCGGCGGGGCTGACCGAAGGCAAGCGCGTCACCACCCACTGGGCGTTCATTCCCGACCTCAGAAAGCGCGGTTATGCCGGCGAGGTGCTGGAGGCGATCCGCTATGTGCGGGACGGCAATCTCGTGACCTCGGCGGGCGTTTCGGCCGGGATCGACATGGCGCTCTGGCTGACGGGGCAGATCTACAGTCCCGAGCATGCCCGGTTCACGCAAAAGGCCATGGAATATGACCCGGCCCCGCCCTATAGCGCCGCCGTCTAACGCAATGGTGTGACAGGACCGGCGGAGCGGCTATCCTTCCTGAAAAACAGGGAGGAAGAAATGGCGAGCGAAACGGAACTGGCAGGCTGGCGAGCGAGCGCGGAGATGCATCAGCGTTACATGACGGGGATGCTGATCCGCGCCGCCGCCTTCAAGGGGGCCGACGCTTCCACCGAACTCAATTTCCGCACCTTCCGCACGCAGCACAATGAGAAGTTCAAGGCCGGGATCAAGAGCCTCGGCCTTGACGGCCTGCCGCATGCGGTGGCCTGCGCGCAATATATCTATCTCGCCAATCATGTGGGCGGCGTGAAATGCGAATTCATTCCCGAAAGCGACAAGAAAGCCTGGGTGCGCTATCTGCCGCCGCGCTGGGTGTGGGAAGGGGCCGCCATCTGTGCGGTGCCGAACGACACCAGCATCGCCTTCATGCGGGGCTTTCATGCGCAATGCGGCGTCACGCTCGACAATCCCCATCTCGGCTTTGTCTGCACCAAGATCACCACACGCTGCGACCCCTGCCTTGAGGGCTATTTCATCGAGGAAGACCGCCCGCTCGGCGACGACGAACGCCTGCGCTTCCACTTCGACGAGGACGGGCCCGACCCCGACCCGGCGAAACTTCCCGCCGTGGACTGGTTGGAAGAACGCATGGTGAAGGCCAAGCGCAACTACGCCGTGCAATATATCCGCACCATGCTGCCCGCCGCCGTCTCGCTGTTCGGCGAGGCGGAGATGCTTGAGCTGACGCATGAGGCCGCCCTGCTGATCGGCATGCAGACTTATGACTCGACGGCCGAAACGCTGGGCATGACCGGCAAGGATGCCGCGAGCTTCGGCGATTATCTCGCCGCCATGCTGGAGGCGGGCGGCGACCCGGTGGAACGGTCGCAGGATGGCGACGCCACGATCCTGCGGACGACGAGCTGGCGCATGATGGAGGGCAAGGAGGGCGTGACGCCTGCCTGTTTCGATGCGTGGAACGGGCTGTGGGAAGGCGCCAAGGCCGCGCATAACCGTCGCCTGACGCTGGATGTGACGCAGCGTATGGACAAGGGCGGAGAATGTTTCGAATGGCGGATCGCCGCCTGAGGCAGCAACCGCTTTTTGCAGCTCGCCGGCATTAGACGCGGCTCGAAAAATCCGGTCTATTACGGCCCAAGAACAAAACTCGCAGGGGAAACAAGATGTCAGGCAGCAACCCGTTCGATCCGGCCCTTTTCACGCCCGAGGCCGAAAGCGACGAGACCAAGGCCATCAACAAGGCGATTGTGGACGCGTTGACGGGCGGCCCGGAGTGGTGGGATGTCGGCGCGCAGGAAGTGCGCGATGCCCGGGCGCGGGGCGAAGGCCCCTTTCCGCTGGCGCCGCAATCGGACCGGGCGCGCATCATCGAAATCGACGGCAAGGCAGGCAACAAGATTCCGCTGCGCGTGATCGCGCCGTCCAAGGGCTCTCCCAAGGGCGTCTATTTTCATATCCATGGCGGCGGCTGGGTGCTGGGCGCGTCCGACCAGCAGGACACGCTGCTGGAGCGCATTGCCGACCGGACGGGTCAGGTCTGCGTCAGCGTTGAATATCGCCTTGCGCCGGAAAGCCCCTGGCCCGCGGGCGGGGACGATTGCGAAAGCGCCGCCGTCTGGCTTGCCAAAAACGCCAAATCGGAATTCGGCACCGACGTCATGACCATCGGCGGCGAAAGCGCGGGCGGACATCTTTCCGCCGTGACGCTCCTGCGCATGCGCGACCGGCATGGCTATACCGGCTTCAAGGGCGCCAATCTCGTCTTCGGCTGTTTCGATCTCAACATGACGCCGAGCCAGCGTTCCTTCGGCGACGAGCGCCTCATTCTGCGCACGATCGACATCGAGAAGTTCCGCGATGCGACATGGCCGGGGCTGAAGGATTTCAGCGATCCGGATATTTCGCCGCTTCATGCGCAACTGCACGACATGCCGCCGGCGCTCTTCACCGTCGGCACGCGGGATGCGCTGCTGGACGACTCGCTCTTCATGCATGCGCGCTGGGTTGCCGCGGGCAATGAAGCGGAGCTCGCCGTCTATCCGGGCGGGGCGCATGGCTTCATCGCCTTTCCCGGCGAGCTGTCCAAATCGGCCAATGACCGCATTGACGACTTCCTGAAAGGCATTGTCGGGTAGGCTGCCGTTTCCACCCGATACAGGATCAGGTTCGTCATGAGTGATTTTATCGACTCGTATCGCGGCAGCGTGAATACGTGGGAATGCGACGATGTCGGCCATATGAACGTGCAGTTCTATGTAGCGCGCGCCTCCGACGCAGCCTTCTATCTGCGGCATGCGCTGGGGCTTTCTCCCTCGCAGATCCACGAAGAAGGCCGCGCCATGGTGGCGCTGGAGGAGCATTTCCGGTTCCTGCGCGAGCTGCGCGCCGGCGACATGATGAATATGCGCTCGCGCGTGATCGAGCTGCGCGAGAAGACACTGGTGAGCTATCACGAGCTTCTGAACAGCGCGACGGGCTACATCGCCGCGACCTGTATCGCGGTGAGCGCGCATTTCGATCTCGAGGCGCGCAAGCTGATCGCCTGGCCGCAAGAGGCACATGAGAAGGCAAAGGCCATTACCGCGCCCCTGCCCGACCATGCCAAGCCGCGCAGCGTGACGCGCGAGGTGCGCATGCCGCATATCACGCTGGCGGAGGCGGAGGCGCGCGGCTTCATCGAAATCTATCGCGGCGCAGTGATGCCGTGGGAATGCGACGATTTCGGCCATATGAACAGCCGCTTCTATATGGGGCGCTTTTCCGACGGGGCGGGCCATCTCTGGCAGGCGGTCGGCATGGAGAAGACGCGGCTGCAGAAAGAACACCGCGGCACGGTGGTGCTGGAAATGCGGCTCAACTATCTGAACGACGTGCGCTCCGGCATGATGCTCATCGTCAAGAGCACGCTGACGCGCATGGAGAACAAGACGCTGACCTTCGTTCATTACATGTTCGATGCGGAAACCGGCATGCCGGTGGCGACGGGCGAAGCGGTGGCCGTGATGCTCGATCTCGATGCGCGCCGGACGGTGAATCTCACCGATGAGGACCGTGCGAAAATCGCACCGCATGTTCGCGCGCTGGAGGCCTGACGCGTGGCGCTGATCGATACATATCGCGGGTATGTCTCGTTGCAGGAGTGCGACGAGATGGGCCATATGAACATTCAGCATTATGTCGGCAAGGCGTCGGATGCGCATTTCAACCTGCGCGCCGCACTGGGGATCGGCTATGAGCATCAGGCGCGCGAACGCACGACCTATGTCGCGCTGGAACATCACATCCGCTTTCACCGGGAGTTGCGCGCAAGCGATCTCGTGCTGATCCGCTCCGGCATCGTGGAGATGCGCGACAAGACGATGCGCGTCTATCAGGAGGTGCGCGAGATACTGGACGACCGGCTGGCGGCGACGCTGACGCTCGATGTCGGGCATTTCGATCTCGACAAGCGCAAGCTGACACCCTGGCCCGCGCATGTGCGCGATAAGGCGACGGAGATGATGACGGAGATGCCGGATTATGCCGCGCCGCGCTCTCTCCCCGCCGAGACGCTGACGCGCGACATCTCGCTCGCGCGGGCCGACGAGCTGGGCATGGTGGAGACGAACCGCTCCGCCGTCGCGCCGTGGGAATGCGACTCGAACGGCCATATGAATACGCGCTTCTTCATGGCGCGGGTGTCGGATGCGCAAGGCCATATGTGGGCGCATGCGGGGCTCGGACGGCATGAGCAGGCGGCGCGCGGGCTGGCGACGGCAACAGTCGAAACACGGCTTTCCTACAAGCGCGAGCTGATGGCCGGACAGACCATCGTCGTGCGTACGGGCATTGCGGCGGACAGCGCGCGCACGCTGCGCTACCGGCACTGGCTCTTCAACGGGGAAACCGGCGAACCGGCCTTCGAGGCTGTGGGCGCGGGGCTTCTCTTCGACAAATCGACACGCAAGGCCGTGACGCTGCCCGACGATGTGAAGGCGCGGCTGGCCTCAACGCATAACAACTGAACGGACAAAAGCATGAGCGGGATGATCGAACTGGCGCGCAATGCCGTGCAGACATGGGAATGCGACCAGATGGGGCATATGAACGTGCAGTTCTATGTCGAGAAGGCAACACAGGGGCTGGCCGCGCTCGGTGTGAATCTGGGGCTCGGCCCGCGTTTCGTGAGAAGCGAAGGCGCACGGCTTTTCGCGCGCGACCATCATGTGCGCTTCCTGCGCGAGCAGCGGCCCGGCGCGCCCTTCTGGCTGCGCGGCGGCGTGCTGGAGGTGCATGATTATTCGCTGCGCATCTATCAGGAGATGGTCGCAACGGCGAGCGGCGAAGTGGCGGCGACGTTTACGGCAGATGTCGAGCTGCTGGACGAGTTCACGCGCGAGATGAAACCGCTGCCCGCCAAGGCGAAGGAAAAGGCCAATGCGCTTCTGATCGAGCTGCCCACCCATGGCGCGGCGCGGGGCCTGACGCTGTACGACCCGCGCCCGGCTCCGTCGCTGAAGGACGCGGAAGGGCTTGGCATGGTGCATACCTATCAGGGCGAGGTGCAGGCGCCGCAATGCGATACGCAAGGCCGGCTTTCGACACGCCACTTCATGGGGATCGTGTCGGACTCGATTCCGAACCTGCTCGCCCAGACGCGGGGCGACGACCGCTCGAAGACGCCGAGCGTCGGCGGGGCGGCGCTGGAGTACCGCTTCATCTATCGCGGACACCCCGCCGCGGGAGATGTGCTGGCGCTGAGGAGCGGGCTCAAGGAAGTCGGCAACAAGACCTATACCTGGTGCCATTGGCTGTTCGACGTCGAGAGCGGCAAGGCCGTGGCGACAGCGGAAGCCGTCGCCATCGCGCTCGACCTCGAAACGCGCAAATCCATCCCCATCCCCGACGAGATGCGGACGCTGCTTGAAGGTCTGGTGATCGACGGGCTCGGCGTCTGAGGGTCAGGCGTTCCCTTTTCGCGGACGGCGGGCCTGAATGACGAGGCCGCGTTCGCCCGCCAGACGCTGGATGGTCTTCAGTCCACGCGCCAACGGGTAAAGCGTTTCCATGTCGCCCTGCTTGCGCGCCTCGGACGCCGCGCTGCGCGTGACCTCGTAAAGCCGCATCAGTTCGTGCCCGTCCATCAGGCGCAGCGCCGCCTCCTTGGCCGGGCGGTCCGGATCGCGCTCGGGGAAGACCAGCGGCTTTACCTGATGAAAGGTCACGCGTTCACCGCCTCAGATATCGTCCGACTGCGGAGCGGGGGCGGACGGCTCGTCCATATTCCGCATACGGTCGCGGAAGTCGCGCGCCAGCTCGGCAAAGCGATCCATGAACGACCCGAAAAAGGAGAAGGCCTTGTCGAGCTCTTCCTCACTGGGCAGCTCGGCCTCGGCCCCCTTGTCGTTCAGCCGCTTGCGCAGATCGGCATTTTTGTTTTCCAGCTCGCCGAGACGCTTTTCATAGGCTTTGCGTTCGTCCGGCACGAGCTGGCACACCCAGGCCCCCTGAATTTCACGGCAATGGGACATTTCACCGGTCTGCCGGTCGAGGCGAAGAAAGCCGCCATCGACCCTTTCCATCTCGTAGCGCGGGGCGCTTTCCGGCTCCGCCGCGAGCGCAGGCGCAGCGGCGCACACCGCCAGAAGCGATATGAGACCTGCCCCTCCAAATCGGATTACGCCTGCCATGGAGCGTTCCTTGCGCGGCTGAGTTCAGCGTTTGAGGAATGATAGGAGAGCCGTCAGCCCGCCGCAATGCGGGCCTGAAGATCGAGCATCTCGCGGCGGATCGTCTCGGGAAATTCCATGGGAATGAAATGCGAGGCCCTGCCGATGCGCAGGATGGTCGCCTGCGGATCATGCGCGGCCAGGAGCGCGGGCGCAGGCGCGCGGCAGGTGCTGCCGGGCCCGGCATAGATGAGGGTGAACGGCGCCTTGAGCTGCGCAATGGGCGAGATGCTGTCATGCCCTTGCGCGCGGAAACTGGCCGCTTCCCAGGCGGGCTTGCAGGCAAGCTCCAGCGTGCCATCGGCGCGGGCCACGGTGCCGCCCTCGATATAGTCCGCGATCACCTCCTGCGGCCAGCTGCGGAAGGCGCCACGGCCGGTATAGGCGCGCAGCACGGTCTCCGCATCGGGAAATTCCGCCCGGCGCTTTTCCGCGCCGCGCGCGAGAGCGAAGCCGTTCGAGCCGCCAATGCCGAGCTTCTGCGCCAGACCGATGAGGCGGCGCTGATGGTTGGGGATCAGCACGGGGTCGATCAGCAACAGGCCGCGCACAAGGTCGGGCCGTTCCGCCGCCGCCATCACGCTCAGCGCGCCGCCCATAGAATGACCGGCGAGCATGATGGGGCCGCCCGTTTCCTCGGCCCACCCCTCGATGAAGCGGATGAGATCGTCACGATAGACATACCAGTTACGAAGGTTGGCCGGATCGGCGGGCAGAGACGTCAGCCCATGGCCGCGCGCATCCCAGGCGCGAATGCGAAAGTCTTTCGCGAGCGGGGACAGAAGCTGGCGGTAAGTCAGCCCATTGAACCCGTTGGCATGCGCGAAATGCAATGTCGGGCAATCCGCATTGCTTTCACCTGCCCATTCGATAAAGGAAATCTCGCCGTCGCGATCGCACCAACTCTTGCGCTCGCCCACAGGCGCGGGCGCCGTTACTACACCATTCATATCGTTACTGCTCGAGCAGCCCCTTTTTCCGAAGCCAGTTCCCAATCACGCCGACCGCTTCGGCAGCCTTGTCCGGCTGGCCGATATAATAATGGGTTGCGCCCTCGATGCGATGAAACTCCTTGTCATCGTGCTTTACGCCTTTGAACAGGCGCGCAGCATGAGACGGCGTGCAGCCATCGTCTGCGCTGTTTTCGATGACGAGGACGGGTTTTGAAATGTCGCCTGCGCATTTCGGCCCATTGGCGCGGCTTTCGGCATAGGACCATTGCGAGAGCCAGGCGCGGAGCGAAGAATAGCGCGCAAGTCCAGCGGGCGACATGTTGACGATTTTCGGATCGCCCATGAAACACCAGTTCGGCCCCTTGCGGTCATTGGGGTCGATGGTGAGATCGAGCCAACGCGGGTCGGCCATGGTGCCATGCACGGTGAACGCATATTCCTCGTTCTCTCGGCCCGTTTTCCGCAGGTGGTCGAGCTTTTCCTTCACCCAACTGTCGATCTTGTCGGACCGCGCGATCTGGGCGGCGCGGAAGCGGTCCAGAAATTCCGGCGTATAAGGCGGCTGGTTCGGGTTTTCCGGATCGTAGAGGTCGAGCTCGCGGTCGCGGTCTTCGGGATCGAGTTCATTGCGAATGGAGGGGTCGAGCCATTCGGTGAGCGTCAATGCGCGGCTGACATGGGCGGCGAGAAACATCACCGCGTCCGCGGGGATGAGGTTCGCGCCCGCCACATCCACCGGGTCGCCCGCGGGCGTTGCCGTGATGGAGGGTTTTTCCGCCTGCGACTGATAGAAGGCCGAGAGCGAGCCGCCGCCGGACCAGCCGGCCAGGATCACCTTCTCGAAGCCGAGCTTTTCCTTCGCGTAGCGGATATAGGCACCGAGATCGAGCAGCACCTTTTCCATGATGAGGGCGCTATCATTATGCGGGTATCTACTGCCGCAGGTGAGGACATGGACGCCCGCCGCCGCCAGCGCATTCGGCATGGGCAGAAGGTTCATCGTGCCCGTCGGGTGCATGAAGACGAGCACCGTTTTCGAGGGTGCGTCCTTCGGCTTCAGATATTGCCCTTCGACCACGATGCGGTCATGCGCGCCCGCATAGGTTTCCTTGAAGGCGGATTTCTCCTCCCAGTGCAGATAGAAGGGTATCCGCTCGACCTCGAATTTTTTCATGACCGGCCTCCCTGCCAGACAGATATGACAGGGTTTATTCGGCAGCCTTGCCCGCTCTCGCCCGCGCGGCCTTGAAGTCGGGCTTGCGCTTGTTGAGGAACGCGTCCACCGCCTCATGATGTTCCGGCGTCGTCCAGCATTCCTGAAGGGCGTCGGTTTCGAGCTTCTGGGCGCGCGTCAGATCCGTGGTGCAGGCGTTCTCCGTCAGCAGCTCCTTCGTCATGCGAAGCTGGAGCGAGGGGTTCTCGCAGATGAGACCGGCGATCTCCATCGCCTTGGGCAGAAGCTCCTTATGCGGAACGACATATTCGCAAAGGCCTTTTTCCTTTGCTTCCGCCGCCGGATAGATGCGGCCCGTGAGCATCATCTCGCTGGCATTGCCCCAACCCATGCGGCTGACGAGGAAATGCGAGGAGGCAAGCTCCGGCACAATGCCCATCTTCACGAAGACGAGACCGAATTTCGCTTCTTCCGAGGCGACGATGATGTCGAAAGGCAGGATCTGCGTAACACCTATGCCGACAGCGGGACCGTTCACCGCCGCGATAAGCGGCTTGGAGGTCCGGCAAAGCTGTATCCAGTCGAGCCCCTTGGGCAGGCCGCCGGAGCCGCCCTTGGTGTCGTTACCGGGATCTTCGCCGTCGAGGCGGGTCTTGAAGGTGCTTTCGATGTCGGCGCCCGCACAGAAGCCGCGTCCCTCGCCCGTTACGATAATGGCGCCGATGTCCTCATCGTCATTCGCCTTTGTGATCGCGTCGGCCAGCTCTTCCGACATGCGCGGCGTCCAGGCGTTCAGCCGATCCGGCCGATTGAGCGTGAGCAGCAACACACCGTCACGCGTTTTGGATTTGATCTGTTCGTATTGCATGGTCCTCCTCCCAGAGTTCCTCATTGTTCTTTTGAGGGAAGTCTAGGCAGCGTGGAGAGCGGTCACAAGCAGGATGGAAGCGACCGGCGGCGCACCCTGCGTAACCCGACGTCAACGCCGCGTGCTTGATCGGCCCCCGCCGCGCGCTACAGTGTCGGCGAACAGAGGGAGGCTCAGATGGATCTGGAACTTGGCGGCAAACACGTCTTCATCGCGGGCGCGAGCCGCGGTATCGGCTTCGGCATGGCGGAAGCCTTCCTGCGCGAAGGCGCGAAGGTTGCGCTGACGGGACGCGGCGAAGCCTCGCTCGATGCGGCGCGCAAGACACTGATCGACAAGGGCGTGGCGGAAACGCAGCTCTGCACCATTGCAGGCGACATGACGTCATCGGCCGGTCTTGTCGCCGCGCTCGACGCCGCAGAGGAACGGCTGGGTCCGCTTCACTGCGCCGTTGCCAATGTGGGGCTCGGGCGCGCACCGCTCGGCTACGACGTCAGCGACGAGGACTGGGAAGCTGATTTCAAACAGAACCTCTTCGGGTCGGTCTATCTCGCCCGCGAGGCGGTGCGGCGTTTTCTGAAGCGCCCGCCGGAAGAGCGCAAGGATGCGAACATCATCACCATCTCTTCCATCGCAGGCGTGGAGTCGCTCGGCACGACGCTCACCTATGGCGCGTCGAAAGCGGGGGTGAACCATTTCACGACCTCGCTTGCCAAGCTCGTCGGCAAGGAAGGCATCCGCATCAACGCCATCGCGCCGGGCAATATCATTTTCCCGGGCGGCAACTGGCAGCAGAGAGTGGATGAGAGGCCGGATGCCTGGGGACGCTGGATCAAGCGCGAAGTGGCGCTCGGCCGGTTCGGCCAGGTGGAAGAAATCGCCGATGCCGCGCTCTTTCTCGCAAGTCCGCGTGCGAGCTTCGTCACCGGCGAAGTCTTTGTCGTGGATGGCGGCCAGGTCAACCGCGCGTAATCAGTCCTCGCCGATGGTGCTGTCCTTGAACAGGCGCTCCTTCATCTCATGGGCGAAGCGCTCATTGTTGCGGCGCAGCCATTCCATGACCATGACGGCGTGTTCGATTTCCTCGTCGCGATTATGCTCGAGGATTTTCTTCAGCTCGGGATCGGTCGTGTTCTGGGCGCGCTGATTGTACCAGTCCACCGCCTCCAGCTCTTCCATCAGGGAGACGATGGCGCGGTGGAGGTCCAGCGCTTCGGGGGAGAGCTTGTCATAGGGTTCGTGGAGACCTTCACTCGACATGGGCGATCCTTCTTTCTGATCTGGTTCTCGTTTTTCGTCCGTCCAGGGTGCGGTCGCGTCAGGCGAGCGCGTGCTTGAAATTGCGCCGGGCAAGCCGCGGATAGTCCGGGAAGGCCATCATCGCTTCCCCGCCCGCCATATTCAACAGCTTCCCGACCGCTTCGCTATCGGCGCCTTCCAGCGAACGCAGATAGTCGAGCGGGCGCTGGAACATCCAGAGGTCGAACAGGAAGACGGCGCGCTTTTCCGTCACGCCTTCCAGCGTGAAGTCGTGCATGCCGATGGCGCGGGGCAGCTCCTTCTCGCCGCTCGCCACGTCCGGCTGTGCGGCAAGGAAGGCTTTGAACTGCTCCGCCGTGGCGAGAAGGACCGGCAGATATTCGCGCATCATGCGCTGAAGCACCGGCATGAGCGTGTCCGGCACGTCGTCTCCCGACAGGAACTCGCCCTCTTTGGGGTGAGGCGGCTTCATCATCCGCTCGACCCATTTTGCGACATGGGGCGCGACGCGCTTCATGAGCTCGCCGGATGCGGGATCGCGATATTGATGCGCATAGAGCGGGCCGATGAGCCCGAAATCGCCGATGGAAGGGCGCGAACCGAAGAGATAGTCGTGATGGGCGAAATGCGCGTCCAGCTCGGCGAGAAGCCCTTCATAGCTCCGCTCGATGGCCGGGCCCGACGTTTCCGTGCAGCCCAGGGCGGGCAGCGCGCCGGCGAAAGGCTTCGCCATCTCCTCGCCGATTTTGTGCTGCGCCTCAACCGGCAGGTCGGGACGCGAGAGGCGGCCAAATTCGGCGATCGCGAACTCCCGGTTCTTCGTCCAGCGGTAATGCATGGCCGGAATCTTCAGCCATTCATCGCCATAGACCTCCAGCAGCAGGGCGGCGAGGCGCTGGCGCGGCGTGGCGGGATAGATGGAGGGGTCGGGGAAACGCACTTCCAGCGCATCGATGATGTCGGTGGAATCCTGCAGCGTATCGCCTTCGGGCGTCACCATGACGGGAATGACCGGCCAGCCGACGCGCGGCATGATGACGGTCTTGTAGACCTCGCGGTTTGCGATCGTCTCCACAAAGGGGATTTTCTTGTAACGCAGATAGGCGCGGACCTTGCCGGTGAAATAGCTCACCTCGGCACCATAGAGTTCGTACCCGTTCGTCATATTGTCCTCCCGCCCGCGCGATGGCTGCTCGATCCATGAACAGCATGCCATATTCGCTCTCGGGACGGGACGCAATCCGCGCCGGCGCTGCCCTGCTTCACCGCGCCGTCGCTACCAGCACGACCGATGTTCCCGGCCAAACGCGAAAAGGGCCCGGCAAGCCGGGCCCTTTTGCACTTCAGCCTGCCGCGTCTTACCAGTCGTAACGCAGGTAAAGGCCGAGACCGAAGGCTTTCGAGCCTGAGCGGAAATCGCCCGATGCCTGAACCCCGACACGAAGCGGTTCGCCGACAAAGGCTTCGGCGCCGAAGCTCGCCAGAAGCGCGTTGCGGGCCTGGCTGTTGGTTTCGAGCGTGAAGCTCGTGCCCGGCGCACCGGCGAAAGCCGCCGTCACGCCCTTGTCGGCCTGACGGATGTCATAGCCCCAGCGGATATCCGCCGTCGGCTGGACCTTGCCGAGGAAACCCGGCTCAAGCGTGCCGGTCGCCTGCACGCCAAAGGTGGAGCGGAGCTGGTAGTCGTTATTGGCGTCGATGGCGAGGTTGTAGCCGCCCGCGCCCGTTTCCGTGTAGCTGTCGGTATGAAGGTGGGTTGCGTCGAGACCGACGACCGGGCGGATCACCGCCTTGCCCATGGTCATGGCATAGCCCGCCTCGACGCCGCCGCCGACGGCGAGGCCGTCATAATCGGAATGGGCCGAGACCGAGCCGAGGCTGACCAGACGGTCGGACTTGAAGCTGTTGAACGACAGGCTGATCTGGCCGGAGAGGTCCACCGGGCCTGCCAGCGTGGTGCCATAAAGGCCGACCAGCACGCTATCGACCGAGCCGTCGCTGCCCGCGCGGTCCGGGCTGAAGTCGGTCCGGGCATAGCCGAAGGAGACACCGGCCGCCGCCGTCTCGCCCAGCGCGATGTCGTAGCCGCCCTGAAGGCCGCCGCCGCGATAGGAGAAGCCGTTGGCGGCGCCGCTATCGGAGGCGACATCGCCGAAGGTGCCGAAGCCGCGGCCCCAGAGGCCGTTGCTCGTGCCCGCGCGGTAGGAGGGCGCGCCCATGAGCGAGGCGGTCAGGTCGCCATCCGTGCCGGCGGACGCAAGGCGGATCGCGCCGCCATTCCCCGACCAGGCGGCGCGGACGCCGCCCAGATGACCGAACACATTGCCCTGAAAGAGACCCGAGAGCTGCTGCATGGTGATGCCCGAGGCGTCGGACAGATCGGGGGCGAGCTGATCGAGCGCGGCGGCAATGTCTCCGCTGCCATAGCTTGCAAGCTGGCCGAGAACCGCCTGAATGTCCGGATCGGTCGGGCTGGAGGCTTCGATGGCATCGATGGCGGCCGCAAGCGTGGCGCTTTCGGGCGTGCCCACGAGGCTCGAATAGGTCGTCGAGGTGCGGTTGAAAGCGAGCATGACGTCATTGGCGTTGTAGGTCACGACCGGATCGAGAAGCTTCGAGGTCAGTTCATTGTCGACATTGGAAAAGGTGCCGCTGACGCCGCCCGTGGCCGAGAGAATGGTGTAAGTGAGGTCGGCGCGGAAGCCCGACTCCAGATCGCCCACGATGAGATCGCCATCAAGCGTGGCGGTTCCGCCCACACTCACTTCGCTCGAGCTGCTGCCGCTCACGCCGACATTGAGCGAGCCGCCCGCCCCTTGCGTGAAGTTGCCCGTGACAGCGAGTGTGCCGAGCGACAAAGCCCTCCCGCTACTGGCGATGCCGCCGGCGAAAAGCTCTCCATTGTTGATGAAATCTGCCGTCGCGACCGTTCCCGTGCCGGCGAACGCGCCCGCATTGGTGAAGCTCGTCGCACTCGAATAGTCGTCCGTCAGAATGACCACGCCATTGGCGATGGCGGTCACCTCGAAATTGGCGTAGTGCGAATTGCCCAGCAGGAAGGGCGAGAGCGTGCTGTTCTGAATGTCGATATTGAGCGTATCGGCGCCGCCGTCGCCCGCATCCACCGTGCCGGTGACCGAACCGCCATACATGTTGAAGGTGTCGTTGCCGCCGCCCAGCAGAACCGAAATGTCGGACGTGCCGGAGATGGTGCCGTAGTTCGTCACCGTATCGTCCTGGCTGCCGACCAGCTTGATCGCATAGCCGTCAAGGCCGCGAATGGCGCCGTAGTTC
This sequence comes from Parvibaculum sp. MBR-TMA-1.3b-4.2, assembly GCF_053628815.1. Classification (NCBI taxonomy): domain Bacteria; kingdom Pseudomonadati; phylum Pseudomonadota; class Alphaproteobacteria; order Hyphomicrobiales; family Parvibaculaceae; genus Parvibaculum; species Parvibaculum sp. MBR-TMA-1.3b-4.2. The sequence continues at coordinate 1,529,063 of NZ_JBRJHC010000001.1, forward strand.
GTCACCTGCGTGGCATAGAAGGCGTCGCCTGCATTGCTGTCATCGATCAGGATGCCGTTATCGGCGCCGGTGATGAGCGCATCGGTGTGCGTCGCATCGCCATTGACGATGGTGCCGCCGCCGGCCGCGATGCCTTCGCTGGTGCTGGGGTTCGGCTCGCCCGGCTTGGTGCCCTTGGAGCCCAGCGCCTGGATGGTGCCGTAATTGTAGATGACGGCTTCATAGTCGATATCCACGCCGTCGCCATCGCCAAAGGCATAGGCGTCGTTATAGGTGCCGGTGATGGTGCCGTAGTTCGTGACCGTGGTCGTGGCGTTCTTCGCATCGGAACCAACGCCCGAACCGTTGAGGCCGGTGATGACGCCGCCCTCTTCGTTGATCACCGAGGCGTTCGTCGCGTCCTTGTCGATGGTGATACCGTGCTTGCCGCCGCGAATGACGCCGGTGCCGTAATTGTGTACCGAGCCGCCATCATCGTCGATGCGCACGCCATACATGTCGCCGATCTCATAGCCGTCGTCCGTCGGGTCGCTGTTCGTGTCCGTCCCGGTGACGATGCTGCCGGTGGTCTCCACCGTGCCGTAGTTGGCGAGCGAGCTGCCGTTTTCAAGCCGGATCGCGCCAACCTCGCCTTCCTTATTGCCCTGCTCCACGCTTGCCGCATCGCCGGTGGCCCGCACGATGCCGTGGTTCGTCACCGTGGTCGGGTCGTCATGACCGGCGCGAATGGCATAGATGTTGGAGCCGTTGTCGCCAGAGCCGTCCAGCGTGGTGGCGCTGCCGGTCGCCTCGATGACGCCCGTCGACTGGTTCAGGATCGTGCCGCGATCGACGCGCAGGACGTAGGAATTGTCGCCCGCAGCCGGTGTGGTCGCACCGCTGATCGTGCCGCTGTTGGTGACGTCGCCATCCTTGTCGAGTTCGATGGCCGACTCGCCGCCCGTGGTGGAAATCGTGCCTGCATTGACGATGGTCACATCGTCGTCGAGCTTGATCGCATTGCCCGAGCCGAGCGCCTGAATGATGCCGGTCGCGTTGTTGGTGACGGTGACGCCGTCGCCATCGTCGCTGCCGTCGTCGGTGAGCGCATCCTTGGAGGAGCCTGCAACCGAGGTGATGGTGCCGTTATTGGTGAGGGTGGTGTCGTCCTGGGTGGTGATCGTCGGATCGCCGGTCGCACCGGAATTGTCGATGGTCACGCCTTGCTGCACCGTGTCGCCATCGGCGGGCAAGGCCGCGCCCGTGGTGGAGGCGGCGATGTCGCTGCTCGCAGGAAGCGCATAGGCGCCGCCGGACAGAAAAAGGAGTATGGCGGTGGTCGCAATCAGGCACGTCGGAGCGATACGCGCGCTCGCACGATGTTTCATCAGGCCCCCCAATCAGGCATGCACTTGGAACTGCCGGGTCGCCCCGGCGCTTCAGATCAGCATGCTTAATTGAAGGTAAAATGAGACGTTTGCGATTCCGTTCCGTGACGGATTTACAAAGTCATGAAATCCAAGTGCCGCAGCGGGGGGCCGATAGCGGCCTATCTGCGCAGCGCGCCGGCGGCCGGCGCCGCATTCGTCTCCCGCCCCCTCAACACATCGAGAAAGAGCGCCTTCCGGCACTGATCGAGACAGGCGATCATGTGGGTGGGCTCCCCGCCCTCGAGATAGAAGAAGATGTTGTATCGCGTCGCGTCGATATTGGAGACGGCATCGAGCTGCCAGATTTCGTCCGCAGGCGGCGCTTTCGTCTCGCCGGATGCCTGCGCCAGCAAGGCGGCGGCCATTTTCCGGCGTTCGCCCTCCGCCTTCTGACCGACAAGCCCGGTAAAGCGGTAGGCATAACGCGGATCGAAACCGGCCGAGGCGGGTTTCGGCGTCTGGCCGGGCGGGAGAGCGAGAATGGAGACGGCTTCGCTGCTGCCATGCGCGACCCAGGCGACACCCATGACAGGCACCAGCGCCTGGCCTTGCGCGGAACAGACCCGGACCATCCAGCGGTCGAAAGGTGCCGGCACGGGCACCGTCATGCCCTTGGGGGCATCGAGGCAGAGAAACCCGGCGTCGGCGGGCTTACCCACGGACAGATCAGCGGGCACATCTGCTGGTATGGGGGAGGCTGTCGCCCGGTTCGGCCTTGCCAGCGGCGTATTCAACAGGCGCTGCCGGTCGTCTTTTTCAGGCTCCGCGACCAGCTCGTCGGGCTGGGCGGCGACGCGGTCGCCCTCTTCCCAGACGGGCTCGGATGAAAGCCCGGCGGGGCCCATATCCGGCACCTCGGCGCGGGCCCGCATGCCCGCCCCGGCAAGCAGAACGACGACGACAAGAAAAGCGAAAAGACGGACCAAAACGAACGCCCCAGATCCAAACTCAGGCCCAAGCCCAAAGAAGACAATCTAGCAGGCGGCACGGGCGAACCAAAGAAGAAGGGCGGCCCGCCGGACCGCCCTTCCGCATCGTTCGTGACCAGATCGGATCAGGCCGCGGCCTGTTCCTTCTTCGGCGCGAAGCGGGTGTAGAAGCTTTCGCCCTTTTCCGCCATTTCGCGCAGCAGCGCATTCGGCTTGAAGCGCTCGCCATATTTCTGGGCGAGGCTGTCGCAGAGTTCGACGAAGGCTTTCGTGCCCAGCATGTCGATGTAGGAGAGCGGACCGCCGGTCCAGGGTGCAAAGCCCCAGCCCAGGATCGCGCCGACATCGGCATCGCGCACATCCGTGACCACGCCTTCCTCGAAGCAGCGGGCCGCTTCCAGCGCCTGGATGCAGAGGAAACGCTTCTTGTATTCCTCAACAAGTTCCGGATCGGCTTCCTCGATCTTGGTTTCGACGAGATCGGCAAGGCCCGGCCAGAGCTTCTTCTTGCCGCCCTCCGGATAGTCGTAGAAACCCTTGCCCGCCTTGCGGCCCATACGGCCAAGCTCCACGACCATCTTTTCGATGAGCTTGTCGGCGGGACCTTCTACAAATTTGTCGCCGAGATCCTTCTTGGTCTGCTGGCGGACCTTGTAGCCGAGTTCCAGCGACACTTCGTCGTTGAGCGCGAGCGGCGGCATGGGCATGCCGGTCATCTTGCCGGTGTTTTCCACGATGGCCGGCTTGATGCCGTCGGCCAGCATGGCAAGACCTTCGCTCACATAGGTGCCGAAGCAGCGCGAGGTGTAGAAGCCACGGCTGTCATTCACCACGATGGGCGTCTTGCGGATCTGCTTGACGTAATCCATCGCCTTGGCGAGCGTCTCGTCGGACGTCTTCTCGCCCATGATGATTTCGACAAGCTGCATCTTGTCGACCGGGGAGAAGAAGTGAATGCCGATGAACTCTTCGGGCTTCGAATAGGCCTGCGCCAGGCCCGAAATCGGCAGGGTGGAGGTGTTGGAGCCGTAGATGCCGCCTTCGGCGATCATCGGTTCGGCCTTCTTCGTCACTTCGGCCTTGATGCCGCGATCCTCGAACACCGCCTCGATGACGAGATCGGCGCCCTTGAGGTCGTCGAAGTTGGTCGTCGGCGTGATGCGCGCCAGCGTGGCGTCCATCTTTTCCTGAGTGGTCTTGCCGCGCTCCAGCGCCTTTGCGAGAAGCTTCTGCGAATAGGCCTTGCCCTTTTCGGCATTCGCCTGATCGGTGTCGAGCAGCACGACCTCCATGCCGGCCTGGGCGGAGACATAGGCAACGCCCGCGCCCATCATGCCGGCGCCGAGAATGCCGAGCTTCTTCACCTTGAACTCCGGCACGCCCGCGGGGCGGCGCGCGCCTTTTTGCAGTTCCTGCATGGAGAGGAAGAGCGAACGGATCATCGCCTTGGAGCGCGGATCCATCAGCAGCTTGGTGAAGTAGCGGCTTTCGATGCGAAGACCGGCCTCGATCGGCACCTGCAGACCTTCATAGACGCAGGAGAGAATATATTTCTGCGCCGGGAAGTTGCCATGCGTCTGCTTGTGAAGCTGCGCATTGCCGATGGTGAAGACCTGAGCGCCGCCCTTGGAGTTGGGATCGCCACCCGGCACCTTGTAACCCTTCTTGTCCCAGGGCTGCTCGGCATCGCCGACTTCCCTGATCCATTTCTTCGCTTCATCGATGAGCTGATCGGCGGGCACGACCTTGTGGACAATACCGGCCTTGGCCGCCTTTTCCGGATTGAGCGACGAGCCCTGCAGGATGATCGGCAGGGCCGCGCCCGCGCCGATGAGACGCGGCAGGCGCTGCGTGCCGCCACCGCCCGGCAGGAGGCCGACCTTGGCTTCGGGCAGGCCGAGCTGCGTTTTCGGATTATCGGCCGCGACGCGGTAATGGCAGGCGAGCGTCACTTCGAGACCGCCGCCCAGCGCCGTGCCGTTGATCGCCGCGGCGACCGGCTTGCCGCAGGTTTCCAGACCGCGAAGGATCATGTTGAACTTGAGGTTGCCCTCATACATGGCCTTCACACGGTCTTCCGGCGACCCGCCGCCCTCTTTTCCGCCGGATTGGCCGCCAGCCTGACCGCCCATCATGGAGAGATCGGCACCGGCGCAGAACGCGCCCTTGCCGGAGGTGATGACGGCGCCCTTGATGGCGTCGTCGGACGCGATCTTTTCGATGATCGAGGTGAGGTCGGCCATGGAGCTTTGCGAGAGCACGTTCATGGAGCGGCCCGGCATGTCCCAGGTCACGAGCGCGATGCCGTCGCTATCGACGTCGAAGCTGAAATTTTCGTATGTGGTCATTGTCTATTCTCCCTCGCTCAGACGCGCTCGATGATGGTGGCCGTGCCCATGCCCGCGCCGACGCAAAGCGTCACCAGCGCGGTGTTGAGGTCGCGGCGTTCCAGCTCGTCCAGCACCGTGCCGAGGATCATGCCGCCGGTTGCGCCCAGCGGATGGCCCATCGCGATGGCGCCGCCGTTCACATTCATTTTCTCATGCGGAATGTCGAGCGACTGCATCATGCGCAGCACAACGGAGGCGAAAGCTTCATTAAGCTCATAAAGGTCGATGTCTTCCGGCTTCATGCCCGCCTTGGCGAGCGCCTTGCGCGACACATCGGCCGGGCCCGTCAGCATGATGCAGGGTTCGGAGCCGATGGAGGCCATGGCGCGGATGCGCGCACGCGGCTTCAGGCCCATCGCCTTGCCGGTCTCCGAATTGCCGACGAGCACGGCGGAGGCGCCGTCCACGATGCCGGAAGAGTTGCCTGCATGATGAACATGCGTGATCTCTTCCACTTCCGGATAGCGGTCGAGCGCCACGCCGTCGAAGGCGAATTCGCCGAGCGAGGCGAAGGAAGGATTGAGCGCGGCCAGCGACTGCATGGTCGCCTCGGGGCGCATATGCTCGTCATGGTCGAGGATGGTGAGGCCGTTGATGTCCTTCACCGGGATGACCGAGTTGGAGAAATAGCCCTTGTCCCAGGCGTTCTTTGCGCGCTTCTGGGATTCCACGGCATAGGCATCCACATCGTCGCGCGAGAAGCCGTATTTCGTCGCCACGAGATCGGCGCCGATGCCCTGGGGCGTGAAGTAGGATTTGAACGCGATGTTGGGATCGGTCGACCAGGAGCCGCCCGAGGCGCCCATGCCGACGCGCGACATGGATTCGACGCCGCCGCCAATCGCCATGTCGGCTTCGCCGGAGATGACCTTGGCCGCCGCCATGTTGGTCGCTTCCAGACCGGAAGCGCAGAACCGGTTGACCTGCACGCCCGCCGTCGTATCGGCGTAATCTGCATTCAGCACCGCGATGCGGGCGATGTCGCCGCCCTGCTCGCCGACCGGATCGACGCAGCCCAGCACCACATCGTCCACCTTGGAGGTGTCGAGACCGTTGCGGTCGCGGATGGCCTTCAGCGTCTGCGTGGAAAGTTCCAGCGCAGTCACTTCATGCAGCGCGCCGTCCTTCTTTCCCTTGCCGCGCGGCGTGCGCACGGTGTCGTAAACGAAACAATCGGTCATGGGGAACTCCCTGTCTGACACGCCGGTCGTACCGGCAACCGTTCTTTTATTGGTTTGAATGTGCCACGCCCCGCAATCGCGGGGCGTGGTTTCTTGTCCTAGAGCGTGCGGGCAATGAGCATCTTCATGATCTCATTGGCGCCGCCGTAGATCTTCTGGATGCGTGCGTCCGCATACATCTGAGCGATCGGATATTCCATCATGTAGCCGTAGCCGCCGAAGAACTGGAGACAGGTATCGACGATCTCGTTCTCCTTCTCGGTGGTCCACCATTTGGCCATGGCCGCGGTCGTCGCATCGAGCTTGCCGTCGAGCAGCTTCACCGCGCAATCGTCGACGAAGACGCGGGCGATGGTCGCCTCGGTCTTGCATTCGGCGAGTTTGAACTGCGTGTTCTGGAAGTCGAGGATCGACTTGCCGAAGGCCTTGCGGTCCTTGGTGTATTCAGCGGTCAGCGCGACGGCCTTTTCCATCGCGCAGCAGGCCTGCACGGCGATGATGAGGCGCTCCTGCGGAAGCTGCTGCATGAGCTGGATAAAGCCCTTGCCTTCGTCTTCACCCAGAAGGTTCGTCAGCGGCACCTTCACGTCGTCGAAAAAGAGTTCCGACGTGTCCTGCGCCTTCTGGCCGAGCTTCTTCAGATTGCGGCCTCGGCGGAAGCCCTCGACCTCTTCGGTTTCGACCATGATGAGCGAGGTGCCCTTGGCGCCCGCTTCCGGATCGGTCTTGGCGACGACGCAGATGAGGTCCGCGTTCTGACCGTTGGTGATGAAGGTCTTCTGACCGTTCAGCACATACTGGTTGCCGTCCTTCTTCGCGGTCGTCTTCACGCCCTGAAGGTCGGAGCCCGTGCCCGGCTCGGTCATGGCGATGGCGCCGACCAGTTCGCCGGACGCCATTTTCGGCAGCCACTTCTTCTTCTGCTCTTCCGTGCCATAGGCCTTCACATAGTGCGCCACGATGCCGGAATGCACCGAATTGCCGAAGCCGCCGACGCCGGCGCGGCTCTGTTCCTGCGTGATCACCATTTCATGGGCGAAGGTGCCGCCGCCGCCGCCATATTCCTCAGGGATGGAAGCGCAGAGAATGCCCGCCTCACCGGCCTTCAACCAGGCATCGCGATCGACGCAGCCCTGGTCGTTCCACTTCTCGACATGCGGCACGAATTCTCTTTCGTAGAATTTCTTCACCGCGTCCTGAAGGATTTCCAGCTCCTCGTTGAGCCAGGGGGATTTGTATCCCTCATTAAGTGTCATCCGTAACGCTCCCTGTTTTTCTTGCGTTCTCGTTATCAGAAATCATTCGCGGCCAGCGCCATCATGTTCGACGAGCCCGCGCGCACGCGCTCAAGCTGCATCGCCGTTTCCGGTACTGCCTGCTGCATATAGAAGAGACCGGTGGTGAGCTTGGTCTCGTAGAATTCCGCCTGGTCGCCGGCGCCCTCTTCGAGCTTGTCCAGCGCGACCTTCGCCATCATCGCCCACATGAAGGCGATGCCGGTGATGCCGAAGAGATGCATGTAAGGCGTGGAGCCTGCGCCTGCATTGTCGGGATTTTCCAGTGCGTTCTCCATGAACCACATGGTCGCTTCTTCCAGACGCTTGCGCGCGAGCTTGACCGGCTCGAGATAGGGTTTGAGCTTGGCATTGCCTTCGTTGGCGGAGACGAATTCGTCCACTTCCTTGAAGAAGGCGAAGACGGCGCGGCCGCCATTGGAGGCGAGCTTGCGGCCGACAAGGTCGAGCGCCTGCACGCCGTTGGCGCCCTCATAGATCATGGCGATGCGCGCATCGCGCACGAACTGCTCCATGCCCCACTCGCCGATATAGCCGTGGCCGCCATAGACCTGCTGCGCTTCCACGGCATTGAGGAAGCCGCGATCCGTCAGATGGCCTTTCAGCACCGGCGTCAGCAACGCCATCATGTCGTCGCCGAATTCGCGGGTCTTCTCGTCTTCCGATTTGTGCGACAGGTCGCCATGCAGCGCCGTCCAGACGAGCAGCGCGCGGGCGCCCTCATTGAAGGAGCGCGCATTGAGCAGCATGCGGCGGATGTCGGGATGGACGATGAGCGGATCGGCGGGCTTGTCTTCCGCCTTGGGGCCGGTGAGAGAGCGGCCCTGAAGACGCTCCAGCGCATATTCGGCCGCGTTCTGATAGGCGACTTCGGACTGAGACAGGCCCTGCAGCCCGACGCCGAGACGCGCTTCGTTCATCATGGTGAACATGGCGCGCAGGCCCTTGTGCTCCTCGCCGACGAGCCAGCCGACGGCGTCGTCATAGTTGAGAACGCAGGTCGCGTTGCCGTGAATGCCCATCTTCTCTTCCAGCGATCCGCAGGAGACGCCGTTGCGCTCGCCTAGAGAGCCGTCCTCGTTGACGAAATATTTCGGCACGAGGAAGAGCGAGATGCCCTTTACGCCTGCCGGACCGCCCTCGATGCGCGCCAGCACAAGATGCAGGATGTTCTCGGCAAGGTCGTGCTCGCCCGCCGAAATGAAGATCTTCTGCCCACTGATCTTGTAGCTGCCATCGCCCTGCGGCACGGCCTTTGTACGCAGAAGTCCCAGATCCGTCCCGCAATGGGGTTCGGTGAGGTTCATCGTGCCGGTCCACTCGCCCGACACGAGCTTGGGCAGATATTTCTGCTTCTGCTCATCCGTGCCGTGCTGATGGATTGCGGAATAGGCGCCATGGCTCAGGCCCGGATACATGCCGAAGGCCATGTTCGCGGAGGACACCATTTCGTTGAAGATCACGCCGAGCGAATTGGGCAGCCCCTGGCCGCCATATTCGGGATCGACGACAAGCGCAGGCCAGCCGCCTTCGACGAGCGTCTTGTAGGCCTCCTTGAAGCCGGTCGGCGTGGTGACCTCGCCGTTTTCGAGTTTGCAGCCCTCGCGGTCGCCCACCTGATTGAGCGGCTGGAGGACTTCCTCGGTCAGCTTCGCGGCTTCTTCCAGGATGGCGCGGACAAGGTCTTCCGACGCATCCGCGAAGCCGGGCAGGTTGGAATATTGCTGGATGCCCAGCAGCTCATAGAGAAGGAAATTATATTCGCGAAGGGGGGCTTTGTAGCTGGGCATTGATTACCTCGAGATCGTCTAACCGCGGGACCGCGTTGCATCACTCACAGGAATGACGGACGGCCCCGCGCCGATTGGCAAAGCCTCAACCTATAGAGGCTTTTTGACGCTTCTTCGGCGCATCCTTCCCGGAATTTCCGTCGGCGGCAATTCGTTCTTCAAGGCGGCGGCAGGCTTCGTGCAGCGTGGCGACCTGCAGGCCGATCTCGTCGCGCTGGCGTTCCAGGCTCGTAATGCGATTGCGGAACTTCTCCAGCGCGATCCGGTCCTGCGTTTCGCAGCCTTCGGCGGGATCGTAATGATCGAGGATCTCCTTGATCTCGGTCAGCGCCAGACCGACATTTTTGCCCCGAACGATGAGGATCAGACGGGCGCGGTCGCGCGGATAATAGACGCGCGTCTGACCCTGGCGCTCCGGCGACAGGAGCCCCTTGTCTTCATAAAAGCGGATGGCGCGCGTGGTAAGGCCGAACTCCTCGGCAAGCTGGGTGATCGAGAAAGTCGGGCAAGGCCCGTGCTTGTCACCCTCATGACTGCCCGCCAATACGGCATGTTCGGACGTCTGCTGGTCCATGTTCCATCTCCCCGACATTCGCCGGTTTTCCGGCTTTATTCGCTCGATTTGAAGTGGCCGGACTCTAGGTGACGTTGACGTAAACGTCAAGCATATCGCCTGCCCGGGGATTTCAAACCGGCGCCACAATTTCCTACTCGGATGAGAGGGCATGTTCGGTCAGAATGCCGATGTCTCTAAAGGGAGGGATCATGAAATCGGGATATGCGGCCATCATCGCCGTCGCAGCGAGCCTCGTCCTGGCGGGCTGCCAGACGACAGGCAATTCCTCGGACGGCGACAAGTTCGTCCGGGTCAACACATCGAGCCTGCCCGCGCAGGCCGAAGCCTCGGCGCAGGCGGACACCCCCCTCGCCCGGGCGCTGCTCGACGAGGTGAACGCCTTCCGCAAATCCAAGGGGGCCGGTCCGCTCTCGGTCGATCCGTGCCTGCAAAAGGCCGCCGCCGTTCATAGCCAGGACATGGCGCTTCGCGATTTCTTCGGCCATTTCAACCCGGACGATCAGGGCCCGAAAGAGCGGGTTCTGGCGGTGGACGAGGACTACAAGGGCTCGCTGGCCGAGAATATCGTCTTCGTGCAGGGGCCCGATCTGGACGACAAGGTGCTGGCGAAAAAGCTTTTCACCAAATGGCGCAACAGCCCCGCACATCGGCGGAACATGCAGGATCCGAGCTTCACCATCACCGGCATGGGGGTGGCGCGCTCAGGCGACAAGGTCTATGCAACCGAGGTCTTCGGCGGGCCTTAAGTCCCTGCATATACGCATGAATCCCCTAATCGTTAACCAGCTGTTTACGGTGCCCGGCGCTTTATAGGCGGCATGCGGGAGAGGCCGTTCAGGCGGCCGAGGCTCGATAGAGAATCGGTGCGATTCACCAGATATGGTGCCGATGTCAATATTTTGGGCTAACCCACACGTTTAAACGCCATATTCCGTGGCATATACTGACCCAAACCGTTCAAAGGCTAGTGATTCGGATGAGATCGGGGGTCCCCTGGAGCGTCAAAGGCATAGAGCCTGAAGCGCGCGAAGCTGCAAAGCAGGCTGCGCGCCGCTCGGGCCTGACGCTTGGCGCGTGGCTGAACCAGGTCATCATGGACAGCGGCACGGACGATGTGTCCGGCGACGGCGGCGAACAGAGCGGCTGGAGCAACCAGACCCGCTCGGGCGGACGCCCGGACTACGCCGCGCAGGCGCCTGCGCAGGCCGCCCGGCCCGGCGACGGCGAGATGGAAGGCCTGGCCGATGCGGTCCGCAATCTTTCAAGACGGCTGGAGCGCAGCGAAGACCGGACCGTGGAATTGACCCGGCGTCTGGGCGAAACCATCGACGAGCTGGCAGACCGGATCGTCCGCGCCGAACATGCGCCCGCCCAGCCGCAGCAGGAGACGAAAGCCGTTATCGATCCTCTGGAACGCAAGCTGCAGCATCTGGCCGAACGGCTGGAACGCGCGGAGAAGGATGGCGGCGGCTCCCAGCAGACCGCCGAGGACAAGCACGCGATCCAGACGCTGGAGAAGGCGGTGAACGCGGTGGTCGACCATCTGGACACCAGCGAGAAGCGGACCAACGATTCCCTGTCCGATATCCGCAACATGCTGGGCCAGCTCTCCTCGCGCATCGACGAGACCGAGCAGGCCAACGAACGCGAAGCCGAAAAGAAGCGCGCGGAAGCGCAGGAAAAACACCTCTCGCTCCTCTCCCAGCGGCTGGAGCAGATGGAGCAGAGCCTTTCCGGCGTCAGCGGCAATCTGGAACAGACCCAGGCCAAGGCCGTGCAGGCGGCGCTGAAGGCGTTCGAGGACAAGGCGCAGGCCGACAGCCAGCGCGACACGATTTCCAGTCTCCAGAAGAGCCTTTCCCGGCTTTCCGAACGGCTGGAGCAGACCGAACAGAAAAGCCAGGACGCGCTGGACGCCGTGCACAAGGGCATGAACGGCATTGCGCGCCAGATCGAAGACCTTTCCAGGCCGCGCGAACCGGAAATGCCGCGTGAGCTGGCCGACCAGCTCGACATGCTGGCGCAGCGTCTGGAAGAAAGCGAACACCGCAGCGACGAGACCACGCGCAATGTGGAAGAAACGCTGTCGCAGATCGCGAACCGGCTGAGCGAGACCGATCACCAGAGCCGCGAGGCGCTGGAATCGGTGCAGAGCGTGCTGGCGCGCACGACCGAACGACTGGCCCGGCTGGAAAAGTCGGCCAAGCAGCGCGCGGCACGGCCCGCCGCGCCGCAGATCAATGCCGGCATGGGACCGCAAGGCAGCTTCTCGCCCAACTTCCCCACCGCGGCCGCGCTGAACGCGCCGGGCATGGGGGGCGCGCAGTTCGACCTGCCATCGATCGGCGCCCAAGGGCGTGGCGAAGGCTTCATGGTGCCGTCCGCGATTCCCGCCCAGCCTGCGATGCAGGCCCGTGCGCCGGTCCTGCGGGAAGATCCCGTCGCGCCGCCGCCCATCGACGAAGGGCCCCGGCTTGTCGAGCCGGTGCGCGAGACACCCGCGCCCGACGTGCCGGTCAAAACCTCTCCCAAGACAGCGGACATCCCCGATTACGAGACGCCCGAGCCCGAGGAAGATGAGGATGACGGCGTCGTCCTGCCGGATCCGCCGCCGCCTCCGCCGCTGAGGGAAGCCGGCGCGCAGGCTGCACAGGATTTCCTCGCCCAGGCACGCCGCGCCGCGCAGGCCGCCTCGCAAGGGTCCCATTCCGGCTATGACAGCCCGGCCTATGCCGAATCCTCCGCGCGCTTCGAGACAGACGATGCGGAGAAGAAGCGCAACCGGCTGGTGATCATCGCCACGGCGGGCTTTATCGCGCTTGCGGTCATCGCGGGCGCCTTCCTCTTCATGCGCCAAAGCCCGACACCGGGCGGCACGGCGCCGATGACAAATCCGGGCGAGACAAGTTCGCCCGCGCCGACCAATCCGGAGGCCAGTCCGGAGGACGCCGGTGCCGATGCGGCACCAGAGGCACCGGCGTCCACCACGTCTCAGACCGGCACGTCCAAGACCGGCGCGCCCGAGACGAGCGCCCCCAAGACGGGTACGTCGGAGACCGGCGCATCCGCCGAAGCCCCCGTCAATGTGGCGAAGGTTCCGGCGACGCCCGTGGACGATGTTTCGCCCGCGACGAGCACGCCGCCCAGCGCGCCGCAGCCGGTGACATTGAACGATGCCGCGCGGGCCGGGAACGCCGCCGCGGAATACACGCTCGGCGACGCCTATGCGCGCGGCGAGGGTGTGGCGCAGAACGACAAGCAGGCTGTGAGCTGGATCCGCAAAGCCGCCGGACAGGGGCTGACCATCGCCCAGTACAGGCTCGCGACCTTTTATGAAAAAGGGCGCGGCGTGGGCCAGGACAATGCCCGTGCGATGCAGCTCTACGAAAAGGCCGCCAGCAAGGGCAATGTGAAGGCGATGCACAATCTCGCCGTCATGTATGCCGAAGGCCGCGGCACGTCCCAGGATTTCGCCAAGGCCGCCCAATGGTTCGCCAAGGCGGCCAATTACGGGCTGGGCGACAGCCAGTACAATCTGGCCGTGCTCAACGAACGCGGGCTCGGCATCAAGAAAGACCTCGCCACCGCCTATAAATGGTTCGCCATCGCGGCTCTTGCCGGCGACAAGGGTGCCGCAAAGAAGCGGGATGCGCTGGCCGAACAGATGGAGCCGGGCGATCTCGCCGATGCGCGCATCGCGACGAATGCCTGGCAGGCGAAGACGGCCGATCCGGTGGCAAATGGCAACCTCTCCTCGCTCAAGAGCTGGGACAGCGCCGCCGCAGGCCCCGCCGATCCCGATATCGCGCAGGCGCAATCGCTGCTCAACAAGCTCGGCTACGATGCCGGCCCGGCCGACGGCATGATGGGGCCGCGCACCAAAGACGCCATCGCCGCCTTCCAGAGGGCGAACGGTCTTGCGCCGTCGGGCAAGGTGACGCCGGAACTGCTGATCGAGCTCGAGGGCTAAAAGAGCGGGCGGAGACGGCCCGTCCGGTCGGCGCAGATTCCGCGTCACGGTTCTGGCGCAAAAGCTTGCGAGATAGTCCACGCCCCGGCGCGCCGCCCCTTTGAAATGGGCCGGCAACGTGCTACGCCAAATCAAACATTGCCGGCGCCGTTCCGCAGCGAGTCCCTCTCGATGTATCCGACGCAGGCGGCCGAGGGGGAAGGCCGGAGCCCGGATATGCGGGCAGGCCGCCGGAAGCGCTTACGTTCATGCAAATCTATCTGCCAATCGCGGAAATTCCGGTGAATGTGCTGACCATCCTGGCGATGGGGCTCACGGTCGGGTTTCTGTCGGGCATGTTCGGCATTGGCGGCGGCTTTCTGATGACGCCACTCCTCATCTTTCTCGGTATTCCACCCGCCATCGCGGTGGGCACGCAGTCGACCTCGGTCGTCGCCTCCTCGGTGACGGGGGCGCTGGCGCATTTCGCGCGGCGCAGTATCGACTTCAAGATGGGCGGCGTGCTGCTGGCGGGCGGTACCGCGGGCTCGCTCAGCGGTATCTATCTTTTCAAGCTGCTCAGTTCGATCGGCCAGGTCGACCTGATGATCTCCATCATCTATGTGGTCTTCCTGACCATCATCGGCGGGCTGATGATGGTGGAAAGCGTGCAGGCGATACGGGCCGCGCGCAATGGCGGGACGGGCGGCCGCGCACGCGGGCGGGGTCATCACAGCTGGATCCACGGCCTGCCGTTCAAGATGCGGTTCCGCCGCTCCAAGCTCTATATCAGCGTGATCCCGCCCATCCTGGTCGGCTATTTCGTCGGCACGCTCTCGGCGATCATGGGCGTGGGCGGCGGCTTCATCATGATCCCGGCCATGATCTACCTGCTGCGCATGCCGACCAGCGTCGTGATCGGCACCTCGTTCTTCCAGATCGTTTTCGTGACCGCGCTGACCGGCGTGATGCATGCCTATGAAAACCAGGCGGTCGATATCGTGCTGGGCTTCATCCTCGTGATCGGCGGCGCTGTGGGCGCGCAATTCGGCGTCCGCGTCGGCGAGAAGCTGCAGGGCGAACAGGTGCGCGCGCTGCTGGCCGCGCTGCTCCTCGTGATCGGCGTGCGGCTGGGCATCGACCTCATCAGCCGTCCCGACGACCTCTATTCCATCGTCGTCATGTCGTCGGGGAACTGACGCATGGCATTCCGGCGGACCGGCACATCTGCGCTTCTGGCCCTGCTGACGCTGGGCGCCTTTGCGCTCGGGACCGTATCGGCCCGCGCCGACCGTCTGGTGACCGACCTGTCGCAGCACCAGGTCTCCATCCGGTCCAACTTCACGGGCACGGAGATCCTGCTGTTCGGCGCGGTGGAAGCGCCGCAGGCCGAACGCGCCGTCGATCGCGACATCATCGTGGTCGTGACGGGGCCGACGCGGACGGTGAAGGTCCGCCGCAAGGAACAGGTGGCCGGGATATGGGTCAATCACGACTCGGTGACCTATCCCAATGTGCCGGGCTATCACGCCATTGCCAGTACGCGGCCGCTGGAAGTCATCGCCTCGCCCGAAACGCTGCGCGAGCAGCGGATCGGCATCGAGAACTACGAGTTCGGCGACGCCGTTGCGACCGGGATCGACGGGACGCAGGAATTCCTGCCGCCGGATACCGAGCGCGATTTCTGGAAGGCGCTGATCCGTAACAAGCGCCGCGACGGGCTCTACCTGACAGATCCGGGCGGGGTGATTTTTCTCGGCCAGACGCTTTTCCGCGCCACGCTGGACCTGCCCGCCACCGTGCCTGTCGGGCTTTATACGGCGAAGGTCTATCTGCTGAAGGACGGCAAGGTCGTCGATACGATTTCCTCTCCGCTCTATATCGACAAGGGCGGGATCGAGCGTTTCATCTACCGCCTCGCCCATAATAATGCGCTGCTCTATGGCCTGATCGCGGTGATCGGCGCCGCCTTTTTCGGCTGGCTGGCCTCCGCCGTGCTGGGCCGGCGCTGAACATGACCACAAAGTAATGCGGCCGCGCCGATCTGACACGCCGTTGCACATTTGCCTCGCGGCGCCGACGGGCTAAAGTCCCCGCCCATGGACCCATCCAGCATCAGCTATGCCGCCGCGGCCGCGGGCGGCCTTATCAGCTTTCTCAGCCCGTGCGTGCTGCCGCTCGTGCCGGCCTATCTTTGCTATATCGCGGGCACATCGCTCGACGAACTCGTCGCCAAGAACGAAAAGGGCGAGGCGCTGGGCTCTGACGGGCTGACGCTGCGCGTGACGCTGGGGGCCATCGGCTTCGTGCTGGGCTTCACCACCATTTTCGTCGCGCTGGGGGCGAGCGCCTCGGCGATCAATCCGCTCATCATCGCGCATAAGCAGCTTCTGGGGCGGATCGCAGGCGCGGTCATCATCATTTTCGGCCTGCATTACATGGGCGTTTTCCGGCTCGCCTTTCTCGACCGGGAAGCGCGCTTCCAGGTGCAGGGGACGGGCGCGGGCGAGAAGAGCCTCTTCATGCAGTTTGCGAGCCCCTATCTCCTCGGGCTTGCCTTCGCCTTCGGCTGGACGCCGTGCATCGGGCCGATCCTCGCCACGATCCTGACGGTCGCCGCCTCGCAGGAAAGCCTCGGCGCGGGCGTCGGGCTGCTGACGGTCTATTCGCTGGGGCTCGGCATTCCGTTCCTTGCCGCCGCCTTCGCCATTCGCGGCTTCCTCAGCTTCGCGGGCCGCTTCCGCCGTCACATGCACAAGGTGGAAATCGCGGCGGGGCTGCTGCTGGCGCTGACGGGCCTTTTGATGCTGACGGGCTCTTTCGAGAGCATCGCCGTCTTCCTCATCAATACGTTTCCGGGGCTCGCCAAGTTCGGCTGAGGTTTTCCGGAAAGGTCCGAAGACGTGGATGCCCCGCATGAAGCGGGGCATGACGGTTCAAGGAATTCAGTCGCCTTCGAGGCGCGTTGCCGAGACCGGCACGACCGCGTCTCGGCCCATCATCCAGGCATGGAAGTCGCGCCCCGGCAGGAGCCCGGCATAGGCGCGGTCCAGCACGTTGAGGCCGCCCGCATAGGCGCCGAAGGCCGGCAGGATGGCGCGCGTCGTATCGCTGACGAAGCAGCGCCGCCGCAAGCGCCGTCCGCGCACGCGCACCGCCGCGCAGGGGTGAAGGTGGCCTGCGATCTCGCCGGTGGAGGGCGCGGGCCGCGGCTCGTGCCGGAAGGTGAGCGGGCCGACCGTCATCTCGCCCTGCACCGAGCCGCCGAAGCGGCGCGGCGGCACGGGGTCGTGATTGCCTTCGATCCAGATCCAGTCGCAGGCGGCGGTGAGCGCAACGAGGCGGTCGGCATCGGACTTCGCCATGCGCTTTTCCGCCCGGCGGTCATGGAAGCTGTCGCCCAGCGCGATGAGCGTTTCGGGCTCGAATTTTTCCATCAGCTTTTCCAGCCGGGTCAGCGTCGCGCCCGTGTCGTAGGGGGGAAGCGCGACACCGCGTTCGGCGAAGGCGGACCCCTTTTCGAAATGCAGATCGGCGACGACGAGGATGCGTTCGTCCGCCCACCAGAGCGCGCCTTCCGGCAGCGGCGTCAGTGCCGCGCCGCAGACGCTGAGCGGCGTTTCGCGCAATCGGGGGGTGGCTTCCGTATGTCGTTTACGCAACTGCATTTCAGACCAGTCTTGTCGCTTCTTCGATCAACTCATCGGCCGCTTCGGCCAGCAGCGCCTCGTTCGCTTCGCCTTGAACGGCTTCGCGCCCGATATCGAGCAGCACGGGCACGGCGAGCGGGGAGACGCGGTCGAGACGTTCAAGCACGATTCGTCCCTTCACGCGCGTCAACATGGCAGCGACACGCGCAACGTCAAGGAGGCCGGTCGCGGCATCCTGATAAGTCGCCCGCAAAAGAATGTGATCGGGCTCGTGTTCGCGCAGCACATTGTAGATGAGGTCGGCGGAGAAGGTGACCTGCCGCCCGGTTTTTTCCTGCCCCGGAAAGCGTCGCTCGATGAGACCGGAGATGAGCGCGCAGTCGCGGAAGGTGCGCTTCAACAGGCTCGATTCCGCCAGCCAGTTTTCAAGATCGTCGCCCAGCATGTCCTCGCCGAAAAGCTCGCCCAGCGGCAGCTCGTGGCGGTCGGCCATCAGACCCGGATCGCGCAGGCACCAGATGGCGAGCGAATATTCCGACGCGACGAAGCCGAGCGGACGCGCGCCCGCGCGATCCAGACGGCGCGTCAGCAACATGCCGAGCGTCTGATGCGCGAGACGGCCTTCGAAGGGATAGCAGACGAGATAGAACTTGCCGTTGCGGGGAAAGGTTTCGACCAGCAGGTCGTTTTCGCCGGGGAGCCGCGAGCGCCAGGCCTGCATGCCGAGCCAGTCCTGCACCTGCTGCGGCAGCGCGGCCCATTCGCCTTTGTTCGCCAGCATGCGACGCACGCGCGAGGCGAGATAGGTGGAGAGCGGAAACTTGCCGCCGTAATAGGCGGGGATCATGGGTTCGTCGCCGCCGCCCTTGGTCACCAGCGCTTCGGTTTCGGCCAGTCCCTCGAAGGAGAGGATGTGTCCGGCAAAGAGAAAAGTGTCGCCGGGCGACAGCTGGTCGATGAAATATTCCTCGATCTCGCCGAGCACCCTGCCCCCGCCCGCGCCCACCGGACGACGCCCTTTCCGGATCATGCGGACTTTCAGCATGGGCGCTTCGACGATGGTGCCGACATTCATGCGGAATTGCTGGATGACTTTCGGATTGGAGGCCCGCAGGCGCATATCGCCTTCGAGCGGCTTGTTGGGACGCAGGCGCGCGAAGCGGTCATAGGTCTTGAGCGCGTAGCCGCCGGTCGCGACGAAATCCACCACGCGGTCGAACTCGTCCCGCGTCAGCTCGCGATAGGGCGAGGCCGAGCGCACTTCCGCATAAAGCTCATCGGGGTCGAAGGGTTCGGAACAGGCCATGCCCAGCACATGCTGGGAGAGCACATCGAGCGCGCCCTTGCGGGCGACGAGCCCGTCTTGCGCGCCTTCCAGCGCGGCGGCGCGGGCGGCCTCGCATTCCAGCACCTCGAAACGGTTGGCGGGCACGAGAAGCGCGCGGCTCGGCTCGTCGAGCCGGTGATTGGCGCGCCCGATGCGCTGCAACAGACGGCTTGCGCCTTTCGGCGCGCCCATATTGACGACGAGGTCGACATCGCCCCAGTCGATGCCGAGATCGAGCGTCGAGGTACAGACGACGGCACGCAAGGATCCCGCCGCCATGGCCGCTTCCACCTTGCGGCGCGCTTCCGGCGCCAGCGAGCCGTGATGCAACGCGATGGGCAGCGTGTCCTCGTTCAGATGCCAGAGCGACTGAAAGACGAATTCGGCCTGGGAGCGCGTGTTGACGAAGACCAGCACCATGCGGTTGCGCTTGATCTCTTCATAAACGGCAGGCAGCGCATGGCGCGCGGAGTGTCCGGACCAGGGTATTCGCGCTTCAGCCGGTACAGGCAGCTTCGCCGCCGAATCAGGTTCCGGCCCTTTCGGGGTCAAAATGCCCAATTCCGGCACGGCGCCCGGCGGCGCGGTGACGATTTCCGCCATTGCATCACCCATTATGGGTTGGGGCATGAGATAGCGGCGCAGCTCGTCCGGCTCGGCCACGGTGGCGGAAAGGCCCACCCGGCGAAGCGACGGCGCGAGCGTCGACAGGCGGGCGAGACCCAGCGCCAGAAGGTCGCCGCGCTTGGAGTTCGCCAGTGCGTGAAGCTCGTCCAGCACGACGCATGACAAAGAGCCGAAAAATTTATCCGCATCCGGATAAGAGAGCAGCAGCGCCAATTGCTCCGGCGTCGTCATCAGGATGTCGGGCGGTGTGTGACGCTGGCGCAGGCGACGGTTCTGCGGCGTGTCGCCGGTGCGGGTTTCCACCGATATATCAAGGCCCATCTCGCTAATCGGCGTTTCGAGATTGCGCTTGATGTCCACCGCCAACGCCTTGAGCGGCGAGATGTAGAGGGTATGCAGCCCGCCTCCCCGCCCCGCCGAAAGCTCCACCAGCGAGGGCAGGAAGCCCGCCAGCGTCTTGCCCGCGCCGGTGGGGGCGATGAGCAGGACGGAGCGGCCGCTTTCAGCGATCTCCAGCAACTGGAGCTGATGGGCGCGCGGGGCCCAGCCGCGCGCGGCAAACCAGTCCCGGAAGGGTCCGGGCAGCAGGCCGGTGTCGGCTGTGGATAAGGGCTCGCTCATGGCGTTGAGCCTAGCTGCCCCCTGCAAGACGGCAAACCTTGTCTTTTTTCATATGCGTAAACATGGGAAACTGCGCGCTTTCAGGGGTCGCCAACCATCAGGAGCCAGACCACATGCTCGCGCAGATGCCCGCCATCGTTCAGCAGAATATCGACGCCTTGCTGCCTTTCGCTCTCCAGTACGGGGTCAGCTTCGTCGCCGCCATCCTTATCCTTATCGTCGGCTTCTGGTTTGCCGGGCGCGCAAAGACCTGGACCATGCGGGCGCTGGCACGCGGGCCGGTGAAGGACGACATGCTGCAGAGCTTTTTCGGCAGCATCGTCCGATACCTCATCATCGCCGCCACCCTTCTGGCCGTACTCGGCGAGTTCGGGATCGAGACGACCTCTCTCATCGCCGTTCTCGGCGCCGCCGGCCTGGCCGTCGGCCTTGCCCTTCAGGGCACGCTGTCCAATGTGGCGGCGGGCGTGATGCTCCTGATCTTCCGTCCCTTCCGCACCGGGCAATATGTCGAGATCGGCGGCATCGCCGGCACGGTGAAGGAACTCACCCTGTTCTTCACCGAACTCAACACGCCGGACAATGTGCAGATCATCGTGCCGAACAGCGGCATCTGGGGACAGCCGCTGAAAAACTATTCGTCCTATCCGACGCGGCGCGTCGACATCACATTCGGGATTTCCTATGGCGACGACATCGACAAGGCGATGGAGATCATCCGCTCCGTCTATGAAGCCGATCCGCGCAGCATGAAGCAGCCCGAGCCCTTCCTCGGCGTGATCGGGCTGAATGACAGCTCCGTCGATATCGTGATGCGGCTGTGGGTCGCCAACGCCGACTATTGGCCGACCAAGTTCGAGATCACGAAGAAGGTGAAAGAGCGTTTCGACGCGGAAGGCATCACGATCCCCTTCCCCTCGCGTACGGTCTATCAGATCGCCGACGCCGCGGACTAGCTCCGCCCAACAATCCAAAGGATGCCGGATATGGACAAACTGCTTGGCGGGCCGCTGCTGCCGACCCTTCTGAAGCTCGCCATCGCCTCGGTGGTGGTGGGCATCGTGCTGGCGGTGTTCGGCATCCGCCCGATCGATCTGTGGCGCGATTTCATCGACACTTTCATGCGCGTCTGGGAAATGGGCTTCGACGCCATTCGCTGGTCCGGCGAATATTTCATGCTGGGCGCCATCGTGGTGATTCCGATCTTCATCATCGTGCGGCTCTGGAGCGTGCTGGTCGAACGCAACGGCAAGAACGGTCCGCAAAGCTGAGTTTGACGCTGCGTCTCGTCCCGCAGGCTATGCGCGGGACTAGGCGCGGCGGCTCTCGCTGCTATCCTCCCTCCCGAACGCAATAATGAATGGCCGGGGTCATAACGGCCAAGGAGGACAGCATGGTTTCGATGTTCCGGGACGGACTTCTCACAGGAAAACGCATTCTCGTCACCGGCGGCGGCACGGGCCTCGGCAAGGAAATGGCGGAGGACTATCTGCGGCTCGGCGCCGATATCCATATTTGCGGGCGCCGCAAGAAAGTGCTCGACGACACGGCCGCCGAGCTGATGGACAAGCATGGCGGGTCGGTGAAAACGCATAGCGTGGACATTCGCGTCGCCGAAGCCGTGGACGAGATGATCGAGGAGATCTGGGCGAACGGTCCGCTTACCGGCCTGGTCAACAATGCGGCGGGCAATTTCATCTCTCCGACCAAGGATCTTTCCACGCGCGGTTTCGACGCCATCGCCAATATCGTCTTTCACGGCACCTTCTATGTGACGCATGCCTGCGGCACGCGCTGGATCCGCGACGGCGTGCCGGGCAGCGTCATTTCCATCCTCACCACCTGGGTGTGGAACGGCGGCCCCTTCACCGTGCCGTCGGCCATGTCGAAGGCGGGCGTCAACATCATGACGAAATCGCTTGCCGCCGAATGGGGCCAATACGGCATCCGCCTCAATGCGATCGCGCCCGGTCCCTTCCCCACCGAAGGCGCATGGGCGCGGCTGAGCCCCGGCCAGTCGACCGACGGCGATCAGGAACGCGACGGCATTCCGATGGGGCGCGTGGGGCAGATGGACGAGTTGAAGAACCTCGCCACTTTCCTGATGGCGGATGGCTGCGACTATCTTTCCGGCCAGACCATCGCCATCGACGGTGCGGCCTATTCCGCGGGCGGCGGCAATTTCTCGCGGCTCTCTTCGCTCAAGGATGACGACTGGGACCAGATGCGGGACATGATCCGCAGCGCGAACGACAAGGACAAGGCGCAGCGCAGCGTGTGACCGCCAAACGGCGCAGGTTAAACCGCGCTGGCGCGCCAGTGGATTGCCGTGACCTTCCAGTTCCGAATGACGTCGTCGGGCGGCACCTTGCCGTCCGGCCCGTCCCACTTGCCGGCAAGCTCGTAATAGATGCGCGTCGACTCGGCGGCCGGGCAGAAAAGCCGTCCGGCATATTCCTCGACGCCCGGCAGACATTGGGGCCTGTCGTTTTTCTTGTAGATGTCGGTATAGAGGCTGCCGACATGAATGCCGTGCATGTCGCGAATGCCGGGCGAGAAGACGATGACGCCCGCGACCGACCGCTCGTCCGCGTCCGGTACGACTTCCATCATCTTCTCGTTGTTTTCCTCGACGAGGATGATGGGATATTTCTCTCCCTCGCGCGAGACCTGCCGACGCGAAACCGTCGTGCCCGGCAGAAGGGCCGACACGGCGTCGGGATCGAAGGCGGTGATGCCGGTAATGGGGCCGACGCCTTCTTCGGTGACCTTGATGGCCTTCGGCCCGGAACATGCCGCAACCAGTAACAGGATCGCGACCGCCGCGAGCGACGCTTTCGTTCCGGGCTTTCGTGCCATCGATCAGTTCTCCCCGTTCATTTCGATCACGACCTTACCGACAACCTCGCGGTTTTGCAGCATGCGCATCGCGTCTGCCGCCTTTTCCAGCGGAAAGCGGGCACAGATATAAGGGTCGATCTTTCCCTCCGCAGCCAGACGGTCGATGGCTTCGATATTGGCCTTGCCCGCCTCCGGGTCGCGGCGGCCATATTCGCCCGCCCGGACGCCGACGACGGAAAACCCCTTGATGAGCGGCATATTGACGGGGACGGACGGGATACGGCCGCTGGTGAAGCCGATGACGAGCAGGCGTCCGTTCCAGGCGATGCAGCGCACGCTCTCGTCGAACACGTCGCCGCCGACCGGATCGTAGATCACATCGGCGCCCTTGCCGCCGGTAAGCTCCTTCACCTTGTCCTTGAAGCCGTCATTGATGTTGAGCACATGGTCGGCCCCGCGCGCCTTCACCACTTTGAGTTTTTCATCCGACGCCGATGTCGCGATCACCGTTGCGCCAAGCAGCTTTCCCATCTCGACGGCGGCAAGCCCGACGCCGCCGGTGCTGCCATGGACGAGAAGCGTTTCGCCCGGCTGCAAATGACCGCGGCAAACGAGCGCGACATAGGCCGTGAGATAGGCTGCCGGATAGGCCGCGGCCCTGGCGAAATCCATGCCTTGCGGGATGGGGCGGCAGGCTTCAGCCGATGCGTTCACTTCCTCCGCGAAGCCGCCGATGCGCAAGCCCGCAACAACATGATCGCCGACTTTCAGCGTCGTAACGCCCTCGCCCAGCTCGGCGACGATGCCCGCGCCCTCCATGCCGGGCGAGAAAGGCAGCTCCGGCTTGAACTGATATTTGCCCTGCACCATCAGAATGTCGGGGAAGTTCACCGAGCAGGCCTTGAGCTTCAACCGCACTTCGCCGGGACCGGGTGGCGGCAAGTCCATATCATCCATTCGCAGAACGGAAATATCTTCCGACAGCTCATGCACACGCATCGCCCGCATGGGCACCTCCCTCTTTTTCAATATCGTTTCGCGCAGCATAGGCAGAGCGCGTGAGCGAAGGAAGCGTCAGAGATAACCGAAGGCGGAAAGCAGCGTGACCGCGCCAAGGGCGATGAAGATAAACGCGGCGGTTGCGCGCACCCAGCCAAGCGGCACGAACCGAGCGACCTTTTCGCCAAAGAACACCACCGGCACATTGGCGAACATCATGCCCAATGTCGTCCCTGCCGCGACGTGAAGCACGGAATCGAAACGCACCGCCAGCGCCGCCGTGGCGATCTGGGTCTTGTCGCCGATTTCTACAAGGAAGAACGCAATCACCGTGGCGAGGAAAGGACCGAAGCGCTTCGTCCGTTCAAGTTCCGTCGCATCATCCTCGGGCGCCTTGTCGGGGATCAGCGCCCAGAAGCCCATCAAGATGAAGGAGACGCCGACGAGACGGGTCATGAGCTCGCGGTCCATAAACCCGGCAAGTTCCACCCCCGCCCAGGCGGCGAGTGCGTGATTGGCAAGCGTCGCCGCGAGAATGCCCCAGACGACCGGCCAGGGCTGGCGAAAGCGCAGTGCAAGGATCAGCGCCAGAAGCTGCGTCTTGTCGCCGATTTCGGCGATGGCGACGGTGACGGTGGAAATCAGGAAGGCGTCCATCTCGAAGCTCCGGCCGGGCAAATACACCAATGGCTTTACGCTCTCCGCCCGGCCAGGCGAAAGCGTGAAACCAAAGGTCTTGCCAAATCGGGCCGAAAATCCGGCACCTTTCGCGAACGCCATGGCGTGAGCCAAGTGTGTTGACGTCCGCCCCTCTCGACCCCCGCTAGGCGCGGGCGGAGGGAGGCTACTCCCCTAAGGACCCGTTTTGACTAGCACAGGCCCTCTCGCGCATCAACGCTCTAGAGCCTGATGCCGAAGCGGGCCGCGACGACCACGGTGAGGAAATAGAGAAGGATGGTGAGGAGGATGGAAAGCCCGAGCGCCATCCAGAAGGACATGCCATGGCGCAACATCGCCGGAAAGGCGAGGAACATGGGAAGGCTCGGGATGACGTACCAGAAGGTCGCTTCCGCATGGTCCGCGATGCGCGGAATGTCGCCCGTATCGCGCCAGAGCCAGACGATACCGAGGACGGAGACGAGCGGGATGGAGGCGACCAGCGCGCCGAAGGCGGGACTGCGCCGCGCAATTTCGGAAATGAGCATCACGATGACGCCGGAAATGGCGGCCTTGATCAGCAGATAGGTCATGCGGGCCTCATGCGGATGCTGAGAGCCCCGCCCGCACATCCACCGCGATCTCCTCGCAGGCCCGTTTCGCCGCGGGCACGGTGCCGGACATGGCGGTGAAGGCATGGGCAAGCCTGTCGTAGCAGCGATAGGTGACGGGGACGCCCGCCGCTTTCAGCCTGTCGGCATATGCCGCCCCCTGATCGCGGAGCGGATCGAACCCCGCCGTGACGACGATGGCGGGCGGCAGGCCGGACAGGTCCTCCGCCTTCAGGGGTGAGGCGCGCAAATCCTTCTTGTCTTCTGGCTTGTCGATGTAATGGTCGATGAACCATTGCATGATGTCGGCGGTCAGCGGATAGACCTCGCCGCAGCTTTCCATCGACCCGCCTTGCGCCTCCATATCCGTTACCGGATAGATGAGAAGCTGACACGCGGGCGCAGGACCGCCCTCGGCCTTCATTTGCTGCGCCACGACGGCGGAGAGATAGCCGCCCGCGCTGTCTCCGCCAACGCCGATACGGCCCGCCTCCATGCCGAAGGAGGATGCGTTTTCCTCAGCCCATTTGTAGGCGGCCAGCGCATCGTCCACCGCGGCGGGAAATTTGTGCTCGGGCGCGAGACGGTAGTCGACGGACAGAACCGCGCAATTGGCGCTGCCGGCGAGAATGCTGCAGAAAGTCTCGCAGGTGTCCAGATTGCCGATCACGCAGCCGCCCATATGAAAATAGACGAGGCCGGGCAGCGGGCCGGCTGCATGTTTGGGCCGGTAGAGACGCGCGGCCAGCCTGCCGCCGGGCCCTGGCATGACGACTTCGTCGATCGCCACATTGGCGCGCGGCGCATCGTCCAGAAGCGCCAGGCCCTGCGCCGCCGCCGCGCGGGCGGCCACCGGGTCGAGCGTGGTAAGCGAGGGCGCCTTCGCGCCCTGCACCGCGAGCAATTGCACGCGCGGATCGATCACCCTTCCATCGATGGAGAGCGGCTCACCGCCCGACATGCGCAGGAGAGCGCCCTCGGGCAGTTTCATCAGGCCACGGATGACAAGCTTCTGTAAATTCATTTGCCGTCTTCCTTGCGGTCATCCGCGCCGGAGGTCGCGGGCGCCGTGCCTGCGACGGGCAGATTGTGAAAGCCGCCCAGCACCAGCGCCGTCGCAAACTCCGCCGCTGCGGCGGGGTCGACATTGTCGCGCGCGATCATGCGATCGCCCATTTCCATGGCGAGCCCGACCACGGACGCCATCAGATATTCGGAATCCACGGGCGGCAGCGTGCCGTTGCGAATATCCTCTTCCATATATTCGCGGATCTCTTCGAAACCGGCGATCATTTCCGCCGTCTCCATGCGCACGCGCACCGTGTTCGGATTGCGGCGCATCACCTCGAACGTCTCCCGGTCGGAGGCGAGATACTCGAAATAGGCGTGAAGCGCATTGCGGATGAAATCCTCGAAGGTGCGCGAGCGAATGCGCTCGGCACGCAGGCGCGGGCGGATGCGGCGCATGCCTTCATCCATCAGCGCCTCGAACACTTCTTCCTTGCTGCGGAAATAATTGTAGAAGGTGCCGGAGGCGAGGCCTGTGCGACGGATGATGTCGCGCACCGTCGTCGCGCCATAGCCCAGATCGGCAAAGACGTTCCGCGCGGCCTGAAGGATGGCCTCCCGATTGTTGATTTTCGTCCGTTCGCGCTTGCCGAGGGGCTTGCCTTCCGCCCGCTCCTTCACAGCGTCTTCCACGCTATCTTTCATACTGGTTCCAGTGCCCCCACCGGCCCGCCGCCGAGGCGGCTGACCCTGATTTCATGTTGGGCCCGAGTCTAGACAAAAGTGAATCAACGTCAACTTTGAGAATGCATCCCAAGGCGCAAAAACCGCTTTTCTTTCAGATAGTTGCGTAAGCGCACCTCGGTATCGGGCAGAATCACATAGAAATCCGGTATAGGTTATTCCCATTCAGGGCGCAGTTGACACGACGACGCCCGGACGCCCTACTAGCGCCGTTTCGCGGCCGGCGGCAGCCCAAGGCAAGAGTGACCATGAGTGACCAGACGAATATCTCCCCCGAACAGATTCGGATGATGAAGGATGTGCTGATCGAGCATGTACCGCATGCACGCGCACTCGGCATGAAAGTCGAGGATGCCGCGCGCGGCGAGGCCTGGCTCAGCGTGCCCTATAACGAGGATCTGGTCGGCGACATCGAAACCGGCGTGCTGCATGGCGGCGTCATCACCGCCATGCTGGACAATGCCTGCGGCATCGCCGTCCAGCTTTCCCTGCCCGAGCGCATCGCGATCGCGACGCTCGACCTGCGGATCGACTATATGAAGCCCGCCACGCCAAAGCTCGACCTCAATGCGCATACGCATTGCTACAAGGTGACGAAGAACATCGCCTTTGTACGCGGCGCGGCCTATCACGAAGACGAGGAAGATCCGATCGCCACCTGTGTCGGCACCTTCATGCTGGCAGCCAACCGGGCCATGCCCATGCCGATTTCGGAAGAGCTTCGTCAGCAGGCGGATCAGGTTCTTGGCGGAGGAAAAGCGGAATGAGCGAGACGAAAGATCTGAGCCTGTTTCTCGATCGCATTCCCTATGCGCGTTTTCTTGGCGTCGGCGTCGACCGGCGCGGCAACGAGATCACCACCGTGCTGCGCTACAAGGAAGATTTGATCGGCAACCCCGTGCTCCCGGCGCTGCATGGCGGGGCCATCGGTGCTTTCCTTGAAATGACGGCGATGGCGCAGCTCGCCTTCGAAACGGGGATCGATGCGCCGCCCAAGCCGATCAACATCACCATCGATTATCTGCGCTCGGGCAAGCCGCAAGACACCTTCGCCCGCGCCGCGATCACCAAGCAGGGACGGCGCGTCGCCACGGTGCATGTGGAAGCCTGGCAGGAAGACAAGTCCCGGCCCATCGCCGCGGCGCATGGTCATTTCCTGCTGAAACAGCCCGACGAAGAAGGGACCGCGGCGGACGCCGGCGCTACGGCATGAACCCGAATGCGGCGGGCGACAGGATCACGCATGCCCGCGTGCTTGCCATCGCCGGTCCGATCGTTCTCTCGAACCTGTCCACGCCGCTTCTGGGGCTTGTCGACACGGCGGTCATCGGACAGATCCCCGACCCGGCGCTGATCGGCGCCGTCGCGCTTGGCGCGACGCTTTTCAGTTTCCTTTACTGGGGGTTCGGGTTCCTGCGGATGGGAACGACCGGGCTGACGGCGCAGGCACTGGGCGCCGACGATATGGACGAAGTGCGCACGAGCCTGGGGCGCGCGCTCCTCATTGCGGGCGTCGCGGGCCTTGCCCTCGTCGCGCTGCAATGGCCCATCGGCAAGATCGCCTTTTCGCTTCTATCGGGCAGTGCGGAAGTCGAGCGGCACACACATGACTATTTCGCCATCCGCATCTGGTCGGCGCCCTTCACGCTGGCCAATTTCGCGCTGCTGGGCTGGTTCATCGGACGGCACAAAGCGGGCACCGCGCTTGCCCTGCAATTTCTGCTCAACGGGACGAATCTGGCCCTCGACGTCACTTTCGTCGTCGGGCTCGGCTGGGGCGTGAAGGGGATCGCGGCGGGCACGGCCATTGCCGAAACGCTTGCCGCGCTGGTGGGCCTTGTCATTGCAAGCAGGGCGCTCAAACGGATGGGCGGGCACTGGGACCGCGCCAAGCTCTTCGATGCGGAGCGCATCCGGCGGACGATCACCGTCAATCGCGACATCATGATCCGTACGCTCTGCCTCGTCTCTGCCTTTGCCTGGTTCATGGCCAAGAGCGCGGATATGGGCGATGTGCAGCTTGCCGCCAATGCCGTGCTGATGCAGTTCGTCTCCACCTCCGCCTTTTTTCTCGACGGGTTCGCCTATGCGGCGGAGGCGCTGGTCGGCAAGGCCATCGGCGCGCGCACACGGGAGAGGCTTTCCGAAGCGGTGCGCATTTCCACCGTCTGGGCGGCGGGGACGGCGGTTTTCCTTTCCGTCGTCATCCTTGCGGGCGGCCCGTGGTTCATCGACCTGCTGACGACCGCGCCGCATGTGCGCGACGCCGCGCGCCTCTTTCTGCCCTGGGCGGTGCTGACGCCGCTTCTGGCGGTGTGGAGTTTTCAACTCGACGGCATTTTCATCGGCGCGACCCGCACGGTGGAAATGCGCAATGCGATGATCGTCACGCTTGCGCTCTTCCTTCTGGCGTGGCGGCTGCTGGCGCCGGCCTATGGCAATCACGGGCTCTGGGGTGCCTTCATGATCTTCTATCTCCTGCGCGCCGCTTCGCTGCTCTACTACTATCCGCGCGTCAGAGCCGCCGCGGAGGCGGAGGGCCTCACCACTCGTTGAAGAGATCGAGCACGTCTTCCGGCGGGCGGCCGATCTTCGCGCCATATTCCCCGACCACGATGGGGCGTTCGATCAGGATCGGATTTTCCACCATCGCCTTGATAAGCTGCGCGTCGCTCAGGCTTTCATCGTCGAGGCCGAGGGCCTTGTAGGGCTCTTCCTTCTTGCGCATGAGATCGCGCGGCTTCATCCGCAGCTTTTCCAGAATGCCTTTCAGCTCGGCCTCAGTGGGCGGCGTTTTCAGATATTCCACGATGTCCGGGACGATACCGTGCTGCTCCAGCAGGGAGAGCGTCTGGCGCGATTTCGAGCAGCGCGGGTTGTGGTACATCGTTACGGCAGTCATCGCCTGTCCCTTTCGAAAATTATTCCGTATCCTGACCGATGGCATCCTGCACGCGGGCAAAGCCGTCGGCTTTCAGCATCGCGGCCAGGTCGCGCTTGATGGCGCCGACGAGGCCCGGCCCTTCATAGACGAGCGCGGTATAGAGCTGCACCAGCGAGGCGCCGGCCCTGATCTTGGCATAGGCGTCCGCGCCGCTGCCGATACCGCCGACGCCGACCAACGGTATCCGTCCGCCGGTCAGCTTGTACATCTGCCGCAAAATGGCCGTCGACAGACCGAAAAGCGGCTGGCCGGAGAGGCCGCCGGTTTCCCCGGCCCGGGCGCCCTGCACCAGCCCCTCGCGCGCGATCGTCGTATTGGACACGATCAGACCGTCGAGGCCTTTTTCGGCAGCCACATCGGCGATGTCCTGCAATTCCTCGTCGGTCAGGTCGGGCGCGATCTTGAGCAGGACCGGCGTTTCGCCTGCCCTGGCGGCCAGCACCCGCGTCACCAGCGTTTCAAGCTCCGCCTTGTTCTGCAGTGCGCGCAGGCCGGGCGTGTTGGGCGAGGAGATATTGACCGTGAAATAGCTCGCCAGCCCCTCGAAAGCGCGGATGCCGGTTTCATAATCGGCGATGCGGTCTTCGCTATCCTTGTTGGCGCCGATATTGACGCCGACGATGCCGGGCCGTCCGCGCCGCGCCTCAAGGCGGCCTTTGGCGGCCGCGTGGCCTTCATTGTTGAAGCCGAGCCGGTTGATGACGGCGCGCTCATGCGCGAGGCGGAAGATGCGGGGGCGCGGATTACCGGCTTGCGGGCGCGGCGTCACCGTGCCGATTTCCGCAAAGCCCATGCCGAGCCGCAGCATGGCGTCGGGCACTTCGGCATTCTTGTCGAAGCCCGCCGCGATGCCGACGGGATTGGGGAAATGCAGTCCGAAAAGATCGATACCCAGTTCGGCGGGGTCGGCCCCTCCGGCCGGCACAAGGCCCAGCTTCAGCGCGCGAATGGTGTTGCGATGCGCGGTCTCGGGATCCATCAGGCCCAGAAAGGGCCTTGCGAGCGGGAAGAGGTTCATCCGCTTCAGCTCTCCCCGTCAGTGACCGCCGCCGGAAAGACATGCTCGCCCTCCGGCCCCAGCGGCAGGTCGTGCACGCCGGTCACAGCCGTCATCGGCAGCACGTCATAAAGATGGGGAAAGAGGTCGCCGCCGCGCGAGGGCTCCCATTTCAGCACCTCGCCCAGCGCGTCCGCATCCACGGCCACCAGCAACAGGCCCTTGCGGCCCGCAAAGTGCCGCGCCGCGGTCTCGCGGGCCTGCGCCGCGGTCGAGAAATGGATGAAACCGTCATCGAGATCGACAGGCGAGCCGATGAACCGTCCCTCCGCTTCGGCGGCGCGCCATTCATGCGCGCCCACTATCTTGAAGATGGTTTTGGTCATAAGCCGTCTGATGTTTCTCGCGAAGTGCGCGCACTCTAGCGGCGGGGATGCCCCCTCACAAGCTGGCGCGCCGTCGCCTGCCGGGGCCTGCCGGGGCCTGCCGGGGCCGCGCTCCATATGGCGCGATTCCCGAAATCATGCCAGATTGGGGGAATAGGATTTTATTCAGCGCTCGCGTCATATCCGGAAGGGAGATTGCCGCATGCCGCGTCAAATGACCCATGCCCGCATCTGGGCCGCGATCGACAAGCTGGCCGCGCATCGCGGCCTGAGCATTTCCGGGCTTGCCCGGGCGGCGGGGCTGGACCCGACTTCCTTCAACAAATCCAAGCGCTTCACCCCCGCCGGACGGCCGCGCTGGCCCGGCACGGAAAGCCTTTCGCGCGTGCTGGAGGCGACCGGCGCGGGCCTCGACGAATTTCTGACGCTGGTCGAGGATGGCGAGACGGCAGGCGAACATACGCATCGCGTGCCGCTGATCGGATTTGCACAGGCCGGTCTCGGCGGGTTTTTCGACGATGCGGGATTTCCGGTGGGCGGGAGCTGGGAAGAGATCGCCTTTCCCGCCATCGCCGACCCCAATGCCTATGCGCTGGAAATCTCCGGCGACAGCATGGAACCGGTCTACCGGGCAGGCGACATCATCATCGTGTCGCCCAATGCCTCTGTCCGGCGCGGCGACCGCGTGGTGGCCAAAACCGCCGACGGTCAGGTTCTGGCAAAGGCCTTGGGGCGCCGCACGCAGGGCGAGATCGAGCTTCTGTCGCTCAACCCGGCCTATGAGACGATCCGGGTTCCGGCCCGGGAACTGATCTGGCTCGCCCGCATTCTCTGGGCCAGCCAGTAACCGCCTTCCAGTAGCCGCCTTAGCGGGCGCGGCCCAGCCTGGCCTCGGCCAGTTGCATCGCCTTTTCGGGACGGCCCTGATCGAGCGCCTGTTTGAGATTTACCGCCGATTGCCTCAGCAGCCGCTCCATCGCATTCGCGGGCCGGTGCGCCACCACCATATCGAGCAGCTCGGCGGCACGGCGCCTGTGCGCGTCGCCGTCGAGGCCCAGCAACTGGACCGCATATTGATAGGCAATGGAGATGTTGCCCGGGTCGATAGAGAGTGCGCGTTCATAGGCCTGCTGGCCGGCCTTGACCGACGCGCCGTAGATCGCCTCGCCGATAGAGCCGCCCGCATAGGCGATCTGGAGGTTCCACCCGCCCAGCGCCGCATGCGCCCACGGGCTGTCGGGCGCCAGTTTCAGGGCGATGTCGATATGCTTGCGGGCTTCCTCGCCCAGCCCCTGCATATGCGCTTCGAGGCCGCCTTCGCTGCGGGCCACGAAGCCCAGCGCGATGGCCAGCGCCAGATGCGCCTCGGGGCTGTCCGGCGCGCCAGCCACGGCCTTTCGCGCATCCGCCAGCGCAGTCCGATAGCATTCGAGGCGGACCTTGTCCTTTTCCTCGATGAGATCGCCCCGGGCCATTTCGGCGTGGGCGGCGAGCGTATATCCCTCGGCGGTGCCGATTTCACGCGCGACCCCGGCGGCGCGCGAAAAGGCGCCGTCATCGAAGGCCGCCCGCGCGGCGTCGAGATCGCTCCACATGGCAGCGGCCGGCTGGGCCCACTGGGCCAGGACGAGGATCAGCAATAAAGAGACCCATCTCATGCCGCATTTCCCTCGAAGCGCCGAAAGGTGAAATATCATACGGTATGATTGGTCTTTAGGGGGCTCCCGGCAAGCCTGGATATGCGCCAGGGGCGCAATCCGGCCGGAATTTCGCGCGATCAGCCTTTGGAAAGGTCTTCCCCGGCCAAGGCGCGACGGATGAGGGCGACGCTCTCTTCCCGGCCGTAAAGCGCGATGAAGGAGCCGAAACGCGGTCCCTGTGTCTCGCCCAGCAGCACTTCGTAAAGCGCCTTGAACCAATCGCGCAGCTTTTCGAAGCCATGCGTCTTGCCGATTTCATAGACCACGGTCTGGAAGGCTTCGGCGCCCGCATCGGAGGGCATCTCGTCCAGCCGGTCCGCCAGATCGGCAAGCGCGATCGCTTCCAGATCGCTCGGCTGCCGGTAGGTCTTGTTCGGCTTCACGAAGTCATGGAAGTAGTTGATCGCATAGCCGACCATATGGTCGAGGCGCGGATAGGTCTCGGGCGAAGCGTCCGGCGCATAGCGGCGGATGAACCCCCAGAGCACATCGTGGTCTTCCGAATGGCTCGCGCTCACCAGATTGAGCAGCAGCGAGAAAGAGACGGGCAGCTTTTCAGCCGGCGGGTTGCCGGCATGGATGTGCCAGGCGGCGGAGTTCAGCCGCGTGCGCAGATCCTGTTCCGGGAAGTTCACGATCGAGGAAAGATACTCGTCCACATTCTTCGGAATGACGTCGAAATAGAGCTTCTTGCCGGAGCGCGGGCTCTGGAACATGAAATATTGCAGGCTTTCGGGGCTCGCATAGCGCAGCCAGTCATCCATGGAGATGCCGTTGCCCTTGGACTTCGAGATCTTCTTGCCTTCCTCGTCGAGGAAGAGTTCGTAGTTGAAGCCCTCCGGCGGCCTCTTGCCCAGCACGCGGCAGATCTTGGAGGCGAGCTTTACGCTGTCGATCAAATCCTTGCCGGACATTTCGTAGTCGACATCGAGCGCGGCCCAGCGCATGGCCCAGTCGGCCTTCCATTGCAGCTTGCACTGGCCGCCCGTGACCGGCACTTCCACGATCTCGCCGGTATCCGGCTCCTCATAGGAGACAGTGCCCTTTTCGGCATTGCGCTCGGTGAGCGGCACAAGCAGCACATGGCCGGTGCGCGGGCTGACGGGCAGGATGGGGCTGTAGGTCTGCTGCCGCTCTTCGCGCAGGCTCGGCAGCATGATCTTCATGATCTCGTCGAACTTCTCGAGCACCTTCCTCAGGGTCTCGTCGAAACGGCCCGAGGTGTAGTAGTCGGTCGCGCTGGCGAATTCATACTCGAAGCCGTAGCTGTCGAGGAAAGCGCGCAGCATCGCATTGTTGTGGTGACCGAAGCTCTCGAACTTGCCGAACGGGTCCGGGATGCGCGTCAGCGGCATGTTGATGTAGCCGGCCAGCATCTCCTGGTTCGGGACATTGCCGGGCACCTTGCGCAACCCGTCCATGTCGTCGGAGAAGCACAACAGGCGCGTCGGCACGCCGGGCGCCAGCGTCTCGAAGGCATGGCGGACCATGGTCGTGCGGGCGACCTCGCCGAAAGTTCCGATATGGGGCAAGCCCGACGGGCCATAGCCCGTTTCGAACAGTACGGTGCGCGTCTCGCCGCCTTCTTTTTCCAGCCGGTCCACCAGTTTTCGCGCTTCCTCGAACGGCCAGGCTTTGGAAACCCTGGCTGCTTCAAGAATTTCGTCTTCACCGAATGTGGCCGGAAGTGTATCGGACGGCATTTTTTGACCTGTGTGTAAGGACTTAATGCTTTGTCAAGCGCGCGGACCCTATGCTGACCTTTAAGTACAGTCAACGCGGCAGTGGGGACCTGCGCCATATGGGCGTATCCTGCATATGTATCGTTGAGCCGGAGAGCAAATAAGGTGAGCGCGCAAACCAGGGACGAAGAGCCCGAAGCGATGGAAATCCCCGCCATCCGTCGGCCCGCGGACATGACGGCGCGCCTCAATGCGGAACTTCTCCGCATCCTTTTCGGCCTCGGCGACAGCAGCAGCATCACGGTCTTTCTGGGGATCGTGGTGGTGGGGCTGGTTTTCGTTCCCTACTACGCCCCGATCTGGACGCTGCCGGCGGTCATCGCCGTGCAGGGCGTCGCGGAAATGCTCTTCTCCCGGGTCAAAAGAGGATTCCGGGAGGATGCCGAGGCCGTTGCCCATACCTCGAAATGGGCGCAGCGCTATACGGCCGTCACGGCGCTCAGCGGATCGACATGGGGGCTGGCCGCCTGGCTCTGGCTCCCCCATGCGCCGCTCACGCATCAATTCTTCTTCACTTTCGTGCTGTCGGTCCTGTGCACGGCCACCGCTGTGACACGGGCCACCTATCCGCCTGCCGTGTTCGTCTATACGAGCTTCGTCGCAAGCCCGACCATCCTGCTGTTCGTGCTGCGCGGCGACGCCATCTCGGTCGCCATCTTCGTGCTTGCGCTGCTGTTCTTCGCAACGCTCGCGGGCTGGACGCGTCATGTCCAGCACTCCTACCGGGAGGCGGTGCGGCTAAAACTCGAAAATGCCGATCTGCTGGAGCGCATGTCGCGCGCCCATGCTGCGGCGGACCAGAAGCGACGGGAGGCGGAACGGGCCAAAGCCGAGGCGCAGGCCGCCGCCGCCACGAAGGGCGCATTCCTCGACATGCTCGGCCATGAAGTGCGCGCGCCGCTCTCTTCCATGACGCGCATGGCGGCGCAGCTGGGCAAGACCGCTCTCGACGGGAGCGCGCGAGGCCTGGCGAAAAGCATCGAAACGACCAGTCAGCTGCTTTCGCGGCTGTTCGACGACATGCTCGATTTTTCGCAGATGGAAACGCAGACCCTGACGCTAGCACCGCGCCAGCTCGACCCCTCCGAGCTGTCACGCGACGTGGTGCGCGCCATGCGGGACGCGGCGTCGAAGAAAGGCCTGTCCCTCGAACTCGACCTCGCCACCGATATACCCGCGGCCATGACGGCCGATCCGGACCGACTGCGGCAGGTCCTGATCAACCTGATCGACAATGCGATCAAATTCACCGATCAGGGCGGCGTGGTCCTGCGCGCAGCGCGGGTGGAGGGGCCCGAGGATACGACGCTCCTGCGATTTTCGGTGACCGATACGGGGCCCGGCCTCAGCGAGGATATGCGCCAGCTTGTCTTCGACACCTTCGAGCGCGGTCCGCAGGAAAAGGCCGACAATGCCATGATCCACAGCGCGGGCCTCGGCCTCGGCCTGCCGATCTGCGACCGGCTTGTCCATCTGATGGGCGGCCAGATCGGCGTGGACAGCGTACCGGGTCTCGGCAGCACCTTCTGGTTCCTGTTGCCGCAGGAACCCGGCATGGCCGCCGAGTATCTCGCCACGCTCAACAGCGCGCGCAGCGGAGAGCAACAGATATGGACCGCCCCGCTGCTGGACCACGGCATGCTGTACGAGATCGAGAACGGGATGGCCGGCGACGCCCTGACCGAATATCTGGTGGAGGGCCTGGAAAAGGTGCTCGTCTTCCACCGCAATGTCTGCGGCGCGAAGACGACCCGCAATGCCGAAGCGTTGCGCGAAAGCGCCGCCGAACTGGCCAGGGCGGCGGAAAATCTCGGCCTTGCCGCCATCGCGGAAAACGCACATGCGATCGGGGAAGCACTGGACAAGGGTGAGGAAAAGGCCGCTTTCGCGAATGTGCCGCGTCTTGAACGGCAAATCACCGCCACCTGGCATGCGCTGGCGCAATCCTATCCCAGCCTGGGCGCCTGACGCCCTCGCCGCTGCGCCGTCCGCCCCGGTCATGGGCATTCCTCGCAGGGGCATGATATGACGAAGCATGCCTTCCGACACGGACCCCGAATCGATGGAATTGCCGGATGTCCCTGCGCTGGTGCCGCTTTCGGGCGGCGGCGCTGGCGGCGCCGTGTCCGTGACGCCGGATGGCGAGATCGAGGAGCTTTCGGCCGAAGCGGCGCTGGCCCTGATCGAGCGGGAGCCCGTGATACTGGTGCATGGCGGCTTTACCGCAAGACGGATCGCCCGCTCGCCGAATGTCCGCGATCCCCATTTCCGCGAAGCTGGGCCGCATGTCTTCGACCTGCTGGAGCTTTTCGCCTTCACCTTCCCGGCGCAACCCTGCCTGCCGACGCCTGAGGGACTGTTCCGCGCCCTCGGCCTGCCCTCCGCCGATACGCCGGAAGACCAGGCCATCAGGCTGCATGAGGCGGCGGCGCATATGTTGCGCATCCTTGCCAATCCGCGTCTGCCCGACCGGCCCTTCGCCGCGCGCACCGCCTTTCGCATGGCCGAGGGCGGATGGGCCTGGGGACCGGGCGTTCTCAACGCGATGAAGGATGTGCTGGGGCGCGACGGCAAGCCGCCTGCCGGGCGCGGCTTCGATGTCTGGAACGAATTGCCCGAATGGGAGGACAAGCCGCCCCGGCCTGCGCCGGGCGCGCTCCCCGTCAGCGCAGAGGAAGCGCAGGAACGGCTGGCGGAACTAGCCGGACCGAACGCGGAAGCCCGGTCCGGCCAGAAGGATTTCGCCGCCACCGCCGCGCTCGCCTTCGCGCCCCGCAGCAAGACCGGCGAACCGGAAGTGGTGCTGGCGGAAGCCGGTACCGGCATCGGCAAGACGATCGGCTATATCGCGCCGGCAAGCCTCTGGGCGGAACGCAACCAGGGCACGGTGTGGATTTCGACCTATACCAAGAACCTGCAACGCCAGCTCGATCAGGAGCTTTCGCGGCTCTATCCCGATCCGGCGGAGAAGGCGCGCAAGGCGGTGGTCCGCAAGGGCCGGGAAAATTATCTCTGCCTGCTCAATTTCGAGGAGATCGCCGGCCGGGCGGCGCTGGGAGGCGGCGCCGTCACAATCGGCCTCGTCACGCGCTGGGCGCGGGCAAGCCGCGACGGCGACATGGTGGGGGGCGATTTCCCCGCCTGGCTCGGCCCAAGGCTCGCCAATATGGCGGGACGGGGCGGCGTGACGCTGACCGACCGGCGCGGCGAATGCGTCTACAGCGCCTGCCCTCATTTCAGGAAATGTTTCATCGAGCGCGCGATCCGGAAAGCACGCCAGGC
This sequence comes from Parvibaculum sp. MBR-TMA-1.3b-4.2, assembly GCF_053628815.1. Lineage (NCBI taxonomy): Bacteria > Pseudomonadati > Pseudomonadota > Alphaproteobacteria > Hyphomicrobiales > Parvibaculaceae > Parvibaculum > Parvibaculum sp. MBR-TMA-1.3b-4.2. The sequence goes on from NZ_JBRJHC010000001.1 coordinate 1,566,719, forward strand.
CGACATCGTGGTGGCAAACCATGCGCTCGTCATGCGGCAGGCCGCCCTCGACCTCGCCGCCTCCTTTGCGCCGCCGCAGAATACGCAAAAGGCGGAAGAAGCCGTCGCGGCGGGCGCCGAGGACGAGGAGCCCAGCGGGCGCGAGGCACGGGGCCGTTTCGTCTTCGACGAGGGTCATCACATTTTCGAGGCGGCGGACAGCGCCTTTTCCTCCATCATTTCAGGGCTCGAAGCCGCAGAGCTCCGGCGCTGGATCCGCGGCTCGGAAGGACAGAGGCGGCGGCGCGGACGCGGTATCCAGGAGCGTGTCGGCGATCTCATCGGCGAGAGCGAGACGGCGGAAGAGGCGCTCGACGCACTGCTTTCCGCCGCCGCGGCATTGCCCGGTCCCGGCTGGACGACGCGGCTTGCAGACGGCAGCCCGCGCGGTGCGGCGGAAGACTTTCTGACGCTGGTCCGCCAGCAGGTTCATGCGCGTGTGGAAGACGCCAATATCGGCTTTTCCCTCGAAGCGGAAACCTTTCCGCCGGTGGACGGGCTGGTAGACGCGGCCAAGAAGCTGAGCGACGGGCTGGGACGAATTGCCGGGCCGATGCGGCTCATCTCCGACCGGCTGCGGGCGCGGCTCGACGACGAGGCGGACAAGCTCGACACCTCGCTGCGCATTCGCATGGATGCCGCCATACGCGGGCTCGACCGGCGCGCGCGCATTCACATCCCCGCCTGGCAGAACATGCTTGCGAGCCTTGGCGGCACGACGCCGGAAGATTTCGTGGACTGGTTTTCCATCGAACGGCAATTCGGGCGCGAAATGGATTTCGCCATGCACCGGCATTGGCGCGATCCGTCTCTTCCCTTCGCCGAAGCGGTGCTGGAACCTGCGCAGGGCGTGCTCATCACCTCCGCCACCTTGCGGGACGGCCTGCCGGAAACGGAAGACGCAGACGGGAGTGCGGAGGACAGCTGGACCTCGGCGGAAGTACGCACCGGCGCAGGCCATCTCGTCGTCCCCGCCAAGCGCGCCTTCAGCCCCTCTCCCTTCGACTATGCCGCGCAGTCCCGCGTGCTGGTGGTGCGCGATGTGAACATCAACAAGGTGGATGAGCTTTCGGCAGCCTATCGCGAACTCTTCCGCGCCTCGGGCGGCGGCGCGCTCGGCCTTTTTACCGCGATCCATCGCCTGCGTGCCGTGCATGAACGGATCGGCGGGCCGCTCGGCGAAGCGGGTCTCAATCTTTATGCGCAGCATGTGGACATGCTCGACACGGGCACGCTGGTCGACATCTTCCGGGCGGAGCGCAATGCCTGCCTGCTGGGAACGGATGCCGTGCGCGACGGCGTGGACGTGCCCGGCGACAGCCTGCGCATGATCGTGTTCGACCGGACGCCCTGGCCGCGCCCGGACATTCTGCACAAGGCGCGGCGCGAGATTTTCGGCAAGGGCCGGTATGACGACATGCTGACGCGGCTGCGGCTGAAACAGGCTTTCGGCCGCCTGATCCGCCGGGCCGGCGACAGGGGCGTTTTCGTGACGCTGGATGCGCGCCTGCCGACACGGCTCACCACGGCCTTTCCGCCGGGCGTGGAAGTTCAGCGTGTGGGCCTTGCCGAGGCGATCGCGCAAGTGAAGGGCTTTATCGGCGCCGACGCGCCGTGAGCGCGGCGATGGGGAGCGACCTTGCCGCCGCCTGCATCAATCCGTAAGCTCCGCTCGCCCGATCAACCGTGAGGAAGCGCATGTCCACGATCTCCCCCCAGCACGCCCTTATCTACATCATGGTCACCATGAGCGCCGTCGACCGCGCCATGAGCGACAATGAACTGCAGGAGATCGGGAATATCGTGAAAACGCTGCCCATTTTCAGCAATTTCAGCGAGGAAAAGCTCATCCCCGTGGCCCGGGAATGCGCCTCAATCCTGCAGGAAGATGGCGGCCTCGACGCGGTTTTCGGGCTCGCCAAGGACGCGCTGCCGCATTATCTGCGCGAGACGGGCTATGCGGTCGCCGTGGAAATCGCCAGCGCCGATATGAGCGTCAAGGCGGAAGAGCTCCGCCTTTTGCAGATGCTGCGCGAGGCGCTGGGGGTGGACAAGCTGACCGCCGCCGCGATCGAACGCGGCGCCCGCGCCCGCCATATGACCGAGTGAGCTACGCGGCATTTCCTCGCATGCTTGTGATCGCGGCTTCATTTTCGCAAGGCCGCGCGATCCTGTAACCTGTGCGCGAGCGCAATGAGGCGCATCATGCACAGGTCCAGATGAGCGAATTCCTGTCCCTCCACGAACCGCAACTGCGCCTTGCCGCCTTCGGTGGGGTGCTGCTTGCCATGGCGCTGTGGGAGATATTCGCGCCCCGGCGGCGGCTGTCCGCGCCGCGCTGGCACAGATGGACCACGAACCTGCTGCTGTCGGCGGGCGGTACGCTGCTCCTGCGCATTGCCGTGCCGCTGCTGGCTGTGGGTGTGGCGCTGGAGGCGGAGCGGGCGGGCTTCGGGCTCTTCCACTGGCTGAGCGCGCCATGGCCGCTCGCCTTTATCCTCTCGTTTCTCGCGCTCGACCTTCTCGTCTATGCGCAGCATGTGCTTTTCCACCATGTGCCGCTGTTCTGGCGGCTGCACCGGGTCCATCACGCCGATACCGATATCGACGTGACCACCGGCATCCGCTTTCATCCATTTGAAATTCTCGCCAGCATGGGCATAAAGATGGGCGCGGTGGCGCTGCTGGGAGCTCCGGCGGCGGCCGTCATCCTGTTCGAGGTGGTGCTGAACGCGACGGCCATGTTCAATCATGCCAATATCGAAATACCCGCCTGGGCGGACCGCTTGCTCAGGCTTGTCATCGTGACGCCGGACATGCACCGTGTGCATCATTCTGTGCGGCCCGAGGAGCACAACAGGAATTTCGGCTTCAACCTGTCTGTCTGGGACCGGCTGTTTTCCACCTATCGGGCAGAGCCGCGGGAGGGGCACGAGAAAATGCATATCGGGCTTGCCGACTATCCGGCGCCAAATCCTCAATATCTGGGCTGGAGCCTCTGGCTGCCCTTTGCCGGGCGCGCACCGCGCCGGGAGCGACATGTATGAAACGCCTCTGCCTGCTTCGGCATGCCAAGTCCGACTGGTCGGACCCGGCCCGCGACGATTTCCACCGGCCGCTGAACGAGCGCGGCGCGAAGGCGGCGGACTTCATGGCCGGCTATGTTGCCAGCTGCCCCTACCGCCCCGACACGGTGATCTGTTCCACCGCGACGCGCGCGCAGGACACCTGTGCACCGATGATGAAAGAACTGGGCGACGATGTGCCCGTGATCTATCGCGAAGAGCTTTACCATGCGATGCCGGACCAGATGCTGGCGGAAATCCATCGCGCGCCCGACAGCGCGGATACGCTGCTGGTGATCGGACATAATCCCGGGCTCGTGCTGCTGGCCATGGCGCTGGCGGTCGATCCCGACGATGAGGTGTCGTTGCGCATTTCGCGCGGCGTGCCGACGGGCGGGTTCATCGTTTTCGATTTCGACATCGACCACTGGGCCGACCTCAAGGAAGGCAAGGGCACGCCGGTCTTCTTCGGCCGCCCGCGCGACCTGATGGCCGACTAGGCGAAGAGCTAACTCTCTGTTCTCTTTGATATCGCGATCCCGGACGGAAAACCGGTCCCCACTTTTCCTAGGATCGCTTCAATAAATACTCTGAGAAAAGTAGCGCGACGAGATGCGCCGATAGGTGCCGTCCGCGACAAGGCTTGCGAGCACAGCATCCATGCGCTTGCGCAGCGCTTCGTCCTTGCCGCGCAGCGCGATCCCCGCGCCCTGCCCGAACCAGGAAGGATCGTCATAATCCGGTCCCGCCAGGCGGCAACATGTCCCGCCCGTCCTGAGCCAGCGCAGCAATGCGTTCCGGTCCCCGAACAGATAGTCGACCTTGCCTTTCGCGAGAGCCTGCTCGGCATCTTTCAGCGTCGTCACATCGACGGCTTCCACGCCCGGAAAATGATGCGTGAGAAAAGCCGCATGGACGGACCCCGCCTGAACCGCAACGCGCTTGCCTGCGAGCCCCGACGCGCTGGCCGGGAAACCGCCGGATTTCTGCACGGCGAAATGACCGGGCGTCGAATAATAGGCGCCGGTGAAGACGATGCCCTCTTCATGCGGCGGCGCGGCGCGCGGCGCGCTCGGGATCAGCATGGAGGCGATCACGACGTCGCCGTCGCCGGATTTGAGGGCGGGCAGAAGCGCTTCCCATGCTTTCGTTTCGAAGCTGCATTGCGCCTTGAGCCTGTCGCATAGCGCATGCGCCAGATCCACATCGAAGCCGGTCAGCTCGCCTTTGTCGTTGCGATAGTTGAAGGGCGGATAATCGCCCTCGGTGAGCACGGTCAGGACAAACGGCGGTTCAGCTTCCTTTTCGGGCGTGCCAGTTTCCACAGGGGTCTCCGCCGGTATCTCCAAAGGCGTTTTCGCCGCGAGACGCGGATTGACGAGCGGCACCCCATGGGGCAGCGGTTCGCCGGTCGCGGCCGGTTTTTCCTCAACAGGGTTTTTGTCGGCGGGGTTTATGTCAGCGAGGTTTTCTTCAGGGGGTTCCTGCGTCGGCGCGGCAGCGGATGCCCTCAAGCCCACCGAGGCCATGTCGACCGATCCGGTCTCCGGCGCGCCCGCATCGGGAGATGCCTCGTGCGACGCCGACCGGTTCACCGGCTCGGCGAACTTCGTTCCCTCGTAATGCCGGGCCAGACCTCCTGCTATCAGGATGATCGCCAGCAAATTCAGATAGGCCAGAAAACGCATACCCGCCCCGAAACCCCCGATTGCACGGCTTACCCGTGCCATTGTGAAACAAATTGCCGCGGACTGTCTCCCATCCATGCGAAATGAAAGAAAGGCGGCCATTTCGCCTTCTCTCAGCAAGAGGCATGCCCGGCCCACATTCAGCCGAAAAAGGATTTACCAGACCGATATTACGGAATATCATCTGTGTAATCACCTATGTAAAGACATCGGTTTCTTTTTCGTTTTCCAATAACCCGGCAGGCCTATGCGATCTGCTCTTCATTCGAAGCGTGCAGACTCTCCCTCCCGTCGGGCGCGGCCCCGCCCCCTGCGGGTGCGCCGTAAATGGCCCCTCCTCGGCACGCTGGCCCTTCGCAGCGGCCTCGTCTCCCGGCGCGAGCTGGACCCCATTCTGGCCGAGCAAAGGCGAAGCGGCAGCCGCATCGGCGACGTTCTCATGGCCGAAGGCAAGGCAGGGCCGGACGATATCGGCCGCCTTGTGGCCCGCCAGAACGGCGTTCCGTTCGTCGATCTGGAAGAAGCGCCGCCCGATAGCGGGATCGCTGGCGCGCGGACCGAAGGGCAGCCGTCGCTCGATTTCTGCATCGCCCATCAATGCCTGCCCTGGCGGCGCCGGAACGGAAAGGTGACATGGGTCGCGGCGGATCCGTCCCTGGCGAAGAAGGCCGTCGCGGATCTGGTGGCGGGACCGTTTGCCATGTGGGCCGGGTCCGCGCGGCAAATCCGCCGCGCCATCGAAGCGCTTTATGCAGACGAACTGACGGAGCGGGCAGTACGCGGGCTCATGACGCATGCGCCTCAGGATTCCGCCGCGATGCGCCTGTCGCCGGGCCAGTGCATCGCGCTGCCGCTTCTCGCCGCGGGCGCGGCGCTGCTGACGGCGCTATACCCGCAGACGGCACTGGCCGTGTTCAGTGTCGTGCTGAGCATTTGCTTTCTCGCCGTGTCGGCGCTTCGGGGGGTCTCCATCCTGCTGAGCGCCGCCGGACGCGAAACGGCGGAAGAGCTTGCCTATGAGCGGCATGGACCGGGCCCTGTCGACGAGCTGCCTGTCTACACGATCATGGTGCCGCTCTTCCGCGAGGCCAATGTGCTGCCGCCGCTGACCGATGCGCTCAAACGGCTGAACTACCCGCCCTCGAAACTCGACATCAAACTGATCTTCGAGGCATGCGACGCGGAGAGCTACGAAGCGGCCAAGGCTCTGAACCTACCTGGCCATTTCGATTTCATCCGCGTGCCGGAAAGCGCGCCCCAGACCAAGCCCAAGGCCTGCAATTTCGCGCTACCTTTCGCGCGGGGCGAATATCTCGTCATCTATGACGCCGAAGACCTGCCGGAGCCGAACCAGCTCCTCAAGGCGGTGGCGGCCTTCCGGTTGAACGATCCGAAACTCGCCTGCCTGCAGGCACAGCTCAATTACTACAATTGGAGCGAGAACTGGCTGACGCGGCAATTCGCGATCGAATATGCATCCTTTTTCGATCTCATGCTGCCCATGCTGGTGCGGCTGGGCCTGCCCATCCCGCTTGGCGGCACATCGACGCATTTCCGTACGGATGTCCTGCGAGAGGTAAGCGGATGGGATCCGCATAATGTCACCGAGGATGCCGATCTCGGTATCCGGCTTGCCACGCGCGGCTATCGCTGCGGCATTATCCGCTCCACCACCGAAGAAGAAGCCAATTGCCGGCTGCACAACTGGGTCCGGCAACGCTCGCGCTGGATCAAGGGCTGGCTGCAAACATGGCTGGTGCGCATGCGGCATCCCGTATCGCTGTGCCGCTCGCTCGGACCGGCAGGGTTTCTGGGGTTCCAGCTGGTGATCGGCGGGTTCACGCTCGCCACCTTCGCGCACCCCTTCTTTTATATCGTGGCCGGCGGCATCATTGCCGCGCACGGGCTCGGCGGCCTCTTCGGCGCTCACTGGCTGACCGGTTTCAATCTCTCCGTGCTGATTTCCGGCTATTCCCTGTCGATCCTTGCCGGGATGATCGCCGCAAAACGGCGCGGGCGCCTCTCCCTGATGGCTCACACGCTCACCATGCCCGCCTATTGGATGCTCATTTCAGCCGCCGCGGTGAAAGCGGTTTTTCAGCTTTTGCGGCACCCTTTCTATTGGGAAAAAACGGTTCACGGGCTGAGCCGTATGGCCCCTCCCTCTAACCAATCGATAATCAGTTTGGCGGATACTCCCGACAGGTGACCTTCTGCGATTCGGGAATTCGAGACATGGCTATCGCCCAACACATCCCTGCCCAAACATCCAGCAAGCTCTCGCAGCGCGACTATGCCAGGCTCAACGCGCTGGTGGTCGAGGATGCCAAGGATATGGCAAGCCTGTTGCGCGGGTTCCTGCGCGAGCTGGGCGTCAAGAATATCTGGAGCGTGGGGACGGGCGAGGACGCCTTCGAGATTCTAAGCAAGCACAAGATCGACATCGCCATCATCGACGACCTGCTTCCGCCGCTGGACGGCCTGTCGGTCGTTCGCGCCGTTCGTTCCGCCGACGACAAGAAGCTCGCCCCGATCCCCGTGGTCTATGTCACGCATCAGCGGACGCAGGAATCCATCATCAATGCGCGCGATGCGGGCGTGACGGAAATTCTCTGCAAGCCCTATTCGTTCCAGCAACTCGTCACGCGCATGGAAACCGCGATCCTGAAGCCGCGCGAAATGATCCGTAGCGAGAAGTTCGTCGGCCCGGACCGGCGACGCCGCCGGGGCGACGCGCCGACGGAAAGGCGCCGCTCCGCCGACAAGCCCGAAGTCGAAGCCGACAAGTTCGAAGTCGAATAAGGCTCAGGCGGAATAGGGGTCAGGCCGCGGGGCGGCAGGTCTCGCGATATTCGTCGCGCAACAGGTTCTTCTGAACCTTGCCCATGGTGTTTCGCGGCAGCTCTTCCACGAAGAAGGCGCGCTTGGGCACCTTGTAATTCGCAAGCCTTTCCTTCAGACGGGCAAGCAAGGTCTCTTCATCGAGCGCTTCGCCCGCGCGCAGCACGACCAGCGCCACGCCCGCCTCGCCGAAGTCGGCATGCGGTACGCCGATGACGGCCGACTCGTCGACCTCCGGCATATCGTCCACGATTTCCTCGATCTCCTTGGGGTAGACATTGAAGCCCCCCGAGATGATGAGGTCCTTGGCGCGCCCGACCAGATGCACATAGCCGTCTTCGTCGATGCGCGCGACATCGCCGGTGCGAAACCAGCCGCCTTCGGCAAACTCCTCGGCTGATTTTTCCGGCATCCGCCAATAGCCTGAAAACACATTCGCGCCGCGCACCTGCAATCCGCCCGTCTCGCCCTGCGGCAACACATTGTCATTGTCGTCGGTCACGCGAACTTCCGTTCCCGGCAGCGCAAAGCCCACCGTGCCCGCGCGGCGCTCTTCGTCATAGGGGTTCGACGCGTTCATGCCCGTTTCGGTCATGCCGTAGCGCTCGAGAATGGTGTGGCCGGTGCGCTCGCGGAACGCGTCGAAGGTTTCGGTGAGAAGCGGCGCGGAGCCGGAGGTGAAGAGGCGCATGTTGCGAACCGCCTCTGCATCGAGGCCGCTGCCCGCCAGAAGCCGGGTGTAGAATGTCGGCACGCCCATGAAGACGGTGGCGCGCGGCAGCTCCGCCAGCACGCGGTCGCGGTCGAACTTCCCGAGCCAGATCATCCGTGCGCCGGACAGCAATGCACAATGGCAGGCGACGAAAAGCCCGTGCGCGTGAAAGATTGGCAGGGCATGCAGCAGCACGTCGTCTGCGCTGAAGCGCCAGGTGTCGCGCAGTGCGAGACCGTTCGAGGCCAGATTGCGATGGGAGAGCATGGCCCCTTTGGGCTTGCCCGTCGTACCGGAGGTATAAAGGATGGCGGCGAGATCCTCCGGCGCGCAAGGAACCGGCGGTAATTGTTCATTGCCATGCGCGGCCAGCGCATCGGCGAGGCTTCCCTTGCCCTCCGCATCAAGCGTCAGAACCTTCGCACCGGCCTGCCGGTTTGCGATCTCCGCAATTTCGCTTTCGCGGGACGGATCGCAAATGACGAGGGCGGGTTCGGCATTGCCGACGAGATAATCCACCTCCTCGGTACGGTAGGCGGTGTTCATCGGCATGAAGGCGAAGCCGCCGCGCAGGCAAGCGAGATAGACGAGCAGCGCTTCGGGCGATTTCTCGACCTGCACCGCCACCCGGTCTCCCTTTTTCAGCCCCAGAGCGTCGAGGAACCCGGCATAGCGGCCCGCGCCTTCCGACAGGTCGTCAAAACTCCAGGCGCTGCCGCCACGATCCGGCAGTTCCATCGCGATGCGATTGCGGTCGACGGAAAAGTTGCTTTCCATCAACGCATAGAGCGACGCATCCTCTCCCGCCATTCGGTCCTCCTTCGCAGCGCAAATCAGCTCACGACATGCATGTGGAAATAATGCATGTGACGCTCATATTGCGCCAGCAGGTCGGAAATCACCTGTTCCTTGGTGTAGCCCATGATGTCGTAGCGCTGCCCGCCTTCGCGCAGGGAAACCTCGATGCGCCACACCTTGCGGCTCTCGGCCTTCTTGCCTTCCAGTTCGGTGATGGCGAAGGACGGGATATTCACCCCTTTCATCGTGACACCGTACTGGAACTCGTCCTCGCTGCCATGAGAGACGGTCAGCATGGCGCTGTCGTCCTCGGTGACCACCTGCGCATCGAGCCCGCGGCCGCGGATTTCTTCCGCCACGTCCTCCAGCGCCGGGATCACCGTGCCCTTGAGGAAGCCGACGGCGCGCTCCTTTGTCGGCTGGTTCAACAACGTGCCGAGGCGCTGCCGCCAGGGCACGGCGGGCGCCGTGGCCGCCGACACGCCATGTGCCGATTGCAGCGTGTCACGACGCTGCGTTTCCCGCCTGAGGGCCAGGAAGAGGCCGTAGGAAACCAGCAACAGGATGATGCCGAGCGGAAAGCCCGTGGTGATGGCCGCCGTCTGCAAGGCGACGAGGCCGCCTGCCAGAAGCAGGAGCGCGGCGACCACGCCTTCCGTCAGCGCCCAGAAAATGCGCTGCCAGACAGGCGGTTCTTCCTGCCCGCCGGAGGTGATGATGTCGATCACGAGACTGCCGCTGTCCGACGAGGTGACGAAGAAGGTCACGACCAAGATCGTGGCAAGGCCCATCGAAATCGAGGCGAAGGGCAGATTTTCCAGGAACTTGAACAGCGCCACCGCCACATCGGCATTCACCGCGCTGACAATGTCGGCGGTACCGGCCATCTGCAGCTCCAGCGCCGTGTTGCCGAAGACGGTGAACCACAGGAAGGTGAAAGCCGAGGGCACGAGAAGCACGCCGATCACGAATTCGCGGATCGTGCGGCCGCGCGATACGCGCGCGATGAACATGCCCACGAAGGGCGACCAGGAAATCCACCAGCCCCAGTAGAAGAGCGTCCAGTTCCCGATCCATTCATTCGGCTGATAGGCGTAGAGCGTGAAGGTCTTGTTGACGAGATCGCTCAGATAGGCGCCGGTGTTCTGCACGGTGGCGGTGAGCAGGAAGACCGTCGGGCCCATCACCAGCACGAACAGCATGAGCAGCACGGCGAGCAGCAGGTTGATTTCCGACAGGCGGCGAATGCCCGCATTGATGCCCGATACCACCGATGTCGTCGCCATCAGCGTGATGACGACGATCAGGATGACCTGGACCGTGGTGTCTTGCGGAATGCCGAAGAGATAGCTGAGGCCCGCATTCACCTGCATGACGCCGAGGCCGAGCGAGGTCGCAACGCCGAACATGGTGCCCAGCACGGCGAAGATGTCGACCACATGCCCCATCCAACCGTGAATGCGATCGCCGATAATGGGATAAAGCGCCGAGCGGACGGTGAGCGGCAAGCCCTGACGGAAGCCGAAATAGGCGAGCGAAAGCCCCATTACCGCGTAAATCGCCCAGGCGTGAAGCCCCCAATGGAAGAAGGCCAGTTCCATCGCCTGGCGCGCGGCGCCCACCGTTTCGGCGGGCCCCACGGGCGGATTTGAATAGTGCATGATCGGCTCCGCCACGCCGTAGAACATGATGCCGATACCCATGCCGGCACTGAACAGCATGGAAAACCAGGAGAAGGTCGAGAAATCCGGCTCCGAATCGTCCGGTCCAAGGCGAATGCTGCCCATGGAACTCATCGCCACGCCCAGCGCGAAGACGATGAAGACGGCAACGGCAAACACGTAAAACCAGCCGAACTTGCCGACGATGAAATTCTGGATCGAGGTCACGAAGGCCAGGGTGTCGTCGACGTCGCGGAACCAGACGATGGCCAGCACGGAAAAAATCAGCACGACGGATCCGATAAAGACCGGGGCGCTGGCTTGAAATAAAGAAGATTTCTCGCTGTTGCCGTTCTCGGACATATATGACCCTCTCGCTATTTTGGCGGAAAGACGAGAGACCGCAGATGGCGGACCCCGCCAGAACAGGATGCCCCCAAACTGGCCAGATACCGACGGTTCTCGTGTGATTTTCGAGGGTCACCATTGCATACAGCACGCCGAGGGCCAACCCACGGCCCCCGGACGCCGTGTGATGCAAGACGAAAATCTGGCCGAAGTCACTGTGAGGGAATGATTTTTCAGTGCGCCTGGCGCGTCAGGCCAGCAGCGAGCCCGCCACCGTCATCAGAAAGATGAAAAACCCAAGCGTTGCGGAATAGAAATAATGCCGTGCCGTCATAACGCGCTCCCAACCCGAAATCCCATGACGCCAACCTGCCGCAAAGCCGGCTAGCATCGCATGACCCAAATGAGCCAAATGCGCGGGCGCGCATGGCACCGGGCTTGCTAGGCTCTGGATATACGCTCATGAAAAACGCGGCGGAAAGGGCTGAAATCCGGGCCTTTCACGCGGCGCTGCAAGAAGAAAAGGACGAAGCCGGTGACGAGTATGCCCTTTACGATAGCGGACCTGCGCAAACGCTATGCAGAAGGGCTGACGCCCGCGGAGGTCGTCGAGACCGTTTTCGAGCGGCTGGCGAAAGCGGACGATCCCGGCATCTTCATCCATCTCGCGGACAAGCAGGCCTTGCTCGACGAGGCGGCGGCGCTCGGCGCGCCCGATCCCGACAAACCGCCCCTCGACAAACCTTTGTGGGGCGTTCCCTTCGCGGTGAAGGACAATATAGATGTCGCCGGCATGCCCACCACGGCGGCCTGCCCGGCATTCGAATATGTCGCCCAGGAGGACGCGGTCACGGTCGCGCGGCTCAAGGCGGCTGGCGCCCTGTGTATCGGCAAGACCAATCTCGACCAGTTCGCCACCGGGCTTGTGGGGGTGCGCACGCCCTACCCCGTGCCGAAAAACGCCGTCGACCCTTCTCTGGTGCCGGGCGGCTCCAGTTCCGGCTCGGCGGTTGCCGTGGCGCGCGGCATCGTCAGCTTCGCGCTCGGCACCGATACGGCGGGGTCGGGCCGCGTGCCCGCCGGGCTCAACAATATCGTCGGGCTGAAGCCGACAGTGGGCGCAATGTCCACGAGCGGTGTGGTACCTGCCTGCCGGACACTCGATTGCGTCTCCGTTTTCGCGCTCACCGTGGAAGACTCCTATGAAGCCTTTCAGGTGATGGCCGCGTTCGACGAGAGCGATCCCTATTCACGGCATTTTGCGACGGCATCGCTCGGCGCCACGCCGCCGGTGCTGAAGGTTGGCGTACCGGCCAAAGCGGACCGGAAATTCTTCGGCGACACGGAGATGGAGGCGGCTTACGAGGCCGCCCTTAAGATGCTCGCCGGGCAGGGCCACCAGATCGTGGAAATTCCGTTCGGCGATTTCTACGCCGTGGCCGATCTCCTTTACGAAGGCGCGTGGGTGGCGGAGCGCTATGCCGCCATCGAGAATTTCATCTCAGAGCATGAAAGCGCGCTGCACCCTGTAACGGCGGAGATTATTCTCGGCGCGCGCAAACTCAGCGCGACGGATGCCTTCAAGGGGCTTTATGCGTTGCAGGCGGCAAAACGCACACTCGCGCCCGTGATCGACAGCGTCGACCTCTTCTGCGTGCCCACCGCGCCGACGCATTACACGGTGGACGAGGTGCTCGCCGACCCCATCGGCACCAACAGCCGCAACGGCACCTATACGAATTTCGTGAACCTGCTCGACATGTGCGGCTTCGCGGTGCCGACCGGCACACGCGGCGACGGGCTGCCCGCGAGCGTTACCCTGCTCGCGCGCGCCGGACGGGACTGGCTCACCGCCGCCGTCGCACGCGATCTTCACGCGGCAAGCGGCGTGACGCTGGGCGCGACGGGCTGGAGCCTGCCCGAGACACAGCCCGCGAAGATCGTTGGCGCGCCGGGCGAGATCGAGCTCGTCGTGGTGGGGGCTCATCTTTCGGGCATGCCGCTCAATCGCGAACTCACCGAGCTCGATGCGGTGTTCGACCGCGCGATGTCGACGACGCCGGACTATCGGCTCTATGCGCTTCCCACCACGCCGGTGGCCAAACCTGGTCTCATCCGCAACGAGAAGAACGGTGTCGCCATTGCCGCGGAAGTCTGGCGCCTGACGCCCGAAGGCTTCGGCAAGTTCGTGTCGAACATCCCCTCGCCGCTCGGCATCGGCACGCTGACGCTTGCCGACGGGACGAGCGCCAAGGGCTTCATCTGCGAAGCCTTTGCCGTGGAGGGCGCGGAGGATGTGAGCGGCTTTGGCGGCTGGCGCGCCTATATCGCCTCGAAGACCAAGACGGGCTGACGGGGCTGCCCTCCTCCGCCGCCTAGCTGTCGCCCGCCGAGGGGACGCCGCCTGTCACGCCCGCCAGCGCATCCGTCAGCGGCGCCAGGCTATTGCCGCCGCTATCGCCGGAACCGCCCGTGTCGGGGAATTTTACGGTTGAAAGCGCGTCGATGACAGGGGTCGTCACGGGGGCGAGCGAGGCGCCTTCCGGCAGGCTGCCGGTTACGGGCGACAGGACCGTTCCGAGAATCCCGCCATCGGTTCCGGCCACAAGAACTGGAACCGCGCCTTCCTCCGTGCCGATCAGCGCACCAACCGGATCGCCGCCAAGCAATTGCGTGACGGGGCTGTCTTCACCCGATGCGCCAAGGCCGGGGTCGGCCAGCTGCGCCAGTTGCGGGGTCAGATTGTCCCCGACCGCCTGACCGAGCGCATCGCCCAATGGCTGCTGGGACAGGCTGTCGGCGGGGAACTGCTCGCTCACCGCATTGGTGCCGCCGAGCAGCGTATTGACGGTTCCCTCCGTGCCGAGGGTCGCGCCGAGCAGGTCGTTTCCTGCGAGCGCGGTGACAACACCGTCCTGCCCCGAAAGCCCCAGCCCCGGCGAGGGCGGCGCTTCCTGCGGTGTCGAAGAGCGATAGGCGGAGGGCAGCACCAATGTGCCGGTATCCACACAGCCGGCCACCAGCACGGCAATCGCACAGCCAAGCAATATCCTGTTCACACGCCCCTCCCCGAAAAGGCAAAACGATTTTCCCGATCGCGCCTCAGGCTCGTCACCGGCAAGCGCTGTCCAATGGAAAAAGCCGCAAACGCCGGGGGCAATGTAAATTAGGTGGAATTTTGTGCGCGGGGCCGGGGCGGCCGATCTGCGCAGCGACAGTACCTGCCCATGAAAATGGCCCGGTGCGCCGTGAGAGAGACGCAACCGGGCCACCTCCCCCTGTCTTTTAACGCCAGTGGAGGAAAGAGCGCGGGGAGACAGGAGGCTCCCTGACCGGCCTGAGTGACACCGAAATTGTGGGATGCCGATACAAGGCTGCACATGCTACGGAGCAGCCGGTCCGGAATACCGGCCCGGCCCTTAGTGAGGAGGGGGCCGGACCGGATAGCATTCGTCAGTCCTCAGAAGGCGTAGGACACCGTCATGGCGAGGAAGTCTTTATCGTAGTCCACGTTCCGGTTTTCCGCCCCCATATGCATGGTGTAGGAAATGCCGGCCTTGAACCCCTGATAGAGCGCATCGACGCCGAGGCTCAGAACCTTCTTGCCTTTCACGAAGCCCGGGCCGATGGGACCGGCGGAGTAACCCGACACGTCATGCGACCAGTAGAGGTGCGGCTCGATCGTCCACCCCGTGTTGAAGGCGGAGTGATAATCCTGGAAGGCATAGATGCGGTAGCCGGTCGAAAAGGCCGAGGCATAGCGCGGCGTGAGCGAACAGTTCTGGTTCGCCGGACCGCCCGGCACCTGACAGGCATCGCCGACCGCGGCTGCAACACCGCGATTCGGGTGCGTCTTGTACGAGCCCGGGATGGCGAAGCGGTTGCCCTCCGAATCCGGCAGGTACTGGAAGCCCGCATTGATGAGCAGCACGGTGAAGTCGCCACCCGTATTGCGCACGAACCAGTTGGACGGCGTCAGCGTGGACAGCGAGGTCAAGGAGCCGTGCAGCGCCCGGGTCCGCCGGTAGCCGGGAACGACCTGGCCCGCTGCGACCATTTCGCCGGTATAGATCGGCGCTTCGCCCGGCTGGGCCGTGAAGCCGTAGAGCGCGAAGTCCGCCGCGAGGATTTCCGACGTATCCACCTGGAACGGCATGTTCGGGTAGTAGGCAATATCGCCCGAGATCGCCGTGCCGTCGCCGAAGATTGCCGGCAGCATGGTGACGGAGGTGTTGAAGCTCGCCCCGATCATTTTGATATCTTCGGGATATTGAGCCAACAGGTTCTTCTCTCCCCCGGCGATACCCAAGCCATAGTAAAGACTGCTTGCAGCAAGCTTCCAATCATCGAACAACGACCCGGGTGAGTCGAACGTGCCCGCGCCTGACGCACACCCCGACGGATCGGACAAATTGCCGCCGCAGGCAAAATACAAAGCGGTCATGGCACCGTTTTGGTCTTTCAGCGCCGTGAATGTGCCGAAGGGCAGCTTGGAATGGAAGTTCATGAAGTAGAGACCGAGATCCGTGCCCTGGCCCAGCCAGTCGGCATAATGGCGCAGCGCGAAACCGTATTGCCCCTCATCCTTCGTCTTCTGATCGCCGACACGCGGCAACACCACGGGAGGCGGCGTTATGATATTCTCCACACCGGGAAAATACTCGCCCTTCGAGACACCATAGCCGCAGCCCTGGCCCAGCGCATCGCTGACGGAGAAGAGCGTGCCGCAAGCCGGAAGCTCCGACTTTTCATGCTCATAGATATACATGGCCTCGAGCGTGACATCGCCCGGCAGACCCAAGCTCGCATAGGCCGTGCCCTGCGGCAGGAAGACTTCCTTCAGTTCCAGACCCGGCTGGTACAGCGCGGCCACGTCGAAAGGCAGATATGACGAAACGCCGCCCTGGATGAAGGTGCTTTCGCCCCAGCTCACCACCTGCCGGCCGAGACGCACATTGAGCGGCATGCCGGCAATGTCCCAATCCGCATAGGCATAGGCGTCCAGCAGCTTGATATCGCGCATGGCGTATTTCTTGGCGCTGCGCTGGTTGTCGTTGAGGGGGCGTCCCAGCCCCTTACCCGGCTGCGTGCTGCCCACACCCCGGCTCAAGGAACCGTATTCATTGTAGCCGTCATCGATGTCGCGGGCGGCCGGGTCGAAAAAGGCCTTGCCGGAGACATAGAAGCCGTAATTGCGCCACTGGCCGCTCAGTTCCGAAACGGCCTTATAGGGCATGGAGAAGATCTCGCCCCGTTCGACGTTGATGTTGCCGTCGTCATGGTTGACGTCAAAGCCGGAGCCGTCCGACTGTTGGCAACCGCCGTTCCAGTAAGAGATGTGAGCGCAGCTACGCCCTTCCGTCCGCATGGCGGCGGATACGGACACCGTGGTGTCCAGTTGCATCGTCAAATCGCTGAATTTGAATTCCAGAGCGTCGGCCTGTGACGCGAAGAGCGCCGGCGACAATATCAGTGACGCGGCGACAAGCGCGCGCCGCCCGCTTTTTGCGGGCGAATGCAGGATTGTCATTCCTTCCCCCCTTTTCCCCTTTACGTTTCTACTACGTGCTTTTGTTTCTCTCGCTTCCGCGAGCGCCGCCCGCTCATCGACAAATGCCCGATGACGCAACGAACTCCTCCCTTTCGAAGCCAGGGGAGTATGCGTGAAGGAGGCAGGCCGATTGAAGGTGGCTTCTGGCCAATGTGACGGTTCGATCTGGCCAGTTCAAAAACCCCCTTCGCGGCAGCCGATTTCCGAACGGCGGAAGTGCCACAGCGCCGGATTTTTCGTTCCGCGAAGAGATGCACGCCCAATTCGCCGCCTGAAATACCCATATTTTTCACCTTTCTCCGATTCTCGATTTCCGACGGCAAATATGCGTAATCCTTATGTGGTTTTATCTTTCGCTTCTTCTTCGGATTGACAGTCCAATACTGTGTGTCCAGACTTCATTACGGGGAGGGAACGGTCATGCGCGTCACGAAGAGCTATCCGCTAGCGGCCTGTGTGGTCATCGAGGAGCTGGGCTTCGATTCATCGACGCTGCAATCCTTCGAGGGGCTTGGCCTTTCCGGCGACGACCTGCCGGATCTGTGCCGGCAGATCGCCATCAGCGCGGACCATCACCCGGAACTCGGACTGCGAATCGGCCGCTCCCTGAGCCTCGGCTCGCATGGCATATTCGGCCACGCGCTGATGAGCTGCAGGACACTGCATCAGGCGGCGCGGATATTGATGCGCTACAACCCGCTCGACGGCGAAACGCGCTGCGCGAACGTCTCCTATACCGCCGACAATGTGGTGCTGAGTTTCGTTTCGCCCTTCGAGATTCCGTCCTTTCCCGGCCTGATGAGCGAAATTTTCTTCGCCGCCGTCGTCAATGCGCTGCGGGAACTGCTGGGTACGGATCTGAGCGGCGCCCGCCTGGAGCTGGCGCATGTGCCGCGGATCGACGAGGACCGCTTTTCCGACCTCATCAAGATGCCGACGACCTTCGGCCACAAGGCCAACCGGCTTCTGGGGCCGATAGAGGCGATGCAGGTTCCCCTGCCCGCCGCGGAGATCGATACGGCGCCGCTTTATCTGGAGCAGTGCGAAAAGCTGCTGGCGCAGATGGGACGCGCGCATGGCACGCATACGCAGGTGCGCCGGATATTGATGCGCATGAAACCGCAATTCCCGCGCGAGGGCGAAGTGGCCGCGATGCTGAATATCAGCCCCCGCACGCTGCGCCGCCGCCTGACGGGCGAAGGCACGTCCTATCAGCGGATCTGCAACGAGGTTCGCGCGCATGTCGCCTGCGAATATCTGCGGCGGACGGAAATCGGCATCGCCGAAATCGGCGCGCTTGTGGGATTCGAGGATGCGGCAAATTTCCGGAACGCCTTCAAGCGATGGACCGGCATGTCGCCCAGCGCGTTCCGGGCGCGGCCGCCGGACCATGCCGGCGACGAGCGGGAGACGATCGCCTCTCTCCCCCTGGCCATCGACAATGGCGGCGGGATGGGCAACGGGATCGGCAAGCCCCGGCTACGCGTTCAGTAACGCTCCCGCCGCTGGACATGCATGCGAAGAATGGCATTGTCCAGAAGCAGCTCGGCCACAGCCCGCTTCATCAATGAAAGCTCTTCCTCCCCGGAGGCCGTTGCGCGGGCATGCACCAAGGGGGCGTGGAGTTCGCCATAAAGGGCCCGTGCCTCATAGAGAGTGGCCCGATTGACCTCGAAGCGCGCGCAGATGGTCTCCACGGGCACGCCTGTCCGATAAGCCTCCAGCATCTCCGCGATCTGACTGCGAGACAGTGCTTCAGCCGACATCACCAAACACTCCTTCAGGGCTTTCGACGGAAAGACCCCGGGAGCTTCGTTCGCTCCCGAGGCTCACAATTTCGACCCGATGGCGGGGTGTCGAACCGGGCGCCATGACGCCCGGTTCTCCGTTTGCGGTGCCTTAGCGGGCGCCCATCCGGCGGATCGCGCTGGGCGAGTACTCGTCGCCGTTCAGCTCGTCCGCGAAGAAGTTCACCGCGGGCTCCTCATTGTTCAGAGCCGAGGCAAGGTAGCGGCTGCCCTGCAGGTCGTAGTCCATCTGACCGGCATAGGCGCAGAGCGGCACGTTGTAGGCCTGGATCTGCTCCAGCTCCTGCACACGCCAGATGTCGCCTCGTCCGTCATAGAGCTCGGTCGCGGCGATCTGCCAGGCATCCTCGTCCATATGGAAGACGCGGCGGGCATAGACGTGACGGGTGGAGGGCTTCAGATCGGCCTGCACTTCCCACATGCGATGCTTTTCGTAGCGCACGAAATCCTGGTTGAGGTGGCGCGCCTGGATGAGGTCGTCATATTTGGCCAGACCCATCTCGTAATTGTTGGCCGCCATGTAACGCACATTCTTGCCGAGCACGGTCCAGTCGTAGCGTTCCAGCGAGCCGTTATAGCCGTCGAAGCTGTCGGCGGTGGACAGGCCGTCCGTGTTCACGCCGGGATTGTCGAAGGCGATGTTGGGCGCGCGGCGCACGCGGCGCGTGCCGGGGCTGTACTGCCAGGCCTGGCGCGGACGCTTGGCCGCGTTGATCGCTTCATGCACCAGAATCACGTTACCGGCGGCGCGCGCCGGCGCAATCGTGTGCGCGATGTAGTAGATCGAGTTGTTGTTGAGATCTTCCGCGCTCTTCTTCGTCGGGTCGGACCACCACAGGATCGCCTGGTCCTGCACGATCAGCGGCGTGTAGGTGCCGCTCGGCGTGACCGGCATGGCCGCGAACTGACGGATCAGCTTGAAAGAACGATAGCGCAGCGTGTGGTTCCACACGATTTCATAGGCGTTGTTCGGAATGGGGAACGGGAAGCCCATGATGGCCTTCGACACGCCGTTGCCGCCGCCCACAAGCTCGCCGACGCGCGCATTGCGCTTGGTCGCTGCATAGACGTTCTGGGGATAGGCGCAGCTTCGCCGCGTCTGGAAGACTTTCATCCTGTAGTCGTCATAGCGTTCCAGCATCGCCGCCTGACCGGGCGTCAGAAACTTCCGGTACTGGTCGATATTGGAACCGTCCACGACATAGAGCGGCTTGTCATCGGGGAACGGGTTCTCCAGATGATCGCCCACCTGATAGCTGACATTGGAGGGAACCGAATTCAGTCCCCCGGTCCAGGCCGGAATATCCCCTCCATCGCCGGCCTTCTCCGCGCCGATCGGCGTCAGGTCCTGCCCCAACCGATTGACCTGGTTTTCCGGTACTTTCGCGTAGGACGCGGTCATGCCGAGCGCCAAGATGGCAGCCGACAGCGTGGCTGTTTTCATAATCCTCATCGAAACCTCCCCCCCTTTCAGGCGATGCAATGGCCTGTTGTTCGTTACTGGTAACGTCTCGCCCCCGCTACTTCCATGTATCGAGCCAGCTTCAGGACAAGCGATCTGCGAAGGTGCAGCCTAGAGGGAACGCCTTACGGCGACAGGCCTCAAACAGGCCAAGTTAGGGGTAAAAAGCGGCCACCCCGCGCCATTCCCCGCATGCGCCTCGGCAGACGGCAGTGGACCGCGCCACCGGACACGCCACGGCAAGCCGCAACCAGCCCCGCCGCAACGCCCGCCTGAAGACATATGCCGGTTCCTGTCTCATTACTCCGTATAAGGATGTTGAAAGTTCTTTCCCCGGCCTTGTCTTCTGGCTAGTATCCCTCTGCCAACTTCGTTGTCCCGCGCATGATTCTGCACATACCTGTCGCGGGCCTCCCAATCCAGAAATCATAATGAAACCGGCGACCTGCCCTTCGGAAGGTTGGTTCCGGACAATCTGGGGGTAGGAGTAGGCCAACAATGTATTTGTCTCCCGCATATGTCACAGTTCTCGAATCCACACTCAGACAACTTGGATACGACGCGTCGGAATTTGCGCGGACCTATAGCGAACCGTTGCGCGAGAAGGATCTCTACGATCTGTGCTGCCGCGCCGTGGACATCTCGCACGGCCATGCGGAGCTGCCGCTTCTGGTCGGCACGGGATTTCACCTGGGCACGCATGGGCTGTTCGGACATGCGCTGATGAGCTGCCAGACATTGCGGCAGGCGGCGAGGATTCTCGTGCGCTACAACCCGATCAATGGCGACAAGGGAAGAGTGCAGGTCGTCTTCGCAGACGAGTCGGTGGTGGTTTCCTATTTTCCGGCCTTCAGCGTGCCCGGCGCGCCGAACTTTCTCACGGACCTGTTTTTCTCCGCCGTGTCGACGGCGCTGCGGGAACTGATCGGCCGCCACCTCGAAACGGCGCAGCTGGAGCTTTCCTACACGCCGTCCATTCCCGAAGAGCGATATTCCGATATCGTCGGCATACCGACCACCTATGGGCATCTTGCCAACCGGCTGATCGGTCCGGCCGATGTTCTGGACCGCCCGCTTCCGGCCGCCCATATCTCGACGGCCGACGCCTATCTGCGCCAATGCGAGAAGCTGCTCCAGCGGATGGAGGAAAGTCACGGCTATCAGAACATCGTGCGGCGCCTTTTGATGACGTCCCGTTCGAGCCTGCCCAACGCTGCCGAAATCGCCGACAAGCTCAATATGAGCCCGCGGACCCTGCGCCGTCGCCTTCTGGACGAGGGAACGAGCTACCAGGCCATCGTGAACGAGGTCAGGAGCTATCTTGCCTGCGAATATCTGCGCGACACCGATATCAGCGTGTCGGAAATCGGCGTTCTTCTGGGGTTTGAGGATATTTCCAATTTTCGAAACGCCTTCAAGCGCTGGACCGGCGTCTCGCCGCGCGATTACCGCCGGCAGGCGCGGCAAGCCGAAAGCACCTAGCGCGTAGAAGCGTCGGGCCGAAACGCCGCTTCAGCGTGACGGCGGAAGGAAGGGCTGGAGCGGGTGAAGGGAATCGAACCCTCGTCGTAAGCTTGGGAAGCTTCTGCTCTACCATTGAGCTACACCCGCGCGGCCTTCTTAGTAGCTTAGGCGTCCCGCCCCGCGCAAGAGGGATCGCGGGGAGACGCGGCAGGGCCCTACCAGCGGTTCTTCACTTCCTCGGCGAAACCCAGCAGGTCCGTCACCTCCAGTCGGCTGCCATCGTCCAGCACCACATGGCCGGAGAAACGGCCGAAAACCTGATGCTGGATGGAGCGCAGGATCTTGAGATCCACGGCGCTGCTGCGGTCGATGATGGGCCCGAAGCGCATTTCGAAGCGACCGTCATTGCTGCTGAAACTCCAGGGCGCGCCGTCGAACGTGCCCTCGGGGATATGAAAGGTCACCTGGTCGAGCTTGTGCGCCGTACCGTCGACGAAGACCATGTTCTCGGACGCCGCCGAGGTGTCGCCGAAGCCATAGCCGATATTGAAACCGAAAGGCTTTCCGCCGACGAGACCCGAGGCCGAGCCCCAATACCATGTGTTGTCATAGGTCCAGACGCCACGGCCCCAGTCGAGCACGCCGACAGCGGAGGCCGGGTCGAAGGCGAAGCTCTTGCCGCCGACCGTGACGCTACCGCTTGCGGGCATGCAGTTGATCTTCTGGTTGTAGTAGAAGGCGCGCGGTGCATCGGGGAAGGGCGTTGCGATGACCATGCGGTCCATGGGCGGCTGGCTCAAAAAGATCTCGCCCTTGAGGCCCGCGCCCTTGCCGAAGTCCGGACAGTCGAGCGTCAGCCGCCGTCCGCCGGGCTCATGCCGGAAGGAGATGTCGATCCTGGGATGATGCTGGACGATATCGCCCGTGTCGGCGCTTTCCGGCAGCTTCATCCTGCCGCGCGGCAGCGCGGTGACGATGCTTTCCTCGGTCGCTTTCGGCGCGGTGAAATCGAACCAGGTGGTGCCGAGAAGGCCCATATAGCCATTGTCGGCCACCACCATGGCGATGCCGTAATCACCCGCCAGCACGCAGTAATAGTCCCACTCCTTGATGCGGAACCAGGGCGCGCGAATGGCCGAGCGGCGATAGCTGCGCACCTCCGACCTCGCCCAGCCCCGTTCGACGAGGTGCCCCTTTGCGTCGAGCAAATCGCCATTCGTCATTTCATGCTGCATCGAATCCCCCTGCGTTCCGGCCGGAGAGCATAGCCTGCCTCGCAGATTTGTGAATTGCCGTTGCGCCCGGTCGCGCTAGTTTCTCAGGCATGACTGTGAAACCCGACAATCTGCCCCGCGAGAAATTTTCCCATCCGGATGTGACGGCCAAGGGGGAGCGCCGCGCCTCGGTCGGTTTCCGGCGGCTGGAGACGCTGTGGATCAATACGGGCACGCTCTGCAATATCGAATGCGCGCATTGCTACATTCATTCCAGCCCGACCGAGGACCGGCTTTCCTACATCACGCGCGACGAGGCGGCGCGCTATCTCGACGAGATCGAGGCATTGAAGCTCGGCACGACGGAAATCGCCTTTACCGGGGGCGAGCCCTTCATGAACCCCGATATGTGCACCATGGCGGAGGACGCGCTCGCGCGCGGGCATGAGGTGCTGATCCTCACCAATGCCATGCAGCCCATGATGCGTCCCCGTGTACAGGCCGCCCTTCTCGACCTCCGCGCCCGCTTCGGCAATCGCCTGAAGCTGCGGATCAGCATCGACCACTATCTGGAAGAGCCCCATGACCGGGAACGCGGCGTCGGCAGCTATGCGCGCACGATTGCGGGGCTGCGCTGGCTGGCCGCCCACAGTTTTCCGCTCACCATCGCGGGCCGGACCGCGTGGGACGAAGAAGAAAGTGTCATGCGCGCGGGCTTTACCTCGCTCTTCCGCCAGCTGGAGCTGCCCGTCGATGCGTTCGATCCGGCTTCGCTCATCCTCTTTCCGGAGATGGATGAGGAAGCCGATGTGCCGGAGATCACCACTGCCTGCTGGAACATCCTGCATGTCGACCCGGCGCAGGTGATGTGCGCGACGAGCCGCATGGTGGTGAAACGAAAAGGTGCTGCGGAACCGAGTGTCGTCGCCTGCACTCTGCTTCCCGACGATCCTCAATTCGATTTCGGGCCGCGGCTCTCAGATGCGCTTCACCCCGTGAAGCTCAACCACCGTCATTGCGCCAAATTCTGCGTGCTGGGCGGCGGGAGCTGCACTTCATGAGCCGGCACCAAAACGCTATGATTTAAATCAAATTTTATCTATTTACTTGCCCCGTCCTCTTTCACAAATATACGGGTTCCTCCTTATTGATCCGCTCCTTGCGATCTTCTTTTCTTCTCGGGGACAAGATTTCCAATAACCCCCCACGACGAGGAGGATCGTCCATGAAGAAGATCGCAGTCACTCTGGTTGTCGCCACGAGCGCATTCGCCATGTGGGCCGGCGCCGCCTCGGCCGACGTGTTCATGACCGGCAAGCAGGTCGCCAAGGAGATCGTCGGCAACACGATCGAAGGCCAGTATCGCGAATGCGCAGCCGACCGGAACGACTTCCAGGAATATTACGATCCCGACGGCACGATCCGCGGCCGCGAACGCCCCTGCCGGATGAGCGGCAGCTGGTCGCGTTATGGCGGCTCGTGGGAGGTGAAGGACGGGAAGTTCTGCGTCACGCTGGGCTCCGGCCGCTCCAGCGGATGCTTCGACTACAATATCGGCAAGGATGGCATGCTGACCCGCTACAACGAGGTTGGCGTGACCGATCTCAAGTTCAAAGTCTATGACGGAAATCCCGACCATCTTTGATGGCGGTCGCAGGATTACAGGCGGGCGCGGCCTCATGGGGCGGCGCCCGTTTTCTTTCAGGTAAAGGCAGATCGGACCGTGATGGCGGCGGCGACATGGAAGGCTGCGCCGGCCTTATATCACGACGCACACCCCGCCCTCTCAGCGATCCTTCATGATCGAAGCAAGACTGGAGAGCATCGAGCGGTCCCAGACAGCGCAAATATTGGCCTGTGTATCGAGAAACGCTTCCGTCACCAATGGATCGAAGCCTCCCGGATCTCCCCGGCACTCTTTCATCAGTTGACTGATGGTATCTTCGTGGCTGCGCTGTGCCTTATAGGAACGAACGGAACGCAGTGCGTCATAGACATCCACCACGGCTACGATACGCGCCTCAAGCGGGGTATTCTTCCCGCTCAGCCGAGCCGGATAGCCTTTCCCGTCATATC
This sequence comes from Parvibaculum sp. MBR-TMA-1.3b-4.2, assembly GCF_053628815.1. Taxonomy (NCBI): domain Bacteria; kingdom Pseudomonadati; phylum Pseudomonadota; class Alphaproteobacteria; order Hyphomicrobiales; family Parvibaculaceae; genus Parvibaculum; species Parvibaculum sp. MBR-TMA-1.3b-4.2. Next base: position 1,591,446 of record NZ_JBRJHC010000001.1, read on the forward strand.
GTTCATGGTGAAGGAGCGCGATGTTGCGCGCCATTTGCGCGAACGCCCCCGATTCCTTCGTCGGTGCCTGCCCCCCCCAAGATCGCAATGAGCCTCGATCAGGCTGCGCTCATCAAGCGTAAGAGAGCCCGGCTTGCAGAGTGTGGAAACCGGAATGAACAACTTCCCGACGTCGTGGAAATAAGCGGCATCGCCGATCAGGCTCGCCTCTTGCGCGGGCAGCCCCATCGCAAGTCCCAACCCTGTCGTCAGCATCGCCACGCGGGTTGAGTGGCCATACAAATCCAGGCCGGGATGCACGCAATCGGCGCGATAAAGGGCATGCCTCAGCTCTGCCAGGGCATCTCCGCCGGACCTATCATCCAAAGACTTATGAGGTTCCATCTCGACCTCTCGAGCGCCGCCCTCTCAAATGCGGCGGCGCCATCTTTTGTCGGGGCCGATTAAGAAGTCTCTAATGCAGCGTGTCCGAAAGGCATGGATGACAGGCTGCCACTTCGCCAATGCGTTTCCGCAATGACATACGATCAGGCGGCAATGAGCCATATGAGAGGCAGGACGATCGCCGTGGCGATGCCGTTCAGCGCCATGGCGACGCCGGAAAAGGTGCCCGCCACCTCATGTTCCTGAAAGGCGCGCGCCGTGCCGATGCCATGCGCGGCCGTGCCCATCGCAAACCCCCTTGCGCGCTCGTCCTTCACGCCCAGCGCGTTGAAGAGCATCGCACCCGATATGGCGCCGATGATGCCCGTCACGATGACGAAGGCGGCGGTGAGCGGGGCCAGCCCCCCGATCTTGTCGGCAATCCCCATCGCAATCGGCGTGGTGACGGATTTGGGCGCCAGCGAGCGGATGGTTTCCGCCTCCGCACCGAGGGCCCAGCCGATGCCGACAGCCGACACCACCGCCGTGGTGGAGCCCGCCACAAGCGCCAGCACCATGGGTTTCAGCGAGCGGCGCACATGATGGAAATTCGTGTAGAGCGGCACCGCGATGCCCACCGTGGCGGGACCGAGCAGCCAGAGAAGAAGCGCGCCCGCGGGCTCATATTGCAGCATGGCCTGTTTATCGACCGCCAGCAGGAACATGACGGGCAGCGCCGTCAGCAGCACGGTGTTGGCCAGCGGATGGCCGTTCACCTTTTGCTGGAAGCGCCGGGCCAGAAGATAGATGCCGACGATGAGCGCGAGCCAGAAGGCCATGGCGCCGATCTCATCAAGCGGGACAAGGTCGATACCGATATCGCTCATTCCATCCCCTCCCCGTCATCGCCTTTCGCCGCCCAGCGGAAAACGAGCGCGCCGACCGCCATGGCAAGCAGGGTGGAGACGACAAGCGCCACGGCAATCGGCAGGAGATCGCGGCGCAGGAGCGCGATATAGCCCATCAGGCCAACACCGGCGGGCACGTAGAAAAGGTTGAGGTGGGAAAGCAGGAAGGCGGTCATGCGGCGCAGCGGATCGGGCACATGACCCGTCGCGAGCAGCCCGGCCAGCAGGATCAATATGCCGATGACCGTGCCGGGCACGGGAAGCGCCAGCGTATCGGACAGCCAGTTGCCCACCTCGTTGCAGACGACCAGCAGCGCAAAGGCGAGCGCGAGGCCGGGGAGCCCACGCATCGTTCAGCGCGCCTTGAAATGCTTGGAGAGCTTCAGCCCCTGACGCTGATAGTTGGAGCCGATATCGCCGCCGTAAAGTTTGCCCGGGCGGTCGGTCAGGCGCTCATAGACGAGGCGGCCGATAATCTGGCGATGCTCCAGAATGAAGGGCACGTCGTGGCTGCGCACTTCCAGCACGGCCCGGCTGCCGACGCCGCCGGCTTCGCGCGCACCGAAGCCGGGATCGAAGAAGCCTGCATAGTGCACGCGGAACTCGCCTACCAGCGGGTTGTAGGGCACCATTTCGGCGGCATGGGTGGGCGGCACATGCACGGCCTCGCGCGAGGCGAGGATATAGAATTCGTCCGGGTCCAGAATGAGGCCCCTGTTGTCGCGGATATAGAGCGGCTCCCAGAAATCGAGAACCTCGTAGGCGTCCGGCTGGTCGACATCGATCACACCGGTGTGGCGCTTGGCGCGATAGCCGACAAGGCCGTCTTCCCGGTCGGTTTTCAGGTTCACGGTGAGCGCGAGGCCGCCGTCGATATCCGCCTCGCCCTCCACGAGCTTCACCTGCTCGTGCAGCCGCTTCAGTTCCGCGTCGGAATGGGTCGGCGTGCCGCGCCGAAAGCGGATCTGCGACAGGCGCGAGCCGGGCCGCACCAGGATCGGGAAGGTGCGCGGCGAAATCTCCAGATAGAGATGGCCCTTGTAGCCGGGCTCCACCTGATCGAACTCGGCACAGAAATCGGTGATGACGCGGGTGAAGACATCGAGACGGCCCGTCGAGCTTTTCGGGTTCGCGGCAGCCGAGGTGCGCTCCGACAGCGCCAGCGCTTCGACCAGCGGGACGAGATAGACGCAGCCGGTTTCCAGCACGGCGCCTTCCGTCAGGTCGATCTTGTGAAGGGTCAACTCTTCGACGCATTCCATGACACCGCGATGAGGGCCGGGCAGGAAGCTCGCCCGCAGGCGATAGGCCGTCGTCCCCAGCCTCAAATCGAGGCTCGCGGGCTGGATCTGCGCCGGCTCGATCTCCGGGCTGCCCCAGATTTCCTTTTCCCGGATCAGCGACTGGATCGCATGGGCGGGCAGAATACCGGTCGCATGGGTCTGGCCGGGGCCGACCCTGCGGGGCTCCGGATCTTCAATATGGGGAAAAAGGTCGTCTGCGGGTGTCGTCATGGTCCTGCCCTTATAAGGTGACCAGGCTTTTGGCGGAAGCCCCGCGATTGCGGTCCCGAAACAGGCCGGGCCGGACTTCTGCCCGGCTGCGTCTTGACTGGACGCCCTCCCCGGCTTTTAATGCGCCGCGTTCGGGCGGCTCAGGGCCGGTCGGGCCCGTGGTGATTTGAGCCGACCGGCTTGCGGCCACGTAAAACAACCCGCTAAAAAGGTCGGGTTGTGAAACCCCGTCCTTCCCGGTCGGGGTTTTTTGTTTTGGGGACACGCCAATGACCGAAAAGACACCCTCCTCCGCCAAATGGAGCGCCCGCACCGCCGCCGTCCATGGGGGCACCATGCGCAGCCAGTTCGGAGAGACGAGCGAGGCGATGTTCCTGACGTCGGGCTATGTGTACGAGACGATGGAATCGGCGGAGGCCCGCTTCAAGAACGAAGAGCCGGGCTACGTCTATAGCCGCTTTGCGAACCCCACCGTGCGCATGTTCGAGGAGCGTATCGCGGCGCTTGAGGGCGCGGCGGATGCCCGGGCGACGGCAAGCGGCATGGCCGCCGTGACCGCCTCCATGCTCTGTCATCTGCAGGCGGGCGACCATGTACTGTCTTCGCGCGCGCTTTTCGGCTCCTGCCGTTACATCGTGGAGACGCTGCTGCCGCGCTTCGGCGTGACCTCCAGTTTCGTGGACGGGCGCAACATGGACGAATGGCGCGCGGCCATCCGCCCCGAGACCAAGGTGCTCTTTCTGGAATCGCCCTCCAACCCGACGCTGGAAGTGATCGACATCGCGGCGGTGGCCGAGCTTGCCCATGCCAATGGGGCGCGCCTGATCGTCGACAATGTGTTTGCGACGCCGGTTCTCCAGAAGCCGATGGAGCTGGGCGCGGATGTCGTCGTCTATTCCGCGACCAAGCATATCGACGGCCAGGGCCGCTGCCTCGGCGGGGTGGTGCTGTCGGACCAGGACTTCATCGACGAGCATCTGGCGAATTTCCTGCGCCAGACAGGCCCCGCCATCAGCCCCTTCAATGCCTGGGTCATGCTCAAAAGCCTCGAGACGCTGGACCTTCGTGTGCGTCAGCATGCAAGAAATGCAGAGGCCGTTGCGCGCTTCCTCGACGGCCATGAAAAAGTGGAACGTGTATTTTACCCGGGCCTCGAATCCCACCCTCAGCACAATCTCGCCATGAGCCAGATGGAGATGGGCGGCAACATCGTCGCCTTCGAGGTGAAGGGGGGCAAGGCCGGCGCCTTCAAGGCGGCCAATGCGCTGGAAATCGTCAAGATTTCCAACAACCTGGGCGATGCCAAGAGCCTCATCACACACCCGGCGACGACGACCCATCAGCGGCTTTCGCCGGAGGCGCGAGAGGAGCTGGGTATTCGGGAAGGGCTCGTGCGGCTCTCCGTCGGGCTCGAGGAGGCCGACGATCTCATCGCCGATTTCGATGCGGCACTTGCGCGCATCTGAGATTGATCCACTCCGGACAGGTGAACATTAAGGGGAATTTAGCCCCTCTCCTGCTAAGTCTGCCTTGCGGAACTCGCTGGGAACTCTCTTGCCAAGAACATGGCCGGGTCATATCCAGTGCCGCGGGGCATTCAGAATGAAGACCTCACGCCGGGCGTACCGGAGAGCAGGACAGCCGATGTACAGCGAGAAGACAAGATCCATCAAAGTCTGCGTAGAACCGACCTATCTGGAAGACCAGTCGGAGCCCGATGACGATTATTTCGTCTGGGCCTATCGCGTTGTCATCGAAAATGAAGGCGGCGAGACGGTGCAGCTGCGCTCGCGCTACTGGCAGATCGCCGATGCGGGCGGCCGGGTGCATGAAGTGCGCGGCGACGGCGTGGTCGGCGAGCAGCCCGTGCTCCATCCCGGCGAGCGCTTCGAATATACCAGCGGAACTCCGCTCGGCGCGCCTTCGGGCATCATGTTCGGCAAGTACCAGATGGAAACCGGCGGTGGCGAAACCTTCGAGGTGAACATTCCCGCCTTCTCGCTCGATTGCCCCCACACCAAGGCACTGATGAACTGATCGCCAAGCCGCGCTAGGATGCGCCCTCACCCAGGGGGACGCGATGGCGCCGATACGGCTTTCAACCCGGGAGATGATCGACCGGCTCATCTCCTTCGACACGACCAGCCGGAATTCCAATCTCGAGCTGATTTCCTTTATCGAGGACTATCTGGCCAGTCACGGCGTCGCCTCGCAGCGCGTAGTGAACGAGGACGGCTCCAAGGCCAATCTCTTTGCAACTATCGGCGATGCGTCGAAGCCGGGCGGCATCGTGCTGTCGGGCCATACCGATGTCGTGCCGGTGGACGGGCAGGACTGGTCGGGCGATCCCTTCCGCGTGGTCGAAAAGGACGGGATGCTTTTCGGGCGCGGCACCAGCGACATGAAAAGCTTCATCGCCATTGCGCTCGTCATGGTGCCGGAGTTTCTGAAGCGCGGACCGGCCATCCCCGTGCATCTCGCCTTTTCCTATGACGAGGAAATCGGCTGCCTCGGCGTCAGGCCGATGATCGACGGCATCGTGCGCGACCTTCCACGCCCGGCGGTCGCCATTGTCGGCGAGCCTTCGATGATGAAGGTCGTCAATGCGCATAAATCCATCCAGTCCTATTTCACGACCGTGACGGGTCTCGAATCCCATTCCAGCCAGACGCATAAAGGCGTCTCCGCGATCTCCTATGCGGTGGAGCTGATCGCGTTTCTGGACAGGCTCGCGCAGGAAATGCGCGAGCGCGCACCGGCGGGCTGCCGCTTTGCGCCGCCCTATACCACCATCAATGTGGGGGTGCTGAAAGGCGGCACGGCCGTGAACATCATTCCGCGCCAATGCGAATTCGGCTGGGAATATCGCGCATTGCCCGATGACGATCCCGACGAGATCATCAACCGCTTCACCGCCTTTGCCGTAGAAGAATTGCTGCCGCGCATGCGCGAGGTCTGCCCGCAGGCCCGCATCGAAACGCGCGAACGCGCCAAAGCGCCGGGCCTCGTGCCGGAAACCGGATCGGCGGCGGAAACGCTGGTCCTGAAGCTCGCACAATGCAACGAGACGGAAGCCGTCTCCTATGCGACCGAGGCCGGGCTTTTCCAGATGGCGGATGTGCCGACGCTGGTTTGCGGGCCCGGCGACATTGCGCAGGCCCACAAGCCGGACGAGTTCATCGAGCTTTCGCAGATCGCCGAATGCGAGCGCTTCATGATGCGGCTCGCCGAGCATGTGGGGGGCTGAGAGCTACTCCTCCAGCCCTTCCTTCAGCTCGTCGGCGGTGAAGACATAGACCGAGCTGCAGAACTCGCATTTGGTGGTGATGACGTCGTCCAGCACCATGCTGTCGATTTCCTCCGCGCCGAATGAGCGCAGGACCGAACTCATGCGCTCGCGCGAGCAGCGGCACCCGAATTCCACACCGGATGTCTGGAAGGCGCGGACGCCATCCTCATGGAAAAGGCGGAACAGCAGACGCTGCGGCTCCAGCGCGGGATCGAGGAGCTCATGGTCCTCCACCGTGTCGAGCAGGATGGAGGCGCGGTTCCAGCTTTCCTCTTCCTCCGTATAGGGACTGTCGTCGTCTCCCTCACGATAGCCGGTGAGACCGCCCTCGCGCGCGACATGCTGGATCATGATCGCGCCGGCGCGCCAATGCTTCTCGCTACGGCCTTCCGCATCGCGGCTGTAAAGCGGCCCGGCGGCGATGCGGATGCGGGTCGCCACCTGTTCGGAACTCTCGAAATATTCATGCGCCGAATGGGTGAGCCCTTCAGGGTCGAGCGCGACGATGCCCTGATAGCGGTCCATATCGCCGCCCTGATCGATGGTGAGGGCCATATGCCCCTCGCCCATCAACTCGGCGGATGACGCGTTGCCCGCCGCGATGGCCTCATTCACGGCATCGCTGTCCATATGCGCATAACCGCGCACCTTGCCGGTGCCGTCGCCGTGACTTTCATAGTCGGCGACCAGCATGGAGATGGGGCCCTTGCTCTGCGTCTGCAGGATGAAGCGGCCTTCGAATTTGAGGGCGGAGCCAAGCATCACCGTCAGCGCCAGCGCTTCGCCCAGCAGGCGGGAGACCGGTTCGGGGTAATCGTGGCGTTTCAGGACTTCGTCGACCAGCGGCCCGAGACGCACGAGGCGGCCTCTTATGCCCAGATCCTCGATCTGGAAGGGCTGCACGATGTCGTCGCCCGGCATGTCGAAGCGGCGGCCATCGCCGCCGCCCCTGTTCTGGCTTGCGTCACTCATCTTTACTTCCTGTCAGTCGGGCGTGTTGTCTCACACCACCGCCTGGCCGTTCGGGCTGTTACCCGAAGCACCAGGCGAGCACACCCTTTTGGGCGTGCAGCCGGTTTTCCGCCTCGTCCCAGACCACGGAGGCGGGACCGTCGATCACGTCGGCGGTCATTTCCTCGCCGCGATGCGCGGGCAGGCAATGCATGAAAATGGCGTCCGGGGCCGCCTTGCCCATCAGCGTCTCGTTCACCTGGAACGGAGCCAATAGATTGTGACGGCGGGTCTTGGTTTCAACATCGTCGCCCATGGAGACCCAGGTGTCGGCCACCACGCAATCGACGCCGTCCACCGCCGCGCCCGGATCGGTTCCGAGCGTCACTTTCGCGCCGGTCTTCTTCGCCCAGTCCATGACGTCGGCATCCGGGCTCAGTTCCGGCGGGCAGGCCAGGCGCAGTTCGAAGCCGAGCTGACCGGCGGCATGGATCCAGGAGACGGCGACATTGTTGCCGTCGCCCACCCAGGCGACCTTGCGGCCCGCGATATCGCCCTTGTGTTCCTCGAAGGTCATCACATCCGCCATGAGCTGGCAGGGATGGGACTTGTCGGTGAGACCGTTGATGACGGGGACGCTCGCATTTTCGGCGAGGTCCAGCAGCGAGGCATGGTCGTTGGTGCGGATCATGACCGCATCGACGAAGCGCGAGAGAACGCGCGCCGTGTCGGCAACGGTTTCGCCGCGGCCAAGCTGGGTTTCCTGCCCGTTCATCAGAAGCGTCTGACCGCCAAGCTGGCGCATCGCCACATCGAAGGAGACGCGGGTCCGCGTCGAGGGCTTCTCGAAGATCATGGCAAGCAGCTTGCCGTTGAGCGGCATGTCGTCATCGGGCTCGGCCTGGCCCCTGCCTTTGCGCGCGGCCTTGCGCGCATGGGCGTCGTCGAGGATAGCGCGCAATTCGCTCGGCGCGACTTCATGCAGGTCGAGGAAATGCCGGCTCATGCTGCGCCCTCCCGCTTCCCGCCCGCGTGTCCGTCCAGCGCGGTGCAGGCATTCGACAGCTTGTCGATGGCTTCTTCCACCTCTTGGTCTCCGATATTGAGCGGCGGCAGCAGGCGGATCGTATTGTCGCCCGCGCCCACCACCAGCAGATGTTCGCTGCGCGCGGCGGCCACCAGATCGGTGTTCGGCACCTTGCATTTGATGCCGAGCATCAGGCCTTCGCCACGCACGCCCTCGATGATGTCGGGATGCTCGTCGGCAAGCCGCGCGAGCTTCTGGCGCAGCGTGCGGCCGAGTTCGTTCACATGCTCGATGAACCCGTCGGCCAGCACCTGATCCAGCACCGCATTGGCGACCGCCATGGCAAGCGGATTGCCGCCGAAGGTCGAGCCATGCGTGCCCGCCGTCATGCCCTTGGCCGCCTCTTCCGTCGCAAGGCAGGCGCCCACGGGAAAGCCGCCGCCCAGCGCCTTGGCAATCGCCATGATGTCGGGCGTGATGCCGGCCAGTTCATGCGCGAAGAGCTTGCCCGTGCGGCCAATGCCGGTCTGCACCTCGTCGAGCACGAGCAGGATGCCCGCCTCGTCGCAGATTTCGCGGATCTGCCGGAGATCGCCATAGGGCAAGGGACGGATACCGCCCTCGCCCTGAATGGGCTCGATGAGAATGCCCGCGGTCGCGGGGCCGATCGCCTCCTTGAGCGCCTTCAGATCGTCGAAAGGCACTTGCGGGAAACCGGGCGTGACCGGGCCGAAGCCTTCCAGATATTTCTTCTGGCCGCCCGCGGCGATGGTCGCCAGCGTCCGCCCATGGAAGGCCCCTTCCATGGTGATGAGCTCGTAGCACTCCGGATGGCCGTTCACCGCGTGATATTTGCGCGCCATCTTGATCGCGCATTCCAGCGCCTCTGCACCCGAATTGGTGAAGAAGACCGTATCGGCGAAGGTCGCCTCGACCAGGCGCTGAGCCAGCCGCTCCTGTCCGGGAATGCGATAGATGTTGGAGGTGTGCCAGACCTTCTGCGCCTGCTCGTTCAGCGCGGCGACGAGACCGGGGTTTGCATGACCGAGCACGTTGACGGCGATCCCGGCGCCGAAGTCGAGATATCGCTCACCCGAGGCGGTGAGGAGATATGAGCCCTCGCCCTTCTCGAATTCGAGGTCGGCCCGTGCATAGGTCGGCAGAACTGGCGTGATCACGACTGCGCTCCTGCGGGGGATCGCACCGGCCGCTTGTGTCGATAGACCGTCCGGCTGCGCCTGTCATTTTCCATAGACAGGCCCCAATAGAAAAAGCCGCCCAAATCCGGCGGCGTTGCGAGAAGCCTCGAAGTATTAGGGAGAGGCCGCCTCGCTGTCAATCGCAGACGGCCTCTCCCAACGCAAAAAAGTGAAGTCATGCGGGCGGTTAGCGTGTCTTCCGCCCCCTCCGACCGGCCGGTCAGGCCTTCAGCCGGTAGCCGCGCTTCAGCATCATGTGGCAAACCGCCCAGAGGATCGCATTGACCGCCAGCACGACCGCCACGCCGATCTCGATGGAGCCGTCGGCATGGCCCGTCATACCATAGCGGAAGCCGTCAATCAGATAGAAGATCGGGTTGTACTGGGTGATGTGGTAGGCGAAATCCGGAAGCTGCGTCACCGAATAGAAGGTGCCCGAGAGGAAGGTCGCCGGCAGGATCAGGAAGTTGGTCACGGCCTGAAGATGATCGAACTTCTCCGACCAGATACCGCCCATCATGCCGAGCAGCGACAGCATGAGCGAAGCCCCCACGGCAAAGAAGACCACGGCCCAGAGATGATCGATCTCCAGATGGATGAAGGGCCACATGCCCAGCGCCGTCGCCAGGCCGCAGACCACGCCGCGCGTGACGCCCGCCGTCGCAATCCCCACATTCAGCTCGCCCGGCGAAAGGGGCGGCATGAGAATATCGACGATATTGCCCTGCACTTTCGAGATCAGGATCGAGGAGGAGGTATTGGCGAAGGAGTTCTGGATCATCGTCATGATGATGAGACCCGGCGCCAGAAACTCGATAAAGGGCACGCCATGCACATCCGGCCGGAACTTGCCGATGGCGAGCGCGAAGATCGCAAGGTAAAGAAGCGTGGTCACCACGGGCGCCGCCACCGTCTGGGTGATGACCTTCATGAAGCGGCGCACTTCCTTCATGTAGAGCGTCCACACGCCGAGCCAGTTCACCGAGCCGAAACGACGCGCACCGACCATGGGCTGCATTGACTTGCGATCTGTCGAAACACTCATGGGCAAGGCTCCCTTGACGTTTTGTCGGTGCCGCCGGCGACAGGCGCCCGGCACACGCTTGATTTACGGGCAAGCAATAGGGGACCGCCGCCCCCGTGACAATCGCGCCCCGAAAAATTGTCACAGGCCCTCGCCAAAGGACCGTCGCGGATGGGCAGCAACGGCATAAACCCGCCCTTTAAGGGGATATCCGTCCCGGACCGGGCCATTCTGGCGGCGCAAGGGGCATATATAGGGAGAGAAACGCGGCGCCCCCACCCTTTTCTGTGGATAAGCCGAATCGAAGGCGCATGTCTCCTTGCTAACAACTACCCCCATCTAGTATATTTTTCATGAACACATACGAAATCTGGTGTGCCTGACGGGCGTAATTTGCGGGCATTGGCCGGGCCGAGGCCGGGTCCTGCCGGATCGCAGGGTCTTCCGGGCCAATAAGGGGGAAGGAACCGAGATGTGGACTGAGGAACGCGTAGAACTCCTGAAAAAGCTGTGGTCGGAAGGCCTCAGCGCCAGTCAGGTTGCCAAGCAGCTTGGCGGCGTGACGCGAAATGCGGTGATCGGCAAGGTGCACCGGCTCGGTCTTTCCGGCCGCGCCACACCGAGCCGTCCGGCGCGCACGAGCCGCCCCGCGGCGCCGCGCACGCTGGTCCGGGCCCGGCCCGAGCCGGCCACCCCGCGTGAGCAGAAAGAAGAGCTTCAGAGCCGGAGCGAAGACAATCTGCCGAAGGAAAGCCGGGCGTCGAGCGCAAGCGAGCTGCCTGACCTGCCGCTTTCGGAGCGCGCCACGGTGCTGACGCTGACCGAACGGACCTGCAAATGGCCCATCGGCGAGCCGGGCAAGGCCGGCTTCCATTTCTGCGGACGGGGCGCCGAAGACGGCATGCCCTATTGCCCCGAACATGCGCGGAAGGCCTATCAGCCGGCACAGAGCCGCCGCAATCGCGAACGTGCGCGGACGGAACGGCTTACGGGCTGACCCCTTCGGAGGGGAGCCTTCCCGTCTAGGCCCCAGGGGACGGGGCGCGAACAAAAGCCGGTGTCGAGAGACACCGGCTTTTTTCTTTTCGGCATAAAGCACCCGGGCTCGAAAGCGTTCAGGCCCGGAACTGCTCGTCCAGCGCATAGCCCGCGGAGCGGACGGTGCGGATCGGATCGCGCTCGCCCCTGTCGTTGAGCGCCTTGCGCAAACGGCCCACGTGCACGTCGACGGTGCGGGCTTCGACATAGACATCGGAGCCCCAGACCGCATCGAGCAATTGTTCGCGGCTGAAGACGCGCCCGGGATGCTGGATCAGATGATCGAGCAGGCGGTATTCGGTGGGGCCCAGATGAACCTCCCGCTCGCCGCGCCGCACACGATGGGCCGCCCGGTCGATCACGATGTCGCCAAAGGTCACGAGGTCCTCGGTCAGCGCGGGCCGGATACGCCGCATGACCGCCCTGATCCGCGCCAGAAGCTCGGTCATGGAAAAAGGCTTGGTCACATAATCGTCGGCGCCCGTGTCGAGGCCGCGGATACGGTCCGATTCCTCGCCACGCGCCGTGATCATGATGATCGGCAGGTTGCGGGTTTCGGGCCGTCCGCGAAGCCTGCGGCAAAGCTCGATACCGGACAGTCCCGGCAGCATCCAGTCGAGAAGGACGAGATCGGGGGTCGTTTCCCGAACCATCATCGCCGCTTCCTCGCCATCCGACGCGGAGAGAATCCGGTAGCCTTCCTTGTCCAGATTGTACTGGAGGAGGGTCGATAGAGCCTCCTCGTCTTCCACAATCAATACGGTTGGTTTCATTCTTCGTTCAAAGGACGCGTGAGACCGTAGCTCATCCGCCGTGGTCAACATCTGCATTTCCCTTGTGGCCTCCTTCAATCATCCGATTCTATCGAGGTCATGCTCGTCGTATCGCCCTTCGGGCGGTCATCCACGACACGTTCGCCGGTGATGAGGTAGCGGACCGTCTCGGCAACATTGGTCGTGTGGTCGCCGATCCGTTCCAGGTTCTTGGCAATGAAGAGCAGATGGGTGGAAACGCCGATGGTGCGGGGGTCCTCCATCATGTAGGTCAGCAGTTCACGGAAGATCGAGTTGTACATCTCGTCGATCTCTTCGTCCTGCATCCAGACATCCATGGCAGCCTGCGCATCGCGGCTGGAATAGGAATCCAGCACCGTCTTGAGCTGCCCCTGAGCCAGCCGGCCCATGCGCCCGATGCTCTGGATGAGACGGTTCTCGATATTGAAATCGGAACCGATCACGATGGCGCGTTTGGCGATGTTCTTCGCCAGATCGCCGATGCGTTCCAGATCGTTCGAAATCTTGATCGAGGCAATGGCCTCGCGAAGATCGGCCGCCATGGGCTGGCGGAGCGCGATCACACGCACAGCCTGAGTTTCGATCTGCGTTTCGAGATCGTCGATCCGCACGTCTTCGCGCACGGTGCGCTCGGCCAGCTGATTATCGCGCCGCTGAACGGCCTCAAGAGCTGCCGATAGCTGAGCTTCGGTCAGCCCGCCCATCTGAGCGATCCCGGTGCTGAGCTTCTCGAGCTCCTCCTGGAAGGACTTCACTGTATGTTCTGTCGTCACGCCTGATCCTCCTTTTGGCCCCTCACCGAGTGACCGGCGTCGAAATTAACCGAAACGGCCGGTGATATAGTTCTGCGTGCGCTCGTCGTCCGGATTTGTGAAGATCTTGTCGGTATCCCCCTCTTCCACCAGCACACCGAGGTGGAAGAACGCGGTTCGCTGCGACACGCGTGCCGCCTGCTGCATGGAGTGCGTCACGATCACGATCGTGTAGTCCGACCGGAGTTCGTCCATCAGCTCTTCGATTTTCGCCGTCGCAATCGGATCGAGCGCCGAGCAGGGCTCGTCCATCAGGATGACTTCCGGCTTCACGGCAATGGCGCGTGCAATGCACAGACGCTGCTGCTGACCGCCGGAAAGCCCCGTGCCCGGCTGGTCCAGGCGATCCTTCACTTCTTCCCAGAGGCCGGCCTTCTGAAGGCTGGTCGCCACCAGCTCTTCCATGTCGGCCTTGTTGTTGGAGGAGAAGCCATGGATACGCGGTCCATAGGCGATGTTATCGAAGATCGACTTCGGGAAGGGGTTCGGCTTCTGGAACACCATGCCGACACGCGCCCTGAGTTCGACCACGTCGAGATCGGGGGCGTAGATGTCTTCCCCGTCGAGTTCGATATCGCCGGTGATGCGCGCAATCGGAATGACGTCATTCATCCGGTTCAGGCACCGCAGGAAGGTGGACTTGCCGCAGCCGGACGGGCCGATAAGCGCCATGATCTCGTTGGTCGGGATCTCCAGGTTCACCCCGAAAAGAGCCTGCTTCTCGCCGTAGTAGACGCAAACGTCACGCGCGCTCATCTTGCTGGTGTCGGCCTGATTTGCACCCTTGGGGGCCGACGAAACGGGTGCGGAAATTTCTACCATTTTCGTTCGAACTTTCTGCGCATGATGACAGCGGTGGAATTCATGAGGATGAGGAAGCCCAGCAGGATGATCGTCGCGCCTGCCGTGCGCTCAACGAAACCGCGCTCGGCGGCGGTCGCCCACATATAGATCTGCACCGGCAGCGCCGTGGCGGGATCCATAGGCGTAGCGGGATAATCGACGACGAAAGCCACAAGGCCGATCATCAGAAGCGGTGCCGTTTCGCCCAGCGCCTGCACCAGCCCGATGATCGTGCCGGTGAGAATACCGGGCAATGCGAGCGGCAAGACGTGATGGGTTACGGTCTGCATCTTGGACGCACCGATCCCCAGCGCCGCCTCACGGATGGAGGGCGGGACGGCGCGGATCGCCGCGCGCGTGGCGATGATCACGGTCGGGAGCGTCATCAGCGTCAGCACCAGACCGCCCACCAAGGAGGACGAGCGCGGCAAGCCGGCGAAATTGATGAAGACGGCAAGTCCCAGAAGACCGAACACGATGGAGGGGACGGCGGCGAGGTTGTTGATGTTCACCTCGATCAGATCCGTCCAGCGGTTCTGCGGCGCGAACTCTTCCAGATAGAGCGCGGCCGCGACCCCGAGCGGCACCGCCAGCAGGACCACGATCAGCATCATGAAGAAGGAGCCGATGGCCGCCACCCCGATACCCGCCGTTTCCGGCTGGGAGGAGGCGCCATAGGTGAACAGACCGGTGTTGAAGGTCAGGGAAAGTATGTCTTTCTGCTTCAGCTCATCGAGCCAGGCCACCTGCTGGTTGTCGAGCTGACGCCGGCTCTCCGGCACGTCGCGGTCGATGGCGCCCTTCATCAGCGCATCCGCATTGCCGCTGGCCAGAAGCCAGACCTTCCGCGTGGTGCCGATGACGGAGGGATCGTCCATCACGATGTTGCGGAGCTGGATCGCCGCCCCGCGCGACAACAGCGCTTCCGCCTTGCGGCGCATCGGCCGGTTGGCGGGATCGACGCCAAGCTCGGCGAGCAGCGCCTCGCGGGCGAGCTTGCGGTAGTTGGCGGTCAGCAGCGTCATGCGATCGCGCTTACCGGATTTGTCGATCACGGATTCGTCGAAATGCACGGTCAGGCCGAGCTTGGTCTGGAAAAACGCAGACCAGCCATTGTTGACGATCGAACCGAACAGCAGAAAGACGAAAAATACCGCCGTCCCGATTGCCGCCATGCCGTAGAGGCGGAACCGGCGCTCCGCCGCGTAACGCCGCTTTACCAGTTTGCTCTTCTCAGCCTTAGCCACACGACCCCCTGCCGTAACGTCCATACGATGCACCTGATCGGTCATTCATATTGCTCCCGATATTTGCGCACGATGTAAAGCGCGAAGACATTGAGGCCGAGGGTGACGACGAACAGGGTCAAGCCCAGCGCGAAGGCCACCAGCGTTTGCGGACTGTTGAACTCAAGGTCGCCGGTCAACTGACTGACGATCTTGACCGTAACGGTCGTCACCGACTCGCCGGGATTGAGCGTGATATTGGCCGCAATGCCCGCCGCGAGCACCACGATCATGGTTTCGCCGATGGCGCGCGAGGCTGCGAGAAGCACCGCGCCCACGACGCCGGGCAGAGCGGCCGGCATGATGACCTGCTTGATGGTTTCCGACTGGGTGGCACCCAGACCGTAGGAGCCTTCGCGCAGCGACTGCGGAACGGCGGAGATGATGTCGTCGGACAGCGAGGATACGAAGGGGATAATCATGATCCCCATCACGAAACCGGCCGTCAGCACCGAGGAGGCCTGGATGTCGAAGCCGACAAGACCGCCGGCGTCGCGCAGGAAAGGACCGAAAGTCACCAGCGCGAAGAAGCCGTAAACGATGGTGGGAATACCGGCCAGGATTTCCAGCAGCGGCTTTGCGATCGAGCGCACATGATTGCCGGCATATTCCGACATGTAGATCGCGGACATGAGGCCGATCGGCACGGCGACGAGAAGCGCCACGAGCGAGATATAGGCGGTACCCCAGAGAAGCGGCAGGATACCGAACTGGCCGGCATCGCCGCCGACGCGGCCTGGCGCCGAAAAGCGCGGGTCCCACACGGTCCCGAAAAAGAAGTCCGCGGGCGGGACCATCCGGAAAAACGCGATGGATTCGAAGAGCACCGACAGGACGATGCCTGCCGTGGTGAGGATCGCAACGGTGGAGGCCGCGATGAGACCGAGGGTCATGACGCGCTCGACGGCGTTGCGCGCGCGCGCGCGGGGCGCAATGCTGCGCCGCCCGTACCAGAACCCGCCGATCATCGTCAGCCCGGCAAACAGCGTCAGGAACAGATGGCTGTTGGCGCCCAAGCGCTCATCCAGTATCGCCGCCTGCAGCATGTAGGGCTTGGCGTCGGACCCGACCAGAACGCCTTTCGAGCGCATTGCGTCCTGCACCGTCATCGCGCCGGAATTGATCTGCTTGAAATCTTCTTCGTTGAGCTGCGTCACGCCACGGGAGATCTGCTCGACCGTGGTCATGACCAGGGACACGCTATCGCCCGATGCGGTTGCCGCCTCGGGCAGAGAATTCGTCACCGCCCAGCGCACCACCAGCGGCGAAACGACCAGCCAGAGCACGATCAGGAAAAAGGCCGGCAGTACCGTCCAGATCACAAGGTGGAAGCCATGATGACCGGGGCGCGAATGGAACTTCTCGGCGGAGGAGGCGGTCATCGTCCTGGCACGCAAGCGGCCATAGAAGAAGGCTGCGACGCCCGCGAGCAGAAGGATCAGAAAAATCACCTGAGTGGTCATTACCGCTCTTCCCGTTATGCATCCCGGAGGGACGCCGGACCTCTTGCGACAGACAAGGCCACGACTGGACTTAGAAACTTCACTTAGCAATTTCCGGCGGAAGCCGGAGGAGGAGCCGGCGCCCGAGGGCGCCGGCTCCCTGGCAGAACCAGGATTACATGGGCTTCATTTCAGCCACGGTTTCCTGAACTTCCTTCAGTTCGTTCGCCGGCAGCGGCACGAGGCCGTATTCGGCAAGCGGGCCGTCGGGGCCGGCCATCGCGTCGCTCATGAAGAACGTCGCATATTCCTTGAGGCCGGGGATCACGCCGACATGGGCCTTCTTCACGTAGAAGAAGAGCGGACGGGAAACCGGATACACACCCTTGGCGATCGTCTCGACGGAAGGCGTGACGCCGCCCATCGTGGCGACCTTCAGCTTGTCGGTGTTGTTCTCGTAGAAGGAGAGACCGAACACGCCGATGGCCTGCTTGTTCGACTGCAGACGGCCGAGCGTTTCGGTGTAGTCGCCGTCGATGTCGGTGGAGGCGCCGTCGGTGCGCAGCTTGATGCAGGCCTTCTGAGCGGCCTTCTTGTCCATGCCGCCATCCTTGTAGATGTCGAAGCCGCCAGCGGCTTCACAACCGGCAAGGATCACCTTGTCTTCGAACACTTCGCGCGTGCCGTGCTTTTCGCCCGGAATGAACGCCTTGATTTCCCAGTCGGGGAAATTCGGGTTGATGTCGGACCATTTCTTGTTCGGGTTGGCGACCATCTTGCCGTCGACCGGAATTTCGTTGGACAGCGCCAGGAACCAGTCCTTCGGCTCGAAAGCGAAAGAGGGGCCGTTCACGTCGGAAGCGAAGACGATACCGTCATAGCCGATCTTGACCTGGACGATTTCCTTCACGCCGTTGGCGGCGCAAGCTTCGATTTCCTTTTTCTTGATCGCGCGGGACGCGTCGGCGACGTCGATATATTCTTCGCCGATGCCCTGACAGAACTGCTTCAGGCCGGCGGAGGAGCCACCGGATTCAACGACGGGCGTCTTGAAGTTCGGGAACGCCGAACCGAACTGCTCGGCCACGATCGTGGCGTAGGGCAGCACCGTCGACGAACCGGCGATCGAAACCTGGTCGCGCGCCTGGGCAACGCCCGCTACGCCGAGAGTGGCGACGACAACGGTCGCAGCCATCGTCAGATTCTTGAGTTTCACGATTAATCTCCAGTCTGTGAGAGCCGGACACGGGGAGCCGGTAGGAGGCCTCCCTCTTTGCCGCAGCTGTTCTTACCTTCAGGCGTGGCGGACGCTAGAAGCGACTGACTAAGCGTTTACGACGCTTACGTGACACTTTTTTGAATGTGACGGCGGAGACGCACGGAAACCCTTGGATTCCCGCGAATCCGAATGTGAAATAATTACAAATCCAGCAATGAAATCAGGCTATTGGGCGGCCCGAATGCTCGCAGATGCGTCATTTTGGGTCGTGGCGTCATCGGCCTCTCCGGAGGGCCCCGCCGGGGTGCCCTGACCGCTCTCGGCGACGGGAATCTGGACCAGGAAGGTCGTTCCCTTGCCGATCTCGCTCTCGATGGAGAGCGTGCCCTGATGCCGGTTCACGATATGCTTGACGATGGCGAGGCCGAGACCGGTGCCGCCACGGGCCCGCGAGGTCGCCGCATCGACGCGGTAGAAACGCTCGGTCAGACGCGGAATATGCTCGCGCGCAATGCCCGGCCCGAAATCCCGGACCGTCAGGCGGACGACATCGCGGCTGCCTCTGGTTTCCCGGGACAGGCCGATTTCGATTCGCTTGCCCGATTGCGCATAGCGCAGCGCATTGTCGACGAGGTTCTGGATAATCTGGGCCAGCTCGTCACGCTCCCCCCTGACCGGCGGCAGGGTGGCGGGGGCGGAGGCAACAAGCTCCACGCCCGAATCGCGTGCAATCGGCGTCAGCGCGTCCATCACGTCTTCCACCACGCCCTGCAGGCTCACAAGCTGGTCGGGCAGCACATGTTCGCGCAGTTCGATGCGCGACAGGGAAAGCAGGTCGTCGATCAGGCGGCGCATGCGCTGTGCCTGATCGCTCATGATCCCGAGGAACTTCTCGCGCGCTTCCGGGTCGTCCTTCGCATGGCCGCTCAGCGTGTCGATGAACCCCGACAACGAGGCCAGCGGTGTTTTCAGCTCGTGGCTGGCATTGGCCACGAAGTCCACTCGCATGGATTCCACGCGCTTGGCCTCGGTGAGATCGTGAAGCAGCACCAGCACGAGAAAATTCTTCCGCGGTCCCGGCCCGGCGCCTTCCGTTTCGATCGGGGTGACGAAGGCGTTGAAATGACGCTCGATGGGTACCGGCAGCGTGTATTCGACCGAGCAGGCCGGGCCGCCCTTGAGGACCGATTCAATACAGGAAATGAGCGGGGCATTGCGCAGCACGGTCGCGACATGCTTGCCGACCGCCTGTTTGACGACCAGCGGCTCCGCCGCGCTGTTGCGCAGCAGGACACGGCCCGCACCGTCCAGAACGATCAGCGGATCGGGCAGGCGGTCGAGGATGGTGAGGGAGGGCCCGCTGCCAAGCGGGGTGGCGCGCTTTTCGCCGGACGCGCCAGCCACCCGGACGGGGCGGGTCTCGCCGGCAATCGCGGCCCGCGCCAGAACGACGATGAGGAGAAAGCCATATGCGGCAAGCGCCGCGGCAGCATGAATGGCCCCGCCGAGATAAAGCAGGCCGAATGCAACGGTGGCCGCGGCGATAAAGGTTCGCGCACCGGACCAATGCGTCATGTATTGCCGCATCGCCATCCGGCCCCTATCGGCCTCTTCCTGCTCCGGGGGCACTACCACCGGTTTTCCATCCCCATAAATTCATTCGTAGACGGTTTCGTTCGCAGACGGCGAATCACCGCGTGATTCATCATAACATCAGGCGCCGAAATCCCAGCTCGCGCCTTCCTGATAGCATTTGAGAACATTCTTCGCGATGACAATACGATGAACTTCATCCGGCCCGTCGGCGAGGCGAAGCGTGCGCGCGCCCATATACATGCCGGAAAGAGGCGTGTCGCCTGAAACGCCCAGCGCACCATGCACCTGGATGGCGCGGTCGACCACGCGCTCGAAGGCGGCGGGCACAAAGATCTTGATCGCTGAAATATCCGTACGCGCATCGCCTCCGGCTTCCATCTGATGGGCGCAATGCAGCGTCATCAGCCGGGCGGACTGGATGTCCATATAGCTGTCGGCGATGAAGCCCTGAATGAACTGCTTGGTCGCAAGCGTGCCGCCATGCACTTCGCGCGTCATGGCCCGTTTGCACATGAGGTCGAAGGCGCGCCACATCTGGCCGATCGAGTTCATGCAGTGAAAGACGCGGCCCTCGCCCAGCCGGTCCTGGGCGGCCTGATGGCCGGTGCCGGTGCGCCCGAGCTGGTTTTCAAGCGGCACACGGACATTTTCGTACCGAATTTCACAATGGTCGCCATTGGTATGCCCCCATACGGGGACGGAGCGGATGATGTTCACGCCGGGGGTATCCATGGGCACGATGATCTGGGTCATCTTGTCCTTGGTGCCGCCCTTGCCGTCATCCTGCTCGGTGCGGCACATGACGATGGCGATGTCGGCGCGGCGCCCGTTGGAGGTGAACCATTTATGGCCGTCGATCACCCAGTGATCGCCGTCCTTCACCGCGCGTGTCTGGATGGCATAGGGATTGGAGCCGGGCTGATCCGGCTCGGTCATCGAAAAGCAGGATTCGATCTCGCCCGCGACGAGCGGCTCCAGCCACTTCTTCTTCTGCTCGGGCGTGCCGTATTTCAGCAGGATCTTCTGATTGCCGGAATTGGGCGCGACGACGCCGAAAAGGCGCGCGGAGAAGGGGCTCCAGGCCATAACCTCGTTCATATAGGCATGGGCGAGAAAGCCGATCCCCATGCCGCCATACTCCTCCGGCAGGTGCGGCGCCCACAGACCGAGTTCCTTCACCTTGTCCCGGATGCCGGCGCGAACGGCCTCGGCCTCATCGCCGCCCTTATAAAAAACCGGTTCTGCCGGAATGATCTCCTCGTTCACGACCTTTGCCGTCATGAGCCGGATATCGTTGATCCGGTCGTCGAGCCCGGCGATGGGTTTGATGTCCATTTTCGTCTCCTCCCCTTATTCGTTGGCGGCATTCTAGGGGGAGAAGGGCCGGTTCGGCCAACCGCAACACATGAATACAAGCAACCACGTGAAAGCGGGCGTCAAATCGCGTAGTGTCAGCCGGTTTCGAAATCAACTGGAGAGCGAATAGCCCATGACGGAGATTGCCGGAAAAGTCGCCACCATCACCGGCGCCGCGAGCGGGATCGGACGCGCCACCGCCATCGCACTCGCCCGGGAAGGCGCTACGATCTGCGCCTCGGATCTCGACCGGGAGGGGCTTGCGGAGACCGCGAAACAGATCGAGGCGGAGGGCGGCAAGGTTTCGACCTATCTCCTCGACGTCGCGGACAAGGATGCCGTTTTCGCCTTCGCGCAGGATATCGAAACGAGCCATGGCGGCGCGGATATCATCATCAACAATGCCGGCGTCGCCCAGATCGCCAAGGTCGAGGAGCTGGCCTTCGACGATTTCGAATGGGTGATGAATATCGACTTCTGGGGCATGGTCTATGGCACCAAGGCCTTCCTGCCTCAGCTACAGGCCAAGGGCGCAGGGCACATCGTGAATGTGTCGAGCATTTTCGGCATCATCTCCGTGCCGTCTCAGGCCGCCTACAACTCGGCAAAGTTCGCCATTCGCGGTTTCACCGAGGCGCTGCGCCACGAACTTCAGCGTACGGACATCAAGGTCTCCTGCGTCCATCCGGGCGGCATCAAGACCAATATCGTGCGCAATGCGCGCTTCCTCCAATCCACCCAGGCGACGACGCGGGAGGAAGCGGCCTCCGGTTTCGACAAGATCGCGCGCACGACGCCGGACCGCGCCGCGCAGGTCATCCTCAAGGGCATCCGCAAGGACAAGGGCCGCATCCTGATCGGCATGGACGCGCATCTCGTCGACTGGATGCAGAGGCTGATGCCGGCTTCCTATGGCAAGGTCATGTTCCGCAAGGAAATGGGGCTGGAAGACATCTAAGCCTCCCTAAGCCCACCAAGCCCCTAGCACCCAAGCCCGGGCGCGTTGCGGGCTATCGAGGCAGGTCGCGCGCCAGCGCACGGCGGGCCGATCGCTCGAAAGCGGGATCGAGATAGGGCGCCAGGATATCGAATAGCTGGCTCGCGCCATCGGCCATATCTTCATGTTCGATGGCGCGTTTGCCGGATATCTGCAGAAAACGGATCCAGTTCATCCAGATGAGCCAGGTATTGAGCGCGACGGACCGCAGCCCGCCGCGCCCGCCCGGACGGGTCATGTTGCCGTCCTTCACGAGCTGACCGGCGATCCGCTCCAGTTCGCCGATCCCCCAGTCCTGAAGATCGCGATAGCGGGCGGCGAGTACATCGTCCCGGCGCAGAAGCCCCAGCAGGCCGCCGAAGAAAAACCGGTAGCGCCACGCCAGATCGAAACTCCGCAGATAAAAGGCGGCGAAACGCGCCGGCGAAATCGGCGGGCCGACATCCTCGACGAGCACCGCGCGCAGTTCCTTGTCCAGCTCATCGAACAAGACCCGGACGATCTCTTCCCGGTTGCCGAAGTGGTAGTAGAGATTGCCGGGGCTGATCCCCAGCTCCCCGGCAATACGCGTTGTCGTGCCGGCTGCCGCGCCCTCCTCGTTCATGAGGGTGAGGCTCAATTCCAGAATGCGTTCGCGATTGCTCATGCCTTTTCATACTACCCGCGCGCGGCGGCTCCAAGGCTTGACACTCCGACGGATTAGAGGAAATACTCTAATTAGATTGTTTGCTCTATTTGGCGGGAGAGGGGACGACATGAGCGCCGAAACGCGCATGACAATCCGGCGGATGGGCTTTGCCTTTCCGCCGGCCATGAAAGGCCACTGGAACCGCAAACGGCCTGAGTTCTCGCAGATCGTCAACGCGGCTTCGCTCGCCATGCCCTATCTGGAGCCCTATCTCATCCGCACCATGCGCGAGGCCCGGCCGCTGGTGCGCGACGACGCGCTGCGGCGGGACCTCGACTCCTATGTGGCGCAAGAAGCGACACATTACCGACAGCACCGGAAGTTCAATGACGAGCTGAAAGCCCGCGGCTACACGTCAATCGACGCGCTGGAAGCAAAGCTCGACGCCTCCTATGCGGATATCGAAGCCACACATTCCCTCGCCTTCAACCTCGCCTATGCGGAGGGGTTTGAGTCGATGGCGCTCGCTATCGGCCAAATGCTCGTCGAGGATCGCGACTATCTGTTCGGCGGCAGCGAGAGCGGCGTCGCCTCGCTGGTGCTTTGGCATTTCGTGGAGGAAATCGAACACAAGAACGTCGCCTATGACGTTTTCGATCATGTGGCGGGCGGGTATTTCCGGCGCATCCATGGCTTCCTCTACGCCACGGCGCATATCTTTCTGCTGACGCAGCGCGGATACCAGACCCTGCTCAGGGAAGACCGGCTCTGGCATGACCTGAGATCGCGTTTGCGCCTCGTCGGATTGCTGCTGCGCATTTTCCGCAAACTGACACCTAAGCTCCTGCGCATCCTCGTTCCCGGATACACCCCCAGGCGCGTGCCCGATCCGGATTGGGCTCGGGCATGGGCGGAACTTTTTTCGACCGATCAAAACGGCGCCGGGCGGCTCGACACCGACCAGCTTCGGCGGCCCGCGCCCGTGCCGCTTGGCGCATGAGGAGAAAGAAGATGGATGCTTCCCTGCAAACCACCGCCGCGACGATGAAAGACCGCATGCGCGGCCTCCTGTTCTTCAACGGCGTCGCGCTCCTCGCACTGGCGATCGTCATCGGCTGGGTCTGGTTCTTCGCCCTCCTGGGCAGGATCGTCCTGTGGCCACTTCCAATCGATATTCCGGTTTCCCTACCGGACGATTCGAGAGCCTGGCGCATGGCGCATATGGAAGCGATCACACAGGGGCTGATGCTGATGGCTTTCGGGATCGGCGGACAATTCATCCGCCTGACGCCGCGCCTCTTCACCTGGTTCTTCTGGTCGGCGCTGGTGACGGCATGGCTTTTCACCGTGCCTGCCATTTTCAATGCGGTTTTCGGCACCCGCGGGCTTGCCTTTGGGGGCGGCCCCTTTAAGCCCGGGCTTGCCAACGACATCATCTATCTCTTCGGCTGGCCGCCCGTTCTCGCCGTCCACATCATGCTGGGGCTCGCGCTTTATGGCGTGTGGCGGTACATTTCAGATCGATAGCCGGCATTCGACAGGCCGGTCTTCGACGCTGCGCACATCCCCTCAAAAACCGGGCAAGGAAGCAGAATGATCGTCGTGACGGGCACGTTCAAAATCGCCGAGGCAAGCCGCGAGAAGGCCGCCGGCATCGCCGCCACCATGGCGCGGGCCACACGCGAGGAACCGGGCTGCATCGCCTATGGTTTCTACGAAGACATCGAAACGCCCGGCCTCTTTCGTATTTACGAGGAATGGAAGGATGAGGCAGCATTGGCCTCCCATTTCGAACAGCCTCACATGGCCGCCTTCGGCAAGGCGATGGCCGATGTCGAGGTTCTTTCGATGGAGACGAAGAAATTCGAGGCCGGTCCCGCCGGACCGGTTCGCGGCTAGGAAAGACACTCCGATGGAAGAACAGATCGGCCCCGCCTCCCACATCTATTTTTCGCAGCGCCTGCGGCTCCACTATGTCGATTGGGGAAATGACGGCGCTTCGCCCATGCTGATGATCCATGGCGGGCGCGACCATTGCCGCAACTGGGACTGGACGGCGCAAGCGCTGCGCGACGAGTACCACATCATCGCGCCGGATTTGCGCGGCCATGGCGACAGCGACTGGATGCTGGGCAGCACCTATCAGATGAACGATTATGTCTATGACATTGCGCAGCTCATCCATCAGAAAGATCTCGCGCCGCTGACCATCGTCGCGCATTCCATGGGCGGCGCGGTGGCGCTGCGCTATACGGGGCTTTATCCGGAGAATGTGAAGAAGCTCGTCGTCATCGAAGGGCTCGGCCCCTCGCCCGCCATGCTCGAAAAAGGCAAGGACATGACGACCGACCAGCGGCTGCGCAACTGGATCGACGAGACGCGCAAGCTCTCAGGCCGCCAGCCGCGCCGCTATGCCAGCATCGAGGAAGCCTATAAGCGCATGCAGGGCGAGAACCCGCATCTTTCGCCGGAGCGGGCGCGACACCTTACCGTTCACGGCGTGCATCAGAACGAAGACGGCACCTATAGCTGGAAGTTCGACAATTATGTGCGCGTCTTTCCGCCGACGGGTTTCGACGAGGCGACCACGACCTATCTCTGGTCGCGCATCACCTGCCCCACGCTACTCATTCGCGGCGCGGAAAGCTGGGCGAGCGACCCGGTGAAAGACGGGCGCGCGAAGCATTTCCAGAATGCAAAAGTCGTGAATATCGAAGGCGCAGGCCACTGGGTCCAGCATGACAAGCTGGACGAATTCCTGAGAGTGACGCGGGGCTTCCTGAAAGGTTAGAGCGACCAACTCACTTCAGAAGCTCACCGGCTTCGATGCACGCCTTCATTCGGTCGGTGAATTCAACGCGCGCCTTGATCGATGCAGGGTCGTCGGGCTTGCGGTTGCCATCAAAGACAGCAAGAGCATCAGCGAATGTCCGAAGCACCTCATCCTGCTCTTCCTTTGAAGAAAACCTATACTCTTTCGCAAGGGTAACGGGTTTTCGTGTTTCGTAATCCCATCGCACTACCCTGCAAGCGACCCAGTCGAAACTCCAAACCTTGGTGCCATCGGGCATCCGCTCTGACGTATCGTCTTTCCAAAAATCAGCTGTCCTGAAACCGATTTTCTTTCCCTGCATGTGCAGTATGAACTCATCACCCTCTTCGCGATGAGCAGCGAGATATTCAACGAACACTTCTGGATCGTCGGACTCGATCCGGGTGGTTTCCCGGTTGAACCTCCAGCCCATGGACCTAGCCCACAGCGCCTGTATCCATGCACTGGATGAGCGCGGTGCGTTTCAGGCCCGCCGTGCGATGGGGCAGCGCTTCGCGATAGTCGGCTTCCGAGGTCATTTCGAGGAAGGCCTTGCGGGAGGGATAGCGCACCAGCACCACCGCGTCCCAATCGTCCTTGTCCGTACCGACGACGAGCTGCTCACGCGGGGACTGCCAGAGAATACCGCCGCCGACGGATTTGATCTTCTTCTGCGCGACCTGGCCATAGAGCCCATAGGCTTCCGCACCGCTGATGCCGCCTGCGTCTCGGCCATCCTCATAGACGGCTTTGGCACGAAACTTCAGCAGGTTGACCATGACGATGGGCGTCGTCTGGTCGGCTTTCATCAGCGCATCGAGTTGCGCCTCAGTCGGCTCGAGCTTTTCGCTCATCGGTTTTCCTCCCCCTGGATTTCACGGCCGGCGTCAATGCGGTCTCGGTCTCCGCGGAGACGGGCGCGGTCAACATGCCGAGCAGGCCGTCGACGAGATTTGCCGTGAAAAATTCGCGCGCCGCGACATCCTTCAGCGCATCGTGACGGCGCGTCCAGATGGCAAGGGCGCTGATCGCCATTTCCAGCATGAAACGCTGGCGCTGTTCGGCAACCTCTGGCGGCAGGTCGTTCAGATAGTCGGCCAGCAGAATATTGACCCGAGTGAGGCCGTCATAGCGCCCCCAGACCGTCATGCGCGGCAAGTCGAATTGCGGATCGCCCAGCACCTGCGCCACGAAACGGGCAAAGCGCACACCGTCTCTCGTATGCAGCAATTCGAAGATGGGCTGAAAGGCGATCTTCACGACCCCGCGGAGGTCGGGCTTTTCGCCGCTTGCCGCCAGATCGTCGAGCAATTGCGAGCGGCGGGTATCCAGCACATCGGCGCGCTGGCGCAGGATCGACCCGATCAGCGCCTTTTTCGACCCGAAATGGTAGTGCAGCGCGGATTCATTGCGCTGCCCTGCCGCGGCATTGATTTCCTTCAGCGTCACCGCATGGATGCCGCGCTCGCCGAACAATTGCTCGGCGGCGACGATCAACCTCTCACGCGTGTCGCTGCTGCGGTTTCCCGCTTTACTTCTGGCCTCGGACATGGGGCGAGACTAATGACCTCCATTATATCGGTCAATCGAAACAGGCTCACAGTTTGAGCCCGCGCAGGCGCAAAGCATTGCCGATAACGGAGACAGATGAAAGAGACATGGCCGCCGCCGCAAAGACCGGGCTCAGAAGGAGACCGAAAACCGGATAGAGAATGCCCGCCGCGATGGGCACGCCCGCGGCGTTATAGATGAACGCGAAAAAGAGGTTCTGGCGAATATTGCGCATGGTCGCGCGGGAGAGTTCGCGCGCCCGGGCGATGCCCATGAGGTCGCCCTTCACCAGCGTCACGCCCGCGCTTTCCATGGCGATGTCGGTGCCTGTGCCCATGGCAATGCCGACATCGGCGGATGCGAGCGCCGGAGCATCGTTGACGCCGTCGCCCGCCATGGCGACGACGCGGCCCTCGCCCTGCAGCCGCTTCACCATGTCCGCTTTCCTGTCGGGCAGGATTTCCGCCTCGACTTCATCGATGCCGAGTTCGGCTGCAATCGCCCGGGCGGTGCGTTCATTGTCGCCGGTCAGCATGACAATGCGCAGCCCGTCCTCGCGCAGACGCGCAATCGCATCGGGTGTCGTCTTCTTGATCGGATCGGCGACGGCGAGAAGCCCCGCCAGCGCACCGTCCATCGTCACGAACATTACGGTCGCGCCCTTGTCGCGCAATTCGTCGGCGCGGGCGGAGAGCTTGTCCGCCGCAATGCCCAGATCGTCCAGCAGATGCCGATTACCCAGGGCCAGCTTGCGGCCTTCCACCGTGCCGGTGACGCCCTTGCCCGACGGCGCATCGAAATCCTGCGCATCGGAGAGTGTCAGGCCGCGATCCTTCGCCGCTTCCAGAATGGCGTCCGCCAGCGGATGTTCGCTGCCGCGCTCAAGACTTGCGGCAAGGCGCAGCAGATCGTCTTCGCTCACCCCGTCCGCCGGCTCCACCGCAGTCACGCGCGGCTTGCCCTCGGTCAGCGTGCCGGTCTTGTCGACGACCAGCGTATCGACCTTTTCCATCCGTTCCAGCGCATCGCCATTGCGGATCAACACGCCGAGACCGGCGCCGCGCCCCATGCCGACCATCAGCGACATGGGCGTGGCAAGGCCCAGGGCGCAGGGACAGGCGATGATGAGGACCGACACCGCCGCCACCAGCGCATAGCCGAAGGCCGGGCTCGGCCCGGCGAACGACC
This sequence comes from Parvibaculum sp. MBR-TMA-1.3b-4.2, assembly GCF_053628815.1. NCBI lineage: Bacteria > Pseudomonadati > Pseudomonadota > Alphaproteobacteria > Hyphomicrobiales > Parvibaculaceae > Parvibaculum > Parvibaculum sp. MBR-TMA-1.3b-4.2. The sequence goes on from NZ_JBRJHC010000001.1 coordinate 1,619,283, forward strand.
AGGCGACAAAAGCAATAATAGCAACCGCAATGACGGCGGGGACGAAATAGCCCGCCACCTTGTCGGCAAGGCCCTGAATGGGCGCGGAACTGCGCTGCGCCTCGGCGACCATGTTGACGATGCGCGACAGCATGGTCTCCATGCCGACCTGTTCGGCCCGCATGACGAAAGTACCGGTGGCGTTGAGCGTGCCGCCGATGACATTGTCGTCCTCGGCTTTTTCAACGGCCATGCTCTCACCGGTGATCATGGATTCATCGATCGAGCTGCGGCCGTCGATCACCACGCCGTCGACGGGCACGCTCTCGCCCGGACGTACGCGCAGGCGGTCGCCCTTCTCCACCTCGCCAAGCTCCACTTCCTCGTCGTCGCCGCTTTCGGTCAGGCGGCGGGCGGTGCGCGGCGCGAGATCGAGCAGTGAGCGCAGCGCCTCGCTGGTGCGGTCGCGCGCCCTGAGTTCCAGCACCTGCCCCAGCAGCACGAGCACGATGATGACGGCCGATGCCTCGAAATAGACAGGTACCGTGCCGTCTTCATTACGGAAGGCGGTGGGGAAGATATGCGGCAAGAGGATCGCCACAACCGAATAGACATAGGCCGTGCCCGTGCCCATGGCGATGAGGGTGAACATGTTGAGATTATTCGTCACCACCGAGGACCAGCCGCGCTGGAAAAAGGGCGCCCCCGCCCAGAGCACGACCGGGGTCGCCAATGCGAACTGCACCCAGTTGCCCATAACCGGGGAGAGACCGAAATCCGTGTGAAACAGATGACCGCCCATTTCGAGGATGAAGACCGGGAGCGCCAGCGCGAGACCGACCCAGAAGCGCCGCGTCATGTCGATCAGCTCTTCATTCGGCTCCGCATCGCGCGTCACCATCATGGGCTCCAGCGCCATGCCGCATTTCGGGCAAGTACCGGGGCCATCCTGGACGATCTCCGGATGCATGGGACATGTATATTGTGCACCGGGAATCACCGGCGGCGGCGTTCTGTCCCCGCCGCCATGGCAATGATTATGGTGATGGCAGCAGCTTTCCTGTTCGCTCATGGTCTCGTTCCCGCAGGGAGGTCCAATTTTCTGCCTGGAACGTAATGCTTCCAGTTGCTGGAAGGTCAAGGTTGACGGGAAAATGACAGAATGCCAGTCATCCCGATGCAGGAGCATGGCCGCATGAGCCCGGCGTCGTGCATAATGTAACGTCGTAGGTTGAACCGGCTGTCAGGGCCGGCATGTCCGGGGCTTCGTTCTGTCAGGAGCGCGGCCCCGTCTGGAGCGAGTGACGAATGATCCGCAATGCGCGGTGGCAGCCCGGTGGTGGGCGTACAGCATGGCCGACGGGCCGGCTGCGCACGCTTGCGGGCGTTTCTGCGACCGCATTGGCGGTTGCGCTGACGAGCGCCTTTGCCGCACCGGCCACTCACACGCAAACCGATCCCGGCACCGTCGAAACCCCGTCCGCCTCTGCTCCGCCTGAAGACGCATCCACTCCGCCCGACGACGCCTCCGCTGCGCCAACCGGCGAACGCAGTCTCGACTTTTCCACCGAGGTTCGCGGCCCGCGTATTCCAGATTATCTGACAAAGCTGATGGAAGATTCCGTCCAGCTCGGCAAGACCGACACGCCCGTGCCGACGCTCGCCCAGCTTCGCCGGCGTGCGATCGAGGACGAAAAGCGGATCGACCGCGTATTGCGCTCGGAGGCCTATTACAACGGCCGGATTTCCTCATCCATCCGGCAGGAAACCGGCGGCGCCTACAAAGTGGTTTTCGACGTCGACCTGGGCGAGCGAACGATGATCGAAAGCTTCGACATCGTTTATGCCGACCATCCGGAAGACGAAAGCAAACTGCCGAAAGACGGCGCCTTTTTCGGGCTGAAACCCGAGCGCGCGGCGAAGGCGCAGCGCATCATCGACCTCACCAATGAGACGCTTACCTGGCTCTACGATAACGGTCACCCCGACGCCGAACTCGATGACCGCAAGGTGATCGTCGACCTCGCCGCGCATAAGGCCAGTGTCACGCTTTCCATCAAGGCGGGCGAGCCCATGCTCTTCGGTCCGCTGGCCATTTCCAATAAAGGCCGCACCCGTGACGATTATGTGCGCTCCTTCATCACCTTCGAGAAGGGGGAAACCTATGACCGCAGCGAAGTCGACAACTCGCTGAACGCGCTGCGCAAGACGGGCCTGTTCGATCAGATAGCCCTCGATAGCGGACAGCCGATCAACGGCAACGAACTGCCGCAGGAGCTCACCCTCAAGGAAAGCCCTGCCCGTACGGTCCGGCTCGGCGCGAACTACACGACCTCCACCGGGGCGGGCGCCAAGGCGTCCTGGGAACATCGAAACCTGCTGGGGCGGGGCGAGAAGCTGACGCTGGGCCTCAACGTCTCGCAGACGGAACAATCCGCGACCGCCGATTTCAGCAAGCCCCGTTTCCTGAGGCAGGACCAGACGCTGACCGCCAGTTTCGAAATCGCGCATGAACGCTCGGACGCCTACAACGAAAACCGCATCAAGGCGGGCACCGGTCTCGTCCGCCCCCTGACAGACAAGATCAAGGCAAGCCTCGGCGTTACTTTCGAACTGGTGCGCACGGCGGATTCGCGCGGCAACAACCGTTATCAGCTGATCGGCATTCCCGCCTCGCTGAGTTATGACGGCAGCAACAGCCTGCTCGACCCGACGTCCGGAATACGTGCCACCGTGCGGGCGACGCCCTATTTCGGCCGCGCCAATCAGAAAGCGGTCGCCTTTACGCGGCTGGAAGGTATCGGCTCAACCTATCTCAGTTTCGGCAAGAGAGACGACGGCTCGCCATGGGTGACGCTCGCCGCGCGCGGCCGGGCGGGCTCGCTGCTCGCCTCGGAAACAGACGATGTGCCGGGCTCCACGCGCTTCTATGCGGGCGGCGGTGGCTCGGTCCGCGGCTATGGCTACCAGATGCTGGGGCCCCTCGACAGCGACAATGACCCGGTCGGCGGGCGCTCCGTGCTGGAAACCAATTTCGAGGCACGATTTCGCGCGACCGACTCTGTCGGCGTCGTCGCCTTTCTCGATGGCGGCAATGCCTATTCCGGCCTCACCCCCTCATTCAGCAAGCCGCTCAAATGGGGCACGGGGCTGGGCTTGCGCTACTACACGCCTATCGGGCCGGTGCGGTTCGACGTTGCCGTGCCGCTGGACCGGCGCGCAGGGATCGACGACCGTTTCCAGATCTATGTTTCGCTGGGGCAGGCATTCTGATGGCACAGGCAGCGGCGAAAAAACGCGATATCACGGCCCGCCTGCTGCGACGGGCTGGCGCGGTGATGCTCGGCCTTGCCGGTCTGGTGCTTTTGCTGGTGGCCCTTGCCATCGCGCTTCTCAATATCCGTCCGGTGCGGCAGGCGCTTCTCGATGTCGGGCTGGCGCAAGCCAACAATGCGGGCCTTGCTCTCTCGGTCGAGGATATTTCCGGCAACTGGCCTTCGACGCTCATCCTCGAAAACGTCTCGCTGCGCGACGACAAGGGCACATGGCTCACCCTGCCCCATGCCTCCATCGAGTGGCGGCCGCTGGCGCTCTGGTCGGGCGAAGTCCATATCGTCGCGCTGACCGTCACCGGGCTCGACGTCGACCGGGCGCCGGAAAGCGCGCCCGCCGAAGAGCCCGCAAGCGATACTCCCTTCACCCTGCCCAGTTTGCCGTCTCTGCCGGTTGCCATCCGGATCGACGCCCTTTCGCTCGACGATGCAAGGCTCGGCAAGGCGCTTGCCGGCAGCGATACGCGGCTCGATGCCAGTGGCGACCTCCACTGGAAGGGCACGGATATCGACCTCAACCTGCGTGCCGACCGGACCGACAATGTGCCCGGACATATCGTGGCGCATATCGCGCATGATGCGGGGAGCGGACGGGGCGACCTGACACTCGACGTCACCGACGGCTCATCCGCCAAACCGGGTTTGGTCGCAGCGCTGACGGAGGACCCGCGTTTTGCCGGCGTCACGGCGAAAGCAAGCGGCACGATGCGCGAAGGCGCGATGACCGGCGAGATGTCGGTGACGGCGGGCCGCGCGATCGACGCCCGGCTTGCCGCGCATGGTCTGACCGGCGATGAAACCGACATCACACTGTCGCTCGACGCCCAAGGCCGCATGATCGCCGACGCGATGGAACCGGTCGGCGCCAAGACAGTGAAGGCGGAGACCCGCATCGGCTGGGATGGCGCCCGACGCCTCTCCCTGCGGGAGATCGACGTGACGGCAGGCGCTCTTGCCCTGACAGGCGACATCGAGACGGCAGGCGCGGCAAAGGGCGGCGTTGCCGACATAAAGGGATCGGGGACGATCCGAGGGCTCGACAAGCTCGCAGGCGCGGACGGGAACAGCTTCCTCGACGCCATGGACTGGCGTCTCGCGGCCAAGGCCGACATGGACAGGATGCAGGCCGATATCGGGGAGTTCGCTCTCGCCAGCCAGAACAATGAGCTGCGTTTTGCCGGGCAGGTCGCGCTCGCCGACGGGCTGAGCGTCGATGGCGAAGCGCATGGCACGCTCGCAGACCTGAAACCGATTGGCGAGCTGGCGGGACAGCCGCTCGCGGGACAAGTGAAACTCGACGTCGCTCCGCTAACGCTCGATCCGAACGGCACGGCCCATGCGCAGCTTTCGCTTGCGGGAGAGAAGATTTCCACGGGCGATCCCATGCTGGACGGGTTGCTGTCGCCGGGCTTTACGGCCGCGGCGGCGCTTTCCATGGATGGCAAGGGAGGCTATGCAGCCTCCGGCTTGGACGCCCGTTCGGCGAGCTTCTCGCTGACGGGTGCCGGGTCCATGACGGCGACCGGCGCGCTCAAGGGCGACGCCACGCTGTCCATGCCCGACGCGGGTAAGGTACTCGGCAGCATGAACACGCGCGGCAAACTCTCCGCGCAGGTGGCATTGAGCGGCACGACCGCCGCGCCGCAGCTCTCGCTCGATGCGAAACTTCAGAAAGGCATGCTGGCCGGTCTCGATGCGAAGCTGGCAAGCCTGACCGCCAAAATCGGCGCGAGCGACAAAAAAGACGGGGGATCGCAAGGCCCCATCGCCTTCCGTCTGAACGGCGACGATGGCCAGGTCAGGCTGGATACGAAACTGGCGTTGCCCGCGAAAGGTGGCGCGACGCTCGACCCGATCGATGCGTCCATTCTGGGCGCGCCGCTGAAAGGAAGCCTGAGCGTCGATGCCGACGGGCTTGCATCGGGATCGCTGACTGGCGAGAACCTCGCGCTCGCGCCCCTCGCGGCGCTGGCGGGCCTGCCGATCGACGGGCAGGCGGATATCGATTTCGCACTGGATACGCGGAACGGCAAGCAGAACGCCACGGCATATATTCTCGTTCCCAGACTGATCGCCGATGTCAGCAGCCGGCTGACGCTGGAAAAAGCCGAAGTCGCTCTCCGCGCGGATGATTTGACGGGCGATCCCTCCCTCGACGTGGTGATGAAGACCCGCTCGGGCGGTGCCGGCAATACACGTTTCAGCGCCTTCGGGGCAACGGCCAGCGGCCCCCTCGACAAAATTGCCTTCGATGTTGCGGTGAAGGGCGAACGCGAACAGCTCGAGCCCGCGGGCCTCAGTTTCCTTGCCAAGGGCACCTATACCGGTGACGGGGTGTCGCTCGATGCGCTCGACTATGTTGTCGGCGCCGCGGAGATGCATCTCACCCGGCCTTTCACGATAAAGCTGGGCGAGACGATCAAGACGGACAAGCTGTCGCTGGACACAGACAGCACCGAGGGCACGGGCTCCATCACCGCGCAGATGGACCTCCGCCCGCGCGCGGCGTACCTCGACGCGACGATCGACAATGCGCCGCTCGAATTGCTGACGCCCGTCCTGCCGGTCGAGGCGGCACGCGGCTCTGCAAGCGGCACCGTCGCGCTCGACAGCGGCAAGTCGTCGGCAGAGATCGCACTCGACTTTAAAGACGTGCGCGTGCCGGAAGCCAATCTGGAAGAACGTCCCGCTTTCGACGCCTCGCTCGACGGGAAATGGGCCGGACGCAAATTCACCCTTTCCGCCTGGGCCAAAGGCGTGTCGACCGAACCTTTCAAACTCGATGCGACGCTGCCGCTCATCCGCGACCCGCAAGGCGCCTTTCCGATGCTGCCCGAAAGGGGCCCGGTGTCGGGCAAACTGACTTGGGAGGGGCCGCTCGGATCCCTCGCCGCGCTCGCCGACCTCGACGGACAGAAAATCGACGGCGCAACCGATGTCCTGCTGACAGTCAGCGGTGACATATCCGCGCCTCTCGTCAACGGAACGGTGGATATCACGGATGGCCGGTTCGAGAATATTTCGACGGGCACGGTGCTGCGCGACATGCGCTTCCATATGGAAGCGCAGAACAGCCGCGCCTTCACGTTCCGGCTGGATGCCGATGATGGCGGCAAGGGCCGGATGAAAGCGGAAGGCAACCTCACTCTCGGCAAGGATGCGAAGACGCCTCTTCTGGTGAATCTCGATTTCGACAAGGCCCATCTTGTCCGGCAGGCCGAGGCGGATGCCGCGGTCAGCGGCGACCTCACCATCGAGGCGAAATCGCTGCCGCCCACGCCAGAGGCGCCATTGTCCGTCAGCGGCAAGCTCACCACCGATCTTGCGCAATACCGCATTCCGCAAAGCCTGCCTGCCAGCGTGCCGGAAATCCAGGTGACGGAGATCAACGCGCCCGCGGGCATCGTCCAGCGGGAGAAGGAAGAGGCGCCCCTTCCCACGGCCCTCGACCTGACGGTGGAAATCGGCCAGCCCGCGCTGGTGACGGGGCGCGGCGTCAATGCCTTGTGGCAGGGATCTCTCCACATAACCGGCACGGCCGATGCCCCGCGGATTTCGGGATCGTTGACCAGCCTGCGCGGCACACTGGATTTTGCGGGCAAGACCTTCACGCTGAAGAAAGGCGTCATCACCTTCTACGGGCGCAACCCGCCGAACCCGACCATCGATGTCGCGCTCGGCTATCAGCGAAACGATTTCGAGGCCACGATCAGCGTGACGGGACAGGCTTCCGACCCCGAGATCGACCTCTCTTCCCCTTCCGGGCTGCCGGAGGACGAAGTCATTTCGCGCATCCTGTTCGACAAGCAGGTCGGCGAACTGTCGGCTTTCGAGGCGGCACAGCTCGCAGCGACGGCGGCGGAACTTTCAGGCGTCACGGGCGGCGGCGGGCTGAGCGTGCTCGGCCAGATTCAGCAGCAGCTCGGCCTCGACGTGTTGCGCGTGAACCAGGGCGCCTCCGGCCAGACGACGGTGTCGGCGGGCAAATATATCGACAAGGGAATCTATGTGGGCGTCGAGCAAGGCGCGCTGGCCAGCGATTCCTCGGTCAAGGTCGAGATCGACGTGACCGACAATATCAGCGTCGAAACCTCGGTGGGGCAGGACGCCAGCGGCGGCGCGGGCGTCAACTGGAAATGGGACTACTGATCCGCCCGCAAAAAGCGCGCGCTCAGTAACGGCCCATCGAATCGCCCGACGGGTTCACGCTGTTCGGCTCGGTACCGCCCGCGGAAAAATCGAGAATGCGCTGAAGCTGCTCCTTGTCTTCCTGCTGCTTCTTGCGGCGTTCTTTCTCATACTGCTCGGCATACATTTCCGCATCATGCTGCTTTTTCGTGTCGTATTGCGGATCCTGCTCGGAGCGATAATTGACGGGCGGCGTATCCGGCTCGTCGGTGACCTTGTAGACGGTATCCCCATTGGGCGCGGTTTCCTTTTCCTGCGCCCGGGAGGGCGTGGACATCGTCACGGCCAGCAACATGACGGAGATCGCCACGGCGGAGGCGACCAGAAGCCCCTTTGTCCGCTTGTCGTTCAGATCTGCCGCAATAGAGAAATTCTGCGCCATAACGGGCTCTCCCTGCTTCAACGTCACCGGCGCAGGCTGCGCCATGGATAGGATCGCAACCACTATAACGCCGGCGCGCGTTTTCGCACGCAGCCAATGTGAGAGAGTGTCACCGCTGCGGTTTTATTCTTAACGCTTTGCGAATGGCTATGGCGCCCGCGCCACACTCCCGGCCGACGGATTTACCAGCGAAAGGTGAACTGAGCCGCCATGCCATAGGCAGGGTCTGCCTCGGCCACATGCCCCGGTTGCAGCGCGGCAAAGCCGTTAAGCGTAAGAAATGCAGCCCTTCCCCAGACGAATTCCGGCAGGGGGGTCGCATAGGCCAGCTCGAAATCGAGTTCCCGGCCATCCGGCTCCATGCCGACCGCCTGATGCCGCCGGATGATGTTGCCTGCGATATCGCGACCTACCGGAAGCCAGATATTGGCAGTCGCCTTGTCGGCACGCAGCGGCTGGGCCATACGGAAACCGAGCCGGTCGCCCTCGCGCCAGCCCGCCGGGCCCGACAGGGTGAACGACATGGCACTGCCATCGACATTGCGCAGCCCCAGACCATTGCCGAGCGTGCCCTCGGTCAGACGCGCGCGGGTGTAGGTCGCGGCAAGGGTCCAGTCCGCGCCCGCATCGTAGCGCAGGCTTGCGGTTGCAAAGCCGGTACGGCCGCCCGCGCCCGCGAAGACGCCCTGGCCGAAGGCGCCCAGCAGACTGCCATCCTCGTTCAGCATGCTGCCTGAAAGGCCCCATTCCACCGGTCCGATCTTCACCGCCATGGAAGACTGCATGAGGTCGCTCCGGCCGCGGATATTGCGCCCCGCCGCGTAGCTTGCGGTCATGCGCAGACCGTCGTTCCGCCAGCCCAGCGCCACCCCCGACACGCCGTCGCCCATGAACGCGCCTTGCGGCGTCGCGGCCGAGCTTGTGGAGAGGAACAGGGAGCGGCCATTGCCCGCAGCGGGCTCCAGCTCCGGCATCGCTACGAGGCTTGCAACGCCCGCATGGCGCATGGACATGGCAAACGTATTGCCGGACAGCGCGACCGCATAGGCGGCCGAAACATGCCGCGCCGCCACGCCGCTGCCAAAGGCGAGCGAGGCGCCCTTCTCCGGATACCAGTTGTCGAGCAAGGCACCGATACCCGCGCCGGACGCGCGGCCGTCCACGCCTGTGAAGCTATCGAAGAGGCTCGCCTGGCGCGTGACGAAGGTGTCGAGCGGCACGGTATAGGCGCGGCGATAGGCATCGAGCAGGATCGTGTGCCCGCCCTTGAAGCCGCCCAGCACGCTGCCCGTTGCGACGGTCGCGCCGGAAAGCGGCGCGGTGACGGCATCCACCGTGTTGCCCACCGTCATGACCAAGGGGGCGACGGGGTTCATCGCCGTGGTGAGATTGACGAGGCCGGAGCCGTAAACGGCATCGACGCCCGGCGCCCCGAGATCGTCCGCCGTCTGCTTGATCAGCGCCACAAGCTGCGGGCCCGTCAGGAAGGGATAGGCGTTGGCAAGCACGGCAAGCGCACCGCTGACCACAGGCGTCGCCGCGCTGGTGCCGGAGAAGAAGACATAACCGCCATCCTTCGCAGCGGTAATCAACCGCACCCCCGGCGCCACAACGAAATAGTCGCCATAGCTTCCCGCGCGGTTAGAGAAGCTCGCAATGGTGTTGGCGTCGTCCACCGCACCGACGATCAGCATGGACGGACCGATACCGGGGTCGGTCACGGCCAACGCCGTCGGCGCCGGCTGCGCATTGCCGTCATTGCCCGCCGAGATGACCATTATCCTGTCGGCTGCCGCGACCGAGCGCATGGCGGCAAGTGTGGAGGATGAAAAACCGCCGTCTCCCGCGAGGCTCATATTGGCGATGCGCGCGTTCACCGAACTGTAGGATGGATTGTTGCCCGCGACGATGTTCAGTGCCTCGCCTATATCCGCATCGGTGGCCGAAACATCTCCTGTCGCCGATTTGGTGAAGACGTTGATGTCGTAGAGATAGGAGTTGAACGCGACCCCGTGAACGCCCGCACCATCGCGCACCGCGGCCGCGATGGAGGCAACCGATGTTCCGTGGTCGGCAAGTCCGCCGGAGGGGTAAGAGCCCGTCGTGTCGATATAGTCGCGCACCCGACCCGACAGCTCCGGACTCGTTTCGGAAATGCCGTCGTCGATGATCGCGATATTGACGCCGTTGCCCGTCGCCCCCAGCAGGTAGGCGCCGTCGGCCTGAATGCCGTCGAGATAGGTCGAGTTGTCGTATTCCGCCGTCCGGATGGGCACGACCGGCGTTCGCACGACTGGAGAGGGAATTTCCAGGAGGGGATCGAGGATGGGCGACGGGGTCGGAGAAGGAGATGGCGGCGCATCGCCTCCACCGCCACCTCCGCCGCCGCAACCGGAAAGAGCAAGTGCGGCGCCTGTGGCGAACAAAGCAATGAAGCGAACTTCCCGCGCGCTCCGGCGGGCGGGCAGGGTCGGTCGGCAGTCGTCACCCATCGAATTTTTCTCCGGTTCATCTGCAGGACCACCGGAAAAAGCCTATTCGCCCGAACGGAGCGATTGTGCCCTCATTCGTCGCAATGTGTCTGAAATGTAAGAGCGTTCTTACAGTGGATCACATGCAGAACGACGCATCCGTCCCGCACCGCAGCATTGCCCGGACAGTTTGCCGCATTCTTCTCGCGATCAAAATGACAATACTTTTCTTATGGGTATTCGCCCGAAACAAGAACAACCGACCGCGGCAGAGACCGGAAGAGAAATCGGGACGATGGCGAAGATCAAATATATCGAGTTCAACGGGACGGAGCATGACGTCGACGTCCCCAACGGTCTTACCGTGATGGAGGGCGCGCTGCGCTACACCATTCCGGGGATCGACGGCGATTGCGGCGGGGCCTGCGCCTGCGCCACCTGCCATGTCTATGTTGAGGATGGCTGGTTCGACAAGCTGCCCGAGATGGAAGAACTCGAACGCGACATGCTGGATTTCGCCTTCGACGTTGCCGACAACAGCCGACTTTCCTGCCAGATCAAGGTTGACGAAACGCTCGACGGACTCGTGGTGAAAACACCTGCCCGTCAGTACTGAATTCCGTGCGTTGAGAAGAAAGAGGACGGCGAAACATCCGTCCCGAGAACAACACCGCTGAATGCGGCCAACCAGGAGAAGGACGATGAGCGCAAACACAGAGCATGAGGTCGTCACCAAGGGCGACTGGCGCGTCAGCATGACGCCGGACGACATCTACAAGAACCCCATGGATATCGCATGGACGTTCAAATACATGTTCTCCGAAGACAAGGTCGAGGACCTCTACAACCGGGCAAAGCAGAACCAGTGGGACAGCGACGAACTGCTGCCCTGGGATACGGAAGTCGACCCGTCCAAGCCGCTGGTGAACGACCGGTCGGACATCTATCACCAGATGCCCTTCTTCAAGAAGCTGTCGAAGTCGCAGCAGGAAACCTTTACCGCGCATTCGACCGCGCAGCTTCTCTCGCAGTTCCTGCATGGCGAGCAGGGCGCGCTGATGACGGCGGCCTGCGTGACGCATTCCGTGCCGGATGAAGGCGCGAAGCTCTATGCCGCGACGCAGACCATGGACGAGGCCCGCCATGTCGAGGTCTATTCGAAATATTGCGACAAGATCGCCATGGTCTATCCCATGTCGCCCTGGCTGAAGCAGCTCATCGACGCGACGCTTCAATCCGATCGCTACGAGAAGGTCATGATCGGCATGAACATGATCGTGGAAGGCCTCGCGCTTGGCGCCTTCAACAACATGTACCGGTCCACCACCTGCCCGCTGCTGAAGAAACTCACCTTCAATGTGATGCGCGACGAATCCCGTCACGTTTCCTTCGGGCATGTGTTCCTCGGCCCGGTCTTCAAGAACCTGCCGGAAGACGAGCTGGAGGATCTTGCCGAATTCGCCTTCGGCGCGGTCAACATTCTGGTGCAGGCGCAGACGGCGGGCACGATCGCCAACAAGGTCGATCCCGGCTTCATGGAAGTGCTGGAGAACAGCAATATCGACGCCGACGATTTCTTCAAGGGTCTGAAGGAAGCTCAGGAAGCCGGTATCACACAGGCGCTTCCGCCCGGACAGGTCCATGCGCTTGAAGACCTGATGATGCCTGCGCTGGCGCGCGTCGGCCTGCTGACGCCGACCATCCGCAAGAAATACGAGGAAGCGGGTATTCCCATCGCCGAGGATCAGCGCGTTCTTCAGGCGATGGAAGGTGGCCACCCGACGGGCGAGGTCGAGGCGGCCGAATAGGGGAGCCCGGCGGCGGGGCGCGCATCCACGCCCCGCCGCCGACGCTATTTGCCGGAAACGGTTTTCGGAGGAACGAAATGAACGGGCAATCTTCGCATCGCGATGCGCAAACGGAAGACTTCTTCCGCACCCTTGTCGAAAATGTGCCCGAAGCGATCATCGTTTCGACGCCCGAGGGCGAGATCACTTACGTCAATCCGGCGCTTGAAAAGCTGCTGCGCTATGACGCAAGCGAGGTCGTCGGCAAGAGCATCACCACCCTCGTGCCGCAGCAGGCCGGCCAGCGCGCGGAACCGATGAAATGGCTTATCCGCTGGGCCGGCGAAAGCGAACATGAGCAGTCACGCTTCCTGAACCTCACCGGACGGCGCAAGGACGGGCATGAAATGCCGGTGGATGTGCGCGTGGTGAAAGCGGGGATCGGCGGCGCGGAGCGCTTTTTCATTACCGTGCGCGACAACAGCGTGGCGCGCCAGGAGATGATCGACTTCAAGGAACAGCATCTTCTCTTTTCGCGCATCCTGCAGGTTGCCGAGGACGGCATCGTCATCATCGACGCCGATCGCAACATCACCTTCTTCAACCTCAAGGCGGAGAAAATGTTCGGCTATCGCGCCGACGAAGTGCTGGGCCAGCCGCTCGACATGCTGCTGCCCCAGCGGCTCCGTCCGGGTCATGCCGCAGACATCGCCGCCTTCGGACGCGGCAAGGTCGCCTCGCGCTGGATGAGCGAGCGCGGGCCGGTGACGGGCATGCGCAAGGATGGCGAGGAATTTCCGGTCGATGCGACCATTACCAAGGTGGAAGCGCATGGCCGCATGACCTATTGCGCCCATCTGCGCGCCAATACCGGCAAAACCCGGCGCCTTTGAGAAGACGCCGGGTCCCGTTTCCTACGCCTTGTCGGCGACTTTCACGACCAGCTTTCCGACATTCGTGCCGTCGAACAGCATGTTGACAGCGGTCGGCGCTTTTTCCAAACCGTCCACGATGGTTTCGCGGTGCTTGAGTTTGCCTTCCGCCACCCATTGCGCGAGCTGCATGGTGCCTTCGGCAAACTTATCCATGAAGTCGATGACGATGAAGCCGCGCACAGTGATGCGACGCATCAGGATGGGCGAATAATCCGCGCGCATGGCGGGATCGCCCGTGTTGTAGCCGGAGATCATTCCGCAAAGCGGCATGCGGCTGAAGAGGTTCATGCGGGTCATCACGGCTTCCATGATCTCGCCGCCGACATTCTCGAAATTCACGTCGACGCCATCGGGCGTCGCAGCGACGAGCTGGTCGCGCCAGTCGGCCGCCTTGTAGTCGACCGCCGCGTCGAAACCGAGTTCTTCGACGATGTGGGCGCATTTTTCCTTGCCGCCCGCGATACCGACTGCGCGGCAGCCCTTGATCTTCGCGATCTGTCCGACAACGGACCCGACCGCACCGGCGGCGGCGGACACGAGCACCGTGTTGCCGGGCTGCGGCTGCCCCAGTTCCAGCAGGCCGAAATAGGCGGTGAGACCGGTCATGCCGCAGGCACCCAGCATGACGGGCAGGTCCACCGGCAGGCCGTCGGGCAGCACGCTCATGGCGCGTTCGCCTTCATCGGCAACGCAATAGTCCTGCCAGCCGGTAATGCCGCTGACGATGGCGCCTTCCGGATAGCGTCCGGATTTCGACTTCACGACCTGACCGATGCCGCCGCCGCGCATGACCTCGCCAATGCCGACGGGCGGCATGTACTGGTCCATGTCGCTCATCCAGATGCGATTGGTGGGATCGAGGCTCAGATAGAGCGTGCGCACCAGCGCCTCGCCGTCGGAAATCTCCGGCAGGGCCTCCTCGACGAAATCGAAATGGCCGGTTTCGATGCGGCCCGTGGGGCGCGATTTCAGGCGAAACTGACGGTTCTTGTCGGACATGGTCTCCTCCCCTGCCTTGCGGCGCGGTCTGTCATTGGCAATTGGTTTCGTGCCGGAATTTATGACAGGTCCGCGCCGCCGGCAGAAGGGCAGAAATTTCACGTCTTCGTCAGGGCATCACGATCTCGAACCAGAAATCGAAGACGTCGAGTAGTTCCATCAACTCGATGAAGGCGGATTTGTCGCCTTCGACCGCGATATGTCCTTCCTCGATCTGCTGGCGCGCCGTCGCCTGACCGACCAGGACCTGCGCCAGAGCCGCCTGCGTCAGGGTGAGGCTCGCCGCCGCGCTTTCGCCCTTTCTGCCGGGCAGATGGTGCAGCACGGCATTTTCCAGCGACAACCGGAAGCGCTCATCCGTATCGGTGAAATGCAGGTTCAGAACGATTTCGCGCGTGCCGGCGCGCAAGCCGTTGAGCCTCACCGACATGGAATCGAGAAGCTGATCCGGCGGCAGGGCCAGAATGGTGCCCGCGCCGCCCGGGCGTGGCGCATCGGACGGTGCGCGTGGGTTACGCAATTCCTGCGCACCCGTCAGGTAGAAAGCGCGCCACGGTCCCGACTCCGCCTGATAGCCGAGCTGTTCCAGCGCATCGGCCTGCAGATGGCGGGCTTCCTCGTTGGCGGGGTCGGCGAAGACGAGATGGTTCACCAGTTCCGCCACCCAGCGATAGTCGCCTGCCTCATAGGCCTTGCGCCCGGCTGCGAGTACCGCGTCCGCGCCGCCCATCGCTTCGACATAGCGCTTGCCCGCTTCCACCGGCGGATGCTTGTGAAGGTTCGCCGGGTTGCCGTCGAACCAGCCGAGATAACGCTGATAGACGGCTTTCGCATTGTGGTTGAGCGTGCCGTAGTAACCGCGCGTGTACCACTCGGCGGCCAGCGTCGGCGGCAACTGGATTTCCTCGGCAATCTCGATAGGCGTCAGCCCGTGATTGGCAAGGCGCAGCGTCTGGTCATGCACATATTTGTACATGTCGCGCTGCTTCTTCAGGAAATCGACCGAGCGGTCCTTGCCCCAGCGCGGCCAGTGATGGGAGGCGAAGAGAACCTCCGCCTCGCCCGCGAAGAGGTCCATGGCTTCGTTGATGTAATAGCTCCACGCCTTGGCGTCGCGCACCTGAGCGCCGCGCGGCGTGTAGATGTTGTGCATGTGGCAGGAACAGTTCTCCGCCATGCAGAGCGCCTTGAACTGCGGGAAATAGAAATTCATCTCCGAAGGCGCTTCGGTATCGGGCGTCACCTGGAAGACGATTTCCACACCGTCGATGACGAGCTTCTCGCCCGTCTCGCAAATGCTTTTCGTCGGCGGCACGATGGAAACGGAGCCCATGGAAACGGTCTTGCCCAGACCGGAATCGACATGGCCCTTCGCATTGCGCGGCAGCATCGAGCCATACATGTAGGTCGCACGGCGGCCCATCGCATTGCCCGCCAGTACGTTCTCGCTTACCGCGGCTTCTAGGAAGCCTTCCGGCGCAACGATCATGAGGCCGTTCCTGATGTCCTCGTCCGAGATCACACCGCGCACGCCGCCATAATGGTCGACATGGCTATGCGTGTAGATGACGGCGGTAACGGGCTTGTCGCCGCGTTGCTCACGCATCAGTTTCAACGCAGCGGCGGCGGGTTCGGCCGAGATCAGCGGATCGATGACGATGTAGCCCGTATCGCCCTCGATGAAGGTGATGTTCGAGATGTCGAAATTGCGGACCTGATAAATGCCCGGCACGACTTCGAAGAGACCGTGAATGGAGTTGAGCTGCGCCTGACGCCAGAGGCTCGGGTTCACCGTGTCGGGGCAATCGCAACCTTCGGCCTCGAAAGCGAACTGGCCCATATCCCAGACGGGGTTCCCCGCCTCGTTCAGCACTTTCGCATCAGGGATCGTCGCGATGAAGCCGCGCTTTGCGTCCTCGAAATCCTGCTCGGAGGCGGGCGGCAGTCCCTCCTTCAGCTCTTCATGTGCATTGCAGGTAGCTTTCGTGGCGTCTTTGGACCCGGTCATGGAGCGGCCTCCCTTATTTGTGTTGCGGCAGAGTAGCCGCGACGGGAAGGCCGGGAAAGCGCGGGAACGTCCGATTCCGCTAGGAGAAACCGATCCGCCCCTCAGGACTGCAGGACATAGTGACCGGGCGCGGGCGTGATGGGCGCATAGTCGGTATCGGCAAGCCCCAGGGAGGGCGGCTCGGTCTGGCCGCTGGACAGGGCGTCGAGCCAGTCGACCCAGCTCGGCCACCATGAGCCTTCATTGACGGGGGTGCGCTCCAGCCAGCTTTCCGGCGAGACATAGCGCTGCGACGCTTCGCGCGTCGACATCCGGAAATGGCGATGCGGGTGGCCGGGTTCCGACACGATGCCCGCATTATGCCCGCCCGAGGTGAGGACGAAGGTGATCGGCACATCCGCGACGAGATTGATCTTGTAGACCGATTTCCACGGCGCGACATGATCCGTCTCCGTAGAGACGACGAAAAGCGGCGCCTGAATATCCGACAGCGACACGTGATGGCCGAAGGCTTCATAACGGCCTTCGAAGAGGTCGTTGTTCAGGAACATGTGGCGCAGATATTCGGAATGCATGTGATAGGGCATGCGCGTCGCATCGGCGTTCCATGCCATCAGCGCATTCATCGGCGCGCGCTCGCCCATCAGGTTTTCATGCACCAGCCGCGACCAGATGAGGTCCTGCGAGCGCAGCATGTGGAAAGCGCCGGCCATCTGCTTGGTGTCGAGATAGCCCTGATCCCACATCATGTCGTCGAGGAAGGTAAGCTGGCTTTCATCGATGAAAAGTTTGAGTTCGCCCGCTTCGCTGAAATCGGTCTGGGCGGCGAACAGCGTGACCGAATTGAGCGGGCCGTCGCCATTGCGGCCCATATAGGCAGCCGCGATGGAAAGCAGCGTTCCGCCCAGGCAATAGCCGACCGCGTCGATTTTCCTGTCCGGCATAATCGCCTCGACGGCCTTCACCGCCTTCATGATGCCGAAGTCGAGATAATCGTCCATGGAGAGATCGCGATCCTCGGCGGTCGGGTTCTTCCAGGAGATCATGAAGACGGTGTGTCCGCGATCGACCAGATATTTGACCAGCGAGTTCTGCGGTTCGAGATCGAGGATGTAATATTTCATGATCCAGGCCGGCACGATCAGCACCGGCTCCGCGCCGACTTTTTCCGTCGTCGGCTTGTACTGGATCAGTTCGATCAGCCGGTTGCGATAGACGACTTCGCCCTCGGTGACCGCGACCGTCTCGCCGGGGCGGTAGTTCTCCGCGCCCACCGGCGGATGGCCCGCGCTGGTGCGCTCCCAGTCCTCGACGGCGTTGAGGAAACCACGCGAAAGATTGTCGCCACCCTCTTCCAGCGTTTTTTTCAGCAATTCCGGATTGGTGAAGAGATTGTTGGAGGGCGAACACATGTCGAGTACCTGACGCGACATGAAGTTCATCATGTCGAGCGAATGCTTCGAGGCCCCGCGCACATCGGTGGTGGCGTTGTGCCACCATTGCTGCATGAGCAGGAAGCTCTGATAGAGGCTATCGAAAGGCGGCTCGTGCCAGGCGGGATCGTCGAAGCGATGGTCATGCGGCAGGGGCTGGATGCAGGGCGGCTGCGTCTCGCCCTTGCGCAGCGATTTCATCTGGCGCAGGGCAAGGCGGGCCAGTTTGCGCTGCGCCTTTTCCAACAGATGCGCCTGCTTGCCCGGCGACATGGCCAGATGCGCGCTCCAGTCCATCCAGGCAAGGCCGATGGAGGCGGGCGAGACGCCGCCCATGGCCTGACCCAGCATGACATGGATGAGCCGGTCGACGCTTGTCAGCTTGGCGGCGGGCTCCACATCGGTCGGCGGGCAGCCTTCTTCCGCCGGCTTCACCTGTTCGGGGTGCCGGTTGTTGAGGAAAGGGTTCAGCCCGCGCTGGTGCTCCAGCAGGCCGTTCATGCCGTCGGCCCAGGCGTCCTGCCATTTTCCGGCCAGGTCGAGAAAGGGATTGGCGTCCCTCCCCTGCCCGTTCTCCGGCTTTTCCGTGCTCTCCGACGGCGCTGCCTTGCGGGTGGCAGAAGCCTTGTTCGCCTCAAGTTGCGGCGATTTTCTGCCGGTTTTCGAGTGAGACTTGGACGAGCGGGGCTTGGACGTGCGGGACTTGGGCGCGCGGGTCTGGTCGGCCATGACGCAACTCCTTCGGGCATACCTTCATGCGGGCGCGGCGGACAGCATTGCCCGGCGCGGGGCAGAGCGCATTCTTGAATTATCAGCACTCTAGATGCGCATTGTCATCATCAGATGAAAGCCCTATTCACCCGCGCCGCGTGAAATCGCCGCATCCGTGCCGAATGAAAACGGCCCGGGCGGTAAACCGTCCGGGCCGTCATCTCGAAGATGTTACGGAAAGCCTCTATCAGGCGGCGGCGAACGCATCCAGGCGCTTGCGGATGATATCGTTCGCTTCGCTCATCATGCCCTCGATGAGGTCCTTGCAGGTCGGGATGTCGTGGATGAGGCCCGCGACCATGCCGCAGCTCCAGGCGCCCGCATCCATTTCGCCCTTCTGCATGACGCGCGGATAGACGCCGCCGACCAGATCCTTGATGTCGTCGATGGTGGTCGCCGCGCCCTTTTCGCGCTCGATCTCGACGATCTTTTCGACGGCTTCATTGGCGAGCACACGCTCGGTATTGCGAAGCGGGCGCATGATGAGGCGGGTGTCGAGTTCGCTTGCCGCGATGAGCGCCTGTTTCACATTCTCATGCACCGGCGCTTCCTTCGTCGCGATGAAGCGCGTGCCCATATTGATGCCGTCCGCGCCCAGCGCCAGCGCGGCGACGAGCTGCGAGGCCGTGCCCATGCCGCCGGAAGCGACGAAGGGGATCTTCAGTTCTTCCGCCGCGCGGGGCAGCAGGATCATGTTCGGGATGTCATCCTCGCCCGGATGGCCGCCGCATTCGAAGCCGTCCACGCTCACCGCGTCGCAGCCAATCTTTTCAGCCTTCAGCGAATGGCGCACGGAGGTGCATTTATGGATGACCTTGATGCCGCCTTCCTTCAGCGCCGGCATGTACTGCTCGGGGCTGCGGCCCGCCGTCTCAACGACCTTCACGCCTCCCTGAATGATGGCGTCGATATATTCCGGATAGGGCGGATTGGTGAAGCCCGGCAGGAAGGTGAGATTCACGCCGAAGGGCTTGTCGGTCATCTCGTTGCACTTGGCGATTTCCTTGGCGAGGTCTTCCGGCGTGGGCTGGGTGAGGCCCGTGATGATGCCGAGCCCGCCCGCATTCGAGACCGCCGCCGCCATTTCGGCGAGGCCGACGAAATGCATGCCGCCCTGGACGATCGGATGCTGGATACCGAAGAGTTCGGTGATACGGGTCTTCATGTTGTCTTCTCCCGGGTGTTATTTTTCGGAAATCATCTAATACGAAATGGCCGTGCGATGCGCGGCCGATACATGTTCAGACATGAAAGAGGCGGTCCCGGATATGAACCGGAACCGCCGTTTTCGTTTGCGTTGCCGAGGCGGTCCGCTCAGCGGGCCATGTTGATGACCTTGAGCTGGGTGAATTCCAGCAGGCCTTCCTCGCCAAGCTCGGTACCGAGGCCGGAGAAACGCGCGCCGCCAAAAGGAATATTCGGCGCGAGATCGGCATGCTTGTTGATCCAGACCGAGCCGCTCTCCATTTTCAGCGCGAGATCATAGGCATCGTCGTTGTTGGACGACCAGATCGAGCCGCCAAGCCCGTAGTCGGACGCATTGGCGCGGGACACCGCATCGTCCGCATCCGAGTAACGGATGACCGGCAGGACCGGGCCGAACTGCTCCTCGTCCACAAGGCGCGAGCCATCCTCGATGTCGCGAACGATGGTCGGGCGGATGAAGTAGCCCTTGCCTTCCACCTTCTCGCCACCGGCAATGATCTTGCCGCTTTTGCGGGCGTCCTCGATCAGGTCCCAGACCTTGTCGTACTGCATCTTGTTCTGGAGCGGCCCAAGCTGCGTGCCCTGCTTCAGGCCGTCGCCGACAATGGCATTGTCGGCCAGCGCGGCCAGCTCGTCGCACATCTCGTCATAGATGGACTCGTGCACATAGAGCCGCTTCATGGCGATGCAGACCTGGCCGGAGTTCTGGAACGCGCTCTGGAAGAGCTTCGGCGCGGCTTCCTTCGGGTCGACATTGCCGAGCACGATACCGGCGTCGTTGCCGCCGAGTTCCAGCGTGATGCGCTTCAGGAGGCCGGCGGCCCCTTCCATCACCTTCGAACCGGTCGCGGTGGAGCCGGTGAAGGAAATCTTGCGCACGTCGGGGTGGGCGGTGAGCGGCGCGCCGAGATCGTTCTCGTCGGCGATGACGTTCACCACGCCCGCGGGCACGATGTCCTTGATGAGTTCGCCGAGCTTCAGCGAGGTCAGCGGGGTCGTCGGCGCGGGCTTCAGCACCACCGTATTGCCCGAGATCAGGGCCGGCGGCAGTTTGAACGCCATCAGGATCATCGGGAAGTTCCACGGCACGATGGCGCCGATAACACCGAGCGGGCGGCGATGCGCCTCGACATATTTTCCTTCGCTGTCCTCGATCACCTTCACCGGCAGGTCGAGCGAGGTGAAGTAACGGAAGAAAGCGGCGGTGCCGTAAACTTCCATCGTCGCGTCGCCGAGGGGCTTGCCCTGTTCCTGCGTCAGGATACGGGCGAGATCGTCGGCATTGGCCTCGATCGCATCGGCGATGGCATTGACCACCTTCTTGCGTTCGTCGATCGGGGTCGCGGACCAGCCGGGGAACGCCGCCTTGGCGGCCGCCACGGCTTCGTTCAACTGTCCCTCGGAGCCGCGGGGGCAATCGGCAACGCTTTCCTCGGTCGCGGGATTAAGGACGGGCGAGGATTTCGCTCCATCGACCAGCTTGCCGCCGATCAGCAGCTTGAATTCGCTCATTTCAGTGTCTCCCATATGCCTTATGCGCTCCTCTGCCGGGAGCTGTTGTCTCGGAAAACAATACAGCCTTCCATGCGGCCCTGCGACAGGCGTTACTCCTGTCACAGGCGTTATCTACGACATGGCCGGGGCGTGGACTTCGTTGTTCGCCGCGCGGCGGGCGGGCGCTTCGTGGGTCGCTTCCAGCTTCTGCTCGAGATTGCTGCAGATGTCGTGCAGGCGCTCGATCTGCTGGTCCACCATCTCGCGCTGCTCCTGCACGACCTTCATGCGGCGGCGGAAGAGCGATATGGCAAGTTTGTACTGCTCCTCGCAATCGCCATCGGCCTGGTAGAGATCGAAGATATCGCCGATTTCGCGCAAGGTGAGGCCGACGCTCCGGCCGCTCAAAATAAGCTGCAGGCGGGCACGGTCCTTGTGGGAATAGATGCGCGTCTGACCGTCGCGGGCCGGGATCAGCAGGCCCTTTTCTTCATAAAAACGCAGGGCGCGGGGAGTGATTTCGAATTCGTTGGCGAGTTCCGTGATCGAGTAGGTCATATCGGGTCAAGCCTTTCGATTACTTATTCGAAGTTGGCACCGGACCGGCGGGCGGGCGAATTCCCGCCCGCCGGTTTCGGTGTGTTACACGCGTTCGATGATGATGGCCGGGGCCATGCCGCCAGCGGCACACATGGTCACCAGACCGCGCTTCAGGTCGCGGCGCTCAAGCTCGTCGAGCAGCGTGCCGATGAGGATGGAGCCGGTCGCACCGATCGGATGGCCGAGGGCGCAGGCGCCGCCATTCACATTCACCTTTTCGCGGTCGAGCTTCAGATCGCGGATGAACTTCTCGGCGACGACGGCAAAGGCCTCGTTGATCTCCCAGAGGTCGATATCGTCCGTGGTCAGACCGGCCTTCTGAAGCACCTTCTTCGCGGCAGGCACCGGGGCGTTCAGCATCAGCGTCGGGCAGTCGCCCATATTGGCGGTCGCGACGATGCGGGCGCGCGGCTTCAGGCCGTTCTTTTCCGCATAGTTCTTCGAGGCAACCAGGATCGCCGCCGCACCGTCCACGACACCCGACGAGTTGCCGGCGTGGTGGATGTGGTTGAATTCCTTGATCTGCGGATAGACCTGCTGGATCAGCGAGCCATAGGTCGTGCCCTGCTCGTCTACCGGAATGCCGGTCCAGGCCGCGAAAGAAGGCTTCAGGCCCGCGAGACCTTCCATGGTCGTCTGCGGACGCGGGAATTCCTCATGGTCGAGCGCGACCGAGCCGTCGTCG
Organism: Parvibaculum sp. MBR-TMA-1.3b-4.2; assembly: GCF_053628815.1. Taxonomy (NCBI): domain Bacteria; kingdom Pseudomonadati; phylum Pseudomonadota; class Alphaproteobacteria; order Hyphomicrobiales; family Parvibaculaceae; genus Parvibaculum; species Parvibaculum sp. MBR-TMA-1.3b-4.2. The sequence goes on from NZ_JBRJHC010000001.1 coordinate 1,641,553, forward strand.
TTGTAGACGGTGACCAGCGACTTGTTGAAACGGCCTTCCTCGATGGCTTTGGCGGCACGCTGCTGCGAGGTCAGGGCAAGCTCGTCCACCGCCTGGCGGTCGATGCCTTCCATCGTCGCGATCGCGTCGGCGCAGACGCCCTGCTGGGACTGCGGATGAATCTTACGCAGGTGCAGGTTGCCGGCGTCCATCATGGGCGGGGTCTTGGGATCGGCGGTCGCGGCGGTATAGCTCATCATCTCGGTGCCGCCGGCAACGACGAGATCTTCCATGCCGGACATGACCTGCGCCGCAGCGAGGTTCACCGTGGTGATGCCCGAGCCACAGAAACGGTCGAGCGTGACGCCCGACGCCGTGATGTCGTAACCCGCATCGAGCGCGGCCATGCGGCCCATGTCGCCGCCCTGCGCGCCGCGCTGGGACGAGGTGCCCCAGATCACGTCTTCGACATCGGAGGTGTTGAGGTTGTTGCGCTCGGCAATGGCCGCCAGCACGGTGCGGGCCAGATGCTGCGGATGAAGGTGCGCAAGCGAACCCTTGCCCACTTTGCCGATGCCGCGCGGCGTGCGGCACGCATCGATGATATATGCGTCAGACATTCACGTTTCTCCCTGTTTCGGTTCTTTCGTTCCGTTTATCGGATTTCGGTTTCACGGCCGGTCCATGGTGAGCACGACTTTCACGCATTTGCCTGCGTGCTGGTCGGCCACGGCCCGGTTTATTTCTTCCAGCGGATAGGTCTTCACCAGGCGGTCCACCGGCAGTCGGCCCTGATTGTAGAGCGATATGAGCTCGGGAATGAAGTCGTCCGGATCGCTGTCGCCCTCAATGATGCCCTTCACCGTATGGCCGAAGGTCACGGCGCTCATCAGATCGCCGGGAAGCGGCGTGCCGGGCGGTGCGATGCCGACAATGCCGAAAGTACCCTTGGGCGCCAGCGCCATCATCGTCGCATTCAGAAGGTCGGGGATGCCGGTGGTGTCGAAAGCATAATCGACGCCCATCGGCGCAATCGCACGAACGGCTTCGGCAAGGTCGGTCGCCTCGGCCGGGTCGAGCGCATGGGTCGCGCCGAGGTCCAGTGCGAGATTGCGGCGCTCCTCATGCGGCTCCAGCACGATGATGGGATCGCAGCCCTGCACGGCGGCGCCCATGACAGCGGAAAGACCGACGGCACCGCCGCCAAGAATGAGAATGGAGGAGCCCTTTTCGCAGGCAAGCGAGCGCACGACGCCGCCGGCACCCGTCTGGACCCCGCAGCCCAGCGGCGCGGCGAGCTCGAAGGGCATGTCGTCGGTGAGCTTCACCAGATTGGTTTCATAGGCGAGGCAATGCGTGGCGAATGAGGACTGACCGAAGAAATTGCTGCCGATGTCCTCGTCGCCCTTGTGGAGCGCCTTGGTGCCGTCGGGCCGCATACCCGCATAATTGAGAAGCGGCATGGAGTGGCAATAGGCCGGATCGTGGCTGGCGCAACGCGGGCATTGTCCGCAGGAGCGGAAGGTGATCGCCACGCGGTCGCCCGGCTTCACCTTGGTCACCGCGTCGCCGACCTTTTCCACCACGCCCGCGCCCTCGTGACCCAGCACATGCGGATGGGGGATGGTGCCCGTCGCCTTGAAGACGAGATCGGTGTGGCAGAGGCCGACCGCCTCGACGCGGACCAGAACCTCGTCGGCCCTCGGTTCGTCGAGGATTATTTCCTCGATGGAGAAATCGTCTTCAGCCGAGCGTGCTACCGCGGCGGTAACCTTCATCCTCGTCCTCCCTGACACCCTCATCCGTCTTGCGCGGATGCTTTTAAAGGCGTATTTAATTTCTTAAATGCGTATTTAAATCCAAAAAAACGGAAACGCAAGGAGGGATCGTGGAGCCGCAGGCGAAAGCGAAAATCAAGGCGGCTCCGGCCCGGCCCGCGGCGCGCGACCAGCTTCTGGACGCGGCCAGCGCCCTGATGACCGAGCGCGAGACCATCGACGTCCCGCTCGCCGAAATCGCAGCGCGGGCGGAAGTGAATGTGGCGCTGGTGAGCTATTATTTCGGCGGCAAGGAAGGCCTGCTGCTGGCGCTTGCCAAGCGAAATGCAACCGGGGCGCTCGCGGAACTCGACAGGCTGATCGCCCTCGACATCGATCCGGTTGAGAAATTCCGGCGGCATCTTGCCGGCGTCATCTGGACCTTCTTCCGCTATCCCTATCTGAACCGGCTGCTGCATTCGCTGATGCGCGATGCCTCGACGGATGCGTCCAAGGAAATTGCGGAATTCTTCGCCGCACCGCTCGGACGCGCCGCAACCGGGCTCATCCGGGAGGCGCAGGCCGCCGGGCTGATGCGCGTGGAAGATCCGATGCTCTTCTATTTCGCGGCCCTTGGGGCCTGCGAGCAGATTTTCGTGAACCAGGCGAACCTGAAATATGTCTATGGCGTGGACGAGATCACCGATGATCTTCGCCGCCACTACACCAATGTCGTGCTGGACACGTTCATGAATGGCTGCCTGACGAAAAAAAACGACGCCTGAGACCTGCGTGGCCCAGAGCGCCGTTTTCCTCAGAACAGAAGGTCTGCGAGCTTCGCCCTTTGATAGGGCCCGTCGCCGTGCAGATATTCGCACCACATACCGCGGCGGCGATAAAGCTGCGCATCGCATTCATAGGTGAAGCCGAAACCGCCATGGAACTGAATGGCGCGGTCGGCGGCGAATGAAAGCGCGTCGGAGGATTCCGACTTCGCCATGCGCACCGCGATCTCGCCCTCGCCCTGCTGCCCGAAGGTGCAGGCCGCATTGTAGAGATGCGAACGCGCCGTCTCATAGGCAACCAGTGCATCGACGGTCGGATGCTTCAGCGACTGGTAGGAGCCGATCAGCTTGCCGAACTGCTTGCGGGTTTTCAGATACTCCACCGTGTAATCCACGCAGCTTGCTGCCGCGCCGCAGGCTTCCGCCGAGAGAAGCAGCGACGACGCGAGATCGATATGGGCGAGCGTTTCGCGCGTGCGTGACGTATCGAGAAGCGCATCGGCGGGAACCTCCACACCATCAAGCTCCAGACGGAAGGAGCGGCGCGTCTCATCCGCCACCACTTCGCGGCGCAGCGCGCCTTCCGGCAGCCCCGCCTTCTCGATAATGACGAGAGCGGGCTCACCGTCCTTCATCACCGAGGCGATAATCCATTCCGCACTGGCCGCATCGACCACGAAAATCTTCGTGCCGGAGAGCTTCAGCTTGCCGCCCTCTTCCGCCGCCTTTGCCTCGATATGGGTGAGGTCCCAGTCGGCATGGGGTTCGGTCAGTGCAAGGGTTGCGGCTTTGCCCGCGCAAATCTCCGGCAGGATCTTCGATTTCTGCGCCTCTGTGCCGCCCACCAGCAGCGCCTGCGCGGCAAGCGTCGTCGGCACGAAGGGACCGCCCATCAGACGGCGGCTCATCTGCTCCACCACCGGCACGACTTCGGCCATGGAGAGCCCGACGCCGCCGAACTCTTCGGGCACGGCAATGCCGAGCCAGCCCAGCGCAATCATTTCCTGCCAGACGGCGGGGTCGTAACCCAGCTCGTCCTCGATCAGCTTACGAACGGTCGAAACGGGCGACTTGTCGCGGCAGAAATTCTGCGCAACTTCCAGAAGTTCGGCCTGTTCTTCGCTAAAAGTGAGCGTGACGTTTCTTTCCATTGTCGTTTTCCCGCTCCTCAGCTCTTCGGCAGGCCGAGCACATGCTCGCCAATGATGTTGTGCTGGATCTGGCTGGTGCCGCCCCCGATGGTTCCGGAGAAGGCATTGAGATAAGAGCGCTGCCAGATCCCTTCGTCATAGGCTTCCGGCTCGCCGACATAATAGGCGCCGCGCGGGCCCTGCATGGCCATCGCAAGCTGGTTGATCTCGCGATAGAACTCCGTCGCGATCAGCTTGGACATCAGCGGCAGGGACATCGGCTTATCCTGCACCAGCGGCGCAATGCGCGACCGCTTACCGTTGAGCTGAAGCCCGCGATAGGTCGCCAGCAGCTTGACCAGCTTGTCGCGGATGATCGGGTCCTCACAGGCCGGGTGGCCATTGCGCAGGGCGCGCTTGGCCAGTTCCACCACTTCGCCGACATCCGGGTAGACGGTCACATAGCCGCCCGCCTGGCCGCCGCGTGCACCGCGCTCATATTCCAGCGTACGCATGGCAACCGCCCAGCCCTTGCCCTCGCCGCCAATGAGCGAGGTTGCCGGGATGCGGGCATCGGTGAAGAAGGTCTGGGTAAAGCCGTATTCGCCGGTGAGCTTCTTGATCGGCACGGTTTCGACGCCCGGCACCGTCATGGGGGCGAGGAAGAAGCTCAGACCGTCATATTTGCGCGGCGCATCTGGATCGGTGCGGGCGAGCAGGATCATGTATTTCGCGTAATTGCCCTGCGTCGTCCAGATCTTCGAGCCGTTGACGACATAATCGTCGCCATCGCGCACGGCGCGGGTCTGCGCATTGCCGAGGTCGGAGCCGTGGTCGGGTTCGGAAAAGCCCTGACACCAGATGTCTTCCGCGCTCAGGATGCCCTTGATATAGGCCTTGCGCTGTTCTTCGGACCCCATGTCGAGGATGAGGGGACCTGCCCAGTTGATGCCGATGGCATTGAGCATGATGGGGCCGCCCGCGCGATGCATTTCCTGCGTCGCGACATCCTGAAAGGCCTGCGCCAGTCCGCCGCCGCCATATTCCTTCGGCCAGGCTGCTCCGAGATAGCCCGCCTCGTAGCATTTACGCTGCCAGTCGCGCAGAAAGTCGAACTGTTCCTGCGTGCCCACTTCCATGAAGGTCAGCGGCAGCATGAAGTCCGGATCGGCGGGGACATTCTCGGCAAACCAGGCGCGCGCACCGGCGCGAAATTCGTCCAGTTCCTTCTGACTCACATCGGACATGTTCTCGTTCCCTACAAATCAATCGAACGCTGGAAAGCGGGCCGCGCGCAGAGACGCTCGTAATAGGCTGCCGTGTTGGGCTTGAAACCGCCCTTGAAGCCCAGCGTGTCGGCCAGATAGAGCGAAAAGCCGACGCATATATCCGCGACGGTAAAGCGATCCGCACACAAATAGTCGTGCCCGTCCAGCGCCGCTTCGACGGTGCGCAGGCGCGCAAAGAACCACTGCGTGTAGTCTTCCGCCGCCTGTTTCAGGCGCCGCTCTTCCGGCTCGAGCTGGGTGTAGCGAAGCACGATGGTCTGGGGGAAGGTCAGCGTGGCGTCACTGCGATGGATCCAGTTGAGCCAGGCGCCATATTCCTTGTCGCCCGGCTTCAGCGCCAGATCGGTCGGTCCGTAGACCTCCACCAGATACTGCGCGATGCCCGCCGATTCCGTCATCTCCGTCTCGCCATCCACGAAATAGGGCACGGTGCCGACGGGATTGATGCCGGTATAGCCTTCGCGCAGAAAGCGCGGCGGGAAGGGCATGGTCTCGAGTTCGTAGTCGAGTCCCATTTCCTCCAGCGTCCAGAGCGGGCGCAGCGAGCGCGCGCCCTTGCAATGATAGAGTTTCATTCCTCGCCTGCCTTTTTGGCCGGTTCATCCGGCTTTGTTGTAGGCGTTTTCCTAGCACCGCTGCCGGGGGATTTCACCGGCAAATTGAAACGGCGCCGTGTCAACGGCGATTGACGCAAGGGAAACAGGGCGCGACGTGCGCTCTAATGAAGCTCGAAATCAACCGGAATACGCAAGGTCAGTGGCTTGGACGCCATGTTTTCCGGAAAGGCCGGAAAGGGGGACGCACGCTCCACCATCCGATCGATCTCCTTGTCGAGCAGGCTGCTGCCGGTGGATTTTTCGAGCCGTGCCGAGAGCACAGCGCCTTCCGGCGAGACGACGAGGCGGAGCAGCCCCGACCCCTGGATACCGCGCATCCTTGCCCGCAACGGATAGCGCTTCTCCCGCGCCAGCCGCCCGATAATGAGCGCACGGTAATCGGCCCGCGCCCCGGGCGTTCCGCCGCCCGCGGTGGCGCCCGCCCCGGCCTTGCCCTGCGCCGCAAGACCCGGCTTTCCTCCGGCAGTGTCCTGGGATGTCTCCACCACTCCATCGGGGCGGCCCTGCGTGAGGGCCTTTTCCCGCGACGGCGCAGGCTTCGTTGCCATCCGCTTTTTCGGCGCGGGCCTTGTCTCCTGCCTGGACACGGGTTTCGGCGCAGGCTCGGGCTTCGGCACGGATTTGGCGACGGGCTTCGGCTTCGGTTTCGGCTCCGGTTTGGGTTTTGGCTCGGGTTCCGGCGGGGCTGTTTTTTCAACCGGCTCGGGGGTGGGTTCGGATGTGTTGCCTTTCGGCGCGCCGCCCGTGCCTACCTGCCCGGCCAGATCGATCATCAGACCGCCGCTGCCCGTCGCAATCGCACCCGTCGTTTGCGGCTGCCCGTAAAAAAACGAGTAGAAGGCCACCAGATGCAGCAGGATGGCGGCGGCGACAAAGGCCGCAATTTCGTTGCGCGTCAGCGTCATGCCCGGCCCTAATTCTTCACCGTCACGAGAAAGGCGCGCTTCACGCCCGCCTCCCTCAGCCCGGCAAGAAGACGTCCGACGAGACGCGCCTCCACCTTGCCATCGGCGGCAACACGCACTTCTGCAGGCGGCGTCGTGCCCAGCGCGTCGGCAAGCGTCGCCTCCGTCACATCCGCACCATTAAAAGAGAGCTTGCCATCCGCGCTCACGAAAAGCTCCGCCTCGCGCTTTTCCGAAGCAAGATCGCTGGAGGATTGCGGCGGCTCCAGCGGGAAGGGCGTGGGCGCGGCAAGTTCGCCCACCACCATGAAAAAGATGAGGAGCAGGAAGACGATATTGATGAGCGGTACGACGGATTCCGTCTCCGCCAGCCGTCTGCGGCGGGTGAGCTTCATCGCTTCCCCTCTTCCGCCACCAGCGAAGCGGCGATGCCTGCCCCGCTTGCCATGTCGAGTACGCGAACCGCGTTTTCAAGCGTCACACCCGCGGCCGGATCCACAACGAGACGCGCATCCTTTGGCAGCGCCTTCAGGCGGGCGACCAGCATATCGGCGCTCAGCGCATCCCCGTCCAGCAGCATGCCGCCATCGCCAAGCAGGCTCACGCGATGCAGGTCGCCCGTCATCTGCTGCGGGGTGCCGCTATCGCTTGCAATGGAAATGTCGATGTCCTGCCAGGCCGACAAGCGCGAGGCCAGCATGAAGAAGATCAGGAGAATGAAGATGACGTCGATCAGCGGCGTCAGGCTGATCCGCGCGTGGCTAACGTTATTCGGCCGCGCGAGGCGTCGCGAGGCTGCGAGACTCATGCTCGTCTCCTTCCAGCAGATGCATGGCGGACCCGTTGTCGAAGAGACGCGAGAGAACTGTTTCCATATGGAAGGTCATGCGCTCGATGCGGCGGTCGAACCAGTTGACGAAAGCGGTCGCCGGAATGGCGAGCGACAGGCCCGCCGCCGTGGTCAGCAGCGCTTCCCAGATGCCGTTCGAGAGGATGTGCGGGTCGGCGCGGCCTTGGGCGGCGCCCAGCGCCTGGAACGCACCGATCATGCCGAGCACCGTGCCGAGCAGACCGAGCAGCGGGGCCAGCGCCGCGATCACTTCCAGCAGGCGCATATGGGAACGGTAAGGCTCGATCGTCTCTTCCGCTTCGCGCCAGGCGCGTTCCTGCGGCACACCGGAAATGGCGAAAGCCGCCACGCGCGCCACCGGGTTTTTCATGCCGGAAAGGCGCTTGGCCGCGTCCTTGCGGTTGGCGGCGTCGCCGAGAATCTGTTTGGTCTTGCGGGCGCCGCCCTCGCTCACATGGCGGAACTGCCAGAGCTTGGCGAGGATGAAGGCTGTGGCGATGACCGACATGACGATGATGATCATCAACACCGGTCCGCCCGCACCGATCAAGGCGCTCATTTCGGCGCCCGGGCCGGTTGCCTGTTCGGTCGTGGCGGAAAGCGCCGCCGATGGCATGTCACCCGTGACGGCCGTCCCGGCCTGCGGCGCGGCGCTTCCCGTCGCCGTGGCATCGCTCTGGGGTTCCATCAAGCTTCCTTTCGCTCAACTCTGGCACAATATTGATTGCGGGCCGGCCTCGGACCGACCGGCACCGGCTCATGATGCCGCCACAATAGCCATTAATTCAAACAGGCCAATCCGCGCATGCAGGCGCACCCGGCTCCGCTCCTATACAGTTATTGATAGTCATTTGCAATATGGGGCCTCTGCATGCCTTGCCGCCCCATGTCACGCCGTCACCCAGTGGCTTTGCGCCGCGATAACGTTAGTCTGATATCCGATATGAGCAGCCAATCATCCGCCAAAGAAAACCCGGACGGTCGACGCCGCAGGGCCGACACCTCGCGCCAGCGCATCGTCGACGCGATGATGGAGCTGATGAAAGCCGGTGAAATCGCGCCCAGCGCGGAGACCATCGCGCTGAAGGCCGGCGTGGGGCGGCGCACGGTCTTCCGGCTCTTTTCCGACATGGAAACCGTTTATGCCGAAATCCAGCACGCGATGCTTGCGCGGGTTGAGCCGCTTTTCTGCGCACCGCTGGAGGGGCGGAGATGGCGCGACAGGCTGGATGCGCTGATCGAGCGACGCGCAACGGTGTTCGAGGAGATCCTTCCCTTCAAGACCGCCGCCGATGCACAACGCCACCGCTCACCCTTCCTGCAGAAGGACCATGCGCTGCTTGCCGCCATGACGCGGCAGACGCTCGCCGAGGTGTTGCCGAAGAAAATGGCGCCCGGCACCCGCGCTTTCGAAGCGCTGGATGCCGCGCTCAGCATGGAGATGTGGCAAAGGCTGCGTCACGACCAGGCGCTCGCCCCCAAGGCGGCGCTGGCTGTGATGAGGCATATGGCCGACGCAATCGCGCCGCGCCGTTAGCGACATTCAGCCGAAGGACAGCATGAGACCGCGGTCCGGCGCCGTCTCGCCGCGCACCATCGACAGATAGGCGGCCTTCACCGCTTCCGCGCCGGTGCCGTGCTCGATCTTCAGATGAGCTTCCATCTCCTTGGCCATGCGTGCGCACTCCTCCTGCGCACGGCGCATCGCCGCGCCCGGGCCCCATTCATTGTCGCGCTTCTGGATCTGGGCGGGGGCGAAGAAGAATTCGGGCTTCGCGCCGGGCAGGTCGCCGGTATCGCGCGGCGCCTCCCAATGGGTCGCGCCGACGCCGCAACTCGCCTTGATGTTGTCCCCGAAATGATGATGCAGCTCGGAGAGAACCTTTCCATCGCCCGACATGTCCACATAGATGCTCGGCACGGAGGCATCGAGCCCGGCGATGTCGCCGTAGGGGCAGACCTCGTCATAGGTGCCGAGGCTTTCCACGAAGTCCTTGTTGCGCGGCGAGGTGAGGCCGACCACGCGAATGCTGTCTTTCGCATGTGTCGCCAGCATGTTGGCGAGGCCGGCACCCGTCTTTGACGAGGCGGACCCGATGATGACCTGTTTCGCGCCGAACCAGTCATTGTCCATCAGATAATCGTAGATGAGATAGGAGGTGGTGAAGAGCGGGAAGAACACGCAGCGCGCATCCGCCAGCGCCTTCAGCGCCGCCGGATCGTCATTCGTGATGGTGTAGCGATTGTAGACAAGCGGCATGTCCTTGCGATGCGGCGCCTCGTCCGAGAAGCCCCCTCTGTCAACCGGCCCCGGGCGCATCACCACGCTTGAGGCCATGGGCAGGAAGCCCCAGATCTCGGTGCCTTCCGGCACGTCGTCGCAGCGCGAGGCCACAACCTCGCCGAAACCCCAGACGGGGACGATGCCCCACTCGCCCTCGGCGGGGAAAAACTTCCAGTAACCGATCATGTCGCCGGTGAGCGCATAGGTGATGTTGTTGGCCGTCAGCGCAAATTTGCGCACGGCCACTTCGATCTCGCCCTCTTCCAGCGCCCGCTCTTCGCGTGCGATCACGCGGCATTCGCCGATGGCGTCGCGCTTCACGTCCAGTTCCACGATCATGGTGTCCTCCCTCTCGCCCTGCTCAGCTAGGTAGAAAGCTGTGCCAGAGCGGCGAATAACGCAAGCCGTATCGACGTCCGGCTCAACGGCAAAAACCCGGACAATCTATTGGCACTTGCAATGCCTTTTTTCAAAGCCCTGCGTTCCAAATGCTTGACGCTCCGTTACCCATGGTGACACGCTTGGTGCCAGAAAAAGAACGAGAGCAAGACATAATGGGGATGGAGACAGAGATGACGGCAACACCCTTGCTGCTGAGCGGCGCGCCCGGCTCGCCCTATACGCGAAAGATGCTCGCGGTGCTGCGCTACCGGCTGATCCCCTACCGCTTCCTGATCGGCGAGACGCCCGCCGCGCTCGGCCTGCCGAAGCCGAAAGTTCAGTTGCTCCCGACCTTCTACCTGCCGAACGACAAGGGCGAGATGGAAGCGGTGGTCGATTCCACCCCGCTCATCCGCCGTTTCGAGGCGGCGTTTCCCGAGCGCAAGATCGTGCCGTCCGATCCGGTGATCGAGTTTCTCGACTATCTGCTGGAAGACTTCGCGGATGAATGGCTCACCAAGGCGATGTTCCATTACCGCTGGTATTACAAGCCGGATATCGACCGCGCAGCGGCGATCCTGCCGCGCTGGCGGAACGTGACGCAACCGGAAGAAGAAGCGCTGAAGATGGGCAAGGTTTTCGCCGACCGGCAGATCAAGCGGCTTTATGTCGTCGGCTCCAACGACGTGACCGCACCGGTGATCGAGGCCAGCTATCTGCGCCTTCTCGACGCGCTGAAGGCGCATCTCGAAACCGCGCCCTACATCATGGGCAAGCGGCCCGGCGCGTCCGATTTCGGATTCTACGGCCAGCTGACCCAGCTCACCCATTTCGACCCGACGCCGATGGAAGAAACGCTCCGCCGCGCGCCGCGCGTTTTCGCCTGGGTCGATATCGTGGAAGACTCATCCGGCGTCGAGCCTAAAGAGGAAGACTGGATCAGCCGCGACGCGATCCCCGAGACGCTCAAGGGCCTCCTCAATGAAGTCGGCCGCGTCTATGCCCCCGTTATGCTGGCCAACGCCAAGGCGCTGATGAATGGCGACGAGGAAGTCCGCGCCGAAGTCGACGGCCGCGCATGGGTCCAGCAGCCCTTCCCCTATCAGGGCAAATGCCTGGCGTGGCTGCGCGAGAAGCTCGCCGCGCTGAGCGACACCGACCGCAAGGCGGTGGATGCTATTCTGGCTGGGACGGGGTGCGAGGCGTTGTTTGCCGGGTGATATGGCGTCCGTGATCGCTTGGCGCGTTTCAGGTGCCCAAGGAACGCTGCCTTAGATATTGAACGCAGGACGATTGGTCCGCTCCGGACGGAGCAAAACATGTCGCGCGAGATGTGGACTGTGAAATTCGGTCAAAAACAATCGTTCTCTTGCTCTTAAAACAATCAAATCCCTATCCCTCCCCGGCTTGAATCCCTAGTTTTGTGCCTCTGAACAACGGGGCGGAAAATGAGTAAGACCTGTATTCTCGTCCTCGGTACGCCTCACTCGGGTACGAGTGTGTTTTCGCGTCTGCTGAATTTGTCGGGCGCCGCGGCCCCCCGAGGCTCTATCGCTGACAAAACAGACTGTGAACGAGGATTCCGGGACGCCGGGGCAATCGTCGAACTCAATGACATGCTCCTGGCGGCTTGCGACAGCAGCTGGGACGACTGGCGCCCGTTGGACGCGGAAAAAATCCTTGCCGACTATGGGTCCGACCTCGTGACTCTGATCGCGGCGACTATTCGCGCCGCGTATGACGACGCTGAGACAATCGTTCTCACGGACCCTCGAATTTCGCGTTTCGTCCCGCTTTATGTCCGGGCACTCAATCACCTGGGATACAGGATAGAGTTTCTCCATGCGCTGCGAGACCCGCGCGCAGTGGCAGCTTCGCTTGCCGCACGAAACGACATGTCCGCCAAGCAGGCCTGCCTGCTCTGGATGCGCCATCAGATGGATGCCGAGTCGGCAACCCGCTACCGCCACCGCTCATTCTACTCATATGACGATCTGATGCTTGACTGGCGACCTCTTGTCGCGCGGATGCGTCACGAGTTCACCCTGCCGCAAATCAATGAGACCGCCGCCGACCCTGAGGAAATCGAGAAGTTTCTGTCTCCGAACCTTCAGCATCATGCCGGGCACGCACCGCTTCAGGGGGTGGATGAGGAAACCGCTGTCCGGATTGACGAGATCTCCGTCCTGCTCACACGGCTTTGTTCCGACCCCGCCGACCAGGCAGCGATGCAAAGCCTGGACAGCGCGCGGTCTGCCTTTGAACGCTTGGCATGCGCGGAAAAAGAAGCGTTGCGCATTTCGCCGGCGGACGACAAGCGAGATGAGGGAACCCCGGATCATTCAACCAGGGCTCTCCACAGAGAGAAAACGCATCTTGAAGCTCAACTGAGACTTGGAAAGTGCCTGCAAACTTTCAGGGAGAGCGAAACCGCAGCCCTGAGAGAAGAAACTAGTCGTCTTAGGACCGAAAAAGCGCGCCTGCAATCCCAACTGAATTCCAGAGAGACACGCGAACACGCAGCGCTCGAAATCGCGAGAGAGCTTGAGCTCAATTTGTGCAAGGCCCGCAAGCGTCCCTCTTCGTCGTATCGCCAGCTGCTCAAGTTTCGCATCCTCCGGGCACTGTCGAAGGACGCCTTACCCCTTCCGAGCAGGATGAAGACCCGCTTTCGCAAATCCGCGGCCAAAGTCAATCCGAAACGCTCGCTCCTGGCTCAGCGCTTTCCGGAGCTCGCCGTACCGTCCGGACACGCTAGAGGCGTTGAAGACAAGACCATACTTGGCGTCACGATCTCACTGAAAGAGGAGGTCCGCGCCAGCGCCGACCAGGACCTCGAGGCATTTCTGGCCTCGGATGCACGTATCCGTTTTTCCAATGCCGATCATCCGCGTGTATCGGTCATTCTGGTTCTCTGGAATCAGGCCGGCCTTACACTGCGTTGCCTGCGCTCTCTCGAGGCGGAAACCGATTTTCCCGTCGAGGTAATTATCGTGGACAATTGTTCGACCGACCGCACCGCCGAGCTTCTTGAGCGGGTGGACAATGTGCGCTTGCTGTCCCAGGACGAAAATCTGGGTTTTCTCAAAGCGGTCAATCTTGGCCTCAAGGCCGTGCGGGGCGGCCATGTGCTTCTGCTCAACAATGACGCCATTGTCAGGCCCGGTTCGCTGGCCGCCGCGGTCAAGACTATCGAAGAAGATACGACTGCCGGCGCGGTTGGCGGCCCGATCGTGCTTCCCGACGGCACGCTGCAGGAGGCCGGCAGCATTATCTGGGCCGATGGCAGTTGCCTTGGATACGGTCGCGGGGACGATCCGGCGAAGGGCGCATACAACTTCCGCCGCGAAGTCGATTACTGCTCAGGTGCATTCCTTTTGGTCCGTGAGGGCGTGTTTCAGCAACTGGGCGGATTCGATCCGGATTTTGCCCCCGCCTATTATGAGGAATCGGACCTCTGCATGCGTATCCGCCGCGCCGGCATGAAGGTTATTTTCGAGCCTCGCGCGATCGTCGATCATTTCGAATTCGCGTCGTCCGAGTCTCTCGAACAAGCGATCGACATCCAGAAAATCAATCGGCAGAAGTTTCTGAATAAACATAAAGAACAACTGCGCGCCCATCACTCTTCCCTGAATGCCAACCCACTTCTGGCCAGAATGCGAGATGACCGCGAGCGGATCCTGTACATCGAAGACCGTATTCCGATTGTCTCGCTCGGTTCAGGCTTTCCCCGGTCCAACAGTATTCTGCGCCTTATGGTTGAAGCGGGATATTTCGTTACCTTCTTCCCCACCACAACTCTACGCGACGCCTGGGCAGAAGCCTGGTCAGTTGTGCCGGAAGGTGTCGAAGTCGCAATGGGCGCGGGCTTGCCGGGTCTCGAGCAATTCCTGGATGAACGAAAAGGTTACTATCAACAGATATTCATCAGCCGTCCTCATAACATGAAGGAATTGTCCAGCATCAAACGGCGGCGGCCCGATTTGTTTGAAGGTATAAAAATCACCTACGACGCCGAGGCCCTCTTCTCGTCGCGCAACGCCGTGAGGGCCGAGGTGCTGGGTGACAAAGCACTGGCTGCCGAGGCCATACGCGAAAGAACTCAGGAGCTGGCCCTCGTCGAAACGGTCGACCAGGTTATCGCTGTGACCGAAGCGGAAGCCGATGTCTTTCGGCGCGCCTCCGGCAAGCCGACCCATGTCCTGGGGTACGCTGTCGATTCCAACCCGACGCCCGCGGCGTTTTCCGCGCGCAAAGACATTCTCTTCGTCGGCCGGCTGGAAGAAGAAGGCGCACCCAATGTCGATAGTCTCGTATGGTACGTCGAAAAGGTTCTGCCGCTTCTGGACGCGAGACGGAAATGCCGTATCCCGCTCAAGGCGGCGGGCCTCAACGGCGCTCCAAGCATCCGCGCGCTTGACCCTCTCAAAGTGAAACTTCTGGGCGTTGTGGACGACCTCGACCCGCTATTCGATCGAGCCCGGGTTTTTATCGCTCCAACGCGATTCGCCGCCGGAATACCTCTCAAGGTCCAACAAGCGGCAGCGAGCGGCGTGCCCGTCGTTGCGACCTCCCTACTGGCATCGCAGCTCGGCTGGAGCAACGAACGCGAGCTTCTGGTGGCCGACACACCTGAAGCCTTTTCAGACGCCGTTTACCGGCTCTATACCGATCCAGCTCTTTGGACACAGATCAGAAACAATGCCCTGCAGCGCATTGTGAAGGAATGCTCGATCAAACGCTTTCAGATGGACCTGCTGGAAACGCTATCGTCATCCTCCCGCGCCCCGATGTGAGAGAAACACTGCCCATGAGGTTTTGTTCGCGAGGTGAAGGGGAAAGATGGCGCGCCGGGGAAGATTCGAACTCCCGACCCCCAGATTCGTAGTCTGGTGCTCTATCCAGCTGAGCTACCGGCGCAACCTGGCCTGACGGGCGAAAACGGCTGAAAAGCACGGGCACCGTCGGGCGAGGCGCGTACTCATAAAGCGTCATGCGCCCGAACGCAAGTGCCCATCGCCGGGTATGGCCGCGGGGCCCTCCTGCCGTTTACCCGGCCCCGTGGCGGTCGGCCCATGAAGGGATCGACCCCAGCGTTTCCGCCTCGAAAACCCCTCTGGCGATGGCGCGAGCCATGCAATCGGCCGCGATGGCGCCCAGCCGGGTGATGTCGAGCGTCCGGGCTTGCCGATCGAGCGGCTTCTTGCCCGTCGAGAGCGCGAAAACGGCATCGCCATCCACCGGCGCATGAACCGGGCGAAGCGCGCGGGCGAAGCCGTCATGCGCCATCACGGCGATGCGGTGCATGGCGGTCGCATCGAGTACCGCATCGGTCGCGACGATGCCGATGGTGGTGTTTTCGCGCGGGCCCGCCAGTTTGGTGCCCTCCAGCGGATCATATGAGGCCGGCGCGCCTTCCCCGTTCCAGCGCCTGCCGCCGAATTCTCCATTGAGCTCAAAGGGCGCCGCCCAGAAGCAGTCGGTACCGGGGATGACGGGCGAGCCTACCGCGTTCACAGCGACAAGCGCGCCGACGGTGATGCCGTCCGGCGTCACCGCGGAGGCCGAGCCGAGCCCGCCCTTGTAGTGCCCTGCCTGAGCGCCGAACCCCGCGCCCGCATTGCCCAGTGCGAAACCCTTGCCCGCGGCCTGGCAGGCGTCATATCCCAGCGCGCGGTAGGGCGGCTCTTCCGAACCGCCATTTGCCCAGTATTTCTCGCCGCCATTGGCAAGGTCGAAGAGGATCGCGCCGGGCACGATGGGCGCGGTGATGGAAAGCCCCGGAAAAGCAAAACCACGGCCCTGCCCGCCCAGCCAGTGCGTCACGCCGGAAGGCGCGTCGAGCCCGTAGACCGACCCGCCGGACAGCACCAGCGCATCGACACGGCCTTCCAGCAAGTGCCTCGGGTCCAGCGCATCGCTTTCACGCGTGCCGGGCCCGCCGCCGCGCACATCCATGGCGGCGGTGCCGGGTTCGTCCGGCAGCAGCACCGTGACGCCGGTGCGCGCGCGCTCATCTTGCGCATTGCCGATGGAGAGCCCAGCTACATCCGTAATCAGGTTGCGGGGGCCCGGCGTAATCCGCGCTTCGGCCATGTAAAACTCCTGTTGGCAGACGCCGCGAGCGTGAGCGGCTAAACTGGCGATAACATAGCAATAGACGACACATAGATTCAGGGGGAGGCGCGCGCCCATGCAAAACTCAAGAACGATCCCGGTGATTTTCGCCGCACTTCTCCTCATTATCGGCGGCACCTCCTGGTGGCTCGGCAGCCAGCGCCCCGAAATCGCCAGCGGCCCTTCCTCCGGCCCCTACATGATCGCCGCCGCGAACCCCGATGCGACGGCGGCGGCGCAGGAGATCATCAAAAAGGGCGGCAATGCCATCGACGCGGCCATCGCGGTTCAGGCCGTGCTGACGCTGGTGGAGCCGGAAAGCTCCGGCCTCGGCGGCGGCGCCTTCATGGTCTATTTCGACAAGGCGTCGGATGAAGTGCGGGCCTATGACGGACGGGAGACGGCGCCTGCCGGGGCGACCTCGAAGCTCTTCCTCGACGACGACGGACAGCCGCTCGGTTTTCGCGATGCCGTGGTGAGCGGACGGTCGGTCGGCGTGCCGGGCGTCGTCAAAATGCTGTGGCTTGCGCATCAACAGCACGGCGTCCTGCCCTGGAGCGATCTTTTCGAGCCCGCCATTCGCCTCGCCGAAAACGGTTTCAAGGTTCAGCCCAAACTTCAGGAATGGCTGGAATGGGATCCGGTGCTGCAGCATATGCCGGTGGCGGGCGACTATTTCTACAAGACCGGCCCGGACGGCGCGAAGCTGCCTTACAAGGCGGGCGAGATCATCAAGAACCCGGCTTACGCGCAGACGCTGCGCGAGATAGCGGAAAAGGGACCCGACGGCTTCTACGCAGGCGATGTGGCGCAGGCCATCGTCGATGCCGTGCATAACGCACCGGCGCGACCCGGCACGCTGTCGCTGGACGACCTTGCAAATTATGAAGCGAAGGAGCGCGACGCGCTTTGCCGCCCCTATCGCATCTATCGCATCTGCACCATGCCGCCGCCCACATCCGGCGGCCTTACGACGCTGCAGACGCTCGGCATTCTCGAGAATTTCGACCTGGAAGGCATGGGCGCGATGAGCGTCACGTCGATGCATTTCATCGCCGAGGCCGAAGCGCTCGCCTATGCCGACCGCGACCAGTATATCGGCGACCCGGATTTCGTGGATGTGCCGGTGGAGGCGATGCTCGATCCGAAATATCTCGCCGCGCGCGCGGCGCTTATCGATGCGAGCCTTTCCATGGGCAAAGTCGCGCCGGGCAATCCGGGCGAAGAGCACGCGGATAACCGGGGCGCCAATGCCGATATCTCCCAGCCTTCCACCAGCCATTTCAGCATTATCGACCCGGACGGCAACGTCGTGTCGATGACGACCTCGGTGGAAGGGCCGTTCGGCTCGCATCTGATGGCGGGCGGCATGATCCTCAACAATCAGCTGACGGATTTTTCCTTCCTGCCGGAACGCGACGGCAAGCCGGTGGCGAATGCGGTGGCGCCGGGCAAGCGGCCGCGTTCATCCATGGACCCGGTGATCGTCTTCAACAAGGACGGCACTTTCCATGCCGCCATCGGCTCGCCCGGCGGCTCCAAGATCATCAATTATGTGAACCAGTCGCTCATCGCCATGCTGGACTGGGACATGGATGTGCCGGCGGCTATCGGCCTGCCGCATTTCATGGACCGGAACGGACCGCTCGAAATCGAGAAGGACACGGCGCTCGAACAGAAGATTCCCGAATTCGAGCAGCTCGGCCATGAGGTGAAGGTCGAACGGATGATGAGCGGTCTTCACGGCATTCTTGTGCTGCCGGACGGCTCGCTCGATGGCGGGGCGGACCCGCGCCGCGACGGCAATGTGGTGAGCGGAACGCGTTAGCGGGACGCTTCGCGCGCGGCGGCGGCGAGGCCGAAAAAGGCAGGTTCCTCCGCCAGAATGACGTGAACCGGGAACCCTGCCAGATGCTCCGCGAAACGGCCCTTGGCCTCGAAGCGGCGGCGAAAATGCGCCTCGTCGAACAGCCCGCTGCCGGAACTCACCCAGCCGGGCACGATGCCGCCGCCGATATAGATGCCGCCGCTCGCCCAGAGCGTCAGCGCGAGATTGCCCGCCACCGAGCCGAGCCAACCGCAGAAGAAGGACACCGCCTCGACGGCGATCGGACATGAACCGTCGCCAGCATGCGCGGCCACCTCCTCCGGTGTCAGCCCGACTTCGACGGGGCGGCGGCGCAGTTCGCCCAACACCTCGTATAGGGAAACGAGCCCCGGACCCGACAGGACACGCTCGACGGAGACGCGGCCGAAGCGGGCCATGAAGCGGCGCAATATCTCGATCTCGAATTCATCCGTTACCGGAAGGTCGACATGACCGCCCTCCCCCGGCACGGGAATGTAGCGGGCGCCGTCATGCACCAGCGAGGCGACACCGAGGCCGGTGCCTGCGCCGAGCAGCGCAATCGGCCGCCCCGCCTCCGCGACACCATCGCCTACCGCATGCAGCGCATCGGCGGGCAATTCGGGAATAGCGAGCGCCAGGGCGGTGAAATCGTTCATCAGGCGCGGATGAGCGCAGCCGGTGACCTGTGCAATCGCGCCGCTCGAGATGTCCCAGGGACAATTCGTCATGCGGATGCGATCCGTTCCCCCTTCCGACAGAAGCGGCCCTGCCGCGCAAATGGCAGCGGCGTCCAGCGGTGGGCGTTGAATGTCGGACAGGAAACGCGACAAGGCGTCTTCCAGAGAGCGATAGTCGGCGGTGGCGAAATTCGCCTTGTGTCGGAAGACGAGCGGCTGACCGTCCGCGCCCTCCTCGGCCAGCGCGAAGCGGGCATTGGTGCCGCCTATATCCCCCAGGAGATAGCGCTTCATGCGGGCCGTTCCGCCTTGCGGTGCATCGGCGCCTCGTGCTCCAGCGTGGCGAGGAAGCTGTCGCGCCAATAGGCGACGTCGTCGCGCTTGAGACCGTCGAACAGGGCCTGGAACCTTTCCTGGCGTTCTTCGAGGCTCATATAGCGCGCATTCTGAATGGCGTCGGCCACTTCCTTGATGTCGTAGGGATTGACGGCAATCGCTTCCGGCATCTGATAGATAGCGCCAGCGAAACGCGACAGGATGAGAACGCCGGGGTCTTCCGGGTTCTGCGCGGCGATATATTCCTTGGCGACGAGATTCATGCCGTCGCGCAGCGGCGTGATCAGGCCGATCTTGCTGGCCCGGTACAGGCCCGCCAGCGAGCGGCGCGCAAAGGCACGATTGATGTAGCGCAGCGGCGTCCAGTCGAATTCGCCATACTGCCCGTTGATATGCCCGGAAAGCCCCTCCAGCTCCTGACGCATCTCGCGATAGGCCTGCACATCGCCGCGCGATGTAGGCGCGATCTGCAGATAGACAAGTTCGCCGCGGGCATCGGGATAGTCGTCCAGCAGCCGCTCGAAGGCTTGGAACCTCTCGGGCAGTCCTTTCGTGTAGTCGAGGCGGTCCACGCCGATCATCTGCGCACGGCCGCGCAGGCTCCGCACCGCTTTTTCATGCTGGCGGCGCGCATCCTCCGATTCAGCCGCCATCTTCGCAAACCCGTCCGTGTCGATGCCGATGGGAAAGGCGCGCGCAATGATGGTGCGGCCGAAACAGGTCACATGGTCACCCTCGACATGACCGCCCGCCTCGCGCACTACGAAGTCGCAGAAGCGTTCCAGGTCGCGCGAGGTCTGGAAGCCCAGCACGTCATAGGCGAAGAGACCGCGCACCAGCGCGTCATGGTTCGGCAGCGTGGCGAGCACTTCGGGCGAAGGGAACGGGATGTGCAGGAAGAAGCCGATGGCCTGTTCGGCGCCCATCTGACGCAGCTCGTTGCCGAAGGCAAGGAAGTGGTAGTCGTGCACCCAGATCGTGTCGTCCTTGCGCAGCAAGGGAAACAAGCCGCTGGCGAATTTCGCGTTCACCCGCCGATAGCCTTCATAGTAGCGGCGGTCGAAGGCGGTGAGGTCTATCCGGTAATGGAAGAGCGGCCAGAGACAGCGATTGGCGAACCCGTTGTAATAATCGTCATACTCATCTTCGGTGAGGTCGGCGGTGGCGAGCTGCAAGGCCCCGGCCTGCTCGACCTTGACGCCCGCGCTCTGATTGTTGGTGTCACCGCTCCATCCATACCAGAGGCCGCCGCGGGCACGCAGCGCATCCACCAGCGCGACGGCAAGACCGCCCGCCCGTGCCGCATCGCGCACCGGCCCGACGCGATTGGAGACGATGACAAGCCGGCTCATACCTCTTCCTCCCATTTCCGGCTCAGCCGCATCGCGGCATTGATGATGCCGACCAGCGAATAGGTCTGGGGATAGTTGCCCCAGAGTTCGCCGGTTGCCGGATCGGTATCTTCCGACAGCAGACCTAGCGAATTGCGGCAGGACAAAATGCTTTCGAAAATTTCGCGGGCCTCATCCGTCCGGCCCACACGGGCCAGCGCATCGATGTACCAGAAGGTGCAGATGTTGAAGGCGTTCTGCGGCATGCCGAAATCATCCGCGCTGGCATAGCGGAACATATGACTGCCACGCCGGAGCGACTTCTCGATGGCTTCCAGCGTACCGACAAAGCGTTTGTCGTCGGGGCTGATGAAGTTCACCTCGGCCATCAGCAGGAGACCGGCATCGAGCGCCTCGCCCTCGAAGCTTTCCACGAAGGCGCCTTTTTCCTCGCTCCAGGCGCGGGTGCAGATCGTCTGATGGATTTCATCGGCAAGACCGCGCCAATGGGTTTCCCGATCTTCGAGCCCCATATGCCCGGCGATCCGCGCGAGCCGGTCGCAGGCCGCCCAGCACATCAGGCTCGACGAGGTATGGGTGCGCGCCCGCGTGCGCAGCTCCCACATGCCCGCATCGGGCACATTGTGCATCGCATAGGCCCGCTCGCCGACTTTCTCATAGGCCTCGAACTCTTCGAGGTTGCCCGGTCGCAGCAGGCGGTCGTCGAAAAAGCTCTGCGCCGCGGCCAGCACGACATTGCCGTAAACGTCATGCTGGAGATGCTCATAGGCCTGGTTGCCACGGCGTACCGGCCCCATGCCGCGATAACCGGGCAGCGTATCCACGATATGTTCGGTCAGGTCGGTTTCGAGACCGATCCCGAAGACGGGCTGCAGGTGACCGTCCTGCGCGCCGCCGACCACATTGCCGAGATAACGGAGATAGTTTTCCATCGTCTCGACTTCGGCGAGAGAGTTCAGCGCGCGAATGACGAAGAAGGCGTCGCGCAGCCAGCAGAACCGGTAATCCCAGTTGCGCCCGCTTTCCGCAGCCTCGGGAATGCTCGTCGTCATGGCCGCGACGATGGCGCCGGTTTCTTCATAACAGCAAAGCTTCAGCGTGATCGCAGCCCGGATGACGGCCTGCTGCCATTCCAGCGGCAGGGCCAGGCGGCGCACCCATTGACGCCAGTAGAATTCCGTATCCTCTTCGAATTTTCGCGCGGTTTCCTCGATGCCGTCGGAAAGCGTCTCATCCGGTCCGAGAATGAAACTTACCGGCGTCTTGAGCTGGAAGGAGGTTTCGTCGAGCACATAGGTAATCGGCGCATTGGTGGTGAGACGCAGAACAAGACCGGAATGCATGAAACGCGCATGGTTGGAGCCCCGCGTCACCGTGGGCGCGACCTTGCCGTAGTTGAAGCCGGGACGCAGCCGCACCTTGACACGCGGCGTACCGCTGACGGGCCGCACGCGGCGGACCAGCGACATGGGCTGGAACATGCGCCCGCGCGTGGCAAAACGCGGTGCGAAATCGGTAATCTCGATCGCATTACCATGATCGTCGGAGATGGTGGTGACGAGGATCGCAGTGTTGGTGCGATATTCCCGGGTAACGTGTTTCTGGCCGACCAGAGAGATTTCCCAAAAGCCACGGTCCCGCTCGCCATCGCCCTCCCGCTTGCCGTTCAGGAGATCGTGAAAAACGGGATCGCCGTCGAAGCGGGGCAGACAGCACCAGACGATCCGGCCCTCCTCGTCGATCAATGCACCAAAGCTGCCATTTCCGATGACACCGAGATCGAGCGACGACAAGAGACCCTCCTGGAAACACAAATACAGAGTAACGCCCTAGGGCGACAATACCGATGCTACATGCTTCAACCAGTTAATGAAGCCCTGGACATCATCCATCCTGTAGCGGGCGAGCGTATCGCCATCGGCGATCTTGATCGATATACCGCCCAGCGCGTTGACGATACGGAATCCGTCCTCATCCGTCGTGTCGTCACCTGCGAAAACGGGTATGCGGCCGATAAAGGGAGGCTCCTTCATCATGGTTTCTATCGCATACCCCTTGTTCACACGCGCGGGCTTGGCCTCCAGCACCATTTTGCCCTTCAGCACATGGATACCATCGAGGTCGGCCGTCGCCTCCTCCATCAGGCGCGCGCATTCGGCCGCCTTGTCGGGCGCCTGGCGGAAATGCAGCGCCAGCGCGCCCGGCTTTTCCTCCAGCAGAAGACGGTTATCGGCGGCGACAAAACCGGTCAGGCGCGCCTTGAGCCGTGCAATGAGAAGCGCTTCGGCGGGCGGATGAATAGTGGCACCGGGCCGCTCGCGCAGTTCCAGCCCGTGGACCCCGGCGGCGGGCAAGCGGACCCGCAGATGACGGTCCAACTCTGCAAGCTTGCGACCGGAGACGACAGCGAGCGCCCCGTCCAGTTCGGAGAAGATCGTCTCAAGAAGCCCCGGCAGGGCGGGGTCGATGCGCACGGCATCGGGATGCGGCGCAAGTTCGGTCAGCGTCCCGTCGAAGTCGAGAAAGAGCGCCCAGTTGCGGCGCGGTTCGGGCAGGTCGATCTCGCTCACGTCCGCACCGCCCCACCGGCTTCAAGGCTGCATATGGCTTCCACCTCATCGCAGTCCACATCCGATCCACCACCA
The DNA here is from genome assembly GCF_053628815.1 of Parvibaculum sp. MBR-TMA-1.3b-4.2. Lineage (NCBI taxonomy): Bacteria > Pseudomonadati > Pseudomonadota > Alphaproteobacteria > Hyphomicrobiales > Parvibaculaceae > Parvibaculum > Parvibaculum sp. MBR-TMA-1.3b-4.2. The sequence continues at coordinate 1,664,509 of NZ_JBRJHC010000001.1, forward strand.
TCGGGAATGCAAATGCGGAACACAGTGCCTGACGCATCCGACTTCACAAGATCGATATGCCCGCCATGTGCGCGAACCAGTTCGTCGGCAATGGCAAGACCAAGACCGCTGCCGCCCGCGCGCGCACTGCCCGAAAAGGGTTCGAAAAGATGCGCTTTTGCTTTTTCCGGCAGGCCGGGTCCGTTATCGGACAGATAGATGTGGACATGATCTTCGCAACGCTGGGCGGTGAGGCAGATTTCGCCGCCGGCGCGCCCGCGCTCGCCCAGCGCCTGCGTCGCATTGCGCACGAGGTTGAGCAGCACACGGAAAAGCTGATCGGGATCGGCGTCGACCTCCAGATCGTCGGGGACATGATCGATCCAGCCGATACCGAGTTTTTCGGGGATCGAAGCCTCGGCTATTTCATTTGCGAAAGAGGCGAGACGGAAACGCCGCCGCTGCGGCAGCTCCTCCTTGGCGCGGCCGAATTTGAGCGTATCGGTGCAGAGCTGGATCGCGCGGTCGATGGAAGAAAAAAGACGCGGTGCTAGTTTCTGCACCGTCGGATCGTCGACCGCGCCGAGACGGTCGGAGATGAGCTGAACGCTCGCCAGAATATTGCGCAAATCGTGATTGATCTTGCTCACCGCGCCGCCCAGCGCGGCCAGCCGCGCCTTCTGGTTGAGGGTTGCGCGAATCTCCGACTGCATGGCGGCGAGTTCGCGCTCGGCAACGCCGATTTCATCCAGACGGCCTGACGGCAGGATGACACGGCGTGCATCCTCCGGGTTTTGACGAAACGAAACCATATGATGGGTGATCCGGCGCATGGGGCGGACCATTAGAACATGCAGCGCAAGATAGACAAGCCCGGCGGTGATGACGGAAATCACGAGAGACAGCCAGAAGATGTTCGCGCCGTAGTGCAGCATGGCGCTGCGCAGCGGCGTCTCGTCCAGAACGATTTCTATCGACTCGCCGGCCGAATGGTTGGGCTTGCTCATCACGCGAATGGTGCGCCCGTCCTTCGCCAGCAGCGTTTCAAAGGCATCCACCACCAGCGAAAAGGGCGTCGCCTTTTGCAGATCGTAATAGGTATCGACCTTGGGGGGCATGCTCTCGCTCAGCAGCAGCTTGCGCGTATCCGTCCGGTGGAGCACCACAAGGTATATCTGGGCATTGCGCAGAAGTTCCTCGCGCAGTTCCGGCGACACCATGTTGTCGGGGGTCGCCTCCAGCGAAAGCGAGGCGATCTGCGCGGCGGCGGCGCGCTGGTCGAGCCATGTCTTACGAAAATTGGCGATGGACGGCACGAAGATCATCACTTCGGCCAGCATGACGAAAAGCACCGTCATCACCAGAAGCCGGAAGGACAGGCTGGTGGCAAAGGGCCGCAGCAGCGGCGCGGCACGCCGCAGGGCGCCGGGCTTGCCGCCTTCGTCCTTTTCAGCCCCCGCCTTCATGCCGTCCCCTCAATCGTGATCCGCGCCGTACCGCGCGCGCAGCCATCGTATACGCAAACGGCGCCCGGGAGGAATCAGCCGAACCAGGACAGGAAACGGACCAGCGCCTTCGTTCTGGGCCCGAACAAGGTGGAGGTGTAGTAGGAGCCGGCCACGCGCTTGGTGACTTCCGAATAGGTCGGATAGGGAACCACATAGCCCGCCATCGCAGAGAGCTTCAGCCCCTGCTGCATCGCCATCACCCATGGCAGGATGAGTTCTCCCGCATGCGGGCCCACAATGGTCGCCCCCAGGACGCGGGCATGGCCGTCGATGACGATCTTGATCGCCCCCTCGGTCTGCCGGTCGGCCTGGGCCCGATCGTTCTCCGCCATATGCCAGCGAAGCGCACTGATCTTCGAATGGCGCTCGCGCGCCTCCGCCTCGGTCTCGCCGACATGGGCGAGTTCGGGATCGGTATAGGTGACATGAGGGATCGCCGAATGATCGACACGGGCGGGCACCCGAAAGAGCGCGTTCCGGATGACGAGCCCGGCGTGATAGCCCGCCACATGGGTGAATTGCGGTCCGCCGGCCACGTCACCGATCGCAAAAATCTTCTTGTTGGTGGTTCTCAGCCTGTCGTCGACGGTGATGCCGCGCGGGGTGTAGTCCACACCCGCTTCCTCAAGGCCCATATTCTCCACATTCGGCGTGCGGCCGGTCGCAACCAATAGATGCGAGCCGGAGACGGAGGCCTCCTTGCCGTCGCAGGAATAGGTGACGTTGACCGCGCCCGCCTCGCCGGAGATGTGCGACACTCTGGCCTCTTCGACCAGCGTCACGCCCTCGCGGCGCAGATTGTCGGCGACGATCGCGGCAAGTTCCGGGTCTTCGCGGCCCAGCACGCGCGCGCCTTCGATCACCGTCACCTCGGCGCCCAGCCTGCGATGCGCCTGCGCCATCTCCATGCCGATGGGACCGCCGCCGATGACGATGAGATGCTTCGGGCATTCGGTCAGGTCGAAAATGGTTTCGTTGGTATAGGCGGGCGTGTCCGCCAGGCCCGGAATGGGCGGCACGGCGGCGCGCGAGCCCGTGGCGATCACGAAACGCCGGGCCTGTATTTCCTTATCCCCCGCCACGAGCAGCCGTTCGCCGGTGAAACGGGCATGGTCCTGAATGACGGTGACGCCCAGCCCCTCGAAACGCGCAACGGAATCCATCGGCGCGATGGAAGCGATCACACCATGCACATGATCGTGAACGCGGCCGAAGTCGATGTCGGGCTGCGTCGCGGCAACGCCGAACGCCGCGCCCGAGCGCATCGCCTGGGCGTGACCGGCGGCGGCCAGCAGCGCCTTGGACGGCACACAGCCTGTGTGAAGGCAATCGCCACCCATGGCGCCGTTCCTCACCGCCTTTTCCACCAGCACGGTGCGCGCGCCCATCTGGGCGGCACCGGCGGCAACGGAAAGCCCCGCGGAACCTGCACCAATGACGCAAATATCGGCTTTTATTCTTTCCATACCGGTTCCTACTCCGAGACGCCGCGGTTCCGCCAGCGGCGGAGAAGCGGCGGAATCAGTGCCACAACGCCCAGCGCGACGAAGGCGATGATGATTTCCCTGGTCAGCAAGGCCCCGGGATCGAGTTCGAAGCGGCATGCCGCCCCCGCCCCTTGCGTGGCGACGCATTGCCGATAGGCCTCCTGCTGGACCTCGATGATGGAATCGAGCCCCGCCCCCACCCAGGCAAAGGCGAAGGTGCCGGGGATTATGCCGAAAAACGTGGCGATCACGTAAGTGCGCAGCGGAACCCCTAGGACGGCGGGCACCAGATTGACCACGGCAAAGGGAAAGGCGGGCACCAGCCGCAGGAAGAGCAGATAGGACATGGCATCGTCCTGAAAGCCCTTTCGGAGCTTCGCAAGCCATGGTCCCGCCCGGGCCGCGAGCGGCTCGCCCAGAGAGCTTCTGGCGATCAGATAGATGATGGTGGCCCCGATCGTCGCCCCGACGACGGTGGCGGTTCCGCCCATGACGGGGCCGAACAGAAAGCCGCCCGTAATGGTGAGGAGCGCACCCGTGGGCAGCGACAGCGCCGTCACGACAATATAGATGGCGGTGTAGGCCATCACCGCCAGCAGGAAATTGTCGCGCACGAAGCCTGTCAGGGCGGCCCGGTTCTCCGCCACCCGCCGCAGCGAGAAATAATCGTCGAGGCCCGACCAGAAGGCGAGCGCAACTAGCACGGCCAGGATGGCCAGCGGCAGAAGCCGCCGCCAGAGCGCACGGGCCTTTGCAGGCTCTGGCGTTGCCGGCTCTGAGGGGACCGGATCGGCTGGAGATATCATGGACGTCTCGCTTCTGAAGGCCTCGGAACGGAATGTGAGGGCCGGGCGGCGCAAAGGAACATTTGAGGAACACGAAGGGCATGGGCCGGTCCTCGCGCTCCCGCAGCCTGAAGGTAACGGGAAATGGTCGGTTGCGAAGACCTCTTCACCCGAATGTGAGAGGAGTTCATAGTGCTTGAACGCGGGCGGCGGACTGCTCCGGCGTTGACTTCCGCCCCCTCTTTCGCTTATACACCGCGCCAACCAGCCGTTTGGCGGCAACGCCTGCGGCTCTTGTTGTTCATGGCCCATCTCAAGACCCGATGACGGCCCTACCGTCTGACGGGGACGACAGCGCCGGCCCCGGTTTCGGGACTGGCCGCGGCGGCCCCGGGGAGCCCCTTTTCGGGGGATTTCCATCAGATATGCCGGAGAAGAAACGTGAAACGCACTTATCAACCGAGCAAGCTCGTCCGCAAGCGCCGTCACGGTTTCCGTGCGCGCAAGGCCACGATCGGCGGCCGCAAGGTGCTGACCGCCCGTCGCGCAAAGGGACGCAAGCGGCTTTCCGCTTGAACCGACAGCGGTGACGAGCGTCGTTGCGCCATTTCAGGGGATTTCGTCTCCGAAGGCGCCTATGGACGCCAAGATGGACCGTCTCAGACGCCGCCGCGAGTTTCTGACTGCCGCGAGAGGCCGTAAATGGGCCGCGCCGGGCCTTGTCCTGCAGGCGCATAAGCGCGGCGATACCGACCCGCTTCGGGTCGGCTACACAGTGACCAAGAAGGTGGGCACAGCCGTGACGCGCAACCGGGCAAAGCGACGATTGCGCGCGGCAGCTGCCGAAATCCTTCCTTCCCTTGGAAAACCCGGTTACGACTACGTCCTGATCGGCCGGACGGGAACGCTGACGCGCGCCTGGCCCGACCTTCTGGAGGATTTGCGCGCGGCACTTGCCCGCGTCCATTCGGCGCGCCGCTCCGTATCGCCGCAAGGCGGCAAGGCGGACAAGCAGCGCCCAGCCAAAAACGTGGAAAAGTAGGAAGCCTGCCGTATGGGTGACAACCGCAATTTCATCATCGCGATCGCGCTTTCTGTGCTCGTTTTCGTCGGATGGCAGTACTTCTTCATCAATCCGAAGATGGAAGCCGAGAAGGCCCAGAAGGCCGCCCAGCAGGCTGCGCAGACCCAGCAGACCGATGGCGCCGCGCAGAGCGATGGACATGCCCGCCCGCCCGCGATCGACGGCGTCGCGCCGCGTACGCCTTCCACTTCCGCCCTCAGCGCGGAAGCGGTTGCCGCGCAGGGGCCGCGCATCAAGGTCAGCTCCGACAAGCTCGACGGCTCGATTTCGCTGAGCGGCGTGCGCTTCGACGATCTGAAACTGCGCAACTATCACACCGGCATCAAAGACGACACGCCCGAAGTCCGGCTGTTCTCGCCGGTGGGAACCCAGCATCCCTATTTCTCCGAATTCGGCTGGATCGCGCCGCCCAATTCCGGCATCGCCACACCCAATGCCAAAACGGTCTGGACCGTGGAAGGCAACAACACGCTGACGCCCACCACGCCGGTCGATCTCGTCTGGAACAATGGCAAGGGCCTCGTCTTCCATCGCAAGATTTCGCTCGACGACGAATATCTCTTCACGATCAAAGACACCGTGGAGAACAAGACCGGGTCGTCGGTCACGCTCTACCCCTACGGCCTTATCTCTCGCAACGGAGAGCCCGCCGGTCGCAAGATATACCTCCTTCATGAAGGCCTGATCGGCGCTCTCGACAGCGAGGGTCTTCTGGAAATCAGCTATGACGACGTGAAGGACGAACCGGCCCAGACCTACAAGGCGACTGACGGCTGGCTCGGCATCACCGACAAATACTGGGCCTCGGCGTTGATCCCCCAGAAAGACCGCAGCTTCGATGCGCGTTTCAGCGAAGCGCCGGGCAAGGCCAAGGAAATCTACCAGGCCGATTTCCGCTATGACGCCGTCACCGTCCCCGCCTCTGCCACGCAGACCATCACCAACCAGCTCTTTGCGGGCGCCAAGGTGGTGAATGTGGTCGACGGTTACCGCGACCAGGGCATTTACAAGTTCGACCTGATGATCGACTGGGGCTGGTTCTGGTTCCTGACCAAGCCGATGTTCCAGGCGCTGCACTTCTTTGCCAACATCGTGGGCAATTTCGGTATTGCGATCCTGATCGTGACCGTGCTCGTGAAACTCGCCTTCTTCCCGCTCGCCAACCGCTCCTATGTGGTGATGAGCAAGATGAAGATGCTGCAGCCCAAGATGAAGGAGCTGCAGGAGCGCTACGCCGACGACAAGATGAAGCAGCAGCAGGAGATCATGGAGCTCTACAAGAAGGAGCAGGTGAACCCGCTGGCCGGTTGTCTGCCCATTCTGATCCAGATCCCCGTCTTCTTCTCGCTCTACAAGGTGCTCTACGTCACCATCGAAATGCGGCATGCGCCGTTCTTCGGCTGGATTCACGACCTGTCGGCACCCGACCCGACGACAATCTTCAACCTGTTCGGCCTGATCCCCTGGACGCCGCCTTCCATGCTGATGATCGGCGCCTGGCCGCTGATCATGGGCGTGACCATGTTCATGCAGCAACGCATGAACCCGGCGCCCGCGGACCCGATCCAGCAGCAGATCTTCACCTGGATGCCCGTCATCTTCACCGTGATGCTCGCGGGCTTCCCGGCCGGTCTGGTCATCTACTGGGCATGGAACAACTCCCTGTCCGTGCTGCAGCAGGGCGTCATCATGAAGCGGCAGGGCGTGAAGATCGAAATCTTCAGCAATCTCGGCTTCGACCGCCTGTTCGGCGGCTCCAGCAAGAGCTGATCGCATGACAGCTGAAGGCGGCGAGACGGAGGACGGAACGGGCGCCGATGCGCTCGAGACCGGACGCTGGCTCTTTGCCCAGCCTTGCGAGTTCATGCTCGGCGTCACGACGCTGCGCGCCCTGCCCGACACCGGCCTGCCGGAAGTCGCCTTTGCCGGGCGTTCCAATGTCGGCAAGTCGAGCCTTGTCAACGCGCTGACCGGCCGCAAAACGCTGGCCCGTACGTCCAACACGCCCGGCCGCACGAAGGAACTGAACTTCTTCGCGCTCGGACCCGCCGCGGGCGCCGCCCTCATCCTGGTCGACCTGCCCGGCTACGGCTATGCGCGCGAGACCAAGGCGCGCGTCGCGCAATGGACCACCCTCATCATCGACTATCTGCGCGGCCGGCCCGAGCTTCGCCGCGTCTTCGTGCTGGTCGACAGCCGGCACGGGCTCAAGGACAGCGACCGCGACGTGATGAGCATGCTCGACGAGGTCGCGGTGTCCTATCAGATCGTGCTGACCAAGATCGACAAGCTGAAGAAGAACGAGCTTGAAGGCCGGATCGAAGAAATCAGAGCGGAACTCAAGAAACATCCGGCTTCGCACCCGGTCATTCACGCAACGTCGAGCGAAAAAGGAACCGGGATCGCCGAACTCAGGGCCGAACTGGCCTCGCTGGCAGATGAGGCCGTGCTGGGATATAAACCGCAATCCGGCTAAGCCAGACGCCTCAAGGGGAAGAGACGCATGACCGACAAGAAGCAGGATGGGGGATCGCCCGACCGCGCGCAGATCCTTTCCGAGGCCCTGCCCTTCATGCAGCGCTACGACAAGCGCACCGTGGTCGTGAAATATGGCGGCCACGCGATGGGCGACGAGAAACTTGGCGCCGAATTTGCGCGCGATATCGTGCTGCTGAAACAGGCGGGCGTGAACCCGATCGTCGTGCATGGCGGCGGCCCGCAAATCGGCCGCATGCTCGACCGTCTCAACATCAAGAGCGAGTTTTCCGGCGGCCTCAGGATCACCGACAAGGCGACGGTGGAAATCGTCGAAATGGTGCTGGCCGGCTCCATCAACAAGCAGATCGTCGCCCAGCTCAACCAGGCGGGCGGGCGCGCCGTCGGCTTGTGCGGCAAGGACGGCAACCTTATTCAGGCCCGGAAAGTGGAGCACAAGATCCACGACCCGGAATCGAATATCGAGAAAATTCTCGACCTCGGTTTCGTCGGCGAACCTGAATCCGTCAATCCGGAAATCCTCGACGTCATCCAGAAGTCCGACATCATTCCGGTGGTCGCTCCCATCGGCGTGTCGCGCGACGGCGAGACCTACAACATCAATGCGGACACCGCGGCGGGCGCCATCGCCGCGGCGATGAACGCAACGCGCCTCCTGCTGCTGACGGATGTACGCGGCGTGCTCGACAAGGAAGGCCGTCTCGTCGAGACGCTGACCGTCGACGAAGCCAAGGGCATGATGAAAGACGGGACGATTTCGGGCGGCATGATCCCCAAGGTCGAAACCTGCATCGAAAGCGTGGAAGGCGGCGTGGAAGCCGTCGTCATCCTGGACGGTCGCGTGCGCCATGCGGTGTTGCTCGAACTCCTGACCGAACATGGCGTCGGCACGCTGATCGAGGCCGCGAACCGCTAGCCGCCCTCGATCCCGTTAACCCAGATCGCAGCGGCGCCTTTTCGAGCGGAGCCGGGCGGTGATAAGGTCCGGGACCAAAAGGGGCGCGACCAGTCAAATGCCGGCATTTCTTCTTCCTTCCTTTCGCCTTGGAACTTCTTTCCGCTGGGCAGCCTTGGTGGGCGTGGCGACTTGTCTTTTCGTCCTTCTGCCGGGGACGGCGCGGGCCGATTACCGGCTCTGCAACCAGACGAGCTATGTGCTGAAGGCCGCGATCGGGTATGGCGAGGGCAACGAGATCGCCAGCCAGGGCTGGTTCAGGATTTGGCCCGGCAATTGCGCCGCCGCCATTCGGGGCGATATCGACCGCGACGTCTATTACGTCTATGCAAAATCGATCGCCGCGCATAAAGGTCCGGTGAAGTTTTTCAGCGGCAGTTCTCGCTTCTGCGTCACGGAAGGCGATTTCAGGATCGAGGGCAGAAGCGCCTGCGCCAGGCGCGGCTACGACTTCGCCGATTTCATTCGTATCAAGACGATCAAGGGCAAGGACTGGACGACCAGTTTCACCGAACCGGCGAACTACACCGTCCGCAAGGCGCGTGTCGCCGGTGCGCAACGCCTGCTCAGAGACAATGGCATCGCTCTATCGGGCATTGACGGCAATGAAGGCAACCGCACGACCAAGGCCGTCCGTACCTTCGAGAAGCAAGCCGGGCTTTCGGGCAGCGGCGCCATCACGGACAGCCTGCTGGACAAGCTCATTTCAAGCGCCGAGGCACGCCAGGCCAAGGCGGGGCTCGACCTGTGCAACGAGACGAAATATCTCGTCTGGTCGGCTGTCGCTTATGAAAGCACCGGCAAGAAGGAGAAGAGCGTTCCCATGTCGAGCGGATGGATCCGCATTGCGCCGAACGAATGCCGCAAGGCGATCAAGGGCCCGCTTGGCGACGGCCCCTATTATGTCTATGGCGAAGCGGTGGATGAACGCGGCGTCGCGGTGCGCAAGGATGGCGCCCGCGTGACATGGGCAGGCAAAAAGACGTTCTGCACCAAGCCGACGCGCTTCGACATCAAGGGACGTTCCGATTGCGCGGCGCGGGGCTTCGACAGCCGCGAATTCATCGAGCTCGATCCGGACGGCAAACCATTGCTGAAATTCGAGTTCGACTAGGAACGGCACCCTGTCGGGCGTTCACGCCTCGATATCGAAATAGTCGAGATGCCAGCGCATCTCTTCCTCGTCGAGCGGAAAGTCCGTGCCCGCGCGTGGCAGAAGGAGATGCGCCTTCTCCACCAGTGCGATGTGACGCTCCACCTCCAGCGCGGTGCGCATGGAGAGGCCAGCACGCCAGCATAGCGCCGTGACGGCCCGGCCGCTTTTCGATTTCAGCACCGCATCGACGCGCTCCAACGGTGCGCCCGAAAGACAGGACAGCGCCAACGCCACCCCGTCACGCTGCTGAAGCGTCGCCGCCTCCATCACCTCGTCATCGCCGAGTCGTCCCTCTTCATGCGCTCTCTTTATCGCGGCGAGCGGTCCGGCAGGCGCTTCTTCTTTCGCCGGGCCTTCCAGCCTGCCCTGCAAGCGGCTCTTCAACAGGTCGCGCGTCTCGTCATCGAGGCCATGGCGATTGGCCAGCGTTTCGAGAAGGGAGCGGGAGACGAAACTCGAAATGCGCTTCATCGCCCGAAGGGAAAGACCCGGGCGCATGGCAAGCGGCTTGTGCCAGCTCTGGATGTCGGCCGCCTGGGCAATGACCTGCTGCAATGTATCTTCCCGGATCTGCGCGTTGTCGTTCGCCAGCAACTGGCCGATGGCGGCAATGTCGAGCGTGGCGATAACGGCTTCCGAGACGGCGGGGCTTACGTGAGCCCGCTTCGCCATGGCTTCGATCGCGCCTTCGACGCGTGCGGTGGCGATGAGTTCGACAAGATCTTCATCCGACAGAAGCGGAGAATATTGGAGGATGGGGGCCGCCACCGCGATTTCCGTATCGCGGGCGAGCTGAAGCGCCAGGCGCTTGGGGATGAGAGGACAGGATTTGACCTCCTCGGCCAGCATGGCGCGCACGCGGGGCACTTCATCAGCGGCGAGCCTTTCGATCAAACGCAGCACGCGTTCACGCAGGTTCAGCCGTTCCGCATCGTCCATATCGGGCAGCAGGCGGCCGAATTTGCGCGCCAGCTCCACGCGCACATCGTCATCGGTATCGGTTTGCAGCAGCTCGTCGGCATGGATGGGGGTCGACGGATTGGCGGCCACGCATTGGCGTACTTCACTGTCATCGTCACAGGCGAGATAATAAAGCGTCTCGGGCGGCGCATCTTCGCGCGCGGCAAGTTCTCGCTTCACCTCTCGATTGCGGCTTTCGAGAGCCTCGCGCGCGTCCTGATAGCCCATCTTGCTCGGCAGGCGCCGCCGCCGAAAAAGGTTCGCTAAAAGACCCACCTCATTACTCCGATACTGCCAACCGGGACCTCACCCGGCAAGCTTGCGGCCCCCGGCTTAACGTCCGATTAATCCGGCGCTTGTCAGCGGCGCCGGAGCGGGCCACATATGGGGCATGGAAAACAGGACACCCGAAGAAGAAAGCGCAACGCCTCTCCCGCAAGGTTCGTTTAACCATGTGGAGCATTGGGTTTTCGATCTCGACAACACGCTTTATCCGCCCGCCTGCGACCTCTTCTCGCAAGTCGACCGGCGGATGTGCGACTTCATCATGAAGTATCTCAAGCTGGATGAGGAGGAGGCCCGTCGCGTACAGAAGCACTATTATGTCGAGCACGGGACGACGCTTTCAGGGCTAATGAGCGTCCACGGCATGAAACCGGGCGACTTTCTCGACTATGTGCATGACATCGACGTCTCCGGCGTACCGGCGAACCTGCTGCTTGGCGAGGCGATAGCGCGGCTGCCGGGCCGGAAGGTGATCTTCACCAATGGCTCGCTCGCCCATGCGGAGAATGTCGCGAAGCAACTCGGCATCGACCATCATTTCGATGCGATGTTCGATATCGCCACCACGCGCTACGAACCGAAGCCGCGCCGGGCCGCCTATGAGCGCTTCATCGAGGCAAGCAATGTGGAGCCCGCGCGCGCGGCCATGTTCGAGGACATTGCGCGCAATCTCGTCGTGCCGCATGAACTCGGCATGACCACGGTCTGGGTGAAGCCGCCGCATCCCGACGAAAATGCGCCCCGACACCAGAAGCTTTCCGCGGAAGGCGCCGGCGACGGCCATGTGCATCACGTGACCGAGGATCTGACCGCATTTCTGGAAGGGCTGCTGGCAGAAAAAGCCTGATCAGCGCCGTCCGAACAGCTTCTCGATATCGGCGAGCTTCAGCTCCACATAGGTGGGACGGCCGTGATTGCACTGGCCGGAATGGGGCGTCGCCTCCATCTCGCGCAGAAGCGCGTTCATTTCCTCCGCCGTCAGCCTGCGGCCTGCGCGCACCGAGCCGTGACAGGCAATGGTGCCGCACACGTCTTCGAGCTTTTCCTTCAGCGTCAGTGCCTCTTCCATCTCGGTGAGGTCATCGGCGAGATCGCGCACGAGCCCCGCCACATCTAGCTTGCCGAAAAGCGCAGGCACTTCGCGCACCACGACCGCGCCGCCGCCGAAACCTTCCAGCACGAAGCCGAGTTCAGCGAGTTCTTCGCCCCGCGCGGTCAGGCGTTCGGCCTCGGCCTCTTCCAGCTCCACCACTTCGGGAATGAGCAGCATCTGACGCGGAATACCTCGTTCGGCCATCGCCTTTTTCATGCGCTCATAGACGAGCCGCTCATGGGCGGCATGCTGGTCCACAATGACGATGCCGTCCGCCGTCTGTGCGATGACATAGGTTTCGTGCAGCTGCCCGCGCGCCACGCCCAGCGCATATTCCTGCGCCCCACCCTCAGGCAGGTTTTCATCCGGTCCTTGCAGCACAGGCCCTTCCGGCGTTTCGGAAATGCGCGCCGAGGGACCGGAAAGATTGGAAAAGCTTCCCTGCCAGTCGGATGCGGGAGAAGGTGCCGGTTCGGCAAAGCTTGAAGGACGCATCTGATCGGCGGCATGGGCATAAGCGGTATGAGCCGGCGCCGCGCCGGGGCGCAATGCGGAGAGCGCATCGCCGGCCACCGTCGTCGAGGCGCGATGCCCCGCCTCGTTCAGCGCATATTTGAGCGCGCCCACAATGAGCCCGCGCACGAGCCCCGCATCGCGAAAGCGCACTTCGGTTTTTGCCGGGTGTACATTCACATCGAGTTGCGAGGGATCGATGTCGACGAAGAGGGCGACGACAGGGTGCCGGTCGCGCGCCAGAAAGTCGGCATAGGCGCCGCGCACCGCGCCGACCACCAGCTTGTCGCGCACGGGGCGGCCATTGACGAAAAGATACTGGAGCTGCGCATTGCCGCGATTATAGGTCGGAAGCCCCGCAAAGCCCGTCAAGCGGACATCCTCGCGCGTTGCATCGATGGGCAGCGCGTTGGACGAGAAGTCGCGTCCCATGATGGCCGACAACCGTGAAAGCCGGCCGCCCTCACCCGGCAGTTCCGGCTCCACGCGCAGCATGTTGCGGCTTTCACTCGTCAGCGTGAAGCCGACTTCGGGATGCGCCATGGCAAGCCGCTTCACCGTATCGGAGACGGCCATGGTTTCGGCGCGCTCGCTCTTCATGAATTTCAGGCGGGCGGGCGTCGCGTAGAAAAGATCGCGTACTTCGATCCGTGTGCCGGGCGGTCCGGCGGCGGGCTCCACCGCCGATTTGCGCCCGCCTTCCACGGCAATGCGATGCGCATTTTCCGCGCCCTGCGCCCGGCTGACGATGGAAAGCCTTGCCACCGCCCCAATGGAGGGCAGCGCCTCGCCCCGGAAACCCAGCGTTGCGATACGCATCAGATCTTCGCGGCCCGCTTCATCGATGGCGAGCTTGGAGGTCGCATGGCGTTCGACGGCCAGTTCCAACTCCTGCGCATCCATGCCGCAGCCGTCATCGGTGATACGAATGAGGTCGCGCCCGCCGCCCTGGATGACGATATCCACATGGCGCGCGCCCGCGTCGATCGCATTCTCGACAAGCTCTTTCACGGCGCTTGCCGGGCGCTCGACCACTTCACCCGCGGCAATGCGGTTTATCGTTCCTTCGCTGAGACGGCGAATGCGCGTCATGCGCGGATTATCCCTTTCCGTCCGCCAGATAGTTCCGGGCGAGAATCTTGCCTTCTTCCACGGCGGGCTGATCGAAGGTGTCGATACCCATCATGTGTCCGGCGATCATGGTTTCCAGCATGAAGTGCATGAGAAGCGCGCCAAGCGCCCTTTCATCGAGCACGGGCACATGAAACCCGCGCACAGGCAGGCCGTTATTCACCAGCGTGTCGAAAGTTGCGCGCTGCTCGGCATCCACGAGGTCGCCGACCGTGTGACCGGACAATGCCTCAAAGGCCGTGCCCTTCGCAATCTCCGGCGCAATCGCAGGGCCCGCGCCCCTGGTATCCGTCGTGAAGACATTGAAAAGCTTGTCCTTCGGACCGCCCAGCCAAAGCTGCAACTGGCTGTGCTGGTCCACAGGCCCCAACGCGCGAATCGGCGTCGTTCCCTTGCCCTGCTTGCCGAGGCTCTCCGCCCAGAGCTGCACATGCCAGGCGAGAAAGCGTTCCATCCGGTCGGCATAGGCAAGGAAGACGCTCATATTGGCGCGTTTTTCTTCCGCGAAGGCGAGCGACAGGGCCGCACCCTGCGCAGGCGCAACGTCGCCGGCGGCTGCGCCGTCGAGGATCGGCTTCAGCACGGAGGAAGCCCCCTCGCGGATCGCTTCGACGTCGAGCCCGAAAAGATATGCAGGCGTGAGGCCGACATTGGTGAGGACCGCAAAGCGGCCGCCGACGCCGGGGTCGTGCTCCAGCGCCGGAAACCCGTTCGCCTCCGCCAGCGCCCTCAGCGCATTGGGCCTGCCATCCTTCGCGGGTTCGGTCAGCACCGCGAAGTGATGTTTCATATATTTGCCGCCACCTGCCTTTTCGATGGCGCTCATGGCCGCCAGCATCTGCATGGCAGGCTCGACCGTGCCGCCGGATTTGGAGACGACGAGGAAGCGTGTCGTCCGCAGATCGCAATTCGCGAGCAATGCGTCCATCGTGCCGGCATCCAGATTATCCACGAGATGGATGCGCGGGCTTCCCTCCGGAACCGTGTGGGCGGGCGTTCCCCAGCCGGTCAGCTGCGCCAGCGCCTGCGCACCAAGGGACGAGCCGCCAATGCCGAACAGGAAAAGGTCGCTCGTATCCTTCATCAGCCCGTCGGCCACGTCTTTCAGCGCGGGAATGTCGTCACGACGTTCCGGCACGCGCAGGAGCGGCAGGGAACCGGTATCATAGGCTTCGCGCAGCCAGACGAGCGCTTCCTCCGCCCCTGCGAGCCGGGCATCGAAGGCGGCTGCGGAAATGCCGCCGGCACCGATTTTCGCGTCGAAACAGGTATCGATGGATTGCTGATAATGCGGGCTGGTCATGCGCTGCTCACAACTGGCTGGACAGGTCCGGCGGGTGCCGACCTGCGAAGCCTAGCAAGAAGCCCGACGCGCAACCAGCCGCGACCTCTCCGCCACGGTGATGTGCCGGATCAGTTGAGACCGCCGATATCGCCGTGCCGGGGCGCTTCCCCTTCGGGCTTCATATCGCCCTCGGCAGGCACATCCTCGGAAAGATCGGGCTGGCCGACCACGGCGACAAGCCATTTGCCGGATCCGAGAATGCGTTTGGCCGCGCGTTGCACGTCGTCCCGCGTCACCGCCTCGACCATGCCATTGCGTTTATCGACATAATCGATCCCCAGTCCTTCAAGCTGTATGCCCAAAAGCTGGTCGGCGATCGAGCTGTTGGAATCGAATCGCAGCGGATAGGAGCCGGTGAGATAGGTTTTGGCGTCCTTGAGTTCGTCGGGCGTTACGCCGGATTTCGCCATGCGCTCCAATTGCTCGCGCACGATCTTCAGCGATACGCCGACCGTCTTGTTCTTGGTGCCGAGCTGCCCGAAGAAGAAGCCTGCGTGATCCAGCGGATAGAGCGTGGAATAGACGGAATAGACGAGGCCGCGCTTCACGCGCACCTCTTCCATCAGGCGAGAGGAAAAGCTGCCGCCGCCCAGAACGTAGTTCATCACATAGGCCGGGATAAAATCGGGGTCGTTACGCTTGATCCCCGGCATGCCGAACATCACCACCGATTGCGGGTAAGGTTTTTCGACGACGACAGGCTTCTTTTTCGTCGCAATCGTCACATCCGGCAATTGCGGCAGGTCAGCATGTTCCGGCAGGTTGCCGAACGCCTCGTCGAGCATCGGACCCAGCTCCTCCGGCGTGATCGGGCCGACCACGGCGATCTTCAGATTGTCGCGCGCAAGGACATGCTTCACGAAGCCTTTGAGATCGGCTTGCGTGATCGCCTTGACGGTCTCCGGCGTGCCGTCGGTCGGTCGGGCATAGGGGTGCTTGCCAAATGCCGTTTCGAACCAGGCGCGCCCGGCCAGCCAGTTCGGGTTTTCCTTCTTCTGCGACAGGTTCGTCAGAATCTGCGCCCGAATGCGTTCCACCGCCTGCTCGTCGAAGCGCGGTTTGCCGATAGCCAGGGCGAAAAGACGAAAGGCCTCGTCGCGCCGGCCGGCCAGCGTCTTGAGCGTGGCGGAGAAATGATCGCGTCCCGCATCGAAGCCGAGCTTCACGGCATTGTCGTCCAGCGCCTTCTGATAGGTCTGCGAGCCCATATCGCCCGCGCCCTCGTCCAGCAGGCCCGACACCATATTGGCAAGGCCCTGCTTGTCTTTCGGGTCGTAGGCTGCGCCGCCGCGCCAGGCTGCCTTCATGACGATCATCGGCACCTGATGCTCTTCGACCAGCCAGGCCTCGATACCGCCGGGGCTGACCACACGCTCGATGTCCAGCGCCTCGGCCGGAACGGCGACGATCAGGAAGAGGAAAGAGGCCGCGACAAAGGAAAGGATACGGTTCACGATTTTTCCTCCGGCAGCAATTCGCCCGTCACGTAGTGGGTTCCATCGAAGAGTTTGCGTGCCGCCGCCATCACATCGTTGGCCGTGACCTGTTTCACATAGGACGGCCAGTCATGGATGATGTCGGGCTTCACCCCGACCATAAGCGCACTGCCATAGGCATTGGCCATATGCATCTGGTCGTCGCGGGCATATACGGATTCAGCCTCAATGAGCGTTTTCGCCCTTTCGAGCTCTTCCGCGGTAACGCCGTCCTTCAGCAGACCGGCGATGACGGCATCGACGGATTTCTCGATTTCGGGAAACCCCGCCTTGCCGCGCGGGATGGCATAGAAGCCGAACTCGCCGCTATCGCGCCGTCCGCCGGAATACCAGCTCTGCGCGGAAGCGGCGATCCCCTGATCGACCACCAGCGTCTTGTAGAGGCGGCTCGTCGTGCCGGCGCCGAGGATTTGCCCCAGCACCTCGAAGGCCGCGCCCTCTTCGGGCGAAAGGGCGGCATATTGAGGGGCGAGATAGGTGCGCATCCAGACAGGCTCGCTGACGCGCTTGTCGCGGACGACTTCCCGCACCGATTTGGCGAGCGGCTTCACCGGCGGCGGCGTGCGTTCGATCCGGTCGGCACGATTTTTTATGACGCCGAAATATTTTTTCGCCAGCGGCTTCAGTTCATCGGCGTCGATGTCGCCTGCCACGACGAGGGTGGCGTTTGCCGGCGTGTAGTACCGGTCGTAGAAGGCCCTGGCATCGGCGCCGGTCAGCCCTTCGACATCCTGCTTCACACCGATCACCCGACGCGCGTAAGGATGGGTGCCGTAAAGCGCGTGGTCCATCTTCTTGCTGAGCTTCGACATCGGGTTGTTCTCGATGCGCATGCGGTACTCTTCCAGCACCACATTGAGTTCCGTTTTCGCAATCTTGTCGGTCAGCGAGAGATTGGCCATGCGGTCGGCCTCGAGCTTCAGCACGAGAGGCAGCCGGTCGCGGGCGATCACTTCGTAATAGGCGGTGTAGTCGTAGCTGGTGAAGGCGTTCTCGGTCCCGCCATTGCGGTCGATGACCTTGGAAAATTCGCCCGGCGCCAGATCCTTCGTGCCCTTGAACATCAGATGTTCGAGGAAATGGGCGAGCCCCGTCTTGCCCTTTGCTTCGTCGGCCGATCCGACATCGTACCAGACCATGCTGGTGACGACCGGCGCGCGGTGGTCGGGGATCACGAGGACGCGCATCCCGTTGGACAAGCCGAAGCTCTGCGGCGCGGTATCGGCGGGCTTTTCCGCCAGCGCGGGCGCGACTGCCAGCGAAACCGCCATGGCGCAACCGAGCGCCAGTCGGCGGAACAGAATTTTCGTCGGAGAGAAAATCGCAAACGTCAAAACAGTCTCCTCACGCAGCCCGCGGGGCCGCGAAGGGACCCATCGCGTCATGCTATCGACTGCCCCGGGCGATGCGCAGTTAAAACCCGTTCATCAAACGGTCGCCCCGCCCTGACGGCGAAGGTGGCGGGTGACATCAACTGTCGAGAGGGCAGTCAGAAAATATCTTCCAGAATGCCCTTTTCCTCGGGCTCCACAGTCGGCGTCTTGCCTTCCGTGACGGGCTTGCCTTCCGCCGTGTTCGCACGGATGCGCTTGGCCTCTTCAGGTGCGTTCACCATGGGCTCAGCGGGCGGCGTGCTGCCGTCTTTCCAGAAGAGAACATCGTCCACGAAGCTGTCATCGCGTTCCACGAGCGAGCGGCTTTCGGAATTCACGACCTGGCGGATACGGGGATCGGCCTTGTCGGCGCCCGCATTGGCCAGCAGCGCCTGTTCACCCGGCGACAGCGTTTCGGCGGCAGGGGCGCTTTGTCCATTGCCGCCGATCAGGGCTTCCTGCGCGGTGGCGGAGGGCGACAGGCTTGCCTCCTGCGGGCGCGGCGCACCCGGCTCGGGCGGGCGGAGCGAATAATCCGGCGGGATCACAAGCGGCGCCTTGGTGACGACGGCAAACTCGTCCGGCGCGTTCTTGCCCATACCCAGCGCGTCTGTAAGGCCACCCCCGCCACAGCCGGCCAGACCCAGCGAAAGCGCTCCGATGGCAATGATGGCCGCCGTGCGGCGAGCCGGTTTCCTGTTTGCGGACATGCTCATGAACCCGTTCAACTCCCTGTCCCCAAAGGCTTTTCAGCACTCGGGACGATCCGTTCCGCGGCACCCTGCCCGGTGACCGCGATATTTGAGGCGCATCCTAGCAGATCGTTCCGGTTAGGCCAGAGGCGAAGCCTTCTCAGCCTCGCTCACCGCCATCGCGATCCGTCGCCGCCTTCTCTCCCCGGCCTTCCAGCATGGAATCGAGGAAAATCAGGATCACGCCCAGCACGATCCAGATATCGGCGACATTGAAGATGTACCAGTAATAGCCCCAGGCGTGAAAACTGAAGAAGTCGGCGACCGCTCCATAGACGAATCGGTCATAGACATTGCCCAGCGCGCCGCCGATGACGAGGCCGATGGCAAGCGCCATGCGCCAATGCGTTACCCGGGCAAGCCAGAGGCTCAAGCCGCTGACGACCAGCAGCGCAAAGAGAATGAGCAGCACGACCCCGCCCGTTCCTTCCGCCTGAAAGAGGCCATAGCTCACGCCCTTGTTCCAGGCCATGACGAGGTCGAAAAACCCCGTGACCTGAACGCGGACCTTTTCGGGCATGTCGTACTGGAAAAGCATCCACCATTTGTGGAGGCGGTCTGTTGCGAAGGCGAGAATGGCGACGAGGATTCCGGCGAGCGAAAGCGGCCCCCACCAGGTCTCACGCTTGAAGAGATCGGAGGCCGTCCATTTCATCGCCGTTTCCTTCGCTTACCGCTTACGCCGCGGATTTCGCATCCCATTCCCGAACCGCCTCAGCGTCGCGGGGCGTCAGGTCAGGATAATCCGGATCGGAGCCGACCTCGGGGAGAATTTTCCAGGAGCGCGCACATTTGCGGCCCTCGGCCAGTTTCGGCACCACGGCAACGCCGGATACGTCTTCCAGGCGGAAGGCATCCGCCGGGCCCTCGCCCTCGACAAGGGAGGCCTGGCTGGTGATGGCAATTTCGGCAAGGTCGATCCCCTGCATCGCTTCGATGAGTTCAGGACGGGAGACATAAACCTCGGGCGCGGCTTCGAGGCTTGCCCCTATGCGCTTTTCGCGGCGCTCCACTTCCAGCGCACCGGTGACGACGCGGCGAAGCTCGCGCACCTTCTTCCACTTCTCCGACAGCATCTCGTTGCGCCAGTCCGCGGGCACGTCGGGGAAGGTGCGCAGATGCACCGAATTGTCCTCGCCCGGGAAGCGCGACAGCCACACTTCCTCGACCGTGAAGCAGAGTATCGGCGCAAGCCAGGCCGTCAGGCAGTTGAAGAGTTCGTCCAGCACTGTGCGGCAAGCACGACGGCGAAGGCTCGAAGGCGCATCGCAATAGAGCGTGTCCTTGCGGATGTCGAAATAGAAGGCGGAGAGGTCCACATTCATGAAGTTCGACAGCGTATGCGTCACGCGCTTGAAGTCGTAATCCATGTAAGCCTGACGCACGAGCCCGTCGAGTTCTGCGAGGCGATGCAGGATCGACCGCTCAAGTTCCGGCATGTCGGCGACGGCCACGCGTTCGCTCTCTTCGAAGCCTGCGAGATTGCCGAGCATGTAGCGGAAGGTGTTGCGCAGCTTGCGGTAGGCTTCGACATTCGACTTGATGATCGCGTCGCCGATATTGTGGTCGTCCCAATAATCCGTGCCCGCCACCCAGAGGCGCAGGATGTCGGCGCCGTTCTGCTTGATGACTTTCTCCGGCTCGATGGCATTGCCGAGCGACTTGGACATCTTGGTGCCCTTGTCGGTCAGCGTCATGCCATGGGTCAGCACCTGCTTGTAAGGCGCGCGGCCGCGCGTGGCGCAGCTTTCCAGAAGCGAGGACTGGAACCAGCCGCGATGCTGGTCGGAGCCTTCCAGATAAAGGTCGGCGGGCGTCGGCATGCCGCGTTCTTCCAGAACGAAGGCGTGGGTGGAGCCTGAATCGAACCAGACATCGAGAATGTCGGTTACCTTTTCCCAGTCGTCGGCATTGTAGTCATTGCCGAGGAAGTCGCCTGCCGGTTTCTCGAACCAGGCATCCGCGCCTTCCTTCGCCACGGCGTCCACGATGCGGGCATTCACCGCTTCGTCGCGCAGCAGCGAGCCATCGTTTTTGTTCACGAAAAGCGTCAGCGGCACGCCCCATGCACGCTGGCGGGACAACACCCAGTCGGGACGGCCCTCGACCATGGAATGGATACGGTTGCGCCCGCGCGCGGGCACCCAGCGCACCTTGTCGATTTCTTCCAGCGCCACATCGCGCAACTGCTTGCCGCCCGCAGGCTCGATCTTCGTGTCCATGGCGACGAACCATTGCGCCGTGTTGCGGAAGATGAGCGGCGCCTTGGAACGCCAGCTATGCGGATAGGAATGGGTGAGCTTGCCATGGGCGAGCAGCGCGCCCGCCTTTTCAAGCTCCGCCATCACGGTCTTGTTGGCATTGCCGTCCTTGCCCTGCCGGTTCAGCACGAAGCATCCGGCGAAGAGCGGCACGTCATCGTAATAGGTGCCTTCCTCATTCACCGTTTCCGGGATGCCCTTGTAGCCGAAATTCTGTACCCAGAGCATGTAGTCGTCCTGGCCATGCCCCGGCGCGGTGTGGACGAAGCCGGTACCGGCCTCTTCCGTCACATGGTCGCCCGCGAGAAGCGGCACGTCGAACTCATAGCCCTGCCCGCGGAAAGGATGCGCGCAGATCATGCCCTTCAGCATGGTCGCATCGACATGATGCACACGTTCCCACGACTCGACGCCCGCAGCCTTGAACACGTCCGGTGCCAGCGCATCGGCCAGCACGATCTTTTCGCCGGTTTTCGCCAGCGATCCCTCATTCACCGCGTCGATGCGGTAAAGGCCGTAGTCGATCTTGTCGGAATAGGCGATGGCGCGGTTACCGGGGATGGTCCAGGGCGTCGTCGTCCAGATGACGATCGCCGCGCCGTCCAGTTCGGCAGGTGGCGAAACGATGGGGAAGCGTACCCAGATCGTCGGCGAGACGTGATCGGCATATTCGACTTCGGCTTCGGCCAGCGCGGTCTTTTCGACGACCGACCACATGACGGGCTTGGAGCCGCGATAGAGCGAGCCATTCATCAGGAATTTCTGGAACTCGCGCACGATCACCGCTTCGGCGTCATAGGCCATGGTGAGGTAGGGATTATCCCAGTCGCCCTGCACGCCGAGGCGCTTGAACTCCTCGCGCTGCACATCCACCCATTTCTGGGCGAACTCGCGGCATTCGCGGCGGAATTCGAGCGGCGGCACCTCGTCCTTGTTCTTGCCCTTCTTGCGGTACTTCTCCTCGATTTTCCATTCGATGGGAAGGCCGTGGCAGTCCCAGCCGGGCACGTAGGCGGCGTCCTTGCCCATCATCTGCTGCGAGCGGACGACGATGTCCTTCAGCGTCTTGTTGAGGGCATGGCCGATATGGATGTTGCCATTGGCGTAGGGCGGGCCGTCGTGAAGGGTGAAGGTCTCGCGGCCCTTGGATTCTTCCCGCAGGCGCTTGTAGAGGTCCATCTTCTCCCAGCGGGCGAGCCATTCCGGCTCGCGCTTGGGCAGACCCGCCTTCATGGGGAAGTCGGTTTTGGGCAGGAAGAGCGTCTCGCGATAGTCGCGGCCGGCTTCTTCGGTGTTGGCGGAATCGGATTTCGTTTCAGATGACATGAGGGGTCTCGGAAAGTTCGGGGTTCGCGCGAATGCTCAGGATGGGTCCCGGTCCGTGCCCCGGCCCCTCGTCATAGGGGCGCTCAGCGGCACGCCGGGCGGCTAATTCGCGGCGCTATGCAGGGCTTGCACCCCTCATCCGCCCCTATGGAAACGAGCTTTGTCATGCGCCGGTTTCTAGCAGCCGAACCCCTAACAGTCCAGTAACGGGCGCAACACCCCACATTGTCATGCCCGGACTTAATCCGGGCATCCAGAGCGGCATACCGCATATCTATGCGCTGGATTGCCGGGTCGAGCCCGGCAATGACACAGGGGCGGGTCAGGCCGGAATGATCTTCTCCACCGCCCTCGCCTTCAGGCAGAGCTTGCCCTCGTCATTGGTGAAGACAGCCTCTACATAGGCCTGGTTCTTCGACTTGTTGACCACATGTCCCTCGCAATGGAGCGTACCGGCGGTCACGGGGCGGAAGAAATGCATCTGGAGGTCGGCGGTGGTGAAATTTTTGTCGTCCTCCAGCATGCTCATCAGGGCGAAGGAGCAGGTCTGGTCGGCAAGCGTCGCCAGATAGCCGCCGAAAACGGCCACCGGGTTCATGTAGTCCGGGTTTACCGGCCAGTCGAAGCGGATACGGCCCGGCTCCAGCACCGTCAGCTCGCCCGAATAGAGATTGAGGGCCGTCACATGGGGCGGAGCTTTTTCCGTTTCCCCCGCCGCGATCCGCTTCATGATATTGGCCCAGCTCGGCATACCGTCTCCTCGTCTTATTCTTCGGTGGCGAGTTTCGCCGCCTCGGCCAGCATTTCGGGCAGGCCGATCAGCTCGTTATAGCGCTGGAAGGTGACCCGCTCGGTCCCTTGCGGCAGCCCCTCCCCTTTGAGAAGCGTTGCATAGACCGATTGCAGCCTTGCCGTCACGGCCAGAAGCGCCGCCACGGGATAGATCGCCAGCTTGAAGCCCAGCGCCTCCAGCTCACGGGCGGGAAGATAGGGCGTCTTGCCGTCCTCCACCATGTTGGCGACCAGCGGCACCCCCTTGAAGGTCTCGCAAACCTTCGTCATTTCCGCTTCCGTCTGCGGGGCCTCGATGAAAAGAAGATCTGCGCCCGCTTCGAGGAAGGCCTCGCCGCGCCTCAAGGCCTCGTCGAGGTCATGCGTCGCGCGGGCATCGGTCCGCGCCATGACCTTGAAGGCCTTGCTCGACCGTGCGTCCACGCAGGCGCGGATCTTGGCGGCGGCATCCTCCCGCCCGATCACTTCCTTGCCTTCCATATGGCCGCAGCGCTTGGGGAAGGCCTGATCCTCGATCTGGATGCAGGCCGCGCCCGCCCGTTCGTAGGCGCGTGTGAGACGCGCCGCATTGAGCGGGCCGCCATGGCCGTTATCGCCATCGGCAAAGAGCGGCACGGGCGCGCTGGCCTCTGCCAGCGCGGCGACGCGGGCGACCATCTCGCTTGCGCTCATCAGACCGATATCGGGCAGGCCCAACGTCGAGCCCGCCACGCCGAAGCCCGTCATATAGACGGCATCCGCGCCCGCCTGCATGGCCAGCCTCGCCGACAGCGCATCATAGGCGCCGGGCGCCACGATCAGGCCGGGGGCCACCAGCAATTCGTCCAGCGTCTTCGTCTCGCTCATATCGCTTCTTTCTTTTTTCTCTCGCCGCTCGCGTCCAGCAGCGGCGCCTCTCCCCAATCGGCGTCGAGAATTTCGGCAAGCCTGTCCGCCGCCCCTTCGCCCAGCCTCCGGTCCAGCAGCGCTTCCAGTTCCTCTATCACGTGAAGCGCCTCCTGCCGCATGGCAGCACCCTCCGGGGCGAATTCCACGATCTTGCAGCGTTTGTCCTGCGGGTCGGGCAGCAGGCGGACCAGCTTCTTTTCTTCCAGCTCGCGCAGCGCCGTGTTCATGGATTGGCGCGTCACGCCGATCAGCCGCGCCAGTTCCGAGGGACGGCGGATGCCAGCCTGCACATACATCATGGTCATGGATTCAAGACGGCGCACACCGCCCCAGCCGCGCTTGTCCAGATTGCGCTGGAGTGCGCCATCGAACCACATGAAGCGGTTGAGGAGCTGGGCCATCAAGAGGCCGGTCTGGCGGGTCATCCCAAGATTTCTCCCTTGTGCGTATTGTCAGTTTATCTTACGTTTTTCCATCAACGCAATGGGAGGGGAGCCTGATGCCGCGTTTGAGAGAGGTCGGAAAGGCGGATGCCGATCCGTTCACCCAGCAACTTTACAAGATGCTTTTCGGCGACCGCGACCCGGTGAAGGAGCCGGGCACGGCAACAGGCACGCCCGGCAACTGGTGGACCGTCTTTGCGCTGGTGCCGGATGCCTTCAAGCACACGACAGAAGGCTTTCAGTTCTACCGGAGCCCGAACCGCAAGCTCGACCCGAAGCTGCGCGAGCTGGGGCAGATCCGGGCCGGTTTCGCCCGCGGCTCGCAATTCGTCTTCTCGCAGCACTGCAAGGCCTGCCGCGATGTGGGTTTCACCGAGGAGCAGATCGAGGCCATTCCGCACTGGCCCATCGCCAATTGCTGGGAGCCCGTCGAGCGCGCACTGCTGGCCTATACAGACTGCTTGGTGTTGCAGGGCGGGCGCGTACCCGAAGCGATCTTCGACGAGATGAAGAAATATCTCTCCCACGAAGAGATCCTCGAATTCACCTATGTGACCTGCACCTACGAAATGCATGCCACGATGAGCAAGGCGCTCCGGCTCGAATATGACGACGTCGATGAGAGAATCGTCGAGGTCGACGCGCCGGAGGGAAACTCGGCCGACGTGATGAGCATGGTCGACACGGACACAGCAGACACGCAAAAGGGAGGAGACTGAACGATGGGTTATCATCATCTGGCGCTTGCCGCGCGCGACATGAAAGCCATCCACGACTTCTATGAAGGCGTGATGGGATTCCAGCTCGTGAAGGTTGAAGTCGGCCCTTCGCCTCAGGGCGGCTGGGCCAAGCATTTCTTTTACCGCATGGAAGACGATTCCAAATTCATCGCCTTCTGGGAAATGCACGACATGCCGGGCACGGAGAATTTCGAGACCAATCTCTCCAAGGCCGCGGGCGTGCCCGACCATATCAACCACATCTCCTTCGATGTGAAGGACATGGACGAGTTGCAGGCGCGCAAGCAGCGCTGGCTCGATGCCGGTCATGACGTGCTGGAGATCGACCATAACTGGTGCTATTCGATCTACACCAAGGACCCGAACGACAATTTCGTCGAGTTCTGCCTGACGACGGGCAACTTCACCGATGAAGACCGGAAGAATGCGCTCGCCGCGCTGACGGCGGAGAAGCCGGAATTCTCCAAGCCCCCGACGAATATCCTGACGCACAGTGCGAGCGCCAAGGAACCGGCCAACGCCTGACCGCCGCTACCGGGACCCATTGCCGAGAGGAGAGAAAGCAGGATGAAAGACCTGCTTATGCCCTGGTATGGCGAAATCAAGTTCCTTCACCTGATCTTCGTCGCCATCTGGGCGTTTTCGACCGCCGTCGCCTATCAGAACTATGTGCTGCCAGCCTTCCGCAAGGCGTTCGACAATCCCGACGACGCAGACGCCATCGCACATCGCAACAAGATGATCGAGGCTTTCGACCAGGGCGTGATGCTGGAGCATGTAGCCTTTCCGATGGTGCTCCTGACCGGGCTCACGCTCCTCTGGATCGGCGACTGGTCGCCGGAAAGCTCGGGCTGGCTCGCGGCGAAACTCACCCTCGTCCTTCTCGTCTTCATTCCGATGGAGATCGTGGACTATCGCATCTCGCATTTTTCCCGGCCAAAGCGCGAGATGCGGCTCGCAGGCGATATGGACTCCTACGAGGCCGCCATCGCCTTTCACTGGCGCTTCCTGCGGGTCAGCACGGTTCTGGTGGTCACCACCATTCCGGCCGCGATCTTTCTGGCCGTGGTGAAACCGTTCTGATGCTTAGAGCGGCCAGTTGAAGCTCCAGCCGATCCGGACCTCTTCCGCCTCGTCATCGGTATCGGACAGGCGCGCGCGCAGGCTGGTGCTGAAAGGCAGGGCCCTCGCCTTCAGCCTTACCCCGGTCTCCACCGCATGGATGAAATGACGCGTGGCGGCAACCCCTCCCGCAGCGGCGCCATAGACGATCCGGTCCAGCCGCCATTGCGACGAGATCGAGGAATAGGGTTCGATGGCGGCGAAATATTCCGTCGGCGCCACTTTCACCGTCAGACGGCCCCTGCCGGTGGCCCGCTTGCGGATACGGGTTTCACTAACACCGTCCCGGGATGCGGCAACACCGATCCGCGACGCATCCAGACTGCCCGATGGGGTGAAGACGAAACGCCCCTCCTCATCCAGCTTCCACCGCGCCCGGACGCCCGCCCCGCTCAGCCAGCCTTCGCCCGCATAGCGTTCCGCACCCTCCGGGTTTTCCACCCGGTCTTCTCGCCAGCCATACCCGCCATATACCCGAATGCGCGTATGCCGTTCCGGCACCCATGCGAGGTAGGGCGTGACAAGCCATGCCCGTCCGTTCAGCGCGGCGTGCGAGGCGGTCGCCGTGCGATGGGTTTCTTCCCATGTCAGGATCGCGCCGGTTTCCCAGTCATCGGCGAGCGGATAGGCGACGCCGCCGCTCGTTGCAAGGCGTCGCGTCGCCTGCCCGACTTTCCAGCTGCCTGCGGTATGCGCCCAGAAGTTCACATCCTTGCCATTGCCCAGAGCGAGGCTGCGCGGCGCGAGGTGCCGCCAGGCAAGGCCGGAGACGAATTGCGCGACCGGCAGCAGATCGACCGGCGAGGGCGCCGCCGGCCTTTCCGGCCGCAGCAGGGGCATCGGCGACGAACTCGACGCGGCCCGTCGTGCTTCGCGGATCACCTTGCCGGTCGTATCCATTTCCGTCTGCCGGGCGTCGCGGCGCCAACGGTCGCGCATGGCAAGTTCCTCGCCCGACGCCCAGCCGAACCGCGCGCTGAGCGGGGCCTTGTCGCTCGCGGCGAGAGGCAGCATCGCCCCGCCGACCGCCTCGCGGTAGCGGACGGCGCGATCCTCCCCAAGCCGACCGTCGGCCTCGTATATGCCGATCACCGCCTGCTGCCAGCCGCGCACGATCCGGCGGATGAAGCCGAGATAGGCGCGCTCGCTGCCGAAATTCGCCGTCTGCGCGGCGGGCGGCTCGCGATCGGCAGCCGCCGCCATCGCCGCATATCCCGCCTGCCAGCCCTTCGTCGCCGCCTCGGCATAGGCGTCCTCGAAGACGGAGGCCGGACGGCCCGTCATGCGCGCGGCGGCTTGCGGGTCGCAGCCGGTGCACTGCGTCGTCTCGCGCAGCCTTGCCGCGCTCATGCCCGGCACTTCGTGAATATCGGGCAGCGCGGAGAGATCGAGTTGAGGCCCGCTTGCCGCCGCAAAGCTCAGCCCGGCGGAAGAGGCACCAGTCTTGTCTGCCACCGCACGTTCGAGCGCGTCGAGATGCAGGGAGATGAGATTGTTCTGGTCGGCAAAGATGTAGCTGTCGGGCGCGTTATCGGGCGCAGCGAGTGCGCCGCCCGCGCAAACGGACGCCAACAGACCCGATAATGCGAAGACCGAGACAGCTCTGCGCGTCATGAATCCCGTCAGCCCGGCAATGTGTCGTGATCGGGCCCTGCCCGTCATC
The DNA here is from genome assembly GCF_053628815.1 of Parvibaculum sp. MBR-TMA-1.3b-4.2. Classification (NCBI taxonomy): domain Bacteria; kingdom Pseudomonadati; phylum Pseudomonadota; class Alphaproteobacteria; order Hyphomicrobiales; family Parvibaculaceae; genus Parvibaculum; species Parvibaculum sp. MBR-TMA-1.3b-4.2. Next base: position 1,692,142 of record NZ_JBRJHC010000001.1, read on the forward strand.
GGGACGGGGGCACCTTCGCCATGAGAGCATCGGTGCCGTCTCCCTCAAAACCCTTTCGGGAGCGACAGGATAAAAACGGGGTGATTTTTGATCCCGGGCAAGCGAATCGGCCCGGCCTTACCATAAGCAGGGCGCAATGACGTCTATCCCGGTACGGATCGTCTTAAAAGCTCGGGGGCGTGCAGGCCGAGACGACGACGCAGTCGATAGTGCCCGGATTGCGGAAGCGATGCGGCAGACGACTGTCGAAATAGAAGGCATCGCCCGCCACCAGCTTGCGCACTTCGCCGCCGACGGTCAGTTCCATCACGCCGGAAATCACGATGCCGCATTCCTCACCCGCATGGGAGAGCATCTCCTCGCCCGTATCGGCGCCGGGTACATAGCGCTCATGCATCATCTGGATGGAGCGGCCCCGCGTGTCGCGGCCGACGAGGCGAAAGCTCACATCGCCTTTGGAGATTTCGCGCAGTTCCTTCGCCTCATAGAAGACCTTGCGGCGCGGTTTCAGGTCGAGGGTCAGGAAATCAGCGATCGAGATCGGAAAGCCGCCCAGCACCTTCTTCAGCGACCCGATGGAGGGGCTGATGCGGTTCTGCTCGATGAGCGAGATGGTGCCATTGGTGACGCCGGCGCGCTTGGCGAGTTCGCGCTGCGAGAGCCCGTGCATCTTGCGCAGCTCTTTCAGCCGCGAACCGATATCGGGCACGTCGTCGCCCGCCTCCGCGGTTTCCCCGCTTGAGGGCGCCGGTTTATCGCTTGCGCCATGGGCGCGTCTGAAATCACCTGCCATGCGTTTAAGATACTAGACGCGACGGGCAAGTCACGCATGAAAATACCGCTGAACCGCCTTGCTTTCGGGTGGCGGGAATATTTCAATCGGTTAGTTTCCCATGACAGATTTTGTACCGCGATTGCCTCAAGGAGACCGCATTATGAGCGCAGATGCCCCCGCGCCGAACGATCTTGAAAGCTTCTGGCTTCCCTTCACGCCCAACCGGCAGTTCAAGCGCGAGCCGCGCCTGATCTCCCGCGCGAAGGACATGCATTATTACAAGACCGACGGCGAGCAGGTGCTCGATGCGACGGCGGGGCTTTGGTGCTGTAATGCCGGCCATTGCCGCGAGCCCATCGTCTCCGCGATCCAGGCCCAGGCGGCGGAACTCGATTTCGCGCCGTCCTTCCAGTTCGGCCACCCGAAGGCTTTCGAGCTTGCCAGCCGCATCGCGCAGCTTGCGCCGAACGACCTAGATCATGTGTTCTTCGCCAATTCCGGTTCCGAGGCCGCCGACACGGCGCTCAAGATCGCCATCGCCTATCATCGGATGAACGGCGAGGGCAGCCGTACCCGCCTTATCGGCCGCGAGCGCGGCTATCACGGTGTCGGCTTCGGCGGCATTTCGGTCGGCGGCATGGTCGCCAACCGCAAATTCTACGGGCCGCTTCTGTCCGGTACCGATCACCTCCGCCACACCTATAACCGCGACGAGCAGGCCTTCACCATCGGCCAGCCGGAATGGGGTGCGCATCTGGCCGACGACCTCCAGCGCCTGGTGGAGCTGCATGACGCCTCCACCATCGCCGCGGTGATCGTGGAGCCGATGGCGGGTTCGACCGGCGTGCTGCCGCCGCCCAAGGGCTATCTGGAACGGGTGCGCGAGATCTGCGACCAGCACGGCATTCTGATGATTTTCGACGAGGTGATTACGGGCTTCGGACGCCTCGGCCACGCCACGGCGGCCGAACGCTTCGGCGTCACGCCGGACATCCTCACCTTTGCCAAGGGCGTCACCTCCGGCACCGTGCCGATGGGCGGCTGTATCGTGCGCAACCACATCTACGAAGCCTTCCAGACCGGCCCCGACCACGCCATCGACCTTTTCCACGGCTACACCTATTCGGGCCATCCCATGGCGTCGGCGGCGGGTCTTGCCACGCTCGACCTCTATCGGGACGAAGGCCTTTTCGAACGCGCCCGCGCGCTGGAGCCGAAATTCGCGGAAGCGGCCATGGCGCTGAAGGATCACCCGCTGGTGCTCGACATCCGCACCATCGGCCTTGCCGTCGGCTTCGACCTTGCGCCGGTGGACGGGCTACCGGGCAAGCGCGGCTTCGACGTCATGCGCGATGCGTTCCATAACGAAAACATCATGCTGCGCGTCTCGGGCGACACGCTGGCCATGTCGCCGCCGCTGATCGCGGAGGAATCCCATGTCGCGGAGATTTTCGAAAAGTTCCGGAACGTGCTCGACCGGGCGGGCTAAACCGACGGAAAAGGCCGGAAAACAGGGCCAAAAGGGGTGCGACACTTTGGCAGACCCTTTGCCTCTTCCGGCCCCTTGCGAGGGCGCGATGTGCAACCCACCTATGGATTGTTCCCTCTGATAGTAACGGGACCGGCCCTCCCCTCCCCCTCAGGCCGGTCCCGATATCAAACCCCTCGCAGCTCCCCCCTGCGAGGGGTTTTTATTTGGTCTGTCGGCTATTCGTTGATGCCGGCCTTCTGCTTCGACTGGCGCTCGGCGAAACCGAAAATGCCCTTGGACATGAGCGAGACCTCTTCCTTGCGGCGCTTGCCGTAAACCTCCGCACGGGCGGCATGGGCCTCCCGGTTGTCGGGGTCGGCCAGCGCGGCCATTTCCGCCAGATGGCAGGCAAGCCGCATCTCGCCCTTTTCGGCCAGCTCCCGGGCCCGCGCGATAAGCGCTGCATTGCCGCCGGCCAGCGCTGCAACTTCGGCAGCCACCGCCGCGTCCGGCGCGGGCTTCAGGCGCGAGGGATTGCCGTCATACCAGCCGCCGTAAAGCCGCCAGATATTGTGAATGATGAATTCCGGCTCGTCATAGACGGGCTTGAGGTAAGGCTTGTCGAAATAGCTGGCGGGCAGCTTCACCGAATGGATGATCTCGTCGAGCCGGGCACCCGCATTCATCATCTCCAGCGACTGCTTCACCAGCAGCTCCAGCGCACTCGCGATCGTGTCGAGCACACCGGCGATGCGCGCCTTGCCCGCAATGGGAAGGCCGTGGGCAGGCAGCAGCAATTCCGGCTCGTAAGCCATCATGGCGCGCAGCGCGTTGGCCCATTCCAGCGGATAGCGCTGCACCTTTTGCGGATTGCCCGCATTGGGAAAGACCCAGGTCACGAAGTCGCCGGTGCAGACCGCCTTGTGCTCGGGCACCCAGGCCCAGAGATGATCGTCCGTTTCGCCAATGGCGTGATGCAGCTCGAAACTCGTATCGCCTGCCTTGAACGACATGCGGTCGCGGAAGGTGAGGTCGGGGTTCACCCAAGGGTCGGGACCGAAGCGGTGATGCGACGGGCCGGTGCCCTGCCCCATGCGCAGCTCTTCGGCGGGGGCAAACTGGCGCGCATTGATCGTGAAATTGTAGTCGTTGGTCAGCTCGTAGCGGCGGAAGCGCGGGACCACATTTTCATGCCCGATCACCTGCGGCTTCTTCGCCCTGTTCTCCTGCGCTTCGCAGAGAAAGCAGCCCGTGCCACCCACATGGTCGGCATGGCCATGGGTGTAACAGATGTTGGAGACCGGTTCGTCGGTCCAGCGGCGCAGCGATTTCTTCACGCCATCGGCAAAGGCTTCGAGGCTCGTATCGAAAAGCACGAGGCCGTCGCCGGTGCGGAACGTCACCACATGGGAAAACGCCTCGATGAGTGCGATGCCGTCGCCGACCTCGGACAGCTCGGTGGTGGGACGGTTGATAAGCCCCGCGCCCTCATAGATATCGTTGTCGATAAAGCGCGCCGAAGTTTCCAGAAGGTCGGCCATCGGTCTCCATCCCTGCAATTGTGTGTCTGATGCGGGGGGAGGTTCCGTCAGGGCCGTTCAGATGTCACGCGCCGCCTTTTTGTATTTCGTCAGACGAAACGCACTCTGAAAAACCCTTTTATTTCATCTGCTTGAGGCCGAGCATTTTTGCAATCATCTTGTCCAGCATGCGTGGCGGCAGGTAGCGCGTCATCATTTGCTGGATGAAGGGGTCGGGCGAGACCTCATAGCGCGTCTTGGGACTTTGAGCCGACAGCGCGTTCAGGATCACCTCGCCCAGATATTCCGGTTTGAGGCCCTGCCGCCCCTGCGCCACGAAATTGGTCTGGAAGTTCTGGAGGATGTCGAGATAGGGGCTGTTCGAATAGGGCGTGACGTCGATCTCTTCCGCCTTGTCCCAGATATTGGTCCTGACCGCGCCCGGCGCGACGACGATGACATCGATGCCGAAAAGCATGAGTTCGCGCCGCAGCGCTTCCGACATGCCTTCCACCGCGAATTTCGAGGCCGAATAGGGACCGAGGAACGGAAAGGCCCGCCTGCCGCCCACCGAGCTGATATTGACGATGCGGCCCGGCTCGCCCTTGAGGTCCGGATCGGTGCCGAGCAGCGGCGCAAAGGCCTGCGTGGTCAGCAGCGGCCCCATCACATTCACTTCGAGCTGCGTGCGCACATCGTCGGGATTGATTTCCACAAGCGGGCCGGACACTGCGATGCCCGCATTGTTGACGAGGCCGAAAAGCTTTTCACCGCCGAGCTTCTCGCGCACTTCCGCGGCGGCCTGCCTCAGCGCCGCCTCGTCCGTCACATCGAGGATGAGCGGCGTGACCCGGTCGCCGAATTCCTTTTTCAGGGCGTCGGCATCTTCCTGTTTACGGACGGTGCCGAAAACATGGATGCCGTTTTCGGCGAGCACCCTGGTGGCGCCCCGGCCGATCCCGGTCGATACGCCCGTCACGACTACGCTTTTCATGTCCGTCCTCCTCCAATGCGATTTGAGAAGGAGAATGACCGAAAAACGCCGCCCGGTCACTAGCGGGCCGATCCGGACCTAGAGGTCCAGCTCGTAGCGCAGCCAGTCGGTGCGTTCGGCGAGCTTGTCGTAGAGCGCCTGGGCGCGGACGTTGTCTTGCGCGGTTTGCCAGTAAATGCGCAGCCAGCCTTCCCCGCGGCCGCGCTCGGCAAGCCACTCGATCAGCGCGCGTCCGACGCCATGTCCCCTGACATCGGGCTTCACGAAAAGATCTTCGAGATAGCAGACGGGCCTCGGGCTCCATGTGCCGGGATGGATGATGGCATGGGCAAAACCGACCGGGCCGATCTCCTCGTCCAGCGCCATCAGCCCCATATGACCCGGCGCGGGCTCGAGAAAGCGCTCCCATGTATCGTCGGAGACGGCGGGCTCCAGCGATGTTTCGTAGAAGGTCAGATAGCCCGCCCACATCTCGTCCCATGCCGCGCGGTCGCCTGCGGTGAAGGGGCGGATATAGAGCGGGCGACCTGTCATCTTTTTTCCTCAGGCGATAGTGGCGCCGCCATCCACGACGACCGACTGGCCCGTCATGAAGGCACCGGCGGGGCTTGCCAGGAAAACCGCCGCGCCGGCGATCTCGTCCGGCAGGCCGATCCGCTTCAGCGGCGCACCGGCCGTGGAGCGTTTCAGAATGTCCGGGTCTTCCCACAGCGCGCGGGCGAAATCGGTCTTGATGAGGCCCGGCGCGATGCAGTTGGCGCGGATATTGTGTTCGCCGAATTCCACCGCGAGATTGCGCGCAAGCTGGAAGTCCGCCGCCTTGGACAGGCAATAAGCGCCGAGAATGGGGGAGCCTTTCAGGCCGCCGATGGAGGAGACGATGATGACCGCCCCGTCCTTGCGCTCCACCATCTGGGGCAGGACCATGTGGCAGAGCCAGTGATTGCTGCGCACATTCACGTCCATGATCTTGTCGAAGGCTTCATCCGGAATGTCCTTCGACGGGCCAAAATAAGGATTCACCGCGGCGTTGCAGACCAGAATGTCGATTTTTCCGAAGGTCTCGTTCGCCGTGTCCACCAGACGCTGAAGGTCGGCTTTTTCGGAAATGTTGCAAGGCACGGCGATGGCCGCACCGTCATGCTTGGCGTTGATGTCAGCGGCGACCTTTTCGCAGGCATCCGCCTTTCGGCTCGACACCACCACCTTGGCGCCCTGCTCGGCCATGCGATGGACGATGGCCTCGCCGATACCCCGGGTCGAACCGGTGACGACGGCAACCTTGCCCGTCAGATCGAATAGAGACATGAATTCGCTCCCTCTTTAGCTGGCGGCCCTTGCATCCGGCCGCTCCTTGTCCGGGCATAAACGGCCCGGTGACCTACCCTGCCGGTGGCTACCCCGATTGTCGACATTCTGCCATGAGCAAACGTCAATATGGGTTGTCGCTTAAACCGACATGGTTTTGTACACTAGCGCCGGGCAATTCCACAGGGTCGCGATGGCGATGCGCAGGAATTGGCCGACGGACGGCGCCGCCGCTTACGGCTCGCCGGGGGACGCGAATGAACAGAGGTGCGTGACAAGGGATTCGGGGTTGCGCCTTTCGGGGTAGCCTGTTGTCACAGCACAGGAAATATTTCGGGAGCCGGACCATGCGAGCGTGTCCGGCCTCCCCAAACCGGAGCTTGATGATGATACTGAAGAAATTCGCAATCGTGATGGTGTGCTCGTCACTGGGGCTGGCGGCCTGCACCACGCAAGACCCCTATACCGGCGAACAGCAGACCAGCAGCGCCACGAAGGGCGCGCTTCTGGGCGGCCTCGCAGGCGCCATCGGCGGCGCGCTTATCGGCCGCGGCGGTGCCAACCGGAACGCCATCCTGCTGGGCGCAGGCGTCGGCGCGCTGGCGGGCGGCGCCATCGGCAACTACATGGACCGTCAGGAAGCCGAGCTCACGCGCAAGCTGCGCAATTCGGGCGTCAGCGTGACGCGCGTCGGCAACGACATCATCCTGAACATGCCGGGCAATGTGACCTTCGCCACCAATTCCTCCGATATCAGCTCCAACTTCTATGAAGTGCTGAACTCGGTCGCGATCGTGCTGAAGGAATACAACAAGACGCTGATCGACGTGGCGGGCTTCACCGACTCCACAGGCTCCGCCCAGTACAACCAGGCGCTTTCCGAGCGCCGCGCCAACAGCGTCGCGCAATATCTGGTCAGTCAGGGGCTCGACAGCCGCCGCTTCTATGTGACGGGCATGGGCGAATCCAATCCCATCGCCTCCAACGCCACGGCGGAAGGCCGCGCGCAGAACCGCCGCGTGGAAATCCGCCTCTCGCCGCTGACCAACAATTGATCGGCGCAACATGAAATGCGAAAGGCCCGGCAGCGATGCCGGGCCTTTTTCATGTCCGGGGAAACAGGCTATCGGGATTGAACGGAATATCCGTTATGCCGTAATCGACGCCCATATGCCGCAACTCGCTCGTCACCTGCGAGCGGTGGTGGGTCTGGTGATTGAAGAGCTGCGACCAGAAGACGGATCGGGGCTTGTTGAGGCTCACGCCGATACGCTTGACGGTAAAACCGACCATCTCGTCGAACCAGTCCTCTTCAGCCTTGTCGGCTATGTCGATGATCCGGTCATCTTCCTTCGTCCGCAAGTCGCGCCAGGTCACCAGATTTTTCGCGATGCGCTGTTTCGGATCGAAGACCGGCGTCTCTTCGTTGCGGATGATCGCCATCAGGCGGCGGTCGACCAAAAGGATGTGATCGAGCGTCGCCAGCATGCTGCCGAAGAACATGCCGCGGTCCCTCTGCAATTCCTTTTCCTCGATGCCGGACAAGGTGCCTGAAAGGCTTTCATTCTGCCATCTGTTGTAGCGCGCCAGCTCGCGCGCGACGGTGGCGTAGCTCATGCGCCGACGAGCTTTTCGATTTCATCCACGATCGCTGCGTCGAGCGGGCTCATCTTGCTGGGAAAGACATTCACGAGCTCGCCTTCCGGCCCGATCAGATATTTGTGGAAGTTCCATTTCGGCGCGGCGTCCTCGCCCGCGATCTCTATCACCCATTGGTAGAAGGGGTGCGCTTCGCCGCCGATCACCACCTGCTTTTCGGTCATCGGAAAGTCGACGGAATAGTTCACCTCGCAGAACTCCACGATCTCCGTTTCCGTGCCCGGCTCCTGCGCGCCGAAATCGTTGGAGGGGACGCCAAGCACCACAAGGCCCTTGCCCTTGTAGCGCTCCCACAAGCCCTGCAGCTCGCGATATTGCGGCGTGAGCCCGCACTGGCTTGCCGTGTTCACGACAAGAACGGGCTGCCCCTCGAAGCTCGAAAGCGGCAGGGCCTCGCCGCGAATGGTACGGAATTCGAACTGATATGCGGTCATGACGGCCTCCTTCGCGTTTGCTGGGAAAAGCCTAGCATGGGCCGGGTGCCGCCTCCTATGCCCGGCTAGATCCGCCGCTTTTGGTTAACGGATTGGCAAGTCCTCGCTCCTTAAGGTGAAGGGAGAGTGAATTCCTGCGGCCATTCGATTGGGCAATCGAGTTGGGAACCGGCCGCATTGGGCAACTGGGTTAAAGGGGTGGGCACTCATGCCGTCTATCAAGACCACCATCCTCAACGGTGTCGCCACCGGTCTTTATATCGTGCCGTCCATCGGGGTCGGCTACGGGCTGATGACCATTGGCGGGTTCGATCCGAAACTCGCGACGCTGGGCGGCATCATTGCCTGCCTTCTCGGCGCGGAAGCGCATAGCGCCATCGCGCGCGGTATCGAGCGCAAGAAAGTACGCAGGGAACTGGACGGGCTGTCCGAGCACGCCGCCCAGCTTGCGCAGGATCTCGACAGGGCCGGCGACCGCATCGTGGAGCTGGAAGAACGCTTCGAGCGCGAGACGCAGGAGCGGATGGAACGCATCTTCTCGGAAATCCGCGTCGTCGAATCCCTGGTGAAAAGGCTCGCCGAAACACGCGGTCTCGCCATGCCGGGCGACGCCGCCCTGCCCGCTGAAAATGAAGCGCCGCGCCAGGCCCCGGAAGGCGACATGCCGCCGCCGGTACCGGTCATGCCCGTCGAAGAAATGAGCGATACCGAACTTCTCGATACGATCCGGCATTCGCTGGAGACGAACCGCGTCGATCTCTATCTGCAACCCATTGTGACCTTGCCGCAGCGCAAGGCGGTGTTCTACGAGGCGCTGTCCCGCCTGCGCACCGATGAAGGCGCGCTCATCATGCCGCGCGATTACATGAGGGTGGCGGAGCCCGCCGGCATGATGCCGACGGTCGATAACATCCTGCTGTTCCGCTGCGTGCAGGTGGTCCGCAAGCTGATGCAGCGCAATTCGAAGGCCGGCATCTTCTGCAACATCTCCGCCTTCTCGCTGCTCGATTCCGATTTCTTCCCGCAGTTCATCGATTATATGCGGCACAACGGCGATCTGGCGCATCACATCATCTTCGAATTCAGCCAGAGCACGGTCAACGGGCTCGGGCCGCTGGAACAGGAAAGCCTCGACGCATTGGCCGAGCTCGGCTTCCGCTTCTCGATGGACCAGGTGACCAGCCTGAAATTCGATCCGGCCCAGCTCTACGACCGGAATTTCCGCTTCGTGAAGGTCTCCGGCCAGACGCTGCTCGACAATAATGCGAGCGGGGATATCCATGCCGGCGACCTGAAGGAGCTTTTGCAGCGCAACGGCATCCAGCTCATCGCCGACAAGATCGAGGCGGAGCGCGAAGTGGTGAATGTCCTCGACCTGAACGCCGAATACGGCCAGGGCTATCTCTTCGGCGAGCCGCGCCCCGTGCGGCATGACGATACGAGCCCCGTCGAGGCCGTTCCCACCATTTCGCTGGCGGATACCGTCGCGGCCTGACCGCACCTCTCTCCCTCGGTTGACAGGAAAGGGCCCGCCGCTATCTTGCGCCAGCCCTTTCCTTAAAGCCTTTTGGGAGCACGCCACATGAGCGCCAGCCTTGCCGATCTGAAGCCCGTCATCGAACGCGCCTTTGAAGAACGCGATCAGGTGAATTCGGCCACCAAAGGTGAAGTGCGCGAGGCGGTGGACGAAGCGCTTCGTGCGCTGGACAAGGGCGAGGCCCGTGTCGCGGAGAAGTTCCAGGGCGAATGGGTCGTCCATCAATGGCTGAAAATGGCGGTTCTGCTGTCTTTCCGCCTCAACGACATGTCCACCATTCCCGGCGGCCCCGGCAAGGACACCAATTGGTGGGACAAGGTTCCCTCCAAGTTCGACGGCTGGGGCGAGACCGAATTTCGCTCGGCTGGCTTTCGCGCCGTGCCGAACTGCGTGGTACGCCGCTCCGCCTATATCGCCCCCAATGTGGTGCTGATGCCCTCTTTCGTGAATCTCGGCGCCTATGTCGATGAAGGCACGATGGTCGACACCTGGGCGACCGTGGGGTCCTGCGCCCAGATCGGCAAGAATGTGCATCTGTCCGGCGGTGCGGGCATTGGCGGCGTGCTGGAGCCGCTGCAGGCCAATCCGGTCGTGATCGAGGATAATTGCTTCATCGGTGCCCGCTCCGAGGTCGCCGAGGGCGTGATCGTGGGCGAGGGCGCGGTCCTCTCCATGGGCGTCTATCTGGGCGCTTCGACCAAGATCATCGACCGCGCCACGGGCGAGGTTCATATCGGCAAGGTGCCGCCCTACGCGGTCGTCGTACCGGGATCGCTGCCGGGCAAACCGAACCCTGACGGTTCGCCGAGCCCGAGCCTCTATTGCGCCGTCATCGTGAAGACGGTGGATGCCCAGACCCGCTCCAAGACCTCCATCAACGAGCTCCTGCGTACCTGAGGGGCCCATTTGACCGGACCTCACGCAGCGGGTAGAGCATTTGGCTATGACAAAGCCAGCCGCCCCCTACGATCCGGTCGAAATCGCCGCCGAGCTGATCCGCTGTCCCAGCGTCACGCCTGAGGACAAGGGCGCGCTAGGCGTGCTGGAGCGCTATCTGGCGCCGCTCGGTTTTTCCTGCGAACGCATGCCGTTTTCCGAAACGGGCACGCCGGACGTGGACAACCTCTACGCAAGGCTGGGCTCGGACGGGCCCAATTTCTGCTTTGCCGGCCATACCGATGTCGTGCCGGTAGGCGAGGCGTCTGCCTGGTCGGTCGATCCCTTTGCAGCCGAAATCAAGGCCGGCCGTCTCTTCGGCCGGGGTACCGCCGATATGAAGGGCGCCATTGCCTGCTTCATCGCCGCCGTCTCGCGCCTGTCACCCGAAGACATCAAAGGCTCGGTGAGCCTGCTTATCACGGGCGACGAGGAAGGGCCGAGTGTCAACGGCACGGTGAAGATGCTGAAGGCGCTCGATGCGCGGGGCGAAACGCTTTCCCATTGCGTGGTCGGCGAGCCGACATGCGTGAAGGCGCTTGGCGACATGATCAAGATCGGCCGCCGCGGCAGCATCAATGGCTGGCTTACCGTACGCGGCGTACAGGGCCATGTCGCCTATCCGCATCTCGCCGACAATCCGGTGCCGCGCCTGCTGGAAATGCTGCGCCGCCTCGATGCGCGCGTTCTGGATGAGGGCAACGACCACTTCCAGCCGTCGAACCTTGAAATCACTTCGGTCGATGTCGGCAATCCGACCACGAATCTTATCCCCGGCAGCGCGCGGGCACAGATCAATATCCGCTTCAATGACGAGCATACCGGCGCCTCGCTCGATGAGTGGATGCGCGGCGTGTTTGACGCGGTGACGGCAGAAACGGGTGGAACCTACGAATTCGAGACGAAGATTTCCGGCGAGGCCTTCCTCACGGAGCCGGGGGATTTCTCTTCCCTCGTTGCAGACGCGGTGGCGAAGGCGACAGGCGAAACACCAGAGCTTTCAACGAGTGGCGGCACGTCGGATGCGCGTTTCATCCGCGCCTATGCGCCGGTCGTGGAGTTCGGCCTACCCAACGCGACCATGCACAAGGCGGACGAGAACGCACTGGTAGATGACATCTCCCGGCTCGCAGATGTCTATGAAGCCATTCTGCGCGGCTATTTTGCCGTCCAGCCGGACTGAGAGGTTTTCCGATGCCCGGCGCGGAAGAAATCAGGAATGCGTTGGTCGGCGCGTGGCGTCTCACGCTCCGCGAAGACAGCGCGAGGGATTGTTTCCGCATCGACGGCTATGGCGTGGTGAATTCCTTCTTCGCCATGCTTCTCGCCATTCCGGTCTATTTCCTTACCGCGACGGCATTGTGGCGCATGGCCGCGGAGTTCGGCGTCAAGACCAATGCGGAACTCACTACCTTTACCGGCGCCTATATCGTCGGGGCTCTGCTGCATTGGGCGCTCTATCTTTTCGCCATGATCCCGACCTCGCAGCGGCTTGGACTGGTCAACTCGTTCGGCGCTTATATCGTCACCTATAATTGGGGAACGCTCTTCACGGCGCTGGCGATGGCCATTCCCTTCGCCCTCTTTTCCCTCGGCGCGATTTCCGGGGCGGTGGCAACGATGCTGACGATGCCGGCATGGACGCTGCTCGGCTGGTATCGCTGGCAGATTGCGCGCACGGTTTTCGGTGCGGAGCCGCCGATCGCCCTTGCGCTCATCCTGTTCGATTTCGTATTGAACATCACCGTCAGCCAGGTGGTCGGCTGGCTCCTCATGCCCGGCGTGACGGCAAGCGCCGCATAGCGCAGCCTTCCCGGGGACCGAAGCCGGGGCCCGGCCTGGCGTTCAGTCCGGATAGTCCACGCGCACGAGATAAAGCCCGTCGGGCGGGGAGACCGGTCCGCAGGCGGCGCGGTCTTTCGCGCTCAACGCCTTTTCCACGTCGCGCCGCGCCCACTTTCCCTCACCGACCAGTTTCAATGTACCGACAATCGAGCGCACCTGATTGTGCAGGAAAGAACGCGCCTCGCAGGTGATCTCGATTTCCTCCGCGTAGCGCGACACGGTAATGCGGTCCATGGTCTTGACTGGCGATTTCGCCTGGCACTGCATGGAACGGAAGGTGGTGAAGTCGTGTTTGCCGATCAGCGCCTGCGCGGCGTCATGCATGGCTTCGGCATCGAGCGGGCGATGGACGAGCCAGGCCTGTTTCGCATCCAGCGTCAGCGGCGCGCGGCGATTGATGATGCGGTAGAGATAATGCCGCTTGATCGCGCCGAAGCGCGCCTCGAAACTGTCCGGCACCTGCTCGGCCTCGACGATGGCAACCGGATGGCCGCGCATATGCGCATTGACCGCATCGCGCAGCGTGTCGGGCCGGACCTCATCTTCGAGATCGATATGGGCAACCTGGCCCAGCGCATGAACGCCCGCATCGGTGCGCCCCGCGCCCGCCACGCGCACCTCCTGACCGCAGAACCCCTTGATGCCGTCTTCCAGCGTCTGCTGCACCGACATGCCGTTCGTCTGGGCCTGCCAGCCGACAAAGGGCGAGCCGTTATATTCGATGGTGAGCTTGTAGCGGGGCATCAGCCGAGCCTCTCGCCCTTTGCCAGCTTGAAACCGCGCAGGAAATCGTCCGCCTGCATGGCGCCCTTGCCGGCGCGCTGCAGCGTGTCGAGGCGCAGTGCGCTCTCGCCGCAGGCAATCGTAATGCCGCCCTCGAGAGACAGCACCTCGCCAGGGGCTCCCTTTCCGTCCACCGGCTGCGCTTTCAACACTTTCACGCGGACCTGTTTGCCGTCGCGTTCCATCTCGAAAAATGCGCCGGGAAAAGGCGTCAGGCCGCGGATATGACAATCGAGACCCTGCGCCGGACGCGACCAGTCGATCCTAGCTTCCGCCTTTTCGATCTTCTTCGCATAGGTGACGCCCTCTTCCGGCTGCGGCGTCGGGGTCAACTGGCCGAGGCTCAGGGCGGCCAATGCCCGCCCCATGAGCGAGGCACCGATTTGCGACAGACGGTCATGCAGCGTACCGGCATTGTCGTCCGGGCCGATGGCCACGCGCTCGGCGAGCAGGATGGGGCCGGTATCGAGCCCCTCTTCCATCTGCATCACCATGACGCCGGTTTCCGCATCGCCCGCCATGATCGCGCGCTGGATGGGCGCGGCGCCCCGCCAACGCGGCAACAGCGAGGCGTGAAGATTGAGACATCCGAGCTGCGGCGCATCGAGAACAGGCTTCGGCAACAGCATGCCATATGCCACCACCACCGCAAGATCGAGGTCGAGCGCGGCGAAGGCGGCCTGCTCCTCCTCCAATTTCAGCGAGGTGGGGGTGCGGACCGGGATGCCTGCATCCTCGGCAAATTTGTGAACGGGAGAAGGCGTCTCGGCCATGCCCCGCCCGGCCTTGCGGGGCGGCTGGCTGTAGACGGCCACCACCTCATGGCCCGCGGCCAGAAGTTCCGCCAGCACCGGCACCGCAAAATCGGGGGTGCCCATGAAGGCGATGCGCATGGGACTCACGCTGGTTCCTTGAGCTTTTTCTGCTTGGCGAGCTTTTTCAGCATCATCTCGCGCTTGGTGCGCGACAGATGGTCGATGAAGAGAATGCCTTCCAGATGGTCCATCTCGTGCTGAAGACAGGTGGCCAGCATCTCGTCGCAATCATGCTCGCGGATTTCGCCCTGGTAATCGAGATAACGAATACGGCATTTGGCCGGGCGTTCCACATCCTCGTAGAAATCCGGCACCGAGAGGCAGCCTTCTTCATAGACAGACATGTCTTCCGATGTGCTCAGGATTTCCGGGTTCACGAAATAGCGCGGCTCCGGCTCCTCACCGTCCTTGGCAAGATCCATCACGATGACGCGCTTCGGCACCCCGATCTGGATGGCGGCCAGGCCGATGCCGGGCGCGTCATACATGGTCTCCAGCATGTCATCCATCAGGGCGCGCAGCTCGTCATCGACCTTCTCCACAGGTTTGGAGACCTGCTTCAGGCGCGGATCGGGCGCGGTTATGATTTCTCGTATGGCCATGACGTTTAGGTAAGCCGCCCGGCGCGCGGGGTCAAGCCGGGCCTTTTCGCCCGGTTTTCCCCGAAAATCAGCCGTATATCGATAAATTGGCCAGTCACGGGTCGCAGTTGGACACGCAAACCTGACGGGACGTCACCTTTCCGCCACAGGCCGAGTAGCACTGATTGAAATTCGGCTGGCATTGCGAGGTATCGGCCCGGCACATGTAGTAATAAGGCTGCTTGCGCTTCGGCTCTTTCGGTTCTGCATATTTGGTGGGATCCGCCGCCCGCAGCTTCAGCGCCACGATGTAATCGTCCATCGCCTTTTTGTAGTCGCGATCGGCTTTCCTATCCTGCTCCCGGCGGCATTGCCGCTCCTCATCCCTGGCCACCCGCTCACAGAACTGCTTGCCCTGCTGGCATTGCTGGATGCACTGCATCCCCGCT
The DNA here is from genome assembly GCF_053628815.1 of Parvibaculum sp. MBR-TMA-1.3b-4.2. Lineage (NCBI taxonomy): Bacteria > Pseudomonadati > Pseudomonadota > Alphaproteobacteria > Hyphomicrobiales > Parvibaculaceae > Parvibaculum > Parvibaculum sp. MBR-TMA-1.3b-4.2. The sequence continues at coordinate 1,707,249 of NZ_JBRJHC010000001.1, forward strand.
GCGCTCGTCGGCGGCTGAAAATCGTAGTGCGTTTCGATGACAGGTCCGCAGGCCGCGAGAGCCAGAGCGGAAATAACAGCGCCCAGCGCGCCGAGAAGCCGAAGCTTGCCCATGGAAATGCCCCCCAAAGGCGTTGATATGGAAGAATGATAGGGAGCTGGCGAGAGTTTGGAACGATTTAATTTCGCTCGCGAGCACAGCTCCGGCGCGGGGCGCGACCGGGTGAATCGGATATAGTCCAACCGAAAGGAAGGACCTCATGACCGACTCGCTCCTCATTGCGCTTGTCATCGCCGCCGCCATTCTGGGCGCGGGCGTCCTCGTCATGCTCGCGCTGAAGCGGCGGCCGGACAGCAGCGAGGGGGAAGCGGAACGGCTGGTGCAACAGCTCATCCAGCAGCAATCCGAACTGGCGGGTCGCATCGCAACCATTTCGGAATCGCAGACCCAGACCCGGCAGGAAATTACCCAGACGCTGAACGAGCGGCTGGAGAACGTCTCCCAGCGCATGGGGCAGAGCTTGGAAGACAGTGCGAAGAAGACCGCGGAGACGCTCGGCAATCTCACCAACCGCCTGACCGTGATCGACGAGGCGCAGAAGAATATCACCGAGCTTTCCAGCCAGGTGGTGGGCTTGCAGGACATTCTCGCGAACCGGCAGGCGCGCGGCGCATTCGGCGAAGTGCAGCTCAACGATATCGTGGTGAATGCGTTGCCGCCCTCGGCCTATTCCTTCCAGACGACGCTCGGCAATGGCTCCCGGGTGGACTGCCTGATCAAGCTGCCCAACCCGCCCGGTTCCATCGGGATCGACGCCAAGTTCCCGCTCGACGCCTATCACGCGCTGCGGAACGCGCAGGACGAGGCCGGGAAAACGGCCGCGGCGCGGCAGTTCCGCTCCGACCTTCAAAAACACATCGCCGCGATTTCGGAAAAATACATCGTGCCCGGGGAGACGGCGGAATCGGCGCTAATGTTCCTGCCCTCCGAGGCCGTTTATGCGGAGCTTCACGCAAATTTCCCCGATGTGGTGCAGAAGAGCTATCAGGCCCGCGTCTGGATCGTCTCGCCCACCACGCTGATGGCGACGCTCAATACGGTGCGAGCCGTGCTGAAGGATGCGCGGATGCGCGAACAGGCAGGCGTCATCCAGAAATATGTCGGCTTGCTGCTTCAGGATGTGACGCTTCTGGAAAAGCGGGTGGACAAGCTCGGCAATCATTTCCGTCAGGCCGAAGGCGACATCAACGACATCAAGACGTCGACGGAGCGCATCGCCAAGCGGAGCGAGAGGATCCAGGAAGTCGAGATGAGCGAGGAAGATGAGGCCGCCATCGCACCGACCAAGCCGACGCCGGACCTGCTCGACAGCAAATAAGAATAATCCGCAATATCATCAGCATACGGGATATTCCGCCGCGCGACGGAATCGGAATTCTGCTGCGTTGAAGGTGTAGTTTGCATCTTCCACACGCCCGCCATCCGCTGTCGGGCGCATAGCAGGAGTCCCGTCATGCCAGAAACCTCCGCCCCGGCCACCGTCAAGGTCTGGGATCCCTTTATCCGCGTCTTCCACTGGGTTCTGGCGATCGGTTTCACGGTCGCCTATCTGACCGAGGGCGAACCGGAATGGCTTCACATCACGGCAGGCTTCACGGTCGCCGGTCTCGTGGCGGCGCGTATCGTCTGGGGGTTCGTCGGTCCGCAACATGCGCGTTTTTCCGACTTCACCTATTCGCCCGCAAAAGTCTTCGGCTATCTGCGCGACCTCGTGACCTTCCGCGCCAAGCGCTATATCGGCCACAGCCCGGCGGGCGGCGCCATGGTGATCGCGCTGCTCATCTCGCTTGCGGGCACGACCGGCACCGGCGCGTATATGTATTTCTTCGGCGAAGGGGAAGGCGCCTCGCGGCAGGAAAGTTTCACCCCCGAAAAAGCGATACTCGCCGCCGAGGGACTGATCGTCACGCCGGCCTATGCCGATGAGGACGAGTATGGCGAAGAACACGAAGGCGGCGAACATGAGGAGGATTCGCTGGAGGAAATTCACGAGTTCTTCGCAAACCTCACCCTGTTCCTGGTGATCCTGCATCTGGGCGGCGTGGCGCTGGCAAGTTTCGCGCATAAGGAAAACCTGCCCCGCGCCATGGTGACCGGCGAAAAACGGAGCTGATCCTCCGCTCCCCCGTCAAAAAAGAGGGCGGCAAAACCGCCCTCTTTTGCTACCGTTTCCTCAAGGCAGCGTATCGGGCACGCTGCCAAACGGCTTTTGAGGGGAACGGGGCATGGACTTCATCACCGACATCATCGCGCCAATCGACAGTTTTCTGTGGGGACCGCCCATGCTGGTGGCGCTGTCCCTGACAGGCCTCTTCCTGATGGTCGGTCTGCGCTTCATGCCGTTGCGCAAGATCCCCACAGCCTTCGGCATGCTCGCCAAACGGTCGGAAGGCGAAGGCGACATCTCTCCCTTCCAGGCATTGATGACGGCGCTCGCCGCCACCGTGGGCACAGGCAATATCGCAGGCGTCGCCACCGCCATCTTCATCGGCGGGCCGGGCGCCCTCTTTTACATGTGGCTGATCGCGCTTGTGGGCATGGCCACCAAATATTCCGAGGCGGTCTGCGCCATCGCCTATCGCGAAGTCGATGAAAACGGCGATCATGTCGGCGGCCCGATGTACTACATCAAGAATGGTGTCGGCGCGCGCTTCCCGGCACTCGCCGCCTTCCTTGCGCCGGCCTTTGCGGTTTTCACCGCGCTGGCAGGCTTCGGCATCGGCAATACGGTGCAGGCGAACTCCGTCGCCGACGCGCTCGGCGCCAGCTTCGACATTCCGACCTGGATTACGGGGCTCGTCATCGCGGTTGCGGTGGGGCTTGTCCTGATCGGCGGTATTCGTCGCATCGCAGATGTAGCAGGCGCCCTGGTACCTACCATGATCGTTGCCTATCTCGGCACCGGGCTCGCCATTCTGGTCATGAACGCGGCCGAAATTCCCGGTGCGCTTTCACTTGTCTTCCATCACGCCTTCACGCCCGCGGCCGCGGGCGGCGGGTTTGCCGGCGCGACCGTGATGATGGCCATCCGCTATGGCGTGGCGCGCGGCGTGTTTTCCAACGAGGCCGGCCTTGGTAGCGCCCCCATCGCCCATGCGGCGGCAAGGACGAACGATCCTGTACGACAGGGCCTCATCGCGATGCTGGGTACCTTCATCGACACGATCATCGTCTGCACCATGACGGGGCTTGTCATCATTACATCGGGTGCATGGCAGAGCGGCGAGAACGGCGCGGCGCTGACCAGCCTCGCTTTCGCGCACAGCTTCTCTTTCGGCAATGAGATCGTGGCCGTCGCCCTCTCCGTCTTCGCTTTCACGACGCTTCTGGGCTGGAGCTATTACGGCGAGAAGGCAGTGGAATTCCTGTTCGGCGTGAAGGCGATCATGCCCTATCGCATTCTCTGGGTGATCGCGATCCCGATTGGCGCAACGACCAGTCTCAGTTTCGTCTGGTTGCTGGCCGATACGCTGAATGCGATGATGGCGATTCCGAACCTGATCGGGCTGCTCATTCTCGCGCCGGGCATCTTTGCCATGACAAAGGCCTATTTCGCGGCGGAGAAAGCCTGAAATCAGAAGGGGCGTCTCGACTTCATGGCGGCGGCCAGCGTGCCGTCGTCAAGATAGTCGAGTTCGCCGCCCACGGGGACACCGTGGGCAAGACGGGAAATCGAGATGCCAGTCCCGTCCAGCCGATCCATGATGTAATGCGCCGTAGCCTGACCATCGACGGTCGCATTCATGGCGAGGATGATTTCCTTCACTTCGCCATTGCGGGCGCGCTCGACGAGCTTGCCGATATTGAGGTCATCCGGCCCTACGCCATCCAGCGCGGACAGCACGCCGCCCAGCACATGGTAGCCGCCCTGATGTGCGCCCGCGCGCTCCAGGGCCCAAAGATCGCCGACTTCTTCCACCACACAGATCGAGGCCGCATCGCGCCTCGGATCCGCGCATATGGTGCAGGGGTCACACGTATCGACATTACCGCAGGTGGAACAGATGCATGCCTTTTCCGCTGCGTCCGCCATGGCGGCGGCAAGCGGTATGAGCAGCGCATCCTTTTTCTTGATGAGGTGCAGCACGGCGCGGCGCGCGGAACGGGGGCCAAGCCCCGGCAGTTTCGCCAGAAGCTGGATCAGTCTTTCGATTTCCGGTCCGGCAACGCTCATGCGCGGTCAGCCGTCAAAGGCCAAGGCCGGGCGGCAGTTGAAGGCCGCCGGTCAGCTCCTTCATCTTCTCCTGCGCGGCGCGTTCGGCCTTGCCCTTCGCATCGGCGGATGCGGCCACGATGAGGTCTTCGAGAATTTCGCGCTCGTCTTCCTTCATCAGGCTCGGGTCGATCGCGACTTTCGTCATCTCGCCCTTGCCCGTCATGGTGACATTCACCATGCCGCCGCCGGCGCTTCCCTGCACTTCCAGCGTTTCAAGCTCGGTCTGAAGCTGTTCCATCTTGCCCTGCAGCTCGCGGGCCTGCTTCATCATGTCGCCAAGGTTTTTCACGCGTCACTCCATTTCATCGTCGCCAATGGGCAGACCGTCGAAATCTTCGAGGGCCTCGTCCGGATCGGCGGGCATGATCTCTTCGCCTTGCGGCAATTCCATGTCGGGCATGCGGACACTTACGATCTCCGCACCCGGAAAGGTGTTGAGAGCCGCCTGAACCAGCGGGTCCTTGCGGGCCTCGTCTTTCAACATCTCTTCGCGCGTCTGCGCCTGCTCGCGCAGCGTCGGCGCATTGGTCGCGCCCGCGCGCGCCAGCGAGACGACCCAACGCTGGCCGGTAAAGCTTTTCAGCTTGGTCGCAACTTCATTGGCGATGCTGCCGGGCGTTTCGTCCAGCAGGCTGATTTCGATATGGCCGGGTTCGAAGCTGACCAGCCGCACACCGGATTCCAGAAAGGTCTTGAGGCGGATATCGCGCTGCTTGCCGAAATAGGCAACTACCGCTTCGAAACTGTCGAGCGTGACGGCGGGCGCGGCTTCCACATATTCCACCTGCGGCTGTGCGACCGCCTGACCGCCGCCCTGCACCGAGCGCAATTGGGCGCGGGCACCGCCGCCGCCGTTTCCGCCCCCATTTCCGCCACTGGCAGGCGCGCCGCGCGACACGGACACCGCGCCGCCGCTCTTCAATTGTTCGAGGAGGTCTTCCGGCCCCGGACCGTCCGAGACATAGGCAATGCGGACGAGGACCATTTCGGCCGCAGCGATGGGACGCGCGGCGTTCTGCACCTCGGTGATGCCCTTCAAAAGCATCTGCCAGACGCGGGAAAGAACCCGGATCGGAAGTTTCTGCGCCATGGCGCGGCCGCGTTCGCGTTCGGTTTCCGACATCGCAAGATCGTCGCCCGCGCCGTCGACGAGCTTGAGCCGCGTCAGCCAATGGGTCAGATCGGCGAGGTCGGACAGCACGACCACAGGGTCGGCGCCGACATCGTATTGCGCGCGCAGCTCGCCCAGCGCACCGGCGATATCGCCCTGCATGAGAAGGTCGAAGAGATCGAAGATGCGCGCCCGGTCGGCAAGGCCCAGCATGTCGCGCACATCCGCCTCGACGATGCGGCCTTCCGCATGCGAGATGGCGCGGTCGAGCAGGGAGAGCGAATCGCGCGCCGACCCGTCTGCGGCGCGGGCGATCATCTTCACCGCCGCGTCTTCCAGTTCGACATGCTCCTTTTGCGCGACGCCGGTGAGCAGCCCCGTCAGTTCGTCCGCCGACAGGCGGCGCAGGTCGAAACGCTGGCAGCGCGACAGCACGGTCACGGGCACCTTGCGGATTTCGGTGGTGGCGAAGATGAACTTCACATGGGCGGGCGGTTCCTCAAGCGTCTTCAGAAGGCCGTTGAAAGCGGCCTTCGAGAGCATATGAACCTCGTCGATGATGTAGACCTTGTAGCGCGCGGAAACCGGCAGGTAGCGCACGCTGTCGATGATCTCGCGGATGTCGTCGATGCCGGTGCGCGAGGCCGCGTCCATCTCCAGCACATCCTGATGGCGGGATTCCATAATGGCTTCGCAATGAACGCCGAAACCATCCATATGGATGGTGGGGCCGCCGGTATTGCGCCCTTCGCCCGGCTTTTCGTAATTGAGCGCCCGGGCAAGGATGCGCGCCGTCGTCGTCTTACCCACGCCGCGCACGCCGGTCAGCATGAAGGCATGCGCGATACGCCCCTGCTCGAAGGCATTGCGGAGCGTGCGGACCATGGCCTCCTGGCCGATCAGATCCTCGAAAACGGTGGGGCGGTATTTGCGCGCCAGCACCTGATAGCCGCTGCCGGTCCCGGGCACGTCGCTCACAGGCTGGAGCGCATCGGGCGCCGGTTCGTCGCCCAGATTGAAGCCCGGCTCGGTGGCAGGGTCCGGCTTGTGCGGCTCTTCCTCGGGGACGAGATCATCCACGTTGTCATCCATGGAACGTCCGTGTCCCTCCGGAGCCTGCGCGGAGCCAAGCTGTCGCGCAGAAGATTGAATGAGGTGGGAGGCTGGACAGACGACCCGAGCCAATCTCGTTACGGCTGCTTCCTTCCGGACCTGACCGGGTTGGCGAGGGACCCGTCCGCCGCCAACCTCCCGGGCCCAATATCGTTGGAATGACCCCATGATGCAAGGGCAGCCATGCACCTGTGGCAAAGGCCCGGAATTCCGCCTTTTGTTGAGACTCAGGCGGGGCTGTGCCACCCTGCGGCACCTTCGAATTCGCCCTCAAAACCAGAAGAGATCAACGCGCATGGGCCTGCCTGAAAACCCCAATATTTTCGCCAATAATCCGCTCGACCGCGCAAGCTACCGCCGTACCGATCCGGAATGGATCGCCCAGCAGCTCGCCGAGCCGACAAGTCTTTTCGTTCCCATGTGGAAGCTGCAGCCGTTCATCCTGCCGGAAGAGCAGGAAGGCTCGGGCAAGGATGTGGGCTGGCTCAGAACCGCCGTCATCGAGGAATTTGGCGGCGAAGCAGCCACGACGGTTTTTCTCGGCATCAACAAGCGCGGCAAATCGCTTTTCGCGGTGGATATCAGCCATGTGAAGGATCCGGAAAACAGCGGCCCGCTTAAAGGGCTTGGTGCTTTCGAGGAGTTGCGCGGCCTTGCCATGGCGGGCGAGCTGCCGCCGACCGAACTCGCGATTCTCGCCCAAGCGAAAAGCATGATCGACTGGCATGCGCGGCACGGCTTCTGCTCGGTCTGCGGCTCGGAAAGCGCCATTTCCGAGGCGGGCTACAAGCGCGTCTGCCCGACCTGCCAGGCGGAGCATTTCCCGCGCACCGACCCGGTCGTCATCATGCTGCCGGTCTTCGGCGACAAATGCTTCGTGGGGCGCCAAAAAATCTGGCCCAAGGGCATGCATTCCGCGCTGGCGGGCTTTGTCGAGCCCGGCGAATCGATCGAGGAAGCGGTCGCGCGCGAGCTCGATGAGGAAGCAGGCATCAAGGTCGACACGGTTCACTACCATTCGACCCAGCCCTGGCCTTTCCCCTCTTCCCTGATGATCGGCTGCATCACCCATGCCTCATCGGAAGAGTATGAAGTGGACGGCATCGAGCTTGAATCGGGGCGATGGTTCACGCGGACGGAAGTGCAGGCCATCCTCGCCGGCAAGGGAGACGGGACCGCGTGGTTCCCCCCGCCCTATGCTATTGCGGGGCAGCTCCTCAGAACCTTTGCGAATGAAGGTTAGGGCCTGACGCGCAGCGCGGCGTTTGGCGGGGTTAGTTCCCCGCCAGCCGCTCCGCCACACCGGCGCGATAGGCATGAGCCTTGTAGACGCCGAGAATCGTCAGCTCCGAGGTGAAGAATTCGAGTTCCTCAAGCGCCAGGCGCACATGGCGCGAGGCGGGGTGGCCTTCGATGTCGGCATAGAACTGGCTGGCATTGAAGGTGCCCTCGAGTTGATAGCTCTCCAGTTTCGTCATGTTGACGCCATTGGTGGCGAAGCCGCCCAGCGCCTTGTAGAGCGCGGCGGGCACGTTGCGCACGCGGAAGATGAAGCTGGTGATTACCGGTTCGTCCTCCGGCTCGGCGTCATTGGGCTCCTTCGCCATGACGAGGAAACGGGTCGTGTTGTGCTCCGCATCCTCGATATCGGCTTTCAGGATTTCCAGACCGTAGATATCGGCGGCCAGCGAGGTTGCGATGGCGGCATGCGCCGGGTCGCCCTTTTCAGCCACTTCGCGCGCGGAGCCTGCCGTGTCCGCGCCGACAACCATGCGCAACCCGTGCTCGCGGATCACCTTGCGGCACTGGCCGAGCGCGGGCGCCTGGCTCTGCACCGTCTTCAGCCCCTCGATCTTCGAGCCCTTTACCGCCATCAGATGAAAGCGGATGCGCAGGAAGTGCTCGCCGACAATATAGAGACCGGATTCGGGCAGCAGATGGTGGATGTCGCCGATGCGGCCCGCCAGCGAGTTCTCAATGGGCAGCATGGCAAGACGCGCCCTGCCCTCCTGCACGGCGGCAATCGCCTCCTCGAAGGTGGCGCAGGGCATTTCCGTCATGTCAGGAAAGGCTTCCCGGCAGGCAATATGGGAGTTGGCTCCCGGCTCGCCCTGAAAGGCAATGGTGTTCGCCGCGAGGGTTTCGCTCATCTTTTCGCTTTCCGGAACATGATGGCCGCGTTTGGCTTCTGCTAGCTCGAGCCGAGCGCAATGCGGGCCTTTTCGAGGTCGGCGGGAGTATCGACACCGAGCGGAACGGTGTCAACGAGCGCCACTTCGATGGACATCCCCGCCTCAAGTGCCCGAAGCTGTTCAAGTTTTTCGCGCTGCTCGAGCTGCGAGGGCGGCATCCCCACGAAACGCGACAGCGCCTCGCGGCGATACCCGTAAAGACCGATGTGATGGTAAAGCGGCCCCTCGCCCCAGGGCGCGGTGGCGCGGGTGAAATAAAGAGCACGTGCGAAAGGGGTCTCCCCCTTCGCTGCGTCGGGGAAGGCGGCGACGGCCTTCACTACATTGGGGTTTTCGCGCTCATGCGGGTCGGTGATGACGGCGGCCAGCGTCGAAATATCCGCCCCGGGGCGGATCAACGCTTCATATGCGACGCGGATCAGCGCCGGGTCGAGCGTCGGCAGGTCGCCCTGCACATTGATGATGATGCTGTGGCGGCCTTGCGGGTCGAGTTCGTTGACCGCCTGCCAGATGCGGTCGGAGCCCGAGGGGAGGTCGGGGTCGGTGAGCACCGCCTCGCCGCCCGCGGCCGTCACGGCATCGGCAATTTCCTTTTCCGCCGCCGCGACAACCACCCGGCCCAGATCAGCCTCTTCAGCCCGGCGCATTACCTGGACGATCATGGGCGCCCCGGCGATATCCGCCAGCGGCTTTCCCGGCAGGCGGCTGGAGGCCATGCGGGCCGGAATCACGATCAGCGGATTTCCCGCATGTGCTCCTGCGGTCGATTTTCCGGCGGCGGATTGCGCTCCCGTCATGCTGTCTTTCTCCCAAACGGGCGGCATTTCAGACGGTGCGGCGGATCGCCGCAACCCTAAAGTCCAGCTGGACGCTGCGGTATTTGCGCAGAAGCGGCTGGCTTGAGCCCGTTTTGCTGGCTCGCCGGGCGCTGCATCGGCGATCCGGCGGCATTTGGCGGTTTCCGCCCTATATACGGCTTGCGACCGACGGGCGGAAGCGGCTAATCTCCGCGCCAATTCCGCGGGGGGCCTCGCCTGGGCGGAAGCGCGGCCAGCCCGCGATTCAGCCAAGCCTAATCAACCCGCTTCCCGCAACACGACCCTGGCGGAGCAGGAGCCGATGGACTCATTCGAATTCAACAAGTTTGCAGGTGCCGTACTTTTCTCGGTGCTTCTCATCCTCGCAGTCGGAACGCTGAGCGAAACGCTGTTCTCTACAGAACCGGCCAACCCGAAGTCCTACGCGGTCGCCGTACCCGAGGAAGGCGGAGCCGCTGCGCCCAAGAAGGAAGAGAAGGCAACGCCTCTTCCGGTGCTGTTGGCCAATGCCGACCCGAAAAAGGGCGAGAAAGCCGCCAAGGTCTGCGCCGCCTGCCACAACTTCCAGGAAGGCGCCGGCGCCAAGATCGGCCCGGACCTCTATCACGTGGTCGGCCGCAAGGTCGCATCCTTCCCGGGGTTCGGCTACTCGGATGCGCTGAAGAAACTCGGCGGCGATTGGACCTTCGAGGATCTGAATCACTTCCTGAAAAGCCCGAAGGACTACGCGCCGGGCACGGCGATGGGCTTTGCCGGCATCAAGAAGGACGAGAAGCGCGCCGACGTGATCGCCTATCTGAACACGCTGGGCTCCAACCTGCCGCTTCCGGAAGTGAAGCAGGAAGCCCCGGCCAAAGAGGGTGGCGATGCTGCCGCCCCGGCTGAAGAAGGCGGCGACGCCGCTGCCCCGGCGGATGCCGGTGGAGAGACGAAGGCGGAGTAACCGCCCTCTCTTACGAAAGCTTAATGCGGAGCGCGCCCGGAAATTTCCGGGCGCGTTTTGTTTTGGCGTTCATATGGCTAAAAATGGTCTTATTCCCAATACGGAATGGAAATGACCGGTACGGTATCGGGATGCCGCGCCGACCATGACATGACCGCAAGAAGGAGGAGGACCCAAGTGCGATATGCGACCGCCATGCTGGCCGCGCTGACGATCGGCGCCTTTCTGACCGCGCCGCTTCACCAGGCTCAGGCAGACGACACGCCCCGCCATGGATCCTCGCTTTTCGGCGAGCTGAAATACGGCCCCGACTTCACCCATTTCGACTATGTGAACCCCGACGCCCCGGCGGGCGGCGAGGTCGCCATGGGGACGACAGGCGGCTTCGACAGCCTCAACACCTTCATCGTCAAAGGCAATCCGGCCGCCGGCCTGTCGCTCATCTACGACACGCTGATGGCGCCCAGCTATGACGAGCCGAGCGCCGAATACGGGCTTGTCGCCAAAACGGTGTCGCATCCGGACGATTTTTCGTCGGTCACCTATACGCTGCGCAAGGAAGCCCGCTTCCATGACGGCACGCCCATCACCCCGGAAGACGTGATCTGGAGCTTCAACGAGCTGAAGAAGATCAATCCTTTCTACAATGCCTATTACCGCAATGTGGAGAAGGCGGAGAAGCTGCCGGGCGACAAGGTGAAATTCAGTTTCTCCGAAAAAGGCAATCGCGAGTTGCCGCAGATCGTCGGCCAGTTGCCGGTGCTGCCGCGGCACTACTGGACGGGCAAGAGCGCGGACGGCAAGGCGCGCGACATCACCAAGACGACACTGGAGCCGCCGCTGGGAAGCGGGCCCTACAGGGTCGCCAAGGTGGAGACGCCCCGGCGCATCACCTATGAGCGCGTGAAAAATTATTGGGCGAAAGACCTGCCGGTGAATGTGGGGCAGAACAATTTCGACCGCGTACGCTTCGAGTATTTCAAGGATCCCACCGTCGCGCTGGAAGCCTTCAAGACGGGCCGTGTGGATTTCCGTATCGAAACGAGCGCGAAGAACTGGGCGACCGCCTACGACTTCCCAGCCGTGAAGGACGGGCGCGTCAAACTCGAAAAGATCAACACGGACAACAATCAGGGCATGCAGGGGTTCGCTTTCAACCTGCGCCGCGACAAGTTCAGCGATCCGCGTGTGCGCGAGGCCTTCGACTATGCGTTCGATTTCGAATGGGCCAACAAGGCGCTCTTCTATGGCCAGTACACGCGCACGAACAGCTATTTCGCCAATTCGGAACTCGCCTCTTCGGGCATCCCGAAGGGTGAGGAACTGGCACTTCTCGAACCCTTCAGGGACAAACTGCCCAAAGCTCTTTTTACCGAACCCTACAAGACGCCGGAAACCGACGGCAGCGGGAACAACCGCACCAACCTTCGCAAGGCCAACGACCTGCTGAACGCGGCGGGCTGGATCATCAAGGACGGCAAGCGTGTCAACAAGGAGACCGGCGAACAGCTGAGCGTCGAATTTTTGCTCGCATCGCCCATGTTCGAGCGCATCGTCCTGCCCTACCGGCAATCGCTGGAAAGGCTCGGTATCGACGCGACCATTCGTACCGTCGATACCTCGCAATATGAAAACCGCGTGGACAATTTCGATTTCGACATCATCGTCCAGACTTTTCCACAATCCATGTCGCCGGGGAATGAGCAGCGCGATTTCTGGAGCTGCCAGGCGGCCAAGACGCCGGGCAGCCGCAATGTGATCGGCATCTGCGATCCCGTGGTCGACGCGCTGATCGACAAGATCATCTATGCGGAGAGCCGGGCGGATCTCATTGCGGCCACCCATGCGCTCGATCGCGTGTTGCTGTGGCGGCATTATGTCGTGCCGCAGTGGTATGCGGGCTATTTCCGTGTCGCCTATTGGTCGCGCATCGCCCATCCCGGAACCATGCCCGGCTATGCGATCGGCTTTCCAAACATCTGGTGGCACACCGGAGATGGAGACGGGAAAGCCGGGGACGCCGCCCAATGAACGGCAAGCTCTCGCTGGCGCGCCGCGATTTCCTGGTCCTTGCGGGCGCAGCCACGACCGCGGGTCTTGGAGGACTTGCCTTCCCCTCCTTGCCGGCCATGGCCGCGGGCAGCAGGCCGGTCAAGGTGGCGGGTGCGGGACCGCGGCACGGCATGTCGTTTTTCGGCGGGCTCAATTATGCGCCCGGTTTTGCTCATTTCGATTATGTGAACCCGGATGCGCCGAAGGGCGGCACGCTTTCTCAGGTCGGTCCCACGGCGGCCTATAATGCGGCTTTCACGACATTCGATACGCTCAATGGCTATATCCTCAAAGGCAATGCGGCCCAAAGGCTCGATCTCGTCTTCGACACGCTGATGGTGCGCGCCTATGACGAGCCAAGCGCCGTCTACGGGCTCGTCGCGGAAAGCGCGGAGCTTTCTCCCGACGGCAATGTGCTGACATTCCGCCTGCGGAAAGAAGCGCATTTCCACGACGGCACGCCGCTGACCGCAGAGGACGCCGCCTTCTCGCTCATGCTGCTCAAGCAGCAGGGGCATCCGCTCATTTCGCAGAACCTGCGCGAGATGAAAGACGCGGCAGCGGACGGGCCGCATGTGCTGAGGGTTCGCTTCACCGGCAAACAGACGCGCGACCTGCCGCTTTTCATCGCGGGCGAGTTGCCGATCTTCTCGAAGGCCTATTACACCGCCAACACATTCGACGAGACCACGCTCGAGCCGCCACTGGGCAGCGGCCCCTATCGCATCGGCGATTTCAAGCCCGGTCGGTTCCTTACCTATGAGCGGGTGGCCGACTATTGGGCCCGCGACCTCAATGTGAATGTCGGACAATGGAATTTCGACAGGCTGCGTTTCGAGTATTTCCGGGACAGGACGGCGGAGTTCGAGGCGTTCAAGACCGGCGCCTATACGCTGCGCGAGGAATTTACCTCCCGCGTCTGGGCGACGGAGTATAATTTCCCCGCCGTGCAGGACGGCCGCGTCAAACGGCTCGACCTGCCGGACGGTACACCGTCGGGCGCGCAAGGCTGGTTCATCAATACACGGCGGCCGAAGTTTGCCGATCCGCGCGTGCGGCAGGCACTCGGGCTCGCCTTCGATTTCAAATGGGCCAACAAGAACCTCTTCTACGGCCTCTACCGACGCACGGAGAGCTATTTCGAAAACTCGCCCATGAAGGCACAAGGATTGCCTTCCGATGCCGAGCGCGCGCTGCTGACGCCATGGAGAGACAAGCTGCCACCGACCGTGTTCGGCGAGCCGGTCTCACCGCCCTCCTCCGACGGATCCGGTCAGGACCGCGCGATGCTACGCAAGGCCGCACAGCTTTTCGTCGAGGCGGGATGGACCATCGAGAACGGCAAGCGCGTCAATGCCGATGGCGAGGCGCTGACGGTCGAATTCCTGCAGGACGACCCGATGTGGGAACGTATCTGCGCGGGCGTCATCAAGAATTTGCGCATTCTGGGCGTCGATGCGCGTTTCCGGCTGGTCGATTCCGCGCAATATCAGGACCGCATGAAGAATTACGATTTCGACCTCATCGTGCAGCGCTACTCGATGAGCCTGACGCCGGGCATCGAAATCAGAAGCTATTGGTCCTCCGCCTTCGCCGACATTCCTGGCGGACGCAACCTGCCGGGGATCGCCGATCCGGCGATCGATGCGCTGATCGAGAAGATCATCGCCGCGGCCACGCCGGAAGAACAGGTGAGCGCGGCACGCGCCCTCGACCGCGTGCTCCGGGCCGGGCATTATTGGATTCCGCAATGGTACAAGGCATCCCACAACCTCGCCTTCTGGGATTTGTATGATCGCCCCGCGAAGAAGCCGGCTTATAAACGGGGCGTGCTGCACAGCTGGTGGACAGACCGGAACAAGGCCGACGCTCCCGGCACGAACGAGTAGAGAGACCGCATGGCCGCTTATATTCTCCGCCGGTTGCTGCTGATGATCCCGACCATTCTCGGGATCATGTTCATCAGTTTCGTCGTCGTTCAGTTCGCACCGGGCGGGCCGATCGAACGCATCATCGCGGAAATTCAGGGCACGGCAGTATCTGCCACGGCGCGCATCGGTGGCGGTGGCGGCGATTTCGCACAGTCGGCCAATCTGTCGGGCGGCGATGCCTCGATGGGCGGCAAATATCGCGGCGCGCAGGGGCTCGATCCGGAATTCATCAAACAGCTTGAAAAGCAGTTCGGCTTCGACAAGCCCTGGTATGAACGCTTCGGCAAGATGATCTGGGACTATTCGCGCTTTCAGTTCGGCACGAGCTATTTCCGCGATGTCAGCGTGCTGGAACTCGTCAAGGAGAAGCTGCCGGTTTCGATTTCGCTTGGGCTCTGGACGACGCTCATCACCTATCTCGTCTCCATTCCGCTGGGTATCCGCAAGGCGGTACAGGACGGCAGCCGTTTCGATGTATGGACCAGCGCCGTCATCATCATCGGCTATGCGATCCCCGGCTTTCTCTTCGCCGTGTTCCTGATCGTGCTGTTCGCAGGAGGGAGTTTCTTCAATATCTTCCCCTTACGCGGTCTCGTGTCCGACAATTGGAGCGATCTCGGCCTCTTCGCGAAAATCTTCGATTATCTCTGGCACATCATCCTGCCGGTGACCGCACTCACCATCGGGGCCTTCGCGACGACGACGCTTCTCACCAAGAATTCCTTCCTGGACGAGATCAAGAAGCAATATGTCATGACGGCGCGCGCCAAGGGCCTCTCCGAGCGGCAGGTGATCTACGGCCACGTCTTCCGCAATGCCATGCTGATCGTGATCGCGGGATTTCCGGGCGCGTTCATCGGCGCCTTCTTCACCGGCTCGCTTCTTATCGAGACGATCTTCTCGCTGGACGGGCTGGGGCTTCTTTCCTTTGAGTCCATCGTCAATCGCGACTACCCGGTGGTGTTTGCGACGGTCTACATATTCGGACTTATCAGCCTCGTCATCACGCTGATTTCGGACCTCACCTATACATGGGTCGATCCGCGTATCGACTTCGAAACGAGGGAGGTCTGATCCATGGCTCTCTCGCTCCCCGGCGTCACCCTGCCTGAAATCCGGATAAGCCCCGTCAACAAGCGGCGCTGGCGCAACTTCAAGGCGAACAAGCGCGGCTATTGGAGCTTGTGGATATTCCTCATCCTCTTCGTCGTGACGCTGTTCGCCGAATTCATCGCCAACGACAAGCCGCTCTTCGTGCTCTATCAGGGCGAGCCTTATTTCCCTGTCTTCGTTTCCTATCCTGAAACCGATTTCGGCGGTTTCTTCCAGACAGAGGCGGATTATCGCGACCCCGTGGTAAAGGACCTCATCGAGAAGGAGGGACACGGGCTCATTATCTGGCCGCTTATCGAATATGACTATCGCACGATCAACCTCAACCTGCCCGTGCCCGCACCCGCGCCCCCCTCGGGAGAGAACTGGCTTGGTACGGACGATCAGGGGCGCGACGTGCTGGCGCGGCTCATTTACGGCTTCCGCATTTCCGTGCTGTTCGGGCTGACGCTTACCATCCTGTCGTCGATCATTGGCGTGGCGGCAGGCGCCGTGCAGGGCTATTTCGGCGGCTGGACGGATCTGCTGTTCCAGCGCTTCATCGAAATCTGGACCAGTGTGCCGCAGCTCTATCTGCTCATCATCATCGCAGCGATCATCGAGCCGAATTTCTGGATCCTGCTCGGCATATTGCTGCTCTTTTCATGGGTGGCGCTTGTCGGGGTGGTACGAGCGGAATTCCTGCGCGGGCGGAATTTCGAATATGTGAATGCGGCGCGGGCGCTGGGGCTCACCAATGCGAAAATCATGTTCAAGCATTTGCTGCCCAATGCGATGGTGGCGACGCTGACCTTCATGCCCTTCATTCTGAATTCGTCCATCACCACACTCACCTCTCTGGACTTTCTCGGCTTCGGCCTGCCGCCGGGCTCGCCATCGCTGGGCGAGTTGCTGGCGCAGGGCAAGGCGAATATCCAGGCGCCCTGGCTGGGTCTGACCGGCTTCTTCTCCATCGCCGTCATGCTGAGCCTTCTGATCTTTATCGGCGAGGCGGTGCGCGATGCCTTCGACCCGCGCAAGGTGATGCAATGAGCGCCCCGCTTGTCGATGTAAAAGACCTCTCCGTCGCCTTCCGCTCCGAAGGCGAAGAGATACTGGCCGTGGACCGCATCTCCTTCGATGTCCGGTCCGGCGAAACGGTGGCGCTGGTGGGCGAATCCGGTTCGGGCAAATCCGTGTCTGCGCTTTCCATCCTGCAATTGCTGCCCTATCCGCAGGCAAGCCATCCCAGCGGCGAGATCATGTTCGAAGGACGCAATCTCGTCGGCGCCAGCGAAAAGACGATGCGCGAGATACGCGGCAACAAGATCGGCGTCGTCTTTCAGGAACCCATGACATCGCTCAACCCGCTGCATACGATCGAGCGGCAAGTGGGCGAAGTGCTGCAACTCCACAAGGGCCTGCGCGGCGAAAAGCTGCGCGCCCGCGTACTGGAATTGCTCGACAAGGTCGGCATTCCCGATGCAACGGAACGCCTTGGCGCCTATCCGCATCAGCTTTCAGGCGGGCAGCGCCAGCGCGTGATGATCGCCATGGCGCTTGCCAATGAGCCCGATCTGCTCATCGCCGACGAGCCGACCACCGCGCTCGACGTGACGGTGCAGGCGCAAATCCTCGCCCTTTTGAAGAAGCTCAAGGACGAGATGGGCATGGCGCTCTTGCTCATCACGCATGATCTCGGCGTGGTGCGGAAAATGTCGGACCGCGTCTTCGTCATGACCAAGGGCGAGATCGTGGAGCGCGGCGACACCGAAACCGTTTTCGACAATCCGCAGCATGCCTACACGAAACGCCTGCTCGCCTCCGAACCGAAAGGCCGCGCACTTGGAGGCGCCGAGGATGCGCCGGTCATCATGGAGACCGACGACCTCAAGGTCTGGTTCCCGATCAAGCGCGGCTTCCTGCGCAAGACGGTCGGCCATGTGAAGGCGGTGGACGGTATATCGCTGACGGTCAGGCGGGGCCGCACGCTGGGGGTGGTGGGCGAATCCGGCTCCGGCAAGACCACACTCGGCCTCGCGCTGTTACGGCTCCTGTCGAGCGAAGGTCCCGTGCGTTTCGAAGGGCGCGATATTCATGGCCTCAAGCAGAACGAGCTGCGCCCTCTGCGCCGCCGAATGCAGATCGTTTTTCAGGATCCCTATGGCTCCCTGTCGCCGCGCATGTCGATCAGTCAGATCGTGGAGGAAGGCCTCATCGTGCAGGGGCTGGGCCTCACGCCGGACGAACGCCGCGAACGGGTAAGCAGTGCACTGCGGGAAGTCGGCATCGACCCGGCGGTGCAGGACCGCTACCCGCATGAGTTTTCCGGCGGGCAGCGCCAGCGCATCGCGATCGCGCGCGCCATGGCGCTGGAACCGCATTTCGTGATGCTGGACGAACCGACCTCCGCGCTCGACATGTCGGTGCAGGCGCAGATCGTCGACCTGTTGCGCGACCTGCAGAAGCGGATGAATCTCGGCTATCTCTTCATCAGCCACGACCTGAAGGTGGTCCGTGCGCTTTCCGACGACATCATCGTCATGCGCAACGGCAAGGTAGTGGAAGCGGGAACGGCGGACGAGATATTCGACCACCCGAAAACGGATTACACAAAGGCGCTGATGGCGGCGGCTTTCGACCTTGTCGCCACGCCGGAAGGGGACGCGGAGGGCTGACCGTCAGCTCCGCAAGGACGTCAGCCTCTTGATGCTGGTAACATGGCCATGCTCGCCGCGCGCGATGCGCGACATGGCGATGTCGAGACGCTCTTCAGCTACGCGCATGTGATGGGCATTGGCGTGGATCAACCATTGGTCGTCGCGCATGATGCCGACATGACCCTTCCAGAAAACGAGATCGCCCCGTTTCAGCGTGGTGAAGTCGATGGGCGCGGGCAGCGCTTCGCCCAGCGTCGCCTCCTGCATGTCGGTATCGCGCAAGGATGAGATGCCCGCGCGTTCCAGCGACATCTGCACCAGCCCCGAACAATCCAGCCCCAAGCTGTCGCGGCCGCCCCAAAGATAGGGAACGCCCAGAAATTCCTGCGCGACGGAAACGAAGTCGCGCGCATGTGCACCGACAGGCGAAAGATGCTGGGTGAAGATCCAACCGCCTCGGTCGATCCGGCTGTAGTCGCCCTTCGCCGCGATCACGGTCACAAGCCCGTTCATGGAAACGGGCGTTGCAGGCCGCGTCTTCAGATCCGGCTCGGGATAGATGAAGGTGCGAAGCGCGGCCACGCTATGCGTAGGCTTTGACGGTTTGGGGGCGAGCCCCTCGCGCGCGACATAGCCGACATAATCGTCCTGCGCCGACTGGCCCCAGGCCCAGCCCGACTTGTCTTCATAGACACGGAAGACTTCGCCGAAGAGAAGTTGCGTATCCATGGGCGCGTCCGGCCGGGGCTCGCGCAGCAAGGAAAGCTGCCCGGCCACGACCTGCATGTCCCGGCCTTCCTCGAAGCGATCCGCATTCACTTCGCCGCGAAGATGGGCCGCAGCCAGATCCTCCCGGTATGGATTGAGCCGCCGGTCCAGCGCACGCGACCGGCTCATTCTTCCGTTTGACCCTTCGCATTCATCGCCGCCGCGATGATGGCCTCGCCGAACTCATCCATGAAAACAGACCCCTTCGCCGTACGCTGTACAAAGACATTCCGCCGGTCCGCCTCATCACGTACGCGCTTGAGCATTCCTTCGCTCCCCAGCGTGTCTAGGGCGCGCGTGATGGCGGGCTTGGACACGCCCAGCGCCACGGCAAGACCCCGTACCGTATGCGGCGGCGGATCGAGATAGACGATGAGCATGGTGGCAAGCTGACGCGATGTGAGATCCGGTCTTTCGCTCCGGATACCATCCACCAATACACGCCGCCACAGTCCCAGCGCCTCCGGCGCCTCCATCCTGCCCAACATCGTCTTCCCCCCATCCGGGCTTTAGGGCCCGGCATCGGGGATAGTCTATCGGCGCGTCACGCTGCCGCAAGGCAAACATGGCTCAGCCATATTGCCGTCGGATGAGCTGAAAGAGTGCCCGGATGGCCTGCGCTTCACCGCCCACGGGCCTGCCAGGCTTGGGTTTCGGTATCCAGCCATAGATGTCGAAATGCGCGTGGACCCGGGCTTTTTCGACGAAACGCGCCAGGAACAGGGCCGCCGTCACCGAGCCTGCGAAAGGCCCGTCGGAGATGTGACTGACATCGGCGATCTTGCTGTCGAGCCAATTGTCGTAAGGCTTCCAGAGCGGCATCCGCCAGATCGGATCGGCAACCGCCTGTGCGACAGCAGCCAGATCGCGGGCAAAATCATCATCATGCGTGTAGAAGGGCGGCAGCTCCGGCCCCAGCGCCACGCGGGCCGCGCCGGTGAGCGTCGCCATGTCGATCAGCAGGTCGGGGCTTTCGCTGTCGGCCTCTGTCAGCGCATCGGCGAGAATGAGCCGGCCTTCCGCATCCGTATTGCCGATCTCGACCGTCAGCCCCTTGCGGCTTTGCAGCACGTCACCGGGCCGGAAGGCGTTACCGGAAACGCTGTTCTCCACCGCCGGGATCAGGAGACGCAGGCGGATATCGATCTTGGCTTCCATGAGGAGCTGAGCCAGCGCGAGCGTCGCCGCCGCACCGCCCATATCCTTCTTCATCAGGCCCATGGCGGAGGAAGGCTTGAGATCGAGCCCGCCGGTATCGAAGCACACGCCCTTGCCGACCAGCGTCACGCGGGGTGCGTCTTCTCTCCCCCAGCGCATGTCGATCAGGCGCGGCGCCACGGCGGCGGCTCGGCCGACCGCATGGATCATCGGATAGTTCTGCGCGAGCAGCTCGTCGCCGACGATGGTACTTATCGCCGCCCCATGCGTATCCGCCACGCTTTGCGCGGCGTCGGCAAGATCGGCAGGGCTCATATCGCTGGCTGGCGTATTGATGAGATCGCGCGCCAGGAACATGGCGCGGGCGAACCTCCCCACTTCCTCGCCGTCCACGCCCTGAGGCAGCACGAGGCGCGGCCAGTCGCGCGGCTTCCCGCTATAGCGGGTGAAACGATAGGTCCCGAGCGCATACCCCAATGCGGCAAGTATCGGATCGCCGTCGAAACCGCCCGCAAGCCTGTACTCGCCCGGCGGAAGGGCAGATGCCAAGGCGCCGGTGATCAAGGGGTCCGATCCGTCGCCCGTGCCCAGCAACACACCCGACACGGCGCCGGAGGCATCGGGCAGGAGAAGCACCTTGCCCGCCTCGCCCTTGAAGCCGCTCGTCTCCACCCATGCAGCGCCTGCTCCCGCATGGGTGCTGCGCCAGCCTTCCAGATCCTCCGCGCGCACAAGCCATATCGGTGTCGCCGCCTTGTCTTTGTCAGCCAAAAAGAAATCGAGCACGAGGGGCCTCTTGGATAGGAGGAGAAACGGAGCAAGACAGACCACAGCTATTGCATGCGTTTTGCCGTCCAAAAGACTATATAGGCCCTTTCCCGCCCGCAAACAGGACCATAGACCGGTGAAAGAGATGACGGCCTTCGATTTCGAACTGGTGATCGGCGACAAGAACTGGTCGAGCTGGAGCCTGCGCCCCTGGCTTGCCATGCGGCAGGCGGGCCTGCCCTTTTACGAGCGCTCCATCCGGCTCCGTCAGCCCGATACCAAGGCACAAATTCTGCCCCATTCCCCTGCGGGAACGGTACCCGCGCTGAAATGGAACGGGCTCGTCATTCCGGAATCTCTCGCCATTCTCGAAACCATTGCTGACCTTTTCCCGATGAAGAAGCTGTGGCCGGAGGATGCGGGAGCCCGGGCCATGGCGCGCGCGGCAGCGGCGGAGATGCATGCCGGCTTCACCGGGCTCCGCCGCGAGATGCCGATGGATATTCTCAACCGCTATCCGGGCCGGGGCCATACGGAAGACGCGCTCGGCGATGCTCGCCGCATCGTCGCGATCTGGCGCGAGGCGCGCCTGCGGTTCGGCCAGCTCTCCGACGGCGACGAGGGTTTTCTGTTCGGCCGCTTCGGGGTGGCCGATGCCATGTATGCACCCGTGGTGACTCGCTTCGTTACCTATGGCGTCGACCCGGCCGATCTTGGCGACGAAGACGGTGCGGCGCGCGCTTACATGGATGCCGTGTTGCGCCTGCCCGCCATGCAGGAATGGACGGCCGAAGCGCAAGACGAGATGAAAGAGCGCGGCCTCCTCTGAGGCGGGCATTATCCGAGGCTTGTCACGGGCGTTCGAGCGGCACCTGCGTCGAGGGCGGTTCCGATATGATGCCCTTCTTGTAGAAGAAGGCCGCCGCACCGCGATGCAGCGGTATAGGCAATCCCTCCACCGCCATCTTCATTTCCTCCTCCCCTTCGCCGGGCAGCAGGCCGTCCAGTCCAGGCGGCGAGAGCAGCATGTGATTGCCCGGATAAAAGAGAGCGCTTGTGACCTCTTCCACAAGGGCGGGAGAAGTATCGACGTCGCAGATGAAAACCAGCGGTGTGGACAGCGTCTCGATGGCCGGGGTCAGACGGAAGGTTCCCGCCGGCAATGTCACCGGCACGAGGAAGGGAGCCGTCTTGCGCAGCACCTCCAGTTGAGGTCCATCGATCGGTACGATGTCCACGGCGCCGCGGTCTGTCAGGCTGCGCAGAAGCGGCGCGCGGGGTTCGCCGATCATGAAAAAGGCGTCGAGCTGGCCGAACAAGGCGAGGTCGGCGGCGCGCTCGGGCAACTCGTCGCTCAGGACCGCATTGCCCGGCCCGATGCCGAATGCCGCCAACACCCGCAATGCCGTCTCCCGCAAGGGAGAGCCTTTGGGCCCGACGGCTATGCGCATTTTCCGCAGATCTTCAAAGCGAGAAATATGGGCGCCCCGGCTTGCCACGACAAAGACGTTCTCCCGATAGACGGAAGCGACGGCGCGCAGGCCGGTATAGGGGTTTTCGCCCTTGAAAGGCTGTTTCCCGCGATAGGCGAGGTCGAGCATGATGGCGGGGACAAGCGCGGATTCGAACTGACCCGCTTCGACCGCGCGGATATTGGCGGCGGCGCCGGCTGAGGATTTCACCACCGCGACCAGCCCCTTCACACCGCAAGGGCCGGTGCTATCGCAAGGCGGCGTGCCCGGCGGACGGCTGATCGCCCCGGCGAGCCGCTCGCCCACGGCAAAATAGGGGCTGTCCACGCTGCCTGTGCCGATCTGGAAGAAGGTGACGATACCCGGCCCATCCTCGAAGCTGTCGGGCGCGCGCCACCAAGAGGCCACACCGAGCACGACGAGCGCCAGCAGGCCGATTACGGCCAACACCGGACCGACCAGGCGGCGTTCGCTCAAGCCGCGCCAGATTTCCTCCAATACGTCCCGCATTCCCTATGCCTCTTTCGGCCGCGCAGCCCTCATTCTAGTCGGCGGCCTCCTCCCCAAATGAGGCGTTCGCCTCAATTCTTATAATTAATCCTTTCTTGACGGGTGTAGCCGACTATCAGGGTTGCAGAGCCGGGCGGGCGCTGCCGCGCCTTTTGGCTTGCCACCATCATTGCGGGATATGAAGCGATGACCAAGCCGCTTATCCAAGATTTCCATAGTATTCCGGCAGGCCGGAAACACTACCGTTCGGCGCGCCGGCCGGGACGCCGTGTGCCTTATCTGGCGATGGCGACCGTCTGCTCGGTCCTCGCCCTTGGCGGCTGCGCCTCGACGGGAAGCGGCACCGCCACGCCGAATGCGACGACGACCAAAGCAGGCGCCGAGAGCCAAGCCCCGGCCCAAACCAGACAAAGCGACGGCGAGCTGCGCGAAGCCGCGCTCAAGGCGCTGAAAACCAATGATTACGTGACGGCGGCAACCTGCTGGAGTTTCCTGCATGACCGCCATAAGGACAATGCGGAGATCGCCGTCCAGTATTCGAGCGCGCTGCGCCATATCGGATCCTACGATCAGGCCGCGACGGTGATGCAGCGCATCCAGCTCCTCCACAAGAACAATCCGGCCGTGCTCGGCGAATATGGCAAGGTGCTGGTCGCCAGCGGCCGCGTCGATCAGGGCGTCTCCATGCTGAAGGCGGCATTCGGACAATCTCCCAAGGACTGGAGGCTGCCCTCCGCCATCGGCGTCGCCTACGATCAGATGGGCCGCTATGGCGAAGCGCGCGGCGAATATGAAAAGGCCCTGGCGTTGGCGCCGGGCGAACCGTCCGTGCTCACCAATATGGGACTTTCCTACGCGCTGGAAGGCGATCTGGACAAGGCGGAGGACGTCCTGCGCAAGGCAGTGGCCAATCCCAATGCGGGTGCTTCCGCCCGGCAGAACCTTGCCGTGGTTCTGGGGCTCCAGGGCCATTTCGAGGAAGCGCGCCGCCTCGCCCGCGCAGACCTGCCGCCCAATATTGCGGAGAACAACATCTCCTATCTGAAATCCATGCTGAGCCAGCCGGCCCTCTGGGAAAAGATGAAGACGCTGGATGGCAATGGCGGTGCCCCTCAAGCCAGCGCCGGTTCTCCCTCTTCCTGAGGAAGCCGTCCTTCGGGACCAACAAATATGGGCGCTTCGGTCAATCCGAAGCGCCCTTTTTCGTTTGCCGCTTTTATCCCTCCCCTCATGAGAGGAGGCAGGCCTATTTGATATCCATGACCTGAATGATGGCCGGGCCCAGAATGACAACGAAGAGCACCGGAAGAAAGAACAGGATCATCGGCACGGTCAGCTTGGGCGGCAGGCCGGCGGCCTTCTTTTCGGCTTCGGACATACGCATGTCGCGATTTTCCTGCGCCATCACGCGAAGCGCCGTCCCCAGCGGCGTGCCATAGCGTTCAGCCTGCACCAGGCTCGTCACCACAGCCTTCACGCCCGGCAACCCGGTACGCAATGCCAAGTTCTCATAGGCCTGACGGCGATCCTGCAGATAGGAAAGCTCGGCCGTCGTCAGTGTCAGTTCCTCGGCGAGTTCCACCGATTGCAAGCCGATTTCGCTCGCGACCTTCTGGAAGGCCGCTTCGATCGACATGCCGGATTCCACGCAGATCAGCAAAAGGTCGAGCGCATCGGGAAAGGCCTTGCGGATCGAGTCCTGCCGACGCGCAATGACGTTTTCCACGAAAAGGTTGGGCAGGTAGAAGCCGATAAAGGCCGCCGCAGCGGCAGCCGCCAGACGTGACACCGGGTTCAGGCCGAAATTATCGACAACGCCCAGATAGAAGAGCGTGACGAGAAAAAGGATGAGCGGCATCACAAAACGGAAGAAAGCAAAGGTATAGAGCGGTGCCGTTCCGCGAAAGCCAGCGCGCCGCAACTTGTCCTTGAGGGCCTGATTTTCCAGCAGGTTGCCGCTTTGGCCGAACTGGTCGACGACCTGCTTGATCAGCCCCTTTGGGGTGCTGCGCAGCCTGGTTCGTTCATTGGCGAGCTGTTCGCGTGCACGCGCGCGCATTGCTTCTCGTTCACTTGCCACCGCCTTCATGCGCGTACCGAGCTTGTCCTGATCGAGAAGAGGCGAGGCCAGCGTCACGATGGTCGCAAAGGCGGCCATCGCGGTCAGTAGCATGACCACGTTCTCGACGGTTAACAGGGCTTCGAAGGTCTGCAGCATGATGCGTCCTAGAACTTGAAGTCGATCATCTTCCGCATCACCAGCACGCCGCACAGCATCCAGCAGGCGCCGCCTATAATGAGGATATTACCCAGCGTGGTGGAGAAGAGGAGATCCATGTATCCCGGCGAGGTCAGGGTGATAAGCCCCATGACCCCGGGCGGCAGCGAACCGATGATGGCGGCAGAAGCTTTCGCCTCCTGCGACATCGCCTTGATCTTGCCGCGCATCTTTTTGCGATCGCGCAGAACACGGGAAAGATTTCCCAGCGCCTCGGACAGGTTACCGCCGGTCTTCTGCTGGATGTTCAGAACGATCATGAAGAAGTTCACTTCGGCCAGCGGCATGCGCTCGTACATGCGCATGAGGCCCTGTTCCATGGAAACACCGACGCGCTGCCCCTCTACGAGATCGCGAAATTCCTGTCCCACGGGATCGGGCGCTTCGTTGGCGATGATCTTCAGACAGTCATTGATCGGCAGACCCGCCTTCACACCGCGCACGATGACATCGATGGAGTTGGCAAACTCCTCGGCAAATGCCTTCTGACGCCGGTTGATAAGAAATTTCAGAATCCAGCGCGGCACGCCAAATGCGACCGCAAATCCGCCCAACAGGCCGACAAGGCTCGAAAAGCCCGTCAGAAGCAGAAGACCCGCCATTATCAGGCCGACAATGGCGCTCAACATATGGAACGAGCGCGTATCGATCTTGAGGCCGGCCCGTTCCAACCGCATCGCAAGAGAAAGCTTCTTTTTGTGCTCTTTCTGCTGCTCTTCCAGTCCTTTCAGCGTCTCCTGCATCTGCTTGCGACGCTTTTCGCTGCTATCGGCCTCGCTTTCAACCCGTGCATTCTTTGCACGGCCGGGCCCCGCCACACGCGCAACCCGTTTTTGCGCGGAGTTCTGTCCGCCGACGAAAACGAAACCGACACCTCCGATGCCCACAGCAACGAGGAACGAGATCGCAATGATGATGAACGTGGCCTGATCCATCCGGCTGCCGTTTCCGTTCAGTCCTGTGCGCGGTCGAGGGCCGCGGCAAGATTCTGGTGCTGATTGTAGTAACGCGCCCTGTCCCAGAATGCGGGGCGGGCGATACCCGTCGATTTGTGCTTGCCGAGGATGCGGCCGTGCTCGTCTTCACCGTCCATGTCGTAGACGAAAAGATCCTGGGTGATCACCACATCGCCTTCTGTGCCGAGCACCTCGGTGATATGCGTGATACGGCGCGAACCGTCTCGCAGACGCGCGGCCTGGATGATCACATCGATCGATCCCACGATCATTTCGCGAATGGTTTTGGAAGGCAGGTTGTAGCCGCCCATGGTGATCATACTTTCCAGACGAGACAGGGCCTCTCGCGGACTGTTCGCATGGAGCGTCCCCATGGAACCGTCATGACCGGTGTTCATGGCCTGCAAAAGGTCGAAGGCTTCCGGTCCACGCACCTCACCCACGATGATGCGTTCGGGGCGCATACGCAGGCAGTTACGGACAAGCTCGGTCATCGTCACCTGCCCCTGCCCTTCCAGATTGGGCGGGCGGGTTTCGAGACGCACCACATGCGGCTGCTGAAGCTGAAGTTCGGCGGCGTCTTCGCAGGTAATCACGCGCTCGTCATGCTCGATGAAGGCCGTGAGACAGTTCAGAAGCGTCGTCTTACCCGAACCCGTACCGCCAGAAATCAGGACGTTACAGCGAACCTTGCCGATAATACCGAGAACTTCCGCGCCTTCAGGGGAGATGGAAGCGTACTCCACCAGGTCCTGCATCTTGAGCTTGTCGCGGCGGAACTTACGAATGGTAAGCGCGGGGCCGTCGATGGCCAGCGGCGGAACGATCACGTTGACGCGAGAGCCGTCCGGCAGGCGCGCGTCGCATATCGGGCTTGATTCATCGACGCGACGGCCGACCTGGCTCACGATACGCTGACAGATGTTCATGAGCTGGCTGTTGTCGCGGAAGCGAACACCTGTCACTTCGGTCTTGCCGTTCACTTCGATGAAAGTGCGTTCGCAGCCATTCACCATGATGTCGGCAATATCATCGCGGGCCAGCAGCGGTTCGAGCGGACCATACCCGAGCACGTCGTTGCAAATATCCTGGAGCAGCGCTTCCTGCTCGGAAATCGACATCACGACATTCTTGATCGAAAGAATCTCGTTCACGATGTCGCGGATTTCCTCGCGTGCGCTTTCCGTATCGAGCTGGGCGAGCTGCGTCAGGTCGATCGTATCGATCAACGCGTTAAAGATCGTGGTCTTGATCTGGTAGTAGTTCTCGGAACGATCATCCACGGTCGCGCTCGGCCGCGCAGCCGGCGTGGACTGGGCGGGCGCGGGTTTGGGAGGCGGCGCCTTTGGCGCGGCGGCCTTCTGCCCGCCGGACTGCGTCTCGGGGCGGGCCGGCGCCGCAGGTTTGCGGGGCGCAACAGCTTGTCCTTCGTTCCGGCGTCCAAACACTTTCCACTACCTCCGGTTCAGGCTTTTCGGCTGAACAGTTTCTTGAGCGAGAACGATTTTCGCGCCTTGCCGACGTTCGCTTCGCGCCCGCAAAGCATCTGCGCAAGATCACGCAAATTGTCCGAGGTCTTGCCCTTCGGTTCGAGCTCTTCGAGCATCTGGCCGTTATTGGCGGCCGCGCCGAAAAGACCGGGATTGAACGGGATCACCAACGCAGGATCCATTCCGATCGCCTCGGCGAAATCCTTTGCCGGAATCTCGGGCCGCTTGGGAACGCCAACCTGGTTCAGGACGATGCGCGGCGGCGTGTCATTGGGACGGGCCTGACGGATCAGGTCGACCAGGTTCTTGGTATTCCGCAGGCTGGCAAGGTCCGGCATGGCGGTAATGACCACCTCGTCGGCAGCCAGAAGCGCCTTCTTCGTCCAGGGCGACCAGATATGCGGAAGATCGACAATCACGCACGGCACGCCCGCGCGAACGATTTCGATTACGCTTTCGCAGGATTCCGTATCGACCTCATATTCGCGGTCGAGAACGGCGGGTGCCGCGAAGAGGCTCAGCCTGTCTGTACATTTGACGAGCAGCCGGTCGAGCAGCACGTCGTCGAGACGTTCCGGCGCGGTCAGTGCGTCGGCAATGCCCTGAGCCGGATCCTGATTGAAATCGAGGCCCGCCGTCCCGAAGGGAAGATCCAGGTCGGCGATCACGACATCTTCGTTGAAGCTCGTGGAGATCGACCAGCCGATATTATGCGCAAGCGTGCTCGAGCCCACACCGCCCTTGGCGCCCATGAAAGCGATAGTCCGCCCGATCGGCGGCGCGTCGGGATCGATATAGAGGCGCGAGACGGCCTCGATCACGGCGAGCGGCTTCAGCGGCGCCACGAGATACTCGTTCACCCCTTGCCGGATCATCTCGCGATAGAGCGAGACGTCGTTCAGGTGACCGACGACGATCACTTTCGTTCCCGCGTCGCAAACTTCTGCAAGGGCGCCAAGCTGGCTGAAAAGTTCGTTCCCCGACGCGGAGGTCTCGACAATGATCAGATTGGGTGTGGATGCGGTCTGATACTGCTCGACCGCGGCGGCCACACCGCCCATATGAACGGTCAGATGCGCCTTGGCCAGGCGGCGGTCTTCGCCTGCGCGCTGGATGGTGCTGCCGCTCTCGGGAAATTCGCAGAACGCGTGAATGGTGATACGCGGCACCGGCTTCATGACGGGGGCAAGGCCGCCCTCGCTCGCATTCTGATCGTTTGCCGGCTGAGCACCACGCGTCTCGTCCGCGCCCGCGCGCGGCGGGGGCGCGGGATCTTCGGTCGCGACCGGCGGGGCCTCGGCATCCATTTCGTCTTTATACGCTGCGTCGCTCATCACTTCACCTCGCTGACCGCGGCCGAGTCGCTATCGGAGCGCTGCGTCGCAGTCGATTCGCCCTTGCGGTACTTCTCGAGCACCGTGCTGCGGCGATCCGCATCTGCCGGATCCATGGTGCGCGGATGCACGAGATCGGCCGGATCGGCAACCATCGCCGCAAGATTGTTCTGTGTCGCACAGCCGAAATTCGGCGGATTGAGATTCTTGGGGTTGTAGGCATAATTCGTCGACCAGTCGCCACAGGGGCTCGCCTGCGCCACATACCGATTGAACGTCATGACGACGGGCGCGGAGTTCTTGTCGCCGGCGACCTGGTAGGGCTTGTAGACCACCCGATCGTCCGTCACGCCTTCTTCCGCCAGTGCACGGCTGACATCGTTGAGGAAGTCGGACGCCGCGCCCTTGTTCAGGCTGCGGTCGGGGACCGATACCACCATCGGGCCATGGCCACGTTCGGTATAGGCGCGGGCGAAGGACGCGATCTGCGCCTTCTGACGGTCGTTCAGATATCCGAGATCCATCGCCGCATCGAGCTTCAGCGTTGCCGTATCTTGCGACACGGTAATGGGGTGCGCGTTCTCAGGCGTGTAGAGAGCTTCCTCACGGCCATTGAACCCGCCGCAGCCGGCCAGCGCCAGCATGGCGACAGCGGCAGCCAGCGGACGCCATCCGAACTGCGTTGCGTTCTTCGCCGTCGTTTTCGGCATGTTCCGGTCCATAGTCATATCCGATGCCTTTCCCTGATCATTCCACGACGAAGCCGACGGGACCCTTGAGCGTCTTGCCCGCGGGCTGGCTGTCTTTCAGTCCATAGGTCGCGTTCAGCTTGCCCATCAGGATGGTGTCCATGTCGCTCGGCGGCGAATAGCCGTCGGTCGGGAGGGCGATGTTCTTGCGCGCGGTCGGGTTCACGAGATACGGCGTAACCACGACCACGAGTTCGGTTTCGTTTTTCTGATAGTCGCGGCTGCGAAACAGGGCGCCCAGCACGGGGAGATCTTTCGCCCCCGGAACGCCATCGATATTTTGACGGGTCTGCTCGGACAGGAGGCCGGCCATGACCAGAGAACCGCCGCTCGGCAGCTCGAGCGTGGTTTCCGCACGACGAACCTTGAGCGAGGGCACGGTCACACCGCCCGACGTCGATCCCTGCAATACAAAGGCGTTTTCCGAGGTCAGCTCGGATACTTCCGTCGAAATCTTGAGGCTGATGCGACCATCGCTCAGCACCACGGGCGTGAAGTTGAGCCCGACACCGAACGGCTTGTACTGCAGCTGGATGTTGCCGTTGTTATCGCGCGATACCGGCACGGGGAATTCGCCGCCCGCCAGGAAGCTTGCCGCTTCGCCGGAAATGGCCGTCAGGTTCGGTTCGGCCAGCGTGTGCAGCAGGCCGGTTCGCTCCAGGGCCTGCAACGTACCACCAAGCTGGAATTTTTCATTGTAGTTGGCAGCGCCTGTCAGGCCGCCGAGGGACTGCCCCTGCAAGCTCAAAGCGTTTTGGGTCGCCACACCGAACGCGACATTTCCGAGGCTGCCCAGATTGGCCAGGTTGATCCCGAGCTGCTTGATCGCGGTCCGCTGCATTTCAGCGACCGTGACCTTCAGCATCACCTGCTCCTTGCCCGAAATCGACAGCATGTTGACGATACGGTTGTCTTCGGGTTTCGCGCCGATGAAACGCGCCGCGAAGGTGCGGGCCTTGTCGGCTGCAGAAGCGCTTGGCACCGTGCCGGACAGAACGATGTTGTCGTTCATGGCCTGCACATCGATCTTCGTCCCAGGGAAGTAGTGGCTCAAT
Source organism: Parvibaculum sp. MBR-TMA-1.3b-4.2 (assembly GCF_053628815.1). Classification (NCBI taxonomy): domain Bacteria; kingdom Pseudomonadati; phylum Pseudomonadota; class Alphaproteobacteria; order Hyphomicrobiales; family Parvibaculaceae; genus Parvibaculum; species Parvibaculum sp. MBR-TMA-1.3b-4.2. Next base: position 1,737,975 of record NZ_JBRJHC010000001.1, read on the forward strand.
GCATCCCGCAGGCTTGCCAGGTCGCGTTCGACGCGGATTTCGAGATTGAGGATCTGGCGACCGTCCTTATCGAAGAAAAAGGCGTTGGTCTGCCCGACCTTGAGGCCGATCAGATAGGTGCGCTTGTTCGTACGTACCACCGCATCGACGATTTCCGGGTTGGACACGAGCACGTCACGGGCCGCGACGGGCAACTCCACGATAGCCGCCTTGTCGAGGCCCAGCACGATGGCGCGCGAGTCCTGACCGGTCCCGCCCTGGTCGATCTTCACCAGCCGGGCATCGGCCGCGTACAGCGGTGTGGCCGGTTCCCAGCCAAGCGCCACGGCGCAAAGCACAAGAAGGCCCATACGCAGCCAACGCCGGGTTCGCGCTTTTGAAGAATGTGCTTTTGCCGTCATGGTCTCGTTCCTCATGGCAGTCACTTCACGCGAACGGGTTGGGTATGACCGAAGCGGACAACACGGACAACGGAGCCTTCGGCTTCGTCGCGCGTGTCGCCGCCTGCGATTTCCTTGTCGCCGATGCCACGAAGCGAGAGCATCAGCTTTCCCTCTTCCTGGGCCATGGCGATCAATTCCGCCTGTGCCGGCGTCAGTTCGAGCGTCGCCGTCTTGCCGATAGCGACCTGCCCGCCTTCCTTTTCGTTGAAGCGCTGGTCGATCGCGAGAATGCGTACATTGCGCATGATTGTTTCAGCCGTGACGGCATTGCGGCTGCCGCCGGAAGACCGGCCCGTGAGAACGACATCGACGCGGTCATTGGGGAGGATGAATCCGCCAGCGCTGGTTTCCGGCGAAATACGGATTGCCACGGCGCGCATACCGGGCTCCAGCAGAGCGGACATCAAACCCTTGCCTTCCGTCCAGACCAATCGGTCGGGAACAATCGGCTCACCCTTGACGATCGGCAGTCGCGCGATAGCACCGTCCAGAGACTGAAGCGCCTGCGAGCGTTTTTCCTTGGTGATAAAAACCGGGTTCATCGCGCTGTCAGGCCATTTCTGCCACTGCATGTTCGAGGCCGTCAGGCGACCGCCTGTTTCGATATTGTCGGATGCGACAAGAATCTCCGAGGTCGGCGCCTCGACGACTTTGGGCGCGGCCTGCTTGCTGTCGTCCGACGAGACAAGACCGCGCGCCAGGAAGGCGGCAGCGCCCGCTGCGACCAATGCCAGAACCAGAACTCCAATACGTGCGGCGTTCATATGTTCACTTCCTTTCCACGCGGATCATTCGCCACACTCATGAGGTGGCGGCCGCGAAGGCGACCCAGTGTGAGTCCCTGAAAATCACGAGACCCGCCAATGCGAGTGCGACGCCGTAAGGCACGCCTTCGCGATGATCGTGCAGCCGCGCCACCCAAGCCTGACGAACAAGCACCTGCGGCAGCGGCAGACGACGAAATCCGAGAATGGCGAGCGTCAGCACGCCGCCGAAAATGGATGCGACAATGAGATAACCAAGCAGGTCGGACCATCCGATCCAGAGCGCGGCGGCGGCCACGAATTTCGCGTCCCCCCCGCCGATGAAGCCGAAGCCGAATAGCGCCATGCCTGCAACGAGCGCGACACCGCCGGCGGCGAGATGCCAACCGATCTGCTCCACTCCCAACCCCGCAAAGGGCGCGACCACCACGAAAGCGGCAGCCAACGAAACCGTCAGCCAATTGGGGATCGTCATGGTCGTCAGATCCCAGAGCGCGCCGAAAATCATGGCGAGCGGAAAGACGATAATGGCCACGAGATTGATCACCTGATTGCCCATCCTCAACTGATCTTCTGCCCCCCGGGGATCGGACGGCCTTGACCAGACTTTCAAGGAAATACTGGGCGCGTGACCGTAAATTTGACGTAAACAAGCGGCCTTAATGTTTCATCACTGAACATTTTCAAGGTTTACTCACATACGCCGGTCTTAAACGACAAAGGCCGCCGAAACCGTATCGGTTTCGGCGGCCTGAGTTGCGCCCTCCCTGGGGAGGACCGATTTACGGCGATTAGCCGATCTTGTCGTTTACGTCTTCGAACACGCCGTTCAGCGTCGAACCAAGCGTGTTAACGGCCACGATGATCGCAACCGCGATGCCGGCGGCGATGAGACCATATTCGATCGCGGTCGCACCGGACTCGTTCTTTGCAAAAGACTTCAGAAACTGGCTCATAACAAGCCTCCTTGAACTTAAGTGACTATCGACAGCACCAAGCCTGCGCTTCTACCGCGAAGGCCGCCCTTTCGGACTGGAGGGAATACTAGACGAGACACGTTACCCAAAAACTAACCTCGCCCTTTCAATTCGGTTCTAATGAATGAACACTTAGGGCCGACCTAATATGTAATAGAATAATCGTATGTATTTACTTCATACACATTGAGGCGAGATCCTTCCGACACGGAAAAATGTAAAGCGCCCACAAAAGAGTATGGTTACTTCCGGGTTAATGAAAAATCAGCGGTGTGATTTATTTTCATAGAGATGACGCAGTATCTGCTCGTCCCGTATGAAAAGGCCCGGATATTCGCGTACCGCCACACCGTCCCGGACGAGGCCGGCAATCGCGCGGGCCACGACTTCTTCCGTGGTGGACAAACGGCTGGCCAACTCGCGATGGCGGGGGAGCCGGGCGACGAAAAGACCGCCCGGCTTGTCCTCGTCACCGGCCCTTGGTTCTGCGAGCGAAATCAACTCACCATAAACGCGCTGCTCGCCGGAAAGGTCGCCGTCGGAAGACGGCCCGCCGTTCGGCTCCGCGTCACGCCCGCTTCTCAGCCGATGCGCGTATTGAAAGAGAAGCGCGCGCGAGACGCTCTCCTCCCGGGTGAGCAACTCCTCGAAACGCGTCTGGGGCAAAATTGCGAGAAGACCATCTTGTCTGGCGACCACCGTCAGGTCCGGATCGGGAATACCGAAAACCGCCATCTCGCCGAACTGCCCGCCGGCGGCAACGTCCAGATAGTCGACCTGGCCGGTCAAGCCGTTGGGCCGGGCCAGCCTGACCGTGCCGGCCACAACGAAAACGACCCCTTCGAGCACGTCGCCCGCAGAGGATGCGAGAACGATTTCTTCCCGCGTCATTTCGCGCCACTCACACTCGGTGGAAAGCAACGCCAATTCCTTGCGCGGCAGATCGGAAAGAATGGCAATCCGGGCGAGAGAGCGGCCGCTGCCTTGTGCCTGTTCTCCCTGGGAGATTCCGCCAAACATGCACCGCACCTCAACATTCCCGAATATCGACAGAATGCCAATCTAGGCCGCCGTCTTTAAACAGGTGTTAATCCGGCTGGCTCAAGCTCTGAATTGGTCAACAGATCGTTCATTCATTGTCGCTATCGTGCACACAGGAATGGCACCGAGTAGAGACCGGTGCGGATTTCAACGAGTTGGCAATACGGGACATTCAGTGTCAGGACGGGCAGACATGAACCGACAAACAATTAAAGGCGAACGGCGCGCAACAAATTTTCGCGCCTGTCTGGTCGCCGCCGTGGCGGGTGCAGGGCTTGCCGCCATCGTCGCAACCGCCGCTCAGGCGGATGATTTGAGCGTGCCGGTGAACAGCTCTCGCCCGCTTACCCTTGCGTCGCCCGCAGCGACGGTGTTTCTTTCCAATCCGCGGGTTGCCGATGTGAATGTCCAAAGCTCGACGCTCGTCTATATCCTGGGCAAGAACCACGGGCAGACGGACCTCATCGCGCTCGACAAGGACGGCAAACAGATCCTCGATATGGCGATCAACGTGACCGCGCCGGAGAACGATATCGTGACGCTTACGCGCGGCACCGGCCAGTACACCTATAATTGCGCGCCGCGCTGCGAGGCCGTGGCCGCGCAAGGCGACAATGTGGACCGCTTCGACGCCTTGATGAAACAGGCGGGTGCGCTGACGGGTGCTGCGAATGCCATGGCGCAACAGACTTCACCGGGAAACGCAGAGTAACCTCTCCGCCCCCCGACAAACGAAACGTCGGCACGCAAAAGCCCGGAAGCATCGCTTCCGGGCTTTGTCATATTCAGCTTTTATCGATTACGTTTTCGCAGTGCTCACACCCGGGTATCTCCGGCGGCGTTTTCACTTCGCAATACGCAGATTGGAGAGCTGCAGGGCGATGGACGCGAACACGCTCTTCAATTCGTCCACTTCGTCCACGTCATAATACATGTCGGACTCCGTCGCGCAGTTACGCAGCAGGTTCGCGTTCCCATCAATCACGCGGATGGTATAGAGCTTGACCTTGTCGTCGCGTATCGCATCGCAGATCAGTTCCGTGCGATCATCGATCTGATTTTGCGAGCTTGTGAACCGGTTTTGCGTGTTCTCGCCATCTGTGAGGAACACGATTGCCTTTTCAAGATCGTCCGCCTTCGCCGCAGCCGTTGATTCCGGCCCGCCGAATGTCACCATGTTCCAGCCCCAGGCCAGACCGATCGTCGTGTTGGTGTTGCCGCTTGCCTGCATCGCATTGATCTTTGCCTCGATCACGTCCCAATTGTCCGTAAGCGGCAGGATGGGGGCCGACGGACAATAGGAATTGTTGGATTCGGCAGGATATTTCGTCGTGTCGTCAGCCGGATCCGCAGTGGTATTGCTGACATCGTAATCCTGGTCGCGGTCCTGTACACAGCCCTTCCAACTGTTCTTGTTGACCGTGGTCGTGACATCTTTCCATTCGCATGTCTGCCACCACCAATAGCCGGTGCACACATATTCCTGCGTCGTGGTCGACCACCTGATCCACTTCTCGTTCTTCATGTCTTTGCCGACATTAACGTCGACGGTGAAGGGCACAACGCTGATCTTGACGTCGCCGGAGCTTGTCGCCGCGCTGGAGTTCTTGAGCGTAGTCAGCAAGAGCTTGGCAGCATCCTTCATCGCCGGCAGCTTGCCGCGCTGGCCCATGGAGCCGGTATTGTCGAGCACCAGCGCCACTTCGAGCTTCTTGCCCTGACGCTTGATTTGCGACGTTGCCGAGACGTTCATCTCATTGATGCCAACGATGTTCATGATTGTGGTGGGCAATTTCGCCTTCACGCTCAGATCGACGGTGTCGCCATTGTCGGTCACGCTGATCGTGCCCGGCACACCGAGTTTCTGGGCAGGGTAGTTCGCGTCGAAATAGGCTTGAGCGATACTTTGCACCTCCGTGGAGTTCTTGCCGGTGGCCGTCCCGACGGCGAGACCGGCCGCGTCGAGCGCGGAACGCAAGCGCGACTGCACCACATAGGCGCGCGAGATATCCACCGCCGCGCCCATGGCCACAAGAATAGGGATGAGTGCAAGAGCGAAAATCGTCGCGAAGTTGCCTCGCTTGTCCTTTTTGAAGACAACAAGGTAACGCGCCGCGTGAGTGAACGAAAAACGCTTTCCCATGCCTGACATGCCGAAGAACTCCAATCCGAGGACGCGCGCAAACGCGCCAGTCTCCAGATTTCATTTTTAGGTTCCGCGTCCTAATTTTTGGTGAAGCTCTACGGCACAGCTTTAGCCAATTTTAAGCATAACCCCGAGGATGCGGTCGTTCCTGCCCCCTGCGCCGGCTACCGGTGCAGGGCTCTCGATCCCGAGGAGGCCCGCACTTCGCCTCAAATGCGGCGGGCCGCACTTACGATTTGGTAAGAGCGGGTCCGCTATGGATGGGAGCAAGGAGCGGATTGTCCGCCGACAGAAAGCGTTTGGACCGGTTCATGGACAGGCATGGCGACAATAAAAGAGGGTTCTTCGCCAGATTGCGCCGGTTCCGTCGGGAGGAAAAAGGCGTAACCGCTGTCGAGTTCGCGCTGCTGGCTGCGCCCTTCTTCCTGCTGCTCTTCGCGATTATCGAGACCTGTCTCACCTTTTTCGCCAATGCGAATATGGATAGCGTGGTCGCCCAGGCGGGCCGCATGGTCCGTACCGGTCAGGCCCAGATGCAGGGTTGGGGCGAGGCCGACTTCGTGACCTATATCTGCGACCGCATGACGCTGATCAGCGACTGCGAAAGCAACCTCAATGTGGATGTGCAGACTTTTCCCAGCTTCACGTCGGTTGTGTTCGCCCCGCTGGTAGATGCGGACGGCAATGTCATCGAACATCATCGTTTCGAGCCGGGCACGGCGGGCGACATCGTTCTCGTGCGCGCCTATTACGTCTGGGATGTGATGAGCCCAACCGCGATCGGCCTGTCGAATGTGTCTGGAAACGGCCGTTTGCTGGTTTCCAGCGTCGCTTTTCGTAATGAGCCGTTCGGCGCCGCGCTGCCGCCAGGGAACTAAACCATGAAGGACCGTCGGAGCTGTTCGCATATTCCCGGTATCTATCGGCGCTTTGCCGGCGACCGGCGCGGTGTCGCCGCGGTAGAGTTCGCGCTCCTCTTGCCGCTGATGATCATCATGTATTTCGGCGCGCTGGAGATCACCGATGCGCTGACGGCCAATCGCCGGGTGACGCTCGCCACCCAGACCGTGGGCGATCTGGTCGCGCAGTCCGCCGTCATCACCGATCACGACATGACCGACATCTTTGCCGCCACCGCGGCCGTGATGGCGCCCTTCGATGCTTCCAAGCTCAAGATGCGCGTCACCAGCGTTGTGGCCGACAGCAACAACAACACCAAGGTGGCGTGGAGCGACGGCTACAACATGGCCGCGCGCAGCAAGAACTCAACCGTCGGGCTTCCCGCCGGGCTGACCACGGGCGGCGACAGCGTGATCTATGCGGAGGTGAAGTTCACCTATACCTCGCTGCTGGGGGAATATTTCACGAGCCCCTTCGTCTTCACGGACGAAGCCTATCTGCGGCCGCGGCGCTCGCTTCAGGTTGCCCGCACCAACTGACCCGGCAAGCGTTAACCATAATTTGCACCTGCCTGTAGTAATTCTGCCGCAGCGGTGGATTCGTTGTTTCAGCGATCAGGCGTTTTGCAGCGCAGCGCGCATGCGAACCAGGCGCTCAAGAGCATGAGCGCCTTATCCGGCAATCGATCCGGCCGGCGCTCAACATCTTGATTTCAAGCGGAAAAACCTATGGCGGAGGGGATGGGACCGGAATCCAACGTTCTCTGGCCGCTAAGTCACTGTTATCATTCATGCAAGAAATGGTTCGAACCGTCATCCGCTTGCAATCGCGACTGGCAGCCAAACGGATTGACCGCGGCCAGAGCCACGTTTCCGCAACTGCACCGCCACGTCCGCCGCGTCGCTACGAACACTGAGATTGTCCCGGACGAAGTCGCCCCCAGAGCGGGAACCCAAGGCTACCCGACCGTGACCCCGAACAACGCCCCCACCGCCGCGGTCGCTCCCATGGCGAGCGCGCCCCAGAACGTCACTCTTGCGGCCCCACGCGCGACGCCTGCTCCGCCGGCTGACGCGCCCATTCCACCGAGCACCGCCAGCCCGATTAGTGTCGATGCCGCCACCAGAACCCCGATCCGCATTTCCGGCACCAGCAGCGTGACGATCAACGGAAGCACCGCGCCCACGGCAAAGGTCAGGGCCGAGACCAGCGCCGCCTGGATCGGGCGGGCCGTCACGGTCTCGGAGATGCCGAGTTCGTCGCGGGCATGCGATCCGAGCGCGTCGCGTTCGGTCAGCTGGTGGGCCACCTTCTCCGCCAGGTCGCGATCGAGCCCCCGGTCTACGTAGATCCGGGTGAGCTCCTCGAGTTCCGCCTCAGGCGTTTCCGCCAGCTCGCGGGTCTCGCGGGCAAGATCGGCTTGTTCCGCATCAGTCTGGGAACTGACCGAGACGTATTCGCCCGCCGCCATGGACATCGCGCCAGCCACAAGCCCGGCCAGCCCCGCGATCAGGACCTCCGGCTTTCCGGACCCGGCTGCGGCGACGCCGACGACGAGGCTCGCGGTCGAAACAAGACCGTCGTTGGCCCCGAGCACGGCGGCCCGCAACCAGCCGATGCGATGCACCATGTGGATTTCGGAATGCGAGAGGCGGCTCATGGCGTGGCTCCTTGCGCGAGGTCGGCCTGCCCGGAGGAGACAGCCTTTGGTTTCGGAATGGTGGGTTCATGGGGCGCGATGCGCAGCGCGCGCAGGGCGTTTAGGATAACGGCGACGTCGATCACTTCCTGCAGGAGCGCCCCCTGCACCGGGGTGAGATAACCGAAGGCGGCGGCTATCATGCCCAGGACCGACAGACCGATCCCGGCGACGACGCTTTCGACCGCGATCCGTCGCGAGGCCCGCGCGATCTCGATGCCGGGCCCCAGCCGGTCGAGTCGGTCGACGAGCAGCACCACGTCGGCGGCCTCGGCGGAGGCCGCGGCGCCCCGTGCCCCCATCGCCACGCCCACGTCGGCCGCCGCCAGCGCGGGCGCGTCGTTGACGCCGTCGCCCACCATCATGACGGGACCGTGCTTTCGCTCGGTCAGCACCAGCAGAACCTTCTGGTCCGGCGACAGTCCAGCGCGCAGACCGTCGAGACCAAGTCCCTCGGTCACGCGCTCGGCCACGTCCGCGCGGTCGCCGGTGGCGAGCAGAATGCGCGAGATGCCTTCGCGGCGGAGACCTTCCAGCATGGCGCCCGCGCCTTCGCGCAGAGGATCTGACATCACCAGATGCCCGGCCATTCGGCCATCGACCGCAACTGCGACCAAGACCGATCCGGCGCCCTTGGCGGGGTGATCACCCCCCGGTCGCCCGACCCGGGAAGCCACGAAACCGTCGCCCCCGACGATGACGCTGCGGCCCTCGACATCGCCCACGACCCCTTCGCCGGGAAACTCGGCGACCTCGGCCGGCACGGGCAGCGTAAAGCCGCGCGCCTTGGCGGCGGCGACGATGGCCTGCGCGACAGGGTGCTTGGAGGCCTGATCGAGCGCTGCGGCAAGGCGCAGGATGTCGTCCTCGCCCATGCCGTCGTGACTGTCGATCGAGACGATCTGCGGGCGGCCGTCGGTCAGCGTGCCGGTCTTGTCGAGGATCAGGGTGCGGATGCGCGCCATCGTCTCGAGCGGCCCCGCGCCCTTGATTAGCACCCCGAAATGCGCCGCGCGCGAAAGACCCGCGACCAGTGCGACCGGCACGGCAAGGATCAGCGGACAGGGCGTGGCCACGACCAGCACGGCCACCGCCCGGATCGGATCGCCGGTGAACCACCAGGCCGCAAAGGCGATGCTGACGGTGACGGCCAGAAAGCCCAGCGACCAGCGGTCCGCCAGCCGGGACATCGGCGCTTTGGACGCCTGCGCTTCCTCGACCAGACGGACGATCCCGGCATAGGTGCTGTCCTTGGCTTCGCGCGTCGCCGTCAGGTCGAAGGCCTCGCCCGCATTGGTCGAGCCGCTCATGGCGTCGGCCCCGCGCGCCAGCCGGACTGGCAGGGACTCGCCGGTCAGCGCCGAGGTGTCGAGGAAGGCCGTGTCGGAGGCCACCGTGCCGTCTACCGGCACCACGTCGCCCTGCCGGATCAGCAGGCGATCACCGGGGGCGAGTTCGTCGAGCGGCACCTCCTCCAGCGCACCGTTGCGGTGCCGGGTCGCGGTCCGGGGCACGCGGGACAGGAGGTCCTGCATTGAGCGACGGGCGCGGCCCTCTGCGAAAGCTTCGAGGAAGGTGCCGCCTGAATACATCACCGCGACGACCGCCGCTGCGAGCGTCTCGCCGAAGACGAGCGCCGCCGACATGGAGAGCGCGGCGACGATATCGAGGCCCACTTCGCCGCGCCCGATGCTCCGGACGATCTCGACCAAGAGGCCTGCGAGCGCCGGAACGACCCCGGCGATCCAGACGAGGTTCGCGAAATCGGGTTGGCCCGCGAAGTAGAACGCAAGTCCGCCAGTCAAGCCGGCCGCGGCCAGCAGCAGGAGTGCGGTCTTGAAGCGATCGGTACGGGTCTGTTCCATGCGGCTCAAATTCCCCCGGCTGGGGCGATTGCCGCTGGTTCTTCGGAAAAAAGTCGCCCGACTCCCACGCCCCTTGCGTTCCCTTCATCATCGCGCAGGAGAAACAGGGCGTCGAGCCCGCGTTTTCCTGCAAGTGCCGCGCCTCTCTCGGGCCCGAGCACCATAAGGGCCGTCGCCCAGGCATCGGCCTCGGCACAGGTGCGGGCCACGACCGTGACGGAGGCAGGCGACGCGATCAGCGGCGCGCCGCGTCTCGGATCCATGGTGTGCGAGAGGCGTCGTCCTTGCACCTCGACCCAGTGGCGGTAGTCGCCCGAGGTCGCCACGGCGGCATCCTGCAGCGCGAGGATTGCATGCGGCGTCCGGCGCCCCGGGTCAGGCGCTTCCACCGCGATCGTCCACGCTTCGCCATCCGGCCTGAGACCGATTGCACGCATCTCGCCGTCGATCCCGACAAGGGCGGCTACAATCCCCTGGTCGCGCAGCGTCTCGGCCAGCCGGTCCACGCCATAGCCCTTGGCGATGCCGTTCAGATCCAGCGCGATGGGCGCTGTCTTGCGAAGGTGGTCGCCGTCGAACTCCAGAACCTCATGTGCAGGGCGACGCTGGACGGCCATCGCCGTGCGAATACCCTCGGGTGCCGCGTCGCTCGGACCGAAGCCCCAGGCGGTCACCGCATCACCCATGCCGATGTCGAAGGCCCCGTCCGATGCGCGGCCGATCTCGAGGCCGAGGCGCAGCACCTCGAGCAATCGCGCGGGCACCGGCACCCTTTGGCCCACCGGGGCTGCGTTGAGCCGCATCAGGTCGCTGTCGGGCTTCCAGGTCGACATCTGCGCGTCCACGTCTTCCACGGCCGCCTGCAGCGCGCCCCGGACTGCCTCCTTGTCGACGTCGGGACCAGCGAAGAACAGCGCCGACCATCGCGTGCCCATCGTGGGGCCGTTCAGGGCGACCCTAACCAGCTCAGTAGACATCTTCGACATACCGCCCCTCCGCCTTCAGGACTGCCGGCGTCAGCCCGGCCGGCGCGAGTATCTCGGCCAGCGCATCGGCCGCGCCCGCGGCCATGTCCCGTCCGCCGCAGACCATCACGCGCGCCCCTTTGAGGATGAGCTCTGCGACCTCGGCGGCCTCGCCGCGCAGCGCGTCCTGCACGTAGTGAGGACGCGCCCCACGCGAGACGGCTGTGACCAGGCGGCTCAGTCGCCCTTCGTCCTGCCAGGTCGCCAGCTCCTCGCCGTAGAAGAAGTCGCTGTCGGGATGGCGCATGCCGAAGAACAGGTGAATCGGCCTGCGGCTCCCGTTGCCGCGCACGAAGCCCGCGAGCGGCCCGATACCAGTCCCCGCGCCGATCAGGATCAGCGGCGCCCGGCTCCGGCCCGGACGGAAACCGGGGTTGGGGCGCAGGAAAGCGCTCACCGTGTCGCCAGGCTCCAGCGCCGTGAGCTGACCCGAGCAGAGGCCGCCGGGGTGCTTCTTGACCACGATCTCGATGAAGCCGTCGCGGCGCCCAGAGGCGAGCGAGTAGAGCCGCGGGACGGCGCCTCCTTCGGGCAGAATGCCGATCAGGTCGCCCGCCTGGAACCGGGCGAACCCGCCCCCGAGCAGCCGTTGCCAGAGCGAGACGCGCGGAAGCGCGAAGCGGAGGATGGCGGTCGGTGCCTGCACCTCGGCGCCGTAGTCGCGCCGCGAGACAAGGGTCAGCGTGGTCGTTTGCGGCTGGACCAACTGATGCGACAGCTCGAGTCCAATGCCGAGCACGTCTCCAAGCGCACGACCCCAGCGGGCGAAATCCTGCGGCGACTGCCGGTCGATGGTGCCCATCGGCAGAAGCTCGGGCCAGCCTTTCGCCTGCGCCGCTGCCGTGACATCCCTGGCGAAGGCGCACCAGGCCGGAAAGCTGCGGTCACCGAAGCCGAGCACCGCCAGAGGAATGCCAGGCGCGCGCTCGAGGGCACTCAGCCGGTCGAGAAAGCCCTTCGCCGAGGCGGGCGCCGCCCCGTCGCCATAGGTCGCGGCGAGCAGGATGATCCGCTCCGCCCGCGCATAGCGCTCCGGCGCGAAGCCCGACATCGGGCCGACATGGACGCTCTGCCCGGCTTGCGTCAGCGCGGCATGAAGGGTCGCGGCGAAGCCCCAGGTGCTGCCGCCCTCGCTGCCGACGAGCAGGATCGTCTCCGCCCGCATGGCGGGCTGGTTGCCCCGGATGCGCGGCCGCCCGCGCCGCCCGGCCAGCCAGACCAGTACACCGGTCGCGCCCATCGCGGGCACGCCGAGCGCCATGAATCCGAGCACGAGGCCGAGCGTCGCCACACCCTGTCCGGTGTGCAGCATGTAGATGGTCTCCGAGACGCGCTCCCATCCCGTCAGGTCAGCCCAAGCCAGAAGCGCGCCGGTACCCTGGTCGAGATAGCCGGTGCCCCGGTCGGTCTTGACCGTGAACACGTCCGTCGCGTCGCCCGGATAGGGAAAGCTCAGCTCGCGCAACTCGGCGACGGGCGTCTGCAGGAGCGTGGCCATCTGATCGAGCGCGAACCCCGTCTCTTCGCTCACCTCGGTCGGCGTGGCCGGGATGGCGCCGCCGTCCGGCAGGAGATCGAACGTGGACGCCGTCATCCAGAGGGCGGTCGTGGAAGACAGAATGAGGCCGACGACGGCGATCCGGGCGATCTCGACGTGCAACCGGCCCGCGAGCGGTCCGCGCAGCGGCGCGAACCAGTGCCGCCAACCGCCCGCCCGCCGCGCGACCAGCACCGCGCCGGATAGCGACAGGACCAGCATCGCGGCAGCCCCCAGGGCCATGGCGATGCGCCCGCCATCGCCGAGAAACAGCGACCGGTGCATGTTGGTCAGCCAGCGCTGCGTCTGGTTGGGGTCGGCCGAGGCGACGCCTGCGCCCGTTGCCGGGTCGATCACGGCGGCCCCCGGTGTGCCCTGATCGAACCAGTAGGCGGTGATCCGGCCCGAGGGCGAGCGGCGGATCTGCTCCACGCCCGGATAGACGGTCTGGATGCGGTCCGCGAGGGTGGCGACGGTCAGGCCGGCCTGCGGCTTCGGCGCGGCGATGCGCTCGGCCGCGGGGAAGACCGAGAGCGCCGCACCGCTCAGGCTCAGGATGGTGAGGAGCGCGAGGGCCAGAAGACCCGGCCAGCGATGGAGTACACGGATCATGGCCCAGCCCCTCACATGTCGTAGGCGAAGCTGGCGATGTAGCGGCGGCCGGCCACCGGCGTGCCCGCGCCATCGGTCGTGAGCGGCACGGCCACCTCGTTCGGGCTGTCGCGCATGTCCTCGACGGCCGCGTCGATGTGGAGCGTGTAGCCCGCGTCGAAGAGCGCGTCGGCCAGGTCGAGCGTGATCTCGAGCGTGCGGCCCGCGCCGACGCTGGCGCCGGTGATGCCGTTGATCTGCGCAGTGTCGCCGCCCGTGGCGCGGTACCAGTCGCTCAGATGCTCGTAGTACTTGGACTTGCCGCCGGCCATCCAGAGACTGCCGACATAGGCGCCCGAGGCGTCGGTTACGTAGAGCGCGACGTAGGCCCCGTCGCCTCCATAGTTGTTGAGGGTCGTGGTGAGCGTCACCGGCCGCGCCATGGCGAGACCGGGAAGCGTCAGCGCCGTGGTCAGCGCAAGCGTTGCGAGAAGCGATTTCATCGGATGGATCCTTGTTCGGAGAGGGGCTGCGGAGCGGTTCAGTTCACCTGAACCTGCGGAGGTGCGCCGTTCCCGAAGAGGCCGTTCTGCGGAGGGGCGACCGTGCCCGCGGGCGCGGGATTGCGAGCGCCACCGCGGCATTCGTCGTCGTCATCATCGTCGTCGCAGTCTTCGTCATCGTCGTCATCTTCGTCATCGTCGTGGCCGCGACGCGAGCCGTCCCGCCAGCGATTGTCGTCGTCATCATCGTCGCTTGCGAGAACGAGCGGCATGGCTTGCGCCGCGTCATCGAAGAGCGCGGCGACCGGCCGAAGGACGCCGTCGGACGGGGCCTGCATCGCGCTCCAGGCGGGGACGCCGATCGCGACGGTCAGAGCCGTGGACGCGGCGAGAAATGTCAGGGTCTTCTTCATGGCAGGGTCTCCTTTGGTCTGCTGAAGACAATCTGGAGAACCGACCTGAGGGCTTGCTGACGGCGCAGCGATTTCCGCTTCAGCTTGCCGTCAGGAAGAAAAGGCCCCGCCGGTGAGAGCGGGGCCAAAAGGCGCAGGCGAGAGCCACACGGCTGGCGTGGCGATGTGACAGGCCCTTTCTCAGGCGAATTCGAACTGCTCGAAGCGGACCCGCCGCGGCATCTGGTCCTGTGCCTTCAGGCCCTTGAGGATCCCGTCCTTCAGGCCGGTCGGGCCGCAGAACCACAGATCTGCATCCTTGACCGCGAACGGCGCCGCGCTGATCAGGCGCTCGGCCGTGAGTCGGCCATCGCGCGTCGTGACGACTACCTCGAAACTGAACCTCGGGTTGCGGGCGGCCGCAGCGCGCAGCGTCTCTACCGCGATCGCTTCCTCCTGTGTCCGGACGCAATGGACGAGGTGAATGTCGCGCCTCTCCGCCTCGGTCAGGCTTTCCGCCCAGGCGAGGAAGGGCGTGATGCCGATGCCGCCGGCGAGCCAGATCTGGCGCGCACCGCCCTTGCGGAAGTCGAACCGCCCATATGGGCCCTCGACCTGGACGCGCGTCCCGGTCCGCAAGGTCGCGGGAAGACTCCGCGTCCAGCCACCCAAGCCCCGGATGGAGAACGTCAGGGTGCCGTCAGGGCGCGGGGCGCTGGCAATCGTGAAAGGGTGCGGCTCGGACAGTCCTGCCTCTGGCGCGCGGAAGAAGGCGAATTGCCCCGGCCGCCACCGCATGGCCCGCCCCTCGGGGCGGAGGGTTAGCGTGGTGGTGTCCTTGGTCTGGCTGATCTCTGTGACGGTGAATTCTCTACGCCGCAGGTACGGGGCGACCAGCTCGGTGAATATCCACGCAGCCACTCCGGCAATGCCAAATGTGTTCAGAAGCACCGAGAGCGATGGATCTACCTCTGTCGGCAGGTCGACGAAGAACTGGTGAAAGACCACGATTGCAAAAAGGGCCCCCATGAAACGATGGCTGAACCGCCAGATTTGATAGGGGATTTCCAGTGGGGTGAAGGGCAATCTCCGGAACCAGCTGACAGCAACCAGGGCAAGAAGCGCGTTGAAGGCAAGTTCGCCCGCCTCTTCACCAAGTTCACCAAGGGAGGTTTCACGCACCAAACGCTCGAAATCCGGCTCGATCTGCTGGTGCAGGATCATCAGGACCATTGCGGAAATACCAAGCCACTTGTGGACCCGGTACATGCGATCGAGACCGCCGAACAACGGCTCCACCAGCGGCGGCCGTGCGGCGAGGATCAGGGTCTGTGCCATCGCGACAACTGCCGCGGCCCCGACGGCGATGCCGAGCGCGGCATCCGCACCATAAGTCGCATAGGTGTTGAAACCGAGCAAAGCCGCCAGCAGGCATGGCAACGCAACCAGCACCGGGCCCATCATGGGCAGGGGCGATATGACGGGAAGCCGGGGCAGTGTCGGAAAGCCGGGCGCCTGGACATCACCGGCGCGATGCACTGCATCAGTCATCGTCGCCTCCCTCTCGGTCCCGGTCGCGCCGATCGCCTTCGTCGTCCTCGTATTCGATCTCGATCACCTCCAGCGTAGCCGGGTGGACCGTCACCTCGATTCGGCGCCCCTCGGCGTCCCGACCGTCGATCTCGTAGCAGCCGTCGTCGATCTTGATGCGGCGCACTGTCCAGCCGTTCTCCCCGGCAAGCCGGGCGACGGCATCGCGCGGCTGCCAGTCGGCCATCGGCACGAAGCAATCGTCGTCAGCCAGCGCCGCGCCGGCCGTAAAGACCGCGAGAAAGCCGATAATTGTCAATGTCTTCTTCATGGGGCACACTCCTAGTGGCTCGCCTCTTGATGCCATTCATGCGCCGCGAAGCTGACGGCAGCCTGAAGGGGCTCGACCCACAAGCTTCAGCTTCGTGTCAGCCAGACGGATCATGGAGGGACATCAGGAAAGGACGGGTACGACCATGCGCATATTGCTGATCGAGGACGACACGACTCTTGGCGCTGCCGTGCGCGACCAGATCGCAGCTGATGGCCAATCGGTCGACTGGGTCACGCGGCTTGACGCGGCGGCAGACGCGATGAGCGCAACCTCTTACGACCTGCTCCTGCTCGACCTCATGCTGCCAGACGGACGTGGTATCGGGTTCCTCAAGGGCCTCAGGACGCGTGGAGACGTGACGCCGGTCATCATCCTGACGGCGCTCGACCAGGTGTCCGATAGGATCGAAGGCCTCAATGCGGGCGCTGACGACTATCTTGTGAAGCCCTTCGACCTGTCGGAACTGTCGGCACGGATCGGATCGGTCGCGCGGCGCTACAGCGGCAACCCCAACCCGATCCTGACCCACGGACCGCTCGACATCGACCTTGCCGCGCGCAGCGTCCATCGGGATGGCAGACATGTGCCGCTGACGGCGCGGGAATGGGCGCTCTTCGAGGCCTTCCTGGCGCGTCCCGGGCAGCTCCTGTCCAAGGCGCAGTTGGAGGAGAAGCTCTACGCTTTCGACGCCGAAGTCGAGAGCAACACCATCGAGGTGCACGTGAGCCGCCTGCGCAAGAAACTGGGGAGCGCCATCATCGAGACCGAGCGCGGCATGGGTTACCGGCTGGGCAAGCCATGATGTGGCCATCCAGCCTTCAGGTACGGCTCGGCTTGTCACTCGGCCTTGTGCTGACGATCCTCTGGCTCGCCGCCGCCACGGTTACCGCGGTGATCGTTCGGGGCGAGATGGACGAGGTCTTCGACAGCGCCCTGCGCGAAACCGCCGAGCGCATCCTTCCGCTGGCCGTGACCGACATCGTCGGCCGAGAAGATCAGGGTGTGACGCAGCGCCTTGCCCCGATCCGGGAGCATGACGAGTTCTTCACCTACATCGTACGCGATGCCGAGGGACGCATTTTGCTGCAATCCCATGCGGCGGACCCTGCCGTGTTCCCTCCATACGACGGGCCGGGATTTGGGCAGAACGCCACACATCGCCTCTACAGCGACGCGGCGCTCCAGGGGACGATCAGCATCACCGTGGCCGAACCGTTGGCGCATCGCGCATCGGTCGCGCAAGAAATCCAGATGGGCCTCGGCCTGCCACTGCTGGTCGTGCTGCCGTTGGCACTTGCGGCGATCATTCTCTCTGTCCGCTTCAGCCTCGGCCCACTCCGCCGGTTCCGTACGCGTCTCGAGGCGCGCGGCGCGCGTGATCTGTCGGAGGTGCCCGCCGACAACCTGCCGACGGAAATCGGCCCGCTGGCTGCAACGTTGAACAGCCTTCTGGCAAGGCTGCGCGATGCGTTCGAGGCTGAGCGCAGCTTCGCGGCGAACGCGGCCCATGAGCTGCGGACGCCTCTGGCAGGCGCCATCGCACAGGCGCAACGGCTGCGGTCGGAAACCGAAGACCGGGCGGCCGCACAGCGTGCGACCGACATCGAGGAGACGCTGAAACGGCTGACGCGCCGGACAGAACGCTTGATGCAACTGGCGCGCGCCGAAGGCGGACGCCTCCTGTCCGACACGGCACACGATGCTCGGGCCGGCTTGCGTATCGTCGTCGAAGATATGATGCGCAATCTTCAGTCGCATGACTTGGCGCTCGACCTTCCCGAGACCCCGGTGCTCTCGACCATCGACCCCGACGCGCTGGGAATCGTCTGTCGGAACCTGGTGGAGAACGCGCTCAGGCATGGAGCAGCACATGGTGAGGTCAAGGTTCTGCTGACCCCAGACGGCGACCTGATCGTCTCGAACGCGGGACCCGCGGTCGAACGCGAGCGCCTCGCTCGGCTCACGGAGCGTTTCCAGCAGGACGTGCAGAAACCCGGCGGCAGCGGGCTCGGTCTCACCATTGTTGCCGCGATCGCCGACCGGACGGGAAGCCGGCTGACATTGGCGTCGCCGAGGCCCGGAGCGGCAGACGGATTTCAAGCACGGTTTCAACTGCCCTCAATGGCGGGCGAGGCCTGACCGCCCTCGAAGCGGCGCGTTCGTCGTCTTGGGGCAGGTATCATCCTGCCATCGACACGCCCAAGGGAAGGGATGTGGTGGTCCGTACAGCTTCGAGAGCAAAAACGGAATTCACGCTCCGAAGCCTGACCGCGGCGGTCAACTCCTCATAGAACCTGTCGAACGCGGCCATGTCCGCCACGACGACCCGCAGCAGGAAATCGTGGTTGCCGGCGAGCCGGTAGACGTCGCGGACCGCCTCCAGGCTCTCGACGGCGGCGAGGAAGCTCGCACGCCATTCCGCCGTGTGCTCCACGGCTTCCACCATGACGAAGACGGTCAGGGAGAGCCCGAGGGCGTCGGGGTCCAGCAGCGCCACGCGTGCGCGGATAACGCCGGCTTCCTCGTGTTTCTGGATGCGCTTCCAGCAGGGGGTCTGCGAGAGCCCGACCTGGTCGGCGATGCGGGCGACCGGGACGGTCGCATCGCGCTGCAGGATGTCGAGGATCTTGAGATCGATCCGGTCGAACGTCATCGCGCCTCCTCCCGGCCTGGCATGGCCGTATCTGGCGAGTCGGTGCGATCATGCCACATTTCTGCTTAATGTCGACCATGATTATCGTGATTACAGGTTTGGGCTCGCTTTCGGCCCCGATCCTGATAATGTCGACCTTGTTAGTCGCACTTTCCGGGGCCAGCTTGGGCGGATGATCACCCACAAGACAAAGTACGCGCTCAAGGCGCTCGTGGTGCTCGCTGACGAAAAGGCAGGAGAGGCCACGGCCTTGCGCATCGAAGAGATCGCGGATCGGTCGGGTGCGCCCAAGCGGTTCCTGGAGCACATCCTCCTCGACCTGAAGCGCGCCGGACTGATCGGCAGCCGCCGTGGGCGCAGGGGCGGCTACGAGCTGATCAAGGAGCCGAAGCGGGTGTCGCTCGCGGAGGTCCTGCGGCTTATCGACGGCCCGCTTGCGCCGCTCACCTGCCTGTCCCGCCGGGCTTACCAGCGCTGCGAGGACTGCAAGGACGAGCAGACTTGCCGCGTGCGCGCCGTCTTCGGGGGCTTCTACGCCACTTACATCCTGATGATCGAATCGCTGACGCTGGCCGATCTGCAGGAGGATGCTCGTTCGATCGAGCGCGTCGCTCTCCCGGAGCCTGCCACGGGAGAATGATCTTCCAAAATCACGATCAAAAAGAGCGTGATTCTTCCTTTGCTAATCACGAGTAAGTCTGTCGTTATTTAGGTGTCAGGCGGCGCTGGCAGTGCGACCGAGCGGGGGAATCCCCGTCAACGGCGCGCCGCCCCGCCGACCTGGCACCAGAGTTCGACAGGGATCAGCAGAGGACCGGCAATGTATCAGACCATCCAGATCGGGGCGCATACGCTCGCCCAAGGCACTTTCATCCGAAGTTTCGGCGACGGCCGGATCGAGATCGACGCAGGCCATGAGCGCCTGTCCGGCCGTCCGGTCACGGCCGGTGAAGCGCCAGCCATGCAGGTCACGACCTTCCGGGGCGCGATCAGCAAGGCATTGGCAGGCGGGTATCTTCGGGGTGGCCTCCTTGCGACGGTGGCCGCCATTGGTCTTGCTTTAGGGGGCCCGGCGCCCGCGGCAGCGCAGGAGAGCGTCGAGATCCTCAACGTGTCCTACGACCCGACCCGCGAGTTCTATCGGGAGTACAACGAGCTCTTCAACGCGTGGTGGACCGCGCAAGGGAACGCACCGGTCACCGTCCAGCAATCCCACGGGGGCGCCGGCGCGCAGGCGCGGGCGGTGATCGACGGGCTCGAAGCGACGGTGGTGACGCTGGCGCTCTCGGCCGACATCGACCAGATTGCCGAACGGACCGGCAAGATTCCCGCCGACTGGCAGTCGCGGCTGGAGCACAACTCCGCGCCCTATACCTCGACCATCGTGTTCCTCGTCCGCGACGGCAATCCGAAGGGCATCGAGGACTGGGATGACCTGGTGACCGGAGACGTGCAGGTCGTCACCCCCAATCCCAAGACATCCGGTGGCGCGCGTTGGAACTTCCTCGCCGCATGGGGCTACGCTGAACAGAACGGGCTCGACCCGGCCGAGTTCGTCGGCGAAATGTATCGCAACGTGCCGGTGCTTGACACCGGGGCACGCGGATCGACCACGACCTTCACCCAGCGCGGCGTCGGCGACGTGCTGCTCGCCTGGGAGAACGAGGCGTTCCTTGCGCTCGCGAGCATGGGCGAGGATGCCTTCGACATCGTGGTGCCCTCGGTCTCGATCTTGGCCGAACCGCCGGTGACCCTGGTCGACGGCAATATCACTTCGGACGCGCAGCGTGAGGCGGCCGAGGCTTATCTCGAGCACCTCTACAGCCCCAAGGCGCAGGCACTGGCGCTGAAACACTTCTACCGCGCATGGGACACCTCCGCCGCGGCCCCCGAGGATGTGGAGCGCTTTCCGGACGTGAATTTCGTCACGGTCGAGGATTTCGGAGGCTGGCCCAAGGTGCAGCCGGAATATTTCGGCGAAGGCGGCGTCTTCGATCAGATCTACGAGGAGTAAGACATGAGGGCGGGCATTCTCCGCTCGCCCTCACCCCTTCCGGGGTTTGGGCTGAGCTTCGGGATCATGATGACAGTTCTGTCCATCGTGGTCCTTCTTCCAATCGGCGCGCTTCTGGGCCGCGGTCTGATGATAGGCCCGGCCGATCTGTGGGAGATGCTGAATTCGCGCCGGATCTGGTCGGCGCTGACGCTGTCCTTCCGTGCGGCGCTGATCGCATCGCTCTTCAATCTCTTCTTCGGGTTGATGCTGGCATGGGTGCTGGTGCGCTACCGCTTCTGGGGCAGACGCTTCATCGACGCGGCCGTCGATCTGCCCTTCGCGCTGCCGACCGCAGTCGCGGGTATTGCGCTGACCGCGCTCTACGCCCCGAACGGGATCTTCGGGCAGGCGCTGGCGCCGCTCGGTCTGCAGGTCGCCTATACCGAAGTGGGGATCTGGGTCGCGCTCGTCTTCATCGGGCTGCCCTTCGTGGTGCGCACCGTCCAGCCGGTCATCGAGGAGCTGGAGCCGGACCTCGAGGAGGTCAGCGCTACGCTCGGCGCTCGCCGCGCCTATACCCTGCGCCGGGTAATCCTGCCCACGCTGACGCCCGCACTGCTCACAGGCTTCGCGCTCGCGCTGGCACGGTCTGTCGGCGAATACGGCTCGGTCATCTTCATCGCGGGCAACATCCCGAACATGACCGAGATCGCGCCGCTGCTGATCGTGATCCGGCTGGAAGAATACAACTACGACGCCGCCGCCGCGATCGGGATCGCCATGCTGGTCATCTCCTTCGCCATGCTGCTCGCCATCAACGCAATCCAGATCTGGAGCAGACGGAGGATCGGCCTTGTCTGACATTGCTTTCTCACGCCCTGTACCCGTCACCACGGAACCGCCGCTCGCGCGGTCCCTCATGATCGGCCTCGCAGTCGTCTTCGTGGCGCTCTTTCTGTTCGCGCCCCTCGTGATGGTCTTCGTCGAGGCGCTGGACGAGGGCTGGCGCGGGGTGATGGCCGCGCTCTCGCTTCCCGATGCGCAGGCTGCGATCCGCATGACGTTGACCATCGCGGCCATCGCCGTGCCCCTGAACGCGGTCTTCGGCATCGCGGCCGCCTGGGCCATCGCGAAGTTCGACTTCCGGGGCAAGGCGTTCCTGATCACCTTGATCGACCTGCCGTTCTCGGTCTCTCCGGTCGTCGCCGGGCTGATGCTGGTGCTCCTGTTCGGAGCGAACTCATCGCTCGGCGCATGGCTCATGGCGAACGATATCCGCATCGTCTTCGCCTTCCCTGGCATCCTGCTCGCCACGCTCTTCGTGACCTTCCCCTTCGTCGCGCGCGAGCTGATCCCGGTGATGATTGAGCAGGGCCGCGCCGAGGAAGAGGCGGCGCTGACGCTCGGGGCCTCGGGATGGCGCACCTTCTTGACGGTGACGCTGCCCAACATCCGCTGGGCGCTGCTCTATGGCGTGCTCCTGTGCAATGCGCGCGCCATGGGCGAGTTCGGCGCGGTGGCCGTCGTCTCGGGCAAGATCCGAGGCGAGACGGCGACCATGCCCACGATGGTGGAGATGTTCTACAACGAATACCTCTCGGTCGCGGCCTTCTCGCTCGCCGCCGTGCTGGCGATGCTCGCGCTCCTGACTCTTCTCCTGAAATCCCTGCTCGAATGGCGCCATGCGGACCTGCTGGCAGCCACGCGGCGTCATTGAAAAAAGGACCAAACTCATGAACATCGAGATCGAGGAACTGGCCAAGGAATTCGGCACCGAGCGGGCGCTGCATCCGGTGTCGCTTTCCATTCCCTCGGGCGCGCTGATCGCGCTCCTCGGGCCCTCCGGGTCGGGCAAGACCACGCTCCTGCGCATCCTCGCGGGGCTGGAATTTCCCACTTCTGGACGGGTGCTTTTCGGCGGAGCGGACGCGACGGGCCTCTCCGTGCAGGAACGCCGGGCGGGCTTCGTCTTCCAGTCCTACGCGCTTTTCCGGCACATGACGGTGTTCGAGAACATCGCCTACGGTCTGCGCGCGCGGCCGAGCAAGGAGCGCCCGACAGAGGCCGAGATGGGTCGCCGCGTGAACCGGCTCCTGGACCTGATCCAGCTGCCCGACATCGGCAACCGCTACCCCAATCAGCTCTCGGGCGGGCAGCGGCAGCGCGTGGCGCTGGCGCGCGCGCTCGCCATCGAGCCGCGGATGTTGCTGCTCGACGAGCCCTTCGGCGCGCTTGACGCCAAGGTCCGCAAGGAACTGCGCCAGGGCCTGCGAGAAATCCACGACCGCACCGGCCTGACCACGGTTTTCGTGACCCACGACCAGGAGGAGGCGATGGAACTGGCCGATCTCGTCGTCGTCATGTCGATGGGGCGTATCGAACAGGTGGGCAAGCCCGCCGAGATCCGCGCGAAGCCCGCCACCGACTTCGTGCGGGCGTTCACCGCAGCGTAAATCTTGGCATGGCCTGCGGTGGATGGGAGTGCCGATGGACGATCCGGGTTCTTGTCCGGATCACCACATCGGCGCCAACCCGGCTGGCACAGCCCCTTCTCCCAACGTGGTGGGTAGAGGAAGCAGAGGCTCTGGGTTGGCATGTCCGGCTCGCCGGGCCACGCAACTTCATTCTTTGGCGAAACCATCTCTCACCGGACATGGTGCACCGGGTCATCGTATTGCCGCATAGCGATTGCAGCCTGTTGCCGATGGAGTTCACGGCTGTCGCCGCAGAGCTTGCGCGCCGTGCCGACCTGCCGGACGTCCCCAATGGGATCGATGGCGACGCGCGACGCTACTGGCTCGACCGAGCCGAGCGCCGTCTCGTCGAGAAGATCGCGCCGTCGGCGGTCCGCTGCGGCTGACAGGATCCGACGTCAGAACGGGAAGAATAACGGGATGACGATGACCGCGACGACGGCGAACAGGATGTTGAGTGGCAGACCCACCTTGATGAAATCAACGAACTTGTAGCCGCCGGCGCTGTAGACAAACGTGTTGGTCTGGTAGCCGATGGGCGTGGCGAAGCTCGCCGAGGCCGCGAACATCACCGCCATGATGAAGGGGCGCGGGTCGAAGCCGAGCTCGATGGCCAGGGCGATGACGATCGGACCGATGAGCACGGCCACCGCGTTGTTCGAGACCATCTCGGTCAGCGCGCTGGTCAGGACATAGACCGCCGCCAGGATCGCGAGCGGACCGATTCCGCCGACGGCCCCCACCACCGCCTCGACGATCACACGCGCGGTGCCGGTTTCCTCCATGCCCATGGACAGGCCGAGCATGCCGAAGATGAGGAACAGGATGCGCCAGTCGATGGCCTCGAAGGCCTCCTCGGGATCCACGCAGCGAGTCATCATCACCACGACCGCCCCGATCACCGCGAGCCCGGCTATCGGCATGACGTTCAGCGCGGCCAGTCCCATCACCCCAAATATGGTGGCGATGGCGATGGGCGCCTTCGCGCGCCGCTGCGGGCGCTCGGACGGCGTCGAGAGGTTGACAATGCCGCCGTCCTCCATCAGCCGCTGGATTCCTTCGGGCGGTCCCTCGAGCAGCAGCGTGTCGGCGAACTGCAGGCGGAGGTCCTGCAGGTCCTCGCTGATGTTCTGCTCCTGCCGATGCACGGCCATGAGGTAGACGCCGTATTTCCGGCGCAGTTTCAGGTCCCGGATCGGCCGACCGCGCAGGTGCGATTTCGGGCCGACGCTCGCCTCCATCGTGATGGTCTGGTCGGCGGTCACAGGCTCGACGTCATGACCGTCCCGCTCCCGAAACGCGATCTGCCCGTCTTCCTTCAATCCAAGGATTTCGCCCGTGCCGGTCTTCAGAACCAACCGGTCTCCAGCCTCCAGCACGAGCTCGTTCATTCTGGGCCGCATGGAGACCTCGCCGCGGACGACGTCGAGGATGCGCGTCTCGGCCGTGTTGAAGGGCAAGTCCTTGAGCCGCTTGCCCACATAGGTCGACCCGTTCGGGATCAGCAGTCGCGCAAGAAACCTGCGCTTGCTCTCCTGCCCGAGAAGGCTCGACAACGAGGCGCGGTCCGGCAGCAGGAACCGGCCCGCGAAGACCATGTAGATCATGCCCACGGTCGCGAAGATCAGCCCCGGCAGCGTCATCTCGAACATTGTGATCGGTGGCTGGCCGGTGTCCTGCGCGACGCCGCTCATCAGGATGTTGGTGGAGGTGCCGACGAGCGTCAGCGTGCCGCCGAAGATCGCCGAGAAGGACAACGGGATGAGTAGCCGCGACGGCGCCACGCCCACCGACGCCGCGACCGAGATCATGATCGGTGTCAGCAGGATCACGACGGGCGTGTTGTTCATGAAGGCCGAAGCCCCCATCGTGCCGACCATCATCAACAGCATCGCCCGCAGGAACGACCCCCGCGCCTGCCGCTTCAGGACGTCGCCGATGATGGCGAGCACGCCGGTACGCTCCAGCGCCGCCGAGATGATGAACATCATCGCGATGGTGATTGGCGCAGACGAACTGAACACCGTCAGGAAGTCCCGCGTCTCGATGATTCCCGTCGCCAGAAGAGCCGCAGAGGCCGCCAGCGCCGTGACCTCGGGCGGATAGAACTCCCGAAAGAAGCTCAGGAAGACCACGCCGACAAGCGCGAGAACAAAGATCTGGTCGAGACTCATGCGCGGCGCACCCCAAGGCGATGGTATTTTCCCACAATAAACGATAAATGAACTCGTGTATTCAATCGGGAATCGCCCGGGACGCGCATTCGGGACGCGCCCTTCGGGTCGCTCCGCCTCAGGGATGTGCGCGACCCATGCTGCGCAAGCTCGGCACCGTCTCAGGTCTCACGCTGGCAAGCAGGATCTTCGGATTCCTGCGCGACGTCGTGCTGGCCGCGACCCTTGGCGCCGGGCCGGTGGCGGACGCCTTCATGCTGGCCTTCCGCCTGCCGAACCATTTCCGGGCGATCCTGGCCGAGGGCGCCTTCAACGCCGCTTTCCTGCCGACATGGGCTGCGGCCGACGCAGGCGGGCGCGACAGCACGCGCCTCGGCGCGGAGACTCTCGGCTGGCTAACGCTCGCCAACCTTGTGCTTCTGGCGCTGGCGCTGGGGGCGACCGGCTGGATGCTGGCCGTGCTTGCGCCGGGCCTGTCGCCCGCCGACGAGACCTGGCCGCTCGTCGTCACGCTCACGCGGATCACGTTTCCCTACCTGCTCTGCATGTCGCTGGTGGCCTTCCTCGCGGCCCTGCTGAACGGGCGCGACCGCTTCGCCGCACCGGCCGCTGCCCCGATCTTGCTGAACCTCTTCATGATCGGCGCGCTGCTGATGGCCGCATCCTTCCCCAGTGCCGCCCATGCCGCAGCCTGGGGTGTCATGGCGTCGGGCGTGGCGCAGGTCGCGCTGCTGGTCGGGGCCGCGTGGCGCGCCGGCCTGCCCCTGCCGCGTCCTCGGCTGGGCCTGTCGCCCGATACCCGGCTGGTGTTCCGGCGACTCGGCCCCGCGATCCTGACCTCCGGCGCGCTGCAGGTGGCGATTTTCGCTGACACGATCATCGCCACCTTCCTGCCCGCCGGATCGCTCTCGCATCTCTACTACGCCGACCGGCTCTACCAGCTGCCCATCGGCCTGATCGGCGTCGCACTCGGCACCGTCATCCTGCCCGACATCGGGCGCCGCGCGGGCCTCGGTGACGAGGACGGCATGCGCCGCGTGCTCGACCGGGCGCTCCTGATCTGTCTCGTCGTGGGCGTGCCGGTCGCGGTGATGATGGCGACGCTCGGCGACTGGGCCATCCGCATTCTCTTCGTCCGGGGCGCCTTCGATCTTGCGGCGGCCGAAGCATCTGCGGCCATCCTCGCGGCCTACGCCCTCGGTCTGGCCCCGGCACTTGCGCTTCGTTCGCTCGTCGCCGGGTTCCACGGTCGTGGGGATACACGCACACCGCTTCGGCTGCTCGTCACGGCGAGCCTCGTCAACATCGCGCTCAAGATCGCCCTCGCGCCATGGCTCGGGGCCGCCGGTCTCGCACTGGCGACGTCGGTCGGGCTTACGCTCTACGCGGCGCTGCTGTTTCGGACGGGCCGTCTGCGCGGCTTCCTGCGCGGACCCTCGGTGGGGTCGAGCACGGTCCTGGTCGCATCGGGGGTCGTGTCCGCACTGGCGATCTGGTGGTCGAGACACCTCATCCTCGACCTGGTGGCCACCTTCGCGCCTTCGGGAGCCTTGCTCGCGGCATTCCTGGTCGTGGTGCTGACGGCGACAGTCTTTCACGCCGTCGCGACGATCCTCGCGCTGCGGGTCGGCGGCCGTTCAGGGTCATGAGGCTGGGTGCGGCGCACAACTGCGCGCCTGCGCCCGCATCACGGCATAATCGGCCATCATATCCGCTACCGCCGAGTTCTCCGGCAGGAGAGCCAGTTCATCGGCCGCCCGCGCCTGAAACTCCCGGCTGTACTCGACGACCGGCGGACAGGCACCGAGCCTGCTCCCATCAGAAGCGCCCGTCGCGCAGCCGCTCAGCCAGATCATCGCGAGACCGAGGGCGACGCGCCGCCGCATCGAGCATCCGTCGTTGCGCGTCATGGCTTCTCTCCGTGGTCTCGAGTTGCTCGGCCAGCCGGCCGGCCCGCTCCCCGGAGCGGCGCAGTGCCAGCAGGAACAGAAGGATCGCCAGGGCGATGACGCCGTAGCGGAGCGCCGCGCGCGCCCACGCAGATCCGGCGAGCGTGGCCAAGAGTCCAGCAATCATCGCCGCCCCCGGCGCCAGTCGTCGAGGCGGGCGTAGATCGTGACCGCGATGCCGCCGAGCGCCACAAGGATGAACACCCATCGCAGGGTGTCGAGATACGGCACAAGCGGCAGGATGGCAGATTGGGTCTCTGCCAGGACGCTCTGCGCGACCTCGACCCCAGCTGCGCCCAGCGTTGCCACGCCAGCCGTGCCACCGCCCTTCATGGTGCGGCTGTCGGCCAGCACCTCGCGCGCGGGCGGCGTCTCCGCTGCAAATGCCGTCGCCCGCACCGGGAACCGCTCGCCCCACTGGCGCACGGGGCCGAGGTCGACGTGCATGAAGCCCGAGCGCGGATAGAAACCGAAGCCGAGGAACCCAACCTCGCGGGCTGCCGCCTCGAAGGCCACCGGGTCGTGGTTCGCCATGGCGATGTCGAAGGCGGCGCCGTCCAGATGCTTCGACCGGGTGGCGCCGCCGACGGCGCGGTTGTGCTCGGGGCTTCGATAGGCGGACCGGACGATCAGCGGCTTGCCGAGCCGGTCGCGCAGCGCCTGCAGCTTGTCGAGCGCGGGTTCGTTGACCAGCAGCTTGTCGGTGCCCCGGCACGCGATCTCGGCGGGTGAGAAGTTCGGCCAGCGCCAGCCGCTCTCGGGTACGTCGCGCCAATGGTCGTAGAAGCTCGTGGTCATGTGGGTCCTCCAAAACGAGTTTCCGGCCCCTCGCAGGGCTCGGCGCGTTCGCCGCTCGGGAAGGTCCACTGGACCTTCCCGTCTGCCTGTCAGGCAGACCACGGCTCACCCCGCCTCGAGAGCGGGTCATTGCGGGCTGATGAATGGGGAATGGTGAGCGGCTACGGGCCGCTGCCGAAGATCTTCAGCTTGATGGCGATGCCCGCGAGCAGCGCCAGCATGACGCCGGTCGTGATCATGCGGACGGCCGTCTGCGTCGCGGTGCGCCGCACGAGCCGGATGCAGTCGACGAGCGAGCGCAGATCGCGGATGTCGAGCGCGGCCTCTTCGCCGTCGAGGCCGACATCGGCGAGCGCGCGCTTCGCGCCTTCCTCGGCCGCGCGGGTCAGGATCGCCTCGAACTCGGCGTCGGGCATGCGGACGTAGCCCTCGGATCGGGGTGGTGTCATCGGAGCCTCCTCCCGCCGCTCAGCCGATCTTGCAGCCCCAGAAGGACGTGTGGTCGGCCGCGAAGTAGCCGTCCGCAACACGGAAGTACCCCTGCAACTCGACGGTATCGCCTGCGGTTACGGGCACCATGGTCTGCAGCCAGATCGCGGTGGCGAGCGAGACGTGGGTGGCGGAGATTTCGCCGAGGGAGCCGCGGATTTCGGTGGTGCCGTTCAGGACCAGCCGCCCGCGCATGCGGGCCGTGGCGCTGGCATTGATCTTGTAGAGCAGCGTCGCGCCGAAGAGGTAGGTGCCGTCGACGGGCGCGACGAAATGGTTGTTCGCGGCGTCGAAGGCGCCTTGGTCGTTGTAGTCGGTGTTGTTGAGGCCGATCTTCGTCCAGGTCCCGACGCCCACGTAGTTGTCGTAGTTGGTGTACGCCTTGAACCGGGGAAGCCGGGGCTGGTCGACGATGCCGTTGGCGTTGTCGACGCTGAGCCCGTCAAAGAAGGTGCTGCCGTCGGCCGAGACCGCGAGGCGGAACCTGTCCGAGCCGAACAGCCCGACCAGCGCCTTGGTCACGAAGCCGGTCTGCAGGGTCAGACCGAGATCGTCGTCCGCGGCCTCCTTGTTCATCGTGTAGAAGAGATCGCCGGAGCCGCCCTCGGCCAAGGTCCTGGCGGTCCAGAGCGCGGCGTTCAGCTTGGCCGAGAACGGGTTCGACGCATCGGCTGTGGTGCCGAGGCCCAGCAGAGTGAGGTTCTGCAGCGCCGCCGGTGTGGTCACGATCCAGCCCGCGCCATCGTAGACCAGCAGCAGGCTCTCGTCCTCGACCCAAGCCCGCCAGCCGGTCCGGGGCGGCAGGCGCAGCCAGGCGCCGTCCGTCCAGAGCGCGACGTTCAGGTCCCAGCCCGCCCAGTCGCCAGTCGCGCCCGAGGCGACGATGTAGCGGTCGCCGTCGGTGGGGCTCGCTGGGGGTGCTGCCAGATCTCGGTCGAGCACCGAGAGCTGGACGAGCCCGTCGAGGATCCGCAGCGCCTCGTTGTGGGTGACGTGCTTCTGGGCCTGCGCCGCCAGGATATAGGGCAGCAGGAGATGGGTCGTGGCGTCGGACATGGGCGGTCTCCAGAACGAAAAAAGCCGCCTGCATGGCAGGCGACGGATTAAGGCGCGGCGAAGAGAGGTGGCGGGCTACTCGCGCTCGGGCGTCTCCGCCGGAATGGCCGACAGAACCGGGTCGGGCTTCGGCGCGTCCCACTTCGCGGTCATCGCGGCCCAGCGATCGATCTCGGCCCGGAAAGCCGGATCGTCGATCCGCAGATGGAAGGTGTAGAGCCGATCCACGATCTCGCGCATCAACGCGCGCATCTCGTCGTCATCGATCCGCGAGACCTCGGACCAAGGTATGCGTCGGCCCGCGGCGTCCTCCACGATGACGTCGCTGCCATCACCCGTGTGCGAAACGGGCGTGAGGCCGGCATGCAGGGTCTCGAGCTGCGTGTTTCGCACGCAGGCAACGGCCATCACTCTGGCAAGCTTGGCGGCAATCCGGTCTTCGTCCTCGGGGCGCATGTCCCGAGCTTACGCCGCAGAGCGCGCGGCCGGCCAGAACTCATTGCGCGGCCTCAGAAGCTCAGCGTGACGGTTTTCGGCGCGCCCCGCCCCACGAGGGCGGAGAGCTGGAAGATGCGGACGTCGAGCGTGTCGCCAGGGGCGAGCGGCCCGCCCCAGTCGGCGGTCTGCTGGGCAGCGGTGTAGACCACGCTGGTGGTGGCGGTGGACAGCACCCGCTTCACGGTCGCGCCGTCGAGGATCTCGACCTCGTAGGCTTCGAGCTCCTCTCCGAGCGGTACCTCGAGCCCGCCCCAGTTGTCGGCCGCGAGCGCACGGGACCGGCGCGTCCAGCGGATGGTCAGATCACCTGGCGTGCGCGGCTTGCGCCATGGCTGCTGGACATGGGCGACCGAGCACGGCCGCAGCCCCACGCCCTGAGGCGTGAAGGATTGCGCGACATAGGTCTCGTCGCTGACCGAACGGCTGGCCGGGCCGATGCGCCAGTTCCACGGGATCCCAAGGTCGGCCTCGGCGATCGGCAGCGTTGCGAGGCTGTCGTCGAGCACCACCACCCGCGCGCCAGCGGGCGTCGGATTGCCCATGGCTCCCTCGGTGCCGCGCTGGCCGCGCAGGAGACGTGTCAGCCGATACCTGCCGGGCGCCAGAAGCTCCGCCGCGCCCGCCTGGACGATCTCCCAGACGCCGGGCGCACTCTCGATGGCGAGCGCATTGGCGCCGCCGAACAGCGTCAGGTCGGTGACGCTTTCCAGCGTGCCGGTGAGCAGATCGACCACCAGCGCATTGCCGAGATCGAAGCGCGAGGTGGGGCCAGCATAGAAGTCCGAGACCAGCATGCCGATCCGGGCGCGGCTGCCGAACGAGGTCAGCAGATCGAAGCCGTCGGTCGAGGGGCTGCGGAACACCGCCATCTCGCCGGGCCAGGGAACCGCGTGAGCGGCGACCAGCGGCCGATGCGCGGGCTGGTCCTCGGTCAGCTGCGGCAGGTCCATCAGCACCGCGTCCGGCGCGCCGAACACCACGGCCCGAGCCAGCGATGCCGCGCGTGGATCGCTGGGCGGCAGGTCGTAACTCGCCCGATCCTGGCGGACGGCTTCGACGCCGCGCGCCTCGGCATCGGCGATGGAGACGAGCCGCAGATCGACCAACCGCCCGTCATGGGCGAGCCGGATCGCATCGGCCGGATCGAGCGCGAGGCGCGAGGGCGGAAGACGGAACGCCGCCGTCTCGCGCCCCACCCAGGCCTCCATCAGCGCGCGGCGGCAGCGCCGCTCGGCCTCCTCCGGGGGCACCGCCATCGGGAAGCTCTCGGAAGCAATCCGGGTCGTGTCCACGGTGATGCGCCGCGCCTCGACGAGGGCCGCGTCGTAATCCTCGTCCGCGCGGGCAACCCGCCATTTCAGGGCCTGCGGCAGCTCGGTCTCCTGCGCGCGGGTCAGCTCGAGGATGTCGCCCTCGCGGGCGGCCACCAGATCGTCAGGTGAGAGGGTGGCGACGGAGGCCCGGCCGCGCATGACAAAGCGGATCACGCCTTCCGTCTCGACCGCATCGAAGCCGAAGTGGCGCGACAGCGTCGTGATCGAGGCGCGCGGGCTTTCCAGCGCGGTGATGGCGTAGCCCTCCACCGCGCCCCAGAGACCGGTGACGTCGATGCGGTCCTCGGGGAGCCCCGCGCGCAGGCAGAGGTGCCGCACGAGCGCCGCCAGCGACACCGCCCCGAGGCGGCCCGTCAGCCAGTGGCCGAGCCGCCAGTTCCCGCCGTCGGTCCAGACGTCGGTCAGCGCCGGAAAGAACGGATAGGGCCGCGCGTCCCAGGTCCAGGCGGCACATTCGGGGACATGCACCATGCGACCGCCATAGACCGACGACACCGGGTTGTTCGCCGTCTCGCCCCACCAGAGATATGTCGCCTCGAGATAGGCCCGCTGGATGGCATCGTCGCGCCAGCCGCGGGAGAAGTACGGCGTGAAGCTCTCCGACGATTTCGGGTCGAAGAAGACGTTCGGCTGGTTCGTGCCCCGGTCGATGGCGGGACAGCCGAGCTCGGTGAACCAGATCGGCTTCGACTGCGGCGTCCACGCCGTCGGCGTCGCGCTCTCGATCCCGCCCGGGCGGTTATAGTGCGGGTTCGACCACCAGGCGCGCAGATCCTTGCTGCGGAAGACCCATGGCTTGGGCGGGGCCATCTTCTGGCGCAACCATTCCACCAGCCCGTCGAAATCGGCAAAGGAGGGGCGCTCCACCTCGATATGGCCATACATGCGGTAGTGGCCGGGTGTGACCGTGCCGTATTTCCCGAAGGTGGCCCGGGGGACGTTGAGGCGCCAAAGCACGGTGTTGCCTTCAGATGCGATGACACTGTGGCGCTGAAAGATGGCGGCATGCAGGGCGTTGCGCTCGTTCGCGACGGGCGCGCCGTCCACGGTGATGTCGCCACCCATATCGCTGGTAATTCCTGCATTCGCGGGACTGGACAGGCCGGTATAAAAGCCCAGCACACCTTCGTGGGAGCGAAGTGCGGCCCATGTCGCATGATCCTTGAACTGGCCACCAGCGAGAGAGACCGTCGAGGAATAGACGCCGGTCATGTCGAAATGCACGAACGCGCCCCCCGTGAAGTCGAGGAAGGCGGCGGCGTTCTCCCGCATGAGCACCGGCCTGAGCGCCAGGTCGGGCTGAATTGCGTGGTGACCATTGCCGCTCTTGTCGTCGATGCGCGCAACCTTCTGCCCCGGGCCGGTGACCGGAACCGTGCCGTCGACATCCTGCCAGAGTGTCCCCATGTCCGAAGGATCGAACCAGACGCCCTGAGATGCGCCAGCAAACTCGGTCGCCGGGTCGAAGGCGGATGGTGCCGCCCCATCCGTGATGGGGGTCCGCACCTGCGCGGATCGGTCGGCATCGGACGCGTAGAACCACTCAAACCCCTCGCCCCCGGCGATGTTGGATTGCAAATAAGCGTGGTCGTAGATCGCGGGGCTGCCGTCCAGCGCATCGAGATGCTCAAACCCGTCCCGCCAGTCCGACAGCGGCATGTAGTTGTCGATGCCGATAAAATCGATCTCCGGATCGGCCCAGAGCGGGTCGAGATGGAAGAAAACGTCGCCGCTGCCATCGCCGGGCTGGTGCCCGAAATATTCCGACCAGTCGGCCGCATAGCTGATCTTCGTCCCGGCCCCGAGGATCGAGCGCACATCCGCGAGCAGATCCCGATAGGCCTGCACCGCCGGATAGGTGCTGGCATCCGACCGGATGGTCGTCAGCTCGCGCATCTCGGAGCCGATCAGGAAGGCATCGACTCCACCCGCCACCGCGCAGAGATGGGCGTAGTGCAGCACCATACGCCGCAGGCCCCAGTCGCCGGCGGCGCCGGTCCAGCTGACGCTCTCGCCCGAGACGGTGAAATCAGCCGGGCTGGCGGCGCCGAAGAAGGCAGCAACCTGGCTTGCCGCGGCGGCGGTCTTGTCGACGCTGCCGGCGAATCCTGCCGCAGGCGAACAGGTGATCCGCCCCCGCCACGGGAAGACCGGCTGGCCTGTCTCGGCGGCGTTGTCGCTGTAGGGGTTGGGCAGCGCGTTGCCGGGCGGCACATCCATCAGGATGAAGGGTGAGAGGGTGACGCGCAGCCCGCGCGCCTTCATCTCCTGGATCGCCTGCACGACCGCGAAGTCTGCTGGCGTGCCGCCGAAACTGGGCCGGCCTTCGTCATCCGTGCTCACGAGATGCGCCGCGGCGCGGGTGACGCCGTTCACGATCCATGTCTGCGGACTCGTGACCTTGGAGGCCAGCTCGACACCGGGCGCGATCTGACAATTCCCCGCGCGCAGATCATTGCCAAACCACGCCACCACCAGGCTGACGCTCTCGACATGTGGCGCGCTGGCCTGCAACCGGTCGAGCGCCACCACCATGTCGGCAGTGTCCGAGAGCGCGATGAGGTTCTCCGCGCCCTGATTGCCCGCCCGTCCCTTGCGGATGCCGTCCGTCGCATAGACGAACTCGCCCGAGGCCGGGATCATGGTGACGGCGCGCGTCAGCCCCTCGGCGGTGTCGGGATCGGCGACGGGTGCGAACACCTCGAAGGAGAGCTGCGGGATGCGGTTGCCGAAATCGGCCAGCGGCAGTTCCTCGAACACGACATAGGCGGTGCCGCGATACGCGGGTGTGCTCAAAGCCCCCGTCTTCGCGGCAATGAACGGATCGGGGCTCTGCGCCTCGTCACCCGGATACCAGCGCCAGGTGACGCCGGTCGTGTCGAGCAGTTTGCCATCCGCCCAGATGCGCCCGATCCCGGTGATCGGGCCTTCGCAGAGCGCGACCGCGAAGCTGGCATAGTAGAGATACTCGGTGGTCTTGACCTTGCCGCCCCCGCCGCCCTTGCCGCCGCCTTGCGTGGTGGTCTTGCTCTCCTCGCGGAAATCCGTCGCCCAGATGATATTGCCGCCGATGCGCATGCGCCCAAAGAGCCGCGGGATCACCGCGCTCTCGGTCGAGGACGTGATCCGCAGACTGTCGAGCCGCGGCCCCTCGATCCGCTGCGCTGGCGCGAGCGAAGAAACAATCCAGCTGTCAACGGCGGAGCCGACGGCCGATCCGACAAAGCCGCCGATCGTCGCGGCGCTGACGCCGAGGATGCTGCCGCCGATGCTGCCGCCAATGGCAGTGCCGGCCGCGCCGAGGACAAGCGTTGCCACAGATCAGACCTCGTCGGGAAACAGGAAGGCGAAAGCGATGCGCCGCCGCCAGGGTTGGGTGAGCGGCTGCTCGATGACGCCGAGGCGCTCATAGGCGTGGAGGAATCTGCCGGGGCCGGTCAGGATCCCGACATGCTTGGCGATGGCCCGCGGCATCATGCGGAACAGGACCAGCGCGCCGGGGCCGGCCTCTGCGGGCGGCACCTCGATCATCATGGCGCGCGCGCCCTCGGCCAGTACTTCACGATGGCCCATCTCGCCCCAATCCCTGCTGTAGGGTGGGATCGGGAACGGCTCGGGGCCCACCACCTCGCGCCAGACCCCGCGCGCGAGGCCGAGGCAGTCGCAGCCCGTCCCGCGCAGGCTGGCCTGGTCGTGATAGGGCGTGCCGAGCCATAGGCGGGCCGCGGCGATGACGTGGTCGGGATCGGCGGGGATCACAGCACACCCCCGTCGTGGCCACCGTCGCGCGAGGCGTAGCGGAGCACGGTGTCCTGGCCCGGGATATGCGGGAAGCCGCGGAAATGGACGGTATTGGCGAACTTGCCTCCGCAGGTCTCGATGCGCTTGTCGCAGCCCGCGCGGATAGTGAAGCCGTCCCCCTCGGCGATCCCGCGCACCGGTGGCTCGAGCAGGGTCAGGATCGCGACGCCACCGGTAACATCATGGCCCAGCACCTCGGTGCGCCGCCCCGCATTCGCGCCGCTGGTCCACTCAATCGTGCCGAAGGTGAACCAGCCTGCGGCAAACCCGCCGAGCCCCGAGGCGGTGAATGCCCGGTCGCGCAGCATGTCGATCACCGCGCCGGTGCCCTTGTAGGCCGGGTCCTCCAGATCGACGCCGCAGCGCGCATCGCCGAGCGCGGCATCGCAGCTCGCCTGGAACGTCCGCCCAACCGTCTGGCCGAGCACATGGGCGAGCGAGCGGACCTCTGCGACGAAGGCCAAGCGCCCGCGCCGGATCTGGCCGATGGCACCCCGGCGCATCAGCAGGCGCTGGCTCGTGTCCGCCCAGTTCACCCGCCAGACCTCGACCTCCGCGTTGTCCCAGCGGCCGTCGAGAATGTCGGTCTCGGTGATCCGGTCCGAGGTCAGCACACCCTCGGCATCCTGCGCATCGACCGACAGGTCGGAGCCCGAGCGCACCTCGGAGGCCGTCAGCCCGCTCTCGGGCTCGAAGTCCGTGCCATCGAAGCGCAGCGTCCGGTCGTGGTCGGTGAAGCCGAAACTCGCACCATCGGCGCGGGCGATCCGCCAGCACCAGGCGAGCGTCGTTGTGCCGTCGTCGAGATGGACCTGCAGGGCGGGAGCGAGGGTCTTCATCGGCAGGTTCCCGTCATGCGATCGTCGAGATCTGCGATCCAGTCGGCCCACGCCTGTGGCACCGTCCCGACAGTCTGGGCAGGAGGCCGGACGAGTCGCGCCTCGGCGTAGGAGGCGCAGCCGGCATCACCAGCGCCCATCGTTGCGGCGCAGCCGGTCAGC
Organism: Parvibaculum sp. MBR-TMA-1.3b-4.2; assembly: GCF_053628815.1. Taxonomy (NCBI): domain Bacteria; kingdom Pseudomonadati; phylum Pseudomonadota; class Alphaproteobacteria; order Hyphomicrobiales; family Parvibaculaceae; genus Parvibaculum; species Parvibaculum sp. MBR-TMA-1.3b-4.2. The sequence goes on from NZ_JBRJHC010000001.1 coordinate 1,773,945, forward strand.
AGGATCGCCAGCGCCGCGGCCGTCACGAACCGCATCCCGCCCGCGCTCGATACGCTTGTTCTTGTCTTCCATCGCATCGCGTTCCGCCTCCCGTTTGCCCGCGCGTTCCCCTTCCACGCGGCCCCAGACCCGGCCGAGCACGACGCCCCCGACCGCGCCCAGAGCCGCCACCAGCCAGATCAGGAGATCAGACATCGTCCCGCTCCCAGTGCGCGGCGGCGACGCAGAGGGCGACGACGAAGACCCCGAGGAAGCCGCCCACGACCAGACCTGCGAGGAACTCAAGCATCGCCGCGGAACCCGCGCTCGATCCGGTCGCGCAGGCCGATCAGGCCCAGACCGAGGAACATGAGCCCTGCGGGCGAGGCATCGCCTGAGCCAGCGAGCAGAGCGATGAATCGGGACAGCTCGTCGAGCGGCCCGGTCGCTGGGAGCGCGAGAGCGGCGATGCCGGTGAGCATTGCGAGAAGTCCCGCCCACCAGGTGAGCGAGTTGGGGCGAACGTAGCGCATAGGATCAAGCCCTCCGGAGCAGGGTGGAGAAGAGGGCGGCCAGCCGGGCGAGCCAGCCGGTCGGAGCGTTGGGTGCAGGGTTGAGGAACGGCGGCGTCGGCGACGGCCCGCGAGCCAAGCCCATAGCCTCATCCTCGGTCAGGCGACGGATCGGCCGCGAGAAGTCCGTCCGGCCCGTGCGATCCACGGACCAGACCGGGATCGTGCCGCCGGGATAGCGGCCATGGCGGAACAGGTCGCGCTCGGCCTCCCGGCGGGGGATGATGGAGGCCGGTCGCCGCCAGTTCAGAAACGCGTCGGCGGCTGCAACGCGATTGCCGGCATTGAGGTGGCGGGTCAGCGCAGCCTTGGCGATGCCGCCGGTGTTGTAGTGGAAGCTGACCAGCGCATCGAATTCATGCGGCGCCAGCGGCACCTTCACGGCGCCCAGGACGGCGGCCTCATAGCGCGCTAGGTCGGCCCGGAAGACCCGGAACGCCTCGCGGATCCCGGCATCGAGATCGCCGGGCATGCCGCGGGCCATGGTCGCAGGATCGGGCGGCCCGGCCGCGGCCGTGTGGCCGATGCCAAAGGTCCAGACCTGTTTCACATCGAGATAGGGTCCGGGCACGAGTCCTTCGTGCCGGACGAGGGCCAGCAGGCCCCGGTCGGTCATGTGCATGGGATTACCGGAGAAGCGAGAGGATCAGGATCAGTGCCGCGACGGCGAGGCCTACCGCCAAGCGGTGGCGGAAGGCCTGCCGAGGGTCGGCGGGGTCGCAGCGGAGGGAGCGCGCGAGGCGGAGAAGTTCATTCATCGCCGCCGCCTTCGTTGGCGCGGCGCAGGCGGGCGAGCAGCATCTCGATGAAGGCGGGACCGAAGACGCCGACGAGATAGGCGGCCGAGCCCGCAGCCCCGCCCGCGGGGATCGCCTCGGGCGGAAGGCTGAGCCAGGCGGTGATCACGGCCATGGAGAGGCTGCCCATCCCGGCCGCGATCAGCCCACCGAGCAGGATGTGCCGGAGCGCATCGCGCAGCCGCATCTTCGTGGTCAGCGCGTTAGTGGCGCCGCCGAGCGCGCCCCAGGCTGCGAGGATCACGGCGGTCGAGGCCGCGAGTTCGCGCAGAACGGCCGCGACGAAGCTGCCAGTGTCGTTCATCGCCGTATCTCCAGAAGCGGAATGGAGGTGATCGAGCCGAGCCGCTCGAGGTCGAGCGTCACGTCGAGCGCGTCGGTATCGAAGCGGACGGGCACGTCGAACTCGAAGCCCGCGGTGATGCCGACGCCCGCGCCCGGCGCGGCGCCGAAGGTGACCACGCCGGTGGCGGTGTCGACCGACCAGCTGGACAGCTGCTCCACCCCACCGAGCGCGATGCGCACGGTTCCCGCCACCGGCTTGGAAATGGCGCGCGTCCATGATTGCGCGCCCGAGGTGTAGTGCTTCACCAGCTGGAAGGCGGTCTTCGCGCCGTCGCCGGTGCCGAGCGACTGGTCTGTCGGTCCCGTTGTCTCAGACGGCAGGCAGGACTTGTGGTCGCCCCAGTCCTTGAAGCGGAAGCCATGGAGCCGCCCGTTCCGCGCCTCGAAAAAGGCGACCACCGCCGCAAGATCGTCGGCGCGGCGGATGCCGTAGGCGACATCGTACCGGCGGCGCGAGTTGGCCCAGCTGGCGTTCCTCTCCTCGTCGCCCGAGGCGAGCTCGACGATCTGCGTGCGACGCTCCGGCCCGCCGCGTGCGCCGCGGCTGATGTTGGCGGGGAACCGGACCTCGTGAAACGCCATCGAGTCTCTCCTTGGTTCGTGCTCTGGCCCCCGCAACCGGTTCCCACTTGCGGGGTCGCACTCACATGCCCCTCCGCCCGAGTGACACGGCGCGGGCAATGTCGGCCGCGACCTGCGTGCGCGACTGGCGGAAGCTCTCGGCGTCGCGGGCCATGATGGTGACGTTGACCCCGCCCGCGCCGTAGGCCTGCGCCTCGCGCTGCGACAGCACCCGCTCGCCGCGCTGCAGGATCGCGGGGACCTCGTCGTTGCGAAGCCCGGCCATGCCGCCGCCATGCATCCGGGGCGCTGCGGCGAAGGCCATGGCCGGGACCATCCGCGAGGGCCCGGCCGATCCGACCATCCCACCCGCATGCAGGACGTTGGCGAAGATGCCGCCCGCCCCGGAGAACACGCCGGAGAGCGCATTGGCGATCGGCCCGAGGATGAACCGCCGCGCCGCGAGCTGGGCGAGATCGGCGAGCAGCGAGGTGACGAGGTCGCGGAAGTTCAGCTTGCCGGTCTTCACGAACTGGCCCACCGCGTTCTCGGCGGACTGGAAGGCGCCGACGAGGCTCTGGCCGATGTCGCCGCCGATCTCGCGCGCCTTGGTGGCGTAGTCGGAGAGCGCGGCGGTGACCGCCCGCCAGCCGGTGACGGCCGCGTCGGTCGCGGGCTCCGCTACCGCAGCAGCAGCTCCAGCCGCCGCGCCGGCATCTGTCGCAGCGCGCCCGGCATCGCCGAGCGCCGTCTCCAGCCGCTCGGCCGCGCCGGTGGCCTCGGTCAGCGCATCCGCGCTGGCCTCGTCGGTGCCGCGGACCGCATCCCGCAGCGCCTGCCAGCTTTCGAGCGGCGCGCGGGCGCCTTCCGCCAAATCGCGGGCCGCGCCGCGATAGAGGTTCGCGGACTCGAGCGCCCGATTTGCCGCCTCGGTCAGACCGAGATCGGGCGCGGTCAGCGGGTTGTCCTCGAAGGCCCGGTCGAACGCCGCCTGTGCCGCCGTGGTCGCGGCGGTCGCCGCGCCCTCGAAGCGGTTCTGGATCTCGCCGAGGTCGAGGTCCGGCACCAGCGAGATGCGCCGCTCCGACCCTAGCGCTTCGAGCCCCTGGTTGATGCCGCCGATGAAGCCGTTGATGCGCGAGACCACGCCGTTCAGCATCGCCTCGACGCCATCGACCAGGCTGTTGGCCGCCTGGAACGCCAGGTCGCCGATGGCGGCGGGCAGCAGACCCCAGATCGCCTTGATCGCCTCGTAGGCGCCTTCGAAGGTGTTCGCGGCGGTGTTGCCAAAAGCCACGACGCTCTCGATGGCGCTCTGCATGCCCGAGGCTGCGTCCGCCTTCAGGTCGAAGAACATCGCCGTGGCGGCCGCGCCCGCCGCAGCGGCGCCCATCCTGATCCGTTCCCAGACCTCGACCGCCAGGTCCTTGAGGAGCGACATCGCTTCGCCAAACCCACCCGCACCGGACACGAGGCGGGTGAACTGGTAGACGAGCTCGCCCGCGCCGACGATGAGCGCCCCGATGCCGGTGCGGATCAGCGCCCCTCGCAGGACGACCAGCGCCGTGGCGAGGCCCCGGACCGAGAGCGCCGCGGCGGCCATGCCCGCGACCCAGCGACCGGCGAGGAACGCTGCGAAGGTCGCGGCATAGGTGGTCAGGCGGCCGATGTTGTCGAAGAGGCCGCGGATCGCGATGCCGAGCGGGCCGGTGCGGCTGGCGACCGCCGCCATGGCGTTGGCGACGGCCTGCAGCGCGGGCGCCGCGGCGACGGCCAGCTGGTTCGACAGCCCGCGCCAGATCAGCCCGAGCCGGGAGATCGCGTCGTTCGTGCGCTCGATCTGGTCAGCGTCCTGCTCCGAGACCACGACCCCGAAAGCGAGGACATCCTCGGTCGCCTGGCGCAGCGTCGCGGTGTCGATCCGCGACATCGCGATGGAGCCTTCCTCGCCGAAGAGCTGGCCCGCAACAGCCGCGCGCTCGGCGGCGGGCACGAAGCTCTCGATGGCGGCGTTGATCGCGCCGACCCGCTGGTCCAGCGGCAGGGCGATCAGGTCGGTGGCGGAAAGGCCCAGCCGGTCCAGCGCATCAGCGGCGGGGCCGGTCCCGGCGGCCGCCTGGCTGAGACGGCGCGTCAGATCCTTGGTGGCCTGCTCGATGCCGGACATCGAGACGCCCGCCAGCTCGCCCGCGCGCTCCAGCGTCTGGATCGAGGCGACGGTGGTGCCGAGCGACTGCGCGAGCTTGGCCTGCGCATCGACGGTCTGCAGGCCGGAGCGGATCATCGCCACGCCAGCAGCCGCAGCGGCGGCGACGGCGGCTGCGGCCGCGACCCGGACCCGCCGCGAGAAGGCCGCGAGCCGGGCGTTCGCCACCTCGATCTCCCGGCTGAGCCGCCCGAACCCGCGCGCCCCGGCCTCGCCGACACCTTCCAGCTCGGCGCGCACCTGCCGTCCGCCCACGGCCGCGAGGCGGACGCTGACGCGTTTCTCGGCCATCGGTCAGACTCCTTGCTTTCGCCGCATGGGCGTCTTACGTTTATGCCATCGATCAAGTGAAGGTATGACCATGGCCGAGACCGCGACCCTGTCCTCGAAATTCCAGATCTCGATTCCCAAGGCGATCCGGGCCGCCCAGCACTGGGAGGCCGGGCTGACCTTTGCCTTCATCCCGAAAGGCACGGGCGTCCTGCTTGTGCCGGTGCCCAAGCGGGAGGCGCTGAAGGGGCTCGCGCGCGGCGCGTCCGCCACCGATTATCGCGACCGGACGGATCGGTTCTGATGATCCTCGTCGACACGTCGGCGTGGATCGAGTGGCTCATCGGCTCGCCGACCGGCGAGAAGCTGTCTGAACATCTGCCCGAACAGGCCGAGTGGCTCGTACCGACCATGGTCCAGCTCGAGCTGGCGAAATGGCTGACGCGCGAGGTCGGCGAGGACAAGGCGGATCAGGTAATCGCCTTCACGCAGGTCTGCCATGTGGTGCCGCTCGACACCGAGATCGCGCTGGCGGCGGCGGAGTCGTGCCGCGAGCACAAGCTTGCGACCGCCGACGCGATCATCTTCGCAACTGCCCGCGCACAGGGCGCGATGCTCCTGACCTGCGACGCACATTTCGAGGGACTGCCCGGCGTCACGCTGATCGAGAAGATCAAGGCCTGACCCCCGGGCCACCATTCGCGCTCAGCTCCTCGTTCAGCTTCCGGACCATCACCGCTTCGATGACCGGCAGCAGTTCGGCCATGGCCAGCCGCGGCACGCCGAGCGCGTCACCGAGTGCGAGCGCCGCCGACATGTCCCAGCCGATCACAGCGCCGGGCAGGACACGCAGCTGTCCGCCGAGACGGCCGACCAGGTCCCAGAGCTGCCAGCCCTCTTGCGTCAGCGGCCTGTTGGTGCGGCCCGGGCAGTCCGGGCAGGTTTGCGCGCAGGCTTCGCAGTAGCGCTCGCCCCCGCCGAAGGACCATTCGGCGAGAGCGCGGAGGCGTTTTTTTCCTGTTCCAGAAGCAGGCCTTTGGAGACGTAGGTCAGCTGGAAGGCCTCGAAGATCGGCCAGACATCGAGCAGCGCGTCGATGGCCTCGGGGCTCGGGTCGATGGGCTTGCCGTCCGCATCGCCGATGCCGTCCCAGGCGAGCACGGCCCGCCGCGCCAGCGCCTTGGCGAAGGCGACCGCGCGATCTTCGTCGGACGCCTTCTCCGGCAACGCCTCGACGGCCGGATCGCTGCGCGTCGCCACCATCAGCGCGGTCGTCAGCGGTCGCAGCTGCACCCGGACGCCGGGCGCGAGGTCATGCCAGCGCGGCGCGTTGGTCAGGTCGAGCGTCAGCATCCTCAATACACCTCTATGTCGTTGATCAGGGTTGCGGTGCACATCCGGCCGACCACGCTGTCGCGGGCGGCCTGCCAGTCGAAGGTGACTTGCACCCCCTGCGGTCCGGAAATCTCGATGCGCGGGCGCGGCAGGTAGACGGCGTGCACCGTGAAGGTGAAGCTCTCGCCCGAGGGCAGGACGTAGGCGAACTCGAGCTCGCAGGCCTCGCCGTTGATGGCCTGCGTCACCAGCGTCTGGTCGGCGAAGCGCACCTCGATCCGGCCGGTCAGCGCGGCGATGGAGGGGTCCGCGCCGTCGATGCGGCCGTCCGAGCGGATCGTCTCGATGCGGTCGAGGTTGTTGGCGTAGGTGATCTCGGCCGAGACCACGTTGCCGAGCGCGGTCCCGTTCCGCGTAATCGCGCCGTTGAAATGGCCGAAGCGCTTCAGCTCCAGCGCGGCAGGCGTCCCGGCGCCGGTTGTCGTGCCCACCGTCTCGCCCTGAGCGACCAGCCGCGCCGTTGCCGTCAACAGCCCCGAGCGCTGCATCTGCCAGGTGATCTGGTCGAGCACGCAGCCGGAATACATCGCGTAGCGCGGCACCTCCGGCATGCCGGTCTCGATCGACATCGAGGGAAGCATCCAGGACCCGGACTGGAACTCGTGGCTGTACGGCGCCTCCGCGCCCGTGGTCGTCGGCGTGCCGAAGGCCGCCTTCAGCCAGAAGCCGAAAGCCTCTGCGTCGAGCGGCACCACGACATCGCCGTCGGCCGTCACCGCATCCTTGATCGGCGCCAGCGGATCGCGGCCGTAGCCGAGCAGCTCCGAGTTCAGCAGCAGCTGCTCCGCGCCGAGCGAGGTGCTGGCGAAGGGCATGCGGGTGAAGCCGCTTGCGGGCGGCGTTCCATAAGTCGTCTCGAACGCAAGCGCCATCAGCGCCCGCGCCCCCTGGGCTCGTGCCATGGTGTTCTCCTCGGGTTGTCGGGGTCAGCCGAGCGGATCGGCCGTGGAATAATGCAGGACCACCGGGATCACGGCGGCCTTCAGGCTAGCCGCGCCCTCGACCGGCAGATCGACCGGCCGTGGCGCTTCCGCCTCGACCCAGTCGCAGAGCCCGCCCAGCGTGCGGTCGGCGGCGAGCGCCGTGCCGATCCTGGCGGTCAGCGTGTCGAAGGCGGCGTCACGGTCGGCGCCCTGCACGACCGCCTCGATCTCGGCCCGGTGCTGGTAATGGTAGCGCAGGGGCGACAGCGTCACCTCCGGCTCCCCCGGCTCGCCGTCGCGCAGGATCAGGAGGCCCTCCGCCGGCACGCGCTCGGGCAGAACCTCGCCGCGGAGCGCGGTCGCGGGCAGCACCGAGAGCCGCGCGTGCAGCGCGGCGAGGATGGTTTCGCGAGGGCTGGGCATAGTCTGTCGCTCGACTCGTGCTTGACGCTTGCTTCGACGGTGTTTGGATTGCCAAACGCCGCGAGGCACAAGGCGGCGCGAGGAAAAATGCTGCTTGATCCGCAACGCCTTGAAGGACAGCTCCGAGATGCGACAGCCGTAGACGCAGCCATCCGCGACGCCTACTTGATCTGCGCCCATGCTCAATTCCCTGACGGAACCACGGTGCGCCCTGCCGGACATGGCTACATCGAACGCGAGCTCCGTTTCAAAGCTAAAGGCGACTGGTTTCGTTCAGCGGTCCTCAATCAGAAGTGGGCCCTGTGGTACTTTCGGAAGCCGGCCCTGAATGCTGGGCTTATTGATCCGGGTAAGACCAAAGAGCGATTTCCCGCTTCGGAAGAAACGTCACGCGGGGAAATCAAGCTTCGCGTTCGTAGTTCGCCAGAGGCGCATGCTGGATTGAAATGGGTCGGCGCTGAATAATAAGCTCCGTCGAGCGGGCGGCGATTTCTTGAAGTGGTTACGCACTCACCGAAGCCGCACCTCTACCCAGTTCGCCACAATCATCCCTGGCATGCTGTCGAGCGCACGCTCGACGTCTCAGTCGAAGTCTAACCGTTTCAGCAACTGGTCCGGCGGCACCGGGAGGAAAACCGGCACTGGAGCGCATTGCAGCAAACTGCCAAGGAAGAAGGTAAACGAACATGATCGTTGGATAGGAATGACTTCGCGCGGCGTCCTCGACAGGCAGATCTACGCCCGCGGCGCTTACGCTTCGCACGCTCGCAAAGACCGCCCAGATTATGGTGGGATGGCGTCGCCGAAATGATGCTGGCAGCCAGCGTGTCGAAGGCGGCGTCACGGTCGGAACCTTGCACAACAGCCTCGATCTCGGCCGGATGCTGGTAATGGCAGCGCAGCGGTGAAAGCGTCACCTCAATCTCGCGCGGCTCGGAGAAGCCTCTAGAAATTGAACGATGCCGCCAAGCAATCCTGCATGCAGCGGCAAACTGGGGTCTCGGTAGTCGGCGAGCGGGTCTCTTTCCGAAAGAGCCTTTAGCATATGCGTGCCACCAGCAAGGTGAAGACGCCGCGCTTGCGGCATTGCTCGAACGAGCAAATCAGCGTCTTTAAGACGGACCTGTCGATCCGCGTCGCCTTGAACGATCAGCGCAGGCCCGCGCCATGTCGCAGCGACGTCGGAAGGATCATAGGAAAATAGGTCAATCAGGTATCCCTGCACGCTATCCACAAAAAGCGGCTGCAGGATCGGGGGTATGGACCCGGCTTCCCGGCGACGTCCGCCTTCAAGGTCGGTCACGATCGAGCGGATATCCTCCACTAACGGGGCATTGTGCGGATTGCCTTCCAATTGCTCGATCAGGAGCTCGCCGGCCGGGCGCCCGGGTGTCGCAAGGAGAATTAGGCCGCAAAGATTGGCAGGCGCATTTTGCGCGGCGACAAGGGCCACCAGCCCCCCTTCGGAATGTCCTGCAATCCAGACACATGGAGCAAGGTCCGACACAAACCCAACCCAATTACGGACATCTTCGGCATAGGCCGAGAGGGTAACGTTGTTTGGATTGGCAATCGCCATAGAGCTGCCGTAAAGCCCTCGCTTGTCGATCCGCACGGAAGAAATGCCTGCTTCGGCCAACCCTTCAGCGAGCAGCCGGTAGGTATTCGTCGCAAGGCCCTGGCTTGAATTCCCGTCCCTGTCCGTCGGACCCGAACCGGGAACGATGACGACAGCATGCAGGGCGCCATCGACGACGATCATCTCCCCTTCCAGTGGCCCTTCCGGCCCCGGAATATGGACCGGCTTACCGACGGCAAGTGCAGGAAACAACATAAAGATCAGGAAAACCGTTCGAAGGACGCAGGCCATTTGCACTTGTAGATGCTTGGTCACAAGAGATTGGCCACGACGGCCTTCGCGAAAGCATATCAGATGTCACAGCCGCCTTTCCACCCAGTTCGACACCATCTGCCCCGGTAAGCTGTCGAGCGCCCGGTCTGCATCCCGCCCGAGATCCAGCCGCTTCGGCAACTTGACCTGCGGGACCAGCAGGAAGATCGGCACCGTTGTGCGTCCGCGGCCGGTCTTCGACCGCGACGCGACACCGAGCCCACGACTGTTCAGCCGCCCTTCCGCCACCAGAAGGCTCGGTCCGCGGCGGCGGTAGATGAAGCGGAGACGCAGACCCCGCCGGCGTTCCCACTCGCCGGGGGTGATCTTCGCGCCGCGCAGACCACGCCCGGCGGCTTCGGTCGGGATCGCGAGCCAGAACCCGTCTCTGGAGCGGATCAGCGGGCCGGTGTCGTGGGCGCCGACAATGACCGGGGCCTTGGACCAGACGAGCGCCGCGGCGTTCAGGCTTTCGCCGGCCTTCGGGTAGGTCTGGCTCCGGATCGAGTTCGCGAGCCGTCGCCCGAGCCCGGCGCCTGTGATCTGGCCGCGCCAGGCGGTCTTCAGCCCGGTGCCGGCCTCGCGCATGGCGGCGGTGACCGCCTTCTCGCCGGCCTTCACCTCTGCCGCCATGGCGGCGACGAGATCGGGCGCGATGTCGAGCTTCAGCTTCATCGCGATCAAGCCGGGCGCAGATCGACGGTCCAGACCAGCCGCTCGCGGTCGCGGACGGGCTCGCCCTGGATAAGGAAAGCCTCGCCGTCGATCTCGATCCGGTCGCCGGGACGCGGGTTCGCCACCTCCGCGAGGCGCAGATCCAGCCGAGTGGTTTCCGACCAGATGCGCGCGTCGCCGAAGCCGGTGACGTCGTCGGGTCGGCGCAGGATCGCGCGGACCAGCACCGGCGCGCCGCCCTCGGCGGTGTAGACCACGTCGCGTGCCAGGTGAGCGTCGGCGAAGAGCGCGTCGAGGGCGGCGTCGAAGACGGTCATCAGGTTCGCCGTGCCGAGCGCAGCACCTGCGGCCGGGTGCAAATCGGCAGCGGGTTGCTCTCGATCTCCAGCCGCACCCATTCGTCGCGGTCCCGGTCGGGGATCGTCCGGGCATAGAGCGGCTGGCCGAGCGTGTTGACCGTCTCGAAGGTGTCGGCGGGGGCGTAGTAGATCTCGAAGAGCCCCTCGATGCCCTCGGGATAGAAGAACGCCTTGTCGGTCGGGACCGTGAACCCGACGCCGCCCCGGTAGCGGCGGAAGGTGATGCCGCCGAAGCTGACCTCGTCGGCGACGCGGCCCCGCAGATCGGCCGCCGCGGCGGTGTTGAGATAGGTCTCCCGCACCTCCTTGTGGGCAACGAGATCGGCGAAGAAGGCCGAGCCGCATTCGGCACGGATCTGCACGGCCCCGGCCGAAAGCCCGCCCATCGAGTCCTCGACGCTCTCGATCAGCGCCTGGCAGCGCTTCCGCAGCGCTCCCGAGGCGGGGCTTGCGTTGTCGAGATCGAAGTCGATCTCGGCCGCGGGCGTGATGCCGAACTCGGTGAAATAGTTCACGACGGTGGCGTGGTCCTTCGGGTCCTTCACCAGCCCCTGGATGCCATTCAGGAGGTGGTATTCGAAGGTGGTCTCGGCATCCTGGCGGAGTTTCCTGAGCCGATAAGCCACCTCGGTCTGCACCTGCTGGGTGGCGCTTTCGGAGCCGAAGTCGCGGACGGACTGGATCTCGGAGGCCCAGAGCACGTCCTGCTTCTTGAACTGGCGGCAGACGAAGGCGCGCATCTCGCGCCGGTCGGGCACCTGCTGCTCGTAGGCCGAGCCGCGCTCGGAGAACGGGATCAGCGAGAGTGTGCCATCGCGGCTCTCGATCACCACGGTGCGCGAGCGCACGCCGCGCGGGCTGAAGAGGGCCGAGCCCGAGAGCAGCGCGGGCTTGTAGGGGATGTTCTCGAGCGCACGGGTGAGCTCGACGATGGTGAAGGCATCGCCTTCGAAGATGTCCATGGTGGCCATTTGGATGCCTCCTGTCGGGATTGGGTCAGCGGACGAGGATGCCCGCGGCGAGGAGCGCCGCGTGTGCGGCCGCGATCTCCCCCTCGCTGGGCGTGCCCGCGAAGACGAGGTCGTGGCGGTTGACGATGGCGGGACCGCGGACGACGGCGACGGCCAGCGCATCGCCACCGGACGCATCCGCATTGCCCCAGAGCACCGCGACGGCTGTCTCGGTGCCGTCGACGGCGGCGGGATCGTGCGCGGCGTACTTTCCGGACGCGGTTATCTTGCCGAGCACGGTGCCGGGCTCGAGCGTGCTCGCGGCGACGGTGATCGTCTCGCGGGTGTAGTCGCGGAAGGCTTCCCAGACGAGGAAACCGCCGGGGTGCGTGCCTTCGACGAGCGTGGTCATGGTGTCATCCTTTCAGCTTGAAGGTGCGGGCGACGATCTCGCCCCAGGGGCGCGCGGCCGAGGACCGGCCGGGCTGCGGGTGATGGGGTGCGATCTCGGGCTCGGCCTCGGCCCTGGCGGCGAGGAGCACGGTGCGCACCTCATCGAGGCTCGCGTCCTCTTCGAGGAAACGGCCGGCCATCTGCGCCTGGCCGGCAAGGCGGCAGAGATCGATGACGTCCCGGGCGTGCCCAATGGCCTCGGCCCGGATCACGGCAGGATCCGGCGGCGCGCCGCTGGGCGGTGGCGTCTCGGCCGGCGGCTGAGGGGCGTCGGGGGCGGAAGCCTCATCGCCTTCGGCGTCCACGGCCTGCCCGTCTTCGGCAGCTTCGTCCGTCGCCTCGGAAACTTCGGGGGCGGCGGCGTCGGTCTGCTCGCCAGTGTCCGCTTCAGCTTCGACAGCCTCGACCAGCACCGGCGGCGCATTGCGGAAGCGCCCAATGTCGAAGTTCGCGGCGATGCGGACGGGCTCGATCAGCCGGTCGGCGAAGCCCTGCGCCACGGCGTCGCCAGCGTCGAACCAGGTCTCGGCCGCCATGAGCGCCGAGACTTCCTCCGCTGTCCGACCGGATTTCGCGGCATAGCCCGCGACGAGGCTGCCCTTCACCTTGTCGAGCGCCTCGGCCATGGCGCGCATGTCCTCGGCCGTGCCCATCACGAGACCGGCGGGGTCGTGGATCATCAGGAAGGCGTTCTCGGGCATGACGATCTCGTCGCCCGCCATGGCAATGTAGGAGGCAGCCGAGGCGGCGATGCCGTCGATCCAGACCGTGACCGGGCCCTCGTGGCGCTTCAGCGCGTTGTGGATCGCCACCGCATCGAAGACCGATCCGCCGGGGCTGTTCAGCCGCAGATCGACCGGCGTGCCCTCGGGCAGTGCGCCCAGTTCGGCCAGAAAACCCCTCGCCGAGACCCCGTAGGCGCCGATCTCGTCATAGATCGCCACTTCCGCGCCGGTCCCCCGGGCGCGGATCGCATACCAGCTTGCCATGTCGTCACTCCTGTTCGGTGGCCGGATCGGTCGCCGCCGCGCCGTCGTCCGTGTCGTTGCCGCGACCGTGGCCGGGCTCGGCCCGGGTCGCCGGTGTCGCGCGGACGCCCTGCGTCTCGCCGGGGCTCGTGCGGTAGCGGAGACCGAGCCCCGTCGCGCGCGCAGCGTCGGCGGCGTTCTCGCGGTCCACTTCCTCGATGTCGTAACCGGTGGCCTCGACCACCTTGCGCCGCGAGGTGATGCCCGCCTCCATCGCCAGCACCTGCGCCTGGATGTCCTTCAGCGGATCGACCCAGTCCCAGCGCGGCGGGATCCATTGCACCGGTCGCACCGTCGCGGGATCGGCATCGAGCGCGCCAACGAGCACCGCCGTCTCCAGCCAGCGCCGCCACACCGCGCGGCAGAGCTGGTGCACGATCACGCCGTGCTGCAGCTGGCCGATGCGGCGGCGGAACTCGACGAGTTCGGCGCGCAGGGACGAGTAATTCGCCTGCCGGACATCGCCGGTGACGAGATGATAGGGCAGCCCAAGCGAGGCCGAGACCGCCAGCAGCGTGCGGTACTGGAACGCCTCGTAGCCGCCGCCGACATCCGCGGGCGACGAGAATTTCACGTCCTCGCCCGGCAGCAGCACCTGCATCGTGCCGGGCTCGAGGCTCGCAATGGCGGCCCCGTCGAGATCCGCTTGCGTTTCGCCCATCATGGGCTCTTCCGGCGCGGTCTTGGTGATGAAGCCCGCGAACATCGCCGCGGTCTTCTTCCGGTCGAGCTCGGCGTCGTCGTACTGGTCGAGCAGAAACAGCCGCACCATGGCCGGCGCGATATGCGGCAGTCCGCGGATCTGGCCCGCGTCGATGGGCCGGTAGATGTGCAGCACATCCGCCGCCGGCACGCGCACCGTCTCCGGGATCACCGCGCCCTGATCGGTGCTGTCGCCCGGATGGTGCCGGCGGAAGTGATAGGCCACGCGCCGGCCGATCGCATCGAACTCGATCCCGCAACGGATGCGGTTGCCAGAGGCCAGCACCTCGGTCTTCTCGAAGGGCAGCATGTCGGACTGGAGAAGCTGCAGCTGCAGCGGGACCAGTAGCCCGTCTTCGACCCGACGCGGGCGCATCCGGACGAAGCACTCGCCGGCCACGAACATCTCCCGCGCGACCATGGCCTGCAGGCCGTAGAAGTCCGTCAGCCCGTCCGCATCGGCCTCGTCAGTCCAGGCGAGCCAGAGCTGCTGCACCCGGTCGCGCAGATCGGCGTCCCCGATCAGCGACGAGGGCTTGATGCCATCGCCGACAAGGTTGGCCGCGAAGGCTTCGCAGGCGTTGGCGGCATAGCCGTTCGTCACCACCAGCTCTCGGGACCGCGCCAGCAGACGCGGGCCGCCCGAGGCGACCAGCGCGTTGATGTTCTCGAGCGGCGGGTTCCAGCCGCGCAGCCGGCGTTTCGCCATGGCGCCTTCGAGACGGGCGCGCACGGCAGCGGGGCCGCCGGTCGAGCGGCGGCGGAAACGGTCGAAGAGGCGCATGCTTCAGAGCCCCTTCGCTGTCGTCACGCGCACATGTCGGACGATCCGACGCCCCTCGGCCGCGGCGATCTCGCGGTCCAGCGCTTCGATGGCCCGGTCGATCTCGGCGACGCTGCGATAGTCCACGGTCTTGCCGTCGTAGCTGACCCGCGCCACGCCGGAGGACCGCTGCGCGGTCAGGGCGTCCCGGCGGGCGCGGAGCTCTGCGGCCGTGGCCATGGATCACCTCATGTAGCTCGAGCGCACCGTGCGCCGGCGTGGCATTGATCGTGTCGGGCCGGACGGCGCCTTTGTCGGACTGGCCTCGGGCCCGTCCTGCTTCGCCATACCGAGTTGTGCTTCCAGATCGGCCCACCGCGCCTCAGACCAGCGATCCGCGCCCGCGATCCACGCCGCCGCACGGGCATAGACCCGTGTGTCCAGCGCCTCGTTGCGCTCGCGCAGCTTCTGCCATTCGAGCCGCGTGAAGCCGCGTTTCGTCCGCACGGTCACCAGCTGCTCGGCGGTCAGCTGTTTCAGCCATTCGCCGTCCGCCCAGTCCGGCAGATGGATCGTTCCGGGCGGGCAAAGCGCGCCCTCCGCCTGTTCTTCCCTCGTCGGCCGGTCCTGCCGCAGGAAGCGATAGGTCTCGGCCTTGAAGGTCGATGTGGCCACGGTCCAGAGCCGGGCGCCGCGCCGGAGCCGTTTGCCGGCGACGGTCGCATCGACATAGGTCGGCCCGGTCACCGGGCTCGTCCGGGTGAACCCCTCGACGCCCTTCACCGGCGCCACCTGCGCAAAGCCCACCTGGCGCGACCAGGCATAGACCGCGCTGGTCTCATACCCCGTGTCGATGGCGAGCCGGGCAAGCGTCATCCGCTGGCCAGACCCATGCGCCCATGTTCGCCCGAGCAGGTCGGTCAGCTGCTGCCAGCAGGCCGGATCGCCGGGCCCGCCTTCGAGCACGAGATGATCGACGAGCCAGCTTTCCAGGCCTCGGCCCCAGGCCCATACATCGACCTCGATCCGGTCCTTCTGAACGTCGGCGCCCGCGGTCAGGAACAGCCCCCGCTCCGGGACCGTGCCCGGGGACCACGCTTCACGCCGGTCCGCCAGCCGCTGCCAGTCGGGCGCCTCGCCGGTTTCCATCCAGGTCTCGCCGAGGATGGTGTTCCGGAACGCCCGCATCGCCTCGTCGCTGCCCCGTGCCGCCTCATGCGCCCGCGCGATCCGCTGCCAGCTGAGCCAGCCCACCGGCGAGTAGAGCGCCGACAAGTGGTAGCCGACCGTCGTGGGATCGGTAGCCGTTGCCGTCGCGCGCCACTCGCCGTGCTCGAGCATCCTCGTCTTGTGGTGCTCCGCGATGGGCCGCTCGCAGCCCTCGCAGAGATACTCGGCCGTCTCCGGGCGCCCCTTTTCCCAGCGCAGGCGCTCGAACTTCAGCCACTGCATCGCGTCGCAATGCGGGCACGGCACGAAGTAGCGCCGCTGATCGGACGCCTCGAACTCCCGCTCGATCCGGGAGAGCCCGCGGATCGTCGGGGTCGACACCAGGAACACCTTCCGCCGATGGGCGAAGGTCAGCGAGCGTGCCTCGGCCAGCGTGACCGGATCGCCTTCTTCGTCGGCCGAGGCCGGATAGGCGTCGACCTCGTCGAGGAAGATGTACCGCGCCGGGGTGGACCGCAGCCCGACCGCCGAGTTGGCGCCGGTCATGATCAGGATGCCGCCCGCGAACTCCTTGGACAGCATCGTGTTGCCCGCGTCGCGGGATCGCGCGGGCTTCACCCGATCCCGCAGGTCCGGGCTCTCGTCGATCAGCGGGTCGATCCGCTGCCGCGAGTTTCGCTTGGCCAGTTCCACCGTCGGCTGGACCGCGAGCATCGGGCCCGGCGCCTGGTGGATGACGAAGCCGATCCAGTTGTTGCCGGCCTCGGTCGCGCCGACCTGCGCCGCCTTCATGAACACGATCCGCTGGGTCGGATCGCCGGGCGAGAGCCGGTCCATGATCTCGCGCATGTAGGGCGTGCGCGCGGTCCGGTACTGCCCGGGCTCAGCCGACGCGCGCGAGGCGAGTTTCCGGTGGCGGTCGGCCCAACTCGAGACGGTCAGGTCCGGGTCGGGGCGCAGGCCCCGCGACCAGGCGCGGAGCAACGCGGCGGCGCCGTCGAACCCGACAAGATCGTCATCCAAGCCCGGGTCGGATCTCCGCGAGGCTGTCGAGCTGGGCGCGAACATGGGCCTCCAGAACCTTCTGCATCAGCGCCGCCTCCACCTCGCATGCGTCTCCCAATGCCTCGGTGAGTTCCGAGGCCATCAGCGCGGCCACCCGCGCCGGCCACGTCACCCAAGCGTCGCGCTCGTCGCGCGCGAGCCGGAACATCAGCGTCTCCGCCCGGGCGCGGTCGACCAGTTCCCCCTTCAGCTTCTGGAGTCGGATGCGCCGCTCCTGCGCCTTCAGCACCTCGTTCGCGGTTTTGGCCTGCAGGAAGGTCGTACCGCCGCCGACGGCAGGCGCGGACAGCCCCTGTTCACGGAGCGTGTCGCCGACGGCGGCGACGGCGGCCTCGGGCACGGGTTTCAGCTTCGGCGCCGGCGCTTCCCTGGTCTTCGATGGGTCCGTCGTCTCGGCCCGCCGCTTGTCGGATGCGACAGCGTCGATGCTGCCATCCTCGTGCAGGACGAGCCGCCGCGCCGTCTTCGCCTTCTGGATCGCGCCGCGCGACAGCCCGACATGGGCGGCGTACTGGCGCTCGCTCATGCCCTGCATCGCCACCCTCGATTATCATTCAAAGTCAGGTGCTTATCGAGTTGATAAGCCGCGCCACCGGAGCGAACGTCCGATCACAAGGACGATGCAACTCACCCGGAGCCACCACGATGACAACCCGCCTGAACCCGATCACAACCCAGCGCTTTGAGGCCCGCGCCGAGAAGGCGCGCCGGAACAAGGGTGAGCCCGGTTCCGCCACCGGTTCGAGGAACCGGGCGAACGCGCTCGCGGCCTTCATCGGCAAGAAAGCCGAGATCGACGCGATGCTCGCGCGCCTGCAGGCGCTCAGCGACGACCATTTCAACTGCCACCCCGACGAGGTGGGCTGGGCGATGGTCGGCACCCTCGAACACTACGCCAGCCTGCTGAAGCGCATCACCGACAGCGCCTTCGGCGAGGGCGAACACGCCGAGTGATCTCCGGCCGAGCCGGAACTCCCGCCGCGCGCCCCGCGCGGCTCGGGGTCGTAGAAGGCGCCGCATGACGCGGGCCCGAATCCGGAGACCCCCGATGACCAAGCTTTCCGACACCCAGCTCGTGATCCTCAGCGCCGCCGCGCAGCGCGAGGGCCGCAACGTCCTGCCGCTTCCCGGCTCGCTCCGCGGCGGCGCCGCCACCAAGGTGGTCGGCGCGCTCCTCTCCCGCGGGCTGATCGCCGAAACCACGACCGACAGCCAGACCAAGGCCGACGCCGCCCTCAACCGGATCTGGCGCAATGACGAGGACGGCCGCGCCATCCTCCTGCACATCACGGACGCGGGCCTCGTCGCCATCGGCGTCGAGCCGGAGAGCGGCGACAGCGCGCCCGCGAGCGCCGACGAGGCGCCGAGTGAAGAGGCCTCGCAGGACGCTCCCGCCGAGGCTGGTCCCGCGCCCAAGGCGCGCACACCGCGCACGGGCACGAAGCAGGCGAAGCTGATCGAGATGCTCCGCACCGAGGGCGGCGCGACCATCGACGAGATGGTCGCGGCCTTGGACTGGAGACCGCACACGGTGAGGGGTGCGCTTGCCGGCGCGCTTAAGAAAAAGCTCGGTCTGACCGTCACCTCGGAGAAAGTCGAAGGAAGAGGGCGCTGCTACCGCATCGAGGACGCCGTCTGATGCCGCGGTACAGGGTCAAGATCACCCGTGCCGTCACCGAAAGCACCTGCGTGACCGTCGAGGCACTGTCCCCGGAGGCGGCGCAAGCCGTCGCCTTCGTGGCGCTGGCCGACATGGAGGACGCCTTCTGGACCCTTGATGAGGGTTCGTGGAATGCAGGCCCCGCCTACATCACGGCAGTCGAGCCCGCCGATGTGTGATGTCCGGCGCTATCGCCAACGCTCGAACAGTCGTCGCAGCAGGTAACCCCGCGCCAGCGAGACGCCGACGAAGGCCAAGCCGATGGTCAGATGCTCCGCGAGACCAGTCTCGATCCCGAACCACGGGAACACGACGATCTGCGTGGCGATGGCCAAAACGTAGCCGACGACAACGTTTGCCGCGGCCTCGACCATCGACATGATCCGGCTCTGCTTCATCGCAGGCTCTCCAGAAACGCCGTCACGAACTCCGCCGCGAGCGACGGAACGATCGCATTGCCGTAGCCCCGCAGCAGCCCCATGCGACCGGGTAGCCCATCAGCCAGCGGGAATGTTCCGGGCTCAACGGGCCGCCAGCGGTCATCGCGGCAGAGGAGCCAGTCCGGATCTCGCCAGACGCCGTCCGTCGCATTGGCCCCGCCAGGGTCGGCGCCATCGACCAGTCCACCAGCTTCACCGTCCTGCGGCTCGCATCGGTGTTGCCGGCCGCGTTGTATCGCTTCGTGGCGGGCGAGCCCGCCATCGCCGTCGGCCAACCCGCCAGCCAGACCTGTCGGCCGAGCAGCGCATTGATCGGCACCGACCGGCATTCCGATCCGTCCTTGTGATCCCTCGCCGAGGCCGTCGCCCAACCCGCGAGTGACTGCTTCCAAGGCGACGGCGCCGAAGAACAGGCGCTGGCGGATGTGCGGCGCGCCGATGCCCGCAGCCGGCAGATCGGCCGCCGCGACGGCGTAAGATGCCGCTTCCAGGTCAGCCGCCAGAGCGTCGAACCACGCCCAGCCAGCCGGGCCCTCAACTGCCGCGCGAGACTTTCTGCCAACCGGTCCGAGCACCGCCGCGCTCGCGACCTGCTCGCCGAAGACGAGCTCCGGGCGGCAGGCGGCGACGAGCCGCAGGAAGGCCGGGGCGAGGTGGCGGTCATCGTCCTGTCCCTTGCGCTGCCCGGCCTGGCTGAAGGGTTGGCAAGGCGGCGAACCGGTCCAGGCGGACAGCTCCTCCGCTACGCCCGCGAGTCGCAGCGCATAGGGCCAGCCGCCGATGCCGGCGAAGAAATGACATTGCGCGAAGCCGCGCAGGTCGGCGGGCTCCACGTCCAGGATGGACCGCCCATCGACCTCGCCATCCGGCAGCAGCTTGGCCGCGATCAGCTCCCGCAGCCATGCGCAGGCCGCAGGATCGGCATCGTTGTAGTAGACGGCCATCAGGCAGCGGCATCGGCCTTGTCGCCCAGCCGCTCCGTCTTCACCGCGGCGAAGGTCCGGCCATCGCCGTCGAGGGTCGCGTCCTTGCCGGTTTCGGCTTGCCAGCGCTCGACGGCGACATCGACGTAAGCCGGGCTGATCTCCATCGCGAAGACGCGGCGGCCGTTGGCCTCGCCCGCCATGATTTGCGAGCCGGAGCCCGAGAAGGGTTCATAGCAAAGCCCGCCCCGCGCAACATGCTGGCGCATCGGGATGCCGAAGGCGTCGAGCGGTTTCGGCGTCGGGTGATCGGGGCGTTCATCCTTGGCGAAGGACGGCATCTCCCAGGTCGAAGGCAGCGTCTGCTCGGCAACCTTCGGCGGGCGGTTCGGGCGGCGCCAGCCCATGAAGCAGGGCTCGTGCTTCCAGAGGTAGTGGGAGCGGGTCAGGACGCCGCGGTCCTTCACCCAGATGATCTGCTGGTGGACGAAGGCGCCCGCCTTCTCCCAGCAGGCCTCGAGCATTGCCTGGCGGCGGGAGGCATGCCAGCAGTACCAGGCGGCGTCCTCGGTGATCGCCTCGGCCACGGCCGCCGCGATGAAGCCGTCATAGAGCTCGGCGCCCTGCGAGCTGTCGTCCCAGGTCGTGCCGTAGGACGCGGACCAGTCCTTGTTGCGGGTCGGATGGTTGGACCCGTCGTAATCGACGAGGTACGGCGGGTCGGTCGCGAACAGGATCGCCCGCTCGCCGTTCATCAGGCGGCGGACGTCCGTCTCGCTGGTGCTGTCTCCACACAGCAGCCGATGATCCCCGAGAATCCACAGATCGCCCGTGCGCGAGGCCGGGTTGCGCGGCGGCTCGGGGATGGTCACCGTAGGCAAGGAGCCACCGGCGCCACCCTCTTCTTCACTGCCGCCGTCCGGATCGAAGGCCAGCAGCTTGTCGAGCTCGCCGTCCGAGAACCCGACCAGCGACAGGTCGTAGTCATCAGCCAGCAGGTCGTTCAGTTCGGCCGAGAGCAGCGCCTCGTCCCACGGGCTTTCAGCCAGCCGGTTGTCGGCGATGCGGTAGGCCCGCCGCTGCGCCTCGGTCAGGTGCCCGAGCACGATCACCGGCGCTTCGGTCAGCCCCAGCTGCGTCGCGGCCAGCACCCGTCCGTGGCCCGCAATCAACTCGCCATCTTCGCCGACGAGGCAGGGCACGGTCCAGCCGAACTCGGCCATGCTGGCGGCGATCTTCGCGACCTGGTCGGGCCCGTGCACCTTCGCGTTCTTCGCGTAGGGCTGGAGCATGGCCAGCGGCCACATCTCGATCCGCTCGGGGGCGAAGGCGAGGGTCATGCAGATTCCTGTCGATGATCGATCGGCATTGGCCGGATGGACTCCGGTGTGGCGGGGTCCACCGGCTTCCGGTTGGACTCCGGCATCCGCGGGGTATCCACCCCAGGCGGCCGATCAGGTGTTTGAATTCAGGAGGGTTTCGTGGCGTCGCGGCTGGACGCTGGACCCCGGTGGCTTCCCAAAAATCCGGCCCTGTCGCTGGCGAAATGCCGAGCCAAGCCCGCCAGCATACGTTTTGGCCCAGAAAGGAACCGGAAAACAATGGTTTGGCGGCCTGGACCCTGGCTGGACCCCGGAAGCCAGCCCCGGTGTCCACCTCGGGATCAGCGTCGGTTCGCCTGAGCGCACGACCCCGAGTATATCGCCATGGATAGCGTCAGCGGGGCGATCCGTCTCGCCGTCCGGTGTCTCGCAGGAAATTGTCTCACGCGACTGTCGAGCCTTGACACACTCAATGCGCCGCCTGCGCCACCACGAACTCCATCGACCGCTTCTTCGGCACCTGCCTCCCATTCAGCCGCCAGACGATCACGGCGATCCCGTATTGCCAGCGCCGGTTCGCGGTGGCACGGCTGATGCCGAGTTCCCAGCAGATCGGTTTCCACGGCTTGCGGCTCGCCCGGAGCCAGAGCAGGCGCGCATCGGCGGGGTCGAGCCACCGCAGCCAGAGCAGTGCATCCTCGGCCTGCGTGATGTCGCGCGGTCCGGGCTTCGGCCGGCGGGTTCGGGGCTCCTGGCCGACCTGATCGGCGAAGCTGTGGAAATACTCAGGCCACGCGTTGAAGTAGCCCTGCGGCTTCACCGCGGGCAGCTGCGCGAAGACGTCGGCGGCCAGTTCGAGGCGGTCCTGAACGCGGGCAGTTGTCCATTCACGCACGAGACCCGTCCTCCTGCCGCTTTCCGTAGAGCTTCTCACCGAGTTGACGGACCAGCTCGCGCTCCGGCCAGGTTAGCCGGTCGTCTTCGACGGAGACGGCGAGCACACCCTCGTCATGCCAGCCATCGCGCTTCACCTGATCCGGATCCCGGCGCGAGCCGCCGTAGCCTTTCGGGTACCACCTCATCCCAGGCCCCCGTTCGTCTCGAGCGCCCAATGGAGGATCGCGATGGCGTCGGCCTCGTTGTCGTCGGCGGGCGAAAACCCTCGTGCTCGCGCCGCGGCGATCATCGCCTCCTTGGGCGCGTTGCCCTTGCCGGTGGCGTGGCGTTTGATCGATCCAACGGCGACGCCCTCGTATGGCACGCCGCGAAGCTCGGCCCAAGTCGTCAGCGTCGCCAGGAGACCTCCAAACACGTGCGAGGCGTCCACGCCCCTGTGGGCTCTCACCTCCTCGAACCAGATCGCGGCGATGGGCCCGGCCAGTCGGTCGAGTTCGGTCAGCCAATTGGTGAAACGCAGGTAGCGCATGCCGCCGCCGTCGAAGCGTCCGGGTCGGAAGCTGACCGTGCCGCTGGTGATCAGTCCGTCATGGCTGCGGAGCGCCCATCCGGTCGCGGTGCCAAGGTCGAGCGCGAGGATGCAGGACCGGTTGATCGCGCCCGGCTCGGGGCGGATGTCCTGTGCGGGGATCTGTGTGTTCATCGTGAAGGCTCACATGGCTCGTGGGCCTTCGGCTTCGGTCATGGGCAGGGAATCATGTTGCGAGCGGCTGATCAAGAAAATTGCGCCGGACCGCGTAGGTGTCCCACCTTGCGTCGGCCTGTCCCACTTCACGAACCAAGTGGGACAAAAAATTTCCCTTTGAAAACAATGCATGTCCCACCTGTCCCACTTGTCCCACCTTTTTTCCTTACGTCGTATGAGAAGGTACGAAGTCAGCCGGGACACATGCATTCCATATGGAAAGGAAAGAAGTTGGCGATCCAAGTGGGACAAGTGGGACAAGATTGATTTTGAACGACTTTTTCTGTCCCACTTCAGGGCCGAAGTGGGACAGGGCAAAACGGAAAAGGGCACCCGATCGGATGCCCCTTCGATGCCGGAGATGCTCATCGTGACTTCAGCCGCCGCCCTGTGGCCTGCGGTAGCGCCATTCGCGGGTCGCGCCCGTGCCGCTGCGGTATCGCTCCCAATCTCGGGACTTCAGCCAGGCCCCCACGCGCATCTGATCGCCCTTCGTCCATTTCGCGGGTTCGATGCCGAGCGCGCCCTCAAGGATTTCGCCAACCGATACATCCCGGATCGGGTCGGCGCGCTCGAACTCTTCGTCCTGCCAGTCCTCATAGCCTGCGTGGCCGCGATTGACGCTGTGGGTGTCGTGGGTCAGCCAGCGGTCGATACGGGCGTCCCAGGCATCCGCTTGATAGCGCGCCTCCTGCGCGGCGGCAGCATCGGCGAGGATCGCCGGGTCGTCGATCCACCAGATCGCGCCGGCGCGGAAGCGGTGGAGCGCCTCGGCCCAGAGCTGGTCCCGGTCGCGGGCGAGCGCCGCGATGTCGATGGTCCCGCAGCGGAGCGGCCAGAACCGGCGGTTGCCGGTCTCGTCGCGCAGATAGGTGTCGGGGTTCACCGTGCCTGCGAACACGCACTGGCGCGGCACCTCGACGGTGTAGCGCGCGTAGGGCGGGCGGAAGCGGTCGGTGGTGCGGGTCAGGAACGCCTTGATGCGCGAGACCTCGGCGCGACCAATGGCGTCCAGTTCGGCGATTTCCACGATCCAGACGCCCTGCATGTGCAGGGCCGCGTCCTTCGACCCGAGCTCGGGCAGCTCGTCGGTGAACCATTCCTCGCCGGCCAGCACCTTGATCGCGGTGGATTTGCGCGCGCCCTGCGGCCCCTCGAGGATCAGCATGTGGTCGGCTTTCACGCCGGGGCGGTAGATGCGGGCGACGGCCGAGATCAGCCAGAGCGCGCCGATGGTGTGATGGAACGCGGTGGGTTCCGCGCCGAGATAGGCGCTGGTCCAGGTCTCGATCCTGGGCGTGCCATCCCATTTCAGGATGTCGAGCCAGTCGCGGACGGGATGGATGCGCAGCTCGCGGGCGACGGCGCCGACGGCGCGGCTCACAACCACCGGCGCCACGTTGATGCCGCGCAGCTGCAGCCACTCGGCGGTGCGAATGTCGTCGGCGTCCTCCCACGGGCGCGGGAGGGACACGGCGGCGCCATCCCACGGCAGCGGCTGGCGCACCACGATCTCCTGCCCGAACTCGTCGAAGGCGAGAACGCCGGCGAAGGCCGGATCGGAGGTCAACGCGACGATGACGTTGGCCTCGTTGCGCTCGGGCGCCCCCGCGAGATCGAGCCGAAGGCGCCTGAACCACGTAGGCTTCGGGATCGGCGCGTGCGGGTCGCCGGTGGCGTTCACGCGGCGGCGGAGCTCGGCCAGCTGCTGGGTCAGGACCGACATGCCGATGCCGGTCGCGGACTTGATCCGCGCGATGACCTGCCGTTCGGGCAGAGGATCGAGCTTCGCCAGTGCGATTCGCCCGAGCAGCGTGGACAGCGCTTCGAACTCGGGCGGATTGGTCAGCGTCTCGGCCGCGGCGATGAGCGTCTGGGGGTCGTCAGAGGTTGCGACGATGGGCGTGGCCGTCTCGACTTCTACCGGATCCCCATCCTGCGGCTCCGCTGTAGCGTCAGCTGGTCGCACATAGTCCTCGGCGCGAGCGCCGCGCTGGAGATCGTCGTTGAAGTCGTCGCCATGGAGCGGCGCGACGATCTCGTTCGGGATGTCGGCGTGGTTCAGGCGGTCCGAAAGCGTCGCGGCCGCCTGGCGGCCGGCGTCTCCGGCATCGGCATAGATGGTGATGCGCCGGGTGTCCTCGGGCCACTGGAACCGCGCCAGACCGTCGGCCGACAGCGCTGCCCAGACCGGTGTGCCGAAGAGCGCGTGGGCGGCGAGCGCCGTCTCGATCCCCTCGGCGATGCCGATGTGCCCGTCCTTGGGCATCGGGAACAGGCGCACCACGGCATCCTTCACGCTGCCGAGCATCTTCTTGCCCGGAGGCGCCTTGGCGCTGCCGTCGTCGAGCAGGAAGGTGCGGTGGATGCCCGGCGCGCGCTCCCCGCCCGGCAGCCGCAGGATCGCGATCAGGCCGGGCCAGCCGCGGCAGCTGTCGAAGTCCGGAAGGTCGGCGTGGAACAGTAGGTCGGGCGAGCCGGGATCCGATAGCCCGCGAGCGCGCAGGTAGGTCTCGCCCAACGTGCCGGCGAGCCGCACAGCCCCGCCGACGAGGCGCGCAATCTCGGCCGAGTGGTCGGGACGTGCGCGCATGGGCGACTTCGGCGCGGGTTGCGGCGCAGGGAGATCCATCCCCGCCAGCCGCGCCGCCTCGTCGAAGAGCGCGCCGTCGCAGAGACCGGTCGCCTGCGCGATCAGGTCGATCGGACCGGCCCGCTCGCCGGTGGCGTAGTCGAAGCCCCAGCCGGCATAGGGCCCGTCGAGATGGATGGTGCACGAGCCCTCCTTGCGCGGCGGGCGCCCGGAAAGGTCTGCGCAGCGCAAGGATCGACGGTCCCGGGCAAGCCGGGCCTCGGGGAAGAGCCCCGGCAGCCAGTCGGCGGCCGTGCAGGCGAGCCGCTCCTTCACCGCCGCCAGATCGTGCCGGGTCTTCGGGACCGCGATGTCGTTGAGGTCGATCATCGCGCCCCTCAGGCCAGAAGGACGAGACCGCGCTCGGCCCGGGTGATCGCGGTGTAGAGCCAGCGGCGGCGGTCGATCTCGCTGCGGCCCAGCCCGTCGTCCCAGACAATGACGTTCTCCCACTGCGAGCCCTGCGCCTTGTGGGCGGTGATCGCCCAGCCGAAGGTCGCCTCGGTCAGCAGGCGCTTCTCCCTGTAGTCGCGGTCGTGGCGCTTGTCGTCGTAGGCGACATGATCCTCGAAATGCCCCTTGTAGATGCGCAGCCGGCCTCGGCGCCCGTCCTCATAGGGCTCGCCGATGTGACGCCCGTCCTCGTCATGGACGACAGCGGAGAAGTAGAGGCTGCCCTCGTCGACGATGTCCTCGAGCGTCACGAACATCCCGTTGATCAGCCCCAGATCGTTCTGGTTCTTCAGGCAGATGATCTTCTCGGCCGGCCCCGTGGGCAGCCAGCTCCCGCCGAGCCCCGCGGCAGCGCGCATGGCGTTGTTGATCTGCAGCCGCGTGGCGTTCAGCCCGCAGATCAGCTGGCCGCCGCGCAGCGCCTGTTCCGGCGTAATGTCGCCCTTGCGGAGCTTGGCGACATGATCGTCGTAGACGCCGAAGCCGATCGGCCGGCCCTCGCGCGCCATGGTGGCGAGGCGGATGATCGCGCTCTCGGCCGCCTGGCGGTGGATCTCGGTCAGCATCACGTCCGGCTCGTCTCGGGTGAAGGCGCCTTCGCCCCGGATCGGCGGCAGCTGGCCCGGATCGCCGAGGACGAGGATCGGTTTGCCGAAGCTCATCAGGTCGCGCGCCATCTCCTCGCCGACCATCGACACCTCGTCGAGCACGATCAGCCGGGCGTCGGCCGCGTCGCTCTGCGGGTTCAGGGCGAAGCGGGGATGCTTCATGGCCGAGAGCCCCTGGCGCATTGCCTCGATTGCCGCATCGGCCGTGGTGCGCGCGAACCCGGTGAGACGACGCGCGTCGCGCTCTGCCGCCGCTATCTTCCGGGCGGCGTCCTCGATCTCCTCCTCGGTCGACTCGATCACCGAGTAGATCAGGCTGTGGATGGTGCGCGCCGGCGTGCCCTTGCGGGTCAGCACCAGCGCGGCCTTGCCGGTGAAGGTGGCGGTGACGACGCCGGGCACGCAGCGGCCGTCCTTCGCGCTGCGGTGGGGCGAGAGGCCGAGTTCCTCGAGCGCGAACTTCAGCACGGTGGTCTTGCCGGACCCGGCATAGCCGAACAGGCGGAACACCTGCTGCTGCTCCGTGCGGGTCTCGAACCATTCCCTGATCTCGCGGATCGCGGCGACCTGCGTGGCGGATGGGGTGATCTCGGTCATGAATGGGGCATCTCCACTGCGTAATCCTTCACGATCCCGCCGCGGGTCGGATCGCCCACCTCGCACTGGCGGACGAAGACACGGCGACCGTCGGCGAGCTGCCGCCAGTGACCACGGCGGATGTGCCAGCGCGGGCTGGCGTGACTGCCGCCCTGCGGCGGCGTCGCTGCCTGCAGGCGCGCCGGATCGATGGCGACCTGGCGCCAGACCCATCCGCGTACGCCCTCGCGAGACAGGCGGGACCGTTTCGCGGGGGACACCTTGCGGTCGCGGATGTCCGGGGACGCGCCGAGGATGGTCAGCGCGCGCCAGACGATGCCGGCGGCGACTTCACCGTGACCGCGGACCGTCTCGTCGCTCCGCTCGGCGGGGTTGCCCTCGATCTCCGCCTTTCCGTCCGGATGCATCCAGACCCGCACCAGGCAATCCGTCCAGCCGCGCGGCGCCCGCTTGCGCATGAGGAACGTGGCCTCGACGATGTCGCCGTCGGCGCGGGCGCAGACGATCAGGCCAGAGGGAGACGCGCGCTGCTCGCGCACCTCGAAGATCACGGACGGATGCGGCAGCCGGAGCGGACCGGTAAAGACCCGGGTCATCGCGCGGTCGACGAAATCGCCATCGAAGGCTGCCTGATCGTCGAAGAAATAGATCGGCGCGAACTCCGCCGCTGCGAGCAGGTCGGAGCACCAGAACCGCTCGCGATGCGCGCGCACGATCCGCTTGAGCTCATAGGCGTCGGGGATCATGGCCTGGGCTCCGCCCGTTCGCGGCTGAAACGCTCCACCGGAGCGTTTCCGGGACGCCGCTCACCCCAGCACCGACCCGCCCAGGCACAGGGCGCATGCCACTTGCCGGCCGCCATGCCGCCCCGGCAGAGGACCACCGTGGGCTCGGCCCCCGCGCGCGGCAGCCATTCCCCGGCCTCGGAGGCCCGCACCACGGCGACGGCGCGGTCCGACATTTCCTGCGCGAGATGCGCGTCGAAGGGCACGAGCTCCGCGTGCAATTCCATCGTGTCGCGATTGAGCGCGGTGAAGAGCGCTGGCTGCGGCAGGTCCATGTAGGCCTGATAAAGGGCGATCTGGGCGGCGTAGACCGGCCGCGCGAGGCTGACGCCGCGCTTGACCACGTCCTTCCAGCTGGCCGCGCCGAGCGCCTTGTTCTCCCAGAGTGCGGGATAGTCCATCGCGACGGGGCCCGAGACGATGCAGCCGTCGATATGGCCCTTGAAGCGCCCGCCGAGGGCCTCGAAGCCGAACTGGCGGCCATCGGGGCGCTCGGTGCGCAGGTTGAACCCGGCGATCCGGAACCAGCCCGCGACGATGTCCTCGGCCCGGTGGCCCGCCTCGAAGATGCGCAGCGTGCGCGGCGCGAACTCCTGGCCCTCGTCCTTTGGGACCGCGAGGAAGTCGTACTGGATCTGGCGCAGGCAGTCGCGGCCGAGACCCGAAGAGCTGACATAGGTGCGTGGACGCTCGGCCCTGTGGCGCGCGGACAGCGCCGTGTCGATGGCGGCGGACACCGCTTCCGCGATGGGCGGGCGCGGAGCGTCGGCGCCGTAGAGGAAGCCCGAGCCATGGTTCAGGTCGATCATCGCTCGCGCTCCCATAAGCCGCCGGCCTGCGCGATGCAGGTCAGCTTGTGGAACTGCGCGTCCGTCAGCCGGGCACTGTCGCCGAACCGCGCGAGCTTCTCGCGGATGCTGTCGCAGAATTCGATCTCGAAATCGGTGACGGCGTTCTCGGAGGCCGCCTCGAGCAGGTGCTTCCAGCTGCAGGACGCGGTGTCGTCGTTCAGGTCGATCATCACCGCGCTCCTAAAACGGGATCGGGTCGTCGAGGGCCGTGCCTGTGCGCTCCTTGCGCGCGGCCTGCTCCTGCATGCTGTCGATGTAGCCGGTGACCGCCGCCTCGATGAGGCGGTCGATGTCCTCGGCGCTGCGGTGGAAGAAGGGCTCCATGAGCCCGAGGTCGGTGAGCGCTTCGGCGAAGAGCGTCCGCGCATCGCGGATCGCCTGCGCCTCGCGCGCGGTCTTGTCGATCATGCCGTTGTTCCTTTGGGCGATGGCGCTGCCCACGTCCTGGCAGCGGCGCGAGCAGAAGCGGTGGTAGGGGTGGCGATCCCAGCGGAGGCCTTGGCAGTAGCCGAAGCCGCGCGCCTCGCGGGCGCAGACGGCGCAGAGCGCTACCCGAGCAAGAAGGTCGCGATCGGGTCCTCGGGCGGCCAACCCGCCCTCTGGAGCTTTTCGGACTGGAGCACGATCCAGCGCGAGATCGCGTTGCTGGCCATGGCTTCGAGGTCGCCGAGGCTGAGGCTTGCGATGGGTGCGTGCAGTCTTCCTCGGGCCTCGAGCCATCGTCCGATCTCCAGCGCCGCCTCGCGCGTCACGTGCGCCTGCCATTCATCCGGGGTCATCGGCCCGGCAGGATCGCGCCGGGCCTCGGGCCGCGGCGAAGGCCGGTTTGTCCTCCGCCGCGACGCTGCCGACCGCGCCTCAGCCATTGAGCCAGGCGGGCATGCCGGTCGCCGGCGCTCCGCCCGGCGCGGCCGGCGGGGACGCCGGTGGCTGCTGGGCGGGCGGCTGCTGGGCCGGGGCCTGCGCGCGCCAGGCCGGGGCCGGGGCTTGCGGCTGCGCCCCCCATGCCGGCGTGGGCGCCTGCCAAACCGGCGCCGGCGCGCTCGCGGCCTTGCGCGGCGGGGCGTTGACGGGCTCCAAGGGCACGGTTTCGCCGCGCATGATCGGGCCGTGCTGCGGCTCGTCGGGCAGAACCACGTTCGCGATCCGGTTCTGGTCGCGGTACTGGGGGTTCGAGGCGGGTTCCACCATGATCCGCGCGGCGAAGACGATGCCGTCGAGATGCTTGAGACCAGGCAGCACCCGCTTGGCCTTGGCGTCGGGGCTTTCGTCCCTGGGATCGAGCCCGAGAGCGCTGTCGACCATCGCCCGAAAGGTGGACTTCGAGATCTTCCAGCCGATCGACTGGCCCTTCTCGTCGACCTTGCCGCCCGCCACGGTGAAGCTCTGCCAGAACTTCCGCCGGGCATGCGGGCCCTCGAGGATGGTGAACTCGCAGTCCAGCATCTTCGCGTCGCTCGATTGCGAGGCCTTCAGAAGCTTCGCGTCCATCGGCGTGGCGCCGTCGACGCCGCCGGGGCGCACGGTCAGGCGGACCTTGGCGAAGGTGCCGTCGGGGATCAGCTCGCCGATGGGGGCCATCTGCGGCTGGGCGTCGTTGAGATCGTAGCTCATGGATCTGTCCTTTGCGTATGGATCAGGAAGGGGTGGCGGTGTGGGCGGGGGCGCGGCCGTCGATCTTGGCGATCAGCGCGCCGAGATCGGGCGGCTCGGTCACATCAAGGCGGCCTGAGCGGTCCTTGGCGGGAAGGCCCCAGGGGTTGCCGGAGCGGCAGACGAGGCGGCGCTCGGCGGAGGTCTCGTCGAGGGTCCAGTCGCCCTTGGCGTCGCGACCGAAGAGCTGCATGGAGACCACCTGGTCGACGATGCCCGGCAGCTCGCGCCCGGCTTTCGTGCCCTCCATCTGCGGCTGCCAGGTCGTCGCGCCGAACTCGTCGGTCACCTTCTCGAGCACGCCGACGAAGATCACTGTCTTGCCGCGGGCGTGCTGGAGGTGCTTCAGCGCCTGGATCACCTCGCGACCCAGGAGCCCGTAGGCGCCACGGACATCCGGTTTGCCGGTCCGCTCGGAGAAGGCCTCGGGTTGCTGGCGGGCATAGGCCATGGCCTGCCGCGTCAGGTCGGTGATCGAGTCGACGAAGACGATCCGCTTCCGGGCGAGGAAGTCCTCGATGCCGGTGCCGAGATACTGCTGCTGCAGCCAGGCGTGATACTCGGCGCCGTACCAGGACTTCGGATGCTGGGCCGGATCGTGCCCGCCGATCAGTACGGCGAGGTCGCGGAAATCGGTGAAGCTGCGCACCGGGATCGAGTCCCCGCGCCAGTCCTGCACCGACTTCATGCCGGCCTCGAGATCGAGGCAGACGGTCTCCTCGTCGGGCAGCGTCTTCAGGAGGGTGGTCTTGCCGACGCCGGGCGGGCCGAAGATGGCGAGCGAGGTCTTGTTCTCGGCGGCCGAGAGCCGTTCGTCGGCGGTGATGATGCGGAAGGCCATGGGGTTCTCCGGGAGTTGCGTTCAGGGTGCGCGGCGGCGGGGATGACCGGGTGCCGAAGGGGAACCTGCCCGGCGTTGCCGCGCGGGCGTCCCGCCGCCGCGCGTCACCGGTCTCGAGCCTCGAGCCGGAAGACGGGTTTGCCGGTGGTCTCGCTGCGCGCGTCCGCGAAGCCCTCGCGCATCGCCGCGGGCCAGGCGCCGTAGCGCCGCTCGGACACGCGGTAGGCGATCTCGAGATACTCGGTCGGGTCGTCGCCGGCGGCGCGGATGCGCTCGGCCATCGCGGCGAGGCGGTCCTGATCCCAGGAGACCTTCTTGGGCAGGTCGGCGACGATCACGACGCCCTCGTCCTCGACACGAACGGTGCCGCTGGTCTTGCCCTGAGCGGCCCGTTCCGCCGCAGCGGCGGCCTCGTAGCGTTGCGCGATGCCGGCCTCGAGCCGGTCCCGCAGCCGCTTCACGCGGGCGGTCTCGGCGAGCG
The DNA here is from genome assembly GCF_053628815.1 of Parvibaculum sp. MBR-TMA-1.3b-4.2. NCBI lineage: Bacteria > Pseudomonadati > Pseudomonadota > Alphaproteobacteria > Hyphomicrobiales > Parvibaculaceae > Parvibaculum > Parvibaculum sp. MBR-TMA-1.3b-4.2. Next base: position 1,805,360 of record NZ_JBRJHC010000001.1, read on the forward strand.
CCGTGGTCTGCAAATCCAGCAGCATCTCGGGCGGCAGCGCCGCGATGTCGCCGAGGGCGAGACGTTCGAGATCGTTGAAATGCGGGGTGTTGTCGGGATGCGGCATGGCGGGGTCTCCGTTGGAAGGGAATGGCAGGGCCATCACGCGGCGCGCTCTTCGAGGAGCAGCGCCGAGAGCGAGGGAGCGGCGGCCTTCGGTCTGGGCCGGGCGACGGCGATGTAGGCGAAGCGGTCGGGGCCCACGCGCTCCTGCACGAGGTGGACGAGGCCCTTCTCGAAGGCGCTCAACGCGGCCTGACCGAGATCGGCAAGCTGACGGCGCTCGGGCTCGGGTAAGGTCGAAATCACCGGCGTGACATCGATCCCGAGAAAGCCGCAGTGGTACTCGAGCCGCGCGCCAGCCTCGGCCTGTGCGATCCAGGCGAAGAGCTCGACGTCAGTGAGCCGCGGCCTCGCCACGCGGGCGCCAAATGGGGTTGCGGCTACCATCAGCACAGCCGCGCAGTCCGCGGTTGCGTCGCACCATGACCGGTGGCCCGCGCCGGGTCCGCGGTCAGACGGCGGGGCGTGTGACCGACGCGCGCGACGGCCTCGCTGATCTTCAGCGCAAGCTGAAGCTGGCTCTGCTCGAAGGCCTCGATGTCGGCGAGCCGGTAGAGCACGCGCCCGCCGAGCTTGAGGAAGGCCGGTCCCTGGCCTCCGTAGCGCCAACGCTCGAGCGTCCGGTGGGAGATTCCCCAGCGCCGGGCCAGCTCCTTCTGGTTCAGGCAATGCCTCTGCAGCATCGGTGTCTCCTCTCGTTGTCGAGGAGACCATGCGAAATTCCGCTGTGGGATGTCGTCAGGATCGGCGGGGGATGCGGAGGGGGATCAGTCGGCCCTTGCAGGACTGACGTTTGGCGGCCGGCGGGGCGCCGTCATCCCCCACCATCCCTCACTCGTCCCCCTCCCGATCCCACAGGGGACCGGGCGGAGGGGGATCCGTCAGTCGAGATTCAGACGGTAACCGCCGCGCCGGTCTGAGCGGATCAGATGCCGCCAGTCCTTCTGCGACTTGAAGACGTCGGCCATGCGCAGGCTCTTCGAGCCGGCGTGAGACAGGATCGCCTTGCCGTTCTGCCAGGGCTCTCCAGCCTGCGCTGCCTCGTGCAGCGCGCGCACGACCTCCGCCTGGATCGGGCCCAGCTTGAACCGGCAGCCGTTGCAGCGAACCTCGAGATAGTCGGCCGAGTGGATGAAGGTCGCCTCCTCCATCGGCTGCCCACCAGGCGAGAACCCGGTCTCGATTTCGAAACGGTCGCGTTCATCACGCCTTAGCAGCAAGTCGCCGATCATGACGAGGACGGGCTGCGCATCGCCCCATGTCTCCGCGTAGTCGGCCCTCGGCGTCCGAAAGCTGTCGAGATGGACCTCGCCGCACCGGAAGAGCTGGAAGACATCGCGGGCATGGAGATCGAGCAGACCGCTGTAATGGCTCTGTTCCCGCGGCACTCGGTAGGGTTCGCCGTCGGCGCCTTCCTCGTAGTCGCCGAACTCGATCGGCACGCCGAACACGCGCACCGACAATCGGAGCTTGTCGTTCTCAGCAAGGTAGATCAGGTCGGCTTCCGTGATCTGCCACCGGTCGAGGATCTCGGGGAGCGTGAAGTACGATTTGTCGATGTGCATTCACTGCCCTCCGCGCCGATTCCGGTTTAGGATGTTTACCTTCTGTTCCTATTCGCTTGACGGGCCCCAATCAATCCGATTTTATCCCATTTTATCCACAGTTGGGTGGGGATGACATGACCGAGCACCACACGCTTTCCGACCGCCTCAGAGCCCGGGCCAATCAGCTCGGCCTGACGCCTGCCCATGTCGCCGAGATGGCCGGCGTGAACCGCTCATTCGTCTACGACATCCTGCGCGGCCGCTCCGCCCGCCCCGGTATCGACCGGCTGGCTGAGGTCGCCCGCGTGCTGAAGGTGGATCGCGATTGGCTGATCCATGGCATCGGCGAGGTGGAGGGGAAGCCCCCCTTCGTGGACAATCCCGACGACGCCTTCGTGGCCATCGCGCACGCCACCCCACGCCCCGCGATGGGCGGCGGCGCGGTCGTGACCGAAGACGGCGACACGCCCGGGCGCGTCTATCACTTCCGCCGCTCCTGGATCCGCAACAGCCTGAAGGCCACCCCGTCGCAGCTGCGCATCATGCATGTGGAGGGCGACAGCATGGCGCCGACGCTGCTGAGCGGCGACGCGGTCCTGGTCGACATGACCCGCCGCGCGCCGAACCCGCCCGGCATCTTCGTACTGGACGACGGGATGGGTCTGGTGGCCAAGCGACTCGAGCACATCCCCAACAGCGACCCGCCCGCGGTGCGCGTCATCTCCGACAACAAGCACTACCCCGAATACGAAAGAACGGCCGACGAGATCCACATCGTCGGCCGCATCCGCTGGTTCGCGCGGGAGATCTGAGGTGATCGCTTTCCGGGAGATCAATGATACCGAGCCAGCGCTGGCGCATTCACCGCTGGTGCGCGGGGTCGAGAAGACGTTTGCCTGGATCGGTGAGCATGGCGGCATCCCCCTGACGCCGTCCAAGGCGTTCAAGCGGGTCTTCGTGCACTGGGCCGCGGCAGAGTTCGACTGGCCCGGCCACACCGAGGCGGACCTCTTCGCCGTCAACAAGGTGCTGAACGAGCCTGACTTCGCCCCGCTTATGGTGCTGCACGACCTGATGATCGCGATGAAGCTCGGGCGGCACTACAAGGGTGAGTTCCGCCTGACCAAGACCGGCCAGGCGCTGACGGGCCATCCCGGCCGGATTTTCGGCACGGTCGTCCCGTTCTTCTTGTTCCGGATCAAACACGCCAGCATGGCGCGGTTCGACGATGCGCCGATCCTGGGCAACTGGGACGTGTTCCTGAACGTGCTCAACGTCGAGACCGAGGACGGCGCCACCGGCGCGCACCTCCGCCGCGTGTTCTTCGGCGAGCCCGAGACGGGACCTCTCCCACGGTACGACGAGGTGATGGGCCAGCTCTACATCCAGGTGTTGCGTCCGCTCTGCTGGGCAGGGCTCCTGCAGCAGGAGCGAGGAAACCCCAGCTATCGCTTCGAGGAGGCGGTGTTCATGAAGACGCCGCTCTGGAGATCGGCGCTGGTTCTCGACACCGATGCCCAGGTCGCGCCGGCGACACGTCACTGAGGCTCCACCGGTTCCCATCCTCTGCGCAGGTTTACGCGGGACTCCCATAAGTCTTTGAATCCGATTGTTTTCGCAGGGTGCGCGGATAGCGTTTCTCCATGCGAAACGTGCCGACAAATCCACAGCGGGGTTCAAACCCGCTGCCGCCCGACCAGATGACGCCCCCCGAGCGTCGCACCGAACTCTGCCGCCTGCTGGCGATTGGGCTGGTTCGGTTGCGGATGCGAGAGCGAGGCGAACACCCTGACGATACTGGAGAAATTAGCCTACACTCTCCGGCCGACGAATGCCGTCATGCAACTCCAACTCACCGGAGAACCGCATGACGACCCACGATCCCATCCCCGCGCGCCTGGCCGCGCTGAAGACCGCCACGACGCCGCAATTGAAGGCGCAGTGGCGCGACCTGTTCGACAGCGAACCACCGCCGTTCAACCGCCGCTACCTCGAGTCCCGCTTGGCGTACCGCATCCAGGAACTGGCCTATGGCGGGCTGAAGCCCGAGACAATCCGGCGGCTGGAACGGCTTGGCGAGGAACTGGACGGCGGGGACAAGAGGAAGCGCGGCATCCGCGCCGATCGCGACCGCCCCATCACCGGCACACGGCTGCTGCGAGAATGGCAGGGCGTCGAACAGATCGTCACCGTCACCGCCGATGGCTTCGAATGGCAGGGGCGGCCATACAAGTCGCTGTCCGCCATCGCCCGCGCCATCACCGGCACGCGCTGGAACGGCTGGGTATTCTTCGGGCTGAAGAACCGGAGGGCGCGGACATGACGAAGCCCCCGGCGAAATCAGGAATGGTCCGGAAACTACGCTGCGCGATCTACACCCGGAAATCCTCCGAAGAAGGGCTGGAGCAGGAGTTCAACAGCCTCCACGCCCAGCGCGAAGCCTGCGAGGCGTATATCGCCAGCCAGCGGTCGGAAGGCTGGGTGCTGGTCCGCGATCTATATGACGACGGCGGCATCTCCGGCGGCACGCTGGAGCGCCCGGGCCTCAAGCGCCTGGTGGCCGACATCGAGGACGGACTGGTCGACGTGGTGGTGGTCTACAAGATCGACCGCCTGTCGCGCTCGCTCGCCGACTTCGCCAAGCTGGTCGAGGTGTTCGACCGCAACGGCGTGACCTTCGTTTCGGTCACGCAGTCGTTCAACACCACCACTTCCATGGGGCGGCTGACGCTGAACATCCTTCTGTCCTTCGCCCAGTTCGAACGCGAGGTGACCGCCGAGCGCATCCGGGACAAGGTCGCAGCCTCTCGGCGCAAGGGCATGTGGATGGGCGGGGTGCCGCCCTACGGCTATCGCGTCGAGAACCGGAAGCTACTGGTCGACGAAGACAGCGCCACGCATGTGCGCTGGATCTTCGCGCGCTTCCTCGAGATCGGCTCCTGCACGGTGCTGACCAGCGAGGTGGCGGGGCGCGGCCTGCGCACGCCGCGCGGCAACAGGATCGACAAGAAGTACATCTACCGGATACTGAGCAACCGCGCCTACCTCGGCGAGGCGGTCCACAAGGGCGACAGCTATCCCGGCGAGCACGACGCCATCATCGACCGCGAGACATGGGACCGCGTCCACGCCATCCTGCAGGAGAGCCCCCGCAAGCGCGCCGCCCGCACCCGCGCCGACACGCCCGCACTGTTGAAGGGGTTGCTGTTCGGGCCGGACGGCGCGGCCTTCTCGCCGACCCATACTCGCAAGGGCGACAGGCTCTACCGCTACTACGTCAGCCAGACAGTGCTGAAGCACGGTGTCGGGTCATGCCCCGTGGGCCGCGTGCCAGCAGGGGAGATCGAGGCCGCGGTCATCGACCAACTCCGTGCCGTATTCCGCCAGCCGGAGATCGTGGCGGGGACGTGGAAAGCTGCACGCGTCCACGCCGACGGCATCACCGAATCCGACGCCCGCGCGGCCTTGCAGCAGCTTGACCCGCTGTGGGACGAACTGTTCCCCGCCGAGCAGGCGCGCATCGTGGCGCTGCTGGTCGAGCGCGTCTACATCGGAACGGATGGGCTCAACGTGCGCCTGCGCGTCGACGGGCTCAGCGGTCTGGCCCGCGAGATGCTGGCCGGCGACATCGGAGAAGCTGCATGACTTGCGGGGCTCCGATCCCGGAGACGGTCACGCTCCACGTGCCGTTCCGCATCGTGAAGCGCGGCGGGCGGAAGGAGATGCAATTGCCGGACAGCGCCGCGCAACCGCGGCGGACTGACAACACACTCGTCAAGGCACTGGCGCGCGCGTTCCGCTGGAAGCGCATGCTGGAGTCGAGCGAGTACGCAACGGTCGCCGAATTGGCCGAGCGCGAGGGCATCGCATCCTCCTACATGACCCGTGTCCTAAGCCTAACCCTGCTCGCGCCCGACATTGTTGAGGCTATCCTGGACGGCAAGCAGGGGCCGAACGTGACGCTAGGGAGCGTTCTTCGGCCGTTCCCGCTTGAGTGGAGCGGTCAGCATGACGCGGTGGGAGCGGCCTCATCGAACGAGGACGAAAAGCCTGTCCTTTCCTCGCGCTGTTCAATCGGCTAGTAAAATCGGAGGTTTGGGGCAACCAGCAACGCGTGCGATGCCCCGAACATTCATTCCATGACCGGGGCGACATTGGCAAAACTAACTCTCGAAAAACTTGAACGCCACCTGTTCGCGGCCGCCGACATCCTTCGCGGCAAGATGGATGCGTCGGAGTTCAAGGAGTACATTTTCGGAATACTGTTCCTGAAGCGATGCTCCGACGTATTCGAGCAGCAGCGCGAGAAGATTCTGAAGGAACAGCGCGCGCTTGGACGGTCCGAACAGGAAGCCCTGCAGCGCGCAGATCATCCGTCGTCCTACACCAAGACCTTCTTCGTTCCTCCGGTCGCCCGTTGGGATCGGCTCTTGAATGACGTCCACGCCAACGTCGCCAACGAGTTGAATAAGGCCCTCGAGGGGCTCGAGAACGAGAACCACAACGCCTTGAGGGGTGTGCTGGGGCACATCAATTTCGCCCGGAAGGTTGGAGAGTCGGAGATCCCCGACGAACGGCTTCGCCGTCTCATCAGCCACTTCAACAAGTATCGCCTGCTCGACGAGGATTTCGAGTTTCCGGACCTGCTCGGCGCTGCGTACGAGTATCTGATCAGCGAATTTGCTGACTCTGCAGGCAAGAAGGCCGGCGAGTTCTATACGCCGCGGGGCGTGGTGCAGCTGATGGTCCGCATCCTCGATCCGCAGGGCGGCACATCGCTCTACGATCCCACCTGTGGCAGCGGCGGCATGCTGAACCAGGGTAACGAATACGCCCTGCAGCATGACGGCCGGCGGCTGAGTCTCTATGGCCAGGAGGACAACGGTGCGGTCTGGGCCATCTGCCGGATGAACCTGCTGCTCCACGGCATACCCGACGCCGACATCCGGAACGGCGACACGCTTGTCGATCCGAAGCATATCGAGGACGGGCGCCTGATGCGGTTCGACCGGGTGATCGCCAATCCGCCCTTCAGTCAGAACTACAGCAAGCGCGGGATCCAGTTCGGCGACCGCTTCCGCTTCGGCTGGTGCCCAACGACGGGCAAGAAGGCCGACCTGATGTTCGCCCAGCACATGCTGGCCAGCCTCAAGCAGACCGGGAAGATGGCCGTGGTGATGCCGCATGGCGTGCTGTTCCGCGGCGGCGAAGAGAAGAAGATCCGGATCGCGCTGCTCAAGGAGGACTGCATTGAGGCAGTGATCGGCCTGCCGCAGAACCTCTTCTATGGAACGGGGATTCCGGCCTGCATTCTCGTGATGCGCCACCCGGGCGGGAAGCCCGACGCGCGCAAGGGCAAGGTGCTCTTCATCAACGCGGACCGCGAGTATCGCGAGGGGCGCGCGCAGAACTTCATCGACCCGGAACACATCGAGAAGATCGTCAGCGCCTTTGATGCTTTCGTGGACGTGCCCGGTTTCGCGGCAGTCGTCGACAACACGACGATCATCAAGGACGAAGCCGGTAACCTGAACATCCGGCGCTATGCCGACAGCAGCCCGCCGCCCGAGCCCCACGATGTGCGCGCCCATCTCCATGGCGGCGTGCCGAAGCGGGAGATCGAGAGCATCCGCCCGCATGCGCAGGCACAGGGCTTCGACGTCGATACGCCGTTCTTCGAGCGCGATGCGGACTACGCCGAGTTTGCGGATACCGTCGAGAAGCGCGCCGATATCAGGGCACTCGTCGAGTCGGATCCCGGCGTTGCGGCTCGGCAGGGTGAGATGGTCGCGGCCTTCGATGCCTGGTGGTCGTCAGCGCGGTCCGGGTTGGCGGAGCTTCCCGAAAGCAAGCGCCTGATGCCGCTGCGCCGCGAGATGCTCGACAGCTTCGAGCCCGCCATGCTGCCGGTCGGCTGCCTCGACCGCTATGCGCTGATGGGCTCCATCGCGGGCTGGTGGGACGAAATCCGCTACGAGCTGCGCGTCATCGTCGAGAACGGGTTCGCCGAACTGATCGACGGCTGGGTCGAGACTCTGCGCTCGGCGCTTGAGGATGAAGACGCGGACGACGACGAGGACAGCGACGCCAAGAAGACCGTGAAGGTCACGCTGGAGGAGCTGCTCGCCCATCCCTTCGTGCGCCATCGCATGGCGGACTACGTCACCGAATTGTCCGCTGCGCAGGCCGAGGTGGAGCGGATCAAGGCCGAGAAGGAAGCTTGGGAGACCGGCGACGGGGTCGAGGGCGCCGAGGATTGGCTGGACGGGGCCGAGGAAGGCAGCAACCTCGCCAAGGAGCTGGAAAAGCGGCGCAAGGAACTGCGCGCCGAAATGAAGGACGACGACAAGCGCCGGAAGGAGCTGGTGAAGAGCACCGGAACCGGCAAGCCCTCCAAGGGCTCCATCGACTGGATGCGCGCGCAGGGCATGGATGTGCAGGAGTTCGAGGCCGAATTGGCAGCCATCGAGCGCCGCCTCGCCCCGCTGGTCGAGGAGGCCGAGACCATCGACGCCATGCTCGCCCCCTATGAGGCGATCAAGGATGAGCTGAAGGACGCGCGAGCCACGCTGCGGCGGCTCAAGGCGGCGTTCGTCGAGCGGCTGACGGCCGCACGAGCCGTACTGGACGACGACGATTGCCGCGAACTGGTGCTCGACATCGACCGCGAGCGGCTGCTCGACCGGCTCGAGCGCGCCCGCGTCCGCCGTGTCGGTGCTCTGGTGGCCGACTTGGAGCGGCTCTGGGACAAGTATCGGGTCAGCCTCAAAGGGATCGAGAGCCGGAGGTCGGACGCGACGACGAGGCTCGACGGCTACCTGCTGGAGCTTGGGTATGCCTGACACAGCCAAGCTCTCCGATTTCGCATTCATCAATCCGGCTACTGACACCAACGGAACGGCCGCCGAGGCTCCGGTTGCCTTCATCCCCATGGCCGCCGTTGCAGAAGGCGGAGGATGGCGCTCGACCGAGAACCGCCCGCTTTCTGATGGTCGCAGGGGATACACGTTGTTTCAGCGCGGCGACGTGATCGTCGCCAAAATTACACCCTGCTTCGAGAACGGGAAGGTCGCGCTGCTCTCCGACCTCGAAACCGATTTTGGTCTCGGAAGCACCGAATTTCATGTGCTGCGGGCCAAGCCGGGGCATGATCCGCGGTTCATCTATCACTGGACGCGGCATCCAGCGTTCCTGCGTGCGGGCGAAGCGTCAATGACAGGGTCGGCTGGACAGCGGCGCGTGCCCGCCGGCTTCTTCGAGCGGTTCGAGATCGCGGAGATTGAAGGTCCGCCTCAGCGGCTGATTGCGGACATCCTCGACGCCATCGACGACGCTGTTCAAGAAACCGACGCAGCAATTGAGAAACACCAAGCGATACGGCTCGGTCTTCTCGATGACTTGATTACGGTGCCGGCGCAGATTGGACAGACGGATGCTCCTGCCACCCTTGCTGACGTTGTTGGATCGATCTCGTCTGGTTGCAGCGTAAATGCAGACGACCGGCCACCCGCTGCGGGAGAATTCGGAGTTCTGAAGACCAGCGCCGTCGGCGGTGGTCGCTTTAGGCCACTTGAGTCGAAGGCGGTATGGCCGCGCGAGGAAAGCCGTCTCAAATGTCCTGTCGAAGCAGGCCTGATCCTGTTCAGCCGGATGAACACGCCTCAACTGGTCGGCGAAAACGCTTTCGTAGATCAGGATCATCCAGGCCTGTTCCTGCCAGATCGCCTCTGGGCGATCCGGGTTAAGGACTCCGAGGGCATACTGCCGGAATGGGTAGCCACCATCCTGCAGACCCGCCAGGCTCGCGCGTTCATCACAGGTGAAGCGACCGGGACGAGTGGGAGCATGAAGAACATCGCCCGCACGTCGCTTCTTCGGCTTCCTATAAGGAAGCTGCCCCATGCCGATCAGGTCGACGCGATGAAGGCGGTTCATGCGCTGCAGGCCGAGATAGATGCACTTATGTCGGAGCGCGAAAAGCTGGCGGCCCTCCGGCTTGGTCTGCGCGACGATCTCCTCACCGGCCGCAAGCCTGTGGTGGCCATTCGTGAGGCTGCCGAATGAGCCAGCAGGACCGTCTTGACGAACTGAACGTCGTCGAACGCCCTCTGCTGCGCCAGCTGGGCGTCATGGGTTGGTCCCATGTCGAGGGCGCGGACGAGGACCCGAGCACCGGCCGCAAGGACTATCACCTGCTCGGCCGCGACACCTTTCAGCAGGCGCTGCTGCGCGATCGGCTCGAGGCCGCGCTGCGCCGCCTGAACCGCAACGGCGACGGATCCGAATGGCTGGATGAGCGCCGCATCAATCAGGCGATCTCGCAGCTCGAGCGGCCGACCTCGCGGGACTTCATCGCGATCAATGAGGAGCTGCACGACAAGATCGTGCGCGGCGTGAACGTCTCGGGCCCCGATGGAGAGCACGAACGCCGAGTGCGCTTCATCGGTTTCGAGCCGGACGACCAGAACGAGTTTGTCGCGGTAAACCAGTTCCGCGTGGACCCGCCCGGGGCCATAGGCGACCGCGGGTTCATCGTGCCGGACGTCGTGTTGTTCGTGAACGGCTTGCCGCTGGTGGTGATCGAGGCCAAGAGCCCCGCTGTCACCGACCCCATCGCGACTGCCATCGACCAGATGCGCCGCTACGCCAACCGCCGCGTGCCCGAAAAGAACGAGGGCGCGGAGCGGCTGTTCTGGACAAACCACCTGCTCGTCGCCACCGACTACTACGACGCGCGTGTCGGCTCGGTCACCGCCCGGCCGGACGACTTCCTCCCCTGGCGCTCGGTCAAGCCGGTCGGCATCGAGCAGACCCGCGCCGCCATGGACGAAGTGTGCGGCGAGCTTGGCAAGGCGCCGGGCACGGAACTGGTGCAGCAGGAGGTTATGGCGGCGGGACTGCTGCGGCCGCAGTACCTGCTCGACGCGCTGCGCTCCTTCACTGTCTACATGACCACGGACGACGGCGTGCGCATCAAGGTGGTGCCACGCTACCAGCAGTTCCGTTCCGTCCACATCGCGCTGCAGCGCCTACAGAAGGGCAAGACCCGCCGCCAGGATGGCATGAGCGACCGCCGGGGCGGCATCATCTGGCACACACAAGGCTCGGGAAAGAGCCTGACGATGGTGTTCCTGGTCAGGAAGCTTCGTACGATTGCGGCGCTCCGCCGGTTCAAGGTGGTCGTGGTCACCGACCGGACCGACCTGGAGGATCAGCTGTCCAAGACGGCAAAACTGGCCGGCCAGGTCATGCGGGTCGCGCGGAACGCCGATGGCGCGAAGACGCATCTGAGCCGGCAGGAACCGGACCTTGTGTTCGTGATGATTCAGAAGCTGCAGGAGCGGAACGGCGAAGGAGACGAGCAGGAGATCGTGTTCGCGGCCGAGAACGACGAGCAGCTCGACGCCAAGGGCGAGAACCTTCTGCCAGCCAAGACCGACGAGCTGCGTTCCGGCAAGCTGGTCGCGAAGATCGGCGAGCGAAAGGCATTCCCCGTCCTGAACGAGAGCGAGGACGTCCTCGTCCTCATCGACGAGGCGCACCGCTCGCACACCAGCGGGCTCCACCAGAACCTGCTCGACGCGCTGCCCAACGCTGCGCGCATCGGGTTCACCGGGACGCCGATCGAAGAGAAGAACAAGAAGAAGACGCGGGAGATTTTCGGCACCTACATCGACCGCTATCTCCTTCGGGACGCAGAGGCCGACGGCGCCATCGTGAAAATCCTCTACGAGGGGCGGGAGCTGAAGGCCGACGTCACGGACAAGGGCACGCTGGACGGCTTGTTCGACGCCACCTTTGCCGGACAGTCGGCCGACGAGCGCGAGGCCATCAAGGACCGCTATGCAACGCGCGCGCGAGTTCTCAACGCGGCTGACCCGCTGAAGGCCAAAGCGATCGATGTGCTCCGGCACTACATCGTCAACATTATCCCCAACGACCTGAAAGCGCAGCTCGTCGCAGCGAGCAGGGAGTTGGCGGTCCAGTACGTCGACGCCTTGAATGACGCCCGCGACGAGATCGTTGCCGCCATCGAGGGCGCTGCGGACATCCTGAAGAATATCGCTCCGGAAGATGCGCAGGAGGCTGGCGGCGACGTGGCGTTCCTCTCCACAGCGTTACCCTATCTGGACACGATCAAGGCGCTCGAGTTCGCGGCGGTCATATCCGTGGACCACAACGACCTGCCACATCTGAAGGCCTGGGGCGGTGTTTCTGAGACGAAGCACCGCATCGAACGCTTCAAGAAGCCGCTGTCCCAGGACGCGCTCGCGATCCTGGTGGTGAAGAGCAAGCTGCTCACCGGCTTTGACGCCAAGGTCGAACAGGCGATGTATCTCGACCGGGCCATATCGGGCGCCGAGCTGCTGCAGGCCATCGCTCGCACCAACCGTACGGCGGGGGAAGCCAAGCGCTTCGGTATCGTCGTGGACTACTACGGTGTCGGGAAGAACCTTGCGGACGCTTTGGCGATCTACGACGCGGAAGACCAAAGCGATCTGACCGGCGGCATCGGAAAGCCTGAAGACCTCTTGCCGGAGCTGCGGCAAGCGCGTGACGCAGTGGTCAAGCACTTCACCGATGTCGGGATAACCCTTGGGTCCGACCTGCAAGCCTATGTCGACGCATGCGTGGCCAAGCTGAAGGACCAGAAGTTCCGGGCTCAGTTCCTCGTTCTCGTCAAGAAACTCGTTGGCTTGTTCGATGCACTCATGCCGCGCCCCGAGGCACGACCATTCACGCGTGACGTGAAGATTTTTGCGTTCATCGCCAAGGCTGCGGCGAACCTTTACCGAGATCGTTCGCTCGACGTGCGGGGGGTCGCCCACAAGGTTCAAGCCATGCTCGATGCCTTCATCGAGGCGCACGGCATCGATCCGAAAGTACCTCCAATCGAGATCCTGGACCCGAACTTTGCCGCCGAGGTGGCGCGGAAACCGAGCGGTCGGGCGAAGGCGGCGGAAATGGAAAACGCCCTTCGCCACCACATTTCGATCTCCTTCGAGAAGGATCCTGCGAAGTACAAAACGCTCAGCGATCGCCTCGAGGGCATCCTCACGAGCCACCACGAGGACTGGGATGAGATCGCCCGGCAACTTCAGGCGCTGATCGATGAAGCTACCGCTCGCTCCGGTGGCGGCTTCACGGTCCATGGTCTGGAACCTCACACGGAAGCTCCGATCTTCGGAATCCTCCGCCTCCGCTATGGCAATGATGATCGAGATGCGGACTTGGCAGAGCTTTCCGCCAAGATCGTCCAGCACTTGCGAGAGGAAAGCGCTGTCTCAGGGTTCTGGGATAATCCGGTAAGCCAAGAGGAGGCCAGGCGCTGGATTTTCCAGCATCTCGACAATAGCAGCATCTTCGATTTCGGTGACTTAGACGCGATTTCGTCCGACTGCATGGGGGTAGCGAGGGCAAACCGAGCGGCATTCACGTCATGAGCGAAACGATCGAGATCGACGAGCTCGTCTTCTCAGTGAAGCGAAGCACCAGGCGGAGAACGGTCGGCGTTACTGTCGAACGAGACAAATCACTCGTTGCTCATCTCCCGAAGGAAATAGCGATAGATGAGGCGACAAAGCTTATAGCCTCAAAGCTAATATGGATTCACCAAAAGCTCGCTGAGCAGGGGGAAAGTCCGCGCGAGGACGTTTTTCGGGTCGCAGAGTTTGTTGATGGCGAAGGCTTCCATCTGCTTGGGAAGCACTATCGCCTCAAACTGGTCGATGTTCCCAAGAATTTGACCGGTGTGCCGAGCGTCAGGTTCGAGGGCGATCGGCTTCTGTTGCGGCGAGAGCAAGCTGCCTCGGGGGGCAAGAGGATTGAGGAATACTATACTCGGGCGGCACATCCCTACCTGAATGAAACTGTTCAGAGGTGGAAGAGAATCGTTGGTGTGGAGCCCAGGCGCTTCGTCCAGGTAATGGATCTTGGATACAGGTGGGGCTCATGCAGCGCGGATGGTACACTGAACTTCCACTGGCGGACAATGCAGCTACCACCCAGAATCATCGAATATGTTGTCGTGCACGAGCTGGTGCACATCAAGGTTCCAAACCATTCAGAAAAATTCTGGAAAATGCTCGGTTCGGTCATGCCAGACTACGAAGGTCGTAAGGCTTGGTTGAAGCAAAAAGGTGGTGAGCTTTGAGCGGATTGGGAATAGATCATGTGTTCTTGGACGCCACTTATCGATTTACTGCATGAGCCAATCGTCTGGTCACCTTCATGAAGCCCCGTTCGATCAACATTTTCCTTCTCGACGGCGATCCGAACGGCATTCGCGTGGCACAGATCTCGATGTCAACGATCCAAGCCATTGCCTTTCGACGCAATCAGCTACGTCGGGTTCGGGAAGCTTTCCCTGAGATCGAACGGCCAGGCGTCTACATCCTCATCGGTGCCGATGAAGACGCGCAGGACAGGCAGCTTGCGTATATCGGCGAGTCCGAAGGCGTCGGCGCACGACTATCGTATCACAACTCGAATGAGGCCGGTCGCGATGCCAAAGGATTCTGGACCGACACGGTCGTGCTAATCAGCAAGGACGAGAACCTGACCAAGAGCCACGCACGTTATGTCGAAGCCTGCCTGATCCGGGGCGTCGTTAGCAATCCCCGCTGGACCCTGCCCAACACGCGCACGCCGTCCGACGACGCGGGCAAGCTACCGCTCCCCGACCGCGCAGCCATGGACGAGTTCGTGGATCAGACGAAAACGCTGGTTGGAGCCCTCGGCTGGGATCTCTTCCGAGAAGTCCGCGGTCGTGCGCCGGAGCAGATCGCAGGGCGAGAACTGCCAGAGGCTGAAATCCATGAAAGCCCCCGGTTCTTCTTCCGAGGCGAGGGCTTCGCAGCAGAGATGGAAATTGGGCCCTCCGGGGATTTCGTCGTCACAGCAGGCTCGAAGGCAAGGATCCGGACGACGCGGACGATACCGAGAGGGACGGTCACGCTCCGGAACACCCTTGTCGAGAAGGGCGTCCTCCGCGAGGAAGGCGATTTTCTTGTCTTCACAAGCGCCTACAGTTTCACGTCCGCCTCTGCCGCCGCTGCGGCCGTCATTGGTGCGAGCGCAAATGGCCGGATCCTCTGGAAGCTCCCAGATGGACGCAATTACGCCGACTGGGAAGCCTCTCAAGGCATGTCAGACTGCGCCTCCGAGTGAGGCCGCCAAGGCGGTAGCAAGTTGGATTTCTGTTCCATCTCGCTAAAGCCGCCCACGTCGAACCGCTTAGCGGACGCTCTCAAAAAATTCTAGACTTTCAGTTACTTGAAAGAATTTCACCAAATCCGCGCAGTCATGAGGTCCGGAGAATATCGGCCCTGAGAGACCGCTTCAAAGCCTCTTGGCTCCGGGACAGGTGCTCAGCCTGACCCGCAAACCCCTTTGAAAACACAAGAAATTCTGGTCGCCACAAGATCGAGAGAACGCTTTCGCGAGGGCAAGTGGCGGAGGGAGAGGGATTCGAACCCTCGATACGGTTGCCCGTATACACGCGTTCCAGGCGTGCGCCTTCAGCCACTCGGCCACCCCTCCGCATTTTGCGGCGTATTGACCGCAGAGGGCGGCACTATACGCATCGTTGAGGCTGAATCAACTGCCATCCCCTTGATTTGGCGCACAATCTTCACGCGAGTGTGCTTGTTTGGGACAGTTTCAGGCGCTACCGTTCCCAACGCTTGTTTTTGTCACGGTGCTGGAGCTGGGGGGCTCATATCCATGATTGTTGTACGGGTCATCGGACTTGTTCTCATTATCGTCGCGCTGATGGCGCTTGGCTCCGATGCTTTGCGCTCGCTCGAGGCTGGCGAGGTGGTGATCCGCTCCACCAGCGAACTCTGGACGCTACTCAACCCGGGATCCCATGACGCGTTCATGGGCTGGGTGCAGGACGGCGCGCCGGAAGGCGCCGTCAGCCCGATTGCGACCGTGATGTCCTATCCCGCCTGGGCGGTGGTCGGCGTGCTCGGCGTCGTGGTGGCGGCGATCGCGGCGCTGTTCGACCGCAAGGACTGACATTTAGCGGGGGCCCGAAAGGGCCAAGAGGGGAAATGAACCGCCCGGCCGATGGCCGGGCGGTTTTTCATGCTCGCAGACGGACAAGAGCCGGCTAGTTGTCGTCCATCTTCAGGGCGGCAATGAAGGCTTCCTGCGGGATTTCAACCCGGCCGAACTGCCTCATCTTCTTCTTGCCCTCTTTCTGCTTCTCCAGCAGCTTGCGCTTACGCGTGATGTCACCGCCATAGCATTTCGCGGTCACATCCTTGCGCATGGCAGAGATCGTCTCGCGCGCGATCACACGCCCGCCAATCGCCGCCTGGATCGGGATCTTGAACATCTGGCGGGGAATAAGCTCCTTGAGCTTCTCGCACATGCCCCGGCCGCGCTGCTCGGCGCGGTCCCGGTGCACGATGGTCGCCAGCGCATCCACCGGCTCGTCATTCACCAGGATCGACATGCGCACCAGATTGTCGGGCTCATAAGCCTCAATGGTGTAGTCGAAGCTCGCATAGCCGCGCGACACCGATTTCAGCCGGTCGTAAAAGTCGAACACGACCTCGTTCAGAGGCAGGCGGTAGACCAGCATGGCGCGCGAACCGGCATAGGTCAGGTCGATCTGCGTGCCGCGCCTGTCTTCGCACAGCTTCAGCACGGCGCCGAGAAACTCGTCGGGCACGAGGATCGTCGCCTTGATCCATGGCTCTTCCAGATGGTCGATGCGCGCCGGATCGGGCATATCCGCCGGGTTGTGCATCTCCACCATGGAGCCGTCCGTCATGTAGACGTGATAGATGACCGAGGGCGCGGTGGTGATGAGGTCGATATTGAATTCCCGCTCCAGCCGCTCGCGCACGATCTCCAGATGCAGGAGGCCCAGAAAGCCGCAGCGGAAGCCAAAGCCCAGCGCGGCGCTCGTCTCCATCTCATATTCGAAGCTCGCATCGTTGAGACGCAAACGCCCCATCGCCTCGCGCAGATCCTCGAAATCGTTCGCATCCACCGGGAAGAGACCGCAAAACACGACCGGCTGCTGCGGCTGGAAGCCCGGCAGCGCCTTTTCGCAGGGACGCTTTTCCTCTGTCACCGTGTCGCCGACACGGGCATGCGCCACTTCCTTGATCGAGGCCGTGAAATAACCGATCTCGCCCGTATCCAACGAGGCGACCGTTTGCTTCTTGGGCTTGAAGATACCCACCTGATCGATGGTGTAGCTGCCACCCGTCTTCATCAGACGGATGCGCTGGCCCTTCTTCATCTGACCGTCGACGACACGCACCAGCACGACGACGCCGAGATAGGGGTCGTACCAGCTATCGACCAGCATCGCTTTCAGCGGCGCCTCGGTGTCGCCCTTGGGCGGCGGCAGGCGATGCACGACCGCCTCCAGCACATCCTCGATACCAAGACCGCTTTTCGCCGAAATCTCGAGGGCTTCGGAGGCGTCGAGGCCGATCACTTCCTCGATCTGCTCGCGCGTGCGCTCCGGCTCGGCGGCGGGCAGGTCGATCTTGTTCAGCACGGGCACGATCTCGTGGTTCACCTCGATCGCCTGATAGACATTGGCGAGCGTCTGGGCTTCCACGCCCTGGCTGGCATCGACCACGAGGAGCGAGCCCTCGCAGGCCGCCAGCGACCGGTTCACCTCATAGGCGAAGTCCACATGGCCGGGCGTGTCGATGAGGTTCAGCTCATAGGTCTCGCCATTCTTGGCCGTGTAATCGAGGCGGACCGTCTGGGCCTTGATGGTGATGCCGCGCTCGCGCTCGATATCCATGTTATCGAGCACCTGCTCCTTCATCTCGCGCATGGTCAGGCCGCCGCATAGCTGGATGAGGCGGTCGGCCAGCGTCGACTTGCCGTGGTCGATATGGGCCACGATGGAGAAGTTGCGAATGTGCGAAAGGTCTGTCATTTGGCTTTCTATGCTAAGACGCGCCCATATAGCATTGGGCGGGTTTGAAGCCAATCAGGGCTTTAGCGGGGGTTCTTGATGACCGGATATCTGAAACAGGCTTTTTTGGCAGCGGCACTGCTTTTTGCGCAGGGAACCCTGCCTGTCCGAGCCGCCGACCCCATGCCCACGGCCCAGAATGACGGCTTCGGCGCCACGCTGTGGATGCAAACATCGGTCGAATACAAAGCCGCCACGCTCGGCGCCTATGCACTGGCCCGGCTACGGCTCGATGAAGCCCTGGAGGCCCCCGACTGGACCGCTGCGACAGAGCAGACAGGCGACTTCACGGGCCTGCCTCCGGCCGTGGTGCTGGATGTCGATGAAACCGTCCTCGACAACTCCGCCTATATGGCTCATCTGGTCACGACCGGCCATCATTTCGCGCTCAAAAGCTGGGACGCTTTTGTGAAGGACGAGGTCTCCACCCCCATCCCCGGCGCGCTGGCTTTCACACGATATGCCGCTTCGAAGGGCGTCACCGTCTTCTATGTCACCAATCGCCCGGTCGGCGAGAAGGAAGCCACGCGCGGGAACCTTGAAAAATTCGGCTTTCCGATGAAGGACGGGACAGACACGGTGCTGACTCAGGACCCGTCCAAAGGCTGGGATTCCTTTAAGAGCAAGCGGCGGGCGGCCATCGCGAAGGACTACCGGATCGTCCTGCTCATCGGCGACAATTTCGGCGACTTCACCGACAGATTCAAAGGCACACCCGCCGACCGTCTCAAGGTCTTCAAGGCAGACAAAGACCATTGGGGGCATGACTGGATCCTGATCCCGAACCCAAGCTATGGCTCGTGGGAGCAGGCGCCTTTTGAGGGGAACTACAAAATCCCAGCCGCCGAGCGCCGCAAACTGCAGGCGGAAGCGCTCAAGCCCTGGGAACCGAAGGGAAAATAGCCTAGCCCTTCCATTCCGCCTTGCGTTTCTGCATGAAGGCTTTGACGCCTTCCTTGTAGTCGGGTTCCTTGATCATCTCATTCAGGAGCCGTTCGGCGTCTTCCACGGCGCTGGCCGCGTCGCGGTGGAGGTCGCGGTAGATCTGGTGCTTCGTCACGCGCAGCGAGCCGGGGGAGCATGTTTCAGCCATGGTGCGGGCATGGTTGAGGGCATGGTTCAATAGTTGCTCCGGCGGCAGCAGCTTGTTGAGGAACCCCATCTCCATCGCTTCGTCGGAGGTGAAGACGCGGCTCGTCATGAGCACGTCGTTCGCGTGGGTCAATCCCATGATGCGCGGCAGGATCCATGAGAGGCCGAACTCGGCGGGGAAATTATAGCGGCCATGAGCGGCGGTGAATTTTATCCCCGGTACCGCAAAGCGCATATCCGCATAGGCGGCGAGCACGAGGCCGACGCCCGCCGCCGCACCGTTGATGGCGGCGATGACGGGCTTCGACAGGCCGAAATGATAGGCGAAGGTCGCGTCGAATTCCGGCGCGACGCCATAGCCGGGCATGGAGATGGTGTCGTCCGTGCCGGGATCGTATTTGCCCTTTTCCGAATGGCCTTCGAGCGCCGCCATGTCGGCGCCCGCGCAAAAGGCTTTCCCCTCCGGATCGCCCGTCACGACGATGACGCGCACCGCCTTGTCAGCTTCAGCGCGCTCCAGCGCATGGCGGTATTCCATATGCATTCGGCCCGTCCATGCATTGCGGCGGTGAGGCCGCGAGAGCGTCACCACCGCGACGCCGTCCATCACCTCATAGCGGATCGTCTTGAGTTCCATGGCGGTTCGTCCTCCCTTTTCCTTTTGGCCAGCATAACATGCCGGGCGTGGCCGACCGCGCGGGCGGTTGCTAGGCTTGCGCCAACAAAAGACGCTTCATGCGGGCCATCCACGTCTTGGCGACACAAAACGAAAGACGTGGATGACCCGGACAAGCCGGGTCATGACGGTGCAGGAGGGAGTCCCGGCAACATCACGTCGCCAGATAGTGTTCCACGATACGGGCGATTTCCGCCGGCTGTTCCGGCAGCATGGCGTGGCCCGCATTGGCCAGCTCCGCCAGGGTCGCAAGCTCGCCGAAGCGCTTTTTCAGATCATGCGCATTGGCGGGCAGTGCGATCACATCATCCATCGCCTGCACGACCAGCATGGGCTGGCCGCCCGCTTCCCACCAGTCTTCCACATCCGTCTTGCGCACGGCGGAGGACTGCATCCGCATCACCTGCGGATACCAGCCATCGCGCCAGACTTCCGGATCGTTGCCGTCCGCGAAAAAGCCCTTTCGCACGCATTCGATATGCGCCTCGGGCGAGAGGCTTTCGTCGAAGCAGCCGATGAGTGCCTCGCGGCTTTCCTCCGGCATTTCGATGAGGCCGCCACAGGCAAGCAGGATGACGCGGGAAACGAGGGCGGGATAATCCGCCGCCGTGGTGCGGGCAAGGCGGTTGCCGAAGGCATGACCCAGCATGGTGACGGGCGCCGCCGTCTGCGTTTCGACGACATAGGCGACGTCGGCGGCAAGGTCGTGCAGCGTCAGCCCTTTCATCGGGCCGGTGCTGCCGCCAATGCCGCGCGGTTCCGGCAGGATGACGCGATAGCCTTTCAACGCCAGCCGTTCGGCAAGATCGTCGAAGTCGCTTCCCGGGCGGCCCAGCGAGGCAAGCATCACAATCGGCTTGCCGTCCGCCATACCAACGGCACGGCCCGTCAGGTGAATTTCCTGGCCGTCCTTGTCCTTGCGGATCGTTTCGTAAGGCTCAAAGCTCGCCATCCCCGCCTCCCCTCGTTTCTTGTTCACTCAATAGTGCGGCGGGAAGGGCCGGACGGCAAATGCGGGTTTACCCCCGGAGCGTGCCGCCCGTCGCCTTTTCAACCGCGGCCACGATCTTCTTCGAGACCTCTTCCAGCTCCTCGTCGGTCAGCGTCTTTTCCACCGGCTGCAAGGTCACCTCGATGGCGAGCGACTTCTGGTCGTCCCCCAGCGAACCGCCCTCGAAGAGATCGAAAAGCGAGACATTGACGATGAGCTTCTTGTCGGCGCCCCTGGCGGCGCGGATGAGCTTGTCCGCGGGCACGTCCGACGCCACCACGAAAGCAAAATCGCGGCGGACCGGCTGAAGGTCGGCCAAGTCGAGCGGCGGCCTGGCGCGCGTCGCTTTCCTTTTCGGCGCGGGGATCGCTTCGGGGAAGATTTCGAATGCGACGAGCGGTCCGGCCACATCCATCCCTTCCAGCACGCGGGGATGGATTTCGCCGAAATAGCCGAGGACATTTTTCGGACCCAGACGGAAAACGCCGGAGCGGCCCGGGTGATACCAGCCGGGCGCGTCCGCTGAAATCTGGAGATTGTCCACCGGCGCGCCGAGGCTTGCCAGCAGTGCCGACGCATCGGCCTTGGCATCGAAAACCTCGACCGAACCGGCCTTGCCCTGCCAGTGACGGCCGCGGGCATCGGGCCGCGCCGTGGCGCGGCGGATACCGCTTGCCGCCAGAACCTGGCCTTCAGGGGTTTCGTTCTCGAACTGCTGGCCGACCTCGAAGAGCGCGAGGTCGCCATAGCCGCGATCCGTGTTACGGCCCGCAACCGCGATGAGGCCCGGCAGCAGGCTCGGGCGCATGTCGCTCATGTCGCTCGAAATCGGATTGGCGAGCTTCAGGCCCGGCGTCGCCGCCCCGCCGCCGAAAAGATCGGCATGGGGACCGGAAATGAAGGACCAGTTGACCGTTTCCACGAGACCGCGCGCGGCCAGCACGCGGCGCGCAAGGCGCTCGCGCTTTTGCACCGTGGTGAGGACGGGCTGCGAAACCTCGTGACGACGCGGCAAGGCGACCGACTTCACCTCGTTGAGACCATGCACGCGCACGACCTCTTCCACGAGATCGGCTTCGCCTTCCACATCGGGACGCCAGCTCGGCACCGCGACCGTCAGGCGGTCGCCATCGGTCACGTCGAAACCCAGCGCCGTCAGGATACGGATGGATTCCTCACGCGGCAGGTCGAGGCCGGTAAGGCGCTTCACGCGGGCCGGGTCGAAGGAGATGGTCTTGCTCACATCCGGCTCGGCACCTGCGATCACTTCCGCACTGGGCTCACCGCCGCAAAGCTGCATGACCATCTGGGTTGCGAGCGTCAGCCCGTCGCGCACGAAGGCGGGATCGACGCCGCGCTCGAAGCGGTAGCGCGCATCCGACACGATGCCCGTATCGCGGCCCGTGCGGGCGGTACGGATGGGATCGAAATACGCGCTCTCGATGAACACATCGGTCGTTTCTTCCGTCGAGCCCGATTCCTCGCCGCCCATGACGCCGGCAAGGCCCAGCACGCGGGCGCTATCGGCAATGACGCACATTTCAGGCGTCAGCTCATATTCCTTCTCGTCCAGCGCGAGGAGCTTTTCGCCCTGCTTCGCCAGACGCGCGCCGATGTCGCCGCTCAGTTTCGAGGCGTCATAGACATGGAGCGGGCGGCCGCGGTCATAGGAGATGTAGTTGGTGATATCGACCAGCGCATTGATGGGGCGCAGGCCGATGGCTTTCAGGCGCTTTTGCAGCCATTCCGGCGAGGGGCCGTTTGTCACGCCCTTCACCATGCGGCCCGCGAAAACCGGGCAGGCGTCTTCCGCGCCCGCCGGGAAGTCGAGCCAGATCTTCGTCTCGCTCTCGAACTTGCCGTCGATTTCCGGAATATCGTCGATGATGAGCTGGCCGAGACCGGCGGCCGCGAGGTCGCGCGCGACGCCGCGCACGCCGAGGCAGTCCGGCCGGTTGGGCGTGATGGCGATCTCGATCACGGGATCGTTCGCGCCCAGCACTTCCGAAGCGGGCATACCGACGGCCCAGTCGCCTTCGAGGTCGACAATGCCTTCATGCTCGTCGGAAAGTTCCAGCTCGCGCTCGGAACACATCATGCCGTTCGACTCGACGCCGCGAATCTTGGTCGGCTTCAGCACCATGCCGTTCACCGGGATGGTGGCGCCGGGGGGCGCGAAAATGCCGCTCATGCCCGCGCGCGCATTGGGCGCGCCGCAGACGACCTGCAAATCCTTTTCCTCGCCCTCGATGAGCGCGCGGACCTTCAACACCTGGAGCTTGTCGGCGTCCGGGTGCGGGCCCGCTTCCAGAACCTTCGCCACCGCAAAGGGCGCGAGGCGCTGCGCGGGGTCTTCCACGCCCTCGACCTCGAGGCCGAGCATGGTGAGCTTCTCGACGATCTCGTCGAGCGTGGCGTCGGTTTCCAGATGGTCCTTCAGCCAGGAGAGAGTGAACTTCACGACGAGAGCCCTCCGGCAAGTGTCGGCACATCGAGCGCGGCGAAGCCGTAATGCCTCAGCCAGCGCAGATCGGATTCGAAGAAGGCCCGCAGATCCGGGATGCCGTATTTCAGCATGGCGATCCGGTCGATCCCCATGCCGAAGGCGAAGCCCTGATATTTCTCGGGATCGACGCCGCAGTTCTTCAGCACATTGGGATGGACCATGCCGCAGCCGAGAATTTCCAGCCAGTCATCGCCCTCGCCGATGCGGATCTCGTTGCCGAGACGCGCGCAGCGCACATCGACTTCCATCGAGGGTTCCGTGAAGGGAAAGAAGGAGGGGCGGAAGCGCAGTTCCACGCCTTCCACCTCGAAAAAGGCGCGGAGGAATTCCTCCAGCGTCCACTTCAGATGGCCGAGATGGGTTTCCTCGTCGATGACGAGACCCTCGATCTGATGGAACTGGGGGGTGTGAGTCTGGTCGCTGTCGCAGCGATAGGTACGGCCCGGCGCGACGAAGCGGAAAGGCGGCTTGCCCGCTTCCATGGTGCGCGCCTGAACGGGGCTCGTATGGGTGCGCAGCAGCAGGCGCGAGCCGTCTTCGCGCGGCTCGAAATAGAAGGTGTCGTGCATCTCCCGCGCAGGATGGCCTTCGGGGAAGTTGAGCGCGGTGAAGTTGTAATTGTCGGTCTCGATATCCGGGCCCTGCTCCACGGCAAAGCCCATATCGGCGAAGATCGAGATGACCTCGTCATAGACCTGGGAGAGCGGGTGGATGCGGCCCTGTTCCAGCGCGCTGTCGCGCACGGGCAGCGTCACATCGACTTTCTCGGTGGCAAGCCGGGCTTCCAGCACCGCTTCTTTCAAAGCGGATTTGCGGGCGGCGAGCGCCTCGTTCAGCCGGTCCTTGAGGCCATTGAGCTTCGGCCCCATTTCCTTGCGCTCTTCGGGAGTCATCTTGCCGAGCCCTTTCATGAGCTCGGAGACGCGGCCCTTCTTGCCCAGCGCCGCGATGCGGACGTCTTCCAGCGTCGCTTCGTCCAGCGCATCCTCGATGGCGGTGGTGAATTCCGCCTCGAGGCGGTCGAGTTCGCTTTGATCGGTCATCTTTCGCGCCTGTCGCTTTCCGTCTTCGCTCATCCATCGCACTGCTCATGCCGAATGACATGTGGCAGCACCTGCCGCGCCGGGTCCGGCGAGGGGCATCGGAGGGAAAACGGAAGGCGAGCAATCCGGCGATCCGCCTCTCCCCCGAGCTTGTCGTCCGGGGGGCGGTCCGGCGCCCGTCAGAGACGGTCCGCGATCAGTTCAGCGCGGACTTGGCCTGCTCGACAAGCGCCTTGAAGGCCTCGGGTTCACGGATGGCGAGATCGGAGAGAACCTTGCGGTCCACCTCGATGCCAGCCTTGCCGAGACCGTCGATAAATCGCGAATAGGTCAGGCCGTGCTCGCGGACACCGGCGTTGATGCGCTGGATCCAGAGGGCGCGGAAATTGCGCTTCCTGGTGCGGCGGTCGCGATAGGCGTACTGGCCGGCCTTTTCCACGGCCTGATTGGCAACGCGGAACGTATTCTTGCGGCGGCCGTAATAGCCTTTCGCCTTGGAAATAACCTTGCGGTGACGAGCATGGGCGGTAACGCCACGTTTCACGCGGGACATGATAGCTCTCCTCTAAGAGAAAATTTGGACCGGAACCCTGTCAGCCTTTTTCAGGCTGGCCTTATTTCAGGCCGTAGGGCGCAAATACCTTCTTGATGCGCTCGGCATCGGCCTCATGGACGATGGTCGTGCCGCGCAAATTGCGGATCTGCTTGTTGGTCCGTTTGATCATGCCGTGACGCTTGCCGGTCTGGCCGCGCTTCACTTTGCCGGTGGCGGTGAAGGAAAAACGCTTCTTCACACCACTCTTGGTCTTCAGCTTGGGCATTTCGCTCTCCGTTCTTCTGAGGAACCCGCAAGTGAAGACCTTGATTTCATTGAAGAAATCGAAGAGGACGCGGGTTCGGGTCATGGCTTTCGGACAGGCAAGGCATGCCCTACAGGCCGGCCCGTCCCGAAGCCGCGGATTTATAAGGGAAAAAGGGCTGAGGTCAAGGGGCCGGATCGGCTAGTTTGACGCATCTTCAGAGGAGTAACTCATGAGTCGGTTTTTCGGGAAAGTCTGCCAGAACGGCTATGTCGTGCGCGATATCGAGGCGGCGCTCACGCACTGGACGGAGGTGCTGGGGGTCGGGCCGTTCTATTATATCGAGCGGGTGGAGTGTGACTGGTTCACCTATAAGGGCGAGCCCTCGCCGGTGGAGATGAGCATTGCGCTTGCCAATACGGGCGATCTGCAGATCGAACTCATCCAGCAGCGCAACGACGCGCCCTCCATGTATATGGATTTCCTGAATGCGGGCCGCGAAGGGCTGCAGCATATGTCCTACTGGACGACCGAGTTTCAGGCCGATTACGACCGCGCCGTCGCGGCAGGCTACAAGGTGGGCCATGAAGGCCAGATCGGCGGGCCTCAGGGGCGGTTCGTCTATTTCGACACCGAAACCCATCCGGGCACGGTGATCGAGATGTCGGATATCAGCGGCGCGAAGGGCAAGTTCTTCGAGCATATCCGCAATGCCGCAGCCAACTGGGACGGCAGCAACCCGATCCGCCCGGTGCGGTGAGGCGGACGAGCTGCGTAGTTTCACCGGCTTGGCGGAAGCTCCGGCGGCAGGCACTCTCATCCCATCGCCTCACCGCGCCGGAGATCATCCATGTTCCAGCCCGAAACCGCCGGCCATCTGATGAGCCGCCGTGTCGCCACGCTGCCCGCCAACGGCATGGCGGGCGACTGGCGCCACCGGCTTCATGAAAACGAGTGGGAAGTGGTCGACCCTGTCTTCGTCACGGATGAAGGCGGCCGCTTTCTCGGCGCGATGCATCTCGTCGCGCTGTACGACGCCCCCGAGGACAGCACGATCGCCTCGCTCATGCGGATAGACTGGCCTCGCGTCACGCCCGAGACCGATCAGGAAGCCATCGCGACGATTGCCCGGGAGCACGACGTTTCCGATGTGCCGGTGGTCGACGAGGCGGGAAAGCTTCTCGGCTGCGTCACCGCGCTCCGCCTGCTCGACGTCATCTGGCGCGAGCATGTGGAAGATATGCAGCGCTTCACCGGTACGATGAAGGCGACCAGCACCGCGCGGCACGCGCTGGAGGATTCGCCGCTCAGCCGGTTCGCGCGGCGGCTGCCCTGGCTGCTTGTCGGGCTTGGCGGCAGCGTGGCGGCGACCTCCATCATGGCGGGTTTCGAGACCGAGCTCTCGGCCAATGTCGAGATCGCCTTCTTCATTCCGGCGCTCGTCTATCTGGCGGATGCCATCGGCACGCAGACCGAGGCGGTCGCCGTGCGCGGACTGTCGCTCAGCCATAAGCCGCTCTGGGCAATCTTCGGCGGCGAGCTGGCGACGGGGTTGCTACTCGGCCTTGCGCTCGGGGCGCTTTCCTTCCTGCTGATATGGGCAGGGTTCGGGGATGCGTGGCTGGGGTTCGGCGTGGCGCTGTCGCTGGTCGCGGCAGGCGGCGCGGCGAGCAGTGTCGGCCTCGTCTTCCCGTGGGTGCTGAGCCGAATGGGCGTGGACCCGGCTTTCGGCTCGGGGCCCGTCGCCACCATCGTTCAGGACATGCTGAGCCTGATCGTCTATTTCGCGGTGATGACTTCCTTCGTGATGGAGGCGACGTGAGGGAACTGCCTAGTCGGCAGCCCCCTTCAAGTCGTTGAGCACTTCTTCGCGCGTCCTCTCCCAAGTCAGCTTGTTGCCGTCTTCACGACCCAGCATGGTGATGGGGTCGGCATTGTCCACATGACCGTAAAGCCCGCGATAGACGGAATAGCCGCACAGCTCCTGCAAGCGGCGCGGAAACTTCTTCGCCTCTTCAAGCGAAACGCCGAGGTACTGGTTTTCCTGCTGGCGCATAAAGCCCGCGCAGTAGTAATTGGCCACGCAGAAACGGCGTTCATCGGTGCGGTTGGTGCCGCCCGCATGCCAGAGGCTGCCATGCCAGAAAAGCACGGAGCCCGCGGGCATTTCGCCCGCCACCGTATCGCGCTCGATATCGTAGCCGGGGTTGTAGCCCGACGCCTTGTGGCTGCCGGGCACGAGGCGCGTCGCGCCGTTTTCTTCCGTGAAGTCTGAAATCGCCCAAATGCAGTTCAGCGTGAAGGGCTGATGCGGCTTCGGCACCGGGATCAACTGGTCGTCGGCATGCAGAGGCTGCGCCCCCTGCCCCGGGCACAGCGTGATCGAACTCAGGGAAGAAAGCTGAAGTTCCCTGTCCAGCACACGCTCGGCAAAGGGGAGCGCTGCCGGATGGACAGGGACTTTCCAGAAAGTGGGGCCGTGCGCGAGCAGATTGTAGATGCGGACCGTGTTCTTGCCTTCGAAGCTGGTCTCACGAAAGCCGATTTCATGCTCGCGCTCGACGCGCAGCAATTCCTCGCGGATTTCCTCCACCAGATCCTTTTCGATCACATTCTCGAAAACGACGAAGCCGTCCCGTTCGAAGGCTTCCATCTTGGCGTCGAGATCGATGCCGGATGCAGGCATGTCTCCTCCCCGTCTTCTGTATCGGAATAAAACGGGGGCGGACGGCATGACACCATCCGCCCCCGCGAAGCAGCTTTAAGCCATCGCGTCGCGGAACATGCCTGCATATTCCTCAGCGCTCGCGGGCTTGGGATTGGTGAAGGTGCAGACGTCGCGCGCGGCGTGGGCCGAGAGATAGTCGATCCGGTCTTCGGTGACGCCCATTTCCTTCAGGTTCTTCGGCAGGCCCAGACGCTGGTTCAGCGCCTCGATCTCTTCGGCCACATCCGCCGTCTGCTTCAGGCCCATCGCCTCGCGGATGCGGGGCAGCGCCTCGCCGATGCGGTCGTGGTTGTAGCGCAGCACGGTCGGCATCACGACGGCGTTGAGCGTGCCGTGATGGAGGCCGAGCTCCTTCACCGAACCGCAGGCATGGCTCATGGAATGGACCGCGCCGAGACCCTTGGTGAAGGCCATGGCGCCTTCGGTGGAGGCCAGCATCATGTTCCAGCGCGCTTCCTCGTTCTTGCCGTCGGCGACGGCGGCTTCGAGAAAGCCCTGGCCGAGACCGCGGCGGATACCATCGAGCCCCACGGCTTCAGCGGGCGGGT
The DNA here is from genome assembly GCF_053628815.1 of Parvibaculum sp. MBR-TMA-1.3b-4.2. Lineage (NCBI taxonomy): Bacteria > Pseudomonadati > Pseudomonadota > Alphaproteobacteria > Hyphomicrobiales > Parvibaculaceae > Parvibaculum > Parvibaculum sp. MBR-TMA-1.3b-4.2. Next base: position 1,833,351 of record NZ_JBRJHC010000001.1, read on the forward strand.
TCACCTGCGGCGAGCACACGGCCTCGATGCAATGCGCCATGGCGTCCATGCCGGTGGCGGCGGTGAGCATGGGCGGCAGGCCGATGGTGAGCTGCGGATCGCAGATCGCCATGCGGGGAATGAGGTTCTTCGACGCCAGAATGAGCTTCTCGCCATTGTTCATGATGACGACGGAACCGGAGGACACCTCGCTGCCCGTGCCGGAGGTGGTGGGCACGGCGATCAGCGGCGCCACCGCGCCGATTTTCGCCACACCGCCCATGCCGGCGGTGTAGCCGAGAAGATCGCCTTCATGCGTGACGTTGAGCGCGACCGCCTTGCCGAGATCGATGGAGGAGCCACCACCGACTGAGACGATGCCGTCGCAGCCTTCGGCCTTGTAGATTTCGGCGGCTTCCAGCACCGCGTTCTCGGTGGGGTTGGCCGGTGTGCCGTCATAAATGGTCGGCTGGATGTCGTTCGGGATGGCGCCGCGCACCTTGTCCAGAATGCCGGCAGCGACAATACCCTTGTCGGTGCAGATGAGCGGACGCTTGATGCCGTTCGCCTGAAGCGCGGCGGCGAGCTGGCTGATGGCGCCGTGATCGAGAACGGTGGTCGTGCAGAATGTCAGATTGGCCATGGCGGGCCTCCTCCCTGATGCTGTTCTTGTCGCCCTTTCATCGAAGGGCTTTCAGGAAGCCTAGCACAAGTTTCCGGTACGGAAGGGAGGATCGTTCGAGGGATCAGGCGGAAAGGGACTGACGGGCTTCGAGCGCGGGAAGGAAAATCGCAAAGGAAGACCCGCGACGAGGCTCGGATTCCACATGGATGCTCCCGCCCTGCATCTCGGTGAGCGTCTTCACCAGATAGAGGCCGAGACCGGTGCCCTGACGGGACGGGTCGTAGGAATTATCCACCTGCTCGAAAGGATCGAAAATCGACTTCAGTTTCGTCGCCTCGATCCCCCGTCCATTGTCTGTCACGGAGATGACGAAGCCCCGGCCCTCGCGCTCCAGCGCAACCTCGATCGTGCCGTCGCGCTGAGTGTATTTGACGGCGTTGCCGATCAGGTTCAGCAGAATCTGCTTCATGGCGCGGATATCCACCATCGCATGGCTGTCGCCGCATTCGATCCGGGCTGCCAGGTGCTGACGCCGCTCCGCGGCAAGCGGCTTCATGGTGGCGACAGCGGAATGGACAATATCTTCCAGATCCTCTTCTTCGATATTCAACACCATACGGCCGGAATCGGCTTTGGCGACGTCGAGGAGGTCGTTGATCATACCGAGCAGCATCTGCCCGTTTTCATTGATCTGTCCGATGTATTCCCTTTCGGGGTCTTCCGTATCGGGATGATTTTTCTTCAGGAGCTCGGAGAAACCGATCAGCGCGGTGAGGGGCGTCCTCAGCTCATGGCTCATACTGGCCAGAAAGCTCGATTTGGAGACCGCGCCTTCCTGCGCTTTCTCCGCCAGTTCATCTGCGCGCCGGAGCGCCGATGCCAGTTCGGCCTCCCGAGCCGACATTCTGCGCATCGCTTCGCGCTGCCATGCGTCCCGGCGGGCCTGCGCTTTGCTCTGGCGCAAACGCATGGCATAGACCGCTCCGCTCAAGATCGCGGCGATCAGCATACCGAAGAGGAAATGCGACCAGTGTTCGTCATCCGCATTCATGCGCCAGGTGACCAGGACACTGCCGATCAGAACACCGGAGAAGGCGAAATATATTTCGTGCCGGTGAGACATCAGCCCGAGTCCCACAACGGCGAAAGCCGCATTGGTGGTCAGTTTGGGCTCGCCGAGCAATAGCTGATGAAGACCGGTGTTCCACACCACCAGCCCAAGAAGTACCGCTTCAACGATAAATGGGTGATGAAACAAGCGCGGGTCGCGCGTGAACCCGACAGCGATCACACATGCGGCAAGACCGCTCGCGCCGGCCGAGGCGACCAGCGTGTCGCGCCAGGGTCCTTCGACGAGAAAATAATGCGCCGGCGTGAGCAAGGCATAGAGCACCGCCACCGCCGCGGCCAGGACCGGCACGGAGGCGCGCGCGTTGCGTAAGTTCAGACGTGGAAGACTTTCCTGCATCGGGCTTTCTCGAAGGCGGGCTGCCGCACCGAGAAGCATGCAGAATGCGACTTAAAAAAGGATTATTTCATCCAAGCCCCGGACGGCCGGAAATCTGTGCCGGAACGCCACAATCTCAGCCGCAAAATATCCGGGTGATTTTCCCGTCCCTGTCATATTCGACATTCAGCCGGGTCGGGACGTGATCCATTGTGAGCATGGATCCTTTCTCGAAGAAGCGGGTCCGCGTGACATGCACCGCACGGGCAGTTTCAAGCATATGCCGCAGGTCCTCATATGGCTTGCCCACCCATTGCCCGGCAAAGCCGGCGGCCACCTCATTGCAGTCTTTCGGCATTTCGGACCTTTGCTCGGGTGGTTTGTGCGCCGGCGTGGCCGCCTTCTCCCGGTCGCAGGCGGCCAGAAGGCTCGCACCGGTCATTGCCATAATGAGTGCAAACGCTTCCGGCCGCATGTTCATCTCCTTCAATCGGCTGCGGTGTTCTCGTTCACCTGCGCCTTTTTCACCGATGCCTTGACGACCGGAATATCTTCATCGGCCAGCTCCGGCATGCGGTTCTTGCGGTTCAGCGCGGCCTCGATATAGGGCGCCAGCTCTTCCGCCTTCTTCCTTTCGCGTTCCACACGGCGGGCGGCGAAGTCCGGCATCACCTCGGCGGCGAAGAGTTCCAGCGATTCGCAGATCTGGTCGTGCTTGTTGCGGCCAGCCTGCTGCATGAAGATCACCTGATCGACACCTGCCTCCTCGAAGGCGGCGAGATGCTTGCGCATATCGTCCGGCGTGCCGATGCCGGTCGCAATCGCGTCGGCGCGTTTGGAGGCCTCGACGATCTCCTCGGTGCGATTGCCCCGCGCCTCGATATAGCTCCCCCACAGGTTCGAGCGGCCCGGCACGGTATCATGCGCGACGAGCGCGTTGAGCGCATAGCCGAAGAACTCGAACCCTTCGTGGCCGCGGCGGATCGCCTCCGCCCGGTCGTGATGCAGCGAGAAGTTCGAGACCATGGCGATATTCGCATTCACCGAATGACCTATGGGTTTGCACTCGTCGGATTTGATGATGCCGTAATAGATGTCGGCCCAGTTCTTCGCTTCTTCCGGATCGACGAAGGAGAAGGCGAGTGCGCCGACGCCAAGCGAGGCCGCCACGCGGATCGTGTCGCGATTTGTGCATGCCATCCACATGGGCGGATGCGGATTCTGCATCGGCTTCGGGATTACATTGCGGCAGGGCATGGAGAAATATTGCCCTTCGAACCCCGGATAGGGCGTCATGGTCATCATGTTGGCGATCTGCTCGGCCGCTTCGATGGCGATGGCGCGCTTTTCCTTGGCGGGAATGTTGAAGCCCCCAAGCTCCAATCGCGTCGCCCCCTCGCCGAAACCGAACTCGACGCGCCCGTTCGACATGATGTCGAGGGTCGCCAGCGCTTCCGCCGTGCGGGCGGGGTGATTGTAATTGGGGATCACCTGCCGGATGCCGTGACCGATCCGAATGTTTTTCGTCCGCGCGGCGGCGGCGGCAAGAAATACTTCGGGTGCGGAGGAATGAGAATATTCCTCAAGGAAGTGATGCTCCACCTCCCAAGCATGATCGTAGCCCAGCTTGTCGGCCAGCACGACCTGCTCCAGCGCCTCATGAAAGAGGCGATGTTCGTCGCCCTCTTCCCAGGGTCGCGGAAGCTGCAATTCATAAAAGACACCGAAACGCATGTGATCCTCCCAAATCTTTTTTTGTCGTTGGGAGGATTATAGGCATCCCGACCCCGCCTTATGCAAAGGCAGTGTTGGCCATGATTTTTATGCGCTGCAGCATATGCCTAGCCAGCAGCGCCGCCCCGGTCGGGCTTTTTATGGCGCCTCTCCAACTCGGTCCGCGCCTTTTCCCCTCCGGGATCGCCGCTTTCCGCATCGGCGAGCTTTTGCAGCGCTTCATCGGAAAGATGGTGCAAAGAGCCTGACGCATCTTCCCGGGCGGCTTCACGCATCAGATGCTGAGAGTCGTAGAAAGAGGACTTGTGCCGTCTGCGGCGTCCGGAAAACCGGCGCCATAAAGAAGAAAATGTGAGCATGTCGCTCCCGATCCGTCGGGAAGAAGGGGCCTTCTTCCGGAAACAAAAATCCGAGCGCTTTCCTCATGCGACACGTTGGTCGCTTTTGCAGCAGCGGGGCTTGGCGGCATAGCAATCGGGCCGCGCTGTGCTCCCTTGCGAAACCATACATCTGCCAAGGGATATAAAGCCAGCGCATGTGAATGTGCCCACACTGATTTCCAACCCTTTCATGACGCATGGAGATCGGCGTGAAACAGGGGCCCCCGGGGGTTACTTGGGGCTACTCGACGGCGAGGCCGTCCCGCCCGGATAGATCCGTCCGCTCGGCCTCACGAATTCCAAGCTTTTGCCGGATCTCCCGCCTGGTTTTCATTTCGCGGCGGGCGGCATCCACCCAGCTGGCGTTCTTGTTGGCCACGATAACCTGCGCCAGTTCCTCGTCGGAAAAGCGTATCAGGTCGATGAAGCCGGTGTTTTCCAGCGCCCGTCGCATGAAAGTCTGTGAATCGTAATAGGAAACGCGGCGCCGGTGCGGGATCGCCTTCACGAGCATACGCTTTAGAATTGAAACCATTCCATTCACTCCGCCTTTCTCAGGAGGCAGACCCTTTAGGCTGGCCGCGCTCCATTTCAGTACATCCTTAGTTTTACTCCTTTCCGTTGATCATTGGTGAAGCACACGGTCCGAATATCGAGAGTTCCCTCCAATTCGGAGCAATGGACGGCGGGCCGCATCGCCGCTAGCCTTCGCCGCCATGGGTGGCGCGAAAAATGGCGGAGAACAGGGTTGGAACGAGTTTTGAAGATCGCTCATCGGGGCGGGGCCGGCCTCTGGCCGGAAAACACGATGGAAGCCTTCGAGCGGGCGATCGCGGCGGGCGCGGACGGCATCGAACTCGACGTGCATCTGTCGGCGGATGGCGTGCTGGCGGTTCATCACGACGAGAGCCTGAAGCCCGCCATTGCGCGGGGGCCGGGCGGGGAATGGCTCACACGGCCGACACCGCTGCTGAAAGAACTCACCTTCGAAGAGATGCAGCGCTACGACATCGGGCGGCTGCGGCCGGGCGCGGGCTATTCGTCGCGCTATCCGGAGCAGACGCCCTTCGACGGCGCCCGCATCCCCGCGCTTCGCGATGTCTATGAGCTGGTGAAGACGAAAGCAGGCAGTGATTTCCGGCTCTATGTGGAACTCAAGACGGCGCTGCTCGACCTCAGCCAGTCAGCCGACCCCGCCTCTTTGGCGGAGGCCGCCGTGGCGCTGACGCGCGAGCATGGGCTGTCGGAGCAGGTGACCTTCGTCTCCTTCGACTGGCGGGCTCTGGCGCGGGCCAAGGAGATCGCGCCGGAGATCGAAAACGCCTTCACCACGCTCCCTTTCTTCCAGATCGACCCGGAAGACCCCTCCGCCGCGCGGGACGAGCCCGGCTCCACGGATGAGAAACTGCGCGCCGCCTCCGCCTCTGGCGCGCCCTGGGCGAACGGCTATGACTGGCGGGCGCAGGAAGCCAAGGATTTCACAACGCGCATGCTCAAGGCCATCGCCGCCGGGCCCGCCGACGGGTGGTTCGCCTGGCATGGCGATGTGACGGAGGCGAGCGTCGCGGTCTGCCGTGCGGCGGGGCTTTCCGTTTCCTGCTGGACGGTGGACGATGAGACGGAGATGCGCCGCCTCATCGCGCTTGGCGTCGATGCGATTCTGACCGACCGGCCGGATCGCCTGTCGAAGGCGCTGGCGGCCTGAAAGCAAAAAGCCCGGCGGAAACCGCCGGGCTCTTTTCGTCTTCGTCCAATGCCGGCTTCAGCGCGGCGCCAGCACCATGACCATCTGGCGGCCTTCGAGACGGGGATAGGATTCGACCTTGGCGATCTCGTCCACCTCTCCCTTCACCTTGTTCAGAAGCTGCATGCCGAGCTCCTGATGCGCCATCTCACGGCCACGGAAGCGGAGCGTCACCTTGACCTTGTCCCCTTCCTCGAAGAAGCGAAGCATGCTGCGCATCTTCACTTCGTAGTCATGCGTGTCGATGTTGGGGCGCATCTTGATTTCCTTGACCTCGACGGTCTTCTGCTTCTTGCGCGCCTCATTGGCCTTCTTCTGGGCCTGGTATTTGAACTTGCCGTAATCGAGCAGCTTGCATACGGGAGGCTTCGCATTGGGCGAGACCTCGACCAGATCCAGGCCGGATTCGTCGGCCATCTGCATGGCATCCTCGATCGCCACCTCGCCGCGCTTTTCGCCTTCGGCGTCAATCAGCAGCACGGTGCGTTCGGTGATCATGTCGTTGACGCGCGGGCCGTCTTTTGACGGTGCGGGCGCCTGGTGCGGTCTGCGAGCTATGAACTGGTCTCCTTCGAGCTGGGCGATCGGCCTGTTTGTCTGACTCAGACCTTCATGACAGCCGGAGACGAGGCATCGCCTTTTCTCCTTCGTGGCATGACGGAGCTTCTCTGGAAGCCCCGATCGCGGGGTTTACGCTGCAATCCTATAGATTTGTGATGTCGTGGCTGCAAGTCAAGAAACAGGTGGACGGTCCTTTTCCGCGTCATACCAGGGGATAGAAGGCCTCACCGACCAGCGCAGGAGGCGGCTTCGCACCGTCGGCGCAAGGTCGTAGCCGCATGCCGCGCCCGCCCAGGACAAACGCCTTGAAAGCGTCAGAAACCGCAAGGGACCGCGCATATTGCCGTCCCGCCAATGCGCGGCAAGGGGGATATCCGCCGGGGTTTCGGCGCCTTCATGGGTCAGAAGCAGCAGGGCCGCGCCGCCATGGGCCGCCGATATCCGCCGGAGCGCCGGCCCCGGCGTTTTTCCCCGCTCCCGAAGCATCATCACCACGACCGGGCGGGCCGGGAGGTCCTTTTCAGTCATTTCGCGGCCAGCAGGCGCGCATAGATTTCGAGCGTGGAGCGGCACATTGCGCCGACCGAATAATGCGCCACGGCGTTCATCCGGCCGTTCCGGCCCATCGCGTGACGGTCGGCTTCGCTCATGTCGATGATTTTCCGCATCGCGGCGGCGAGCGCTTTGGCATCGCCGGCGGGCACACGCAGGCCCGTCGCCCGTTCAAGCCCGCCCTCCTCCGAGGGGTCGCGCACCGTTTCGCGCTGGCCGCCCGCGTCGGAAACGATGACGGGCCGCGCCATGGCCTGCGCCTCTACCGCCGTGCGGCCGAAGGGCTCCGGTTCGATGGAAGGGGAGACAACCGCGTCGGCCAGCGCGTAGGCCGCCGGCATGTCGTCGCAATTGCCGCAGATGCGGACATGCGGCCCCAACCGGGCGTCGGCGATCTGGTGTTCCAGTTCGGCCTTGTAGCTCTCGCGGGCCTGATGGTCGCCGACGATGCAGAGCGAAAAAGCGGTGACGCCTTCATCGAAGAGGATCTTTGCCGCTTCGATGGAGAGGAACTGGCCCTTCCAGCGCGTCAGCCGCGCGGGATGAATGAAGACGGGACCCAGCTCATAGGGTTTCCACGCCGCGCGCAGCGCATCCATGCGCCGGGGCTCGACCTTGTCCGCATCCAGCGCCGTAACATCGACGCCGCGCGGCACGGTGAAGACACGCGCCTCATCCGGCCCGTGAATGCGCCGGATACGGTCTGCCGTGTAATGGCTGTTGGCGATGACCGCATCGCCCTTCGCCATGACGGAATTGTAGAAGACCTTGAGGGTGGGCTTTTCATGCACGCGCGAATGATAGGTCGTGACGAAAGGCCGACCCGAGCGCCGCGCGGCGGCCAGCGCGCTCCAGGCAGGCGCCCGGCTTCGCGCGTGAACGAGGCTGACGCCTTCCCGCTCAATGAGCCGCGTCAGGCGTTCCACATTGAGCGCCATCACCACCGGGTTCTTGGAATGGACCGCAAGCTCGATATGCTCGCCGCCCGCCGCTTCGAGTTCGGGCACCATGCGCCCGCCCCGGCTCGCGACTAGCGCCCGGCCGCCCGCCGCGACGACCGCGCGGGCGACATCCACCGTGGTGCGCTCCGCCCCGCCCGTTTCCAGCGCCGGGATCACCTGCAGGATCGTCGGACGGCCGAGATCGGCAAACGGGTTGCGGTCGGGATTCATGTCGGTCCTTGCGGTTCGGCGCGCAAAGCCACAGGTTAGGCGCGTCCTTAAGGGAAGAGCGTTCGAGGATGTCCAAGATGACCGAGACGACCGAAACGGGCAAGTTCGCCCGCCCCCCGATCACGCCCGGCGCGGAGGCCGAGACCATCGCCTATGCGCGCGAGGTGCCGACGGCGCCCGCCGGCCCGACCGGCCTCACCTGGCTCGGCGGTTTCAAATCCGACATGACGGGCACCAAGGCGACGGCGCTGGCCGACTGGGCGAAAGCGGCCCGGCGTCCGTTTCTGCGTTTCGACTATTTCGGCCATGGCGCGTCGTCAGGGCGCTTCACCGACGGCACGATCGGCCGCTGGCGCGACGACGCGCTCGCCATGATCGACGAGAAGACGGCGGGACCGCAGATCCTGATCGGCTCCAGCATGGGCGGCTGGGTGGCGCTGCTGGCCGCGCTTGCCCGCCCTGAACGCGTGCGCGGGCTGGTGCTCATCGCGCCCGCGCCGGATTTCACGCAGGCGCTGATGTGGGAAGGCTTTTCCGACGAGGTGAAAGCGACGCTGAAACGCGATGGCATCTATCGCCAGCCGTCGGAGTATGACGACGAGCCCTATGAGATTTCGATGAAACTCATCGAGGAAGGTCGCGATCATCTGCTGCTCGGCAAACCGATTCCGCTCACCTGCCCGGTGCGCATCCTTCAGGGCATGAAGGATGAGGACGTGCCGTGGCAACATGCGATGAAGCTTGTCGAGATGCTGGCAAGCGAGGATGTGACGATCAATCTGTCCAAGCGCGGCGACCACCGTCTCTCCACGCCCGCCGACATCGCGCGGCTGACATCAGAGATCGAGGCCCTGATCGCGGAATCGGAGCGATAGGACGCGAGGAGCCCAAGGGACGGCGCGGATGAATCCATATGCAATCTATGTTTGTCTGCTCATTCTCAGAATAGTGGTGATCGACCTGTCTTTTGTCGCTATCTGCAGCATCGTCTCGGCGGTTAAATACGCCGAAGAATGCCTACCTACACCCTGTCCACCCGCTACCGAGTGGCTAGGAATGACCGTGGTTGTGATTTGGCTCATACTACCAGCCGTGACTGCCGCTTCCGCCTTGCTGATACTTTTTAGAGATTTTGTGAGCCCCAGCGGCGCAAGACTGAACTGGCTTCACTTCGCAAAAGCCGTGCGCGCCCTGCCATGGGGCCAGCTCCGCCGGCCAATAACGCTGTGGAAAATGCTGGAGCAATCACGTAACAAAAACGTGCGGGCCTAAGCCGTTGGGCTTGCCCAGTCTGCGTACTATCAGTTCCTGTGATAGAGGGCCGCCAGGCCGCTTCTATTCGGCGATCTGCGGGAGCATGCGGTCGGCCTTCATGAAATAGGCCTTCGCATAATCCACCAGTTCGCCATTGGTGGGGTGGTCGACCGTTTCGATGCCGACGACCTTCTCCGCCGTCTGCGGATGTTTCGCCTGCAGATATTTGTAGAGTTCGAATTTCGCATTGGCGGGACCGACCAGCAGCGCTTCGCCGATATCGGCGAGCTTCGTTGCCACCTCGTCGAAATAGTCCTTGTCTTCCGGCGCGCGCCAGCTCGACAGCGTGCCCGCCTTCACATGCAGATGTTTCACCGGATGGCGCGGACGCACCGTTTCGCTCTGCGTGTCGTCGGGATTGAAATCGAGGATGCGGGCCTCGTGATGGTCAATCCAGACAATGGCGTGGAAATGGTGCGACATGAGGCTTCTTCTCCGTAAGCGCGAAACGATGCATCTCCATCGCTACCAAGCCCGCATGACAGCGGCAATAAGGGGTTATACGGGCCTGCCCCTCAAAACCGGCCGCCGTCCAGCAGAGCCTTCAGGCCTTCGCGATAGGTCGGGAAGGCAAGGTCCACCCCAAGCTCCTCCCTGATGCGCCGGTTGGAGACGCGCTTGGAATCCGAATAGAAGCTCGCCGCCATGGGCGAGAGCTCGACTTCCTCGAAGGGAATTTCGGGCGGCGGCGTCATGCCGAGAAGCTCCGCCGCATAGGCGACGACATCCTGCGGCGGGGCGGGCTCGTCGTCGCAAACATTATAGGCCGTGCCCGGATCCGGCTTTGCGATGGAGGCTTCGAGGATCGCGGCGATATCGTCCACATGGATGCGCGAAAAGACCTGACCGGGCTTCACGATGCGCTTTGCCTTGCCCTCCTTCAGACTACGAAGCTGGTTGCGGCCCGGCCCGTAAATGCCCGCCAGACGAAAGATGTGGAGCGGGGCGCCCAGCGCGCGCCAGTCTTCTTCGGCGCGGAGGCGACGCCTGCCGCGTTCCGTGTCCGGCGTCAGAGCGCTTTCTTCATCCACCCATTCGCCCTGCCGGTCGCCATAGACGCCGGTGGTGGAGAGATAACCGACCCATTCAAGCTGCGGCGCGAGGCGGCTGAGGATATCGGCATGAGCGGCGAGGACAGGATCGCCCTCTTCGCCCGGCGGGGTGGAAATCAGGAGATGAGTGGTGTCTGCGAGCGCCCTTTCAGGGTCTGCGATCCCCTTGCCGTCCGCGAACAGCCAGGGCTCGACATCCTCCGCCTTCATGCGCATCGCCTTCGCTTCGCCGCGGGTGGTACCCGCGACGGCAAAGCCCTTCGGCGCGAGGCGGCGCGCCAGCGCTTCGGCGCTGAAGCCGAAGCCGAAACAGAACAAACGCTTGCTCACCCGATCGCTCATAAATGCCGCCGTTTTAACTTGTTTTTCGATCCCCGCTCCCCGACCCTACCGGCCATGAAACGGAACCTGTCATGCCTTGTCGGCCTTCTGGCCCTGCTCGCCCCTCTCACCTATGCGTCGCAAGCGAGCGCCGCAAGCCAGAAGGTAGAGGACTATCAGTCCTGCCTCGACCTCGTTCAGAAAAATCCAACGGAGGCCGCGAAGCAGGCGGCGGCCTGGCGCAAGGCGGCCAAGACGGACGGGGCGCTCGTCGCCGCGACGCATTGCGAGGGACTGGCCCTGAGCGCGCAGGGCAAACACGAGAAAGCGGCCTTCCTATTCTTCGATCTCGCAGAAGCGATGACGGGTGCGCCGGACGCCGAGCGCGCCAAGGTCTATGCGCAGGCGGGCGATGCCTGGGGCCTTGCCGGGGATCACAAGCAGGCGCGCCGGGCCTTCGGCTATGCCATCGCGCGCGAACCGGACGAGGCGGAATATTACATCGGCCGCGCCAGGCAGGACGCGCTGGCGAGCGACTGGAAAGCCGTGCGCTCCGACGCCAGCGAGGCGCTGGCGCGCGAGCCCTTCACCATCGATGCGCTGGTGTTGCGCTCCATCGCCAATCGCAAGCTCGGCTATCCCCGCGCCTCCGAAGTCGACATCAACCGCGCGGCGGAGACGGCGCGCCATCGTCTCGACGTGCTGCTGGAGCGCGGGCGCGTGCGGGCCGATCTCGGACAGGTCGCCGCGGCGCGCGTGGACTGGGAGGACGTGGTGCGCTACGCCAAAGCGACAGGCCGCGCGGACGCGCCGGAAGCGCAGGAAGCCCGCAAACTGCTCGACACCGAATAGGATCAGCCCGAGAGCGACCGCCATTCGGCGCGCACATCCTCATCTTCCTCTGACGGCAGATGTTCTTCCGCCAGCGCCGTCATCTCTTCTGCGGTGAGCAATTCGCCCAGCGCCCAAACGGCCATGGCCCGCACCAGCGGCGAGGCATCGGACAACAGGCGCCTTGCATGGATCGCCAGTGCCGGATCGCCCGCATTACCGACGGCGATCAGCACGTTGCGGATGAAGCGGTCGCGGCCGATCCGCTTGACCGGCGAGCCGGAAAAGCGGGCGCGAAAGGCCGCATCGTCCAGCGTGACGAGATCGGCAAGAAGCGGCGACACCAGATCCTCGCGCGGATGAAACGCCGTCTCGCGCGCTTGCCTCGCAAACTTGTTCCAGGGACAGACGGCCAGACAATCGTCGCAGCCATAGATGCGATTGCCCATCGGGCGGCGGAACGCGCGCGGGATATGCCCCTTATGCTCGATGGTGAGATAGGAGATGCAGCGCGTCGCATCGAGTTCATAGGCTTGCGGGAAGGCATTTGTCGGGCAGACATCCTGACAGGCCCGGCATGACCCGCAGCGGTCCTCATGCGGCGTATCGGGCTCCAGCGCCTGCGTGGTGAATATGGCGCCGAGAAAAAACCATGAGCCAAGCTCGCTCGAAACGAGATTGGTGTGTTTGCCCTGCCAGCCAAGCCCGGCGGCCTCGGCGAAGGGCTTTTCCATCACCGGCGCGGTGTCGACGAAAACCTTCACCTCCACGGACGCCTCTTCCGCCAGCCAGCGCGCAACCCGCTTGAGCCGTTTCTTGACGAGGTCGTGATAGTCGCGGTTCTGCGCATAGACGGAGAAGACGGCCCGGTCGCGCTCTTCCAGGCGGGGCAGCGGGTTTTCCGCCGGACCGTAGTTCATGGCGAGCATGATGACGGATTTCGCTTCCGGCCAGAGCGTCAGCGGGTCGGAACGGCGCGCGGCGGTTTCTTCCATCCAGCCCATATCGCCCTGACGGCGAAGCTCCAGCCAGCGCGAAAGCCTCGCCGGCAGGTCGGGCCGCGCATCGGCGCGCGTAAAGCCGACCGCATCGAAGCCTGCCTCGCGCGCTTTCGCGGCGATGCGCGTCTTCAGATCCGCGCTTTCAGAAGTCGAGATTGGCATAGAATTTCGGGGGCGGCATGCCGGGCACGTGGTCGGCCAGGACGCCACGGAAGGACGGCCGCGATTTCAGCTTCACATACCATTCCTTGGCCGCCGGATACTGGTTCCAGGGCACGTCGCCGACATAGTCGAGACAGGAAAGATGCGCGCTCGCGGTGAGGTCGGCAAGGGTGAGTTCCTCGCCTGCCAGCCAGTTCCGCTCTTCCATCAGATAGCTGATGTAGTCGAGGTGGTAGCGCAGATTGTGGAGCGCGGCGCGGACCACGGCCATTTCCGGCCCGCCGCCGCCCTGGCTTGCATGCAGGTAGCGCTTGGTCACCTTTTCAAAGAGCAGGCCTTCGCTGACTTCGGCGGCGAATTTCCGGTCGAACCAGTCCACGATGCGGCGCGCTTCAGCGCGCGCCTTGGCGTCCCCCGGCAAAAGCGGGGCGTCGGTATAGGTCTCTTCCAGATATTCGGCAATCGCCATGACACCGGCAAGCGGCTCGCCATCCTCCTCCAGCAGCACGGGGACTTCGCCCGCCGGGTTGAGGGCGAGGAACTCAAGACGCCGCTCCCAGTCCTTCTCCTCGACCAGCTCGAAGGCAATGTCCTTTTCCGCCATCAGAAGGCGCAAGGTCCGGCAGGCCGGAGAAATAGGCATGTGAAAGAGGGTGCGCATATCGGCAATCTGGCGGTAGGGGAAAGGCCGCACGGCTAGGATGCGACAGGTGAATCACAGCGCTTCATTACTATCGCGCAAACACCGCCGCCGTTAAGCGAAATCGCCCATATGCCGTTTCAGCCCGCATTCCCGCCGGAGATGTCGGCGGAAAGCTCGTCGAGAATCGGGCAGTCGGGCCGTTCGTCGCCATGGCATTTGCGGGCGAGCCTGTCGAGCGTCGCCCGCATGGACCGAAGTTCGCCGATCTTACGATCTATCTCCGAAATATGGTCCTGGGCGATCTGCTTGACGTCGGCGCTGTTGCGGTCGCGGTCATTGTAGAGCGCCAGCAAGTCGCGGCATTGCGCTACGGTGAAGCCGAGCCCGCGCGCATGGGCGATGAAACGCAGCATATGGACATCGTCCTGCGAATAATCGCGATAGCCGTTCGCCCCGCGCCGCGGCGCGTCGATCAGCGAGATATCCTCGTAGTAACGGATCGTCTTGGCGGGCACGCCCGATCTTGTCGCTGCTTCGCCGATATTCATCCCGGCTCCTTCGCGATAGGCGGCATTCGCCCGATCAATCCCTCCGGCGCTCAGCTCGTCTTGTATTGGGCGTACTGGCCCTGACGGTTGAAGCGGAAGAGATAGGTTTCGAGAATCGCTTCCGCCATGACCGGCTTGATGCCCAGGCCTTCCAGCGTGCGGCCTTCATTCGCCGCTTCCTCGCTCACCACATTGTCGTGACGCAGAAGGCGGACCTGATCGACGGTGAGCGGCGCACCGGGCAAAAGCTGGGCGAACCAGCCGATGAAGCTCGCCAGCGGGAAGGGCAGCGGCAGCAGGATGCGCTTGCGGCCGATTTCGCGCAGCGTCAGTTCCATCAGCTCCTTGAAGCTGCGCACCTCCGGGCCGCCCAGCTCATAGGTCTTGCCTGCCGTATCCGGGCGCTCCAGAACACGGACCACGGCTTCGGCCACATCCTTCACATAAACCGGCTGGAACTTCGTCTTGCCGCCGCCGATAAGCGGCAGGGCGGGCGAGACAAGCGACATCGCGGCGAAGCGGTTGAAAAAGCCGTCCTGCGGACCGAAGACGATGGAAGGACGCAGGATGACCGCCTCGGGCAGCGTCTTGCGCAGGGCGTCTTCGGCCTCCGCCTTGCTGCGGGCATAATCGGACGCGCTCTCGGGATCGGCGCCCAGCGCGGACATCTGCACGAATACGGAAATGCCCGCCGCCTTCGCTTCGCGCGCCACGCGGGCCGCGCCCTCGGCCTGGACGGCCTGGAAGGTCTGCTTGCCGCCTTCCGCGAGAATGCCGACCAGATTGATCACCGCGTCGGCGCCGCGAATGGCCGCCCTCACGGATGCGTCGTCGCGCACATTGGCCTGAAAGGGCTCGACCTGACCGACAGCACCCATCGGCCTGAGAAACATTGCCTCATTGGGCCGGCGCACCGCCGCGCGGATACGGTAGCCGCGCGCGGCCAGATTCTGGACGATGTGACGGCCGAGAAAGCCGGATGCGCCGAAAATGGCGATGGTCGCGCCGGGTTTGAGCCGTTTGGTCCGGGTTTCGGTGGAATTCGACATGCCTGCCTCGAGTGAACGCGGTGGTAAGCCCTGCAGCCAGAACTTCCCCCCTAGATAGCCCAATGGTGCCTTGCAGCAAAGTCCCCCGAATGCCTGTGCGGACCGCAGAACTTCAAAAAGGCCGGAATGAGCCTTTCATCCGATTGACAAACCCCGCCTGCCTCTTTAAGTCAACGCCTCCAAGTGCCCAGGTGGCGGAATTGGTAGACGCACCAGCTTCAGGTGCTGGCGCCTGCAAGGGCGTGGAAGTTCGAGTCTTCTCCTGGGCACCATTCTCTTTCTTCGGCGGCGCAGCCGCGCCGCCCGCCGAGCGGAGTTCCGATGTCGGATGCGATCACGCTTCACAAGGGCGATCTTCCCGACGGACTGACCTTCGGCGACAGCGTGGCCGTCGACACCGAGACGATGGGCCTGAACCCGCACCGCGATCAGCTCTGCGTGGTTCAGCTTTCGGCGGGCGACGGCACCGCCCATCTCGTCCAGCTCGACCGCTCGACCTATAACGCCCCCAATCTGCGGGCGCTGATGGCCGACCAGAACGTGCTGAAGATCTTTCATTTCGCGCGTTTCGACGTCGCCATGATGCAGCGCTATCTGGGCGTGGTCACGACGCCGGTCTATTGCACGAAGATCGCCTCCAAGCTGGTCCGCACCTATACCGACCGGCATGGCCTCAAGGATCTTTCCAGAGAACTGCTGGGCGTCGACATGTCCAAGCAGCAGCAAAGCTCGGACTGGGGCGCCGACGAGCTCAGCGATGCGCAGAAGGCCTATGCGGCCTCCGACGTGCTGCACCTGCATGCGCTGAAGGACACGCTGGACGGCATGCTGATGCGCGAAGGCCGGATGGAACTTGCCAAGGCCTGCTTCGCCTTCCTGCCGGTGCGCGCCTCGCTCGATCTGTCGGGCTGGGCGGATGAGGATATCTTCGCGCATTGAGGGGGACGGGCGGCAAGGCCGCGCGCGTCGACGTCATTGGCCGTACCGGCCGCTCTCCCGCCGCCATCTCCTTGAAAAGGCGCGATTTTCGCCGGTATCGCGCGGCTTTGCCCATTTGACGCCCGGAAAGGCTTGCGCGCATACTTGAAAAAGCGCGGCCAATGGCCGGCTCTGCCGGCAAAGGCTGTCCCATGCGGCCCCTCCTGCAGCGAATGGCTTCGGGACGAGCGTGAAACCGCCCGAATCGGCCAGACGAAACGCAAGAAGAACAACCGTGCCGCAAGTGGAGCAAGACCAGATGGACGAACCGGCAGGACGGCAGGCGCGCGGCAGCGGTCGCGCCGCCCCTTCTCACGCCTCGGTTGGCGCCTCCGCCGGACGCGCCTCTGTCGGACACGGCATGCCGGCGGGCGGCGACGGCCCCGCCCGGTCGAGCTACAGCCGCTTCGTCAGCTTCATGAAATTTCTGCTGCCGGTCGCCGCCGTGGTGCTTTTCATCTCGCTTTTCGTCTATTCGGGATTTTTCGACCGCGACGACAAGCTCGACATCACCTTCCGCGACATCGCCACCCAGAATGACGATCTGCGCATGGTGAGCCCGCGCGTGAGCGGCCTCAACAAGGAAGGCCGCCCCTATGAGCTGAACGCGGATACCGCAACGCAGGACGCCGCACAGCCCAATCTCGTGCGGCTGGAAAATATCGACGCGGATCTGAAGACGGATGAAGCGAATGGCTGGCTGACGCTGAATGCCGCCAGGGGCCTTCTCGACACCGACCGCCAGACGCTTAAGCTCGACGACAAGGTCGATCTCTTCACCACGCAAGGGTATGAATTCCACGCCAAGAAGGCGGATGTGAATTTCGACAAGGGAACGGTCGAGAGCGACGACGAAGTCTGGGGCCAGGGACCGATGGGCACGCTGCGCGCCGACGGCATGTCCGCCGACAATGCGTCGGAGACCATCAATTTCAGCGGCCGCGTGAAGGCGACAATCTACCCGGGCGGCGATGCCGGATCCGAAAAAGGCCAGGACGAGACGCAAACCGGTACGCCGGACGATCAGAACGAGGGGGCACAATGAAGCGATTGAAGACCGTGCGGGCATGGCGCCTTGCGGGTATCGAGGCGATGCGGCGCAGCCGGCGCCATGCATGGCGCCACGCCCTTCTGGGCAGCCTGCTCCTCCCGATATGCCTCGGCGCCGCCGCCACGGCGCATGCGCAGAGCATGTCGGGCTTTGCCAACAAGCCGGACGCCCCCATCGAGATCGAATCCGACCGGCTGGAAGTAGCCGACAAAAAGGGCACCGCCACTTTCGTGGGCAATGTGGTCGTGGTGCAGGGCGATGTGCGCATGAAGGCGGACAAGCTGACCGTCTACTACGCCAGCAAGCAGGGCAGCGGCGGCAACCGGATCGAGAAGATCAAGGCCACCGGCAGCGTGCATGTGAGCGCGCCGAACGAGCAATCGGCGAGCGGCAACTGGGCGGAATATCAGGTCGCGACGCGGCGCATCAATATGGGCGACAGCGTCGTGCTCCGGCAGGGCAAGAACGTCATCCGGGGAACCCGGCTCTTTGTCGACCTGAATAGCGGCGAGAGCCGTGTGACCGGCGGCAAATCGTCCGGAGGGACGGAAAATGGCGGAAACGGGCGGGTCAAAGGCCTTTTCCAGCCTCCGGAGACCGACAAGAAGGAATAAGGGGCTTGGTAATTCACGGCATTTCATACAATTTTAATGCCAAGTGTCTTTTGATGAGCTTTCAACGCTGAGGTGGCAATGACTTCGACCCAGACCGGACATAGCGCGACACAGCGCGCCGCGGACGCGGAGCGGGGGCGAAATCCCTCCGCTTCCCCCGACGACGGTCCGCAGCTGGTGACCCGCAATGCCGGCCTCCAGGTCGAGAAGATCGGCAAGAGCTTCAAGGGGCGTCCCGTGGTGCGCGGGGTCAGCTTCAACCTCCATCGGGGCGAGGCCGTGGGCCTTCTGGGCCCGAACGGGGCGGGCAAGACCACCGTCTTCTACATGATTACCGGCCTGATCCGGCCCGATTACGGCAGCATCGCGCTTGACGGTCTCAACGTGACCGGATTGCCCATGTATCGGCGGGCGCGGATGGGCATCGGCTATCTGCCGCAGGAAGCCTCGATCTTTCGCGGGCTGACGGTGGAGCAGAATATCCGCGCCACGCTGGAAGTGGTGGAACGCGACCGCGACCGGCGCGAGACGGCTCTCGACGATCTGCTGGCGGAATTCTCGATTACCCATTTGCGCCGGACGCCGTCCATCGCGCTGTCGGGCGGCGAAAGGCGGCGCGTGGAAATTGCGCGCGCGCTGGCCACGCAACCCTCCTTCATGCTGCTCGACGAGCCTTTCGCGGGCATCGATCCCATCGCGATCGGCGATATTCGCGATCTCGTGGCGCATCTGAAGGACAGGGGCATCGGCGTGCTGGTCACCGACCACAATGTGCGCGAAACGCTGGAACTGATCGACCACGCGGTCATCATTCACGATGGCCAGGTACTGATGGAGGGCGAGCCTTCCGAAATCGTGGGCAATGAAGATGTGCGCCGTCTCTATCTCGGCGACCGCTTCAGCCTGTGAAAAAGATGATGGGGCTTGAGATCGCAATGCGTAACGGACGGGGGGCATAGGGGCTCATGGCGCTCGCACCGCGGCTGGAGATGCGACAAGGCCAGAGCCTTGTCATGACGCCGCAACTGCAGCAGGCGATCAAGCTGCTGCAGCTTTCCAATCTGGAGCTTGCCGAATATGTCGAACAGGAACTCGAGCGCAATCCGCTGCTCGAGGCGAGTTCCGGCGAGCCCGAGAGCGAGCGCGCCCGCGACGACACCCCTGCCGACAAGCCCGAAGAACCGCGTTCCTCCGAGGAACGGCTCTCACTCAGCGAGGACTCTCCCCTGCCCGGCCGGGAAAGCGACCTCGATACCGATTACGACAATGTCTATGCCGACGAAGCGCGCAGCGACGTGCAGAACGAGGCCGCGGCGGCGGGCTCCTCAAGCTCCGACTGGCAGTCGCTCAGAACTTCCAGCGGCGGCGGACAGGGCAATGACGAGTTCTCCTTCGAGGCCACGCTGACACGCGAGGCGACGCTTTCGGAACATCTCACCGAACAAATGCAGATGTCTCTCAAAGTGCCGCAGGACCGGCTGATCGGCGCCTATCTTATCGACCAGGTGAACGAGGCGGGCTACATCGCGGCCGATATGGACGAGGTCGCGGAGCGGCTCGGCGCCGAAATCGAGGACGTGCTCAGTGTGCTCGAGGTTCTGCAGGGCTTCGAGCCGGCAGGTATCTGCGCCCGCAACCTGAAAGAATGTCTCGCGATCCAGCTTGCCGAGCGCGACCGGCTGGACCCGACCATGAAGAGTTTCCTCGACCATCTGGATCTTTTCGCCAAGCGCGACTTCGACCAGCTCATGAAGGTCACCGGCGCCGACCGCGACGACATCGCCGGCATGATCGAGGACATCCGCGCCTGCAACCCAAAGCCCGGCCTTGCGTTCGGCGGCGAGCCCGTGGTGCCGGTCATTCCGGACGTGTTCGTGCGGCGGGGATCGGATGGCGGCTGGCTCGTCGAGATCAATTCCGAAACGCTGCCGCGCGTTCTCGTGAACCAGCAATATTACGCGGAAGTCTCAAGCCTCGCGGACGCCAAGGCCAAGGCCTATGTGTCGGAGTGCCTCAACAATGCGAACTGGCTGGTGAAGAGCCTCGACCAGCGCGCGCGCACGATCCTGAAAGTGGCGTCCGAAATCATCCGGCAGCAGGATGCGTTCCTGATGTATGGCGTGCAGCATTTGCGGCCGCTGAACCTGAAGACGGTGGCCGACGCGATCTCAATGCATGAATCGACCGTCAGCCGCGTCACCTCGAACAAATACATCGCTACGCCGCGCGGCATTTTCGAGCTGAAATATTTTTTCACCTCGGCCATCGCAGGGACGGAAGGCGGTGCGTCGCATTCGGCGGAGTCCGTGCGGCACCGCATCAGGGAACTGATCGACGCGGAACGGCCCGACGCCGTCCTTTCCGACGACAACATCGTGGAAATCCTGAAAGGCCAGGGGATCGACATCGCCCGGCGCACGGTCGCCAAGTACCGGGAAGCCCTCAGCATTCCATCCTCGGTCCAGCGCCGGCGGGAAAAGAAGGCCTATGCCTGAGCGGGGCTTCGCCACGCAGCCGGGCCACCACACGCCCCATAACACACTGATTTAAAAAGGCTTTAAGGCTCTATAAGGGTGCCGGTTGACACCTTATGAAGGCCCCACTAGTTTCCACGCGCTTGATGACGGCGCGGCAGATAGAATCTCCGCGGCGCGGCAGACAGCAGAAGCCAATCCTGCCTCGGGGCGATGCCCTTCGGACAGGGGGCGCGCTTCGCCACAGGCAGTCCATCGGGACATTGCGACCCGGAAAGGTCTCTCAATGCAGGTTCAGGTTAGCGGCCATCATCTCGACATCGGAGATGCGCTCCGCACCCATGTTACCGACCGGCTCGAAGCCGCTGTCGACAAATATTTCGATCGTTCGGTAGATGCGAACGTCACCATCACCAAAGATGGCTTCAACTATCGCGCGGATTGCGCGGTGCATCTGAGCTCCGGCATGTATGTGAAAGCCGAGGGCCAGGCGACGGAAGCCTATGCCGCCTTCGACGCTGCGCTGGAGCGGCTGGAGAAGAGGCTGCGCCGCTACAAGCGCAAGCTGAAAAACCACAACAACCACAACAAGCCGGAACTCCCCGCCGAGACGGTGCCGTCCTTCGTGATCGAAGCGGTTGCCGAGCACGAGGAAGTCGAAGAAGACGCTCAGCCCGTCATCATCGCCGAGGGTACGACGGATATTCCGAAACTCAGCGTCGGCGACGCCGTGATGCGCATGGATTTGAGCGACGCCCCCTTCGTCATGTTCCGCAATGGCGATGGCGGCCTCTGTCTCGTTTACCGGCGTCAGGACGGCAATATCGGCTGGATCGATACCAGCCGCGATTCACAAAAGGCTTGAGACCGTGAGAAGCTTTACCGCTCTAGCCAGCGCACGCCCCCAGCCCGGCCCCCGGCCGGCGCATCGGGCAGCGATTCGGCCACAGCCTCAGCAGAACAGGGTTCGGATCATGGAGCTTGAAGATCTGGTACGGCCGGAGGGGGTGCTTGCGCATCTCAAGGTCACCAGCAAGAAGCAGGCGCTGCAGGAGCTTGCCGCACGCGCGGCAGGCGTTATTGGCGTATCCGAGCGCTCTATTTTCGAAACGCTGCTCGAGCGAGAGCGTCTGGGCTCCACGGGCGTGGGCCAGGGCATTGCCATTCCTCATGGCAAGCTGGGCGAACTGGACCGGCTGCACGGGCTGTTTGCGCGGCTCGACACGCCGATCGACTTCGAATCGGTGGACGACCAGCCGGTGGACCTGATTTTCCTGCTGCTGGCGCCGGAAAGCGCGGGCGCGGACCATCTGAAAGCGCTGGCGCGCGTATCTCGCCTGCTCCGGAACAGTGCGGTGGTGGAAAAACTCCGCGCGACCGACGATGCCGCGGCGCTTTACGCCATCCTGACGGAACCCGCCGCGACCAACGCCGTCTGAGCGCAGCACGCGCCGCGACACGCAAAAGCCCCGCCGGAGACGGCGGGGCTTCGCATTTTCGGGCGGCGCATTTAGCGGCGCGTCTATGCCGGTCAGTGTACGCTGACCGGCTCCAGGTCGTACTGGCGCGCGCCAGCGAAGGCTGCATCGCGATTGTCCAGCACGGCCATACGCTCGCCATTGGCGGCGTGGACCGAATACAGCATGGTATCGGCGGGTACATTGATCTCGTTGCCGAACTCCGACACCAGCTCGCCTGCCAGTACCTCGCGCACATAGACGATGTTGCCCACGCCCGCATTGGCGAACGCCTCGTCGCTCAGTGAGCGCAGATCCTCCGCGCCCCAGCCGGCATTCGGTATTTCGTTTCCGCTATCGTCGATCCGGTCATTGTCCTTACGCATATCATACTCCTTTAAGACGGTTCGTCGCGGGCCTTGCCTCAGCACCGCACGACGACCTCGACGGCCGTTCTATTGCCACGCGCCTTTTCCGCAACGCGCTCCCATTCAGACCGCATCCTCCTCGATCCGTTTACGCCCGGGGTGCGAGGAAGAGATTGTTGACCCCTTGTTTCTTCCGCCGCCGTCATCGATTTCGATACGGCGGACCGTTCTCGCCGGTTCCGGGCGAAGAAGGTCGATAATCAAAAGACCGTGCTCCAGCCTGGCGCCGACGACCTCCACACCTTCTGCCAGCACGAATTTGCGCTGGAACTGGCGGGCGGCGATGCCGCGATGGAGATAATTCGTGTCGTTCTCCTCGCGCTGGCGGCCCTGAATGACGAGCTGGTTGTCCTCGACCGTGACGGATAGTTCGTCGCGGGAGAAGCCGGCAACCGCCAGCGTGATGCGCAGCAGGTCGGTCGCGGCGCCTTCGCCTTCATGGTCCGGTGCAGGCAGCTGCTCGACATTGTAGGGCGGATATCCGTCGGAGGATTTCGCCACACGGTCCAGAAGTTGCTCGATCTGTTCAAAACCGAGCAGAAACGGGCTGTTGAACTGCGTCATACGGCTCATGGCCTTCAAAGTCCTCTTCCAAGCGACTTTGGCTCCGCCCCGCGGGCACCCCGCAAGGCACGGCCCCGGGATGGGCACCGTTCCATAAGATGTGGTAATTCCGTCGCGCCGTTGCAAGTTCATCGCACCGGCGGGACGCAGGCGACCGGCGGGCGGGCGCGGCCTGAAATTCGTGCCACGGACTCAAGGGTTTAGCGCGTGCGACCCAACCGCCGGGGCATTGGCCCCATTTTTTTAGGGATTATGCGCTGGCCCATAAGTAGCTTTGTTCTCTAATAAATTTTTTTTCTTCCGCCTTGAAAATCCCGTCGTCATCTCCGATTAGTGGAGGCATATAAACAATTCCGTATCCCATGCGGACAACCCGATGCGCGCGGCGTTCAGTTGCGTATGCGTTGGACCGGTCCGGCTCCGGACTCTCGGAGCCGCGTCAAACCAGTAAGGAGAAGCCCATGCTCGAACTCCCCAAACTTCCCTATGAAATGGATGCGCTCGCCCCGCATATTTCCGCCGAGACGCTGTCCTTTCACTACGGCAAGCACCATCAGGCCTATGTGACCAATGGCAACAAGCTCATCGAGGGCACCGAGCTTGCCGATCTGGAACTCGTCGAGCTGATCCGCAAGGTGGCGGGCGATGCCTCCAAGAAGGGCGTGTTCAACAATGCCGCTCAGGTGTGGAACCACACCTTCTACTGGAACTCCATGAAGCCGAATGGCGGCGGCGAGCCCAAGGGCAAGCTGGCCGACAAGATCAAGGAAGATTTCGGCGGCCTCGAACAGTTCAAGGACGAATTCAAAAAGGTTGGCGCCGGCCAGTTCGGCTCGGGCTATGCGTGGCTCGTGCTGACGCCGGAAGGCAAGCTTGCCGTCTATGGCACGGCCAATGCCGAGACGCCGATCACCGGCAAGGATGTGCCGATCCTCACCACCGATGTGTGGGAGCACACCTACTATCTCGACTATCAGAACCGCCGTCCGGACTATCTGACGACCTTCGTCGATCATCTGATCAACTGGGAATTCGCCGAGGCGAATTACGAAGCGGCGCTCTAAACCGCTTCTTCCCTGACGGACAAAAGACAAGCCGCACCCGGATCGTCCGGGTGCGGCTTTTTATGTCGTTTCAGCTGTGCCGGGGCCTGATGGTCAGGCGTGCTGGGATTTCGACGCCGCCACCCTCCGCGACAGGATGCGGGTGGAGCGCCAGAGCAGATAGAGAAGCCCCAGCGTCGACAAGGCGATGGTGAGGCGATAGGCGATCACCACGGCGCCGAACGCCGCCGCTTCCGGGTGGACGCTCAGCGTCGCACCGAAGCTTGCATAGATGTGGAAGATATCGAGAAGCGCGGCCTGTACGAGCTGAGCCGTCACGAAGAGGCCGATCGCGCCCAGGCCGGGGTCCGCCATCGCCTGGCCGCTCGCCACGTCGACAAAGACGGGGGCGCCGCCGATGAGACCGACATAAGCGGCAATGCCGCCGAAGAGCGCAAGGCTCGGCACGCCGAAGCCCCAGATCATCAAGCCGGTGAAGCGATGGGCAAGGCGGCGGCGCACATCATGTTCGGGCGCATTGTCAGCCGTCGCACCGGCAAGGATACGCCAGACAACCATCATCGAAACCAGCAGAAGGGCGGCAATCAGCGCCACCGAATAGAGACGGAACGCCTCTTCCGACCGCATGATCGCAACCCCCGCCTCGATTGCCCGGATGAGCGGGTTTGCGTCCGTTTGCAGATAGCCTAGCGCCGCGTGCTCGTTCATGGTTCCTCCCCTGTTCCGCACATTCCCCTTTGGCGGAACCGTCAGCATACCACTCACTCAGGCAGGCGGAAATCATGCAGCGCACAATGCCCTAGCCATCTGTTTTTACACACTAATTTTCACCTCACGCGGACAGGCCGAGGCGCGTGTCGGAAATTTTCGTGTGGCCGAACCAGCGCAGCCGAACCTGATCGTGGCCCGGCGCATAGCCAGCCAGCAAAAAGCCCGCCGCATCGACGGGAAGCGGTGAGCGGTCCTTGCCGCTGCATATCGTCATGACACCGGCGGGCAATGCCGCGTTGTCGATGTTTGCGGCCTCCGCTTCGGCGAGCCTGAAGTTTTCAGCCGCCAGTGCTTCGCGCAGACCGGTGCCGCGCCAGCGCGGCGCCACGAAACAGCGGAGCATGGCGAAGCTGCGCCGGAGGGCGGGAACCCGGATCATGCGCAGCGAGGACGTCGCAATCATCTCCTCCCCGTCATGCGCCACAACGCTCAATGCCGCGGCGGGATCGGAAAGATCCTGGCCCGGCGCAAAAGCCTTCGCCTCGCGCCAGAACCGGCAAGCCTCCTCGCGCAGGGCGCGATCGCGCGCGTCGCCCACTCCAACCGGCGTCAAACTCCAGTCCGCTCCGCCGTCGGAAGCCGCCTCCTGCGCCTGCTTGTCGTCGGCGACCGGCAAGCGGTAGTGATCGAACCAGAGCACCCGCTTCTGGAGGCCTTTTCCGGTGAAGCCGATCAAGGTCAGCCCCGACGGTTCGACCGGATGGGCGCCGAGATTGGCGTTCTGATAGATCGCGGCGGACCCGGCCAGCTTCTCTTGCGGGTTTGCAGCGGCCCATCGGCCAAGTTCGGCGTGACCGTCGATCATCAAGCGATCCGTCAGCCGCGCGCCCCGCCAGGCCGGGCGGATGAAGCTGCGGGCAAAGGCAAACTTCTCCTCCAGCTCGCGCATGGGATGAAAATCCGCCGTGAGGCATCCCGCCAGCGTCTCGCCGTCATAGATGGCGATGACAAGTTCTCTGGCACGCTGGGCCGGATCGACCCCTTCGGGCAGAGCTCCTTCGGCCTGCCACATCTCCATGGCATCGCGCATGACACGTTCGTCGTTCCTGCGCCAGACCGGCCGATAGACGATATCGGCAGGGTCTGAAAGAGGGACGGCACCCCTTTCGGGGTGCCGTCCTTTTTCTGACGCCGTACCGTCCTCAGAAGGCGAAGCGGAACGATGCGGAGACTGCGTGTTCATCGTAGTCACTCTGGAACTCACCATTGTAATGGACGCGAAGACTGACGCTCTCGTTCATCTCATAGGTCAGGCCGGCACCGACGGCGTAGCTGAGATCGTCCCGGGCGACCGTCTTCACATTGAAGGCGCCGCCGCTGACGATGTTGCCGGTGATGGCCTCGTCCGGATTGCCGAACTCGTTCAGCAGACGGACATATCCTTCCGGAACAATCTTGCCCGCACTCCCGAGGTCAGCCTCATAGCGTACCCCGAAACCCAGCACGCCCCGCACGCTGTTGACGCTTCTGCTATCGATCGAGACGGCCGGCGCGGGTCCGGTTTCCGTGTAGCTGTCGATGTCGAGCAGGTTCACCCGGAGACCGATATGCGGCGTGATGTCGAACGCCCCTTCGGACAGGATGTAGCCAAGCTCGGCGCGGCCCATGATCTGCTTGCCGTCGTAATTGGCTTCATTGGTGCCGAAGCCGGTCACGAAGCGCTTGCTCTTGTAGCTGTTCCAGCCATAGCCCAGCGACGCGTTGAGGTACCAGGGGTTCGGCTGGTAGGTCGCATAGACCACGACACCATTGCCGTCGATGTCGGCGTTGCTGTTTGCGCCGGCGCCGTTCTCGTCGAAATTGGCCTTGGTGTAGAAGTAGGAGACACCCATGCGCAGCTTGTCGGCGACTTCGCCGTCTATGCCGCCGGAGATACCCCAGCTATCGGAATCGAAGCCATTGGCGCCGGACGGCGTGAATGTCGCCCAGTTCTTGCCGGCACGGCCCCACAGAGCCCATTTGCCGTCGCCGCCCAGGGGCATGTCGCCCGCGGAGACGCCGCTCGGGCCGCTCTCGCTGGAGGCGGTCTGGAGACCGCCGCCGCTCAGCCGATCCATGATCAGGTCGAGCACGGCATCGGTGGCGGAAACCACAGTCTGGCCGGAAAGGGCCGCCTCGTCCGGTACCGTATCCTCGACCAGCTTGCGCAGGGCCGCGGACTGGGCCTCCGGATCGTTCGGCCAGTTGCCCGAGAGATAAACGATGATCGGATTGTCGTTCGGCACATTGGACAGATAACCCTCCAGCGCACTGGAGATACTGTCCTTGTTCGGTGTGCCGTCGCCGCCTTCGTCGACGATGTCGTTGATCGACTTCTCGCGACCGACCGTCAGATAGAGATCGGTTTCGTTCGCGCCCGTGGTGAAGTTGAAGAGGATCGAATTGTCGACCACGGTGGGCGCCGCGTCGCCTGTCAGAGAGACCCCGCCTTCGGCATAGCCGATGGTCAGGTCATGCCCCACCGTGAGATCGATACCGGCGATCACATTCGCATAGACGGTGAAGCCGGGCTCCACCACCGTTTCGCCCTCCAGCGTCGGTCCGGCAACATGGATTTCGCCGGAGGTTTCGATGGAGCCGGTGTCATAGTCGCCATTGATGCCGACGATGAGCCGCCCGCCATTGGCGAGGTCGAAATCGGCATTGGAGTGGATGATCGCACCATGGGTGAGTTCGAGATCGGCATAGGTAGCGACCGATTCGCCCGATCCGGTACCGACCGTGAAGCTTCCGGCACCGATCCACATGTCGTCCAGCGCAGAGACCTTGGCCCCCTGATGCACGACGATGTCGCCAGCATATTTGTTGGTCAGGATGTCGGTCTCATCGAAGACGGTGGTGCCGTCCTTGAAGTCGATCTGATCGAAGCCGCTGATTGCAACGCCATTGGCGCCTGCGGGCGACAGGCCGCCCGGACCTTCGAAGATGCTGTTAGCGGCGCCATTGTCGAAGGTCAGCTTGTCGGTCTGCTCGAAAGCAAGCGTCGAATAGCTATAATCCTCGGCACTGGAGTGGATGCCGTATCCGATTTCGTTACCGGTGCCGGAGATGGTGACGTCGTCGTCGCCGCGGCCGGTATAGATACCGCCCGAAACCTTACCGCCCTCGTTCAGCACCGTGTCGTCGCCGGAAGCGAGGATCACATTGCCTTCAATGGTGCCGGTATTGGTGAGGTCCGTGTCGTTGTAGAAAGCGCTGCCGATGTGGAAGCCGAGCGCATATCCCACCGCGACCGTGCCGTAGATCTTGCCGGCATTGTCGATGGTGATGTCGCGAGAGTCGTTCACGAGAATACCGAGGCCGTACTCGTCACCCGGAATAACATCGGCATAGGAGTCCGAGGCATCGATCACGCCCGTCGTGCCGTTCTCGATGGTGACATAATCGCCCGTGGCATAGATGCCCGCCGAATGGTCGCCATTGACCGTGATGGTGCCGGCATTTGCGACCTCGGTGGTGACCGGGCCGGAGGAACGGGCCTCGATGCCGACCGAATAATCGCCGTTCACCGTGATCGTGGCATCCGCCTCATTGACGACCTCGACATGCGGGCCCTGCGCACTCACGCCGTTGCTGTAATCGCCATATGTCGTGATGGAGCCGCTATTGTCGACTTTCACACCGGCGTCCAGATGGACGAACTGATGTTCGACATCGTCGTAATAGCGCACGTCGCCGGCCGCTTCGGCGGCGATGCCGTCGGCCCCATCGCCATGCGTTACGATGCCGCCGGTATTGACCGCACCGGCCACGATGATGGCCCCGTCGGAAACGCCTTCCATCGCATCGCTGCCGGTAATATCGACGCTTTCCTCGAACGCATTGACCCGCATGCCATCAGCTTCGGCGCCCCATGTCGTAACGGTGCCGTCATTCCGGGCATAGGCCGTGGAAAGAACGTCGTCGCCCCCGCTATACGCCCAAAGGCCGTTCGAGGCGACGCCGCCATAACTCGGCGTCAGCGGTTGGATTGCCGACCCCGTCGTCACGGTACCGGTATTGATCGCCCTTGCCGCGCCATTGCTCGTCCAGGCAGCGATACCCGTCGCATAGTAGCCGGTTGTCGAAATCGAACCGCCTTCGTTGACGGCAAGGACATCGCCTTCCATGTCGTAGGGCTCGAGGTCGGGGAACACCGTCTGGAGGTCGTATTCGTCCAGGCCGCTCGCGTCGAGCAACGACCAGACAGGCTGGGCGCCCCCGGACGCCATCAGCCCCGCGGCCTTGTCGCCGGAGGTTTCGATGGTTCCTTCATTATAGGCATAGGCGTCGCCGCCGACGCTGAACGCACCGACGCCAATCGCATATTCGCCAGCCGTCGTGACACTGCCGCGATTGCCGGTGAATGCCTCCCTATCGAAGTTAAGCGCCATCACGCCAAGCGACAAGTCGCCTTGCGTGTCGATAGTGCCGTTCGTGTCATTTATCGCGGCAGCGCCGGGGAATTCGCCGCCTCCGACAGGCCCTTCGATGCCGCCCAGATAACCTCCCAGGCCTTCGAGAATGCCGTTGATCGGCTCGTAGTCGAGTTCGTTCAGGACCGTATAGAGCGAGCCGACCGCGGCCATGCCCACGGAAACGTCGCCACTGGTCGAAATGTCACCGTCATTATAGGCCAGCGCCGAGTAGAGGCTCGCGGCCACCAGGCCGAGACTGTAATCACCCTCCGTCGTGATGTTTCCGTCTTCACCGTTCCGCGCCACGGCATATTTCGCGCCGATCGCGGCTGCGGCGATGCCGCCCGTATCGTAGGTCGCGATGGTGCCGTCATTTTCCACGACACCCATACTAAGGCCACCGGCCAGCATGCCGACCGCGGCAATGCCGTCGCCGTCGGCGGCGCCGGTCGTAATCGTCGCGCCCGCCGCATTATGCGCGCTCGCATAAAGGCCAAGCGCCACGGCGCCCATGGAGGCCAGGCCGTCCGTCTGGATCGTGCCGCGGTTTTCCACACCGGCGATGAAGCCAACAGCGGTGGTACCGATCCCGAAATCACCATGCGTCACGATGCTCGCATCGGCATCGTTGAGCACCAGGGCCGTGCCGTATTCGGCGACGATATCGGGGAGATATTGCGCCAGCTCCCAGAAGGGGCCTTCCCACCCGCCGCCGAGACCATCGGGCGAGCCGCCGGCGATGGCGACGGCGCCAAGTCCCGCAGAACCGAAGGTTTCGATGTCGCCGCTATTCTTTACATAGGCCGTACCGCTGAGCGAGGCCGCAGCAATGCCGAAGCCGCCCAGATCATAGCCGGCGGTTTCGCTGCTGCCGGTGGTGATGGTGCCGGAATTGTAACCGACGGCGTCGCCATCCGCTGCGGCGAGTGCGCCGAAGCCCAGAAGGCCTCCCGTCTGAATGTCACCGGTGTTATTGACGCCCGCGCCTCCTTCGCCACCGATCGCGACCATACCGAAGGCGGCATCGTGATACCCCTCGGTCTGGGCCGTTGTGATGGTGCCGTCATTGCGCGCCAGCGCGGCATATTCCGTCGACGTCGCGACCGCCAGCATGCCCGAAGCGTCCTGGCCCGTGCCGGTGACGGTCGCGCCTTCATGATTCCACACCGTCGCCCGGTCACCGATGGCCACCACGCCGGTTGCAAGATATTTCGCCGCCACTTCTTCGGAGTAGTACGGCTCACCGGCGCCGAGGACGATGTTGACGAGTTCGCCGGCCTCGATGCCGTCGACTTCACCGTTCACCGTGACCTGGCCGTAGTTTCCAGCAATGGCCGTGCCGTGCGGCGCAAGGGCCACGATACCGGAGGAACTGTCGCCTGACGTTTCGATCGAGCCCCCTTCCTGGTTGGTGGCCGTGGCGTCCCTGCTCGCCGAAATAGCGATGAGCCCGGGCGCCTGACGGCCATCCTCTCCGGCGGAATAGGCTTCGCCGTCCACTGTACCGGTGGAGATGTTTCCGGCATTGATCGCGGTTGCGTCGCCGTCCGCCGCCGCCATGGCGCCGACACTGCCGACGCCATAGGTTTCGATGTCGCCGCCATTATAGACGCTCGCACCGCCCTCGCCGCCGATCACCAGCATGCCGAAGGCCGCATCGTGGTAGCCCGCCGTCGCTTCAGGCTCGCTTATGGCCTGGCCGGTGGAAATCGAGCCGTAATTCTTGCCGCTCGCGGCATATGAGCTCGAGGTGGCGACGACAAGCATGCCCGCCGCATCCTGGCCCGTGGCGACGATATCGCCATCGGCATAGTTGATTGCCGAAGCCGTCTCACCGACCGCGATGAGACCGACCGACAGATCGTTCACGACCTCTTCCGGGTTGGCGCCGGTGAGGCCTGCAAAGGCCTCCTCAAAGGAAACGCCTTCCGTCTCGCCATAAATGTTTATCGAGCCGCTATTGGTCGCCTCCGCCTTTCCATGGGCGGCCACGGCGATCAGGCCCGAAGAATTGTCGCCATGAAGAGAGATCTCGCCGGCGTTGGACGCCGTTGCATCTCCGTCGTAGCTCCAGGCCGCTCCGCCATCGACATCGAAACCGTCAGCGGTGGTGATTTCACCATTGGCATAGTTGCGAACCGTTGCATCGCCCTCGCCGGTACCGGCGTAGAGGGCGGTCGCCGCGTATCCGAAGAGTTCGATCACGCCGTCATTCGTCGCTTTCGTATTGCCTCCATGGGAGAGGGCGACCACAGCATAGGAGTACTCGCCATCCGTGCTGATCCGACCGGTATTGACCGCCGTCGCGCCTTCATAGCCCGATGCATAGACCGCATCCGAGTGGTCGCCGTCCGTCGAAACGGTCCCGCTATTGCCCGCATAGGCGGTGCCCGAATAGGAATACGCTACGAGGCCGAAAGCATTTTCACCGTTCGTGCCGACCGTGCCCGCATTTGTGACACTTGAATCGCCGTAATAGGCTTCGGCAACGATACCGTCCGACTGGTAACCATAGGTCGACACAAAGCCCGAAGCACCATTGACGACCGTCGCGTCATACTTGGTTCTGACATCGATACCGTCAGCGCCTTCGCCGATCTCGCCGCCGGTGATGATCAGACCGTAATTCTTGACCGTTCCATTGCCGTATTCTTCATTTTCGGCAAAGACGGTGATGCCCTTCGCGTCCTCGGAAAAGGGCTGCACCGTCGCGCCAGCCTGCAGCACGACCGTCAGGTCTTCGACTTCGGAAAAGGAGAGCGTTTCTTCGAATGTGCCGGCGCAGGTGACCGTATCGCCGTTCTGGGGCGTCAACGGAACGCAAGCCCCGCCGCCTATCGGCGCTGCGCGCGCAGGAGAACCGGAAAGGCTCGCGATCACAACCGCGGATGCTGTCGAAAGAAGTGCCGATGCAAAGATCCGCCGCATCTTGCCGGCGGTACCTTGATCCGTACCCCGCTGATTTTCGACGGTCATGCTGTAGTAATTGTAGGCGCTTCCGGCGATCTTCGACGAAGACAATGCGGTTGCGGGCGTGCGCTTATTGCGGCTCATTCATTTCCCCCAAAGGTAACGGTCGCATCCGTCCGCATCTCCGGAGTGCCCAATTCCATCGATGCATCGGCATGCAGGACTCATAAACGTGGCTCGGAGTATCAAGCCCGGATACGCGCACACTCAACAAGGATGTGCAGTCCCACGACCCCTTTCGTATCCATATTCGATCCAACATGGTGCGTGACCGTTCACGCACGAAAAGCGCGGCCGACAAACGCCGGCAGCGCTGAATTTTCCTAACAATCTGTTTACTGATTAGCTTGTCAGGCGTCTTCCGCGACGGCGTCGGCCTGCATTTCCGGCACCGGCTTCTCAGGCGTTGGCGCCCGGTCAGCGCCGTCCCCGTCCGGAACCCCGTCCGCCGGCAAATCGTCCGGCGCCCAGTTTTCTATGGTCACCAGACTCTGGATCTGGCTGTCCATCAGCCCCGTCGCCATGGGATTGCGCACGCCCGGCAGAACGAAGACATCGAAGAGTTCTCTCACCTCACCGGTCAGCCTGATCCATTGCACGATGTCGCCCGTGCGCGTGTCCACGACCTGCACGCCGCACCAGGGCTCCGCATCGCGCCGGGCCAGTTCGCCGTCCAGCTCCAGGCCGGAGAACGATCCATCGCGCGGCAGGGAAAGCCCGACAAAGGCATAAGGCCCCGCAAAGGCGAGCCCGCGCAGGAAGCCGGGCAGAAAGGCCACCGTTTCCAATTCGCCGGTATCGGGGTCTACCGTGCATAATTCGCCACGGCCGGAATTCAGCACCCAGAGCTTACCGTTGTGCAGGCGCGGCGAATGGGGCATGGAAAGCTTTTCCGTCACGATCCGGTCGGTCGTCACATCGATGATGCAGCCGCCTTCGGCGCGGCGGTCACGCCAGCCCGTGACGATGTCGCTCTTGCAGACGGCCGTCACGTAGCGCGGCTCTCCGTCCTGCATGGCAAGGCCGTTCAAATGGCAGCGGTCCTCCGGCGCGAGGCGGGAGATGAAGGGCGGCTTCCAGATCGGACGAAAACTGTGGGTGAGGCTCGGCGTGGCGAGGCAGGAATATTTCGTGTTCACGAAAATAATCCGGCCGTTCTTGTCGACCCCCAGTTCATGCACGTCGAGATCGCCGGTGGTCTGGGCGTTTCTAGGTACGTAGTTGCGATCGAAGCCGTCCACGCTGGCATTGGCGGGCAATATGTTTTCCATCCGCCATATCTGGAAATGATTTGCCAGATAGAGCCGCTGCGGCGTGGCGGCGACGCCCATGGCCCGCACGAAATGCCTTTCGTGGAAACTGATTCTTCCGCGCGGCAGACGCCCGACAAGATAAAGCCGCCCGGACTGGTAGGAGGTGAAGCCGAAGCTCAGATTGTTCTGGGCCATCCAGTCGGAGAAGCCGCGCGAGCAGGAAATCTGCGTCTTGGGTTTTGCCGGTTGCGCCGCCTGCCCCGGCGCATTCTTATTGTCGGCGGGCTTATTGTCGGCGGGAGCGCCGGCGGCGGCCCCTTCTTTTGCGACCTCTTTTTCCGGCTCCTTGCCGGACTTGGCCTTCTTCACTTCGGATTTCCTGTTGGACACGTTTCTCTCCACCCACAAGATTGCTGACGCATGAACCGCTCGTCTCAGGAAAGGAAGCGCAAGCTCATGGGTTTCACGAATATGCGCGGCGATCTGATACGATTGGCGACCGGCCTCCTGGCCATGGCCCTGGCCGGATGCGCAGGCGCTCCCCCGCTTGCAGAGCGGGAGACCAAGGCTGCAAGCGTGGCGCAGCAGGGGGGGCTTGAGAAGTTCCGCATTGCGACAACAAGGTTCGATCTGGTTGGATTCAGAAAGATCCGCACCCCCGGCGAACCGCTCACCGTCTTCATCGAGGGAGACGGCGCCGCCTGGCAAACACGGAACAAGCCCTCATCCGACCCGACGCCGGTCTCCATGACCATGCTTGCGGTGGCTGCCTCCGATCCCGGACCGAATACCGTCTATCTTGCCCGACCGTGCCAATTCACCGGGGCGGAGAACGGAACCGCACGCAACTGCCGCCCGGAATTATGGACCGTAGCGCGCTATGGCGAAGAGGTGGTGGATGCGGTGAACCAGGCCGTGAATACGCTGAAGAAGCAGGCCCCGGCGCCCGCCATCCGCCTTGTCGGCTATTCGGGCGGCGGCGCCATCGCCACGCTGCTGGCAGCGCGCCGCGACGATGTCGCGAGCCTAGTCACCATCGCCGCGCCGCTCGATAGCGCCGCCTTTACGGCCTATCACCATGTGACGCCGCTTTATGGATCGCTTGATCCTCTAAGCGTGGCGACGACAATCGCCCGGCTTCCTCAAATCCATTATTCCGGCGGCGAGGACGACATCGTGCCACCGATGATCGCTGCCGGCTTCATCCGCCACATGCCCGTGCCGAATTGCGCGCGGCAGATCGTTCTGTCCGATATGGACCATCAGGGCGACTGGGCGGCGCGCTGGCCCGCCCTTTCCGCCCGGCCTCCTTCCTGCCCCGGCGATCTCCCCAAATCGGCGGTATCGACACGCTCCCGCTGAGCAGCACGGTGATAGCTTCCCTGATTGTCAGCTTCAAAACGAGACGGAACGACATGCAGGATACGCTTGAGCGGGATGAACGGCCTTCCACACCGCAAGCCGACAGCGCGGACCCCGCCCCCGCCATGCCCGCCACACGGACGACCGATACGGAGGACGGCTATGCGCCGGAACTCTGGTTCGCAACGCCGATCTGGCCGCGCAAGGTTCTCGACCATGAGCGGATCGACGCGGATATTCTCACCGCAATGGACACATATGAGCGCGAGCTGCCCAATGTGACGCGGTCGAATGTCGGCGGCTGGCACAGCCCCTCCGATCTGCACAAACGGCCGGAGCTTGCGGAGATTCGCGGGATCATCGGGCGGACCTGCGTCGGCTGCGCGAAAAGGCTCGCCTTCGATTTCACCCGCTTCGACCTCGTCTTCCAAGAGATGTGGATCAACAGGAACGGGCCGCGCGACTATAACCGCGCGCATGTGCACCCCAATGCCATTCTGTCCGGCACCTACTACGCAAAAGTGCCGGAGGGCGCCGGCAATATCGAGTTCTACGATCCGATTCGGGAGCGCATCATGAGCGTCTATCCGGTGAAAGAGCGGACAAAGATGAACAGCCAGGCCCTGCAATACCGCGCCGCGGCCGGCCTGCTGATCGTCTTTCCCTCATGGCTGCAGCATGCGGTCGAGCCCAATCTCAGCGAGGAGAGCCGCGTCTCCATCGCCTTCAATATGACCTTCCGGGCCAAGAGCGCGTAGCGGCTCTCACCAGGTGTCAATGAACGGCCGGTGCTTGGGCTTCGCTTCACGGCGCGGCGGCACGGATGCGAGGCCCCGCATCACCCAGCGGCGGGTTTCCATCGGGTCGATCACTTCGTCGATCTCGAGGAAGGACGCCATGTTGATGGCCTTGCCGTTCTCGTAGTATTTCGCGACCATCTTCTGGAAGAAGGCCTCGCGCTCCTCCAGATCCTCGATCGCTTCCATCTCGCGCTTGTAGCCGAGCCGCACCGCGCCTTCGAGCCCCATGCCGCCGAACTCGCCGGTCGGCCATGAGATGTTGAAGAAGGGCGCATGGAAGCTGCCGCCCGCCATGGCCTGCGCGCCGAGGCCATAGCCCTTGCGCAGCACGACGGTGAAGAAGGGAACGGTGAGGCTCGCCGCCGTCACGAACATGCGCGACACGCGGCGTACCTGCGCATCGGCTTCCACATCCGGTCCCACCATGAAGCCCGGCGTGTCGCAAAGCGACAGGACCGGCAAGCCGAAGGCTTCGCACAGCTGCATGAAACGCGCGGCCTTGTCTGCGGCGGGCGCATCGATGGCGCCGGCGAGATATTTCGGGTTGTTGGCGATCAGCCCCATGGGCTTGCCGCCGATACGGACAAGCGCGGTGACGATGCCGATACCGAAATCGCGGCGCAGCTCCAGCACCGAGCCCTTATCCGCCAGAAGGTCGATCACCTTGTAGATGTCATAGACGCGAAGCCGGTTTTCCGGGATCGCCTGGCGGAGAAGGCGTTGATCTTCTTCCTCCCAATCGCCCAGCGGGCCCTGGAAATAGGAAAGATATTTCTTCGCCGCCTCGACGGCCGCCGCCTCGTCCTCGACCGCGATATCCACGACGCCGTTCTTCGTCTGTACGCCGATGGGACCGATCTCCTCAGGCGCATAAACGCCGAGGCCGCCGCCTTCGATCATGGCCGGACCGCCCATGCCGATATTGGAATTGGCTGTGGCAATGATGACGTCGGAGCAGCCGACCAGCGCGGCGTTACCCGCAAAGCACCGGCCTGAAACGATGCTGACAAGCGGCACGAGACCTGAAAGTTCCGCGAATTTCAGGAAGGAGGGCGTGTCGAGCCCTGCCACGCCCGGCGAATCCGTATCGCCGGGCCGACCGCCGCCGCCTTCGGCGAACCAGACGACAGGCAGCTTCCAGTCCTCGGCGATCTTCAGTACACGGTCGGTCTTCTTGTGGTTCATCGCGCCCTGCGTGCCCGCAAAGACGGTGAAGTCGTAGGACAGCACCATGGCGCGCGCCTGTTCCTCGCCGAACTTGTCTGCATTCACCGTGCCGATGCCGGTGATGAGGCCGTCCGCCGGGCTCATCTTGACGAGGTCCTCCATGGAGCGGCGGCGGCGCTGCGCGGCAAGGATGAGCGAGCCATATTCGATGAAGCTGCCTTCATCGCAGAGATCGGCGATGTTCTCGCGCGCCGTGCGCTGATTGCGCTTGCGGCGGCGTTCCACCGCTTCCGGGCGACGCTCGTCGAGACCGATGGCATGGCGCTCGATCACCTCGGCAAGATCGGGCCGGATATGGTCCGGATCGATATCCGCTTCGTCGGCCTGCGAGGCGGCGTCGACCGAGGCAGGTTCGATGAAGATCAGCGGATCGCCTTCAAAAAGCACCTGACCCGGCTCCGCGCCCAGTTCGCGCACGATACCGCTTTCGGCCGCATGGATGAGATGCTCCATCTTCATCGCTTCCAGCACGGCGAGTTGCGTGCCTGCGGGCACTTCATCGCCCGGCTTCACATCGATGCTGATGACCTTGCCCTGCATGGGCGCCCCCACGGGCACGGTGCCCGCCGGGCCTTCGACCTTCGTATGCGCGGCGGTCGACGCTACCGCGCCATCGGTGAAATAGCGCTTGGCCTGGGCGGGCGTGCCGTCCGCCGTCAGTTCGGCGGCCCGGTCGTCGATCAGGCGCGTATAGACATTGTTGGCGGCCACTTCATCGTCGGCGATGAGGTTTTGCAGGAAACCGATATTGGTTGCGCAGCCTTCGATCCGGAATTCGGCCAGCGCGCGGCGCGTGCGCGCCACCACTTCGGCATAATCCGGCGAGGCGTGATGGACGATGAGTTTGGCCAGCAGCGAATCGAAATTCGGATTGGTCGTGTAGCCGGCATAGCCGAAGGTATCGACACGCACGCCGGGGCCGGAGGGCGGCTCGAACGCGGTCAGCGTGCCGCCTGCGGGCTTTGCGGCGCCGCTTGCATCCATGGTTTCCATATTCACGCGAAGCTGGATCGCATATCCGCGCGGCAGCGGCACCTCGCCGACGTCGAGACCGAGGCCATCCAGCGACGCGCCCTGCGCCAGGCGGAGCTGCGTTTCCACAAGGTCGATGCCGGTCACTTCTTCGGTCACCGTATGCTCGACCTGCAAGCGGGCATTCGCCTCGATAAAGGCATAGCCGCCCTCTCGGTCGGCATCGACGAGGAACTCGAAGGTGCCGATATTGTCGTAGCCGATCCGGCGCGCCAAAGTCAGCGCGTCCTCGATCAGCCGTTCACGCATGTCAGGGGAGAGGGAGGGGCTCGGCGCAATTTCCATCAGCTTTTGATGGCGGCGCTGAATGGTGCATTCGCGCTCCCAGAGATGGGTCACTTCCGTGCCGTCACCCAGTATCTGCACTTCGATGTGGCGGGCATTGGGGATGAAGCGTTCCAGATAAACATCGCCGATGCCGAAGGCCGCCTTTGCTTCGGACTGGCAGCGGGCATAGGCTTCATCGAGCTCGTCGAGCGCACGCACGGCGCGCATGCCGCGACCGCCGCCGCCGGCGACCGCCTTCAACATGATGGCGGCGCCATCGCCTTCCCGCGCGATGAGCTTTTTGAACCAGTCGCGCGCTTCCTCCAGGCTGGTCGCACCGGACGTGCCTTCGAGAAGCGGCACATCGCATTCCGCAGCCAGCGCGCGGGCGCTCGCCTTGTCGCCGAAGCGGTCCAGCACTTCCGGGCGCGGCCCGACAAAGGCAAGACCTGCATCGGCGCATTTCGCGGCGAAGGCTGCGTTTTCCGACAGAAAGCCATAGCCGGGATGGATCGCATCGCAGCCGGCGCCCTTCGCCGCGGCGATGATCCCGTCCATGTCGAGATAGGCCGCCGCCCCGGAGCCCTTCAGCGCCACGGCCTCATCCGCCATACGCAAATGGAGCGAACGGGCGTCATCGTCGGAATAGACGGCGACACTTGTGAGCCCCACTTCCGATGCCGCGCGGGCAATACGGATGGCGATTTCGCCACGATTGGCGATCAGCAATTTCCCGAATGTCATGAAGAACCTTCCCGGACTTATTCGAATTTCTTTTCCCGCAGCATAGGCGGCGTGACCCGATCTGCAAATGGGCTGGCCGAGGCCGGACCGGGCGTCTAGGCTCTGGCCAAAAAGGAGGCGAAAGGCATTGAGCGAGGAAATTTCCGCGGAAAAACAGGAAGCGATGCTGGAGGCGATCACAGCCACCGTGCCGCCGCTCCTGCA
This sequence comes from Parvibaculum sp. MBR-TMA-1.3b-4.2, assembly GCF_053628815.1. Lineage (NCBI taxonomy): Bacteria > Pseudomonadati > Pseudomonadota > Alphaproteobacteria > Hyphomicrobiales > Parvibaculaceae > Parvibaculum > Parvibaculum sp. MBR-TMA-1.3b-4.2. The sequence goes on from NZ_JBRJHC010000001.1 coordinate 1,872,123, forward strand.
TGCGCTGGATGCGCTCGGCCATATTGCCCGGCATGTCCATCCGCCCAGCTTCGCCTCGCTGATCGACCAGATGGGCGAGCCGGACGAACCCTTGCGTCAGGCCATCGGCCCGTTCCGCGAGGCCGAGTGGCCGGAAGCCATGGCCGGCTTCAAGGCGCAGATCGAAAAGGCCGCGGACGAAGCGCTCATGGCGCATGAGGAAATCCGCAGTGCAAAGGACGATCCGCAGGGCGTGTTCAGCGCCTATCGCGCCTTCCGGCATCAGTCGCGCGCATTGGAAGCGCTTTACCCGCTGACGCAGATGTTGCCGCCGGTGAGCCGCTTCTTTCTCGACGAGGATGCAAGGCAGGACGAGGGGCTGCTGGCGGCCCTTGCCGACGGTACGCAAGGTCCGCACGAGACCGGTCTCATGCATGCCCGAAACGACAAGGGGGAACGGGGCGGCTTTTCACTCTACGTGCCGGAAACCTACACGCCCGACCGGCCTCACCCTTTCATCATGGCGCTGCATGGCGGCAGCGGGCACGGGCGCGATTTCATCTGGAGCTGGCTCCGCACGGCGCGCTCACGCGGCGCCATCCTGCTTTCGCCGACCTCGCGCGACAGCACATGGTCGCTCGCCGGTCCCGATGTCGACAGCGAAAGTCTGAAGCGGATGCTGACTTTCGTGCGGGAGCGCTGGAATGTGGACGAGAGCCGCCTGCTCATGACCGGCATGAGCGATGGCGGCACCTTCTGCTATGTGAGCGGCATGCTGGCCGATGCGCCCTTCACCCATCTCGCGCCGATGTCGGCGAGCTTCCATCCGATGCTGGTGAGCTTTCTGGAGAAAGAACGGATCGAAGGTCTGCCGATCTTCATCACCCATGGCGCGAAGGACTGGATGTTCAATGTGGAGATGGCGCAAACCGCCGCCCGCACGCTGGAAGAAGCCGGCGCCGACGTCACCTATCGCGAGATCGAGAACCTCTCCCACACCTATCCGCGCGAGGTGAACGGCGAAATCGTGGACTGGCTGATGCGTTGAGGCGCTTGACCTTCCCGTCGCTGGAAGGATTATGTAAGCGACATGGTTGCCGCTCTCCGCATAGCGATCTCCGCCCTCCTGCTGCTCTTGCCCCTGGCAATGGCCGGCAACACACATGCGCAGACCGTTCCCTGCCATGGGGACGGAACGCTGGCGGCGGTCATGCAGCCCGGCGACGGGCGCACGATGCACGCGGAGCCGTCGCCCAGGAGAGACACAGGCGAAAAAGAGGCCGAGGCCCACGCCTGCTGCGATCTCGGCAGCTGCTCGGCCGCCCTGCTTTCGACCGTTGAGCCGGTCGGCCAAGGGCAGAGGACGGAGCCCCCCATTTCCACGGCCCATCCCCAGCGCGCAGCGCTTTCCCTGACGGACGGGCCACCGCCCCGCGGCTGAGTTTTCGGCATTTTCTCGAAAACTCGACCAAGGGATATCCATGAACAGATTCATCGCGGGCTTTGCGGCCCTGCTGACCGTGCTGCCTGTCGCGGCCGCGCAGGCCGGCACCTATGACCTCACCATCGGCAAGACGCAAACAAGCGTCACCGGCAAACCTAAAACGGTGCTCACCATCAACGGCACCGTACCGGGCCCCACGCTTCATTTCAGAGAAGGCGAAGAGGTCACCATCAATGTGACCAACACGCTCGATGTCGATACGTCGCTGCACTGGCACGGGCTGGTTCTGCCCTTCCGCCAGGACGGCGTGCCGGACATCAGCTTCGACGGGATCAAGGCGGGGGGAACCTTCACCTACCGCTTCCCGATCCGACAGAGCGGGACCTACTGGTTCCACAGCCATACCGGCTTCCAGGAGCAGGAGGGCATGTACGGCTCCATCATCATCGCGCCGAAGACGCCGGAGAATTTCAGCTATGACCGGGACTATGTGGTCGTGCTGTCGGACATGCACAATGACAGCGGCGCGACGATCCTGCACAAACTGAAGACAAGCTCCGACTATTACAATTACGGTCAGCGGACCGTTGCCGACTTCTTCTCCGACGCCTCGGAGAAGGGTCTCGGCGCCGCACTGCGCGACCGCGCCGCATGGGGTGACATGCGCATGACGCCGACCGACATAGCGGATGTCTCCGGCTATACGCTGCTTCTCAACGGGCGCAATGCCGCCCAGAACTGGACCGGCCTCTTCAAGCCGGGAGAGAAGGTTCGTCTGCGCTTCATCAACGCCTCGGCGATGACCTATTTCGACGTCCGCATTCCGGGTCTCAGGATGAAAGTCGTCCAGGCCGACGGCAACAATGTCGATCCTGTCGGAGTGGACGCGTTCCGCATCGCAGTCGCCGAGACCTATGACGTCATCGTCGAACCGAAGGACGACCGCGCCTATACCGTCTTCGCCGAAGCCATGAGCCGCAGCGGCTATGTCCGCGGTACGCTGGCGCCCCGAAAAGGCATGGAGGCCTCCGTCCCGCCGATGAGCGCCCGACCGCGACTCACCATGGCCGATATGGGCATGGCGCATGACGGTATGAGACATGACGGCATGGATCAGGAGGACATGGGCAATGCAGCGACGGGCGGCAGCGCCATGAGCCATGCCGAGACCGCACCGCACAGCATGTCCGGCGGTCCCATGGATCACCCCGCAGCACAGGCCCGGCGGGAAGGCGATCCCTTCTATGCGCCGGGCAGCGGCCTCGCCCCGACGACACCCGGCGGCGGCAAGGTCCTGTCATATGCCGACCTCAAGGCGGCAAGGCCGCTTTACCGGGACAGGCCCGCGACACGTGAAATCGAGCTGCGGCTCACCGGAAACATGGAGCGCTATTTCTGGTCGATAAACGGCGTCAAATATTCCGACGCCGACCCCATCCGGCTGAAATACGGCGAACGCGTGCGCTTCAAGTTCGTCAATGAAACCATGATGACCCATCCCATGCATCTGCACGGCATGTGGAGCATTCTCGATACGGGAAAGGGCCAGTGGGATCCGGTGAAGCATGTGGTGAGCATCGCGCCAGGGACGACCGTCTATACGGAAACGGAAGTGGATGCCGAGGGCGAGTGGGCCTTCCATTGCCATCTGATGTACCACATGGGCACCGGCATGTTCCGCAAGATCATCGTCGAGGGCGGACCGTCGCAACAGGCGGCCCTGCAGGCAGAGGAGGGCATGGAATGAAAACGCTCTCCCTTGTCGCCGCCGCCATTTTCATCATGGCGGCGCTCCCGGCGCGCGCCGGGATGGCGGATGACGATATTTTCGCCGCGCTGTTCGTCAATCGCCTCGAACACCGTTTCCAGGCGGGAGACGACATGCTTGTCGCGGAGGGACAACTCCGCATCGGCAATGACGAGCACAAACTCGTCGGCAAGGCGGATATCGACTACCTGACCGGCGAGGGCAAATATGAGAAGGCCGAATTCCAGCTGCGTTACCAGCGCATGATTTCGGACTTCTTCGATGCCCATATCGGCATCAGGCAGGACCTCAAACCGAGCCCGAACAGGACTTACGCCGTCTTCGGCGTGAGCGGGCTCGCGCGGCAGTGGTTCGAGATCGATGCGAGCGCGTTCGTCAGTGAAAAGGGCGATGCGTCGCTGCGGCTGGATGCCGACTACGAGATCCTCCTGACGCAGCGGCTCATCCTTGAGCCCGCTCTCACGCTCGACGCCGCCCTGTCGGACGACAAGGCCGTCGGCACCGCTGCCGGTTTCACCTCGCTGGAAACGGGGCTCAGGCTTCGCTACGAAATCGAGCGTGAAATCGCGCCCTATCTCGGCATCAACTGGGAACGCAAGCTCGGCGCGACGGCGGACCTTGCCCGCGCAGCAGGCGAGGACCCGGACGTCCTGTCCGTCGTGACGGGTGTCCGCCTGATGTTCTGACGACCGGAGGGGCGGCCGAGCCGCCCCTCCGGAGGCGCTTTACTTGTCGTGAATACGCAGGATCACCGACTGGCTCGCCGAGGCCATCAACTCGCCGTCCTGTGCAAAGAGATGCATGCGGCCATGGCCGAACCCGCCATGCACGCCATGGATGCGGATGTCGCACAGCACCCAGTCCGTCGGCACGATGTGTCGGAAGCGGATCGTGTTGTCGAGGCTGTTACCCCCCGCATTGCGTCCGATGGCATTGCCGATGGCAGACGGTACGAAGTCGGCAAAAACGGCCAGCATGGCGCTGTCGATCGCCACGTCTTCCAGCGGGCGCACCCAGAGCACGACCTGACCGTCCGGCGACAATTCTCCGCCCTTGCGGTCCTTGCCATATCGGCCTTTCACCACGCGCATATCGATGCGGGTATGGAGGTCGGGATCGCGGTCGTCGCCCCGCCAATGTTCGGCGGGATCGAAGTTTTCCGGTCCCGGCACGTCGGGCGCGACGGCCCATTGATGCGAGAACTCGCTCGGGCGCGCGCCCAGCGCGGCGTTGACGGTGAGGATTTCCTTGTCGCCCACATGGCCGATGACGCGGGCCTGACTGTTGTAATTGCCATGCACCGGCACCAGCACATCCAGATCCACGATGGAGGGCGGGCGCGCATAGGAAAGATATTGCGCCGTCGCCCAAACGGTCGGGCGCTCGCAGGTGCGCTCCATCGCCCGGATGGACGCCGCCATGCCGACACCGCCGAACATGAACAGATTTCCGGGCGGACCGACCGAAAGGCCCGGCTCGACCTGAAGGTGATAGCGGTGCGGATTGTGGGTCGATTTGAGATCGAAAAACACACGATCGCTCATGTCACCCGTCCTGAAAACTGCTTGAAAGGAAACTCGATCCGCGCGTTTTTACCGGCTTTCTCGCCAAGGTCAAACGGTCTTGCGGCTCAGTCCGACGAGCGGGAGAGGCCGGCGCCGATATGTGCCTGTTCCTGAGCGCGGGCGATATCAACGGCGACCATTTCCGCGACAAGCTCGCGGAAACTCGTTTTCGGACGCCATCCCAGCCGGTCATGAGCCTTGCGCGCGTCTCCCAGCGTGGCGCCGAGGTCGATCGGCCGGAAGAACGCAGGATCGACCTCGACGAGCAGATCCCCCGTCTCTTCGTCGTAGCCTTTTTCGTCTACGCCCTCTCCCTGCCAGCGAACGGTCCGGCCGATTTCCGCGAAGGCTATTTCCACAAATTCGCGTACGGAGTGGTTCTCGCCGCTCGCCAGGATGTAGTCGTCCGGGGCATCCTGCTGGAGCATCTTCCACATGCCTTCGACATAGTCGCGGGCATGCCCCCAGTCGCGGCGCACATTGAGATTGCCGAGACGCAGCGTCCCCTCTCCGGCGAGGCAGACGGCGGCCACGGCCTGCGTGATCTTGCGTGTGACGAAGGTCGGCGCGCGCCAGGGGCTTTCGTGATTGAAGAGAATGCCGTTGGAGGCGTGAAGCCCATAGGCCTCGCGAAAATTGATCGTCGCCTCGAAGGCGGCGTGCTTCGATACGGCATAAGGGTTCAACGGGTGAAGCGGGGTTTCCTCGTTCTGCCAGCGGCCGCCCGCGTCGCCGAACATTTCCGAACTCGATGCCTGATAATAACGGATCTGGCCACGGTCGAGGCGCAAGACGGCCGTGAGGAGCTTCATCGCGCCGGTTGCATTCACATCCGTCGTGGCAGCGGGATCGTCGAAACTGGCATGGATATGAGACTGCGCGGCGAGATTATAGACCTCGTCGGGCTCGATCCGCCGGACAAGGCTATCGAGATCGGCTTCCCTGCCGATATCACAACGATGAAGAATGAGATTACGATTGAGATCCGCGCCGGCATCCGCCAGCCGCGCGCGTTCCATCCGCGCGGGGTCGCGCGCCAGCCCATGCACCTCATAGCCGCGCGCAAGCAGGAATGCCGCCAGATAGCCGCCATCCTGCCCGGTAATACCCGTCACCATGGCGACCCTCGGCCGGGACGCCTCTCTCAATGGGGGAGAATTTGTCGGGTTATTGAATGACACGCGCCGCTTCTGCCTTTCGCCTCGGGACAGGATTCGTTTTTAGCACTCCCGAGGCCGAATGGCACCTCGTTGACAGGCCTGAATGAAGCAAGGGCCCGCTTCCGGCCCCCGTTCACTCACACTCCGCGCCTGTCGCCACCGGTTTCCAGATACCAGCGATAGACCTTCGCAATACCCTCATCGAGACCGGTGCGCGGGTGCCAGCCCAGATCGCGCAGGCGCGCGTTGTCCATCAGCTTGCGCGGTGTGCCGTCCGGTTTCGACGTATCGTTCACCAACTCGCCTTCGAAGCCGACGGCCTCTTTCACCTTCTGCGCCAGCTCCTGAATGGTCAGATCTTCGCCAAAGCCCACATTAATGTGCTCTTCGCCGGAATAATGCGTCATCAGGAACACGAGTGCGTCGGCGCAATCGTCGACATAGAGGAATTCGCGCTTCGGCGAGCCCGTACCCCAGATCACGACCTCGGCATCGCCGGCTTCCTTTGCCGCATGCATCTTGGCGATCAGAGCGGGCAGAACATGGCTCGAATCCAGATCGAAATTGTCGCCTATGCCGTAGAGATTGGTCGGCATGGCTGAAATGAAATCGCAGCCATATTGACGACGATAGGCCTGGGCCAGCTTGATTCCGGCGATCTTGGCGACCGCATACCATTGATTGGTCGGCTCCAGCGGGCCGGTCAGCAGCGCATCTTCCCGCATCGGCTGTTCAGCCATCTTCGGATAGATGCAGGACGAGCCCAGAAACAGAAGTTTCTCCACGCCGTTCTGCCAGGCGGCGTTGATGATGTTCGCCTCGATCATCAGATTGTCGTAGAGGAACTCCGCCGGGAAGCTGTCATTGGCGAGAATGCCGCCGACGCGCGCCGCCGGGATGAATACCGCCTCAGGGCGATGCTCCGCCAGCCAGCCCTCGACCTCGGCCTGACGGCGCAGATCGACCATGTCGCGTGTGACTGTCAGCAGTTCGCAGTCCTCGGACGCCAGCCGGCGCATCAGGGCCGCGCCCACCATGCCGCGATGGCCTGCGACCCAGACCTTCTTGCCCTTCAACGAATATATAGCGCTGTCAGTCATGGCGTGCTTTACGGGCCGCTTCCTGCGCGACGGTTTCGAGGTCGGCAGCCACCATTTCAGCCACGAGTTCCGGGAAGGTCGTGGTGTGCTCCCAGCCCAGACACTGTTTCGCCTTGGACGGATCGCCCAGCAGGAGGTCCACTTCGGTCGGACGGAAATAGCGCGGGTCGATCTTCACGCGCGTCTCGCCGGTTTTCTTGTCGACGCCGATTTCCGAGACGCCCTCGCCGTGCCATTCGATGGTACGGCCGACTTCGGCAAAGGCCAGTTCCACGAATTCGCGCACCGAATGCGTTTCGCCGGTGGCCAACACATAATCGTCGGGCTCGTCCTGCTGCAAGATGCGCCACATGCCTTCCACATAGTCGCGGGCATGACCCCAGTCGCGCTTGGCGTCGAGATTGCCGAGATAAAGGAGGTCCTGGAGCCCCAGTTCGATGGCGGCGACGGCGCGGGTGATCTTGCGCGTGACGAAAGTTTCGCCGCGGGTCGGCCCTTCATGATTGAAGAGAATGCCGTTGGAGGCGTGCATGCCATAGGCTTCGCGGTAATTGACCGTGATCCAGTAGGCATAGAGCTTGGCGGCGGCATAGGGGCTGCGCGGATAGAAGGGCGTGGTCTCGCTCTGCGGCGTTTCCTGCACCTTGCCGTACAGCTCCGAGGTCGAGGCCTGGTAGAAGCGCGTCTTCTTTTCCAGCCCCAGAATACGGATGGCCTCCAGAATACGCAGCGCGCCGATGGCGTCGGAATTGGCGGTGTATTCCGGTGTCTCGAAGCTCACCTGCACATGGCTCTGGGCGGCGAGATTGTAGATCTCGTCGGGCTGGGTTTCCTGAATGATGCGGATCAGATTGGTGGCGTCCGTCAGGTCCCCGTAATGCATGAAGAAGGCGACCCCTTCATTATGCGGGTCGTCGTAAAGCGCATCCACCCGTGCGGTATTGAATGACGAGGACCGGCGCTTCACGCCATGGACGATATAGCCTTTGGAGAGGAGGAGGGCTGCCAGATAGGCGCCATCCTGCCCCGTTACCCCGGTAATAAGTGCCGTTTTGCTCATGAATCCGTTTCGCGCTGAATACGTCCAGGCAAGCTGCCGTCACCTTATTGGCACGGAACTTCGCAAGCCTCAATGGCGTTCCGTGCGCAGCCGGTCCTGATCCAGCCTTCGCAGGGGGTCGACCTCGCTTACGGGGCGGAACGTATCGGGATCGGCCGCGGCCCACCATTGCGCGTAATAGGATGCCTCCGGGTCGTCGAGCAGGCTCTTCTCCTCGACAAAGGGATAGATGCGGTCGGTGGCCCGGGCTTCGGCAGCGTTGAGGCGGTGATGCAGGTGATGCGGCCTCAGCTCCCAGGGCGTTTCGAGCCCCACCGCGACCACGATATCGCGGAGCGCCTCCACCGTTGTCTTCTGGAAGCGGTGGACGCGCTCGGCCTTGTCGCTCACCACCAGGCCGCGCTGGCGATAGGGGTCCTGTGTGGTGATGCCGGTGGGGCATCCGCCGGTATGGCATTTCATGGACTGCACGCAGCCCAGCGAGAACATGAAGGCACGGGCCGCATTGCACCAATCGGCCCCCAGGGAGGCGTTGAAGGCGATCGAGGCCCCGCTATGAACCTTGCCGCTGGCGGCGAGTTTGACGGCGCCCTTGAGCCCGGTGCCCACCAGCGCATTGCGCATCATGATCAGGCCTTCCCGCAGCGGGACGCCGACATGGTTCGACAGCTCCAGCGGGGCCGCGCCCGTGCCGCCCTCCGCGCCGTCGATCACGACATAATCCAGGTGAATGCCCGTCGCCAGCATCGCCTTCATGACGGCAAAGACCTCATGCGGCTGGCCGACGCATAGCTTGATCCCCACGGGCTTGCCGCCGGAGAGCTCTCGCAGCCGGGCCACGAACTCAAGCATCTCGCGCGGCGTCGAAAAGGCGCTGTGGCCGGGCGGCGAGATACAATCTGCATAGGCCTCGACGCCCCGCGTGCGGGCAATTTCTTCGCTGACCTTGGGGCCGGGCAGCATGCCGCCATGGCCGGGTTTGGCCCCCTGGCTCAGCTTGATCTCGATCATCTTCACCTGATCGCGCTGCGCATTGTCGCGAAACGCTTCCGGGTCGAACGAACCGTCTTTCGCCCGGCAACCGAAATAGCCCGTCCCAAGTTCCCAGACGAGATCGCCGCCGTGTTTTTCATGATAGGGGCTAATCGCCCCCTCGCCGGTGTCGTGATAGAAGCCGCCCTTCTTCGCGCCGAGATTGAGCGCCTCGATGGCATTGGCGCCGAGCGACCCGAAGCTCATGGCCGAGATGTTCAGAATGGAGGCGGAATAGGGTTTGGTACATTGCGGCCCGCCTACTTCCACACGGAAATCATCCGCGACGTTCTGGGTCGGTGCGATGGAATGGCCGATCCACTCATATTCCTCAGAGTAGACATCGAGCTCCGTGCCGAAGGGGTGGACGGATACCTGCCCCTTAGAGCGCGCATAGATGAGCGCGCGCGTATCGTGATCGAAGGGGCGTCCTTCCAGGTCGCTCTCCACAATATAGGACCGCAGGTACGGCCGCAGATCCTCGAAAAACCAGCGCAACCGCGCGGCAAGCGGATAGTTCCGCATCAATGTGTGAGGGGATTGCCTGTAGTCATAGGCCGCAAGCGCCAATAATGGCAGCGTGACCGCCAGCCCCCAGAGAAGCACCGGCAGAAAGGGGGACAAGAGGAGAATGAGAAGGGTCGCAACGAGGAGTGTGGCGGGCAGGATGAATTGTGCGGAAATTCTCTGCCGGTAAAGCGTCCTCACAAAATCGAACAAGATCAAATCTCCTCTTTCGCGGTCCGTCCTCCCCTACACCTTCTCATCACAATAGTCTTGCCGAAGACGAGGACAACCGGCGCTTTTGTTGCAGTGCAGAGAAACTGGCGCGCAATCCGGTCATGACGCTGCGGAAGGTGAGGCCGGGGCCTTTTCTCCTTCCTCCCGCTTCTTCCCGCGTTAGAATTTAACAAAACAATGAGGGAGGAGACGAGGATGACCAACAAGGAAGGCAAAGGATCGACAAACTACGATGCCGTTATTGTCGGCGCCGGTTTCGCAGGCATGTACATGCTGCATCGCCTGCGCAAGCTGGGGCTCAATGTCCGCGTGTTCGAGGCGGGCGAAGGCGTGGGCGGCACTTGGTACTGGAACCGCTATCCGGGTGCGCGCTGCGACGTGGAAAGCCTCGAATATCAATATGGTTTTTCCGACGACGTACAGCGCGGCTGGACATGGACGGAGCGCTATGCCGCGCAGCCGGAAATTCTGCGCTACCAGAACTATGTCGCAGACAAGCTGGACCTGAAGCGCGACATCCAGTTTTCCACGCGCGTCAACTCGGCGACCTATGACGGGCCGTCGGGCCTGTGGCGGGTCGAAACCGACAAGGGCGACAATGTGCAGGCCCGCTTTTTCATCATGGCGACGGGCTGCCTGTCGGCGGCTCGCGTGCCCGATTTCGACGGACTCGAAGACTTCAAGGGCAAGTGGTACCACACCGGCGGCTGGCCGCATGAAGGCGTGGACTTTACGGGACAGCACGTGGCCGTGATCGGGACAGGCTCCTCCGGCATCCAGAGCATTCCGATCATTGCCGATCAGGCGGATCATGTAACCGTTTTCCAGCGCACGGCGAACTTCACGCTGCCGGCGGGCAACCGTCCGCTCAAGGATGAAGAAATTCAGGAGACGAAAGAGACGCTTCTGGAGAAGCGCAAATTTGCGCGCACCACGCCGGGCGGCATCATCTGCTTTGAATATAATGAAACGCTGCTGGAGGAGATGACGCCGGAAGAAGTGCAGCACGAGCTTGAATCGCGCTGGACGCAAGGCGGCTTTGCCTTCCTCGGCGCCTATGGCGACGAGATGGCGACCGATGAAGCAAACAAGGTCGCGGCGGATTTCGCCCGCGAGCAGATGAGCAAGCGGGTGATGAAGCCCGGCCTTGCAGAGACATTGATGCCGAACGACCATCCCGTCGGCACCAAGCGACTTTGTCTCGATACGGACTATCTCGAAACCCTCAACAAACCGCATGTCGATCTCGTCAATGTCCGCGAGCATCCCATCGAACGGATTACCGAGAAGGGCGTTCTGGCGGACGGCACGGAATACGATGTCGACGCCATCGTCTTTGCGACGGGTTTCGATGCCATGACGGGCGCCATTCTGGGTGTCGATATTACCGGCCGCGACGGGTTAAGCTTGCGCGATAAATGGGCCGCGGGGCCGCGTACCTATCTGGGGCTCGGCTCGGCGGGGTTCCCGAACCTCTTCTTCATCACCGGGCCCGGAAGCCCGTCCGTGCTCAGCAACATGATCGTGTCGATCGAACAGCATGTGGACTGGATCACGGACTGCATTTCTCGGCTGACCAACGGCAATATCGGCATGATCGAGGCCACGCCGGAAGCGGAAGACGAATGGGTGGAGCATGTCAATGAAGTGGCCGGCATGACGCTCTATCCTCAGGCCAATTCCTGGTACATGGGTGCGAATGTGCCGGGCAAGCCACGCCTCTTCATGCCCTATACGGGCGGCGTCGGGATTTATGGCGAAAAGCTCGACGAAGTGGCTGCCGCCGATTATGAGGGCTTCCGCCTCGGGGCCTGAAACCAGCCCGTCGTCATGCCCAAAGACGCAATGTCTGCCAGCGGGGCCTGACGACGGGACCTCCGCATCGACGGATCAGTTCCATCTCGAGCAGACGATCGTTGGAATCGGTATAGAGGGTGGCGGAAATCTCCGCGCCATCCTCGTCGTCGACTTCCATCTCTACCGGCACCGGGCGCTGCTGCCAGGTTTCGGGCCGGTCATATCCATCGATTTCGAACCCCACAATCGACCCGTCGGGCAGTTCGGAGCGCGCCGTGGCGCAATCCATATCCGACAGAAGCCGTCCTGCGCGCTCGCCATCCAGGCACTTGGCCGCGTTAAAGATCAGCAGTTTTTCTTCAGGCCGCAGTAAACGCCTCTTGTGCATGTGCTCTTTCCTCAAGCGTTGTCGGGAACACGCCTGTGGAAGCTCACATATTCGCCTTAATAAATCGCTGCGGATCGCCACCTTTTTGGCAGCGATCCGCGCAAAACTCGTTCACTGCGGCGTTATTTCGCACCGTCGAAAAAATCGGTGAAGCCGGCAGGCGCGTAAGGGCCGATGCAGATCTGTTCCAGCACGCCCATGCCTTCGCGCGTGCCGTCGCTGGCGCGCACCACCTGCTGCACATGCAGGTTCTCAAGGGCCAGCGGGTCGAGCTGTTTGGGATCGAAGGATTCATGCCCCGTGGCCAGCTCGCCTTTCCACATGCCCTGCCCCCATTCCGGATGGGTGTAGCCAAGGCCCTTCATCTGGAATTTCAGGATCGGCTCGAGGCTGATGGTGCGGGTGCCGCCTTCGAGGTCCACGAGATCGATTTCGGCGGATTTCGCCAGGCGCGTGCCCGGCACATAGGAGACGCGATGTTTCGCCGTCGCCATACGCTCGTCCTTGCCGTCTTCGACGCCCGGCACGTCGGCCTCGCTTGTATAGAGCGGCGCGACGAGCCCTTCGCGCACCAGCGCTTCACCCTTCGACCCATCGAAGAAGATGGCATGGGACACATGGTCGTCCCAGATGAGCGGCGCCCAAAGAAAGAAGAAACTTCCCGGCGCGGCCGGCGCGCCGCCGGTTTCCGGCTCGCCCACGCGGCGCACGCCCCAGGAGCGATCCTTGGTGCCGAGGCACATGTCGTCGCTCACCGCGATCTCGCCATCGGGATGACGAACCGTCCCGCTCCAGCGGCCGAACTGGTCGAAGCGCGTCGCGTCCATCACCGCGCGCGGGCCGGAATAAAGCGTCTGACGCGCTTCCTTGATGACCGCCGTGCGGCCCGAAAAAGTGAGGTCGCAGGAAATGCCGCTGTCATTGTCGTCCAGCACGACGCGGGTGCGCAGCATCGGTTCCTGAATCTCGATGCGGAAGGGGCCGACCTGCATCTCGGTACGTTCCGTCGGGGCGCGGCGCGAGCCATAAAAGCAATGCTGGCGTCCATCGCGCGTCACGACGCTGAAGGCACAATCGAGAATGCCGCGATGCGGGTAGATCGCCATGCCGATGCCGAAATAATAGGACCCGTCCTTCGCATAGCCGTTGAACCATGTGCGATCATAGACATTGCGGTCGCTGGTCGCCGGATGGGCAATCGGTTCGGGCGTCTGATGGATGGGGTAATCGTCGAGCTTGTTGAGCATTGCCGGGCCTTTGCGTTTCACAGGACCAACAACACAGTCGGCCCCTCCCTGTTTCGATGCGGTCTTTTTATTCGCCGCTCATCACAGTTTTTCAGAAAGCGTCGGGCTTCGCCATGCCTCCCTTGGCTGACGTAACGGAACGGCGGCTCAGGCGGTGTCGGATGCGCTGAGCGCCAGCTCCTCCATCATCTTTTCCCGGATCTGGAATTTCTGGACCTTGCCCGTCACCGTCAGCGGGAATTCCGTCACGAAGCGGATATAGCGCGGCACCTTGTAATGCGCGATCTGGCCGCGGCAGAACATCTTCACCTCCTCCTCGCTCAGTTCATCGCCCGCGCGCAGAACGATCCAGGCGCATATTTCCTCCCCGAACTTTTCGTCCGGTACACCGACCACGGCCACATCCTCGACCTTGGGATGGCGATAAAGGAATTCCTCGATCTCGCGCGGATAGACGTTTTCGCCGCCGCGAATGACCATGTCCTTCAAGCGCCCGACAATATTGCCGTAGCCTTCCGCGTCGATGGTGGCGAGGTCGCCGGTATGCATCCAGCCCTCGGCGTCTATCGCGTCCGCGGTCTTTTCCTTTTCGTCCCAATAGCCGAGCATCACCGAATATCCGCGCGTGCAAAGCTCGCCGGCTTCCCCGCGCGGCACGGTGTTGCCGTCGAGATCGACCACCTTGCATTCCAGATGCGGCTGCACCCGGCCGATGGTGGAGACGCGGCGTTCCAGCGGATCGGCCTTGCCGGTCTGGAAGCTCACCGGGCTCGTCTCCGTCATGCCATAGGCGATGGTGACGTCATGCATATTCATGCGGGAGACGACCTGTTTCATCACCTCCACCGGACAGGGCGATCCCGCCATGCAGCCGGTGCGGAGCGAGGAAAGGTCGAAGCGCTCGAAATCGGACACCCCGAGTTCGGCGATGAACATGGTCGGCACGCCGTAAAGCCCGGTGCATTTCTCCGCCTCGACGGTTTCGAGCACGGCGACCGGATCGAATGTGTCGGAGGGATAGACCATGGTCGCGCCATGTGTCAGGCAGCCGAGATTGCCCATCACCATGCCGAAGCAATGATAGAGCGGCACGGGGATGCAGAGCCTGTCGCCCGGCACAAGGCCCACTGCCTCGCCGACGAAAAAGCCGTTATTGAGGATATTGCGATGGGACAGCGTCGCGCCCTTGGGCAGGCCCGTCGTGCCGCTCGTGAACTGGATGTTGATCGCATCGCCGCAATCGAGCGTCGCGCCGATCTCCGCGAGGGCTTTTCTCTCCGCATCGCCCGCGAGCCCCGCCACATCGTCGAACTGCCGCCAGCCCGGGCGCGCGGCGCCGCCGATCTGGATGACATGCCTGAGATGCGGGAGTTTCGCTGCTTCGAGCAGACCATCCGACGCCGCGATCTCGGGCGCCAGCATCTCGACCATCGCGACATATTCGCTGCTCTTGAAACGCTCCGGTGTGATGAGGGCGGACACCCCCACCTTGTTCAGCGTGTATTCGAGTTCCGAGAGCCGGTAGGCCGGGTTGATATTGACGAGGACGATGCCCGCCTTTGCCGTCGCAAATTGCGTCAGCGCCCATTCCGCATTGTTGGGCGACCAGATGCCGAGCCGGTCACCCGGCTTCAGGCCCAGCGCCAGCAGGCCCGCCGCGAATGCCTCCGCCTTCTCGTTCAGCTCGGCATAGCTCCAGCGGATGTTCTGGTGAACCGAGACGACGGCTTCGCGCTCGCCCCATTTCCGCGCGGCGGCTTCCAGCGCCGCGCCGATGGTTTCCTCACTCAAGGGCGGCGTTTCCGCACCTTTCACATATGACAGCTGCTCTATCGCCGTGCCCATGACTTTCCTCCTCCCGGACAGCGCATCTCCCGCGCGCTTTCCGTAAAGGAAACCTCATCCCGCACACGAAATCAAAGGAAAGCGGAGCGCTACACCGGCACGAGCGTCACAAGCGTCTGGCCCGCCTGCACCATCTTGCCGGGCGCACAATGAATTTCGTGGACGCGGGCGGCCTCGGGCGCCTTCACCTCGATTTCCATCTTCATGGATTCAAGGATGACGAGCGGCTGTCCTGCCTCCACCTCATCGCCTTCCTTTACTTCCACCGACCAGACATTGCCCGGCACGCCCGCATCGACGAGCTTGCCGCCCTCGGGCACTTCGATGGCGCCTTCTTCCACCGGCGCGTCGGGCTCCATCTCACTCATGGCGAGGCCCTGCTCCTCCCAGCGCTGGCGCTCTTCCTCGAAGGCGCGGCGCTGTTTCGTGCGGAAGGCTTCGATGCTTTCGGCATTCTCTTCGAGGAAGGCCATATTGTCGGCAAGGCGGAATGTGCCTTCCTCCACCTTCACCTCGAACTCGCCATGCAGGAAGGCCTCGCGCGCTTCCAGCAACTCATCCGCCGAAACGGGATAGAATTTCAACCGGTCGAAGAAGCGCAGTAGCCACGGCTTCTCGGGCTCGAAATTCTTTGTGCTGTGCCAGCGGTTCCACATCTGCACGGTACGGCCGACAAGCTGATAGCCGCCGGGGCCTTCCATGCCGTAAACGCAGAGATAGGCGCCGCCGATGCCGACCGCATTTTCCGGCGTCCATGTACGGGCAGGGTTGTATTTCGTCGTCACGAGACGATGGCGCGGGTCGAGCGGCGTCGCCACCGGCGCGCCCAGATAAACGTCGCCCAGCCCCATCACCATATAGTCGGCCTCGAAGAGGATGCGCTTCACATCCTCGATGCCGTCGAGGCCGTTGATCCGGCGGATGAATTCGATATTGGACGGGCACCAGGGCGCATCGGGCCGTACAAGCGTTGCATATTTGCGCACCGCCTCCTGCGCCGCCTCATCGTCCCAGGAGAGCGGCAGATGCACGGTGCGGCTGGGCACCTCCAGATCGGCTGCCGACGGCATGTCCCGTTCCGCCTCTTCCAGAACCGCCATCAGGCGCGGCAGCGGCAGCACGTCCGGATCGTAATGGATCTGCAGCGAGCGGATGCCCGGCGTCATTTCGATAATGCCGGGGAGCTTCTTCTCCTGCAGGGTGACCATCATCGCATGCGCGCGGAAGCGCAGCGCGAAGTCGAGCACGATGGGCCCGTATTCGATCAGCAGGTAATCGTCGCCCGCTCGGCGATAGGTGACTTCCGTTTCGAGGTCGGTGATGCGGCCCAGAACAGCTTTTTCTACCGTGCCGGAGGGGAAGACCGCCGGGGCGTTTGCGCGCGGGCGGACGAGGTTCGCCACCCATTCCTCCTCCGTCTCGCGCAGGCTTTGCGCCTCTTCATCGCCGATGCGACGGAAGCGCACCTTGTCGCCCGGCTTCAACTGACCGAGCTTCCAGAGTTCGGCCTTGGCGAGCGTTGCCGGGCAGACGAAACCGCCAAGGCTCGGCCCGTCCGGCCCCAGAATGATGGGCATGTCGCCGGTGAAGTCGATCGTGCCGACCGCATAGGCGTTGTCGTGAATGTTGGAGGGGTGCAGCCCCGCCTCACCGCCATCCTTGCGCGCCCATTTCGGCTTCGGGCCGATCAGGCGGACGCCCGTGCGCGCAGAATTGTAGTGCACCTCATAGGCGGTCGAGAACAGCGTCTCGATATCCTCATCAAGGAAAAAGTCCGGCGCGCCATGCGGGCCGTATAGCGCGGCGATTTCCCATTCGGTCGCGAGAGCCGGGCGATCCGCTTCCGGCAGCGGTTCGGTGGCGGCAGCCGTGACGGCGCCCTCGCGGCGGATGCGCAGCACGTCGCCGGTTTTCAGCGCGCCGGGCGCGTGGCCGCCGAACTGGCCCAAGGTGAAGGCAGACCGCGAGCCGAGATATTCCGGCACGTCGAAACCGTTGCGGATCGCCAGATAGCCGCGTTGCCCCGCCCCCTTTACCTGAGCGAGGGTGAGCGTCTGGCCGCGCTTCACTTCCACCGCCTGCCAGAACGGCACCGGCTCGCCATCGAGCTTTGCGTCCATATCCGCGCCGGTCAGCGCGATCACCGCATCGTTGCGGAAGGCGAGCGTCGGCCCCATCAGCGTCATTTCGAGCGCGGGGGCGTCTTCCGCATTGCCGACCAGCCGGTTCGCCAGACGATGGGAGAGCGGGTCCATGGGCCCCGACGGCGGCACACCGACATCCCAATAGCCGATGCGGCCCGGATAGTCCTGAATGCTGGAAAGCGCGCCCGGCGAGACGACATCGATGGCCGCGCTCTTGCCCGCAAAGCCCGCCAGCGTGGAGGTCAACATCTCCCCATTCAGAAAGGTTTGGCCCCGCGCGATCTGGCGCAGATAGTCGAGATTGGTTTCGATGCCATAGACCGAAGAGGCATCCAGCGCCTCGGCGAGTTTCGCCGCGGCCTCTTCGCGCGTTGCGCCCTTGACGATGATCTTGGCGAGCATCGGGTCGTAGAAAGGAGACACCTCGGTGCCGGTCGCAATCCAGCCGTCGACGCGAATGTCTTGCGGGAAGCTCACTTCGGTCAGCAGGCCCGAAGAGGGCTGAAAATTCTTGCCCGGATCTTCGGCATAGAGGCGCACCTCGATCGAGTGGCCTTGCGGCGTACGAGTATAATTGTCCAGATCGTCGAGATCGCCCGCCGCCTGCCGGACCATCAGCTCCACGAGGTCGAGGCCCGTCACTTCCTCCGTCACCGGATGTTCCACCTGAAGGCGGGTATTCACTTCCAGGAAATAGAAGCGGTGCTCGGCCGCGTCGAAAATGAACTCGACCGTTCCGGCGCTCGCATAGCCGACACTTTCGCCGAGGCGAACCGCCGCCTCGTGCAATTCCTTTCGCATCGCATCCGTCAGGTTCGGCGCAGGCGTTTCTTCCAGCACTTTCTGGTTGCGGCGCTGCGCAGAGCAGTCGCGTTCGCCCAGCGCGATGACCTTGCCCTTGCCGTCGCCGAAAATCTGCACCTCGATGTGACGCGCCTGCGCCACGAATTTCTCCACGAAGAGGCCCGCATCGGAGAAATTCGCCTGCGCCAGCCGCTTTACCGTTTCATACAGACGCGGCAGATCTTCTTCGGAGTTGCAAAGCTGGAGCCCGATGCCGCCGCCCCCCGCCGTGCTTTTCAGCATGACGGGATAGCCGATGCGGGCGGCATGGGCGCGGGCCTCGTCGAGGTCGTGCACGAGCGGGGAGCCCGGCAGCAAAGGCACACCGCTCTCCTCGCTCAGATCGCGTGCCGTATGCTTCAGCGCAAAGGCACGCATATGTTCCGGGTGAGGCCCGATAAAGGCGACGCCTTCCTTGTAGAGACGCTCCACGAAGTCGGGGTTTTCGCTCAGGAAACCATAGCCGGGATGGACGGCTTCCGCGCCCGTTTGGCGAATGGCTTCGAGGATCGCCTCGACATCGAGATAGCTTTCCGAAACCGGCGCCGGCCCCACACGCACCGCCTCATCGGCAAGCTGCACATGGGGGGCGAAGCGGTCGGCGTCGGAATAGATCGCCACGGAGCCCACGCCCATCCGCTTCAATGTGCGGATGACACGACAGGCGATTTCGCCGCGATTGGCGATCAGTACTTTCTTGAACATGAACGTCTCCGTCAGGCCTCACTCTACCGGGCTTGGAAGGATCAGGCCTTCCATACCAGCGTACGCACGGGCGTCGGCTTGAAGCCGTTGCAGGGGTTGTTCACCTGCGGGCAGTTGGAGATGAAGACGAGAATGTCCATCTCCGCGCGCAGCTCCACATAGTCGCCGGGCTTCGACACGCCATCGACAATGGCGAGCGTTCCGTCCGGCTCCACCGGCACGTTCATGAAGAAATTGATGTTGCTGACAAGATCGCGCTTCGTCATGCCGTGCTTCGACAGTTCCATGACGAAATTGTCGCGGCAGCTATGCATGTATTTCTTGTCATGGCCGAAACGCACCGTGTTCGACTCTGCGCTGCAGGCGCCGGCGGAGGTGTCGTGGCCGCCCGCCGTGTCGGCCAGCATGGTGGCCATCAGATTGCCTTCGCTCGAATAGATTTCGGTGCCTGCCGTGACATAGGGAGAGCCCTGCATGCGGGCGGTGTCCTGCGCGCTGTAGCGCTCTTCCGTGTCATGCGCATTGTAGAAGAGCGTGTCGACGGCCTGCTGGCCTTCAAGGTCGACGATGCGCAGCACCTGCCCCTTGGGCAGCATGTAGGACCAGGGCCGTGTGGCGGGAACGGTGAAGTCGTAGATCGCCTCGGCGGGATCGCGTTCAATGTTTTGCATGGGATTATCCTCGCCTCAACGGAACAGGGGGTCTGTGTTTTCGAAACCGCGAATGGCTTCCTCGGTCGCCGTGCGGCAGAAATCGTCCGCGGCGGGCGGCGGGGATTGCCAGACCGTGAGGTCGACAGGCTGAGGATCGTATTCGCCGGACGCCAGCGGATGCGGGCAGTTGGAAACGAACACCAGAAGGTCCATCTCCGCGCGCAGATCCACATAGTCTCCTTTCGATGCACCGTCGCCTTCCCAGACGAAGCGGCCTTCCGGATCGACGGCGACGGGCGCGAACAGCGTCAGGCAGGGCGGAACATCGGCCTTGCTCAACCCGTGCTTGGCGGCCAGCAGGATGAAATTGCCGCGCGTGGAACGCAGCGTGGCGTCGCCGTATTTCTTCTCGTTGCTGAGGGGCGTAGACCCGCCCGCCAATGCATCGTTGCGGCCGAAAGTGTCGTCGGTGATCGAGGCCAGCACGCGGCCCATATCGGAAAAGAGCACGCGGCCGCGCTGCAGCGCCGCGCTCCACTGGATCTTCACCGTGTCGCCCGCGTTGAAGCGTTCGGTCGGGTCGGCGGCGTTATAAAGCAGCACGGAGACGCCGGCGGTCGGCCCGGTCGCCGAAATGCGCAGGGTCTCACCACGCGGGATGCGGCGCGACCAGCCCCAGCTGCCGGGCAGCGTTTCCTGCCAGAGAACGTCCTTTTCGGGAATGTCGCGGGGATTGCCCGGCGCTTCGCTGATGTCTCGGCGTTTTGCGCGCCCCTGCGCGAAGAGCGCGTCGTAGCGCGCCTTTTCTTCGGCGCGGGCGTCGTCAGCACTTTGTGCCATCTCTCCATCTCCTTACACCATGCCGGTATGTGAACCGGCGCCCGGCCGTCCGGGCAAAAATCCGGCAAGGCCGGAAGAGGTCGCGGGCAGGTCGTCCTGCCGGCGATGGTGCCGCCGCATGAAGTCTGGAGGATCGGCGATACACGGCGGCCTGCAATGCCAATCCTCGCATCGCATCCGTCTCCCGGGCTTTTGTCCCGCCGTGTACCTGACCGCTGTTGACCGGTCAGGGTGTAGCTCTCGGACCAGACACCGCATCGGTCGTAAAACCGATTTGCGGCCGGAACCCTAGCCACTGCCTGTCTTCAGTGTCGCAAACCCCGTGCCATGGATAAAGGGGCATAAACCCTGGCTTGCCGGGTTTTTTAGCGCCCGAGGACGCTCAATATCTGTCCTTTTGCCTAAAGTTTCACCAGTCTGCCGTTTTCATTTCCAATCAGTCGCCACTGAAGGGATGAAGCGGCGGAATGACCGCGGCCATGAGCTGTATCTTGCCGGCGATGACGCCGCGCTTGGTGACCATCTCATCGGCGATCGCCTGGAGCTTTCGCGCCGGGCCCTGTACCAGCACGACTTCCATGGTCTGGTTATGCGCCAGATGGACATGGAGAGAGCTGATGCATTCGTCGATATAGCGGTACTGCAGGTCGGCGAGCTGCTTCTGAAGCCCATTGGCCGTGTTGTCATAGTAGATGGTGATGATGCCGACCATCACCTCGTCGCCGCGCTCGCGCTTATGCTCCACCAGAAACTGGTGGAGCATGTCGTTGATCGCCTGGGACCGGCTCTGAAACCCCCGGTCCTCCACCATCTGGTCGAGTTCGGTCAGCAATTCCTCCGGCAGGGAAATGCTGATGCGGCTTACGGGCCTGCTGTCGATGGTCCGCGCACCATTTGCATTGTTTGGGGCGTCGCCTATGCCGTTCCCGGACATTTTTTATCCTTCAGAAAAGATGGCTGTAGCGTTCCACTTCCCACTCGCTGACCGAGAGATGGTAGGCCTGCCATTCTTCGGTTTTGTACTTCACGAACTCGTCGCGAAGCCCACTTCCCAGCGCCGTTTCGGTGATCGGGTCGGCCTGGAAACAGGCGACCGCCTCCTGCAGGTTCTGCGGCAGGAACTGGATGCCGCGCGCCGCACGCTCCGATTCGGAAATCGTGTAGAGATTATCCTCGTTCGGATCACCCGGGTCGATCCCTTCGCGAATGCCTTCAAGACCGGCGGCAAGCGCCAGCGTGGCGGCAAGGTAAGGGTTCACGGCACCGTCGGCATTGCGCGACTCGCAGCGCCCGCCGCCCGACGGCACGCGCACGGAATTCGTGCGGTTGTTGGAGCCGTATGAGTTGAAAACGGGTGCCCAGGTGAAATAGCTCATCGCCCCCTGACGCACGAGGCGCTTGTAGCTGTTGACCGTCGGCGCGAAGGCGGCGCAGAGCGCGGGCCCGTGTTTCAGGATGCCGCCGATGAACTGATAGCCGGTTTCGGTGAGGCCCAGCCCGCGCGGATCGTCTTTCGGATCGCAGGCAAAGACATTGCCGCCGGTCTTCAGATCGTAGAGCGACATGTTGAAATGCGCGCCATTGCCCGTCTTGTCGGCAAAGGGCTTGGGCATCATGGTCGCAAGCAGGCCTTCCTGCTTGGCGAACTCCTTTGCCATGTAGCGGAAGAAGACCAGCCGGTCGCACATGGTGAGCGCGTCCGCATAGGCAAAGTCGAACTCGTACTGGCCGTTCGCGTCTTCATGGTCGAAGGAATAGAGATCCCAGCCCAGGTCGTTGATGCAGGTCGCGACCTTGTCGAGCCAGTTGAACTGGTCCATGAAGCCCTCGACGCTGTAGCAGGGCTTGGTCAGCTTGTCGTTCGGGTTCGGCACGGAGAGCGAGCCGTCCTCATTTTGTTCGAGGACGAAGATTTCGCATTCGATGCCGAGATTGAAGCCGAAGCCCATTTCGGCTGCCTGCGCCAGCATGTTCTTCAGCGCGACGCGGGTATTCAGCGGATAGGGTTTGCCCTGAAAGCCGTTATCGGCGGGCATCCAGGCGACCGAGGGTTCCCAGGGAAGCTGCACGATATGCGTAAGATCCGGGATCGAGGTGATCTCGTCATCATTCGGCGCCTGACCGAGACCGTCCAGCGCGTAGCCCGTATAGCGCTCGGAACCATGCGCCATGTGATGCAGATGGTCGATCGGCACCACCTTGCCTTTCGGCACGCCGTGAATGTCCACATAGGCGCCAATGCAGTATTTAACGCCCTTTGCGCGCAGGTCCTTCTGGATCGTTGTGATCTCTTCGTCCGTCATCATTGCCGTGCCTTTCTCTATCGCGACAGGTCATGCGTTCCCGCTTTGCGCCGGGCTCTTTCGCCCCAGCACATGAAATTCTTTCTCTTGTGTCGCCTTACTTCGTCAGCCACCCTACCTAAAACAGGTTTGGGGGTGAGGCCGCTTTCCGTTCAATCCGTGCAGACCATCGCATGACGCTCAATCCACACTGTCGCCGACTTCGACGAGACGGGGCATGTCGGGATAGTCAGACTCATCCTCGTCCGCCCCCTCTTCTTTCTCTTCATGCGCGTAGATCAATTCTTCCAGACGCGCCTTGGTGGCGAGGAATTCGTCGGAGATGAACTGTTCCATCTTGCGGGGGTGAGGGACGGGCACTTCGATCAGCTCCTGCACCTCGCCCGGATGCGCCTTCAGCACCAGCACGCGGTCGGCGAGATAGATCGCCTCGTCGAGGTCATGGGTGATGAAGACGATGGTGATGTCGATCTTGCGCCAGATCTCCAGCAGGTGCGCCTGCATCCGGGCGCGGGTCTGCGCGTCCAGCGCGCCGAAGGGTTCGTCCATCAGCAGAATGCGCGGCTGGTTGGCGAGCGCGCGCGCAATCGCAACGCGCTGCTTCATGCCACCCGACAATTGATGCGGATAGGCGTCGGCGAATTTTTCCAGACCGATAAGCGCCAGCCATTGCAACGCCTGGCGTTCGGCTTCCTGAAACCCCATGCCGTTCACCGTGAGGCCGAACATGACGTTGCGCTTCACGCTCAGCCAGGGAAAGAGCGTGTAGCCCTGAAACACCATGCCGCGATCCTTGCCCGGACCCTTCACCGGCTTTCCCTCCAGCAGCACGTCGCCGCCGGTCTGCGCATCGAGCCCGGCCAGAATGCGGATGAGTGTGGACTTGCCGCAGCCCGACGGACCGACCACGCAGAGAAATTCACGGCGGTGCGTTTCGAAGTGAATGTCCTTCAGCGCGACCGTCTGGCCCTTGGGCGTTTCGAAAACCTTGTCGAGCCCCTTCACTTCCAGAATTTTCGGACGGGCCTTCAGCCGCTCGAAGCGCTCGCGTACCGCGTCGGACTGTTCGAGATAGGACGGCAGTGTCTTTTCCGCGTTCATGGTTGCCTCGCTCTATTTTCCGTTGCGGTCCCAGGGGAAGAAGCGTTTCGCCAGCATCCCCAGAACGAGATCGGTCCCGAGACCGATGATGCCGATGATGATGATGGCGGCGTACACATTTTCGAAATGCTGGTAGCGCGCCTGTTGCGTGATGAACCAGGTGATACCGCTGGTCGTGCCGATCAGCTCGGCCACGATCAGATAGGTCCACGCCCAGCCCAGCAGGATGCGCAGGTCGCGATAGAGATCGGGCAATACGCCCGGTACCACGACGCGCGTCAGAAGCTGGAGATTGCCCGCGCCCAGCGTCAGGGCGGCTTCGGTCAGCGCCCCGTCGAGCTTGCGCGTCGTATTGGCGATGATGAGCACCTGCTGGAAGAAGGTGCCGATAAAGATGATCGCGATCTTCGGCCCGTCATAGATACCCAGAATGGCGACGGCGAGCGCACCGAAGGCGGGCGCGGGAAGATAGCGGAAGAATTCTACAAAGGGTTCGGTGAGGCGCGATATGGGCGCATAGGCCCCGCAGAGCACGCCCAGCGGCACACCGATGGCCGAGGAGAGGAAGAAGCCCCAGAAGATCACCTGGATCGAATGCCACAGGCTTTCATGCAGCCAAGGCATATCCCTCGACGGCGGCGGCGTAACGAAGGCGGTATAAAGCGCGGAAGCCACTTCATGCGGCGCGGGCAGATAGACCGGGTTGGCCGGAAAGCCCTGCGGCGGCGCCTGTCCTTCGGCTTCCGCCTCCTTGACGACGTCCTCGAAGGGCCCGCGCGGCATGCGCATGTCGACCTGCAGATAGGAGACGCTGCCGGGATCGGTGATCTGCACCAGGGGGTGCCACACGACGGGCACATAGCTCACGATGCTCCAGACGAGGATCGGCAATACAAAGGAAAGAATGCCGAGAACGGTCTTTGCTTTAGGCGACAGTTCCGTCTGAACCGAGAACCAGTTTGTCCGACTCATGGTACCCCCGGGCGCTACTCGTTACTCACAACTCAATACGCGACTTACTTAAGGGCGTCCGCCTCGAGGGACGGATCGATATAGCTGTCGACGTCCTGGGGATCGGCATAGACCTTGTACTTCACGTTGAAGTCATCGGAGATCTTCGACGATCCGTAGAGGGAGGAAAACCCATCCGCCTTCTTGAGCACCTTGGAGCTTTCCTCGAGCGTGAGGAGCTTCGTGCCGTTCAGAAGCGGCTTGTACTGCGCCGGCGTCAGACCCACGCGGGCAGACATGATCTTCAGCGCGTCGGGCTGGGTTTCGGGATCGTTGATGTATTTGACGACCTTGTCCCAGACCTTGATGAGCTTCACATAGTCGTCGCGGCGGTTGGCCAGGCTCGTCGGCGTCACGGTCAGCGTGTCGTAGATGAGGCCGGGCTCATCCGCCGAGGTGTAGACGGGACGCGATCCCGGAACGAGCTTCATCGCCGTGCCGGAGCTCGGCTGCCAGGCGCCGATCGCGTCGACATCGCCGGAGGCAAGCACCTGAGGCGTGTTGTTGGTGGCGACATTGACCAGGCTGACATCGGATTCCGCCATGCCGTTCTTCTCAAGACCGTTCAGCAGCAGAAGATGGTCCACGAAGCCCATCTCGACGCCGATCTTCTTGCCCTTCAGTTCCTTGAGGCTTTTGATGCCCGGCTTGGCGATGATCATGTCATTGCCGTTGGAATAGTCGTTCACCAGGATCATGACGCTCTTGGTGCCGCTGCCGCCCATGACGAGCGCATCGCCATTGGTCACGCTGACGCCGTCGAGCTTGCCGGCGGCAAAGGCATCCATGGACGCCACATAATCGAACCACTGGAAATCCGCGTCGACACCGGCTTCCTTGAGCCAGCCCTTGTCGATGGCGACCTGCCAGGCCACCCAGCCGGGCCAGTCGCTGTAACCGATTTTAAGCGGGGCTTCGGCGCGGGCGGGCGCGGCCAGCATGATTGCCGACATGGCCAGGCCCAACGCCAATCCAAGACTTCTCTTGAGACCCATCACATTAACTCCCGAGGTTGAGCAGTATTACGAAATGCAAAATGCGTAATACTACGAGCAAGCCCCGTGCCACGGAGGAGAACGGGAGAATGCCGGGCGTTTTGGCCCTCAAACGGGAATTTCGGCGAGTTTCGACCCCTTATGTTGCACAGCACACAAGCGGGTTGCGCCGCAGATCGCTCATTTCCTGTGCATGCACATCAACCGGGCAGCCGGCCGAAGTGAAAGCGGAGGCGGCGGAGGAAATCAGGCGCTCTCTTCCGCCACGAAGCCCTTCCAGCCGCTCATATAAGTCACGAAGGCCTCACCCAGCCCTTCGTCGCGCAGGTGCTGGGCGGTCACCGGCAGCGCCGGCGACACATAAGAAGGGTCCGCCAGCACACGCCGCGGGAAGTCGTGTCGCAGAATCGCGGCCCGGCCGATCACGACGAAGTCGCATCCGTTCTCGATCACCTGAGCGGCATCCACCGCGCTCATGATCTTGCCCGCCGCGCCCAGCCGGACGGATCCGCGCGGCAGCTCGGCGAAATAGCTCAGGAGCGAACGACCCTGGAACTCCTCCTCGACGGGCTCCTTGAAGACATCCCAAAGCGACATGTCGAGATAGTCGATCTTTTCCTGCCGCAGGATTTCCGCCGCCACTTCGCGCACTTCCGCAAGCTTCAGGCCGAAGCGTTCGGGAGACAGCCGCAATCCGACCTGGAAGTCGGGACGGCAGGCGGCGCGGATACCGTCGATCACTTCCATGATGAGGCGCGCCCGGTTTTCCAGCGAGCCGCCATATTCGTCGTCGCGACGGTTGAGTTCCGGAGAGAGGAACTGCGCGAGCAGGTAGCCATGCGCGCCATGCACTTCCACACCGTCGAAGCCCGCCTTCTCGGCGCGCTGCGCTGCCTGAACGAACGCATCGCGCGCTGCCTTCACTTCGGCCGTCGTCATGGCACGGGCGCCGGTATCGGCGTCCTCGGACGGACCGACGATATCCGTGACGATGCCCTTGACGGCGCGAATGCCCGCATGATGAAGCTGGACGGAGGAAACCGAGCCGCAGGATCCGATCTTCTGCGCCAGCCGGGTCAGCCCTTCCAGATGCTCGTCGCCGAAAACGCCGAGCTGGCCCGCAAAGCCCTGTCCTTGCGCCTGCACATGCGCGGCGCATGTCATGGTGAGCCCGAAATCGCCCTCCGCCCGCATGGTCAGCCAGCGATATTCATCATCGGAGAGCTTGCCGTCCGCATGGCTCTGCTGGTTCGTGAGCGGCGCCAGCATGAAGCGGTTCTTCATTTCAGGGCCCCGGGCGAAGGCGAGGGGTTCGGCGAGACGGGCTGCGGTCGTCATGAGATTTCCTGAATGTCGAAAAAGCGCCGGGATATGCGCCTTGTGAATTGCGATGGCCGGGATGGAAGCCGCCCGCCCATTTTATGTCAAGCACACTGACGCGGCCGTGCGCGGCGATGCCGGCGAGATTTTCGGCCAAGCCCGGTCACGCAGGGACAGGCCGCCCCTGCGGCAAGGGAGGAAACCGCATGGCAATGAGCCACCAAAGGCCCCACATAGGATGTAGCAGACGAGAAATCGTCGGTAAGATAACTGGACAGACCGCAGGAGGAGGCGATCATGTCGGAAAACAGCGAGGCGGCACCGCGCGACTATTCCCAGTCCAATGCGGAACTGGCCGCCAGGTGGAAAATCGACGTCAACCAGGACCCCTATTCCATACCGCTGGAAGATCTCGACCCGGCGCATGACGATCTTTTCGCCGCCAACAAGACCCTGCCCTATTTCGAGCGGCTGCGGGAAGAAGACCCGGTGCACCTCTCCGAGAAGGGGCCCTACGGGCGATACTGGTCGATCACCAAGTATGAAGACATCATGTATGTCGACACGCATCACCAGATCTTTTCATCCGACATCCGCAATGGCGGTATCCGGCTCGGCGGCCTTCCCATCGAGGGCGAGCCCGACCCGCTGACCTATCTGCCCATGTTCATCATGGAAGACCCGCCCAAGCATGACGAGCAGCGCAAGATCGTGCAGCCCATGTTCACCAGCGAAAGCCTGTCGTCGCTGGAAGGGCTTATTCGCCAGCGCGCGGGCCATATTCTCGACAACCTGCCGCGCAACGAGGAGTTCAACTGGGTGCGCGAGGTTTCGGTGGAGCTGACCGGACGCACGCTCGCCACGCTGTTCGACGTTCCGCAGGAAGACCGGCACAAGCTCATTCACTGGTCCGATACGGTGGAGAGGCTGGGCGATCCGGAATATTTCGAGACGCCGGAAGAGGGCTTCAAGGAGCTGTGGACCTGCTGGGAATATTTCGACGCGGTGTGGAAAGAACGCGCGGCGCGCAAGGAGCCGGGCTCCGACCTCATCTCCATGCTGGTGCATGGCGAGTCCACGAAGAACATGCCGCCCAACGAATATCTCGGCAACATGCTGCTGCTGATCGTCGGCGGCAATGACACGACGCGCAATTCCATCACCGGCGGCGTTCTCGCGCTCAATCAGTTTCCGGACGAGTACAAGAAACTGACCGACAATCCGGACATCATTCCGAACATGGTGTCGGAGATCATCCGCTGGCAGAGCCCGGTCGCACATATGTGCCGCACGGCGCTCGAAGATACAGAAATTCGCGGCAAGGCGATCAAGAAGGGCGACAAGGTCGCGATGTGGTACGTGTCGGGCAACCGGGACGAGGAGAAGATTTCCCGCGCCAACGAGTTCCTGATCGACCGCGAAGGCGCGCGCCACCACCTCTCCTTCGGCTTCGGCATTCACCGCTGCGTGGGCAACCGGCTCGGCGAGATGCAGCTTCGTATTCTCTGGGAAGAGATCATGAAGCGCTTCAAGAAAGTGGATGTCGTGGGCGACCCGAAATATCTGCGGTCCAACTTCATACGGGGCATCACCCACTTGCCGGTGATCCTGCGCGAGTGACGGCGGGCGGGCTCCGGCCCGCCTCTATCCCTGAAAGATCAGGAAGAGAAAGGCGATGAAAATCAGGACGTGCACCGCGCCCTGAAGCAGGTTCGTGCGGCCGCTTGAAAAGGTGATGACGCTTGCCGCCAGCATGAGCACGAGAATGATCGTGTCGCTCGGCTCCAGCCCTAGAACCAGATCGAAGCCTGCCCAGTAGGCCACCGCCAGCATCGCCGGCACGGTCAGGCCGATCGTGGCCAGCACCGACCCCAGGAAAATATTCACCGCGCGTTGAAGCTGATTGCGAAGCGCCGCCTTCACCCCGCCGATCGCCTCGGGCGTCGCCACCAGCGTCGCCATGACGACGCCGCCTATCGCCACCGGGGCGTGAAGCGTTTCGACCACATAATCGACCGGCACGGCAAGCTGCTCGACCAGAAACACGACGGGCACCATATAGGCGAGCATCAGGAGCGCATGCGGCAGGATGCCGGTCTCCCCCACCTCATCATGCGCCTCTTCCCCGCCAATGTCGGAGAGGGAGAAATAGGCGCGGTGGCGTCCGGTCTGGATCAGCACGAAAATGCCGTAAAGGCCGGTGGCCATCACACCGAGCATGATCATCTGGCCGAGGGAATAGGTTCCGCCCTCCGTCGATTTGGTGAAGTCGGGAAGGATCAGGCTGAAGACCGCCAATGGCACGATGACGCCCAGATAGGCATTGGCGCCTTGAAGGTTGAAGCTCTGCTCGTGATGCCGCAACGCGCCGAGCAACAGCGACAGGCCGACCATGCCTCCCATCACGATCATGACGACCGAAAACAGCGTGTCGCGCACCAGCGTCGGGTTTTCGCCGCCATGCATCATGATCGCGGTGATGCTCATGACCTCGATCAGGGCGATGGAAACCGTCAGCACCAAAGTGCCATAGGGTTCGCCCAGCTTTTCGGACAGCGCTTCGGCATGACGCACGACGCCGACCGCCGCGCCGAGCACGACGGCGAAAATCCAGACGAAGAGAACCCCGAGCCATATCCCGTTTGAAAGCCCCTGAAAGAGCCGGGAGCCGAAAAAGAGGAAAACGAGGCTCGTGGCGATAGCCACGGCCAGCATCCATTCGCGCCGAAGCGCGATCCGGCGCGGGCCCACGGGCGCGGCGTCGACCGTGGCGTCCTGCGCGGAAACCGGCTCTTCCATCATGCCCCCGATCAGGCCGGCTCGCCGGCGGCATCCGCCGCGGCAGCAAAATTATCCGTTCCCAGATAGCTTGTGTAAGAGGGAAATGCGAAGTCGGAGCCGCTATCGTACACAATCCCCATCACGCGCAGGAGAAGCTCTTCCCGGATCTTCAGGAAGTTGCCCCAATCCGCGCTGCGCACCATCCCTCGAACTTCCAGATCCAGGGAATAATCGCCCAATTCCTTCAGACAGACGCGAACCGTGTCTGGATCGATGCGCTCGTCGGTGCGCAGCATCTCCGCGACCTTGTCGATGATGTCGGAAAGCTGTTCGCGCGTGGTTTCATAGCGGAGCCTGAGCTCCGTATTGATCAGGTTCGCATCGCGGCGCGTATAGTTCGTGATCGACATTTGAGAGAACTCCGAGTTCTGCACCGTCACCAGCGTGCGGTCCAGCCCGCGCACCTTGGTGGAGCGCAGGCCGATCTCCTCCACCGTGCCGACCATGCTGCCGAATTTACAGAAATCGCCGACTTTCACCGGACGGTCCGCATAGAGAATGATACCGCCGATAAAGTTCTCCAGCGTCGGGCGGACGGCCAGCGCAAGCGCGAGACCGCCGAC
Source organism: Parvibaculum sp. MBR-TMA-1.3b-4.2 (assembly GCF_053628815.1). NCBI lineage: Bacteria > Pseudomonadati > Pseudomonadota > Alphaproteobacteria > Hyphomicrobiales > Parvibaculaceae > Parvibaculum > Parvibaculum sp. MBR-TMA-1.3b-4.2. Next base: position 1,902,568 of record NZ_JBRJHC010000001.1, read on the forward strand.
ACCCAGACTTGCGATGATGCCGTATAGCGGGACGCCCATTCGCGCCACGGCCAGCGCTATCACATAGCTGGCAACCAGAATGCCGAGCACCCGCAATATGAGGCGGATGAGGCTGGCATCGAGACTTTCCTTACGCACGCGCGGCATGGATACGATCATCGCCGCCACGGCATTGAAGCCGAGCACGATGACGACGGCCACGGCAACCGCCTGAAGAGCCAGCACGACGAGTTGCAGGGCGGCCAGGAAATCGCCCGTCAGATTGACGAAGTCGTCATTCAGCCAGAGATATAATTCCAGCAGGCCGGCGATCAGAAGAGGCGCGATCATACGCTCCAGCGAACGGACAACCGGATTGACCGGCTGGACGCGCCGCCCCTCCCAGCGCAACAGCACAAACACGGCAAGAGCGAGGAGTACGGTCATGAATGCAAAGGCCATCCATTGCCAGACCGCCTGCTCATGGAAACTCGACCGCATCCAGTCCGGCAGCTCCAGCACGTAGCGATAGAACTCCACCGGCATGGAAAGGCCCGGCCCCAGAACGAAATCCTGGTAGAAGTCCATCGTTCCGCCGGAGCGCTCGGGCATGTCGCGGACAAGGGCGTAAAACGTCGGCAGGCGCTGCACCGTGTCTTCCGAGAACAGATAATCGGGACTGCCGTCCGCTCCCTCGACGCGGACCATCCTTATTTCGGTGCCGGGAAGAACCCAACCGTGATCGGCCTTGCCTGCGGCCACCTCTGCCCTGCCCGGGATAGCGGCCAGATCCGGTTCGGGGAGGCGATCCAGAATTTCCTTGAGGAGGAGAACCGAGCTGATCCCCACCGAACGGCGGCTGGCGGGCGCCACGGATGACAGGTCGAGCGTGGAGGTCGCCTTTATCAGATCGGCCAGTGCCTGTTTCTTCAGGGCGGAGACTTCCTCGGTATCGAAAATGGCATCGTTCTCCGCCGCCCGTTCGATGGCCGCCAGGAGGGATTTTTCCACATCGTCGGTGAGCCGGGTGAAACTCGAGAAGGTCTGGCGGGGAGAGGCGTTGGGCAGAGGCGAGAGCGGCGAGGCCGCTACCGGATCGCTCTCCACCGCGCCTTGCGGCGGCGTCATAGTTTGCTGCGCCATCGCCGCGGATGCCGAAACACCCGACAGGGAGGCAGCGAACAGGAAAAAGACGGAGAGTAGGCGAGCCGCCGTCGGGCGAAGCAAATGATGCATCGTATTTTCAGCCTATCGCAGCTGTTTCGACTATCGCCAGCCTAGGAGAACCATGGTTAACAGCGCCTTTACCTGATCGGACGCGGCCGGCGCAGCACCCCGATCGCACCCGGACTTGCCTATGAGAAGCCGCCGGATTATAAATGACCGACCAGTCGGTCATAATTGAGTTGCACCCATGGCCCGTATCGTCGATCGCGACGCCAAGCGTCAGAAAATTCTGGAAGCCGCTTCCGCCTGTTTCGCCAGGGAGGGTTATGCCGCCACCTCCATGGAGGCTGTCGCGGGTGCCGCGGGGATCAGCAAGGGCTCGCTCTACGACTATTTCAAGAACAAGGAAGACCTCTTCTTCGGCGTCTTCGAATGGTTTCAACAGCTCGTCATGGCGTCGGCCATGGCGCGTATGGGTGAATATCAAGGTGCGCGCGAACGCATCATGGCCTTCGCCGACGCCTCCATCGGCGCCATGCTGGACCAACTGGAACTCTATCCCGTCTCGCTGGAAGTCTGGGCAGCAGCCGCCAAACCGGGAACGCGCGCGCGCTTTTCCGGCGCGATGAAAGATCTCTACACCTCCTATCGCGCAGAACTTGCCCGCCTCATTCAGGAGGCGCAGGCGGAAGGCGCGATCCGGGACGGCATCGACGTCGAGGCAACCGCCGGCATGCTGATCGGCGCGGTGGACAATCTCGCGCTCCATTACTGGCTGGACAGAAGCTTCGACCCGCAGGCCTGGTGCCGCTCCTTTCTCGGCTCCCTGTTCGATGGCATCGGCACCGAAACGAGGAAAGCACAATGATCCGGAAAGCAGCTCTCATCCTTCTCGCAACCGCCGCCATGACCGGGCTTGCGTCCGCCGATACAACAGCCCCCAATCCCGATGCTCTTCTGCGCGCCGCCTTCGACAATTGGCGCGCCGACAGCTCGCAAGCCGACATGACCATGACCGTGCACCGGCCCGACTGGGAGCGGAGCATGGAAATGAAGACATGGACGCAGGGCGACGACGATGCATTGGTGCGCTTCACGTCGCCCGCCAAGGACGCAGGCAATGCCACGCTCAAAAAGAGCGACGAAACCTGGGTGTTCAACCCCAAGCTCAATCAGGTCATCAAGCTGCCCGCCTCCATGCTGGCGCAATCCTGGATGGGGTCGGATTTCTCCTATAACGACCTGTCCAAAGCCAATGACCTTCTGACCGAATACACCCACAAACTGATGGGCTCCACGAACGACGGTCCGCATACGGTTTACACCATCGACGCTATTCCCAAGCCCGGCGCCCCCGTCGTATGGGGCAAGCGCACGGTCAGGGTGCGCGAAGACGGCATCATGCTGGGCGAAACCTATTTCGACCAGGACATGAAGCCCGTGCGCGTCATGACAACGGAGAAGGTCTCCATGATCGGCGGCCGCAACTACCCGGTCGTGATGACCATGCGTCCGGAGGACGAAGAGGGCAAATGGACGCGCATCGAGACAAAGGATGCGACGTTCAATCAATCCATGCCCGGCTATCTCTTCACGCTTTCCAACCTGCAAAATCCGAGGAACTGATCACATGCTTGTCGGGCTTGCATGGCGGAATATCTGGCGTCAGCCGCATCGCACCGCGTTGAGCCTGAGTTCGATCGCCATTGCGGGCACGATCACCGTGTTCCTGCTGGCATTGCAGCAGGGCGCTTACGGCACGATGAAGGAAAGCGTGTTGAAGCTCATGGACGGCTTCGCACAATTGCAGCCCCCCGGCTATGCCGACGATCCCGATATTCGCAAATCGATTTCCGATAGCGGTCCGCTGATCGCCGATCTGGTCAGCCTGCCGGACGTAACCGCCGCGACGCCGCGGGCGGCAAGCTATGCGATCCTGTCAAACGGTCCGCAAAGCTACGGCGCGGCGATCATCGGCATAGATCCGGCACGCGAAGTGAAGGTTTCCAATCTCGCCTCCACCATCACCAGAGGCCGGTATCTCCAGCCGGGCGATGAAAATGCGGTGGTGATCGGCGCAGGCCTTGCCCGCAATCTGAAGCTCGATCCCGGCGACAGCGTGACCATGCTGGGCTCGGCGCAGGACGGGTCCATCGCCGCCGACATCCTCAAAGTCACAGGCATCTTTTCCACCGGCTCCCCGGCGCTCGACCGGCAGGTGGTGGAAATGCCGCTTGCCCGCTTCCAGCAGGATTTCGCGATGAACGGCAGCATCAACCTGATCGCCGTCAGCGGAGAGCATCTCTCCGCCATCAACGCCGCCATCCCTTCGCTCGAGAAAATCGCGCGCAAGAACGATCTCGTGGCACGCGACTGGACGCAGCTCGAGCCGGCGCTACACGATGTGATCCTTCTCGATGGAAGTTTTTCCGCGCTCCTCTATGTGAGCCTGGTCATCATCGTCGTCTTCATCATTCTCAACACGCTTCTGATGTCGGTACTGGAACGCACGCGCGAGTTCGGCATGCTAATGGCCATCGGCATGAAGCCGCGTCAAATCGGGCGCATGGTCTGGCTGGAGCTTCTCTTTCTCGCCGGCTCCGGCTCGGCCATCGCAATTGCCGCCGGCTCGGCGATCACCGCCTGGACGGCAACGCAAGGCATCCCCTTTCCCGGCGCGGAAGCATTGTTTTCCCAATGGAACATGCCCTCCACGCTTTACCCGCAACTGACCCTGCTAAGCGCGACGGCGGGCCCGCTCGCGATCCTGGTCGCGGTCGCGATTGCAGGCTTCATCCCCTATGCCCGCGTGCAGCGCCTTGAACCCGTAACCGCCATGAGGTCGGCATGATGGACCGGCTCCGCCTTCTCCTTCCCCTCGCATGGCGCAATCTCTGGCGCAATCCGCGCCGCACGATCATCACCGTGCTCGTCGTCAGTGTCGGATTGTGGTCCATCCTCACTTTCTCCGTGCTGCTCAAGGCGTGGTCCGTCTCCAGCCGCGATACGACGCTGAAGCTGATGACCGGCGAAGGACAGATCCACGCCACCGGCTATCTGGACGACCCCACGGTCGCTCATCGCATGACGCAGCCGGACGGCGAACTTGAAAGCATCCTCTCCTCTTCCGCCGTTGCGGCATATACGAAGCGTCTGCGCGTCGCCGCCATCGTGCAGAGCGAATACAAGACCCTACCCATGACGCTGGTCGGCACCGATCCTGCGCAGGAACGCCGCCTTTCCGTACTGCCGGACCGCATCCGCGAGGGACGCTATCTCGATAGCCCAGCGGATACGGGCATCGTGCTGGGGCGAAACCTTGCCCGCCGCCTCAAGACACGGGTCGGCAAGCGCGTGGTGGTGATGGCGCAGGACGAGAAGGGTAAACTCGCCGAACGCGCCTTCAAGGTCATCGGCCTTTATGCCGCGCCCCAGCAGACCGAAGACCAGTTCGCCTTTACCGGCCTCAAAACCGCGCAAGCCTTTACCGGCATCGGCACGGACATCACCGAGATCGCCTTCGTGACGCCGGACAGTCACGACATCGCCGATGTCATCGCACGGATGAAAGCGTCTTCGTCCGGGCTCGACATTCAAAGCTGGAAGACGCTGGCCCCGCTTTCCTATGCGGTCAGCACCTTTTTCAACGAATTCATTTTGATGTGGCTCTGGATCATGTTCGCGCTGATGGCCATTGGCATCGTCAACACGCAACTCATGGCCGTTTTCGAGCGCATCCGCGAATTCGGTCTGTTGCAGGCGCTTGGCATGCGGCCGCGCCTGGTGCTGATGGAAGTGACGCTCGAATCCGCCATGCTGATCGGCGTCGGGGTGGGCCTGGGCATCGTCGTGTCCGTGCTTTCGGTTCAGGCCTTTCCCAACGGGATCGATCTCGGCTTTCTGGGGCGGGGCGCGGAACTGGTCGGCGCGGGGCACATTCTTTACCCGAAAGTCGATGCGGGCGATTTCGCGCTTTACAGCCTGATCGTCTGGACGCTTGGCGTGGTCGCCACGCTCTGGCCCGCGCGCCGCGCCTCGCGGGTGAGTCCCGTCGAAGCCATGGGACGTTTTTAGGAATGAGGGAAAGACCATGACCGCCATCGTCGAATGCAAGGGCATTACCAAGCATTACCGTCAGGGCTCGATCGACGTGCCGGCGCTGCGCGGCGTCGACCTCGTCGTCGAGAAGGGCGACTTCGCCTCGCTGGCCGGTCCGTCCGGATCGGGCAAGACGACATTTCTCAATATCGTCGGCGGGCTCGACCGTCCGACGGAAGGAACGATCAGCATTGACGGCAAGGACCTGACCGCCCTCGACAATGAAGAACTCGCCGACCTTCGCCTGCGCAAAATCGGCTTTGTCTTCCAGGCCTATAATCTCATCCCCGTTCTTTCCGCCGTGGAGAATGTCGAATTCACGCTGCAGCTCATGGATGTTCCGGCAAAGGAGCGGCGCGAACGGGCAAAGGAGATGCTGCATCAGGTCGGGCTCGACGGCATGGAAAACAGGCGTCCGTCGCGTCTGTCCGGCGGCCAGCAACAGCGCGTCGCCGTCGCCCGTGCACTGGCGAGCCGTCCTTCCATCGTACTGGCCGACGAGCCCACCGCCAATCTCGACACCAAGACGGCGGAAGATCTCATCACGCTGATGTCCGACCTCAACGAGCGTTATGGCGTCACCTTCCTGATGGCTACGCATGACGACCGCGTCATCTCGCGTACCCGCCGTCACATCGTCATCGCAGACGGCCGTGTCGCCTCGGACGAGCTTCGGTCGGCCGAAATGGCGGTCTGACACCTATGAAACATCTCACGCGCATTCTGTTAGCCGCTTTCCTCGCACTGCATGCCGCGCCGGGACGCGCCGCGCCGGTGCATGGCCGGCTGGAATTGCAGGATGTGTTTGCGCGTGAAAGCGACCGAAGCGTTTCGTCGATGCTGGGCAAGCGCGAGCGAAACGACGTATTGGGCAATCTTCGGGTGACGTGGGAGCCGCGCCGGGGCCCGTGGCGGTTTGTCTTCCAATATCAGCTCGGCTTCGATGCCGGCGACACGCCGCTGCTCGCCGCGCGGGAAAAGGCGCTCGCCCTGTTTCCCAAAGCGCCGCCGCGGACATTGTGGGACCTGACGGACACCACTATGGACGGGAACGACTTCACGCTCACGCAGCGTATCGACCGCCTGTCCGTCGGCTATACCGGTGCGCATATCGTCGTCCGTGCCGGCCGCCAGGCCCTGACATGGGGGGCCGGTCTCGTTTTCCATCCGATGGATCTTTTCGACCCCTTCTCGCCCGATGCGACGGATACGGAATACAAGCCCGGCGCGGATATGCTCTATACGCAATATCTCTTCGACGATGGATCGGACCTGCAATTCGTCGCCGTGCCCCGCCCGCCGCACAGAGGCGACGATCCGACGCTCGACGCCAGCTCCTTCGCGCTTCTGTTTCACACCAGCCTCGGACCATGGCGCACCAGCTTTCTAGCCGCGCAAGACCATGGCGATACCGTCGCCGCGCTTGGCGTAAGCGGGGCGCTGAGCGGCGCCACATGGAACGCGGAACTGGTGCCGACCTATGTCGATGACGACCGGACCTATGTCTCGGGGCTTGCCAATATCAGCGACGCCTTCACGCTCACCGGACGCGACGCCACCATTTTCGCCGAATATTATCGAAACGGTTTCGGGCTGGAGGCGCGTCGCTATTCGCTGGCCAGTCTCCCGGCACCGCTCACCGACCGTCTGCTGCGCGGGCAGGTTTTCAATACGGGCCGCGACTATCTTTCGCTCGGCGGCACGCTGCAATGGACGCCGCTTCTGGAGATCGCGCCGACGCTGATCGCCAATCTCAACGATGGCAGCTTCTACGCGCTCGGCGAAGCCACATGGTCGCTTGAAGACAATCTCAACCTGATTGCCGGCGTGCGGCTTCCCCTCGGCCCGTCGAATACGGCGTTCGGCGGGTTGCCCGTCATCGGCAGCAGCGCGCCCTATGTCGAGCAACCCACACGGGTCTACCTCCAGCTTCGGCGATATTTCTAATCACCGCTCCGTTTGGATCATGGCCGACACGCGCCCACCGCGTGCCGTCAAATCGAGTGCTTCGCTCCATTTGCGAATTCGCGCTCTTGATTTGTGCTAGATTTCAGCCTGAGGGGGAAAGAATCACATTTCGGCCGAACGTGCGGCAGAGACGCAACCGGTTCACATTCTCCCGTCAATATGGCCGTCGAGCGGCTGCCCGGTCCGCATAGGAGCGGGTGCGCCATCGCCGTTGATCCGGGAGGAAAGAACGAATGTCAGGCTTTACGATTTTTGCGGTGGCAGTGGTCATACTTGGCCTCGCCGTCATCTTCGCCGGCGTCAAAGTGGTGCCGCAAGGCTATATGTGGACCGTCGAGCGCTTCGGCCGATACACCAGGACCCTGCAGCCCGGCCTCAACCTGCTGATCCCGTTTTTCGACCGTGTCGGTCACAAATTGTCGATGATGGAAACCGTGCTCGATATTCCCGAGCAGGAGATCATCACCAAGGACAATGCGATGGCGATGGTCGACGGTGTCGTGTTTTACCAGATCATGGACCCGCGCAAGGCGGCCTATGAGATTTTCGGCCTCGACAATGCGATCGTGAATCTCAGCATGACGAATATGCGTACGGTGATGGGCGGCATGCAGCTTGACGAATTGCTGGGCGAGCGCGAGCGGATCAATGCCGCGCTGCTCGAGGTCATCGACCAGGCGACCGAGCCGTGGGGCGTCAAGATCAAGCGCATCGAAGCCAAGAAGATCGACCCGAACCGTGATCTGGTCGAAGCGATGGCAAGCCAGATGAAGGCCGAACGCGAGAAGCGCGCAGCCATTCTGACCGCGGAAGGTCAGAAGGAAGCCGAAATCCGCGAGGCGGAAGGCCGCAAGCAGGGCCAGATTCTGGATGCCGAAGGCATGCTCGAAGCTGCGCGGAGGGAAGCAGAGGCTAAGGAACGCCTTGCCGAAGCCGAAGCCATGGCGACAAAGGTCGTTTCCGAAGCGATCAAGAATGGCGACAAGGCCGCCATCAACTATTTCCTCGGCCAGCGCTATATCGATGCCGTGAAGGAGATGGCCGCCTCGCCCAATGCTAAGGTCATTTATATGCCGCTCGAAGCGAGCAATGTGATCGGCTCCATCGGCAGCATCAAACAACTCTTCGACGAAAACAAAACGAGCTGAGCGGCCCGGCGCCGCCTCCCAAGCGAGGGTGCAATATGGATTACTGGATCTGGGCTGCTATCGGCATCGTTCTCGTCGCGGCGGAAGCAATCGTTCCGGGTGTCTTCATCATCTGGTTCGGCGTCGCTTCCATCGGACTTGCCGCCGTCACGCTGGTCTTTCCGGACATGAGCGCGGCGATGCAGATTTTTGCATTTGCCGTCCTCGCCATCGCAGGCGTTGCGCTCCAGGTTTTCTGGTTCAAACGCCACCCCATCGCATCCGATGCGCCTCTGCTCAATCAGGGCGCGAGGTCATTGGTAGGGCGCACCGTCGTCGTCTCGCGCGACATCGTGAACGGACGAGGCTCGGTAAAGGTCGGCGATACGGTCTGGTCGGCGGAGGGGCCCGATGTCGTCGCGGGACTTTCGGTAACCATCGTCGATGTGGACGGTTCGCTGCTCAAGGTGGAACCGGTTACAAAGCCGGGCGGACCGTCACCCGCGTGACACCGCCATTGCGGCATGCCGGATGCGAGCGACGTTTTCTGTCCTTACTTCCTGCCTCTTACCGCGGCGGCATACGGATCGCGCCGTCGAGGCGGACCGTCTCGTGACGTAAACATGGCGCGTTTTGCGGCATGCGCCAATCGACCCCGCGACATCCTCGCCCGCCCCTACGGCAGGCTCGCCAGATCACCACTTCATGGGCTACATATCTGTCCATCCGCAATCCACCGACAAGAACCGCCTCTCAGAAAGGCGGTCGGGAGAACAAGAATGTCTGCATTGGAGTCGTCCGCCGAGGACGGGCTGGGACACAGCCTTGGTTTCGTCCGCATCATCGAAATGACGCCGGAAGGGCGGGCCCGTATCGAATATGAGGCGGGACCGCATATGTGCCATTCGGGCGGCGTGGTTCAGGGCGGGTTCGTGACCGGCTGGATCGACGCGGCCATGGCGCATGCCTGTATCGGCATGGTGGGGCCGGACATCGTCCCCATGTCGCTGGAACTCAAGATCAGCTTCTTTGCGCCCGCGCGCCCGGGCCGCGTCATCGCCGAAGGCTGGGTGGAACGCAAGGGCCGACGCACCTGCTTTTTCGAAGGCCGCCTCGTCGACACCGACGGCAATGTCCTGGCCAAAGCCAGTTCAACGCTGATGCTGATGCCCCGCGACAAGGTGGAGGCGGCATCGAAGGCGGCCCTTGGCAAGAACTGAGCGCCCCGGGCGCCGTCGGGCTATATGATCGGACAAAACATTCAAACGAACGATGGCGTTTGCAAGGGTCTCCCCTCGCAGCGCCATGACCGGTGAGGAACCCAAATGCAATATGACGAAGTGGTCACGGGACGGCGCAGCATACGCGGTTTCAAACCCGATCCTGTTTCAAAAGACGTCATCAAGGACATCATCGGCCTCGCCATACGGGCGCCCTCCTCCCTGAATACGCAGCCCTGGAACTTTTACGTCGTCTCCGGCGAGCCGCTCGACCGGATTCGCAAAGGCAACACCGAACGCAATCTTGCAGGCGTTCCCGACAGCCGCGAGTTTCGCAGCCATGGTGCCTATGAAGGGGAGCACAGGGAACGCCAGATCGAGATCGCGAAACAGCTCTTCGCCGCCATGGGCATCGAACGCCACGACAAAGAAGCACGTCAGAACTGGGTTCTGCGCGGCTTCCGGCAGTTCGACGCGCCGGTATCCATCGTCGTGACCTATGACCGCTCGATCCATGGCGGCGACATCGCGCCGTTCGATTGCGGCGCCGTGACCAACGCTCTGGTGAACGCCGCCTGGTCGCGCGGCCTTGGCTGCGTCATCAACAGTCAGGGCATCATGCAGTCGCCGGTGGTTCGCGAACATGCGGGGATCCCGGACGATCAGGTCATCATGATCTGCGTTGCGATGGGATATCCCGACGACAGCTTCCCCGCCAACGCGGTCGTGTCGCGCCGGAAATCCGTGGACGAGGCAGCGGTTTTCGTCGGCTTCGACGACTAGGGCCGCGGAGACCGTCAGACGAAGCCGTTTTCCTTCTCGGCCTGACGCTTGCGCCATCGAGCAGGGCTCATACCGAACTGCTTCTGGAACGACCGGACGAATGCGGCGGACGAGCTGTAACCGGCTTCGAACGCCGCTTCCTCGACGCTCAATCCGGTCGCCATCATCCTTCGCGCGATCATCATCAGGCGGATCCGCGAGATGGTTTCGATGGGCGGCTGGCCGATGAGCTGGCGGAACTCCTCTGCAAAGCGCGTGCGCGACATGCCGGCCTCGCCCGCGAGCTTCTCCACCGTCCACGCCTCGTAAGGCTCGTTCAGGAACGCTCGCAAGGCCCGCATCACGGCCTTGCTCGTCGCAAAACCGATCCCCTGGTTTTCCCGGGAACCACGCCGGGCCAGAACGCTGCGCGTCATGTTGAGCGACACGATTTCGGCGATCCGGCGCACGATCAGCGGATGGTGGAAATCCGTGCGCGGCAGGGTTGCCTCGTCTTCCAGCAACTGCAGGGCATGCCAGATGCGCCGATTGTGTTCCGCTGCCGCGTCGAAGGGCACATAGATCGGGCCCACGATCATATTCGACAGCGCTATCGTTTCCTGCGGTGCGACACCGACGATCAGGCGCACGGGTGCATCGGGGTCGGCTAGTGCCGTCATCTCGCTCAAGTCGAGAAAGCTCGGCTTGGCGCGGGCGTCGCTGTCCGGAGAGTCCAGCAAATGAGGCGAAAGACCGCTCACACCCACCACATCGCCGGGCCTCAGGATAATTTCCTCCGAGAACGGAAATTCCACGCGCAGGCGCAACGTACCGGCCTGCACCATGAGACCGTAGGAGAAATTGCCCGCGGGCAACACATGGCAGAAAGGCAGCGAGGGAGCCGCCCGCATGAAATAGACACCGCCCATATCGACCTCCGGCGTCACTCCCGCGATCGGAGGCGCCAGGTCGTCATAGACGGGTGATCCATCCTCTTGTGCCTTGGTCATCTTACATGGACCGTTTATATGGGCCGTTTCTCGTCCCCTGCCGGGTCATCCTTTCCCGTCCCACCTTTTCGAGCGGCGAGATCGAGTGCGATATCGACGATCATGTCTTCCTGGCCGCCGACCATCCGCCTCCGACCAGTCTCCATCAGAATATCACGAACGTCCAAACCATAGCGTTCCGACGCCGCTTCCGCGTGGCGCAGGAAGCTGGAATAAACGCCAGCGCAACCAAGACTTAGCGTCTCGCGGTCCACCTGCACCGGGCGATCCTGCAGCGGCCGCACGAGGTCTTCCGCCGCATCCATCAGTGCAAAAAGGTCGGTTCCATGCTGCCAGCCATAACGGTCCGCCACGCCGACGAAAACTTCCAGCGGCGCATTGCCCGCGCCCGCACCCATGCCCGCCAGCGAGGCATCCACACGCAGGGCACCGTTTTGCACCGCAACAACGGAATTCGCCACGCCAAGGCTCAGATTGTGGTGCGCATGAATGCCGCGTTGCGTTTCGGGTTTCAGCACCTCGTCATACGCGCGGAAGCATGCCGCCACATCGTCCATCGTCATGGCGCCGCCGCTATCGGTCACATAAACGCAATGCGCCCCATAAGACTCCATCAGCTTCGCCTGAGAAGCCAGTGCAGCTGGCTCGGACATGTGGCTCATCATCAGGAAGCCAGACACATCCATGCCCAGCTCCCGCGCGAAGGCGATGTGCTGGGCGGAGACGTCCGCCTCCGTGCAATGCGTGGCGACCCGCACCGAGCGGACACCCAGTTCATATGCCCTGCGTAGATCTTCGACCGTGCCGATGCCCGGCAGGAGAAGCGTCGTCACCACCGCATTCTCGACTTCATCGCAGACCGCTTCGATCCACGCCCAGTCTGTGCAACGGCCGAAGCCGTAATTCAAACTTGAGCCCGACAGCCCGTCGCCATGCGCGATCTCGATGGCGTCCACGCCCGCCCTGTCGAGCGCCCGGGCGATCTTGCGCACATGGTCGATCCCGTATTGGTGGCGGATGGCATGCATGCCGTCGCGCAGCGTGACGTCCTGAATGTAGAGCTTCTTTTCCGTCATCACGCATGCTCCCGCAATTCGACCAGGCGTTCCGCCGTGCGCAGGGCCGCCGACGTCATGATGTCGAGATTGCCCGCATAAGGCGGCAGGTAGTGCCCGGCGCCTTCCACTTCGAGGAAGACACTCACCTTGAGGCCCGTGAATTCCTCATCCGTCTCGGGCAGATAGATCGGGTTGTTGGACCCGATGCGCTCGATCTGCACATCCTGCTTGAGCCTGTAGCCAGGCACGTAAGCCTGCACCTCGGCGACCTTTGCGGCGACGGCGGCTGCCAGCGCTTTCGGATCGGCATCGGCGCACAGGCAGTGCACCGTGTCGCGCATGATAAGAGGCGGCTCGGCCGGATTGAGGATGATGATGGCCTTGCCGGTCTGCGCCCCGCCGACCGTTTCGATGGCGCGGGACGTCGTCTCGGTGAATTCGTCGATATTGGCACGCGTACCCGGTCCCGCCGATTTCGACGCGATGGAAGCGACGATCTCGCCATAGCGCACTGGCGCCACAGACCCGATGGCCGCCACGACGGGGATGGTCGCCTGACCGCCGCATGTGACCATATTCATGTTCGGCGCATGCATATGCGCATCGATATTGACGCTCGGCACCACGTAAGGACCAATTGCCGCCGGCGTCAGGTCGATGATGCGTTTGCCATGCGCCCGCAGCACATCGTCATGATGCTTGTGTGCGCCCGCGGAGGTCGCATCGAATACGACCTCGATTTCACTAAAGACGGGCAGCGCCACCAGCCCTTCCACGCCTTCCGCCGTGGTGGCAAAGCCGAGCGATGCGGCACGGGCCAGACCGTCCGATGCGGGATCGATCCCGGCCATCGCCGCCAGCTCGAGCGAGGAGGAGAGCGTCACGATCTTCATCATCAGATCCGTGCCGATATTGCCCGATCCGATGATGGCCGTTTTGACGCGCGGTGTGTTCTCTTCCGCCATCTTGCGCCCCCTCACGCGAAAGACAGATGCAGCGGCTTAAAGCCCTGCACATGAACGGTGATTTCATCGCCCGCCGCGACCGTCACCATCGGGCCGAGCGCGCCGGAGAGCACGATATCGCCTCGGCCGAGCGGACGGCCGACCTCGATCATCTTCTTGGCGAGCCAAACGACGGCGTTGAGCGGATTGCCGAGACAGGCCGCCGCCACGCCCAGCGAGGCCTGACGGCCATTGTGGAGAAGTTCCATGCCCGCCAGATGCAGATCGACCTTGTCGAGCGGCAGACGATCCGTCCCGATCAGGAATTTTGCAGCGGAGGCATTGTCGGCCACCGTGTCGGGCAGGGTGATCTTCCAGTCCTCGATGGCGCTGTCCACGATCTCGATCGCTGCGACCGCATAATCGATCGCCGCCGCCGCCCGTTCATTCGTCACCGGTCCGTCGGCCAGATCGTCTTTCAGGATGAACGCGATCTCGGCTTCCACCTTGGGCTGGATCAGCGTGTCCATGGACAAGGCGCCGCCATCGGGCACCCGGTCTACATCGAACAACATTCCGAAATCGGGTTCGGAAACGCCGAGCTGCGCCTGAACGGCGGGGGAGGTCAGGCCGATCTTGTGCCCGACGATCCGTTCACCCGCCGCGAGCCGCCGCTCGGTCGTCACCTCCTGCACCGCATAGGCCTCTTCCACGGTGAAGCCCGGATGCGTTTTCGAGATCGGTGCGATGGGGCGGCGGGTCTTGCGCGCCGTGGCAAGTACCTCCGCCAGCGCCTCGCAATCTGTTCCGGTCGAAACACCCTTATCCATTGCCGCCCTCAAGAAAGGTGATGGTGGTGCGGTTGAATTCGTCGGCATGTTCCCACTGCGCCCAGTGGCCGCATTGCGGCAGCACGAAGAGGCGTGCCTTCGGGATCACCTTGAGAAAGGTGAAGGCCATGTCGAGCGGCATCACACGGTCCTCGCGGCCCCAGACGATCATGGTTTCATGCGGCAGCTTTCCGAGGCGCGGATCGTTCCATACCGGTTCGACCTTGGTGTCGCGCGACTGGCGCATGGGCGGGTTGTCGATAAACTTCTGCTCCATCGCCTTTTCCAGGCGGCCCTGCAGCAGCTCGTCGGTGATTTCCGACTGGTCGTAGGTGAACTGGTCGGCAAAGGCCTTGAGCTTTTCAAAGCTCGGCCCGTCGCCTTCATAGAAACCGAAGATGGATTTGATGGCGGGCGTCGGGAACATGCTGAAGAGCGGAATGCCGCCGCCCGGTCCCATCAGGATCATCCGGTCGACCTTTTCCGGCCGGTCCATCGCCAGCCGCATGGTGACCATGCCGCCCAGAGAATTGCCGACGAAATGGGCCTTCTCGATACCTAGCTCATCGAGGAACTGGCCGATCTTCGTCGACCACCATTCCGGCACGGGGCTGCCCGCCGGCTTCACATCGGACTTGCCCCAGCCGGGCAGATCCGGCACGAGCACGCGGAAGTGCTTCGACAGCGCTTCGACGTTGCGCGCATAGTTGGACCAACCATAGGCACCCGGCCCGGAGCCATGGATCAGCACCAGCACAGGGCCTTCACCGGCCTCGTTGTAGTGGATCTTCACGCCATCGACGGTGACGAAACGGCTGGTCGATTCTTCGGTGATCTTGGTCATGGAACCCTGTTTGTACTTGCTGAGATAAAGAAAGAACTGGTGCGTCTCCGGCGCTCATGCGCCGACCGGCTTATGTCCCCACATGCTGGCCGCTTCGTGATGCGTCACGCGCCAGGTTTCGTCATGAACCGGAACGCCGGCACAGCCGACTTCCACTTCGAATCCCGACGGCGTTTCGGCATAGAAGGAAACCATCTGGTCGTTGGTATGCTTACCGAGCGTCGTCCGCTGCCGGATGCCGCAAGCCGCCATGCGATCCAACGCAAAGCCGACATCGTCGAGCGAAGCCATTTCGACCATGAAATGATGCAGCCGCTTGGGCGCAGGCATGCCCGCCAGCGCGAGCGTGTGATGGCGCGGGTTGCAGTGGTAGAACTCAAGCGTGATCGAAAAATCCGGGGCGAGCTTCATACCGATCGTGTCCGACAGGCGAAAGCCCAGCGCATCGACATAGAAGGCGCGCACGGCGTCGATATCCTCCGACGCCAGCACCACATGCCCTGCGCCCTGCTCGCCAGTGCAGAAGGACGAAACGCCCGCTGGCGAATTGAAGGGACGATTGGTCAACTCGGTCGGCCCATAGTAGATCTCGACGTCGAGACCTGCCGGATCCTTCAGCCTTATGAGGTCCGCCACATGCCGCTTCGCCTTGAGGTCCTCGTCGCCTTGCGTAAAGGAGACGCCCTTGGCGGCGAGCGATGCCTTGAGCGCCTCGAAGCTCGCCGCTGTCGGGGTTTCCAGCCCGACAAGGGCGACGTCATCGCGATTGCCATGGAGCAGGAAAACACGCGCCGCGCGCTCATCCATCCGGTAGCTCACCTGCTCATTGTCTTCCGCGCCGCGCATCAGGCCGAGAAAGTCTTCCATGAAGATCTTCCAGGCGCCTGCGTCGCTCACTTCGAAGCCGACATAGCCGAGCGATGCAATGCTCATCGGGTTCCCTCCCCGTTGGATTCATATTTCTTGGCAAGTCCCGCCCCGCCGTTCACGCCGGAAATGCCGCGCACGGCAATGCCCGTTTCGCAGGCGAGAACGCCGCCCGTGGCCGGAATGTTGTCGCGGCGCGAGGCGTAATAAACATAGGCGCCGGCATATTGCGCCGGGGTCGGCACCAGCCCCAGCGGCATGACCGGGGAGGCCTTGGCCGACAGGTCGAAACTGCTGATCGCCGTGTCGGCCAGGCCCAGCGCGCCGGGGCCACGCAAATCCGTGTCGATGGGTCCCGGCGCAACGCCGTTTACGCGCACAGAAGGTGCGAACTCGAAAGCGAGCTGGCGGATCAATCCGACCACGGCATGTTTCGACGCCGTGTAGAGCGCGCCGCCGCCATCCGGATCGAAGCCGGCATTGGAGACGGTAAAGACCAGAGAGCCGCGCGAACGCACCAGCGCGGGCAAACACGCCTTTGCCAGATGCAGATAGCCTTTGACGTTGACGCCGAAAACTTCATCGAAGGCGTCATCGAGCTGTGCGGCGTCGATCTCGTCCAGCGGGGTCGAGTAATCCCAGATGCCCGCATTGCCGATGGCGCAGTCGAGTTTACCGAAGCGCTCAATCGTCTTGTCGACCGCCGCGGCGATATCCGCAGCCGAGCGCACATCGCCCTCTACCGTGATTGTTTCGTCCGGCCAGGCGTCCGTGATGCTTTCAAGCTTTGCCGCGTCGCGGTCGAACACCGCCACGCGGGCACCTTCCTCCACGAAACGCTCCACGATGCCGCGGCCCAGTCCCGATCCGCCGCCGGTAATGAGAACCGCCTGCCCTTCAAGCGCAGCCATATACTCCTCCCTCTTCTTCCCCCGCATGAGCCGCCTAGAAAAGCGTGCTCATATTCGTTGCCCGGATGAGTGTCTGGTCGAGATAGATGTCTCGCTTGGCAAGCCTCAGCCCTTCCCCTGTCCGACGGACAACGTCGACCCGGCGCCCCACCCAGGAACTGACCTCTGTGTCGAGGCGGCTGCGATAGAGATGGAAGAACACTTCGACGGTGTATTCATCATCCGAGGCGTCGAGGACGCGCACATTGGTAATCATGTGCCGCGTGCGTGAAGGCGGGTCCTCCGACCACGAACTGCCGGATTCCATCTTCTTGACGCGCGTCTCCAGCCCTTCCCGATCATCGTCGAAATAGGCCATGGCGCCACGCCTGGTGAACTCCCGGTCAATGTCGGCAAGCGTCACCGTGCGCCGGATCGGCATCCAGTAGAGAATGTCGTCGGTCAGGAGATCGAGCCATTCTCGGTATTGCCGCGCATCGAGAAGCGCCGCCTCATCATAGAGGAACTGTTCGATTTCGAATTGCAGCGTCATGCGCTCATCGAGCGACAATGCCGCCACACCGCCATTAACGGTTTTCTCGGCCGCCAATCCCATTACACCCTCCCTGTCGGCACGGGCGTATGGTTCGCCTTGAGGTCCGCCCAGCTGTCGGCCGCCATCCAGTCCGCCCATGCCTGATAGGTCCAGCGCTGGCCGTGCTCGTTGATGCGCGTCTCGATCCATTTTTGTCCGGAAGGATCTTCCTTCACCTCGTCATGGCCGAGCGCCATGGTGAGATTGTGCGGATAGCTGCCGCCAACCACGCCGCGCGCGGCGCGCGTGCTCTGGCTCCAGTTCTCGCCGTCATCCTGTTCGAGAAGGCCCGCCGGACCGAAGAGATGCGAGTTGAAGCGGACCGTCATGCGCCGCTCCTCCGGCGTCTGATCCTTGGGCAGGACAGTGAACCACCAAAGCTCCGTCATCTGAGGACCGCGCGGCAGGCGTAGGCAAAGCTGCGAGCCGCCCGTGGCAATCCAGAGATTGGGGAAGATATTGGGATGCCCGATCGAGCGCACACCCGCCGGTCCCATCATCTCCTCGGCCACTTTCATGCGCAGCGCCCGCGTCACGCGGCCATTGGAACGCGCAGCCTCTTCCTTGTTCCACTGCTTGCGTTCGTCGTCGGACATGCCGACGATTTCGTCCTGCATTTCCTGCTTGATCGCGGGACCGCTGATCGCATGTCCGTATTCGCCGAGCATGACCATCTGGTCGTTGGCCTGCGTCACGGCCGCCAGATCGAGCACGCCCGCCTCGCCCGCAGAGGCATGGCTGTAGGCGACGTGATACCAGTCGAACAGATTGTCGACGGCGACCTTCCAGTTGCAGTCGATGGTGTTTTTCTGAATGCCGTCGACGACTTCCACATCGCCGCGCGAGGCGATCATGGCAAGGCCGGTGCGCCCCACATCACCGAGATAGTCCGGCAATGAAGGTGCATCGGGGTCGAGGGTCGCGAAATAGAAACCGTGGAAATTGTCCACCTGCGCGGCCTTGACGAGGCCCCACTGGCTCTTGTCGAAATCCTTGCGGTAGAAGGGCGACATGCCCGGCACGCCGATCAGTTCGCCATCCAGCGCGAAGTGCCAGCCGTGATAGCTGCAGACGAAGGATTTGGCGTTTCCCTGTTCGGCACGGCACAGCGCATTGCCGCGGTGGCGGCAGGAGTTCAGGAGGACCTGCACCTCGCCGCTCTTGTCGCGGACGATGATGACCTGATCCTCGCCGATATAGTTGATGAAATAGTCGCCGATCTCCGGGATCTGGCTTTCGTGGCACATGAAGTTCCATGCGCGCGCGAAAATATTCTTCATCTCAAGATCGTAGAGATCCTGGTCGACAAAGATGCGACGATCGAGAAGCCCCTTCTCGCTGTCGAAACAGGATTTGATCGCCTCTTTGTTGCAGGCGCGAACGCCCTCCTCCCGAGCATCCATGGGATCCGTTCCTCCACCTATCATTCCGCCCTTTCGGGCCCGGCTTATGTTCGCCGTATTGGAATGAAGCTTAGAAGCGGTCTCGGAAGGCGGTCAGATCGCGGCGTACCAAAAAATTGATAGATCGTCCGGGCACCCTCTGACGCCGGAGCGGCATATGGGCGTTATCCGGTCTAGGCCCCTGTCTCCATCGGCAAGTCGGGATCGCGCGTCCATTCCGACATCGAGCCGTCATAGACGGCAACCGACGGATGGCCGAGCCGGGTCAGGGCGAGCGCGTTCATGGTCGCCGAGATGCCGCCGCCGCAATAGCAGATGGCGCGCGGCTTTTCGAACGCACCGACGGCCTCGTAGAAGCTTCGCAATTCCTCGTCATCGCGATAGCTGCCGTCCTCCTTCAGGAGCGACGCATAGGGCACGTTACGGCTGCCCTTGATGTGGCCCTTGCGGCCATAGTTCGTTTTCGAGGTGCCGTCATGGAGGCTCGGCGAAAGCGCATTGATGGTGCAGACCGCGCCGTCGCCGATTGCCGCCAGCACATCGTCCTTGTCGGCCCAGGCGCCCGGCTGCGCAGTGAGAGAAAGCGTCTCCGGCGAATATGAGTGCGTGCCCGCTTCGCTCGGTCGCCCCTCCGCCTGCCATTTGCCGAAGCCGCCATCGAGAACGGCGGCATTGTCGAAACCGCAGGCGCGCAGCATCCACCAGAAGCGCGTGGCCCACATTGGGCTCTGCGCCGAATAGACGACGACGCGCGTTTTTGGACCGATGCCTGCCTTGCCGCATGCCGCGGCGAAATCCTCGACCGCCGGCATGGTGAAACCGAGCGACGATTTGTGATCGGAAAAGTCGTGCGCGAGATCGAGAAAGGCTGCACCCGGTATATGGGCCTTTTCATAGTCGGCGCGACCGCTCTCGACCCTGTAAGGGCCGGGCGTCGCGGGCAGCAAATGCACCGTCGCATCGAAAATCCGCAAATCCGGATCGCCGAGATGCGTCTCAAGCCAGGCCGTCGATACAAGGCCTTTTCCATCCCATTCAGTCATCATGTCCTCCCCTTGCTTTGTTCTCGTTTTTTGTCGAACTCCCTCAGGCTACATAACCGGGCAGAACAATCAATTGGAGGGTGGCGTCCGAAGAGGACGCGGCCGGCGGGGAGTTCTAATGAAACATGATGAGGTTGTGCAGGGACGGCGCCTGAACCTATCGGAAATGTAAACCGGACATGAACGGACGTTTAAGCGTTCGTCCAGATGTCGTGTGCACACTTGCTCCCATGCTGACTGTGGAGGTTTGGCATGCGCATTTGGCTCATGACGGCGACGCCGTCCGATCAGATACCCGAGACTCTTTTGATACGCGGCGTCAACGACCGTGGCGAGCGTATTGCGTCTCATCTCTCCATCGTCCTGTCCGCGGAACTGAGACAGCTGATCGCGCGTTTGTCGCGGGACGCGGATCTGCCCCTCTGGCAGCAGGAAATCGTTATCGCCCTTCGCTACACGGCGGAAGAGTCGCGGCCTCTCTATCGGCGAACCGGCAACGGTTTGCAGCCCGTGCTCGATGCCGGCGGGACTCCCGTCTGTGAGAACGTGCTCAATGTCAGCGCGATCTGGCCGATCTTCGACCTCGACGTTCATCGCGCCTGCGCCCATAGCGCCGTGAACTGCGAAGAGCTCGAGGCGCGCGGCTAACGCCTCTTAAACGGCAAATTCCCGGCGCATAGCGGCGACCATTTCCGCCACGGTGCTCTCGATCAGGGTCCTGCCCTTTTCGGCCGAGGCCGCGCGCGCAGGCGCCAGCACGCCGGATAACGGCACGCCGCGGCCGTCCTGCGGATAGACGTCATGTCCGGGAAACTCTCCCAGCGCATCCTCGGGAATTGCATCGAGATCCACGAGTTGCGGCTGCAAGGCGAGCATCATGGATGTTTCGAGAAGCGCGGCATGCTCCAGATCGACGCCCGGAAAAACGCCCTCAAACATGCTCTCCAGCACGTCCTGCGGCGTGTAATTCCAATATTCGCAGCGCAGGATCTTCATCTGTCCTTGCATCGGCGCGAGGTCTCGCAAGGCGAGATCGATCCCTTCCGTCAGAAACCACTGGTTCTCGACATGGCCGTTGACGACGACAATACGGCGCGCGCCATGCCGCGCCAGCTCGCGCAGAATATCGCGCAGCGTCGCCGTCAGCGTTGCGCCGTCGAGGCTGGTCGTGCCGGGAAAAAGCTGTCCGCCGCCGCTGCGCGCCTGCGACTTGTAGCCATAGCGCAAGGCCGGAAGCTGCAGACCGTCCAGCGCATCGGCCACGCGCGCCGCCATCGCCTCGGAGAGAATGGCATCGCAGCCCATGGGCAGATGCGGCCCATGCTGCTCGAGCGCGCCGACCGGCAGGAAGATGATCGGATTGTCCTTCAGGCGATCCCGATAGGCCGTCCAGGACATGAGGTCGATCCGCCGATGGGCATATTCCGCGTCGAACATTCGAAACCTCGCTTTCAGCGCATCACCGCGCCGCCATTGGGACTGATGACATCGCCGCAGTAATAGCTCGCGCGCGACGACGCCAGAAAGAGAATGCTTTCGGCAATCTCGCAAGGGTCCGCATAGCGCCCAAGAGGGATCTCATCGGCATCCTCCTTATGGCCGGGTGCTTGCGCTTCCTTTTCAAGCAGGGGCGTGCGCGTCGGGCCGGGCGCCACGGCATTGACCCTGATCGACGGCGCGAACTCGCGCGCCAGAGAGCGCGTCAGGCTGATGACGCCGCCCTTTGCCGCCGTATAGGGCGCGAAATGCGCGCGACCGCTCAAGGCAAGTTCCGATGCGATGTTGACGATCGCTCCGCCTTGCGCCCGCATATGCGGGATCGCCGCCCGGCAGCAGAGAAAGACGGATTTGAGATCGGTATCGATGATCGCATCCCAGTCTTCCTCGGTGGTGTCAAGAAAGGGCTTCACCTGTGAAATGCCGGCATTGTTGACCAGCACATCGAGCCTGCCGGTCTCTTTCGTCAATCTGTCGACCATGTGCTGCACGGCATGGGCATCGCGCACATCGGCTTCGCAGTCGACGAGCTTTCCCGGCGCGTCGCGCAACGCGTCCGCCATCTCGGCAAACAGGGGCGATTGATCGAGATGATTGACGCCGACCGTTGCGCCATCCCGAAGGAAGGCTTCCGCCGCCGCCCGGCCGATACCCGTGACGGCGCCCGTCACGAGTACCGTTTTGCCGGCGAATTCCATCGCGGTCTCGCTCACGCTCTTTCCTCTCACACGACGGTCAGGAAGGAGACGCCATGCACGCCCAGAAAGCCGTCGGCGCGATGGGAGCCTTCGCCGATCGAGCCTGCGTCGAACGCTTCGATGCGCCTGGTACGGTTGGCATGAAACGAACGCCACAGCTCGCTATAGGGCAGCACCTGCGGGGCGTCCGCCGGATAGGTCTGGCGATGCACCTCCGGCAGCTTGTACCAGGGGATCGTGGGGCCGTCGTGATGCACCGAGTGATAGCCGAAATTCAGATTGAGCAGGTTGAGCCAGGGATAGCGCACGGAAATGAGGTTCGAGTAAGTGTGGTGCAGGTCGTAATCGTCGCCACCGCGCCCCTCACGAGAGACCTTCTCATTCGCATCGTCGACGAGGAAGAACTCGTAGTCATGCGCATAGGCATCGGCGATGAAAAGCTCCGTGAGGAAAATCATATAGGCGACTGCGTAACCGAGCAGCGCCCAGGGGCTCAGCATGAAAAGGAAGACGAAGAACGCACCGCGGGTGAGCCCCACGAAGAGCACGCGAAGCCGCTCGGAGGCGAATTCCTTCTTGATGAAAGGCCGTGCCACCACCTGATAATGCATGATGAGCTCGACTGCCGGGACGTAGCACCACTCCAGCGCATAGACGAGGCGGCGCAACCAGCCCGGCGCCGTCTTCAGAAAGACGCGCGGATCGAAATGCGCCAGGTCCGCCTTGTCGACATGATGGCGCATATGCATGCGCACGATACGGCTGATGGGCGCATAGGCCCCGCCGCAGAACCATGAAAGCATTTCGGCGACGACGACCGTGAGTTTGCGGCTCCTGAATATCGCCATGTGAGCGAGATCATGGATCAGATAGGCCGCGACGATCAGCGAATGGGCGACAAGCAGCGTGCCCGCGATCCACGCGATCGGATTGGCGAGCGCCAGCAGCGCGATGCCGGAGACATGCGCGACGGCGACATAGGAAAAGGCAAGCGTATTCGGGATCGCGCCATCGCTGTGACGCCAGAAAGTGGACTGTGATGACATGACCGGGCTCCTCATGACGGGAAAGGCAACGCCCGGACGATACGAAACTATCTCTAAAATTACAACTATTTTTACCTGTTTTTTTATTGCTGGTTTTATGTGCATATAGACGAAAATATCGGCAGGGAAAAATATGAAGAAATCTGCGAATTCAGCCGAACGTCATGAACGCCGCCACAAATTCGTCCAGGCACTGAACGCCATGGACGGCACATGGGTCCGCTTCCTGCAGGACAAGGACATCCTGGATATCAATTACTCGGATCTCTATACCGGCCTCTGGGCGGCGGAAGCCCCTTTGCGCAAACAGGAAGCCCTGCTCCTCATGCGCCATCTCAGCCCGCAGACGGCCAAGAAGTATCTCGACAACGCCATTGCCAAGGGGCTCCTCGTCGAACTGCCGGATCCAAGCGACGGGCGTGCCAAGCTGATCGCCCTCTCACCGGACCTCAAGGCCCGGCTCGAGGATTTCTTCGACAATGCGATCGAAATCTTCCGTAAGGCGCTGATGTAAGGTGCTGGCCGAATGAGAGACGTCACACGGGAGTGTCATTCCCCGGCGGGGACACCTCATCGGCGGCCGCACATGTCCTCAACAAAGTGTTGGGGTGCTTAAGGCCGGAACAAAGGGATATGGGCAATCTCAACCGGCGAAATCCGACCTGCCTTGCGCTCCGGAATCCTGGGGACTTCCAAGTGCTGATTCATGTCTCCTCCCTAAGAGATTGAAATCTCGAGCGGCGGCAGAGCGCCAACCGTGACGGATACTTCGTCGCCCGAACACAGGAAGCTGTTTGAGACAAACCCCACACCCCCGGGCGTGCCGCTGCATATGACGTCGCCGGGTTGAAGTTCGATCGTCTCGGAAATCTTCGATACGCATTCGCATACTGAAAACAGCATGTCGCTGGCGGTAGCAGTCTGACGCAACTCGCCATTGACCCTTGTCTCAAGCCGGATGTCCGGGTTGCGCAACTCTTCGTCGGTCAGGAATTGAATCCCCGGACCGAGCGGCTTGAATCCCGGAAAGCTCTTCGACGCGAGAAGCAATTGCGTGGACTTGTCGCCCGTTTCGCGCAGGGCGGCGGCCTGCACGTCTCTGGCGGAAAGGTCGATGACGCCTGTCAGCCCCGCGACATAGGCCGGCGCATCGGTGACAGCTATGCCACCAGCCGGCGTTTTGCGGCCCATAACAATTCCGATTTCTCCCTCATAATCGACCTGGTCGGCGGCGGACGACGGCAAGGCCACTGTCGTACCGGGCGTCGTGGCCGGAAGCCCCTTTTCAAGCGGAGCGAACATCAGCACGCCCGGTGTTCCCATTTTGGCTTCTCTGGCATGTTCCTCGTAATTCACCCCGACAAGGACGAACAAACCGGGCTGAAACGGGAGACCGATATCGAAGTCGTCCCGCTCCAGCGGGATAGCTTTCGACAAGGCGGCCAGACGTTCCAACTCGCCTTCCACTTCTATCTCTGCGATGAGTGTGCGGCCGGGGGCAACCAGATCGTATTCGCCGCCGCATGAGCGGACGATCCCGGCATCGCTCTGGAAGAAAGCAGTATCCGTCATTTCTTGTACTCGATGACAGAGAACGGCTTTAGAGAAACGCTTTGGAACCTGTAGTCCGCTCCGGCCTTGGCAAGGGTCAAACGCCAATCCAGGACAGCTGCGATCTCCTTGACGCTCCCACTCTCATCCGGCTCTAGGCGGGTGACGGTCATAACGGCGGTCGCCTCGATTTTTTCCTCCGTCACTGAAACGAGCCTGACATTGTTAATGCAGTGGCGCGTCGTATAGGTCGCGCTCTGTCGGTCGGTCATATGCCGGCGAAACCCCTCCAGGTCGGCCTTTCCCATATGCGATTCGAAGGCAAGATCCTCTGTGCATAGCTCAACGAGAGAGGCGGCCTGTCCGTTGTCCAGTCGGTATGCAAATTCCGACAGCATCGCGCCGACAGCGCTCTGTGCGAGCGGGTTCACCATCACACTCATTGTGAAGCTCCTTCTGGTTTTCCGTGAACTCTTCGCCGACCGTATGGGCTTGCCCCCACGTCTTCGGCCAACCCACCTAACCTCGCGCCGCGACATGGCCGTCCGGACGCACCAGAATCCATTGGCCTGCTTTCAGCTCGAGCGCTTCCGCCACCCGGGCCTTGTTTGCAGCGAAAGACTCGCTCGAAATGTCTAACACCTTCGTCGGCATACCGAATGTCGGCTGGGTTACGGCGGGAGCACTGCCATCCGTGAACAGGGTGTAGGCGTCATAGGCAATAACATCGAGCGTCGACGCGACACCCGGCATCCCCTCCAGTACGACATGCGGCAGACGGGCGCCGGGCAAGGCGCGCGGCTCGAAGGAGCCCGCATCATTATCCGGCGTTGCTCCTGATGCTGCGGAGAGCGCGCAGCCGCCGTGATAAATGAAGCCCACCTCCATACCGGGCGCATCGAAATGATCGCGCTCATTCTCGACGGCTTCGTTGACGCGCGCCCTGATCGCTTCTCCTTTTTCATCGGGAGCCGATGCGGCTTCAAGGAGTTCGTGGATTGGCTGGTTCAAGCCCTTGGCAGGATCGAGACCGATGGCCGTCAGGATATTTTGAAGACCGTCATTGTTGGAATAGCTCTTGTCGCAATTTCGTTGGGCAACGGGCTTGCGTTCGATCTCGTAGCTGTCGAGAAGCTCGTCTGCGGCACTACCCTGCAGGCGGGCTGCAATCTTCCAAACCAGATTGTGTGCATCGCACACGCCGGAATTGAGACCGAGGCCTCCCGTCGGCGGGAAACGGTGCGCGGCATCCCCAAGCAGAAATACATTTCCCACCCGATAGCGCTCGGCAACCTGCGCCGACATATTCCAGACACCCTTGTACAAGAGCTCGTAGGGAACATCGGGACCGAACAACTTGTCCAGCATACCGGCACAGCGTGCGTCGTCATAGCTCTCAAGCGGGCCGAACAACGGCACCATGAAGACCGTCAGATTTTTTGGATCGTGCACGATACATGTGCCGAATATTTCCGGATCCAGACACCAGTAGAGGAGGACCTCCCGCTCGCCGACAATCTTCGTCAGATCGACCTTGCAGCTCAGATTGAGGAATTGCGCGATCGTCTCGGGACCGTTTTTCTTCACACCAAGCGCTCGCGCGACAGGACTTCCCGCGCCATCGGCTGCAAGCGTATATGCGGCCTCAATACCGACCTCGGTTCCATCGGGCGCCTGAACGAGGCTCGTGCCGTCTTTCCGGAATCCTTTCCATTCCCATCCCATGCGGATATCCGCCCCATCGAACGAGGCGGCTTTTTCCGCCAGGGCCATCTCCAGTTTCGGCTGGGAAATATTTGCAACGCGGTCTTGCGACATATTCATTCGCGCAAGAAGTCGCCCCTCGTCGCCCAGCAAGTCGAACTTGCCAATGGGCGCGCTTTTGAGATCGGTACTCCAGGTGACGTACCGGGCCTGTGGATGGCTGTTGAGCGCGTAAATCTCATCCATCGGCAATCCCGCCTGCCGGAATATCTCCATCGAACGCGTGTTGACGACATGTGCGGCCGGCGCGGGCTGCGGACCGGTACGCCGCTCCACGAGAATATGAGGCACACCCAGCTGCGATAGCAGGATCGAGGCTGTGAGGCCGGTGGGCCCGCCACCGATGATGAATAGCTGCGTGGTTTCGGTGTTGACTACGGTTTGCATGCGAGCACCTGGTTCAAGTGTTTCTCAAGGACAGGGACAACACCATCGGAGTTGAGAGCGAGAAATTCGGGTGTCTTGTTTTCGCGCGCGATCAGGTTCACGCCCCTGCTGCGCCATTCGACACCCTTTTCCGCCAGGGCCAGACGAACCTTCTGCGAGCAGGTCGACATCTCATTGCGATAAATCTCGAGCATGACCGGGGTCCTCATGCTCGCTTTGGAGCGGATCCCAGCTTGATAAGCTCGCTCTCGGGATCCCCCGCTTCATATCGCTCGCACAGCACGTCCGGGTCATAATCGACACCAATGGGGTTTTCCGCGAACTCGCCGGTCTCCATGAACGCCCGAAACTCGTCATCGGTTTTGAAGTTGTCGATCTGAAGCTCGATATGGTTCCTGTCCGGATCCTCGTAGTACATCGACGTGGTCGGCCCATGGTTGATGCACCAGATCGGGAGAATGCCCTCGCCCTTCAGCCGCTTGTAGGTGGACAGCAGGTCACCCATGCCAGCGTAGGTGAAAGCGACATGGTGCATGCCCGTCCGCGGCACCTCTCCCTTCTCCTCGATGACCGGCATCTTCGCGATCGCGATCCTGTGATGCTCGTCGTCATAAGTCAGAAAGCTGATCGCTTCACTTGCGTGAACGACATGCGCCCCAAGAACCTTTTCGTACCAGGACACCATGTCCTCGTAGCGTTTGGCCTGAAAAACGATATGAGCCAGCTTCGCTGGCGACACGATTTTCGTGTCGTTCAGCGACCGGGAATTCTGCTTTGGCATGGAGCCCTCCTCCGTTTTCTTTTATTTATAAGTCTATCAATTTAAGAGAGTCAAGACGCCCCTTTGCGGCCGGCACTCACGCAAGGCGGCCGCGTGCTATACAGTGCCCTCCGGAACGGATGGACAATTCATGACTGAGACAGATTCGCCCAAACGCAGGAGAGGAAGGCCGTCGAAAAATTCGTCCGGGTCGGACAAGGATCAGAAGCAGGAGATTCTCGCGGCGGCTGAAAAGGAGTTCAGCGAAAAGGGCTTTGACGGGGCCTCGGTGTCGTCCATCGCCAAACGCGCCGCCACCGCCCAGCCTTTGATCAACTACTATTTCGAGTCAAAGGCGCAACTGTGGGAAGCCGTCATTGAGAACATATATGAGGCCCTGCAGCTGGCACTTGCCAATCCCCTTGAAGATGAAAAGGACAAGCTCTCCGTCTTCCAGGATCTTATCCGCAATTTCGTCCTGTTCTCGGCATCACGCCCTTCAGTGGCGCTGATCATCGCGTCGGAACTCAGGGCGCCGGGGCCTCGGCTTCAGTTTCTTGGCAAAAACTATATTTCGGGGCTGGAGCGAAGCATCATGCAACTGGTGTCGCAGGCCTTCGGGATCAGCCCCCGGGACAAGCGGCTAAAGCTCTTGTTCCCCATGATCCTAAGCACCTGCGCCGGCCCCTTCCTGCATCAGTCCTATGTGACCGAACAACATAAACTGGACCCCACCGCCCCTCGTCAGGCCAAGCTCTATGCGGATATGGCCGTCGAGTTGCTGACGTCAGGCCTGAAGACGCTCTCCGGCGAGTAGCACCAATCGCAAGTCGTTGAAAATTGGCTTGAGAATGATCAGCGCGCTGCGGAGATGAGGGAGCGTGCTCCGGCTCTTTCGGCCAGTGAGCGCGGTGATTTCTTTCCATCGCTTCTCGTTCAACTCACGGGGCCGCCTCCCCTGCCCCTGTGCACGACCTGAAAGGCGCAGGAACAAAACGCGCCTTCATTCCTCGCCAAGAAGCTCTTCGCCTTCCCCGATCGCCTCCGCCAGGGCCACGAGTTCGGTCTGTAGCGCCGCAAGCCGAGACGGACCGAACCGTTCGGCATACTGGTCCAGGACAACGCGGGTTCGCTTGGCCGTCCGGTCGACGATCGCACGGCCCTGTGGAGATATCTTGATGATAGATCGGCGCCCGTCGGCGGGGTTGGTAAACCGTTCGACCAGGCCGCGCGCCACGAGGTCGCGCAAGATACGCGTCACGGTCGGGGCGTACAGCAGAGCGGCGCGCGCCAGGGTGGAGGCATCGACCGGCCCCTGATCGACCAGGACGCGAAGAACCCGCCACTGTTGGTCGGTCAGTCCGACCTCCCGCAACATCGGACGGATTGGGCCCATGACAGCCTCACGCGCTGCCAGCAGGGTTCCCGCGAGGGATTGTCGATAGGGCGGAAGGGGGCGCTTGTCGTCGGTCATGGCGGATAAGATGCACCGGTGCACCGCGTTTGACAAGTTATCATGATAAGTATATATACGCGCCTGTAGGGAGTGACCAGCATGATCAGCGGCATTGCATATGGCGTGGTTCTCAATGACAGGCGACAGCTCCGGGAGCTGGGCAGCCGGCTGAATGATGCCCCCTACCTTGGTGCGCCCCAGGCTCCTGTGATGTTCATCAAGCCGCGCACCTGCTTTCGCTTCCACGGCGCTGCCATTCCCATGCCGGACGAGCTCGAACGCGTGGAGGCCGCCGCCACCCTGGGCTTGCTCTTCGACCGGGACGTCACGAAGGCCCAGCCGGCCAATGCTCTGTCGGGCGTGGCGGCTGCATGTCTGGCCCTCGAGGTCTGCGAGCCACACGACACGCTCCACAGACCTGCGATCCGTCAGCGATGTCGCGACGGCTTCCTGCCGCTGGGCGCCTTCACAGCGTTCGAACCGGCGTTCGCGACCGCAGATATTCACACAGCAATCGACGGCAGGCGCCGACACACATGGTCCCTCTCCGACCTGGCGCGCCCCGTCCCCGAACTCGTGGCAGCCATCACGGAGTTCATGACGCTGCGCGCCGGCGATCTGCTCATAGTCGGGCTGCCGGGCGACGCGCCAACGGTAGAAGCGGGCGAACAGATCGAGGTGACAGCCCAAGGTCTTCCGGCTTTGGCGACCGTCGTGCAACGCGGCTCCATCCAATGAAGCGCGCGAGGATCGCCTGGCAAGGCCGCGCGGTCTGGGCCGATCTGGTCGACGACGACCAGTGGCTCCGGCTGGCTAATGGAGAACGCGTGGACGCGGCGCATGCCCACTGGCTACCACCGGTGACGCCAGGCGCGACGATCTTCGCGCTGGGGCTGAACTACGCCGACCACAGCGCCGAGCTCGGCTTCGCACCGCCGAGCAGCCCCCTTGTGTTCCTGAAAGGTCACGCGACATTTGTGGGGCATGGCGGAACCGCACGCTGTCCGGTCGACGCTCGCCAAATGCATCCGGAATGCGAACTCGTGGCGGTGATAGGGGCGCCCGCCCGCAAGGTTCGAAGCGAGCATGCGATGGATTACGTGGCCGGCTACACGATCGCCTGCGACTACGCCATTCGCGAGTATCTGGAAAACTACTATCGGCCAAATCTTCGGGTGAAGAACCGCGACGGCTGTACGCCCATCGGGCCATGGATCGTCGATGCCGCCGAGGTGGGCGATCCCCAGGCCCTGGCCTTGTCGACCCACATCAATGGTGCCCTCGTGCAGGCCGGTCGCTCACACGACATGGTGTTCGGCGTCTCGGCGCTCATCGAGTACCTGTCCGACTTCATGACCCTCATGCCGGGAGACATGATCCTCACCGGCACGCCTCACGGCGTGGCCTTTGTAAAACCCGGCGACCGGGTCATCTGTGAGATCGAAGGCATCGGGGCGCTTGCCCACGACGTGGAGGTAGACCGATGAGCCTCTACCAACTGAGCAAATTGCTCTATCAGCTCAACCGCGACGACAACCTGAAGGCGAGGTTCAAGATTGACCGGGCCGGCGCGGTGGAAGGCTACGACCTCACCGCAGAGGAACGCAGCGCCGTGCTCGATTCCGATATCGGACTTCTCTATGTGCTGGGGGTCAACGGCCAAATCCTTATGCACTTCGCCGCGCTCTGCGGCGTGGAGTGGTCCGACTACCTGCAGCAGATGCGGGACGGGGTGAAGCGACACGGCCCCGTCCGGGCCGGTATCTATACGATGACGACATCGCCAGATGAAAAGGTAGTGGAATGAGCCTCGTCTTCGCGGGTGTCTGCAGCCATGCGCCGGGTATTACGGGCCGCGATGAACGCGCCCCGGCCGACCTGCGCGACGGCCTTTACGCGGCGTTCGGGGACATGCAGCAGCGCCTTCACGCCGCGCGTCCGGATGCTGTCATCGTCGTGGCCGCGGAGCATTTCGCAAACTTCTTCATGGACAACATGCCCGCCTACGCCATGGGCATGGCGGAAACCTATACCGGCCCGATTGAAGATCCGGACTGGCTGCGCATTCCCAAACGCGTGGTCCGGGGGGCGCCGGACCTCTCTCGTCGCCTGGTGACCGAAATTCTGGAAACCGTCGACATCGCCTATGCCGAAGAATGGCGCTTCGACCACGGCATTATGGTGCCGCTGCATTTTCTCGATCCCGACAACGCGCTGCGGATCATCCCGGCCAACATCAACTGTCAGGGTCCTCCCCTGACGCCGCTTTCGCGCGTCTGGGCGTTCGGCGAGGCGTTGCGCCGGGCCGCCGACGCCGTACCGGAGCGCATCGCCCTGGTCTGTACCGGCGGAATATCGCACTGGCCGGCTACGCCCGACAGCGGGCGCATCAACGAGGTTTGGGACCGCGAATTTCTGGACCGCTGGACACGCAACGATCGGGCGGGGCTGCTCGGCTATACGGACGCGGAAACTTATGCCGAGGCCGGACAGGGCGGGTTCGAGATCCGTACCTTCATCGCCGCCGCAGCAGCCGCCCGGGGGACCGGAACCGTCCACTACTATCAGCCGATCCCGATTTTCGCCGTGGGCTGCACCGTTGCCACCATGGAGATCGTGTGATGGCCCATGTCGTCGTTGAATGGACGGACAATCTCGAAGGTCAGGCGGACATCCATGGCCTTCTGGCGCTCATCGCCGCCACGATGCGGGAGGGCGAGATGTTCCCCTGGGGCGGAATCCGGGTCCGGGCACTAAAGCTCACCGACTATGTCGTGGCCGACGGGCGTGCCGACGACGCCTTTGTCCATATCACCGTGACCATGGGGGCCGGCCGCGCGGTGGAAGCCAAGCAACGCTTCTTCGACGACCTCTTCGAGCGGGTGAAGAGACACTTCGCGCATCTGTATGAAACCCGCTACCTCGCACTCTCACTCTATGTGGAAGAAGCCGACGAACAGGTCAGCTTCAAACACAACAACATCCATGTCCGTTTCCGGAGCGCGCCCTGATGGCACTCGACCCCGCCCTCATTACAGACCTGGCAAGACGACTGGACGCGGCCGAACGCGCGGGCGTTCAGCTGGATCTGTTCTCCCTTGCCCATCCAGAGATGACGATTGAGGACGGCTATGCCGTGCAGAGCGCCTGGGTGGCAGCCAAACAGGATGCCGGCCGCACGATCATCGGTCACAAGATCGGATTAACGAGCCGCGCGATGCAGCGCAGTTCGAACATCACCGAACCGGACTACGGCGTCCTGCTCGACGACATGCTGTTTGCAAACGGGCAGGACATCCCCTTCGGACGCTTCATCGAGCCCCGCGTCGAGGTAGAACTCGCCTTCATCCTCAAGAGGGTGCTGAAAGGCCCGAACTGCACCATCTTCGATGTCCTCGATGCCACCGATTATGTCACACCGGCGGTTGAGATCATCGACGCGCGAGTCCGCCGGGTGGACCCCGCCAGCGGCGTCACCCGGAAAGTATTCGACACCATTTCGGACAACGCCGCCAACGCCGGTCTGGTGCTGGGTGGACGCCCGATGAGACCGGACGCCGTCGACCTGCGCTGGGTAAGCGCACTCCTGCATCGCAATGGCGTCATCGAGGATTCAGGCGTGGCTGCTGCGGTGCTAGGCCATCCGGCCCATGGCCCCGCCTGGCTCGCCAACAAACTCGCCGCGCATGACACGGCCCTGGAGCCGGGCGAGATCATCCTGGCGGGCAGTTTCACGGCGCCTCTATTCGCCCAGGCCGGCGATACCTTCCACGTGGATTACGGCCCCATGGGGTCCATCTCGGTGCGCTTCACATGAACCCGATGATCGCAGCCCTTTCTCAGGGCCGACCCCTGATCGGCCTGTGGCAGGCTCTGGCGAACGCCTATACGGCCGAGATATGCGCCTCGGCGGGCTATGACTGGTTGCTGTTCGATGGCGAGCACGCGCCCAACACCCTGCAAACTCTCCTCGCGCAATTGCAGGCGGTGTCGGCGGCTCCCGTCGAGGCAGTCGCCCGGCCACCGGTCGGCGAGCCGACGGTCATCAAGCAATATCTCGACCTGGGTTTCCGTACCCTGCTGATCCCCATGATGGAGAGCGCCGAGCAGGCTGCCCGCATGGTGGCGGCAACACGCTACCCGCCGACCGGTATACGCGGGGTGGCCGGTTCGACCAGCCGGGCCTCGCGGTTCGGGGCGGATACGGACTACCTGAGCACCGCGCACGAGCACCTTGGTTTGATCCTGCAGATAGAGAGTCGTGCAGGTCTTGACGCCATCGAAGAGATTGCGGCGGTCGAAGGGGTCGACGCCTTGTTCATTGGGCCTGGGGATCTTGCAGGTGCGCTCGGACATCTGGGAAATCCACGCCATCCCGATGTGCAGACGACGATCGACGCGGCGATCGAGCGAACTCTGGCCGTAGGATGTCCGGTCGGGATATTCGCCCTCGATGCGGAGGATGCGCGTCGGCGTTTCGCGCAAGGCGTAACCTTCGCCTCGGTCGGCACCGACATCGGTCTGCTGGCAGGCGGAGCGCGTGCGCTGCGGCGGGCGATGGACTGAGATCGGACAGCCGGGAGCGAACTTGCGACCGGCGTTTAGCTGCGGCGCTTACACGCCCAGGCGCTGGATCTTATGGTCGCCATAGGCGAGCGCGACATTCTTCGTCTCCATATAGAAGTCGAAGCTCCAGTCACCGCCGTCCCGGCCGATACCGCTGGCCTTCATGCCCCCGAATGGGGTCGCAAGGTGGCGAACGTTTTCGCTGTTGACCCAGACCATGCCGACTTCCAGGGCGTTGGCGACACGCAGGGCGCGCCCAACGTCCCGGGTCCAGACATATCCGGCCAGCCCATAGGCGACGTCGTTGGCCTTGGCGACGGCATCGGCCTCATCGTCGAAGGCCATGGCGGTTAGCACGGGGCCGAATATCTCCTCCTGAGCGATCCGCATGCCGGGGTCAGCATCCACAAAAAGGGTCGGCTGAAGAAAATATCCGTCGCCGGCAATCGCGTCGCCGCCCGCGGCGATGCGAGCGCCACCCTCCCGTCCGATCCGGAGGTAGCTCTGCACCTTGGCGAGGTGACGGGAGTGGATGAGCGGTCCCACTTCGGTCTCGGGGTCAAAGGGATCGCCCACCTTTAGCTTCATCACCCGTTCGGCGACCTTGGCGACGAAGTCATCATAGATCGATCGCTGAACCAGCAGGCGCGAGGAGGAGGTGCAACGCTGGCCGTTCAGCGAGTAGATCATGAAGATCGCCGCGTCGAGCGCGCGGTCCAGATCCGCATCCTCGAACACGACCACGGGGTTCTTCCCGCCCAACTCAAAGTGGACGCGCTTCAGCGTCTCGGCTCCTTGCCGCATGATGGCAGCGCCGGTCGTGGACTCCCCCACGAAGGCG
Source organism: Parvibaculum sp. MBR-TMA-1.3b-4.2 (assembly GCF_053628815.1). NCBI lineage: Bacteria > Pseudomonadati > Pseudomonadota > Alphaproteobacteria > Hyphomicrobiales > Parvibaculaceae > Parvibaculum > Parvibaculum sp. MBR-TMA-1.3b-4.2. The sequence goes on from NZ_JBRJHC010000001.1 coordinate 1,936,939, forward strand.
ACTGCCTTGATATCGGGGTGTTCGGTGAGGGCCTTGCCCGTCGTCTCCCCCAGCCCATTGACCGCATTGAAGACGCCCGGCGGAACACCGGCTTCGTGCGCGATCTCGATCAGGAGGCGCGCCGAATAGGGTGACCACTCGGCGGGCTTGTGAACCACGGTGCAACCTGCCGCGAGCGCCGGGGCGATCTTCCAGGTGGAGAGCATGAAGGGCGTGTTCCACGGGGTGATCACCGCCACCGGCCCGATAGGCCTGCGATTGGTGTAGTTCAGGTGTTCGGCCGACGGCAGGGCCCGACCGTCGGCAGCGGCGGGCGCCCGGTCGGCGAAGAACCGAAAGTTCTCCGCGCCGCGCAGCGCGGCCTTGGACATGAAGCGCCAGCATTGCCCCGCATCCAGACATTCAACGGCCGCAATCTCGTCCGCCCGCGCCACGATAAGGTCCGCCACCCGATTGAGGATCGCCCTGCGCTGCTCGCCGGGCGTCGCAGCCCAGGCGGGAAATGCAGCCTTGGCCGCAGCAACTGCGGCGTCGAGTTCATCCTGGGTGGCGTCGCAGGCCTGACCCAGGTCGGCCCCCGTCGCCGGTTCGCTCACCGAAAAGACTGGACCGGTGCCGGCGCGCGCCTGGCCGCCGTAGAAGTGCCCCAGCGGCGCACCCAACCTTGCGACGGTTTCCAGGGCGCGGCGGCGATGAGAACTGGACATTCGATATCTCCCGGCGACAAATTTATTTATCATAGTAACTACTTTTTCGGCCGAGTCCAACTTGACGCGATGCCCGATTTCTTTTAAATTTAAGATAAATAGGGAAGCGGAGGATGCCATCATGACGTTCGCGGATGAAAGCGAAGGGCGCGCCCATGGTCGGCCAGCCGCCTCACCCGATGAGGGATTTGCCCTTTGCGGCCCCGGTACGCCCGGTGGGGAGCTGTTGCGGCGCTATTGGCAGCCTGTCGCGATGTCGAAGAACGCGACCAGCCGCCCCCGGCCCGTGAAGCTGCTGGGGGAAGACTTGATCCTGTTCCGCAACGGTGCGGGCGAAGTGGGGCTGCTCTATCCCCGCTGCATGCACCGGGGGACCAATCTGGTCTATGGCAAGGTAGAGCAGACCGGAATCCGCTGCTGCTATCACGGATGGCTGTTCGACCCGCAGGGGCACTGTCTTGAAATGCCCTCGGAGACCGACGAGGGCGCCTGCCGATCGGTCCGGCAGCCCTGGTACCCGGTCGTCGAGAAATTCGGGATCATCTTTGCCTATCTCGGTCCGGCCGCGGCTCAACCCGCCTTCCCGACCTTCTCGATCGAGGAAGACCTCGAACCGGGCGAGGAACTGGTGGGCTACTGCAACGATACGGGTGCCAACGGCCCCACGCCCAAGATCGCCGGGCGCACCGACTACAACTGGTGGCAGATGTTCGACAACTTCATGGATCCGTTCCATGTCGTCGTCCTCCACAACCAGATCAACGGCGTACAGTTCAGCGCCAATCTCGGCCTGCGGCCGGACGTCAGGTTCGAATACACCGCGGACGGGGTCATCAGTATCCAGCGGCGCGAGATGCCCGACGGGACCATCCACCAACGGCTCAGCCAGATCATCATGCCGAACATGAACGGTACCGCCGGCGTGACGGACGAAGATCTTGGTCGCGCCCATCTCGGTTGGACCGTGCCCCTGGATGACCACAGCTTCCTGCAATACGGCCTGGCGCGCCGCTCAGACCTTATCCAGAGCCGTAAAAACTTCGAAGGCATCGGCATGATGCGCGACGACTGGGGCCCCGCCCATGGCCGCCCCTTCAGGGAATGGACCTTCGAGGACCACCAGGATTGGCAAACCGACTATGTGGCCCAGAAGGGACAGGGCGACATCAGCCTCCACAGCGAAGAGCATCTGGTGAGTGCGGACCAGGGCATCGCCATGGCGCGGCGCAAGTTCCGCCAGGAAGCTGCGCGGGTCCTGAAGGGCGAGGCGCCCGTCGGATCAACGGTCGAGACGCCTTACCGAATTGAGGTTCTGGCCGGTAACGCCCTGCTGGATCCCGACACCGGTCGCTGCCTCGCCGGCTTCGCCAGCCGGACATGACGCCTCCCGCCACCACGCTCAGTCCGCCGGAGGGATCCCGATGCACGACCCGATGACCCTCCGCGTAACGGCGATTTTTTGGGAAACCGAGACCGTGAAGCGGTTCGAGCTCCGTCCGCTCGATGGGACGCCGCTACCGCCCTTCACCCCCGGCGCCCATGTGGGGGTCGAGCTAGGGCCCAACCTCTTCCGGAGCTATTCACTCATGAACAGCCCGCGCGAGCGTCACCGTTACGAGATCGGCGTGTCGCTCGACCGGAATAGCCAGGGCGGCTCGCGCTATTGTCACGAGAGGCTGCGTCCCGGGGACCTTCTGAGCGTCTCACCGCCACGCAATACTTTTCCGCTCGCCGCATCGGAGGCGCCGGCGCTGCTGATCGGCGGCGGTATCGGCGTGACGCCCCTGATTTCCATGGCCCATGCGCTCAGCGAGGCGAAGAAGCCGTTCCGCTTGGTACACGCTGTGCGATCACGCGCCGAGGCTCCCTTCAGCGAGATCCTCGCCGGGCTGGGCGAGACGGTGACACTTCATGTGGACGAGGAATGCGGTGGAGTGCTGCCGCTTGCGGACCTTCTGGCAACGGCGGCGTCGGGCAGCCACCTCTATTGTTGCGGGCCTCAGCCTATGCTCGACGCCTTTATCGCGGCCACAGCCGACCGGCCGACGAATATGGTGCACACAGAGAGTTTCGTCCCCCCGGAAACCGCGTCGCCGGGCGCAGGGTTCACCGTCGAACTCGCGCGGAGCGGACGCACGGTGGCGGTCGCCCCGGATCAGTCGATCCTGGCCGCTCTCCAGGCCGCGGGGATCCCGACGACGAGTTCCTGCAAGCAGGGGATTTGCGGCTTGTGCGAGACCGTGATCGTGAGCGGTGAGGCAGAGCATCGCGATTCCCTTCTCACGCCTGAGGAGCAGGCCGCCAACCGGACCATGATGATCTGCTGCTCGCGCAGCCGCTCGGATCTACTTGTCCTCGACCTCTGAGCTAAGGGGATCAACGCGATGATCGGTGAACGCCTCCAGACACTCCGCCAGCCGGGCAAGCCCCTGCTGGATGGCCGCCTGCTCCGTCGCCGCCAGGGGCCGCAACGCCGTATTGAGCAGGCCTGCTGTTTCGGCGACGAGGTCATCGATCAGGGCCAAGCCTGCCGGCGTCAGCCGGACCATCTGACTGCGGCCGTCCTGCGGATCGCTGACCCCTTCGACAAGGGCTTGCCCCTTGAGGAGGTTCACCGTGTAGGTGATCGCCCCGGAGGTGACGCCCATGAGCCGGAAAAGGTCGGTCGGACGTTGGGCATAGGGCGGGCCAACACGTCGCAAGGCGTACAACAAGCGGATCTCGCCCGATCTGAGGCCCAGCCCCCGCGCTGCCTGCACCTCGAACTGGTTGAGCAGGATGCCAAGCCTGGTCAGCAGCGTCCCGATCTCGAAGCCCAAACCTTCGATTTCCGGTTTTTCGGCCCGCCATTGCGACAGGATGAGTTCGGTCATGCCAACTTGAGACCAGGTCACAGCCGGGTCGAGCGCGGCCTTCCCATTGGCGGACGCGTCACCGCGCCGCCCGGCTTGTGTCGACGGCAGAGACGAAGATTTGGAGCGATCCGACATCCGATCCCTTTAATTGTGACAGCGGCATAATTGTGATTGCGGCACCAGCACCCCGGCGGCGGCAGGATAGACCGACAGGTCGAGACCGCCAAGCGCCCCACCATGACAGTGGACGCGGCACGCCCGGCATCGCCCGAGACCGCCACACCTCGACCCCACGCAACCCGGGCGCCCCGCGCCCGTACACTGGAGATGCTTGATGACCCACCCGAGCCCATTCCTCGCCGCCGCCGTCCAAGCGGCGCCGGCTTTCCTGGATGTCGAAGCGGGCGTTGAGAAGACCATCGCCCTCATGGACGAAGCGGGGGCCCGGGAGGTCCGCCTGCTGGCCTTTCCCGAGGCCTGGATCCCGGGCTACCCGTTCTGGATCTGGGTCACCAGCCCCCTGGAAGCGATCGGTCTTGCCCGGCGTTACCAGGAGAATTCCCTGACCGCCGACTCGGAGGCATTCACACGCATTGCCGAGGCGGCCCGCCGAAACAACCTGCACGTCGTTATGGGCGTCAGCGAGCGCGATCATGGATCGCTCTACCTTGGCCAAGCCATCATCGGCGCAGACGGCCGCATCCTCGCGCATCGGCGGAAACTGCGCCCGACCCATGTCGAGCGCTCTGTCTTCGGCGACGGGGATGGTTCCGACCTGACGGTCTACGATACGCCACTCGGACGGCTGGGAGGGCTCAACTGCTGGGAGCACCTGCAACCTCTGGTAAAGGCCGCCATGTTCGCGCAGCACGAGGAAATCCATGTGGCCTCATGGCCAAGTCTTTCGTCCGCCAGCGGAGGACCCGCCTACGCCCTCGGCCGCGAGGTCAATCTGGCCGCCTCGCAGGTCTATGCGGCGGAAGGCGGGTGCTATGTACTGGCCGCGACCCAGCTCGTGACCCTCGACGTCCTGCGCATTCAGTCGGAGCTTCTGGGCCGAGAGGCCCCCTTCCCGCTCGGCGGGGGCTGCAGCATGATCTACGGTCCGGATGGTCAACCTCTGGCCGAGTTCCTCCCCGAAGACGCCGAAGGTCTGGTCGTGGCCGAGATCGATCCGAGCGCCATCGCCTTCGCCAAAGCCCTGGCCGACCCCGTAGGGCATTACGCACGACCTGACGTCCTGTGCCTGACCCATGACCGAACCCGTCGGCGCGCCCCGCTGCCGGGAGTTGACGCGGAGCACCCGGACCCATCCGCGGACCCGATGGCGGCCGACGATGCTGAAGACGCGTGACCATGGATCGCCGTTCGGCGAGTTCCCCAAGACGATAATCGGCACAGAACCTAGTGCGTGTGCTCGGACAAAAAGTCCCCGACGCTTTTTATGGCCCTCGCGGTCTCCGGCGCGTCCGGCACCCACCAATGCCAGAGGTGAACGCAGCCATCGTAGACTTCAAGCCGCACGTCAACGTCAGCCGCGTCGGCCTTGGCAGCGACACGCAAGGAATCGCTCAGAAGGCGCTCGCGGGAGCCAACCTGGACCAAGAGGGGTGGAAAGCCCGTGAAATCCCCAAAGATCGGAGACGCCAACGGATCGGCGGCGTCGTGCCCCTGTAGATACTGATCCCGGCAAGCGTCCAGACCCTCGCGGGTCACGCAGGGGTCCTTCGTAATCCAGTCGATGCTCTCGCCCGCGTTGGTCAGGTCCGCATAGGCGGAAGCGATCACGCCACAGGCAGGGAGCGGGAGACCTTCAGCCTTCAGCGCCAGCAGGACCGACAGGACGAGGCCACCGCCGGCGGAGTCGCCAATCAGCGAAATTGCACCCGGCTTGTAGCCGGAGTTCAGCATCCACTTGTAGAGGCGGACGCCTTCCTCCACCGGGCCTGGAAAGGCGTGTTCCGGGGCCAGGCCGTAGTCCAGGGCCAGGGTATCGATCCGACATTCCGCCGCCACGCGACTAATCACGCCGCAGTGGCCTGCCGCGGAACTCCAGATAAAGGCGCCGCCGTGAATATAGAGGATCGCGCGATCTGGTCTCGCGTCGTGCGGACGGTACCAGATCGCAGAGACCCCATCGCACCGCACCGCCTCCGACGTCACGCCCGCCAGGGTGGGATAGCGCTCAATCGTCCGCTCGTCCCTCGCCTGTCGCTCTGCCGGGAGGCTGGCGACGGGAGGAATGTCGGGCATTGCAGGACATACGGCCCAGAAGTCGCTCATCTGTTTGCTAACCACGATCACCACTCCTGTTGCTGCATGGTCTCAGGCGTCTCCGACTGATCGCCTCGATCAGAAACTTATCATGATTATCTTTTCCTACGTCGGGTCGCTTTGCAACGGTAATGGGCATTCAGCGTCGCGTTTAAACCCGAGGCGGGAGAATTGGTACGGGATCGAGGGATGGCGTTTGCCCAGGCAGCCCATGACCTTGATGTACGCGCGCACCTGCTGCGCAAGGTGTCTGCAAATTCAGGGGCTATTCAGTGCGACGTTTTTCATCTCGCGCCAATAGAGCCGCTATTGGCTTGCGATAGCGCTCTAAATTTTTTGGGCAGCCAACCTTCGCCAAACCAACTCCGGGATCGTCTCGAAGGATGTACGTCGTCAAAGTATTTTGGGGCCGGCAGATCCCGCCCCCGGTCTACACAGGAATAGAAGTAGACTTGATCGCCAAACAGACGCTGCTGGATTTAGGTCAAGTCGCGCGTGGGGAGCGACCGAGCAAAGCGTCCGCCGCTGCACGGGCGGCTCTGGCCAGCTCCTTCCGCGTCTCGCCTGCGCGGGCGCGCAGGGCCAAGCCATGGCGGATACAGTTGACCATGCGCGCGGTGGCCGCCACGTCTGTGTCGGCAGGCAATTCGCCCGCCTTGACCGCCTGCTTCAATCGATTGCGAACCGCCGCATCGGTGGAGGCCATGCAGGCTTTCAGCTTGGATTTGATCCGATCACTCTCCTCGGCTGCCCCCACCAAGCTACAGGCGATAAGGCATCCCGAAGGCGTTGAACGGCTGGTCACCCCCTCAACACCGGCCGTGAAGAAGGCATCGAGGGCATCATCAATTTTCGGTGCGGCGAGTGCGGCGTCGAGCAGTTCAGCGCTGGCTGCATCGTAGAGATCGATGCATGACAAAAACAGCGCCTCCTTGTTACCGAACGTCGCGTAAAGACTGGGCCGATTGATCCCCATGGCATCCGTCAGATCGTCAAGCGACGCGCCCAGATAGCCTTTGCGCCAAAAGACCATTGTGGCAGCGCGCAAAGCAACGTCCGGATCAAACTGGCGCGGACGTCCATTCTGCTTTTCAGTCTTTTGGGCCACCTTGCAAAGAGCCTTACCTTCGGGATTCCAGCTTTCGTATTGTACGATACAAAAAAAGCCAGAGGCAACTATGCGCCTCTGGACCGCATCGCAAACACAAGCGCTGCGAGCCGACTGGACCTCAACACAATGATCAGAACACCGGTGAGCGCCACCGCTGCGCCGGCGATGATAAATTTTTTACTACTCAGTATAATAACCTGTTGACGCGGACCCATCGATGTTTTGTATTGATTGGTATGAAATGTGGAGAAGCCTCCCGTCACTTGAATGGACATCCGCTTATGTGCCCATGAGGTCGACTTGTCGGGAGACGATGTAGCCGAAGGGCGATCACATGAACGACGCACCGGAAGAAGTCACCGATCTTGAGCCACCTCTTGATCAAGGCGAATGGGCCGGTTGGTCAGTGTGGTCCGGGCGGCAACCATTCGTGGAGCATGTCGGGCCGTTCTACACACGCCGCGCGGCGGACGGGAACATGGAATGCGGTTGCGTTGCGCGGCCCGAAATGCTGAACGGCCAGGGCGTCGTTCACGGCGGAGCGCTTATGGCGTTCGCAGATCATGCCATTTTCCAGATCGCTTACGACCAACTGCGCGGGCTGCAGGGCCTCACGGTTTCGTTGAACGGTGAATTTCTCAGCGCCGCTTCGGCCAATGCGCGGCTGATCGGGCGTGGAGAAGTTTTGAAGGCCGGACGCAACCTCATTTTCATCCAAGGGCTCTTGAAAGCGGATGACGTCCCCACGCTTGGTTTCTCGGGTGTCGTCAAGGTCCTTCGACATCACCATTGAAGACGGCGACGACAGCGAAGCCGCACCGACAACAATCTCACCGGACAGGAAATCACGATGCAGAACAAACCCGTTGCCCTTGTCACAGGCGCAAACCAGGGAATTGGCTTCCAGATTGCGAAAGATCTCGTGGCGAACGGCTTCAGCGTCCTGATCGGATCGCGCGACTTTGAACGCGGCGAAATCGCCGCGACAGAAATTGGACCCGACGCCCACGCAATCCAGATCGACGTTACAGATCAGGCGTCGATCGCAGCGGCTGCTGCGCGTGTGCGCAATGAATTTGGTCGTCTCGATGTGCTTGTTCAGAACGCGGCCATTATGACGACCAAAGCTCACCCCGGAACCATAGAAGCATACGTCAAGGCCACGCGCGCAAGCATTGTGTCCCTCGATGAAATGCGCGCGGTATGGGAAACGAATGTCTTCGGCGTCCTTGCCGTCTACCAGGCGATGCTTCCGTTGCTGCGCGAGACGCCGGGGGCGCGCATTGTCAACGTATCGAGCGGCTCAGGATCGCTGACAGTGAGTGCGAACCCGGACTTGCCCTACCGCGACCATTTCAGCCCTCTCTACGCGGCCTCCAAGACAGCCCTCAATGCCTTGACCCTGGCCATGGCAATCGAACTGGAGCCAGAGGGGATCAATGTCAATGCCGTCACGCCGGGCTTCACCAGGACGGCCATGAATGCATACGAGGGCACCGAGACCGTCGAAGAGGGCGCCAGTGAGGCTGTACGGGTTGCGCTGCTTGGCAAGGATGGGCCCACCGGTACGTTCACCCACGCCACATTCGGAACCGTCCCGTGGTGATCTGAGAGGCCATGTTGGCGCCGATCACATTCTCTATAGCGAAAATTTCAGAGTGAGGAGCTGGGCGATCAAATGAGACAAGTTGTTCTTATAACTGGCGGCACATCGGGTATCGGCATGAGCCTGGCTGAAGCCTATTTGAAACAGGGCGCTGCCGTCGCTGTTTGCGGTAGATCGCAAGCGGCCCTCGACCGCTTCTCCGACGCGCACCCCGATGCGCTGGCAATCCAGGCTGACGTGACTATCGACGCGGCGCGGATCGCCATGCTGGATGCTGTCGCCAATCGGTTCGGGCGGCTTGATGTCCTCATCAACAATGCCGGCACCTTCGTCGAACGAAACTTCGCGACAGGCGTGAACACCACGCAAGACCTTGAACAGGAAGTCGCCCTTAATCTGACAGCACCCATTCAGCTGACCAGCGAGGCCCTGAAGCGCTGGCCCACCATGGCAGCCATTGTGTTTGTCACGTCAGGCTTCGCTCTCGTTTCTCCGACCCGTGCCCCGACCTATGGCGCCGTAAAGGCGGGGCTACATGCCTTCGCGGAAGGACTGCGCCGACAACTCGCCCCCAAGGGAACACATGTCCTTGAGCTCCTTCCGCCTGCGGTGGATACGCCCATGAACGCGACCCTGCCGGGAAAGAAGATGGCCCCTGCCAAAGTGGCAGAGATCACCCTCAAGGCATTGGCGAACCGCCAACCCATGGCCATGCCCGGCGCAACCCGACTGCTCCCGATGTTGCTGCGGATCGCACCCAACGCCGCCCAGCGCATGGTCGCCAAGATGTGACGACAGATTTTCTCATATTCGCAACGTTTACAGAGAAGCTTTAAGGAGGCAGCGTGTCTGAAATCTCAAGGAAAAACATTCTTGTCCTCGGCGGCAGCCGCGGGATCGGAGCTGCGATTGTTCGCCGCTTTGCAAGTGAAGGAGGCAAGGTTGCTTTCACCTATTTCGGTTCCGAGGCGGCGGCCCGAACCTTGGGGCATCAGGCCGGTGCAGAGATCGTCAAGGCCGACAGCGCCGACAGGGCGGCGCAAACCGAAGCGATAGCCGCACGCGGCCCGCTGGATATTCTGGTCATCAATGCAGGTGTGGGTATTGCCGGCGATCCGCTATCGCTGGATCCGGACGCCGTTGACCATTTGCTCGACGTAAACCTCCGCACGCCCTATCACGCTGCCGTCGAAGGGGCCCGACACATGAATGCAGACGGTCGCATCATCGTGATCGGCTCAGTGCACGGCGATCGCATTCCCTTCCCCGGCCTTTCGGCTTATTCGCTGACCAAATCGGGTTTGCAAGGAATGGTTCGCGGGCTGGCCCGGGACTTTGGCGACCGCCGCATCACTGTCAACGCGATCCAGCCAGGTCCGACCGATAGCGATATGAACCCGGCCGACGGCCCCATGGCTGAAGCGATGCACAGCTTCATGGCCATCAAGCGTCACGCTCGCCCTGAGGAAATCGCGGAACTTGTCGCCTATGTCGCCAGCCCGCACGCTGCGATGATCACAGGCTCGATGCTGACCATCGACGGCGGCTTCGGTGCCTGAAACGAAACCGGTCAGTCAGGACCACAGCGCGGCACGCGGCGGCAGAGGCCCTCTGCCGCTCACCGCGATGCTCAAATAGGCCACAAGTCCCCGGAATGACGGAGAGTTTGTAGAAAGGCCTGAAGGTCTTCGTTTTGCGGGGGAAGGACTGGTGGTGTCGACAGTCGATAGACCTGTTCCCTCTGCTCAATTCCCTGAATTTCAGGGAAAATACAGGGAATTTCGCCCGAATCTGCATCCCCAAGGCTAAAGACCGCTGAAATAGCCCGGCAACTTCCGTGACTTAGCGTCAATTTCCCTGGAAACCAGAACAGGGAAATTTAATCGGCATATCAGGGAATTTTCGCGAGGGAACAGGGACCATACCGACCGCCTAACGGCGCGGCTCAAGCCGCATCAATTGTCAGAATCAGATGCGATTCTTGGCCCGGAGATTGGAACTTTCCAACGAGGCCAGCCATGAGCGATCGCGTTCTCAAGAGGATGATGGACGACTATTGCCGCGTCCGGATTTCCCCCTTGCTCCCGCAGGATCGCGATGATCTGCTCTTGCGTGAACCTCAATCGTTTCATCGTCCGTCTCCTTCTCCTTGACGGACTCTACTCATTTTTGGAGGAGTTTGCGGGGCTCACGTCACGCCGAATAAAAACATTCAATCCCAAGACGCGCCGACGGAGCTCACAACATGATGGCATGGTCTATCCTCTCAGCAGGCAGTCGTTCTCATCGCATTTGGTCTGATCCGTCAAGGTAGACAGAAAGTGTTTCGTCTCCCCCTCGCGAAACGACTGTCAGAATTGCTTTGGTTGGTCTTTGCGCTTCGGGTATCCATGCAGCTGTTGCGACGCCGTTCCCTCTGTTTTCTGCAATTGCGATGGTTTGCATCAAGCCGATCCGAGCGTTTTGAACTGCCATGCGCATATTCCGATGTCGAGCCCGGAGTGATCTGGAAAGATATCGGCGGTACGATTTATCCAGTACCGCGCCATTCTTACCATCGATAAACACGATTTCCTTTCTTTCGGACGTCAAGAATTCCACGCGATAAGCATGTGCCTCATCTCGCCTATCCGGCTTTATGCTCACTGCCGTTCCCTTCGAATGCATCCTTGCGGAATCGAGAATATCCAAAAGAGACATCCGCGCCTGATCCGAAGACACTGTCTGCAACCTATAGTCATTTCCTGAATAGGCATGACCGACTGGAGCCGTTGATGCGAGTGCAGCCAGCGATATGACGAGAGCGGTTTTCATGAGATAGCCTTTCCTTGAGGCACGCCCTGACGGGCGCCGTTGGAGTACGGAATTTCGGTCTAGGTTTGAACACCGAGAAATTTTGTGACCTTGCATTGTTCTACCGCTCCGCTCCGTGCGCGAGTTTGTAGAGAACAGGCAGGACAACCAAGGTGAGAAGCGTTGACGACAGGATTCCGCCGATAACAACAGTCGCGAGAGGGCGCTGAACTTCAGCACCTGCGCTGGTGGCAAGCGCCATCGGCACAAACCCCAACGACGCAACCAAGGCCGTCATAAGCACAGGACGGAGCCTCCTGCTCGCGCCTTCCCATATCGCTTCGTCGAGGTGCATTCCCTGCGCTCGCAGATTCTTGATGAAGCTGATGATCACCAGGCCGTTCAGGACCGCCACTCCGGACAAAGCGATAAAGCCTACGCCGGCGGATATTGAGAGTGGCAGGCCGCGAATGGCGAGGGCGACCAGACCACCCGTCAAGGCCAGTGGTACGCCGGAAAAGACGAGGAGAGCATCCTTGGCGGTTCCCAGACTTGCAAACAGAAGAGCAAAAATCAGAATCATCGCAAGCGGAACGACGACAGAAAGTGTTCGAACCGCCGAGACCAATTGCTTGAACTGCCCGCCCCATTCCATCCAGTAACCGGCGGGGAGTACTACATTGGCCTTCACCCGTTTCTGTGCTTCCGAGACAAATGAACCAAGGTCGCGCTCACGAATGTTTGCAGACACCACTATTCGACGCTTGCCATTCTCCCGACTGATTTGATTGGGGCCGGTGGTGAGCTTCACATTCGCTACTTCCCGCAAAGGGACGACGCGCGGCATGGTTTCGGGGAAAGGCTCATATGAGGAGATCGATACATCTGTCGTTTCCGGATGAACGGGAGGCAACGGAATCGGCAACTCTCGCAGCCTGTCGACATCCTGCCTGACGTTTTCCGGAAGGCGGACAATGACGGGGCTACGCCAGTCCCCTTCATAGAATGTGCCTGCCCGGCTCCCTCCCATCGCCGATCTTACGGTTTCCTGTATGTCGGCCACGTTGAGCCCCAACCTGGCCGCAGCATCCCTATCGATATCGATCGAAAGAACCGGCAGGCCCGTTACCTGTTCGACATTTATATTGGCCGCACCATCAATCCCGCCAACGACCGTGGCAATTTCACCGGCGGTTTGGCGCAGCTGTTCCATGTCATCGCCGAAGACCTTGATTCCAATATCCGCCCTGACACCGGAGATCAATTCATTGAACCTAAGCTCGATCGGCTGCGAGAGCTCGAACTTGGAGCCCGGCAGGCCCTCCAGTTTCTGCTCGATTTCGGCGAGAAGAACATCCTTGGGCTTGGATGGATCCGGCCAGTCCTCGCGATCCTTCATGATGACGTATGCGTCGGAAATGTTCGGCGGCATTGCGTCTGTCGCTACCTCCGCCGTTCCCGTGCGGGCAAACACATCCCTTACTTCCGGCAGTTTCAGGAGAACCTTCTCCACATCGGTTTGCATTTCGACAGACTGCGTAAGACTTGTTCCCGGAACGCGAAGAGCCTGTACGGCCACATCCCCCTCGTCCAACTGAGGAATGAATTCCGTTCCGAACCTCGTCATACCGAGGCCGGTCAGCACGAGCAGGACGATGGAAACCGACAACACCGTGTAATTGTGCCGCAGCGCCCAGGAAAGGCCAGGTTCATAGGTCCTTTGCGCCCAACGCATGATTGGGCTCTCCTTTTCCTCGACATTGCCACGAATGAATATGGCGATTGCCGCGGGAACGAATGTCAGGGCCAGCACCATCGCTCCTGCCAGAGCAAGGATTACGGTGAGAGCCATCGGCGTGAACATTTTACCCTCCACCCCGGAGAGGGTAAGGATCGGGAGGTAGACCACTGTGATGATGAAGGAGCCGAACAAAGCGGGGGTCATGACCTCCCGCGTCGCATCCGCTACCACAGAAAACCGTTCCGACATATGCAACGTCCGGCCAAATCGTTTTTGCTCTTCGGAAAGCCGGCGGAGGCAGTTTTCGACAATGATCACCGCACCGTCGACTATCAGCCCGAAATCCAGCGCGCCCAAACTCATCAGGTTGGCACTGATCTGATATTCGACCATGCCGGTAATGGTGATGAGCATTGAAAGCGGAATGACCATCGCAGTGATCAATGCAGCTTTGAAATTGCGCAGAAGAATGAACAGGACAGCGATCACCAGCGCCGCGCCTTCAAACAGGTTTTTCTGAACTGTTTCGATCGTCTTCTGAACCAGCGACGTCCGATCATAGAGTGGCTGAATCACAAATCCCGCGGGAAGGCTTTTCTGTATCTCGTCGACCTTGGCTCTGACAGCGGCAGCGACCTCCCGACTGTTTTCGCCAACGAGCATAACTGCCGTTCCGATCAGCGTTTCAGTTCCGTTGTGCGTTCCCGCGCCGGTACGTAACTCCTTTCCGAACGTCACTTCAGCAATGTCGTGTACATAGACCGGGCGGCCTTCATGCGTACCCAGAAGGATTTCCGAAAACTGTTCCGTGGTTTCGACCTGACCGGGAACCCGGATCAGATACTGCTCGCCGTTCTGTTCGATATAGCCCGCACCAACATTTACGTTGTTGTCCTCCAACGCCTCTCTCAGGTCGCTGAATGACATGCCGTAAGATGTCAGCTTGTATGGATCCGGCACGACATGTATCTGCCTCTCGAAGCCACCGATCGCATTCACCTCGGCGACTCCCCTAACCGTACGCAGCTGCGGCTTCACGACCCAGTCATGTAATGCACGGATATCGGACTTGCCGGATGAGATATCCCCGGACGCCAGATCAGGGCGAAACTCCATGCTGTACATGAAGATTTCCCCAAGACCCGTGGAGATCGGGCCCATGCTCGTTTCGGTGTCATTCGGAAGCTCGGCCGCACTGGCCTGTATCCGCTCCCCGACAAGTTGCCGCGCCCGATATATGTCCGTCCCTTCTCGGAAGACGACGGTAATCTGCGACAATCCATATCGAGATATCGAGCGCGTGTAGTCCAACGCGGGCAGACCACTCATTGCCGTTTCCAATGGAAAGGTTACCCTCTGCTCCACCTCGAGCGGGGAATAGCCTTGAGCCACCGTATTAACCTGAACCTGAACATTCGTGATGTCAGGAACAGCCCCAATGGGAAGGCGTGTAAAATTGTAGGCGCCGATCGCAGCGACAAAAGCAGTGGCCATAAGCACCAACCAGCGGTGCTGGACACAGAAAGATACGACTCTTGCAATCATGACCGCTCCTCAGTGCCCGTGAGTAGCGGAACCTTTTTCAGCCTCCGCCTTAAGTAGAAAACTGTTTTCCGAGACATAGACCTCGCCGGCAGACAGGCCGTTGATGATCTCCACATTCGTGCTGTCCTGACGCCCTAGCTGGACGCGACGCATCACAAAATGTCCTTCATCCCGCTGCACGAAGAGCATCGGATCGGTACCCTCAAACTGTATTGCGGATCTACGAACAACGATCTCTGCGCTGGTCGGCTCTCTCTCCACCGATGCACGCATATAGAGCCCCGGCTGGAGGTCCGACCGCTCGTTTGGGACGACCACCCGCGCGAGAAGGCTTTGAGTATCCTGCCGCGCGACCGGCGACATATAGCTGATAGTCGACACCCGCCGGTCCGCGCCTTCACTCGGATGAAAGCTGACGGTCTGGCCAAGCTCAATCTTGTCCGCGTCGTGTCGATGCACCTGAAGATCAAGCCAGACAGACGACAGATCTGCGATCACCATCAAGGGCTCTTCAAGTCCCGCGTAACTGCCCGTCACCACATTCCAGCGGATAATTTGTCCATCAATCGGCGACTTTATTGTGTAGGCTCGCAGACTTTCGTTGCTTTCTATGACGACAAGCTCATCACCTTTTTCAACGCTCTCACCCAATCGTGCCTTTGCTTCGACTACGACACCTTCGAAACGCGGCACGACATGAACCAGTCTTTCCATATTTGGCCTGATGACCCCGAACAGCTCCACCGAAGGGGTGATAAGATCGGAACCGGCGGTAGAAAGTGTGAGGTTCGCTGCCTCAAGCTGCGCGTCCGACAACTCAACAATGTTTTCTTTCTCGTGTTCGGCCTCGGAATTATGCTTGTCTGCGTTGCCTTCCTCATGCACCGACGCTTCCCGCTCGGGATGTTCCTGTTCGGCCGAAAAGGCCGGTGAAGCGACAGAAAAAAGTGCCGCCAGAAAAACCACCATTGCGGCAGAGCTCATCGAATTTGCGGGTTTGCTTTCGAACGCAATCATGACTTTTCTCCCTCTCGCGACATTTCCGAAGCGGCTGATTGATACGTGTCGCCGGTAAGCCCTTCTATTTCGATCAGGGAAAGTCGGCACGAGAGCACGGCCTCAACGGCTTGTTGAGCGCTGTCGATCTCCACCTGCAATGCGCCGAGGAGATCGAGCACACCAAAGCGGCCGAGGCGATAACCTTTGCGAATGGAACGCGCCGAGTCTCGCGCGGCCGGAAGCACGGTGTTGCGAAACCTTTTCGCCTCGAGGCAGCTACTTTGATATTCTTGGTAGGCCTTTCTCAGCCTCTCGGACAAAACAAGTTGCGTTTGCCTGACGGAAAGCCTGGCAGCATTGGTGCGCGCACCGGCCGCACGGATATTTCCCTGGTTTGCATCGGCAACCGGGATGGGAATAGACAACGAAATCAGGAAGGCGCTTTCGTCTATACCATTGAAATGGCGGGCACCGACTCCGATTGTGGGATCTGGAACAGCTCTGGACTTTTCCAGTGCATAGGCAGCGCTTCCTTCTTCCACTTTTGCCTTTTCAACACCGAGAATCGGATGTGCGTCGACTTTCTTTAGCAGCTCCCCAAGCCCGGGAAGATTTGTTGAGGCGAGAGCAAGAGAGCCAGTCGCCTTGAGCTTTCGGTAGCCATCCTCGTTCCAGAGAGTAAGAAGAGCCTGCCGTGCAATGATCAATCCCGATTGTGCGCGTTGAAGCCTGATGCCCGACAGTTCAAGGGCAAGCTCGCCCCGGTTGCTATCCGCTTCCGGCGACGCCCCCTTGCTAACCTTCTCACGAAGCGCACGCGCAGCATTTTTCATTTCCTTAGCGGCCCTGGACGCCAGGTCGACTTCTCGTTGCGCAGCGAGGAGGCGGACAAAAGCTTTCTTGGTTTTCACCTCAAGGTCGCGAACAACCAGATCCCTGTGCAGGCGGGCGCCCTCGTTGGCGGCCCGAGCGCGGCGCATACGGATTTCTCGCTTCCCGCCCAGTTCAATTTTCTGCGAGACCGCCGCCGTCAGATCAGCTTCTTTCAGACCTGTATACGCTCCTGAGCCGAAAGCATTTTCCGCCTCTATCGATAATTCGGGATTGGGTAGCAGACCGGCTTGTTCAAGATCGCCTTTACCGGCTTCTATTGCCGATTGCGCGATCGATAGGTTGAGATTGGCTGCGATTGCACGCTCCACAGCCTTGTTCATTGAAATAGTCTCTGCCGCACGGACAGGCGTCAGCACAAAGATGGAACAGCACACGAGCCATCCCATCCCCCGTGCCCGACATAGGGGAGAAAACATTCGTCACCTGTAGAAGAAGATTGGAAAGCGCCGATCGATGTCGGCACAGCTACAGCTATGACAGGATGTTTTGCGGGGGAGGTGTTTCGAAATCCAAAGGATGATCGCGAAGCTGGGAGTGCTTCGAGGATTTCACGTGGGCTGACGAAAGTCTTAGCGATCTGTTCGGTTCGGACCGCCAACCAAAATGCTCACCGATGTGGCAAACCTCGCACAGTATATCTCCCACGGAGACTGTATGCGTGCCTGAGGATTTCTCGATCGACACCTCATTGCCGGACGAAGCTGGCGCAACGGCAAAGTGCCGAGCACTTTCTGCCGCGCCCAACGTCACGCTCAACAAGAGTACAATCACTAGCCACTTGAACATTGCAGCAATATGCCTTCGTCAAGAGGCGAAGCCAACAGACAATTTGCGGAATTAGGTCAAGAGATCCTGCTTGGACGCGCTGGCGGGGTGCGTCCCAAGGACGCATGCGCAAAAACCCGCTGCTTCAACTCCGTCTTACAAAGAGAGTATCTGCGATTTAAAGGCGCTCGATACTCCCCATGGGGAGATCGTAAATGGCTAAAAACGGACCAGCGCGTCTGAGCACTATGGGGGCTCCACGCCCCGTCCCGTTGCATCACCGAGCTGCTCAGGCTCAAGTGATCAAAGGACACTGCTTCCAGCTGGATGAAACCTGGGGCTCACGTCATCGGCTCGTTCGTCCCGAATATCGGAAGGATAGGCCGAAGTTTGACGAGAAAATCCCAAGCCATGAGTAGAGCTCCAAGCGCGAACACGATATCGCCCGGCATGCGCATCCACTGCCAGAAGAGCGTTGTGTCGTAGAATTCCTGGCTTCGCGCATAGGCCAGACCGTGCTCATAGACGGCATCGAGTTGAGGCCAACCGATTGGGAAGAAGTTCAGGAATATCCACATCACCAGCCCGATATTGTAGAGCCAGAACGCCCAGCGCCCGACGCTCTCACCAAATTCGTGTCTCTCGCCCGCAATGTAGCGCAGGCAGAAATAGATGAGCCCGATACCGAGCAGACCAAATGCGCCGAACAAGGCGGTGTGCGCGTGGTTGAGCGTCAGGAACGTCGCATGCTCGTAGTAGTTCACCAGCGGGGCATTGAGCGTGCCGCCACCGAAAACGCCTGCCCCGACGAAGTTCCAGAATGCAGCACCGATGATATAGGTGTAGGCGAGCCCATATTTGAAATCGCCATGCGCCTGAATAAGACGACGCTGCTGGATTGCCTCGATGATGAGCAGCACCAGTGGTAACACCTCGATGAAGGAGAACATCGAGCCAAGCGGGACCCACATACCCGGCTCGCCGGCCCAATAAAGGTGATGTCCTGTCCCCAGCACGCCGCCAAGGAAGATCAGGATCAACTCGAAATAAACCGCACGTTCAGCAAGCCGGCGAGAGACCAAACCGACGGCCATCAGGAGATAGGCGCTGATGGCGGAGGCAAAGAATTCGAAGGACTGCTCCACCCAGAGATGCACCACCCACCAGCGCCAGAAGTCACTAATGGTGAAGGACTTCTCGATTCCGGTTAGCGGGATCATGCCGAAGACGTAGAGAAGGGCAATATTGACGGTCGAGGCCCAGAGCAGGTGCTCGAGCCGGATCCGCCCAGACCAGAACTGGCGCGTCGCCGCCCACAACGTCTCGCGTGTCGGCCACAAGGCGCGAAATACGAGCACGCTCCATATCGCCAGTCCGCCAAAGAATCCGATCTGCCAGGCACGCCCAAGCTGAATGTAGGACAGGCCCTGATTGCCAAACCAGAACCAGTGCTTGTCGATATACCCCATGATGCCGAGATAATTTCCAAGCAGCGCGCCCGCGACGATGAAAAGCGTCACCCAGAAGAGAATATCGACCAGAACAGCCTGCCCTTTTGCTTCCCGCCCGCTGATAGCGGGAGCCAGGAACAGCGCAGCCGCGATCCAGGATACACCGATCCAGACGATAGGCGCCTGGATATGCACGTCGCGCAGGAAATTGAACGGCAGATACTTGTCGATGGGAATACCATAAAAGGCCGCCCGCTCCGTGTAGTAGTGCGCCATGATGGAGCCGACGAGGATCTGCAGCAGAAGAACCGCCGCGACGACGAGGAAATATTTCCAGACGCGACGCTGGCTCGGCGTCAGTGGCTTGAATTCGCCAAGAACCGGATCCATCGGCGCGTTGTCCGGATCGTTCAGGAAGCGCTCGTAGATGAAGAGCACCACGCCAAAGGCGAAGAAGGTGAAACAGAAGCTGATCCAGGTCCAGCGGAAGGTACTTGTCGTTGGCGTATTACCTACCAACGGCTCGAACGGCCAGTTCTGGGTCCATGATGCATCCGTACCCGGCCGGCGCGCCACTGTGGTCAGCGAGGAATAGAGAAGGAAATCCGCCGTATATCCGGCGCTGGTCTCGTCAAGGCTATAGGCCTGCGTCCAGCCTCGCGCGAAATCGTGATGGAGGAGGGATTGGGTGATCTGCGCACGCCGCGTCGTGATCGCTTCGGCCAGAGCATCAGGCACCACAACTTTCTTTTGCGTGAGGTCGACGCCCTGCAGCACGGACTGCATTTCGGCCTTGACCACAGCGCGCTCAGCTGTCGGCAGCGTATCGAGTGCCTGGCCGTAGCGGGACCGCGCGATATTTGCTTCCGTCAGCTTTCCGAGCCTGACCAGATTGTCAGCCGTGTAGTCTTCGCCGAAATAGGAGCCCATACCATAAAGGCTGCCATAATCCATGAGGTCGGCTTTCTGGAAGCCTTCCTTGCCACGGACGATATCGTCGGCGGACATGAGGACCGTCCCGTCAGAACGCACAAAACTGTCGGGGAAGGGGGGCGCATCTCTATAGGTCAGCACCGTGACCCAGCCGAGTATGCCAAAGCAGATGACAGCAACCGCCAGCAACACCCATTTCAGGACATTGCTGACAGGATCTTCCGGCGCCTGATCGACGCCCGCCGCTTCGATAGCCATTATTCCCCTCCAGAAAAGTTCGGCGCGAGGGGGGAGCCCTCGCCGCCCGGTCGCGAAGAGACTCAACTAGAAGGCAAATTTCACCATTTGATTTGATATAAATCAAATTTTCGTGTGATTTATATCACGCGCATTCTGACCGCTGCGGCAGCGTGCGAAAAGAGAAAGGTACGAATTGAGCGTTTCTGTTTCCGTTGAAGACATCGACCAGCTCCCCCTCTTTGCGCAGATGACGTCGCCGGCGCGGGAGGAGCTGCTGCGCCATGCGGTCGTCCACAGCGCACCGGCGGGAACCGTTCTTTTCGAACAAGGGACGATGCCCACATTTCAGCATGTTCTTCTTGAGGGGGCGGCCCATCTGTTTGGCAGATCAAGCGAGGGAAAGGAGGTGCTGATCGAAGTGGTCGAACCGCCGGACCTCATCATTCCCGCCGCCGTGGTAACGAACTCGCCCTATCTCATGCAGGCACGCGTTCAGGAAGCGTCGCGCTTCCTGTTGATCCAGGCAGACGCCTTTCGACGCACCCTGCAACAGGATCCCGCTCTGTCGCATGCGCTTGTTGCCAGTCTCGCCGGTCAGTTCCGGCGCATGGTCCGTCAGATCAAGAACCTGAAACTGAGATCGGCTTCGCAGCGCGCGGGCTGCTACATCCTTGCGCTCCGGCGGAAACAGGGCGGCGGAAACCGCATCACCCTTCCTTACGAAAAGACTCTGATCGCCTCCGAACTGGGGCTCACGCGTGAAAGCTTTTCCCGGGCCCTTGCGTCCCTTCAACATGACGGTATCGAGGTCCAGGCAAACACCATCCTCATCCACGATGACGAACGTCTTGCGGCCGCCTGCGGACCCGACCCTTTGATCGACCCGGACGAAGAGCTCCACCTGTAAAGCAAACCACTCTACCTGCAAGACAGTCGCAGGCATTTCCCTCGCATGTATCGAAGCGGACAAGCAAAATGACAACAGTGACATTCATCTTTCCCGACGGAACGGAAAAGTCACTCCAGGTTCGCCCGGGCACGAATGTGATGGATGCTGCGGTTTCGAACGATATTGAAGGTATAGAAGCGAATTGCCGAGGGAACTGCGCCTGTTCAACGTGCCACGTATATGTTGATAACGAATGGCTTGAGCTGGTTGGCCCCGCATCGGGTATCGAAGAAGACATTCTCGATTTTGCGCCAAACGCGCGACCAGAAAGCAGATTAGGCTGTCAGATAAATCTGTCCCCCGCTCTGAATGGACTGAGACTGCATATTCCGGACTGGCAAAGATGGAACTGAGAGAGCTACACGGCGGCCTGAGGTACGGGAACGCCTCCAAGATTGAGGAAATACCATTAAAGAAAAGATTCTTGTCTCTTCAGGGCTAGCCGATAGCACCCATTATGGAATTGTCCGCTCACGTCGCACGGCCATTTTTTGCACAAGCCTTCTCGGGTGAGTTTCGAATATCCACAATTGCGCATCGGGACGACATTGTGCTCGCCTAGTTACGAGGCACATGGTTCGGACATTCTTTGTAGTAATCATATGGTCCGACTCTGTAGAAGTATCTAACGCCAACCTGTTTTCCGGGTTTCGGGAACTACCTGGCCTGCGTTTCAGCATATGCAGGACATCGCCCCCGCTCTCTCATTTCACGTCCGGCAGACATGGCGTGCCGCACAGAAATTCCGCATTGCGTCATCAGAGGTTCACGGCTCCTGTCACGCATCCAGATGAGTCCCGTGACACCGCTCAACATCGCAGCGAGCAAGACAATGAGCGGTCCTAGTTGTGAACCAGTTTCCAGAATGAGCCAGCTAGCGAGAACCGGAGTGGTTCCCCCCACGATCCCGAGACCAGTATTGAACACTATGGAGTAGGCGGTCAGGCGATCGTCCTCCGGAAACTGTTCGGTGAACAGCGCGGGAGCCGCCCCGAGCGGTACCGCAAGGAAGAGTCCCATGGCGACTTGACCTACCAATGCGGCGAATCCTCCGTCAGCGAGAATCCATGGCAACAGAAAAACGCCTGCTCCTCCGATTGCGAGGATCGCACCCGCGAGCAAATGCGTTCGCCTCACAAACCGATCTGAAATCCAGCCCGCCAGAGGAATAAACGGGATCAACAATGCCAACGTCAGGGTATTGATACGCATGGCACTATCGAGCGGGATTGTCGTGACCTGCGCTACCCAGGTCGGCAGATAGACGAGCGCAAGGTAGAACAATGCGCCATAGGACGAGGCGAACAGAACTCCCTGCACGGTTTCGCGACGATTGCAGCTAAACGCCTCCACGATAGGTGAGTTTCGGCAGCGGGCACTCTGGTATCGTTTGAAATGAGGCGACTCCGGCAAACCACGTCTTAGAACGATGGCTATCGCACCAAGCACTCCGCCAAAGATAAAGGGTATACGCCACCCCCATGAATGCATGGCGTCGGCGGTCAGCAAACTCGTCACAGCAGTGGCTGCGCCCGATCCCAACAGCATGCCGCACAGACTTCCAATGTTCGCCCAGCTTCCGGCAACACCCCGTCGGCCGGCGGGGGCGGTTTCCACTAGATAGGTCACGGATGTCGAGAACTCGCCGCCCACAGACAGCCCCTGCACCATGCGCACTAAAACGAGGAGAAGCGGAGCATACACTCCAGCCTGCGCGTAGACAGGCAAGAGACCCAGACACAATGTTGGAAAAGCCATCATTGCCACAGACAAAACCAATGTCCGACTCCGGCCAAATGTGTCGCCCATCCACCCAAATACAACAGAGCCCAAAGGCCTCATGATAAAGCCGACGGCAAACACACCGTAGGTCGCTATCAACGAGACCAGATGGTTGCTGTCAGGGAAAAACAACCCCGAGAGCACTGACGCCATAAAACCGTAGAGTGCAAAATCGTACCATTCGAGGATATTGCCGATGACACCTGCGAGCACCGCCGTGAGTCGATGCTCTTCATCGAGATCGAACAGTGCATTTCCATCCGCCATATTCACTCCCTGCCATATCGCTCGCCTACAACCATTTTCGTGCGGCCCAGCCAATTAACCCCTGAGCAAAGCGAAGCAGAGATATTTTCCCTCGCGGTTTCTGTACCACGCGCATCGCATGTTCAAGATCATCGAGGAATACGTCAGCCAGCTCGTGGTTCAGTCGGGATGACCGCGTCACGAGGTTGAGTTCATCATTGATGAACAGGCTTCTGTAATCGAGATTCGAGGTTCCGACACTTGCCCAGTCATCATCTATGACAATCGTCTTGGCGTGGAGCACACGTCCGCCGAACTCAAAAACCTTCACGCCGGCGCCCAGGAGAGATTCGTAGGAAAGCCGGGCAGCCCATTGAACAACAGAAACATCGCTCTTACCGGGAACCAGCAACCTCACATCCACACCTCGTAGCGCTGCGTTGCGAAGCCCCCGCTGCGTAGCCGCGTCCGGCACAAAATAGGGCGTCGTGATCCAGATTCTTTTTGTGGCCTCGCCAAGATGCTGCCGGAGAACACAGTGCCATCTGTATCGGCATCCGACACCGTAGTTTGGCAACAGCAGCGATCCGTCCACCCACTCCTCTTTGCCGCATTCTCTCCTTTCCTCGAAATCGTGGAAAAGCTGTTCCGCACGGGATGCCAGACGCCCGGTGAAACGCAAATGAGTATCTCGCCACCGTGTTCGGCCGATGCTCGTCCTAGAGCTTTCCTCTCCAACATTGAAGCCGCCGAGATAGGCAACCTCTCCATCGACTACGAGAAGCTTGCGGTGATCTCGTCGTCCGTAGCGGAACGGATGACGCCAACTCCAGCGTCCGTACCATTTCAACTGCACACCAGCTCTCCGGAGGGCGTCATGCGCGCTCCCCGGAAATGTGCCCCAGGATCCGAATGCATCCAATCTTGCTCGAACATCGACGCCCCGGCCGGCGGCTCCCGCGAATGCGTCCAGAAACCTTTGCCCAACACGGTCAGACCTGAAGATATAGACCTCGAATAATATCGACTTCGATGCGCTGGATATGTCACGCAGCATGCTTTCGAAGAGCTCATCGCCCTCTGTAAAAAGGCTGAATCTCGTCTGATCTCCGTTCATGGCCCTGTTGCGTTGATTGTACGGCCTACATTCTGTGGGGCTGGTAGACGATTCCGTTAGCTTTCTAGAGGGCGCGGACATACTCGACGATTCGCGCGACCTCACGATGCGACACCTGCGGCTGTGCGGGCATGTTTCCGTAGGGCCAGTGGTGCTGGCGGACGCCGTACTCGGCTGCCCTGAAAAATGCCTCATCGGCATGATGCCCGGGATTGTAGATCTGATGTACGAGCGGCGGCCCTTTACCGGTGCCGCTGGCATTACCGCCATGACACTCGGCGCAATTTCTGTCGAACGCTGCCTTGCCAAGAGCTGCATCGCCGGAAAGAGGCGGAACAACGACATCGCTCTTCGCAGAGTGCCCGCTTTCTTCTCCAAACATCCGCCATGCACCAATAACGACACCGCCTGCAATTACTGCAAGCACAGCATATGTAGGAAAATTTTTCACCATCGCTTGCTCCCTGTTGCCGTCAGCGAAAACGATACGCTGGAGCTGATGAATCCTTCATTGCATCAGTCATCACTACGCGCACTGGCACGGATGAACCGCCTGGTTCTCCATCCCCATTGACGTCTCGCGCGTCAGCCAGAATCCTGCGCCGAGCAGCATGGCGCCACCCAGCACCATCCCCGACGAGGGAATGTCACCAAAGACCAGATAACCAAGGAACGACGCCACGAGCGGCGACACGATGATGTCGATCAGGGCGTATATGTTTGCATCGAGAGTCTTCAGAACCATCGATATGCCGAGATAGGCGAACCCGGTGGAAACGACCCCCAGCCCAAAAACCCAAAGCAGAACCGGAACCGTCATGCCAAGGGGCTCATAGTATATGCCGTGCAGGATATCGCCGCCCCCGAACAGCAATGTCGAAGGGGAAAGCACGATCGCCGCAATCAGCATCGACCATGCGATATCGTTTCCGGCTTCCGACTTACCTTCATACCTCAGATAGGTGACCATGGCGGCGTACACTGCGCCATCTCCCAGCGCGACGAGATTGCCCGCCATCTCCCCGCCTTTCAGCGGGTTGGCAATGGCAACGCCAGCCAAGGCAACTAAAAAGATGAGGACATGACCGGGCCGCGCCTTCTCGCCCAGAAAGACTGCCGAGAAGATGAATGTGAAAAAGGGAGCAATACTCCAGAAGATGACGGCATTGGCAATCGGCACAAGCGTCATCGCGTAGTTGAACACGCTGATCTGCGCGGCGATCAGAACCCCGATCATTAATGTGTCCGTCAGATTGCCCCGGGGAAACCGCAACGGCTTGCCAGTTACGCGCGGCATGAAGCCGAACAGCAGTAAGGCCGCCAGAGAAAGCGCGTAGAAGTTAAGCGTCTGTATGGGTATGAGACCGCCGGTCAGCTTGACGAAAACCCCGATGGTCGCCTCGGAAATGGTGACAAGCGCGAGCAGAGAAACCGTTTGCGCCGTCATGCCGTGCCGGAACTCGTCGAGATGACGTCGATTGCCTCTGCGCCCGCCTCATCAAGACAGATATCCTCGATTTGCAGCGTCGCAAAAAAGAAGCCGTATTCCTGCTTAAGCAGGTGGTGAGCCTTGCGCAAAATGTCTCCACCCGACGCGTCCTTGTCGACCCGCATATGCGCGGAGAACACATATTTTCCGCTGGTCAGAGCCCAGGCATGGACGTGGTGCACATCCTTCACGCCATCAAGCTTCTGAAGCGCCGTGGCGATCTCACGCAGGTTCACGTCCGAAGGCGTTCCTTCCATGAGCAGACGCGTGGCGTCCTTGAGGATCGTCCAACTCGCCCAAAGCAACACGAAGCCGAACGCCATGCCGAGGATCGGATCGATAAGCAGAAAGCCGGTAAAACGAATGACCAGCGCCGCGACAATAATGATCAGACTTCCCACGAAGGTCTGTATGATGTGCCACAGCGCACCCTTGACATTGAGGTCGTTCCGGCTCTGACGCCACATCAGACCGAGAGAAATGATTTCAGTAAAAAGGCCGCCTGCTGCCGCCCAGAGCATCGGGCCGGTCGGCAGCTCGATGGGCGCTGTCAGCCGCATGCCGCCCATGACAATGACGACAAGCGCCATGCCCAGCAGGAAACCGCCATTTACGAATGCGCCGACAAGCTCGGCCCGATACCAGCCGTAACTCTGTTCTTCACTGGCGGGACGGCGCGCCACTCTCGCCGCGACGATTGCCACCACGACCCCGCCGACCGCCGAGAATGTGTGGAAGGCATCGGATATAACAGAGATGGAGCCCGTCCAGAATCCGATTCCCATCTCGATAAAGAAATAAACCCCCGTCAACCAGGCGGAAATCGCAAGTCCCCGGCCGCTTGAAGGCATATGGCCGGCATGCCCACCAGACATGTGAGTCATTCATTTTCCTTTCGGCATCAAGCGGGAGCCTGTCTCTCATCAACCCGTCTCTACCCGAGAGACGCGGTGACCATCACATGCAGCCCATGACAGGAAGGATCCGGTCTGCCGTCTCCCGCTGATCGTCCGACAAGGCGGCATAGAGCTTTTCGGCCGCCGGCTTCATCCCCTCGAGCGCCGAAAGACGCGTTTTCATCATCGAGATCTGCAGGTCCAGCATATTCACGGCGGAACGGTCTTCATTGCCCTTCTGGAACAGGCTGAACATCTGCTGATGCATGCCCGCCATGCTCTGGAAGTTTTCCTTGAGAGCATCCGCATAGGCAGACCAGGCAGCGCTCTGGTCGTCCGTGATCTTGAGTTCCGCCTTCAGGAAGGCGAGGCGTCCGTCCACATAGGTGTCGTAGTCACCGGACGCGCCGTAACCGCCCATGCCGCAGCCGGCGCCCATCATCCCGTAACCGCCGCCCATCATGGCGCCGGGACCATAGCCGCCACCGTAGCCCATCATATGGCCCTGGCCCGAACCCATCATGCCGGGTCCCATGCCGTAGCCGCCCATCATCCATCCGCCATTCTGACCGGAGGGATCATGCGCATAGGCTGTAGACGCCAACAGCGCCGTTACGACGCCCGCAAGGGCCGCTTTCCGAATATTCATCACGCTCTCCATGGATAAGTCTGGTTTCAGTAAACTCGCTCACTCGACCGCTCGCAGCATTGCGCGAGATCAACGAACATCACTCCCGATAAACCGCATACGGAATAACAGCGTTACATTTTCCGCATCGCGCGTGGCGCCATCAGCTCCCGGTGATATCGGCTTTCCTCTTCAGATACTCCTCGCGCGAAATTTCACCCTTCGCGTAGAGCAGGTCCAGGGCGGTCACAGGATCCTGACCTTGAGATTTCCCTCGATTGCCACCGGCAAAAAGGCGAACGAATCCTGCAATCAACGCCGCAAACAGCACAATCAGGAGAATGCCGAAAAGCCAGTGTCCTATCCCGAAAAATCCCATTCCGTATCCGGACATATGACCATAGCCGCTATCCGCTCCCGAACCGCCCATATACGCCGCGACGGGAACCGACCGGAGCAAAACGCCGGAAAAAGCGGCTGCAATTGACAGCGTACCCATTGTGTTCTCCATTTCTGCGTGCGAGGGGAAGCTTTCCGCTTCCCCTGCACGCTTTCACATGTATTGCATGGTGGACTGCAGACCTACCGGTTCAAATTCTGGCATGCCTGAGCCTGGGCACGATTTCCATTCATCATGCCGCCATTCATCATTTGGCCATGCTGCTCGAGCATCCGGGCACACATGTCCTGCATGCCTCCCATATGCTGCTGCATGCCCTGCCCCATCGGCATTCGCCCGTTTGTCTGCATCGGCTGGCCCCTGTGCATTTGCTGACCGGGACCCATTGATTGCTGGCCTGCATCCATTTGCTGTTGTCCCATGGGCATTTGCTGACCATTTTCCATCCCCATGCCTGCGGCGGATGCAATGCCGGGGGCAATAAGGACGGAAGCGAACAACGCGAATGCAGATGCAACTGCTGTAGCCTGCTTTTTCATTTTGATCTCCCTAGTTGGCCGGTTGCTTGCAGACGGAGCACCTGCACCGGCTGAGACGTGCTCCGTGTTCACCAGAACCTCAGAACCAGAGACGCAGGCCGACGACGAAGGTCGTAAGCTCGACGTCCCCACCGCCGGCGCGCGCCATGCTTGCCGTGCTGCCGAATTTTCTTTCCCAGTTGACGCCGATATAGGGCGCCAGTTCGCGCCGGATCTCGTAGCGAAGCCGCACGCCCGCTTCCGCGCTCGAGAGCCCTGCGCCCAGTTCCCTCTTCGGGTCGTCCTTGCTGTAGAACATGGCGTCCACACGGGGCGTCAAGACAAGCCGCTGGGTGAACATAATGTCGTAGCTCACCTCACCGCGCAGGGCGTAGTGCGCGTTATCGCTTGCATAGGCCGTAGCCTGAACTTCGAAGAAATTCGGTGCAAGCCCCTGAACCCCGAATGCCGCCCAGCTTCGCGACGCGGTGTTGCTGGCGAGGTCGGTGCGCACGCCCGCCTGAAGGTCCCAGTAATCGGCGACGGCCCGCGAATAGAGAAGCTCCGCCCGAACGCCGTCATATTTGGCGTCCGTCCGCTCGCCTTCCGTCTTGAACCAGAGCTTGTCGAGATCCGTCCCGCCCCAGCCCTGCACGTCCCATTTGAACGTGTTGAGGTCGCCGGGATTTCGGATTTCGAGCTGCTCCGCCATCAGAGCGTAGGTGACCGGATTGTCGTGAATGGTCGCAGGCCAGTCGGCAGGCGGCGCATCGGCGGTCGCGAGGTCTTTATCCGTGACACCCTCCGGATAGGCGTCCGCATTCGCCATACCGGGAAGCGCAAAGGCCGTCAGGACAAGTGTCGCAGCAAGAGCGACGTGTGATTTCCGGTTTTTCATGTCTGCTCTCCTCACGACACCGAAACCTTGCGGAACATGCCCGCATCCATATGGAAGACGAGATGGCAGTGATAGGCCCAGCCACCCGGCGCATCGGCATTCACGAAATAGTCGATGGCGTGACCGGGATTCACATTCACCGTGTGCTTGAGCGGACGGTGATCGCCCTGCCCGTTGTCGATTTCGCTCCACATGCCGTGAAGGTGGATCGGATGTGCCATCATCGTGTCGTTCACGAGCCGCACGCGAACCCGCTCGCCATAGCGCATGTGGATCGGGTCGGCGTCTGAGAATTTCACGCCGTTGAACGACCACATGTAGCGTTCCATATTGCCCGTCAGATGGAGTTCGATCTCGCGATCCGGATCCCGCGTGACCGGCACCTTGTTGACGCCGCGCAAATCCGCATAGGTAAGTACCCGACGGCCTTTCTTTCGCAGGCCAGGTCCCGGGTCGCTATAGGTGAGTGAAACGGAACTCGGTTGCATCACCGCGCCCGGCCCGTCTTCGGAAGCCGGATGCGTGACCTCGATCATGGCCGCAGCGGGCATGACTTTGCCGCCGGACGCATCCATGCCGTGCATTCCGCCCGCATGCGACATGCCGGCCATACCGGCATTATTGCCGCCCATCGGGGAGGCCTCGGTCACGCCAGACATGTCCTGCATGCCGCTCATCCCGGACATGCCAGCCATGCCACCCATATCCGCCATGGTCAGCATCGGACGCGGATCCATCGCGGGCACCTTGGCGCGCATGCCGGCACGCGGCGCTAGCGTGCCGAAGGCGTAGCCTGAACGGTCCATCGACTGTGCGAACACCGCATAAGGCCGGTCGTCTTCCGGCTCGACAATCACGTCATAGGTTTCCGCAACGCCCATCCGGAATTCGTCGACGGAAACCGGTTCGACATCGTTCCCATCCGCCGCGACGACCTTCATCTTGAGGCCCGGAATGCGGACATCGAAATAGGTCATGGAAGAGGCATTGATGAAGCGAAGGCGAATGCGCTCGCCCGGACGAAAGAGTGCCGACCAGCCTTCCGCAGGCGCCTTGCCGTTCATCAGATAGGTGTAGGTATAGGCCGTCACATCGGCGATGTCGGTCGGCGTCATGTTCATGGCGCCCCACATCAGCCGGTCGTCAAGCGTCGCGCCCAGCCCCTTCTCCGCGACATCCTTCGTGAAATCGAAGAACGTCCGCTGGCTGAAATTATAGTAGTCGGCCTGCTTCTTGAGATTGTCGAAGATCGCCGCGGGCTCCTCGTCGCTCCAGTCCGACAGCACGACCACATAGTCGCGATCGGCACGGATCGTCGGACCTTCTCTCGGCTCCACGATCAATGCGCCATAAACGCCCTTCGGCTCATGGAAGCCCGCATGGCTGTGATACCAATAGGTGCCGTGCTGGCGCAGCTTGAAGGCGTAAGTGTGCGTCTCGCCGGGCTTGATGCCGGCAAAGCTGATGCCCGGCACACCGTCCTGCGTCGCCGGCAACAGAAGCCCGTGCCAATGAATGGCCGCGAGGTCGGGGGTGGCGTTCTTCACGCGCAGACGCACCTCGTCGCCCTCGCGCAAGTGAAGAACCGGCGCGGGCACCTGCCCGTTGACGGCGATGGCGGTGGCGGGCGCGCCGGTGAAATTCACACCGAGCGGCGCGATAGAGAGATCGATATTCGTGCCCTTCAGCACCTCGCCGCCCGTGCCGAATTCGGATGCCCGGGCCGGACGCGTGGGAAGGCCGAGGCCTGCAAGCAACCCGCCCGCGGCCACGCCCTGCACGAAGCGCCGCCTCGAAAGAGCAACCGGCGGCATGCCATTGCGTGAAAACTGTTCGTTGTTGGTCATTATCCTCGCCTCAGTGAAAGGTCACCCGGCGGCGCGAGGCCGCCGGGATCCCGATTACCCGGATGTGAAGGTGAAAGTGCCCGTCATGCCGGCTGCGGCATGTCCGGGGATATTGCAGGAGAAGAGCAGCGGTCCATTTTCCGGCTGCTTTGTCGGAAACTGCCAAACCAGTTCCCGCGTTGTCCCCGGATCGACGAGCTGCGAGTTCGGGTCGTCATGCTTCATCATGCCAGCCCCGGACGCGCCGGGAGACGCCGGCGCCATGCCTGTTGGCGTCAGCATGCCGCTCTGCATCATCTCGAGCATCTCCTTGCGGTGCTCGGCATGCATCGGGCTGGTGCCGATGTTGAACTCGTGCAGGAGGTCGGTCTTGTTGGTCAGAACGAAACGAATCGTTTCGCCGGGCCGGACCTTTATTGAATCTGGCGAGAAGGCATAGGACGACAAATCGACCCTGATAACCTCGTCCACCTTCGATGGGTCGCCCGGCCGGCCTATGACCTTCGAGCCGCCGGCATGATCGTCTTCATGCATGGCTTCGCCACCCATATGGCTGCTTTCGGCTTCCATGTGGCCGGACATGCCGGCCCCTGCTTCACTCGCTCTGGCATTCATGGGCAGCACCGCCATGAATATGGCCACCCCCGCCGCGGTCATGGCGCGCGGCATCGTTCGTTTCGGAAACATCGAGAAAACCTCGTCTTTCGTTGATCGCTGGATAGGGCCCGCACGCGAAAAGTCGCGGCGCTATGCGGGCGCGGTGATCAGACGAAAGAACGCGGAGGTTGCCAGGGCGGCGTTCCCTTCCAGAGGTCCCGGCTGGAATACGAGCGGGGACGGACAGTCAGAAGAAGCGACGCCCTGATGGCCGAGAGGCCGAGAATCGGCTCGAAAACGAAACCGGTGGTGCACACAACACTATGACAGCAATGCACAGGCGCGGAGTCCCGATCCGTTGGTATGCCCGTGGACACCTCGCAATCTTCAGTAGCATCTATTGCAACGGCATCATCCGTATGGACCGGGCCCTCCATGGCATCGTGATGCGGACCGGTGTCGGCATGCGCGGGCTCAATCGCCCCGCCGGAGACCAGCAGAGCGGCGATCAGCACGCATGAGAGCGCTATGTCCCGCAGGAGTTTCATACCAACGCGGCCCGAAGCCATTTTCAACCTGAGCAAATCATAAACCTTCCATCAGCGGGAAGGTCAAGGGAATGCTATAAGCAAACTACGAAACAGCTTATTCCGCGCGAGTTCATCGAGGTCAGCGATCTCGCTTTCATCCGGATATGACGGGGAACTGGATGCTGTATTGGAGCTGGAAACAATGGATCAGCGAACCGAAGCGAGCGGTTCTCATGATCGCCGTTTATGCCGCCGTGCTCTCCCTCGTCCTACTCTTCGAGGGGTTGAGGGTCGGTATCCATGACGATCTTCGGCTGTTTCCTGCGTCACTTCCAGCGGATCTCGTAGCAATCGAAAGCGGGAATTCTTATTTCGCACTGGCTCCATCAAAGCTCCCCCAGCTTTCGAGGCTGAGGGCCGAGAGTGTGAACGGAGTAGCGAGCGTTTCGCCAGTCATGCTTCTGCCTGTCATCCTGAACGAGAGCGGTCGCAGAACGCCGGCCATGTTGCTCGCGTTCGACGATGCTGGCGGTCCCCCCTCTCTGGCATCAGGGCGTATGCCCACCCCCGCCCCCGAAATTGTGCTCGACAAAAACCTTGCCGCGCTTCACGGGATCGTGCTCGGCGACAAGGTCAGGGTACTCGACAACAAACTGACCGTCGTCGGGCTGTCATCCGGCAGCACCTCGCCATTCACACCCTATGTGTTCGTGACATATGACCGGCTTATCGATATGGCGCTGGACGCCGAACTCCCCTTCGCTACGGGAGACATATCACTTGTCTCAGCGCTGCTTGTCGAGGTGATCCCGGGGCAGGATATCGGTTCTGTCCGCGCCGCCCTGGAACGAGCGCTTCCGGATGCTGATATCTTCACGCCGACCGAACTTGGCGAGGCGGACGCAGCATTCGGGGACAGACTGATCGGCCCGGTCCTGTATCTCGTTTCCGGCATTGCCTGGGTCATCGCACTTCTCACCATGAGCATGCTCCGCTATGGCGAGGTGCGCTCTCAGCTTCGCGCGTTCGGCATTCAAAAGGCCCTGGGCGCGCGCCCCTTGTGGCTTGCAGGGACTCTCCTGTGCGGTGGCTTGATTCTTTTCGCATTCAGTCTTCCGCCGGCCGTCCTTCTTGCAACGCTGCTCGCTCGTGCCGTATCGCTTTGGGATCCGCTGTATGGCGCCCGCATTGTCGATATGGCGGTCCTCGCCCAGGGCATCGGTGTGATGTTCATGGCATCGATCGCCGGTAGCCTTTTCCCGATGCGGACGCTGCTGCGCCTCGACCCCGCTGTCGTCTTTCAGAGGTAGGGCAATGTTTTACTGGAGCGTCAAATCACTGCTCGTCGAGAAATGGAGCGTCCTGACCGCGGCCTGCGGTATCGCGCTTGCCCTTCTCCTGGCCCTTTATCTTGATGCGGTGTTTCGAGGTGAAGCCGACCAGATCGTGACCTTCATCGAACGAACACCCGGCGACGTCTGGGTCTTGCAGGACGGCATCAGCGACCTCCACATGGCACGATCGCGGCTCAACGAAAACGCCATCTATGCCGTTCGACAGGTCGAGGGTGTGGCCGGCGTAACCCGTTTTCTCTATCGCGACAGTCTGATCGGTCCCAATGGGCAGGAAAAACTCGCATATGTTGTCGGTATCCCTTCAGCGTCAGAAGCCAGATCCGCATGGGAACGGGCAACCGGGTGGACTGCGCCCACGCCCGGCCATGTTGTCCTGCCAGCGCCGATGGCCAGGGCACAGGACCTGCAACCGGGTGACAGGGTGCGTGTCGGAGATGAGAGCTTTATCCTTTCCGGCGTTTCCCGAGGGACCTATTCAATGGCCAATCCCCTTATCTTTCTGGATGAGACAGATGCACGAAATCTGTTCGATATGGGAGACGGCGCCAATGTGCTGCTTGTGTTTGCCCGACCGGATACATCACCGTCCGACCTTGCAGCGCGGATCAATCACGAAGTCGAGAAGGCCTCCGCCCTTACACCGCAAGCCCTTCGACACAACGACTTCAATCTTGCGATGAGGATGGGCGGCGCGCTTATCGGCGTTCTGGAGGTCATGGGGCTCGCTGTAGCGGGCCTCATCGTCATCTTCACCGCCTTTGTTTTTTCCTCGAACCACCGACGGGAATTCGCAATCGCGAAGGCACTCGGGGCACCGACGAAACAGCTTGCCGGATCCGCACTGGCGCAGACCGCCGTCGTCTCATTCCTCGGAATAGTCATTGGAGCTCTCGTCACCTACCCGCTGGAGGCTGGGCTGCGTCACTGGGTGCCCGGCATCGCGGTGAGCTTCTCTTCCATAACGGTGCTCGTTTTGGGAACGGCAACTCTCTGCCTCGCGCTGCTCTCAGCGTTGTTGCTGCTTCGCTACGTGCTGAGCGTCGATCCTATGCTCGTGTTTCAGGACTAGGAGGAGCGGATGGCCGAAGAGATCCTCGCTGCACAGAACCTCATCAAGCATTTCGGGTCAGGCGACGCGCTGGTTCGTGCCGTCGATGGCGTAAGCCTGAAGGTCAACAAGGGGGACCTGGTACTGATCAAGGGGCCATCCGGTTCGGGTAAGACAACATTGCTGTCCATGCTTGGCGGACTGCTGAAACCCACGTCAGGTACCGTCACTCTACTGGACCGGAAACTCACGGGAAGGAACGAAGGCGAACTGGCCTCCATGCGCTCCAGCGAAATCGGCTTTGTTTTCCAGGCCTACAACCTGCTGTCCGCCATCAGTGTGGCGGAAAACATTGTGTTTCCGGCGCGGCTTTCTGGCCAAAGTATGGAGAAGGCTCGCGAGCGAGCAGATCACCTGATCGACAGACTTGATCTCTCACATCGTCGAGACGCACGGCCCGACAGGCTCTCCGGTGGCGAGAAGCAGCGAGTTGCCGTCGCCAGAGCCCTTATCAACGACCCGCCGATTATTCTGGCGGATGAACCGACAGGCAATCTGGATTCCCAGAGAGGGCTCGAAGTGGCAATGCTACTTCAGGAAATCGCGAAAGAAGATGGACGTGCCGTGGTGATCGTCACGCATGATGAACGGATTGAGGATATCGCCGACCACATCCTGTGGCTGGAAGACGGAAGGTTGCGCGACCGCAAGGCCGAACCACATGAATGGGCTCGCGATCCGGTCTGCGGCATGCGCGTAGATCGCTGGGTGGCAACTTCCTCGGCACGGTACGGTGATAAAGAGTTTGTCTTCTGCTCGGAACGCTGCAGGGAGAAGTTTCTGACCGAACCAAACAAATACCTTCCCGCTACCTAGCTCGCTTCTGTTCGGGGAGGGCTTACTGCCACATGTGGACTTTGACACGCCCCCCGACTTGTACTCGCCCTGTCATGCCTCGTGTGCCGCATACGCTCCTTACGGCAACACCCGCGAAACGAAAGTTATTCGAGGTGCAACCTTGCTTTATTCTGCCCTTCTCACGGTCTCTATCTTTTTTATCACGGCGCTCATTCACCTCGGATGCCTTCGATGGTGCTCCAGCGGTATGGCATCAATTCCGTTAACCCCCTCTGCGCGCGTTCTGGCAGTCGCCGCTGCACTCTTCGCTGCTCATATGGCAGAAATTTCATTCTACGCAGGAGCCTATGCGCTAGCAGAGCACGTGTTTTTCATCGGAGGCTTCATTGGCAAACAATTCATGGCCCCGCTTGACTACTTCTACTTTTCAGCGACTACCTATACATCGCTGGGAATCGGCGACATCTTTCCGACCGGACACATACGTTTTCTGACCGGCGTTGAGGCGCTCAACGGTCTTCTGCTCATCGCATGGTCCGCCTCATTTCTATTCACGCTAATGAACAGGATTTGGGATTGGCAGCCCTGCGCTCGCCCTTAATGCTGAAACAGCTCGATTGAAAATATCCCCCCAGTTGCTCCACGTATCCTTCGATACGGTTAGCGCAAATATCTGGGAGCCATCCGAACCGACTCACATCAATAGTTTTTCTGCATAAGTCCGGAGCGGATCAGCCTCCAAAGGAGTGTGTCCCGGGCTGACGTCAACGCATGAAACTGGAACGGCGGAACCTCAGCGAGAGTCAATTTCCGCTGCTTCGGGGACACAACTGATGTCCGCTTCATACGCCCGACTGGTCATCTACATGCTGAGGCATCAGCCAGTGTGCCAAGTAAAACCGTTCGTAGATGAAGACCGCGACGATACCCGCGCTTGCATAGGCAACGATAGCGGGATCGCTTTGTAGCTTCATCATTGTAAAAGCCGCCAGGACCAAAGTGTCGAAGGCCAGCGCAACCACTAGTACAGGTACCTTGGCGCCGACTTCACGTCGGCGGAATTTTAAGACACCAAAATGCACGACCATGTCCATCACGAGGTAGAAAAATGCTCCGAGCGAGGCGATCCGGCCAAGATCAAACAGGATCGTCAACGTCGACGCGATCACGACCGTGTAAACTAGCGTATGTCGCTGGATGGGCCCCGACATTCCGAAATGGCTATGCGGGATCATCTTCATATCGGTGAGCATCGCGAGCATCCGTGACACTGCGAAAACGCTGGCGAGCACAGCCGTGGCCGTGGCCACCACAGCCAACAGAACCGTGAGCAGAAAGCCAATCTCGCCTAAGGCCGGAGCAGCCGCCTCCGCCAGCGAGTAGTCGCGTGCAGCCTTAATCTGATCAATGGTAAGGCTGGACCCCACACCGAAGGCCACCAGCAGATACACCACGACGCAAAGCCCGATCGATATCAAGATTGCGCG
The DNA here is from genome assembly GCF_053628815.1 of Parvibaculum sp. MBR-TMA-1.3b-4.2. NCBI lineage: Bacteria > Pseudomonadati > Pseudomonadota > Alphaproteobacteria > Hyphomicrobiales > Parvibaculaceae > Parvibaculum > Parvibaculum sp. MBR-TMA-1.3b-4.2. The sequence goes on from NZ_JBRJHC010000001.1 coordinate 1,973,498, forward strand.
CCCAACATTTCGATGTGGATCAGTGATCTCGGCACCGCTGTTCGTGATCGTTGTGAAGCCTTTGAAAGCCAGGATAGCCAATGCAACTGAAGCGATGAAACCTGTGATGCCAAAGCTATCTCCACTCTGCGAGGTTGCTGAAAATTCAATCCCACTCGACCACAGAGCCGCTACCCCGAATAGTGCAATGCCACCGATCTTGATCGCCGCCATGACCAGGGAAAACAAGCCAATCGATCGGTTGCCCGCGATGTTCACCAGAAATGCGAATATAATCACCGTGACGGCAAGAATCGGTACCAACGGCCCTCCGTTGATATCGAAGGGTCGCAAAAGATAGGTAGCGAATGTTCGCGCGACGAGGCTTTCGGCGATAACCATGCTGAGTGCCATAAGCAAGGCGGCACCCGCCGCGACAGCCCCGGGGCCGTAACATTTTTGCAGGATCATCGCGATCCCGCCTGCAGACGGCCAAGCGTTTGACATCTTTATATAGCTGTACGCGCTGAATCCTGTGACGATCGCGCCCACAATGAAAGCCAAGGGAAAAATTGGTCCGGCAAGCTCAGCAATTTGCCCTGTGAGAGCGAATATACCCGCACCGATCATCACACCAGTGCCCATAGCGACGGCACCACCAAGCGTTATCGAACCCGCTTTGTAACCCTCATCGCCATGGCTATGTTTCATTTCATCCATTTGTTCCAGCTAATATTCACTCTCGCCACTAAGAGGGAGCGGCAAAATGTCGTTGTGGGCTAATACCCCTGCATCGTCCCCTGGTGGAAAGTTCGTTTTGGATGGTGATGCCATCGACATTTGGATCATAGCAACGGATCGATTGTCCCCGGGATGACTATATCTCCGACGACGAGTTACACGAAGTCATGCAGCATTTTGGCGCACCCGTCTCCATCTTTGACAGCTTCTTTGGAAACTCCGGCACCGCCCGCATGAGTCTCGACGGTCCCATATCATCGGAGCAACACAAACAGCCGAAGAAAGACTCAGGGACCTAGCTTTTAAACGAGAGTTCAGAATTGGGGCCGGGCAAGTAGAGTCCATCAAGGAGGAGGAGGAGACGAGTACCCGAAAATTCAAGGGCGCCTGCAACATCTGATATGGGAAAATTTAGCCTTGGTGCGGACGCCAGCAACTTAATGCCCGACTGTCTCGAGTTCTGGCCCTGCCTCTGAAACAACTTCAGTGACTAAATACGCTCGGTCCGGAGACCCGTTAGGCAAAGCGCTGGTGTCGGGCCTGTCCGTCCCAGGAACCGGCGCATCCAGTTTTGTCATTGATGGTGAGAGAAACGGTTCAGCGATCTTGCAGGCGCGCTCGTACAACTGGCCATAGCTCATCGGAAAGATGTTGATTGCATGGTGGGCGTCAGCGCCCCAACGGAGATGGGCGTCATTGAGTTCCTCGGGACAGTCTCCGCCGATCACCAGACAATCCACGCGACTTTTTCTGAGACTCTCGACGTTCTGCATGAGACCAAAAGCATAGGCGTGAACCTGCTCGATCGCGGTCCATGAAAGACTGACGCTTGGTGCCTTCAGTTCAATGAGGATATAGACATCCTGAGAGGTCTGATAAAATCCTGTTTGCGAGGTCGCCCAGCCACACATGTCCGGTTCAAAGTTGTGCGGTACCCGGATTTTATATTTTTGGGCGTTCCAATCGACGTCTACACCGTCGAAGTGATCGCGAAAAACAGAAATCAGCCACTTCGGCGACGTGAAAAAGTTCTCTTTCACGATATACTCCGGCGCCAGCAGCCAGAGATTTCGACCCAGAACTTCCTGACACTCGGCTTCACTTGAGGCAGAAGAAAGCCAGACGGCTTCCATCTGCTCCAGGCGAGCCTCGAGACCATTGCGAATATCCTCGAAATCCCGGAGCCGCCGGACTTCAGTATCGGCCTTCTCTATGTGTTCATCTTGCTCGCTGATTTTGGAGTTAGCCTGATCAATCTCTGATGCCAGGCGAGCATTCTCCAACCGGAGGGGTTTGATGGCCCTGCGTATTGCCGCGTTCAAGGTCGAGCGATGGAGCAAGAGCAGAGTGGCCACCCCGATAACCGCAGGCAGAACAAACACCGCTATTCTGATGGTTTCGTCGCCCATGTTGCCCCTCCCCTCAGTCGCTCCCCTCACGATATTATTTTCAATAATCACGGACAACCGGTTTGGCGGTCATTTGAATTGGGATCAGGAACAGGAAAGAGGATGCACTGATATTACCGTTGCGGGGAAAGAACGACGTGTATTGCAGCACAGCATCCAGGCCCGGCTGCTTCGATTCTGCAATAGCGCCAAGGCCAAGCCCGATCGCTACGAGTTCCGTCCCACCCTCTCCAGCAGCTCTCCCGGCTCCACGTCGAGGGTTTCCGCAAGCTTTGCCAGGATCACGATGGTGGGATTGCGGATGCCACGTTCGATGCCGCTGATATAGGTGCGGTGCAGGCCGCTCTCGAAGGCCAGATCCTCCTGGGACCAGCCCTTTTCGGCGCGTATCCGGCGGACGTTGAGCCCCAGCTGCCTGCGAATGTCCATGCGCCAAAGAGACGGTCCGGCAAAACGAATGTCTGCAGCCGATGAGTCTCATTTTCCTTGACTTCCGGGGCCCCGGAAGCGTTGCTGGAGGCATGGAAACGCAGGCACAGGAACGGTTTCTCAGGCCGACCAGCACCCAGACCGGGCAGATCGCCGAGGCCTCAGTCGCCTCCGGCCTCATCCTCGCCTCCGGCGGGCGGCTTGCGCCGTTCCGGCCCTTCGCGGATGATGACGGGATCGACCTTCTCATCTACGACAAGGCAACCCGGCGGAGCGTGCCCGTGCAGGTGAAGGCCCGGACCGGTCTCGACAATGACAGGACCGGTACGGTGCAGTTCGATGTCAGACTGGCCACTTTCGCGGCCGAGGGTGCGGGGTTCATCGCAGCCGTTCTCATGGACGGTGCCGCTGTTCGGCTTGCATGGCTCATCCCGACGGAAGAGTTCGCGGAGGTCGCCCGCTCGGGGAAGGAGAAGCTCGTCATGGTCGCCTCCGCCAAACCCGGCTCCTCCGACCGCTACCGCGCCTGGCGTCATGACGGCATGACCTCTCTGGCAGGCGCTCTCATCAACCACTTCGAGCACGCGACCGGCTGACCCCGCCTCTTGCGATCTCCATGTCCCTGCGGAATGCTTGGTCCCCGACAGCTACGGGGCGGGGCATCGCAATGCCGAGAAAACACAAACCCGAATGGTACGAATACGGCTTTCCGGAAGAGGTCGAGCCCTTCAGGCTGAAGAGTAGCGAGGCCGACGAACTGGCCGCCATGCTCGACATCAGCGATCCGGAACGCCATGGCGAGCTGATCCGCCAGCTGCAGAAGGCGGGCGATAACTATCGCGATGCCGTGGAACTTTCCCGGATCACACCCTCCGTTCCCAAGCAACGCGCCGCCCTCGACGACCTCCTTTCAACCGCGGACGATCTCCGGCATATCCTCGCCACCATCGACCACGCCTCGCAGGATGCGCTCTGGACGCTGCTCGACGAACACCCGCGCCCTGCCGAGGATCGCGACACCCCCGAGAACGGCTTTACCCAGTACGAGGAACTCCGGATACGTCTGGAGCATCTGACGCCCGTGCTGACGCAGTATCTCGAGGACACGAAGCCGAAAGGCGGGCGTCCGCAGAACACCGAGCTGCAGCAGGCGACCGAAACCCTGATCGACATATATGAAGAGTTCAGCGGCAGCGCCTTCACCCATACCGCCCATGAGGAGGGCAGCTATACGGCCGAGCCCCGGTCCCCGGGCGACCGGTTCGTGCACCGGGTGATGTCGCTCATCGATGGTGATCTGACAGCCAGCACCATCACCTCCGCTATCGGCGCGGTTCTGCGCCGCAGAAAAGACCGGTAGGAAAAACCCCTCCCGCTTACCGACCCGGTTGTTCCTCTCCAGCGTCCGCCCGTCCCGCAGGAAACTGTCGTGGATTTTTTGGGATTGAAGAAAGGACCCTGGATATGACCCGGCAAGACCTTCAAATCGAAAACGTCGCCATTGCTGCGCTCAAGCCTTACGCGCGCAATCCGCGGACTCACTCAAAGAAGCAGCTGAAGCAGATCGAGGACTCGATCCGGCGCTTTGGCTGGACCAACCCTGTGCTGATCGACAGAGAGGGCGGCGTGATCGCCGGCCATGGCCGTCTTGAGGCCGCGAAGGCCATGGGACTCAGGGAAGTCCCTGCGATCCGGTTCGACCACATGAGCGAGGCGGAGAAGCGCGCCTATGTGATCGCGGATAACAGGCTGGCCGAGAATGCAGGCTGGGACCGGGAGCTGCTGGCGATCGAGCTGCAGGATCTCGTCATCGAGGCGCCTGACCTCGACATTACGCTGACGGGCTTCGAGACGGCGGAGATCGATCTGCTGATCGGCGAGCTGGACAAGGCGGAGCCCGACGAGGCGAACGCGCTGCCCGAGATCGACGAAACACTGCCGTCTGTGACGGTGCCGGGCGATCTCTGGCTGCTGGGCCGGCACAGGCTCCTCTGCGCCGATGCGAGGGACGGCCAGGCCTGGGCACGACTCATGGACGGCGAGACGGCGGAGATGGTGTTCACCGATCCGCCCTATAACGTGCCTGTCGAGGGTCATGTGTCGGGGCTGGGGGCACATCACCATGCCGAGTTCGCCATGGCATCGGGCGAGATGTCGCGCGAGGCCTTCCAGGCATTCCTGACCGAGGTGCTTGGCAACATGGCCGCGCAGGCCCGCGAAGGCTCGCTCCACTATGTCTGCATGGACTGGCGGCATCTGGGCGAGTTGCTTCATGCGGGAGACGAGGTCTATCGCGAGATGAAGAATCTTTGCGTCTGGACCAAGTCCAATGGCGGCATGGGCTCGCTCTATCGCTCGCAGCACGAGCTGGTGGGTGTCTTCAAGAAGGGCAAGGCGCCGCATATCAACAACGTCGAACTCGGCAAACATGGCCGCTACCGCAGCAATGTCTGGGCCTATGCGGGCATGAACAGCTTTGGCGGTGATCGGGACGAGGCGCTCGCCATGCATCCCACTGTGAAGCCGGTGGCGCTGGTCGAGGATGCGATCCTCGATGCAACGACGCGCGGCGGCATCGTGATCGATGGCTTTGCGGGCGCCGGCACCACGCTGATGGCGGCCGAGCGCGCGGGCCGCCGCGCCTTCTGCCTCGAGATCGAGCCCCGCTATGTGGATGTGACGCTGAGGCGGTTCCGCAAGACCACGGGCATCGAGCCGATCCATGCGGAGAGCGGCTTCACCTTCGCCGAGATCGAGTAAAGGCCGGCGTCAGCCACCCGGGCGCGGGCCCCGCAAATGCCAGGTTACAGGGAGCTTGACGGCAGGCAGAACACAATGCGCGGGACTTGCAAGGTCCCGCCCCCCCTTTTGCTCCCCGGAACGGGAGCCGGGTGGCAGCGCCACCCAAACAGACAGTGGAGACAGCAAACGCGGACACACCAAACTTAAGGAGAGCTCATATGAGCAACAAACGAAACCGGAAGAAGAGCCCTGAAGACACCGACTACGAGGTCGGCTTCGGTAAACCGCCCAAACGCACGCAGTGGAAAAAAGGCCAGTCGGGAAATCCGAAAGGAAAACCGAAGGGGTCGAAGAACGCTTCCACGGTCTTCGAAGAGATGCTCGCGCAGACCGTGGTCGTGAAGGTAAACGGGCAAGAGCAGCGCATGCCGCTCACCGAGGCCCTGAGGCACAAGCTCACAAAAGGCGCGTTGCAAGGCACGACCAAGGAAACGATGGACGTAATGAAGGAACTGGAGAAGCACTTTCCCGGGACCTTTTCGCCGAAAGATGCCGCGCCGGATACGCTCCGGGTATTGTTCGTCGAGTCCGACGGCGACGGCGCGCCTGAACCGGGTCAGGGCATGCTGCCCTGGGAAGGGCCCGTGCCCGAGAATGTAAGCCGGGCGGAACTCTGGGCCTGGAAATCAGAGTGCTACGCCGAGGCAAGCCGGCGCATAGCTGAATCGGGCGAAGAGGGCTACTTCCAGTGCCTGAACGACGCTGCTGACGAAGCAGAGACAAAGACGGTGAAAGAAGAAGACAATGATGATGACGATTCCTGGCTCGACTGAGCGTCAATCGATCAGATCACCATCGACAAAAAGTGAAGGGGCGTCTGCCCCTTCACCTCTGTCCGTGTCTCGCATGGGCCTGACAACGCCAACTCCCCTGCCCTGAAAGGACTGGACTTCTCCGGCAAAGGAAGCGTCACTGACCATGCTTCCGAAGACGCCAGAGGGGAGACAGTCATGGACGACGATCGCCGCGAAACCGCGCGCAGGCTGTTTGTGGCCTGCGCCGCAACGATCGAGAAGGCACACGACCAGGCCGCTCGGGGCCAGCATCCGCGTCTAGACGCCAAACAGGCCTCGCTCAGTTCCCGGAACATCGTGGAACTGGCGGACCGCATCAGGACGCTGGCCGAGGCGGCGGGTGTGGTTGCGGGCGAGTAGGACCAGCTCCACCGCACCCTTGCCCCCTCGTGCCGATTGCTATAGGTACACCCCATGATCAGGACCGTTCACATCGCTGCTCTATGGCTCCTCGGCATTTCCACCATGCCGGGGCGAGCGCGCTTGATCTGATCACATCACAATCAAACCGCATTGCACCGGCCCTGCCCAGGGCTGTCGACGTGCAGTGTGTGACCAGCCGGGACAGGGCTTCCAAACGACAGGAAAGTCCCGCATGGCTGACCAGAACGATACGCCCCCGGAAGAAGCCTCCATCGATGTCGCCGGCTACGGCCTCGCCATTGCCGGCGCGGCCCTGTTCTCGACCAAGGGCATATTCATCAAGCTCGCCTACACCACCGGTATCGGCACCGAGACCGTGCTGGCGCTGCGCATGCTCGTCGCCTTCCCGTTCTATCTCGCCATCGGTGCCTGGGTGCTGGCGACCTCGCCGGAGTTGCGGGCGCGGCTGAGCCCGGGCGAGATCGCGGCGGCCGCTGGCGTGGGAATCCTCGGCTATTATGTGGCGAGTTCGCTGGACTTTTGGGGCCTGTCCTTCATCACCGCCCAGTATGAGCGTCTGGTGCTCTTCACCTATCCTTTCTTCACGCTGGCACTGGGCGTGCTGTTCTTCGGTGATCGCATGAACTGGGGCGCCGTCCCGGGGCTCGCCATGTCCTATGCGGGGCTCCTGGTCATCATGGCGTGGAACTTCGTCGTGAACCCCGACGGGTTGCTGGCCGGGACGGTGCTAGTCCTCGGCGCGGCAGTGTCCTTCGCCCTCTTCCAGCATCTCGCCAAACGACGCATGGCCGTCATCGGCACGCGGGCCTTCACCTGTATCGCCATGGGGGCCGCCGCGCTGGTGGCACTTGCGCACAATACCGTTCAGCACGGTATCGCGAGCTACGCCGCCTTCTCGGGCGAGATCTGGTTCTACGGGGCCTGTCTCGGGATCGTGGGCACCGTCCTGCCAAGCTTTCTGCTGAACAGCGGTATCCAGCGCATCGGGGCACGAGCCACCTCCTCGACCGCGGCCTTCGGACCGATCGCCACCATCGCGCTCGCCGTCGTCGTGCTGGGCGAGGCGTTCACCGTCTGGCATGCCCTGGGCACGACGCTGGTTGTCCTCGGTGTGGCGTGGTTCAGCCGTGCCGAACACCGCGCCAAGACGCCCGCGCCCATCCCTGCAACACCGGTCGGGGAGCGCGGCGAGGCGTAGCGGCACCATCCCCGTGCCGGAAACGGTTCCCGGTACGTCTTGCGTTTCCCGGTCAGGCGAGAAAGGCGAGGACCTCTTCGCACATCTCGCGACGCCCCTTCTCCGGGCGATCGAGGTGAACATAGTGCGTCGCCTGCGGCAGCTCGAGAACGCGGAGCGAGGCGGCTTTCGTCAGCTCGTCCGCCAGCGCGGTGAGATCGCCCGGCCGACTCCAGAAATCGTTCTCCGAACGGATCAGGAGGACATGGGCGGTGATGTCACCGGCGTCCCACAGCCTGTGCCCACCGGCAAGCGTGAAGGAATCCGCCATCGCACCGTTGGGAGCCCGGAAGGCAGGCGGGTTGCGGGTGTATGACGAAGGATCGGATGCAAGGGCCGCATCCTGGTAGGCCCGCAGAAGAACGGGATCGCGCCATTCCTCCTTGTTCTCCGCGGGAATGGACGCGTCCCAGGACGGCAGCAATGACTCTGCCGTGCTGTATCCGAAGCCGCCCAGCTTGCGGGCATCCAGCCGGTCCGGCTCTTCTGCATCCGCCAGCGGACCGCCCGGCCCGAGCACCGGATGTCCGCGCTCCGCACCGTAGAGAGAATTGTAGAGAATGATCTTCAGATCGGGATCGGCGTGCCTCGCGGCAAACATGCCGACCCAGTGACCGCCGGTTGCCCATCCGAGGAGCCCGAGAACCTGTCGGCCCGTATGCCGCCGGACGGCCTGCGCAACAGCCTCGATATCCTCGACGACTTCATTCGATGGAGAAAGGATCTGCGCCTCGGCCGGATCGCCTTCCTGACCGATGCGGGTCGATCCGCCGTAGCCGCGGGCATCCATGATGAAGACATCATGACCCGCCCGGGCAAGATCAGCCGCCAGCGAACCGTCCGGACAGTCGAGGTCGAATGACGGAATACCCGGTACGCGCGCACCATGGAGCAGAATGACCGGGATCTTTGTCGAAGGGGTATCCGCGGCTGCCACATGCCGGACGGCAAGGCGGATTCCAGGCGCGCTCTCGATCTCGAGGTCTCGTCTAGCAATCGCTTCTGACGACATGAAACGTGTCCTCCCCGGAAGTGCCCGAACGGATACGACTTCTTTTGCAATACCATCGTGGTCTCGCAGGCGCAATTTGAGCGCCCAAGGACCGGATGTCAGTTACTCCCACTGCCACCCACGACAACCTCAACAGCGCTCGCCAGAACACTAATGTCTGAAGCGGTGTCTTTCAGGGTCGCAGCCAGCGCCATGGCATTGTCCGGCGTGATATGTGGCGATTGTCCCTGAACCGACAGTTCGTGACCCTGCTCCAGCAACCTGGTCGCAAGGGCCGAGATTTGTCTGGCGAGATCACGTGTATCGGCGTCCATCGGTTGACGTCTCCTCCCGTGAGAAGTGCAAGCGGTTCGGTACCGCAATGCATGCTTCCTTTGGCAGCGAAGTCCAGTCAGGAAATGATTTCCGAATGACGGGTCAACTTGGGAGGATTGTGTGCCACCCCCAGGGAGTCGAACCCCAGACCCAGACGCTCCAAACCGGCGGAAAATGTAACTTCCACAGCCACTTCGTAATTCGAGGAGGGTAACCAGGCGAGGGGGCTTGTGTCGCAGACCCGCTTGACCGTTGCCAAGTTTCGGCCGGCCGTTGATCAACCTTGCAATTGCGAGAAATTCAACCGATGGCAGCCTTAGGCGCCCGAGATGAACTTAAACACTTGGTCCCATTGCATCGAAACATTACGCCTGCCAAGGCAAGCTTTCGTAGAAAATTCTTACCCTCTCAAAACATTCTTCAAACGGCGGGACCTCACCCAGTTCCAGTTCCAGGGTTTGCCAATTGGCGCCGGATCGCGTTTTGATCTCGGGGTTTTGAAGTGAAGAGGCCGCCGGCTCAATATGACGGGACCGGCACTTTTCATGAAATACCTCCAGAATCTGAGCGCATACCTCGGCTGGAAGTTCATGCTCAGTGATCAATCGATCGAGATCATACACGTCCTGTCGCCTGTTCCGATTGCGCTCAACCTGCTGCAGCATAGCGCGATATTTTTCGGCTATCAGGTCTACAATCCCGTAGGCGAGCAATTCCTGCCCCCCTGTCAGCTCCAATACCTGGATTTGGCGCAACGGCTCATTGAACGAAATATCGAGATCGATAATTCCAGGGGCCCTCCCGGCAAGCATTGCCTGCTCCTGCCTGGTTCCTCGCTGAGCGAAAGCCACTTTGAGTTTGAGGGCAGGAAACTGCGCATCCTCTATTTCAATATGGTTGGGCTGCCTTCTGACCGAGTGCACCTGAAGAATGAGATCGGCGTAACCGAGCTTCGCCGCTGCTCTGGGAAAAGCTGAATCGAGAAGACCCCTTATCACCTCATCAACATTCTCTTTTGCTTCCAGAACAGCCGACAAATCAATATCTGCCGTTTGCCGTGGACTGTTATAGGCAAGCCCCATGAGTATACCCCCCTTCAGAACGAGCTTTTCGTTCAGGGGAGCCGTCATAGCTATCGCGTTCAAAGTAATTTCGGCAGCCTGGCGCTGCCCATATGACGCTGGATCGGCTTTGGCACGCTCGACCCAGCCCGCCACATCAATTTCGATGAAGTCATTGGACATTGAGTGATATCATCCACGTCTCAGAAAAGGTGGGAGCAAAAGCTTTAGACGGATCAAGCTTGCGGCTGCTGCCGCGCTGCCCCAACGCTTTCCATTTTTCTATGCCTGAGTGCCTTAACCCCAAGCGCTCTTCGAGGATGTAGCCTGCGCGACTTTTGACAAGGTCACTTGCAGCAGTATCGACGGCGGAAACGATATCATCCAGATATGTTGCAGCGTGCTCTTCCCAGACATCAAGGATGTGATCCATCCCACCGCAAAGATCGGGTTTTTGCAGCATATCGAGAAACGTTTGTCCTATCGTTGAGAGGCGTGTGTCGCTGCCACGAACTTTCAGGAAAGCACCCGCGGTTTTTGTTTCATAGACATGGACATGCCTTTTTCGAACGCTCTTCGGATGGGTAATGATTTTCAGCGGGAACGGGTTTTCTTCATTTTCGAGGAGAACGCTTTTCATATGATCAGAGATTTGCGACATCGCGCTCTTCCGATCCGGGCGCGTTAGCATCAAAGCCTCGGGGCTTCGGTCTGTGAGCCCCCATCGCTGCATTGCCGAGAGATGTGACACATAACAGGTAGGATCAACGAGGCAGGTGATGTCTTCTGCCGGCAGATCCGAAACCGACAGCACACGGATTATACGTAAGCCGTAGTCACGGTCGGCGCCGACGAATCCTGACTTTTTTAGATTTTGCCGCAGTCGAACAGCATCTTGCTGGGTCGGTGTTTTGTTTCGCAAATAAAGTTTTTCACCTGCTGACGTCAGATACATACGCCAGACAATTCTGAAAAAATCGAAGTGGGTCAGGACCGGCTTGCCATTCGCCTCCAGTAATTCTGCCAGTCGGTGTCCCGCTAGCGTAAGCCTTTCCGGATAAATCGATCGAAGCTTTTCAGCCAATTTTCTCTGCGTCCACGTATATACGTCCTAAGGACGTATATACGTGGACGCATTAACAAGTCAAGTCACCTCTAACGGCTAAGGCTCAGCGAGACCATTTCTTGAAGTGGGGCTTATAAGCGTCCTAAGGACGCTTATAAGCCCCACTTCAACAACAGTCAAGTAATTTCTCCTCCCCACAGCACCCCAATCCAAAAAAGCCACCCTTAAATGACTCCGACAAACACCACGGCACTATGACTATCAAGTTCCGAACATCTCACTCAGGCACCTTCGAGGTCGATCAGGCAGAAGCCGCCCTCGGTTCGACACCTGCCCGCGAATGCAGAAATCTATCTCACGAAATTGCGGGCATCGGCGCGTGTGACACAAAAATCTCTAGGCGGACATAGGCAGCCTGACATCACCATAGGTGTTGCCTCTACAGGAGAAGACGAGTGCTAGATTGAACAAACTTCGACGGCTCACTTGGAAGGAAGCTCGCCATGAATGACGACGACGTGATTGTTCTCAGCTTTGGTCTTGATCGACATCGTGTCGGCAGAGCTTTTTTCGCAGAGGATGATATTGGCGCGATAGTCAGATGCCACTTCGAAACCGAGCGCGCAGTTGACCACGCACTCAAGAAATTCACCGACGGGCGCTTCAAATCTGATGGGAGCCGTGGATTTCGCAACTTCGGCGACAAAATCGAAGTGCTACGGCTACTCGGTGTTGGCGACAATCTACTGAGCCCATTGCGCCGCCACAATGACCACAGAAATCAATTTGCTCATCGCGGACAAGACGAGCTTACCGTCGAACAGGTATCGGACCTTCATCGTATGATCAACGCATTGATACCCGACTACGGGAAAATGAAATTCACCTTCAAAGGTAATCGCAATTTTGAATCCCTCTACAGCGAACTAACGCTCAGGCAAAAGTACGTGGCGAATATGATGGCACTTATAAATCTTGTCGCAGCGCTTCCGGAGGTCGCAAAGCGCAACAAAGACAACCTTAAAGACTCCTGAGATCCGCATCTTATGAAATTGAACTCGAAGCTCCAGCGTTCACAAAAGTAGCCTCGTCACAATTACCTGGTGCGGCAGTGTGTCGAATGGCCCGTCTTCGGTGTCATGAAGCAAAAACGGTAGTTGGGCCGCATCTCTCCTTGGCGAGATATCGAGGAGTGTTCCGTCTCCTGGATCCACAACAGAATGCCTGTCCAGAATACCACCTGAGTTCAGCCACCCACGGACCGGGACGTGACCCGGGTGCAACCGACACCAGCGATCAACGTTCTCGTGGCACCTCGACCGGATCGCCTTGAAGCCGTTCAGTTCTTTTTCCGTCGCGCAGCGCAACGCACGCGTATCCCCCCGGGAAAGCCTCTCCGTTAGCCTCAAACACAATCTATAGCAGGCATCACGATCCATCGCGGAAGCCTACTCGCTAACAGGAAGGCAACCCAACTTGAGGAGCGTCCCCCTACAGGGAACTAGACGACAAGAAGAACAAAACAAATACATTTCCCGCTTGACCCCGTCGACGCGAGGACGCACAAAAGACATCCTGTCCATTTTTGTCCCAGTTTTGATTCGCGAGGGGGTAGCCGGTGGAAGACCTTTCTTTCCGCGCATTGCGGGAGATGAACGGCCTGTCGATCGACGAGACGGCCGAGTTCCTGGAGATGAACCCCAAGACCATTCGACGCTGGGAAGCCGGCGAGACGAAGCCGAAGAAGGCCTATATCGAAATGCTGAAGCACCGGCTGGAAGGCCGGATGGGACACCAGGAGGAGAAGCCCGCCTTCCGCTTCATCGACCTCTTCGCCGGGATCGGCGGCATGCGGCGGGGCTTCGAATCCGCGGGCGGTAAGTGCGTCTTCACCAGCGAGTGGGATGCTTACGCCCAGCGAACCTATCGCGCGAACTTCCCCGACGATCACGACATTGCCGGTGACATCACGAAGGTGAATGCCGACGAGATCCCGGAGCACGACGTGCTGCTCGCAGGCTTCCCCTGCCAGCCCTTCTCGATTGCCGGCGTCTCCAAGCTCGGTTCGCTCGGGCGTCAGCACGGCTTCATGGACAAGACGCAGGGCACGCTCTTCTTCGACGTGCTGCGCATTCTGAAGCACCATCGCCCGGCAGCCTTCCTGCTCGAGAACGTCAAGAACCTGCGCAGCCACAACAAGGGCGACACGTTCCGCACCATCGTCGGCGCGCTGGAGAACGACCTCGGCTACAGGATCAGCTGCCGCATCGTCGATGCGAAGGGCTATGTCCCGCAGCACCGGGAGCGCATCTTCATTGCGGGCTTCCGCGAGGATACGGGCTTCGACTTCGACCGGCTCGAGTTCCGGGATCCCAAGACGGGCCCGACGCTTGAAGAGATCCTCCACTCCTATGACGAGGACCCGGAGGGCCACTACACCACTACGAAAAAGATCGGGCGCCTTGGCAACGTGACAGCCGCTGACGACCGCTACACGCTCTCCGACAAGCTCTGGACCTATCTCCAGGGCTATGCCGCCAAGCACCGCGCGGCCGGCAACGGCTTCGGCTTCGGGCTCAACACCCCGAAAGACAAGGCCCGCACCCTCTCGGCCCGCTACTACAAGGACGGCAGCGAGATTCTGATAGCACAGGCCCGCAAGAACCCGCGCCGCCTGACGCCCCGGGAATGCGCCCGTCTGATGGGCTTCGATCCCGACCGGGAGACCCGGATGGACATTCCGGTCTCCGACACCCGCGCCTACAAGCAGTTCGGCAATGCAGTGGTGGTCCCGGTGGTCGCGGAGATCGCGCGCTACATGAAGCCGCATGTGATGCGGATCCTCGATCCGGGCGAACTCTTCGAGGCTGCCGAACCCTTCACCCCGGAACCATCGGAAGAGCTGCGCCTCGAACTTGGCTGACACCGTCTCACCGGAAACCCGCAGCCGGATGATGTCCGGCATCAGGGGGAAGAACACGAAGCCGGAGCTTCTGATCCGCCGCGGGCTGCATGCCCGCGGCTTCCGCTTCCGGCTTCATGTGAAGGACCTGCCCGGCAAGCCGGATCTGGTCCTCCCCCGCTACCGGGCGGTGGTGTTCGTAAATGGCTGCTTCTGGCACGGCCATGACTGCCATCTCTTCAAATGGCCGAAGTCCCGGGAGGAGTTCTGGCGCACCAAGATCCGGACCAACCGTGCCAATGACAAGAAACACCTCGCCGCCCTCCGGGAGAAAGGCTGGCGCGTGCTGGTCATCTGGGAGTGTGCGCTCAAAGGCCGGACGAGACGCGATCCGGATGAGGTTCTATCATCTGCTGCAGCCTGGCTGCGCAGCGACAGGGATATCGGAGAGATCAGGGGGAGAGTGTGACTGCACAGAAAGAGATGGCGTTCGGGCAATCGGGAACGGATGCAGATCTGCTCGCCCGTTTGTTTGACCGGGCGGATCAGGTCCTCGTCAAGAAGCTCTCCAACAATGACCGCGACTGGGCGCGCCACAAAAACAAGCATCAGGCCGGCGTCTATATCCCGCACGAGCAGAGAGACGGCGGCTTCTTTCCTGCCCTGCAAGCGAAGGAGAGGAAAGAAGAAGGCGCCGAGATCCGGGAGGTCTATTTTCCGACCGTATGGCCGCAGCTGGCTGATGAGGAGAAGCTGACCCGACTGGTCCACTACACCAGCAAAGGCCAGGAAACCCACATGACCGGCCTGCCAAAAGAGGCCTTCGCCGAGCTCCTTCCCGCGTCGTTCCTCGTGATGGGACGCATATCGAAGGACGACGGGTACAGATACGAATGCCTGACGATCGACTCCGACAGCGATGAAGCCATTCTTCTGGCCGAGATGTTCGACATCGACGCCACCTTCATGGTGGCCGTGCTGGATCCTGCCGAGGTCCGAGCCAGAGAGCGCGAACGTATTCTGGACTTTGCCGAACAGGTAATCGCGGCCTGGGAGAAAGGCAGGATCGCGGAATTCGCGAAGACCAATGCTACGATGCCGCCGACCGCAGAACTGGCGCATAAGGCGCGCAACGCCTTTCTGGAGAAAAACGGTCTCGAGAAGCTCGATCCCTTCACCCTTGAAAACCCGGGCGACGTCCTGCGGGAGATCAGTCGCAGTATCGAATGGGAGCTCTTCAAGGAATTCCAGAGAAGGGAGAGAGCTGTCGAACTGGTACGGCTGGTGCTGGGCGACAAGCCACGCAAGATAACCGCGTCAGAGGTGATCCGCAGGCTCGTCGACGAACTCCCGGCAATAGACGCGCTGATGCTTTCTGCCAGCCAGCAGCGCAAGTCGCGGGCGGGTTATTCCTATGAGCATCACATAGAGGCCATGCTTCTCGGCGGAGAGATCCCCCACGAAAAGCAGGTCGTCATTGCCTCGAGGAAACGCCCCGACTTTGTTCTGCCGTCGCTCGCCTTCGTCGACAGCAATACAGAGGATGCAGCGACGGGCCTGATCCTCAGCGCCAAGACCACACTTCGCGAGAGATGGAAACAGGTCGAACGCGAGAAAGGCGGGCGTCAGCTGTTCCTCACAACGGTTGATGAAAACATTGCCGGCAGCACGATCGAGGACATGGACTCCATCGGTGTCTGCCTGGTTATTCCCGAGAGTCTCAGGAAGTCCAAGGAAACGGAATACTGCGGCCACGACAACGTGGTGAGCTTCAGGGAGTTTTGCGATGAGTTCGTGCAACCTCATCTGATCTTGTGGAATGCCGCGATGGCGTGATCCCCCAAAGGACTTGAACTTCGATCCTGCATGATCTTCTTTGATAGGCCTCCCCTTTCAGACTCGCGCCCGGTAATCGAATGCTTCTGCCCAATCGTTGCTACCAACGAACACTTAGAATACTCGCGCTACCGGACTGCCCCAGCCACTCATAGCAACACGCCGTAAGGTTTGGATTCCATCTCATTGTTCACTCAAAAACTCCAGGTGATCCCTTTCAAGTTTTCGAGCTGCCTTGCGACATTCATTCACAACCCGGTCTCGCAAAACAACTAAGCTCTGCATTCTTATTTGTGCTTCCAAATCGCTCAGCTTTCCAAAAACAAGCGATGTTATTTGCATCAATGAATAGGCTGTATTGATAGCAGGAATATCCAATCCCGCATTAACCGCGCCGGCATGGATAAATTGCTCGCCCCCTATGGAGCCAAGTGTTCTGATGGTGCCTGCGGCTCCGGCATGAATCTTGTGGCTAGACCATTTGTAGTCTGGCGGGAGCGCTCCCCAATCCACAGCCTCTTCCAAATCTCGAAAACGCGGGTGATTTTTACACAGATTATGCGCCGCCCATCCATATGGCTTTGCAAAGGATTCCCCAAATTCAGCGAGCACACTCCGAAACTCTTCTTCCAACTCCTTCTGCTCACCCACGAGCTTTTCAGGCTCATAGACTTTGTCATGGTATCGAAACTCATTCACAAGCGCCTCACGCATGCTGACAATATCGTGGGCCAAGTAACGGTCGGCTATCTCGTCACCAAAACGGTCAATGACCAGAGCAAAAACTGATATTTCGTAAAGCGTACGCCATCGAGCGTATGCGCCGTCTGGCAATCCGCTTTCAAGCAAAGTCAGAATTTCCAGCGTCGTTTGGCACGCTCGCATATGCAGCATCGTGATGGCTTGCCGCCTGAGTAATCCAGTTTTAGCCTTTGAACGCGCCAGCTTATCTGCGAACTCCTGCCCTACCTCGCGCGAGGCAATCAGCATCATTCGAAGCGGATCAAGTCCAGCGCTCCAACGCAAATTGAGTCGGTCGCGAAAGAGCTGCATCTGATTTCGTTCGTCTATTCGCTCTTCGGGCCAACGCCCCTCAAGGCTCTTTACTACAAGCTTCGCTCCGTCTTTGACCGTTTTGCGGATTACTTTGGGCAGCGATTTATCCAAAAAAAGCTTCACGTCTTTTTCTAGTTCGTCAGCATCTTGTTTGGAAAGTTTTATGCTTAGATTCGTTATCGGACCTTCCTCTCCATTGTTCCAATAGAAGGTCTCACCGCTCTGCGTCAGGATGTGTTGCGTCAATGAGTCGAGAAAAGCTTTCTCTTCAATTCCCTGTTCTCTAAGCTTTTTTTCCAGTAGGCGGCGAAGGAGTTGACCCGGAACTTTCTGAACCTGCTTTTCTAGCAACGTGTTTAGACTAGGCATTCTCCTCCCCGGATTCCGCTATTCACAAGCTTGCTCTATGTCTTCACAGAATAGGAGACATCTCTCAATATCGACAATTGGTTATTTGAGTTGGAACCATGGCACCAGCTCGAGAAATTGAATGAATTATTTGGCCAACGAGAACATGGCGGACCACGACTTTCTCGGGTATTGCCTAGAGTGATAAGGCCAATAGCGATCCTGGAGATACTGCTTGGTTCAACTCCGTCGACCTCTGACGCCGCTTGATCGCGTGACTCGACACGTGGTGTTTGTTCACGGGCTAAATGGCAGCTTCGACAAGACTTGGATGTCGGCCGGAACACCACCGGAGTGCTGGCCAGACTGGCTGAACCGCTCTGACGGCACGACGGCTATCTGGGGTGTCAGCTACGGCGCAGCAGCTCTCAAGCTGCAAAATGGGGCTTCGATGGCTCTCCCGGATCGCGCCATGAGCCTACTGCCTTTGATGACATCCACGCCTGAGCTAGCCACAGGTGACGTGATCCTGGTTGGATACAGTCTCGGCGGCCTGATGATTAAATACATTCTCAGGCTCGCCAACGAACGAAAAGGACAAAATCCAGCGATCGGAAGCTTTCTACGAAGGGTTCGCCGCGTCGCCTTCATCGCCACACCACATTTGGGTTCCGAACTAGCCCCCAAAGCCCGCGTTCTGAAAGCGTTTTTGCGGGAACCCGTATTTGATCTACCGCGCAACGACCCGAACCTACGGTCTCTCAACGACTGGTATCGTGTCTATTGCGATGGGTCGCCCTTGGAAACGCTAGTTCTATGGGAGAAGGAGAATAGTCGGTATCCGATATCTCTACCATTTCATAAAACGATCACGTTCGACGTCGGACATATTGTAAAACCTGACAGCGCGAATCCGGGCGTTACTCGCCTATCAATCTACCCGATTGATGCCGATCACTTCACTATTGTGAGGCCGGCAGATAGAACCTCCCCCGTCTTCGAGCGTTTGAAGGAATTTATCGAGAAACCATTCCCGCCAGATCAAGTACGAGGACCTGGTGGAAGCTCACCTAGTCGTGGGCCAGGATCGATCGGACTGGACGTCGAAAGTCCGCTCATCACAGCTCAACTTCTTTCCAGAATCGATACTCTACGACAATCTCGCTTCACTATTGAGTTCGATGCGATATCCGAATGTAGCGCGTTTTTTGAGTCTATTGACGAGGAGTTCTCTCTAGCATCACCTGACGCCAAACGGATCGCTGCATCGTGGTGTGCTCGTATAGTCGCTGCAAAGGACGAGTCCCTTGCCGCAACTATGCTGGAGCGGGCAGAGTCCCTAGGGGAAGGCATTGAGACAAGGATTGCGCGATCATATTTGCTCTTCTTTGCCGAAGGAGATCGTCGGCGCGCACTCGCTCTAATAGCCGATATTGATACAGACGCAGGTCGTTCCAGCCGCGCCATTCTTGTAAGTCATGGCGAGCCACCCGATGTTGGACTACAGCATATCGACGAAGAAGGCCTTCGATTTGATCAGCTCGACTCCGACGGAAAATTTGCGGTCCTTCAGAAAACAATCGCAGCCGGACTATGGGACAGAGGCGTTCAGCACGTTGCCGCGCTTACGGAAGAAGATTTCGCAAAGACTCCATCCCTCTTGCTAAGCGCTGCCGCGCTACTCCTAGCCTCTACCGTGAATGATGATTTCCGAGCGGGAATTGTCCGTTACCTGCCGACTGAACTCTCTACACTTCCGATGTTCGAGGACTCTGCCTCCATTGAACGCCGACGACAGGCGCGTGCACTTTACGAGAGGGCAGCTGCCGCTTTTACTTCACTCGCAAGAGCAAAATCAGCAGCTTTGACAGCAGACTATGCGCTCTGGCTGGGCCTTATAGACCCTGCATCACATCCGTCCGCTATTGAAGAACTGCGCAGCAGCATGGCTGACAGAGAAATCGCTCTTCGGCGCCTTCCTTTCGCGATCGAATTTGGTCTTGATCTGGACATCGAAATGGTTGAGGCCGAACTCAATCAAAAAGAAATGGCGGAAGATGCGTTACCTCAGGTCGCTGCTGCCCGGTTCGCCATCGCAAAGCGGAAGGGATCACCTGCAGAAGCTGTTGCGTACATACAAAAATATAGAGATCAGCTCACAAAACTTTACCAATCCGACTGGATACTTTCTGTTGAAATTGAGTTGCTTGCGAAGGCGGGCAAGCTGGAAGAGGCAAGAGAAAAACTATCGAATGTTGACCCGGCATTTCCCGAACAGACACTGAAAAGCCTCCAGCGAATTCTAGAAGAGGCATCCGGCTCTGATCCCATTGAAATCCGAGAAAGGGAATATGCGGAATCGGGATCGGTCGGAGACTTGATTCTTCTGGTCGACGTACTCAAAGCCAAGGAAGCTTGGGCAAAGCTAGTCGACTACGGCAAAGTTCTGTTCGATGCTACCCGCGATATCAGTAGCCTTGAGGCGTACGTCCAAGGGCTTTTTCAAATAGGTCGTGATGTTGCGATCATCGAACTTTCGCAATCTGTGCCGGATATGTTTTCGACACACCAGCTTGTTCAGTCACTCGCTTGGTCTTACTTCCGCACAGGAGACCTTGAGGCCTCCAGACGATCACTGGCGCAGATTGGAATCTCTTCACGAGATGCGAATGATCGAGCCCTTCAGGTGAACCTCTCAATCACTTCCGGTGATTGGTTGTCCTTAGGCAAATTTGTTGAGGAGGAATGGGCCAATCGAAGCGAGCGCACTGCAAGTGAACTGCTACAGACTGGACAGATAGCACAACGTGTGGGCTCTCACCGCTCGCAGGAGCTTATTAGAGCCGCTGCAGCAAAGGCGGATGGCGACGCCGCATTGTTGGCGGCCTGTTACACAGCTGCGGCAAACGAAGGATGGGAGGATAGTCCAGATGTCCATGAATGGCTGGCAACAGCGATCGCAGCATCCGGTGACGACGGCCCAATTCAACGGATAGACATTGGGGAGATGATATCGATGCAGCCCGACTGGGCTGAGCGCGAGAAAAGAACTTGGGACCAATTAGCCGCGGGGCAGTTGCCCGTTTTTGGGGGTGCGCAAGCGCTTCGCCGATCACTGCTCGACATGTCTCTTCTTCCAGCACTGGCAAATCTTGAAGAGCCCGATCCTCGTAAGCGGGGCATGATCTTCGCTTTTAGCGGCGCCAGACCGCCTGGGCATGTAGAAGCTCGAAGGGTAGCCATCGACGCTAGTGCGCTTTTATCCATTGCCTTTCTCGGACTACTTGAGCGCGTGTTGGCGCATTTTGACGAAGTATTCATATCACACGGTCTGCTCGGTTGGCTCTTCGAAGAACGGCAACGCATCCAGTTCCATCAGCCCAGCCGCGTAAGAGCCGCACTAGAAATCAAACGGTTGATAGATTCCGGGCAGCTTTCGAAGTTTGAAGGCACAGTCTTAGTTGATGACCTTCTAGAACGTGAAGTTGGATCAGAACTCGCCTCGCTTATTGCCGATGCGGCTGGTGCAACCGCAGAAAACCAGCATGTAGTAATTAGATCCTACCCGGTCCCTAGGGCAGACACGTTGCTTGAAGAAAGTGCCGACCTTACAGGTTATGAAACTTGGATCGCCGGCTGTGGCGATCTCGTGACCGCGCTTAAACGGCAAGGATACCTTACCCGGGCGGAGGAGGAGCAAGCGAATTCATATCTTAGCCTGCATGAGAAACCGTGGCCTCACACCACTGAAATTCAGCCTAATGCAACGCTATACCTAGATAGCCTAACCGTTGACTATCTACAGCACCTAAACCTACTGAGCCGATTACGAAGTGCGGGTTTCAGTGTCTTCATTGCGACGTCGGAAACCGATGAGGGTGATGCATTGATACGACATCAGGCGTTTTCGGAGCACGCGGGCCGTTTGATTGAAGAGATCCGCGCCGCACTTTCAACAGGTCTCGACGACGGGAAGGTTCGGCTCGGGCACATGAATTCAAAATACGATTCGTTGCACCTAGATCATCCGACCGCGACATTCTTCGAACTTGCCTCGTCTGTTGACGCTCTCATCGTCGATGACCGCTTTCTAAATAGACATCTAAATTTTGATTGTAGCGACGGCACCGAACTTCGACCGATACATTCGAGCCTCGATCTGCTTCAGGGCATGCGTTCGGCGGGGCACTTGGAAGCTGGTGAGCTCTCCGAGGCTCTTACGCTACTTCGCCGTGGCGGCTTCATACTCACCCCAATAGGTGAAAAAGAAATACTTCACTCGATTGGCGACGCAAGAGTGGAAGATGGGCGCTTGGTTGAAACTGCAGAATTGCGAGCTATCCGCGAGTCGTTTGAGCGGGTGCGTATGACTGATATTCTACAATTGCCGCTTGAATCGACATGGCTTGATGACATCCATAAGGCTCTCATCGCTGCCATCCGTGCTCAATGGGCAGACGCGATCGATTTTGGGCAGGCGGAAGCACGATGTGACTGGCTTCTTTCCCTTTTTGACATTAGAGGCTGGGCGCATAGGACCCCCCCTTCAGGAGGAGAGGCCTCAGTTCGCTATCGAGCGCAGCTAATGCTACTCGCAAGCCCGTCGGATCTGAGCGAAGACGTACGACCACATTACTGGCAATGGCTTGAAACCCGACTCCTTGCGCGTTTTCGCGACGAGAACCCGGACGACTACGCCGCTCTTCAGTCCACAATTCTCGAGCTGATCGATAGTACTGCGCGGACCATAGAGGAGGAGGACGAAGATGACTGACAAACAGTTACTTCGGGCCTTGGTGGCTCAACTCGTCGAAAACCTCCCCCCGAGCCTTAAACGAACGATAATTAGCTCTCGGGAATTTCAGAACCGCTACAACATAAGTACAACTGCAAAGATCAGCCTCGGTGATGGCGGTATCACGTTTAGTCGCACCGACTTCTATAATGCGGTTCGTAGGATCTACGACAATCCGGATTCACCGCCACAGCTGACGTCAGACGAAGGAACTTTCTATTCCGTTTCCTTGCAAGAGGATACTGGTGCTCGGCATGTGACGTTAGCGTCGGACCAAAGAACCATAAAGCTTCCCGCTTTCTGGTTCCTTTCGCCGAATGCGGCCGATAGGCTTGGTGGTTTCGATGCAGAAGCGAACAAACGCCATCTCGTTGATCCGGAAATTCTCGAATGGCGCGAGCGACTAGCAAAAGCACCGCTGGAAGACGATGATGTTGACGAACTTCATGAAGAACTACAGCTGAATCCGGGTGAAATCTCGGAAGCAATTTCTAGTGAGATTGCGGCGGGAACAAGCCATATCAGGATTCTCGTACCACCGAAGCCCTCGTACTACGAACGTCTCGTGGGGCCACTAAAGGATAGCCGCGATCTTCCATCCTTTGTCGATCGGACTGCGAAGGAGCGACTGAGAAACCTCCTCGACTGGAACCATTCTGAAGGACTTAAGCTCGCACTTCTAATGTGCCCACAGAGTTTGCTTTCTGCCTCCATCGAGGCCGAGCAAATACCAGAATCAATTGTGATCGAGACTTTCAAATGGCTCGAAGAATATGGCGATCGATTTTCTCAAGTTGCAGGAATTGAGCTGGGCTTGCGATTATTGCCTCGATTTCCAGAAATCGAGCCCATTCTTCACGAGATGGTCGCTAACCTCTTAGAGGATGACCCAAATGACTCCGTTGGCCGACTGACGCTTTCCGCCAATCTCGCTGTCTTTACGGACGGCGAACTAGCGCGTCTTGGGATACTACGTAATGCTCCACCTTATTATCGTCGATTAGCTGCACTTGCCCAAGCCTCACTGATCGAACGCGAGCTAATTGCAGTGGATGTGGATAAAGCCGCAATCGGAGATTGGTCCCGTGACGGTCGAGGACAATGCTTCTTCCTTCAGTCGTTAATTGATCTTCGTACGGAGCCACGCTGGCTACCCGATTTTATGTCATCAGAACAACTTAGATACGAATTTCTCGGGCGTATTTCCGCAGCAGCCGTCGCAAACTGTGAATCGATTCGGTCTAAAGAGTTCCAAGAATTGCTAAACGGAGATACTCCCAACAGCGTTAAAGCACAATTAGTCGTGCCATTCGCATTCCTGCCAGGACCACTGGAAAGTGGCTATGCCCCAAAGGTGCCTGTGCCGCAGGAGTTTGACGATTTGTCGAACTCACTAACGGCAGGGGAAATCGACGAAGGCGTGCTCGCCCCTTTTGTCAACTCGGCGCTCATTTACAGGTTTGAGAAGGAGCACGCGGAGACCATCGCCGCATCTCTAAGAGCAGCAAAGTATCATGTTGCTATCCAAGCAGATAGTGATCGCATCTTCTCGCTGCTTGTAGGATTGGCGACGATAGCTTCGGTAACTAGATCGACAGAGCTCGCGGATGAGGTTCGTATCCTTGCTCGCGTGATGCGAAGACGCCCAGGAGTGACGCTAGAGCCAGATAGCTTGATGCGGATTGGAATGATTGCCGCGGCAGCGAATGCAGATGTTGATCAGTGGGCTCGTAGAGTAGGCGATTGGCTCACGGAGGTATCAGTTGACCCAATGGACAAAGACACTGCCCTACAGATGCGATCGCATGTTCGGCGATTGTGTGAACTGGAGCCGCACCTCTGGAAGACTTGTGCAAAGGCTGACGCTGCCTTTTCTGTATTGATCGGCATGGCTGCGTAGGAGCTATGGCCAAATAGCGAGAATTATATGGCGGACTTCCTGCTCGCCATGAGCCATGCGACCACTCTGACAGCCATCGACCTCATCAATCTGTGTCGACTGGACTTCTCCCGCAAAGGAAGCATCCATGTGCATGCGCCAAGCGGCGCAGGCCCCGCAGGAATCATAGTCCGGGGCCTTTCGGGGTGAGGGCGCCTGAGCGATGGGCGCCTGTAACCGAAAAGAGCCCCGAACATGGCAACTTCTCCAAACACTGCACCCAAATCCTCAGCATCTCCCGGCAGCAAGCTCGGCCAGATCATCCGCCTGTTGCAGCGCACCAAGGGCGCGACCATTGATGACCTGGTCGATGCAACCGGCTGGCAGCCTCATTCCGTACGAGGAGCAATCAGCGGACAGCTGAAGAAGCGACACGGTCTCGACGTGACTGCAACCAACGACGAGACCCGCGGCCGGGTCTACCGCCTGCCGAAGAAGGCCAAGACGGGAGGCGCCAAATGAATCAGGTCGAACCCGACTTGGGCACTCTTGATCTTGGCGAACTGCGGAAGCGGTGGCTCGCCGCTTACGGCAATCCTCCCCCACCCCGCGCCGGCCGTGAGCTGCTTGAGTTCGGTGTCGGCTGGCACCTCCAGACCAAGGCTCATGGCGGCCTTGATCGGACGACACGAGAACAGATCGCTGCTTTGGTCGAGGATGTCCGCGCGGGACGTGAGCCGGGCCTCACGGAGAGTCGTTCCGACCTCACCCCTGGCGCGACACTGGTCCGGGAGTGGAACGGCCGGACCTATCAGGTCCAGGTGCTGGAGACCGGATACCTCTTCGAGAACAGGGTCTGGCGCAGCCTCTCGGAGATCGCAAGAGAGATCACAGGCGCCCGCTGGAACGGACCCAAGTTCTTCGGTCTCAGACAGAAGCAGAAGGAGGTCGCCTGATGGTTGCCCGCAAGCTTCGCTGCGCGATCTATACCCGCAAATCGACCGATGAAGGTCTCGATCAGGACTTCAACTCACTGGAGGCCCAGCGCCAGTCCTGTGCCGCCTATATCATGAGCCAGACCCATGAGGGCTGGGAGGCGCTGACTGCTCACTACGATGATGGCGGTTACTCAGGGGGTACTCTCGAGCGCCCCGCCCTGCAGAGCCTGATGCAGGATATCGGGAAAGGCCTGATCGACATTGTTGTGGTCTACAAGGTCGATCGCCTGACACGGTCGCTTGCCGACTTCGCCAAGCTGGTTGAACTCTTCGATCAACACAGCGTCTCCTTCGTCTCTGTAACCCAGGCCTTCAACACCACCAACTCCATGGGGCGTCTCACCCTCAATGTCCTCCTCTCTTTCGCCCAGTTCGAGCGGGAGGTCACGGCCGAGCGTATCCGCGACAAGTTCCGCGCCTCCAAGGAGAAGGGCATGTGGATGGGTGGCAAGCCACCTCTTGGCTATGACGTGGACAAGCGGAAGCTCATCATCAACGAAGAGGAAGCCGAACAGGTTCGTCATATCTTCGAGCGCTATCTCGAGCTCGGCTCGGCCATGGCCCTGATGAAGGACCTGGAGGCCAGAGGCATCCGCTCAAAACGCTGGATCACCCAAAAGGGGCGGATGATCGGTGGTGCCTGCTTCACCCGTGGCGTTCTCTACCTGCTCCTGCAAAACCCGATCTACATCGGGAAGATCCGGCACAAGGATCAGGTTCACGAGGGGCTGCACGATCCCATCATCGACATGAAGACGTGGGGGAAGGTGCAGGACCTCCTTGCCCGCAACCGGCACGAGAACAGGACAAGGAAAAACGCCAGCGCCCCGAGCCTGCTGGCCGGGTTCCTCTTCCATGAAGACGGCACCCCGTTCCGGCCGCGGCAATCCCATATGGAAGGCAGGCGCCTCCACTACTACAAGCATCCCGACACCACTCTTCCTGCCCGGGAGATCGAGGGTGTCGTCACAAGCGAGCTCGTTGCCCTTCTTGGAAATCAGACAGAGCTCTGCCGGCTCATCGGGGCGGACCATCCCAATCTCATCGAACTGGTCGGGACAATGGCTGCACAGCATGCGGCTCAGCTGAAGGTTCACCCCACGCGTGAGGTCGTCCTGCAGCTCATCGAGAAGGTCACAGTCGAACAATGCAGCATCCACATCACGCTCAACCGGCGGGGTATGGCTGAGCTTCTCGGGTACGCCGACACGTCCGTAGTCAATGAGGATGCATGTTCCGAGCCGGTTGTCCTCACACGCCGGTATCAGCTGAAACGGGTCGGACGCGGCAAGAAGCTGATCATTGGGGCGAACAACCCGAATGAGACCGCTCAGCCTGATGCGTCACTTCTCAAAACCATCGCCCGGGCGCATGCCTGGCTGGACGATCTGAAGGCAGGGCTCAGCTACAAAGAGATCGGCACGCGGGATGCGATCGACGAACGGCTGGTCGCGCGAACTGTACGGCTGGCCTTCCTGGCTCCTGATATTACGAGAGACATCCTCAATGGCCGCGAGCCCGAAGGCCTGACTTCACAGGGACTGATCCGGCTTCCGAAGTTGCCGGCAAGCTGGGGTGAGCAGCGCGAGGCACTTGGCTTCACCTAAATCGGCCAGAGTCGGAGAATGCACTTGCCCGCGCTTCGGCGCGGGCTTTGTCGTTCCGTTGACGTTCCCACGAAACACGGCTGCATCACGGTGCATCATCGTGCATCGAAATACGCTGAAGCGGACCTGTTTGGCCCCTCGCAGAGACATGCCCACGAAATGACGTCGAAATGCCCTCCGCAGAGCACCTCCGCCGCTCACCGCGATGCGCAAATGGGCCGCAAGTCCCCGGAATGACGGAGAATTTGCGGAGAGGTCTGGAGGTCTTGGTTTTGCAAGGGAAGGACTGGTGGTCGGCAATAGAAACGTTGCGCTGACCTCTCCATAGCTCGCGACTTTCGCCTAGGCGATGAGTCACGAACAAAGCAAAGACCTCTCCAGAACGGTCTGCGTTTTGCTCACGACTCTTCGGTAGAGCGAAGAGTCACGAAACAAGCAGAGACCTCTTCCGCTCGCATTCACCGATGCATTCACGATGCACTTTCGATGCACAATTCCGTGGAGCGGACCAAATCGTCCGCCCACAGAGAATTCCGCGAGAATGTCTGAGAATTGAGGCTCTCTGGTCCGCCATACGGCGAACTTCGATCAACAAACATGCGCTAACCCTCGGAAACTTTTGAAGATTTCCGGAAGAAGATATTTAGATCTAGATAAGAGGGTGTAGACTGGTGGAGCCAGACGGAATCGAACCGACGACCTCTTGCATGCCATGCAAGCGCTCTCCCAACTGAGCTATGGCCCCATTTTCAGTCTTGCCGGCGGGGTGGGGCCCGCCGTTGAGGAGCCGGAACTTATTTCGTCGTCCCGGCAAATTCAAGAGGAAGTTGACGTCCTTTTCGGCAAGATCGCCAATCAGTCGGTGTCATCCTTGCCGCCGCGCACGATGCCGCTCACATCGTCGTCATCATCCTCGTCGTCTTCGAGGAAGGTGTCGTCGTCGCTGTCATCGTCGTCGAGGTCGATATCGTCTTCATCGTCGTCGCTGTCTTCATCGAAATCATCTTCGAGTTCTTCCAGCGAGATATCGCCCGCCGAGGTCTCGTCCTCGTCGTCATCCACGCCCGGCGCAGGCTTTTCCGGTTCCTTCTTCTTCGGCTTTTCAGCCGCCGGCTTCGCCCGTTTGGGCGCCTTGGGCACTTCCGGCACGAATTCGTGCTGGCATTTCGGGCAGACCAAGGGGGTCTTGTTCAGATCGTAAAACTTCGCGCCGCAGCTCGGGCACTCGCGTTTCGTTCCCAACTCAGGTTTCGCCAAGTTCGATGCTCCCCGCGCATTACGCTTCAATAAGGCTGACCGCCGCTGGCCCGGCGGGCCCGCCGCCGATTGCCCATGAAAGGATTTTCCCATTGCCACGTCTTCATGCGCCTGTCAAAACCTATTCGCACGACCGTGCCCGCCAGCCCGCGCGGCGGGGATTTCCGCCCTTTCCCGGGCCTCGCGCGGCGGGTCGTTCCGCTCCGTTTTTTCCGCTTTTGCGCCGGTGACACAAAGTGGCCCACGCCTCCGCTTCAAAGACCTCGACAGCCCTGACCGCAGACCCCTCACCGGCCCTTTCCGGCACCATGGCGGTGCCGGGGGACAAGTCGATTTCGCACCGATCTCTCATTTTCGGGGCCCTGGCCGTGGGCGAGACGCGGATTACAGGCCTGCTGGAAGGCGAGGACGTGCTGGCGACGGCTGAAAACATGCGCCGGCTGGGCGCGCTTGTGACGCGCCATGAAGACGGCTCCTGGTCGGTCTTCGGCGTCGGCGTGGGCGGCCTCAAGGAGCCCGCCGAACCGCTCGATTTCGGCAATTCCGGCACCGGGGCCCGGCTCGTCATGGGGCTTGTGGCCGGCCATCCGATTACGGCGACTTTTACGGGCGATGCCTCGCTGTCGCGCCGCCCGATGAAGCGGATTATCGATCCGCTCACGCTGATGGGAGCGGAGTTCCATGCGCGAGAGGGCGGCCGCCTGCCGCTGACGCTGAAGGGCGCACGCGCGCCGCTGCCCATTCGCTACAAGCTGCCCGTCGCCTCCGCCCAGGTAAAATCGGCCGTGCTGCTCGCCGGTCTCAATGCGCCGGGCGAGACGGTGGTGGTGGAACCTGTCCCCACTCGCGACCATACCGAGCGCATGCTCACCGCTTTCGGCGCCAAAGTGGAAATCGGCACCGATGACGACGGATTGCGCGAGGTCCGCCTGACGGGCGAACCCGAACTCACGCCCTGCGACGTCGCCGTCCCCGGCGATCCGTCTTCCGCGGCCTTTCCGGTGGTGGCCGCGCTGGTGACCCCCGGCTCCGACATCGTGGTGGAAGGCATTACGCTCAACCCGCACCGGGCCGGGCTCTACACCACGCTTATCGAAATGGGCGGCGATATCGAGATCATGAACCAGCGCGACGAAAGCGGCGAACCGGTCGCCGATCTGCGCGTGCGGGCAAGCGAGCTCAACGGCATCGACGTGCCGCCGGAACGCGCCGCCTCCATGATCGACGAGTATCCGGTGCTCGCCGTCGCCGCCGCCTTCGCCTCCGGGCCCACCACCATGCGCGGCATCGAGGAATTGCGCGTGAAGGAAAGCGACCGGATCGCAGCCACTGTGGCGGGCCTTCATGCCAATGGCGTCAAGGTGCAGGAATTCGAGGACGGCATGGTGGTCGAAGGCCGCGCCGGCAAGGTCGATGGCGGCGGCCATGTCGCCACCCATCTCGACCATCGCATCGCCATGGCCTTCCTGGTTATGGGACTTGGCGCGAAAAAGCCCGTCACCATCGATGACGGCGCCATGATCGCGACGAGCTTTCCCGATTTTCACCAGCGCATGCGCGAACTTGGCGCGATCTTCACCATTCCCAATTTCGCGGGGCCGCGATGATCCTCGCGATCGACGGTCCGGCCGCCTCCGGCAAGGGCACGCTGGCGCGGCTTCTCGCCCGGCATTACGGCCTTGCCTATCTCGATACGGGCTCGCTCTACCGCGCCGTGGGGCAGACATTGCTCGCCGCCGGGCGCGACCCGCATGACGAAAAGGCGGCACTTGAGGCCGCCCAGACCCTCGACACCGGCCATATCGACGAAAAAGCCATCCGTACCGCGGAAGCGGGCAATGCCGCCTCCATCGTGGCCGCGATGCCGCCGGTGAGGGCTGCGATCCTCGATTTTCAGCGGAATTTCGCCAAAAATCCTCCAAATGGGGAAAATGGCGCAGTTCTGGACGGGCGGGATATCGGCACGGTGGTCTGCCCGGATGCGGATGTGAAACTTTTCATCACCGCCTCGCCCGAGGTCCGGGCCCATCGGCGCTGGCTGGAACTCAACAATTCGGGGTCCGACATCGCCGAGGCACAAGTTCTGGCCGATGTCCGCGAACGGGACAGGCGCGACGCCGAGCGCCCGACCAGCCCCATGCGCCCCGCCGACGACGCGCACTTGCTCGACACGTCCAATTTGAGTATAGAAACGGCGTTTGACGCAGCGGTCGCAATCATAGACGGCTCAATGAGTTAGGTGCGATGCACGGGCGATTTCGGAACCCCCGAAACCGCGCGTTCGCACCTTGTTTGTTTGTGAACTCCAGTCGCTGTCGCCCGCATCGCCGCCTGCGTCAAAAGCAACCCATATGAACTTTACCCATGTTCACCTGCTCCCGGGCACTTCCATACGACCCGGGGGAAGACCGCCGGACCCAACCGTCGGCCAGGAACAAGAAGACGATCAGGAGACTGAATACTTTGGCAGAAGCAATGAGCGCCGCGCTCAACCCCAGCCGCGAAGATTTCGCGGCCATGCTCGAGGAAAGCTTTTCCGAGAGCGACATGCAGGAAGGCAATGTGGTCAAAGGGACCATCGTTGCCATTGAAAACGATCTTGCGATCATCGATGTCGGCCTGAAGACCGAAGGCCGCGTCCCCCTCAAGGAATTCAGCACCGCCGGCAAGCCGGCCGACCTTTCCGTCGGCAGCGAAGTCGAGGTGTATCTGGAGCGCATCGAAAACGCGATGGGCGAAGCCGTGCTCAGCCGCGAAAAGGCGAAGCGCGAAGAAAGCTGGATCCGTCTGGAAGTTGCGTTCGAAAAGAACGAGCGCGTGGAAGGCCAGATCTTCGGCCGCGTGAAGGGCGGCTTCACGGTCGACCTCGACGGCGCCGTGGCGTTCCTTCCCGGTTCGCAGGTGGACATCCGCCCCGTGCGCGACGTCACCCCGCTGATGAACATTCCGCAGCCTTTCCAGATCCTCAAGATGGACAAGCGCCGCGGCAATATCGTTGTCTCGCGCCGTGCCGTTCTTGAAGAGACGCGCGCGGAACAGCGTCAGGAACTGGTCGAGAACCTCAAGGAAGGCCAGGTGCTGGAAGGCGTCGTCAAGAACATCACCGATTACGGCGCGTTCGTCGATCTCGGCGGTGTGGACGGCCTGCTGCACGTCACCGACATTGCGTGGCGCCGCGTCAACCATCCGACCGAGGTTCTCTCCATCGGCCAGACCGTGAAGGTCCAGGTCATCAAGGTGAACCACGACACGCAGCGCATCTCGCTGGGCATGAAGCAGCTCGAGGCGGATCCGTGGGAAGGCGTCGAAGCCAAGTACCCGGTGCAGGCCAAGTTCAAGGGCCGCGTGACCAACATCACCGATTACGGCGCCTTCGTGGAGCTGGAGCCGGGTGTGGAAGGTCTCGTCCATGTCTCCGAAATGAGCTGGACCAAGAAGAACGTCCATCCGGGCAAGATCGTTTCCACCTCTCAGGAAGTGGAAGTGATGGTGCTGGAAGTCGATCCGGTGAAGCGCCGCATCTCGCTTGGTCTCAAGCAGTGCATGGACAATCCGTGGACGACCTTTGCCGATCGCTATCCGCCCGGCACCGAGGTCGAAGGCGAGATCAAGAACATCACCGAATTCGGTCTCTTCATCGGCCTCGAAGCCGATGTGGACGGCATGGTGCACATGTCCGACCTCGACTGGAACAAGTCTGGCGAAGAAGCCATGGCCGAATACCAGAAGGGCCAGGTGGTGAAGGCTGTCGTTCTCGATGTCGACACCGAGAAGGAACGCATCTCGCTCGGCATCAAGCAGCTTGGCGGCGACCCGCTGGAATCGCTCGGCGATCTCCGCAAGGGTTCGGTCGTCACCTGCACCGTGACCGAAGTTCAGGATAACGGTATCGAGGTTTCCGTTGGCGAAGAGGGCGTGACCGCCTTTATCCGCCGCGCGGAACTGGCACGCGATCGTGCCGACCAGCGTCCGGACCGCTTCGCGATGGGCGACAAGCTCGATGCCCGCATCACGCAGTTCGACAAGACTTCCCGCCGCATGCAGCTCTCCGTCAAGGCGCTGGAAATTGCGGAAGAGAAGGAAGCCGTCGAACAGTACGGTTCGTCGGACTCCGGTGCCTCGCTCGGCGATATTCTGGGTGCGGCGCTCAAGGCGCAGGACAAGGACGACTAATAAGGTCTTCCTTTTCCGGACAGGAAACGATTGCCGGGGCGACACCGCGAATTTTGCGGGGTAAGCTCCGGCATATTTCCGAACTGTCCGGAGGCATAACGTGTCTATCGACGCGGACCAAATTACGGACAGGCGGCGCTTGAAGCGCCGCCTTTCTCTTTGGCGGATCGCGGCCATCGTCGCGGTCGCCGTCGCCCTTATCGCGACTTCGCTGCAATCGGGCCTCTTTCCGCCGTCCGAGCAGATTGCCCGCATCCGGCTCGAAGGCGTGATCGCGGACGACCCCGCCCTTATCGACCTGCTGCACAAGGTGCGCGACGACAAGAGCGTGAAAGCCGTCATTCTCTATATCAACTCGCCCGGCGGGACGGCCTCCGGCGCCGAGGCGATCTACGAAAATGTGCGCAGCATTGCCGCCAAAAAGCCCGTCGTGGCGGTGCTCGGCACGGTTGCGGCATCGGGCGGCTATATCGCGGCGCTGTCGGCCGACCACATCGTGGCGCGCGGCAACACGATCACCGGCTCCATCGGCGTCATCTTCCAGTGGACGCAATTGAAAGATCTGATGGGCAAGCTCGGCATCGAGATGCGCGAAGTGAAATCCGCGCCTCTGAAAGCGGAACCCAATCCGTTCACCGAACCGAGCCCGGAGGCGCTGAAGGCGACGGAAGCGCTCATCCAGAGTTCCTATCAATGGTTCCTCGGGCTGGTGCAGGAGCGGCGCGGCTTCGACGAGGCGACCACCCGGAAACTGGGCGACGGGCGCGTCTATACCGGCTTCCAGGCGGTGGAGAACGGGCTCATCGACGAAGTGGGCGGCGAGCAGACGGCGCGCAACTGGCTGCGCAAGGAGCGTCAGGTGAGTGACAGGCTGCCGGTGCGCGACTGGACGCCCGCGGAAGACGAATTCGGCATTACCGATCTGGTGGGCAAGGCCATGGCGCGGGCCGCCCTTTCCACAATGGAGGGTCTGGGCCAAAAAACACTGCACACAAAAAGACTTACACTTGACGGTCTGACCAGCCTTTGGCACCCTGAGGCCCGTTGAGCCATGCATGAGCAGGGCCGATACGGCTTCGGGCGGCTCGCCGCCGGGAAGGAACGGATGCGCAGAGGACGGACGAAGAAGAATGATCAAATCTGAGCTCGTTGCCCGTCTGGCGCAGGCCAACCCCCATCTCTATCAGCGCGACGTGGAGCGCATCGTCAGTACGATCTTCGACGAAATCAGCGCCGCACTTGCCCGGGGCGACCGGGTGGAGCTGCGCGGCTTCGGCGCTTTTTCCGTGAAGGCCCGGCCTGCCCGGACGGGACGCAATCCGCGGACCGGCGAGCCGGTGCATGTGGAAGAGAAGTTCGTACCCTTCTTCAAGACGGGCAAGGAACTGCGCGAACGTCTCAATGACGGCGAAGCGGGCGAAGACGATTCCGACGACGATAGCGAAGACTGATCCCTTCGCTGACGCGTTCTTTTCTCGAACGGGACAATTCCATTGAAACTGCTGCGCTGGATTCTTCTGCCGCCTTTAGCGATCATCGTCATCGCCCTTGCGATTGCGAACCGGCATAGCGTGACGTTCAGCCTCGACCCGTTCGATGCGCAAAATCCCGCCATCTCCTTTGACCTGCCGCTCGCGGCCATCGTCCTGATCTCGATCGCGCTCGGCATCCTGATCGGCGGGCTTGCAGCCTGGTGGCAGGGACGGCGGCGGACCGCCCGCAGACTCGAAACCGAACGCCGCAAACAGGCCAATGCGCCGGCTCCTGCCGCAAAATCGGCGGAAAACGGCGCTTCCGGGTCCGGCGGCCTGCCCGCCATTCAATAAAGGCGGCTGTTCAGCCGGCGGCCAAGCCTGCTATATAGTGGCCGTAACGCTCAACGTTCCAATTACAGCCCGGTCAGCCCCATGCCCCTTTCAGGCAACCCTGTCTTCTGCGCACTCGACACCACGGACGCCGCCCGTGCGGTGGCGCTTGCGCAATCACTGAAGGGCAGCGTCGGGGGCCTGAAGATCGGCATGGAATTCTTCAACGCCAACGGGCCTGAAGGGTTCCGCAAAGTCGCCGAGACGGGACTGCCGGTCTTTCTGGACCTCAAGCTCCACGATATTCCCAACACGGTCGCAGGCGGTATCCGCGCCGTGCTGCCGCTCAAACCCGCCATCGTCAATGTGCATGCCTCGGGCGGCCCCGCCATGATGCGCGCCGCGGCGGACGCGGCGGCGGAAGCAGGCGACACCCGCCCGCTCGTGATCGCCGTCACCGTACTCACCAGCATGGATGAGAGCGACCTTGCCGCGACCGGCGTCTCCGGGTCGCCGCGCGATCAGGTGCTGCGGCTGGCAAACCTTGCGCGCGAGAACGGCCTGGACGGCGTCGTCTGCTCGGCCCATGAAATCGAGCCGCTGCGCGCGGAACTCGGGCCGGACTTCAAACTCATCGTGCCGGGCATCCGCCCCGCCGGGTCCGCCGTCGCCGACCAGAAACGCATCATGACGCCGGAACAGGCTCAGGCGCTCGGTGCGGACATTCTCGTGATCGGCCGTCCCATCACCGGGGCCGACGACCCGCGCCGCGCCGCCGAGGACATTTCGGCGAGCCTCGCGCCGGCCCTGGGGTAGGCCCGCTCATGACCGTGCGCGTCAAAATCTGCGGCATTACCGACGAAGCGGCCCTCAAGGCAGCTGTGTCGGCAGGCGCCTCCTATCTCGGCTTCGTCTTCTTCGAGAAAAGCCCCCGGCACCTGACGCTTGAAAAGGCGGCCATGCTTGCCGCCCAAGTGCCGAGCGAAGTGGTGAAAGTGGCGCTCACCGTCAATGCGGATGACGCAACGCTCGACCCGCTTGTCGAGGCCCTGAAGCCCGACATCCTGCAGCTCCACGGGGCGGAACCGCCCGAGCGCCTCACGGAGATGAGGGAGCGCTATGGACTGACGCTCATGAAGGCCATTCCAATCGGCGGGCCTGAGGATCTGGATGCCGTCGCCGTTTACCAGAATGCGGCGGATTTGTTGCTGTTTGACGCCAAACCACCTAAATCTATGGCCGGTGCGCTACCGGGCGGAAACGGGCTCGTTTTCGACTGGTCGCTGATCGCCGGCCATCGACCCGACACACCCTGGATGCTCTCGGGCGGGTTGGATGCCGACAATGTGGGCGAAGCCATCCGCATGACGGGCGCTCAGGCGGTGGATGTCTCCTCAGGTGTCGAAAGCGCACCGGGCAAAAAGGATCCCGAGCGGATCAAGGCGTTCTGCAAGGCGGCGCTCGGCGTGGCAGCCGGCTGAACCGCCGGAAAGAAAGTTGAGAACAGTGAGCACTGCAAAGCCCAATTCCATGCGCAGCGGTCCCGATGAGAGAGGCCGCTTCGGTATTTTCGGCGGACGCTTCGTCGCCGAAACGCTGATGCCGCTCGTCCTGCATCTCGACCGGGCCTATACGGATGCGAAAAACGATCCGGCCTTTCACGACCAGATCGCGGAAATGCAGCGCGACTATGTGGGCCGTCCGAGCCCGCTCTATTACGCCGAGCGGCTGACGGAGCATTACCGCGAGATCGCGCAGAAGAACGGTGGCACCGGCGGCGCCAAGCTGTATATGAAGCGCGACGAGCTGAACCATACCGGCTCGCACAAGATCAATAACTGCCTCGGCCAGATCCTGCTCGCCATGCGCATGGGCAAGAAGCGCATCATAGCCGAAACCGGCGCGGGCCAGCACGGCGTGGCGACGGCGACGGTCTGCGCGCGCTTCGGCCTGCCTTGCGTCATCTATATGGGCGCGACCGACATCGAGCGTCAGAAACCCAATGTCTTCCGCATGCGTCTTCTCGGCGCCGAAGTCGTGCCGGTCACCTCCGGTACGGGCACGCTGAAAGATGCGATGAACGAGGCGCTGCGCGACTGGGTGACGAATGTGGACTCGACCTATTACCTCATCGGTACGGTCGCCGGTCCCCACCCCTATCCGGCCATGGTGCGCGACTTCCAGTCGATCATCGGCGAGGAAGTGAAAACGCAGATGATGGAACGCGAGGGCCGCCTGCCCGACAGCGTCGTCGCCTGCATCGGCGGCGGGTCCAATGCGATGGGTCTTTTCCATCCCTTCCTCGACGATGAGAGCGTCCAGATTTTCGGCGTCGAGGCCGCGGGCCACGGCATCGAGACGGGCGAACATT
Source organism: Parvibaculum sp. MBR-TMA-1.3b-4.2 (assembly GCF_053628815.1). Classification (NCBI taxonomy): domain Bacteria; kingdom Pseudomonadati; phylum Pseudomonadota; class Alphaproteobacteria; order Hyphomicrobiales; family Parvibaculaceae; genus Parvibaculum; species Parvibaculum sp. MBR-TMA-1.3b-4.2. Next base: position 2,009,754 of record NZ_JBRJHC010000001.1, read on the forward strand.
GCGCCTCGCTGAAGGGCGGCGCGCCCGGCGTCCTGCACGGCAACCGTACCTATCTGCTGCAGGACGATGACGGGCAGATCCGCGACGGCTATTCGATTTCCGCCGGTCTCGACTATCCGGGCATCGGGCCGGAACACTCATGGCTGCATGAGACAGGCCGCGCCACCTATGTATCGGCGACCGACCAGGAAGCGCTGGAGGCCTTCCAGCTCTGTTCGAGCAAGGAAGGCATCATTCCCGCGCTCGAACCCTCTCATGCGCTGGCCTATGTCAGCCGCGTCGCGCCCGAGCTGCCGCGCGACCACATCATGGTCATGAATATGTGCGGCCGTGGCGACAAGGATGTGTTCTCCGTCGCCGGTTATCTGGGGGTGGAACTGTGACGCGGCTTGAAAAACGTTTCGACGAGCTTGCCGCGCAAGGCCGCGCGGCCTTCATCACCTTCATCACGGCGGGCGATCCGGATACGGAGGGGTCTTCGGCGATCCTCAAGGGCCTGCCCGGCGCAGGCGCCGATGTGATCGAACTCGGCATGCCCTTCACCGACCCGATGGCGGACGGCCCGGCGATCCAGCATTCCTCGCAGCGCGCACTTGCCGCCGGTCAGACCATGACCAAGACGCTCGACATGGTGCGCCGCTTCCGCGAGGGCGACAATGCAACGCCCATCGTGCTGATGGGCTATTACAATCCGATCTATCATATGGGCGTCGAAAAATTCCTCGACGCGGCGACGGAAGCGGGCGTCGACGGCCTGATCGTGGTCGACCTGCCGCCGGAAGAAGACGATGAGCTTTGCGTGCCTGCGATGAAAGCGGGCCTCAACTTCATCCGCCTCGCCACACCGACGACGGACGACAAGCGGCTTCCCGCCGTGCTCGCCAATACCTCGGGCTTTGTCTATTACGTCTCGATCACCGGGATTACCGGCGCGGCGAGCCCGCAGGCGCTCAATGTCGCCGCCTCGGTTCAGCGCATCAAGGGACACACCAAACTGCCGGTCGCGGTCGGCTTCGGCATCAAGACGCCGGACCAGGCCGCCGAGATCGCCCGCGACGCCGACGGCGCAGTCGTGGGCTCGGCGATCGTCGAGGCCATCAAGGCGGAACTCGGCGAAGACGGGAAACTGAAGGACGGGGGCGTCGAGCGCGTGCTCGATTTCGTGCGCGGTCTTGCCGACGGCGTCCATGGCGCCCGCGCGGCGGCGGCCGAATAAGGGAGAGACCCATGAACTGGATCAACAGCGTTGTCCGACCGAAAATCCAGCGCGTCTTCAACAAGCGCCAGGTGCCGGACAATCTCTGGCGCAAATGCCCGTCCTGCGGCGAGATGATCTTTCACCGCGATCTCGTGGCCGCACTCAATGTCTGCCCCAATTGCGATCATCACTTGCGGCTGGAAACGAAAGAGCGCTTCGACTCGCTCTTCGACGATGCCGACTACCAGATCGTGCAGGTCGATCCGGTGCCCGTGGATCCGCTCAAGTTCCGCGACCAGAAGCGTTATCCCGAACGCCTGAAGGAAGCACGCGCCAAGACCGGCCGCGACGACGCCGTGACCGTGGCGCATGGCGCGCTGGACGGCGTGGAAACCGTCATCGCTATCGAGGATTTCTCCTTCATGGGCGGATCGCTCGGCATGGCGGCGGGCGAAGCCCTCATCAAGGGCGCGGAAACCGCCATCGAAAAGCGGGCGCCCTATGTGCTCTTCACCGCGGCGGGCGGCGCGCGCATGCAGGAGGGCATCCTTTCCCTCATGCAGATGCCGCGCGTGACGGTTGCCGTGCAGTTCCTGCGCGAAGCCGGGCTTCCCTTCATCGTCGTGCTGACGGACCCGACCACCGGCGGCGTGCTTGCCTCCTACGCCATGCTGGGCGACGTGCAAATCGCCGAGCCCAAGGCGCTGATCGGTTTTTCCGGCCGCCGCGTGATCGAACAGACGATCCGCGAAAAGCTGCCGGACGATTTCCAGTCCGCCGAGTTCCAGTTCGAGCACGGCATGATCGACATGATCGTTCATCGCCACAAGCTGCGCGAGACGTTGTCGCGCGTGATCCGGCTGATGACGCATCGTCCGCGCGGCAAGGCGCAGCTCACCGCCAATCTGCCTGCCACCACCACGCAGCCTGAAACGGGTGCTGAAAAGGCGTGACCGACACCAGAGATGCCGCGCAGGACAGGCCCACCGAGTCCAGTGACGTCATTCTGGAGCGGCTGACCGCGCTGCATCCCAAGCTGATCGACCTGTCGCTCGACCGGACCTATCGCCTCCTCGAAAAGCTCGGCAATCCGCATCGCTCCCTGCCGCCCGTCTTCCATATCGCGGGCACGAACGGCAAGGGCTCCACGGGCGCTTATCTGCGCGCCATGCTGGAGGCGGCGGGCAAGCGCGTGCACAGCTATACCTCGCCGCATCTGGTGCGCTTTCACGAACGCATCCGGCTTGCCGAAGGCGAAGGCCGCAGCGCCTTCATCGACGAGCCTGCCCTGTCGCGCCTGCTCGATGAATGCGAGCGCGCTAATGACGGCGAGCCCATCACCTTTTTCGAGATCACCACGGTCGCGGCCTTTCTTGCCTTTTCGCGCACCCCCGCCGATGCGCTCATTCTGGAAGTCGGCATGGGCGGGCGGCTCGACACCACCAATGTGGTGGACGATCCGCTGGTGAGCATCATCACGCCGGTGAGCCTCGACCATCAGGGGTTCCTCGGCGACACGCTCACCGAGATCGCGGGCGAGAAGGCCGGCATCCTGAAGCGCGGGCGGCCGGGCATTATCGGTCCGCAGGCGGACGAAGTGCGTATCGCCATCGAAATGGCGGCGGAGCGCGTACAGGCGCCGCTCCTTGTTCACGGGCAGGATTTTTCCGCGCATGAGGAACACGGCCATCTCGTCTATCAGGACGAGCAGGGCCTTCTCGACCTGCCGCTGCCGAAGCTTGCCGGACGGCACCAGATCGACAATGCCGCCCTCGCCATCGCCGCGCTGCGCAAGGCGGCGGGCGAAAACCCCGCCCTTGCCATCGACACCGACGCCATCGCACTCGGGCTCACCCATGCCGAGTGGCCGGGCCGTATGCAGCGCCTCACGCGCGGGCCGCTTGTCGAGCTTCTGCCGTCCCATGCCGAACTCTGGCTCGATGGCGGGCATAATCCGGCGGCGGGCGAGGCGGTTGCGCATGTCATGGCCGATCTCAACCAGCAGCAGGAGCATATCCGTTCCCGCCCGCTCATCCTCATTTGCGGCATGCTGGACACCAAGGATGCAGGCGGTTTCCTGCTGCCCTTCAAGGGGCTCACGGCGCAGGTGGAAACGGTGACGATCCCCGATGCGCCCGCGAGCCTTTCGGCGGAGGTACTGGCGGAGATGGCGGCAAAGGCCGGCCTCCCCGCTTCGCCTGCGGCCTCCATCGAGGCGGCGCTCGAACGTGCGCTGCTGGAAGGCGGACGCGACGCGCCGCGCATTCTCATCTGCGGCTCGCTTTATCTCGCGGGCCATGTGCTGCGCGAGAACGGGTGACCCCGTAAAAAAGGCCGGTCGAAAGACCGGCCTTTTGCTTGTCCTGTCGGGACAACTCAGAGCGAGCTGTCGATCCATTCCTGGATCTTGCCCTTCGGCATCGCGCCCACCTTGGTGGCCGCGACCTGCCCGTCCTTGAAGATCATCAGCGTCGGAATACCGCGCACGCCGAACTTGGTCGGCACATTCGGGTTCTCGTCGATATTGATCTTGGCGATGGTGATCTTGCCGCCATAATCCTTGGCCAGCTCTTCCAGAGCCGGACCGATCTGCTTGCAGGGGCCGCACCATTCGGCCCAAAAATCCACAAGCACCGGACCAGAAGCGTCCAGGACGTCAGTATCGAAGCTGTCGTCAGTCACTTTGGTGGTCGTCATTTGCTACTTCCTTTCCTGTGTCGGCTTAAAAAGCCCGGAATCCGGGCTTTTTTGCCGCAAGGCGCTGCGTTTTCCGCAGCTCGCTTGATTCCGGATTGCATCGAATCTAGGAACGCACCCCTCCAAGGTCAAGGCGACGGCGTGCCGCGCGCCAGCGCCTCGTCGAGCATCTCGGGCGGCAGTTCCATCAGTGCGGGCGTCTCGGTCCAGAGCAGCGCGCAGCGTATGGCGCGGCCGGGATGGATCCGCTGGAGAAGCGCGCGATAGGCCGCCATCTGCGCGACATAGGCGGGGCTTGCCTCCTCCACCTTGCGGGGCGGCGGCCTGTTCGTCTTGTAATCGATCACCAGTACATCGTCGCCGACCACGCAGAGCCGGTCGATCTGGCCGGAGACGAGATGCGGCTTGCCGCCGAACTCGATCCGGCCGACCACGGGCACTTCCGCCCGGCCGCCCGGCGCGAACACATCGGCGAATTTCTCATCACTCAGCACACGCGCCACCGCACCCGCGATTTCCGCCTGCGCTTCCCCGTTCAGGCCATGCGCGGGAGCGGAGAGAAAACGCGCCGCCGCCGCCTCCCGCTCGCCGGGCGGCAGGTCCGGCAATGTCTGCAACAGCCGGTGAATGAGGCGGCCGCGCTGGAAGCGGGCCTGGCTATCGCCTGTCAGCGGCGAGGAGACCGGCGGCTCATCGAGGCCTTCCGGCGGCAGGCGCGAGGGCGACAGCGGCCGCGACGGCGCAGGCTCCCTCGGCGCGGGCTCGAAGGCCCAGTGCCCGAGCGGGGCGATGTCCTCGCGCTCCACGATCTCTTCGGGCTCCGGCGCCTGGCGCTGCTCGCCCTCGATGCGCCAAATGCTGCGGCCCTCTTCTTCCTCGACCTCCACCGCATCGGGCAGCAGCGCGGCGCTGGCCAGATTGTACCAACAGCCTTCGGGCGGTTCGCGCAGGCCCCGATAGCCGCAAATGTAGAGCCGGTCGCGCGCGCGCGTCATCGCGACATAGAGAAGCCGGCGATATTCCTTTTCCTGTTCCTCGCGCCAGCGTTCCCGTGCGCCGCCCGTCACCTCGTCCTCGTCGCCCTTGCGCACCGGCCAGAGCAGGAGCTTGGGTTCGGTCGGCAGTTCGATCAGCGCCGGGTCGTGCTGCCCGCCGGGCATGGAACAGGTATCGGGCATGAAGACGATTTCCGCTTCCAGCCCCTTCGCGCCATGCACCGTCATGACGCGCACCTCGTCGCGGCCTTGGTCCATGTCGCGCTTGATTTCCGAGGCGCCGCGCTCCACCCAGTGCAGGAACCCTTCCAGCGAGGGCGCATGGGTGCGCTCATATTCCAGCGCCAGCGCCAGGAACTCGTCGATCGGGTCGTTGGCGTCCTCGCCCAGCCGCGCGAGCAGGCGTTTGCGTCCCGCCTCGCCCGCCAGCACATGGGCGAAGAACTCGTAAGGCGGCTCATAGTCGGCGCGCGCCAGCAGGCGCATCAGCAGATCATGCGCCTGCGCATAGCACTCGCCTTCATGGGCGGCGGCCTGAAGGGCGGACCAGAGATCGCCCTTTCGCCCCCAGGCCAGCTCGAACAGCTCGTCTTCGCTCAGGCCGATAAAGGGCGATTTCAGAACCGTGGCGAGGTTCAGATCGTCCTGCGGCAGCAGCACGAAACGCGCCAGCGCCACGAGATCCATCACCGCCATCTGCTCCATCAGAACCATGCGGTCGGCGCCCGCGACGGGCACGCCCCGTTCCTTCAGATGACGGATCATCTCGTTGACGAAGGAATTTCGCCGCCGCACAAGAATGAGAATGTCGCCCGCCCTGATCGGCCTTGCCCTTGCGGCGAGCGTTTCCCCCTTGTCGAGCCAGCCTGAAATCGTGTCGGCGATGCGGGCGGCCAGTTTCGCGGGCGGCGCCGTCTCGTTCATATAGTCGAGCGGCGCGTCCCAGACATCGACCTCATCGGTTTCGTCGGGTTCTTCCAGCGGCCAGATTTCCACGCGGCCTGCATCGAGTTGGCGCGCTGCGACATGCTCCACCACCTCCGCTTCATCCGCCGTCAGCCCGACCTTCGCCTCGATACGGGCGAAGACGGCATCGACTGCGGCCAGCACCTGCGGCGCGGAGCGGAAGGAGCGCACGAAAGGCACCGGATACCAGACCATGTCCGCCGCCGTCACCGCGCGCTCGAAATGCCGGCGCATCTCCGCGAAGGCGACAGGGTCCGCGCCCTGGAAGGAAAAGATCGACTGTTTTTCATCGCCGACCGCGAAGACGGTGCGTGTGCCGTCATGCGCGCTTTCGCCGGAGAAGAACTCGTCGGCCAGCGCCTGCACGATCTTCCATTGTTCGGGCGACGTGTCCTGCGCTTCATCGACGAGAATATGGTCGATGCCGCCATCGAGCTTGTAGAGCACCCAGGCGCCCATCCGGCTGCGCGTCAGCAGGTCGCGCGTCTTTTCGATGAGATCGCCATAATCGAGAAGCGCGCGACCACGCTTGGCCGTGTCATAGGCTTTCAGCATTTCGGTCGCGATGACGAAGATCGCTTCCGTCGACTGCGCCACGCCCACCGCGCGCAAATGGTTCATGCCGGCAAGGATGCGTTGCTGTTCCTGCATGAGAAGCTCGGCGGCGGCGGGATATTCGGACGCCACCTTCTTCGTCATCAGCGTCTTGCGCGGCTCACCCTTGGCGGTGAGGAAGACGCCCACATAATCGTCGAGCCGGTCGCCGCGCCGTGCCCGCTCTTCGAGAAACCAGTAAAGCGTTTCGGCGCGTTCCTTGTCGGTCTTGGAGCCGGTATCGAGCGCATCGGCGGCTGCGCGCAATTCCTCTTCCGGCACCATGGAAAGCCCGGCGCGCGCCGCCTCCACCGTTTCTTCCGCCGTCACGCCCAGCGCGAGGCGCACCGTCTGCATGACGCCGTCCACGCTGCCGAAATTTTCAATAAGCGATGCAATACCGTCGCGCCGCCCGGCAATTTCCGTCATCAGGCGGGAGAACATGAACTCGTCCACCCGGCCCACGATATGCGCCAGCGCACGGCCCACCGGGCCTTCTTCGTCGTCCTGCGCGGCGAAAAGAACCTGGTCGCGCACTTCTTCCATCAACTCGGCGGAAGAGCGCTCGTCGAGAATGTCGAAATGCGGCGGCACATCCGCTTCCAGCGGAAACCGGCCCAGCACGCTTTCGCAAAAAGCGTGGATGGTCTGGATCTTCAACCCGCCCGGCGTTTCGATGGCACGGGCGAACAGCTTGCGCGCCGTCGCGATCTTCTCCGCGCCCGGCGCCGCGCCGTCCATGTCCTCGATAATGGCGGCAAGCGCGGCATCGTCTTCCATAGCCCATCCGCCAAGCCGCTTGTAGAGACGGCTCGACATTTCCGCCGCCGCGGCCTTGGTGAAGGTGAGGCAAAGAATACGTTCCGGCGCGGTGCCGGAAAGCAGCAACCGCGCCACGCGTGTCGTCAGGGCATGGGTCTTGCCCGAGCCCGCATTGGCCGACACCCAGACGGAGGCGGTCGGGTCCGTCGCCTTCCGCTGCTGATCGTCCGTGACCAGACGTTTCTTTGCAGGGCCCGCACTCATTCTCCATCCCCCGCCGACCATTCGGGCACACGGGCCAGATGGTCGTAATCGCCGTAACGGCCGATGAACATGGGCCGGGGCCGCGAGAGATAGGGCGTCGCCTCTTTCTCGTACTGGGCAAGAAGATCGACCAGTGCATCATAGGTCGCATTGGCCAGCTCGCTGCCCGCATCGGTGATGGCGCGCACTTCGCCCGCGGTTTCACCGCCGGTCAGCCGCACATAGACGAGACGCGAGGTGTTCGCGGCGGGCAGATGCACTTCCCGTCCCTTGGCGTCGCGATAGCGGAAGCCGCCCCTTGCCGCCATTTCCGCTTCCAGCGGCAGTTGCGGCGCGAGGCCCGCCTCCACCTGATTGCGGCTCGGCAGGGCGCCCGTCTTGTAATCGGTAACGACAAGCGTCCCGTCGTCGCGCTCGTCGATACGGTCGGCCCGGCCCGTCAGCAGGACGGGGGTTTCCAGTTCGTCGAGTTCGATCTCGCCGGACAGTTCGGCGTGGCTGCGGCGGATTTCCTGCCGCTCTGCCTGTTCATACTCGACCATCCAGGCGGCGATGCGCTGGAAACGCGGCCACCAGAAGGCGCGCACGCCGGGCCGGTCCATCAGATGGGCGAAAACCTCCGCCCCGATCCGCAGCATTTCCTCCAGCGGATTGGGCGGCAGGCCTTTCGGCCATTCCCGCGTGAACTGCTCGAGCGCCTTGTGGATCACCATGCCGCGTTCGGCGGCGGCCACATCGGCGTCCAGCGGATCGAGCGGCGAGAGCCTCAGCACCTTCCTTGCGTAGATCGCGTAAGGGTCGCGGATCAGCGTCTCGATTTCGGTGACGGAGAATTTGCGCGGGCGCGCTTTCAGCGGCGGCGCAGGGCGCGGCTTGGGGATGGAGATCTGCTCCGCCGCCTCGTCCAGCTCGTCCGCCCAACGCGCCCAGCGCGCGTCGAGCAATCCGTCCTTCACGCCCAGCGCCTCCACCACGCTTGTCAGCCGCAGCCACCAGCGCGAGGCGACGGTGGGCGCGCCTTCCTGTTTTTCCGCCCGGGTCAGCACCGTTTCGCCCGCGCTTGCCGCTTCCACGAAATCATGCGCGGCAAGACCGATGCGCTGTTCGGGCGGTTCGAGCCCCAGCGCCGCGCGCATCGGACGGTTGAGCCAGGGGTCGATATTCGCCTCGCCCGGCCATGTGCCTTCATTGAGACTGCCCAGGATCATGAGGTCCGCATGCTGGAGCCGCGCTTCCATCGGTCCCCAGATGAAGAGGCGCGGATGACGCCCGAAACGCGGGCGCAGATTGCGCGCATCGGCCAGTTCGGCAAAAAGTCTCGGCCATGAGGCGGGCGGAACGGGTCCGAGCTTCGGCGCGGCTTCCAGAAGGTCTTCAAGGAAGGCGGCCGACGCCTCGCCCGTCTCCTTGATCCAGAGCCGGGCCGCGCCCTTTTCCTTGTCGGTCGCGGCCAGCGCTTCGGCCACGCGGATATGCATTTCGGCGAGATAGGCCGGATCGGTCTCGCCGCGCGACATCGCGTCGACCATCGGCTCCAACGCCAGATCCAGATCGTCGATCAGCCGGTCGAGCCCTTCGAAGTCGGCAACGCTGCGCCCGGTGTCCCGACGCCTGTCGCGTTCCTCGACCAGCGCGGCGCGCAAACCGTCCAGACCGGGGGCGGGGCGCGGGCCGCGCAACAGCATGCGTTCCAGCCGCCTTGTCTCGTCGCGCAGCACATAGGGTGCGCGGGAGAGCGCGGCCATGGGATGTTTCAGCATGGCAAGCAGGGGCACGGGTGCGAGGTCTTCGGCCACGGCTTCCGCGACCAGCCGCATGAAGCCGATGGGCGGCGACTTGCCGAGCGGCGCGCCCGCGCTGTCGTCGATCTCGATCCCCCAGCGCCTCAGCTCCATCGCCACCCGTCGGGCAAGGTTCCGGTCGGGGCTTACCAGCGCCGCCGTCTTGCCCGGCACTTCCAGCGCCTCGCGCATCATCAGCGCGATGGCGGCGGCCTCGTCGCGTTCGGCGGAGGCTTCGACGAGGCGCAGGCCCTTCACCGCTTCCAGGGCGCGCGGCTTCAATCCGGCCAGGCTTTCGCGCCAGCGTTCGGTCGTCTCGGCGGGACGCATGGTCTCCGACAGCAGCGTAATGCGCGCCTCCATCCCGCCCACCGGTTCCGCGCCCGGCCAGAAATCGACATCGGCCCGCGTCGCGCCCAGCCGGTCCATCAGCTTCTTCATGCCATATTGCGGATGCGACGCCGTGCCGGGCTCGCCCAGCGTGGTCCAGCTCGCCTCGTCCAGTGCGAGGTCGAGCCCCGGCAACACCACCGCCCCGTTGGGCAGCCGCGAGACCACCGTCAGAAGATCAGCGGTCGCCGGGATCGAGCCGGTAGAGCCCGCCGCAATGACCGGGCCCTGCGGCGGGTTCTTCTTCCAGTGCGTCGCTTCGGCCTCCAGCAGCGCATTGCGGCGCGCGGCCTGTTCCATGAAGCCGAGGCGCTTCATCTCTTCGGGCCAGTGCGAGGTCAGTACTTTCAGGAAATCGACCGTGATCTGCCAGTTCTCGGCATAGGTATCGGGCACCAGATCGGCGAGGTTCTTCAGCGCCACCCGCTCGGTGATCGCCATATCGAGGAACTGACCGAGTTCGGCGGCCAGCGCCAGCGCGCGCGGCGCATCGGGCGTGACGCCCTCTCGTCCCTTTTCCCGCGCGGCGCCGGCCTCATGCTCGAGGATGAAACGGGCAAGCCGCATCTGGCGTTCCAGCGGCGGCATGGCGGGCGCGAGCGCCAGCATGTCCGCCGAGAGCCCGCCCGGATCGAGAATGATGCCGTCCTCATCCACATCGCCCAGCGGGCGGATGACGGGCAGCAGCAGCGCCTCGCCCTCGCCCGCCCGCAGGAACGCATCGCCCAGCGCTCGCGCCGCGCGGCGGGTCGGCAGGAGAATGGTGAGATCGGGCAAGTCCGGCACGCGCCCGTCCGCCATCGCAAAGCGCCCGCCCAGCGAGGGGTCGGCCCTAAGCGCCTCCGCCAGCCGCGCCAGAAAGGGCTGGCCGGAGGGGATCGTGAAAAGATGGAGGGAATCGCGGCTCATGGGAGGGAGTCTAGTGAGTTTCCCCCTCGCGAGGAATCGCCAAGAAATGCCGGACACACCCTAAGGCCGTCATGCCCCGCTTTATGCGGGGCATCCACGTCTTTCCTGCCATTTCCCGCGCTCACGTCTCCTTCAGGGCCGCCTCGGCGTCCTTCAGGTCGTCCGGCGAGCCGACATGCATCCAGAGGCCCTGCATGCGCTGGCCATAGAGCGTGCCCTTTTCGATGAGCCCGTCCCAGATCCGGTTGGTGGAAAAAGCGCCCGCCGGCCCGTCCTTGAAGAGCGCCGGTTTGATGACCTGCACGCCTGCGAACATATAGGGCGCTGTGGTGCTTTCCTCCCGGCGGGTCAGGCGGCCATCCGGGTCCATGGTGAAATCGCCCCTGCCGCAATAGCCCACCGTGCGCACCGCATCGGCGATCATCAGGAGCGCATCCATGCGGTCGGGATCGAAGGCATCGATCAGGTCGCGCAGATTGCTGCCATAGCCCTCCACCCAGACGCTGTCGGAATTGAAGGTGAGAACGGGATCGTCGCCCAGGAGCGGCAGCGCCTTCTTCACCCCGCCGCCGGTGTCGAGCAGCGCGTCGCGTTCGTCGGAAATCACGGTGACGGGCGTCTTGCGCTTTTTCAGATGCGCTTCCAGCTGGTCGGCGAGATAGTGGACATTCACCACCACCTCTTCGATGCCTGCCTCTTCCAGCCGGTCCAGCGCATGGTCGATCAGCGGCTTGCCGTTGAATTCGACCAGGGGTTTCGGCGTTTTCTCGGTCAGCGGGCGCATGCGCGTGCCGAGACCGGCCGCCATCAGCATTGCCTTGGAAACATTACGGCTCATGGGGGTCGGGGTCCTCAGTCGTCCAGCGGCAGGTTTGCATCGATCCAGCGCTTGAGGTCGCCGAGCGCCGGGTGGGCCAGATTGCGCCGCAGGTAGGATTTGGTGCGCGGCATATGCGCCATATAGTGCGGTTTGCCGTCGCGCTTCAACAGGCGCGGCCAGAGCCCGATCAGCCGCAGGCCGCGTTCGGCGCCAAAAACGGCATAGGCCGCGCGAAACGCCTCTTCATCGAAACCGGGCAGCGTGTCCTTGGCGCAGGCGACATAGAAATCCAGCATTACCTCTTCGCGCTCCGCCGGTACGGTCTTGCGCGCATCCTGCAGGAAGGACACGACGTCATAGGCGCGCGAGCCGAGAAAAGCGTCCTGAAAGTCGATAAGGCCCACCCGCTTCAATCCCTTCTGCCCGGAGAGCCAGAGAATATTGGGCGAATGGAAATCGCGCAGGCAGAGCGCGCGGGGGCCCGCCTGCATCAACGGCCAGAGGCCGGACCAGATCGCATGGAATTCCTCGCGCTGCGCCGCGCTCGCCTCGCGCCCCAGCACCACCGGGAAATACCAGTCGAGCGGCACGTCGAGTTCGGCGCGCAGCAGCCCGTCGTCAAAATGCGGCAGCTCATGTGCGCTACCGTCGCCAACGGGAAGGCTTTCCGGCGCGCCCTCTGCCTGCAGCCTCACGAGAAGCTCGATACTGGCGCGGTAAATATCGTCCAGCGTCTCGCCTTCAGGCCCCATGCCCCGGTCCAGAATGCCGCCCAGCACATTGTCGCCGAGATCTTCCAGCAGCAGGAAGCCGCGGTCGAGATCGCTTGCGATGATGTCGGGCGCGGTCAGGCCGAGGCCGGTCAGATAGTTGTCCACCGCCACGAAGGGGCGAACGTCCTCGGCCAGATGCGCGATCGCCGAATAGGCATGCTTCGCATCGTCGCCCTCGTCAGCGGCAGGAGGGGCATCCGGCCCGGCGGGCCAGTCCATCAGCACGGCGGGCCGGCCATCGAGCGTCAGCCGCTCATAGCGGCGTGTGGAGGCGTCGCCTGCGAGGTCCGCCCGCGCCGCGCCGCGCCAGCCGCATGCCTTCAGAAAGTCGCATATCGCCGCTTCGCGCGCGGGATCGGGATGACGGGTCATTCAATCGCTACCGGCTTTTCGGTCTGGGCCTGGCCCAAAGGCTTCGGTCAGTCTCGCCGCCCAGCTTCCGGTTCCCGTCAGTTCCGCGCGGCGCGTTCCATCTGGCATGAGGGAGAGGCGGATGTCGAGCCTGTCGGGCGAAAGCCGCGCCATTTCGCCTTCCGCGCGCTCGGGCCATTCGACCAGCACCGCGCCCTCATCCAGCGCCTCCGCGAGCCCCAGTTCGCGCAGTTCCTCTTCCTCCTCGATGCGGTAGAGGTCCACATGGGTGAGCAGAAGGTCCGGGCTCTCATAGGTCTGGACAAGGGTGAAGGTCGGCGAAGGCACGTCCTCCATGAGGCCATGAGCGCCGAGATGCGCCTGGATCGCCGCGCGGGCGAGCGTGGTCTTCCCCGCGCCGAGATCGCCCCTGAGCAGGATCAAATCGCCCATGGCAAAAAGCGCCGAAAGCCGCAGCCCCAGATCATGGGTCGCCGCTTCGTCTTTCAGCTCGATTTCGAGAGGGGTCGTGTCCGCCATGGGGCCTTTTTATCGGCGGCAATGCGTCGCGCCAATCAACAAAAAAGTTGACGCAAGCGTCATGTTTGTGGCTTTTTAGCATCAGGGCCGAAACCTGACGCTGCGGCGCGCTTGCATGCGCTTTTCGCCGGGTTTTCGGTCACATTTCGCGGCGTTTCGGGACGTGACCTCGGCACCCCTTCACCCTAAAAAGGAGAGGACAGCCCGGTGATTGCGTAGTAAAACTCCGCGAAAGATGACGCCGGCGCCAAGATCGGCGAAACAGAATTCGGGAGGCGGAAACGCATGGGCAAGGACATCATCATCGTCGGGGGCGGACAGGCCGCCGCGCAAGCCGCGCAGAGCCTGCGCGCGGAAGGCTTTGAAGACCCGATCCGCATTTTCGGCGACGAGCCCCATGCGCCCTATCAGCGTCCGCCGCTGTCCAAGAAGTTCCTCGCCAAGGAAATCGGCTTCGACCGCGTGGAGCTGAAGCCGGAGAGCTTCTACGCCGACAACAACATCACCACCCATTGGGGCACGCGCATCACCGAGATCGACCGCAAGGGCAAGCGCGTGATGACCGCCGACGGCCAGACCTTCGAATATGGCAAGCTGCTCATGGCGACCGGCAGCCGCGTGCGCGAAATCAACGTGCCCGGCTTCGAGATGGACGGCATCTATTACCTGCGCAACATCGCGGACGTCGAAGCCATCCAGAGCCATTTCAAGGACGGGGCGCGCCTCGTCGTGGTGGGCGGCGGATATATCGGCCTGGAAGTCGCCGCCGTCGCCAAGAAACACGGCATGGACGTGACCGTGCTGGAGGCCGCCGAGCGCGTCATGTCGCGCGTGGTCGATCCCATCGTCAGCCATTTCTACGAGCGCGTGCATCGCGAGGAAGGCGTGAAGATCGAGACCGGCGTCTCCGTCGCGGGCTTCGAAGGCGACACCCATGTCACCGCGGTCGATTCAGGCGAAGGCAAGCTCTACCCCGCCGATTTCGTGGTGGTGGGGATCGGCATTATTCCGAACACGGAGCTTGCGGTGGAATGCGGGCTCGACGTGCAGAACGGTATCGTCGTGGACGAGAACTGCCGCACCTCCGACCCGGATATTTTCGCGGCGGGCGACTGCACCAGCCATCCCAACGGCATTTACGGCCATCGCCTCCGGCTCGAAAGCGTTCACAACGCCATCGAACAGGGCAAGACGGCGGCCGCCGCCATGATGGGCAACGACAAGCCCTATAATCAGGTACCGTGGTTCTGGTCCGACCAATACGACCTCAAGCTGCAGATCGTGGGCCTGTCGGCGGGCTATACGAAGGCCGTGGTGCGCGGCGACCCGGAAAACGGGCGCAGCTTCGCCGTCTTCTACCTGAAGGACGACACGGTCATCGCCGTCGACGCGGTCAACCGCGCGCCGGAATTCATGATGTCCAAGCAGCTTGTGCACAACAAGACGAAGCTCGACCCGGCCCGCATCGCCGATGAGAGCATCAAGGTGAAGGAAATCGCGCAGGGCTGACAAAGCACCCGCGCCATAACGAGAAGAACAAACACTGGAGGAGTGAGACCCGATGGCGAAGATTACCTATGTCGAGCATAACGGCACCGAGCACACGGTGGATGTGGCCAACGGCCTGACCGTCATGGAAGGCGCGATCAAGAATTCCATTCCCGGCATCGACGCCGATTGCGGCGGGGCCTGCGCCTGCGCGACATGCATGGTCTATGTGCCGAAGGACTGGCAGGACAAGATGCCGGCCAAGGAAGACATGGAAGAAACCATGCTCGACTTCGCCGAGGCCTCCAATGAGGATTCCCGGCTCGCCTGCCAGCTCCCGGTGACCGACGAGCTGGACGGCCTGCGCATCACCATGCCGGAAAGCCAGCACTAAAGGCGTCTTCGTCATTCCGGCCCCGAGCCGGAATCCATGCTGCATGGACCCCGGGTCGACAGGGCCCGGGGTTTGCGTGTTTTGGGGGCAGGTTACGCCTCTGCCTGATAGGTCATGTCCAGCGTGGCGGGATCGAGCAGCTTGAAAAGCCGGTCCCGCTTCACGCCGTCCGACGACAGCGGCAGGATCAGCCGCACATAGGACCAGCGCCGTCCGTTGATCGCGATATAGGTTTTGCGGGCGAGCGACGGTGTGCCCGTCTCCGCCACGCGCAGCCCCGCTTCCAGCACTTTCTTTCCGTCTTCCGGCTTGAAGAAATCATCCGTGGTGCGGCCGCGCATTTCGCCGCCATGCTCCTCGCAGACGCGCGTGCCCGCAAGGCGCACGCGAAGGCGGTTCTCTTCCACATCGAGCACCATCATATAGGGTAGAAGGGCGACCGGAACCTTGGTTGGATCGAGCTGCGCGGGGAAATGCCCCTTCTTCTCGGTCAGCCCGGACCACACATCGTGTACGCGCTGAAGATCTGCATAGGCGGACAGCTCGTCGAGCGGCAGTTCCTCATGCGTCGAGGACTGAAAACTCGTCAGACCGTGTTTTTGCGCAGCCATGGGCGCTTCTCCGGATGATGAAGCTTTCAGCTAACACCGCCCGGGTAAGCATTCGGTAAACATACGCGCCCGCCCGCCGGGGCGGCGCGCCGCCCCGTTCAGTCCGCGGTCACTTTAGTCCGCGGCTTGGGCGAACTTGCCGCTTGCCGGCGAGAGGTCGTGGATCGACATGGGCAGTTCGCGGATGCGCTTGCCGGTCAGCTTGAAGACCGCATTGGCAAGCGCCGGCGCGACGGGCGGCGTGCCCGGTTCGCCAAGCCCGCCCAAGGCCTCGCCGCTGTCGATGAAATGCGTCTCGATGACCGGCGTTTCGGCCAGCGTCACCATCCGGTAGTCGGGGAAATTGCCCTGGGTCACGGCGCCGCCCTCGATGGTGATCTGCCCGTAGAGCGCCGCCGTCAAGCCGTAGATCACGGCGGACTGCACCTGCGCTTCGGCGGTATCGGGATTGATGACGCGGCCGCAATCCACCGCGCAGGTCACCTTGTGAACGCGGGGACGGTTGTCCTCGTCCAGCGAGACCTCCAGCACTTCGGCAACGATGGTCGAGAAGCTCTGCTGCACGGCGATCCCGTGCACACGGCCTTCCGGCAGGGGCTTGCCGAGCCCCGCCTTCTCCGCGGCGAGTTGCAGCACGGCCCGGTGGCGCGGCTTGTCCTTCAGCAGCGCCATTCGGAACTCGTAGGGGTCCTTGCCCGCTTCATGGGCCAGTTCGTCCATGAAGCTTTCATTGAAGAAAGTGTGCTGGGTGTGCGCGACCGAGCGCCAGGGCCCGCGCGGCACCGGCGTCGGATTGTCCACATAGCGGATCGACTGATTTTCCACCGCATAGGGAATATGCGGCGCTTCCGCCGGTTCGTCCTTGTAGACATAGCGGTTCAGCCAGGCGACCGGATTGCCGTCTGCGTCAAGCCCGGCCTTCATCGTATTCGCCACCGCGATACGGTAGGCGTCATGCTGCATATCGTCTTCGCGCGTATAGACGAGCTTTACCGGCGCATCGACTTCCTTGGCGATCAGCGAGGCATAATCGATCTCGCTGGGGAATTCCGAGAAGCCCGAGCGATAGGGAATGCGCCGCCCGAAGCCGCCGCCCAGCAGCAACGGATGCACTTTCACATTGTCATAGTCGATGCCGGTCATGTCGGCGACGCGGGCGCGCGTGCCCAGCGGGTCCTGCGTCCCGACCCAGACTTCGGCCTTGCCGTCATGCACCCAGACGGTGCAGTTCATCGGTTCCATGGTGGCATGCGCCAGATAAGGCACGCGATAGGCGGCTTCCACCACCTTGGCCGCGTTTTTCAGCGCGCCTTCGGCGTCGCCCTTTTCGACATCCTCGGTGCTATCGCCCTGCAGCGCCTTTTCATGGCCTTCGAAAATCGAGGCGGAGGAAATGCCGCCATTGCCGCCATCGTCGAATTCGATGTCGAGCGCGGCGGCGGCCTGCTTGGCGCGCCAGAAATTGTCGGCGATGACCGCCACGCCGACGGGCAGTTCCACAACCTTCTTCATGCCGCGGCGCTTCAGCACTTCCGTTGCATCATAGCGCTTCAGCTTGCCGCCGAAGACGGGCGACTGGCGCAGCGCCGCATAGAGCATTCCCTCGGGCCGCGCGTCGATGCCATAGGTGCCGCTGCCATCCACCTTGCCCGGCACGTCGAAACGCTTGGTCGGCCTGCCGACGATCCGGTACTGGTCCGGCGTCTTGAAGGTCGGCGTTGCAGACGGCGAATATTCCGCCGCTTCCACGGCCAGCTCGCCGAAGGTCGCGGAGCGGTTCTTGCCTTTCAGATAGACGACGCTGTCGCGCACCTCGCAATCGGAGGCGGCGCAGTTCCAGCGCGCCGCCGCGGCCTTCACCAGCATTTCCTTTGCCGCCGCGCCTGCGATGCGCATGCCGTGCTGGCCGGTATAGCGCACGGCCATGGAGCCGCCGGTAATCTGCATGCTCATGAATTTCGCGACATTGTACCAGAGCGTCTCGGCGGCGCCGGCCAGCATGTCGGGCGCGGTCTGTCCCTTGGTGATGAAGAGGCCGAGCGATTCATTGGCGAATTCGGGTTCGGCGGGGGCCTGTTCGGCGCGCACCAGGTTCCAGTCCGCATCCATCTCGTCCGCCGCCATCATGGCGAGCGCGGTGATCGGGCCCTGCCCCATATCGGAATGCGGCACGTAAACGGTCGTGATGTTGTCCGGCGAAATCTTCAGCCAGGTGGTGACGAATTTCTCGCCGCCTTCGGCCGCGATTGCGTTTTCCCGCTCCCGCCGCGAAGGGCCGGACATGGAAACGCCGATGAGAAGCGCCCCGCCTGCAAGGCCGCCTCCGACAAGCATCTGCCGGCGCGTCGGTTTTTTCAGGTCGAATGCCATGGTCCCGTCCCTCCCCTTAAGCGCGCGTCACATCGCGAATGGCGGCCAGTACGCGCGGATAGGATCCGCAGCGGCAGATATTGGTGATCGCCGCGCCGACCTCTTCATCGCTCGGCTGCGGGTTTTCCTTCAGCAGCGCGTCCACCGCCATCAGCATGCCGGACTGGCAATAGCCGCATTGCGGCACCTGCCGCTCGATCCAGGCCTGCTGGAGCGGCGAGAGCCCGCCCGCTTCCGCTTCGGGATCGGCCAGCCCTTCGATGGTGGTGATTTCCGACCCGTCGGCATAGGAGACCGGTATGGAGCAGCTCCGCATCGCGGTCCCGTCCACCTGCACGGTGCAGGCGCCGCAGGCGGCGATGCCGCAGCCGAATTTGGTGCCGGTCAGGCCCAGTTCGTCACGCAACGCCCAGAGAAGCGGCATGTCCTCTTCCACATCGAGCGTGTGTTCTTTCCCATTGACCTTGAAGCTGATCGGCATGGCGAGATCTCCTCCGGCCAGAATGCGGCCGCCCTCTGGTTCCGATAATCGGTGGCCACGCTAACTTGACCGGCCCCCGGTGTCACTGACTATTTTTACCGTTTCGGTCATTTGGTAGTCCGTACGACCTTGTGCAAGCCGTCCGCTGCCCGATTTTGGTCGCAAACAGGAACTAGCCCTGTCTCACGGAACGACAATGACCCAGACAAAAGGAGTTCCACCGATGAGTATTCTCGTGAAGCGCCCCTTCACCCCGTTGCGGAAAACCATCCTTGCCGCAGGCTTCGCGCTGATGGCGGGCGGGCTCGTCTTCGCCGCGCCGGCCAGCGCCGCCGATGCGGCCAAATCCGCCGAGACCGCCGCCCAGCACGCAGGCTTCGCCGCCGGGGCCAGCGGCCTCAAGGGCGTGCATATGCATCTGCATCACGCGCTGAACTGCCTTGTCGGCGAGAAGGGCGACGGCTTCGATGCCGATGAGCTCAATCCCTGCAAAGCGACCGGCGGGGCCATTCCCAATACGACCGATGCCGCCCGCAAGGCCGAGCTGGAAAAGGCCGCCAAGGCGGCGCGCGCAGGCATCGCCGAAACGGACCTCGGCAAGGCCAAGGCCGATGCGAACGAGGTTCAGAAGACCCTCAAGGGCGAGTAATCGCACTCTCGCCTGTCACCTCGGGCTTGTCCCGGGGTGACAACAGAGAATATCGAACCGCCTAGCCGTCCAGTTCCGGGTAGCGCCGGAACAGGCCGTCGCCGAAGTCCTGCCGCCTGTCGCTTTCGAGATAGGCGGCGATATTCGGCCGGGCGGCCACGGCTTCGGCCAGGGCACGGGTGAGCGGCGCCTTGCGGCTCGCCCGTTTCATCGCCTTGGGGAAGGCGAAGTCGAGCCCGTCGATCAGGAAATAAAGCGAGATGTCCGCATAGGTCACGCTGCGCCCGGCCAGCACGGGGCTTTTGCGTTTCGCATTCGCCGGGTTGCGTTCGAGGATCGTCTCGAACCAGCCGAGAATTTGCGGCAGGCGGCTTTCGCGGAACCATTTCGCGCGGCGCTTGGATTCCTCGATCTGGTCTTCGTAATACATCGCCACCGAAATCGGGTGATGCGTGTCATGCGCCTCCACCGCGAAATCGGCGATGGTGAGTTGGATCTGGTGCAGCCAGAGCCGCATCGCTTCCGCCTCCGGCGCAAGGCCGATGCGCGGTCCCAGCCAGTGCAAGATGACCGGCGTCTGGCCGAGTACCGTTCGCCCGTGCCGCAGGATCGGGCAGGCAAAGGACGGGCGCTCGCTTTCCTCCATCAGCTTTTGCATTTCGGCAAAACCGTCCGGCCGCTCGCGCGTGACATCCACATAAGGCGCGCCCGCATCTTCCAGCGCCAGACGGATGAATTCGCCCCGGCCGGGAATGCCGGGCCAGTAGAAGAGTTCGTAGGGTTTCGCCATGTTGTGTGCCTCTAGAACGGCGTGGGATCGGTGAAGCTTACCCTCGCGCCGCCGGTCGGATGACGCAAGCCGAGCGTTTCGGCATGGAGTTGCAAACGCGGCGCAGCCTCGAAGATCTCGTCCTCGGCGTAAAAGGCATCGCCCAGTATCGGGTGGCCGAGATGCATGAGATGCAGCCGCAGCTGATGCGAGCGCCCGGTGAGCGGCATGAGGCGGAGCCGCGTCACCGGCATCGCGCCCTCTTCGCGCGCCACAACTTCCCAGCGCGTGATGGCGGCGCGCCCGCGCTCATGATCGATCATCTGCATGGGGCGGCGTTCCGGGTCGGTCGCGATCGGCAGGTCGACCTCGCCGCTGTCGCCGTTCACATGGCCGGCGACGCGGGCGATATAGGTCTTCTCCACGCGGCGGCTCTGGAACTGCTTGCCGAGATGGCGCTGCGCCTTGTCGTGCCGGCCCAGCACCATGACGCCGGAGGTATCCTTGTCGAGCCGGTGGACGATCCGCGCCGCACCCCAGCGCTTCACCGCGCGCGCTTCCAGACAATCGCTGAGATGCGCCTCCTTCCCCGGCACGGTGAGAAGCCCGGACGGCTTCGACAGCACGAGAATGTCGTCATCCTCATGCAGCACGGTAAGCCAAGGCTCCGTCGGCGGGTCGTAGGTGAAGGGGCGGGGTCCGGTCATGGGAGAGGTATGGGGAAAAACAGGCTCAGGGGCAATGCGTGCTCCCCAAGCCATGCCGTCATCCCGGGGTGACACCCAGGAAATCCCGCCGAATCCCGTCACTTTACGCGCGTCACGAAACCCCACATAAAACATAGCAGTACACTCGGATATACTCTGATAAAATGTCAGCAAGGTATAAAACCGAGCGAAACGATCAACTACTTCCGGGAGCGGGATATATGGGGACGGAACATTTCGACGTGGTCATTGTGGGGGCCGGCATTTCCGGCATTGGCGCGGGCTACCACCTGCAGGCCAATTGCCCGGACCGCTCCTATGTGATCCTGGAAGGCCGCGAAAGCATGGGCGGCACCTGGGACCTCTTCCGCTATCCCGGCATCCGCTCCGACAGCGACATGTACACGCTCGGCTATTCCTTCCGCCCGTGGAAAGAAGCAAAGGCCATCGCCGACGGGCCGAACATCCTGAAATATCTGAAAGACACGGCGGCCGATTACGGCATCGACAAGCATATCCGCTACAGCCACAAGGTGACGGGCGCGTCCTGGTCGTCGGAGCATGCGCTGTGGACGGTGAAGACGGAGCGCGGCGATACGGGCGAGACCGCCGAGTTCACCTGCAACTTCTTCTTCGTCTGCTCGGGCTATTACGATTACGACGAAGGCTATACGCCGGACTTTCCGGGGGCGGAGGATTTCAAGGGCCGCATCGTCCATCCGCAGAAATGGACCGACGATATCGACTTCAAGGACAAGAAGGTCGTGGTGATCGGCTCGGGCGCGACCGCCGTCACGCTGGTGCCGGAAATGGCGGAGGACGCCGCGCATGTCACCATGCTGCAGCGCTCGCCGACCTATGTCGTCGCGCGGCCCGCGGAAGACAAGATCGCCAACTGGCTGAGGCGCAACCTCCCGGCGAAGACCGCCTATGGCCTCACCCGGTGGAAGAATGTGCTGCTGGGCATGTATTTCTTCCGCATGTGCCGCAAGGCGCCGGAGAAGGTGAAGTCGCTTCTGCTCAAGGGCGTGCGCGCCGAACTCGGCCCGGATTTCGACGTGAAGACGCATTTCACGCCGTCCTATAATCCGTGGGACCAGCGCCTCTGCCTCGTGCCGAACGGCGATCTCTTCGCCTCCATCCGCGAGGGCAAGGCCTCGGTCGAGACCGACCACATCGAGCGCTTCACCGAGAAGGGCATCCTGCTCAAATCGGGCAAGGAACTGGAAGCCGACCTCATCGTCACCGCGACGGGGCTCAAGCTCAAAATGCTGGGCGGCGTCGATCTCAGCGTGGACGGCACGCAGGTCCATCCCAGCGAGACGATGAGCTACAAGGGCATGATGTATTCAGACGTGCCGAACCTTGCTTCCTGCTTCGGCTATACGAATGCGTCCTGGACACTGAAATGCGACCTCACCTGCGAATATGTGTGCCGCCTGCTGAACGAAATGAAAAAGTCCGGCAATCGTCAGTGCACCCCGCGTGTGACCGATCCGAATCTGGGCGAAGAGCCCTGGCTCGACCTTTCGTCGGGTTACATCCAGCGCGCGCAGCATCTCTTCCCGAGGCAGGGCGACCGCAAGCCGTGGAAGCTCTATCAGAACTACGCCAAGGACATGATGATGCTGCGCTTCGGCAAGCTCGACGACGGCGCCATGGCGTTCTCCAACCCAGCCCCGTCCAATGCGCGGCCTCAGGTGGAAGAGCCGGAACGCCTGGCGAGCTGAGTTTCCACGTCATTGCGAGAAGGCGTCAGCCGACGAAGCAATCCAGACCAGTGTTTGCCGCACTGGATTGCTTCGCTTCGCTCGCAATGACGATGAAGGGACAATGAGGGACCCCCTCAGTCCACCACCGCGTCCCGATCGCTCGGCGCAGGCGTGTCGGCGGGCCGGGGCGGGGCGGCGCGGACCGGCAGGTGGCAGGTTACGCAGGTGCCGAGATCGGGCGCGCTTTCCAGCGTCACCCAGCCGCCATGCAGTTCCACGAAGGAGCGCACCAGCGACAGGCCGAGGCCTGCGCCCCGGCGGCGGTCCTGTCCGCCATGCGCCTCGAAACGGTCGAAGACGGTGGACTGGAATTCCGGTTTGATGCCGTCGCCCGTATCGGCCACGTAAAGCTCGACCGAATTTTCGTGCCGCCGCGCGCCGATGGTGATGGTGTCGCCGGGGCTCGTGAAGCTGAGCGCATTCGACAAGAGGTTGATCATGATCTGCTTGATGCGCTTTTCGTCGGCGCGGATCGCGCCGGTATCGGCCGGGCAGTCGACCTTCAGGCCCACCTTGCTCTTCTGGGCCGGACGCTGCGCGAATTCCTCCGCCGCATAGAGCACTTCGGAAATTTCCATGTCCGACAGGTCGAGCGTCATCGCTCCGGCTTCGATCACGGCGAGATCCAGAATGTCGTTCACCGTGTCGAGCAGGGTCTGCGAACTTTCGAGAATGCCTTGCATATATTCGTGCTGGCGCGGTTCCAGCCCGCCGAACATTTCCGATTCCAGGATTTCGCCGAAGCCGATGATATTGGTGAGCGGGGTGCGCAGCTGGTAGGAGACATGGCTGATGAATTCCGACTTCAGCCGGTCCGCCGTTTCCAGCGCGTCATTGCGTTCCCTGAGCGCGATCTCCATGCGCGTCGCATCGGTCACGTCGAGATAGGTGATGAGCGTCGCCCCGTCGGGCAGCGGCACGATGGCGAAATCGACCACTGTCTCGTCGGGCCGGTTGAGGCGCCCGGTCGTGTTGGCACGCATGCCCGACACCATCGTCACCTGCGTGCGCAGCAGCTCGGCTTCTTCCGGTTCCGCATAGAGCGGGCGGCACAGATCGATGACGTCGCTGACATGGGGTTCGTCGGCAAGCTGTTCTTCCGACAGGCCCCAGATGCGGCCATAGGCGGGGTTGGACAGCTTCAGCCGTCCGTCGCTGCCGAACACGGCCACGCCTTCATAGAGGTGGTCGATCGTTTCGCGCTGCACGCGGGCCAGCGTGTTGTAGGAGCTTTCCAGGTTGAGCCGTTCGGTGACGTTCTCATAGAGATAGATGACGCCGCCAAAGGGATGCGCCTGTGCGTTGAGCTTCACCGTGCGCCCGTCCGGCAGATGCCAGAATTCCTCCACCGGCTGGGTGGAGGTGTAAAGCTCCATGCGCGCCTGTTTCCAGGCCTGGAAATTCGCCTGTTCCGGCAGGCGGCGCTGCGCGCGCAGCTCGTCCAGGATCGCGCTGTCGGTCGGCTCTTCGTCGAGCCATTGCGGCTCCAGACCCCAGAGTTCCTCGAAGGCGTGATTGCGGAATTTGAGACGCTTGTCGGGCCCGCAGATCGCAACCGCCGTATTGAGCCGGTTCAGCGTTTCGGCATGGCTGTCGATATGCCGCTTCAGGTCGTCCTGCAGGTTTTCTTCCGCCGTCACGTCGATGGCGATGCCCGCCGTGCCGCCATCGAGATGGCTTTCCACGACATCGAGGGCGCGGCGTTCGCCCGACATGATCGCATGGGTGCGGCTTTGCACGCGGGGCTTGTCGAAGAGCTTGCGGCGCATGGCGCCCAGCGCTTCCTCGCCCAGCAGTTCCAGTTCCCGCGACACCGCATCTTCGGGCGAGGTGGCGTCCACGGCGATCGCATAGGCCTTGTTGACCCAGACGAGACGGCCCTCCCCGTCGCGCCGCCAGGCCGGACAGGGCACTTCCATCAGATGGGTTTCGTAGCGCGCCCGTTCGGTGTCGGCCTGGCGCATGCGCTCGGTCAGGCGCGCCACCTCGGCGCGTTCGCCCGTCACGTCGCGCAGCCAGAGCACGGCAAGCGCGCCCGCGGGCCGGCCTTCCGCCTCGAAAATGCGCCCGTCCAGCGCTTCCACATGGAGGGAAAAGCGCGCGCCGAGCCGCCGCAGGCGTTGCACGGCGGTGTTGAGCCGGCCCGCATTTTCAGGCCGGAGGCGCTCCAGCAGGTAATTATAGTCGAGGTCGCCCGAGGCCGGATCCACCAGCCCCGCGGTGGAGCCGACGATGCGCGGCCGCGCCTGAAAGGTGCCGGGGGAGGCGCGCAGGCTTTCCGGCGTCCAGATAAAGAGGGCGTCGGGCTCGGCGGCCAGGATCGATTCGGCCGTGTCGAGCCGCACCGACAAGGCGGTCAGCTCGTCCTCGCGCGAAATCGCGGTCTTGCGCGCGGCGCGGGCGGCGCGCATCGCCACCACGGTAAACAGGATCGCCGCGAGCGCGATGCCCGCCGCGACGGCATAGGCGATGATGATGTTCTGGTCGGCGGCGACCTCTTCGGGCACGCCCAGCGCCGTCAGCGCGGAGCCGACGAGATTATCGGCCTGCGCGGGCCCCGCCGTCGCGGCAAGCCATAGCGCGCCGCCTGCGCCGACCGCGCATGCGCGCCACACGCCGCGCGTCTTGCTGCCTTTTGCCCCCTGCATACCGCTTTCCTTATGCCTGCCCCCCGCAGGCAGGTTCAATCTGCCCAAATCAGCAGACCGCCGAAAGTTTACACTATGTCCGGAAGCATTTCGAAACTGCCAACAAAAAGACCCGGCTCATGAAGAGCCGGGCCCTGCTTGAAAGCAATCGCGCCGATCGCGGTCTGGTATTCGCGACGGGCGCGATTGCGATCGGCGCAAAATCGCTTAGTAGCGATAATGTTCCGGCTTGAAGGGGCCTTCAGCCGGCACGCCGATATAGTCAGCCTGCTCTTTGCTCATCTTCTCGAGCTTCACGCCGATCTTCTCGAGGTGCAGCATCGCAACCTTCTCGTCGAGCGACTTGGGCAGCGTGTAGACGCCGATCGGGTACTCGTCGGTCTTGGTGAAGAGTTCGATCTGGGCCAGCACCTGGTTGGTGAAGGAGGCGGACATCACGAAGCTCGGATGGCCCGTGGCGCAGCCGAGGTTCACCAGACGGCCTTCGGCCAGCAGGGTGATCTTCTTGCCGTCGGGGAATTCGATCTCATCCACCTGCGGCTTGATGTTCGTCCACTTGAAGTTCTTGAGCGCACCGACCTGAATTTCGCTGTCGAAATGGCCGATGTTGCAGACGATGGCACGGTCCTTCATCGACCGCATGTGATCGACGGTGATGACGTCGATATTGCCCGTCGTGGTGACGAAGATGTCGCCGCGCGTCGCGGCTTCATTCATCGGCACGACTTCATAGCCTTCCATGGCGGCTTGGAGCGCGCAGATCGGGTCGATCTCGGTCACCAGCACGCGGCAGCCGGCCTGACGCAGCGACGCGGCGGAGCCTTTGCCCACATCGCCGAAGCCCGCGACAACGCCGACCTTGCCGGACATCATCACGTCGGTCGCACGGCGGATGCCGTCCACCAGCGATTCGCGGCAGCCATAGAGGTTGTCGAACTTCGACTTCGTCACGCTGTCGTTCACATTGATCGCCGGGAAGAGCAGTTCGCCCTTCTTGAACATTTCATAGAGGCGGTGAACGCCGGTGGTCGTCTCTTCGGAGACGCCCATGATGGCTTCGCCGACCTTCGTGTACCAGCCGTGATTGTCCTTCAGGCGCTTCTTGATCGAAGCGAAGAGCGCCGTCTCTTCCTCATTCTGCGCCTTGTCGAGGAAGGCGGTGTCGCCCTTCTCGGCGCGGATGCCGAGATGGATGAGGAGCGTGGCGTCGCCGCCATCGTCGAGGATCATGTTCGGAACGCCGCCATCGGCCCATTCGAAAATGTTGTGGCAGTATTCCCAGTACTCTTCCAGCGTCTCGCCCTTCACGGCGAAAACCGGCGTGCCGCCCGCGGCGATCGCGGCGGCGGCGTGGTCCTGCGTGGAGTAGATGTTGCACGACGCCCAGCGGATGTCGGCGCCCAGCGCGGCCAGCGTCTCGATCAGCACGGCGGTCTGAATGGTCATGTGCAGCGAGCCGGCGATCCGCGCACCCTTGAGCGGCTGCGACTTGGCATATTCCTCGCGCGTGGCCATCAGGCCCGGCATCTCGGCCTCGGCGATTTCGATCTCCTTGCGGCCGTAATCGGCAAGCGAGATGTCCTTAATGACGTAATCCTGTTTGGCACCCATGGGCGATATAACTCCTTTGGTGTCGTCGGTCTGTGTTTTGCCTTGCGGGCGCAGCACCGAATTCTGCGAAAAATCGCCGATTCCGGCGGTAGCGCACCCCGCGCAAGGCCGTGGGCCCCGCGCCAGCGTCAGCCGGTCGGCCCGGCAAATTCGGCGTGGTTATAGCAAGCCCGACCCGATGGGGCAAGGACGACATAAAGAAATGTTTATATCTTTGTTTCCGATGGGCAATCGGGGCCGGACGGGTCAATCCCGTTCGCCGAAGCCGTCCTCGACAAGCTCGGCCAGGGCCTTGATTGCCATTTCCGCCTGCGAGCCGGTGGCCTCGACCTCGATGGAGGAGCCCTTGCTCGCCGCCAGCATCATCAGGCCCATGATGGAGGTGCCCGGCACGGTATGCCCGTCCCGGCTCACCGAAATATCTGCCTTGAACTGCTCGGCCACCTGCACGAAGCGGGCGGAGGCGCGGGCATGAAGGCCCCGGCTGTTGACGATGGTGAGGGTGCGGCGGCATTCGCCGTTTTCGGAAGAGGAGGCGCCGTTTTCGGAAGGAGAGGCGCCGGATGTTCCGGATGCGCGGTTTTCTTCCTCCCGGGGCATCTGCGAGGTCACGCGCCGTCGCCCGCGAGGACGCGGCTGGCGATGGAAATGTATTTCCGGCCCGATTCCTGCGCCTGATCCACCGCTTCGCGCAGATCCTTGCTCTCGCGGACGCTGGCCAGCTTGATCAGCATGGGCAGGTTCACGCCGGCGATCACCTCCACGCGCGCCTTGTTCATGACGGAAATGGCGAGATTGGAGGGCGTGCCGCCGAACATGTCGGTGAGCAGGATCACGCCATCGCCGGTGTCCGCCTTGGCGACGGCATCGAGTATGTCCCGGCGCCGCTGCTCCATATCGTCATCAGGGCCGATGCAGATCGCTGCCACCTGCTTTTGCGGCCCCAC
Organism: Parvibaculum sp. MBR-TMA-1.3b-4.2; assembly: GCF_053628815.1. NCBI lineage: Bacteria > Pseudomonadati > Pseudomonadota > Alphaproteobacteria > Hyphomicrobiales > Parvibaculaceae > Parvibaculum > Parvibaculum sp. MBR-TMA-1.3b-4.2. The sequence continues at coordinate 2,037,241 of NZ_JBRJHC010000001.1, forward strand.
GACATGCTCCATGGCCGCCACAAACTGACTGGCAAGCTGGCCATGCGTAACGAGTACTAATCCGATCATCCACCGCCCTCTTTGCCATCCGTCTTCGCTTTACGCGGCAGGCTGCCTTCTTGTCATGACGAATGGCTCAACTCGCGCCCGCTAAACCCGCATCGTGAACGTATTTTAAGCAAGTTGGCAAGTGTTGCAGCGCAACAATAAGGCAGTTTCGCGACGCCTCGGCCTTCAGGCCCCGCCCAGAATGCCGTCCTCGCCCGGGAAACCGCGATCAGGCAGCACTTCAAGCGCCAGCCGCAGCTTGTCGGCGGCTGTCAGATCGAAGGCGTGCAGCCGGATCAGGGGCAGGCGAACGCCCTGGATTTCCTCGAATTCCGGCGCCGGCAACCGCGGCACCTCGTCCCTCGGCACCAGCTCGGCAATGAGCCGCACCGCCGCCCGGTCGATCACGGGGACGCGCAAGAGGCCGAGGCCGCGCAATTCGATGAGGCCGGTCAGCGCCTGAGGGGCGGTCGCGGCAAGCCCGTCCTGCGACGCGTGAAGATGCACCTGATCGTCGGCGACGAGGCGCGTCTCACCGCTTGCATCCGCCCGGATCATGCGAAAGGCGAGGTCGGATTTGCCCGAGCCGGGGCGACCGCGCAAAAGCGCGGCCCGTCCGCCGCAGGCTATGCAGGTCGCATGGATGGTGATGCCGTTTTCCGTCATCGGGACCGCTTCCTATACCGGCGCAGCGGGCAGGGTGACGATGAAGCGTGCGCCCTGCACCTCGTCATACTGCATCCGGTTTTCGGCCCGGATGGTCCCGCCATGCGCTTCGACGATCTGGCGCGAGATCGCCAGGCCGAGGCCGGAATGCTTGCCGAAACTGTCGGGCCTGTCGGTATGGAAGCGGTCGAAGATCTTTTCCAGACTGTCTTCGGGTATGCCCGGTCCCTGATCTTCCACCATGACGACGATATTGCCGGGCTCGCGCCGCGCGATCACCTTCACCTGCGCCCCTTCCGGGCTGAAGGAGAGCGCATTGTCCACAAGGTTGCGCACGACCTGGCCGAGCCGCATGTCGAAGCCCTTCACCACCATGCGGTCGCGTCCCGGGGCGCCCGGATCGATGTCGAGCATCACCCGCCGTCCTTCGGCGACGCCCGTTTCGGTAAAGAGATCGCACACCGCTTCCAGCAGGGTGGCGATGTTCACATCGTCCGTTTCCTCGCGCGCCAGTTCGGCATCGAGGCGCGAGGCGTTGGAGATGTCGCTGATGAGGCGGTCGATGCGTTTCAGATCGTCCTTGATGATCTCGTTCAGCTTCTGCCGCTGCTCGTCGGTCTTGACGAACTGAATGGTCTCGATCGCGCTCGACAGCGAGGTGAGCGGATTTTTCAGCTCATGCGCCACATCGGCGGCGAAACTTTCGATGGCGTCGATGCGGCTGTAGAGCGCATTCGTCATGTCGCGCAGCGCGCCCGACAGATCGCCGATCTCGTCGCGCCGTTCGGTGAAGTCGGGGATCTGCGCCCGCGCCGTCTTGCTGCGCCGGACGATGTCCGCCGATTCCGCGAGCCTTCGCACCGGCTCGGCGATGGTCGCGGCCAGCACGACCGAAAGCAGAATGGTCACGCCCAGCGTGACGAGAAAGACCTGCAGGATCGCAAAGCGTTCGCCGCGCACGATGGCGTCGATGTCGCCGCCGCGCGTCGACAGCATCAGCGCGCCCAGCACCGCCCGGTAGCGCTGGATCGGCACGGCGACGGAAACGATCAGTTCGCCGCGATCATTGACGCGTTCCATGCTGGCGGCCTGCCCCGTCAGCGCCCGGGTCACTTCCTGATACATCTTGCCGTTCTGGCCGCCCGCCTCCTTGAACAGCTCAAGGTCGCGTCCCGGCAGAAAGCTCACCATCCATTGATAGAGACGGGTGAAGACATTTCGGTCCTCATCCGCGTCCGCCGGCGGCGGCAACTCGAAGGCGACGACCTGGGCGGAGGCCGACAGGCGACGGCTGTCGAGCAGCAGCCAGCCGCTCCGGTCGTAAAGCCGGGCGCGTGTCCGGGTGGGAACCGTCAGTCTGCGGAGGATGGGCGCGGCGGCTTCCGGCACGATGGGGAGAACCTTGTCGGCCTCCCCGCTCGCAGCGGGCCCGTTCCGGCCGCTTTCATCGGCGTTGCCGGAAGCGCCGTCCAGCGGATCGATGACCGTAGCTCTCGGCGCTTCGGTCGCGCCCTGCGCCAGGGCGCCGGCAATGATCTCGGCCTGGGTCAGCAGGCTCTGCCGGCGCGCATCGATCAGTCCTTCGCGAAACTGGTTGATATAGAGGATACCCGCCACCATCACGATGAGGGCGACGACGTTGAAGACGACGATGCGGCGCGTCAGGCTGGAAAAGCGGCCCCGGACGAGAAAACTGCGAAAGCGGCTCCAGGCAAGCCGGATCAGCGCGAGCAGGCGGGTCGGCAAAGACCGAGCCTCTCCCGGGCCCGTCTTTCCGGCCCCGCTCTTTCCCGCCGCATGCGCGGTATCATGCGCATCGGCCGGGAAGTCGTCCGCATGCGATTGGCCCCTATCCGACAGCTCGTCCTCGCTCACACTTGCCATTTGCCATGCGTTCAACGGGCTTCGGCGGTATTGCCGCCCGCGGGGCCTCAGGCCTCCCGGTAGCGGTAGCCGACGCCATAGAGGGTTTCGATCGCATCGAACTCCTTGTCGACTTCCTTGAACTTCTTGCGCAGCCGCTTGATGTGGCTGTCGATGGTGCGGTCGTCCACATAGACCTGATCGTCATATGCGGCGTCCATCAGCGAGTCGCGGCTCTTCACATAGCCGGGGCGCTGCGCCAGCGATTGCAGGATCAGAAATTCCGTCACGGTGAGGACCACCGCCTCGCCGCCCCAGGTGCAGGCATGGCGGTCGGGATCGAGCAACAGCTTGCCGCGCTCCAGCACCGCCGCCGCTTCGGTCTCGCCGCCCGTCGCGGCCTCGCCCTTGGTGTTCTGCGCCCGGCGCAGCACCGCCTTGACGCGCTCCACAAGCAGGCGCTGGGAGAAGGGCTTCTTGATGTAGTCGTCGGCGCCCATCTTGAGACCGAACAGCTCGTCGATCTCATCGTCCTTGGAGGTGAGGAAGATCACCGGCATGTCGGACTTCTGGCGCAGACGCCGCAGCAGTTCCATCCCGTCCATGCGCGGCATCTTGATATCGAAGACGGCGACATCGGGCGGATTCGCGCCAAGTCCGGCCAGCGCCGCGGCGCCGTCGGTATAGGTCTGGACGTGATAGCCCTCGGCCTCGAGCGCCATGCTCACCGAGGTCAGAATATTCCGGTCGTCGTCAACCAGCGCGATGGTTGGCATATTTGCCCGTTCCTTTTGGCTCTGTTCGTCTGGGCCTTCCGGCATTCCAAATTACCCCGCTCTTCGCGTCGCCCCCCGGCAAGCGAGGAGGCTTAGGGTCGCTTTTGGCCCAAAATGTGGCCGCATTATAGGGATGAGGGGGCGTCCTTGCCATGACGAGCTTATCTGTAGCCTTGTGGCGCCCGGGGGACGCATCGCCGCATCTTCTGCAAACTGTTCGCATAGCTGTTGCGCGGGGCAGGGCTGCCCACTATGTTGGCGCCGAAATTCGGGGGTCAGGCGGGCCATAACTGGCTCAGCGGCCCCGTATTGGCTTTGTTTTTGGCAAATTTACGCCAATTTGGCGCTCTGCCCTGCCAACGCCGCGAGACGGTGATAAATTTCCGACCCCGGCCGCATGCTGCGGCGGAAGACGGCGGACAGGCAATCAATAAGGTATCGGCCCGGCCAGGGCCGTATTGGACCACGAGGAGAGAAGCGTGAAACAGACCGGGCCCTATATCAGCAAGTTCGGCGTCGACAAAAGCGGCTTCAAAAATCTCGCCGCCGCTCACTGGAACTACCGTCCCGCCGCCCTTTACGAAGAAGGCGTGCGCCGCGGTGAGGGTCAGATCGCTGCCAACGGTCCCTTCGTCGTCAAGACCGGCGTGCACACCGGCCGTTCGGCGCAGGACAAGTTCATCGTCCGCGACAACGAGACCGAAAACACGGTCTGGTGGGACAACAACAAGTCGATGACGCCGGAAGCGTTCGACGCGCTCCATGCCGACATGCTGAAGCATGCGGAAGGCAAGGAACTCTTCGTCCAGGATCTTTTCGGCGGCGCCGACAAGACCCACCGCCTCGCCACCCGCGTCTACACGGAATATGCCTGGCACTCTCTCTTCATCCAGAACCTGCTCATCGAAGCGCAGCCGGAAGAACTGGACAGCTTCTCTCCCCAGTTCACGATCATCGACCTGCCGAGCTTCGAAGCGGATCCGGAAAAATACGGCTGCCGCACCGGCACGGTGATCGCCTGCAACTTCGACAAGCGGATCGTGCTCATCGGCGGCACCTCCTATGCCGGCGAAATCAAGAAGTCGGTCTTCTCCATGCTCAACTATGAGCTGCCGCCCAAGCGCGTGATGCCGATGCATTGCTCGGCCAATATCGGCCCGGCGGGCGACACGGCGATCTTCTTCGGCCTGTCCGGCACCGGCAAGACGACGCTCTCTGCCGAAGCCAGCCGCACGCTGATCGGCGACGACGAGCATGGCTGGTCGGAAAATGGCGTCTTCAATTTCGAAGGCGGCTGCTATGCCAAGATGATCAAGCTCTCCGCGGAAGCCGAGCCGGAAATCTACGCCACCACTCAGCGTTTCGGCACGGTGCTGGAAAACGTCGTGATGGACGAGGACAGCCGCGAGCTCGACCTCGACAGCGCGGCGCTGGCCGAGAACTCCCGCGGCGCCTATCCGCTCTCCTTCATTCCGAATGCGAGCGACACGGGCACGGGCGGCCATCCGAAGAACATCATCATGCTGACGGCCGACGCCTTCGGCGTTCTGCCGCCCATCGCACGCATGACGCCGAGCCAGGCCATGTATCACTTCCTGTCCGGTTACACCGCGAAGGTCGCGGGCACCGAAAAGGGCGTGACCGAGCCGGAAGCGACTTTCTCCACCTGCTTCGGTGCGCCCTTCATGTCGCGCCACCCCACCGCCTATGGCAACCTGCTGCGCGACCTCATCGCCGAGCATGGCGTGACCTGCTGGCTGGTGAACACGGGCTGGACGGGCGGCGCCTATGGCATCGGCAGCCGCATGCCGATCAAGGCGACGCGCGCGCTTCTCGCCGCGGCGCTGGACGGCTCGCTCAACAATGCCGAGTTCCGCGTCGATCCGAATTTCGGCTTCGAAGTGCCGGTGAGCGTGCCGGGCGTGGACAACTCCATCATGGACCCGCGCAGCACATGGGCCGACAAGGCCGCCTATGACGTGCAGGCCCAGAAGCTTGTCGGCATGTTCGTCTCCAACTTCGCCAAGTTCGAGGATCACGTCGATCCGGATGTGCGCGACGCCGCGCCGAACGCCGCGAAGGCCGCCGAATAACAGAACCGGCATCGCCGAAAAGAAAGCCCGGGCCTCACGGTCCGGGCTTTTTCTTTGCCTGAGCCATGCCCTTCCATTCCTGCGGACGCGCGAGGAAATCCTCTATCGTCTTACCCGGTTCGTCGCGGAAGGTCTCGTCGCCGACCCGAAGGGTGGCGATCCGCTCGATACGGAAGGTACGAAAATCGCGCCGGATTTCGCACCAGCTTGCGAGCATCCAGAAGGGGCCGAAAAAGGCCAGCCCCAGCGGGCGGACGCGGCGCGAAGTCTTCTCATCTGCCAGTGACAGATAGTCGATCTCCAGCTTGCGTCGCTCTCGGATCGCCCGGCGGATCGGCGTCAGATGCTTGTTGAACACGGCCTTGTCATGCGTACGGGTCGCCGAGACCGTGATGCGCGAAGCCTCGACCACCTCGTCGAGCCGGGCGGGCAGCACGGCGCGGATCTTGGCGAGCGCCGCGTCGGCGGCATCGGTGAAGCTCTTGTCGCCCCAGGCGCGCACCATGCGTGCGCCGAAAACCAGCGCCTCGATCTCGTCTTCGCTGAACATGAGCGGCGGCAGCTCATAGCCGGAGCGCAGCATATAGCCGAGCCCCGCCTCGCCCTCGATGGGCACGCGGCTTGCCTGCAAATCGGCGACATCGCGATAGATGGTGCGCACGGAGACTTCCATCGTCTCGGCCAGCTCCGCCGCCGTCACCACGCGCTTGTGGCGGCGCAGAAACTCGATGATGTCGAACAGCCGGTCGGCGCGGCGCATGACGGTGGCCTCCTCTTTTCCTTGAGAATGCGATCAGGCTGCTGACGGCATGTTGTCAGGAGGGTGTCAGTATGAAGGAAAAACATTCTTCAAGGGAGCCTTGCCATGATCCGCCTTTTCATCTTCCCGCCTCTGCTCGCCGGCATACCCAATCCCGGCCCGTTCTGCATCAAGCTGGAAGCCGCGCTGCGGCTGGCCGGCGTTCCGTATGAAACCGTCCACGAGCCCCGCCCCAACAAGGCCCCCAAGCGCCAGATGCCGTTCGTGGAAATCGACGGCGAGCGCATGGGGGATTCCACACTCGTTCTGGAGCACCTGAAAGCAACGCAAGGGATCGATCTCGACGCGCATCTTACCCCTGTCGAGAAAGCGCAGTCCCATGCCCTGCAGCGCATGATCGAGGAACGGCTGATTGTCGTGCTCGCCTATGCGCGCTGGATAGAGCCGGAAAACTGGGCGAAACTCCGCCCCGCCTTTTTCGGCTCCATGCCTTTCCCTTTGCGCCTCTTCGTGCCGGACCTCATCCGCAAGCGCGTGCGCCAGTCATTCATCGCGCAAGGCACAGGGCGGCATACGCGCGATGAAATCTATGCGCTCGGCGCGGCCGATCTCGATGCGATGAGCACCCTGCTGGGCGACAGGCCGTTTTTCTTCGGCGACCGCCCCAGCCTGGCGGATGCAACCGCGTTTGCGTTCGTCATAAGCATCATCGGCCCGGATATGGAAAGCCCGCTCAAAACCCATGCGCGCGGCCTTGCCAATCTGGTGGCGCATAGCGAACGCATGGGCGAACTCTTCGCCTCGACACGCCCCCGGATCGCGCTTGCCGCATGAAGACAAAAGCCCGGACGGTACCATCCGGGCTTTTTCCTTTTCTCCATCGAGCGCGCCGCTCTAGTTCTTGCTATTACCGTGCCCGTCGCCGGTGTGTGTCGGCGTCCAGGATGGCGGGTCGGAGGCCGGGAAGCTTTCTTCCGAGGCTTCGTCCACCATGTCGTCGTCATGCTTGCGGCGGGCTTTTTCCTCCGCCTCTTTGGCAGCCGCTTCGGCGTCCTTGTCGCCCTTCGGCGTCAGCCCCGCCGGATCCGAGGCCGGAAAACTGCCTTCGACGGCCTTGTCGAGATCCTTCTTGTCCTTGTCTCCCATCGGCTGTCCTCCTGATTTTCCCTTGTTCAAGCAAAAGAGTGTTTCCCCTGAATATGGGGAGAACATGGCGGCGATGCCATATGAGCCCGAATGCGCCGTCTGCTGCGCCTCCTGCCCGGTGGCCGCCACCGTCGACGGTCATCGCGTCAGGACGTCGAGCGCCTTTTCGACCAATGCGCCGCCGAACCACGAGCCGAGTGGCAAGGCGAGATAGAGGCCGAAGCGGACAACGGTCGAGACATCCAACGGCCATTCCCGGACGCGTTCAAGGCGCTGCTCAAGCGCGATCTGCGCCGCGAGGCGCGATGCCGTTTCACCGCTTTCCTCCTGCCTGAAGGCATCGGCGGAGCGGGCGATATCGTTGCGCAATCCATTCAGTTCCTTCGACTTCGCGCGGTCGATCGCGACATGCATCCGCCACATGGGCAGGCCGAAGACCAGCGCGGCGCTGAGCATCAGTCCGATGAAAAGCGGCCCGAACAGAACCCATACGGTTTGCGCGAAGGACATCAGAAAGACGATGGCGCTTGCCACCACCCATGGCAGCGCGCGGCGAAGGGCGATACGGCCCAGACCGTTCAGGTTTTGAATATTGAACAGATCGATCCTGATGCGATGATTGAGATCGTGAAGCAGCAAGCTCGTATGGGCGCGCAGATAGGAAAGACTGCTGAAGATCTTGGCGAACAGGAAAAGCGTCATGGCGGCGAACCAGTAATCGGTCAGCGTCGCGCCGGGCAGGCTCAGCTGATGGCCGCCGGGCCGGTACACAAGACAATAGAACACGGCACCGACCGCCAGGCCGATTGCACCGAACCCCCTGCTTCGCCTGTGCGCCTTCGCATCCGGCCCGAACTGCATCGCGCTGATATGCTTTTTGTCGACCATGACGCCGTAGCTTGTGAGCATTTTCAGATCGGCGAGATCGGCCTCGCGCGTATATTCGCTCAGACCGAAAATGGCGCCCCAAAGCAAGGACACGCAGATCGCCGTCCATGCGTCGGATGAAAGCGTGGTCCCGCCCTCATGCGTCACGATGACGGGAAGCGCATTCCACCAGACGCAAAACAGAAAACTCGCAAAAACCAGAAGCGAAATCAGCAGAGCCGTCACGGAGATACCAAGAGGAGACGCCTGCATGAAGCGCGTCCCCCAGGTGAAGCTGCGTCCCGTCTTGTCGCCCTGCACGTCTTCGGCGGCATCGTCCATTCAGACTACCTGTCCTAATGCGCGTCGTTCCAGTTGTCGGCGGCGCGCGCCTCCACATCCAGCGGCACGGAAAGCCTGACCGCCGGTTCCGCCGCGCCGGACATCACCTCGACGACTTTCTTCTCCGTCTTTTCGGCTTCCCCCTCGGGGGCTTCGAAAATCAGTTCATCATGCACCTGCAACAGCATGCGCGCCTTCAGCTTCGCCTGTTTGAGCGCATCGGGCATGCGGATCATCGCCCGGCGGATGATATCGGCGGCGGCGCCCTGAATGGGCGCGTTGATCGCCGCGCGCTCGGTGAAGCTCTTTTCCGCCTGGCTCTTCGACTTGATGCCGGGCAGGTGCACGCGCCGTCCGAATATCGTTTCGACATAGCCGTTCTCGCGCACAGACGCCTTGGTGCTTTCCATGTAATCCCTGATGCCGGGAAAGCGCTTGAAATAGCGGTCGATATATTCGCCCGCCTCGCCGCGCGAAATGCCGAGCTGGTTCGCCAGCCCGAAAGCGGAAATGCCGTAGATGATCCCGAAATTGATCGCCTTGGCGCGGCGGCGCACCGCCGGGTCCATGCCCTCGATCGGCGTGTCGAAAATCTCGCTCGCCGTCATGGCGTGAATGTCGAGGCCTTCGGCAAAGGCTTTCTTCAGCGCCTCGATATCGGCGATATGGGCGAGCAGCCTCAATTCGATCTGGCTGTAGTCCGCGGAAATGAGCTTGTTGCCCTTCTCCGCCACGAAGGCCGTCCGGATCTGCCGCCCGTCTTCCGTCCGTACCGGGATATTTTGCAGGTTCGGCTCGGACGACGCCAGACGTCCCGTGGAGGTCGCAGCCAGCGAATAGCTCGTATGGACGCGGCCCGTTTCCGGATTGATGTATTCGGGCAGCGCATCCGTATAGGTGCTTTTGAGCTTCGACAGCCCGCGCCAGTCCAGCACGCGCTGCGGCAGGTCATGGCCTTGCGCGGCGAGCATGTCCAGCGTGTCGGCATCGGTGGACCAGGCGCCCGTCTTGGTCTTGCGCCCGCCTTCGAGGCTCATCTTGTCGAACAAGATTTCGCCGAGCTGTTTGGGCGAGGCGATATTGAACTTTTCGCCCGCCAGCTCGTACACCTCGTCCTCATATTGCGCCATCTTCTGTGCGAAATTGGCCGAGAGGCGCGCCAGCACCGTCTTGTCCACCTTCACGCCCGCCTGCTCCATGCCCACCACCACGGGCACAAGCGCACGTTCCAGCGTCTCATAGACCGTCATGCGATGTTCGCCGGCAAGCCGCGGCTTCAGGAGCATCCAGAGGCGCAACGTGACGTCCGCGTCCTCCGCCGCATATTCCGTCGCCTTGTCCACCGGCACCTGATCGAAGGTGATCTGCTTCTTGCCCTTGCCAGCCACTTCGGAAAAGGGAATGCACTGGTGGTCGAGATGGATGTTCGCAAGCTCGTCCATGCCATGCCCGTGCAGCCCCGCATCCAGCGCATAGGACATATGCATGGTGTCGTCGATGGGACCGACTTCCACGCCGTGCCGAGCCAGCACCACCATGTCGTATTTGAGGTTCTGCCCGATCTTGAGAACGGAGGCGTCCTCCAGCATCGGTTTCAGCGCCTTCAGTGCATCCTTCTGGTCGAGCTGATCGACCTTCTCGCCGCCGTCGAAGTCGAGCCCGCCATCGCTCGCCTTGCCATGCAGAAGCGGGATGTAGCAGGCCTTGCCCGGCGCGGTCGCCAGCGACACGCCGACGAGGCGCGCCTGCATTTCATCGAGCGAATCGGTTTCCGTATCGACGGCGACGAAGCCCTGATCCATCGCCTTGTCGATCCAGGGTTGCAGCGCATCGAGCGTGGTGACGGTTTCATAGGCCGACACGTCGAATGCCACGTCGATGCCCTTGGGCGTTGCGCCCGGCGCGCCGCCTTCCTGCGTTCGCGAGGATTTCTTTTCTTCGCTTACAGCTTCCTTCTTCTTGTTCTTCTGGGCGGGATGCTCGCCCGCGGGCTCGACCTCTTCCGCATCCACATTGAAGCGCTCACCCACGCGGCGCGTCAGGGTGGAAAACTCCATGTCCTTCAAAAAGGCGATCAGCTTTTCCGGCTCGGGATCATGCGTGCCCATCTCTTCCAGCGACACGTCGATGGGCACATCCTGATCGAGTTCCACCAGCTTGCGCGAGATGCGCGCCTGTTCGGCGAATTCGATCAAATTCTCGCGGCGCTTCTTCTGCTTGATCTCTTCGGCTTTCGACAGAAGCGTTTCGAGATCGCCATATTCCTCGATGAGCTGGGCCGCCGTCTTGACACCGATCCCCGGCACGCCCGGCACATTGTCGACGGAGTCGCCCGCCAGCGCCTGAACGTCGACGACCTTTTCCGGCGGCACGCCGAATTTCTCGACCACCTGATCGTGACTGATCGATTTCAGCTTCATCGTGTCCAGCATGTCGACCTGGTCGGTGACGAGCTGCATCAGATCCTTGTCGGACGATACGATGGTGACCTTCGCGCCCGCTTCCGCGGCAAGCCGCGCATAGGTGGCGATGAGATCGTCGGCCTCATAGCCCATCATTTCCACGCAAGGCACGGAGAAGGCGCGCACCGCATCGCGCACCAGCGCGAATTGCGGTTTCAGGTCTTCGGGCGGCTCGGGCCGGTTCGCCTTGTACTCGGGATAGATGTCGTTCCGGAAGGTCTTGCCGGAGGCATCGAAAATAACCGCAAGATGGCTGGGGTCGAATTCGTCCTTCGTATCCTCCAGCAGCTTGTAGAGCATGTTGCAGAAGCCTGAGACGGCGCCCACCGGCAGCCCGTCGGATTTGCGCGTCAGCGGCGGCAGCGCGTGATAGGCGCGGAAAAGATAGCCCGAGCCGTCCACCAGAAAGAGGTGGCTGCCCTTGCCGATGGCGCGCTTTTCCGGCGCACTCCCCGCCTCTTCCGTCTTCCCGCTCGCCTTCTTGCCGCTTGTCACAGACGCCTGCCTTCCTATCTAAGGGGTACTCATGGCATTATCCGCGCCCCCGACACAGCGATAAAGAGCCCGACATAAGGGCCCGCCATTTCAGGCCGCCAATATAACGCTTTCACCGGGGCGGGCCACCGCCGCTCCCGCCTTTCCGAAAGCACCGGAAACGAGACCAGAAACGAGAAGGGTCCTCCCATGGCCGATACGCTCGCCGAAACCGAAAACACGATCGACCGCCGCATGCCCTCCGAAGAGGTCGCGAGCGAGCCGGTTTCGGCCATTTCGGCGCGGGCCTTGCGCAAGGTCTACAAGGCATCGGGCGGGCAGCCCGCCAAGGAAGCGCTGAAGGGGATCGATCTCGACATTCCGCGCGGTTCCATTTTCGGCCTGCTGGGCCCCAATGGCGCGGGCAAATCGACCTTCATCAATATTCTCGCCGGTCTCGTCATCAAGACGTCCGGCTCGGCCTCCATCTGGGGCTTCGATACCGACGTCAATCCGCGCAGCGCACGCGCCTCCATCGGCGTGGTGCCGCAGGAACTCAATATCGACCCGTTCTTCACGCCGGCCGAGGCGCTGGAAATGCAGGCCGGGCTTTACGGCGTGCCGAAATCGGAACGACGCACCATGGAAATCCTGAAAGCCATGGGCCTCGACGACAAGGCGCATGCCTATGCGCGCACGCTGTCGGGCGGCATGCGGCGGCGGCTGCTCGTCGCCAAGGCGATGGTGCATAATCCGCCCGTGCTCATTCTCGACGAGCCGACGGCGGGCGTCGACATCGAGCTTCGCAAGCAGCTCTGGGACTATGTGCAGGAGCTTCATGCGCAGGGCACGACCATCGTGCTCACCACGCATTACCTGGAAGAGGCCCAGTCGCTTTGCGACCAGATCGCCATCATCAATCATGGCGAGGTGGTGGCCTGCGAGCCGACCAAGACGCTGCTGTCGCGAATCAGCGAAAAACGCCTCATCGTGCGCGCGGCCTCGCCGCTGGACCAGATTCCCGCCTCGCTGGAAGACATGAAGGTGACGCTGCGCCCCGACGGCTCGCTCGACATCCAGTACAATCCCGTCGAGGTGAGCGCCATGTCGATCCTCGCCCAGCTTTCCGCCGAGGGGCTGGAGATCGCGGATATCTCGACCGAGGAATCGGATCTGGAAGATGTGTTCCTGCAGCTCACCTCGGGCGCGCATGGCGCCGGGAGCTGACGGGCGGACCAGATTTTAGTTAGCGCCCCGACGAGGCGCGCTTCACCAGTTCGCCCATGACGAGCCCCACCGTGTCGCCGCCATTCTGCCCGGAGAGCGGCAGCAGCACGCCCTCGACCTCCGTCACCTGCCCGCCCGGCGCGAAACGGGCATGGCCGTAGATGCGGATGGGGCGGCGCAATTGCGCGACGATGCCGAAGAGCTTGCAAAAGGCCGATGACGGCTTGGCCGACAGCACATCGGCAAAGCTTTTCCCCGTAAAATCATGCGCGAATAATTCGTTCAGCGCCGTTCCCATCAGCCGGACCGTGAAATCCTCCGGGTTCAGCATGGGCGGCGCCACATTCACCAGAAAGACGCTCGGCAGATGGGACACGATTTCCGCCGGGCTCACATCGGCCCGCGCCGGCATGGCCCGGCCCTGCCGCTTGCCGTCCCAATAGGCCTGCATCTCGCGCAGACGGCGATCGTGGAAGCCCAGCAAGGGGTCGACAAAGACATCGAAGGGGGCCAGCCGGATCGGCTCGGACATGGGATACTGACTTTCTTCCGACGCATCATGAGGGGAATGTCAGCGCAGCCTTCATCGTTTTGCACGGCCGGAAGCGCCCATCTTCACCCACGCCCCTTTCTACCACACTCGCAAGGCGGCCCAACAAGCGAAAGCGGCTTGCCGCGAGCGGTCCGGGGCGCATGTCCTTCGCGTCTCCCCGGCATTCTCTCAGCATTCCCCGGGCATTCCCTCGGCATTTTCCGGTCATTTCGTTGTGTGCTCGGGGGTTTTGGGCTATCTTCCGCCGCGCATTTCGGGGCATATTGCGCGCCCCCGGGCCTTCAGCCAGGCCCGCCGGTTCACACCGGGCACCCGTAGCTCAGCTGGATAGAGCGCTGCCCTCCGAAGGCAGAGGTCTCAGGTTCGAATCCTGACGGGTGCGCCATCCCTTCCCCCATCGACAATTGGCATGCTGATCGCGCTACATTGCCATGAACGACTATTGTAGATGGGGAGTAGCATTCGGTAGAGGTTTCCCCAAGCATTAGAGAGCGTTGAGTCCATTTAGTTAGCTGGCGAAGATCGACAAAAAGCAGCCATCTGCTCGAACAACAAAGGCTAGGGGGTCAATGTTCTATGAGCGAGATAGCCTATTGGTGGCGTCGCGCAAACCGAACGCGCCGCATGTCTTTCGCGCTCATGAGGAGAGCGGCGGGACACTACACGAGGGTGTTGACACTAACGGCATACCTGATGGCTGCTGGTACAGCGGCCGTCGTGATTGCGATAGTAGGACTCCCTAACTCGCTGATTGTGGCGGGTGCTAAATTTGCAAAATTTGGCTATCACTTAATCGGCCGCTGGGCACGAGTATTTAAGCATTTCCTTATTCGAACACTTCAATTCCTAGTATACATCTGCATTGTTGGACTCGCGCTTCGGTTGCTGTGGTGGGGGGTGGGGCCTCTAAATGCACCTTTCCTCGACGGAGTCGAAGAGGGAGCAATCAAATCTCCGCTTACAATTGAGTATGTAGTTCTTACGGCCCTGTTAATATTGGTAGGGTTAGCAATAATACTATTATTTCGTAATACCCTCCAACTACTAATAAAAATTTTTCGAAATCTCAGAAAGAGGGAGTCACCCCCCTCAGGCTGGAGTTCTCAGCGCCCCACTCATCGCGCATTCCAATTCTTGACAAGCATTGCCATCGCCGGAGTGTGCCTCTGGTTATTTTGGTGGGTTTATGAGTACTCACGAAGCAATTATCCTCTGACCGATAGTATTTTACCGCCGACATTTTCTCGATATTTTGTGCAATACGGTGTATTTACTGCCCTATCGTCGATACTTTTTGCCGGAATCGCTGTTTGGTTTCTTGCAAGGATTTTTGGGGTTGCAGTTTGGTTAGTTTCGAGTTTCTCCGGTGTCGCGGATGACATCCTCCAAAAAATGAACTGGCGGCATGTATGCCTGTTGGCGGCGACTTTGCTAAGCGTATGCGTAGCGGTTTCGTTGCTTTGGATCTGCGAGCCGAGCGAACTATGCAGAGATATAGCGAATTGGTTGCTCATCGCTATTTTTTGCCTCGCAACAATTTCTCTAGTTGAAGTAGAAAAGGTCCGAGATGGGGGATGGAGTCTAAAACTCCTGAATTTGTCGATCGCGTCGTCTGACGACGAAACAACATCGATCTTGAGCGTTTCGCTCGGCTCGAAGAACACCAATACCAAATCAATCGGCAGCGCATCGATTTTATCCGAAAGTCGCCATTCTTCAGAAATACTGAGTGCTTCTGCTCTGTCGAAAAGTAATGATTCAATAGCCGTAGGCGCTGTTGATATTGCAGCAAAAAACGAGAAAACGTATTCTATTTTAAGTTTCTCCGTTTTATCGATCTCAGTTCTTTCAGTTTCTGTTCTTAGTGCCGCAATTGGCTCTTTTGTTATTTTTGGATGTTCAGTCTTTGATGAAGAGTGTTCATTCGACTTTTCAAATACCCCCAGCGATAGACAGTCTTCGGCCGCCCCTGCCAACTCAGATCAAGGTATTCCGGTTCCAGTCAAAGAGCGGGGGAGTGTGACAGTTGACTCATCGATCGTTTCCAATCTCTTGTCGTCACCAATGTATTGGCGCTCGAACAGCGCTTTGGAGTTGAGGGGATCGAGAGGTGAAAAAGTTGATCTCGATTCTATACAGATAGAACACGCTAAATTGTGCAGTTTTAAGTTCGCTGTCGTTATTGGGATGGCCACTCCAGGTGGCACGAAATTGTATAATTTTCGGCTTTCCCAAAAACGAAAAATGTCTATCGCTCGCTTTCTTCAAAATAAAATCAAATCTTGCGGCAGGGATATCCAGATTATCGCTGCGTCGATCGGGGAGGGTGTAATCACAGCGAAACCATTGAAGCGACCAAGAGTGTTGGGGTTCGGTGTTCTACAATCCGAGAAGCAAATTTCAAGCATCGAACTAACAGCGCTTATTGCTGACTTTTTGCGTACCGAGATCGAGGCTGAATTGGACTCCACAAGTCTGTCGCCGGAGTACTGCCTCTACGAAAGAACCCTCAACGATGAACCGAGCGCAAGATTTCACGATTTCGATATCTGCAGGGAAGGCTGGTAAAGTCATGGTGCCTCCATGCAAGCGCAACTCCTCTATAGGCTGGGGGAAAGCGGTCTTTAGCTGCTACGGGGTGAAGGAGTCTCTAACGCGGCTCTAGTCGAAGAGTTCATTAGCACTTCACCTTCGTCTATGTGCGCCATTTCTTCCTAATCAGCCCCGCTTGAAGCGGTCCGGGTTCTTGGCGATCAGGGCTTCGAGATCGGGCATGCCTTTTTTCAGGCCGGAGCGGAGCTGGTGGGTGACGAGCCAGCCGAGCGGGAAGACCGCTTTCGCCTTGCCCCACCATTGCAGTTCGCAGCCTTCGGGTGTCTCGACCACGCGGTAGTCTTCCGCGCCGGCCTTGATGGGCAGCGGGCTGCGCTCGAAGCGGAAGGCCATGCGGCGGCCTTCTTCCCAGGCATAGAAACTTTCCTCGATGGCCGCCTTGCCCGCTTCCACGATGCGCGTGGTGCCGACGCCGAAGGGTTCCGGGCTCGTCCATGTCACGCCGGTGAGCGGCAGCCATTCCGTCCACGCCTTGGCATCGAGAAGGGCGGCCCAGACCATGTCGGCGGGAAAGGGAAAGCGATGCGTCGCATCGGGCGGGGTCGTGTCCGCCGACAGGAATTCCTCGCCCACCTTTTCATGCTGTTTCAGCTTCTGCGCCATCGCCGTCTCTCCTGCCATATCAAAGAATGTATCCGTCTCCCGCGGCGCGCACCGTGATGTCGCCGAGCGAAACGCCCCAGGGCGTGTCGATGGCGGTGATGACGGCATCGGCGATATAGCCGGGATCGAGCACCGCATAGGCCGTGCTGTCGGGGTTCACCCGGTCGTCCTGCACCTGGCCCCCGAGGATCGCCATCATGCTCTCCGTATAGGTCACCGTGTTCTGGCCGAGAATGCCCGCCACGGCTTCCGGGTTCACCACGCCGCCGGAAAGCCCCGTCGCGGGTACGCCTGTCGGCTTGATGATCGTCACCTTGATCTTGCCCGCCGCTTCCACGCGCAACGATTCCGACAGGAAGTTCACTGCCGATTTCGATGCGCCGTAAACGGCCGCGCCAAGTACGGGGAAGTTGCCGTAGATCGACGAGATGTTGATCACATGGCCGCGGCCCTGCGCCATCATCGGATCATAGGCGGCGATGATGCCGTTCATCACGCCCTTGATGTTGATGTCGATGCATTTGCCCCATGCGCCCGCCGCCGCCTCATGATCGGCAAAGAAGGCCAGCGGCATGACGCCCGCATTGTTGATCATCACGTCGATCTCACCATGCGTGTCCACCGCATGGGAGACGAGCGCCTTCATGGCGGCCAGATCGGTCACATCCGTCGTTTTCGCGGATGCCGTGCCGCCCGCATCGGCAATAAGTTTCACCGTCTCGGCGAGCCCTTCCTCGTTCACGTCGCCGCACACGAGATTGGCGCCGCGCGCTGCCGCCTTCTGGGCGACGAGCCTGCCGAAGCCGCCCGCCGCGCCGGTGACGACAATCGTCTTTCCACGGACATGATCCGTCATCGGAATATCTCCTCGATCTGCCGCGCCGTCAGGACGGGTTCTTGGGGAAACGCGCTTCGCTCATCGGCGCGACCCAATCCTGTTTGCTGTCGCACCAGACTTCCGCGCCGGGCTTCACCATGGAGGTATCGTTGAGCGTGCCCGCCTTGATGATCGCAATCGCCTCATTGATCGAGGGCCGGGAAAAGATGGGCGAACCGCATTCCGCGCAAAACTCGCGCATCACAATGTTGCCGCTATCGGCGGTATCGTCGAAACGCTTCAGCTCGCCTTTGGTAGTGAGCGAGTCCGACGGCACGACGACGTTGACGGAAAAGGCCGCGCCGCTCTGGCGCTGGCAATTCTTGCAGTGACAGACCATCGTCGCGACAGGCTCGGCGCTGCTCTCATAGGAGAACTGTCCGCATAGGCATTGTCCTTTGAGTTTCGTCATCTTGGTCCTCCCTCGGTCGCGCTCGCGACATGCTTTTCGTTTTGCGCATTATTCACGGCGGATCGGGCAAGCGTAAAGGAGCGGCGCGCGCAATCTTCCATGATCGCGCACGAACGCTACGGCAAGGGCCTCAAGTTTTTCCGGCGCCCCGGCGCACTTACGGCATTTTCGATTTCAGCGTGATGATGTCGCCATCCACGGCGAAGCGGCCATAGCCTTTATGGTGGATGGTTTTCGCGTTCTTCCGCTTCGGTTCGTGCCAGGCTTTCACCGCTTCCAGCACGAAGAGGCAGTATTTGTTCACGAGCCGCGTATCCACGACGCGGCATTCAAGATTGGCGATGCATCCGGCAATAAGCGGTGCGCCGACCGTTTCCGCCGGCTTCGTCTTCAGACCGAAGGTCTCGAACTTGTCGGTATCCCGGCCAGAGCAGTTCCCGATCCCGACGACCGTCTCCGCCATCTCCACAGGCGGGATGGCGATGATGCATTCGCGCGTGGCCCTCAGCGCTTTGAAGCTGTAATCGCCATCGCTCACCACACAGGCGATAAGCGGTGGCGTGAATTCCATCATCATGTGCCAGGACATGGTCATCACATTGGGTCGCCCGCGCTGCGCCGTGGCAAGAAGTACCACCGGGCCCGGCTCCAGCAACTGATAGACGGAAGAGAGCGGAAACGCCTTCATGCAGGCCTCCTGGATAAGCGGCACATCGGCAAAGCCGGGCCTGATCGCAGCTCCAGCAAGCAGCTTACAGCGTGCGCAGGCTCAATCCAGCGCAGCGGAGATGAGCTTTTCCGCAACGGCCTTGGCGTCGCCCGCGGGATCCGCCTCATGGCCCAGATGCGCCGTCACGATGGCGCCTTCCTTCAAAAGCAGCAGGGCCCGCGCAAGACCCGCGGGATCCTTCGCCCCGGCCTCGGCGGCAATCGTCTGCAACTGCCTGAACAGCATGCGCTTGTGTTCGGCCGACTGCACATGAATGGGGTGGTCGGGGTCGGGATATTCCGACGCCGCCTTGATGAACATGCAGGAGCGGAAATCGGGCTTGGCGAACCATTCCGCCAGCGCGTCGAACATGGCCAGCAGCTGGGCCCGGGGCTCGCCCGCCTCCTCCATCCGGCGAAACAGCCATGTGCGGAAGTCCTGATCGCGCAGCCGAAGGACCGCCAGGATCAGCTCGTCCTTGCTGTGGAAGTGCTTGAACATGGTGGTCTTGGAGATGCCGGTTTCACCCGACAGAAGGTCCATGCCGGTCGCGTGGAATCCTTCCCGGTAGAAGATATTCAGGGCCTTCCGGACCAGTTCGTCTCGCTTACTCGGACGCATTCGACCTCTCATTCTGAACTGATCTGTATATATCTATCAGGTGGCAGAACCTCAAGGCGCAAATTTTTTATCCATATAAAACAACATACTATCTCCCATCTAGACACTTCCCATAATTTTCTTGAGGAAACAGGCTTGCCAAACCTTACCGATCTGTTCATATTCCCGATGAAAGTGTACAGATCAGTTCATCTTGGAGAGCCGCCATGTCCCGCGCCCCCTTCCCGCCCTTCGACCGGGTATCCGCCAATGCGAAGGTCCGAGCCGCCGAGAACGCCTGGAACAGCCGCGACCCGGCCAAGGTCGCAGCCGCCTACACACCGGACAGCGCCTGGCGGAACCGCAGCGAGTTTCTGACGGGCCGCGCGGAGATCGAAGCCTTTCTGACCCGCAAATGGCTCACCGAACTCGACTACCGCCTCATCAAGGAGCTGTGGAGTTTCGACGGCGCGCGCATCGCCGTGCGCTTCGCCTATGAGGCCGTCACGCCCGAGGGCCAGTGGTTCCGGGCCTATGGCAACGAGAACTGGGAGTTCGCCCCCGACGGGCTGATGGCGGTGCGCCGCGCCTCGATCAACGACCGGCCCATTGATGAAGCCGACCGGCTGTTCCGCTGGCCCCTCGGCCCCCGCCCCGAAAACCACCCCGGCCTTTCCGAGCTCGGCCTTTGACCCCCGACCGCCAACCGGCCGTCACCGGAAAGGGCGGCCCCTCACCGCAAGGAGCAGAGAGATGAAAACCCGCTTCCACCACTTCCATGTCGACCGACACGGCAATGTCTTCGACCGCAAGCTCTTCCTGGCCATCAGCTTCGCAGGGCTGGTCGGCGTGCTGGCGCTTACCGCCGCCTTCGTCGCCATGATGGGCACGCCCGCGGAGGCTTCGCAAAACCCCGCCTATGCCGAGCCGTCCAACCCGGCGCTTCCGGCCTCCACGATGGGGCTGGAAAAAGGGCGCACCGCGCTTCTCGTGGTAGACCCGCAGATCGATTTTCTGAGCCCCGACGGCGTGACCTGGAGCGTGGTCGGCGAAAGCGTCACCGAACACAATGTGGTGGAAAATATCGGCCGCCTGCTCACCAGCGCCAAGGCCGCCGACATGCCGGTCGTCGTCTCCCCTCATTTCTACTACCCGCACGACCATCGCTGGAAATTCGAGGGCGCACTGGAAAAGGTGATGCACTCCCTCGGCATGTTCGACCGCCCCGGCCCGCTCGACCTTGAAGGCTTCGAAGGCTCGGGCGCCGACTTCATGCCCCAGTACAAGACCCACATCCTCGACGGCGAAACGGTGATCACCTCGCCACACAAGATCTATGGCCCCGAACAAAATGACGCCGCGCTTCAGCTTCGCAAGCTCGGGGTAGACAAGGTCATTCTCATCGGCATGTCGGCCAATCTGTGCGTCGAAAGCCATATGCGCGAGTTTATCGAGCAGGGCTTCGAAGTCGCCGTCGTCCGTGATGCCACCGCCGGCGCCAAGGTGCCGGAGGGCGACGGCTATCTCGCTGCGCTTATCAACTTCCGCATGATGGCAAACGCCGTCTGGAGCACCGATGAAGCGGTCGGGATGATCGACGCGCTGCACGAATAATTCCCTGTCCGGCGCGGAGCCCTCTTCGGGACGACGCGCCTACCGATTTCCACAGACAAAGGTCGCGCGAGAGCGGGACCCACCAGTTCGGACGCGTAGCCACGCTCCGTCTACGGACGGCTGCGCGCCGAAATCGCCGAACCCGGCAAAGCAAACCCCGCACCCTCGCGGCAAAACCGAAAGGACCAACGACATGAAGACCATCAACACCCTCATCGCCACGGCCACTCTCGCCGGCGCCCTCTTCGCCTCCAGCTCCGCCTTTGCGGTCGACGAATACAATGTCTCCACGGGCACGACGCTCACCAATGCGGGCATCGCGCTGCGCGGCGACGACGCGGTGGCGCTCGCCACCGGCCTCGACGTCATGGCCGGTACCGCCAAGTTCACCGTGGAGCGCGACGGCGTCGCCTATTATTTCTCGTCGAAGGAAACGATGAAGCAGTTCGCGGCGGACCCGGAACGCTACATGCCGCAATATGGCGGCTTCTGCGCCTTCGGTGTCGCCATCGGCAAGAAGCTCGACGCAAACCCCCATTTTGCCGACATCGTCGACGGCAAGCTCTATCTCTTCCTGAATGAAGTGGCGTTCGAGAAGTACAAAGACGACAAGGCCGGCACTCTGGAAAAGGCCGAGAAGAACTGGCCGGGCATGCACCACGTCGCCGTCTCCGAGGTCAATGGCGGCTGACGCCGGCCATCTCGAGCGGCCACGTCTCAATACAGCGGGCGGCACCTTCACGGGCGCCGCCCGTTTTGCTGCCCATGTGCGTTAAAGGAGCTGCCCCTCCGCAAAGGCGGTCACCGCGCCGAAATGGCAGACGGCGGCGGCGAGTACGAAGGCGTGCCAGATCGCATTCTGGAAGGGCAACCTCTCCCAGACATGGAAGATAACGCCGATCGAATAGAGCGCGCCGCCGATCGCGATGAGCGTCAGCACTTGCGCGTTCATCACATCCGACAGCGGCCCCAGAATGAAGGCCCCGCTCCAGCCCATGGCGAGATAGAGCAGGATCGCCAGCCGATCGAAGCGGCGCGGCATGGCGAATTTGATGGCGATGCCCGTCACTGCCGCCGTCAGCAGCAGCGCGTAAACCGTGGCGACCCAGGGATCGCCGATATCGGCCAGCATGAAGGGCGAATAGGTGCCCGCGATGAGCAGGAAGATCGCGGAATGGTCGAAGCGGCGCAAAATCTCCTTCGCTCCCCCATGCGAGATCGTGTTGTAGAGCGCGGAAAAGGTAAGCGCGGCGCAGAGCGACAGCGCATAGATGACGACCCCCGTCACCAGCGTCGTGCTGCCTTGCTCCGCCGTATAGGCGATCAGCCAGACGCCGCCTGCCACGCTCGCACCCACGCCCAGCACATGGATGACGGCATCCGCGCGAAGCTCCGCGCGGGCGGGCGTTCTGACGGGAGGTTTTTCGGCGGCGCTCATGCTTTGCGCAATCCCTTCCCTCAATCCCTTCCCTCGGGCGGTCAAAAGATCGGCCGGGGCCTCAGATAGCTGTCGTCGAAATCGCAATATCGGCTCAGGCTTGAAAAGTCCATGATGTAGAGGCGGCCGTCCGCGATGCCGGCCCACCCCTTGTCTTTCAGCTCTTTCAGCATGCGGTTCACATGCTCGAAGGAAAGCCCCATCGCATCGGCGAGATGGCGCTGGCGAAGCGGAAAGGGGCAATAGTCATTACCCGCCATGCCCAGCATTTTCTGCCGCGTATAGGTTTCGAGCAGGAAATGGGCGAGGCGTTCCATGGCGCTGCGGCGGCCGATATCGGTCATATGCTCGAACAGCAAGGCCTCTTCCGATTGCGCCAGCGTCGCCAGGGCGCGCGCGAGAACGGCGTTCTCGCCGAACCGCTTCTTCAGATCCGCGGTGGAGAAGATGCACAATTCGACATCCGTAATCGCCTCGATGGAGTAGCCGTCGCCATTGGCCAGCTCGAAATCGGCGTCGATGAAGCTCCCCGCCATCAGAAACGAGGTGATCTGTACTTTGCCGCTTTCCAGCGCCCGCTGGCGCATGGCCCATCCGGAGAACAGCGTCATGCTTTCTTCGCCGTTGGTCTCGTGATCGAAGATAGCCTCTCCCGCCCGGACATGGCGGGTACCCGTTCTCACGGACTGGATGGCCTCCAGTTCCGCCTGGTTGAGCGGCATGAAGAGCGCCTGCTGGCGAACCGGACAGGACTGGCAGTTTCGGGGAGGCGGTGACGTCAATTTTTTCTTCTTCATTCCCGGCCTGAAGTATCAGCCGAATTTTTCCTTCGATGCCGCACGCCCGATCGGGCCGGCGCGATTCGTCTGCGGGAGATATACCGCCGCCCCCAGAATTTACACGTTTTCCCCGGACTTCAAGGATGTCTGCTTCCGTCCGCGAAACCAGGCGCGCCACATAGCCGTCACGCCCTGCGATTCCGACGCCCACGCCACGCGTAAAAATCGCTCCTGCACCCGGAACGGCGGGGCGGTTTTCACAAACACTCACAATAGTTGCATTTCCGCCGCACCCTCCGAACCCCCGCCCTTTCCGCGCAAAACGAGAATTTCCGGCAGGGAACCGCCGCCCCGGCGGGGGAGAAGCGGCACGCGGGACATGCGGGAATGCCACACCCTCGCCCTGTCATTCACCCGTCACAAAACCCCAAAGGAACCGTCACAGAGCGCCCTTATTAGCGACGGTCATGGGGGGCGTTGGCGGTAGGACCGCTGCTCGCAATCCTGATCAGAATGACCCATTAAACACGGAGACGTCTCATGACGTTGCGCAATATCCTGCTTGCGGGCACCGCTCTCGGTGCCGCTGCATTCCTCGCCGTCCCGGCCCAGGCCGGTTCGAAGGATTGCTGTGGCGATGTCGATGCCCTGAAGCAGCAGATCAACGATCTGCAGCAGAAGGTCGATGACCTCGCGATCAACTACGGCAACCAGATCAAGGACCTTCAGTCGCGCAAGAGCGACGTGATCGTCAGCATGAAAAACGGCGCGCCGACCTTCTCGACGGCCGACGGCGCCTACACCATGACCATTTCCGGTCGTTTCCACCTCGACGTGGGCACCTATAGCGGTCTGTCCGACGCCGAACGTACGGGCTTCGGCCTCGGCGCCGACGCCGGTCAGGGCAACGCGACGTTCCGCCGTCTCATCCTCGGCGTGAAGGGCAAGTTCGCGAAGGACTGGGGCTACGACCTGTTCTTCAACTTCGCGGATTCCGGCGGCAACCCGTCCGGCTCGATCTACGAAGCCGCGCTGCACTACAAGGGCATCAAGAATGTCGACATCGTCTGGGGTGCCATCCAGCCGATCCTGACGCTGGACGACACGGTGTCTTCGAACGACATCACCTTCATGGAACGTGCGAACGCCAACAACCTGATGACGGGCATCGGCGCGTCTGACGGCCGTATGGCTTTCGGTATCACCGGTCACGGCGACAACTTCTATGCCGGCGCCTACTACACGATGGACTCCAAGGGCTCCAACCAGGACTACACCACCCAGAACGTGGTTGGTCGTGTTGCGGTCGCCTTCCATCCGGATGAAGCCTCCGTGGTTCACCTCGGCGCGTCGGGTACGTACAACTTCGATACGAAGAACTCCTCGTACCGCTTCCGCGAGCGTCCGGAAATGCGCATCGACGGCGGCAGCTTCCGCTCGATCGATACCGGCACCATCACCAATGTCGACAACATCGCCGCTTATGGCCCGGAACTGGCGTTCGCCTACGGCCCGGTCCGCGCTCAGGCCGAATACTACATGTTCGACGTGAACCGCGATGGCGCCAACCCGGACTACAACTTCAACTCCTGGTACGTGTCGGCGTCCTGGGTGATCACGGGCGAAGACTACGTCTATGACATGAAGAAGGCGCGCTTCAAGGGCGTGAAGCCGGCCGATCCGTTCACCATGGGCGGTGGCGCAGGTGCCTGGGAAGTTGCGGCCCGTTACTCGGAAGCCGATCTCAACGACAACGGCATCCTGGGCGGCGACCAGAACATCTGGACCTTCGGTCTGAACTGGTATCCGAACAACAATGTCCGCTTCATGCTCGACTACAACACGGTCGAAGTGAAGGTTCCGGGCGCGTCGGCCGATTTCGACCAGGTCGGCCTGCGTACGCAGTTCAAGTTCTGATCTAATCCTCGCAGGATAAGTCAGACGATGCCCCGGCGGGAAACCGCCGGGGCATTTTTATGTTTGAAGAAGGCAGGAAACAGCAGGTGAAATCCGTCATTGCGAAGCCCTTAGGGCCGAAGCAATCCATAGGGCGCGGTGAAGGACGACTGCATGGCTTGCTTCGTCGCGCGCCCTCCTCGCAATGACGTGGGGCAAACGCGAAAGAATCAGTCCAGCCGTTTCAGGCCGAGCTGTTCGATTTCCTGGCCCGAATAGACGTAAGGCAGCGGATAATAGCCTGCGAGCGCGGCGTCCTTCTGCCCGTCCAGCGAAAAGGCGTAGGTGAAGAACTCTTTGACCGGCGCGGACAGCGGGGCATCGGGCGCCTTGTCCACATACATGTAGAGAAAGCGCGTGATCGGGAAGTCCCGGCGATAGGCGTTCATCTGGTTGGCGAGAATGCATTTGCCGCCATCGGTCGACAGCCGCAGCGATTTCTCGCGGCCCGTCCGGTAGCCGACCGGCGCATAGCCGATAGCGCCTTCGTCCTTTCCGATCCGGTCGACCACTTCCGACGACTTGTCGAAGGTTTTCACACCCGTCGAGAAGGGCGTGCCGTCCATCACCTTGGCGGCGAAGAAACCGGCCTCGCTCGATCCCGGCCGGTAGCCGAGCCGCACAACCGGCTTTGCCTCCCAGTTCCCCGTCGCGCCGAGATCGCCCCATGTCACCGTCGGTGCGCTGAACGCCTCGCGGAGCTTCGATATGGGCAGGCAGTCGAGCGGATTGTCCTTATTGACGAAGACGGTCAGCACATCCACGCCGACACGCACTTCCGTCGGCGCATAGCCATGCGCGTCCCGGAACCTGCCTTCTTCCGCCGAAGTCATTTCGCGCGACATGGCCGCGATATCAATATCGCCATCGGCCAGCGCGGCGGCCGCGGGGGCGTCGCCGTCGAAGCGGCTTGCCGCCCTGACGCCCTTATAGGTCGCCATCAGCGCTTCCGACCAGAGCAGCACATATTTGCGAAGCGCGGGCGAGCCTTCTATGCGCAGATCGCCCGTCACATCGGACACCGCGCGATAGGGCTTGTAGCGGTCGTCGATGATGGTCGCCGAGGCGGGGAAACTCGACACGAGCACCGTTCCGGCAAGCAGGAGCGCAGTCAGGCGGGCGGCGGGGCATCGTCTCATGGGACCGGCAGTCTCTCAGGCAAAAAACAGATGCGGCCATCCTACGACAGTCCGTATGACTGCGGGATGAAGATAAGCCTCAATCCATCGTCAGCACGGCGGCGCCGGTCAGCCGGCCCTCGCGAAGCCGCGCCAGCGCTTCATTCGCCTCTTCGAGCTTCATACGCTCGACCGTCGTCGTCACCGGCACTTGCGGCGCGAGCTTCAGGAATTCCTCGCCATCGGCCCGGGTGAGGTTCGCAACCGAATGGATGGATCGCTCCCGCCACAGAATGTCGTAGGAAAAGGCCGGGATCTCCGACATGTGAATCCCGGCACAGACAACGCGGCCGCCCGGCGCGGTCGCCTTCAGCGCGGCGGGCACGAGCGGGCCCGCCGGTGCATAGATGATCGCCGCATCGAGCAGTTCCGGCGGCGTCTCGTCCGATCCGCCCGCCCATTCCGCGCCCAGCGATCTGGCGAATGCGATGGCGGCCTCGTCGCCCGGCTTCACGAAAGCAAAGAGCCGCCAGCCTTCCGCTTTTGCAACCTGCGCCACGATATGCGCCGCGGCCCCGAAACCGTAAATGCCGAGGATGTCTCCTTTGCCCTCGATGGTCGGGCGCGCCATGCGCAGCGAGCGGTAACCGATGAGCCCGGCACAAAGAAGCGGCGCGGCTTCCGCCGGATCGGGCGTTCCCGACAGCGGGAAGCAGTAGCGCGCATCGGCGACGGTATATTCCGCATAACCGCCGTCGCGCGTATAGCCGGTGAAGAGCGCCCTCTCGCAGAGGTTCTCCTGCCCCTTGCGGCAATAGCGGCAGTCGCCGCAGGTCCAGCCGAGCCAGGGAATGCCGACGAGTTTTCCTTCTTCGAACCCCGTCACGCCCTCTCCCGTCGCGGCGACATGGCCGACGATTTCATGGCCGGGAATGAGCGGCAGCTTCGGCTCGGTAAGTTCGCCGTCCACTACATGCAGGTCGGTCCGGCAGACGCCGCAGGCCGCGATCTTCACCAGCACCTCGCCCGGCCCGGGACGTGGCACGGGCAGCTCGATAAGACGCAGTGGCGCGTTCGGCGCATCCATCACCATGGCACGCATGGTTTGGGGCAGATCGGTCATTGCGCCCTCCTTTCCACGCGATAATCCCACGAAAAGGGAGTTTCCGGGAGAGGTCAGTCGGCCGCGCGGGCCCGGCCTTCCGCCGTCGCGGGATTGAAGAACATGCCGAGCTGCAGGCTGCCCGCGATACGGTGCGCGCGTTCCTTGAAGGCGGGCGCGGCCTCGGCGGCGCAGACTTCATCCACCGTCTGCCCGAACAGTGTCAGCCAGCGGTCGAAATGAGCGGGCGTCACGTCCTTCAGCCGCATATGCGCGGGCATGGGACGGCCATGATAGCGGCCCGTGGTGAGCATGACCGAGGACCAGAAATCCATCATCTTCAGGAGATGCGGTTCCCAATCCTCGCCGATCGCGCGTGCGAACACCGGGCCCAGCATCTCGTCCTCGCGGATGCGCCCGTAAAAGGTGCGGACCAGTGTTTCGATCTCGGCTTCGCTGGTCGCCATCTTGTCGCCCTGCGTCATGTCCGCTCCTCATGCCGGTGTGCCTTGGGGGTAGATAGAGGCGGCCCCCGCGCTCTTGCAAGGCGACAAAGTCCCGCAGCCGGTCATCCCGCCGTTCCGGACAGCAAAAAGGGCGGGCACGCGAGGCACCCGCCCTTCGTCATGCCGAATTGTCAGACCTGGCCGTAGACCCGGGCCCGTTCGATATCCTCTTTCAGCGTGCGGGCGCCGAGCACGAAGTGCAGCGCTCCCCACAGCCCCACGAAAGAGGTGATGAGCAGCGCATAGCGCAGCGACTCTTCGCCGAATTCGGGATGCAGCGCATCGCTCAGGAAACCGACCGTCTGCGGTCCGAGGCCCAGCCCGATAATGTTCAGGATGAACAAGAGGATCGCCGAGGCGACCGAGCGCATGCGCAGCGTCACCAGCGACTGCGTCATGGACAGGATCGGCGCCAGATAGGCCGCGCCCGCAAAGGCCGGCACGATGAAGAGCCCCAGCGCCCAGACCGGATCGCCCGAGAGATAGAGCGCCACATTGAACGGCGCGACGGAGAACCAGATGATCGCAATGATCCAGAGGTTCCAGCGAATGTCCTTCTTGCCGTACCGGTCGCCCAGCCAGCCGCCCATATAGGTGCCGAGCCCGCCCGAGATACCGATGATGAGCGCGAGCGAGGTGCCGATCACGCCCTGATTGAGCTCGAAGGAACGCGCCAGGAAAGCCGGCAGCCAGACCACCGCGCCATAGCCGACAAACGCCGCCAGCGCCGAGCCGAAAGCGATATGGCGGAAGGACCGCTGTCCCCAAAGGAAGCGGAACACCTCGAAGACGCCCGGCGCATTGCCGCTATCGACCATCGCTTCGGAATGCCCGCGAATGGGCTCGCGCACGGTAAACCGAACCAGAAAGGCCATCAGCAGGCCGGGAATGCCGACCACCAGAAAGGCCGCGCGCCAGCCGAACCATTGCGATACCCAGCCGCCGATCAGGAACCCGATCAATATGCCGAAATTCACGCCGAGCGAGAAAACGCCCAGCGCCGCGCCGCGTTTTTCCGGCGGATACATGTCCGAGATCATGGAGTGCGAGGGCGGGCTCGATCCCGCCTCGCCCACCGCCACGCCGACACGCATCGCCGCGAGCTGAAAGAAACTCGTGACGCCCGCGCAGGCCGCCGTAAAGCCGGAGAAAAGCGTCAGCGCAATGGTGATGACGTTCCGCCGGTTCCAGCGGTCGGCCAGCATCGCGATCGGAATGCCGAGCGTCGCGTAGAAGATCGCGAAGGCGATGCCTGAGATGAAGCCGAGCTGCGTATCGGTGAGCAGCAGCTCGTCCTTGATCGGTTGCAGCAGAATGGAAAGGATCTGCCGGTCTACATAATTGACCGTGTAGACCATGGTCAGAATGACGAGAACGTAAGTCCGGTACTGGGGCGTAAACCCCTGCGCCTCGGTCGCGCTGTCCGCGCTCGGCCGAGCTTCCATATTTTCCTCCCGAAGTTCCTCCAGCCCGTGGACCGGGCAATTCCCTGTTGGAACGAGCCTAACAGCGCCTCCCGTTTCGGCAAGATGCCGCCGTCCATCGTGACGCTGGCGTCACCTCCCGCGTTTCACCGGCGTTTCGGTGCCTTGCGCAGCAGGAGCGACCATGTCCGGATTTGGCGAGCCGGGAAAAGCCGTTCGCGCTAGATTGGGGGCATGGAAGAACAGGCGCACATGAATGGCGAGACGACGAGCTTGCCCGACGACGAGCTTTGCTACCGCGCGGTCGCGGCGCGCGATGCCCGTTTCGACGGGCGCTTCTTTACCTGTGTGCGCTCCACCGGCATCTATTGCCGTCCCGTCTGTCCCGCGCCGACGCCGGGGCGAAAGCAATGCGTTTTCGTCCCGAGCGCGGCGGCGGCGGAAGCGGCGGGGTTTCGCTCCTGCCTGCGTTGTCGCCCGGAAGCCGCGCCCGGCGCACCCGCCTGGACAGGCACGCAGGCCACCGTCACCCGGGCGCTGCGCCTCATCGAGGCCGGCGCTCTCGACCGCGAGGACGTCGAGACATTCGCCGCAAGGCTCGGCTTGGGCGGGCGGCATTTGCGGCGTCTCTTCGTGACGCAGCTCGGCGCCACGCCTCAGGCCGTCGCGGCGAACCGGCGTCTGCTGACCGCGAAACAGCTCCTCACCGAAACGCAGCTTCCCATCGCCGAGATCGCCCATGCGGCCGGATATCGAAGCCTCCGGCGCTTCAACGATGCGATCCGCAAAGCCTATGGCAGCGCGCCCGGCGCCTTGCGCAAATCGAACAAGCACTCGGACCATGCGCCCGGACGCCATGGACCCGGACGTCATGAAGAGGGCGGCATCACGCTCCGGCTTGGCTATCGCGCGCCCTATGATTTTCAGCGCATGCTTGGCTATCTCGCGGTCCGCGCCATACCGGGCGTGGAGGCAGTGAGCGAGACAACCTATCTGCGCAGTTTCCGCCTCGGCGAGGCGGCGGGCCTCATCGAAGCGAGGGACGACCCCTCGCGGCATGCCCTTGTCATACGCATCCAGATGCATCGCGGCACGCTGCCTCTGCGCATGGTCGTGGCGCGGCTCAAGCGTCTTTTCGACCTCGATGCCGATCCCGACGCCATCGGCCGGGCGCTGGCAGGCGACGAGCTCACCGGGCCGCGTCTTGCTGCTGCGCCGGGCCTGCGCATCCCCGGCGCGTTCGACGGCTATGAACTCGCCATCCGGGCCATCCTCGGCCAGCAGGTCTCGGTGAAGGGCGCCACCACGCTCGCCGGGCGGCTCGCCGCCACGCATGGCGAAACGCTTGAGGGGGCGGACGGTCCCGTCACGCTTCTTTTTCCCGCCCCCGCCACGCTGGCAGCGGGCGATCTTTCCGGCCTCGGGCTCACCGGCGCGCGGATGAAAACCATCGCGGCGCTTTCCGCCGCCCATGCCGACGGGCGGATCGATCTTTCGGGCGACGGCGCGGCAGGCACCGGCCCGGAAGAAACCATCGCCCGGCTGAAGGAGCTCCCCGGCATCGGCGACTGGACTGCGCAGTACATCGCCCTGCGCGCGCTCGGCGAACCGGACGCCTTTCCGGCGGGCGACCTCGTATTGCGCAAGATCGCCGGAAACGGCACCCTGATCGGCGACACGGCCATGCAGGCGCGCGCGGCGCATTGGCGGCCCTGGCGCGGATATGCCGCCATGGCGCTCTGGCAAATTCCCGACCCCTTCCAGAAGGAGGATGCGGCATGAAACTCCCCGAAGACCCTTCTCTCGCCACGACCGTCATCGACACGCCGATTGGCGAGTTGCGCGCCGCCTCCACGGATCGCGGCTTGTGCGTGCTGCTGTTTCCCAATAAGCAGGCCGCCTGGCCGGAAAAGCAAGGCAGCGCCGGGGCGCAAAAGCATCTCGCCGCGACCCGCACTGCGCTTGCAGAATATTTCACCGGCAAACGGAAAGAATTTTCCGGCGTCGCGCTCGACATGCAGGGCACGGATTTCCAGCGCAGCGTCTGGTCGGCGCTACTCACCATCCCCTTTGGCGAAACGCGCAGCTATGGCGACATCGCCAGACAGATCGGCAATCCCAAAGCGGTACGCGCCGTGGGACTTGCCAACGGGCAGAACCCGGTTCCCGTCATCGTGCCGTGCCATCGCGTCATCGGCGCCAATGGCAAACTCACCGGCTTTGGCGGGGGTATCGAGACGAAACAATGGCTGCTCGTCCATGAAGGCGCAAAAAAATCCTTGAACGGAGAGATGTTACTGCCACTCTGATTCCGCTAGACTTTACCGACCATCGCTCACGAAACACCGGGGGGATTGGAGCAGGGAGATGCATTTGGGTATGGAATATAGCGGTATTATCGGCATCATCATTCTGGTGCTGGACATCTATGCGATCGTCAAGATCGCGCAGAGCGGGGCAGAACCGCTCTGGAAGGCGATCTGGATCGTGCTCGTCATCGTCCTTCCCATTCTCGGCCTTATCCTCTGGTTCCTTTTCGGTCCCAAAGGCTGACAAGACTGGCGGCTGACGAACAGAGACAGCACCACACCGTTGTCATGCCCGGACCTGGTCCGGGCATGATAATGACGAGCATGCGCTCGTCTGCTTTTCAAAGAGGATAGAGCGCTGCGAGATCCGCCTCGCCGCCGCGCGGCAGCGCAATGACCGGCGTCGCCTCGGCAAAACGCGCAATCGTTTCCACCGTCTCGTCGAAATTCACTTCGCTGCCCGGCGTCTCGCTCACCACGATGGCGCGCGGGTCGAGCTTGCGGGCGCGCAGACTTTCGAGCGCCGTCAGCGTGTGCGAAATCGTGCCGAGATAGGAACCGACGACGAGAAGCGGCGAGATGAAGACATGCTTCTCCACCGCCTGCATCCAGTCGAGCACGGTATGCGTATCGTCGAGCGGCACGGCAACGCCCCCCACGCCTTCGATCAGCAGCGGATCGTCTTTTCCCGCCGCCGCGACGCAATGGTCGACCAGTTCGTCGAATGAGATCGTCGCGCCCTCGCGGCGCGCCGCCATGTCGGGCGAGAGCGCGGCCTTGAAGCGCCAATGCGAAACGCTTGCTGCGTTTTCATAGACGACATCCTCGCCCATCGCGGCCAGCAGCGCGGCCGGGTCGCTTTCCGGGAAGGTCGTTTCGTCAAGACCGCTCACCACAGGCTTGATCGCCCGCACGGCCACGCCCTTCTCGCGAAGCTGACGTGTCAGCAAGGCGCTCACATAGGTCTTGCCGATTTCGGTGCCGGAAGAAGTGACGAAGATGACGGTCATGTTCTCTGCTCTTATTCCGCCGCCTTCTTGGGCATGATCCGTTCCCGGATGATGGCGGCAAGGCGGTCGATATCGGCGTCTTCATGTTCCGCCGTAAAGGTGATGCGCAGCCGCGCCGTGCCCTCCGGCACGGTGGGCGGGCGAATGCCGGTCACGAGGAAGCCTTCCGCCTCCAGCATTTTCGACGCATCGAGCGTCGTTCCCGCATCGCCCAGCAGCACCGGCACGATAGGGCTTTCGGGATCTGGCAGGTTCAGCGCGCGCGTGAAGCGCTTCGCCTTTTCCACCGGACGCCGCGTCAGTTCCTTGTCGCTTTCGATGATGTCGATGGAGGCAATCGCGGCGGCGACCGACGTGGGCGGCAGGCCGGTCGTATAGATGAGCGTGCGGGCGCGGGTACGGATGAAATCGCAGACCGCGCGGCTCGCGCAGAGATAGCCGCCATAGCCGCCCACCGCTTTCGACAGAGTGCCCATTTGCAGCGGCACATCGGCTTTCGTCCCGCCGATGAAACTCGATCCCTTGCCGTCGGCCACCACGCCGATGCCATGCGCATCGTCCGTCATCAGCCAGGCATCGTGTTTGCGTGCCAGTTCGCCCATCTCACGCACAGGCGCGAGATCTCCATCCATGGAGAAAACGCCATCGGTCAGGATCATGCAGTGACGCGCATTTCCGCGATGCGCCTCCAGCAATTCGGCGAGATGTTCGAGATCGTTGTGGCGGAAAATATGCGTCTCGGCATAAGAGAGACGCGCGCCCATCATCAGGCAGTTATGGGAAAGCTCGTCGGCCAGCACCAGATCGCCCGGGCCCACCAGCGCGGAGACGATGCCCATATTGGCCAGATAGCCGGACCCGAACACCACGCAATCCTCGGTTTCCTTCAACCGGGCCAGCCGCGTTTCGAGTTCCGTATAAAGAGGATGATTGCCGGTGATATGGCGCGATGCGCCCGAACCTGCGCCATAGGCATCGATGGCGGCCTTCGCGGCCTCTTTCACACGCGCCGACTGGGAAAGGTTCAGATAGTCGTTGCAGCAAAAGGAGACGAGTTTTCTACCGCCCCGCTCCGCCGCTGCCGCGGGCCCACGCGCCGTCTCGACCAGCACGCGGCGCAGCGCGCGCTTTTCCAGCGCGTCGAGCTTGCCTTTTACAAAGGCGTCGAGTGAATTTTCTTTCGCCAAACCGGGTCTCCCGAGGGCCCCTCGCCCTGCCGCCCGGCACCATTATGGGCCGGCCCCGATCTGTCAACACAAAGGCCAAAAACCCCACGCTTTCAGCAGGTTCTTGCATTGCGGGCCAAGCTGCCTATGCTCGGCGAAATTCCGACCGTTTCATTCAGGAAAGATGGCCCGCCCATGAGCCTTCAAAGCGAATTCGACGCCGAAACCAAAGCCGGAAACCCGGCCCCTT
The DNA here is from genome assembly GCF_053628815.1 of Parvibaculum sp. MBR-TMA-1.3b-4.2. Lineage (NCBI taxonomy): Bacteria > Pseudomonadati > Pseudomonadota > Alphaproteobacteria > Hyphomicrobiales > Parvibaculaceae > Parvibaculum > Parvibaculum sp. MBR-TMA-1.3b-4.2. Next base: position 2,071,004 of record NZ_JBRJHC010000001.1, read on the forward strand.
CCACCGCCCGGACCGACCCGGGGACGCTGCGTCATGACTGGACGCGCGAGGAAGTCGAGGCGCTTTTCGCCCTGCCCTTCAACGATCTCGTCTTCGAGGCGCAGATCGCCCATCGCCGCTGGTTCAACCCGAACCAGGTGCAGATGTCGACGCTGCTGTCGATCAAGACCGGCGGTTGCCCCGAGGATTGCGGCTATTGCGCCCAGAGCGCGAAATTCGACACCGGCCTCAAGGCCTCCAAGCTGATGGAAGTCGAAAAGGTGCTCGCAGAGGCCCGCAAGGCGAAGGAAGCCGGGTCCTCTCGCTATTGCATGGGCGCGGCCTGGCGCGAGCCCAAGGATCGCGACATGGACACGATCTGCGCCATCGTGCAGGGCGTGAAGGAAATGGGCATGGAAACCTGCATGACGCTCGGCATGCTGTCGGGTCAGCAGGTGCACCGTCTCGCCCAGGCCGGTCTCGACTACTACAACCACAATATCGATACGTCGGAAGAATATTACGACAAGATCATCAGTACCCGGACCTTTCAGGACCGGCTGGATACGCTGGAGCGCGTGCGCCAGGCAGGCATCAATGTCTGCTCGGGCGGCATTGTCGGCATGGGCGAAGAGCAGTCCGACCGCGCCGGCATGCTGATGGCGCTGGCGAACCTCGAAGAGCATCCGCAGTCCGTGCCGATCAACATGCTGATCCCGATGGAAGGCACGCCGCTCGAAGGCGAAGGCCAGATCGACCCGCTCGATTTCGTGCGCACCATCGCGGTCGCGCGCATCATGATGCCGCAGAGCATGGTCCGCATCGCGGCGGGCCGCGAGCATATGAGCGACGAGACGCAGACGCTCTGCTTCCTGGCGGGCGCGAACTCCATCTTCACCGGCGACAAGCTGCTGACGGCGAAGAACCCGGGCGATGCGCATGATGCCAAGCTCATGGGCAAGCTCGGTATCGAGCCCATGCCCGCGCATAGCTGCCCGGCCGAGAAGTAACGTAGCGTCTTGAGCGTTCCGCCCGCCAATCCGCTCATCAACAACCCGCCGGACTGGCTCACGCGGGGCGCGCCGCATTTGTGGCTGCCCTATACCCAGATGCAGACCACGCCCATGGCGCTGCCCGTGGTGAAGACCGACGGCGTGCGCCTCACGCTCGACGATGGCCGCAAGCTTATCGACGGCGTCTCCTCCTGGTGGACCGCCGCGCATGGCTACAACCACCCCCATATCCGCGAGGCCGTGACCGCGCAGCTCGAAAAGATGCCGCATGTCATGCTGGGCGGGCTCGCGCATGAGCAGGCCTGCCGGCTCGCCTCGCGCCTTGCCGACAAGCTGCCGGGCGACCTCGCCCATGTCTTCTTTTCCGAATCCGGTTCCGTCTCGGTCGAGATCGGGATGAAGATCGCGGTCCAGTACTGGATCAATTCCGGGCAGCCGGGCCGCACGCGCTTCGTCAGTTTCAAGGGCGGCTATCACGGCGACACGCTCGCCACCATGTCGGTCTGCGATCCGGAAGAGGGGATGCACTCCCTCTTCAAGGGTGCGATCGCCGAGCAGTTCATCTGCGAGTTACCCACGGATGAGGATAAGGCCGCCGCGCTCGATGCTTTCCTCGCCGAGCATAAGTCGGAGATCGCGGGCATCGTCACCGAGCCTCTGGTGCAGGGGGCGGGCGGCATGCTCATTCATGCCCCAATCACGCTCAAACGCCTGCGCAATCTTGCCGACAAGCATGGCATTCTCTTGCTGGTCGATGAGATCTTCACCGGCTTCGGGCGCACCGGCACGATGTTCGCCTGCGAGGCGGCGGGGATAACGCCCGACATCATGACCCTCTCCAAGGCGCTCACCGGCGGCACGCTGCCGCTCGCCGCGACCATCGCACGGGCCCCGGTTTTCGAGGCTTTTCTGGGCGACGAGGCGGGAAAAGCGCTCATGCACGGCCCCACCTATACCGGCAATGCGCTGGCCTGCGCGGCGGCCAACGCCTCGCTCGACCTCTTCGAGACTGAGCCCCGGCTCGATCAGGTCGCCGCCATCGAGGCGCAGCTCAAATCCGGGCTCGAGCCGGCCCGGGATATCCCCGGTGTGGTCGATGTCCGCGTGCTGGGCGCCATCGGCGTCATTGAACTTGAGTCCATCGCCGAGCCGGATGCCATGAAACGGCATTTCGTCGAGGAAGGCGTCTGGATCCGCCCCTTCCGCAACATCGTCTACACCACCCCGCCCTTCACCATCGGCGAAGACGATCTCGCCCAACTGACGAGCGCAATGCTCAAAGTCTGTGCGGAATTCGCACCGGCTTGATGTTGAATTCCTACAACTAAATCTACCCGGACATACTTTTTGTAGTGGAAGGCGTGTTTTTACACGCCAGATATTGAGCCAATTCGAGACACACATTACGCTCGAATCAGAGGCCGATTCGCGCCTTCACAAAATTACGGACAGATCCGGGTTGTGCGCGTTGCCGAGCGCCGAGACTGGCGCTCTCGCAAGGCGGGCTTTGATTTTTTCCTGCCGGCCCCTTCTTCAGAGGGCCGCGGGATCGAGGGGACAGGACCACACCCATGCATGTCATTGCGTTTGCGTCGCAGAAAGGCGGATCGGGCAAGACCACGCTTGCCGGTCACATTGCCGTTGAAGCCGAGTATCAGGGAGCAGGGCCGGTTGCCCTTATCGACACCGATCCGCAAGGCAGCCTGTCGCAATGGTGGAATGCCCGTGAAGCGGAACGCCCCTTCTTCGTCAGCCCCTCCAGCGAAGGCCTTGCCTCCGACCTGGAAAAGCTGCGGCTTGGCGGGATCGAGCTTGTCGTCATCGACACGCCGCCGGCCATCACCACGACCATTCATCATGTGATCGAGCAGGCCGACCTCGTCGTGATCCCGACCCGGCCGAGCCCTCACGACCTGCGCGCCGCGGGCGCCACCGTCCAGATCTGCGAAGAACTGGGCAAACCGCTCGCCTTCACGCTCAATGGCGCAAGCCCGAGGGCCCGCATCACCACCGAGGCGGTGATCGCGCTTTCCCAGCATGGCGCCGTTGCCCCGTCGATTATCCACCAGCGAATCGATTTCGCTTCTTCTATGATTGATGGTCGAACCGTGCGAGAGATCGGCTCCAATACCAAATCCCCCGACGAAATCGCCGGGCTCTGGACCTTCCTCGCAGACCGGCTGGCCGGCAGAGAGACATCGCCTCTCAAATCCGCCGCGTCGGCCTTTAGCGATGCATTGAGGGGAGCTGCCTGAGATGGCAAAGAAGCCCGCTTCTCTGACCGGCGAACTGCTGGCCCGCAAGGGAGAAGCACGACCCTCCGACCTGAAGCCCGTCAATGACGAGGGGCCTCAAGGCGCGGATATTTCAATCCTGCCCGGACGTCAGCCTCATCTGGAAGGCATTGGCGTCAGGGGCCAGGTTTCCTCTACGCTGTCCCCGGAAGAACCGGAGGAAAGCAGGGGCTCGGACGAGATGACCAATGAGGATGACGGCGCGCGGCCAAGCCCGCCCGAGCCGGAGATCATCTATACCCCGGAAGACAAGGAGACCGGCAGCCGGACGAAGCTTATCGCCGGAGCCTTTATCGGCGTCGCACTTTTGGGCGGTGTCTTGCTCGCGCTGATGTTCAATGGCGGCGACCGCGGGACCGCGCCTGTGCTGCCGCAGGAAACCGACACGGCTTCCGGCTCCCAGCAGGCTGCATCCGAGGCCGCCACCGAGGCCAATGAACCCGCTGTGGCGGTTGAGACCGTGCCTTCCGTCGCCGATGCGACGCCCGAAACGCCGGCGGCACCTGCTGCCAAAAGTTCGGCTGATATCGAGGTCGCGCCGCTGCGCAGTTCGGCGCCGGAAGAGACAACGAGCAGCCCGGCCCTCGACCCGGCGTTGGCCGCCGCGGCGCCCGAAACGCCCGCAGCGCCGAAACCGGCCGCCAAGGCGGAAACGCCGGCCCCGGCTCTCGAACTCGCAAAGCCTGCGCCGGCAAAACAGGCCGAAGCGCCTGCCAAGGCAGCTCAGGCTGCGCCCGCGCTCGCCACCAGCGGCAATTGGGTTGTCCAGCTTCTGGCCTCCCGCAGCGAAGCGGATGCGAAGACCGCCTGGAAGAAGATTTCCGGCAAGCATGCGACGATCCTTGGCGGCCATGGGGTCGACATCCAGAAAGCCGATCTGGGCGACAAGGGCACGTTCTACCGCGTCCGCGCCGCCGGGTTCGACACCAAGGCCGCAGCAAGCAAGGCCTGCGGCGCGCTCAAAGGCGCCGGGCAGGATTGCCTGGTCCGCCAGCGCTGAGACCAGCTTCAGCAAGAGATGTAACGGGGCCTTCGGGCCCCGTTTTCATATCTTCTTTATGCCGCTTCCGCAGATCGCCGGTTCATCACATGGCGGATGCTGAGGCACAACGCGTCTTCAATGTCCGGAAGTACGAGGCCGGTTTCGACGGCAGCTCTTTCCGCCGCGCTGGTGTCGAAACGATAGTCATTGATGAAGGCTAGCGCCTTGGCCGGCAGACCGCTTCGGCGCTCCAGCCCGGCCTTGAGAAGAGGCCTCAAAACCCAGACCGGCACGTAGTTCGAGGGTGCCTTGCGCCCCAACTCCTCGGCAATGATCCCGATCAGGCGTTTCAGGTCCGGCGACCCATTGTGCAGCACGGTGAAATCAGTACCCGCCGCCCAATCGAGCCACGGCCCGCGCGCCAAAAGTGCCGCGAGATAGTCCACCGGCACAAGAGGCAGCCAGTCGCCGGGCTTTCCCGGCACCGCGGGAAGAGTTCCGGCCCCAACGCCGTCGATCAACCCTTCAAGGCCGAACATCTGGTGCGCTTCCCCCGTGCCGGACGCGCCGATCACGGTGGAGGGGTTCACGATAACGGTCGGAACGCCATCGCGGCGCGCACGGCGTACCAGGATATCGGCCTCGATCTTGGAAATTTCATAGGTGGTGGCGTGTTTCGTCATGGCTGCAAATGCCTTGCGCGCCGCACGTTTATCCGTGACGAGCTTCTCCCGATCGAAGCCGATCTGCCGCCAGAAGGCCGCCGCCGTGATGAGGTAACCAGAAATATGCACGAAGCGCTCAAAGCCGGGCATTTCACGCGACATAGCGAGCAGATGTTCCGTTGCCCGCACATTCACGCGGTGGAAGGCTTCAACATCTACCCCCCAATCCATGCGAGCGCCGAGATGATAGATCGCATTGGCTTGCATGAGGCGCTGGCGGTCTTGCAGGGAGAGGCCGAGATCGTCCTCGGCGAGATCCCCTTCCACGAACTCCAGTCTTTCCGGGTCTCCCCCATGTCCTGCTACCCAGGAGGACAGCATTGGCGCACGGGCTTCCCCATTCCTCAAAAGCGCAATGACCTTGTGACCGTCCGCCGTCAGGCGCACCGCCGTCCAACGGCCGATCAGGCCGGACACACCTGTCATGAAGATCGTTTTGCTCACGACATCCTCCCTTATTTAAGTAATAGCGAAAGCTCGTCGACCGCCTCGTAGAGCGGCGCGGTGGAACGACGGGAGCGCGCAAGAATCAACGCTCCCTCAATGGCGGATAGTGCGAATGTGGCAAGGCGCCCAGCCCGGGCGGCCCCCATGCCGGCAGCCTTCAAATGCGCAGTCAGGCGCTCGATCCAGTCGTCATATGTCTGCGCGCAGGCGTCTCTCAAACCGGGCGTGTCGTCCCCTGCTTCCAGCGCGACCGTCGTCACCGGGCAACCGCGGGCAAAGCCCGATGTCTCAAGTTCCGCCGCGAAGCCGTCGGCGATGAGCCTGAGCGCTTCGGTCGGATTTTTCGCCACCTCGAATGCGGTATCGATCCCTGCGCCGATCTCCCCCCTGGCGAGCTGCATGGCGGCAACGCCCAGTTGCTCCTTGCCGTCGGGAAAGTGGAAATAGAGAGAGCCGCGCGGGAATCCGCTTTCGTTCAGCAATTGGGAGAGGCCCGTGCCGCGATATCCCTGGGCCTGAAACGACCCCAGTGCAGCCTCTACCAGCTTCTTGCGGGTGTCTTCTCCCTTGGCATGCCGGGGCGATGGGTTTTCATGGTTTTTGCTCATGAATAATATGTAGACCGATCATCATATTTTTCAAGTCATTTTATTCCGCCCCGTGGCAGGACGGGGTGCAACCGTGTAGTGTCCGGCCACCGACATTCGCCTTTTCATCCGGACATCACATGATCGAAGCTGTTATCTGGGATTTCGGCGGCGTGCTGACCTCCAGCCCGTTCGAAGCCTTCAATCGCTATGAGCGCGAGCGGGGCTTGCCCGCCGATTTCATCCGTTCCATCAATGCGACCAACCCCGACACCAATGCCTGGGCCCTGTTCGAACGGAATGAAATTTCGCTCGACGAGTTCGACAAACTCTTCCTCGAAGAAGCACAGGCCAGGGGGCATGACGTGACGGGCCGCGACGTCGTTTCGCTGCTCTCGGGCGATATTCGCCCCGAAATGGTGACCGCCCTCACGCGCTGCAAAGAGCGCGCGAAAGTCGGCTGCATCACCAATAACGTCTCGGCCGGCGAAGGCGCCGGCATGGCGCGCTCGCATGAAAAGGCCGCCGCCGTGGCGGAGGTCATGTCGCTTTTCGATCATGTGATCGAAAGCTCGAAGGTCGGCATTCGTAAGCCCGACCCGCGCATCTATGAGATGGCCTGCGAGGCTCTCGGCGTCGATCCTGCGAAATCCGTCTATCTGGACGATCTCGGCATCAACCTGAAACCGGCCCGCGCCCTCGGGATGACCACCATCAAGGTGCTCAATGCCGAACAGGCACTGGAAGAACTCGAAGCTGCCGTAGGGTTCTCGCTGCGATAACGCGGCCCGGCAGGCTGTTCTTGAGCGGCAGGCCCCCGCAGGCCTAGTCTTCTCCTAAAAGAAAAGGTCACTGGGAGGAGACCCATCATGCTGCGACCTCAAGCGGAGGCCGTCGATCTCGACGGCAAACCCGACCTCAAGAACCCCGACCTCTATCTGACGGATGATTTTCACGACATCTTTCGCGCCTTGCGGGCGGAAGAGCCGGTCTACTGGAACCCGGAAGCCGACAGCTCGGGCTTCTGGGCCGTCACCCGCTATGACGATATCGAAACGATTTCGAAGAACCCGAAGATCTTTTCATCCGCCAAGGATATGGGCGGACACCGGATCTTCAATGAAAACGAAATCGACGAGAACGATACCGACGCCAGCATGATCTCGATGGACCCGCCGACGCATAATGCCTATCGGCGCATGGTCACACCGGGCTTCGTGCCGCGGCGCATCTCCAATATGGAAGAGCGTATCCGCGCCCGCGTGACGCGCCTTCTCGACCAGATGCCCGCGACAGGCCAGACGGAATTCGTCTCATCCGTGGCTGCGGCGCTTCCCATCGAGGTGCTGGCGGAACTGTTCGGCGTCCCGCCAAGCGACGGGCCCAAACTTTTCGAATGGTCCAATACGACCGTCGGCGAGGACGACCCGGAGCTGCGCGTCTCCGATGAGTATATGCGCCAATGCGTGGGGGAGATGGCCGGCTATGCCGCGGGCCTTTGGGAAGAACGCCTCAAAAACCCCGGCGAAGACCTCATTTCCATGCTCGCGCATTCGAAGGTCGATGGCGAGGCCATGACCTTCCCCACCTATATCGGCACCTTCATCCTTTTGGTGGTGGCGGGCAACGAAACCACGCGCAATTCGATTTCCGGCGGGCTGCAGGCGCTTTCGCAGTTTCCCGAGGAACGCCAAAAGCTCCTCGACGATCCCTCGCTCATTCCGAGCGCGGTTCAGGAAATCGTGCGCTGGGTCAGCCCGGTCCTGCATATGCGGCGGACAGCGACACAGGATGTCGAACTCGGCGACAAAGAGATCAAGGCCGGGGACAAGGTCGTGATGTGGTACTGCTCCGCCAATCGCGACGAGACGAAGTGGAAGGATCCCTACACGTTCGACGTCGCGCGCTATGCGAGGGGCGATGCGCCAACCCAGCTCGGCTTCGGGGCGGGGCAGCATTTCTGCCTCGGCTCGCGGCTTGCGGAATTGCAGCTCAAGGTGCTGTTCGAGGAGCTGCTGACGCGTTTCCCCGATATCGAGGTCGACGGGCCGGTACGGCGGCTGCGGTCCAACTTCATTTCCGGGATCAAGGAAATGCCGGTGCGCTTCACGCCTGCCGCCTGACCGCCGGGAGGCCATCCAGGTACAAAGAAAAGGGCGCGGAAAGATTTCTCTCCGCGCCCTTTTTGATTGCCGTATCCCTTGCCTTAGTGGCCAAGCCTCGCGGCGGCGCGTTCCTTGGCAGAGGCGCATTCGCTCGCGCTCAACCCCACTTCCTTGGCAAGCGTCTCGATCATCACGGTTTCCATCCGGTGCAGCGTGCCGTCGGACAATGCGACTTCCCAGAGCATCTCGACGACCTGGCCGCGCTCTTCCGGATTGAAGCCTTCCTGAACCGCCTTGGTGAAGATGTATTCGCCCATACCGACCTTGGCGCGCTCCTCGGCGACCTTCAGGAGATCGGCGGCCTCATCGGCATTGAGCGTGAAATGTTCGGTAATGGCCCGCTTGACCGCCTCGCGTTCGCCGTCCGTGAACTCGCGGTCCCGGTTCCCGGCCTCGACGAGCAGGGCTGCCGCCGCCAGTTGCTTGGCTTCCGGGCTCATGGGCACGTTCCCGGTTGTCGTCAGACCCTTTTGAAGAGCATTGCGGATTTTCTCGAACATCTATGTCTTCCCCTGCTGGCGTGACCGCCTTGAGGCGCGGCCTTCCTAGATTTTGCGGGGCAATCTAGCGCGGCTCGCGCCGTTTCACAAAAGAAAAGGCCGCCACCGAAAATCCGGCAGCGGCCCAAATTGACGCATGGTCGTGGTTAGTGAGCCATAATGTTCTTCTTTTTTTGAACGGCCCGGCCACGCGGCAATATCAGATCCAGCACCACAGCCAGCGAAGGCAGGAGTGCAATCGCCATCACCATGTTGATCATGAACATGAAGGCGAGAAGCAGGCCCATATCCGCCTGGAACTTGAGGTCCGAGAACGCCCAGGTGGACACACCGATCGCCAGGGTAAGCGCGGTGAAGAAGACGGCCATGCCGGTCTCCTCCAGCGCACGCTGGAAGCTATCGGTCATGTTCAGCCCCTCGGCCAGATGGAACTGGATGCGGTTGTAGATGTAGAAGGCGTAGTCCACGCCGATACCCACCGCCAGCACCATCACCGGCAGGGTCGCCACGGTCAGGCCGATCTCCAGGACCTGCATGAACCAGTAGCCGAAGAACGTCGCAAAGGTGAGCGGCACGCAGCATGCGATGACGGCTCGCCAATCACGATAGGTCAGCGTGACGAGTGCGATAATGGCGGCATAGACCCACATCATCATCGGAAGCTCGGTCTCCTCCACTTCCTCGTTCACAGCCGCCTGGACGCCCATATTGCCGGAAGCCAGACGCAGTTCGACGCCGTCCATATGATGTTTGGCGCGCCAGTCCTTCACAGCGGCCACGACCCTGTGAATGGTCGTCGCCTTGCTATCCTTCAGATAGATCATGTGGGGCATAACCGTGCACTCCTGATTGAAGAGCGCACTGGCATTCGGAACGGTGTTGGCCGCCTGGGCAAGGGCCGCGCGGTCACGCGGAATGTCCTTCCATTTCAGGTTGCCTTCGTTCCAGCCCGCGGCCGACCCCTTGATCGCGAAGGGGAGCGAGCCGACCGCCGTTACGCCCGGCACGTTCTGCATGGCCCAGGAGAAACGGTTCAGGAACTCCATCACCGGGTAACTCACACACCCGTCGGGGGGCGTTTCGACCACCACGGTAAGCACGTTGAGCCCCAGCGCGTACTGATCTGCGATAGCCCGGCTGTCCACATTATAACGCGCATCCGCCCGAAGTTCGGGGGCGCCGGCATGCAGCGCGCCGATATGGCGCTGACTGCCCTTGTAAACCGCATAGCCCAGAAGCACCGACGAGGAACACAGAATAATGATCGAGACTTTGGGCTGCGCCACCTTGCCGATCACACGCATGAGTTTGAGCCTGGTTTCACGCGCCTTCTGAATGCGGTGCGTGAAATTGTCAGGGAAGCGGAAATAGCTGACCAAGAGGGGCAGCATGACAAGGTTGGTGATGATCTTGAGCGCCACACCGATAGAGGCGGTGATGGCGAGTTCGCGGATCATCGGAACGGGGATCAGATAGAGCGTCCCGAAGCCCACAAGGTCGGTGATCAGCGCCATGGATCCCGGGATCAAAAGACCCGAAAAGCTCGACCGCGCAGCTTCTTCCGCCGTTGCGCCTCCTGCGAGTTCCGCCGTGATCAGATTGATCTGCTGAATGCCGTGACTGACGCCGATGGCAAAAACCAGGAATGGAACCAGCACAGCCAATGGGTCGAGCCCGTATCCGAGCACTTCCAGCAAGCCGAATTGCCATACCACCGATGTGAGCGAGGCAAAGAGCGTGACTGTCGTGAGCTGGATCGACTGCGAATAGAGATAGACCGACAGGGCGGTGAGAAGGAACGCGATGACGAAGAACTTAACGACCGATTCCGCGCCGTCGGCGATATCGCCGATCATCTTCGCAAAGCCGATGATCCTGACTTTGAAGTCGTCGTTCTCGTATTTCTGCCGGATTTGCTTTTCGAGCTTCGCAGCCAGATCGAAATAGTCGAGCTTCTTGCCGGTCGAAGGGTCGTAGTCCTGCAGCTCTGCGACCACCATACCCGACCTGAAATCGTCGGAGACGAGCTTGCCGACGAAGCCGCCGCGAATGACGTTGCTCCGCACCTTTTTGAGGGCATCCTGCGTCATCGTATCCGCCGTCACCTTGCCGGAGATGACGTCGTCCGCGCTGATGCCGTATTCGGTGATTTCGATGTAGCGGGTGTTGGGCGTCCAGAGCGAGGTCACTGTCTGACGCGCGACGCCGGGCAGGAAGAAGATATCGTCGGTCAGGTCCTTGTAGACCTTGAAAAACTTCTTCGTCCAGATGGTGCCTTCAGTCGGCTCGAGCGTCACGATGATGCGGTTCGACCCGAAGAGCTGATCGCGATATTGCTCAAAGGTCTGGATGTATTCGTGACCGAGCGGCAATTGCTTGTCGAAGCCCGCGGTCATGCGCAGGTTCATCGCGTAATACCCCGCGACTGCCGTGGCGACGAGCAACGCAAGCAAGATTACGGCACGAAGGCGAAAGACAAGATTCTCAAGAAACTTAATCATTAGACTCTACCCGTTCCCCAAGCCCGGCCCTCATTCTTCGGGGCGCGGCGCTTCATCTGCGTACTGCCGGTCGCCGCGGAATGGATCCGGTTTCCTCAATCAGAGAAAACCGTCATCCCTGGTACGGCTCGACGGCCACTTCAACTTGTCGGGGATATGCCGTCTCGCGGACGGATCATGAAAGCCCCCCTCCCGAACGGTCACACACGTCCCCGGACCGGATCGGTGCCGGTGCGGCAACGTCATAACCGTCGATCTCAGGGGATTTCCCCTCCCTTGGATGCCCGCTCTCTTTTCCTCCATGACCGCCTCCCGGTCATTTTGCGGAGCGTTTGCACGCATTCTTATTAGCACAGCTAAAGCATTTTTGTAAAAGCCAAGCTTTCGACTCCAGAATTTCATCCCGTCGGCCCGAATAAACATGACGGGTGCGTCATTTTGACCTTGACCCGGCCGCTTTCGCACTTATTCTTACTAGCAACAAAGTTGTAAGTCCGGCGCCGGAAAGGCGGCGGATTCGTTTTTATGCGGATGCGGCCTCCCTGGTGCCGCGCCGACCATTGGAGGGATCCATGACCGAAATCCGGCAGATTACGAAAGACGACGCCTACGATGCCGTAGCGCCCGAAGATTTCCCCGCGATGATGGAAGTCGATCGCTATGGCGCCCGTTCCACGGCGTTCGACAAGATCATTTCCGCCACGCACGACCATTTCTGGGATCCCCTCGACGTGAAGTACATCGACTTCACGGAAGGCTTCGACCTCGACACGCAGATGGTGATGCCGGAAGAGCTTATGCCGGAACTCAAGCTGCCCTGCTTCGAAGCCCTCTCCGAGGCGCAGCGCGTGAAGTTCGCCAATCAGAGCGCGCGCTGGATGCTCTCCTCCATCCTGCATGGCGAAGCCGGCGCGCTCGCGCTGTCCGCCAGCCTCTGCCACATCCTGAAGGATCCGGGCGCGCAGGAATATGCCGCCAACCAGACGCGCGAAGAAGCGCGCCATGTGACGGCCTTCGCGAAATACATCCAGGCCCGCTGGGGCAAGCCGCTTCCGGTCGGCTCCACGCTGGGCGGCCTGCTGACCGACATCGTGAATGCGCCGGAGGTCTACAAGAAGATTGTCGGCATGCAGATGCTGGTCGAAGGCCTCGCCATGGGCGCCTTCGCGACGCTCTATGCCAATTCCAACGATCCGCTTCTGGTGAAGCTCACCCAGCTCGTCATGACCGACGAAGCGTTCCACCACAAGTTCGGCAAGATCTGGGCCGACCGCACCATTCCGAACCTCAGCGAAGATGAGCAGAACATCATCGAAGACTGGGCGGCGGAATGCTTCCAGACCCTGCTGTTCAACCTGGTGAACCCGGAACAGAAGCAGGTGATCTATGCCGAGTTCGGCCTCGACTGGCAGCAGGTCCAGGCGGAGATGCTGGAAGCCTTCACCGATGACGACCGCCGCGAGCACATGAAGGAAGGCACGAATATTTTCCGCGTGCTGATCAAGACGCTACTCAAGGCCGGAATTATCACCGACCGCACCAAGGCCTTCTATGCCACCTATGTGGACATGGACGAGCTCAAGGACGAAGGCGAGCGCATGGTCGGCGACGACATCGCCGAAGAAGGCATTCGCTTCCTGCAGACGATCAATTTCGGCGCCAATTCCGATGCGCTGAAAGACGTGACGATTTCCGCAGCCGAGTAAGATTCGTCTGCTTGTTGCGTAGGCGGGACGGCTACTCCCTCCAGCCGACCGTCAGTTCGATCCTTAAACGGCCCGCTTCGGCGGGCCGTTTTTTGTTTGCTCGAGAAAGAGCCGCCCGCTCCGGCGCGTGCTGTTTTGTCAGTCGAGAAAACGCTGCCGTGCCGCCAGTGCGAGACCGGTGGCAACCGAGGTAAGTTCGCCGCTGCTTGCCAGCTTCCCCCCTCCGAAGCGGTCCGCAAAGAGCTGGCGGACGGCCGGGATGAAGGAGGAGCCGCCGGTCAGGAAGACACGGTCCACGCGGGAAGGCGCCGTCCCCGTTTCCTCGAGCAGCCCGTCGACGCATTCGGCAATGGCGCCGAGCTCCGGCGCAATCCATGCCTCGAAATCGGATCGCGTCACTTCCGCATCGATGCGGATCGGGGCAGCATCGAAGTGGAAATTCGCCCGGTCTCCCGCCGAAAGGTCGATCTTGGTCGCCTCCACGGCCCGGCTCAATGCAAAGCCCTGCTCTTCCTCGATGAGGTTGGCGAGGGCCGCCACCTGGTCGGCGGCCTCCGCCGTACGGCCGATTTCCGCGAGCATGCGACGTGTCTTGCCGGTGTTGATGAGGCTCAGCTCGTGCCAGCGCTTCATCGTGTCATAGGGCCATGACGGGACCGGCAGCGTCTTGCCGCCGCTTTCATAAGAAGTGCCTTTGCCAAGACGCGGGGCGACGCAATGCTCGATCAAGCGTGCATCGAAAGCGTCGCCGGCAAGCCCGACGCCGGAAACACCGATAATCGTCTCGCCGCGCTGCCTGAGCCCGCGCGTGCCGGGGCCGACATGCAGCAGGCAGAAATCGCTGGTGCCACCACCGAAATCGCCGATGAGGACCAGTTCGTCGCGATCCAGCGAGGCCTCATAGGCATGGGCAGCGGCCACCGGCTCGAATTCGAAATGCACGTCGGGAATCCCGATGCCCCGCAACGCCTCGCCCAGCCGCTTCACAGCGAGCCGGTCGTGACCCTCGTCGGGTACGCCAAGGCTGTTGCGGACGAAGCGCGCGGGCCGTCCGACCACGACCGGACCCGACCGCATGGCCTCGTTCAGCGTATCGGTTTCTGCGGTCGCCTCGATCAGCCGCGTGACAATGAAGCCAATGAGATTTTCAAGCGTGTAGCGCGTGCCGAAAATATTGGTCGCGGTGAAATTCGGATTGGCGAGATAGGATTTCACCGACTGAATGAGGCGGCCGTCGCCTCCCCGATCCAGATAGGCATCCATCGCGGCTGGCCCGGCAAAGGCGTGAAGCCGACCGCTCTCCTCGCGTTCTTCATTGTCGAAATAGAGGATCGAGCGAAAGGTATCGAACTCAGCCCCCTCATGTTGAACCGGGACGAGCCGCGCAGGGCCTTGCGGAGACGCAACCGCCAGCGCGCTGTTGGTCGTCCCGAAGTCGAGACCAATGAACATGAAATCACCTCGTATCCGTCTGACCGGACGGGGGCATCCCCTCGGTCACAGCAATACATTCCAAGGATTTCCGGGGGTTCCGGAGGCTAAAGGGCCGCGACAGATACAGAAGTTACCCCTTTTTGTCGAGGGGCACCTGCCCGCGGTCCGGTCCAGCGCCTCATCCTGCGCAAAATGACGCACCCGTCATTTTTGTGTTGTGTGTGCGGCGCACAAATACCCACACTCCGATTGTGAGATTTAGCCGGCGAGGGAATGCGGAACCGGCCGAACAACGCCTTACTACTTGGATGCACAGGAGTGACAACGCAATGACCGACGTCCGCCAGATCACCAAAGACAATGCCTATGACGCCGTCTCGCCCGACGACTTCCAGGCCATGATGGACACGGAGCGCTACAATCGTCGCTCCAGCGCTTTCGACAAGATCATCTCCGCGACCCACGACCATTTCTGGGATCCGGTGGATCCGCGCTATATCGACTTCACCGAGCCCTTCGATCAGGAAAACGAGATGATGATCGATCCGGAGCTGGTGCCGGAGCTGAAGCTCCCCTGCTTCGAAGCGCTGTCGGAAAAGGAGAAGGTGCGTTTCGTCAACGAGACGGCGCGCTGGATGATGTCCGCGATCCTGCATGGCGAGCAGGGGGCGATGAACCTCTCCGCCTCGCTCTGCCACATCCTGCTCGATCCCGGCGCACAGGAATATGCCGCCAATCAGGCCCGTGAAGAGGCCCGCCATGTGACGGCGTTCGCGAAATATGTGCAGGCGCGCTTCGGCAAGCCGCTTCCCTGCGGCGAGACGCTGGCGAACCTCCTCTCCGAGATGGTCAACGCCAAGGAAGTCTACAAAAAGATCGTCGGCATGCAGCTTCTCGTCGAAGGCCTTGCCATGGGCACCTTCGCGACGTTCTTCAACACGGCACGCGACCCGCTGCTGGTGAAGCTCTGCCAGCTCGCCATGACGGACGAAGCGTTCCACCACAAGTTCGGCAAGATCTGGGCAGACCGCACCATCCCGAAGCTTTCGCAGGACGAGCGCGACATCATCGAGGACTGGGCCGCGAACGTCTTCCAGACGCTGCTCTTCAATCTGGTGAACCCGGAACAGAAGAAGCTCATCTATGCCGATTTCGGTCTCGACTGGCAGCAGGTTCAGGCCGAGATGCTGGAAGCCGTTACGGACGAAGACCGCCGCGAAGGCATGAAGGACGCGGCCAACGTCTTCCGCGTTCTGGTGAAGACGCTGCTCAAGGCGGGCATCATCACCGACCGCACCAAGGCCTTCTATGCCACCTATGTGGACATGGACGAGCTGAAAGACGAGGACGACCGCATGGTCGGCGACGACATCGCCGAGGCGGGTATCTCTTTCCTCCGCACCGTGAATTTCGGGAAGAAGAACCCGACGGCGAGTGTCGCGGCCGAATAGGCCCCGGTTCTGCCGGCACCCGTCCGACCAAGAAGGCGGGGTCATCAGGGAACACTATGGGCGGCCGCCAGAGATGGCGTGCCGCCTCTTCTTTTGCCGTGGCGGGCGGGGCTCACTAGACTGACGCCCATGGACATCGATTCAAGACTGACAGGCCTTCCCGACATACCGGACCTCCCGCCGGGCGAGGCCCGGCTGCTGGCCGAGGGCTTGTGGAGCAGCGTCTACCGGCTCGGCGACGGGAGCCTTCTGAAACTTGTGCGCCGGACGGGCGGGGGTCTCGGATCGGGGGAAGCGATCTTCCGCCGCGAGGCGATCGCCTATGAAGCGCTTTCCGACCTGCAGGGAACGCATTTCTCATTGCCCCGCCTTCTTGGCCATTGCGATCTGGAAAGCGGCGGCAGTCTCCATGCCGGATGGCTTCACATAAGCGCGCATGAAGGCGCGCCGCTTGCCGCAGAGCGGCTCGTCTTTGCTCCCGTCCAGACGCGCGATGCAATCGGCGAGCGGATCGGGGCCGCCATCGCGGAGTTTCACGAGATGACGACCCGGCTGGCGAAGGAAGCCGGCCTCAAGCTCGGCGATACGGTCGCCCGTTCCATCGGCCTGGCCGCGCACCGGATGGGCCAGCCCGACGAGCGCCTCATGGCGGAACGGCTGGCCGAGGCATGGGCGGCAGAGCTTGAGACGGGTCCGCTTGTTTTCGCGCATGGTGACCTGAACCTGTCGAACATCCTTGGCGAGACGGGCACGCACAAGACATTCGGAACAGGGCGAGCGCGGCCGGGGGCGCTTGGCCTTGTCGACCTGGCGGAAAGCGGCTGGTCGCTGCCCGAAACGGATTTCCGGCATCTGGAAAACTTCGGACCGATGGGCGAGGCGGTGCTGCGTGGGTATGAAGCCCGGGCAGACCGGGACGTGTCGATGAAGCGCATCCGCATGGCGATGGCCGCCAATGCGCTTTGCACACTTGCCATCGAGGGACATTCCGGCCATCCGCGAGAGGGCATGCGCCGGCGCGCCGCGCTGGTTCATGCGATGGAAGCGGCCGGGATCGCATAAGATATCGCCATGGCGAAAGACGAAGACATTCCGGAAAACGAAGACGATCCCTTCATGCTGTTCGACGGGCGGCAATCGCCGACCGCGGCAGCGGTGCAGCGCGGGTGCAGCCGCCTCATTGCGCAGATGGGGTTCGTCGCGGCGACGGAAATCCCGCTCGCGACGGGACGGCGCGTCGACATCATGGCGCTCGGCCCAAAGAACGAGATTCATGTCTTCGAGATCAAGTCGAGCCTTGCCGACTTCCGGGCGGATTCGAAATGGGAAGACTATCTGGAATTCTGCGACCGCTTCTATTTCGCCGTCCCGCCGGAGTTTCCACAAGAGGTGCTACCGGAGGAAGTGGGCCTCGTCGTCGCCGACCGCTACGGCGCGGAGATATTGCGGGAGTCACCGCATGATCCGCTACCCGCAGCACGACGCAGGAAGCTGACCCTGCACTTCGCGCGCATCACTGCGCGGCGGGTGCACCGCTTTCTCGATCCGGAAGAATTGTAAAATCCAGCCCGTGAATTTACTTCGGCGCGCGCTTGGCGAGAATGCGCTGCAGCGTGCGGCGATGCATGTTGAGGCGGCGCGCCGTCTCCGAGACGTTTCGGTCGCAAAGCTCATACACACGCTGGATATGTTCCCAACGCACACGGTCGGCCGACATGGGATTTTCGGGCGGATCGGCATGATCGGCCCCTTTGGCGAGAAGGGCGGCTTCGATCATGTCGGCATCGGCCGGCTTGGACAGATAGTCCGCCGCGCCGAGCTTCACCGCGGTGACGGCGGTGGCGATATTCCCGTAGCCCGTCAGCACCACGATACGAGCTTCGGGACGGGCCTCTTCCAGCGCTTCCACGACATCGAGGCCATTGCCGTCTTCCAGGCGCATATCCACCACGGCATATCCGGGCTTCATCGTCCGGGCGAGGCCTTTGCCTTCTTTCACCGTATTAGCCGTACTGACCTGAAAACCGCGGGTTTCCATGGCACGGGCCAGACGGTTCAGAAACGGTACGTCGTCGTCGACAAGCAGAAGCGTCTTGTCTTCGGGCAGAAACGGCATCTCGCCGGGTGCATTGTCTTCAGTCTCTGGCACGTCTTCGGATCTCCAATTCAGATGGTCTGACTGTAGGCTTTCAGCTTCGCCAAGCCAAGTTGGGGCTTTCCCTTACTCACCGCCTGCTGCGCGCTCGGGAAAGGCGGGGTCCGCCTCGATGAGGTGGCGGGGCCAGACCACATGGACGCGCGCGCCTCTTGGGCCGTCCTCTCGATTGCCGATATCGACGGTGGCGCCCGTCCGCTCCAGCAGGGTCTTGCCGATGAAGAAACCGAGCCCCATCCCCTGATGCGAATGCTCCGGATCGGCAGGTGCGCCCTTGCGCCGGGGCCGTGTCGTGACATAGGGCTCGCCCAGCCGCTCCAGCACGTCCGGACCGAAACCGGGGCCGTCATCCACAATTTCCACCGCGATTTCTTCCCGCGAGTAGCGCGCGGTCACGGCAACCTCGTTCTCGGCGAAATCGGCTGCGTTCTCGACGAAATTGCCCAATCCGTACAGGACCTCCGGCCGTCGCCAGAGGTCGGGCTCCTCGCCATCGGCCTCGTCGCTTTCCACATCGAGCCGGAAGCCCACATCCATGTCGCTATGCGGCCGCACGACTTCCTCCAGCAGGGCATGAAGCGGCAGGCGCGAATAGATCATGTCGTCCGCACTGGGCTGGCGTGAAAGGCGCGACAGGATTTCCCGGCAGCGTTCGGCCTGGCTGGCTATGAGGCGAAGGTCTTCCTTCATTTCCGTGTCGCTCTGCCCGCCACGCTCCAGCTCGTGCGAGACGAGCGAGATGGTCCCGAGCGGCGTGCCGAGTTCATGCGCCGCCGCCGCGGCAAGTCCATCCAGCGCGGAAAGGCGCTGCGCGCGGGACAGCACCGCCTGCGTTGCCGCCAGCGCGGCGGACATATGCCGGGATTCCTGCGCGACCCGCCAGGCATAGGCCGCCATGAAGGCCAGCCCGATGGTGAGCGATGTCCATATGCCGATGATGTAGAGGCGGGGAAGCTCGAGTGTTTCGCCGTTTACCCAGGGCAGCGGCATATGCACCGTGGCCAGTGCCGTCACATAGACAAGCGCCAGCAGGAGGAGCGCTATCGTGGACCGTAGTGACAGCGTGGTCGCCGAAATGGTGACCGGTGCCATGAAAAGAAGCACGAAGGGGTTCTGCAATCCGCCGGTAAGGAAAAGCAGCACGGCAAGCTGCATCAGATCGATGGCGAAATAGACCGCCGCCTGCCAGTCCGGCAGACGCATCACGCTACGATAGCGCAGGGTGAGGAAGACGTTCAGCCATGCCGAAGCGGCGATCACCGCCAGACAAAGGCCGAGCGGCAGCGGGAAACCCAGCACCAGATTGACGGTCAGCACGGCGACAAGCTGCCCGGCAACCGCCATCCAGCGCAACACAACCAGCGTTTGCAGGCGGATCCGCGCGCTGTCGCCGGCATCGGGCAAGCCGCCGGAAAGAAAGGTCCGGCGAAGCCAGTTCATGCTGCTGCGGTCCGCCATAAAGTCCTCCATAGGGGCCCGGACAAGCTGTCATCCGGGCCTTCAAATCGTTCCGTTGACGATCTTTCTGCCGCAGGGAAGGCGGCAGGTCCAGAGGGTCGCTTGTCCAGGACGGGAGGATCAGCGGTTGGAGGGCCAGTCGCCGGCCAGAAGGCGTGTTTCCCCGATGCGCATGATCCAGAGATCGTCGCGCTCATAGCCGCCATTGGTGCCGGCCAGCATGAAGCGGGCCGGGGGCTCGAAGGGGGGCTCGATGGTGAGAAGCACCGTACCCCAATGCATGCCGACAAGGCGGGAGGCTTTCAGTTCCCGACCCATGCGTACGGCTTCTTCCGGCGTGGCGTGGGAGGCATGCATCATTTCCCGCGGGGCATAGGCGCCGATCCCGAGCAGCGCCGTGTCGAAGGGCCCGTATTTTTCGCCCAGCTCCTCGAAAATCGGGCCATAGGCGCTGTCGCCGCCGAAAAACAGGTGATGGCCTGCTGTCTTGAAAGCAAATCCCGCCCAGAGCGTGCGGTTGGTATCCCAGCCGCTGCGGCGCGACCAATGCACCACGGGCAGCGCGGTCACGGCCAGACCATCGAGTTCGTGACACTCATGCCAGTCCAGCTCCACGACATTGGCGAAACCGCGCTCGCGGAAGAAATCGCCGAGACGCAGCGGCACCAGCACGGTCATTCGGTCCTTGCCCGGCAGTTGGGCCAGTGCGCGTTCGTCCAGGTGGTCGTAGTGGTTGTGGCTGATGACCAGAAGATCGATGGGTGGCAGGGCGGAGACGGGAACACCCGCCTTCACGAACCGTCTTGGCCCCACGCCTTTCGGACCCGCATAGGTGGTGAGGTAGGGGTCGGTCAGAATAGTGTAGCCGCCCATGCGGATGAGGAAGCAGGCATGGCCGACCCAGGTCAGGAAGTCATGATCGCTCTCCGCATGCTCGGCCAGCGCGCGGACTGCTTCACCCCGCGGCACGACATGCCCTTCCGGTACGTCGACCTTCTTCGTGCCGAGCTTCATCATTTCGAGGAAATAGGGCCCGACATGCTTGAGCCGCTGCTTTCCGCCCCGATTCTCGCATCCCGGGGGATTGCGGAACGTGCCGTCCGGCAGGTGGTGCCAGGGCCGCTCAGGCGGGGAGCCTGCCGTTCCGGCACGCTCTTCCTCCTGCGCGCGCGCGGCGCGGCGGCGAGCAAAACCGGTGGGGCGGAAGGTTTTTCTGGTGGAACTCATAACAGTTCTAAAATAGGGAGCCCAAAGCTCTATTTCACCCCTAGCGCCGCCCCTTCCCATTCGGCACCGAGGTAGCGATCAGGATTCTGCCTCTTCCAGCAGGGCGACAATGTCGGAAAAATGGTTCTCGCGGGCGAGATCCAGCGCCGTGCGCCCGGTGACATCGGATTCTTCGAGGTAGGCACCATGCTGGATCAGCGCCACCACGACATCGGTATGATGGGCCCGCGTCGCAATCAGCAAAGGCGCATCGCGGTCCGGGCCGTAGCGGTCGGGATCGGCGCCCTTCTGCAGCAACATCTGCGCGATATCGGCCCGTCCGCTCCGCGCCACGGTGGACAGAGCCGTGTCCCCGTCAGGCGCGCGGCGATCGGGATCGGCCCCGGCATCCAGCAGCATCCGGATCGCCTTGGCCTGGCCGTATTGCGCGGCGACCACAATGGCGGGAATACGGTCGCGGCCGCTCTCATTGGGCGACGCGCCGATATTCAATTGACGCTGAAGCTCCTCCAGGTCGCCGCCTCGGGCGGCTTCGATCATATCGTTATCCTTGATGATCGCACTGGGGGCGCCGGGCGGAGCTGCATGGGCGGCAGGCGCTGCAGGAAGCAGAACGGCGACCGCCAGCCCAGCGCAGAGCGCGACGGAGGGTACGGCGGGGAGCGCGCGAAAAACGCGCATTGCGGCGGAAACGGAAATACGCTTGATGTTCGTCATGACTGTCAGCTGCTGCATCGGTGAGCGACCCGTCCCGGGCGCGGATTTAATCGCTGCCCAGAGACTGGTATGCGAAACTATTTTCGCATTATACCCAATTCACGCCGCTTGTCCGCAAGCGCGAGGGCACCGGTATCCGGCAGGGCCAGACTTCAAGCCGGTTTTCACAGGAGGATCGAGATGAGCCGTATGGGATGGATTTTGACGCTGGGCGCCCTCATCGTCATCGCAGGCATCGGCTACTGGCTCACGGGTCACCTCTCGGGCGGACAAGTATCCACCGGCGGCAACGGCCAGCCCGTGGTCTCCACCGGCACCCCGCAGATCGGCGGGCCTTTCACCCTCGTGAACCAGGACGGGCAAACCGTCACCCAGGAGAGCTTCGGCGGGAAATACCTGCTGATCTATTTCGGCTTCACCTATTGCCCCGATGTCTGCCCCACCGATCTTGCCAAGATGGCCGCTGCGATGGATGCGCTGGGCGATGACGCCAAGAAGGTGCAGCCGATATTCATCACCATCGACCCGGAACGCGACACGCCGGAGCAGATAAAACTCTACATCCAGCAATTCGATCCCCGGCTCGTCGGGCTGACCGGTACGCCCGAACAGATTGCAGCCGCCGCAAAGGCCTATCGCGCGCAATATGACAAGGTGAAGGACCCCAGTGCGGAAGGCGGCTATACGATGGAACACACGCCCTATATCTACTTCATGAGCCCAGACAACAAATTCCTCACCTTCTTCGTCGGCACCCGCGCCACGCCGGAAGAGATGGCCAAGGCAATGAAAGCGAAGATGGACTGAAGCGGGGCCCCGCCAAACAGGTCAGCCCTGCTACCCTATTTGCAGGATCATCCGCCAACGCATGATTTGATTCATCGTCTTGACCGGATGCTGCGCGCTGCCTATGTTCGCCTCATGAACGCACCGCGCCACATCGCTGTTCTCGGCCAGGATCTTCCGCTTCTGCGGACGGGCCTTCTTGCGCGTGCGCTGCTCTGCGCTTGAGCGCAGAAAACATCCCCCTCCGACATATCCAGTCCATCCGTTCGTTTATCGCCGCCAGCGCGGCGCAATCCTCTTGCAAGCTTTTCATTGCATGATGGATGCGCGGCGAAATGGCCGCTGAATCTCGAGAAGAACCATGTTGCAAGACCCCAGTCGAAAATACAGGCCGTTCAAGCCGGTCGAATTGTCCGATCGCCAATGGCCCAGCAAGACGATCACCACGCCGCCCATCTGGATGAGCACGGACCTCCGGGACGGCAATCAGGCGCTTTTCGAGCCGATGAATGCCGAGCGCAAACGCGCCATGTTCGACCTGCTGGTAAAGATCGGCTTCAAGGAGATCGAGGCGGGATTCCCGTCGGCCAGCGATACGGATTTCAACTTCATCCGTGAGCTGATCGAGCAGGGAAAGGTCCCGGACGATGTGCGCGTGGAGGTGCTGACGCAGGCGCGTCCCGAGCTCATCGCCCGCACCATGGAATCCCTGCGCGGCGCAAAGAATGCCATCGTGCATGTCTATAATGCGACCGCGCCGAATTTCCGCGATGTGGTGTTCAACCAGGGCAAGCAGGGCGTGAAAGCCATTGCGACGGAGGCGGCGTATCAGATCAAGGAACTTGCCGCCGGCCAACCCGAGACGAACTGGACGTTCCAGTACAGCCCGGAAGTCTTTTCGGGCACCGAACTCGACTTCGCCAAAGAGGTCGTCGATGCGGTGACGGAAATCTGGAACGCATCATCCGACAACAAGGTGATCGTGAACCTGCCGGCGACGGTGGAGATGGCCTCGCCCAATGTCTACGCCGACCAGATCGAATGGATGCACAGGAACCTGGAGCGGCGCGACGGCATCGTCCTCTCGGTCCATCCGCATAACGATCGCGGCACGGCGGTGGCCGCTGCCGAACTCGCCGTGATGGCGGGTGCGGACCGCGTGGAAGGCTGCCTCTTCGGCAATGGCGAGCGCACGGGCAATGTCGACCTCGTCACGCTGGCTCTCAATCTCTACAGCCAGGGCGTGCATCCCGGTCTCGACTTTTCGCAGATCAACGAGATCGCCCGCACGGCGGAATATTGCACGCAATTGCCGATCCATCCGCGCCACCCTTATGTGGGCGATTTGGTGTTCACCGCCTTTTCCGGATCCCATCAGGACGCGATCAAAAAGGGCCTCGGCGCGCGCAAGAAAGAGGAGCAGGTCTGGGATGTGCCCTATCTGCCGATCGATCCGCGCGATGTGGGCCGCACCTATGACTCGATCATTCGGGTGAACAGCCAGTCCGGCAAGGGCGGCATTTCATATCTGCTGGAGACCGAATACGGGCTTTCCATGCCGCGGCGGCTGCAGGTGGAATTCAGTTCCGCCGTGCAGAAATATACTGACCTCACCGGCCAGGAAGTCCGCGCCGCCGACATCTGGCGCATCTTCGAGGAAGAATATCTGAATGCGAAAGAGCCGTTCGAATATGTCGGCCATACGCTCTTCGACGAGGGCGGCAAACAAGGCGTGAAGATGCGCGTGAAGCGGCATGGCAAGGAAGAGGAACTGACCGGGCTCGGAAACGGTCCGATCGACGCCGCCCTGAATGCCCTCTCGGTGAACCTGCAGGTGCGCCAGTATGACGAGCATTCGCTCGGATCCGGCTCGGACGCGCAGGCCGCCGCCTTTATCGAGGTCGGCGACCCGGATCACCCGGGCGATCTGTTCGGCGTGGGGCTCGACCCCAACATCATCACCGCCTCGCTGAAGGCGCTGGTGAGCGCGGCCAACCGGGCCGCCGCCCGTTAACCATAGAGCCGGGCGGGAGCCCTTCCCGCCCGTGCCCGGTTTCGGGAATATTCCGGCACTTTGCCCCCAAAAGGCCTGCAAAATTGGTCTCTGGGCTCATGCCGTGGAAAAATTGCGCTTGGACATAGCGCCACAGACGCCTATTTTAGGGATATATTGCACTGCAGCATGAAGAACAGGGCCCGCCGAGGGCCGAAATGGCGGAAACGTCGGAGAGGTGAAAACTTGCTGTACCACATCTACGAATTGAACCACGCCACCATCGCGCCCTACCGGGCCGCGGCCGAAATGGGGCTCTGGGCGCTGAGGCATCCGCTGAACCCCTTCGCCGAAACGCAGATGAACAAGACGATGGCCGCCGCTATCGACGTCTTCGAAAGTACGACGCGGCGCTACGGCAAACCGCCTTTCGGGCTGCATGAAACCGTTATCGACGGCAAGAACGTGCCGGTACGAGAGCACGTGGTCTGGGAAAAGCCGTTCTGCAAGCTCGTTCATTTCGAGCGTGATCGAAAGGCGATGAAGAACACGATCCAGCCCAAGATGCTGATCGTCGCGCCGCTGTCGGGTCACTATGCGACGCTCCTGCGCGGAACCATCGAGACCATGCTGCCCCACTACGAGGTCTATGTGACCGACTGGGTGGATGCGCGCATGGTGCCCTTGTCCAAGGGCCGGTTCGACCTCGACGACTATATCGACTACCTGATCGACATCTTTCATGTGCTCGGCCCGGACGTTCATGCGCTGGCCGTTTGTCAGCCGGCGGTGCCGGTCTTCGCGGCAGTGGCTGTGATGCATGACGACGACGATCCGCATGTGCCCCTGTCCATGACGTTGATGGGCGGTCCCATCGACACGCGTGAAAGCCCGACGGAGGTGAACCGCCTTGCGACGGAGCGCGGCACAGAATGGTATGAGCGCAATGTCGTGATGTCGGTGCCTTTTCCGCACCCCGGCGCCATGCGCCTCGTCTATCCCGGCTTCGTGCAGCTCTCCGGCTTCATGGCCATGAATCTCGACCGCCATGTCAGCGCCCATTGGGATTTCTTCGAGCATATGGTCGATGGCGACGGCGAGAGCGCGGAAAAGCATCGCGAGTTCTACGACGAATATCTCTCGGTCATGGACATGACCGCGGAGTTCTATCTTCAGACCGTCGATGCCGTCTTCGTTCAGCATGCGCTGCCCAAGGGCGAGTTCATGCATCGCGGGCGCAAGGTCCGCCCCGAAGCCATCACCAAGACGGCGCTGATGACGGTGGAAGGCGAGAAGGACGATATTTCCGGTGTCGGCCAGACCAAGGCTGCGCACAAGCTGACCAAGAAACTTCCCGACGCCATGAAAGCGCATTGGGAACAACCCGGTGTCGGCCATTACGGCGTTTTCAACGGATCGCGCTGGCGCAATGAGATCGCGCCTCGTGTGCGCGCCTTCACCAGCCTCCACGCCGAACGGAAATAAGCGGCGCGCTTATGCGCGCCGAGCGATCATACGGTTGCGAAAATCTGCGCCTCGTCGCGGAATGCCTTGAATTCCAGTGCATTCCCGGCGGGGTCGTGGAAGAACATGGTGGCTTGCTCACCGGGCTTTCCTTCAAAGCGGATATGCGGCTCGATCACGAAGCCGATACCGGCCCGTTTCAACCGCTCCGCCAGAGCATGCCACTCCTCCCAAGACAGGATGAGACCGAAATGCGGCACGGGCACGTCGTCGCCATCGACGGCGTTGCAATGCGCGGCTTCGCGTCGTTCCGCCACGCTGCGCGGTGCGAGATGCGCCACGATCTGATGACCATGCAAATCGAAGTCGATCCATTGCGTATCGGAGCGCCCTTCCGGACATCCGAGAACGCCTCCGTAAAATGCACGTGCCGCGGCAAGATCATCGACTGGGAAAGCAAGATGAAAACGTGGCATTCTATTCATGATTCGCTCTGCTTGATTCGTGGCGCCGGACGCGTATAACGCCGCTTCCGCATCCTCATCAAATCGCAGAGTAAACCAGCGACACGCCGGGACGTAGTATCAGGTGAAATCGGCTCCGCTTCATATCGACTACATGCAGATCAACGGGCGCAATGTGCCTGTAGCGATCAGGCATAATCCGCGCGCGCGGCGCATCATCGTGCGGGTGGATCTTGCCGCCGGTTCCGTGCAGGTGACCGCACCGTCGAAAAGAAGTCTCGCGCAGGCGCTTTCTTTCGCGCGCGAACAGCGCGACTGGATTGCCGAACGTCTCGGTCAGGTTCCGCCTCCCGTCCCGTTCGTCGACGGGGCGGTCGTTCCCTTCAAGGGTGAGGATCATCTGATCCGCCATGTGTCCGATCCGGTCATGCGGCGGCGTTACGGACCGGTCTGGCGCGTCGATGCGGAAGAGACGGGCGGCCTGCCCGAAATCCGCGCAACGGGTGCCACGTCCTTCCTGCAGCGACGCGTGGGCGACTGGTTGAAGGCGCAGGCGCGCGCGGAACTGAACGAACGCGCGCTTTATCATGCGGAACAGTTCGACGTGCGGCCGTCGCGCATTACGGTGCGCGACACCACCACGCGCTGGGGCTCATGCGCACCCAGCCGGGCGCTTTCCTTTTCCTGGCGGCTCATCATGGCCCCGCCGCATGTCCTCGATTATGTCGCCGCGCATGAAGTGGCACATATACGGCATATGAATCACGGTGCGCGTTTCTGGGCGCTCGTCCGCCAGGCGATCCCCAATTACGAAACCTCCAAGCGCTGGCTTGAAACGAGCGGACCGGGCCTTCATCGCTATGGCGCCGAACCGCTCGGCGTGTTCGCCGGCGAATTCGGCGACGGCAACTGAGCCGATGCGTCTAAAGCCGGGCGCGCACAGCTTCACCGCCTATCTCGCCGCATTGATCGCCGTCGGCCCGCTTTCCACCGACATGTACCTTCCCTCGCTCCCCTCCATCGAGCGGGATTTCGGGGCGACGACCGGCGAAACGCAACTCACGCTTTCCGCCTTTCTGATCGGCATGGCCTGTTCGCAACTCGTCTATGGACCGCTTGCCGACCGGTTCGGGCGAAAACCCGTTCTGCTGGGCGGCTTTGCCCTCTATATCGTGGCGAGCCTCGGCGCCGCGTTCGCCGCCGACATCGATCAACTCATCGCGCTCCGGCTGGCTCAGGCGATGGGGGGCGGGGCATCGGTGGTGCTGGCGCGCGCGGTGGTGCGCGACCTCTATTCGAACGAAGATGCCGCGCAGATGCTGGCACGAATGAGCGCGGCGATGGGCGCGGCGCTCGCCCTTGCGCCCATGCTGGGGGGCGTCGTGCAGGCGGCGCTTGGCTGGCACTCCATCTTCATCTTTCTGGGCGCGGCGGGCGCTGTCCTTGCTCTCATCACGCTTGTCGGGCTTGCCGAAACGCTGCCGCCCGCTTTCCGGCAGAGCGTTGCACCCGTCGCGATCCTTGGCCATTACCGGCGTTTGCTCTCCAACCCGGTCTATCTGCGCTATCTCATCATCGCCTGTCTCGGCATGGCCGGCATGTTTTCCTACATTTCCGGCGCGTCCTTCGTGCTGCAGAAAGTCTATGGCTTTTCGCCTATCGGGTTCGGCGCGTCTTTCGCGCTGATCGTCGGCGGATATATCGGGGGCACGCTGCTGGCCGGGAAGCTGTCGAAAGAGGTCGGGCTCGAGCGAACGCTGAAACTTGGGGCGGCGGCCGCCGGTACAGGCGGCGCACTTGCCATCGCTGCGCTCGCAATCGACGGGACGGGGTATCTGCTTGTCGGCGCCATGATGGTTTACGGCGTATCGGTCGGGCTGACGATGCCGCAAGCCATTGCCGGCGCGCTGACGCCCTTTCCGGAGATCGCCGGCACGGCCTCGGCCTTGTTCGGCTTCCTGCAATCGACCGCGAGCGCGATTGCAGGCGTTATCGTCGGGCACACGCTTGGCGAAACGGGATGGCCCATGGCGGCCATGATCGCGCTGATGGGTCTGGGCGCGGCGTCGATCGCATGGATACCGCGACGCGGCCGGGCCTGATCCCTTATCGCCAGCTACCCGGATGGCCCGATTTCAGTCGGCTTTCGCGTTGCACGCCGCCATTGGCCGATTGGGAAAACCAGGGCTCTTCCTTCTCGTCGCTGCTGCCGAACAACCGTTCGAAGAAGCCGGGTTCTTCCCATTTGTGCGGCTTGTCTTCCGGCTGTGCCGGCGCAGACTCAGCAGCGGGCGGAGCCCATGTGCCGGGGAGCGGTCCCGCCTTCGAGATATTTTGTGTACGGACCATGAAGTCGTGCCAGATCTTCGCCGGGATGGTCCCGCCCGTGACATGCTTCATGGGAGAGCCATTGTCGTTGCCGACCCAGACGCCGACTACCAGATTGCTCGTATAGCCGACGAACCATGCGTCCCGGCTGTCCTGGCTGGTGCCGGTCTTGCCGCCTGCCGGAACACCGTCGATCGCCGCGTTTCGATGGCCCGTGCCATAGATCATGACGGCCTGCATCATGTTGTTCATCGAGCCGAGCGTTCTGTCATCCATGACGCGGCCCATGCCGGAGCCCTGGCGGCGGTAAAGCCGATCACCAGTATCGGTATCGACTTCCTCGATGCCGTGCGGAATGACACCGAAGCCGCCATTGGCGAAGCTGGCATAGGCGGAGGTGAGTTCCAGCAGATTGACGCTGCCCGAGCCCAGCGCAAGCGAGAGATTGGACGGCAAATCGCTCTGGATACCGAGACGGCGCGCCGTTGCGATCACATTACGAATGCCGCATTGCTGAGCGACCTGCACCGCAATGGTGTTGACGGATTTCGCGAGCGCCGTGCGCAGTGTCATGCGTCCGTCGAAACGGTTTTCATAGTTGGAGGGCGACCAGCCGCCATACGTCACCGGTTTGTCGGTAAACTCGCTGTCGGGCACGAAACCCTGCTGCATGGCGGTCAGATAGACAAAGGGTTTGAAGGCTGAACCGGGCTGGCGCTCGGCCTGCACGGCACGGTTGAACTGGCTCAACGCATAATTTCGCCCGCCCACCATGGCGCGGACGGCACCTTGCGGCGTCATGGCGACAAGCGCCACCTGAGACACGCTCGCGCCCGGCGCATCCGTTGCGAAGACCTTGGCGATAGCGGCATCCGCCGCGCGCTGCATGGCGGGATCGATGGTGGTGTGCACCGTCGCGTCGGTCTCGGGACGACCTGTATAGTCCGACAGGCTCTGCGCCGCCCAGTCGACGAAATAGTTGATGGAACTCGCCGTGGTGTATCCCTGCAATCTGGCAGGGTTGGTTTCGGCAAGCCGCGCTTCTTCCTGCGTGATGTAGCCCGCGCCCACCATGTTATGCAGGACAATTGCGGCGCGTTCGCGCGCAAGGCCGATATCGTTGGTCGGCGAATAGCGCGAGGGCGCTTTCAGCAGGCCCGCCAGCATGGCCGCTTCCGGCAGATTGAGTGCGCGCACCGGCTTCTGGAAATAGCGTTCGGACGCCGCGCCCACGCCATAGGCCCCGCCGCCGAGGTAAACTCGGTTGAGATACATCGTCAGTATCTCTTCCTTGGTGAAACGCATTTCCAGCCAGACGGAGAGGATCATTTCCTGCAACTTGCGGCTGATGGTGCGGTCGGGCGTGAGGAAGATGTTCTTGGCGAGCTGCTGGGTGATGGTCGAGCCGCCCTGCACAACATGGCCCGCACGCAGATTGATGACGAGAGCTCTGGCCAGTCCGATGGGGTCGATACCGAAATGCCAGTAGAAGCGCTGGTCCTCCGTGGCAATCACCGCTTCGGGCAGATAGGGCGGCATGTCGCTCAGCGCGATATAGGATCCGCCCAATCCGCCGCGATGGCTCAGCACGTCGCCGTTTTCGGCGACGATCTGCAGCGAGGGCGGACGGTCAACACCGTAAAGGCCCGACGTATCGGGCAGCGTCATCGCGAAATAGAGCAGCGCCCCGCCGAACAGAATGCCGACCCAGATGCCGGCGATGGCCATGTAATAGGCAAGCGCGCCGACGAAGCTCCTTCCGTTTCCGCCGCCTCGTCCACCGCCGCGCCCGCTGCCTCCGCGCCGGCCCGACGCGGAGCTACGTCCGGACGAGGCCGCGCGACCGCGGGCAACGCGGCCTTGCGTGGCGGCATGTGCGGAAGCGGCCTTGGTACGGCTGCGCGCCGGTTTCTTTTTCGCGGGAGAACGGGACGAAGACAATCGGGAAGCGGTCTTTCGGGCCGGCTTTTTACCCGCCGAACTTTTGCGCCCCGATTTCTCGGAGGATTTTTTCGTACCGGCGCTCTTTTTTGCGCCGCTCGCCTTCCGCTTGCGCGGCCTGGCCGCCCGGCCTTCCTCGCGCCAGAAGGCATCCCATGCGGCATCGTCATCGTCATCGAGAGCGGTGTCGTTATCGTTCACGCCGATTCCCATGCGGACAGGCTTCAGGCCGGGCAGCGCGAAGCGCGGGCCGTCATCGTCCCATTGCCCGCGCGGCGGACGCCGTTTGCCTTGCCGGCTCTTCCTGCGTGAAAACATCCGCCCTGCCGCCCGAACGCTTGTGAATCAAGAGGATAACGCGCGTTCTTAAACTAGGGAAGGATGGTTAACGACTTGTTAACGATTGGAGCCCGCGTGGCGCCACCCCAAAGACGGCTCACACATCGAGATTGGCAACCGAAAGCGCGTTTTCGCGGATGAAGTCGCGGCGCGGTTCCACCACATCGCCCATCAGCTTCACGAAGAGATCGTCGGCCTCGTCGAGTTCGCGGATTTTTACCTGCAAAAGCGAGCGCACTTCCTTGTCGAGCGTGGTTTCCCAGAGCTGTTCCGGGTTCATCTCGCCAAGACCCTTATAGCGCGACACCGTATTGCCCTTGGACCCGGCCTCCATAACCGCCTTGATGAGCTGCGAGGGAGACCGAATGTCACGGTCGCCATCCTTCATGCGCAGCGTGGCCGCCTTGCTGTAGACTTCCTGCAGGTGGTCCGTGAAACTTGCAAGTCGGCCCGCCTCACCGCTTGAGATAAGCGGACCGTCGATCATCACTTCCTCGCGCACGCCGCGTACTTCACGCGCAAACTTGAGGCCGCCATCGGGCGTCGGCTCGCCGGTCCAGCCGCGTTCAGTCTCCTCGGACAACATGTCGAGGCGGCGAGCGACATAGGCGGCAGCCTCCTGCGCCTGTTCCGGACTTTGCATCGCTTCCGGATTGAGCGCACCGGCAATCGCCGCCTGCTCCACGACATCGTGGCTGTATTTCGTCGGCAGGCCATCAAGAATGGTGCGTATGGAACGCGCCTTTTCCACGATTTCGCGCAAATCCGGTCCGGCGCGCTGGTCGCCATTGGCAAGCGTCAGCACCATGTCGGTCAGACCCTGCTGGACCAGGAAGTCGACCAGCGCCTTCTCGTTCTTGAGATAGGTTTCCGAGGTGCCGCGCCGGACCTTGTAGAGCGGCGGCTGCGCGATATAGAGGTGACCGCGCTCGATAACCTCGGGCATCTGACGGTAGAAGAAGGTGAGGAGCAGCGTGCGAATATGCGCGCCGTCCACATCGGCGTCCGTCATGATGATGATCTTGTGGTAGCGCAGCTTCTCGATATTGAAGTCGTCGCGCCCGATGCCCGTGCCCAGCGCGGTGATGAGCGTGCCGATTTCATTGGAGGACAGCATCTTGTCGAAGCGGGCCCGCTCCACATTCAGGATCTTGCCGCGCAAGGGAAGCACAGCCTGGTTGGCGCGGTCGCGTGCCTGCTTGGCGGAACCGCCGGCCGAGTCACCCTCGACGATGAAGAGTTCGGCCTTGGACGGATCACGCTCCTGACAATCGGCGAGCTTGCCGGGCAGGCTCGACACATCCAGCGCGCCCTTGCGCCGCGTCAGTTCGCGGGCCTTGCGGGCGGCCTCGCGCGCGGCCGCGGCTTCGGCAACCTTGGAGACGATCTGCTTGGCTTCGTTCGGGTGTTCTTCGAACCAGGTCGACAGCGCTTCATTCAGCGCGCTTTCCACCACGGGACGCACTTCCGAGGAGACGAGCTTGTCTTTCGTCTGGGACGAGAATTTCGGATCGGGCACCTTCACCGAGAGGACGCAGGTCAGCCCTTCACGCGCATCGTCGCCGCTGATCGTGACCTTTTCGCGCTTGGCGATACCGCTTTCGCTCGCATAGGCATTTACCACGCGGGTGAGCGCGCCACGGAAGCCCGCCAGATGCGTGCCGCCGTCGCGCTGCGGAATGTTGTTCGTGAAACACAGAACATTCTCGTGATAGCTGTCGTTCCACCAGAGCGCGGCTTCCACGGTGATGCCTTCGCGCTCGGTCAGCACGGTGATCGGCGCCGGCACGAGCGGCGATTTGGTACGGTCCAGAAATTCCACGAATGCCTTGAGGCCGCCCTCGTAATAGAGGTCGATCTTCTTTTCCTCGACATGGCGGTTGTCGGTCAGCTCGATGCGCACGCCGGAATTGAGGAAGGCGAGTTCGCGCAGGCGATGTTCCAGCGTCGGGAAATCGAACTCGGTCTTCGTGAAGGTTTCCGAAGAGGGATGGAAGGTGATCTCGGTGCCCGTGACCGGTTCGCCATCCGCTCCCTTCGGGGCGTCGCCCGTGACGGCGAGCGGCGCATCGGCCACGCCGTCCTTGAAGGTGATGAGATGTTCCTTGCCGTTGCGCCAGACACGCAGACGCAGCCAGTCGGAAAGCGCGTTCACCACCGACACACCCACGCCATGCAGACCGCCGGACACCTTGTAGGAATTCTGGTCGAACTTACCGCCCGCGTGGAGCTGGGTCATGATGACCTCGGCGGCGGACACGCCTTCGCCCTTGTGCATCTCCACGGGAATGCCGCGGCCATTATCCGAAACCGAGACGGATCCGTCGGCGTTGAGCTTCACCTTCACAGCGTCGCACCAGCCCGCCAGCGCTTCGTCAATCGAGTTGTCCACGACCTCATAGACCATATGATGCAGGCCCGAGCCATCATCCGTGTCGCCGATATACATGCCCGGGCGCTTGCGCACCGCATCGAGCCCCTTCAGGACCTTGATGGCATCGGCGCCATATTCTTCTTCGTTACGTTCGGGCCTTGTCGGTTCGACATCGCTCATGATTTCGTCTTTCTGTCTTTCGGTCCGTTGCGCTTTCAAGCGTGGATACGCCCGCCCGCGACACGCATATGCTGCGCGCGCGATCCAAACGCTTCGAACAGGGACGGGTCGGTGCCCGTCATGAAAGCCTGGAGACCCAGGCCAACAATTTCATCAAAAAGGGCTGCGCGCCGCACCTCGTCGAGATGGGCGGCAACCTCGTCAAGTAACAGCAACGGCTGGTGCCCCCGCGCCGCCAGAAGGCGCGCATTGGCGAGCACCATGCCGATAAGCAGCGCCTTCTGCTCGCCTGTGGAGCAAAGCCGCGCCTCGCGATCCTTGGCCGCGTGACGCACCAGAAGATCGGTGCGATGCGGCCCGTCCAGCGCGCGGCCCGCGCCGGCGTCTCGGCTCCGCATCTCTTTCAGCAGCGCCCGGAAACGGTCTTCGACATCGACCGCCGGATCGCGCGTCACCTGATCTTCCAGCGCCCCCTCCAGCGCGATTTCCGCGCGGGGGAAAGCGTCTTCGCTGGCCGCGTCGAGCGCGCCACGCAGGCGCGCCAGCATCTCGGCGCGGGCCGCGGCAATGGCCACGCCGTGTTCGGCCATCTGTTCTTCCAGGCCGGTCAGCCAGGCATCGTCGAACATCTCGTCGGCCAGCAGCCTGTTCCGTTCGCGCAGCGCGCGCTCATAGGCGTTGGCGCGCGTGCCGTGGGAGGGGTCGAAGCCCATGACCAGCCGGTCGAAAAACTTTCGCCGTTCGCTCGCGCCCTCGACGAAGAGCCTGTCCATGGCAGGCGTCAGCCAGACCATACGGACATATTCGGCCAGCGCGGACGGCCCGGCATTCACCCCGCCGATGCGCACGATGCGCGAGCGGTTGGACTTTTCCGCACCTGCCTCCTGGCCGGTACCGATGCGCAACTCGTCGCCATCGGGCAAACGCAGCGTCGCGGAGACCGCCCAGCCGCCTGCGCCGTCGGCGCGGGCGAGATCGGCATAGGCCGCACCGCGCAATCCCCGTCCGGGCGACAGCAGCGACACGGCTTCCAGCAGGTTCGTCTTGCCCGCTCCGTTTTCGCCGGTGAGCGCGACAGGGCTCGCATCGAGATCGAGTTCGGCGCGCGCATAGGAGCGAAAGTCGGTCACGATCAGACGCGCCAGGCTCAGCCTTTCCGGCGCAGGACGCACCGTCCCGTCAGGCCCGGCCGGGGCCGGGTCCGTCGAAGACATGGCAAGCATCCTGCCTGATCGGTGCAATCACTACTCCCGCAATCTGCCCCTGGACAGCGCCAGGCCCTGCGCGCAAATGGCCTTACACGCGCATGGGCATGAGCACATAGATCGCCATCGCATCCTCGGTGTCCTTCACCAGGGTGGGCGATCCGGAATCGGCGAAGGCGAAGACCGCCTGTTCGCCGTCGAGCTGGCCGGTAATGTCCAGCAGGTAACGCGCATTGAAACCGATCTCGATCGGGGAGGCGCTGTAGGAAACGGAAATCTCTTCCGTGGCGCTGCCGCTGTCGGGATTGGTGACGGAAAGGGTGAGACGGCCCTCTTCCAGATTGAGCTTCACCGCACGCGACTTTTCCGTGGAGATGGTGGAGACGCGGTCTACCGCTTCGGCGAAACTCTTGCCGTCCACTTCCATCATCTTGTCGTTGTCGGCCGGGATCACGCGGCCGTAATCGGGGAAGGTGCCGTCGATAAGCTTGGAGGTCAGCACCACGCCGCCGAACTCGAAGCGGATCTTGGTTTCCGACACGCCGATCGAGACATTGCCGGTATCGCCTTCCAGAAGCTTCTGCAGTTCCAGCACCGTCTTGCGCGGCACGATGACACCCGGCATGCCCGAGGCACCATCCGGCAGGTCGTGGTCGACCTGGGCGAGACGGTGACCATCCGTTGCGACGGCGCGCAGCGAGGGCGTCTTGCCGTCCTCGACCGCATGCAGATAGATGCCGTTCAGGTAATAGCGCGTCTCTTCGGTCGAGATCGCAAAGCGCGTCTTGTCGATCAGACGGCGCATATGCTCGGCAGGCAGCTCGAAACGATGCGGCAGGGAGCCCGCCGTCATGGTCGGGAAATCTTCCTGCGGCAGCGCCTGAAGTGCAAAGCGCGAGCGGCCCGCGGTGAGCTGCAACCGGCCTTCGTCCTGGGTGGCGAGTTCGACCTGCGCGCCTTCGGGCAATTTGCGCACGATGTCGTAAAGCGTATGAGCGGGCGCGGTCGTTGCGCCGGCCTGTGCGACATCGGTGTCGGTCGCCTCCACCACCTCGATATCGAGATCGGTCGCGGTCAGGGAAAGCTGGCCGTCTTCCGCCTTGATGAGGACGTTGGAAAGGATCGGAATGGTGTTGCGCCTCTCCACCACCGACTGCACGTGATTGAGAGATTTGAGGAGTGCGCCGCGTTCAATTGTGATCTTCATTCTGTCTCTTCGGACCCCTCTGTCGGCCCCTTGCCCGGGCCATGGCCTGGCGCGCTAAATGCGGTCGCGCCGGACGTTCCGTTTTCATTCGGCCCGTTGCGGGACGGGTTCGCCGCCCCCAGCCCTGGCCGTTCATCGACTCCAAGGGCCGCTGGCACAGCTGCGCCGCGGCCCCTGCCGAAACTCATGCGAACGGGAAACCGGAGGACCCTGCCGGACAAGGCTGGAAGGCGTGGAAATGCCTCCTACCGCGCCCCGAAACCGGCATTTCCGGCCAAGGCCGGAACTCCGCGGAAATTCGCAACGCAATTATATCAGATGATTGACGGGATGCACGCATTTCAGCGCCTTCGGAGGCTCCGAAGGCGCTTTATAACTGCCTGAAAGCGCTGGCCTTTTCGACGCCTGCGATCAGTTCGGGCTGTGACCGCCCTCCAGCATGCGCCGAAGCAGGTCCACATCCTCCTCAAGACCGGAATCGACCTGCCGGAGTTCCTCCACCTTGCGCACCGCGTGGATGACGGTGGTGTGGTCGCGGCCCCCGAATTTGCGCCCGATTTCAGGCAGGGAGCGGGTAGTGAGCTGCTTGGAGAGATACATGGCGATCTGGCGCGGCCGGGCGACGGCGCGGGCCCTGCGGGCGGAGAGAAGGTCCGACAGGCGGACATTGAAATACTCCGCCACGCGGCGCTGGATCTCCTCGATGGTCACCTTGCGGTCGTTGGAGCGCAACAGGTCGCGCAGCACGTCCTGCGCCATATCCAGCGTGATGGGACGACCCACCAGCGAGGCATAGGCGACCACGCGCTTCAGCGCACCTTCCAGCTCGCGCACATTGGACACGATCCGGTTGGCGAGAAACTCCAGCACGTTTTGCGGGATCTCGATCGGGCCGTTGCGCTGGATCATCTCCTCGGCCTTGGCCTGCAGGATGCCGAGGCGCAGCTCGTAATCGGTCGGGTGGATGTCCGCCGCCAGACCCCAGCCAAGCCGCGAGCGGATGCGCTCCTCGATCCCCTCCAGATCGGAAGGAGAGCGGTCGGCGGAAATGATCACCTGACGGTTGTGGTCGATCAGCGCATTGAAGGTATGGAAGAACTCTTCCTGCGTGGAATCCTTGCCAGAGATGAACTGCACGTCGTCGATCATCAGCACGTCCACCGAACGGAACTGCTGCTTGAAGGCCATGGTGTCCTTGAAACGCAGCGCGCGCACGAACTGGTACATGAATTTTTCGGCGGAGAGATACAGCACCTTGCGCTCGGGCTGCTTGTTGCGGATTTCCCAGGCGATCGCATGCATCAGATGCGTTTTGCCCAGTCCCACGCCGCCATAAAGGAAGAGCGGGTTGAAGCTCACATCGCTCGCCTCGGCCACGCGGCGCGCGGCGGCATGCGCCAGCTCGTTCGACTTGCCGACAACAAAGGCGTCAAAGGTGAAACGCGGGTCGAGCGGCGCACCGACGCCCGCATCCTCAAAGCCCGCCGGCACCTCGAATTGCAGTTTTCCGGGCGAGGCGGTCGGCGCCGCGGGAGCAGCCGGCGCCGGGGATGCCTGCGCGGCAGGCGCTTCTTCGTTGCGCACTGTTTCTGCATGATTGCCGGCTTCGGGTTCGGGCGCGCGCGCCACCGCTTCCGGAACGGCGCTGCCCGCCGTCAGAATTTCGACGCGGCCGAGTGCGACATTTTCCTGCGTCCAGAGCTTCGCCAGACGGTCGGCATGATTGGAAACGATCCAGTCGCGCTGAAAACGGCTCGGCACCGACAGCAGCACCCGACCATTATTCACGCCGACCAGTTCGAGCTGCTTGAACCAGCTATCGAATGTCGCGGATCCGACTTCGGCTTTCAGACGCGCGCGAATGCGATGCCATTGCTGGGCGAGCGCGGTGCTGTCCATATTCACCGCCGCGGCGGGCTCGCTTGCCTCCGTCACGTTGCGGACAACCGGACCGGACTCCATCGTTCCCATATTCGTATCCATTGGCCGCATCCCCTTTTCACCGCCTTCCGCCTTGCCACCGTCCCCACGAGGCCCGCCGGCTTCTTTGAACTGCCGGCTGTTTTCCGCTTCATTCGCCACGATGTCTGCCTCAACCGCCGGAGCCCCCGACCGGGTGCCCCATCTTGTAAAACCGGACCGAAAAGGCCCGACCCCCAAACACTCCGCAGATCCGATGCCGGGCGGCACCGACCCCACTTCCGCGGTGTGCTAGCTCTGCATCCAGGGAAGACCGGCGACCTTCCAGCCGTTCCGCCGTCCCCGGTGGCGATCGTCATCGAGATCGCCCTCAAAACCGCTGTCGACGTTGTAGCAAAGGCCAAAGCCCCGCTCCGTCATCGCGATGGCCGCCGCCTTGCTGCGCGCGCCCGAGCGGCACAGGAAGAAAACCGGCACATCGCCGCCCGCCTCCGAAATGGCTTCGGCGGCATGACTCTCGAATTCGGGGTTGCGTGTCATATCCGGCTGGGAGACCCATTCGATCAGAACCGGCTGTTTGCCGAGATGCGCAAGATCGGTCAGGCCGACAAAGGCCCATTCGGCCCTGGTCCGCACATCGATCAGCAGCGCCCGCGGATTTTCCGTCAATACCCGCCAGGCTTCCGCCGGCGTCACATCGCCGGCATATCCCGCATCTGTATCAGGCAAAATCTCAGGCTGGACCGCCTCTTTCCCGCCGCCCGCTTCCGACATCGAATCCCCTTCAGGCACGTCGCGCCATCACCCCGCTCCAGAACCGACAGGATCCCGGAAACCGGAAAGCCCGCGCCTCACCCTTCTGCGTATTCCTCAACCGCCGGTCCCCGCCGGAGGTTCAAGGAGACGTTCCGGATACAAGCTTCCCGACGGCGCTGTCCTGAAAACCGCGCCCCGCAGGGATCTGCTATCTGCCTGGATACTATAATTTATCTCGTGACCGAGTCCGCGAATACTGAAAACCAGGATTTTTTATTATAAAAACCACTCGAAATTCAGTATTCATGTGGGCCCTCCGAGGTCATTAAACATACCGAGAGGCCCCCGGAGAGGCAAGCCAAAGAATCCGATTCGTCAAAAAACTTTCGTCTGCCGCGACCGCTTCTTGACACCAACATGCAGTGGTTGCGGAGCGCAACAAACACATACCGTTGCGACAAACCCCTGTGGCACAATCATTTCTTGAATCGGGACCATTTCGGTCGTTTTCGCGTTGCCGCATCTGCGACACGAAGAGTGTGACAATACGCACACGAATCCATGACACAAAACGGCCTGCGAAACGATGTCTCGCAGGCCGCGGTCCGGCGTACCGGAAGTGCTTATTCAGTATTTGCGCGCAGACGCTGCCGGGCGTTCAGCCGGCAGGGCGCGACGACCGGTCTCAGCCGAGCGCCTTCACCCGATGCGCGAACCGCGACACCTTGCGGGAGGCCGTGTTCTTGTGGATCACGCCCTTCTGCGCAGCGCGCATGATCTCGGGCTGAGCCGCCTGCAGCGCGCTCTGCGCCGCCTGCCGGTCGCCACTCGCAATCGCTTCTTCAACCTTGCGGATGAAGCCGCGCACACGGCTGCGACGGGCCTTGTTAACGGCCGTACGCGCCTCGATCACGCGGATCGCCTTTTTGGCGGAAGCGGTATTCGCCATGTTTCCAGAACCTTCGGACATGCCGGGGATCAGCCGTTTCCGGCGCGCAACCCGGCGCATTTATACGATCAAGCGGACGCCGCCCGAAAAAGCGGAACCCGTCTCAGGAAGCCGGGGTTATACGCGCCTGCCCGGCCCTCGTCAACCGGGGAAAATGGGGCAAAAAAGCCCATTTTCCGCCGAAAAGTCGCATCGCCCGCTCAGCTGTTGCGGAAATGCGGCTCGCGTTTTTCCACAAAGGCCGCCATGCCTTCAGTCTGGTCGTCGGTGGCGAACATGGAGTGAAAGAGGCGGCGCTCGAAACGCACACCCTCAGAAAGCGTCGTCTCATAGGAGCGATTGACGGATTCCTTGGTCATCATCGCAATGGGGAGCGACATGGAGGCCACCGTATCGGCCACTTTCATCGCCTCGTCCAGCAGCTTGTCGAGCGGCACGACGCGGCTTACGAGCCCTGAGCGTTCCGCCTCCTCGGCATCCATCAGGCGGCCGGTGAGGCACATTTCCATCGCCTTGGACTTTCCCACGAAACGGGTGAGGCGCTGCGTGCCGCCGGCGCCGGGCATCACGCCGAGCTTGATCTCGGGCTGACCGAATTTCGCATTGTCGGCGCAGATGATGAAGTCGCACATCATGGCGAGTTCGCAGCCACCGCCCAGCGCATAGCCCGCCACCGCCGCGATGACCGGCTTGCGGCAGCGCGTGGGGCGTTCCCAGTTGGCGGTGATGAAATCTTCCTTGAAGACATCCATGTAGGATTTGGGCTGCATCTCCTTGATGTCGGCGCCCGCGGCGAAGGCCTTTTCGGATCCGGTGATCACGATGCAATGGATATGCTCGTCGGCCTCATAGGCATCGAGCGCGGCCGTCATCTCGTCCATCAGCTGCCGGTTGAGCGCGTTGAGCGCTTCGGGGCGGTTCAGCGTGACGACGCCGACAGCACCTTTCTTTTCGACCAGAATGGTCTGATAGGCCATGTGAGTTTCTCCTCAGCGTATGGGGTATTGCAAAGATCAATCGGGTTCGATGGAGAACCGGACTTCGGTGTGTGCGGCGCTTTCGGGCACGATCTGGATTTCCAGCCGCTCCCGTTCGCGGCGGAAGACCAAGAGATCGCCGATCAGTTCGAGCTTCTTTTCGCGCACCCAGCCAAGCTGCGGCAGCGTTCCGATGTAGAAGCTGCGTACATCCTTCTCCGACACATCTCCCGTTGCCACGGCGCGCACGATGCGGCCCGTGGGCTTGTCGAAGGCGATGCCGCCATCGCCCGTTTCCGCCAGGCCCGGCATAAGCGGCATATCGTCCACTGCACTCAGAAAGCCGTCGTCATCCGCCCGCGCACTCCCGGGCGCAGCCAGAAGCATCGAGACGAGCAGGGCAGCAAAGATATGTGTGAGGCGGCGGGTCATCCGGCGAAGTGTCATTATCTTGCGTGTCATTTCTGGCAGCGCGGACAGAAAAAAGTGGATCGCCCGGACTGGACGATGCGCTTCACCGTAGCCCCGCAACCCGGATTTGAACAGACTTCACCTTCCCGGTCATAGACCGAAAAACTGTGCTGGAAATAACCGAGTTCGCCATCGGTATGGGCATAGTCGCGAAGCGTGGATCCCCCTGCGGCAATCGCCTCGGTGAGGACATCGCGAATGGTGCGCACCAGCTTCTCGCTACGTTGGGGCCCCGCCACATTCATGGCGAGGCGGCGCGGCGAGATGCCAGCACGGAAGAGCGCCTCGCAGACATATATATTGCCCAGACCCGCCACGACGCGTTGATCGAGCAGCGCGGATTTGATGGGCGTGCGCTTGCCTTTCAGTTTTTCCGACAGGGTTTTTGCGGAAAATTCGTTGCCCAGCGGCTCCGGTCCCAGTGCGGCAAGATGCGGGCTTTCCTCCAATGCGTCTTCCGCGATCAGATCCATGTAGCCGAAACGGCGATGGTCGGAATAGACAATGCGGGTGCCGTCTTCCATATCGAAAACGATGTGGTCATGCGGGCCGAAGCCCGCCCCTTCCGTTCGCTCGGCGGGCGCAGGGTGGTGAAAGACGCCCGGCGAAGCGGCATCCGAACCGGGCGGGAGAATGGTGAAACGTCCCGACATACCCAGATGCATGAGCAGCACTTCGGCGGGATCGTCTTTGCGGGGGTCGAGATGAACGAGAATGTATTTCGCCCGGCGCGTCAGATGCGAGACATGGCGTCCCGTCAGCCGCGCGGCGAACCCCTCGGGCAAGGCAAAGCGCAGATCGGGCCGCCTCTGGGTGAGACGGGCAATGACGCGGCCTTCCATGGCAGGGGCGAGGCCCCGGCGGACGGTTTCGACTTCAGGCAGTTCCGGCATACGCGTTCCGTTAACATGAAGCGCAGGAAAGTAGCGGTTTCCGCCCGGCTCCGCTATGGTCCGCGGCCATAGCCATGGTGCGCGCAACCCATCGCCCGGGCGGGCAAGTGCAGATGCGAGTATGACCGACAGCAAGACCACACATTTCGGATTCAAGACCGTCGCAGAGGA
Organism: Parvibaculum sp. MBR-TMA-1.3b-4.2; assembly: GCF_053628815.1. Classification (NCBI taxonomy): domain Bacteria; kingdom Pseudomonadati; phylum Pseudomonadota; class Alphaproteobacteria; order Hyphomicrobiales; family Parvibaculaceae; genus Parvibaculum; species Parvibaculum sp. MBR-TMA-1.3b-4.2. The sequence continues at coordinate 2,112,763 of NZ_JBRJHC010000001.1, forward strand.
CGACAAGGCCGGGCTCGTTCACAATGTGTTCGAGCAGGTGGCGAGCCGCTACGACCTGATGAACGACCTCATGTCGGGCGGGCTTCATCGCGCCTGGAAGCAGGTCATGATCGACATGCTGAACCCGCCGCGCACCGCCCGGCCCTTCCACCTCATCGACGTGGCGGGTGGCACGGGCGACATCGCCTTCCGCTTTCTGGAACGCGGCGGCGAGGGATGCTCGGTCACGGTTTGCGACATCAACGAACACATGCTGATGGTGGGGCAGGACCGCGCAGAGGCGAAGGCGTTTGCCGACAAATGCGAATTCGCCTGCGGCGATGCCGAGAAACTGCCATTTCCCGACAACAGCTTCGATGCCTATACGATCGCTTTCGGCATTCGCAACGTCACCCATATCGACAAGGCGCTGGCCGATGCGCGCCGCGTGCTGAAGCCGGGCGGACGCTTTCTCTGCCTCGAGTTTTCGCAGGTACCGGTGCCGCTGCTCGACAAGGTCTATGACAGCTATTCCTTCGCAGCGATTCCCAGGATCGGCAAATGGGTGACCGGCGACGGCGACCCTTACCAGTATCTCGTCGAAAGCATTCGCCGCTTCCCCGATCAGGAGACCTTCAAGCGCATGATCGAAGAAGCCGGTTTCGCGCGCGCCAGCTACCGGAACCTGACCGGCGGGGTCGCCGCGATCCATTCCGGCTGGCGGCTCTAGAGAAAGGCGCGCGCCATGTTTCGCGCCATAAGCAACAGCATCCGGCTCGCCAGGGCCGCGCGCGAACTCGGGCGCCATGACGCGCTGTTTCCGCTCGAGCTGCGCCGCGAAATGCCGAAGCTTTTGCTGATGCTGCTGCCTCTGGCGAAAATCCGCCTGCCCTGGGAAGAAGAACCCGAACATATCGAAGGCAGCGTGGGCGAGCGGCTCGCCGTGGCGCTCGCCAATCTCGGCCCCTCCTATATCAAGCTCGGGCAGTTCCTTGCCACGCGCCCCGATGTAATCGGCGCGGATCTCGCCGCCGACCTCACCAGCCTGCAGGACAAGCTGCCGCCCTTCCCCGCCGAAGAGGCGCGCCGGATCATCGCGGAAGATCTCGGCAAGCCGGTTGACGAACTTTACGAGAGCTTCTCCGAGGCCATCGCCGCGGCCTCCATCGCACAGGTGCATCACGCGCATACCATGCCCGAGCCCGAAAACCCGCAAGGCGGCGCGGATGAGACACCGGCAGAAATCGCCGAGCCCATCGACGCCTCGCCTGCGGCCGGGGCGGAGGAGGTCGTCGAGGCGTTGGACGTGTCCGCCGAGGAAACGGCGCCCGATCAGGGGCTCGACGTAGCGGTGAAAGTGCTGCGTCCCAATGTGGAAGCGCGCTTTGTCGACGATCTCGACAGCTTCTTCTGGGCCGCCGAAACAATCGAACGTTTCTACAAGCCCGCGCGGCGGCTCCGCCCCGTCGAGGTGGTGCAGACGCTGGCCGACAGCGTGCGGCTGGAAATGGATTTCCGGCTCGAAGCGGCGGCGATTTCGGAGATGGCGCAGAACACGGCAAACGATGTCGGCTTCCGCGTCCCCGCCGTGGACTGGGAGCGCACCGCCCGGCGTGTGCTCACCATCGAATGGGTGGACGGCATTCCGGCCTCGGACCGCGACGCGCTGGTGGACGCGGGCCATGACATGAAGGCGCTGGGGCGCCAGGTCATTCAATCCTTCCTGACCCATGCGCTGCGCGACGGGTTCTTCCATGCCGACATGCATCAGGGAAACCTGTTCGTCGATGCGGACGGCGTATTGGTGGCGGTCGATTTCGGGATCATGGGCCGGATCGGACCGCATGAACGGCGTTACCTCGCCGACATCCTGATGGGCTTCCTGCTGCGCGATTATCCGCGTATCGCAGACGTGCATTTCGAGGCGGGCTATGTGCCGCGCACGAAGAGCCGCCACGCCTTTGCGCAGGCGCTGCGCTCCATCGGCGAGCCGATCTGGGGCAAGTCGCTCGGCGAACTCTCGATGAGCCGCCTGCTCTCCCAGCTCTTCCAGGTCACCGAACAATTCGACATGCGGACGCGGCCGGAACTCATCCTGCTGCAAAAGACCATGGTGGTGGTGGAAGGCGTCGCCCGGCATTTCGACCCCGATCACAATATCTGGGAGAGCGCCGAGCCTGTGGTGAAGGAATGGATCACCGATCAGGCGACGCCCGAACACCGGCTGGAGGAAGCCGCCGCCGGCGCGGTGCAGATGGGCCGCGTCCTCGCCAATCTGCCGGACATACTGGAACGCGCGGAGCGGGCCACGAGGCTGCTGGCCGACAATGTGGACGATCAGGGCGTGAAGGTTCACCCCGGCTCCCTCAAGAGCGAGTCCCGTACCCATCCCGCCCTCTGGCTCATCGCCGGGGCGCTGATCGCCCTTCTGGCGGTCGCGATTTTCTAGCGGCTGAAAAAACACGCCGCTTTCCAACAATAATTTCGATCTACAAATAGCGGCAGTGGAACCCTATATTACCATCAATGGAAGTGTGATATGTCCCTCTCTCGGGACGAAAGCACCCTCAGGCCATACGGGGTTTCACCGTGGACAAGAGTTCTCTCGAGGCCAAACGCATTCTGCTGATCATCGGCGGAGGCATCGCGGCCTATAAATGCCTGGAGCTGATCCGCCGCCTGCGCGAGCGCGGGGCGGGTGTGCGCGCCATCATGACCGGCGCGGCGCATGAATTCGTCACGCCGCTCTCCGTCTCCAGCCTGACGGGCGAAAAGGTGTTTACCGATCTCTTCGACCTCACCGACGAGGCGGAGATGGGGCATATCGAGCTTTCCCGCGACGCCGACCTGCTGGTCGTCGCGCCCGCCACCGCCGACCTCATGGCGCGCATGGCCGGGGGGCTGGCGAACGATCTTGCCACCACGGCGCTTCTGGCGACCGACAAGCCGGTGCTGATCGCCCCTGCCATGAATGTGCGCATGTGGGAGCATGCCGCCACCCAGCGCAATATCGCCACGCTGAAACGCGACGGCATTTCCTTCGTGGGGCCCAATGAAGGCGACATGGCCTGCGGCGAGTTCGGCCCGGGCCGCATGGCGGAGCCAATGGAAATCGTCGCGGCCGTGGAAGCGCATTTCGGCGAAGCCGCATTTACCGCCGGCCAGCCGCTCAAGGGGCTGAAGGCGCTTGTCACGTCCGGTCCGACGCATGAACCCATCGACCCGGTGCGCTATATCGCCAACCGTTCTTCGGGCAAGCAGGGGCACGCCATTGCCGCCGCGCTCGCGGCGCTGGGCGCGGAAACGGTTCTTGTTGCCGGTCCGTCGACAACGCCCGACCCGGCCGGGGTAAGCGTGCATCACGTGGAAACGGCCAATGAGATGCTGGCCGCCTGCGAAGCGGCGCTGCCTGCCGACATCGCCATCTGCGCCGCCGCCGTCGCCGACTGGCGCGTCGAAGCCAGCGCCGACCAGAAGATGAAGAAGAACGGCGAAGACGGGCTGCATCTGAAACTGAAACAGAACCCGGACATTCTGGCGACGCTCTCCGCGCTCAAGGGCAAGAAGCGGCCGCGTCTCGTCGTCGGCTTTGCGGCGGAGACCGAAAAGGTCATCGCGCACGCAACCGACAAGCTCAAGCGCAAGGGCTGCGACTGGATCGTTGCAAACGACGTGTCGCCCGCCACCGGCATCATGGGCGGAGACGACAATCTGGTTCACATCATCAGCGCACAGGGCGCGGAGGACTGGCCCCGCGCCAGCAAGCGCGAAGTCGCAGGACGCCTCGCGCACCGCATCGCCGATCATTTCAAAAAAGGGAAATCCGCCACATGAATCCCGAGATCGACGTGAAGGTATGCCAGCTCGACCATGCCGAAGGCCTGCCGCTGCCGCGCTATGAAACGACAGGTGCTGCGGGCATGGATCTTCTCGCCGCCCTGCCCGAAGCAGGTCATGCGGTGCTGGAGCCCGGCAAGCGGATGATGGTGCCGACAGGCCTTGCCATTGCGCTGCCCGAAGGGTTCGAGGCGCAGATACGCCCGCGCTCCGGCCTCGCCGCCAAGCAAGGCGTCACCGTTCTCAACACGCCCGGCACGGTCGATTGCGACTATCGGGGCGAAGTGAAGGTCATCCTCGTCAATCTCGGGGAAGAGCCGGTGACGATCGACCGCGGCATGCGTATCGCCCAGATGGTGATTGCGCCCGTGACGCGCGCGCGGCTCCGCCCGGTCGAGACGCTGGACGAAACGGAGCGCGGCGCCGGAGGCTTCGGCTCCACCGGCACGAAGTGAGCCGGGCACGACGTGAAGGATCATGAAATGAGGGAGGGCGAGTGACTATGCTGAGACTGTCGAAAAAGACATGGCTGGCGCTGGAAGCCGTGGTGGATGTCGCCATCAATGCGCGGCCCGACCCCGTTCAGTCGAAGGAAATCACCCAGAGACAGGGTATTCCCCAGCGCTATCTGGAGCAGGTCATGCAGCAGCTCGTGCATGCCAATATCCTGAAAGGCGTGCGGGGACCGCGCGGCGGATATACGCTGGCGCGGGAGAGGCGGCGCATCACGGCGGGCGAAGTCGTTCGCGTCGTCGGCGCGATGGAAGCGTCCGACGAACCGGCGACGGAAAGCCCGTCTGCCCTCAGCCAGCGCGTGATCGCGCCGCTTTGGGAGGAAGTGCAGGCGGAAGTCATGGAAAAGCTCGACGCCGTTACCATCGAGGATCTGTGCCGCAAGGCGGAGGCCACCGGCGTGGGCGCCGAGACGCCCAGCGCCGATTTCACCATCTAACCGGTTAGAAAATCTATTCAGCGCAATTCCGGACGGAAAACCGGTTCCCACTTTTCCTGGAATTGCTGTAGCCCGGGAGGCTCCAATGAGCGCAGAAAACAAGCCAGGACGCGGACGCATCTATAACGACATCACCGAAACGATCGGCAATACGCCGCTGGTGCGCCTGAACAAGATGGCGAAGGAGGCCGGCGCGCAGGCCGACATCCTGCTGAAGCTGGAGTTCTTCAATCCGCTGGCCAGCGTGAAGGACCGTATCGGCGTCGCCATGATCGAGGCGCTGGAGAAGGCGGGCAAGATCAACGACAAGACCGTCATCATCGAGCCGACCTCCGGCAATACGGGCATCGCGCTTGCCTTTGTCTGCGCGGCGAAAGGCTACCAGCTCATTCTCTGCATGCCGGAAAGCATGTCGATCGAACGGCGCAAGATGCTGGCGCTGCTGGGCGCGCAGCTTGAGCTGACGCCCCCGGAAAAAGGCATGAAGGGCGCCATTGCGCGCGCCGAGGAGCTGATGGCGCAGAACCCCAATTCGGTGATGCCGCAGCAGTTCGACAATCCGGCCAATCCGGAAATCCATCGCAAGACGACGGCGGAGGAAATCTGGAACGACACCGACGGCGAGGTGGATGCGGTGATCTCCGGCGTCGGCACAGGCGGCACCTTCACCGGCGTCGGGTCGGTGCTGAAGGCACGCAAGCCCGAGCTGAAGATGATCGCCGTGGAGCCGGAAGACAGCCCCGTGCTGTCCGGCGGCCAGCCCGGCCCGCACAAGATCCAGGGCATCGGCGCGGGCTTTGCGCCGGGCAATCTGGACAGCGCCCTGATCGACGAGGTCATCACCATCGGCAATGAGAACGCCTTCGACCATGCACGTCGCGTGGCGAAGGAAGAGGGCATTCCCTGCGGGATTTCCTCGGGCGCGGCCATTGCCGCGGCGCTTGAAGTGGCCATCCGCCCGGAGATGAAGGGCAAGACCATCGTGGTCATCATCCCCTCCTTCGCGGAACGCTATCTCTCCACGCCGCTGTTCGACGGGCTCTGAGCCGACATTCCTTGAAAGTCGAAAGCCCCCGGCACTCGCCGGGGGCTTTTTCGTGTCAGCAGGTTTTCCCCGATCGTTCCGGCAGGGGCAAGTCGTCCGGCGCGCCGGGGCCGGGCTCGACGCTCATCTCGCGCGGGTCGAGCGGTTCGCCGCATTCCGAACAGACCGTGACGCCATGGGTGACATGGCCGCATGTGCGGTGGCGGCGCTGCACGGGCGGGCCTTCCGGACCGGCCATGTAACGGTCGCCCCAATCCAAGAGCGCGATCAGCGCCGGATGGAGGGCGAGACCCTTTTCCGTCAGGCGGTACTCCTCGCGCCGGGGCCGGTCCTGATAAGGCACCTTTGCAAGCACACCCGCTTCCGTCAGCTTTTTCAGCCGGTCGGCCAGCACATGACGCGCAATGCCCAACCGCGCCTCGAATTGTTCGAAGCGGCGCACGCCCATGAAGCAGTCGCGGATCACGAGCAATGTCCAGCGGTCGCCCAGCACCGACAGGGTGCGGGCAAGCGAACAGGGCTGCCGGTCGAGTTCTTCCCATCTCATGGATTGCAGCTTGACAGGTTCCTTTTCGGAACTCAATCTAAGTATTAGTTCGAAAAGAGAACTGATACCTCGGAAGGGAGCCGGGCGATGAGCGAAAGAAAAGCCGCGCTGGTCATCGGCGCGGGCAATGCCACAGGCGGTGCCATCGCCAAACGGTTTGCGCGCGAAGGCTATGCCACCTGCATCACGCGCCGTTCCATCGACAAGCTGCAGCCGCTGGTGCAGGAAATCGAACAGGCGGGCGGCGAGGTGCACCCTTACGCCTGCGATGCGCGGTCGGAAGAAGAAACCATCGACCTCTTCGCCCATGTGGAACGCGAGGTCGCACCCCTCGAGGTCGTGGTCTTCAATATCGGCGCCAATGTGTTTTTCCCGATCACCGAAACGACGGCGCGGGTCTATCGCAAGGTATGGGAGATGGCCGCCTTTGCGGGCTTCCTTGCCGGCCGCGAGGCGGCAAAGGCGATGCTCCCGCGCGGACACGGCACCATCATCTTCACCGGCGCCACGGCGAGCCTTCGCGGCGGGGCGGGCTTCTCCGCCTTTTCGGGCGCCAAGTTCGCGCTGCGCGCGCTCGCCCAGAGCATGGCGCGCGAACTGGGACCGAAAGGCATTCATGTAGCGCATTCGATCATCGACGGCGCCATCGACACGCAATGGATCGCCGAGAACTTTCCGGCGCGCTACGCGCTGAAGGAGGAAGACGGCATCCTCAATCCCGATCATATCGCCGAGGCCTATTGGTATCTCCACAACCAGCCGCGCGATGCCTGGACGCATGAGCTTGATCTCAGGCCGTGGATGGAAAAATTCTGACCTCCGAAGGACACATCATGACGAAGAATGTCGAGTTTCATTTCGACTTCGGCAGCCCGAACGCCTATCTCGCGCACAAGGTCGTGCCGGAAATCGAAGCGCGCACCGGTGTCGCATTCACCTATGTGCCGGTGCTGCTGGGCGGCATCTTCAAGGCCACCAACAATGTGTCGCCGATGATCGCCAATCAGGGCATCCAGAACAAAGGCGAGTATCAGGCGCTGGAAATGCGCCGCTTCATCGAGAAGCACGGGATCGACAAATTCCGTATGAACGAACATTTCCCCGTCAACACGCTGCAGATCATGCGCGGCGCCATTGCCGCGGAGATGGACGATATGCTCGCGCCCTATTTCGAGGCGGTGATGGCCGCGATGTGGGAGCAATCGAAGAAGATGGACGACCCGGACATCATCTGCGCGGTGCTGAACGACGCCGGGATCGACGGCGCACATATCCTGGAGCGCATTCAGGACCCGGCGGTAAAGGCAAAGCTCGTTGCGAATACGGAGGATAGCGTGGCGCGCGGCGCTTTCGGTATTCCTACCTTCTTCGTCGACGGCGATATCTATTTCGGCAAGGACAGCTTGCGCGATGTCGAAGACGCCATCGCCGCCGGTTAAGACAAAGGGTCAGTTCCATGAGTGTGTCGACGACGGATCTCGCGCCGGTTTTCTCCCGTGACGGCAATCTCTGGCACCCCCGCCAGGAAGCACAAGGCCCGTTTGGCGGCATGCATGGCGGCGCCGCGAGCGCGCTGGCCGTCGGCGAGATGGAGATGATGGCTGAGGAACGCAGCCTGGGCGCGCTTGTCTCGGCGCATGTCTATCTATTGCGTCCCTTGCCGCTCACTGAAATCGAAAGCCGGATGACGCCGGTGCGCGAAGGCGGCCGCATTGCGGTTCTGGAAAACGAGCTTCACGCCAACGGCAAGCTGCAAACCAAGGCTGTCGCCTGTTTCCAGCAGCCCGTAGAGATCGACGGCCTGCCCGGCGCGCCCGATAAAACGGCATTCGAGCCGGAGAGCTATCCCGCCTGGGAGATGCCGGAAATCTTCGCCAAGAACACGCAGCAGGGTTTCCTCGACCTGGTGGACATTCGCGACACGCTGCATAAGGACGGGACGCGGGCGAAATGGTTCCGCCTCCATCGGCCTTTCCACACTTCGCCCACGCCCTTTTCCGATGCCATGGCCGTGGCGGATGTTTCCACCCTCTTCACCGTGACCGACAGCGGTACGCGGCCCAATGCGGCGGGCTGGCCCAATGCCGACCTCTCCTTCCATCTGTCGCGCGCGCCGCGAGGCGAATGGATCGGCGTCGCCCAGCGCGGCGACTGGTGGGGCGACGGGCGCGGTTTCACGGAATCGGAAATCTTCGACGTTTATGGGCGGATCGGGCGTTCCTGCCAAAGCGCCGTGCTGTTGCCCTTGCCTGAGTAAGCCCCCGCCTCCATTTGACAGAAACCCCGGAGCATGGCCCTTAAGGGGTGGAGGCGCATGAATGGCACTGACGGACGAACAGCTGGACCGCTATGCAAGGCACATCGTGCTGAAGGAAATCGGCGGGCCGGGACAGCAAAAACTTCTGAACGCGAAAGTGCTGGTGATCGGCGCGGGCGGCCTCGGCTCACCCTGCCTGATGTATCTCGCCGCGGCGGGTGTCGGCACGCTGGGCGTGATCGACAATGACGAGGTGTCGCTGTCCAACCTCCAGCGCCAGATCATCCATGGCACGGAAGATGTGAACCGTCCCAAAACCGAAAGCGCGGCGGCGGCCGTCGCCCGCCTCAACCCCGATGTGACGGTCCATCAGCATACGGACAGGCTCACGGTGGCGAATGCGCGCGACATCATCTCGCAATACGACATCGTCGCCGATGGCTGCGACAATTTCGAAACGCGCTTCGTCGTGAACGATGCCTGCTACTACGCGAAAGTGCCGCTCGTGTCCGCCGCGGTCGGCCAGTTCGAAGGACAGATCGCGACCTTCAAGGCGTATGAGAACGACGCCGACGGCAAACCGATGCCGAACTACCGCGACTTTATCGGCGAGACGCCCGAACCCGGCTCGGTCCCGACCTGCGAGGAGGCAGGCGTGATGGGCGCACTCACCGGCGTCATGGGGTCACTCCAGGCGCTTGAAGTCATCAAGGAGATTACGGGCGCGGGGACAAGCCTTGCCGGCAAGCTGCTCATCTATGATGCGCTGGATACGCGCTTCCGCACGGTGAAGCTGAAATGGGACCCGGCAAACCCGCTGACGGGCGAGAATCCGACGATCACATAATCGCCGGGATCACGCGGTCTCTTTTGCGTCTGGACCGGTTCATCCGCCGCCATTCTACATAATGGCGGGAATCACCCGGTCGGGCGGCCTGTGACCGTCCATGAAGGTCTTGATGTTGACGATGACCTTGCCACCCATCTCCATCCGGCCCTCGATGGTGGACGAACTCATATGCGGCAGCAGCACCACATTGCCGAGGCCGAGAAGGCGGGGGTTCACGGCGGGCTCATGCTCGAAAACATCCAGCCCCGCGCCCGCGATCTCGCCGCCTTCCAGCGCGCGCACCAGCGCGTTCTCGTCGATGATCTCACCGCGCGCCGTATTCACGATATAGGCCTCGGACTTCATCAGCTTGAGGCGGCGCGTGTCGATCATGTGGAAGGTCTGCGGCGTATGCGGGCAATGCAGCGTCACGATGTCGACCTTGGCGAGCATCGCGTCGAGGTCTTCCCAATAGGTGGCGCCGAGTTCCTTCTCGATGACCTGATTGGCAGGCTTGCGATTGTGATAGTGGATTTCAAGGCCAAAAGCCTTGGCCCGCTGCGCAACCGCCTGTCCGATCCGGCCCATGCCGATAATACCCAGCCGCTTGCCGGTGATACGCCGGCCCAGCATCCATGACGGCGACCAGCCCGGCCATTTGCCGTCATTGTCCCTCAGATAGCGCGCGCCCTCCGACAGGCGACGCGGCACGGCGAGAATGAGCGCCATGGCCATGTCGGCAGTATCGTCGGTCAATACGCCGGGTGTGTTCGTTACCGTAATCCCTCGACGGCGGGCGCTTTCCACATCGACATTGTCGACGCCCGTCCCGAACTGCGCGATGAGGCGGAGCTTTTCGCCCGCATGCGCGAGCAGGCGTCCGTCGATCCGGTCCGTCACGGTGGGCACCAGAACCTCCGCTTCGGCGATCGCGTCGGCCAGTTCCTGCTGGGACATGGGGTGATCGTCTTCATTCAACCTGACATCGAACAATTCCGACATGCGCTGCTCGATCTGGTCGGGCAGTTTGCGGGTAACGATGACGAGGGGTTTCTTGACGGTCATTCGAGCGGTGCTCCGGCGGAAGGCACCATGACGCGGTGCCTGCGATCACAAGGGAAGCGGGAATTTCTGTTTACCAGAGGGGCCGGTCCCGTACCAAGCGCGTTCTCCCCTTAACTCAACGTCATCCGGGCCGACGCCGCTTGACCTGAGGCAGGCCAGCTTGCCAAATACCGGTTCGGGCCTCCGAAACCAGATGCGGAACAGTAAAATTACCGGACCCCTTTCTCGCCTGCCCGCCTCGCGCCTTGCCGCGGCGGGCGCCATCAGCCTTGCGATGCTCTTCGCCGCCATGACCGCCGCCTCAGCGAATGAGGGCGGCGCAAAGGAGACCTTTATCCCGGCGCAGGAGCCGGTGCCGGTGACGCATGAGCCCGGCTCGGCCACGGGACTGCCGGTGCCGCGTTTCGTCAGCCTGAAATCGGATCGCGCCAATCTGCGGCGCGGCCCCGGAACCGACTATCCGGTGGACTGGGTGTTCGTGCGCCGGCGCATGCCGCTGGAAATCATCGCCGAGACCAGCCGCTGGCGCAAAGTCCGCGATGTGGACGGCGATGTGGGCTGGATCTGGCATTCCATGCTGGACGGGCGGCGAACCGCGCTTTTCCTTGCAGAAAAGGACGGCGCGCCGGTGCCGATCCTTGACGAGCCGATCCCGGGTGCCGCCATTGTGGCCTATGCCGACACAGATGTGCTGGCGAGCCTCAAAAGCTGCGCCGGCGCATGGTGCCGCGTCGAGACCCAGGGCTATGAGGGCTATGTGCCGAGGACGCGCCTGTGGGGTGTCTATCCCGACGAGGATTTCGACTGAGGCCCTTTCGGGGAGATCGCGTCAGGCGAGATCGCCCGCCAACGCCTCACGAACATCCTTCGGCATCATCGCGATGTGACCGTAATTCTCGTGCGAAATCACGAGCGAGACGTCCACGGACGGATCCTTGAATTTTTCGGCCTGCTCGTCGGTAAGTGGGAAGTGCACGAAATGCACCGAGGAGGTCTTGCCGTCCGCCGTTGTGCGTTCGACATCCTGCTCCGGTACGGCCTTGGCGCGCTCGCCGCCAATATCGATGAAAATGAAATCCTCGACATGGGCCAGACGCCGCAATTCCTTGTCGCGCTGCACGGCATCGTTGATCTCGAACATGATCGTCGCGACGAATTCGCGGCCATTGGGGATCAGCGGATTATAGGCCGCCAGCTCGTCGGCGATCTGCTCCTCGCCGCCCTTTTCGATGTAAAGCATCTCGTGGATCTGCTGAAACATCGTGTCGTAATTTTCGAAATAGAAAGTGCAGAAGGGGCCGACACCCAGACGACGCGTCCGCTTCATCTCGGCACTTTTGGCGCGGCGCTCCTTGCGCTGGGCGGCATATGTCTCCAGCGGCAGAATATCGTCGCGCGTGATTTCCCGTTTCTGTGCGGTCATTTTCCTGTCCTGCTCTTTTGCCTTGCGCGCGGCCACCCGGACTTCAGAGAAGTCCCCAGGCCCGTGCCATGATCTCGATCGGATGCTGCGCGGAGGGCGGCGTCGCATCGTCCATCTCGCCGATTTCCTGAACGAGATGCTTGCCCGCCAGCGGGCAGTCCGAGGTCACATATTTGTTGCCGGTCTTGTTGACGTTGCGCGCCGCCGTCTTGCCGACCTTCATCGCGGTTTCGAAGGTTTCCTTCATGACGCCGAAGGTTCCTCCGTGGCCGGAGCAACGCTCCACCACATCCACCTTGATTTCAGGAATGAGCTTCAGCATTTCAACCGATTTCGCGCCCATGTTCTGGGCACGCGCATGACAGGCAAGATGCGCGCTGACGCCGCCATCGACGGGATTGAGCCCCGCTGCGAGGCCTTCGTTTTTCGCGATGTCGACAACATATTCGTCGATGTCGCGGGTGGCGGCGGCGAGCCTCTTCACATCCGGGTCGTCGGGCAGGATAAGCGGCCATTCCAGCTTGAACATCAGGCCGCATGAGGCGGTCAGCGTGATGATGTCATAGCCCTTGTCGATCCACTCGCCCATGTCCTTTGCGACCTTGCGGGCCTGCTCGGCGACCTTGGCGATATCGCCCTGCTCAAGGAAGGGCATACCGCAGCATCCGGGGTAGGCCACTTCGGTTTCCACGCCGTTATGCGCGAGTACCTTGCGGGCGGCCTCGCCGACTTGCGGGTTGTTGTAGTTCACGAAACAGGTCGCGAAGATCGCGGCCTTACGGCCCTTGGCGGGCGCATCCTTCGGCATGGCCTCGCCCGATGCGTCCTGCGCCTTCGCGCGCATCGTGAAGGTCTTGCCGTAGAATTTCGGCAGCTCGGCGCGGCGGTCGATACCGGCGACCGCTTCAAGCGCCGGGCGCGTCAGCTTGTTCGATGTCGAGGAGCCCCAATTGGCGAGCCCGGATACGGGCGCGGCCAGCTTGCCGTTGCGGTCGGTCTGGGCGAGCTGTTTCTGCGTGAAGGGAAAGCCTTCGCGCTTTGCCTCCGCCGCGCGGTACCGCAGCATCAGATGGGGGAAATCGAGATTGAATTCATGCGGAGGCACATAAGGGCACTTCGTCATGAAGCACATGTCGCAAAGCGTGCAGGCTTCGACCACGGGACCGAAATCCTCCGACTTCACCTCGTCGAGTTCGCCGGTGGGCGATTCATCGATCAGGTCGAAAAGACGGGGAAAACTGTCGCAGAGATTGAAGCAGCGCCGGCAGCCGTGACAGATGTCGAAAACCCGGCGCAGCTCTTCGTCAAGTTTGTCGAGATCGTAGAAATCGGGATTGTGCCAATCCAGCGGATGGCGGGTCGGCGCGGCGGTGCTGCCTTCGGTCATGTCCTGCCCCTATTTTTGCGACATGCGATCGCCGCCGCTACTGGTCTCCTGTGCGGCGGACAGACAAAAAGAGGGGAGGCGACATTGCCGCCGCCTCACCCCCTGCATCCTGTCAGTCGTCCAGACCGTCGAGCGCCTTCTGGAAACGGCCGGCATGGCTCTTTTCAGCCTTGGCCAGCGTTTCGAACCAGTCGGCGATCTCGTCGAAGCCCTCGTCGCGGGCCGTGCGAGCCATACCCGGATACATGTCGGTGTATTCGTGGGTTTCGCCGGCGATGGCGGCCTTGAGGTTGGCGTCGGTGTTGCCGATCGGCTCGCCCGTGGCCGGGTCGCCGACTTCCTCGAGGAATTCGAGATGGCCATGCGCGTGGCCCGTCTCGCCTTCCGCCGTGGAGCGGAACACAGCGGCCACATCGTTGTAGCCTTCGACGTCGGCCTTCTGGGCGAAATAGAGATAGCGGCGGTTGGCCTGGCTTTCACCCGAGAAAGCCTCCTTCAGATTGTCCATTGTCTTGGAACCAGCAAGCGATGCCATGGTCTTTCCTCACCTGTTTGACGGCCGGAGGGGCAAAGAAGCAGGCTCCGGCGCCCTGAACCAGTTGTGCCGAATAACGGCCCCATCCCCTTCGGTTGCCGATTGTCTCGCGGCCCGGCGGCGGGCCAGGCTTGCGGCGTTCGGGGGGATGCGCAGGCGAATCTAGAACGCTCCCGAGACCCCGTCAATAATTTAGACAGTATCTAAAGAGCGTTATAAGCGGCTGTTTTTGCGATTAGTTCTTAATTGACAAGATCGCCTAGCGATCGCCGGATGAGCCTTGCGAAGAGCCCTGAAGGCGCACGATCACATCGACCCGGGAGATATCGGTGCCTTCCGGCGCGGACGGCAGGCGCTCGATCCCGATCTCCTCGCCGGAGATGTCCATCAGGCGACCATCATCCTCGAAGAAGAAGTGATGATGGTCGTCGACATTGGTATCGAAATAGGTACGCGAGGAGTCGACCACAACCTCTCGTAGCAGGCCGGCTTCGGTGAACTGGTGCAATGTGTTGTAGACCGTGGCCAAAGAGACGCTCACGCCGGCTTTCTGGGATTCCTCATGGAGTGCTTCGGCCGTGACGTGACGATCGCCGCCATCGAAGAGCAGGCGGCCGAGAGCGAGCCGCTGGCGTGTGGGGCGCAATCCGGACGCCCGCAGCCTCGACAGGGTCTGCGCGTAGGGCCTCTCCTGGGTGTCAGGGGTCAAATGCGCCATATTCTCTCTCGCACTCACATGCAGTTTGTAATCGTTACAAGAAAATGTGGTCGCGTCATGCTTTTGTCAAGTGCGCCGCCGAATCGCGGCGCCCCCGGTGCAAGCATGTCTTTGCGCTGGTGGCGGGGTATGTTACGAAGCAAAAAAGACAGGGAGCGGGGCCGTTTAGCAAGCGGTGCCCAGTCAGCAATCCGGTCCGGCCTGACGGTACTCCAGCCCATGCGGCAGGCACGTCACGATCAGGCAAGCGGCCAGTTTCGAGCAGATGGGAATGGCGGAGCAGAAGTCGGCTTACAGTTACGAAGACCTCCTGGAATGCAGTCACGGTCGCATGTTCGGCCCGGGCAATCCGCAATTGCCGCTGCCGCCCATGCTGATGGTCGACCGCATCTCTCACATCAGCGATGACGGCGGCGAACACGGCAAAGGGCAGATCGTTGCCGAGTTCGACATCAAGCCGGATCTCTGGTTCTTCGATTGCCATTTCGAAGGCGACCCGGTGATGCCGGGCTGCCTCGGGCTCGACGGCATGTGGCAGCTCCTCGGCTTCTTTCTCGGCTGGGTCGGCGGCAAGGGCAAGGGCCGTGCGCTGGGCGTGGGCGAGGTGAAGTTCTCCGCCATGGTGACGCCTGCCATCAAAAAGATCGAATACACGATCAACCTGAAGCGCGTCATCAACCGCAAGCTGGTGCTTGGCGTGGCCGACGGCATCATCAAGGCCGATGGCGAGGTCGCCTTCACGATCAGCGACATGAAAGTGGGATTGTTCGGCGCGGACGAGCAGCCTGCCTGACGGGCGGCGGTCGCTGAACAGAATGTGATCCTCAAGAAAGAGAGGCTGCCATGAGACGGGTCGTCGTCACGGGCATGGGTATCGTCAGCAGTATCGGGAACAACTCGCAGGAAGTCCTGTCGAGCCTCAGGGATGCGCGCTCCGGCATCGTGAAAGCGGAGGACTATGAGCGCCTCGGCTTCAAGAGCCAGGTGCATGGCAGCCTGAAGGTGAATCCCGACGAGATCGTGGACCGGCGCGCGCGCCGCTTCATGGGCGACGGCGCGGCCTATGCCTGCGCGGCCATGGAGCAGGCGATCCAGGATGCCGGCCTCGAAGAGAGCGATGTCAGCAATCCCCGCACCGGCCTCATCGTCGGGTCGGGCGGCCCATCGACCAGGGCCATCGTGCAGGCCGCCGACACGACCCGCGCGGAAGGCAAGGGGCCCAAGCGCGTCGGCCCGTTTGCCGTGCCCAAGGCGATGTCCTCCACCTGCTCGGCCAATCTTTCCACCTGGTACAAGACCAAGGGCGTGAACTATTCGATCAGCTCCGCCTGTTCCACCAGCGCCAATTGCATCGGCAATGCAGCGGAAATGATCCAGTGGGGCAAGCAGGACGTGATGTTCGCCGGCGGCGGCGAAGAACTCGACTGGACGCTGTCGGTGCTGTTCGACGCGATGGGCGCCATGTCGTCGAAATATAATGCGACACCGGAAAAGGCGAGCCGCGCCTATGACAAGAACCGGGACGGTTTCGTCATTACCGGCGGCGGCGGCATTCTGGTTCTGGAAGAGCTGGAACATGCCAAGGCGCGCGGTGCCAAGATTTACGCCGAAATCGTCGGCTATGGCGCAACAGCCGATGGCGCCGACATGGTGGCACCCTCGGGCGAAGGAGCCGTGCGCTGCATGAATCTCGCGCTCCAGAACGTCAACGAGAAGGTCGACTACATCAATCCGCACGCGACCTCGACGCCGGTGGGCGATATTCCGGAAGTGAAAGCGATCCAGGAAGTCTTCGGCAAGGACATGCCGCCCATCAGTGCCACCAAGTCTCTAACCGGTCACGCACAGGGTGCGGCGGGTGTGCATGAGGCGATCTACACGCTGCTCATGATGAAGAACGGCTTCATCGCGGAGAGCGCGAATATCGAGGAAATCGATCCCGAGCTGGCGGATGCGAATATCGTCCGCTCCCGGATCGACAACGCAGACATCAATGTCGCCATGTCGAACAGCTTCGGCTTCGGCGGCACCAATGCCGTGCTCGTCTTCCAGCGCTATGACGCTTGAGACGCGGCAGCAGAAAGTTTGAGTAGGGGGATGGACCGCGCCTTTCGGTCGGGCCAGTAATCATCGGGTCGGGGAACCATGCCAAACAAGGGACACAAGACGGACGAGACGTTGCAGCTCTCCGGCGAACTCATGAAGGGCCGTCGCGGCCTCATCATGGGCGTCGCAAACGATCATTCGATCGCCTGGGGCATTGCCCGCACGCTTGCCATGCATGGGGCGGAACTGGCCTTCACCTATCAGGGCGACAGTTTCGGCCGGCGTGTGAAGCCGCTGGCGGAGTCCGTGGGCTCCAATATCGTACTGTCCTGCGACGTGACGGACGATGCGTCGATGGATGAGGTGTTCGCCACGCTGAAGAAGGAATGGGGCTCGCTCGACTTCGTCGTCCATGCCGTCGCCCATTCCGACAAGAACGAACTCAAGGGCCGTTACGTGAACACGACGCGGGAGAACTTCCTGCGGACGATGGACATTTCCTGCTACTCCTTCACCGCCGTCGCACATCGCGCAAGCGAGCTGATGACGGATGGCGGTGCGATGGTCACGCTCACCTATGACGGCGCACAGCGTGTCATGCCCAATTACAACGTCATGGGCGTCGCCAAGGCCGCGCTTGAAGCGAGCGTGCGCTACCTCGCCGCCGATCTCGGCCGCGACGGCATCCGCATCAATGCGATTTCCGCAGGCCCCATGCGCACGCTGGCCGGCTCCGCGGTCGGCGATGCGCGCTTCGTGTTCAAGTGGAACAAGCAGCATGCCGCGCTCAAGGAGTCCATCGAGCTCGATCATGTGGGCGGCGCCGGTCTTTACCTGCTGAGCGACCTTGCCGCTCGCGTTACGGGCGAAATCCACTATGTGGATGCCGGCTACAATGTGATCGGCATGCCGCGCACCGACGATCTGCGCGAGGCCGCCGAGCAGGAAAACGGCGGCGCGCCGACCAAGGGTGAAAAGGACGCGGCCAAGCTCACGAGCAAGTGAGCCCCGGCCGCGCGCCTTACTCGCCCATCGAACAGGCGCATTCCATCTCGACGATGTCGAAGGTGGATTCCAGAACCGGATAAGGAAACACAATCCGGTAGCGCCCGTTCTGCAGCCATTCCACCACGCCGACCCGGTCCTGCATCTGCGGATCGGTAATACCGCCTTTGGGGCCGGAATAGTCCCGGGCCGGGCCCGAATGATCCTTGTTCGGGGCAGCGAGCAGCACCCATTTCGTATCGCTCATCGGATAGAGATAGCCGGTCATGCGCTGCGACCCGGTGGTCTTTTCGAAGAAGAGCCGCCCATCGGGCATCTTCGCGATGTTGCACTTGAACCAGCCATAGATAATCGCCGAACCGATGGGCCCGCCGACCTTGATGGTGCGGCAGCGATATGCCTTGACCAGCGTATCGGGCGTCAGGGTCAGCGTGTCCGCGCCGAGGATCGCCTTCACATGAGCGAGGTCCTTCGGATCGGCATTGGCCTTCGCCTCGTCGAGCCCCTGGCCGATGGCTTCGGCCATACGCGACAGCCGGTCCTTGTCGAAGGTGGTAACGTGTTTCTTCCAGAGGCCGAAATCCGCCGGTTGGCGCTGCGCCTCGCGGGCCTGCAGCTCCTCCACCGCGAAGGGCGGTGGCGGACCGTCCTTGGTTTTTGCAAGCTTTTCGGCAGCGGCCGGAAAGGCGACAGCCAGAAACAAAAGACCAAGACCGAGGATGCGCAGCATGGAAAGCTCCGGACAGGAAAAGGGGCCCCGCGCGGTTGGCGCGGAGCCCCTTATCATGCTGCAAGGTGACGCTGGCGTGAACCAGCGAAACGAGACTTAATCGTCCCGGTTGCGGCGCTTACGCGGGCCCTTGTCGCGGGGCTGCTCGTCCTCGAAGCCTTCGACCGGCTCGCCGGTCTCCTGGTCCACCGCCTTCATGGAAAGGCGAACCTTGCCGCGATCGTCGAAGCCCAGAAGCTTCACCTTCACCTTGTCGCCTTCCTTGACGATGTCGGCAACGGATTCGACGCGGTTCGGCGCGAGCTGCGAGATGTGCACGAGACCGTCGCGGGGGCCGAAGAAGTTCACGAAGGCGCCGAAATCGACGACCTTCACAACCGTACCCTCATAGATCTCGCCGACTTCCGGTTCGGCCACAATGCCCTTGATCCAGTCCAGCGCGGCCTTGATCGAGGCGGCGTCGGAGGACGCGACCTTGATGGTGCCGTCGTCGGAGATGTCGACCTTGGCGCCGGTCTTTTCCACGATTTCGCGGACGACCTTGCCGCCCGTGCCGA
Source organism: Parvibaculum sp. MBR-TMA-1.3b-4.2 (assembly GCF_053628815.1). Classification (NCBI taxonomy): domain Bacteria; kingdom Pseudomonadati; phylum Pseudomonadota; class Alphaproteobacteria; order Hyphomicrobiales; family Parvibaculaceae; genus Parvibaculum; species Parvibaculum sp. MBR-TMA-1.3b-4.2. The sequence goes on from NZ_JBRJHC010000001.1 coordinate 2,131,675, forward strand.
TCACGTCGCGGATCTTGTCGGTCGGCACCGTGATCATCTCGATGCGCGGCGCATATTCGCCCATTTCGGGGCGCGCCGTGTCGAGGGCCTTGCCCATCTCATCGAGGATGTGCAGACGTCCGCCCTTGGCCTGGCCAAGCGCGATCTGCATGATTTCCTCGGTGATGCCGGTGATCTTGATGTCCATCTGGAGCGAGGTCACACCCTGCTCCGTGCCGGCCACCTTGAAGTCCATATCGCCGAGGTGATCCTCGTCGCCGAGAATATCGGAGAGCACCGCGAAGCGGTCGCCTTCCTTGATGAGGCCCATGGCGATACCCGCAACGGCGCGCGTCAGCGGCACGCCCGCATCCATCATGGCCAGCGAGGACCCGCAAACGGTCGCCATGGAGGACGACCCGTTCGACTCGGTGATTTCCGAGACAAGGCGCAGCGTGTAGGGGAACTGATCCTTGGGCGGCAGCACGGCGCGCAGCGCACGCCAAGCAAGCTTGCCGTGACCAACTTCACGACGGCCGGTGAAACCGACGCGGCCGGTCTCGCCCACGGAGAAGGGCGGGAAGTTGTAATGAAGCAGGAAGTTTTCCTTGTAGGTCCCTTCCAGCGCATCCACGAACTGCTCGTCTTCGCCGGTACCCAGCGTGGCAACCACAAGGGCCTGCGTCTCACCACGGGTGAAGAGCGCCGAACCATGGGTGCGCGGCAGGATGCCCGCTTCCGACACGATGGGACGGACCGTTTCAAGGTCGCGGCCGTCGATGCGGTTCTTGGTGTCGAGGATCGAGTTGCGGACGATGTCCTTCTCGATGGTCTTGAAGACGCCGCTCAGCACAGTGTCCGCAATGGCGTCTTCTTTTTCAGGATTGCAGAACTCGGCCTTGGCCTTGTCCTTGGCCTGGGCGACGGCTTCCTGACGGGCGGCCTTTTCCTTGATCTGATAGGCGGCGCGCAGATCGGCTTCGACCAGGGCGCGAACCTTCGCTTCGATGTCGGAGGTATCGGCCTTCTCGACCGGGCGCGGCTCTTTCGCGCATTTCTCGGCCATGCGGATGATCCCATCGATCACCGGCTGGAACTCACGATGGCCGAACATGACGGCGCCGAGCATGACGTCTTCGGAAAGTTCCTTGGCTTCCGATTCCACCATCAGCACGGCATCGCCCGTGCCGGCCACGACGAGGTCGAGCTGGCTTTCCGGCATTTCGTCGATCAGCGGGTTCAGCTTGTACTCGCCGTCGATGTAGCCGACGCGCGCGCCGCCGATCGGGCCGAGGAAGGGCAGACCGGAAATAGTCAGCGCCGCGGACACGGCAATCATGGCCACGATATCGGGATCGTTTTCCATGTCATGGGAAAGAACGGTCGCGATAACCTGCGTCTCGTTCTTGAAGCCGGGGGCGAAGAGCGGACGGATCGGACGGTCGATTAGGCGGCAGACCAGCGTTTCCTTTTCGGAAGGGCGGCCTTCGCGCTTGAAGAAGCCGCCGGGGATCTTGCCGGCGGCGTAGGTCTTTTCCTGGTAGTTCACGGTCAGCGGGAAGAAATCCAGTCCCGGCTTCGGAGAGCGTTCGCCGACAACGGTGGCCAGCACCGAGGTCTCGCCGTAAGTCGCAAGCACGGCACCGTCAGCCTGACGGGCAATCTTGCCGGTTTCCAGGGTGAGCGTACGCCCGCCCCATTCGATTTCTTCGCGGGTAATATTAAACATTTCGGTTTCCTGTTCCGCGTCGCCGGTCCCGTCTTTCGTACCTACCACCAGACATCCCAATGACCGGGCGAACGCATATTTGCCGCTCTCAGGCGGCCGGACAAAATTGGATGGGTCCATCTGCGGAACGCGCGGCCTTTTCCGCGCCTTCACTTTTCGAGGAACCTCAGACCCAGAGACGGGGGTGAATGAGGTCCTTCCGCAAACATACCATCCGTAATCGGACGAATGTCTCTTCTGTCAATGGCCTTGCCGACACGCCACCGCCCGGCGCTTCGCGAGGAAGCGGCGGGCGGCAATGCATCTTCGCGGACCTTGCGGGACCGCCTTAACGGCGGATACCCAAACGGGCGATCAGATCTTCATAGCGCTTCTGGTCGTGCTTCTTGACGTAGTCGAGAAGCGAGCGGCGCTGGCTCACCATCTTCAGAAGACCGCGGCGCGAATGGTTGTCCTTCGCATGGGTCTTGAAGTGGTCGGTGAGATTGACGATCCGTTCGGTGAGAATGGCCACCTGGACTTCGGGCGAACCGGTGTCGCCGTCCTTGGAGCCAAATTCCTTGATCAGCTGAGCCTTGCGCTCTTGCGTAATCGACATCGGGGTACCTCATTCAAAATTGAAAACGCGCACGGGGCGAAGACTTCCCCTGTCAAATTCGGTCAGCGCCACCGGGTTGCCCCGATGGGTTGCCAGAACCGAACCCGATAGGATGGGTGCGTCGCGTCCGCGCAACAAAACTTCCTGCCCGTGTCTCAGGCGGCTTGCATCGTCGTCGCTCAGGGCCACCGCCGGGATGTCGTCCAGCGCGGTCTCAAGCGGGAGCAGATGCGTCCGCAAGGCTTCGGAAGCGGCGGGATAATGGCTCAAAGCCAGCAATTTATCCAGAGGAATTCCGTCTTCCTCCGAAAAGGGCCCGTGACGGGTCCGCCGGAGCGCCGCCACATGCCCCACCGTGCCCAGATGACGGGCTAGGTCGCGGGCGAGCGATCGGGCATAAGTGCCTTTGCTGCAAAGGATTTCGACCACCGCATGGTCGGGATCGGGGCGCGAAACAAGGCGGATTTCATGGATCGTCACCCGGCGCGATTTAAGCTCGACCTCCTCGCCCGCGCGGGCCAGGTCATAGGCGCGCTCGCCGTTCACCTTGATGGCCGAAAAAATCGGCGGCACCTGCTCGATTTCGCCCCGGAAGGCCTCGAGCGCGTCGCGAATTTCCTCGTCGGAGGGCCGCTCATCGCTTTGCGCCACCACATCGCCTTCCGCATCGGCGCTGTTCGTTTCGATTCCGAAACGGATAGTGATGAGGTAGCCCTTGTCGGCATCCATGATGAAGGGAATGGTTTTGGTCGCCTCGCCCATCGCGACAGGCAGCAACCCGGTTGCCAAGGGGTCGAGCGTGCCGGCATGGCCTGCCTTGCGCGCGTTGAAATGACGGCGGACCCTGTTCACCACATCGGTCGATGTGGGGCCTGACGGCTTGTCCACGATGACCCAGCCGGTGACGGGATCGCCCTTCTTGCGCCTGCCCATCGGGTTCTACTCCCCGCCGCCCTGCGCTTCATCGTCCTCTTCATCGTCATGCGACAGGTCGCGCGCGACTTCCGGCGAATGAAGCAGCTTGTCGACGGCGTCGGCCTGATCGAAAGAGGTATCGGGCTGAAAGGTCAGGTCGGGCGTGAATTTGAAGGTGACTTCCTTTGAAAGCTGGCCGCGCAGATAGCCCCGCACGCGGGTCAGCGCCTTTACCAGCGGTGCCGGATCCTGCGCGCCCAGCGGCGCCACATAGCAGGTGGCCTGACGCAGGTCGGGGCTCACGCGCACCTCGGTGATGGTGAAGCTGACGCCGGCAAGGTCCGGATCCTGGATATTGCCGCGCAAGACAATATCGGCCAGCGCGCGGCGCACGAGTTCGCCCGCTCTCAACTGGCGCTGGCTGGGGCCTTTCGCCCCGCCTTTATTGGTTTGGTGTCTGCGCATCGCTTTTCGAAGCCTGCCGGGAGCGTAAAGCTGAGCCCCCGCCGCTTCACGCGGCGAGGGCCAGGATGTTCTGGAAAAATGCGGAGGACGACCCCCGCTGTTCGAGCTCAATCAAGCGTGCGCTTGATCTCCTCGACATCGAAGCACTCGATGACATCGCCGGAGCGCATGTCCTGATAGTTCTCGAAGGCCATGCCGCATTCCTGACCGCTCTGCACTTCCTTCACTTCGTCCTTGAAGCGCTTGAGGGTGGACAGCTTGCCTTCGTGAACCACCACATCGTCGCGGATGAGGCGGACATGGGAGCCGCGGCGCACCACGCCTTCCGTGACACGGCAACCGGCGACCTTGCCGACCTTGGAGATGTGGAACACTTCCAAGATCTCGGCATTGCCGAGGAAGGTTTCGCGCAGTTCCGGCGTCAGCATGCCGGTCATGGCGGCCTTGATGTCGTCCACCAGGTCGTAGATCACCGAGTAGTAGCGGATTTCCACGTCTGCCTGACGGGCGGCTTCGCGGGCCTGCGCATTGGCGCGGACATTGAAGCCGATGATCGGCGCGCGCGAGGCGGTCGCCAGCGTCACGTCAGATTCGGTCACGCCACCCACACCCACATGGATCACACGGCAACGCACTTCGTCATTGCCGAGCTTCTCCACCGCCTGAACGATGGCTTCGGCAGAACCCTGCACGTCGGCCTTCACAAGGATCGGAACCTCCTTGAGGTCCTGCTCCTTGAGCTGGGAAAGCATCTGGTCGAGCGAGGTGCGCGCACCGGCGACCCGCTTGTCCTTCTCGACGCGCTGGCGGTAATCGGTGATCTCGCGCGCACGACCTTCGTTTTCGACGACGGAAAGCACGTCGCCCGCTTCCGGCGCGCCGCCAAGCCCCAGCACCTCGACGGGCTCGGAGGGACCGGCTTCATCGACATTCTCGCCACGGTCGTTGATGAGGGCGCGGACGCGGCCCCATTCACGGCCCGCCACGATCACATCGCCGACACGCAGCGTACCGCGCTGGATGAGCACGGTGCCCACGGGACCGCGGCCCTTGTCGAGCTTGGCTTCCACGATCACGCCTTCCGCGACGCGGTCGGGATTGGCCTTGAGGTCGAGCAGTTCGGCCTGAAGAAGGATCGTCTCTTCCAGCGTGTCGAGGCCGAGGCCGCTCTTTGCGGAAATTTCGACCGCCAGCACATCACCGCCGAAATCCTCGGTGATGACTTCATGCTGCAGCAGCTCGTTCTTCACGCGGCTCGGATCGGCTTCCGGCTTGTCCATCTTGTTGATGGCGACGATCATCGGCACGTTGGCCGCCTTGGCATGATCGATCGCTTCGATGGTCTGCGGCATGACGCCGTCATCGGCCGCCACCACCAGCACGACGATATCCGTCGCCTTGGCGCCACGGGCGCGCATGGAGGTAAAGGCGGCATGGCCGGGCGTATCGAGGAAGGTGATCTTCTTGCCCGATTCCATCTCGACCTGATAGGCGCCGATATGCTGCGTGATGCCGCCGGCCTCGCCAGCCGCGACGGCTTCCTTGCGCAGCGCATCCAGAAGCGAGGTCTTGCCGTGGTCGACGTGACCCATGACGGTCACGACCGGCGCACGCGGCCTCTTCATCTCTTCGGGATCGTCGTCGGTGACAAGACCTTCCTCGACGTCGGATTCGGCCACGCGGCGAACGGTATGACCCATTTCTTCCACGATGAGCTGGGCGGTATCGGCGTCCACCACATCGTTGATCTTCACCATCATGCCCTGCTTCATCAGGATCTTGATGACGTCCACGGCCCGTTCGGCCATGCGGTTCGCCAGTTCCTGAATGGTGATGGTTTCAGGCACGGTGACTTCGCGGAGGACCTTCTGCGGTGCCTCGCGCGGTCCGCCCTGGGCCTTCTTGCGCTCGCGCTCGGCGCGGCGGCGCATGGAGGCCATCGACCGCTGCCGCTCGCCGTCGTCGTTGAGCGCCTTGTTGATGGAGAGCTTGCCGGTACGCCGGCGCGGCTCGGTGCGCGTCGCGGCCGGCCGCTTGGTCGGCGCCGGCGCACCGGGACGCTTGGAGACGGTCTCCTCGTCCTGCTCGGGCTTTTCCTTCGCCTTGACCTTGGTCGCAGGCCGGGCCGCTTCGGCTTCGGCCTTGGCCACGTCGGGCTCGGCGGGCGCTGCCTCTTCGGCGGCGCGCTTGTTGCGCGTCGTCTGGTCCTTTTCAGCGCGCAGGGCTTCTTCCGCCGCGCGGGCCTCGGCTTCCTTGCGCTCGACTTCGCGCGCGGCTTCTTCCTCGGCACGCCGTTTGGCGTCGATCTCGGCCTGCTTGCGCTCTTCGACTTCGCGGATGCGCGCCTGGCCCAGCGCACGTTCGCGGGCCTGCTGTTCTTCGGCGGTGAGCGTGCGCAGGACGACGCCTGAGCGCGACTTGCCGCCGCCCTTTTGCGTATCGCGCGGTTCACGGGCTTCCCGGGGCGCTTCCTTCTTGGCGGGCGCCGCCGGCTTTTCAGCGGCGGGCGCGGGCGCGCTCTCGACTGCCGGTTTCTCGGCTGCCGGCTTCTGGGCGGGCTCCGCGGTTTTCGTCGTCGCAGCCGGCTTCTCGCCGGGCTTCACGACGCGGCGCTTCTTGCGCTCGACGACCACCGACTTGGAGCGTCCATGCGAAAAATTCTGGCGCACTTGCCCGGAATCCCCCGACCGCTTCAAGCTGAGCTTGCCGCCGGAGGTCTTCTTGCGTTCGCCTGTATCCGCCTGATCCGTCATTCCTGTCCTTCAATACCCGCGTGAGCCGCCCGAACCCGTATCCGGAACGGCCTCGTCCAGGCGATTTTGCCGCCCGAACATTTCCAGCCGGGCGAGATCCTGCCGCACCCGGTCTACCATAGGCCCCTGGAACAGGGCTGCATGTATCACATTTGCCCGTCCCAATGCCAAACTCATTTCATGCGCCCAAAGCGGCGCAAATACCGGCACGTCCTCATAAATGCCCGCTTCCACGGCCATTCTGACGCGTTGCTCCAGCTTCCGGCGGCCATCTTCGGCGCCGTCGCGCGCCTCGATCAGGCAGGCGGCGTCGCCGTCGGTGATGGTCGCCATGACCTTTTCAAAGCCGGCAACCAATGCGCCGGCCTTCTTTGCCAGGCCCAGCGCTTCGCCTGCGCGCCTGGCCAGCAAGTCCTCAACCCGGTCGGCCAAGTCGGGCGCGACCTCGAGCCGCATCCGCGCCGCTTTCGCGAAAAGGCCCTTCTTTACAGCCTTTTCCAACGCTTCCCGGCTGGCCGATACCCAGAGCCCGCGTCCCGGCAGCCTTCCGGCCAGATCCGGCACCACCTCGCCATCGGGACCGGCCACAAAGCGGATCAGCTCCGATTTCGGCCTGGTTTCACCGGTGACGATACACCGCCGCTCGGGCGTTTCCTCGCGTTTCAGAGCCTTGATCACTCAAATTTCTCCACGCGGGCCGCGCCCTCGGGCCGATGGGGTCGCCCCGATCAGGCCTGCGAGTCCTGCTCCACTTCGTTTTCGTCGACCGGATTGTCGACGCTGTCATCCTCTTCTTCGCCCTCTTCCGCCTCATGCGGCTTCACAAGGTCTTCCTCGGTGAGCCAGCCGGCCGTGACACGAGCGCGCATCACGATTTCCTCGGCTTCCTCGGCGGAAATGTCGAAACCTTCGAGAATGCCGTCCTCGTGGCGGCGCTCGCCATTCACCGTTTCGTTCCATCCCATGAGGTCGTCGGTGGCGCAGCCCGCCAGATCCTCGACGGTCTTCACATCGTTTTCGCCGAACGCCACCAGCATGCGCGGCGTCACGCCCGGCACTTCGCCCAGCTCGTCGGCCACGCCCAATTCGCGACGCTTCTCGTCATATTCGGCGTTCTGCTTCTCGATAGCCTCGACGGCGCGGGTCTGGATTTCCTGCGCGGTCTCCTCGTCGAAGCCTTCGATTTCGGCAATTTCGTCGAGATCGACATAGGCCACTTCCTCGATGGAGGAGAAACCTTCCGAGGCCAGAAGCTGGGCGATCATCTCGTCGACATCGAGCGCATCGGCAAACATCGTGCTGCGGCTCTGGAATTCGGCCTGGCGGCGTTCGCTTTCTTCCGCCTCGGTCAGGATGTCGATGTCCCAATGCGTCAGCTGCGAAGCCAGACGCACATTCTGGCCGCGACGGCCGATCGCAAGAGAGAGTTGGTCATCGGGAACCACAACTTCAATACGCTGCGCGTCTTCGTCCATCACGACCTTGACCACCTCGGCAGGCGCCAGCGCGTTCACGATGAAGCTCGCATTGTCGGGCGACCACTGGATGATATCGATCTTTTCGCCCTGCAGTTCGTTCACTACGGCCTGCACGCGGCTGCCGCGCATACCGACGCAGGCGCCGACGGGATCGATGGAGCTGTCGTTCGACAGCACGGCGATCTTGGCGCGGCTGCCCGGATCGCGCGCAACTTCGCGGATCTCGATGATGCCGTCATAGATTTCCGGCACTTCCTGCGCGAAGAGCTTGGCCATGAACTGCGGATGGCTGCGCGACAGGAAGATCTGCGGCCCGCGCTGTTCGCGGCGGACATCGTAGATATAGGCGCGGATCCGGTCGCCATTGCGGAAGGTTTCGCGCGGCAGCAATTCATCGCGGCGAACGATGGCCTCGCCCCGGCCGAGATCGACGATCACATTGCCGTATTCGACACGCTTGACGATGCCGTTCACGACTTCGCCGATGCGGTCCTTATATTCCTCATACTGACGTTCACGCTCGGCATCGCGCACCTTCTGCACGATGACCTGCTTGGCGGTCTGCGCGGCGATACGTCCGAAATCGACCGGCGGCAGTTCGTCTTCGATCAGGTCGCCGACGGCGGCGGCGGGATTGCGGCGCTGCGCCGATTTCAGGTCGATCTGCACGGCGTCGTTTTCGACGGCCTCGACGATCTCCAGAAGACGCACAAGACGGATGTCACCGGTCTTCGGGTCGATGCGGGCGCGAATTTCGTTTTCCTGGCCGTAGCGCGAACGCGCCGCCTTCTGAATGGCTTCCGCCATCGCTTCCAGCACCACTTCGCGATCGATCGACTTTTCCCGGGCCACCGCATCCGCGATCTGCAGAAGTTCAAGCCGGTTGGCGCTCACTGCCGTTGCCATGTCTTTTTCTCCGTCGGGGGGTCCGCGATCAGCCGCGGCCCTGCCTTTTCAGACTTTCCTTGATGAGATCGTCGTTCATGACGAGCTTAGCGTCTGCGACCTGCTCGAAAGCAAAGCCCAGAGTTTGCGGCTCGCTGAAACCTTCCACTTCGCAGGCCACGAGAACCTCATCGCTCTCGAAGCCCTGCAATTCTCCCCGGAACCGCTTGCGGCCATCCACCGGCTCGCCCAGTTCCAGCTTCACCTCGAAGCCTTCCCAGCGCTCGAAATCCTTCGGCCGCGTCAGCGGACGGTCGATGCCGGGAGAGGAAAGCTCGAGGTTGTATTCCGTCGAAATCGGGTCTTCCACGTCGAGCAAGGCAGACACGGCGCGGGACAGGTCTTCGCAATCCTGCACCACCATCGTGCCGTCGGGACGTTCGGCCATGATCTGCAGCGTGTGCCCGTCCTGCAGGCCGTAGCGCACGCGCACGATCTCATAGCCCATATCGGCCGCGGTGGGTCGGATCAGCTCGAAGATCCGCCGCGGAATGCCCGGCGCGGCAATGAGATGGGTGTCGAGACGCGGATCGTCCGTCCCGTTTTCGCCCTCTGCGTCGCCTGCTGCCGAATTGGCGGCTGTCGCGTTCATCCCGGCTCCAATTGCCAAAACGGGGCTCTAAAAACAAAAAAAGCGGGCCCCCGTTTCCGGAGACGACCCACTCTGTAAGAGCGCCATCAATTGGGCTCTTTATAGGCCCAAAAACCTTGCTCTGGCAAGGGCGGCCTACAAGGCCTCCAATCGGTGCAAAGCGCGGCGGTCCTGGTAGAACGCAACGATTTCCTCCGGGGAGAGTTCCCGGTCCGATTTGCTGCCGATGAAATATACGCCGCTTGCCCCATCGGCATTCATGCCGAAATCACCCAATCCATCGAAAAATCTCAGCCAGAAGAAGGCAAATCCGGTCAATTTCGCCAGTTTCTCACTCCGCGTGAGAGCCCGGATGAAATAGCGCAGCGACCAGTTGAGGCTGGTACCGACACCCTTTACCGGCCCGGCAGCAATGAGGTCGAACCGCCTGAAGAGCCAGCGATGGCCGCTCAACGTGAAACGCGAAAAGTCATAAGCGCCCTCGTGAACCTGCTGCATGAAGGGCGTATCGGCATAGACAAGGCCTTCCGGCTTCAAAACCCGGTGGATTTCCGCGACCACCATATGAGGCTCGAGGACATGCTCGAGAACCGCCTGAATCCAGACCCCGTCAAAACTCGCATCGGGGAAGGGCAGACGGTGGGCATCGGCAACGAGTAGCGTGTCGGGAGAGGCATAGACATCCGTACCGACGACATGAAAGCCGGGATCGGTGTAAAGCGCTTCCATACCGCTGCCGATCGTGCCGCCGCCAATCACAAGCAGCTTCGCATCAGGTCTGGATTTCAGCCGCCGGGAAAAATAGGCGGCGGCCTGATGAGCCACCTGATTGACACCCAGCAGCCGGGATTTCACCCGGTTCGGCAGGCTCCGGGGCCCCGAAACCCGCCGATCGTCGAGACCGCCTGCGGTCGAACTCACATCTTCGCGCGAGAAAATACTGTTCTCAAAATCGACCAGCACGGGTTGCCCACCCGTCTCCGGAAAACCTTCCCGACTCAGGGCGCAACCCGCATCGGTGCAGAAAATCCCGCCATCCCGGCGTTCGACACGCGAATGGCAGCGTGGACAGACCGCGAGGTTCAAAATGTCCATCTTGCTACTCCAAAGATCGCGATCACGGGCCCGAACAGACTGGCGCGGCGGCTAAAGTCTAGCGACAGGGCCGTAATCCACCAACCTGATAAGCGCGCGAAAGGCGGGTCATCGGTCTAAAGCGGAGATTGTTATGTGTGGCGCCGGAGCTAAAGGCGAATGAAGTCCAGATAGGCGGGCGTCCGGCCTTCGCGGACCGCTTTTTCCTCGTATCGGGTGCCTGGCCAGTCTTCCGGCGCGGTGCGCCAGTCCGCCGGACGCTCGGCCTGCCACTCGAAGGACCCCTGCCCGTTTTCCCTCTCCCGGTTGTGACGCAGGATGCGCGCGAGCGTCCAGCCGACATAGTCGGGAATATCGCTGGCGAAGCGCAAACGCCCGCCCGGCTTCAGCGCACGGGCGAGAAGGGACAGCGTTTCAGGATTGATAAAGCGGCGCTTGTTGTGGCGCTTTTTCGGCCAAGGGTCGGGATAAAGGATGAAGATGCGCGACAGGCTTTCCGGCTTCAACCTTTCGAGAAGAAAGCGGGCGTCGTCGCTCAGGACACGCACATTGGAAAGCTCTTGCGCCTCGATCTCGGCCAGCAGCTTGGCCACGCCATTGATGAAGGGTTCGCAGCCGATAATCCCGGCATCGCGGTTCCGCCCGGCCTGAAAGACCAGATGCTCGCCGCCCCCGAACCCGATTTCGAGCCAGATCTCCTTCGTCGCCGGCTCGAAAAGCGTTGCCGGATCGAGCGGCGCCTTGTCATCGAGCGGCACCGAAACGCGCGGCAGCAACGTTTCCATCAGATCGTTCTGATGCTCACGTAAACGTTTGCCCCGCCGCCGCCCGTAGACATGACGTCTCTCGGGCGAGGGGCGGGGCAAATCTTTCATATCGCGGTCGGCGCTTTTCATGGGCGCCGTAATGGCTCAATCGCCGGTCGCGATCAACCGCTTACTTAATGGCGGCTGCGATCTTGTCGGCAATGTCCGTCTTCTCCCAGGAGAAGCCGCCATCGCTGTCGGGCTTGCGGCCGAAGTGACCGTAAGCGGCGCTGCGCGCATAGATCGGCTTGTTGAGCTCGAGATGCTCGCGAATGCCGCGGGGGCTGAGGTCCATGCATTCGGCAACGGCCTTTTCGACCGCTTCCTCACCGACCTTGCCCGTGCCGTGCAGATCGCAATAGATCGACAGCGGCTTGGACACGCCGATCGCATAGGCGAGCTGGATGGTGCAGCGATCGGCCAGGCCGGCCGCGACCACGTTCTTCGCCAGATAGCGCGCCGCATAGGCCGCCGAGCGGTCAACCTTCGTCGGATCCTTACCGGAGAAGGCACCGCCGCCATGGGGCGCCCAGCCGCCATAGGTGTCGACGATGATCTTGCGGCCCGTAAGGCCCGCGTCGCCGTCGGGTCCGCCAATGACGAACTTGCCCGTGGGGTTCACGTAGAACTCGTCTTCCGGCGGGAACCAGCCATCGGGCAGAACCTTCTGGACGTGCTGACGCACGACTTCGCGAAGCTCTTCCTGCTTGGCTTCTTCCTTGTGCTGGGTCGACACGACCACGGAACGCACGCCAACCGGCTTGTTGTTCTCGTAGGTCATGGTGACCTGGCTCTTCGCATCCGGCTCCAGAAGCGTGCCGCCGGCGTGACGCGCCTCGGCCATGCTTTTCAGGATCTTGTGCGAATAGTCGATCGGCGCCGGCATCAGATCCGGCGTCTCGGTGCAGGCATACCCGAACATGATGCCCTGGTCGCCAGCGCCTTCGTCCTTGTTTCCGGCAGCGTCCACGCCCTGCGCGATATGGGCGGACTGCTCATGCAGCAGGACTTCGACGTCGGCGGTCTTCCAGTGGAAGCCCTCCTGCTCGTATCCGATGTCCTTGATCGCCTGGCGAGCCGTTTCCTCGATCTGCTCCTTGGTGATCGATTCCGGGCCACGCACTTCGCCGGCCAGCACCACCTTGTTGGTGGTGGTCAGGCATTCGCAGGCCACACGGGAATAAGGATCACCCGAAAGGTAAAGATCGAGCACGGAATCGGAAATCCTGTCGCAAACCTTATCGGGATGCCCTTCGGAAACTGATTCACTGGTGAACAGGAAATTTGACCGTGCCAAATTTATCTCCCTCGTTTCGAGATGAGTGTCATGCAGCGCAGGGGAAATGGCTCCGCCCGGCGCGCTCAGACCCGCTTCCGCGCCCATCCACTAGGATGGCCGCCGGGGGTACGGGCGTTATTGGTTCTTTCGATGCGGCCGGCGCAGCCAGATGCAGCGCCAGACACGCCATAGGTTCTTGCAAGGATCGCCTGCCGGGTCAACATCTGTGTAAAAAGATATGCACATAAGTGCATATCGATTTTGTGTCAGTCGCTCGCCAGAGCCGACGCCTGCTCAAGGGGAGAATCGATTTCTTCCCTATTTGCCAATAGCTTAATCAGGTCCAGCAGCCTTTTTCGCAGGCTCGGATCACTGATCGAAAAGAAAGCAGCGTTGAGCTGAATGCCCTCAGTCGTGGAGAGCAATTCAAAGTCGAAGCCCGTATCCGGGCCTTTATCGGCGGCGGATGCGGCCTCGAGCCCCTCGTAAAAATAGGAAACGGGGACGCCCAGAACCTGAGCGATCTGATAGAGGCGACTGGCTCCTACCCGGTTGGAGCCTTTCTCATATTTCTGGACTTGCTGAAAGGTGAGCTCCAGGGATTCGCCCAGCTTTTCCTGGCTCATGCCAATCAGCATGCGACGCATTCGTATTCTTCCGCCGACATGAATATCGACAGGATTCGGCGGTTTTCTGCTCACACAAGCCCCCAGATACCTTGCCTACATCCGTGTGCCCCACCCGGCCACGCTACAACCGATAGCACTGGGAAGTTGCGTCACGCAACTGGGGGTGGGGATAGACAGCGGCAAAGGGGGCTTTCATCACGCCTTTAAAGACGGACTCCGCCATGCGGAAAGCAGGAACAGCAAAATGCCTAGAAACAGGACAAATCCATCGCCGAGCCGGGCGTAGAGCGTTGGCGGCAAGGCCGCGGGCAAACGCGCATCGATGACGCCCTGCGTGTCCAGCGGCAGCGTATCGAGCAACCGCCCATAGGGGTCGATCATGGCCGAAACCCCGTTATTGGCCGACCGCGCCAGCGGCAACCCCTGTTCCACCGCCCGGAGGCGGGCCTGCGCGAGATGCTGATAGGGACCGCTCGTCGTGCCGAACCAGGTGTCGATCGTGATGTTCACCAGCCAGTCGGGACGGTCCCCCGGCACGACCGCTTCACGCGGAAAGATGACTTCGTAGCAAATCAACGGGCCGACCGGCGGCATGCCCTTCACATGAAGCGTGGCCGGGCCCGGCCCGGTATCGAAGCTGCCCCTGAAATGGGAGAGCTTCTCGAAACCGATCTTCGCCATGAAATGACGGAAGGGAACATATTCGCCGAACGGCACCAGGTGATGTTTGTCATAGACCGCCCGCACCTTGCCGTCGGAACCCACGACATAAAGGCTGTTGTAGAAACGGCGAAGCCTGTCGGGGGGACCGTCCGGCGCGGGCTCACCGCGATTGGCGCCGGTAATGAGCAGGGCGCCGGGCGGCAGCATGCGGGCAATGGCCGAGAGGACATAAGGCTCGCGCGCCAGCAGCACTTCCACGGCGTCTTCCGGCCAGACGACGATCGTGTCGCCATCGGGCCCGAGCGGGCGTTTGCGGGTCGCCTCAGCACTCATGCGCAAAAGCTTGCCGATGATCGAGACGATACGCTCGTTGCGGTTGTCCTTGCTGGTAGCAAAGGGCGTGTTGGGCTGCACGATGCGGATCGAATAATTGCCGTTATAGGCGGTGTCGGCGGAGGCGAGACGCACCGCACCGCCTACCCAGACAAGTGCCAGCACCACCCCGGCCACAACGAGCGGGGCGAAATGCTCCGCCCCGTTATGCGGCTTTGCGCCGACGCGCCTTGCCGGCATGCGCGTATCGAAGGCGGCAAGCGAACCCGCCGCCAGCATGACGATCAGGCTCAGTCCGGCCGCACCGACAAGGGCCGCTGCCTGCATCATGGCATCCGAGGCGACGAGGCTTTCGCCGACCCGGTTCCAGGGAAAACCCGTGAAGAGGATGCCGCGCAACCACTCGAAAGCGGTCCAGCTCACCGCCAGCACCGCGACGCGCCGATAACCCGCGAACCAGAAAAGCCGGGCGGTCATCGCCGCCAGCCCGACATAGATCGCCATGCCTGCCGGCAGGAGCGTGACCGCGAAAGGCAGGAAGACGGCAAACTTATCAGCTTGAACGAGAAAGGCCTCGCCAACCCAGTAGAGACCGAAAAAGAAATAGCCGAAGCCGAAGAACCAGCCCGTGAAGAAGGCCTTGCCGAGGACTTTGCGACGGCGGGCGCGGACCGGCTCCCCCACCCCGTCGAGCAACCAGACCAGCACGGGAACCGTCAACAGAAGGATCGGCCAGAACCCGAATGGCTGAAGAGCGAGGACACTCAGCGCGCCCGCGAGAAAGGCCGTCCCGAGACGGTGCCAGCGGCGCATTTCCGACAACCTGTCGGCAATCCGTTCGACATGGCGTGCCGCCCAGTCCAGACGTTCCTCGATCTTCATGAACCCGGCTCAGCCTTCCTGAAGCGGTTCGCCCGCGGCCCCGGGCGATGCGTTTTCCGGCTTGCCCGCCTCCGCCTCGGCAAGGCTCTTTTCCGTCGACCGGCGCGAGGCGAGATGGATGCGCAGTTTCTTGATGCGGCGCGGGTCGGCATCCTTCACTTCGAATTCGAGCCCGGCGGGATGGCTGATGAGTTCGCCGCGCAGCGGAACCCGGCCGACAAGCGAGAAGACGAGGCCGCCCAGCGTATCGACGTCGTTTTCCTCTTCCTCGTCGGTAAGCTTGAGGCCCAGCATTTCCTCAAGCTCCTCCACCTCGCAGCGTGCATCGGCGTCGATGGTGCCGTCGGGACGTTTGGTCAGCGTGGGCCCTGCTTCGATGTCATGCTCGTCCTCGATGTCGCCGACGATTTCCTCGACGAGGTCCTCGATCGAGACGAGGCCGTCCGTGCCGCCATATTCGTCGATGACCAGCGCCATATGGATATGCGTCGCCTGCATCTTCAGCAGAAGATCAAGCGCGGGCATGGAGGGCGGCACGAAGATCACGTTCCGCCTGATGTCGCGCAGCGCGAACCGGTTGCCGGAAAGAGCGATGGCCTTGTCGTTTCCGGCGCCGATCCCCTCGTCGTCCCCGGTCTCTCCATTGCCGTCCGCGGAGGTCGCGTTTCCTGTTCCGGGCCTCTCCGCGCAGGGCACGGCGAGATAGGCCATCACATCCTTGATGTGGACCATGCCGATCGGGTCGTCCAGCGTCTCGCGATAGATGGGCATGCGCGAATGGCTGGACTGGGTATAGAGCTGAAAAAGTTCCTCCAGCGACGCGCCTTCTTCCACCGCAACCACGTCGGCGCGCGGCACCATCACATCCTCCACCCGGAGTTCGCCGAAGCTCAGAATGTTGATGAGCATATGGCGCTCTTCTTCGGTCAGGCTGCGCCTTGTGTCGTCATGCTCTTCGATAACTTCTTCCAGGCTATCGCGCAGCGTATGGTCGCCATTGCCGCCCAGGCCGAAAAGCGCCATCAGCCAGGAGCGGAACTTCGCCCGGGAGGGTTTGCGCTCGGAGCTATCGTGCCTTGCGGATGCGGACTGGGAGGATTCGGGTCTGTCGGTGGTGTCAGCCATTGGATTTGCGAAAGAGAGAGCCGTTCCGGGTTTCAATGCTGGGAGGCATAGGGATCGGCGATGCCCAGATCTTCGAGAATGTCGCGTTCCAGGGCCTCCATCTCCTCGGCCTCTTCGTCTTCCATATGGTCATGGCCAAGAAGATGCAGCACGCCATGCACGACAAGATGGGTGAGATGGTCGGAGAGGCTCTTGTGCTGCTCCACGGCTTCGCGCGCAATGGTTTCGCGGGCGAGCACTACATCGCCGAGCAAGGCGCTCTCTTCAGGCAGAAGGGGCTCGCCGCCGGCCATGCCGGGCATTTCCATGGAGGGAAAGGAGAGCACGTTAGTCGGGGCATCCTTGCCGCGATAGGTCCGGTTCAGGGCCTGGACAAGCTTGTCGTCGCCCAGCACCACGCAAAGCTCCGCGCCCTCGGTGTCGCCTGCGACCACATAGGCGTGCTCCGCCGCCCGCCTGACGATTTCGGCGGTGCCGCCGTCCCAGTCACCTGCTTCGCGAACGATATCGATGGTCAGTCCGGAAACCGGACTTCGCGCCGGGGTGGAGCGTTTCGGACGGGTATGATCGCCCGATGGCGGCGCGTCGCCGGAGCCGCCTCCCGAATGTCCGTTCCCGCGTGGGGGGTCACCCGCGCTCATTTGCCATCCTTTCGGTGTCCCTGCTCGCCCGGCTTCGGGCCGTCATTTCCATGATTCGACGTGTCGAGCAGACCGCGTTCATGAAAGTTATAGGCCTTGACGATCCGTGTCACGAGCGGATGACGCACCACGTCCACATCGGAAAACCGCACCGTGGCCGTGCCTTGCACGCCGTCGAGAACATCCAGCGCATCCTTGAGGCCGGACTTGGCCCCCAGAGGCAGGTCCACCTGGCTCGGGTCGCCGGTGATGGCCATGCGGCTGTTCTCGCCCAGACGGGTCAGGAACATCTTCATCTGCACAGGCGTACAGTTCTGCGCCTCGTCCAGAATGACATAGGAATTGGCAAGCGTCCGGCCGCGCATGAAGGCCAGCGGCGCCACTTCGATCTCGCCGGACTCGATCCCCTTCATCGCTTCCACGCCCGGCAGCGTGTCGTAAAGCGCGTCGTAAAGGGGGCGCAGATAGGGGTCGATCTTCTCTTTCAGGTCGCCGGGCAGGAAACCCAGACGTTCGCCCGCCTCGACCGCGGGACGCGACAGGATGATCCGGTCCACGCGTTTCTGGAGCAGCATGGAAACGGCGACGGCAACGGCGAGATAGGTCTTGCCCGTGCCCGCCGGACCGACGCCGAAGACGAGCTCGTTGTTGAAGAGCGCATCGATATAGGCGGCCTGCGTCTGTGAGCGCGGCGTAATCGTCCGCCGTTTGGTGACGACCTGAAGACGACCGCCCGGCTCGCGCGCCTCGGCCGCGGCTTCGACATTGCTGGACTGCGCCATGCGGATCGCGCCGTCCACTTCGCCCGCATTCACATCCTGACCGGATTTCAAACGGGCATAGAGATCCTTGAACACGCGGCCTGCCTGGTCGCGCGCTTCCGCCGTGCCGGTGATGACCAGCTTGTTGCCCCGCGAGGTCGCGACAATATCGAGACCCTGTTCGATGCGGGCCAGATGCCGGTCATTGGCACCGAAGAGTTCGGTCAGGAGGGAATTGTCGTCGAACGCAAGGACGAGGCTTTCGCCGCCACCCGATGCGCTGGAGACACTTGTCATTCCTCCGGTCTCGTTCCGTCGTCCACCCGTTGCACTCAAATGCGCTCATCCCTGGTGGCCATGTTGCGGGAGGTCCCGCTCAGGCGGTCAGCACTGCCTTCTCAACGATGCGGCCGCGCAAACTGTTGGCGTGACCTTCATCGATTACGACTTCGGCCAGACGGCCGAACAATTCTTCCGGCGCATCGTCGACATGCACCGATTGCAGATAGGGGCTGCGGCCCACGAGCTGCGCCTCGCCCCGGCCGCGCCGGTCGAAAAGCACCGGCATGGACCGGCCCGCGCAGGCGCGGTTGAAGGCGAGCTGCTGTTCGTTCAGCAGCGCCTGCAGACGCTGCAGCCTTTCCGACTTCACCTCTTCGGCAAGCTGGTCTTCCTCCGTCGCCGCGGGCGTGCCGGGGCGCGGGGAATATTTGAAGGAATAGGCCTGCGCGTATTTCACCTCGCTCACGAGGTCGAGCGTCGCCTGGAAGTCCTCTTCCGTCTCGCCGGGGAAGCCGACGATGAAATCGCCGGACATGGCGATGTCGGGGCGCGCGGCGCGAATGCGCTCGATAAGTCGCAGATAGCTTTCCGCCGTATGCTTGCGGTTCATCGCCTTCAGGATGCGGTCGGAGCCCGCCTGAACCGGCAGGTGCAGATAGGGCATCAGCTTGTCGACTTCCGCATGGGCGGCAATCAGTTCGTCATCCATGTCGCGGGGATGGCTGGTCGTGTAGCGAATGCGTTCAAGACCCGAAATTTCCGCCAGCCGCCGGATCAGACCGCCCAGCGTGGTGTCGCGGCCGGCATCGTCTTCGCCGTGATAGGCGTTCACGTTCTGACCAAGCAGCGTGATTTCGCGCACGCCCGCATCGGCCAGTGCCTTCGCTTCATCGAGGAGACGCGTCACCGGACGAGAATACTCGCCGCCGCGCGTATAGGGCACGACGCAGAAGGCGCAGAACTTGTCGCAACCTTCCTGCACGGTGAGGAAAGCGGTCGCCCCCCGCGCAAGCGTCTTGCGCGTTTCGGCCATGGAAAGGCTCTCGAATTTCGCCTCGACGGGAAACTCGGTTTCGACGATGCCGGGCGAGCCGTTGTCGAGACGGGCCACATATTCGGGCAGGCGGTGATAGGTCTGGGGGCCGACCACGAGATCGACGGCGGGCGCGCGGCGACGCATCTCCTCGCCCTCGGCTTGGGCGACGCACCCGGCGACGCCGATCATCAGGCGCTCGCCCCTTGCCGCCTTCTCCTCCTTGAGCAATCGCAGACGGCCCAGTTCCGAATAGACCTTCTCGGCAGCCTTTTCGCGGATATGGCA
Source organism: Parvibaculum sp. MBR-TMA-1.3b-4.2 (assembly GCF_053628815.1). Lineage (NCBI taxonomy): Bacteria > Pseudomonadati > Pseudomonadota > Alphaproteobacteria > Hyphomicrobiales > Parvibaculaceae > Parvibaculum > Parvibaculum sp. MBR-TMA-1.3b-4.2. Next base: position 2,150,946 of record NZ_JBRJHC010000001.1, read on the forward strand.
GGTGTTGAGGAGGATGAAATCGGCCTCCTCCGGCGTATCGACTTCGGCATAGCCTTTCGGCGCCATGACATCGGCCATGCGGGCGCTGTCATAGACGTTCATCTGGCAGCCATAGGTCTTGATGAAAATCTTGCGGGCGGGCGCACCGGTGGGGCGGTCACTGCTTTCGGGGCCGGTGCCTTCCAGATGCGTTGGCTGTTCGGACGCTGAAGTGTCAGACAATGGGTGCTCGTTTCCTCATACCGTTGAGCAACTCTTCGGGACCGCCCTCTTCTTCCATGCATGGCCGGTCGGCCCGCATATGATCTGTAGACCCAAACGCTATCACGTTCGCGACAGCAGCGGGAGAGGGGGTTCGCCGGATGCGATGTTGCGGAGGTGCCGTCCTTCCGGGCGCCGCCATTATCGGGCGAGAGCCGCCGCGGGGGCGGGCCGGGCCGACGGCTGGTCGGCTGCGGCCTCCTCCGGACCGGGAACATGACGGCCCGTCAGCGCGCGCGCAAGCCCGATCCGGCAACAGGCCTCGCAATAATTGGCCAGCGCCTTGCGGTTGCCGATTTCCCGGATCGTAACCGGGCGGTGATATTCCATCACCACGTCGATCGGGCCCTTCTTGAAGGCCGCCCAGAGATGGGGCACCAGCTCCATATCGCCATACCAGGCGAAGAAGGGCCGGTTGTGGCGCCCCATGGGCAATCCATGAAGGTTGGTATAGGCGACCGAAATCGGCTGAACGACGAGATCGTCCTCGCGATCGTCCTCGCCATTCACGACCGCAAGCTGCGCCACGCTCATCAGCGCGCTCTTGAAGGTCAGGACGCGATTGCCGTCGCTGGAGGTTCCTTCGGGGAAAAGCACGAGATTGTCGCCCTCGGCGATGCGCGAATGGATGAGGTTGCGCGATTCAGCGGTGCGGGTCCGGCGTTCGCGCTCCACGAACACCGTGTTCTGGAGGCGTGCCAGCGTGCCGAAAAAGGGCCAGCCCGCGACCTCGCTCTTGGCGACGAAGGAGATCGGCAGGACCGAACTCATGATCGGGATGTCGAGCCAGGAGGTGTGATTGGCGGTAAACAGGCAGGCGCCTTCTTTATGCGGCTCGCCACGCACGATCACTCGGATGCCGATGAGACGGCACAGGAAGCGGTGATAATGGAGCGGGATCGTCTTCGCAGCGGGAAGGCGGAGCTTGCGGGCCACCGCCTGAACCGGCATCAGAACGAGCGCGGACAGGATGAAACCCGTCAGTAGTGTTGTCGCGCGCAAGGTACCCATAGCGTCATTCCGGCTCCCTGCCACTGGCGGCGGGGGCGCCGTCCCTTTCCCTGTTGAGCGCGACGTGCCGTCATCGACCGCCGCTAATCCTGCTTCTTGTCCTGAGACTTGTCTTTCAGGGGCGTTCCATAAAGCTCGAGGCGGTGGTCCACAAGGTCGTAACCCAGTTCACGCGCCACGATTCGCTGCAGGCGTTCGATCTCGTCGTTCTGAAACTCGACGACCCGGCCCGTCGAGACATCGATCAGGTGGTCGTGATGATCTTCCGTCACCTGTTCGTAGCGCGAGCGGCCGTCGCGGAAATCATGCCGCTCGAGGATACCGGCTTCCTCGAACAGGCGAACCGTCCGGTAGACGGTGGCAATCGAAATCTTGTCATCGACCTTGGATGCCCGGCGATAGACCTCTTCCACGTCGGGATGGTCGGTCGCGATGGACAGAACCTGCGCAATGACCCGCCGCTGATCGGTCATGCGCATGCCGGCCTTGATGCACAGATTTTCGATCCTGTGCGGATCAGAAGGATGATCTTCCGGACGGATGGTTTCCGTCGATGTGTTCATGTCACTCATGGCGCCATATTAGGTGATCGCAACCTGCCTTGTCACCAAGAGGTGATCGGCTTTCGCTATCGCAAAAACCCCGGCAAAAACAGGGGTATAGATGGGTTTTCCCGGGCAGCCAAGCCCGTCCGAGGCGCATTGTCACGCCTGAATAGACATCAATCCTGCAACGATTTCGCGACGCATCGGTGACCGGGCCCGCTCAACCGGGCAGATCGAGCCTCATGGAGATGGCGGCAATCCTGCCGCCGGGCCTGTCGTAATAGGCCGGGCGACGGCCCACGGGCGCAAAGCCCAGCCGCTCGTAAAGCCCGATGGCGGGGGCATTGTCCTCCGCCACTTCCAGAAACACGACCTCCGCGCCCCTGGCCAGCGCTTCCGCACCCGCGCGGTTCATCAGGGCCCGGCCAAGCCCTTTGCGGCGGCAATCGGGGTCGACAGCGATGGTGATGATCTCCGCCTCGCCGCCGCCGAGCCGGACCAGCACGAAGCCCGACGGGGTGCCTTCCTCATGCGCAAGGAGCGCGAAGGCCCCCGGCATGGCGAGGAGGCGGGCGAAGGAGGCCGCGTCCCAGGCCTCGTCGAAGGCGCGGGAATGAAGTGCCGCCAATGCCGCCATTTCTCCAGCCTTCGCCGGACGTATGTCAGCCACGGATCCGGCCCTGCGCCTGCGCTTCTTCCAGCGTGAGACCGCCGGGCAGTTTTGCATCGGGCGCCCTGATATAGAGCGGCGCGGGCGGTACGCGGAAAGCATCCAGCCCCTGCGCGCGAATGCGGCGGATCGCGATCTTCCCCACGGCGCGCGCATCGGGCTCGGGCCGCGTTTCCGCAGGCAGCGTCTCCACGCCCAGGGGCAGAAGACGCTCGGCCAGAAGCGGTCCGCCGGTGCCTGCGAGGAAGAGTTTTGCTGCAGCTTTATGCTGCGCAGCATTTTCCGCAGCAATTTCCAGCGGCAACAAGGCCGGCTCCGTCACAGCCCCTTGATTTTGTTCAAAGATCTGGAAATAGACTTCTTCCCGCCGCGCATCGAAGGAAACCGCCAGACGTTCGTTTCCATGCAGCTCGACAGGCGCTGCAACGGCCTCCAGCGTGGTGACGCCGACGCAAGGCAGCTTGCGCGCCAACGCGATGCCGCGCGCGGCGGCAAGGCCGACCCTGAGGCCTGTGAACGTCCCCGGCCCCACCGTCACCGCCAGCGCATCGAGATCGGCAAAGCCCGTTCCCGCTTCCGCCAGCACCTCTTCCAGCACGGGAAGAAGGCGCTCGGCATGACCGCGCGCACGGACCTCGAAGAAATGTGAGAGGAGAACCGGCTCACCCTCCCCGCCCGCATCGAAGAGAGCGGCGGAAAGAGCGCCTTGCGCGGTATCGAATGCAAGCAGGATCAAAAGCCGGGTCCGCCGTCAGACGATCTTGCAGGCGTCGTCGAAGGGCAGCCGCGGGCTGCGCTCGAAGAGGCCGGCCGGATCGCCATAGCCGATATTGCAGATGAAGTTCACCTTCACATCGGTGCCCTTGAAATAGAGCTCGTTGACGGCATCCATGTCGAAGCCCGACATGGGGCCGCAATCGAGGCCCAGCGCGCGGGCCGCGATCATGAAATAGGCGCCCTGCAGCGAGCCATTGCGGAAGGCGTTCATCTCGGCCCATTCGTCGGACCAGTTGAACCAGGTCTTTGCGTCCGGCGCATGGGGAAAGAGTTCAGGCAGGCGCTCATAGAATTTCACGTCATGACCGATAATGGCGGTGGCGGGCGCCTGACGCGTTTTCTCCCGATTGCCTTCCATCAGGGCGGGCAGGAGGCGCTCCTTCTCCTCGTCCGATTTCACAAAGACGATACGGGCGGGCGACATGTTGGCGCTTGTCGGGCCCCATTTGAAGAGATCGTAGATTTCCTTGAGCTGCTCGTCGGTGACGGGCTTGTCCTGCCACGCATTATGCGTGCGGGCTTCACGGAAAATGAGATCGAGCGCTTCGTCGTTCAGCTTGCCGCTCATCGGCTTCCCCCTGCTGTAACTGGTGTGGATCGGCGGCTATTCGGACCGCCTGAAAGAAAAGCCCCGGACGGTTGCCCGGGGCGAAAGATCAGACCTGCCGGACTTCGGTCACTTCCGGCACATAATGGCGCAGCATGTTTTCCACGCCGCGCTTCAAGGTGATGGTGGAAGAGGGGCAGCCGGCACAGGCGCCCTGCATGTTCAGATAGACAATACCATTGTCATATCCCTGGAAGGTGATGTCGCCGCCATCCTGCGCCACGGCGGGGCGCACGCGCGTATCGAGCAGATCCTTGATCTGGTCGACGATTTCCCCGTCATCGCCTTCATGCGCGGCATGAACGTCCGCCCCGTTCCCGCCTTCGTGAAGGATCGGCGCGCCGGAGGTGAAATGCTCCATGATCGCGCCGAGAAGCGCGGGCTTCAGATGCTGCCACTCGCCCTCGGCCTTGGTCACGGTGACGAAATCCGAGCCGAGAAAGACGCCCGTCACGCCCTCGACCTCGAACAGGCGGCGCGCCAGCGGCGAGGCGGCGGCGGCCTCGGCGTCTGCGAAGTCGGCCACGCGGCCTTCGCCCATCACGTCCCGGCCCGGCAGGAACTTCAATGTCGCGGGATTGGGGGTCGCTTCGGTCTGGATGAACATGGTTTTGCGCTCCGGATTGGCCGCGTCGTGAGGGGGGTCGTTCAAAACCCCTTGTCTCGTCGCGGTTTAGCAAAGTTTTCCTGCGTCTTAAATGGCGCTGCGAGGGATTTGAATCAAGGAAAAAGCCCGACTGTGACGCTTGGTCATATCTCGTCTCCGGAAACCGGGGAGACGACCCTTGGACAAACGCTCATCAGGTCAGGGCGCGCAATTCCTCTTCGGAGAGATCCCCCGGGACGACGGTGACGGGGATGTTGAAGGCCTTGTCGCTGCCGCCGGCGACCAGGGTGACAAGCGGGCCGGGGCCCTCCTTGCTGGTGCCCGCCGCCAGAACGAGGATTGCGATATCCTTGTCCTCCTCGATCAGCGCCTTGACCTGTTCGGCACGGCGCCCCTCGCGGATGATGAGTTCGGCGCGGATGCCCGCATATTCGTTCACATGCGAGGCGAGGCGATGGAGGAGCTGCTCGGCTTCCTCGCGCGCTTCCTCCTTCATGATGTTCTGAACCCCCAGCCATTGCTGGGAGGCATCGCCCGGCTCCAGCACGGCCAGCAGCGTCACCACGCCATCGGTGTGCCGGGCGCGAAGGCTGGCGAAGTGGATCGCCACTTCCGACTCAGGCGTGCCGTCTACGACGACGAGGAATTTGCGGCGCTTGGCGCCTTCGGGTCTGGTCATGGGGCGGATGCTGCCACCGGGCGGGGAATCCGGCAAGCCGGACTTTTCCCCCGCACCGTGGCCTCTATTTCAGCAGGATGTCGGTGATTTCGCGCAACTGAACGCGGGCGCGGAGAAGATAGAAGCCCTGCGCTGCAAGATGGCTCGGCTGGAACTGCGCATCCGGGGCGCCGTTGACCACCACCCAGGGTTCGAGTTCGACGCCCTGGCGCAGGCTGGCCAGCATCTGCCCCCAGGCATTTTCGAGATTGCGTTCCTTGATGACCTGGCTGAAATCATCGCCGAGCGCCTTCATGATAACGTAGTAGGCGTAGAGCCGGCCCTTGTTGAAATAGAAGAGATCGTCTGCCCGGGTGTCGATCCAGACGCCCGCATTCTTTTCGATATGTTCGTCGGTGGCGGCGGAAGCAGAGCCCATATCGGCAGCGAAGCGGTCCAGCGTCGCCATCAGATTGTCGGCACGGCGGTCGAAGATCGCATCGCCCTTCGACAGACGCTGATTATAGGCGAGCAGGTGTTCGCGCGCTTCACGGTACTGCGATTCCGAACTCGATTTGAGCGCCAGCGATTTCGACGGGTTCCAGAGCCAGACATCGCCGGGATATTGCAGGCGGCCATTGGCGGCGGCGAGGTCGGGATCGGCCTCGGAAGAGCCCCGCAGGCGGCCGAGCTGATCCATCAGTTCGAAGCTGAAGCGCCCAAGCGCCGTGATGATGCCCTGCTGGAAGTTGGGCATGTTGTCGAGCGCCCAGCCGGGTTGGAAGAAGGGATCGTTCGCGGTCCAGCTATGCTGATTGACCTCACGGTCGACAAGCGCGGCGGCCACCGCCACCGCTTCCGACCCGCCCTTGGGAATATCCGCTGCCGGGACGGTGAAATCCGGGTTGTCATCGACATTGTGAACGATCGCCATCCCGACGGCGTAATAGGCGACAATCGCCAGCGGGATCAGAATGATGACGGGTTTCAGCCAGCCCAGCATGCTGCGCGAGGAAGAAGGCGAAGCCGCGGCGCCCGCGCTGCCGGAGGTCCCAGCCGATGCCGCGCCCGGCGCTTCCCCGCCGCCGCCTTTCCGGTACATCCATTTGTGACGGAGCCAGTCGCGCATCGCATCGAGGCGGTCGCTGAAGGCCATGAGCTTTGTCTCCTTCCCCGGGATCAGGCAGGCGTTCGTTCGAGCGCATCAGTCGCCGGAACAGAGTTTAGATGGGGTCGGGCTCCCCCGGATCAAGCGGCGTGGCCCGTTCCGAAAACCGCAACTCAGATGAAGCCGACGATTTCCTTCACGCGCTTCAGCACCGGATCGGCGATGGCGCGGGCTCGCTCCGCGCCCTTTTCCAACTCGCCGTCGATATAGGCCGGGTCGGCCAGCAGATGCTTCATCTCGCCGGTGATGGGCGCAAGCTTGTCCACGGCGAGGTCGGCGAGCGCGGGCTTGAACTCGGAGAACATCTTGCCGCCGAACTCTTTCAGCACCTCTTCGGTCGTGGTGTCGGAAAGTGCGGCATAGATGTTGACGAGGTTCGCCGCCTCGGGCCGCTCGGCAAGGCCGTCCTTCGCTTCCGGCAGCGGCTCGGGGTCGGTGCGGGCCTTGCGGATTTTCTGGGCGATCTCGTCGGCATTGTCCGACAGCGTGATGCGCGAATAGGCGGAAGGGTCGGATTTCGACATCTTCTTGGTGCCGTCCCGCAGGGACATGACGCGCGTCGCCGCGCCCATAATAAGCGGCTCGGGCAGGGGGAAAAAATCCTCTGCCCCATAGTCGTTATTGAATTTCTGCGCCGTATCGCGCGACAGTTCCAGATGCTGCTTCTGATCCTCGCCGACCGGCACATGGGTCGCGCGATAGGCCAGAATATCGGCCGCCATCAGCACCGGATAATCATAGAGGCCGACGGAGGCCTTTTCCCGATCCTTGCCCGCCTTGTCCTTGAACTGGGTCATGCGATTGAGCCAGCCGATGCGGACCACGCAGTTCAGGATCCAGGCAAGCTCGGCATGGGCCGACACCTTGGACTGGTTGAAGATGATATGCGTTTCCGGGTTGATGCCCGCCGCGATATAGGCCGCCGCCACCTCGCGTGTATTGGCCGTCAGTTCCTTCGGATCCTGCCAGACCGTGATCGCATGCATGTCCACCACGCAGTAGAGGCATTCATGCGTGTCCTGCAGACCAACGAAATTGCGGATGGCGCCGAGATAGTTCCCCAGATGCAGGTTGCCGGTGGGCTGCACGCCGGAGAAGACGCGATTGGTGGGCTTTTCCATGGATTTTGGGCCTTGTGAACGCTTTGCACCGGCGTTATGCGGCGAGGAGCGACACTTTGCAATCCCCCCACCATGCCGCAGCCATTGGCTTTTGCAGCCGGTTCAGCCTCATTTGCGCATGAAGGAACGCCGCAGCGTGGCCACGCTCACTGCGCCGGTCGCCTGAGCAAGACCGGCATAGGCAATGAGGCCGCCTGCGATGAGGGCGGCCAGCGCGGCGACGCTTTCAAGGAACGTCCCCTCGAACCAAGGGGCCGCGTAAAGCGCGCCATACCAGAGGCAGGCGCCCATCGCCGCCGAGGCGACGAGGATAAGCGGCAGGCGCTTCACAACCTGCGTATCGGGCACGAAGCCGCCGCGTCTGGCGAGCGTCGTTCCCAGCAGCGCGGCATTCACCCAGGCGGCGATGGTGGTGCCCGCCGCGATGCCTGCGAAGGCGTAAAACTGAAAGAGGGTGATGGAGGCGACGATATTCACCGCCACCGAGATCGCCGCATAGCGCAAAGGCGTCATCGTGTCTTCCCGCGCAAAGAAGCCGGGAGAGAAAACCTTGTTCAGCACGAAGGCGGGGAGACCGGCCGCATAGACGAGGAGCGCCAGCGAAGCGTTCTGCGTATCGGACGGCTGGAAAGCGCCGCGCTCGAACAACACCTGGATGATCGCATGCGGAATGACCATCAGCGCCACCGCTGCGGGAACCGTCAGCAGCATGGAAACCTCCAGAGCACGGTTCTGCGCCCAATGCGCGCCCGCTTCGTCGTCGGCCCGCAGACGGCGGGAGAGATCGGGTAACAGCACGACGCCGATAGCGATACCGATCACGGCAAGCGGCAGCTGATAGATCCGGTCGGCATAGTAAAGCCATGAGACGGCGCCCGCCTGCAGGGAGGCGATGATCGTGCCGACGGTCAGGTTGATCTGCATGATGCCGCCGGAAATGATGCCCGGCACACCCAGGCGCACGAGCTTTCGCATATCGGGGGTCAGGCGCGGCCTGCGCAGGCGCAGCACATAGCCCGCCCGCCAGCAGGAGATCGTCAGCCAGAGGAACTGCACGATGCCCGCCGCCATCACGCCCCATGAAAGCGCAAGGCCCGGATTGTCGAGCACAGGCACGAGGAAAAGGATTGCCAGAATGAGCGTGATGTTGAGCATCACCGGTGCAGCGGCGCCGGGGAAGAAGCGGCCCACCGAATTCAGGATACCCGCCTGAAGCGCCGTCAGCGAAATGAAGAGAAGATAGGGAAAGGCGATGCGGGTGAATTTCACCGCCATTTCCTGCTTGCCCGGATCGTCCGAAAAGCCCGGCGCAAAGCCGGAGATGATCCAGGGCATGAAAATCATGGCGAGGATCGTCATGACAAGGAGCGCGGAGAGCAGGAGCGCCAACGCATCCTCGGCGAAACGTCGCGCCGCCGCCTCGCCATCGCCTTCCAGATGTTTGGAAAAGAGCGGCACGAAGGCGGAGTTGAAAGCGCCTTCTGCAAAGATGGAGCGGAACATGTTGGGAAAGCGGAAGGCGACGAAGAACGCATCCGCCACCGGCCCCGTTCCCAGCACGGCGGCGACCATCATGTCGCGGATGAAGCCGAGTACGCGGCTCACCATGGTGGTCCCGCCGACCGTGGCGGCGGAGCGGACGAGGCTCATCGGACGAATCTCTTCAGGGCGGGGCTCATGCGGGCAGCATAGACCGGTTTTCGCGGCAGAAAGAGGGCCGCTTATTCAGCGGCCGCCACATCCTCGCGCTTGCGGGGTTTTTGCGGGCGCGCCTTCTTGACCGGGTCGGCCAGCGCCTCGAGCAGATGGCGTTCGACCGCCTTCTTCTTGTTGGCGTTGGTCACCTTGTGGCCGATCACATCCTTCACATAGAAGACGTCCACTGCGCGCTCGCCGAAGGTGGTGATATGCGCGGAGCCGATGGTGAGGCCCAGATGAAACAGGGCCCGCGTGATGGCATGGACAAGGCCGGGCCGGTCGAGCCCGTTCACCTCGATCACGGTGTAATCGTCCGACAGATCGTTATCGATGAAGACCTGCGGCGCGACCGAAAAGGCGTCGGCGCGGCGGCGGCGGCGGAAGCGCTGCTCGATCTCGTCGGGCGGCAACATCTCGCCGGCCAGCACCTGATGGATGGTCTCTTTCAGACGGGTCCGTCGGCGCTCCTCGCGCACGGCGCCGCCATCCTGTTCCTGCACCCAGATCATATCGAGGGCCATGCCGTCCCGCGTGGTGAAAATCTTGGAGTCCACGATGCTCATGCCGAGGATCGCGCAAGCGCCCGCGAAGCGCGAAAAGAGACCGGGATGGTCCTGCGTGTAGAGCGTGACCAGCGTCACGTCGCGCATCGGATCGGTTTCGGTGGCGATGATGAGCGGATCGTCCTTGCCCGCCTCGATCATCCGCGCATGGCGCTCATGCGTATCGGTATCCATGGCGAGCCAGTATTGCTCGGAATGGCGATTGAGATAGCGCTTGCGGGACGCCTCGCTCCAGTCCGACAGGCGCTCGGCCAGCGCCTCGCGCGCGGCCTTGATGCGTCCCTCGCGATTGACCGCGCTGTCGCCGCCCTGAAGCACGGAGGCGGTTTCGAAGTAGAGCTGGCGGAGAAGCTGTCCCTTCCAGCCATTCCACACGCCGGGGCCGACCGCCTTGATATCGGCGACGGTGAGGACATAGAGCATGCGCAGACGTTCCGGGCTCTGCACTTCGCTGGCGAAATCCTTCACCGTGCGTGGATCGGCGATGTCGCGCTTCTGCGCAACGTCGGACATGACGAGGTGGTTCTGCACGAGCCAGGCGACCGTTTCCGTTTCGCCGGGGCCCATGCCGAGACGCGGACAGAGCTTGCGCGCGATCGCAGCGCCCGCATCCGAATGATCTTCCGGGCGGCCCTTCGCGATGTCGTGCAGAAACATGGCGACATAGAGCGCGTTGCGGCTCTTCACCTTGGACATGAGTTCCGTCGCAAGGGGCGTGTCTTCGGGGTGCTCGCCCTTTTCGATTTCCGACAGAATGCCGATGGCACGCAGCAGATGCTCGTCCGCCGTGTAGTGGTGATACATGTTGAACTGCATCAGCGCGACGATGCGGCCGAAATCCGTAACGAAGCGGCCCAGCACGCCCGCCTCGTTCATCAGGCGCAGCGTGCCTTCCGGATTTTTCCGCGAGGCTGCGATCTTGAGGAAAAGGCTGTTGGCCTTTTCGTCCTTACGCAGCTTTGCGTCGATCAGCTTCAGCGAGCGCGTGATGAGTTTCAGCGCGTCGGGATGAATGTCGAGGCCGTGTTCGTCGGCAAGTTTGAAGATGCGGATCAGGTTCACCGGATCCTTCTCGAAGACCTCGCTGCCCGAAACCGTCAGGCGTCCCGCTTCCACGGTGAAGTCCTCGATCGCCTTCTTGCGCCGCAGGGCCTGCATGAAACGGCCGATGGACGGCTGCTTCTTGCGTTCCTGCTCTTCCAGCACGGCGCAGAAGATACGGGTGAGATCGCCCACATCCTTTGCGACAAGAAAGTAATGCTTCATGAAGCGTTCGACCGCTTTCAGACCCCGGTGGGGCTGGTAGCCGAGATGCTCGGCCATGGCAGTCTGGATATCGAAGGTGATGCGTTCTTCTGCACGGCCGGTGAGAAAATGCAGCTCACAGCGTACCGCCCAAAGGAAATCTTCGGCGCGGCGAAAGGTCTGGTATTCGTCCTTCGTGAACACGCCCGCCTTGACGAGGTCGGAGGGCTGCTTCACGCGGTAGACATATTTGCCGATCCAGAAAAGCGTATTGAGGTCGCGCAGACCCCCCTTGCCTTCCTTTACATTGGGCTCGACGAGATAGCGGCTCTCGCCGCTGCGCCGGTGGCGTTCGTCGCGCTCGGCAAGTTTGGCGTCCACGAACTCGTTGCCCGTGCCCTTCACCACTTCCTCGCCGAAACGTTCTTCCAGCTCGTCGTACAACGCCCTGTCGCCGTGAATGAAACGGGCTTCGAGGAGGGCGGTCCGGATGGTGAAATCCTCGCGGCCGAGCCTGATGCAATCCGCGATCGAGCGCGTGGCATGGCCGACCTTCTGGCCGAGATCCCAGAGCACATAGAGCATGTATTCGACCACGCTTTCGCCCCAGGGCGTCTGCTTGTAGGGAAGCAGGAAAAGGAGATCGATGTCGGAGCCCGGCGCCAGCAGGCCGCGGCCATAGCCGCCCACCGCCGCCACGGCAAGCCGTTCGGCCTCGCTCGGATTGTTGGCCGGGAAGACATAGGCCGTGGCGAAATCGTAAAGCTCCTTGATGAGCACATCTTCGAGATAGCAGATCGATTCCGCGCAGGCCCGCCCGCGATGGGCGCCCTGCTCCAGCCGCTCGCGCGCCTTGGCGCGGCCTTCATGCAGATTGCGCTTCAGCACCTCCACGACACCGCGCTGAAGCGCCGTATCGTTTCCCTTGTGCTCGCGATAGACCGCTTCGAGATCGGCCCGGATCTGATCGGGATCGGCGATCTCAAGCAGGCTGGGCATGGTACGGCCCATGAAAACTCCCATCGTCCTGAAAATTGTGTCGGCGCGAGGTGCCGCGGCATCCTGACCGAACGCAACTGCACCATAACATGTCATGCAGGAAATGGCGTCAGAGGGCGGCGCCTGCCATCCCCGCAGGCCGGAATTCTTTGCGGAGGGGACGAAGTCTGGCCTCCAGCGGGCCGGTGGCTGAAGATGTCCGACCTGTTAACCCGTTGTAATTATTAATATCTTTTCATTACGCGCCGTATTTTTGCCATGAAATCGTCCGGTTTCCGCCAAGCCTCGGGATCATATCCATAACGCGCCGGCGATAGAGGCGGTCTCTCATCCCCCCGCTCCCGGGACTGCCCGCCGGCGCACATTTCAATCAAGCGGGACTTTATTTGAATGGGGGGCCCGCACAGGACGAATGGGAGAGGATCAGATGCTTGACCGAACAAGAGCCGTCCTCACCGCCTCGGCGATGAGCCTGGCCATTGCGTCCGGTTTTGCGGTTTCCGCGCATGCGGCCGTGAATGCCAATATGTCCAAGGGCGACGCGCAGGATGCCTGCACGACCCTGACGAAACAGTTCAACTTTCTGGAGCCCACAAAGAAGGGGCTGCCCTACTGGAAAGACGCCCAGTCGAAATTCCAGGCCGGGAAAAAGGCCTGCGATAACGGCGATCCGGTGAAGGGCGCCATGGCGATGGATCAGTCGATCCGCGACATGTATGTGATCCCGGATACGGACCGGAAGAACGAAAACGGCTAACTGCTTCAACTGACGAAAAATGCGGTGAGGTCCCGGGCAGCTCCCCGGGCCTCATCGCTTTTTTTGTGCAAGTCATGGTTTGCTTGACAAGGAGACGCCGATCCCAACACTGGGCGCGAATTCGCCCCGGTCGGTATCGGGGCAGCCCACTCCATTTTCAGGTTTCAGCCCCCGTGTCACAGCAAGGCCAGCTCCCCCATCCGCCGCTCGACAAGCGCAAGATCTTCAGCCGTCTGTTGCAGGCCTGGTGGAAGGATCGCGGCCAGTTCTCGCGCAAGAAGATCGCCCGCAGCTGCCCGATCTGCGGCTATCACGGCACTTTCGTGAGTGTCGGGCGCCCGTCGCGCTGGGATACGCGATGCCCCAATTGCGGCTCGCGCGAGCGGCATCGGCTGATGTGGCTTTATATCCAGGATCACGGGATCGACCTGTCGGACAAGAAGATCCTTCATTTCGGCCCCGAGAAATGGCTGATGAAGCTGATGAAGGACAATGAGGGCTATGAGCCCGCGGACCTTTACGCCCCCATCGCCAAATTCCGCCTCGACATCACCGCGATCGACCGACCCGACAATTATTTCGACGTGGTGATCGCACATCACGTGTTCGAGCATATCGACGACGACCGCAAGGCGATGGAAGAGATGTACCGGGTGCTGAAGCCCGGCGGCTATGGCTTCTTCTCCGTGCCGATCAATCTGTCGCGCGACAAGACTTACGAGAACCCGCAGATCACCGATCCCGATCTGCGCTTCGTGCATTTCGGCGGCACCGACCACAAGCGCTTCTATGGACGCGACTTCCAGCAGAAGCTGAGCGAGGCCGGCTTCAAGGTGGAGCCCTATCGCCGCTCGCCCGACGAGGAAGTGAAGTGGGGCCTGTTGCGCGACGAATGCGTCTACGTCGCGCGGAAATAGGCTAGCTCCCGTCGCCCAGCGCCTTTAACCGGTAGAGCGCTTCGAGCGCCTGTTTGGGCGTCAGCTCATCGGGATCGATATCCTTGAGCGCTCTTTCCGCTTCGCTCTCTTTCGGCATGGCCGTGGGCGCAGGCGCCTTCGCGGCGGAGAAGAGCGGCAGTTCGTCCACCAGGGCCGCCGCCCTGGCGCCGCCGCCGGAACTCAACTCACCCTCTTCCAGCGCGGTCAGCACATCCTGCGCGCGCGCGATGACCGGCGCGGGAAGGCCTGCCAGCCTCGCCACCTGAATGCCATAGGACCGGTCCGCCGCGCCCGGCGCGACTTCATGCAGGAAGACCACGTCGCCCTCCCACTCTTTCACCCGCATGGTCGCGTTGGCGAGACCGGCGAGCCGTTCCGCCAGTGAAGTGAGTTCGTGGTAATGCGTCGCGAAGAGCGCGCGCGACCTGTTCACCTCATGCAGATGTTCGACCGCCGCCCAGGCGATGGAAAGCCCGTCGAAGGTCGCCGTACCGCGTCCGATCTCGTCGAGGATAACGAGGGAACGGGAACCCGCCTGATTGAGGATCGCCGCCGTCTCGACCATTTCCACCATGAAGGTGGAGCGCCCGCGCGCCAGATCGTCCGCCGCGCCGACACGTGAAAAGAGCCGGTCCACCACGCCGATATGCGCCGAGGCCGCCGGAACGAAACCGCCCATCTGCGCCATGATAGCAATCAGCGCGTTCTGCCGGAGAAAGGTCGATTTACCGGCCATGTTGGGACCGGTGAGGAGCCAGATATGTTTCGACGCTCCACTGTCCGCCGACAATGTGCAGTCGTTGGGCACGAAATCGCTGCCGCTCGCCTCGCGCCTGAGTGCCGCTTCGACCACCGGATGACGTCCGCCTTCGATATGAAAGGCGAGCGAGTTGTCGATAAGGGGCCGCGTATAGCGCTGCTCGGCGGCAAGTTCGGCCAGAGCCGAGGAGGCATCGAGCGCGGCAAGCGCCTCAGCCGCCGTCGCGATCACTTCATGCTCGGCCAGCACCTGCGCGGTGAGCGTATCGAACAGCTCTAGTTCCAGCGCGAGCGAACGGCCGCCCGCATCGGCGATACGGCTTGCCAGATCGGCAAGTTCGGCGGTCGTAAAGCGCATCGCATTCGCCATGGTCTGGCGATGTATGAATTCGTCCGAGGCGGTCAGCTTGTCGGCATGGCGCGGCGACACTTCGATGTAATAGCCAAGCACATTGTTGTGCCGGACCTTCAGGGCCGACACGCCGGTCTTTTCGGCATATTGCGTCTGAAGCCCGGCGATGAGACGGCGCGCGTCGTCGCGCAGCGTACGGGTCTCGTCGAGATCGGCGGAATAGCCTTTGGCAACGAAGCCGCCGTCGCGCGCCATAAGCGGCAACTCTTCGGCAAGCGCCTTGCCCAGCTCTTCGCAAAGCGGCAGCGCAGCGCCGTCGAGCGCAGCGGCGGCGGACGCGATGTCGTCAGGCAACGGCAGCAACGTCGGATGCGCATTGTTCAGAAGCGCCGCGATAGCGTGCGCCGCCGAAAGGCCGTTCTTCACGGTCGCCAGGTCGCGCGGGCCGCCGCGCCCCAGCGAAAGGCGCGAGAGCGCACGAGCCATGTCGGGTGCGGATTTCAGATGGTCGCGCAGCATGGCCCTCGGGTCCCGCGCGTCGAGAAACCATTCCACCGCGTCGAGGCGGGCATTGATGCGGGCGGGATCGGTGAGCGGCGCGGTGAGACGCGCCGCAAGTTCCCGCGCGCCCGCCGCCGTGACCGTCCGGTCGACGGTCGCCATCAGCGAGCCTTTGGTCTCACCGGAGAGCGTGCGCACCAGTTCGAGATTGGCGCGGGTCGCCGCGTCGATCGCCATGGTCTCGGTAACCGCGATGCGCCGGGGCGGTTTCAGCGCCGGCAGGCGGCCCACCTGTGTCAGCTCCACATAGTCGATCAGCGCGCCCATGGCCGCGATCTCGGCGCGGGCGAACTGGCCGAAACCTTCCAGCGCGCCGACATTCAGATGATCTTTCAGGCGCCGTTCGGCCTGGGTGCTGTCGAAACGGGGGGCGGGCAAAGGGGTCACCGCGCCGCCCGCGTGAAGCGGTCCTTCCAGCTCATCGGCTTCCAGCAGGTTTTCCGGCACGAGCAATTCGCCGGGCCTGAGACGGGCAAGCTCCGCGCCCAGCGCGGCCGCGTTGAGCGCCGTCACGGCAAGGTCGCCGGTTGAGACATCGACCCAGGCAAGGCCGTAATCGGCTTCCGAGCCGATGCGGGCGATGGCAGCGAGATAATTATGCACGCCCGGCGACAGCAGCGTGTCTTCGGTCAGCGTGCCGGGGGTGACGAGACGGACCACCTCGCGGCGGACCACGGATTTGGCGCCGCGTTTCTTTGCTTCGGCGGGGTCTTCCGTCTGCTCGCAGACGGCGACCTTGAAGCCCTTGCGGATCAGCCGCTCCAGATAGGTGTCATGACTGTGCACCGGCACGCCGCACATCGGGATGTCCTCGCCCAGATGCTTGCCGCGCTTGGTCAGCGCGATATCGAGCGCCCCTGCCGCCGACACGGCATCGTCGAAGAACAGCTCGTAGAAATCCCCCATCCGGTAGAACAGAAGCGCGCCGGGATGGCTCGCCTTGATCTCCAGATATTGCGCCATCATCGGCGTCACGCCCGGATCGGCCTTGCCGGATTGCCGGGCGGGCTGTTTTTCGGGGGGCTCTGATATTTCGGTGGGTTCGGACATGGAGAGGGAAATTAGCAGAACGGACGGCCGCGGATAGGGCATCCGGCGTCGAAAATCCTGAAATTTTCAACGCCCAAACGACTATTACCAGCAAGTTACCGTCACGGAAACGAAAGAAAATTACCGCCTTAAGGCAAAAATAATAAAAAAATAATCAGAATGACCTTGTTTCCGGTTATTTCAACGCCTACAAAGCGGGCTGTTTTTCACCATCCGGGGCGGATGCGCCCGTCTTTCGCAGGCCCCGGCCAGATACCGATCCATACGCCCATGAGCAAGAAGCGCCGTCAGTTTACCGACGAAGAGGCCCTGCTGTTTCACAGCGAGGGCAAGCCCGGCAAACTCGAAATCCACGCCACAAAGCCGATGGCCACGCAGCGCGACCTGTCGCTGGCCTACAGCCCCGGCGTGGCGGTACCGGTACGCGCCATCGCGGAAAACCCCGACTGCGCCTACGACTTCACCGCCAAGGGCAATATGGTGGCGGTCGTTTCCAACGGCACGGCCATTCTGGGGCTCGGCAATCTGGGGGCGCTCGCCTCCAAGCCGGTGATGGAAGGCAAGGCGGTGCTTTTCAAGCGCTTTGCCGATGTGGATTCGATCGACCTGGAAATCGATTCCGAAGACGCCGACGCAGTGGTCAACGCGGTGCGCTATCTGGGGCCGTCCTTCGGCGGCATCAACCTTGAGGACATCAAGGCGCCGGAATGCTTCATGATCGAGAGCCGCCTGCGCGAGCTGATGGACATTCCCGTCTTTCATGACGACCAGCACGGCACGGCGATCATCACGGCCGCGGGCCTCATCAACGCGCTCTATCTTACCGACCGCAAGATCGAAAACATCAAGGTGGTCGTGAACGGCGCGGGCTCGGCGGGCATCGCCTGCCTGGAGCTGATCAAGGCCATGGGCCTGCCGCATGACAATGCGCTGCTCTGCGACACCAAGGGTGTGATCTATGCGGGCCGCGAAGAAGGCATGAACCAGTGGAAGTCGGCACATGCCGCGAAGACGGATGCACGTACGCTGGAAGAGGCCGTCGCAGGCGCCGACGTGTTTCTCGGCCTGTCGGTGAAAGGCGCGCTCACGCCGAAGATGGTGGAGAGCATGGCCGCCAAGCCGATCATCTTCGCCATGGCCAATCCCGATCCGGAGATCACGCCGGAAGATGTCGCACAGGTCCGCGACGACGCCATCATGGCGACGGGCAGGTCGGACTATCCCAACCAGGTGAACAACGTCCTCGGCTTTCCCTATATCTTCCGCGGCGCGCTGGATGTGCGCGCGACCTCGATCAACGAGGATATGAAGATCGCCTGCGCCGAGGCGCTCGCCGCGCTGGCGCGTGAAGACGTGCCGGACGAGGTGGCCGCCGCCTATCAGAGCGAGCGTCCCCGCTTCGGCCCGCAATACATCATTCCGGTGCCTTTCGACCCGCGCCTCATCCGCGAAATTCCGCCCGCCGTCGCCAAGGCGGCGATGGATAGCGGCGTGGCACGCCAGCCCATCGTGGATATGGAAGGCTACAAGAACCGGCTTTCCGCGCGCCTGAACCCGACCGCGGGCACGCTGCAGGTCATCATGGACAAGGTGCAGCGCGACCCCAAGCGCGTCGTCTTCGCCGAGGGCGAGGAAGAGCGCGTGATCCGGGCCGCCATCGCCTTCCGCGATTCAGGTCTCGGCCATCCGATTCTCGTCGGACGCGAAGACCAGATCCGCGAGACGATGAAGCAGACCGGTCTCGATCCGAACACGCAGCTCGACATCCGCAATGCGCGGACCTGGCCGAAAAGCGATGCCTATACCGACTTCCTGTACGAGAAGCTGCAGCGCAAGGGCTATCTCTATCGCGACTGCTACCGGCTCGCGACCAACGACCGCAACGTCTTCTCCGCGCTGATGGTGCAGGAAGGCGATGCCGATGCGATGGTGACCGGCGTCACGCGCACCTATTCGGTGGCGCTCGAAGACGTGCGCCGCGTGATCGACGATCAGGACGGGCGCGGCCCCATCGGAGTGACGCTCGTCGTCGCCGGCGGCCGCACGGTGATCGTCTCCGATACCAATGTGCATGAAATGCCGACGCCGGAGGATCTCGCCAATGTGGCCGAGCAGACGGCTGAGGTGGCGCGCCGTCTCGGCTACGAGCCCCGTGTGGCGCTGCTGGCCAATTCGAGTTTCGGCACGCACACACATGAACGGCCCCGCACGGTGCGCGACGCAGTGCGCATTCTCGACGAGCGGCGGGTGGATTTCGAATATGACGGCGAAATGGCCGCCGACGTCGCGCTCAGCGGCGAGACGCAGGCGCTTTATCCGTTCTGCCGCCTGACGGAACCGGCCAATGTGCTCATCATGCCCGCGATCCACGCCGCGTCGATTTCCACGAAGCTCCTGCGGGTGCTGGGCGGCTCCACGCTGATCGGTCCGCTGCTGGTGGGGCTCAAAAAGCCCGTGCAGATCGTCCCGATGACGGCGACGGTGTCGGACCTCGTCAATATGGCGGCGCTGGCGGCCTATAATCTGGACAAATAATCCCGGCTTGCGAAGACGGGCACGCCCGCGCCATGATGAGAGCCATTCCCATTATGACTGCGGAGCTTTTTGATGGCCTCCATCGCCCAGACGATCCGATCCTGCGCCCTTGCCGCCTCGCTGGCGCTTCCCGCCACCTATGCGCTCCATCCGGTTGCCGCACAGGCGCAAGACGGCGCCTACTGGCCGGAAGATGCGACGCTCTACATCATCTCGCCCGAAGACGGGGCAACGGTTGCGAGCCCCGTCACGGTCCGCTTCGGCCTCAAGGGGATGGGCGTTGCGCCTGCCGGTGTCGACAAGACCAGGACCGGGCATCATCACCTGCTGATCGATACGGATGCGCCGACGGGCGAGGATCTTGCCATGCCGCTCCCGGCGGACGAAAACCATGTGCATTTCGGCGGCGGGCAGACCGAGACCACCATCGACCTCGCCCCCGGCACGCATACGCTGCAGCTCATCATGGGCGACATGAACCATGTGCCGCACGACCCGCCGCTGGTTTCGAAGAAAATCACGATTACGGTCGAATAGGCAGAAGAGGCTCCGGCCTCAGGCCTTCCCGTTTTTCCGTATACCGAATACCCGATAGGCAAGTTCGATCAGGAAGGCGAGGCCGACCAGCAGCGCCAGCACCCACAGCTGCTCGGGGTGCTTTTCGCCCGTCTGCCAGAGAAGGGCGGCAAGCGCGCCGAGACAGAGCGCCACGCCGAGGCCCGGCAACCATTTGACGGCGCCGATCCGCGCGCTCAGATGGAAGGCGGCGGCATTGACCGCGGCGAAAATCAGCAAAAAGCCCGTCGAGCCCATGGTCGAGATGCTTTGCAGGTTGAAGAAATTCGCCGTGAGCAGGGTGACGCCGCAGGTGATGAGAAGACCGCTCACCGGACGGTTCCAGATTTTCCGCTCCAGGAATTTCGGCAGCTCGCCATCCGTCGCGATCACATAGGAAAGCCGGGCGGCGCCATAAAGTGTCGCATTAATGGCCGACATGGTGGAGAGGAGCGCAGCGAGCGTAATCGCGCCATAGCCGGCCTGACCGAGAAAGGGCTTGGCCGCGGCAGCCAGCGCATAATCGCGCGCAGCGGTCACCTCTGAGGGCGCGAGGTTGCCGATCGTCACCGCCGCCACGGCCACATAAAGCAGGATCACGAAGCCGACGGAAAAGTAGAAGGCGCGCGGCAGGTTTCGCTTCGGGTCGCGCACGTCCTGCGCGGTATTGGCGATCAGTTCGAAGCCTTCATATGCGACAAAGATGATCATGCCGCCCGCAATCAGGGAAATCGGCGGCGCCCATTGCGAGGGCGCCATGCGCGCCGCATCCACCGACATCATCCCGAAGCCGACAAAGACAAGCAGGATCGCGATCTTCACGCCAACGATCAATTCCTCCGCATTGCCGACCGATTTCACGCTCATCAGGTTCAGGCCGGTCATAGCGATGATGACGAAGGAAATAAGGCCGTGCCTTGCGATCCCGTCCCACATGGGCGGGAAGAGCTGCGCGCCATAGCTGCCAAAGGCATAGGCGTAGAGCGAGAGCATGATGACGTAGCTCAGCCACAAGAGAATATTCGCCGCCCCGGTCAGGAGGCCCGAGCCGAACGCATTGTCGAGAAAGGAAACCGTACCGCCCTGCTCGGGCATGGCGACGGAAAGCTTCACATAGGCGTAGGAGGTGACGAGCGCGACAATCCCGGCAAGCATAAAGGCGACCGGCGCACCGCCCTGGGCCAGTTCGACCGACAGGCCCAGCACGGCGAAGATCCCGCCGCCGACCATGCCGCCGATCCCGATAGCGGCGGCGCTCCAGAACCCTATGCTGTCGTCAGATCCCTTCGCCACTGCGAGCGCTCTCCCGGTTTGCCAGAGAAGGAGACGCGCTCAGCGCTGTCCCGAAGGTATCTTCTCCTTGCCGCCGAATTTCGACATGTAGCGATCCGAAATCTGCGCCACGGGAAAGATGATGAGAACGTCGGTGGTGCCGAACTGATAGTCGATCACCGCGCCTTCGCCGATATAGCAGCCAGCCCTGAGATAGCCCTTGATCATGGGCGGCAGCAGACGCGCGGCCTGACGGGGATTGAGCTCCTCCTCGGACACGCGGTTCATCTCGACATAGAGGTCGGGAAGGGCGCGCACATGCCATTCCGGCGGCGCGGCGTGATTATGGTGCAGGAAGGAGAGCGGGATCGCCAGCTCATCCGGGTCGGTGCCCTCGAAGCTGGCGCAGCCGAACATCACGTCGAGGTCATGTTCGGTCACATACTGCATGACGCCGTGCCACAGCAGTTCGACGGTGGGCTTGGTGCGATAGGGCGGCAAGACGCAGGAACGGCCGAGCTCGAGGAATTTCAGATCGGAGAAGCGCTCCAGCATCGGGCCGATGTCGTATTCATTGGCCGTGTAGAAGCCGCCATGCTTTTCGGCCACATCCTGGCGCAGCAGGCGGTAGCACCCGACTACCGCGTCGCGCGGGATCTCGCCATCCGCATCGAGCTTGCCGGTGATGCGGTCGTGATCGATCACCAGAAGGTGGTCGCAAATCTCGTCATAGCGGTCGGCATCGCGCTTGCTGGCAAGCGTCGCCGCGTCCGGCTTGGCCGACATCTCCTCATAGAAGACGTGGTAGCGCACCGACTGGGCGGCATCGATCTCGGTGGCGGTTCGGGCAAGCCGCACTTCGAGCTGACCCCGCCGGCCATAGCTGAGCGGGTCCGCGGCCGCCTCGTCTTCCGTCGAGACCGCATCGGTGCCCGCATTCGCAGATGTCATGCTTCCCGACTCCATACCACCTTCAGGGGCCGCCACAGGGACCCCCTGCCCGGCTGTGTCGACCATTTCGCGCATAGTTTCATCAACGGCCCTCGCTGCCAAGTCCGCATAAAGACCGACAGGGCCATAGCGCAAGCATAGGCACAAGGCAACGTGTTGATTTAATTATAATTCCGTCATCAATCTGCCGCTTCCGCCGGGACCGAACGGCGGCGCGCATAGAGCAGATAAAGGATCAGAAGGATCGCCGGAAGGCCCATCAGCCCGGTGGTTGCGAAGAAGGGCACATAGCCCACCGTCTTGGCGGTGAGGCCGGGCGCGGCGGCCAGAAGCGTATCGTGCAGCCCGCCCGGTGCGGACCAGCTATCCACCATGTAGCCGGAAAGACCGCCCAGCAATTTGCCCGGCAGCGCATAGACCGAGCTGAACAGCGCATATTGCGTGGCGGTGAATTCGTGATTGGTCAGGCTCGACATATAGGCAATGAGACAGGTGCCCGCGAAACCGCCGGAGAGGTTTTCCGCACTGATGGTCACCGTCAGGCCGAACAGGTCATGCCCGCGCATGGCAAGCCAGATGAACATGAAATTGGTAAGCGAGGCCGCCAGCGCCCCGAGAAGAAGCGCCCGCAGCGTGCCGAGGCCTGCGATGGCGAGACCGCCGACAATGGCGCCGAGGATCGTCATCCAGACGCCGAACAGCTTCACCACGCCCGCGATCTCGGTTTTGTCGAAGCCGATATCGATATAAAGCGGGTTCGCCATCACGCCCATCACGAAGTCCGGCACCCGGTAGAGGCCGATCAGCGCCAGCACGATCAGCGCCTGCCAGCCGAAGCGGCTGAAGAAATCGATGAAGGGTGCGAATACCGCCCGATAGATCCATTCGAACGCGCTGCCCGCCTCGCTGCTCAGATGCAGGCGGCGGGCGAGACGCTCGATCGTCTCCTCGCCCACGACGGGCGCTTCGGATTCCGCGACGCGGGGCGCCACGAGCGCGGCGCCAACCCCGACGCTCATCAGCGCCGCCATGGCGAGATACGCCATGTGCCAGGACACGGCCTCGGCGATGAGCAGCGCACCTGCGCCCGACGCGATAATGGCGACGCGGTAGCCGAGCTGATAGGCGGCGGCGAGCGCGCCCTGTTTTTCATCCTCGGCCGCCTCGATACGCCAGGCATCGATGGCGATGTCCTGCGTCGCGGAAGAAAAGGCGAGCATGAGTGCGAAAATGGCGATGGGCGTCAGCGAGACATGAGGGTCGCAGAAGGACATGATGACGAGCGAGAGCGCCACACCGGCCTGAGCCACCAGCATCCAGGCGCGGCGTTTGCCGAGCAGGTTGCCGAGGACCGGCACACGCAGCTGATCGAGCACCGGCGCCCAGATGAATTTGATCGTGTAGGCGAGGCCGACATAGCTCATCAGACCGATTTCGGTGCGGGAGACCCCCGCCTCGCGCAGCCAGAGCGAAAGGGTGGAAAAGACGAGCAGGAACGGAAGGCCGGAAGAAAAGCCGAGCAGCAGCATGATGAATGTGCGCCGCTCGGTATAGACGGTCCAGGCATGGGCAAGCTTTTCGCCCATGCTTCTTTGCTCGTTCGGTTCGCTCATGCCACCCTCTCTCGTCCCTCGCCGGCCAGCTGCGATCCAGCTAGGCCGGAAGGGTCAGAGAAGCATGTCAGCCCAGATTCGCCAAGCTGCCGCCCTCGTCCTCGGACAAGGCATGCGGGGAGTGGCGGCCCGCCCAGTTGGTGAGCGTGGACGCAAGCGCGCCATGGCTCACGGGCTTGGAGAGATAGTCGTCCATGCCCGCATCGAGGCAGGCCTGCCGGTCTTCCGACAGCGCGTTCGCCGTCAGCGCGATGATGGGCAGGCGCGCGGCCTCCATATGCAGTTCGCGAATTCGGGCGGTGGCCGCAAAGCCATCCATGCCCGGCATATGCAGATCCATCAGGATGACGTCATAGGGCGGCGCGCCCGCCAGTCCGAGGGCCGCCACCGCTTCTTCGCCATTGCCGACGATTTCCACGCTATGGCCCGCATGCTCCAGCAAGGTACGGGTCAGCAGCGCGTTGATTTCATTGTCCTCGGCGACCAGCACGCGCAGTCCGCCGGCGGCGGTTTCAGCGTCGGGCTCTTCGTCGAGGCCCGCGTCGAAGCTGCCGGTGCCATGCCCTGCGCCATCGACATCGGCGGCGGCGCGCAGCGCGGCGAGACGCGCCAGCAGCGAGGAAGTTCTTACGGGGCGCACGAGATAGGCGTCGAAAGGCGGCTTCTCGGCGGTGGTTTCGGCACCGGCGCCGGTCAGCTCACCGAGCCTGTTGCGCTCGCGTGGCTGCAGCAGCACCATCGTCCGCAGGTCCGGATTGCGGCGGCGCGCGGCGCGCGCAAACGCCACGCCGTCCGTCCCGTCCGCCGTGCGGGACATGCAGACAAAAACATCCGCCTGTTTCGCCGCTTCCATCAACTCCGCTTCGTCCGCGACGCAACGCACCTGCGCACCGGAATGGCGGGCCGCATTGGCCAGCGCCTCTGCAACCAGCGGACGGTCGTGGTGAATGACGACCGAGAGACCGTCCAGGCGGGGCATGTCGCGCGGAGCTTCTTCCTCGGTGGACGGCGTGAGCGGCAGGCGGACGCGGAAAATCGAGCCCCTGCCCTCCTCGCTTTCGACTTCGATGCGGCCGCCCATCGCGGTGACGAGGCGGCGCGTGATGGCGAGGCCGAGGCCCGTCCCCTCGAAGCGCCGCGCATGCCCTTCCTCGCCTTGCGCAAACTCCTCGAAGATGCGGTCCAGCGCCAGCGGGCTCATGCCGATCCCGGTATCCTCGATTTCCAGAACGATACCGTCCTCATTATCCGCGCGATGGAGGCGCAGCGCCACGCCGCCCTCTTCGGTGAACTTGATCGCATTGCCCGCAAGGTTCAGCAGGATCTGCCGGATGCGTGGCTCGTCGCCTTCCAGCGTGCGCGAAACGGCGGGCGAAATCTCGGTGACGATTTCGAGCCCCTTTTCATAGGCGCGCGGCGCCAGAAGCTCGGCCACGCTTTCAAGCGCGGCGGAGGCGTCGAAAGGCGCGGGATGGAGCGTGACCTTGCCCGCCTCGATTTTCGAATAGTCGAGAATATCGTTGATGATCGCCAACAGCGCCTCCCCGGAGCTGCGAACCGCATCCGCGTAGGACCGCTGGGCGGGGTCGAGTTTGGTGGAGAGCAGAAGATCCGTCATGCCGATAACGCCGTTCATGGGCGTCCGGATTTCATGGCTCATCGTGGCAAGGAACAGGCTCTTGGCGCGGCTTGCGTCCTTGGCCTCGTCGAGCGCCTCCGCAAGACGCTGTTCCACTTCCTTGCGGTCCTCGATGTCGCGGCCGACCAGCTGTACTTCGCAGAGAGATCCGGCCTCGTCGCGGATCGTCGTTTCCTCCCAGACGAACCAGCGCGGGCCGTGAGCGGTCATGACTTTCTGGTCGTAGCGGACGCGTTGCCCGGTCGCGCCGAACCCGGCCAGCGCGCCCAGCATGCGGGGGCTTTCGCCCTCGGGCAGCTCGGGCATGAAGGGGCGGCCAATGGTTTCGGCGCGCGTGAGATCGAATGTTTCGCAGAACACGTCGTTCACATAGGAGACGCGCCCTTCGAGATCCTTGCGGATGATGACGTCACCCTGGGTGCGCACGAGGTCGCGGTAGCGGGCCTCGCGTTCGGCCAGTTCCCAGTTCTCGTCGCGCAGCTTTTCGATCCGCGCCTCGAGGTCATCCACCTTGTCGGCATGGGCGCGGGCGCGGGCTGCGGCACGACGCCAGACTTCGGCCCCCAGCAGCAGCACGACGGCCAGGCCGAGCAGCAAAAGCGGCGTGTTATCGGGAGAGGAGAAGACCATTGGGCACCCGGTTGAAAAGCAACATCACTCGAAATGTCGCAGAAGCCTGCGCCGAACAGGCTTTCAATCCGGTTAGGAATGATGGTTAACGGTCGTAAAATGCGCCGATCTGGCTCAACTGGCCCAAGAAGGCCCCCTCAACTCACTCACGCGGCAGCGCCGAGGCGGGCACCGACAGGCTCGCGATAAGAGAGCGCCTCGGCGATATGAAGGCGGGTGATGCCCGGGGCGCCCTCCAGATCGGCGAGCGTCCGGGCGACGCGGATGACACGGTGATAGCCGCGCGCGGTGAGCCCCATGCGCTCCGCGGCCTCCGTCAGCAGGGTCCGGCCGGCATCGTCGGGCGTGGCGATTTTCTCCAGCAATTCGCCTTCGGCATGCGCGTTGAGGCTCAGATGTTTCGCGCCCAGCGACGCGAAGCGGTCGGCCTGCACGTCCCGCGCCCGGGCAATGCGGGCCGCGACCTCCGCCGAACCTTCGGCAGGCGGCGGCAGGGATAGGTCGGCGGCCGAGACCGGCGGCACTTCCACGTGAATGTCGAAACGGTCGAGCAGGGGTCCGGAGAGCTTGGCCTGATAATCCGCCACGCAGCGGGGCACCCGCGGGCAGGCGCGGGCGGCATCGCCCGCATGGCCGCAGCGGCACGGGTTCATTGCCGCGACGAGCTGGAAGCGGGCGGGATAGCTGACATGCGCATTGACGCGGGAGACGACGGCCTCGCCGGTTTCGAGGGGCTGGCGCAGCGAATCCAGCACCTGACGGGGAAATTCGGGCAGTTCGTCCAGAAAGAGCACGCCGCGATGGGCAAGCGAGACCTCGCCGGGCTTTGCCCGCAGACCGCCGCCGATCAGCGCGGGCATGGAGGCGGAATGATGCGGCGCGCGATAAGGCCTGCGCCTGCCCATGCCGTGGGCCATGAGTTCGCCCGCGATGGAGGCGATCATCGAGACCTCCAGCATTTCGCGCGGGGAGAGATGGGGCAAGATACCGGGCAGGCGCGCGGCCAGCATGGACTTGCCGGAGCCGGGCGGGCCGACCATGAGCATGTTGTGACCGCCGGCGGCGGCCAGTTCCAGCGCGCGCTTGGCGGAGGCCTGGCCCTTGATGTCGCGCAGGTCCGGCGCGTTGGGCTCTTCGGCGGCCTTCATCGGGGCCGGTTCGGACAGGATCTGCGTGCCTTTGACATGGTTCACGAGCTGGATGATAGAGCGCGGCGCGAGGATGCCGCCGGGATTGTCCCCATCCATGCCGGCCCAGGCCGCTTCCGGGCCGCAGGCTTCCGGACAGATGAGACCGCGCCCGCGCGCATTGGCCGCCATGGCGGCGGGCAGCGCGCCGGCGACCGCGTTCACCGCGCCGTCGAGCGACAATTCGCCGATGACCACGAATTTTTCCATTTCCTGCGCAGGCAGCACGCCCATGGCGACGAGCAGGCCCAGCGCGATGGGGAGGTCGTAATGCGAGCCTTCCTTGGGCAGGTCGGCGGGTGCGAGATTGACGGTGATGCGCTTGGGGGGAAGCCCCAGGCCGATGGCCGACAGCGCGGCACGGACGCGCTCGCGGCTCTCACCCACCGCCTTGTCGGCAAGACCCACAATGGTGAAGGCCGGCATGCCGGCCGCGATCTGCACCTGCACGTCGACGGGGCGCGCATCCACGCCCTGAAAGGCCACCGTCTCGATATGCGCAACCATGAAAAGCCCCCACCCGCCCTGATCGATCGCCCGGTTCGGCGCTCGACGTCCGGTTATGGAGAAAGCTTCGCGTGAATCCGCTGCGCCCGTCAAGAACGAAAAGGGAACGATTTAATCCCCAATGTTATCAATTGGCGCCAATATCTTTGTTGATTGCAAAGCCCCAAACTCGAGAAGACAGATAAAAACTGATTGACTCCTGATAGGGCTTTACGTATGGCAACCGACTCAAATAGGCTAATTTTTACCTTGACAACCGATTCGAGGAACTTATCCGCTATGCAACTAATTGGCAGCTACATTGCCCTTTTCACTGGAATTTTTCTAAGCATAGTGTCTTTTAGAATTATGATTAAGCTTATATTTGCTGACAAAATTGAGAGCAGTAAAAGCGCGAACCGGGTTAATTCAATTAAGGATGCAATTCTAGGGCGTGCGAGGACCCATGACGACTGGATACCTGATGCTAGAATTCAGGGTGGCCTAGTTTATAATGAAAGAAAAAATCGTATAGAAGTAACAGGCAGAAACTCCGATAGCGCATTTCGTCGTGTCTTCAGACTCAATAGACCTTACTGATATTTCAGCTTTTCCCTACGCGGGGTGGTTGCCGACTGCGAATGGACGTCTGTCGTTTCGCCATGTCGGAGAAGCAAAGCATCCTTCAGTTTCTATCTACGCTAACGTAGTAACCGACGACAAACGTATAATACTTGGTTACCAGGAACGAGATTTTGGCGATGTCTTATTTCCATCTCTTTTAAAACTTGTTGGTATATCTGGACGCTTTTGGTTTGCTCTCACTGCCACATCCAATGATCTGCCAACAGAATCAGATGCGCTAAGTGGCACAATATACATTTATAAATCCAAAGAAGATTGGCGAAAAAAGGGGGAAGTAGCGATACGGCCCAATTTGAAGGAAATCAATGCAGCATCACGCGTTGAAACGTTTGCATCCTATGATGAAAAAGTAGAACACCTTTTCAAGGCTGCAGAAACAGGGCTAAAAATCACTGCTGATATAAAAACTAATTTTTTTCTTAGTAGGAATGGAGAAGTATATTTTTCTCATCCAACATTTTTAGAGCCCAAACTGCAAGAAGCTTCGGAATTATACGCCAGTGGCCTAAATCATGACTTCATAAAATGGATATCAGACCAATCATATTTTTTTCTTCGGGACATTACACATCAACATCGGCACCATGAAGCGAGCGAAGATACTATTTTGATTCTTCAAAATAGAGACAATGATGAAAACTCTTGGCGCAGAAAAATACTCTACTCTCTACACTATCAAGTAATTCGAACGAAAAGATTTTCTACCACCTATTCATTAGCTCAAGCGATGGGTATTCTCGCTTACGCCAACTCATTTTACAAAATCTGCACGCGCTCAGCCCAAGAAAACCCATCTTTTCCAAAATTCAATACCGACGAAATGTTAGGTTCTATTCAGGCACAAATTTATCAGAATCAGTCTCAGCAATCGGAAAAAGAATACAACGCTTCCCGTCGGATGAGTTTGGCGACCAACATCAGAAGCTTATCCCTTTCGGTAACGGCAATATTTATTTCTTTCATGATTGCATTCATGCAACCAAGTATAAATGATGGATACTTTAATAAAGAGACGATAGCAATAAGGGACAATATTCTGCAGCTATCTCTCGCAGCCTTTATGATACTTTTATTTATTTGGACCGCCACAACCGAGCGAGTTTACAACTGGTTTTGGTCTAGCGATATTATGGAGCTAGCAAACGTAAGAAGAAAAAAATCGATATTATTTATTGGACTATTTTCTTTTTTAATCGCATTGGGAGCCTTATATTTAGGAGGCCCTGCAATTTTGAATATGTTAGAAGCATTTGAGAAAGTTCTTTGATGTAAATTTCCAGATTTACATAACGCGTTTTTGAAAAAATATATAGGATTAGCAACCCTCACCGTTCAAAATTTCGAACAAAAAGGAACTTGTGGACAAAGAGTAGCATTGCCGGCGTTGTTTGAGGCTTGTCGATGCTCCGCCGCGGTGTCATTTGTGGATGCTCCGACCGAGAAAGGTTTTTCTTCATGCCGATCCGCCGCGCTACTTTGATGGCAATTATGTTGTCACTCTTTGTCATCTCTCCCGCATCGGCGGAGCAGATCGGCGATGTGGGCTATTACCGGGTGGCGCATGTAGCCGATGACGACATGCTCATGGTGCGTGCAAAGCCTTCGGCGGCGGCCGACCAGATAGGCAGTTTCGGACCTCACTCCAAGCCGATTGAGGTTTTCGAGACACAGAACGGCTGGGCGAAGGTTTCGATCAACGGCCGGACAGGCTGGGTCTCCATGGCTCATCTCGCGCCCTTCGCGCCGCGCAAGATCGAGAGGCTCGGCCTGCCGCAGGGCCTGCAATGCCTCGGCACGGAGCCCTTCTGGAATGCGGATTTCTCCGAAGGCGAGATGACGCTGTCAGGTGTCGAAACGGCATCGGGCGGAACGATGGCGATCAAGAGTTCTCGGACGGCAAAAGGCAGGAACTGGCCGCTGCATATCCTGCTCGACGACGGCAAGAGTTCCGTCCTCGTCACCCCCAAAAGCTGTTCGGACGGGATGAGCGATGCGCATTATGGCTGGCGTGCGACCTTCATGCTGCATAAGGCCAAGGGTGTCGATGTGCTGAGCGGCTGCTGCCATGTGCGGCCGGAGAGCGAGTGACCCACCTCACGCGCCGCTGATTTCGACCCCTGTGACCGGCGTCCAGATTTCCTGCCACCGCCCCACCTTTTCATCCCGGCCGAGCTGCTGCGGCGAGACTGTCCGACGCTCGCCGAACGCGACGTCGCCATCGATGCAGCGGGCATTCACCGTGCCGATGGTTTGTCCCGCATCCTCGAAGATCGCGCCGACATAGACGCCGCAGTTGCGGCAGATGAGACATTCCACGGCGCCGGAACCCTGCCGGTAACGAGAGAGCACGTCCTCGCCCTTCACGCGGAAAGCGAGCGCCCCTTGCGGGTCGGAGATATAGGCGGCGTCATGCTTCACGCAGAAGGAACAGTCGCAGGCGCGGGGATGATAGTCGGCGGGCGCGATGGCGGTTTCGAAGCGGAGCGACAGCCGCCCGCAGTGACAGCTTCCGTTGAGGACATGCCGGCCTGTCATCTGTACCTCCCGCTCACTGCGCCCCGATCACCGCATCCTTCGCAAGCCAGGGCGCGAGATCCTTCCAGGGCGTCGTCACCGTGTGGTCGCCCATGGCATAAGGGCCGACCGAATAGACGGGGAAATTGACGCCCAGCCCCTCGCGCGTCACGACCCAGTTTTTCGGATCGCCGACCATCTCCGCAATCGTCTCCTCCGCGCCGTCGAACAGGCCGTTATCTTCACCGACAATCTTGTGGAGGCCATCGAGCGCGTGCCGGGCGAGCGTTTTCTGCCAACCGTCTTTTTCGGCGAAGATATCCTTCACCTGCAGCGGACGCGCCTCGTCGAGGCGATAATTCAGATGCTTTGCCGCGCCGAAGCCATGGGCCGCACCGACATGAAACTCCCAGCGGAAGATATCGAGGCTTGCGAAATTCTCCGTCGCCTCGTTGAGCTTGAACCAGGTGGAGCGCTGCACCTCGCCGTCGAAACCGTTCCAGAGGTCGGACTGTTTGGCTACAAGCGCGTTGAAGGCTCGTTCGCCGTCGCTTGCCGGCTTGTCGATGGCGAAGCTCACATCCTCGCGATATCGCATCTGGTTGGCGCCGGGCATTTCCTCCTCGCCCTTTTTTTCGGGCGCGATGAATGTCCACTCATCCAGCGTCAGGAAAGTGCGGCCCGCTTTTTCCGTCACCGTGTGGCTGAGAAATTTCAGCCGCTCGCGGTAATAGGGTTTCAGACATGCCGCCTGCTTCTCCACATCTTTCTGCGGGCAGGCCTTGTCGAGAAAGCGCAGCCATGAAACCTGGCTGTCGCGCAGCTCTTTGACGGCGTCTGCGGAGATGCGCGCCCGGGCGCCTGCGTAGAGCGCGGCCATGATCTCGTCATCCGCCGAGAGATCGTCGGTCTTGCAGATCGCGGTTTCGCGCGGGCCGGACGCCTTGTCGCAATCGAAACTCGCGGCGTGCGCCGATCCGGCCGTCAGAAAGAGTGCCGCCAGAATGGCCGCCATGCCCGTCGCGAATTTCATGTCATCCCTCTCGTCTGTCTCAGTTGCGCGCCGGCAGAAGGTCGGAGGCGGCCAGTTCATATGCCTTGCCGAACCCGCCATTGAGGCTGCCGCGCAAAGGCGTCAGGCGGAAAAAGGCAAAGTCGGGAAAATCGATATAGAGCTTCGACTTCGGATGCCGGGCGAGCCAGCGCTCGCGCAGCCTGCGATGGACATCGTTGTCGCGGTCCACGCGCAATGCTTCCGCGATCACCGTGAGGCGCGGATGGGTCAACGGATCGCCTTTTGCTTCCTTGATCATGCCGGGCTCGCCGACCAGCAGCGAGCAGCGCTTGTCCGCCTCGATGGCGGGCGTATGCGCGGCCAGTTTCGAGGTCAGGATCGCGGGCACGCCGTCTTCATCCAGCGCCAGCGCCACACGGCTTGCCAGCGGATGGCCGGTTGCCGGGTCGAGAACGGCTACCGCCGCATAGTCGGCCCGTGCAAGCAGCGCATGGGCAAGCGCGCGGGCCTCGTCGTCGGTGGGTTGAAGGATGTCTTCTTTCTTCTTTGCCGCTTCGCTCATGCCGCCTGTTCCGTTCCCTTTACGCTGTTCGCTACCCGGCGAGACTTACGCCGACGAGACTACCGATACCATAGGTGACGCCCGCCGCCGCGAAGCCGATGGCAAGCTGGCGGAAGGCGGAGAAGAGCGCGCCGCGCCCGGTGAAAAGCGAGGTGCCGGCACCGATCACCGCCAACGCCACACCCGCCGAGGCCAGGCTGGCCAACAACGCCGACCAGCCGGAGAAAAAGAAGTAGGGAGCGACGGGAAAGATCGCGCCGATGGAGAAAAGCAGGAAGGAGGTGCCCGCGGCACCCCAGGCGGATCCGCCCAGTTCGTTCGGGTCTATACCGAGTTCCTCGCGTACGAGCGTGTCGAGCGCGGTGTCCTTGTCCGACAAGAGCTTGTCTGCCAATGCGCGCGCTTCGGACTCCGACAGTCCCTTGGCCTGATAGATAAGGACGAGTTCTTCCTTCTCTTCCTCCGGCACTTCTTCCAGTTCCATCGCTTCGGTACGGATCTGCTTCTGGTAAAGCTCGCGCGAGGAATTGACCGACAGCCATTCGCCCATCGCCATGGAGCAGGCGCCCGCGACGAGACCGGCAAGACCCGTCAGCAGGATGGTCGCATTGCCCACTGCCGCACCCGCCACGCCCATCACCAGGGAGAGGTTCGAGACGAGCCCGTCATTCGCGCCCAGCACGGCGGCGCGCAGCGCATTGCCGCCCATCGCGCGGTGGCGGCCTTCGAGGCGCGCAATCGTGCCGCCTTCCATCCCCGATCGCGGGTTCGCAATCGCGGAGAGGATGCGCGCATGGCTGCGTTCGGCGTTCGGCAGACCGCCGGCCACGGCTTCGGGCTGCTTGTCGTAAACGCCGCTATCGGCCTGTTCGAGCGTGTTGATGACGGGCAACACGAAAGCCGGGCCGAAGCGCCGCGCCAGAAACGCCAGCGCCCGGGTGCGGAAGCCCGGTTTCAACGATGGGATGCGCGCGCCCAGACGCCCGAGCTGCTTCTTCCAGTATTCGGCATGGCTCTCTTCCACGGCCGCGAGACGGCGATAGACCTCGGCAAGTTTCGGGTCGGACTCGACGTCCGCCAGGGCGCGATAAAGGCTCGCACCGTCTATCTCGCCTTGCAGGTTTTCGAGGTAACGCTCGGTGTTTTTGGCGTCCATCTTCACTCCGCCTGCATGGAGGTCTGCTTTCGTGCCGCTTCGACCTCGTCCATCACACGCAGGATATTGCCGCCCCAGAGCTTTGCAATCTCGGCTTCCGAATAACCGCGCCGCACGAGTTCCAGTGTGACGTTGAACGTCTCGCCCGCATCGCGCCAGCCCTGAATGCCGCCGCCGCCCTGAAAGTCCGACGCAATGCCGACATGGTCGATGCCGACAAGCTTCACCGCATAATCGATATGGTCGACCAGATCGGAGACGGTGGCGCGGGGATATTTCGTATCGAGTTCGTCGGAGATTTTCTGGAACTCGGCTTTCGTTTCATCGCTCGCATTGAAGAAGGCTTCGAGGCTCGTCAGGCCCAGGCGTTTCGCCGCCTCTCCCCGTGCCTTGTGTTTTGCCTTTGGCACTTCGTGCAGATAGTCGTCGAATGCAACGATCTGGATGACGCCGCCTTTCGCGGCCAGCGCCTTCATGGTCTCGTCGTCCATGTTGCGCGGATGTGCGCGCAGCGCATAGACGGAAGAATGCGACGCGATGACGGGTGCACGCGACAATGCGATCGCTGCAAGCGTGGTCGATTTCGCCGCATGGCTGACATCCACCATGATGCCGAGATCGTTGCAGCGGCGAACCACGGCCTCGCCCATCGGGCTCAACCCGTGATGCTCGCCGCCTTCGTCATTGGGCTTGTCGCCGAGGCTTTCCTTCGGCTGCGCGCTGTCGGCAAGATCGTTATGGCCGTTGTGAACGAGGCCGAAATAGCGCGCGCCGAGTTCGTAATAGATATCGAGAAGCTCCGGATGGTGATCCACCACAAAGCCGTTCTCGATACCGATCAGCGCGATCTTCCTGCCCTCATCGTTGAGGCGGCGCACATCGGCGGCGCTGGTGGCCAGCCCAATACGATCCGTATCCTGATCGTCTGTCATGCGGTGGATGGCGGCGAACTTCGCAAAGGCCTTGGAAATTGCAGCGGACTCGCCTGCCGGACCGCGCTTCGTCTGCGGCACATAGACGATGAAGAAGACGCCGTCGAGGCCACCCTTCTCCATCTTGGGAATATCGACCAGCACGGGCGGCGCATTGTCCTTGCCGGGATCGTAGGCGGGGGAGGCAAAGCTCGTCGGAATGTCGACATGGGTGTCGATGGCGATAACGCGATCATGGATTGCCTGCGCCCTGTCACGCAGAGCCGCGTCGTCATCCGCGCGCACGGGCATCGCTGCGCCCAGCAGGACAACCGCTCCCAAAACGAAACCGCTTATCGCCTTCCCATACATGACATGCCTTTCCCGCCTTGCTGCAAGCAAGTCAGTCTAGAGTGTGAGAGCCAAATGGGAAATGTCAGCTCTTGCGCGCCTCGATCGCGTCCCAGACCAGCGCGGAGAGATTGGCGTTGTCGAAGCGGTCGATTTCCTGGATGCCGGTGGGCGAGGTCACGTTGATCTCGGTGAGGTACTCGCCGATCACGTCGATGCCGACAAAGATGAGGCCGCGTTTTTTCAGTTCCGGGCCGATGGCGTCGCAGATCTCGCGCTCGCGCGGCGTAAGCGACCATTTCTCGGCAACACCACCCACATGCATGTTGGATCGCGCTTCGCCCTTTGCCGGGATGCGGTTGATGGCCCCCACGGGTTCGCCTTCCACGAGAATGATGCGCTTGTCGCCTTGCCGCACTTCCGGGAGATATTTCTGCACGATCACCGGTTCGCGGTTCATCTGGCCGAACATTTCCAGAAGCGAGTTCAGGTTCTGGTCCTCTTCGGTCAGGCGGAAGACGCCCGCACCGCCATTGCCGAAAAGCGGCTTTACGATGATGTCCTTGAATTCCTCTCGGAAGGCACGGATTTCGCCGGGATCGCGGGTAATAAGCGTCGGCGGCAGGAGGCCCTTGAAGCGGACCGCGAAGAGTTTTTCCGGGGCGTTGCGCACTTCAGCCGGGTCGTTCACCACGAGCGTCTTCGGATGAACCGTCTCCAGCATGTGGGTGAGGGTGATGTAGCTCATGTCGAAGGGCGGATCCTGGCGCATCAGCACCACATCGATGTCGTCGAGAAAGCGTTTCTCGCCGCTTCCCAGCGTCGAATGATTGCCGACCTCGCGCCGCAGCGTCATGGGCCGCATATGGGCAAAGACGCGCCCGTCGCGCATGGAAAGCTCATGCGGCTCGTAGTAGAAAAGCTCGTGGCCGCGCGCCTGCGCCTCCAGCCCCAGCGCGAAAGTGCTGTCGGCATTGATGTTGATGGTGTGGATCGGATCCATCTGGATCGCGACGGAGAGGGGTCTGCGGGCGGTCATTCGATATCCTCGCACGGGGTCTTCACATCAATCGCGTGAAGATGGGGCTTTCGGCGGGAAAAGACCAGAGGTGGCTTGCAAGCGCCGGCCGCGGGCGCAATATAGGCGCATGCTTGAAGATAATATCGCCTTTGCCGCCACCTGCCTTGCCGGTTATTTCGCCATCGCCAATCCGATCGCGAACACGCCGGTTTTCATTGCCTTGACGGCCGGCGACAGCCGCCGTGTGAAGCTGCAGATCGCCCGGCAAAGTGTTCTCATTTCCCTGGCCGTGGTCGTGCTTTTCAGCGTGGCGGGCAAGCTCATTTTCGAGCTTTTCGGCGTCACCATCGCCGCGTTGCGCATTACAGGTGGCATTCTGGTGGCGATCATCGGCTTTCAGATGCTGCAGGGTCATTCCTCTTCCGCCCATGTGCCGGAAGAGGTGGAGGATGAAGACGTTCCCGCCGATGTCATGGAAGCGCAGCTCTCCGTTGCCGTGTCGCCGCTCGCCGTACCGATGATCGCCGGCCCCGGCACGATCGCCACGGCGGTCGGCTTCTCTGCTCATCCGGGCTTCCTGTCGAGCATCATTTCCATCAGCGCCTTCGCCGTCATTGCCGCCATCACATATTTCTCTTTCCAGCAGGCGCGGCGCATCGTCCATTACATGGGCACGACGAATCTCACCGTCGTCACACGGCTGATGGGACTGATCGTGGCGACCATCGGCGTCGAAATGGCAATGACGGGTCTCGATGAGGCGCTCATCAAATATATGGATACGATCCGCAGCCTGCCCCTGCCGCCGCCGACCGGCTAGGCATCGCCAGATCAGTTGAGGCGGGGCTTCAACTCGCGCAGGGCCTGTTCCGCCATCTCCGCGATGCGGTCTTCGCCAAGATCGACGGCCTTTTCGTAGCAGGAGGCAAACGCGTCGATGGCAGCACCCATCCGTCCGTCATGCACTTCGAGACGGCCCAGCTCGAAGAGGAGGCCCGCGCGCTCAGGCGCGATCCAGATCATGCGTGTCACCACATCGCGCGCCCGGGCGAAATCATTGCTGCGCACGGCGCGCATTAGAATGTTGTTCTGGAGCCTCAGCAGAATGTCGCGCGGCGAGACTTCCGCATAGGCATCCGGCGAGAGGGCGGCGTCGGGGCCCTCCACCTGCCGGATCATCGAGAGAAGATCGGCGCTTGTCAGAAGCTGGCCGCCATTGAACGGGTCGACAATCGCCGCGTCGCGCGGGCCGCTTCCTTCTGTTCTCAACCGCAGCACGAAATGGCCGGGGAAGTTGAGCCCGGCCAGGTCGAGCCCCAGACGCGCCGCCACATGAAGCCAGACGATGCCCAGCGCCACGGGCAGGCCCTTGCGCCGGTCGATCACCTCCATGAGGTTTGCATTGCGCGGATCGTCATATGTCTCCGCATCGCCGCGATAGCCGTGAAGGCCCGAAATGACGCCGCCCAGAAGCTCAGCGAGTTCATGCGCGTCGCATTGGGAGGCACGGTCCATTGCCTCGCGGACCGCGCCGCAAAGAAGCGCCAGATGGTCCCGGTAATTGCCCAGGGACAGATCCGGCCGGTCGCAGGCCGCCAGCAGCAGCGCGGTTTCGGCAATATCGATATCGCCCTCCCCGGCCGTGCCCGCCGCGCGCAGGCGGCGTTCGATTTCGTCGTCAGTTTGCTGAAGAGGCCGTCCCATGCCCGGTATCATGGCGCGGCGGGAACGAGATGCGCAAGGCGCGGCTCGCCCGGGCGTCGTCAATCGCGCCAGGCGTCGGGCAGATGGCGCGGCCAGCCGCCCGGAAAACCGAAGGGCAAGGGCGAGGGCGTGACCAGCACGAGGTCGAAGCGCATATCGCAGCCCGCAAGGTCCGGCCGGAGCGCGAACAGCTGCTCGCCCGCCCGCCAGAGCCGCGCCTGCTGGTGCGGCCGCAGGGCTTCGCGGGCCGCGCCCTCCCCCGTCCTGGCCTTCACTTCGACGATGGCAAGCGTTCTGCCGCGTCGCGCGAGAATATCGATCTCGCCCGCGCGGGTCTTGAGGCGGCGCTCCAGAATCCGGTAGCCCTTGAGGCGCAGCAAGAGCGCGGCGAGCGCCTCGGCGCGCAGCCCTCTGGCATGGGACGCCTTGCCCCTCACCTGTCGGTCGAGGGTCTTTCGGGCCCGGATGCCGCCGCCGCGGCGCTTGCGTTCCACCTCATTGCTCTTTGGAAAGGTCGAGGGCGCGCTGATAGACCTCGCGCCTCGGCAGCCCGGTAATCGAGACGACCTCCGCCACCGCGTCCTTGAGGCTCGTCCGGCGCAGCGCGTTCTCGATCATCGCATCGACTTCATGGGCGCAGAGCGCGGCGCGCGGCGCGGGCGGTCCGACCACAATCACGATCTCGCCTTTGGGCGCGCCGGCTTCCACGTAATGCTGCGCAATATCGGCCAGCGTGCCCTTGCGCACTTCCTCGAATTTCTTGGTGAGTTCACGGGCGACCGCCACCTCGCGCTCGCCCAGCAAGTCGGCCATATCGGCCAGCACGGCGGCCAGCCGGTTGGCGCTTTCCAGAAAGACCATGGTCGAGGGAATCGTGGAAAGCTCGGTCAGGTCCTTGCGCCTCGCCTCCTGTTTTGCGGGCAGGAAGCCGCCGAAAAAGAATCGGTCCGTGGGCAGGCCCGCCAGCACAAGCGCGGCCAGAAGCGACGAGGCGCCGGGCAGCGCCGTCACGTTGAACCCTTCATCCAGCGCCTCGCGCACCAGCTTGAAACCGGGGTCGGAGACCATCGGCGTCCCGGCGTCGGAAACCAGCGCGATCGCCTCCCCCGCGCCCAGCCGTTTCAGAACGCGCGGACGCATTTCCTCGGCATTATGGTCGTGATAGGGCGCGGTTTTTGCCTGAATATTGTGAATGGCGAAGAGCTTCGACGTCACCCGCGTATCCTCGCACAGCACGAGATCGGCGCGGGACAGAACGTCCAGCGCGCGCAGGGTGATGTCGGAGGCATTGCCGATGGGCGTCGCCGTCACGTAGAGGCCGGGCTCCAGGCGGCCCGTTACGGTCGTTTTTCCGGTCATGATGCGCAGACCATGCGCCCGCCATATTTGTTTGGCAATTGGTTGCGGTTAGAACACGCTGCGTTTGTTTACTTGAGGGGCGGCGCAGCCTAGGCTTTCCGCACTGCAAATCCGGCAGGACATATCCCGTGCATTTCAAGATTTCCGCTTATCTTTCTTCCGCCCGACACGCTTTGCGTCCGGCCCTGTTCGTTCTCGGCGCCCTCGTTCTGGCGGGCTGCAGCTCCAGCCCCAAGCCGGTGGTGCAGGCCCCTGTCCAGCCGCAACCGCAGGTACAGCAGCCCGTCCAGCAACAGCCCGAGCATCTGGTCGAACGCAATCCGGCGAACTATTACAGCCCGCCCTTCCTGCCGCCCAATGCGAACCCGGTGCGCATCGCGGTCATCCTGCCCTTCAACAATTCGCGCGCGCAGGATCTGGCGAATGCGCTCTATAACGCCGCGCAGCTCGCGCTTTTCGAGTTCGATCGGCCGAATGTGTTGATGATGCCCAAGGCGACCGACGGCTCGGCCGGCAGCGCCGAACGGGCCGCGCGTCAGGCGCTTGAAGAAGGCGCGGATATCATTCTGGGGCCGCTCTTTTCCGCCGAAGTACAGGCGGTGAAACCGCTTGCCGCCGATACGCATGTGCCGGTGTTGGCCTTCTCCTCCGATCTCGATGTGGCGGGCGACGGCGTGCACCTGCTCTCTTTCCCGCCCTCGCTCGAGGTCGACCGGATCGTCGATTACACGGTCCTGCAGGGCAAGACGCGCTTTGCCGCGCTCTATCCGCAATCCGCTTTCGGGGATCGTGTCCGGACCGCCTTCAATCAGGCCGTGGCCGCGCGGGCCGGCACCGTGGTGGCCAGCGCCGTCTATCCGCGAAATGCGCAAGGCATGTATGCACCGGTCAAGCAGATCGCCCGGGCCTATGATGGCGGCAACGGGTTCGACGCGGTTTTCATGCCGGAGGGCGGCTCGGTCATCAAATCGCTGGCGCCGCTTCTGCCCTATAACGATGTCGATCCGCGACAGGTCCAGTTCATCGGGACCGGCCAGTGGGACGACCCCTCGCTCACCCGCGAGCCACCGCTGCAGGGGGGGCTTTTCGCCGCGCCGCCGCTGGAAGCGCATAAACGGTTCGTAGAGCGGTATCGCCGGGCCTATGGCGCCACCCCGCCCCGGCTCGCGAGCCTCGCCTATGATGCGGCGGGACTTGCCATCGCGCTTTCCGCGCGGGGCGGCGGCAACCCCTATTCCGAAGATGTGCTGACGGATCCGGAAGGCTTTTCCGGCGTCGATGGCGTGTTCCGCTTCCTGCCCGATGGCGGGATCGAACGCGGGCTCGCCGTGATGCAGATCACGGCCTCGGGCCTCAAGCAGGTCGATCCGGCCCCGACAGGTTTTGCCCCTGCCCCGGCGTTCTGAGCGATGGGCTTCCGGCTCTACACCTTCTTCCGAAACTCGGCGGGCCACCGTGTCCGCACGGTGCTCAATCTCAAGGGGATCGAGTACGACTACGTCTCTATCGACACGCGGCCGCCGAAAGAAGCCCATCTTTCGGCGGAATATCTCAAGATCAATCCGCTGGGCCTGATCCCGGCGCTCGATCATGACGGGACGATCCTCACCCAGTCGATGGCGATCCTGGAATACCTGGAAGAGCTTTATCCAGAGCCTTCCATTCTGCCGAGCGATCCGGCAATCCGCGCGCAGGCCCGGGCCTTTGCCAATACGGTTGCAGGCGAAATGCACGCGCTGCTCAATCTGAGCATCTTCAAATTTCTCGGCACGGATCTGGCGCTGCCACCGCAGGCGCAGGCCGACTGGTACAAGCGCTGGGCCGTTCGCGGGTGCCACGCGCTGGAGGAGATGCTGAAAGGCGCTCCCGATACGCGCTTTGCCTATGCCGACTATCCCACGGTCGCGGACATCGCGCTGGTGCCGCAATATGGCAATCTCCGCCGTATGAATGTCGATCTGACGCCCTATCCACGGCTGGCCGAGATCGTCGAACGCTGCGAGACGCTTCCCGCGTTCCAGAAAGCCGCGCCCGAAGCCCAGCCCGACTACGAAGAAGGCTAGGCCAGCAATTCGCCCAGCAGCGCGTCCAGCACCATGCGGCCGTCCGGCGTCGCGATGAGGCGGGTGTCGTTGCCGCGCTGCTCGCGGGCAATCATGTGCTGCGCCTCCAGCCGGGCAAGCCTTTCTTCGGGAAGCGCCCTGCCGGTCAGCGCCTCGTAGCGGGCGAGCGAGACGCCCTCTTCCAGCCTGAGGCCCATCAGGGCCATCTCGTCGCCCTGCCCCGACGGGCTCACCTCTTCGGTGCCCTGCGTGCCATCGCCCGTCTCTTCCACCGCCTCGATCCAGTCGCCGGGCATGCGGCGCGCCGTGGTGGCGATCCGCTTGCCGTTCAGGCTCAACCGGCCATGCGCGCCGGGGCCGACGCCGACATAATCGCCATATCGCCAGTAAACGAGATTATGGGCGCATTCCGCGCCGGGCACGGCGTAGTTCGAGACCTCATAGGCCGTCATCCCCTTTTCCGCGCAGATATCGGCCGTCAGCGCGTAAAGCGCCGCCGCCGCATCCTCGTCCGGCAGGCGGAAGGCCCCCTTTTCATACAGGCGCTCGAAGGCCGTCCCTTCCTCGATGGTGAGCTGGTAGAGCGAGAGGTGATCGGCCGCATGGGACAGCGCCTTCCGCAACTCGGTTGTCCAGCTCTGCGGTGTCTGGCCGGGGCGCGCATAAATGAGGTCGAATGACAGACGTGGAAAAATTTCCCGGGCAAGCGCAATAGCGGCCATCGCCTCCTGCGCACTGTGAAGACGCCCAAGGAATTTCAGCTGCTCATCATCGAGGGACTGCACGCCCAGCGACAGGCGGTTGATGCCCGCCGCCCGGTATCCGCGGAAATTTTCCGCCTCCACGCTGGTCGGATTGGCCTCCAGCGTCGCCTCCACGCCCTGCGGCACATGCCAGAGCCGGGCGATGGTCTCCATCACCGTTCCCACCGTCTCCGGCGTCATGAGGGACGGTGTGCCGCCGCCGAAAAAGATCGAGGTCACCTCGCGCGGACCCGTCAGCTCGCGGTAGCGGGCAAGCTCGCCCGCCAGCGCGCGGGCCCAGCGGGGCTGGTCGATATGCGCGACGACATGGGAGTTGAAATCGCAATAGGGGCATTTGGCCTGGCAGAAAGGCCAATGCACATAAACGCCGAAACCGGGCTCATTGTCCGGCGCTATTTTAGCTACTTTGTTGTCACTTTTTGAAGCAGGCATCCACGAGCTGCCGGAATGCGTCGGCGCGATGGGACATGGCGTGTTTTTTCGCCGGGTCCATTTCGCCGAAAGTGATGTCATGCCCCTTGGGCACGAACATGGGGTCGTAACCGAAGCCCTTGTCGCCACGCGGCGGCCAGACGACCTCGCCGTCCACCCGGCCCTCGAAATACGCCACATGCCCGTCCGGCCAGGCGAGAGCCAGCCCGCAGACGAACCAGGCCGAGGTATCATGCGTGCCCGCTTCGAGGATCGACACGCGCAGCTTCTCCATGGCGAAGCCGAAATCCTTTTTCGGCCCCGCCCAGCGCGCGGAATAGATGCCCGGCGCGCCGTTCAGCACCCCCACGCAAAGGCCGGAATCATCGGCCAGCGCAGGAAGATTCGCGGCTTTCGCGGCGGCCAGCGCCTTCAGCTCGGCGTTTTCGCGGAAGGTCGTGCCGGTTTCCTCCGGCTCGGGCAGGTCCAGCTCGCCCGCCGAAACCGTTTCGATGCCGAAGGGTGCGAGCAAATCGGCGATTTCGCGGACCTTGCCCGGATTATGGCTGGCGACAACCAGCTTGCCA
The DNA here is from genome assembly GCF_053628815.1 of Parvibaculum sp. MBR-TMA-1.3b-4.2. Taxonomy (NCBI): domain Bacteria; kingdom Pseudomonadati; phylum Pseudomonadota; class Alphaproteobacteria; order Hyphomicrobiales; family Parvibaculaceae; genus Parvibaculum; species Parvibaculum sp. MBR-TMA-1.3b-4.2. The sequence continues at coordinate 2,193,224 of NZ_JBRJHC010000001.1, forward strand.
TTTTGCTCGAATGCCCGCGTCATTTAAGCGATCGCCTTTTTCTGCGCCTCGACGAGATCGGCGATCGCGGTGCGGGCGAGGGTCAGGAGGGAGGTGAACTCCTCATCCGAGAAGGGCTCGCCTTCCGCCGTGCCCTGGATTTCGCAGATACCGCCCTTGCCCGTCATCACGAAATTCGCGTCGGTATCAGCGGTGGAATCCTCGGCATAATCCAGATCGACAACTGGGTTGCCGTTATAGATGCCACAGGAGATGGCCGCCACGTGATCCTTCAGCACAGGCGCGGAAATCATGTCGCGGGCCTTCATCCACTGGATGCACTGATGCAGGGCCACCCAGCCGCCGGTGATGGAGGCGGTGCGCGTGCCGCCATCGGCCTGGATCACGTCGCAATCGACCGTGATCTGGCGTTCGCCCAGCGAGCGCAGATCCACCACGGCGCGCAGCGAGCGCCCGATCAGGCGCTGGATTTCCAGCGTCCGGCCCGACTGCTTGCCGGCATTTGCCTCGCGGCGCATGCGCTCATGGGTGGAGCGGGGCAGCATGCCGTATTCCGCCGTCACCCAGCCTTCGCCGCGGCCCTTCAGCCAGGGCGGAATGCGCTCTTCAAGCGAGGCGGTGCACAGCACATGCGTGTCGCCGAAGCGTACCAGGCAGGAGCCCTCGGCGTGTTTGGCGATGCCGGGCTCGAAGCTCACAGCGCGCATTTCGTTCGGCGATCGGCCGGAAGGTCGCATGGGTCAGGTCCGTTTCTGTTGTCTTGTCCGCATTTTTCGTGTCGCTTACCTACAGGCTGGCGGAGCCAGCGTAAAGCGGAGCGGTCGCGGATTGACGGACAGACGAGCCGTTCCTAGATTCAGTCGGCAATTTCAATATCTTATGCTGCGTCGCGCCGTCTCTCATATCGTCCCTCGGAGTTTGCACATTCATGGTCGCCGTCAAGGATCTCAATGAACGCTCGCGCGAGATCCTTCGTCATATCGTCGAAGCGTATCTGGAGACCGGCGATCCGGTCGGCTCGCGCTTCCTGTCGCGCACCATACCCATGTCGCTGTCGGCGGCTTCGATCCGCAATGTGATGTCGGATCTGGAGACGCTGGGGCTCCTGTTCTCGCCGCATACCAGCGCCGGCCGCGTACCGACCGATATGGGCCTCAGGCTCTTTGTCGACGGGCTTCTGGAGGTCGGCGATCTCTCCGACGAGGAACGCAGTTCCATCGAGGCGCAGGTCGCGGGCACGGACCGCGATGTCGAAAACGTGCTGGACGAGGCGACGCGGCTTCTGTCCGGGCTTTCCAATGCGGCGGGGTTCGTCGTCGCGCCGACCCATGACGATGCGCTGAAGCATATCGAATTCGTGCCGATCGATGCGGAACGCGCGCTGGTCGTGATCGTCACGGAAGGCGGGGGCGTCGAAAACCGCGTGATCGAAATGCCCAAGGGGCTGACGCCCTCGGCGCTTTCGGAGGCGACGAATTATCTGAACGCCCATTTGCGGGGACGGACGCTGGAAGAATCCAAGGGCTTTCTCGCCCGCGAGGTGGAAAAGCAGCGGGCCGAACTCAATTCGCTGACCGCCAAGGTGATCGAGGCCGGACTGGCAACCTGGTCGGGCGGGCGGGCCTCCAATGACGACCCGCTGGCCAAATCGCTGATCGTGCGCGGGCGCTCGCATCTTCTGGAAGATCTGCACGCACTGGACGATCTGGAGCGCATTCGCCATCTCTTCGACGCACTGGAAAACAAGCGCGACCTTATCCAGCTTCTGGATCTCGCCGAATCCGCCGATGGCGTGCGCATCTTCATCGGCTCGGAGAACAAGCTTTTCTCCATGTCAGGTTCCTCACTGATCGTGAGCCCCTATATGGACGCCAATGAGCATGTGGTGGGCGTGCTGGGCGTGATCGGCCCGACACGGCTGAACTATGCGCGGGTCATTCCGATGGTGGACTACACCGCCAAGCTCATCGGTCGCCTCATCAAATAGCCCGTTTAGGCGTGGCGGGTTGACATATCCGCCCGCGCCGCGCACATGAGCCCATCAGGCCGCCATCCCTTTTTCGAACCGGAAAACCATGAGCGACGAAGAAAAAAAGACACAGGACGCCGACACCCCCGAAAACGCCGCGCCCGGCGATGCGAAGGCCGAACAGGCCGCCGCGGGCGATGGGGCGGAACAGGCCGCACCTGAAACCGATCTCGTCGGGGAACTGGAAGCGCAGGTCTCCGATCTCAAAGACCGCTTGCTGCGCGCGGCGGCCGAAATGGAAAACACCCGAAAGCGGACCGAGCGCGACAAGCAGGATGCGGTGAAATTCGCCGCCGCCAGCTTTGCCCGCGACATGCTGGAAGTGTCCGACAATCTGCGCCGGGCGCTCGCCGCGCTGAACGAGGACGACCGCTCGCAGGTGCCCGACAGCGTGAAGGCGATGATCGAGGGCGTGGAAATGACCGACCGTCAGCTCCTCACCACTTTCGAGCGCCATGGCGTGCGGGAAATCACACCGGGCGAGGGCGAAAAATTCGATCCCAACCTGCATGAAGCCATGTTCGAGGTGCCCGGCACCGGCCAGCCCGCGGGCACGGTGGTGCAGGTGATGTCGGCCGGTTACATGATCGGCGACCGGCTGCTGCGCGCGGCCCGTGTGGGCGTCGCCAAGGCGGAAGAGGGCGGCGGATCGGGCGGCCCCGGCGCCAATGTGGACACCTCTGCCTGACCGCAGGCTGGCATCTATCTGTTTTTTGGTCCCTACTACTTGACGTGCATAGCGTTCGACCTAATCTATAACACTGTTATTGGTCGAATGCGGGACCAAGATAGGGGAGGCGATCATGCTCATGCTCTGGGCGGCTGCGGCGTTTTTTCTGGGTATTCATCTCATCATCTCGGGCACGCCCCTGCGCGACCGGCTGGTCGGCGCCATGGGCGAGGGGCCCTATCGCGGATTCTTCTCGCTCCTCTCGCTGGCCGGCATCGTCTGGCTGTGCTGGTCCTACAATATGGCGCTGGAAGGACCGAACGAGCTTCACTGGGTGACGCCGGACGGGCTGAAGCATGCGGCGCCGCTTCTGATACTGCTCGCCTTCCTGATCGGGGTGATCGGCCTCACCACACCCAACCCGACCTCGGTCGGCGCGGAAGGGCTGATGGAAAATCCCGGCACGGTGAAGGGCATATTACGCATCACGCGGCACCCCTTTCTCTGGGCCGTCATCATCTGGGGGCTCACCCATATGGCGATGAACGGCGATGAGGCTTCCCTCATCTTCTTCGGCACCTTCACGTTGCTCGCAGCACTGGGCACACTTTCGATCGACGCCAAGCGCAAGCGGCTTTACGGCGAGAGCTGGAAGAGCTTCGTCGCAACAACGTCCAATCTTCCGTTTGGGGCGATCTTCGCCGGGCGCAACAAACTGGCCATCGGCGAACTTGGCTGGTGGCGAATCCTCGCCGCCCTGGTCGCTTTCGGCGCGCTGTTCTACGCCCATCTGTGGCTCTTCGACGTCACGCCGGTGCCGGGCTGGTATCCCTATTGAGGGGTGTCAGCTATCGCGCCTGAGGCCTGAGAGCTTACCGGGCTTATCGGCCGTCACCGTGAAGCGGGCGAGCGAGAGGGGTTGGTACTCTTTCTCACGCACGGTGGTCACGGCCATATAGGTCGCATCGGCCTTTTCCGCCGTCAGATCGAGCAGCACGAAGCCGTGATGTTCGACATTGGCGTATTTCACCTCCGGGCAATGCGAGACCATGGCCTTTTCCGCGATCCCCGGGATGCGCGGATCGTCGCCCAGATAGCGATAGCCCGATTGCGACGTGACGCTGGTCGTGGCGAATTCGACGGCGACGAGATCGCCCGCGTCGTCATGCAGGTCGCTTGCCCAGAAATTATGGCTGTCGCCGGCCAGCACGAGCAGGTTCGCTTCGGCCGCCTTCGCGCCTTCATAAAGCTTTTCGCGCGCCACCGGATAGCCATCCCAGGCGTCGAGATTGATGGGCAGGCCGAGCTTGGTGTTGTCCAGCCAGCGTTTCGTCCAGGGGCTTGAGGCGCTTGCCTTTTCCACGATGTCGGTGGGGAAGGCCCTGGTGAAGTCGGGTGCATCCATGCGCGCCATGACAATCTGATTGGCAAGGACTTGCCACTGGATGTCCCGGGCCCGGGCGTTTTTCAACTCGTTCGCGAGCCAGGCCTGCTGGGTCTCGCCCATCATGTGCCGGGCGGGATCGTTCAGCTTCTCCTTGCGAAAGCGCTCGGCATCCGGCTTGTAGGCGTAACCGTCCGGCAGTCCGCTTTCCTGCCACTCCGTCATGCGCGCATAGTCGAGGACCGGTGCGCCCGCCGCGTCATAGGGCGTTTTCACGCGTCGGATGTCCGCGCCCATCGCCGCTTCGCCTGTCACGACAACCGGATTGTCCGGATTGGAGAGGTCGAAGGCGGTTTCCTCATAGACCATGTCCTCGCTGTAGCTCAGCTCTTCGTCGCGGCCCGTGAGCCGCGTTTCGATGACATGGATCGAGGCGATTTTGCCGTATTCATAGGAGCGGTTGAGTGCATGGAAGGCCTTGCCGGGCGCGGGGTCGCGCATGGGCATCCATTCGAAATAGGCCTTCAACGCGGCATCGCGGCGCGTCTCCCATGTGCCTTCGGTGGCGGGATCATGATTGCCCGCGCCGCCGACCCAGCTGTTATTCGCCGTTTCGTGATCGTCCCAGACGGTGATGAAGGGGGCAGCGGCATGGGCGGCCTGCAGATCGGGATCGGACCGGTATTGCGCAAATCGCGTGCGGTAGTCAGCGAGCGTCAGCAGCTCATGCGGGGGCTCATGGGCCCGGCCGAGTTCCTTGCCGACATCCCCGCCATATCCGTCGACGCCATATTCGTAGATGTAATCGCCCAGATGCACGATGGCATCCAGGTTGTCTGTTGCGGCGATTTCCCGATAGACATGGTAATAGCCGAAGGAATAATGCGAGCAGGAGATCACCGCGAAGCGCGCGCGCTCCGTTTCCGCGGGAAGCGTTTTCGTGAGCCCGACAGGCGAAAGCGTGTCGCCCACCGCGAAGCGATAATAATAGACGCTGCCCGGCGTCAGGCCCGTGACATCGACCTTCACCGTATGATCGCGGGCCGCGCTCGCCTGCGTTTCGCCCTCGGCGACCGGTTTCGTGAAATCGGCGTCTTCCGCCACCATCCACCGAACGGGCAGGGGCGAGGTTTCGTTCGTGGTCACGCGCGTCCAGATGATGACGGCATCGCCTTTCGGGTCGCCGCTGGCCACGCCATGGCCGAAGGCGGCGTCGAATGTCTCTGATGCCTGTTTTTTCTCGTCGCAGCCGGCAAGACCGAGCCCGCCGACCGCGGTCAGGCCCAAAAGCGTCTGTCGTCTGGTAAAGCGATCCCAACTCATGCTCGATACCCCCAGGAACTGCCGATCAATCGCCACGACATGATCGTCAGCCTATCAAGCCATAATGTCGGTTTTTTTGCCGGTGCGAACGCGCATGAAAACCTGCCCGGAAAGACCGGAAAGGCGCATTCTCAGGGTTTCGTCACGCGGCGCAACGTGATGTTGAGACGTCCGCCGCCTTCCAGCAGCGAGGAGGAGCCGGGGATCGTCCGGTCCACGCCGTGGAAGCGCAGGCGGCTTTCGCCGCCCAGCAGCAGCACATCGCCGGAAGCCAATCTGAAACTCTTCGATTTGTCGCGGCGGGCGAATCCGCCCACCCGGAAGACGCATGTGTCGCCCAGCGACAGGGAAAGGACCGGGGCGTCCAGCGCCTCCTCGTCCCGGTCCTGATGGAGGCCCATCCGGGCTTTCGGCCCGCGATAGATGTTGAGAAGACAGGCCTCGGGCGGGGCGGGGTAGCCGGTCAGCTCGTCCCAGAGCGCCATCAGGCTCTCGGGTATGGCCGGCCAGAGGCGGCCCGTTTCCGGGTGGCGGGGCTCATAGCGATAGCCGGAGACGTCCGATACCCAGCCCAGACGCCCGAGATTTGTCTGGGTGATGGACCAGGGCTGGCCGGTGCGCGGCATGACCGGGCGATAGGGCGGCGCGGCGCGGACGGCTTCGCGCAATTCGGCAGCCAGGTGTTGCTGAGCCGCATCGTCCAGCGCGTGAGGAAAGAGCAGGAGCCCCGCCATGCCCGTATCCACGCCGCCGGGCCTTGCTTTCAGCGCCGTTTCCGCCGATGCAGGGGCTGTCATCATGCGTTTACCCGCTCATGCGACATGGCAGATCCCGGAACAGGCCGAAAAACCAGTGTGACCAAATTGCCGCATCACCGCTTGCGGCCCGTAGAACCCAATCCTATATACAGCGCAACCAGTTCCAACCCCTAAAGGACCCTTTGGGGGCCGGTCCGGGGCGGGTTGGCGGTTCGCCATCCCCCCTCGCAAAGCGCCCGCGCTGGTGACGTCTCTTCGGAGAAACGGACAGCATTCGGGGCTTGCCCGGCCTGCCACAGACAAGAGGACCAGAAGCACGATGGGAAAAGTAATCGGCATCGACCTTGGCACGACGAATTCGTGTGTCGCGGTCATGGAAGGCAATCAGGCCAAAGTCATCGAAAACAGCGAAGGCGCGCGGACGACACCGTCCATGGTCGCCTTTACGCAGGATGGCGAAAGGCTGGTTGGTCAGTCCGCCAAACGCCAGGCGGTGACCAACCCCACCAATACGCTCTTTGCGATCAAGCGCCTTATCGGTCGCGCCTATGACGACCCGACCACCCAGAAAGACAAGGAGATGGTGCCCTACAGCATCGTCCGCGCCGACAATGGCGACGCCTGGGTGGAAGCGCATGGCGAGAAATATTCCGCCTCGCAGATTTCCGCCTTCATCCTGCAGAAGATGAAGGAAACCGCGGAAGGCTATCTCGGCGAGAAGGTCGACCAGGCCGTCATCACCGTTCCGGCCTATTTCAACGACGCCCAGCGCCAGGCGACCAAGGACGCCGGCAAGATCGCAGGGCTTGAAGTTCTCCGCATCATCAACGAGCCGACCGCGGCCTCGCTTGCCTACGGCCTTGAGAAGAAGAGCGGCGAAACCATCGCCGTCTACGACCTTGGCGGCGGCACCTTCGATATTTCGATCCTCGAAATCGGCGACGGCGTGTTCGAGGTGAAGGCCACCAATGGCGACACCTTCCTCGGTGGCGAAGATTTCGACATGCTGCTGGTCGGTTATCTGGCCGATGAGTTCAAGAAGGAAAACGGGATCAACCTGCGCGAGGATAAACTCGCGCTTCAGCGCCTGAAAGAGGCGGCTGAAAAAGCGAAGATCGAGTTGTCCTCGTCCTCGCAGACGGAAGTGAACCTGCCCTTCATCACGGCGGACGCCTCCGGCCCGAAGCATCTCAACCTCAAGATCACGCGCTCCAAGCTGGAAGCGCTGGTGGACAAGCTCATCGAGCGCACGATCGAGCCCTGCAAGGCCGCGCTCAAGGATGCGGGCGTGAATGCCGGACAGATCGACGAAGTGGTGCTTGTCGGCGGTCAGACCCGCATGCCGAAGATCCGCGAAAAGGTGAAAGCCTTCTTCGGCAAGGAACCGAACATGTCGGTGAACCCGGACGAAGTGGTGGCGATGGGCGCCGCCATTCAGGCCGGTGTGCTGCAGGGCGACGTCAAGGACGTGCTGCTGCTCGACGTGACGCCGCTTTCGCTCGGCATCGAAACGCTGGGCGGCGTGTTCACCCGCCTTATCGACCGCAATACGACGATCCCGACCAAGAAGGCGCAGACCTTCTCCACGGCTGAAGACAATCAGTCGGCGGTGACGATCCGCGTCTTCCAAGGCGAACGCGAGATGGCGGCAGACAACAAGCTGCTCGGCCAGTTCGACCTTGTCGGCATTCCCTCCGCACCGCGCGGCGTGCCGCAGATCGAGGTCGCCTTCGACATCGACGCCAACGGCATCGTGAACGTGTCGGCCAAGGACAAGGCAACCGGCAAGGAGCAGACCATCCGCATCGAAGCGTCGGGCGGTCTGTCGGAAACCGACATCGAGCAGATGGTGAAGGACGCCGAATCCCACGCCGAGGAAGACAAGAAGCGGCGTGAGGAAGTCGAGACCCGCAACCACGCCGAAGCGCTTGTCCACTCCACCGAGAAGACGCTGGAGGAGAACAAGGACAAGATCGACGCCGAGGTGAAGTCGGAAGTGGAAGCCGCCGCCGAGGAGCTGAAGACGGCCCTCAAGGACGGGTCCGCCGACGACGTCAAGGCGAAGACGGAAGCCCTGACCCAGGTTTCGATGAAACTTGGCGAAGCGCTCTACAAGCAGCAGCAGGCTGATGCCGAGGCGAATGCCGCCGGTGGCGACGAGGCCGGCAGCTCGCAGGACGATGTCGTCGATGCCGACTTCGAGGAAGTCGAGGATGACGACAAGAAGGATGAGGGTAAGAACTCCTAAGGAGTTCCAACAAGTGGACGGGATGCGGTCTGCGCGTCCCGTCCGACTTCAACCGCTTCAGGGCCCAAGCTCAGCGCCCACCGGGTAATCCTTCATGTCCAAGCGCGACTATTACGAAATCCTCGGCGTGAACCGGAACGCCTCAGCCGACGAGCTGAAAAAGGCCTACCGGTCTCTCGCCAAGAAATATCACCCCGACCAGAATGCCGGCGATGCCGAGGCCGAGAACAAGTTCAAGGAATTGAACGAGGCCTATGACGTCTTGAAGGACGAGCAGTCCCGCGCGGCCTACGACCAGTTCGGGCATGCCGCGTTCGATGGCGGCATGGGCGGTCCCCGGGGCGGTCAGCAGGGCTTCCACGGCGATTTCGGCGCCTCCATGTCCGACATTTTCGACGATCTGTTCGGCGAATTCATGGGTGGACGGCGTGGCGGCGGCGGACGCGGGCGCGGCGGCGATGGCGGCCGGATGCGCGGTCACGACCTGCGCTACAATCTCGACATCACGCTGGAAGAAGCCTTCGACGGCAAAAAGGCGCAGATCCGTGTGCCGGGCTCCGTCACCTGCGAAGAGTGCCATGGCAGCGGCGCGGAGCCGGGGTCGAGCCCTGTTACCTGTCCGACCTGCCAGGGCGACGGGCGCGTACGCGCCAGCCAGGGCTTCTTTACGGTGGAACGCACCTGCCCGACCTGCCACGGCCGCGGCCAGACCATCGACAAGCCCTGCAAGGCCTGCAACGGCGCAGGCCGGATCGAGAAGGAACGCACGCTCTCGGTGAACATTCCGCAGGGCGTCGAAGACGGCACGCGCATCCGCCTGTCGGGCGAGGGCGAGGCCGGGCTGCGCGGCGGCCCGCCCGGCGATCTCTACATCTTCCTGTCGGTGCGCCCGCACACGCTGTTCCAGCGCGACGGGGCGGATCTGTTCTGCCGGGTGCCCATTTCCATCGCCACGGCGGCGCTGGGCGGCGAGATCGAAGTGCCGACGCTGGGCGGCAAGAAGGTGAAGGTCAAAGTGCCCGAGGGCGCCCAGACCGGCCGCCAGTTCCGCCTGCGCGGCAAGGGCATGCCCATCGTCAATACGCGCGATTTCGGCGACCTCTATATCCAGGCCACCGTCGAAACGCCGGTGAAACTCACCAAGAAGCAGAAAGAGCTTCTGAAGGAGTTCGAGGAAGCGTCCAGCGACGCCAACAATCCCGAAAGCACCGGCTTCTTCGCCAAGGTGAAGGATTTCTGGGACAGCTTCCAGAACTGACCGATCCGGTTCAGGATAAGAGGCCCCGCTTCGGCGGGGCCTTTTTCGTTCCGCCGCCTGCAGGGTAAGAACATGTCCGTCGAAACGCCTGCGATTGTACCCGAACTTGATGTGACCGATCTGGAGGCCTCGCTGAAGGTCTACACTGAAGTGTTCACCTTCAAGATCCTCTACTCTCGCCCCGAAGAACGCTTCGCCTATCTCGCCCTTGGCAAGGCCCATCTCATGCTTGAAGAGCTGACCGGGCCGGGTCGCAGCTTCCAAACCGCTGCGATGGAATTTCCGTTCGGACGGGGAATGAATCTCCAGATCGAGGTACCGGACGTTCGGGCGCTCTATGCGATGGTTCAGGCGTCCGATCTCGCCATCCATATTCCCCTAGAAGAACGCTGGTACCGGCAGGGAGACTACGAGGCCGGGAACCTTCAATTCGTCGTTGCGGATCCCGACGGCTACTTGCTGCGATTTTTCGATAATCTCGGCAAAAGACCCCGATGACATTGCACCGGAGCCAGCCATGACCGTCCTTGCCAGCGATTTCGACCGGATGAAAGCCGCCCGCCTCGCAGGCCTGCTTTATCTCGCGATCATCATACTCGGCATCTGGAGCGAGATGGTCGTCCGGGCCGCGCTCGTCGCGCCGGGCGATGCCGCAGCGACGGCGGCCGGGATCGCTGCGCATGAAGGACTTTTCCGTCTCAGCATTGCGGCGGACAGCGTCATGGCGCTCTGCGATGCGGCGCTGGCCGTACTCCTTTTTCTGCTGCTGCGTCCGGTGAACGCCACGGTGGCGCTCATGGCCATGGCGTTCCGCCTCATCCAGACGGCGATCCTCGGGGTCAATCTTCTCAACCTGCAAGCGACCCTTCTGGCCATCGGGGATGGCGAGAACGGCACCGAAACGGCCCGCCGCTCGCTCGAGCTGCACAGCCTCGGCTACGATCTCGGCCTCGTCTTTTTCGGCGTGAACTGCCTTCTCACCGGCTGGCTGCTTCTGCGCTCAGGCTGGCTGCACGGGGTTTTCGGCTATGGGCTGATGGCCGCCGGCGGGGTTTATCTCGCAGGCAGCTATCTGCGCATCCTCGCTCCGGCGCTGTCGAGCGGGTTCGCCCCGGCTTATGCAGTGCCGCTTGCGGCGGAACTCGGCTTTTGCCTGTGGCTTCTCGTCAAGGGGCTACCAACGAGACGCGCCGCCTGAGGCTGCCCGCAACTTGGCCCGACCCCTTCCGCCTGCTATATCCCCGGCAACTGAAAGGCATGAGGCATGACCCAGGACCTGAAGATAGCCGTGACCGGCGCCGCCGGACGCATGGGACGCACGATCCTTAAGGTCGTGCATGAGATGCCGGGCGTCGCCATCGGGGCCGGTATCGAGGCGGAAGGCTCGCCGCATCTGGGCGCCGATCTCGGCGAGCTGGCCGGTCTTGCCTATAAGCTGGACCTCACTGCCACCAGCGATGCCGCGGCCGCGATCGCCGATTGCGACGCCATCATCGATTTCACGCGCCCCGCGGCGAGTGTCGCCTTCGCGCAGGAAGCGGCGAAGACGGGCAAGGTACATGTGATCGCCACCACGGGCTTTACCGACGAGGACGAGGCGACAATCGCCGAGGCCGCCAAGGGCGCCGTCATCGTGAAGGCCGGCAATATGAGCCTCGGCGTCAACCTGCTCGCCGCGCTGGTGCGCCAGGCGGCGCGGTCGCTCGACCCCACATGGGATATCGAAATCGTCGAAATGCATCATCGCCACAAGGTGGATGCGCCGTCGGGCACGGCGCTGATGCTTGGCGAGGCGGCCGCGGACGGGCGCAACATCGCGCTCAAGGACAATTTCGAGAGCGGGCGCGACGGCATCACCGGCGAACGCAAGGAAGGCGCGATCGGTTTTGCCGCGCTCCGGGGCGGCTCGGTGGTCGGCGAACATCAGGCGATCTTTGCCGGCGCGCATGAGCGCCTCGTGCTCGGGCACATCGCGGAAGATCGCGGTATCTTCGCGCGCGGCGCCGTCAAGGCCGCGCAATGGGCACAAGGCCGCAAGCCCGGCCTTTACGACATGGCCGACGTACTCGGCATCGACTAACCAAGCGCTTCCCGAAAAGCGGGAACCGATTTTCGGACAAGAAGCGCGAAAATCAAAAACTCTGGCGCGCTTCAACGTTTTCGTTAAACGCACCAATTTCATCAGACCACAGAGCAAAGGAGCGACCCTTGGCCAACCTGCTTGTTCTCGTCCGCCACGGACAGAGTGACTGGAATAAGAAAAACCTTTTCACGGGCTGGCGCGATCCGGAGCTGACCGAGCAGGGCAAGGAAGAGGCCCGGGAAGCCGGCGAAGCGCTGAAAAAGGGCGGCTATCATTTCGACGTCGCCTACACTTCCGCGCTGACGCGCGCGCAGGAGACGAACCGCATCCTGCTGGAAGAACTCGGCCAGACCGACATCGAGATCGTGAAGGACCAAGCGCTGAACGAGCGCGACTATGGCGATCTTTCCGGCCTCAACAAGGACGACGCCCGCGAGAAATGGGGCGAGGAACAGGTCCATATCTGGCGCCGTTCCTTCGACGTGCCCCCGCCCGGCGGCGAAAGCCTGAAGATGACGGCGGAGCGCGTGCTGCCTTATTACGAGGCGAACATTCTGCCGCGCGTGCTGAAGGGCGAGAAGGTGCTGGTAGCCGCGCATGGCAATTCGCTTCGCGCGCTGGTCATGCAGCTCGACGGGCTCTCGGAAGACGAGATCACCAAGCTCAACATCGCGACCGGCGTGCCGATCGTCTATGAGCTGGACGACAACGGCAAAGTGCTCACGAAAAAGATGCTGATCGAGCGCGAGGCGCACTGAGCCTTCACTGCGTCAGCGGCGCGTGCTCCGACACATGTTCGGGCGCGCCCCGCCATTCATGCAGGGCCCGGGACAGCGCGTTGGCGAAGTCCCGGCGCTCGGGCACCGAAAGAAACGAGGCGACTTCCAGATCGCGGCCGTGGCTGCGCAGGCGGAGTTCGGTCGTCTCGTCGGGATTTTCCTTCAGATCGAGCCGCACCCAGTAAGGCTCGAAGCTATAGCCCTTCGCCCTCCCGTACTGGTCCACATGGCGCACGATCAGTTCGCTGTCACTGAGCTGGACGGTCTCATGCGCGCGGGCGGCGCGGTAGTTGGCGCGGAACGCCCACCAGACCAGCGCCACGTCGAGCCCGCAAAAGGGCGCAACGAGCCAGGCGCCTTTCAGCGCGAAAAGAAGACCGGCCAGAAAGTTTACCCCGACCACGATCCCCATGACGACGAGGAAGCCCTGCCGCCCCAGCGAACGATGGGGCGTGATGAGGGCGTTGAAATGCAGCCTCCCGTCCGCCGGCAAAGGCTGGGCGCCGCGATGTTCCGGCAATGGTGTCATGGTTGTATAGAATAGGGTCTGAGCCGCCGCCCGACAATGCGCGGCAGCGCCGCAGCCGGAGAGCCTGTCCCATGCCCCTGATGAAGAAGCCCGCCATCGAAGAGTTTTTCAGCCGTCTGCAAAAGGCGCTGCCGGAGCCGGAGACGGAGCTTCAATACCATAATCCCTATACGCTGCTGGTCGCCGTGGTGCTGTCGGCCCAGGCAACCGACAAGGGCGTCAACAAGGCGACCGAGAAACTTTTCCAGCTCGCCGACACGCCGCAGAAAATGCTGAAGCTCGGGCTCGGCAAGGTGACCGACCACATCAAGACCATCGGGCTTTACCGCAACAAGGCCAAGAACGTCATCGCACTGTCGGAACAGCTTATCGCGCAGCATGACGGAGAAGTGCCGCGCTCGCGCGAGGCGCTGGAGGCGCTGCCGGGCGTGGGGCGCAAGACGGCCAATGTGGTGCTCAATGTCGCTTTCGGCGAGCCGACCATTGCGGTCGATACGCATATCTTCCGCGTATCCAACCGCACGGGCCTTGCGCCGGGCAAGAATGTGCTGGAAGTCGAACAAAAGCTCGAAAAGCGCGTGCCGGAGGCCTTCCGCCTTCACGCCCATCACTGGCTCATCCTGCACGGACGCTACGTGTGCAAGGCGCGCAAGCCCGACTGCCCGGCCTGTCCGGTGAGCGATCTTTGCCTGTTCAAGGGAAAGACGGTCGCGGCGTGACACGGTGCGCGACCGCAATGCTGCATGGATTCCGGGTCAAGCCCGGAATGACGCCGGAGATTTAGGCAAGGTTCCCAATATGCCCGTCACCCCCGACTTGATCCGGGGTCCATCCGGTCTGCCGTCATCTTACTAAGACATCGGCGACGTGCGCTTCGAGGCCACTTCGTCGATACAGTTTTGCTTGTCGGCGGACCCGCCCTCGCGGCGGCGGGCATCGATATAGGTCGAGCCCATCCGGCCCTGATCGTCGGGATAGAAATAGACGAAGAGCGAGCAGCCGCTTCCGCCATATTGCCAGATTTCCGAGCCCGGCTCGGTGCGCCGGAAGTCCGGCTTGCCGAGGCGCCGTTCCAGCGTGTCCGGCTCGACGCCGACGAGACGGTCCGGCGTCAGCTTCTGTTGCGGGGGCAGGCTTGCCATTGCATCGCCGCCGCGCGCGTCGGGATATTGACGGGGCGTCTGGCAGCCGGCGAGCAGGAGCGCCGCGCCCAGAACGAGACAGAGGCGCAAGTCAGGCCGCACGGGCATTTATCCTTTTATAGGTATGGACCATGAAGACGGTGCCGAAGACCGGCGCAAAGAGGTTGAGGATCGGCACGGTGGCGAAGGCGGCAATGGCGATGCCTGCCACGAAGACACTCATGAAGTACCTGCGGCGCAGGGCCTTCGTGTCCTTCGCGTCGCGATGGCGCAGTGCCACCAGCTCGAAATATTCGCGGCCCACCAGATAGCCGTTCATGCCCCAGAAGACGATCACATTGGCGATGGGGATGAAATAGAAGGGCAGCGCCACGAGATTGAAAGCGATGAGCACCAGCGTGAAGCGCAGCGCGGTCACGATGGAGGCGAAGAAAGGCTGATCCTTGCCCGGCGCGTCACCCGGATAGTCCTTCTCCTCCACTTCCGCGGCGATGCTTTCCAGAAAGAGGCCGGCCACCAGCGTCGTCACCGGCAGGACGAGCGGGATCAGGATCACCACCGCAATGAATCGGCTCAGAATGTCGATGATCGTGTCGAGCCAGTCGGTGCCCGTGAGCGGCATCGCATTGAGCCCCCATTGCGCGCCCGCACCGAAGGCGGCGAGAAGCAGGACGGTCAGGCCCAGCGAAATCCACATGACGCGACGGAAGGAGGGAGAGAAGGTTTCTCTCAGGGCGCGCACCGCATCGGAGATCATTCGCTCAACATCCTTTGCACCAGGGCCCGGGGGCGGGAAGCGGCGAGCTTAACGGCTCGCTGTCTCCCGCGCAAACCCGCAGAAACCCGCGCTTTTGGACATGTCGCGCCACATCCCTATACTGCCGCGCGAACCCACCCAAGTATCAACCAAGCTGAGGATCATGACCGACCTGAAATTTGACGTGGCCGGCATCGGCAATGCGATCGTGGATGTGATCGCGCATGCGGATGACGATTTCCTGACCGCGAACGGCATCGAAAAGGGCGCGATGACGCTGATCGACGCCGAGCGCGCGGAAACGCTCTATTCGAAGATGGGACAGGGCACGGAAGTGTCCGGCGGCTCCTGCGCCAACACGATTGCGGGTCTCGCATCGCTGGGCGGCAAGGCTGCCTTTTTCGGCAAGGTACGAAAGGACCAGCTGGGCGATGTCTTCACCCATGACATCCGTTCGCTCGGCGTGCACTTCACCTCCGAGCCTGCGACCGACGGCGACCCGACGGCGCGCTGCCTCATTCTGGTGACGCCCGACGCCCAGCGCAGCATGAACACCTATCTCGGCGCGGCGCAGAACCTCTCCGTTGCCGATATCGACCCGGACGTCATCACGGCTTCCGCCATCACCTATATGGAAGGCTATCTGTGGGATCCGCCCAAGGCGAAGGAAGCTTTTCTGGAAGCGGCGAAGATCGCGCATGGCGCCGACCGCCTCGTCTCGCTCACGCTGTCGGACAGTTTCTGCGTCGACCGCTATCGGGACGAGTTCCGCAATCTCGCCAAGGAAGAGGTCGATCTTCTCTTTGCCAATGAAGCGGAAATCCTCTCCCTCTACGAGACGGATGTCTTCGACGACGCGCTGCAGAAGGTGCTGAAGGACTGCAAGTTCGCCGCAATCACGCGCTCCGAAGCCGGTTCCGTGGTTGTCGCCAATGGCGAAGTGCATGTCGCCGATGCCGAAAAGGTCTCCAAGGTCGTCGATACGACGGGCGCGGGCGACCAGTATGCGGGCGGCTTCCTTTACGGCCTGTCGCGCGGCAAGAGCCCGGTCGAATGCGCGCGCCTCGGCCATATGGCGGCGGCGGAGGTGATCTCCCATGTCGGCCCGCGGCCCGAGGTGAAGCTTTCCGAGCTTGCGAAGGAACGCGGCCTCGCGGCGTAAGCCAGACGGCACAACGAAACGACGAACCCCCGGTCGAAAGGCCGGGGGTTTTTCATTGGCCGATTAAGTTGGTCGATTGAGCCGTTCAGAGCTTGCGCAGATAGACGTCGCGGATGCGGTGGTCGTCGCCCTTGCGCAGGATGAGATCGGCGCGCTGGCGGGTGGGGAGCACGTTCCTGTGCAAATTCGCCAGGTTGATCGACGTCCAGATACGGTCCGCCGTGGCGATCGCTTCTTCGTCCGACAGCTGGGAATAGCGGTGGAAATAGGCGTTGGGATCCTTGAAGGAGGTTTCCCGCAGGCTCATGAAACGCTCGATATACCAGCGCCGGATCGCCTCTTCATCCGCATCGAGATAGATGGAGAAGTCGAAAAAGTCCGAGACGAAGGGCACCGGGTCTTCGCCTTCATCGGGTTTCCAGGGCTGCAACACGTTCAGCCCTTCGACGATGAGGATGTCGGGATTGCGAATGACGATCTCGTCGCCGGGCACGATGTCGTAGGTGTGATGCGAATAGACGGGCGCGGCGGCTTCCGCGCTGCCCGATTTCACATTGGACAGGAAGCGCAGCAGCTTCTTGATGTCGAAGCTTTCCGGAAAGCCCTTGCGCTCCATCAGATTGCGCTCGAGCAATACGGCGTTGGGATAGAGAAAACCGTCCGTGGTGATCAGGTCCACCTTGGGATGGTTCGGCCAGCGCCCGAGCAGTGCCTGAAGAATACGCGAGGTCGTGGACTTGCCCACCGCGACGGAGCCCGCCACGCCGATGATATAGGGAACTTTCGCCTGCTTGGTGCCCAGAAAGTCGGAGGTGACGCGGTAGAGTTCCTGCATCTCCGCGACATAGAGGTTCAGCAGGCGCGACAGCGGGAGATAGATTTCCTCGACCTCGGCCAGCGAGATGCGCTCGCCGAAACCCTTCAGGCGTTCCAGGTCCTCCGCCGAAAGCGGTAGCGGGGTATCCTCACGCAGCTTGCCCCAACGTTGGGCGGTGAAATGGCGATAGGGTGAAAGAGTGGACGCCTTTTCAAATCCATCAGGGCTCGCACTGTCGGGCATCGGCTGGTTCCGGATCGATGTTGCTTCGAGAGACGCTTTGACGGGTCAGCCCCGTTTGCGGCTCGCCTTTTCCTCCAGACCCGACTGGCCTTCGCGCCGGGCAATCTCCCCATAGACCTCCGCCGGGTCGATGTCGAGCGCGGCCATGAGCACAAGCCAGTGGTAGAGCATGTCGGCCGCCTCGGTGACGACCTCGTCACGCTTTCCGGCGGCCGCCGCGATCACCGTTTCGACAGCTTCCTCGCCGAGTTTCTGCGCACATTTCTCGGTCCCGCGATCCAGCAGCTTCGCCGTGTAAGACGTGTCGGGCGAAGCTCCCTTTCGTGAAACGATCGTGCGGAAGAGGTCATCGAGTTGGGAGGCGTCGACGCCCATCGGTCTGTCCTCAGGCTAAAGGAAATCGCCGGCGCCTTGTCCGTGCCGGCTCCAAAGGCGCTCACCTAGCAGATTTATCCACAAGAGGCCAGTAATCGGAAGGAGAGCGAAGGCGGGACGGGAAGGGCGGGCCCCCTTCCTCTGCGTCAGCGGCGGGTGGAGAGAGCGGTCCCGGCAAGGTCTCCCAGTTTTGCCCCTTCCTGGTCGGCCTCGGTGAGATCGGCGCCGCGAAGGTCGGCGCCGCGCAAATCCGTATGGCGGAGATTTGCGCGCTTCATCACGGTTTCGCGAAGGTCGGCGGCGGCAAGGAAAGCACGTTCGAAATTCGTGTCGGCCAGGATCGCCTCATGGAAATCGGCGCCAGCCAGAATGGCGCCGGCGAAATCTGTGCGCGACATGTCCATCCGGGAGAAGTCGGCCCGCTCGCCCTTCGCCTCGTCGCTCTGGATCCAGAGCATATGGGCCGAAAGCATTTTGGCGAGACGGTCCGGGCCCGGCGCGCGGCGCGGCTTTTCGGCCAGCATCATGTCGCCATTATTCGCGGTTGCCTCATCCATGACGGCACGGCGGAAATCGGCCTCGGAAAGGTTTGCCCCGGCAAGCGAGACGCCGGTCAACTCCGCGCCGTTGAAACTCGCGCCGCGGAGGTCGGCGCCCTGAAGGCTCGCCCCGGAAATATCCGCGCCTTCGAAATCCGCGCCTTGAAGTTTGCATTCCGACATATTCGTGCCGAGAAGCTTGGCGCCGCGAAAAGAGGAGTTCTCCCGGCCCGACGGCGCTTCGGTGCCAATCTTGATGACCGAGCCGCGCCGCAGATCCGCGCCGGCAAGTTCCGCTCCGGAAAGCTCCGCATTCTCGAAATGCGCGCCACGCAGATCGGCGCGGGCGAAATTCGTCCGGGTCAGATTGGCGTCGTCGAACCCGGCGCCGAAAAGATTCGTACCCTTGAAGGCTGCGTCTTCGAGATTGGCGCCGGAGAAATCGCAACCGATGAAATGGCCCTGCGAGAAATTCAGGCCGCGGAAATCGAGGCCGGAGAGATCGCATTCCTTCATCACCACGCACCAGCCATTGGGCACGCCACGCAGATAGCGAATATGGAAATCGGCAATCCGGCGAAGCGCGTCCTGCGATATGCGGCGACCCACAATCGCCTGGCCTTCTCGAGGGGCGACCGCGCGGGGCTTGTTTTCCTTGCGGCTGGGCGCCGGAGACGAACTCATTTCTTCGCGATCCCGATACTCTGTGCAAACTCGGCAAGCGTTTCACCGAACCTTAGCGGTGAGTATTTCCGAAATGATTAACCCCTCCGGAAAATTTCGCTGGATCGCAATCGCGGCGGGAAGCGTGAGGTCAGCCGCGCCAGAAGGCGGGCCGGGCGGTGAAATCGGCCCATAGGGACCGCACGCTTTCCCATTCCCGTTCCGCCCTTGCCAGATGGAACTCCGCCACATGCGCCACAGCGGGCTGGAGCGCGGCATCGTCCTTTGCCAGCTCGCCCAGAATGGCACGGGCCGTCGCCAGATCGTTCAACGCGCCGAACGCATCCTGCAAACGGGAAAGATCCTTCAGATAGGGCTTGGCCTTTTTCCGTCCGAAGAGGGACTGGAAGAAAGAAAGCGTGTAGCGCAGTTTCTTCAGGCGCTTGCGCAATTCGTGACGCTCTTCCTCATCGAGCTCGTTCATGCGGCTCCCCAGCCTTTCGACGCTGGCCTGCCGCTTGTCGAGGGCGCGTACCGCAAAGTCGGTAACGGGATCACCGGCGGAACTTTTCGCACGCCAGCCCCGTTCGCTCAGGAACAGCGCCAGCTGCAGCACGAAACGGCTGTAGCGCTGCGAATGGATTGCCTTGCCCGCAGCGGACCAGGCGCGGGCCCGCTCTTCCTCCACCTTGCGTTTCAGGACGGCAAAGGCTTCTTCCTCACCCTCGGCAGGCGTCACCGGTTCCAGAATGTCATGGGCGAAGACATCGAAATCGCGGGCGCGGCCCACCGCATTGCCGAGCCATTTCGCTTCCGCGGACAGCATTTCCGCCGTTTCGCCGCCGATCTCCTTGCGGAAGACGGTGAATGCGGAGCGCATACGCCGCAGCGACACGCGAAGCTGGTGCAGCCCTTCCGGCAGGCGCGCATCGAAGGCAGGACCTTCATTGGCCAGCAGGTGCAAAAGGCAATCGCGGAGGATGAGTTCATAGGCCTCTTGCGCGGAGAGGCTCTTGTCGAGATCCGTCTGCTCCGCCTTGACCGCGGCGGTCGCCGTTCCCTGGAGGAGGGCGAAGCCGCGTTCGGCCTTGCTCATGCGCGCTATCCGCATGGGTACGATATCGGCAAAGCCGAGCGCGATACGATAAAGCTCCTCCGGGCAGCCTTCCTTCAACTCCAGTTCGACTTCGCAGATATCCGCCTTGCTGCCATTGGCTTTCACCGAGCCGGCATCGAAAGCGAGTTCCACGAGGTCGCCGCCTTCGGAGCGGAGATTGATCGTCTCCCGGTCGATATCGCTCTCGATACGGGGAAGCAGCTTCTCGTCATCGATCAGCTTACGGAGCTTTTCGCGAACGGGCGGAGGAAGCAGCTCCAGATCGGGTTCATCGACGCGGCAGGGAAGGAGAGACTCGAACTCCTGCGTATCGTGGAAGACGCTCGTCGCCGTCTGGTCGTTGCCGGCTTTCAGGGTCTGAATGCATTTGTCGCCGGTGAAACGCAGGCGGAGCGCAAAGCCGTTCGCGCCAAGCCGCAGATCGTCCGTGTCGAAATAAACGGAGCGCATCCGTTTGCGGCCGACCGCCATGCCGTTTTCGCGCAGATAGGGCGCCCCGCGCAGGCGCTCCATCGCCTCGGGCGTGCATTGCAGTTTGAGTTCGATTTCCCTGTCGATCATGATCGCGGCGCAGCCGGTGTGGTCATCGTTCTGTCGCTCAAGGGGCACTTGTATATTAGCGTAGGCCAAAATTACAATTCATCGCAGCGGCGGTGCGACAATAACGTCAAATTCGAACCGGAACGCCCGCATTCGCCATGTGCTGCTTGGCTTCGCCGATCGTGTGTTCCCCGAAATGGAAAATCGAGGCGGCGAGCACCGCGCTTGCATGACCGTCGCGGACACCTTCGACCAGATGATCGAGCGTGCCCACGCCGCCCGACGCGATGACCGGTATCGCGACCGCATCGGCCACGGCGCGGGTAAGCGCAATGTCGAAGCCGTTGCGCGCGCCGTCGCGGTCCATGGAGGTCAGAAGGATTTCGCCGGCGCCGAGTTCGGCCATGCGCGCGGCATATTCCACCGCGTCGATGCCGGTGGGCTTGCGGCCGCCATGGGTGAAGATTTCCCATTTGCCGGGGGACACCTGTTTGGCGTCAATGGCAACCACGATACACTGATTGCCGAATTTCTCGGACGCCTGACGCACGAATTCCGGGTTGGTCACGGCAGCCGTATTGATCGATACCTTGTCGGCGCCGGAAAGAAGGAGCGCGCGGACATCTTCCACGGTGCGCACGCCGCCGCCCACCGTCAGGGGCATGAAGCAATGTTCCGCCGTGCGGCGCACCACGTCGAAAATGATGGCGCGCTCTTCATGGCTCGCCGTGATGTCGAGAAAGCAAAGCTCGTCCGCGCCCGCCGCGTCATAGGCCCGGGCGGCCTCCACCGGATCGCCCGCATCGCGCAGGTCGACGAAGTTCACGCCTTTGACGACGCGACCGTCTTTCACGTCGAGACAGGGAATGACGCGGGATTTGAGCATCAGGCTTGCCCTTTCAGCAGCGCCAGCACTTCCTTCGGGTCGAGGCGGCCATCGTAAAGCGCGCGGCCGGAAATGGCGCCCTCGATGCCGGGGCAGTTCGCGGCCTGCAACGCCTTGACGTCGTCGATGGAGGAAAGCCCGCCCGACGCAATCACCGGAATGGAAATCGCATTGGCGAGATCGACGGTCGCGTCGATATTGAGCCCGCCCAGCACGCCGTCGCGGTCGATATCGGTATAGATGATGGCCGCGACGCCTGCATTCTCGAAGCGCTTTGCCATCTCCAGCACGGTGAGTTCGGAGACGTCGGCCCAGCCTTCGGTGGCGACCCTGCCGCCCTTGGCGTCCAGCCCGACCGCGATGCGGCCCGGAAATCTCTGGCAGGCCTCGGTCACGAGGTCGGGATCCTTCACCGCCGCCGTGCCGATGATGACGCGGGCGATCCCCTTGCCGAGCCAGGTTTCGATGGTCTTGAGATCGCGAATGCCCCCGCCCAGCTGAACGGGAATGGAGATGGCGGCAAGAATTCCGTCCACCGCATCGGCATTGACCGGGCGGCCTTCGAAGGCACCGTTCAGGTCGACCAGATGAAGATATTCAAAGCCCGCCGCCTCGAAGGCGCGAGCCTGGGCGGCCGGATCGTCATTGAAGACGGTTGCCTCTTCCATCAGGCCGCGCACCAGGCGCACGCATTGGCCGTCTTTCAGGTCGATGGCCGGAAACAGGATCATGAGAGTCAGACTTTCCAGGTCAGAAAATTGCCGATGAGCGCGAGGCCAAGGGCCTGGCTCTTTTCGGGGTGGAACTGCGTGCCCACCATATTGTCACGGCCAACCGCGGCGACGACCGGGCCGCCATAATCGGTTTCGGCCAGCACATCTTCCTCGTCCTCAGCCTTGAAGGCATAGGAGTGGACGAAATAGGCATGATTGCCGGGCAGGTCCGCCAGAAGCGGGTGGGCTCGCTTGAGGGCGAGCTCGTTCCAGCCCATATGCGGGATCTTGAGCGAGCGGTCGGCGGGGTCGATGGGCTTAACATCGCCCTTCAGCCAGCCCAGCCCCTTGTGGACGCCATATTCGAGGCCGCGCTCGGCCATGAGCTGCATGCCGACGCAAATGCCGAGAAAGGGTTTTCCTTTCCCGCGCACTTCCTCGTCCAGCGCCTCCACCATGCCGGGGATGGCATCGAGCCCGGCGCGGCAATCGCCAAAGGCGCCGACACCGGGCAGCACGATCCTCTCGGCCCGGCGCAGGGCCTCCGGATCGCCGGAGACGAGGATATCGGCGGCCAGGCCGCGTTCGCGGGCCGCGCGCTCAAAGGCTTTGGCCGCTGAATGGAGGTTGCCGGATTCGTAATCGACGATGGTGACGAGCATCGGAGGCTTTCTGAAGCGTTTTCAGCGCGAGTGGTATGGCTCAAGCTTGCGGCTTTGGGAAGAGGCCAAGGACGCGCTCATCGTCGCGGCGCGGCCAGACGCCCTGTTTGGCGCCCGCCTCCCGATGGCCGCTATCCTTTTCCGCACCGCCGGCGCCGTCTTTGCCCTTCTTGGGGCCGTTGAGACTCTTCGGACGCTTGGGCCAGACGCCGCCCGAGGGCGATACCCAGTTTCCGGTCGCTTCGGAAAGATCGACCGGGCCTTTCCAGCGGGAAAAGAAAATACGTTCCGCATCGGCCCTGTCGGACGCGGCGACGATATCGACCTCCACATAGGCCTTGCGGTCCAGCACCCAGCGCCGCAGATCATTGCCCTCGAAGCCAAGCCAGAACTGCATGGCGAAGGCGACAATGACGGGCACCGCTTCGTCGACATGGCTGGCCTCGGCCAGGGCGCCGAGCAGCACCGCCGCGGCAATCCAGAGAATGAGCGGGATCCAGAGGCGGCGGTAGAGCAGCCAGAGCCAGCCGAAGATCAGCCCGCCCCAAGTAAAGCCCTCGCGCACGAAAACGAAGCCCTCGCCATCGGCGGGCGCGTCCTTGCGAAAATGGACCGTATAGATGCGCATGGAACCGTCTTCCGGAAGCGGGCGGACCGCCCGTCCTTCATCCGCTCCTGTTTAAGGCAGATCGCGCGGCATGGCCACCGCTCAGCTGCCGAGGACGCCCTTGGTGGAGGGAATGACATCGGCCGTGCGCGGGTCGATCTCCATCGCATCGCGAAGCGCCCGGGCAAGTCCCTTGAAGCAGCTTTCCACGATGTGGTGGTTGTTCTCGCCATACATGTTCTCGACATGCAGCGTGATGCCCGCATTCTGCGCGAAGGCCTGGAACCACTCCTTGAAGAGTTCGGTATCCATATCGCCCAGCTTCGGCTTGGTGAAATCCACCTTCCAGATGAGATAGGGGCGCTGCGACACGTCGATCGAGACGCGGGTGCAGGTCTCGTCCATCGGGATAATGGCCGTCGCATAGCGGCGGATGCCCTTGAAGTCGCCCAGCGCCTTTTTCACCGCCTCGCCGATGACGATGCCGGTGTCCTCGGTGGTGTGGTGGAAATCGATATGGAGGTCGCCCTCGGCGCGGAGTTTCAGATCCATCAGCGAGTGGCGGGAAAGCTGTTCCAGCATGTGATCGAGGAAACCGATACCGGTCGAGACATCATACTGCCCCGTGCCGTCGAGATTCACCTCGGCGGCGATGCTGGTTTCCTTGGTCTTGCGCTCCACCTTCGCGGTGCGCGCAGCGCGTTCCATATCCATTTGCCTTTTCCTCAAGGCGGCGGGGACCTGTCCCCTCCGGTCTCTTGCTCTCTCGGGGCGGCTTTTATCAGCGCGGTGCGGGAAGCGCTAGCCTCGCCGCCGCCGCGATACCTGCCTGGAGATAGATTCAATTTGAAATACAAATGCTTATTCGACGTTAACCTAACGGCTTAATGAATCCTCATGTGACACATTAAGAGGTTTTACCGGAATCTCCGAAGTATTTAGCAAGTTATTGATTCAATTAGGCCGCCAAAATAGCCGGTAGCAACCTGCGATCACGCCCACGCAAGATGTTGTGATCGCAGCCGGGGATGCGCGGGGTGGCGCACGGTTGCCTCGCTTGCCATATAGGGTGCCCGCATTGCCTGAAAAAGGAACCCGACCATGGCCTGGCAAAGCCGCATGACCGACGACCTCGCCCGCTTCATTGGAACGCAGGATCATTTCTATTTCGGCACGGCGAGTGCGAAAGGCGCGCCCTATATCCAGCATCGCGGGGGCCCGAAGGGCTTTTTGCGGGTGATCGGGGAAAACCGCCTCGGCTTCGCCGACTTTGCCGGCAATGCCCAATATGTCTCGCTGCGCCATATGGAGGAAAACCCCCAGGCCTTCATCTTCCTGATCGACTATCCCAGCCGCACCCGCATCAAGATCAGGGGCCATGCGCGGCCGATTACCGACCCCGAAGAGATCAGACCGCTGGCGGTGCCGGGCTATCGCGCCCGGGTGGAGCGGGGCATTCATTTCGACATCAAGGAATGGGACCTCAACTGCAAGGCGCATATCCAGCCGCGCTGGGACAGCGAAATGCTGACCCCCGCCTTCGACCGGCTGGAAACCCGCATTCACGAGCTCGAAGCAAAGGTGCGAGAGCTGGGCGGCGATCCGGGCGACTTCGAGATGCCGCGCTAGCGGGCCCTGACAGAGCCCTAATAGAGATTGTCCTTGGCGTCCTGCTCCAGCGCGTCATCGATGGGCTTGGCGTCCATCTCGAGCTTCATCTGGTCGCGGATCATCTCGCCGAAGCTCGGCATCTCGCTTCTGGGAACCTGATTGTCAACTTCCCAAAGCCCTGAGCGCTTCAGCGCCTTGGTGCAGTGCAGATAGACCTCTTCCACCGCGATCGTCATGACGGAGCGGGGCGGTTTGCCCTGATGTTCGAAGCGCTTCATCAGATCGGGGTCAGTGGTGGTTACGGCCTTGCCGTTCACCCGCAGCATTTCGGTGAAACCTGGGATGAAGAAAAGCAGGCCCACGGCAGGCTGATGGACGACATTGGTCAGCGTATCGAGCCGGTTGTTGCCCGGCCGGTCCGGGAGGGCGAGCGTCTTTTCATCCAGCACATGGACGAAGCCCGGCTCTCCACCGCGCGGCGAGACATCCGCCGTCCCGTCCGGCCGCGAGGACCCAATGCAGACAAAGGGCGAGAGCTCGATGAAACGGCGCGAATGCGGGTCGATGACGGCGAGTTGCTTGAAGACCGCGCCGTCCGACGGCTCGCGATAGACGGTCCGGAGGTCCGGTTCGCTGGCCAGAACACGCTTTGTCTCGCTCATGATGTGCTTCCTTTATCCGCCTTGCGTTTCTCAAGCCTAGGCCCAGCCCCTTGCTTGTTGCAAGCGATTCTCATCTATAAGGCCAAAGCGAGGCATTCCGGCCCGCTGTCTTGACCGCGCTCGCGGGAAAGGCCACATGGAGGCGATCCTACCGCCTCTATCCGGAGCCCCGTCTTATGAGTGACCCGAACCGCCGCTTCCCCGTCGACTGGCATGGCACCACCATTCTGGCCATCCGCAAGGGCGGGAAAGTCGTTCTCGCCGGCGACGGCCAGGTTTCCATGGGCGACACGGTGATGAAGGGCACGGCGCGCAAGGTGCGCCCGCTCGGCAAGGGCGATGTGATCGCCGGTTTCGCGGGCGCGACGGCCGATGCGATGACGCTGTTCGAACGGCTTGAGGCCAAGCTCGAGCAATATCCCAACCAGCTGCTGCGGGCGGCGGTGGAACTTGCCAAGGACTGGCGGACCGACCGCTTTCTGCGCCGCCTCGAAGCGCTGATGATCGTGGCCGACAAGGAAGTCACGCTGGTGCTGACCGGCAATGGCGACGTGCTGGAGCCCGATGGCGGCGTGGTCGGCATCGGGTCGGGCGGCAATTATGCGCTTGCCGCCGGCAAGGCGCTGATGGACAGCGATCTCGGCGCGGAAGAAATCGCCCGAAAAGCGATGGGAATTGCCGCGGAAATCTGCGTCTACACCAATGACAATGTCGTTGTCGAAGCACTGGATGGCTGACCGATGGACCCGCGGCTCCCCAGACACCGGCAGACCGGCCCCGATAGCGGTTTTGCGGACCGCTGCGCCGCGAAGCGGCACAGTCTTTCACATGCCGGGTCGGCGGCTCTCCGCTCCAATAGGCGCAGAATGCCATTATTCAGATTTGCGGGTTGGAAGACGGGTCGCGGAAACGACGGGAAGGGTCGGCGAAACAGCCGTCCGGCCGCAAACAGCCGGTCCTATTTTCCCAATAAAAACAATACGATAAACAAGGTTTCCGGTCGCCTTCACGCTGGCGCAAGAGCTTGTCCGCATACCGATGACCGGGATCGTTCCGGGGCCGGAAAAATTGGTATCCGGAGCAAGAAAGTCATGCTTTTTGACAGTCTAATTGTCACTTGAGCCCCGTTTTCCACGGACGATATCCACAGTTATCCACGGAGTTATCCTCACCCCATGACCAGTTTCTCGCCGCGTGAAATCGTTTCGGAACTCGACCGTTACATCATCGGTCAGCAGGACGCGAAGCGCGCCGTGGCCATCGCCTTGCGCAATCGCTGGCGTCGCCAGCAATTGCCGGAAGCGATGCGCGAAGAGGTGCTGCCCAAGAACATCCTGATGATCGGGCCGACCGGCGTGGGCAAGACCGAGATTTCCCGCCGCCTCGCCAAGCTCGCCGAGGCGCCCTTCATCAAGATCGAGGCGACCAAGTTCACCGAGGTCGGCTATGTGGGCCGGGATGTGGAGCAGATCGTCCGCGATCTTGTGGAAATCGCCATCGGCATCGTGCGCGACAGGAAGCGCCGCGACGTGCAGGCCAAGGCCCATATCGCCGCCGAAGAGCGGGTGCTCTCCGCGCTGGTGGGCGAAAATGCGAGCGAAAGCACACGGGAAAATTTCCGCGCCAAGCTGCGCAGCGGCGAACTGGACGACAAGGAGATCGAGGTCGAGGTGTCGGATTCCGCCTCCGGCATGCCCTTCATGGATATGCCGGGCATGCCCGGCAGCCAGGTCAGCATGATCAATCTCTCCGACATTATGGGCAAGGCGTTCGGCGGCCGGACCAAGACCCGCCGCATGAGCGTCAAGGAAAGCCATGACGTGCTGATCGCCGAGGAATCCGACAAGCTGCTCGATCAGGAACAGCTCACGCAGGACGCTATCGAGCTCGTCGAACAGCATGGCATCGTCTTTCTGGACGAGGTGGACAAGATCTGCGCGAAATCCGAGCGTTCCGGCGATGTGAGCCGGGAAGGGGTGCAGCGCGACCTGCTGCCGCTTATCGAAGGCACCACGGTTTCCACCAAGCATGGCGCGGTCAAGACCGACCACATCCTCTTCATCGCCTCCGGCGCCTTCCACATCTCCAAGCCCTCCGACCTCTTGCCGGAGCTTCAGGGCCGTCTGCCCATCCGGGTGGAGCTGCAGGCGCTGACCCGGGAAGACTTCAAGCGCATCCTCACCGAGCCGGAAGCCAGCCTCATCAAGCAATATGTGGCGCTGATGCAGACGGAAGACGTGACGCTCGACTTCACCGAGGACGGGATCGACGCGCTCGCCGATATCGCGGTGTCCGTCAATTCAACGGTCGAGAATATCGGCGCGCGGCGGCTTCACACGGTGATGGAGCGGGTGCTGGAGGAAATCAGCTATGCCGCCAGCGACCTTTACGGCCAAACGGTCACCGTCGACGCGGCCTATGTGCACAAGCATATCGGCGACCTGTCGAAGAACGCGGATCTGTCCAAGTTCATTCTTTGAGGGGCGCCGGACAGGTTGGACTTGTCATGTCCGGACTTGATCCGGGCATCCAGCTTGAGCCTGCGGCGCATATTGCGCTGGATTGCCGGGTCAGGCCCGGCAATGACAAGAAGAGCCTAATTCCTACTTCCCGCCGCGCCTGTTTCGCTTTTTGAGAATCTTCGAAATCTCCCCGATTTCGCTTGTGGAGAGTCTGGCGATCTCCTCGGCAAGCCGGTTGGCCATTTCGGTCGCGGCGGGGTCGAGGCCCGAGGTGTCGATCGTCACCCTGGGGTGGGAGAGATGCGCCAACCGCTCCAGCTCCTCCGCCTCGTCCCAGATGATGTTGAAATAGCCGATCACGGACTGCACGAAACGGAAACTCGGGCGGCCGCGCCGCCCATGCTCGAGCGCCGAAAGATAGGCAGGCGTGACGCGAAGCGCCGCGGCCATGTCCTTGAGCGTCAGCCCGCGCGCGGCCCGCAATTCCCTGAGTTTCTTGCCGAAGGGCGTCATGCCGCGCCTCAGTGATCGCGCTTTTTGCGCAGGCGGACATAGAAGGCGCCGCCGCCGCCATGGCGCGGATGGGCGGGCTGGAACCCGGCCACGATGGCGCGGAACCGGGATTCTTCCAGCCATTTCGGCAGCGCGGCACGCAGAACGCCCGGCCTTTCCGGCACGTTATAGAAGTCGTTGCCATGCAGCGTGTGGCGGGCATAGGGGCTGTCGCCCTTGCCGGTGATGACGAGAACGAGCCGGAAACCGCGCGCCCGCGCGCGGGTCAGGAAAGAGGCAAGCACCGTATAGGCCCGTTCCTGGGTGTGGCCGTGAAGGTCCAGCGTCGCCTCGACCTCAAGCTGGCCGCGTCCGAGCCGCTGGGTCATGCGCCTGTCGAGGCCAGTCAGGGGCGGGGCGGCAGGAACCGGCTGTTGCTGCGGCGGCGGGAGCGGTGCCGGTTTCGCGGCGCGGCGCGTGCGGGAGGCGGCGCCGGCTTCCGGCTTTGGATCGGCCATTGGAATGTCGGTTGTCGTTTTATCGGCGGTGGGATCCCGGCGCGGCTTGCGAAGCGGCACGGCTTCCTGTGTCACGCGCTGCCAAAGCTCCTTCTCGCCGGTGCTCAGCCGGCGGGCGTGTTTGCCGCGCCTGGTCTTGTTGTCGCCGTCAGCCATTGCCGTCAACCAGGTTTCCGCTTACCGCCATACGCCCGTCCGTCACCCACATCACCGGGCACGGACCCCGATGCGCCCGTCAGGGCGCGAGATCTTTGGGCACCAGGGCGAAAAGCTCGCCATGCGATTTCATATGTCCCGCGACCCAGCCCGCCCTGTCTCCCGATCCGAAGAAAATATCGGCACGCTGAAGCCCCAGAATAGCCGAGCCGGTATCCTGCGCCACCATCAGATGGTCAAGCGGCTTCTCCCCGCCGGGCGTGGGATAGCTCGTCGCGAGATAGAAGAGAGAGCCCAGCGGGTGGTAGCTGCGGTCCACCGCGATGGAGCGGCCCGGCGTCAGATGCACGCGGCCCGCGCCGACCGGTCCGAGATCCGCGCTCACCCCGTCCAGCCGGCGGAAGAAGATGTAGGACTCATTCATGTCCATGACCCCTTTCGCCTGGTCGGGATGGGCCTCCAGCCAGGCGCGGATGGTCTGCATGGAGACGTCCTCGCGGGCGATGGCGCCTCGGTCGATCAGCACCTTGCCGATGGAGGTGTAGGGTCGTCCGGTTTTGCCGGCAAAGGCGAGGCGAACAGTTTCGCCGTTTTCCAGCGTCACGCGGCCGGAGCCCTGGACATGCAGGAAGAAAGCGTCAACCGGGTTGTCCAGCCAGACGATGGGCTGGCGATCCGCATCGTAATCGCCCGCCTCGATTTGCGCCCGGGTAGGGAAGACGACGCCCGCCCTGCGGGCCTCGGCAAAACCCCGCGGCGGGCGAAGGATGGGCGTCTGGTACGCGCCATGCCGTGTCAGCGAGCCGCGCATGACCGGCTCGTAATAGCCGGTGAAAAGCGCATCGGCCCGGCTTTCGGACGGAAAGCGGACGGGCGTGAACCAGCGCTCGAAAAAGGCCCGGGCGGCGGCAGGATCCGTATCGAGCGCAGCACGACAGGCCGGTTGCCAGTCGCCCGCTTCCCCGTAGATACCACCGCTGCCGGTTTTCCGGTCGAGCGGATCGGCGGCGCCTAGTTTCACGATGCGCGCGCAGGACCGTTTAAAGGACAGGAGCGCGGCGCCTTGATTGTCCGCGGCCCAGCCGGGCAGATCGCTGAAGGAAATCGCATGAAGGCCGCTCGGGCCCGCCTGTGCGGGTTGGGCCGGGCGCACGCCGCTGTCGCTGCCTTGCATGGTGCCGCAGCCTCCCAGAGCCAGCGCCGCCGCAAAAAGAACCGATAGCGCCGAAAGACGCCCGCCCTGTTTCAGGCCCGCTACGCCCCCCATGATCCGGCCCTCAATCGGTGCTGCTGGTAGAGACCAGGCGCCAGTTGGGATCGCGGCTCTTCACATTGCGCTCGAAGGTCCAGACATCCGTGACCTTGCGTTCGGTCACCGGATCGCCCTCGACGACCACGCCGTCGGCATTCTTGGTGCAGGAGGTCATCTGGCTTTCGAAATGCATGGTGATCCGCGCATCCGCGCCCGACAGCTCTACCTTGCGGATTTCCGCCTTGTCGATGCCGATCAGGCTCTGGTCGAGGGTAAGGCCCTTTTTCTCGCGATCCTCGATGGCCGCGTCGAAATTGGCGAAAACATCATCGGAGAGGAGCGGCTTCAACGTCTCGCGGTCGCCCTGGGCGAAGGCGGTCACGATCATCTCATAGGCGCCGCGGGCGCCCTCGACAAAGGCATTGGGATCGAAACTGCGATCAGCGAGCGAAAGCTCGGTCAGGGCATGGGCAAGCTCGGACCCTTCCGGCGCGATGGCCTCCCAGGACGTCTCCCTGTTCCGCTGTCCGGACTGCGGGCCGTTCGCATTGCGGCGCGGCAGGGTGACGACCTTGTCATCTCCCGACTGCGCATCCGGGCGGGAATAGGGATCGTAAGGCTCCCTTTCATGTCCGGTCCGTTTGCCCAATACGCTGTAGAGCTTGAAAAGCACGCCTATTGCGACCGCGAGCAGAATTAGATTGAGAAATGTCACGCTGTTTTCCATCCGCTTTCGCCACCCGGGCTCAATTCGGCCCGCTGGCCCGTGACGGCGGGCCATTGCACCGTTACTGTTTCGTCTTATCTAACGTAAGACACCGAAAGGCAATTTGCCACCGGCACCATCGTCGCGGGTCGCATTGCCAGAACGCGGAAATCCATTGGCCCCGATTCTTTTTCTGATTTTCATCATTATGCCGCTGGCCGAGATCGCCGTCCTCGTAAAGGTGGGCGGCCTGATCGGGCTCTGGCCGACGCTTGCCGTCGTCATCCTGACCGCGATGGCGGGCACCTGGCTGTTGCGGCTGCAGGGGTTCCAGACCTGGCAGCGGGCGCAGGCCGCGCTTCAGCGCGGCGAAGCGCCGGTGGCGGAGGTGCTGGACGGCATGTTCCTGTTTGCTGCCGCGCTGCTGATGGTCACGCCCGGCCTCATCACCGATACGATGGGCTTTCTCTTTCTCATTCCGCCGGTGCGTCACGCGGTCGCGAAAGGGCTGGTGAGCTGGGCGATCAGAACCGGGCGGCTGCAGGTCTATCCCGGCGCCGATGGCGGCATGACAGGTGGTATGAGTGGCGGTATGGGCGGACGGCCCGAAAGGGGCGGCACGCAACCGGGTCCGGGCCGGAAACCGGACGGCGTCGTCATCGAGGGCGAGGCGGTTGAGATTTCCGACGACGAACCCGACGGCAAGGGCCCGTCCGACCCGGATTCGCCCTGGAAGCAGTAAGAGCGCGCCACGGCCTTATGGGCCTCCTTGCCGGTCATTCCCATACGTGCTAGCCAGCAGCGACCCGGCGGCATTCGATCCGCCGGCGCCAGCCTGTATTTTTAGGGGAATGACGAGAGATGGCCGACGACAACCAGACCGGACAGACTTCCGCAGACGCAGCGGCTGAGGCCGGTCCGCAGCTTCGCGTCATGACGCAGTATGTGAAGGATATGTCGTTCGAGAACCCGAACGCGCCGAGCCTTCTCGGCCAGCTTCAGGGCCAGCCCAATATCGATGTCCGCGTCGATGTCGGTGTGCAGCGTATGGCGGATGCCGATTACGAGGTCGCGCTGAAAATCGGCGTCGATGCCAAGGTTGACGGCAAAGCGCTCTTCCTCGTCGAACTCGACTATGCCGGCCTCTTCCGCCTGGAAAACATTCCCGAAGACCAGCTCGAACCGGTGCTCGTCATCGAATGCCCGCGCCAGATCTTTCCCTTTGCGCGCCGCATGATCGCCGATGTCACGCGCGATGGCGGCTATCCGCCGCTGCTGCTCGACCCGATCGATTTCGTGAGCCTCTATCAGCAGCGCCGCGAACAGATGCAGGCGGAAGTCGCGGGCACCAAGCCGAACTGAGGCCGCCGCCTAACCCTTCACCGACAGCCAGAGAGCGTCTTCGCCCAGCGTGGCGATGAAGGCATCATGGGCCTCCACCTCTTCGGGCGTCAGCCTGGGGGGCAGGGGCTCCGGGCGCTGCCGGCGCTGGACCTGCTCGGCCGCTTCGGTGCCGTCGAGATTGAGCGAGGCGTCGAGCACGAGGCCGGGCTGCCTGCCGCCGCGCATCTCCAGATAGACTTCGGCCAGTAACTCGCTGTCGAGCAGCGCGCCGTGAAAGGTGCGGCCCGAATTGTCGATATTGAAGCGGCGGCAAAGCGCATCAAGATTGTTCTGCGCGCCGGGGAATTTACGCCGCGCGATCTGCAGCGTGTCCACCGCGCGGGAGGCGGGAATTTCGGACCGGCCGAGAAGTTTCAGTTCCCAGTTGATGAAGCCCATATCGAAGGAGGCGTTGTGGATGACCAGCGGGTCGTCTGCGACAAACGCCAAAAACTCGTCCGCGATGTCGGCGAATACCGGCTTGTCGGACAGGAACTCCGCCGATAGTCCGTGTACGTTGAATGCTTCCTGCGGCATATCGCGTTCGGGATTGATATAGACGTGGAAATTATTTCCCGTCGCGACATGGTTCAGCAGTTCCAGACAGCCGATTTCAACCAGTCTGTCGCCATCGGCCCAGGACAGGCCGGTCGTTTCCGTGTCGAGCACGATTTCGCGCATAGGTTTCACCCCGTCTCCCGCCGCGCGCGCGTCCCTTCGCGCAGGGCAGGGTGCAAATCAATTCTGTTGGATGAGTCTAGCGCGTTCAGTCGTCTTCGGAAATGCGGAAGGAACCGTCCTCGCCGATCACTGCATAGGGGTTGAACGCAACCTCCCAGACATGCCCGTCTGGATCGGCGAAATAGCCGGTATAGCCGCCCCAGCTTGCCTCCTGCGCGCCGCGCAGAATGCGGCCGCCAATCGTTTCCGCCTTGGCGAGCAGCCGGTCCACATCCTCAATCGAACGTACATTATGCGCCAGCGTGATGCCGCTGAAGCCTTCGCCATAAGGCGCAACGCCCGCATCGGCGGCGAGATCGGTGCGCGGGAAAAGAGCCAGCGCGATCCCGTTCAACTGGAAGAAGACGACCTGTTCGTTGCTGGCCTTGGCGGGCGTGAGACCAAGCGAGACATAAAACTCCTTCGCGCGTGAAAGATCCGCAACGCCGAGTGTGACGAGGCTCAGTCTCTGTTCCATTCGTCGTCTCCCCTATCCGGCTCGGGATCAGGCCTGAGGCAGTCTCTCCCGAAGCACTTTGCCCTCCCGGCCTTTCAACGCCGCGACGATCTCTTTCACCTGCGCGGTGGCATGGTCGAGACCCTTGTCGCTCTCCACGATGAAATCCGCACGTTTGCGCTTTTCTTCGTCGGGCGTCTGCTTGGCGTGGATTGCCGCGAATTTCGCTTCATCCATATCGGGCCGCGCCAACACGCGTTGCTTCTGAAGATCGTAGGGGGCGGAGACCACCACCACAACATCGACACGGGATTCGCCGCCCGTTTCGTAGAGAAGCGGAATGTCGAGCACGACCATATCGTGTCCGTCCGCCGCGGCCTGCTTCAGGAAGTCGATTTGCACCTGGCCGACCAGTGGATGAACGATGGCTTCGAGTTTCTTCATTTCGTCCGGAAGGCCGACCACGCAGCGCGACAGGGCCTTGCGATCCACCGCCCCGTCGACGACCGCCTCGGGAAATGCTTCGCCGATGGGGGCGACCGCCTTGCCGCCCTTGCCGTAAAGCTCATGCACGGCGGCATCCGCGTCATAAACGGGTACGCCCAGCTCGCGGAACATGCGCGCGGTTTCCGATTTGCCCATGCCGATGGACCCGGTGAGACCGATCAGCAGCATTGCGTTCTCCCTTTCATTCTTCTTGCGCCGTCTTCTTACGCATATTTGTTTTTCAGGCACCCATATTGCCCAGAACATGCGCGCGCAATTCATCCGTAACCTCGGGCCGCGTCCCGAACCAGGCTTCGAAGCCCGGCACCGCCTGATGCAGCAACATGCCGAGGCCGTCCACGATGGCGAAGCCGGCCGCTTTCGCGTCGCGCAGGAGCCCCGTTTCGAGCGGCGTGTAGACGATGTCGGTGACCACGGCCTCGACGGCGAGCGGCGACAGGTCGAGCGTCAGATCGTTCTCGCCCTTCATGCCGCGCGTCGTTGTGTTGACGAGAAGACCGGCCCCCTCCAGCGCGCGCGGCAGCTCTTCCCACTCATATATATGTGCGTTGGTCAGGCCGATCTCGCGGGCAAGCGCCTCGGCACGTTCCTTCGTGCGGTTGACGATGCGCAATTCCGGCGCGCCTTCCTCTTCCAGCGAGGCGGCAATGGCACGGGCCGCGCCGCCAGCACCGATCATCACGGCGGGCGCAGCGGCGGCCTTCCAGCCAGGTGCGCCCGATTTCAGATTGGCGATGAAGCCATAGCCGTCGGTATTCCGGCCTTCCAGCCCGTCGTCGGTCGTCACGATGGTGTTGACCGCGCGCAGGCGTTTTGCCAGCGGGTCGTGCCGGGTAAGAAGTGCAAAGGCGGCTTCCTTATGCGGCACGGTGACATTGGCGCCGACATAGCCGAGCTCGTTGAGACGCGCGATGGTACCGGCCAGGTTTTCCGGCTCCACCGCCAGACGCTCATAAAGAGCGTCGGGGATACCGTATTTTTCGATCCAGAAATTATGGATGAGCGGCGAACGGGAATGGGCGACGGGCCAGCCGATGACACATGCCTTGCGCATTGGGGGGCCTCCTCAGGCGGGAACCGCGGCGAGGCGGCGCAGCTCGGCGAGAAGGGCCAGAAGGGGCAGGCCGAGAATGGTGAAATAGTCGCCCTCGATCCGCTCGAAAAGCTGAACGCCGGGTCCTTCCATCTGGTAGCAGCCGACGCTTTTCAGCACCTCGTCGCCCAGCCGGGCGAGATAATCGTCCAGAAACGCATCGGTGAAGCCACGCATGGTGAGCGTCGCTCGGTCGGAATGACCCCAGATAACCGCATTGCCCTGCGCGATCGCGATACCGCCGTGCAGGATATGCGGCTTGCCGCGGAAGAATTTCAGATTGGTGCGGGCCTCATCGATGTCCCTGGGCTTGTCGAAGCGGCGGCCCTCGCAGCTCAGAATCTGGTCGGCGCCGATCACCAGCGCGTCGGGGCGGGTTGCGGCGACGGCGAGCGCCTTTGCCTCGGCCAGTTTCAACGCGAGTTTGTCGGTCGCAAATTCCGTGTCTCCCAACTGTTCGCTTTCGGCGAATTCTTTCTTGATCGCATCCTCATCCACCTCGGAGGTCACGACCTCGAATTCGACGCCTGCCTGGGACAGCAGCATGGCGCGGACCGCGCTGCCGGATCCGAGGATGAGAGAACGGGTCATTGCGCGGCTCTTTGTCTGTCGGAATAAAGATTGAGAACGGCGGCGGCGGTTTCCTCGATGGAACGGCGCGTCACGTCGATCACCGGCCAGCCATTGCGGGCATAGAGGCGGCGAGCATAGGCCACCTCATCGGATACGGCTTCCGGCGAAACATAATCGGTGTCCGTCTTCTCGTGGAGCGAAAGAAGCCGGTTCTTGCGGATCTGGATCAGCCGGTCCGGGCTGGTGGTCAGCCCCACGACCAGCGGATGGGATGCCGTTTCGAGATCGGGCGGCAAGGGCGCACCGGGTACGATCGGAACATTGGCCGCCTTGATGCCGCGATTGGCCAGGTAGATACAGGTCGGTGTTTTCGAAGTGCGGCTGACCCCCAGCAGAATGATGTCGGCATCGTCGAGATCGCCCGCCGACTGACCGTCATCATGCGACATGGTGTAGTTCAGCGCGTCGATCCGCCCGAAATATTCGGCGTCCATGGCGTGCTGGGAGCCCGGCTTGTGGGAAATCTCCTTGCCGAGATAGCTGCCCAGCGCCTGCATCGCCGGATCGAGAACGGAGATGCAGGGCACCTGCATTTCAAAGCAACGCGCTTCCAGACGCTTTCTCAGCTCGTCATTCACCATGGTGAACATGACGATGCCCGGCGAGGTTTCGATCTCGCTCAATACGCGCTCGAGCTGTTTGGGTCCGCGCACCAGGGCATAGACATGCTCCACGGGACGCGCGTCTTCATATTGCGCGCAGGCGGCGCGCGCCACGGCGTTGAGCGTTTCGCCGGTCGCGTCCGACACGAGATGCAGATGGAAGATGCGTTTGGAGTTCATGAACCTTTCCCGACAGCTGCGCCAAACTATCGGTCCGCTCCCCGGCTTGCCAATATATTTCGCTTGCCGCGCGAGCCGGAGAGGCCACCGCACAACCTCACGTATATTGCCGTCACCCTTGTGGATAAGTGTGGAGAACGGGCGTAACTCGGCTTTTCGGAAGCGGTATGACTTAGCCATACCCGCTTTACGTTTTTCCTCCCCTGTTTCATGAGTCCAGGGAAAAGCCCGCGGATACGCTTGGGGGAATCGGGGAAAACATGACTGTCCCGGTATGACCCACTAATTATCCCCATGCTTCACAGGCTGTGTGGAAAAGCCGCCCACAGATCAAGCAGCCGGAGTCACAATGCTTTCGACATTATGTCCTCTTCTGCACACAGGCATCTTGCGTTAGGAAGGGGCCGGGAAGGGTGCCGCCATGTACCATCCCGCCTGTGGATGAAAACGGGTGGCGTTTTAATCCCCGTCATCCACAGCCATCCACTATCCCCTACTATTTCAAGAATCTTTATTAGTAAGGAGAAAGAGCCTGTGAAAAACGGGACGGCAGCACCGAAGAAACGGCTTCTCAAGGCACTGGCAGGCGAGACACAGGAAAGGCCCCCGGTCTGGTTCATGCGCCAGGCGGGACGGTATCTCCCGGAGTACAAGCAGGTTCGCGGTGTCGCCGGCAGTTTTCTCAATCTTTGCTACAACCCCGAACTTGCTGAGGAAGTGACGCTTCAGCCGATCCGCCGGTTCGGCTTCGATGCGGCGATCCTCTTTTCCGACATTCTCGTGGTGCCCGATGCGCTGGGCCAGGAAGTGGCTTTCAAGGAAGGCGAAGGGCCGGTGCTGGAGCCCATTACCGACCTCGGCCAGCTTGGCGACCTCGATCTCGGTGCGGTGAAGGATCGGCTTGCTCCCGTCTATGAGACGGTGTCGAGGCTTTCCAAAAGCCTGCCGGAGGATGTGACGCTGTTCGGTTTTGCCGGTGCGCCCTGGACGGTGGCGACCTATATGGTCGGCGGGCGCGGCTCGCCGGATCAGGGCGCGGCCAAGGCCTGGGCCTACCGGGCGCCGGACGAGTTCCAGCAATTGATCGATCTGCTGGTCGAGGCGACGGTCGTGCATCTGTCCGCGCAGGTGGAGCAGGGGGCCGAGGCTGTCCAGATTTTCGATACCTGGGCGGGCTCGCTGCCGGATCTCTCCTTCCGGCGTTTCGCGCTGGAGCCGATGAAAGCCATCACGGCCAAGTTGAAGGCAAAATATCCCGATGTTCCGGTGATCGCCTTCCCGCGCGGCGCGGGACCGATGGCGGAGACCTATTTCCGCGATACCGGCGTCGATGCGCTGAGCCTCGATACCGGCATGCAGCTTCGCTGGGCGCGCGAGCGGCTCCAGAGCCAGGGTTGCGTTCAGGGCAATCTCGATCCGCTGCTTCTGGTCGCAGGCGGGGAGGAAATGAGGCGGCAGGCGACCTATATCCTCGAAGAACTCGGGGGCGGCCCGTTCGTGTTCAATCTGGGCCATGGCATCGTGCCGCAAACCCCGCCCGATCATGTGGCCGAGCTCGTGGAGCTCGTGAAGAACTGGAAGGCTTGAGGCATGTCTGACAATGCGCGGCGCAAGGTAGCGATCGTCCTGTTCAATCTGGGCGGCCCGGACGGTCCGGACGCCGTGCAGCCTTTTCTGTTCAACCTGTTCAACGATCCGGCGATCATTCGGCTGCCGAACCCTTTGCGCTGGCTGATCGCGAAGATCATTTCCTCGCGGCGGGCGCCGGTGGCGCGCGAGATCTACGCCAATATCGGCGGCCGCTCGCCGCTGGTGCCGGAAACCCGGGCGCAGGGCGATGCGCTCGAAAAGCTGCTGACGGGGGAGGCGGGCGCGGAGATCGAGGCGAAATGCTTCATCGCCATGCGCTACTGGCATCCCTTCGCAAATGAAGCGGTGGAAGAGGTAAAAACCTGGGGCGCCGACGAGATCGTGCTGCTGCCGCTTTATCCGCAATATTCGACGACAACGACGGAAAGCTCGCTCAAGGACTGGGATCATGCCGTTGCTGCGGTGGGGCTCGACCTCCCGACGCGGGCGGTCTGCTGCTACCCCACCGCGGAGGGCTTCATCGGGGCCTATGCGGATCTCCTGAAAGCAAAGCTCGACACCTTCGAGGATAAATCATCCGTACGAATCCTTTTCTCGGCGCATGGCCTGCCGAAAAAGATCGTCGATCAGGGCGATCCCTATCAGGCCCAGGTCGAGCAGAGCTGCGAAGCGCTGGCGAAAGCGCTCGGCATCGAGGCCCTTGATTGGCGGGCGAGCTATCAGAGCCGGGTGGGGCCGATGGAATGGATCGGACCGGCGACGGATGATGAGATCGAGAAGGCGGGTGCCGAGGGCAAGAGCCTGATCGTCGTGCCCATCGCCTTCGTGTCGGAACATTCGGAGACGCTGGTCGAACTCGATATCGAATATGGCGAGTTGGCGAAGAAAGCCGGTGTGCCGCGCTATGAGCGTGTCGCGACGCTCTCGAGCCATCCGGCCTTCATCGAGGCGCTGGCGGCACTGGTGCGCGATGCCAGGACGCATGAGGGCGTGTTGTGTCCGGAAGATGCGGCCGGCCGGCCCTGCACGGAGAATGTACCGCTGAAAAGCGTCTCCTGATCGATGCGGGGCGCTTGTTCGTCCTCGGGACCGGGGATAGGGTGCGGCCCGTTGACTTTGCGACCTGATCCCGCCCAAGGATTTTTCCCGTGCAGAATTTTCTTATCGATGGCTATGACTGGCTGCGCGCCCTGCATGTGATTTCGGTGATTTTCTGGATGGCAGGCATGGCCTATCTGCCGCGTCTGTTCGTCTATCACCGCGAAAGTGAGATCGGGTCGGACAAGTCGGAGACCTTCAAGGTGATGGAGCGCCGTCTGCTGCGCGGGATCATCAATCCGGCGATGATTTCGACGTTTCTGTTCGGCATCCTGATGCTCATTGCCGTGCCGGACTGGCTGAGCCAGCCCTGGATGCACGTCAAGCTGACGCTGGTCGTCCTGATGACGGCCTTGCACGGTATGTTTGCGCGCTGGCGCAAACAGTTCGAGCGCGACGAGCGGCCCTATACGAGCCGTTTCTTCCGGATCGTCAATGAAGGTCCGCCGGTTCTGGTGGTCTTCATCGTCATTCTGGTGGTGGTGAAGCCGTTCTAGGCCTGTCCCGGGCGCGACGACCGGTCTCACCCGGCCTGAACGGTCGCAGCGTGAAACCGATTGAATATGCGGGCTTCTGCGGTTATATGTTGCGTAGAAAGCCGGGAGACCGGAATCCTTCCTTATCGTCCTTTCCAGGCCACCGGGTAGTCAGACCGGTCTGCTAGGTGGTTCCAAGAGCACGTAATCGCTGAATCCCGCCGGATTTCACGCGATATGGTGGCGGGAAAGGCACCGACGCCCGGATTAAGGGCGATTTCCCGACAATCGACCGATTTCAAACACCCGCCCATAAAGGTTTCAGTTCCGGAAGGCCTCACTTTCCAGATCACCGCCGAAAAAGCCCCGCTCGCGCGTATCGAGCGCCCGGCGTAAAGGCAGAAAACCTCATTTCCCAGCCCGGCCGTTCCTCGAAAAGAGGCAAGGCCATTCCGACACCATAGACGCTATGTCCGAGACCCCTGACGGGCCGGATGCGGAAAAAAGAGACGCCGAAAATGTCCGAGACGCAGATCAAGCTGCAAGACCTCAAAGCCAAATCCCCGACGGAACTGCTCTCGCTTGCCGAGGAGCTCGAGGTCGAGAACGCCTCGACGCTCAGGACGCAGGACATGATGTTCGCGATCCTGAAACAGTATGCCGAACGCAATGTGGATATTATCGGCGAAGGCGTGGTGGAAGTGCTGCCGGACGGTTTCGGCTTCCTGCGCTCGCCTGAAGCGAACTACCTGCCGGGTCCGGACGACATCTATGTGTCGCCATCGCAGATCCGCCGGTTCTCGCTCCGCACCGGCGATACGGTGGAAGGCGATATCCGCAGCCCCAAGGAAGGCGAGCGCTATTTTGCGCTGCTCAAGGTCAATTCGATCAATTTCGAAAGCCCGGACAAGGCGCGCCACAAGGTTCATTTCGACAATCTAACGCCGCTCTATCCCGACAGCCGCCTCGAAATGGAAGTCGAGGATCCGACGCTGAAGGATCGTTCCTCGCGCGTGATCGACATCGTGGCGCCGCTCGGCAAGGGTCAGCGTGGCCTGATCGTCGCGCCGCCGCGGACCGGTAAGACGGTTCTGCTGCAGAACATCGCGCATTCGATCACGACCAATCATCCCGAAAGCTATCTGATCGTGCTGCTGATCGACGAGCGGCCGGAAGAAGTGACCGACATGCAGCGCTCGGTGAAGGGCGAGGTCATCTCCTCCACCTTCGACGAGCCGGCGCAGCGCCATGTGCAGGTCGCGGAAATGGTGATCGAAAAGGCCAAGCGCCTGGTCGAGCATGGCCGCGACGTGGTCATCCTGCTCGACTCGATCACCCGTCTCGGCCGCGCCTACAACACGGTGGTGCCGAGCTCCGGCAAGGTGCTGACCGGCGGTGTGGACGCCAATGCGCTGCAGCGCCCCAAACGCTTCTTCGGCGCGGCGCGCAACATCGAAGAGGGTGGGTCGCTGACCATCATTGCGACGGCGCTTATCGATACCGGCAGCCGCATGGACGAAGTGATCTTCGAAGAGTTCAAGGGCACGGGTAACTCCGAAATCATCCTGGACCGCAAGATTGCCGACAAGCGCGTCTTCCCGGCGATCGACATCCTCAAATCCGGCACCCGCAAGGAAGAGCTGCTGGTCGAAAAGGCCCAGCTCCAGAAGATGTATGTGCTGCGCCGTATCCTCAATCCGATGGGGACTGTGGATGCCATCGAGTTCCTGCTCGACAAGCTCAAGCAGACCAAGAGCAATGACGAGTTCTTCGACTCGATGAATACCTGAAGCCGCAAAGCGGTGGTTGCCGTGGCTCTGCATGCCCGTTGAAGCCGGCCGGTTAA
This sequence comes from Parvibaculum sp. MBR-TMA-1.3b-4.2, assembly GCF_053628815.1. Taxonomy (NCBI): domain Bacteria; kingdom Pseudomonadati; phylum Pseudomonadota; class Alphaproteobacteria; order Hyphomicrobiales; family Parvibaculaceae; genus Parvibaculum; species Parvibaculum sp. MBR-TMA-1.3b-4.2. The sequence goes on from NZ_JBRJHC010000001.1 coordinate 2,234,952, forward strand.
CGGTTTGGAACGACTTCCCGTCCTAAGATGTCTGTGTCGGCACTGGAGGGCACGGGCAGGCATGACGGGTAAGTGGAGAACCGGGGAAACGGACGGGGGTGGCATGACATCCCCAGCCTGGATTACGCGCGTTCTCAGCCGCGAATATCTGGCTGGCGCGACCGTCGATATTCAGGGCGACAGCTCTTCGACACCTGAAATCTATGCCGGGGTACAGCTTACCGGAGCCGGGCACCAGTTTCTGGCCTGGTGGCAGGAAGCGCGCGGCACCGACCCCATTCCCGCCGCCAATGCCGTCAGTCCCAGGGCCTTGCGCCAGATCCTTCCCTATATCCGCTATATGAGCTGGACCGGGCCCGAACAGCTCATCTTCCGCATCTATGGATCGGCGCTCGCCGAGGCGACGGGGTTCGATCTCACCGGGGTCGATCTTTTCGGCCTGGGCGATTATCCGACCCGCCAACTCGACATTGCCAGGCTCAAAGCCCTCCATGAAATGCCCTGCGGCGTCATCATGCAGCGCGAGATGCGCGGCTTCGACGGCAGCACGAATATCTGCGAGCTGGTGACCCTGCCCATCGCACCGGCCGCAGACGGAAATCCGCGCCTTATCGGCACCATCGTTCCCGTCGAGGTCCAGGAAGATATCTGGACGAAGAAGCTCCGAATGGACCTGGAGCCGGAGCTGAAACGTGCGGTTTTCATTGATACGGGGCATGGCGTGCCCGATCCGCTGCTCGGCATGGAGTGCTGAGACGGAAACAAGGGGCGGCATCCGCGCCAGGCATCATACATGCTGCCATCCGGTTCATGCTCTGCGTCAGGGCCTGAGCTCTTCCCAGCCGGGATAGGATCCGTCGAAAAGGGGCGCTTTATCGCCGCCATCCGTCCATGCGCATCGGTATGCATAATATTCCTGTGCGATGATCCGGCCTGGGGCATCCGCCTCAAGCGCATTCGCCGCGAGGATGATCGTGTCGTCCGTTTCGACGAGATTGGCGCCCGTCATCGCGGTTCCGCAATGCGAGCAGAAGCTTCGTTCGAGTTGTGGAGAACTGCGGTAGCGGGTGAGGTGTTCCTCGCCCGTCCATTCCACCTCGTCGCGAAAGGCCGTGAAGAAGAAGCCTGCATGGCCGCCCGCCGCCTTGCGGCACATGGCGCAGTGACATTCGACAATGCCGCTTATGCGCTTTGTCCGAAACCGGACCGCGCCGCAAAGGCAGCTTCCCTCGATCACGGGATCAGCACCGTCGACCCGGTCGTCTTGCGGCTTTCCAGATCCTTATGCGCCTGCACGGCATCGGCGAGACCGTATTTCTGGTTCACCTCGATCTTCACAATGCCTTTCGACACCACGTCCACAAGGTCGTCCATGCGCCAGGCGATTTCTTCGGGCGAGAGCAGGTAGTGCATCATGGAAGGCCGGGTGACGAAGAGCGAGCCCTTGGCGTTCAACAGGCCGAGGTCGAAATTCTCCACCGGGCCGGACGCATTGCCGAAGGAGGCGAGCAGGCCGCGCGGGGCGAGGCAGTCGAGCGAGATTTCGAACGTATCCTTGCCGACGCCGTCATAGACGACGGGCAGCATCTTGCCGCCGGTGATTTCCTTGACGCGCTCGACGACATTTTCTTCCGAGTAGTTGATCACGTGGTCATAGCCATGGGCGCGGGCAAGTTCGGCTTTCGCTTCGGAGCCGACCGTGCCGATGACGGTGGCGCCCAGATGTTTCGCCCATTGGCCGACAATGAGGCCGACGCCGCCCGCTGCGGCATGGAACAGGATCGTGTCGCCTCGTTTCACCGGATAGGTGGAGTGGAGCAGGTAATGCGCTGTGATGCCCTTCAGCATCATGGCGGCGCCGGTTTCGTCGGCAATGTCGTCGGTGAGCTTCACCACCGTCATGGCGGGTACGTTGGCGGCTTCCGCATAGGCGCCGACGGGCCCCATGCCATAGGCGACACGGTCGCCGGTCTGAATATTCTCGACACCTTCGCCGACCGCCTCGACCGTGCCGGCCGCTTCGAGCCCGATGCCGGAGGGAAGCTTCAGCGGGTAAAGGCCCGAGCGGTGGTAGGTGTCGATATAGTTGAGGCCGATGGCGCTGTGCCGGACGGTGATTTGGCCCGCGCCGGGGGCGGGGAGGTCGATCTCTTCGAGCTTCATCACATCCGGGCCGCCCTGTTTTTCGATGCGGATGGCTTTGATTTTCATGGGATCGTTCCTGTTATTGCGGGTTCGGGAATCCAGTTGTCATGTGTCTAGCGCCGGGTGAGCGCGAGGCCGAGGCCTGCCAGCGCAAGCACGGCGCCCGACACCTTGTTGCGGATCGTCTGGGCGCGGTGCGACTTCAGCCAGGGGGCGAGCGCGCCGGCGCCGACAGCATAGGCTCCATCGGAGATGGTGCTGACGGTGATGAATGTCACGGCCAGAATAATGAGCTGCGGGGTAGCCGGTTCCGATGGGCTCACGAATTGCGGAAAGAAGGCGGCGTAAAAGGCGAGCGTCTTGGGGTTGGTGACGGAGATGAGAAATCCGCGGCGCAGCAGTAGGTCGGTCGTCGGTCGTGAGGGCGGCCCCGAATTTTCATCCATCGGCTCATAGGGCGCGCGCCAGCTCTGGATGCCGAGCCAGACGAGATAGGCCGCGCCGACAAGTTTCAGTGCTTCCGTCCAGGGACCGAGCGCGGCGAGAAGCGGGGCGAGGCCCAGCACGGTCAGCACCATGTGAAGCGAGAGCGCGCAAGTGGTGCCCGCGAGCCCGGTGAGGGATGCGCGAGGCCCGAAGCGAATACCGGTCGCGACAAGCCATGTCACGACCGGGCCGGGAATGATGCAGAGAATGAGCGTGGCGGCGATGAAGCCGAGATAAAGATCGATCGGGACCATCGCCGCCTGTTCCTGTCCGTTCAGCCGAGATGACGGCGGAAGAAGTCGAGCGTCCGGCTGTTCGCCTCGTCGGCGTTCTTCTTGTCGTAATGCGCACCGCCCACACGCGCGAAGGCGTGGTCGTTTTCCGGGTAGCGGTGGATGGTCACCAGAGCATTGTCGCGCAAGCCTTCCACCATCGCTTCCTGCGCTTCCGGCGGCACGAACTCGTCCTTGCCCGCGACATGCAGCATGAGCGGGGCCTTGATGCCCTTCGCGTCGTCCAGGCGGTTGGCGATGTTGACGCCGTAATAGCCGACCGAGGCGTCGCTCGTCGTGTGGCAGGCGGTGAGATAGGCGAGCAGGCCGCCCAGGCAGTAACCGACCGCGCCGACCTTGCCGCTGGTCATGGGGCGCAGCGTGTCGATGGTTGCCTGAACGTCTTTTGTGCCCTTGTCGGGATCGAACTTGCCCATCAGGTCGAAGGCCTTCTGCCATTCGGCGTCGGTCTTGTCGGTGATGTCGACGCCCGGCTCGATGCGCCAGAAGAGATCGGGCGAGAGGGCGACATAGCCTTCGGAGGCAAGTCCGTCGCAGATATCGCGCATCACCTGATTGACGCCGAAAATTTCCTGAAGGACGACGATGCCCGGGCCGGTGCCGGAGGCGGGTTTGGCGAGATAGCCGCTGAATGAGCCGTCATCTGTCTTGATCTCGATGGTTTCGCCGCTCACTTGCTGATCTCCTTGGAATGCTTGGGGAAGGTGGATGGGGTGTGCTGGCCGGACTCTAGCCGCGCAGGCGATCAGAATCGAGGGTGAAGGGGAGAGAACATTGTGACTTCAGGTCTATATGCATTCTCGGCTGTCACCCCGGGCTTGTCCCGGGGTCCAGGGGCGAGATGGCTGTGTCTGACGCTCCTGGATCCGGCATAAAGCCGGGATGACACATTCTGCTAATTGCTGACCTGTCGCCGAGCGTCGCGCAACGCTTCGATGAGTTCATCCGGTGTGGCGACGGGGAGCGAGCAGGTTTCGCCGACACAGACATAGGCCGTGGGTTTGTCGTCGACCATTCCCTTCCCAAAGGCCGGATGACTCTGCGGCAGGCTCGCATTTTCCGGCAAATGCGTGACGATGCGGTTGGGCAGGGCAAGCGCATAGATGGCGCGGCGAAGCGGTTCGACCTCTCCTGTATCGCCTGCCAGCACGATCTGGATCGGGCGGAGGCGGGTCTCGAAACTTTCTATGTAACTCCCCAGCGGAAAGATGTTGCGTTGGAGTTCGCCCGCGAAAGCCCGGATGACGCTGTCGGCTTTGGCCAGATAGCTGTCGTCGCCGGTGAGAAAGGACAGCCGGGTGAGGATGCCCGGCAACACGCCATTGGCGGAGGGGATGGCGTCGTCATAGACAGTTCGTGTACGGATAATCAAGCCGGGGGCATCATCGGCGGTGAAGAAGTAGCCGCCATTCGTGGCATCCGCATAATGGGAATCCAGTTGTCCAATGAATGATTGCGCGGCGTCGAGATAGCGGGGCTCGAATGTCGCCTCGTGAAGCGCCAAGGCGGCATCGGCCATGAAGGCGAGATCGGCGGCCATGGCGAGATGCTGCAGCTTGCCTTCGCGCCAGGCGTGGTGGAGCCGCCCGTCCCGGACCATGTTTTCCGCGACGAAGCGGAACGCGCCCGCGGCCAGTTCGACCCATTCCGCCTCGTCGAAGGCGAGGCCTGCGCGGGCCAGCGCTGCCATCATCAGACCGTTCCAGTCCGCCAAAACCTTGTCGTCGAAGCCGGGGCGGATGCGGGAGGCGCGGCGGGCGAGGAGCTTTTGCTTCAAGGGGGCGAGGACGGACTCTTCGTCTTCCGTGAAAGCGGTATCGGCATGGTGAAGGCGGTTCAGGATGTTGGTGCCTTCCCAATTGCCCCTGGCGCTGACGTCATAGACCTGTTTGAAGAGGGGAGCGTCATCGCCGAGGACCTCGTCGATTTCGGCTTCGCTCCAGACATAGAATTTGCCTTCCTCGCCCTCGCTGTCGGCATCGAGCGAGGCGGCTATGCCTCCCTCGGGGAGAAGCATTTCGCGCTTGAGCCATTCAACTGTTTCGTGCACGCGGCGGGCGTAAAGAGGCTTGCCCGTTTCCTGCCAGACGCTCGTATAAAGCTCGATGAGCTGGGCATTGTCGTAGAGCATCTTTTCGAAATGCGGGACGAGCCAGCGTTCATCCACCGCATAGCGTGCGAAGCCGCCCCCCAGATGATCGTAGATGCCGCCCTCGGCCATATGGTCGAGCACGCGTGTCGTGGCCGCTTCGAAGGAATGGCCGTCCGGGGCAGGGGTGCCGCGCAGATGCGCCCGCCAGAGGAGGGAGAAGATTCCGGTCTGGGGAAATTTCGGCGCGCCCTTGAGGCCGCCATTTTCAGGGTCCATCAGCTCGACGAATTTGCCGGCCACAAAGTCGGGGACCTGCGCGGTGGGTTCACCGGGTCTTGAATCGGCCGATTGGGCGGCAAGCGATTTTGCCAGCGCGGCGCGGTTCTGTTCGATCTTGGCGGGCTCCTCGCGAAAGAGGCGCGCGACTTCTTCCATGACCTGAATGAAGCCGGGGCGGCCATATTTGGGCTCCTTGGGAAAATAGGTGCCGCCCCAGAAGGGTTCGCCATCCGGCGTCAGGAACATGGTGAGCGGCCAGCCACCCTGTTCGCCCAGCATGTGCAGTGCGCTCATATAGATGGTGTCGATGTCGGGCCGTTCTTCGCGGTCGACCTTGATGGGCACGAAGAGGCGGTTCATCACCGCGGCGACATCCTCGTCCTCGAAACTTTCATGCGCCATGACATGGCACCAGTGGCAGGCGGCATAGCCGACCGAGAGCAGGATCGGTTTTCCCTCCTCGCGCGCCACGGCCAGCGCGTCCTCTCCCCAGGGGCGCCAGTGAACGGGATTGTCCTTGTGCTGCAGGAGATAGGGGCTCGTCTCGTCGGCGAGAAAATTGCGTGACATAGGGGCTTCCGGAATGTTCACTCGTTTAAATTGCTACCCCCGATTTAGGGGTTATGTGCGCCCGCGTCGATGGATGGAAGAGTCATGAAAGTAAAGATCGACCTCGATATGACGCCCGAAGAGGCGAGGACTCTGATGGGGTTGCCGGATCTGCAACCCATGCAGGAGAGGCTGCTCGCGCAACTCGAAAAGCAGCTCGCCAGCAATATGACCTATGTCGATCCCGAGCAGATCATGAAAGGCATCATGCCGATGGGCGCGCAGTCCATGGAGCAGTTCCAGGAATTGCTCTGGGGCATGGCCCGCAATGCGATGGGGCCGGGCGGCAAGACGGCAAAAGACAAGACGACGAAAGACAAGGACCAGAAGGGCGAGTGACTTTCCCCTTCTGACGGAGAACGGATTTCTTGGACACGATCTATGCTCTTTCGAGCGCGGCCGGACGGGCCGGCGTTGCTGTCATTCGCCTGTCCGGGCCGGAGGCCGCTCATGCGCTCGAAGCGCTGACGGGCAGGGGGCCGGGCGAGCCCCGCATGGCTGAGCTGCGCCGCTTGCGCGATCCGGCGAGCGGCGTAGCAATCGACCGCGCGCTGGTTCTCTATTTCCGAGCGCCCGCAAGTTTTACCGGCGAGGATGTCGTTGAGCTGCACCTGCATGGTGGGCGCGCCGTGGTTGCGGCGGCGGTCGACGCGCTGTCGGGGCTCGGGGGCTTGCGTGCGGCAGAGCCCGGGGAGTTTACCCGGCGGGCATTCGAGCACGGCAAACTCGATCTCACCGAAGTCGAAGGCCTCGCCGATCTCATCGATGCCGAGACCGAGGCCCAGCGGCGGCAGGCGCTCTACCAGATGGAAGGCGCGCTGGGCCGTCTCTATGAAGATTGGCGGGGACGGCTCATGCGCCTCCTGGCCTATGCGGAAGCCGAGATCGATTTTCCCGACGAGGAAGTGCCGGGCGACCTGCTGAGAACGCTGGGGCCGGAGCTGGAGACGCTGCGCTCCGATATTGCGATTCATTTGAAGGACGGGCATCGGGGCGAGCGGCTCCGTGAGGGCGTGGAGGTCGCCATTGTCGGTCCGCCGAATGCGGGGAAATCGAGTCTCCTCAATCGGCTCGCCCGGCGCGAGGCAGCGATCGTTTCCGCCGAGGCGGGGACAACCCGGGATGTGGTCGAAGTCCGTCTCGATCTTGGTGGGGTCCCCGTGACGCTTGCCGATACCGCCGGGCTCAGGGAGGCATCCGGGGATATCGAAGCCGAGGGGGTCCGTCGTGCCTTGGCCCGGGCCGAGGCCGCCGATCTTCGGATCGTGGTCGAGGCCTGCGATGGAGCGGGGGGCTTGACCGGGGATTTCGCCAATGCCCGGGAGGGGGATATCCGGCTCGTCAACAAGATCGATCTCGGTGCCCCGGAGGAGGCCGATGCGCTTTTCGTCTCCGCGACGACGGGCGAGGGGCTCGATCTGCTGGAGCAAGCTCTGTCTAGCCGGGTTTCAAGCGCTGTCTCGCTCAAAGCTCACCCTATCATCACCAGATCTCGACACAGAGAAGGTCTTCAGGCGTGTCTTGCGGGCCTAGATCGGGTGGAGGACGGTCTTCGAGGCGGTCGGGAGACCGAACTGGTTGCCGAGGATCTCCGGCTCGCGGCCCGCGCTCTCGGGCGGATTACGGGCCGTGTCGATGTCGAGGATCTGCTGGATATCGTTTTCCGGGATTTCTGCATCGGGAAGTGACGGGACTAGATGTTTCACGTGAAACAGAGTCCGCGATTTCTAATAGCTGCGCCTCATCCATTGACCTGCGGACAATCTTGAGTCTATTTCTCGGGCAATGATCGGCGGCTGTTCCGCCCATAATTTCTGTCTGAAAGCCCATGTCCCAGCATTTCGACGTCATCGTGATTGGCGGCGGCCATGCCGGTTGCGAGGCGGCCTCGGCCGCGGCGCGCGCCGGCGCCCGGACCGCGCTTGTCACCCATAAGGTTTCGACGATTGGCGAGATGTCCTGCAACCCTGCCATTGGCGGGTTGGGGAAGGGGCATCTGGTCCGGGAGATCGATGCGCTGGACGGGCTGATGGGGCGTGTCGCGGATGCGGCGGGCATCCAGTTCCGGCTGCTGAACCGACGAAAGGGTCCGGCGGTGCGGGGTCCACGTGCCCAGGCCGACCGGAAGCTCTATCGGAATGCGATGCAGGCCGAGATCCTGAACCATCCGAACCTCGAGGTGATCGAAGGCGGAGTCGATGATCTTATCGTGACCCATGACCGCGTTTCGGGCGTGAAAACCGAGGACGGACGGACATTCGGTGCCGGACGGGTGGTCCTGACCACAGGGACCTTTCTCCGGGGCATGATCCATCTGGGCGAGAAGCGCATTCCGGCTGGACGGGTGGGGGAGGCGCCGGCGCTGGGCCTCTCGGAACGGCTTTACGGGCTGGGATTCCGGCTGGGCCGCCTCAAGACCGGGACCCCGCCGCGCCTGGATGGCGGCACGATTGACTGGAACGCGGTCGAGATGCAGCCGGGAGATGAGCCGCCGGTCGCCTTCTCCTTCCTGACAGACAAGATCACGACGCGGCAGATCGAATGCGGGATCACGCGAACGACCGAAGCCGGACACAGGATCATCGAGGAGAACCTCCACCAGTCTCCGGTCTATTCCGGGCAGATCGAAGGAGTGGGGCCGCGCTATTGTCCTTCGATCGAGGACAAGGTGGTGCGTTTCCGCGAACGCGACAGCCACCAGATCTTCCTGGAGCCGGAAGGACTCGATGACGACACGGTTTACCCCAATGGTATTTCCACCGCGCTGCCGGAGGATGTTCAGCTCGCCTTTCTGAAGACCATTCCGGGGCTAGAGAATGCCGTGATGCGGCGGGCGGGCTATGCCATCGAATATGACTATATTGATCCGCGCGAGCTGCAGGCGACGCTGGAAACGAAAAAGCTCCCCGGGCTCTATCTGGCGGGTCAGATCAACGGGACGACAGGCTATGAAGAGGCGGCCGCGCAGGGCGTGATCGCCGGGCTCAATGCGGCACTGGCCGAGGAGGGCGAAGATCCCCTCATTCTCGACCGGGCGCAGGCCTATATGGGCGTATTGGTGGACGACCTCATCACTCGCGGCGTATCCGAGCCCTATCGGATGTTTACCTCGCGCGCTGAGTATCGTCTGACATTGCGCGCCGACAATGCCGACCAGCGCCTGACGCCGGTCGGGATCGGCGCAGGCGTGGTCAGCGATGTCCGGGCAGCCCGGTATCAGGAAAAGGCCCTGGCGCTGGAAGAGGCGGGCTTGTTGTGTCGCTCGCTGCGCTTGTCGCCGAACGAGCTGAACAAGCGGGGCTTCAAGATCAATCAGGATGGCGTGGTGCGCGACGTGGTCGATCTGCTCGCCTATCCGGATATCGATATGACGCGGCTCTCGAGCGTGTGGCCTGAGCTTGGCTCACTCGATTCCCATATATCGGAGCAAATCGAGATCGAGGCACAATATGCGGGTTATTTGGAGCGGCAGGAGGCCGATATTCGCGCTTTCCGGAAGGACGAGGGGATGACCCTCCCGCTCGACCTCGATTACGGCGCCGTTCATGGCCTGTCGAACGAGGCGAAATCCAAACTGTCCTCTGCACGTCCAGCGACATTGGGACAGGCGGCTCGCATCGATGGGATGACGCCCGCAGCGCTGACCAGCGTAATGATTCACGTGAAACAAAACACACAGTCGCGCAGCGCTTGAGGGGTATGATCGGGTATGCCCCAAAATCTAGTGCAAGTCGTTGATGCGGAATCCTTTTCGGCTGCGACGCATGTTTCACGTGAAACAATGGAGCGGCTCGCGCAATACGAGTCCTTGTTGATCAAGTGGCAGCGCTCCATCAATCTGGTCGCCAAATCCACTCTCGACCAGCTCTGGCAACGGCATATGCTGGATTCCGCCCAGCTAGCCGATCTGGCGCCGGACAATGCGCGGTGCTGGATCGATCTAGGCAGTGGGGGCGGGTTTCCGGGACTTGTGGTGGCCATCCTGCTGCGGGATCGACCTGGCTTCAGGATGCATCTCGTCGAGAGCGACCAGCGCAAAGGCATCTTTATGCGGGAGGTCATCCGGGAGACGGGCGCGCCGGCAGAGGTCCACACCGCCAGGATCGAAAACTTCGCCCGGGAGACCGATCTGCAGCCTACCGATCTGCAGCCTGATGTGGTCTCCGCCAGGGCGCTGGCTGCGATGGACCGTATTATAGAGTGGGCGCACCCGCTGTTCGGCCCGGAGACAATTGGACTGTTTTTGAAGGGGCAGGGGCTCGAAGACGAATTGACCTCGGCGCGTAAAGGTTGGATATTTGAAGAAACCGTCATACCCAGCCTGTCGGACCCCAGCGGCTCGGTGCTGCAGCTAAGAGGCCTCCATGGTGCAGATCGATGAAGATCGGATGGAAGATGTTCCGTCTGCGGACAGCTCCACCCACAATATTTCGTCCGACAGCCCGGATGACCGCGATAAGCCGGTGGCCCGTGAAGATGCGCCGACGCTGATGAGCCATACCGGGTCTGACGGGAAGGTTGTTCCGTCCACGGATCGTCCGCGGGTGCTGGTGATCGCCAACCAGAAGGGCGGCGTGGGCAAGACCACGACCGCCATCAATCTCGGCACCGCGCTGGCCGCCGTCGGCGAAAGGGTGCTGGTGGTCGATCTCGATCCGCAAGGCAATGCAAGCACTGGGCTCGGCATTGGGCGTGGCGAGCGCAAGGTGTCTTCCTATGAGCTGCTGATCGGCTCGGCGCTGGCGGAAGATTCCATCGTGCCGACCAAGGTGCCCGGTCTCGATATCATTCCTTCGACCATGGATCTGCTGGGCGCCGAACTCGAACTGGCAACCGTACAGCGCCGCTCGCACCGGTTGCGCGATGCCTTGCTGCGTATGCCTCGCCACGGAAAGGTGCGCGAAGGCAGTGAGGCGGAGATGAAAAGCACCTCGCGTCCCTACTCTTATATATTGGTGGATTGTCCGCCCTCGCTGAATCTGCTCACCATCAACGCGATGGTTGCGGCCGATGCGGTGCTCGTTCCGCTACAGTGCGAGTTCTTCGCGCTGGAGGGTCTGAGCCAGTTGCTGCGCACGGTGGAGCGGGTGAAGACCAGCCTTAATCCCCGGCTGGAAATCCAGGGTGTTATCCTGACCATGTTCGATCAGCGCAACAAGCTGTCGGAGCAGGTACAGGCGGATGTGCGCAGCTATCTCGGCGAGAAGGTCTATCGCACGGTGATCCCGCGTAATGTGCGTATTTCCGAAGCGCCCTCCTATGGCAAGCCGGCGCTGGTTTACGACCATCGCTGCGCGGGCAGCAAGGCCTATATGAAGCTTGCCGCGGAGATGATCCAGCGCGAGCGGATTTTGCGGAAAAATGCGGCGGCTTAGTCGAATCTCCGCGTGCGGACAATAGGTCCGTGAAGATTTTTAATGTTGGATCTGAAGACTCTTAACAAAACACTACAAGTCTCTGATCTGACTTCTGAATCCGGTCATACCGGGTAGTGATGCATGTTTTCGGACCATAATCAGGCCAGTTATTCCGCCGTTTATGGTCAATCGTTCCGGCCATACCGCATATGGCATCGGGCCCCGCGCCGGGAAGACTCGCGGCGGGATTGGAGAGGGAAGACGAGATGGCTGAAGAAGCACCGAGCAGGCTTGGGCGTGGTCTGGCTGCGCTGATCGGCGACGATACCGCTTATGCGCTGGGCGATGCCGAGGCACCGAAGCCGACCGGCATTCGCGAAGTGCCGATCACCTCGCTGCGCGCGAACCCGTTTCAGCCGCGCCATCGCTTTCGCGAGGAAGAGCTCGCCGATCTGTCGAACTCGATCCGTGAGAAAGGCATATTGCAGCCCATCGTGGTGCGGACGCTGTCCGGCCAATCCGACGCCTTCGAGATCGTGGCGGGCGAACGCCGCTGGCGTGCCGCGCAGCGCGCGCAGCTTCATCAGGTGCCGGTCATCGTCAAGGAGCTGACGGATGCTGAGTCTCTCGAAATCGCCATCATTGAGAATGTCCAGCGCGCCGACCTCAACGCGGTGGAAGAAGCGGCCGGCTACGAACGGCTTATGGCGGAATTCGAGTATACGCAGGACACGCTGTCCAAGCTCATCGGTAAAAGCCGCAGCCATGTCGCCAATACGCTTCGGCTTCTTTCGCTGCCGAAACCCGTTTTGAACCTGGTGGAAGAGGGCAAGCTGACCGCTGGTCATGCGCGTACGCTGATCGGTCATTCCGACGCGCCTAAACTTGCGCAGGAAATCGTGAGCAAGGGGTTGAGTGTGCGAGGCGCCGAAGCGCTGACCCGAAAGCCCGACAGCGCCCGGAGCGGAAAATCGTCGGGATCATCCGCGCGCATGCAGAAGGATGCCGATACGGCCGCGCTGGAACGCAGCGTTTCGGAGCATCTCGGTCTGGCCGTGGAGATCCTCTACAAGGGCGACAAGGGCGGGGAAGTGAAGATTTCCTACAAGACGCTCGAACAGCTCGATGAAGTCTGCCGTCGTCTGGCCGGTCACAAGCCGCAGCCCATGGGCTGACCGGTCCTTTTCGGCCTTTTCCTAAATTTTACGCCTACCGGCTTATATTCCGGCCTAACGCCTGCCGGCCCGGGCTCCTTGTGCGATGCGCAGCAGGGTCTGGCCGCAAACCGAGTTGTCGGGTTGGCCTGTCGTCTTGCAAAGATTTTCCGCATCCAACGCAAGCTCGAGCGCCCGATCGAGCCGCTTGCGCGACCAGAGCTGAAGCTGGCGCTGCACAATCGCCTGGCGGCTGAAATGAACCGGTGGGCGCATGGATTTGAGCGCTGCGGACCGGTCGCCGCCTTTTTCCACCCGCGCCAGCGCCAGATGAAGCTGCTGCAAATGACGGGTCAGGGCATTCAATATGGCAACCGAATTGACATCTGCTGCCCGGGCGCGTGCCAAAGCCGTGTCTAGCGCGCCAAGATCGCCCGATGTCGCGGCGTCGACCAGATCGTCAAGGCTCGAAGCGGCATTGTCGCCGATGCAGGCGCGCGCCTCTTCAAGCGTTACGTCGCCGCCACCGCTCATATAGAGGACGAGTTTTTCGAGTTCGTTGCGCGTGATCCCGCGATCCGCCCCCAGATGGCTCATCAGATAGTCGAGTGCGGCGGGCTCGGCGCGCAGCCCTTCGCGTGAAAGCGTGTCGCGGATGAAGGTTTCGAGAGCCCGTGCATCGTCTGCGTAACAGGGCAGGGCGGCGGCATTCTCCGTCGCTTCAAAGAGTTTTCTGAGGCTCGATCGCGGCCCGAGTTCCCCCGCTTCGACAAGCACAAGCGCGTCGCCCGCGGGATGGGCGAGAAAACTCTCGATAGTTTTAGCGAGGCTGTCGCCGGCTCCGCGCACCCGGATAACGCGCCGGCCGCCCAGCATCGAGATCGCCGCGGCTTCGTCGGACAGACGGGCGGGATCCTGCCGAAGTTCCTGGTCCGTCAGGTCGCAAAGGCGAAAAGGGTCGGAAGGGTCTTCCACCACGGAGGCGGTGAGCTTGTTCATCCGCTCACGGATCAATCCGCTATCGGGGCCGTAGACGAGAACGGCGCGGATAGCCTCGCCGGGTCCGGCGGCAAAACGGTCTGCTTCTGCCGGTCTGATTTTCAAGGATGCGCCTTATTTCGCTGTCGTCTGCTTCGCCGTCCTGTGGCCTTCGAAATAGACGCCTAGCTGCAACTTGATGTCTTCGGCCACCATTTCGGTGCTGCGCTGCAGGCCGTCTTCCGAAGCGATGATATTGGCGAATTCGGAATCCACACGGTTGTAGGAGGTTCGCGAGCGGGCAAGGGAGCTATATAGCGGCTTGTCCTCGCCCTGTCGGGTCAGCGTGAAACTCACCAAAAGCACGATATTCTTGCGAGTGACGGAGGCGTCCTGCTGGATCGCCACGTCTTCCTCATAGGTGCGCGGCGCGAGCTTTACGACATATTGCGGCGCGGCGGATGATTTGCCTGCTGCCCGAAGATTGTCGATCAGCGTGTATTTCAGATCGCGGCCGAGCCTGGTGTCGGGCGCTTCGACGCTCACATTGGCCAGGCTTGCGCCCAGATCCCCGTCGCGCGTGGCGTAAAGCGGACTGAAACCGCAGGCGGTGAGACCGGGCGCCAGCCCGAGAACCAACAGCGCCAGAAGCGGCGCCAGCCTTGTCAGCCTATACACGGGCCGCAGGCGTTCAATTGGCGACGATGTTGACGATCTTGCCCGGTACCACGATGACTTTCCGCACCGTCTTTCCATCGATCGCCCTTTCCACCTTCTCAAGCGCGAGCGCGGCGCGCTCCACGTCTTCTTTTTCTGCGTCGCGGGCCACGGTCAGCTCGTCGCGCCGTTTGCCGTTTACCTGTACCGCCATCGTAACGCGATCATCTACCAGCAGCGCCGGATCGGCAACCGGCCAGGGCGTTTCCACGATCAGCGTCTCGTGCCCGAGGGCCAACCAGCACTCCTCGGCCAGATGCGGCATCATGGGCGCAGTGCAGAGCACCATGAATTCCAGCGCTTCGCGCCGGGCCCATTTCCCGGCCTCGTTTTCCGTCTTGAAGCCTGAAATCGCATTGGCGAGTTCGTAGATACGGGCAACCGCCCGGTTGAAACGCAGATGCTCGATATCCTCGGTGATCGAGGCGAGGGCCTGATGTGCGGTCCGGTGCAGCGCCATGGCCGTGTCGTCGAGCTTCGGCATCGGCGTACCGGCGGGACAAAGCTCGTCCGCGCCTTCCGACGCCAGACGCCAGAAACGCTGGGTGAAACGCCAGGCTCCCTCCGCGCCGGCATCCGTCCACTGGACGTCGCGTTCGGGCGGGCTGTCGGACAGCATGAACCAGCGCGCGGTGTCAGCGCCGTACTGGTCGATGATGTCGGTGGGATCGACCGTGTTTTTCTTCGACTTCGACATCTTCTCGACCGAGCCGATCGAGACGGGCGCGCCGGTTTCGGCGTGTTTTGCGGACCGCTTGCCGTCGACATTGTCCACAACGACGTCCGTTGGCGCGACCCATTTGCCGTCGGCGTCGCGATAGGTTTCGTGGTTCACCATGCCTTGCGTGAAAAGCCCGGCAAAGGGTTCGGCGAGATCGAGCTGTCCGGCTTTCCGCATGGCGCGCGTGAAGAACCGCGAATAGAGCAAGTGCAGGATCGCGTGTTCGATGCCACCGATATACTGATCCACCGGCAGCCAGTGCTCCGCCGCCGCCTTGTCCACCGGACCCTCCGCATGCGGAGAGGTGAAGCGGGCGAAATACCAGGAGCTGTCGACAAAGGTGTCGAAGGTGTCGGTCTCGCGGCGCGCAGGCTTGCCGCATGACGGGCAGTCGACATGTTTCCAGCTCGGGTGGCGGTCGAGCGGGTTGCCCGGCACATCGAAGGTCACATCGTCGGGCAGCGTCACCGGCAGCTGATCCTTCGGCACGGGCAGTGTGCCGCACTCATCGCAATGGATGACGGGAATGGGGCAGCCCCAATAGCGCTGGCGCGACACGCCCCAATCGCGCAGGCGGTAGTTCACCGTGCCTTCGCCGATGTTCAGGCTTTCGAGCTTTTCGATGGCGGCGCGCTTGGCAGCGGTCACGTCGAGGCCGTTCAGGAAGTCGGAATTGACCGCCACGCCGTCGCCGGTGAAAGCCTCCTCCGCCCTGGCGGCAAATTCAGCCAGCCAGGCGTCGAGCTCTTCGCCGGTCTTGTCCTTGGGCGCGACGACGGGAATGACGTCGAGGCCATATTTGCGGGCGAAATCCAGATCGCGCTGATCATGCGCTGGGCAGGCGAAGATAGCGCCTGTGCCATATTCCATCAGGACGAAATTGGCGACATAGACGGGCAGGGTGTGCCCTTCGATGAACGGGTGGCGCGCGGTGAGCCCGGTATCGAAGCCCATTTTCTCCGCCGTCTCGATCGCTTCCTCGGAGGTGCCGAGCTGATCGCATTTGCGGATAAAGGCCTGCAGTTCTTCATTGTCCGCGGCGAGTTTCTGCGCCAGCGGATGATGCGGGGACACGGCGCAGAAGGAAGCGCCATAAAGCGTGTCGGGCCGGGTCGTGAAAATTTCCAGCGCGTAATCCGGTTCGTCCGCCAGTCCCTGGACAGGGAAGAATACGCGGGCGCCTTCCGATTTGCCGATCCAGTTCTTCTGCATCAGCCGGACCTTTTCGGGCCAGCGATCGAGCGTTTCCAGCCCGGCAAGCAGCTCTTCGGCGAAATCGGTGATGGTCAGGAACCATTGCACGAGTTCGCGCCGTTCGACCGGCGCGCCGGAGCGCCAGCCGCGTCCATCGATCACCTGCTCATTGGCCAGCACGGTATTGTCGACCGGATCCCAGTTCACCGTGCTCTTCTTGCGGGTCACGAGACCTGCCTCCAGCAGGTCGAGGAAGAGTGCCTGCTGGCGGCCGTAATATTCGGGATCGCAGGTTGCGAATTCGCGCTCCCAGTCGATGGCGAGGCCGATGGCTTTCAGCTGCTCGCGCATGGCTGCGATGTTGGCGTAGGTCCATTCCTTGGGATGGACGCCCTTTTCCATCGCCGCGTTTTCCGCCGGCATGCCGAAGGCATCCCAGCCCATGGGATGCAGTACGTTGAAACCGCGGGCCCGGCGGTAGCGTGCGATCACATCGCCCATGGTGTAGTTGCGCACATGCCCCATATGGATGCGCCCCGACGGGTAGGGGAACATCTCCAGCACATAGTATTTCGGCTTGTCCCCGCTATCGGCTTCGGTGCGGAAGGCGGCCATTTCGGTCCAGGCCTTCTGCCATTTCGGTTCGCTGGTGCGGGGATTGTAGCGGCTGGACATTGACGGAAATCGATCGCTGGTCGGGTTCAGGGAAAATGGGGCTCAAAAAGCGGACCGCCCGCCCGGCGGAACCGGGCGGGCGGGGAAGGTATAGCTTGCCGCGCGGTGCGGGAAAAGGATCAGTTGTCCGGGTTTTCCACCGAGCGCATACGCAGCTCGCGCGCGCGGACCAGAATGGCGTTTTCGATCTTGGTGGCGGTCACCTGATCGACCGGTGTATCCACCCAGTCGCCCTTCTCATCCTTTTTCTGGCGGAAGACGGCCACTTTCACGCCGTCGGCGCGCAGGCGCTTGTCCAGAATATAGGTCGTGACCTTGAAGCGTTCGCCCTGAGCCTTGGGGTCCTGATACCAGTCGGTGATGATGACGCCGCCAAAGGGGTCGGCCGAGGCAAGCGGCATGAAGCTCAGCGTGTCGAGCGAGGCGCGCCACAGATAGGAGTTCACACCGATACCGCCGCCCGTATTGTCGCCGGAGCCGCCGCCGCCAAAGAGGTTGAGGCCGCCTTCGCCGAAGACCGTCTGGCGGTCGCCTTCCTTGGGCGCGGGGGTGGTCGGGCCGGTGCGACCGGTGGTATCGGGATATTGCCGTTCACCGCCGCTGAAGACGCCGCAGGCGGTCAGGCTCACCGACGCGGTCATCAGAATGGCCGCAGCCAATGCGAAGCGAATGACGTGGCTCAGCTTCCCGCCCGTCGCGGAAATTGCACGCAGCGAGCGTCGTTCAACGGTCTTGGTCATGAGTTCCGGCAAGCCTCTTGTTTACGCCCCCCGGGCCGTCTGATGCGGCCGGTGCCGTGATTATATGTCCGCCGCCTTCGGCCTTGGACCCGTTCTCCCGCCCGCAAGCGCCCTGTTTGCCGTTGCAGGCGGGCCTTTATAGCGAGACATGGCGGTTCTCCGCAATCACGCAGCGCCTTAAGTTTGCGAAATGAGGTGGCACGGGAAGGCGCGGGATACGTTACGCCCACGCCACAGCGGCGCCCGTCTTTTTCGCGCCCGCGCCATCTCGGGTATTCTAGCTCGCCAAGCCCCCCGCGTGTGCCGAGATTTCAGGCAAACTGCCTAGGCATGTCGCCTATATGTTGCGCAATAACCACATGCCATGACGCTTTCTTGACGGCAAAAGGGCCGATTAGGGGTACTGATTCGCGTTGTAAATTGCGCCACGGCGGCAAAACATCCTTGTGGCACAAGCGGTTTGGAGGTGGAGGCGACCCTTTTGCGTTAACGGTTCGTTAACTACCTTGGGCCTGCTTGTGCTGTTTCGGCAACATCTACCGACATTCCATCGTCATAAGGGCGGGTGCGCTTGACCCTGAGGGTTATCGACGGATTAATCAGCCTACGCGCTCGGGGGGCACCTTGTCGGCCCGGCGAATGTTGCGATCCGGTCGGGCGGACTGGGCAAGCGTTGGGGGAAAACTCCTTATCCCGCATGCCTCAGACAACCCCGGCGGTTTGTAAATGGACCAGCACTAGCTGCTACTGCGAGGAACACATGAAAAAGATTCTTCTGGGGACGACCGCTCTCGTCTCTGCCGGCCTGGTGGCCGGTCCGGCTCTCGCCGGCGACCCGCTTTCCGTTTCGGTCAGCGGTTCCGTCGTGACCGGTTTCTACGTCGTTGACGCGGACTCCACCGGCGCCACGTCCTACCAGGACACGAAGGTTGCCGTTGTTGCCCGTAACATCGACATCATCGCCGAAGGCACGCTGGACAACGGCATGACCGCCGGTGTCGAC
Organism: Parvibaculum sp. MBR-TMA-1.3b-4.2; assembly: GCF_053628815.1. Lineage (NCBI taxonomy): Bacteria > Pseudomonadati > Pseudomonadota > Alphaproteobacteria > Hyphomicrobiales > Parvibaculaceae > Parvibaculum > Parvibaculum sp. MBR-TMA-1.3b-4.2. Next base: position 2,253,395 of record NZ_JBRJHC010000001.1, read on the forward strand.
GCCAAGATGATGCTCGGCAGCGACTGGAACACTCTTGCCAATGCCGGTGCGCCGTCTGGCGTGACGTTCCGCCAGCTCTTCGCCTACCTCGAAGGCGGCTTCGGTCGTTTCGAAATCGGTGGCGTGGACGGTGCTGCCTACAAGATGCACTACACCTCTCCGTGGTTCGTGCCGGGTAACGGTGTCGACTCCCCGAACATCTACAACGGTGTCGGCAGCGCGGGTCTTTCACGTAACACGACCTTCTCGCTGATGGCGACGGACGCGAACAAGGTGTCGTACTTCACGCCGCGTTTTGCCGGCTTCCAGCTCGGTGTGTCCTACACGCCTGACGTGACGCAGAGCACCACGGGTGTGAACGCGAACGGTCTGACTGTTCTGCCGAAGCTGACCGGCGGCGGCGGCGTTGGCCCGACGACGGATGTGTTCGAAGTCGCGGCTAACTATGCCGGCACGATCGGTGGCGTCGACCTTGGCGTCGACGGTTTCTACACGGACGGCGACGGCAATGCTTCGAACACCGATCCGAAGGAATACGGCTTCGGCGCAAGCCTCGGCTACATGGGCTTCACGCTTGGCGGTGCCTGGTACCAGAGCGAAGACCTTGCCGGTCCGACCAACTACGGTGCGTTCACGCCGGTCGCTTCGCTGGCCGACGCCGGTGCCGAAGTCAAGACCTGGACCGTCGGTCTGTCCTACGGCACGGGCCCGTGGACGGTTGGCGTTGCCTACCTGGAAAGCCAGGACGACTCTTCCGCGACCTCGACGTTCGGTTCCAATGGTGCCGAGTCGAAGGCTTGGCAGGTTGGTGGCGGCTACTCGCTGGGTTCTGGTGTCGACCTCGGTCTCGACGTCCAGTTCAACAGCAAAAAGGCTGCTGCGGGTGCGCAGACCTTCGACACGACGTCGGGCGGTATCGTGCTTGCCGTTTCGTTCTAATCCGAACGAAACCAAGACTTTTGGAGAGCGGGTTTCGGCCCGCTCTCTTTTTGTTTGTACGGTCCTATTTCGATTTCGATAATGGGCCGGACCACAAACAAGAAGTGAACGGGAGAGAAATCGTTGGGCGCGTTAATTTGGCTCGCCTCCTATCCGAAATCCGGCAACACCTGGATGCGGAGTTTCCTGCATAACTTGCTGAGGGGAGGCTCGACGCCGGTCGATATCAACAGGATGGCGGATTTCTGTTTGGGGGAGTCCGACGCGAGTTGGTATGCGCCACGTGCGCCGAAAACTGTCGGCGATCTAACCCCCGAAGAGCTGGCAGCCATCCGGCCGATTGTCCATCAAGACTTCACGACAGCTTTTCCCGACTCTGTTTTCGTCAAGACGCATAATTTCCTGGGCGAGTCTTTTGGCTATCCCATCCACAATATGGATGTCACCGCCGGCGCTATCTATATCGTCCGTAATCCTCTCGATATTACGCTTTCCGCCGCCAATCATTTTGGTCTTACGACGGACGAAGCAATCGATTTTATGTCCGACCCGGATGCCATGACCGGTGGAAATGATCGTCACGTATTTGAATATCTTTCTTCGTGGTCGTTTCATGTTCAGAGCTGGACGCAAAATCCGAACCCTCAATTGCTCGTGGTGCGGTACGAAGATCTGATCCGCAAACCACGTAAACACTTCAAGCAGGTGGCGGGATTCCTTGGGCTCAAACCGCCCGCTGAAAGACTTGAGCGTGCCATCAAGTTTTCGTCGTTCAAGGTATTGAAAGCTCAGGAAGAAAAGTCGGGTTTTCAGGAGAAATCAAAAGCTTCGGACAAGTTTTTCAGAGAAGGCAAGGCGGAGCAGTGGAAAGAGAAACTGACGCCCAAGCAAATTCGCCGCGTGATAGATAACCACCGGGAGCAGATGGAGCGGTTCGACTATGTACCGAAAGATTATGCCTGACGACCGACTGACTATCGTTCATTGGCGAATGCGGAGGGAAGGAGAAGAAACATGGGAGGGCTAATCTGGCTCGCGTCCTATCCCAAGTCCGGCAACACTTGGATGCGGACTTTTCTTCACAATTTTCTGATGAATGCGGAAAAGCCTGTAAGCCTCAATGAACTGACGCGATTTTGCATCAGTGAGGTTACGTCGACGCATTATCGCCGGCGCATTCAGAAGCCGTGGGAGAAGGTCACGCTCCAGGATGTCATGAAGATCCGGAGCGCTGTTCAGGCAGACTTCACGTTTGCCAGTCCGGACTCCGTGTTCGTCAAGACTCATAACTATATGGGCGATTGGCTTGGGTATCCGCTCGTCAATCTGAACGTGACTGCCGGCGCCATCTATATGGTTCGCAATCCTCTAGATGTGGTCTTGTCGGCGCGCGATCATTTCGCTCGACCTATTGACGAAACAATCGAGATCATGGGTAGCTCGGAGGGTGGCGTCGCAAAGACGGATAGCCATGTTCCCGAACGCTATAATACGTGGTCGGAGAATGTGAGAAGCTGGACAGAGCATCCCAGTCCGCAACTTCTCGTATTGAGATATGAGGATATGCTCGAGAAACCGACTGAGGCATTTGGTTCTGTTGTCCGGTTCCTCGGTTTGAATACGCCGCCGGAGCGGCTGGAACGCGCTATCGCTAATTCGTCCTTCAAAACGCTCAAGGCTCTGGAGAAAGAGGAAGGGTTCAACGAACGGCCGGATCATGCGGAATCGTTTTTCCGCAAGGGGCAGGTCGGCCAGTGGCGCGAAGAGCTGACCGAAAAACAGATCCGCCGGATCATTTCCGATCATCGCGAACAGATGGAACGCTTCGGGTATATCCCGGAAGATTACGCCTGACGGTTTCCCGCCTGCAGAAAGCCGATCCCGGCGATGCCGGTAACGCCGGTTTGCGTCAGCCGCCGAACGTCGCTCTCTGTCGTGATGCCTCCCAATGCGTAGGCAGCAAGGCCAAGGGCCGAGGCATTACGGGCGAGCGACGCTGTGCGGATCACGCCGAGATGGGGCGCGCCCGGATGGCTCTCCGTTGCAAAGACCGGCGAGATCAGAACGGCATCTACTTGCGTATTTGCTGCGCGGCGGATTGCAACTTCGGAATGGGCGGCGGCGGTGACGATGAAATCGGGCCGGTGGCTCCGCCTATCCATCAGATAACCATCTGTGAACGGATCGATAAGCCGGCGCTCGGCGAGATGCATGCCATGGGCATGTATAGCGAGGCGCGGCTGGCCTGCCAGCAGCAGGAGGCAGTTCCTGTTTTCCGCAAGCCGTGCGACATGGCGGACGTCCCGACGGGAAAGGGCTTCACCATAGGCACGCCAGATAAGGATGTTGCCGGGTGGCAGGGCGGCCAGTGCCCGTTCCGGATCGGGCAGGCGGGCGGGATCGGTCATGCCGATCACAGCGGGGGCGCCATGCGCGCCAAAGCGATGCGCCGCGCGCGCGATGAGGGCTGCGCTGGGCGTGGATATCTTGTTTTCGGAGCCTTGCGGCACTAGCTTCGACCTCCTGAACGAGAGGGTATAAATGGCACGGAACGACGCGGCGCATAAAGAGGAAACGGCGGTGACGCGCCTGGCCGGGGTGCGGCAGAAACTGGCTGCGGCAGCGCGCGAGGCCGGACGTGATCCGGCGGCGGTGACGCTGATCGCTGTTTCCAAGACGTTCGATGCGGAAGCCATTCTGCCGGTGCTGGAAGCCGGACAGCGTGTTTTCGGCGAGAACCGTGTGCAGGAAGCGCAGGGCAAGTGGCCGGCACTGAAAGAGCATTTCGCCGATATCGAACTTCACCTGATCGGTCCGCTGCAGACCAACAAGGTGAAAGAGGCGCTGACCCTTTTCGACGTCATGCACACGCTCGATCGCGAAAAGCTTGCGCGTGCGCTGGTGAAGGAGCGCGAGAAGGGCGCGTCGCTTCCTCGGCTCTTCGTTCAGGTGAATACGGGTGAAGAGGAACAGAAGGCCGGGCTGCTGCCTGCCGAGGTCGATGACTTCATCGCGTCCTGCAAGGGCGAATGGCAACTCGAGGTCGAGGGCCTGATGTGCATTCCGCCGGTCGACGAAGAACCGGCGCTGCATTTTGCGTTGTTGGAAAAGATCGCGCGGCGCAACGGGTTGGAGAAACTCTCCATGGGCATGAGCGGCGACTATGAAGCCGCAATTGCCTGCGGCGCGACTCATGTGCGCGTTGGGAGTGCCATTTTCGGCAGCCGGACCGGCCCTAACCGGAAATAGAAATTACAGTCTCGTCGTCAATGCGTGCCAGAAGCGCCAGCATGTCGTCGAGGCGCAGCGAGACACAGCCCTGGGTGGGCTGGAGTTCGCCATTCTCTTCCTTTGCCAGATGAATGAAGATTGCGCTGCCCGCCTCGGGCACGACGGGATCGTCATTATAGCCCACCACGATCACCAGATCGTAGAGGTGGTCATCGCGCCACATCTGTTCGGCGCTGGCGGTATAGGGGAAGTCCACGGGCCGGTTATAGGCAGGATCGGCGGATGCGTCGCACCAGCCATCCTTCGGCCCGATAGGGATCAGGGGCAGGCCGGTTTCCGGCGCGGCCAGGCGGTCCTGCCGGTAGCGGAGCTCGCGAAGCGGAAAGGTGCCGATCGGCGTGCCGCCATCGCCTTCTCGTTTTTCTCCGGCAAGCCCGGTCCTGCCAATGGCACAGGGGAAGTCGTGGTTTCCCGCCGTCAACCGGCCCGTCCTGGCACCCGGTTTTGCCGTTACGTTTATGTCGCTCAGTCTGTCCATGGCGGAAGATTAAGGGCTCGGACGTCGCAAAGCCATATCCCTATTGCGGGGCCGACTGTCGATCCCGGATGTCCATCATGCTGCGGTATTTGTCGAGGCCGTTCGCCATGGCCGCGGCGAAACCCGATGGCGGCACGGGGGCTGGGTCGGCGGCGGCAAGGCGGGCCTCGGCAGGTTCCGACGAGGCTTTCCCTGCGGGTTCGGATTTCGTCGTCGTGTGTACGCTGGTGTCCTCGTTCAGGCTGGCGGTTGCGGTTTTGTCGCCAAAGGCGGAAAGGATGGCATTGAAACCCGCCGGGCTCAGTTGCGGGATCGGCGGATTGCCTTTGCCGGCCGTTCGGTCTTGCGTCGCCTGAGCGGCGGCCTGACGGATGGCTTTGGCCGGCGCTGGGTCCGCAGACGCCTCCCGCCAGGGCGTACCGAGGCGGGAGGCGGTGGCGATTTCCTGTCGTTTGGCGTGAGCTTCGGCCTGTGCCGGTTTCTGCGCGGCCTCCGTTTCGCCGCCCATCGCCGCGACGAGCGCCTGGCCTGGCGAGGTGCCTTCGGCAGTCCGAATGGCGTTGGAAAACACGCCGGATACGAGGCCGAGGGGGCCGCCGTAAAGCGCATCGCCAACGACCTGGGCGCTATCGGAGATGCTGTCGCCGGTCAGCGATCGATAGACCTCCGAGACGAGGGGGATGTGCTGCAGCGGATTGGCGATGTCGAGGAGGTCGCCGAAGTCCAGATCCTGCGTGGCCGACGACATGAGTGCGCTGTCCGACGCGCCATGCTGCGCGCGCAACGCCTCGAAGGCGCGGGAGGCCATATTGTGTTTACCCGTCTGCGGCTGAAAACCGGGTCTGACGGCTGCTGCGGAGAAATCGGTCATGCGCGTTGCGCTCTCGCGGATCAGGGTGTTTATGCCTTTCCCACGCAATAGGCGGGCCATTGGCCGACTGCAGGGAAATTCCCGTATATTCAAGCAATTGTGAATTGTGCGTGTGGTCCGCAGGGCAGTAATTGCCGGGTTGACGTTCGATCTTGCCTATCCCGCCCGGCCGGGGGTTCCGTGCTTTGGCCCTGTGGCGGGCTGTGGCAGATTGGCGGGGCGAACGGCGAAAAGGGTAACGAAGACATGGCAAAGCGTCCGTCCAAATCACTTCCGGGACTTCCCGTCGGCCGGCCGGGGCAGGGGGGTGCCAGCCGCTTCGGCCCTACCGGCTTCGGTGGCGGGACGGTGCCTTTGCCGGGGGCGGCCGGGGGGGCGATGGGCTTTGCACCGCGACCCTCGCAGACGCCGCAAGCCGATCCGCAACAGCTTCTGGCGGCGATCCGGCAGGCGGCAGCACTTTACGGTCAAGGCCGCATGCGTGAGGCCGTGGAAGTGGCGCAGAGCATATTGCAGGCCGATCCGAACTACCCCGATGCGCTGCATCTCCTTGGGCTTATTCTCTATGAGACAGGCAAGGCCGCCGAAGGAGAGAAATTCATTCGGCAGGCGGTGGATGCGGCGCGGAAAAAGAGGACGACCGTGCCCGCCTCGCTCTGGATCAATCTCGGCAATGCCCGGCGCGCGCAAAAAAAATACTCTCTGGCTGAAAAAGCCTATGACGAGGCGCTGAAAATCGATCCGCGTAACCAGGACGCGCGTCTGGAGCGCGGTACGCTCAATCAGCTCTGTTTCGACCATGACGCGGCGCTGGCCGATTTCATGAAAGCGATCGAGATCGATCCGGGTCGTCTTTCCGCTTATCTACAGGCGGCGCAGTCTTCAGTGGATGCCGGACGCTTTCGCAAGGCGCTGGAATTCTGTCACGCCGCGCTGGAACGGATCGACCCTGCACCGGCGGAACTCTCTGCGTTCATCGGCATGGTGCATGAAAGGCTCTCGGAGCTCGATCTTGCCATCGAGTGGACCGAACGTGCCCTGGCAAACGGTAAGCCGAATGCGACGGCATTGAAGAGTTGGGCCAAAGCATCGCGGCGCAAGTTCCGCAAGGATGGGGACAAGCTTCTCGATATCCGGACGCGGCTGGAAGCGGCGGATCTGGACAAGTTCGAGCCGGAGAATCGCAGAGCCCTCTATGCGGAACTGGGGCTGACCTGTGACGAGTTGGGCGATGCGGATGCCGCTGTCGGCTGGTTTGAGAAGCAGAACCGGGAGAGTGCACAATTCGGCAAAACGGTCGGAATCGATCCAGAGGATTATGTCCGTCAGGTCTATGAGCTGCATGAAAGTTTCGTTCCCGATTTCGTTGCGGGATGGCAGTCGATCACGGGTTCTGGCGTGAGAACGGGTCATCGCGCCGCGCCGGTTTTTCTCGTCGGTTTTCCGCGTTCGGGCACGACGCTGCTCGATCAGATTTTCGATGCGCATCCCGAGGTGCAGGCGCTGGAAGAACGACCTACGCTTGTGGCGCTGGTCGAGAATCTTCGCTCGAAGAAAGCAGGCTATCCGGGATCGCTCGCTGATTTGCGCGAACAGGACCGCGACAGGCTTTCAAAGCTCTATTACGAAGAAGCGGAAAAGTACGGCGTGGATTTCACGCGGCATGTGGTGGTGGACAAGATGCCGCTCGACATGGTGCATGCGGGGCTCATCCATCGGGTGTTTCCGGACGCCAAATTCATCTTCGCACTGCGCCATCCCGCAAGCTGTGTCCTGTCCTGTTTCATGCAGGATTTCGTGCCCAACGCTTCCATGCTGAATTTCGTCACGCTGGAAAAAGCGGCGCGGCTCTATGACAAGGTGATGGGGCTGTGGGCCCGCTATCGCGAGATCCTGCCTCTTCAGGTTCAGGAAGTACGCTATGAAAATCTGATCACGGATCTTCGCGGCGAGGTGGAGCCGGCGCTCGATTTCCTCGGGCTCGGATGGCATGAGGCCGTCTCCGATCCGGCAGCGCATGCGCGCCAGCGGGGAAGTATCCGTACCCCCTCTTATGCCCAAGTGACGGAGCCTATCTACAACCGGGCCGCCGAGCGTTGGAGGCGCTACGAGAAATATATGGAGCCGGTCATGCCAATCCTCCAACCGCATATCGAGCGGTTCGGCTATTCCCTCTGACACACGGATGAAGATGAGCGCGACAAAGAAAATACTGATCGTCGATGACGACGATGTGCTGCGTGGATCGCTGATGGAACAGATGGAACTCTATCAAGAGTTTTCCTGCGCCGAAGCAGCGGCGGCCGCGGCGGGGCTGGCGCTCGCCAAGGACGGGCATTTCGATCTCGTGCTGCTTGATGTCGGCCTGCCCGATATGGACGGCCGCGAGCTGTGCCGCCTGATGCGGCGCGCGGGCATCAATGTACCGATCATCATGCTGACCGGCGCCGATACCGATTCCGATACGATCCTGGGGCTCGATGCCGGGGCTAACGACTATGTGACCAAGCCGTTCCGCTTCGGCGTGTTACTGGCGCGTATCCGGGCGCATCTGCGCAGCCATGAGCAAAGCGAAGACGCGGTCTTCACGATCGGCCCCTACAGCTTCCGGCCCAGCGCCAAGATGCTGCTGGACGAGAACGAGAAGAAGGTCCGGCTCACGGAGAAGGAGACCGCGATCCTGAAGTTTCTCTATCGCGCGGGCGCGAAGACGGTCGGACGCGACACGCTGCTGGCCGAAGTGTGGGGGTATAATTCGGGCGTTACGACCCACACGCTCGAAACGCATATTTATCGTTTGCGCCAGAAAATCGAGAAGGATCCGTCCAATGCGGAAATTCTCGTGACCGAGACCGGCGGTTACCGGCTGATGCCGTGAGGGCCTTTGTCAGGTCAGGCCGAAACGGTCAGTGACAGCGTGATGATGATGCCAAGTGCGATGGGCGTGGCGATAAGCGCAAAGACGAGCAGTGCGCTTGCGCCGAAGAAATAGACGGCAATCAATAGTGCCAGCAGAAGATTGACGCAAAAAAGGGTCAGGGAATCGGGACGGTCCATTACTCGTGGGCCTTTCGGAAAACCAGTTGATCGGGTGTTTCCGAGTAAATGACTTTTTCTGCTTCCAATGTGCAGATGGCAATTCGCCGCATGGGGCGGTGGAGAAGGGCGGTCAGAAGGTTTCGCGCGAGGCCTCGTCCACCGTCAGCGCATAGGTGGCGACATAATTTTCCGGCATTCTGGTGGGCCTGCCCGTTTCGATGTTGATGCAGACGAAGTCGGTAAGGCCGCGCAGCAGCGTCTTGCCGGTTTCCGCATGGACCATCTGAAAGCGGCGGCGGAGACGAATTTTGCCATCGTTTCCCGTAATCCATGTTGCGACCCATATCCGGTCGCCCTCATGGCTCGCGCCCAGATATTCGAGTTCATGACGGCGGACCACCATGCCGCGATTGACAGACGCATAGGCCTCGAAGTCGAGCCCCAGTGCCTTGGAGTGTTCCCAGGCGGTCTTGGCCATCCAGGTGAGGTAGACGACATTATTCGTATGCTGAAAATCGTCGATGTGCTGGGGCTGGACCTCCACCTCATGGATGTAGGGCTGAGGCCAGTCCCATCGGATCGTATCGTTCTTGTTTTCTGGCACTGTACCGGGTCCGTGCTGTCGAGCTGAAATCGTTCCCGCTTTCTTAGCCGGGCCCCTGCCGGAGCGCAAACAGGACGGCTCTTGTCCTCTCGTGAGCCTCTGCCGAAAACCGGTATCCACATTCCGCCGCGACGCTTTATGCTCCCCCCATGAGCCTGGAGACCATCGTCAGCAAGCTGCGGCGTCACGCCCTGTTTTCCCGTTTCGACAGGGTGAGACTGGAAGTGATCGCCTTTTCCGCCGAAGCGCTCTCCTTTGCGCCGGGCGCGACCGTTTGCGAGGCGGGAACGCCCGCCGACGGCGCGCTTCTGGTGCTGGAGGGCGAAGCGGTAATGTTTCTCGAGGAACGGGGCGAACGCCGGGCGCTCAGGCTTGACAGCGGAGACCTCATCGGCGAAACGGCCCTGATCGAGCCCAGATCCTGGGAAGCGACGACCCGCGCGGTGACCGCCCTTCAAGCGGTCCGGCTGCGGCGCGACACGTTTCACAGGCTCATTTCGGAATTTCCAGAGATGGGGCAGCTTGTCACGGCGCATATGACCGATCGGCTGGACGAGTTGCAGGACGATCTATGGCGCCTGAAGGCGCGGCTCGGTTCGGCAAAACCGGTCACCCGCGCCTCGCGGGCGGCGGCAAAAGAACAAGGGGAGGGGTGCGGTTCCGATGACGAAGACTGATGCGCCGAAATGGGGTGAACCGGCAGGAGAGCCCAAGGCCGACTGGCCACCGAATATTCAGGCACTCTATAAGCGCCGGGCGCCCGCGAGCGAGTATCTGGGGCTCCACATCATCGATGTGAGCCGGGAGGCGCTGACCGTCGACGTGCTGTTCGAGGCCGGCGAGCAGCTTTGCAATCTCTGGGGCGGCATTCAGGGCGGCATGGTCGCGGCGATGCTGGATGATGTGATGAGCCTGGCTGTCGGTCTCGATCTGGAATGGGGTCAGATCAGCCCGACGCTGGAGCTCAAGGTCTCCATGCTCAATGCCGCGCGGCCGGGCTGCATCTATGGCCGGGGGCGGGTCATCAAGAAAGGCAAGTCGGTCGGTTTTGTGGAAGGCGAGCTTTACGCGCCGGACGGAACGCTGCTGGCGACCGCGAGTTCCACGGCAACATTCGTGACGCTGAAGCGGAAGGAAAAGAAGGCGGGCGAGACGGAAAAAGCCACTCAGGCGTAGCCGTTTTTTTCGAAGAAGTCCCGCGCCTGCTGGCTCAGATGCGTTTCGAACAGTGCGAAATGGTGGCGGATGCCCGCGTTGAGCGCTGCCTTGTCGAGCTTGAGAATATTGCGCGTTTCGCGCAGGAAGCTTGGCCAGTACCGCACCACCATCCAGACATTGTCGGCGAGCGGCACCAGCTCGTCTTCCGGCAGGGTGAGATGTCCCGCCTCGATCATGTCATGCAGAAAGACGATCACCGCCCGGGTGGTCATGTCGTAGATGCTTGAGATGCGGCTTTCGAGATCCGGCGACGCGCGCCCATATTCGGCCTGGTCGCGATAGAGATACTGATAGGCCCAGACCTCCTCGAACATTACGCGATTATAGCGCGCATAGTCCTCCAGGACGGTTTCGGGCGAGCTGTCGATCGCGTTGCGCTTGTCGATCTGGGCGAAGAGCGCAAGCTGGTGCGCACGCACGAGGTCGCGCTTGGTGCGGAAGTGGTACCAGAGATTGCCCTCCGAGATGCCCACCTCCTCTGCGATCCGCGCGGTGGTGACCGCGTCATAGCCCAGCTCGTTGAAGAGCTTGAGGCTGCTGGAAACAATTCTGTCCTTGGTCTTGGGTGCCATGGGGATTTTCTTGCTTTTGTTATCCGCCCTGTGTCCGGTGCGGATCACGCCGCGCGCGGCCGGGCCCGAGCTTCCCTCATTTGTGCCAGTTTCGGCGCTAATTCACAAACTTGTCATTAGCGGAAACCGGCCAAAATCCGGGCTTGCACGTCTAGGGCGAATACCCTACTTTAGGGGCCTCACCCTAATAAGAACCGGGTGGCGCTTTCCCCCTATTTGGCGTCAAAAACCGGCTGGACGTGAGGAACCCCAGGAGCGGGCACCGAGACGGCATCCCCCTATAATAAGGGCTGCCCCACAGCCTAGAGCCGCAGCGTCGCGATTACTGGCGCATGATCGGAGGCCCGCTCCCATCCTCTCGCTTCTTTCAGAACCTGCATGGATGTCGGTGCGTCGGCGAGAGCCGGTGTGACCCAGATGTGGTCGAGGCGGCGGCCGCGGTTGGACGCTTCCCAATCCTTGGCGCGATAGCTCCACCAAGAATAAAGCTTTTCATGCTCCGGCACGAACTGGCGCATGACGTCGACCCAGTTGTGGGACGCCATAACCTCGTTCAGCAGATCGACCTCGACGGGCGTGTGGCTGACGACTTTCAGAAGCTGCTTGTGGCCCCAGACATCGTGCTCGAGCGGTGCGACGTTGAGGTCGCCCACCAGCACCATGCGCGCCTTCGACTTGTTGCGATGGCCTTTGTACCAGTCCCGCATCTCACCCATGAAGTTGAGCTTGTGCGCGAATTTCTCGTTCTTTTCCGGGTCCGGCTCGTCGCCGCCGGCGGGCACATAGTAATTGTGGATCCGCAAGCCGCCCGGCACGTCCAGATCGACCGACACATGGCGGCTGTCGCCCATTTCGCAGAACTCGCGGGAGCTTGTCGCGGTGAAGGGAATGCGGCTCACCGTGGCGACGCCGTGATAGCCCTTCTGGCCGCAAACGGCCATGTGCTCATAGCCCGCCTTTTTAAGCGCCTTGTAGGGGAAGTTGTCGTCGGTGCACTTGATCTCCTGCAGGCACAGCACGTCGGGCGCATGTTCGGCCAGCAGTTTTTCGACGTGATTGATCCGTAGACGGACGGAATTGATATTCCAGGTTACGAGTTTGAACTCCACGGGCGACAGGCTCCGTTTTCGAAATGGATGGGCGTTTCAGAAGAGATTGAGCGTAAGCCCGGCAATGCCGATGGGCCAGCGGCCGCGCGCAAAAAGCGTGAATTTACGTCGGAAGGGGTGGTCGTGATCCTCCTCCGCGATGAGAGCGAGCGCGGCATTATGCGCGGACTGGAGCGCGGCGCCCGCGGCGGCGTTCAACAGTCCCTCGTCGCCGATATCCCAGAAATGGGCGGCGTCGCCGACTGCCTGGCGCATGCGCTGACCCAGAAGTGCGCTCACATGTGTCATGGCGATGGAGAGGCCCTGTTCGCTGACGCGGTCGACGGCTTCCGCCGCGAGCGCTGCCCGCAGGCTTTCCTCCGCTTCCCACTGAAGCGGTTCGATGTCGAAGGTCATGGCCGCGTCGGCCGCCTCCTCCCAGTTCCGGATACGCGCAACCTCGGCATCGGGAAAGCCGAGCCCGTCAAGATAGGAACGCGCAAGCGCCCGCGTTTCCTTGTCCAGCGGCCGTCCGAGATCGGTGAACCAGGGCAGGTTCACGGCTTCTTCGGCAAAGCGCCGAAGGCCCGCCAGGATCGGCAGTTCGGCTTCCAGCGCTTCCAGTTCGGCATCCGAAATGGTGAAGGTCTGGCCCGGCGGCTCATTGTCGTTGGAATAGAAGTCGTCAGACATGGCCTCGCTTATACAGATCGAGGCGGGAAGCGGAAAGCGGCTGGAACCGGTAGCGGCATAAAAGGTGCGCCTTGCAATCGAAACGAGGACGGCGCGGCGCATAAAGTAGCGCCCCGCCGGGGGGAGACGGGGCGCTACCGCGCGTCTTCTTGCGCGGGGGCGCCGGGAGGGGATTCCGACGCCTTGGTCAGGACTTTCGCGTGAGGCATCGGGGGGCTTTGCCAGACGCGAACTTTAGTGTCCCGGCCTTGTAGAGATTATTTAGGCTTCAAGCCTGAGCGTTTCAATGGGGATTTATGGGTAATCGGTAATTTCGAGTTAAAAAGGCCGGTACATGAATTATTGTTAATAACCAACGACTTACGAATTTGTGTGCCACAACGAAAACCCCAGGATTTCCTGAAAGGCCTGTGACAGGGCGTCACACCCAGTGAAAAACTCGGGTATTTGGCGCATCACGATCCGGACTTTACGACCCGGACGGCGAAATCGCCAATATGGCGACGGCCGCCACATTGAGTGCGATCGCATAGGTCGCCAGCAGCCCGAAAACAGGCCGGATCGGCTCTTTCACGGCAAGTGCCAAGGCGAACATCATGACCGGCATCCAGTCCAGCGTGAAACGCTGGGTGTTGTACTGGGAGTAGCCGTTGCCGTGATAGAAGAGCGTGACCCCGGCGATCAGCAGGGCGCAGAGCGCGCCGATGATGACGGGCCTTCTGGCCGGCGCGAAGAAGGCCAGCAGAACGAAGGGGCTTGCTGCGATAATCGAGGTGCCCATCGGATCGAGGCCGACCATGTCGAGAAGATCCGGCCCGCCCCATTGCACATGGAACCCCTGCACGAAGAGATAGAGGGCATTGAAAAGGAAATAATCCTTCGAGAAGAGCCCGATATGCGTCAGCCGATGATTGATCAGGGACCAGGTCTCTGCATCGGGCGAGGCGATGTAGATATAGCCGGTCTCCATCGGATCGCCGAAGCGGACCCAGTTATAGGTGAGGTAGACGGCGACCGCAGCGGCGACGGGCAGGCCCAGTTTCAAGGCTCGCACGATGTGCGCCTTGCCGAAGGAAATAAGCTGTTCCTCCGGTTTCAATGACAGGGCGAAAAGGAATGGCACAAGCAGTATCGACATCTGCCGACAGAGAAAGGCGGCGCCGATGAACAGGCCCGCGCGCACGAGGCTCATCCCTCGCATGACTTCGTGCAATGCCGCCGAGACCAGCAGGAAGTTGATGCTCTGGGCGAAAAACCAGACCTTGTCCGTGCGGAGCGTGACGTAGAAGAGCGGGCTTGCGAAGGCGAGCGCCAGGAGCAGCCAGACAGCGGTTTCCCGCCGAACTTCCATCGTTTCGAGAATGCGCCACCAGAGCCAGAGCGAGGCAAGCGTCGCTGCGAGGCCGATGATCATGAAATGGCTGAAGCCGGGCCCGAATACCGCGACGAAAGGCATGGTGACCAGAGCAGGCACGGGCGGAAAGACGACATAGTTCTTGCCGTTGAAGCTTGCACAGTCGCCGTCGAAACATTTGTCGACATCGAGCCGGCCATGAAGGAAGGCGTCCGCAAGTGCCGCATAGCTGTTGGTATAGCCGGTCTCCACCAGCATCTGGCGGCCGATGGCCATGGCGAGCAGCAGCGCCAGAAGCGCGGCGACAACGAGGAGAAACTTCTCCCGGAACCGCATCGAGGCGGCACCCTGAGCGGAAATTTCGGTCATTCGCGTCACCCCGTTCGCGGTTTTGCCGCCCGGCCTCAATAGCGGGCGGGCAGCCCGGTCATGGGCACGAGAATGCGATGTAAAGGTTTCGGAATGTTTTCCCCGGCGGACAGAAAGGTCCGCCGGGGTTTTTTGAGGCTTTTTGGGCCTTAGAGGACGCCGAGATCCTTCGCCGTCAGGTCGATGCAGCGGCGGGCGAGCTCGAAGAGTTCGTCGATTTCGCCTTTCGAGATGACCAGCGGCGGGCTTAGCACCATGGTGTCGCCGATGGCGCGCATGATGAGACCTTCCCTGAAGCAATGATTGCGGCACTGGCCGCCGACATTGGCGTCATCGGGGAATTTGGTGCGGGTCGCCCTGTCCTTCACCAGCTCGATGGCGCCCAGCATGCCGACGCCGCGCGTCTCGCCCACCAGCGGATGGTCGGCCAGCTCGGCGAGCTTCTTCTGGAAATAGGCGCCGGTTTCGCCGCCCGCCTTCTCCACCAGCTTTTCGCGCTGGATGAGCTCGAGATTGGCGAGCGCCACCGCCGCGCAGACCGGGTGGCCCGAATAGGTGAAACCGTGGGACCATTCCTGCGGCGAGTTGAAGAGCGTGTTGCCGACGCGCTCGCCGAAGCCCAGCGCCGCGATGGGCTGGTAGCCGGACGACAGCCCCTTGGCCATGTTGATCATGTCGGGCTCGATACCGAAGGTGTCGGAGCCGAACCACTGACCGGTGCGTCCGAAGCCGCAGATCACCTCGTCCACATGCAGCAGGATGTCGTATTTGCGGCAGATGCGCTGAATCTCTTCCCAATAGCCCTTGGGCGGAATGATGAGGCCGCCCGCGCCTTGAATGGGTTCGGCGACGAAGGCCGCGACATTTTCCGCGCCGAGTTCGAGGATCTTGTCTTCAAGGCTCTTTGCGGTCTTGAGGCCGTATTCCTCCGGCGTCATGTCGCCGCCCTCGGCGTACCAGTCAGGGCATTCGACATGGACGAAGCCCGGCAGCGGCAGGTCGGCCTGCGGATGCATGGAGGTGAGGCCCGAGAGCGAGGCCGCGGCAAGCGTGACGCCGTGATAGGCCTTTTTGCGGGCGATGAAGATCTTCTTGTTGGGCTTGCCTTCGAGGTTCCAGAAATAGCGGATCGCCTTCACGGCGCTGTCGTTTCCTTCCGAACCGGAATTGGCGAAGAAGAAACGGTCGATGCCCTTGGGCGTGACCTCGGCGAGCTTTTCGGAAAGCTCGGCCACATAGGGCGTCGTGGTCTGGAAGAAGACGTTGTAATACGGCAGCTCTTTCAGAGCCTTGTAGCCGGCTTCGGCCAGTTCCTCGCGGCCATAGCCCGCCTGCACGCACCACAGACCGGCCATGCCGTCAATCAGGCGCTTGCCTTCAGAGTCGTAGAGATAGACGCCTTCGGCGCGGGTGATGACGCGGGCGCCGGTCTGCGCCAGGTCCGCATGGGTGGTGAAGGGATGCAGGTGGTGACGGGCGTCGATTTCCTGCCAGCGCTTGGTCTGGTTGGAGGGGGCTGCTTGAGACATGAGATTGCTCCGGGTCCGAAGAGAATAAGAAATCAGCGGAAAAGAACGCGCGAGCGTGTCCCCGCGCGCCGGAGCGGGCCTATGGGTTGTAGCCGATGCGGGCGCACAGGATCAGCAGGTCGCGCTTGCGCATGAAGCCGGTCCGGCTGCCGATCTGAGTAATGAAACGCTGCATGCGCATGATGTTATCCGAAGCGCCTCAAGGGTGCGAGTCCCGTCCTTCGCCCCGGAATGCCTCACACATTCAGCAGCAGATGCTCGCGCTCCCAGGCGGAGATGACCTGCTGATAGGCTTCATGCTCGGTGTTCTTCACATCCATGTAAACTTGCGAAAAGCGCTGACCGAGGACTTCGCGCAACTCGGTTGCCGTCCGCAAATGGTCGAGCGCGTCGAGCAAATGGCGCGGCAGCGCATAACGCTTCGACTCATATGCATTGCCCTTCATCTCGCGGGTCGGCGTCAGCTCGTTCACCATGCCGAGATAGCCGCAGGCCAGCGTCACCGCGATGGCGAGATAGGGATTGGCGTCGGCGCCGGGTACGCGGTTCTCGACGCGGCGGCCCGAGCGCTTCGCATCCGGAATGCGCAGGCCGACCGTGCGGTTCTCATGGCCCCAATGCGTGTTGATGGGGGCGGCGAGGTCTTTCACGATGCGGCGATAGGAATTCACGTTGGGCGCGATGAGCGGCATGGCGGCGGGCAGGAATTTCTGCAAGCCCGCAATGAAGGAGAGGAAGAGTTTGGTGTCCCTCCCCTGCTTGCTGGCAAACAGGTTGTCGCCCTTTTCCGCATCCACGATCGAGGTGTGGATGTGCATGGCGCTGCCCGGCTCGCCTTCATAGGGCTTGGCCATGAAGGTCGCATAGATGCCGTGGCGCAGCGCCGCCTGGCGCATGGTGCGTTTGAAGAGGAATGCCTGGTCGGCGATTTCCAGCGGGTCGCCATGATCGAAATTGATTTCGACCTGAGCCGCGCCGGATTCGTGAATCAGCGTGTCGATGTCGAGATCCTGCGCCTCGCAGAAATCGTACATGTCTTCGAAGATCGGATCGAACTCGTTCACCGCGTCGATGCCGTAGGACTGTCGTGCGCTTTCCTGACGGCCATTGGCGCCGATGGGCGGCTCCAGCGGATAGTCCGGATCGATATTCTTGGCGGCGAGGAAGAATTCCACCTCAGGCGCGCAGACCGGTTTCCAGCCGCGTTCCTCGTAAAGATCGAGGATGCCTTTCAGCACATTGCGCGGCGCGATGAGTACCGGTGACTGATCCTTGTAGTTCGCATCGCAAATGATCTGCGCAGTGGGCTCGTCATACCAGGGTACGACGCGCACGGTCTTTGCGTCCGGATCGAGCGTGATGTCGGGTTCCAGATCGTCCAGCACGTCGCTGTCGATATAGTCGCCGGTCACGGTCTGGCCGAAAATCGATTCCGGCAGACGAAGCGTGCGGTCTTCGAGGCTGGCGACGAATTTGCGGGTCGGGAGGATCTTGCCCCGGGCGATGCCGGCCATATCCGACACCATGCATTCGACTTCCGTGATCCGGTGGTCTTTAAGCCACTTGATCAGTTCTTCGCGTGTTTCCGGCTTGCTGTTGTTGCTGGCCGCCATACGACACCTGATTTTCCTTTGCGGCGTCCCCCGGATGACTGCCGTGATTTTCGTCGGGCCCGGAAATTCCGGTCCGGGGAGGCTCGGGCGCCATGCCCGCAGCCTCGCGCACCGCATCGCCAAAGGCGCCGAACAGCGCCTGCGATACGGGATTGTCCCAATAGTGCCATTCCGGGTGCCACTGCACGCCCATGGCGAATGTTTTTGCGCCGGCGACACGCATGGCCTCCACCGTGCCGTCGGGCGCGCGGCCTTCGACGAGAAGGCCTTCGCCCACGCGGTTCACGCCCTGGCCGTGCAGCGAGTTCACGTCGATTTCGGTCGTGCCGAGAATGCGCTCGAAGGTGCCGCCCGTTTCCAGCATCACCTTGTGCGCGGCGGCATATTGCTCGTCGAGCGATGCGTTCTTGTCCTCGCGATGGTCGAAGCGTGTCGCATAGCCCTTTTCGGCCTCGCTTTCTTCCAGATGCTGGAAGAGCGTGCCGCCATAGGCGACGTTGAGTTCCTGGAAACCCCGGCAGACCACGAAAAGCGGTACCGCCCTGTCCACGCAGGCGCGGATGAGCGAGAGCGTCAGCGCATCGCGTTGCGGGTCCAGCAGCACGCCTTCGCGCGGATCGGGGCCATCATAATGCGAGGGATGCACGTTGGAGTGCGATCCGGGCAGGAAGATGCCGTCGCACAGGGCGAAAATTTCGTCGAGATCCACGTCCTCATTCAGCGGCGCGCGCGGCAAGGGCAGCAGCACGGGCTGACAATCGGCGGCGCTGTCCACGGCGGCGATGTACTTCTCGCCGACGGCGTGGAACGGATGGGGCCCGAGCATCTTCACGTCGCAGGGTATGCCAACCACTGGACGTTTTTTGGCGGGACGCTTTCGGGCCGGTCTCGATACGGATGAATTCTGGCTCATGAGACGATCAGGTTACCACGGCGGAGCAAGGGCCGGTCAAGCAGGCTCACGACGCGCCGGACCGGAGGTGTCGAGGATATTAGACGATTTCGGGGGCTATAGCCGGGATGACAGCCGAGTCTGGACGGTTGTCAGTTCTTGGAGCCGCCGATGGAGGGACGCTGGTCGTCGCGCAGGACGAAGAGCGCATTGTCGGCTTCCACCCCGGCGCGGACATTGCGCAGCGCCACCGTGGTCTGGAGACCTTGCGCATCCGTCACCACCCATTGGCGAAGCTGAAGGTTCGGCTGGTCGAAAACCAGCGTCACCGTGCCGGGCAGTCCGTCATCCTTGCCGGTCAACTTGATACGCAGCACGCCCGGCGCCTTTTCGACGTCGAGCACGTTGGTCTGGGCCAGGAGATCGACTTTCTCGTCGAGAATGGGTGCGAAAGGCAGAGAACTCAGTGGAATGCGCTGGGCGGGTGCATCGCCCTCCTTCACCGCGACCCAGAAGCCGTCGGCCACCACGAGCTGGTTTGCAGGCGGATCATATTCGAAGCGGGCGCGTCCGGGGCGACGGATAAAGAATTTGCCCTGTGCCATGGAGCCGTCCGCCCCGATCTGGAGAAAGTCACCCTGAAGGCGCTTCATGCCGTTTAGGTAGGCATCGACCTCCTTCACGGCGGCGATATCGGCGGGGCTCAGTTTGCCTGTCGCGGCGGCGGTCTCCTCGCGCGGCGCGTCGGCCCGCGTTTCGGCATTGGCGGAGGCCGTGCCTGCGCTCAGAACGGCAAAAGTCAGTATGCCGAGCCCGATCACGGCGGCAGCATAAAACCAGCCCTGACGGGCGCGGTTGTTTTCACCTGGGATGTGATGCTGCTTCGACATGGGATCAAAGCTAGCAATGGTTTGTGGCAAAATCTGGCTATCCATTGGGCGTTCTATGGGCGATCCGGCGGCTTTCCCGGGAATTTATGATGGAACCCCTAGGATAAAGGTGAGGTAAACCGGCTCGGGAAATATTTGTTTTATCAGTGGTCGCCGACCAGAACTTCGCGTTTGCCCTGATGATTGGGCGGGCTGACCACGCCTTGTTCCTCCATCATTTCGATCAGTCGGGCCGCGCGGTTATAGCCGATCTGCAGACGCCGCTGAATGTAGGAGGTCGAGGCGCGCTTGTCGCGTGCGACGATTGCCACGGCCTTGTCGTACAGCTCGTCGCCCGAGCCGCCGCCCTCGAGCGACAGGCCGTCACCGTCGCCTTCGGGTTCGGCGGTGATGGCATCGAGATATTCCGGCACGCCCTGCCTCTTCAGGAAGTTCACCACCTTCTCCACCTCCTCGTCGGAGACGAAGGGGCCGTGAACGCGGCGAATGCGGCCGCCGCCGGCCATGTAGAGCATGTCGCCCTGACCGAGAAGCTGTTCGGCGCCCTGCTCGCCGAGAATGGTGCGGCTGTCGATCTTGGAAGTCACCTGGAAGGAGATGCGGGTCGGGAAGTTCGCCTTGATGGTGCCGGTGATGACGTCGACCGACGGGCGCTGGGTGGCAGTGATCATGTGGATGCCGGCGGCGCGCGCCATCTGCGCCAGACGCTGGACGGCAGCCTCGATCTCCTTGCCCGCGACCATCATCAGGTCGGCCATTTCATCGACGATGACGACGATGAAGGGCATGGGCTGGAGGTCCATTTCCTCTTCCTCGTAGATCGCCTCGCCGGTTTCCTTGTCGAAGCCGGTCTGGACGGTGCGCACCAGCACCTCGCCCTTGGCGGCGGCCTCGCTCACGCGATTGTTGTAGCCCTCGATGTTGCGGACGCCGACCTTTGACATTTTCCGGTAGCGGTCCTCCATCTCCTTCACCACCCATTTGAGCGCGACCACCGCCTTTTTGGGATCGGTCACCACCGGGGCCAGAAGATGGGGAATGCCGTCATAGACGCTGAGTTCCAGCATCTTGGGATCGACCATGATGAGTTTGCAGCGGTCCGGCGGCAGCTTGTAGAGGAGCGACAGGATCATGGTGTTGATGCCCACCGACTTGCCGGAGCCGGTGGTGCCCGCGATCAGCAGATGCGGCATGCGCGACAGGTCGGAGATGACCGCTTCGCCGCCGATATTCTTGCCGAGTGCGAGGCCCAGCCTGGAATTGTGGCTCTCATATTCCTGCGTTTCGAGCAGCTCACGCAGATAGACCATTTCGCGCTTGGCGTTGGGCAGCTCGATGCCGATGGCGTTGCGGCCCGAGACGACGGCGACGCGAGCGGAGACGGCGCTCATGGAGCGTGCAATGTCGTCGGCGAGCGCGATGACGCGGGAGGATTTGATGCCCGGCGCGGGTTCCAGTTCGTAAAGCGTGACGACGGGGCCGGGACGCACATTGATGATCTCGCCCTTGATACCGAAATCGTCGAGCACGGATTCGAGCAGGCGCGCATTCTGTTCCAGCGCTTCGTCGCTCATTTTTGCGCCGCCGCCCGTTTTCGGCGGGGTCAGAAGCGAAAGCGCTGGCAGCTGATAGGGGCTATCCGGATCGAGTGCGAGCGAGGGCTGCGCTTCGGCTGCGGCGCGCTTGGATGTCTTTCTCTTCTGTGCCGTGCGGCTCACCTTGGGGGCGGTCCTTGAAACGGTCGGCTCTACCCTTTGAGCGTTCGCGGCGCGTTCGCGGCGTGCGGATGCTTTCTTGCGGCGCGGCGGCGTTTCTTCCTCTTCGTCGTCGGCGTCGCGGCGGCCGAAGCCCGTATTGCTGCGCGCAGCCTCGCGTTCCTCTTCGCTCAGAGGCGCAAAATCGCCCCGGCGCAGCAGCCGGTCGGTGAAATCGGTGACGCTGTCCGACAGGGTCCAGATCGCCATGCGCAGACGGCCGGGTTCGAGGTCGGGCCGGTCGAAGATGTTCTCGCCGTCCTCCTCCCCCTCGTCCTCGTCATCCGCTTGCACCACGCGGCGGCGGGGACGGCTGACGGCGCCGGCGCGGTATCCGGCGGGCTCTTCGCGGCGGGTTTGCGCGCGTTCCGACCGCGCATCGGCCAGCCGGCTGAACAGGGCTGCGACATCCTCGCGCCGCATGTCGATTGCGTAGCCGAGCGCCAGCACAGCCACAGGGCCCATAATGATGGCGGTCAGCACGAAGGCGCTGGCTTCGCCGATGAGATTGACGAAAAGGCTCAGGCCCAGAGCGGCGAAGATGTCGCCGAGAAATCCGCCCAGCCCCGACTGGAGCTGCCAGTCGAAAAGACGCGGCATGGTGCCGAAGAAGCAGGCGGCGGTGAGCGTGCCGCCCAGCCAAGCCGCGACGCGGAAAACCGGATGGCCGGGTGCGCGATGCGATAGAAGCCGCCAGCCCCAGGCGATGAGCGGGATCAGGAAGAAAAGCGCGCCCAGGCCCAGCGTCTGCAGCAGCACGTCGGATGCGTAGGCACCCGGCAATCCCATCCAGTTGCCCGGCAGATTGGAGGTTGCGTTGTTGAAGCTCGGATCGTCGATGGAGAAGCTTGCCAGCGCCACAAGGCCGAAAAGCCCCAGTCCGGCGAGGGTGAGGCCGGCCAGTTCCTGCAGCCGCTTCGCGCAAAAATCGCGGATCGCGGGCGGCAGGTAGCTCAGCGGGTTCGCAAGGAAACGTCTCACCAAACCTGTTCCGTTCGTCCTGTTGCGGGCGGACCGGGCTGCGGATCCGCGTGTTGTGCCGGTGCCGCGCGACCGGCTGCCCCGCGCCGCCGCCTTGGCGGTTTTCCCCTTGCCTGCCTTGTTTCGGGCAGTCGCGGGTTTGCGGGAGGCGGATCGGCTTGCGGACTTTGTCTTCTTGCCACGCTCGGAGGAGACGCTCACAACACCTCCGCCATGCGGGTCAGGGCTTCGCCGGTTTTCTCCTCATTGTCGACAAGCGCGACGCGGATATAGGCCGATCCCGGATTCGCGCCTTCATAACCGATTGAATCTTCGCGCGAGAGATAGGCCCCCGGCAATACCTTCACGCCGCCCCGCGCCCAGAGTTCGCGCGCAGCCCGCTCACCATCGCCGACATCGAGCCAGAGAAAGAAGCCGCCGGCAGGGCGATAGAAGCCGAAACGATTGCCCAGAATGCTCTCTGCGAGATCGATCTTGCGGCGATAGAGGTCGCGGTTCGCGGCGGCATGCGCATCATCGTTCCAGGCGGCCGTGGAGGCGGCGAGGATCGGCAGCGGCACCTGCGGGGCGCCGATATTGCGGAAGGCGCGGAAGCGCGTCATGAAGGCCTTGCCGCCCGCGCAAAAACCGGAACGAAGGCCCGGCAGGCTCGACCGCTTTGACAGCGAATGAAAGACAATCAGATTGTCAAATGGGTCTGCGCCGGGTTTTTCCGGGCCCAGCTCAAGTGCGGCCTGAAGAGCGCCGGGCGGCGGGTCGCGGTCATAGATGTCGGCATAGCACTCGTCGAGCGCAAGCAGGATGTCGTATTCGCGGGCCAGTGCGATGAGGCTCTTCAGATAGTCCATATCCGCGACCGCGCCCTGCGGATTGGCCGGGCTGCAGAAATAGATGACCGAGGTGCGTGCGAGGAGGTCCTCCGGGAGCGCGTGGAAATCCGGCAGGAAGCGGTTTTCGGCTGTCGCGGCCAGATAGACCGGTTCCGCGCCCGCGGCCAGCGCGGCGGCGGCGTAGCATTGATAAAAGGGGTTCGGCATCAGCACGGCGGGCCGTTGGCCGTTTTTTTCCGGTGGGGTCGCCACCAGCGCCATGTTGAAGAGCGCTTCGCGCGTGCCGTTGACGGGCAGGATCTGCGTATCCGGGTCGAGTGCGTCGCCTGCGCCGAAGCGGCGCTGCAGCCAGCCCTGCACGGATTTGCGGAAATCCGGCGTCCCCATGATCGGCGGATATTTGCCGAAAAGGGCCGCATTCGCGTTGATCTCGTTCAGCACGAAATCCGGAAACGGGTGTTGAGGCTCGCCCAGCGAAAGGATCAGCGGCGGCTTCCCCGGCTCGATTCCCTCGATCAGCGCGTTGAGGCGCGGAAAGGGGCTGTCGGGCAGCGCGTCGAAGCGCGACCGGCTCTCCGGTCGTTGCTCCGTCCGTTTCTGGCCGTGAATCTCCGTGTCGGTCATGACGCTGCCGGCTCTCAAGCCTGTTGAAAGAGTGCTTCGGTTGCCCTCCCGGTGGCGGGCGGCGGGATTCGGGAGCGCTTCGGGCCGCGAAGCGTGGGCGATCTTAAACAGCCCCGCATCGGCGGTCCAGCGCTACCGACCAACCCTTGAGGTGGAAAACTCTGTGGATTCCTCGTGGGTTATCCACAAAATCCAAAGCAATCTTTTAAAAAGGCGTTAACCGAAGCCCCGAGGCAGCCCGGAGGCAGGTCTGGCGGCGGCCGCGTCAGCGGGCCGCCACTTCCTGTTCCGGGTTGGCGCCGATCATGTGAATGGAGAGATCGGCGCCTCTATGCTCGGCCTCCTGGTCCAGCCGGATGCCGATGGTGGCCCGCAAGACCGCATAGACCGCGAGACCGGCCGCCAGCGCATAGACCGCGCCTGCGAGTGAACCGAAAAGCTGTGCCGTGAAGCTGACGCCGCCCATGCCGCCGAGCTGCTCCAGGCCGAAGATGCCCGCAGCGACGCCGCCCCAGAGACCGCACAGCCCGTGCAGTGGCCAGACGCCGAGCACGTCGTCGATCTTGAGCTTGTCCTGACAGGCCTCGAACATGACAACGAAGATGGCACCGGCCACACCGCCTACCACGAGAGCGCCGATGGGATGCATGATGTCGGAGCCGGCACAGACCGCCACCAGGCCCGCCAGCGCACCGTTGTGAACGAAGCCGGGGTCGTTCCTGCCGGCGATGAGGGCCGCGAGAATGCCGCCGGCCATGGCCATCAGCGAATTCATGGCGACGAGGCCGGAAACGCCTTCGAGCGACTGGGCGGACATGACGTTGAAGCCGAACCAGCCGACACAGAGCATCCAGGAGCCGAGCGCGAGCCAGGGAATGGAGGAAGGCGGGAAGGCATGCAGCTTGCCCGTCCGCGAATAGCGGCCCGAGCGTGCGCCGAGCATCAAAACCGCTCCGAGCGCGATCCAGCCGCCCACGGCATGGACGACGATGGAGCCCGCGAAGTCATGGAAAGGCGCGCCGAAGGCGGTGGTCATCCAGTCCTGAATGCCCAGATTGCCGTTCCAGACGATGCCTTCGAAGAAGGGATAGACCAGCGAGACGAGGATCGCGGTGGCGCCGACTTGCGGCCAGAAGCGGGCGCGTTCGGCGATGCCGCCGGAAATGATCGCTGGAATGGCGGCGGCAAAGGTGAGCAGGAAGAAGAATTTCACGAGATCCTTGCCCTGCGGCGCGAAACTGCCCGTGGAGCCGGAGAGTACATGCGCGGAGGCAAAGAAGTTCACCCCATAGGCGACCATGTAGCCGATGAAGAAATAGGCGATGGTCGAGACGGCGAAATCCACAAGGATCTTCACCAGTGCGTTCACCTGGTTTTTGTGGCGGACCGTACCGACTTCGAGAAAGGCGAAGCCGCCATGCATGGCGAACACCAGAATGGCGCCCATCAGAATGAAAAAGACATCGCCGCCCGACATCGCCCCTGTCAGGGCTGCGGGCGCGCTCTCGACCGGATTCATGAAATGCTCTCCTTCGGTGCCACCGTCGGTCCGAACGGAAATGCCGGACCGTTCTCCCCAAGCCGGTGTTGCGCCCGCCATGCAGCAGGTGCCCAGCCTTTTTATTGGTCGTTCTGCACAATCAAAGGGCATGCCAGCCTGCCCATTTTCCGGGCAAGCGCGGAATTCCGCGGACTTTGGGAGTTTTTCAGATAAAGGGGAGAGGTGGTCGCGAAGTCACGCCTAATAATTGGACCCGATATATAGGCATATCGATCAATTAATATGCATTTGTCCCGGCGGCTCGGGGCGTCGGGAGGCTGTCGTCGTCCTCGGCAGGGCAAATAAAAAGAGCCCGACGGGGACCGTCGGGCTCCAGTGTTGCCGGCGCCACCCGGAGAGTCGGTGGCAGAGGGGTGGGCGACGCCGGCTTCTGTCTTTTCAGCCGCGTGTTACGCCTGGCTGAACTCGGGATAGGCTTCGACGCCGATCTCGGCTTTGTCGAGACCCATGAGTTCTTCCTCTTCCGAGCAGCGGATGCCGATCGTGAAGCGCAGGACCAGCCACAGAACCAGGCTGACCAGCGAAACGAAGATGCCGATCGAGATCACGCCCGTCGCCTGCGTGGCGAAGCTCGCGTCCCCATTGGTGATCGGAACCGCCATCGTGCCCCAGATGCCGCAGAAGAGGTGGACCGGGATCGCACCCACAACGTCGTCGATCTTGAGCTTGTCGAGGAGCGGAACCGTCAGCACCACGATCACGGCGCCGATGCCGCCGATGATGGCAGCCGAGCCGAGGGTCGGGGTGAGGGGTTCAGCCGTGATGGAGACGAGGCCGGCAAGCGCGCCGTTCATCGCCATGGTGATGTCGACCTTCTTGTAGATCAGCTGCGTCAGCACCATCGCCACCACGACGCCGGCAGCAGCCGCCATGTTGGTGTTGATGAAGATGGTCGCAATAGCATTGGCGTCGGCGAAGGTGCCGAGCGCAAGCTGGGAACCGCCGTTGAAGCCAAACCAGCCGAGCCACAGGATGAAGGTACCCAGCGTGGCGAGGGGCATGGAGGAACCCGGAAGGGCGTTTACTTCGCCGTTCGGGCCGTATTTGCCGATACGCGCGCCAAGCACCAGCGCACCCATCAGAGCCGCCCAGCCGCCGCAGGAGTGCACGATCGTCGAGCCGGCGAAATCGGAGAAGCCCATTTCGCTCAGCCAGCCGCCGCCCCACTGCCAGGAGCCCTGGATCGGGTAGATGAAGCCGGTCAGGAACACGGTGAAGATCATGAACGGCCACAGGCGGATACGTTCAGCAAGCGTACCGGACACGATGGACGCGGCGGTTGCCACGAACACCATCTGGAAGAACCAGTCGGAAGCAGAGGCGTAGCCTGCGCCATCCGTCGGCATGCTGTCGGACACGCCCCACAAGGCGATCGAACCGAAATAGCCGCCGTCCACACCCGCGTACATCAGGTTGTAGCCGACGAGGTAGTACATGATGCCGCCGATCGCGTAGATGGCGATGTTCTTTGTGCACTGCATCGCCACGTTCTTGGAACGGACGAGGCCAGCTTCCAGCATGGCAAAGCCGGCTGCCATGAACATGACGAGGAAGCCCGTCATCAGGAAGGACAGCGTATTGAAGATATACGCGGTCTCAGGCGAGGAGAGCGTAAACGGCTCCTCCTGCGCAAAAGCGGGCGATGCCACGGCGATCGACGCGATCGCCGCCACTCCCGCTATTTTCATGAAATTGGTCTTCTTGCTCATAATTCCTCTCGCTTTCGAGGTTGCCTTCCCCAGGGAGTACCCGTCTAACCCGGCACGGTCAGAGGGCTTCCGCGTCGGTTTCGCCGGTGCGGATACGCAGCACCTGTTCCACCGAGCTCACGAAAATCTTGCCGTCGCCGATCTGACCGGTCTTGGCGGCACCGCTGATAGCGGTAACGACCTTGTCGGCCTGATCGGTCGGCACAGCGACTTCAATTTTCAGCTTGGGCAGGAAGTTCACGGCATACTCGGCGCCGCGATAGATTTCCGTCTGACCCTTCTGGCGGCCATACCCTTTTACTTCCGTCACCGTCAGGCCTTGGACCCCAAGCGCGGTGAGCGCCTCGCGGACCTCGTCCAGCTTGAACGGCTTGATGATTGCCATAACGAGCTTCATATCGAGTTTCCTCTTTCTCTCATTTGGCCGGGCAGGTCATACGCGTGACTGATGATGCGTATGTCTGGCCGTGCCGACGTTCCCCTCATGATCCCTGCCGGGCTTCATCTCCCAAGCCCGGCTTACCGGACATTTGCCGCAAGCAAGCGGGAGCGGGTTGCAAAGGCATCTTCAAAAACCGTGCCGGACATGAACTATTTGGTAAGTCTTTGAATCGACGCCTTGAATCCTCGCGGTGAATTGCGAAAGGAAAAACAATCCCCCGCAGAGGCCACGAAACCGGGCTAGGTTGCACAAAAAGTGTGCACCCGGATGACGCCATGAACAACTGACTCCTTTTTCGGCAGCGCAAGAATCGTCTCAATGGATCATGCAATAAGCCGGGCATGAAAAAGGGCGCTCCGAAAAGCGCCCTTTCCCTGTTCTGAATATCCGTGTCCGGAATTATGCGTTCCGCATTGCCGGCCGGACCGGCCTTAGTGGATCGTCTCGCCATGCAGCGTGATGTCGAGGCCTTCGGTCTCTTCCTGCGGCGTGACGCGCAGGCCAAGAACGGCTTTCACGATCATCAGCAGGATGAAGCTGCCGATGCCGGAATAGGCCAGGGTGATCAGCACGCTCTTGATCTGGATCCAGAGCTGGGGCCAGTTGCCTTCCAGGCCGCCCGCCGTGCCGCCGACCGCGGCGGAGGCGAAGACGCCTGTCAGGACCGCGCCGACGATACCGCCCACGCAGTGCACGCCGAAAACGTCCAGCGCATCGTCATACCCCAGCGCGTTCTTCAGGCTGGTCGCGGCAAAAAAGCAGAGCACACCGGAAGCGAGGCCGATCCAGAGTGCCCCGCCCGGGGCCACGAAGCCGGATGCCGGGGTGATGGCGACGAGGCCCGCCACCGCGCCCGAGCACATGCCCAGCAGGGTCGGTTTCTTGTGGACGAGCCATTCGGCGAACATCCAGGACAGCACGCCCGCGGCGGTTGCGATCTGCGTCACGGCCATCGCCATGCCGGCGCGGCCATCGGCGGCGAGCTCGGAGCCGGCGTTGAAGCCGAACCAGCCCACCCACAGAAGCGAGGCGCCGATCATGGTCAGCACCACATTGTGCGGCGCCATGTTGTCATGGCCATAGCCCTTGCGGGGCCCGAGGACGAGGCAGCAAACAAGGCCCGCGATACCGGCATTGATATGCACCACCGTGCCGCCGGCGAAATCGAGCACGCCGTCGGCGCCAAGGAAGCCGCCGCCCCACACCCAGTGGGTGACGGGCGAATAGATGAAGACCAGCCAGAGCGTCATGAAGAGAAGCATGCTGGAAAACTTCATGCGGTCCGCATAGGCGCCGGTAATCAGCGCCGGTGTGATGATTGCAAAGGTCATCTGGAACATCATGAAGACGGTTTCGGGAATGGTGCCCGAAACGGAATTCACGCCGACACCCGACAGGAAAGCCTTGTCGAGGCCGCCGATGATGGCGTTCATGCTGCCGCCATCGGTGAAGGCGAGGGAATAGCCAGCTACCATCCAGACGATGGTCCCGACCGCGGCCATGACGAAGTTCTGCGCGGTCATCGCCACGACGTTCTTCTTGCGGACCATGCCGCCGTAAAAGAGCGCCAGGCCGGGAATGGTCATCAAAAGCACCAGCGCGGTGGCGGTGATCATCCAGGCGGTGTCGCCTGCGCTGATGGTCGGGGCCTCGGCCTCCTGGGCGAAGGCGCTACCCGCGCCGGCAAGCAGTACGAAGGCTCCCGTTCCCGCGGCAAGCGCGGTCCGGGTGGCCGCCTGCCGCAACCCCCTGGCGAGAATCTGAGTTTCTTTCATCGAATTGTGCTCCTTGGCTGCGGCAAGCCTCACCGGGCCTGTCTTTTTGCGCGCCTCTGATCAGAAGGAATGCGCCTCCCGGCGCATTGCCTGTCCGGTCCCTATCTCAAAAAGTGTGCCGAATTGTTGTGCACATCTAACTCACTGTAGGATAAGGGAATTTTCTACATTACCGCTTGATTGCCATTATGTAATCCAGGCAATATTGCCTAATTTTTAGGCCTGTCTCCATGCTGCCCTCCGGAACGGCGAGGAGGCGATAAATCAGCGTCTCCGATGGTCCCAATGGCGGGCTTACCCGAGTGTCCCTTGCTGAGGTTGCAGACAGTGTCCGGCCGCGCTGTCGGGTCCCCTGTTCCGACCGTTTCAGGTAAGCTGTTGAAAAGACAGTCATTATTGCCCTGGCGCGTGTCGGCTTGTGCGGCGGATTGGCTAAATTGGGCGCAATTTGGTCGTTCTGCATAATTTTTGTGCGAAAATTGCTGCGTCAATCTGCCGCCGAACCATTTGCGCCTCCCGGCGGTTGCGCTACTCTCTGGACAAAAGGCGGAGTGCAACTCCGCATAAGAAAAAGCAGCCTGTGCGCCGTCACGGCAGCGGGCGAGGGACAACAGGACGGGGAGACTATGGCGGATTCCACGAAGAAGTGGCCCGTGGCGGTGAATGCTGTCGCAGGGCTGGTGCTGATCGTCGTGATCGGCTGGCTGATTTTCGGCGGCAGCGACGACGCTCCGCAGCAAACCGCGGAACAGACGGCGGCAACGGATACCGATTCAAGCGGCACGGCGGAACAACCGGCCGTGGCGAGTGAGGAGGCCGGCGCGGATGAGACCGCCGGTGATACGGCCGGAAAAATTATCGGCGACATCGACGGCGACACGATCATCAATGCGGACAAGCGTCCGGGCGACTGGCTTGCCTATGGCCGCGACTATAACGAGCAGCGTTTCTCGCCGCTGACCCAGATCAACAAGGACACCGTCAAGGATCTGTCGCTGTCTTGGTCCTATGACACGGGTACGGTGCGCGGTCTCGAGGCCTCGCCCATCGTGGTCGACGGACGCATGTTCATTTCGCTCAGCTGGGGCAAGGTGGCCGCGCTCGACGCCAAGACCGGCGAAGAGCTGTGGACCTTCGATCCGGAAGTCCCGGGTGAATGGGGCCGTTATGGCTGCTGTGATGTGGTCAATCGCGGCGTCGCGGTGTGGAAGGGCAAGGTTTATGTCGCAAGCTTCGACGGCCGCCTCTTCGCGCTCGATGCCCGCGACGGCTCCGTCGTCTGGAAGAAGAACACGGTGCCGGGTGCGCCCTATACCTCCACGGGCGCGCCGCGCATCGTGAAGGGCAAGGTGCTGATCGGCAATGGTGGTGGCGAATATGGCGTACGTGGCTATATCACCGCCTATGACGCCGAAACGGGCGAACAGGCCTGGCGCTTCTATACGGTGCCGGGAGATCCTTCCAAACCGGTGGAAAACCCCGAACTCGAAAAAGCCATTCCCACCTGGAAGGGCGGCGAATGGTGGAAGATCGGCGGCGGCGGTACGGCCTGGGATTCGATGGTCTACGATCCCGACCTCGACACGCTCTATGTCGGCACGGGCAATGGTTCGCCCTGGACGCGGGAAATTCGTTCGCCGGGCGGTGGCGATAATCTCTATCTCGCCTCGATCCTTGCGCTCGATCCCGATACCGGCCGGATGAAGTGGTATTATCAGGAGACGCCCGGCGACAACTGGGACTACACCTCTACCCAGCCGATCATGCTTGCCGATCTCGATATCGACGGCAAGAAGCGCAAGGTCCTCATGCATGCGCCGAAGAACGGTTTCTTCTACGTGCTGGACCGCGAGACGGGCGAGCTTCTATCGGCGAAGAATTTCGTGACGGTGACATGGGCGAGCCATATCGACATGAAGACGGGCCGTCCGGTCGAAACCGACAATGCCCACTACAAGGACAAGACGCAGTTCATCCTGCCGTCCGCGAATGGCGGTCATAACTGGCATCCGATGGCCTACAGCCCGGACACCGGCTACGTCTATCTGCCGACGCAGGACATTGCCGGCATCTATTCGTTGTCTTCGGAGTGGAAGAAGGACAATAAATACACGCCGGAGCAGAACTGGTGGAACACCGGTCTCGACTGGGCGGACTATGTGGACGCGATCAAGTCGCTCGGCGAAATTCCGGAGAGCCATGGCTTCCTGAAGGCATGGGATCCGGTGAAGGGCGAAGTCGCGTGGCAGGTGGAATATCCCGCCCCGCTCAATGGCGGCGTGCTGGCCACCAAGGGCGGTCTTGTCTTCCAGGGTACGGCGGACGGCTATCTCTACGGCTATGACGCGAAGACGGGCGAGAAAGTCTGGACACAGAATATCCAGACCGGCATCGTCGCGCCGCCCGTCACCTATGAGATCGACGGCACGCAGTATCTCGCCGTGCTGGCGGGCTGGGGCGGCGTGAATATCGCCTCGGGCGATGCGCGCACCTCGGCGGCGGCGAAGTATGGTAATGACGGGCGCATGCTCGTCTTCAAGCTGGGTGGCACGAAAGAGCTGCCGAAGCTCGCCATGCGCGACCAGTCCATTCCGGCCTGGCCGGCGCTCACCGCCGACGAGGCGACCGTGCGCGAGGGCGAGGTGTCCTTCGCCCGGCACTGCATGGTCTGTCACGGTGCCCTGGCGATCAGCACCGGCATCACGCCGGACCTTCGCCGGATGAACGAAGTGACGCGCGAGCACTTCCAGGACATCGTGCGAGGCGGCATGCTGAAGGATCGCGGCATGGCAAGCTTTGCCGATCTCATCAGCGAGGAAGAGGCCGACGCCATCAAGGCCTATGTCCAGAAGCGCGCGCTGGAAGACAGGGCGCGGATGCAGCCGACAAACTGACGGTTCGTCTGTTTACGAACGAAACCCCGGAGAGCAATCTCCGGGGTTTTTCTTTGTCTAGTTCAGCGCCTTTTCGATGGCTCTGGCGAGGCGCAGCAGCTTTTCGTCATGGCCGGGCGCGGCCTGCAGCATCAAGCCGACGGGCATGCCTTTCGCGTCGTGGCCAACCGGCAGCGTGACGGCGCAAAGACCGAGCTGATTGCCGATGGTGGTGTTGCGCAGCGCCATGCGGTTTGCCTGTCCATAGGCGTCGCCGCCGGGCTCCAGCTCGGCGATGGGCGGCGGCGCGATGGCGACGGTGGGCATCACCACCGCATCGACGCCGGCGGTACGGGCAAGATAGAGGTTCCGGATGTCCTCGCGCCGGGCATCGGCGCGCATCAGGTCCGCGATTTTCAGGGCTTCGCCGGCCGTCACGCGCTCGAAGACCGGTCGGAAGATCCTGTCCTCATTGGCGCGCAGCATCTCGCCCCACAGCGCATAGGCGTCCGCCACAAGGCGGCTTTCGGTCGGCGACCAGGCCAGCGCGTTGACCTCGTCGAGTTCGGGCAGGTCATGCTCGACGATGCGCACGCCTTTGGCCACGAGTTTGTGGAGCGCGGCATCGACCGCAGCGGCGATGCCGTCTTCGAGGCCTTGCCAGCCGATATCGCCCGCCACGCCTTTGGGCAGCCAGAGCACGGTCCGGCCGAGTTCGTGCCCCTCCAGGTCCGGCGTTCCGGTCCCGGCGAGCAGGCCGAAAAGCGCGGCGGCGTCGGCGACGTCGCGGGTCAGCGGTCCCACCGTGTCGAAGGTGTGAGACAGGGGAACGGTGCCGGCGAGCGGTACGCGGCCATGTGTGGTCTTGAGGCCGACAAGCCCGTTCCAGGCGGCGGGGATGCGCACCGAGCCACCCGTATCCGTGCCGATGGCCGCCGCTGCGAGGCCGGATGCGACCGAGACGCCCGCGCCCGCGGAGGATCCGCCCGGCGCGCGTTCCACCTTGTCGTCCCACGGGTTGGCGGGGGTGCCGAAATTCGGGTTCACGCCGAGGCCGGAAAAGGCAAGCTCCGTCATGGTCGTCTTGCCGAGCGCGACAAGACCCGCCCGGGTCAGGCGTGTCAGGACTTCCGCATCCTGCGCGGGAACACGATCCTTCAGCGGCAGTGAGCCTGCAGCGGTCGGCTCGCCCGCCATATCGAAAAGGTCTTTCCAGGAGAGAGGCACACCGTCGAGCGGGCCGCGCCGAAGTCCCCGTTTCGCGCGGTCGGCGGCGGCAGCGGCTTCCGCGCGGGCGCGCTCTTTCGTCAGCCGCACATAGATGCGGCGATCGGGATCGTTTTCCTCAGCATGGGCGAGGAAGACTTCCGTCACGTCGCGCGGATCGGCGACGCGGTCCTCGAAGAGCGCGCCCAGTTCCAGCGCGCTCATATGGCTCCAGTCATGGGTGACGGCAGCGACGGGCTGCTTGCGGGGGGTCGTCACGTCGGAACTCCTTGGCTTTAACAGGCGGTCAGTGCAAGCGGATGGGCATCTTCTCGAACCCTCGGAAAGAGGGCAAATGCCGCCGCCGGGACTCGCTCGTGCCCGGCTTCATATCCGGGAAGCGTTCAATGAGTTTCGCAATGCCGATCTGCGCTTCGAGACGGGCAAGCGGTGCGCCAAGGCAGATGCGCATGCCGCCCCCGAAGGACTGGTTATGCGTGTCCTCACGCGTCACGTCGAATTTATGCGGTTCAGGATAGACGGACGGATCGTGGTTCGCGGCCGCGAGCGAGGTGGAAATGGAGCGGCCCGGCTCCACGGCTACACCACCGACCTCATAGGGCTCCAGCGGGAAGCGCCCGGAATCCGTAACCGGTGAGTCATAGCGCAGCATTTCCTCCACCGCGTTCTCGATCAGGTCGGGATCGGCTTTCAGCTTTTCGAACTCCGCCGGATGAGCCAGCAGCGCATGAACGCCATTGCCGATAAGGTCGGTGGTGGTGACGTTCCCCGCTGTGAGCAATAGCGTGCACATGGAGAGGATCTCGTCATTGGTGAGTTTCTCGCCTTCCTCCTCGGCCCGGATGAGATCGGAAATGAGATCGTCGCTGCGTTCTTGCCGGCGGCGCGCGATCGTTTCGGTGAAAAAGGCCCGCATGGCTTCGGAGGAGGCCTCGATGCGTTGGCGCGTTTCCGGGCTCGCAATGGGGTCGAAGCCGAGCACGATATCGTCCGACCAGCGTTTGAAGTCGTCGCGCCGGTCGAGCGGCACGCCCAGCATCTCCGCAATCACGATGGTGGGGAGGGGGCCTGCGAAAGCCTTGATGAAATCGACTTCCCCTTTTCCTTCCATTTCATCGAGCAACCCGTCGGCGATTTCGCCGATGCGTATCCGCATGGTTTCGATGGAGCGAGGATTGAAGGCCTGGCTCACCAGACGGCGCAGACGCATATGGTCCGGCTCATCAGAAAAAATCATGGAGGGCTCGAACTCGTCCTCGCGATCTTTGGGCGCGTTGGTGATCAGGCGGATATAGGAGTCGGGCAGCGCGCCCCGCGGATCGACATGGAGCGACTTGTCGCGCAGCACGGCGCGGACATCGTCATGGCGGGTGAGGAAGAGGCGGCCCAGTTCACGGTCGCGGTGGACGGGATCGGCTTGCCGCATCTCGTCCAGCACGCGGTAGAGGTCTTCGCGATAATCGTCGTCTAGCGCGGTCAGGCCGATGCCGGTCTTTGGGGCCGTATGAGGCGCCTTCAGGTCGTCTCGGGTCTCACCCATGGCCGTCTCCTCCCGTTTTTCTTGTTTGTTGGGGAAAGAGTAGCGCCCGGGGAGGGCGCCCGTCCATCGGGGCCTCCCCTGCGACGAGAAGGCACCGGTTAAGCACTGGACATATGGCGGCTTCCGGCCAATCTTGTCGTCATGAGCGAAATGATCGACAGCGATGTGCTGATTGTCGGCGGCGGCCTGTCCGGCCTTCCGCTGGCGCTGGCCCTGGCGCAGGGCGGGCTTCAGGTAACGGCGGTGGACGCGCTGGACCCCGCGACTGCGACGGATGCGAAATTCGACGGGCGGGTTTCCGCCATCGCCTTTGCCTCTTGCCGCATGTTCGACCGGCTGGGGGTGACGCCGCATCTGAAAGGCCGGATGCAGCCCATCAATGACATCGTGGTGTCGGACGGGCGGCTCTCGGAAGGAGCGTCGCCTTTCTTCCTGCATTTCGATCACACGGAAATCGGGGACGAGCCGCTCGGCAATCTGATCGAGAACCGGCATACTCGTATTGCGCTGCAAAAGGCGGTGGCGGCGGAACCCAATATTCGCCTCGTCGCGCCCAATGCGGTGAAGAGCGTCGAATATGGCGCGTCGCATGTGACGGGGCATCTCGCCGACGGCTCGACGGTGAAGGCCAAGGTTTGCCTTGCCTGTGACGGGCGCGGCTCGCCCACGCGCAATGCAGCGGGCATCAAGACCGTCGGCTGGTCCTACAACCAGACCGGTATCGTCTGCACGGTGGAACATGAGCTGCCGCATGAGGGTGTGGCGCAGGAATATTTCCTGCCCGGCGGGCCGTTCGCCATTCTGCCTATGGTCGGAAACCGCTCCTCGCTCGTCTGGACGGAGAGGACGGCGAATGCGAAAGCGATCCTGTCGCTGAACGACGAAGATTTCACCGCGGAGATGCGCGAGCGTTTCGGCGATTATCTGGGCGACTGCGCGCCGGTCGGCCCGCGTTGGTCCTATCCGCTGACACTCCAGCTGTCGCGCGAATATGTGCGGCCGCGCCTGGCGCTGGTCGCCGATGCCGCGCATGGCGTGCACCCGATCGCCGGGCAGGGGCTCAATCTGGGCCTGCGCGATGTGGCGGCGCTGGCCGAAGTGCTGGTGGATGCCGCACGGCTCGGGCTTGATATCGGGCAGATCGATGTGTTGAAGCGCTATGAGCAATGGCGCCGTTTCGACAACACCGCGCTCTCCTTCATGATGGACGGGCTCAACCGGCTGTTCTCCAATGACATCGCGCCCGTGCGTCTTGCGCGCGATCTGGGGCTCGGCGCCGTCAACCAGATCGGCCCGCTCCGCCGGCTCTTCATGCGTCATGCCGGCGGCGCGGTCGGCGATCTGCCGAGGCTTCTGAAGGGTGAGGCGGTTTAGCGCCCAACCCCTTTCATGCCTTCTTCGGTGTAGCGGTCGCCGGCAATTGCCGCGGGATCGAATATGCCGTCAAGCAAGGCGATCTCATCGGCACTCAAGGCGATATCCATCGCAGCGATGTTTTCCATCAGATATTTCTCACGACGCGTCCCGGGGATGGGAATGACGATGTCGTTCTTTTCCACCAGCCAGGCCAGTGCGATCTGCGCCGGGGTTGCGTCCTTGTCTACGGCAAAGGCTTTCAGCCTGTCGACCAGCGCCGTATTACGTTCGGCTGCTTCGCCATTGAAGCGGGGCAGTATGGAGCGGAAATCGTCCTTGCCGAATGCGGTCGGATCGCTGGCGGTGCCGGTCAGGAAAGCGCGGCCGAGCGGCGAATAGGCTACGAAGGAAATGCCCAGTTCGCGACAGGCGTCGAGCACGCCGTTCTCTTCCGGGTCGCGCGTCCAGAGCGAATACTCGCTTTGCAGGGCTGTGATCGGGTGGACCGCATGGGCGCGGCGCAGCGTGTCCTCATTGACTTCCGAGAGCCCGATGGCGCGTACCTTGCCCGCGTCGACCAGCCGCGACATGGCTCCGACGGAGTCTTCCACCGGCACGTCCGGGTTGCGGCGATGCATGTAATAGAGGTCGATATGGTCGGTGCCGAGCCGCTTCAATGAGGCGTCGCAAGCCTCCACGACATATTCGGGGCGGTTGTCGATCTCCCGGGCATATTCGTCGGGCTTGCGGCGGATGCCGAATTTGGTGGCCAGCATCAGTTTGTCCCGCTTGTCGGCGATGAAGCCAGCCAACAGTTTTTCATTGTGGCCGGAGCCGTACATGTCCGCCGTGTCGTAGAAGTCGACGCCTTCCTCGAAGGCTCGCTTCAGCGTGGCGCGGGAGAGGTCGTCATCGGTGGCGCCATAGGCGAAGGACATGCCCATGCAACCCAGTCCCGGCAGTGTCACTTCCATATCCGTCCGTCCAAGCATGCGTTTTTTCATGAGGTCCTCCTATTGGGGCGATTGCGCGGGATGAAGCGTGAAACCTATTTGGGGACGAATAGACCGTTCGATAATCACCAACATTTCGAATATAATGGTGAAATGAATTCACCAAACTTCCGGCCCGGACTCGATCAGTTCACCGTGTTTATCGCCATTGCCGAGCGGCGGAGCTTTCGCGCGGCGGCAAAGGCGCTGGGCCTGTCGCCCTCGGCGGTGAGCCATTCCATCCGTGCGCTGGAAGAACGCCTGGGGGTTAGGCTTTTCGAGCGGACGACGCGCAGCGTGGCGCTGACCGCAGCGGGGCAGGCGCTTTTGAACCGGCTCGGGCCGGCCTTGCGCGAGATCGACCATGCAGTGGATGCGGCTCGCGCTTTTGGCGATGCGCCGCGCGGCGATCTCCGGATCAATACGCCCGCCACCGCGGCGCGGCTCTTTCTCGCGCCGCTTGTGCCGCGTTTCCTCAGGGCCTATCCCGGGGTCCGGCTTGAAATCGTTACAAATGATGCGCTGGCCGACATCGTCGCGGCTGGCTGTCATGCGGGCGTGCGGCTGGGTGAACAGCTTGATGGCGATATGATCGCCGTGCCCCTCAGCGGGGCGCAGCGTTTTGCCGTCGTCGCCGCGCCCGACTATCTGGCAAAGCACGGCGTGCCGCGGTCGCCCGATGAGTTATCGGCGCATGCGCTGCTCGCACGGCGTTTTCCGGGCGGGAATGTCTATGACTGGGAGTTTGAAAAGGATGGCCGCGAGATGCGCGTGCGCCCTGTCGGACCGCTTGTCGTCGACAGGCCCGATACGGCGATCGCGGCGGCGTGCGACGGAGCGGGCATTGCCATCGTCATGGAGGGGCTGGTCGA
This sequence comes from Parvibaculum sp. MBR-TMA-1.3b-4.2, assembly GCF_053628815.1. NCBI lineage: Bacteria > Pseudomonadati > Pseudomonadota > Alphaproteobacteria > Hyphomicrobiales > Parvibaculaceae > Parvibaculum > Parvibaculum sp. MBR-TMA-1.3b-4.2. The sequence goes on from NZ_JBRJHC010000001.1 coordinate 2,291,371, forward strand.
AGATGAGATCGAGGCAGGACGCCTGACGCGCATTCTGGAAGACTGGTGCGCCCCGTTCGATGGTTTCTATCTCTATTATCCGGGCCGCCGTCAGGTGCCGCCTCAGCTTCGGGCCTTTGTGGATTTTGTGCGGGCCAATGCGGGATCGGCGAACAATGCGGCCCGCCGTTTCGTCGCGCCCGGGGCTTAGCCGTGCACAAGGAGTGCGGGCGGATGGATCGTCGCTGCTAGCTGTCGCGGCTGAGGCCCTTCTGCTCCAGCGCGTAGAGATAGTCGGTCCAGATCTTTTCCTGATCCCTTCCGAGCCGATAAAGCGTTTCCCAGGTGTAGAGGCCGGTGTCGTGGCCGTCGGAAAAGATGAGGCGGACGGCGTAATTGCCGACTGGCTCAAGGCCGTCGATGGCGACATTGCGCTTGCCGCCGAGGGTCACCTTCTGGCTGGTGCCATGGCCCTGTACTTCCGCCGACGGGCTTTCGACGCGCAGATATTCCGCAGGCAGATGGAATGTCGAACCGTCATCGAAGGTAACTTCGAGGGTGCGTTCGGATTTTCTGAGCTTGATGTCGGTCGGCCACGGGGCCGGGGACGCGTCGGCCATGGGGCTTAGTCGTCCAGCGCGCGGGCTTCGTCCACCAGCATGATCGGAATGCCGTCGCGGATCGGGAAGGCGAGCTTCGCTTTTTCCGAGATCAGTTCCTGCTTTTCGCGGTCATAGGTGAGCGTGGATTTGGTCAGCGGGCAGACCAGAATTTCCAGCAGTTTCGGATCCACTTCCGGCCGGGCGCCGCGCGGGGCGGTTTCTGTGTTCTCGCTCATCCTGTTTCCTTTTTGGCGGGCGGTTTTTCGCGCGCCCTTATGCCATGAAACCCATGCGGGGAGAAATTACTGAACGGTGTTGCCGTTATCCGACCCCTGGAGAGCCACCTCGGTGAGGGCGATCAGCATCTGGTTGCGGTCTTCCAGGGTCCGGGCCTCCAGCAGCGCCTGTTTTTCCTTCGGCCCGTAGGGGCTGATGGTGCACAGCGAGTTTACGAGGTTCTCGTTCGACGACGCCTTGATGGCGCGCCAGTCCGCCTGAAGCTCATAGACGTCCAGATATTGTTTCAGCACTTCGATGAGGCGCTCGCGGCTCACCTCCTCCTCGCCCCGGCCGGGGGTGAGGTCGTCGACATACTCGTCCCACGCGACCTCGCATTGCCGGTAGGGCGTCATCGCGTCGAGTTCCCTGACGATGCTGAAACGGGAAATGCCGGTCAGTGTGATGACCAGCCGCCCGTCCGGCGTTTCGGCATAGGAGGTGATGCGGCCCGCGCAGCCCACTTTCAGCAGCGGCGGATTGTCGGAGGGGCGGATCACATCTTCCGATTCCGGCTCGGGCTGGACCATGCCGATGATGCGCTCGCCGCGCATGGCGTCGTCCACCATCTGCAGATAGCGCGGTTCGAAGATATTCAACGGCAATTGCCCGCGCGGCAGCAGCAGCGCGCCGGCCAGCGGAAAGACGGGGACTACCGAGGGCAGGTCCTCAAGGGATCGGTATCGGTCGGTGAGTCCCAAAATGCGTCCTTTGCTGGCTGGCCGGTCGTTCAGCTGAACAGGATGGAAGAAAGGCGGCGGCGGCCGGCAAGCGTTGCCTCGTCGGTCGGGCCATAGGCGTCAAAGAATTCCAGAAGCTGCTTGCGGGCGGCCTCGTCGTTCCAGCCCCTCTCCACCTCGATGATATTGAGAAGTTGTTCCACCGCGCCTTCCCGGTCGCCGCGTCCATTGAGCGCGAGGGCAAGGTCGAAGCGGGCCTGATGGTCTTTCGGGTTTTCGGCGAGTTTCGCCTCCAGCTCGGCCGTGTCGCCTGCTTCATCCGCTTTCTGGGCCAGCGAGAGGGCGGCCTGCGCGGATTTGTAATCGGGATCATTGGTCGCGTCGGGCCGGATGAGCGCCAGTGTCTGGCGGGCGCGCTCCAGATCGCCATTGGCGATATAGCACTGCGCAAGGCCGGAGACGGCGGCCGGGTGGCCCGGCTCCTGCTGTATGACCTCGGCAAAGGCCTGGGCGGCCCGGTTCAGATCGCCGCCTTCGAAGGCGGCCTTGCCGAGCGTGACGAGCTGGTCGGTCTGGGTGGGGCCGGGCTCGGGCGCGCCGAGGCCCTTGATGAATTCCTTGAGCTGGCTTTCCGGGATCGCGCCCATGAAGCCGTCCACCGGCTGGCCGTCGCGGAAGGCATAGACGGCGGGGATCGACTGCACGCGAAGCTGCTGGGCGACTTCCGGGTGGTCGTCGATATTCATCTTTACGAGCTTCACCGCGCCGCGCGCCTCGCGCACCACCTTTTCGAGGATGGGCGTGAGCTGCTTGCAGGGGCCGCACCAGGGTGCCCAGAAATCCACCAGCACGGGCACCTGTTTGGAGGCCTCGACGACATCGGCCATGAAGTTCTGCGTGGTGGTTTCCTTGATGAGGTCGCCATCCGCGCCGCCTGCGCCGCCATTGCCGCCCCCGCTACCCAGGGGGGAGGCGCCCGCGTTTCCGTTGCCGATAATGGGGTCCATGTTTCTCCGGCCTTTCCATCCTGACCTTGCTCCCTAAAAGATGGGGCGAGGCCATGCGAAAACAATGATTTAGCTCATGGTTTAGCGAGAAGCGCGGGCGAGCGAAAGGGGGCGCGGGCGCAACAGGCGGCCCGGGAAGGCGCTCGAGGGCGTCGAGGCGGCGGATTCGGTCGCAAAATTGTCGCCGGGCCTCTTTTTGGCCCTTGCATTGGTTCAAGCGATAGGTCATAAAACCGCCCTCACAGGCAGCCGGTTCCGCCGGATTTTGCCTGACCCGGATGCGGGCGTAGCTCAGGGGTAGAGCACAACCTTGCCAAGGTTGGGGTCGTGAGTTCGAATCTCATCGCCCGCTCCAGTTTTCCTCTCTCGAAAACTTAATTCGTTTCACCGGACCACCGTTGGGTGTGTCCGGGGCTCTGTCGCGGGCTTGTCGGGGCCGTGCGCAGTACCTACGTTCATAAGATCGAACCCCGGAAGAAAAGGAATATTTTGTGATTGTCGTTGTTTCCAGAATGGCTGGAACGGTCGCGTGAGCTATCCGGTTCCGTAAAGGGGCCTGTTTAGGCGCAGAAATTGTTCTGCGCGGACTCACTATTCACCGGCCGAAGCCAGCCTCGGCGAGGGTGCCTGAGCGCGCGCGAGCCTTTTCTGTGCTTTTCGCACCCATGGGTGCGTCTCCAAGACAGCTGGTGAACAACAATGACATCGCAAAATGCCGATCTGGCCGAACTCGGCTGGACGCCTTTCTTTCAATCTCAAAACACAATCGAAGACCTGTCCCGCTTTCTTCCCGTGCGCGTTATGGCGGTCCATCGCGGACAGCTTGCCGTGGCAGGAGACGGGTTCGAGATGACGATCCCCTCCCATATGCCGAACGCCCTCTCGGAAGAGGAATATCCGACGGTGGGCGATTGGCTGCTTGTCGATCGCGACACGTTTCGGCCTGACCGCATCCTGAGCCGGACGAGCCTGTTCAAGAGGCGAGCGCCCGGTACGGGGCGCAAGCTGCAACTCATCGCGGCCAATATCGATACGCTCTTCATCGTTTCGTCCTGCAATCAGGACTTCAATGTCGCGCGGCTGGAGCGCTATCTCGTGCTGGCACGGGAAGCAGGCGTTACGCCTGTCGTGGTGTTGACCAAGGCGGATCTGGCCGATGCGCCGGAAGACTATGCCAGGGCGGCCCGCAGCCTCATGCCGGGGCTGATGGTCGAGACCGTCAATGCGCGCGATCCTGAAAGCGTTGCCGGGATCGCTGCATGGTGCGGCGTAGGCCAGACGGTAGCTCTGCTGGGTTCCTCCGGTGTCGGCAAGTCGACGCTTGTCGGCACGCTGACGGGGGCCGGCGATATCGCGACGCAGGCGATCCGCGATGACGACGACAAGGGGCGGCATACGACAACGGCTCGGTCGCTGCGCCGACTGGAGAAGGGCGGATGGCTGCTCGACACGCCCGGCATGCGCGAACTGCAACTGACCGAGGCGGCTGCGGGGGTCGAAGAGGTTTTCGAAGACATCGTTGCGCTGTCGCGGCAGTGCCGCTTTTCCGATTGCGCGCATGACGCCGAGCCGGGCTGTGCCGTGCAGGCCGCTCTCGATGCGGGGACGCTGGATATGGCGCGCTTCAACCGCTGGCGGAAACTCGCAGCCGAGGAAGCCTACAATAGCGAAACGCTTTCGGAGCGGCGGGCCCGCGACCGTGCGTTCGGTAAAATGGTGCGATCCGTTTCAAGGGAAAAGGCGAAAAGGAAAGAGCAATGATCCGCCTCACTCCCCCTTCTTCGCCGTGAGACGGCGGCGCGCCTCGTCCAGCAATAGCTGGGCGGGGAGGGGGCGTGTCTTCGCAGGCCGCGTGACGAGATAGACCGGGTAGCTTGGCAGCGGGCGGTAGGACAGCAGCGGCCATAGCTCGCGGCGTCTGACCTCGTCCTCCACGATGCAGGTCGGCAGGAAGCCGATGGCTGCGCCTGTGAGGATCAGGCGTTTCAACTCGCCCAGATCCTCCGAGCCGCCGCGCGCATTTTTACCGAGGCCGAACTGGCGGCGGAAATTCATCAGCTCCACCGGCTCGTCGCGGCCCGTCAGGAAGAAATGCTCGTCGGCCAACGCGCGCGGATTGTCGAAGCTCTGGCCGAACAGCGCGTGGTTCGCGCTGCAATAGAGCTGCTGCGTTTCGCTGAAGAGCGGCTCATAGGCGAGTACGGAATCGAGGATCTGCACATAGGCAATGCCCGCATCCGCCTCGCCCGTACGGACCGCATCGAGAATGCTCTGCCAGGGTGCGAGGTCGATCGAGACTTCCAGCAGCGGGTGGCGGCGCGCCATGGCGGCGAGGATCTGGTCGAACTCGCGGTCGCGGATGCTCGACATGATCGCGATGCGCAGATGACCGCGCACGCTGCCCGCGGCCTGTGTCAGCAGGTCGGGCGCCTGGCGCATCAGCTCCACCATCTCAGACGAGATGTCGAAAATGATCCGGCCCTCCGGCGTCAGCGAAAACCCGCCGGGGCCTCGCTCGCATAGCTGAACGCCGAGCTGGTCTTCAAGGCGGGAGAGGGCCTGGCTGGTGGCGGGCTGCTGGCGGCCCAGCGCGCGGGCGGCGGCACTCACACCGCCATGCTGGACGATTTCGTGAAAGAGCCGCATCAGGTTCCAGTCCAGGCGGCGCCAAAGCAGGTCGTGAGGGGTCATGGGGCTCTTCATCGCGGCATATCCCGTTCCCCGACCCTAGCACAAGAACGCCCCTCCCGCGGGCTCCGTGCTCGTCAAACGGAGGGCCGCGAGAGGGGCGACTGCTGCCCCCCGGCAATGTTTCGCGTCAGTCGGCGGTGTAGCCGGAGGCGACGAGTTCCTGCATCGGCTTCAACGAGACGCCGCCCTCGAAGGGAGGCTTCTTGTCGATCAGGCCGAACTTCACCCACCAGTCGGCAGTGAGGTCGAAATGGTCTTTGATCTGACCATGGGTCTGGCCGAGATTGGCCATGGTCGGGTCGCCGTCGATGACGCCCATGAACTGGCCGGCATCCTTCAGGCCATAGACCACGATGCCGCCCTTAAGCGGCTTGCCGTCCGCGCCGATGATCGCTTCCACGTCGGCAACGGTGTAGCCCAATGCCTTGGCGATGATCTTGTTCGACTCCGTCGGATGCTCGCGCCAGTACTTCACGCCGGCGAAATAGGCCTTCATGGCGAGCGCGGCAGCGCCGTTCTTTTGCTCGATGAAGCCTTCGCGCATATACATCGCGTCGCCCAGCAGGCTCGTCTTCGACCAATAGGGCGTGGCGGAGTTCGCCATCACCTTGGCGCCCGGCAGGTTCTCCAGCACGTTCCGGCCATAGGGCTCCCAGAACTCGCCGCCGGCAACCTGGCCGCTCAGCATGGCGGCCATGGCGCTGTCCATGACGAGGTTGACGAATTTCACGTCCTTGATGGAGACGCCGTTGTTTTCAAGCCAGATGCCCATATAGATCTGGGTGAGACCGCCTTCGAGCACGGCGACGCTCTTGCCCTTCAGGTCGGCGGCAGATTTGATCTCGGGGCGGACGATGATCTTGTCCGTACCCCAGGAGGGGTTGGTGTTGGCGACGAGGCGCACCGGGTTGCCCTCGGCGGAGGCCAGCGGCGCATATTCCGCCGTGCTGGATGCAACATCGAGTTTGCCCGCCGACATCAGCGCGAAGCTCTGATAGGGGTCCTCGATGATCTGAATGTCGAGATTGACCTCGGGAACGAGGTTCTTTTCCTTGGCGACATACCAGAAGGCATAGCCCGGCCAGGAAAAGAGCGACACGCGCGCCGTGACGGGTTCGGCGGCGCGGGCGATGCCGGAGGCGGCGAAGACCGCCAGCAGGGCGACGGTCATACCCAGCCGAAAAGCTCGGCCCGGCATATAGCCCCTGATCGAGTAAGTCATAATCATACTCCTTGCTCGGCGGGTACTCGTCCGCCGCTCAGTTGCGTTCCCGCTCGAAGCGTTCATAGGGGAACAGGATGTTTCCGGCGAAGCGGAAGAGAAGATCGAAGATGACGCCCAGCACGCCGATGGTCAGGATGCCTGCCATGACGTCGTCGACGCGCACGAAGCGCTGGGCGCGCATCATCATCGCGCCGATGCCGTCTGTGGCGGCGACGATTTCGGCGATGACGAGATAGGTCCAGCTCACCGCCAGCATCTGGCGCAATCCATCCCAGACGCGGGGCAGCGAGGCGGGCGCAATAATCCGTAGAAAGACGAGAGGTGTGTTGGCGCCGAGCGTGCGGGCGGACTCCACGAGTTCGCGGGGCACGCTGCGCACATGGTCTGCGATGATGGTGATGAGGAACCAGATTACGCCGAGGAAGAGAAGCGCGATCTTCTGTTCGTCGCCCGGGCCGAACCACATCAGGAGAAGCGGGACGAAGGCGGGCGCGGGCAGATAGCGGAAGGCGGAAACGACCGGCGAAAAGAATGCGGAGACCGCGGCCAGCGTGCCGATGAGCAGCCCCAGCGGATAGGCGATCGCGGTGGCGACCAGAAAACTCAGAGCGATGCGGTAGATGCTCACCATCACATCGTCGGCGAAGCCGTGCGCCAGCAAGTCGATGAGTGCGCTGCCGACCTGAAGGGGGGGAGGCAGAAGCCGGGGCGACGTCAGCCCCAGTACGGATGTCAGTTGCCAGCAGAGCAGAAAGGCGCCTGCGCCCAGAACGCCAAGCACAAATCTGCGCCGGCGGGAGATCGTCCCGTAGATCTCGAACAAGCTCCTTTTCGGCATCGGGGAAGACCTGCGTCGGGGCTGGACGGATGTTTCGAGGACCGGTTCTGCTGTCATGTACCCCTCACACGGGCTTCGCGCCCGAAGGAGGAAAGACCGAGGCTTCCTTCCGGCATGTCGATCTCGCCGCGGGCGAGACGTTCCTTCAGATAGGTGAAAGTCTGAACGGTCTGTGCATGGAGATGCTCGCCCGCGATGACGGGCGGATAGGCCGCCGGACGCTCAGCTGAGACAAAGGCGGGAAGCGGTTCCACCTTCGTCCAGTAGTCGCAGGAAAAGAAGAGCGGGAAGGAATAGCGTTCCTCCTGCACCTTGCGCACGCGATGCGAGGTGGCGGTGAAGACGCCGTTCGACCAGACTTCCAGCATGTCGCCGATATTGACGACGAACGCTCCTTCGACGGGCGGGGCGTCGATCCACTCGCCCTTGCCGTTCATCACTTCCAGTCCCGGTGCGGTCGGCAGCAGCAGGGTGAAAACCTCATAATCGGTATGCGCGCCTATGCCCTGAACATCGGGAGCGGGATCGTAAGGATAGTGAATGAGGCGAAGCTGCGATGGCGGCTTGGCGAAATATTCGTCGAGTGCCGTCGGCTCGAGCCCCAGCGCTTCGGCAAAACCGTGCAGCAGGCGATGGCCGAGCGCGAAGATTGCGTCGTAATAGGCGGAAACGGCATCGTGGAATTCGGGCATGTCTTCCGGCCATTGATTGGGGCCGAGAAGCGGATTGCCGCTTACATAATCCGGGTCGTCCGCAGGCAGGTCGATAGAAAGGTCGAAGGCTTCCTTCTTGTCCTTGCTGCCGCCATAGAAGACTTCCTCGCCTTCCGGCACATAGCCGCGATGATTTCGCGAGTTGCCGATATAGACCTTCATCTTTTCGTCCTGCGGGCGCGCGAAGAAGGCTTCGGTGGCGGCGCGCAGGCGGGCAATGGTTTCCGCAGGGATGCCGTGGCCGCTCACATAGAGGAAGCCGACTTGCGATGCCGCCTTGCGGATATCCTCGACCGTTTTGGCATGGCGCGCGGCGTCGGTATCGCCAAGACCGGAAATGTCGACGAGTGGAATTTCCCGGAAGGCCATCATGGCGCCACCTCGTTGCGGACAGGCATTCGCTCGAAGGTGACGACGCTGCTCTCGCCGAATTTGCAGCCCGCCAGGCCGGGCGCGCTCGCAATGGTGCGGGCGATCTCGGGCCAGACGAAAGGCTGACCGGGATGGAGGGTTTCGGAGAGTGCCTCCGCGACGGCCCACCCCTTGGCCGTTGCCCGCAGGAGCGCGAAACAAGGGGAGGCGCCGCTCCTTGGCCGACAGGCGTAGAACCCGAAGTCGGCGATGCGAATGAGATAGCCGTCCAGGCATTCGCGGTCGTCGTGGAAGCGCAGCGCGTAATCCTCAGGGGAAGGCGTTGCTGCGCACTGCCAGTGCTCGAGATAGGGGCGGCGCACGCCGTCTTCGCGCAATATGCCGCCCTCCCATTTGAGGGTGCCCTCATCGGGGTCGGCGTCGGCGGGAATGCCCTGGGCGATTTCCGGGCTCCAGCGGAAGATGCCGTCGCGCTCGCTCAGGGACCCGGCAAAGGCGGACGTGCCGTTTGCCGCGCGGTCGGCCGTCAGGCGGATATCGCCGCAGATCGAGCCGAGCTGGAGCCAGTAGACGGTGCTGGTGTCATCGCGGCTGCCGTCGGCTTCGACGAGCAGCGTCCGCTTCCAGACGCCGGCGAGGCTTTCCAGCGTTACCGGAGAGACGGAAGTCGTTTCCGCAAGCGGCGATGGGTCGAGGGTCTGCATCATGCCTTGAGTCATAGACCCGGGCAGTAATGTGTAAAAAAGACATTATTTGCATGAAAAGCATTGACGAGAACGATGATGTGGCGAAATCACCAGGATTTCCGAGGCTTTTGAGCCCCAGCCACGGTCGTCTCACCGCGAATACTGCTTTTTGATGCGTTTGGCGAGGCTCCAGCGATGCACTTCGCTGGGGCCGTCATAGATGCGGAAGGCACGGATTTCGCGGAAGGCCTGTTCGACGACCGTGTCGCGGGTGACGCCCGTGCCGCCCATTACCTGCACGCAACGATCAGCGACGCGCCAGAGCGCTTCGGAGACGGCGACTTTGGCCATGGAGCTTTCTTCCGTGCCTTGCGCGCCTGTGTCGAGGACGCCCGCGCACCAGTCGATCATCAGTTCGGCCTGTTTGAGGTCGATCTTGTTATCGGCGAGCTGATAGCCGACGCCCTCATGATCGATGATCGGCTTGCCGAAAGCGTGGCGCTTGCACGCATAGTCGGCGGCGATGTCATGGGCGCGGTTCGCCGTACCCCACCAGCGCATGCAATGGGTGAGGCGGGCGGGCGCAAGCCGCACCTGCGCATATTTGAAGCCCTGATGCGCCTCGCCGAGGATCTGGTCGGAGGTGAGGCGCACATTGTCGAGCGCCACCACGGCATGGCCGCCGGGCATGGAGCTGTCCAGCGTGTCGAGAATGCGTTCGATGCGGATGCCCGGCGTCTTCATGTCGGCAAGGAACAGTGTCGCGCCTTCATCCGTTTTCGCCATGATGATGGCCGCCGTTGCGCCCTCGCCGCCGGTGATGAACGATTTGCGCCCGTTCACCACCCAGTGATTGCCGTCCTGCTTCGCGACCGTCTTCATCATGGACGGATCGGAGCCGGCCCCGCCATCGGGTTCGGTCATCAGGAAGGCGGAGCGCGTTTCGCCGGCGGCGAGCGGGCGCAGATAGCGTTCCTTCTGTTCGGTGGAGGCGACCTTTTCCAGCAGGTGCATATTGCCTTCGTCGGGCGCCATGCAATTGAGCGCGATGGGGCCGAGCGGCGAATAGCCGGCAGCACGGAAGACGAGCGCGATTTCGGAATGGGTGAGGCCGAGACCGCCCCATTCCTCGCCGACATGCGGTGCGATCAGGCCCGCCGCGCGGGCCTTCGCCTTCAGCTCATTGGCGAGATCGTCGGTCGGGCCATGCCCGCCATTGCGCGGATCCTTCTCGAAGGGGATCACTTCTTCGCGAATGAATGTCTCCACAGCGGCGACCAGTGCGCGTGCCCGTTCCGTCATTTTCAGGTCCTCAGGTTTCATTGCTTGCCCGACCGGTTAGACCGAAGCGACGGGGGCGGCAAGCGTTAAGTCGGCGCGGGGTAACGGCGTCCCGCGCAAGCATTTGATGACGCTGCGTCTGGGTCCTTCGCCATATTGCCGCCCTATCGACCCGAGCACTCGCAGGTATGGCGGCGACGGACGGATTGATGGTGCTCATCGGGTTCGTCCTGTCGGCAGGCTCCGCAGTCGGCGCGGTCTGGTATATCCTGCCGCATCTCAGACTTCGTGTAAGTCTCCCTTAAGTTTGGGTTCCTATGCTTGGCCGGACCGAGCGACAGATCCGGGAATGTCCATGTCCACAGCGCCCGCGCAGCAGGAAATCGAGGAGGCGGCGGTCTCCGCGCCCGCTCTTTTCGACCTGGAGCGGATGCGCAACTATCCGCGCATCGTCCTGGGGATCTTTCTCCTGTCCGCGATCCTGCTGGTGGTCACCTCGCATGACGGGCTCGATCTGAAGGACCGCCCGCTGGGGTATGACTTCATCACTTTCTGGGGCGCGTCGGAGCTGACGCTCGACGGACGGCCCGAGGCTGCTTTCGATATGGATCAGGCGCATGAAGCGCAGCAGAAGGCGGTCCCGGCCACGCAGGCCGCCTATCTGTGGCACTATCCGCCGACCTTCCAGCTTCTCGTCGCGCCCTTGGCCCTGCTGCCTTATGCGCTTTCCTTCTTCGTTTTCACCGCGCTGGGTTTCGGCGCCTATCTCTATGCCTGCCGCCCATTGCTCAACCAGCCGACCCCCTACTGGTTGCTGGCGGCTTTTCCGGCGACGCTGCTCTGCCTTTATCACGGGCAGAACTCGCTCTATTCGGCCGCGCTATTCGCGGGCGCGGCGCTGGCGAGCGAAAGGCGCGCGCGGGGTGCCCTCTGGGCGGGCCTCTTTATCGGGCTTCTGGCCTTCAAGCCGCAATTCGGTCTGCTCATTCCATTCGCTCTCATTGCCGCCGGGCAGTGGCGTATCTTTTTTGCCGCCGCTGTGGCGACGCTCGGCTTTTGCGGGCTGGCCACCGCGATCTTCGGTTTCGGCCTCTGGCAGGTCTTTTTCGGCAATCTGGAATTGGTCCGGACGATTTTCGAGGACGGGTTGCTGCCCTGGGCGAAGATGCCGAGCGCATGGGTCTTTTTCCGCTATCTGGGGGTGGGCGCGGATACGGCCTATGCCCTGCAGGCACTGGCGGCGCTGGGCGCCGCGACGGTTGTCGTCATCGTCTGGCGGCGCATCGGCATGACAAGAGCCAGCTGGGCGGTGCTCGTATCGGCGAGCCTGCTCGTGCCGCCCTATCTCTTCGATTACGAGATGGCGCTGCTGGCGGTACCGCTGGCGATTATCGCGAGCGACATGGCGGTGAACGGGGCCTCGCGAGGCGAAAAGCTGTGGCTGCTGGCGCTGGTGCTGATCCCGCCGCTGACCAGCTTTCTTGCCAACGCGACCCATCTGCAACTTGGATTTCCGCTGCTGCTGGCCGCGCTCTGGCTCGCCGTGCGGCGAAGCCTGCGCGAAACGGCCTGATCCCGGGTTTTGCATTTTTTCACGCCGGGCCTTATGAGGATGGCCGATCCATCGCACCTACCTGCCGAGGCCACGCCCCGATGATTTCCGATACCGATGCCTGCCCCTGCCGTTCCGGCAAGATTTTCGGCGAATGCTGCGGTCCTTTCCTTTCCGGCGCGGCGCTGCCGCCGACGGCCGAGGCGCTGATGCGCTCGCGCTATACGGCCTTTGCCACGCATAATGCCGATTATCTGGAAGAGACCCTGCTGCCCGGCACGCGGGAGGATTTCGACCGCGAGGCCGCGCTGGAATGGGCGAAGTCCAGCCTCTGGACAGGGCTTGAGGTGCGCTATGCGGAAGCCGGCAGCGAGCAGGATGAGGATGGCGTCGTCGAATTCGTAGCGCATTTCCAGGCGGACAATCAGGACCGCGTCCATCACGAGACGGCGACCTTCCGCAAGCAGGACGGGCGCTGGTGGTATGTGGACGGCATCATGGGCGCGCGTCCGCGCAAGGTCGAAAAGATCGGCCGCAACGATCCCTGCTCCTGCGGGTCGGGCAAAAAATACAAGAAGTGCTGCGGGCAGGCGGCCTAGGCGGGCCCGTCCGACGTTACGGCCGAATAACTTTTCCCTGTCCTCCTTTCATGCTCCAATTACGAAAAAATTGGGCCGCTCCCGGTAAAGGCGAGCGGAACGGGAGGATAATTTGGTCGATTTTGCGAAGGAAGCGGGCCCTGCCGTAGAAGCGGGCGCGCAAGGGGCGGAGTCTTTTTCAGCAGGCGCCGATCATGACGGGCATCCGCTCTCCGCGACGGGCGACAGGGCGGCGGACAAGAAGGGCCAGGTGAGCTGGGCCGTCTTCGAATGGGCCCGCAATCCCTACGTCCTCCTCATCACCATCTACATTTTCTCCCCCTATTTCACCAATGTGGTGGTGGGCGACCCGGTAAAGGGTCAGGCCATATGGGGCAATATCAACTCCATTGCCGGGTTCGTTATCGCCTGCCTGGCACCGGTTCTCGGTGCGATCGCGGATTCGGGCGGACGGCGCAAGCCCTGGCTTGCCGTCTTTGTCGGGATCATGGCCCCGGCCACTTTCGCGCTCTGGTGGGCGATGCCCGGGCCGGAAGGTCTGTCCATTTCGACGATTGCGGCGCTGATCGTGATCGTCTCGGTGGCTTTTGCCTTTTCGGAAGTCTTCCACAATTCCATGCTGCCGTCGGTCGCGCCGAACGAGCGGATCGGGTTTCTTTCAGGTCTGGGGCTGGCGCTGGGCAATGCGGGCGGGCTGCTGATCCTCTGCTTCATGCTCTATGCCTTCATGCTGCCGGGCCGGGTGAGTTGGGGGTTCATCCCCGACCATGCGCTGTTCGGTATCGATGTCAGCACATTTCAGAACAGCCGTATTGCCGGTCCGATTGCAGGTTTGTGGCTCTTCTTCTTCACGTTGCCGCTGATGTTCTTCACACCCGACAGGCCGCGCGAGGCGCGCCCGGGTCTGGTGGACAGTATCCGGCAGGGCGGCACGCGCGTTATCAAGACGGTGCGTCAGCTCAAGCATTACCGCAATGTGGCGACCTATCTCATCGCCCGGATGTTCTACAATGACGGGCAGACGGCCATTCTCATTTTCGGCGGTGTCTATGCGGCGGGCATCTTTCACTGGGATGCGCTGACGCTGACGATCTACGGCATCGTGCTGTCGATCTTCGCGGTCGGCGGCGGGTTCTTCGGCGGCTGGCTCGACGACACGTTCGGGTCGAAGGCTGCGATCCTCATTTCCATCGGCGGCACGTCTCTGGGTCTGCTGCTTGCCGTTTCCATTACGCCGACGGAGCTCTTCTTTTTCTTTCCCTGGGATCCCAATGCACCGAAAGTCTGGGACCTGCCTTTCTTCGCCACTGTTCCCGAACTTCTCTATGTGATGGTGGTCGTTCTGATCGCGATTTTCATTACCGCGGCCTATGCCAATAGCCGGACCATGCTGGCGCGACTTGCCCCTGCAACGAAAATGTCGGAGTTTTTCGGTCTCTATGCGCTATCGGGCACGGCGACGGCCTTTCTCGGGCCGGCGGTTGTGGGGTTCACAACGTCCTTCTTCCAGAGCCAGCGGGTCGGCTTTGCCTCCGTTCTGCTGCTTCTCGGTGTCGGACTGGGGCTCGTTCTCTTCGTGAAGGAAGAACGGGCGGAGGCAGCAGAGTAGTGAGTGAGATCATCGAGGGGGCCGTGCCCCAATGGCAGCCGCCGCACGACACCGGCGGCAAGGAACCGGCCTCCAACTGGGCGCAAGGCGCCTGGGTTCTCTATGAATGGGCGAACCAGACATATTTCTCGCTCATCACGATCTTTCTCTTTCCGCCCTTCTTCACCAATGTGCTTGCTGCCAACCCGGTCGAGGGGCAGGCCTATTGGGGATATGTGCAGGCGATTGCCGGCGTCACCATCGCACTTATGAGCCCGCTTCTTGGCGCAATGGCGGATGCGGCCGGACCGCGCAAACCCTGGATCGTTGCGTCCATGCTGATGTGCGCGACGGGCTGTTTCGGCCTCTGGTTCGCGATACCGGGCGAGCCGCTTTTCCATGTCATGGTGTCGCTCATCGTCGCGGCGGTGGGGATGGAATTCGCCATCATCTTTGCCAATGCCATGCTGCCCACCATCGCATCCGATCGTCGCATCGGTCTTTTGTCGGGTATCGGCATCGGCATGGGTCAGCTTGCGGCGATTTTTGCGCTTATTCTTGTGCTGATCTTTTTCCAGTTGCCGGGCGAGGTGAGCGCATCCTTCATTCCGGCCGAACCGCTTTTCGGATTGTCCAAGGCCGCGCATGAGACGGACCGCATCGTCGGGCCGATCTCGGGCGCATGGTTCGTCATCTTCATGCTGCCGCTCCTCTTCATGGTGCCCGATCAGGTGACCAAGGGTCTTGGGCGGCGCGAGGCGGCGAAGGCTGGGCTCATACGGCTTTGGGAGACGCTCAAATCGGTACGCCATTTCCGCAATGTCGGTCTTTATCTGCTGGCGCGCATGCTGTTCTACGACGGTATGACGGCGATCTTCGTGTTCGGCGGTATTCTGGCTGCGTCCATTTTCCAATGGGGCGCGATGCAGATGGCGATCTACGGTGTCTGGGTCACGCTCTTCGCGGCGCTGGGCGGATTCGTTGGCGGCTGGGTCGACCTCAAGATCGGGTCGAAGCGCACGCTGGTCTGGGCGATCATCGGCGTGGTGGTGTTCTTCGCCGTCATCCTGTCCTTCGACAGGGACCGGATTTTCTATTTCATCACCGTGCCGGTGCCTGAGGATGCGGCGGCCTTCTCCACATTGCCGCAGCAGCTCTTCCTGGTGATGATCGCGCTCTTCGGGCTGATGGTGGGGCCGGTCATTGCGTCGAGCCGCACCATGATGGCGCGCATCTCGCCCAAGGAGATGATGACGGAGTTTTTCGGTCTCTTCGCGCTATGCGGGAAGGCGACGGCATGGATCGCCCCGCTTTTCATCGGCATTGTGACGGAACTGACGCAGAACCAGCGCTTTGGTCTGATGGTCGCGATCCCGCTGATCCTGACCGGCCTCGTGCTGCTGCTCTTCGTGAAGGAAGAACGCGCCAGCGCCGTCGTGCATTGACGTGAGGTTCAACTGCAAAGTCGTCATTCCGGGCTTGACCCGGAATCCATAACCATCTCTCCATGGACCCCGGATCAAGTCCGGGGTGACGGGTTATGAGCGATTTGAGCCTTTAGCCCAGCGTGACCGCTGTGCCCGAGGCGATGCAGATCAACATGGAGCCGGACTGGCCGACGACCTCATAGTCCAGATCGACGCCGATGATCGCGTCGGCGCCCAGCCGGGCGGCATCTTCCATCATGTCGCGCATGGCTTCGTCGCGGGCCGATTTCAGCACCTTCTCATAGGAGCCCGAGCGGCCGCCGACGAAATCGCGGATGGAGGCAAAGACATCGCGAAATACATTCGCGCCGATCACGGCTTCGCCCGAGACGAGTCCCTTATAGTCGGTGACATTGCGGCCTTCGACGGTCGGTGTGGTGGTGACGATCATGGGCTTCTCCTCCTTCAAAGCAAAATCCCCCGAGCATCGCCCGGGGGATCTGAGACTGTAAGGCTACTTCGTCTTTTTAATGACGGAAGTGCCGCATGCCGGCGACGACCATCGCGAGGCCTTTTTCGTCAGCCGCGGCGATGACTTCCTCGTCGCGCATGGAGCCGCCGGGCTGGATGACTGCCGTGGCGCCGGCTTCGGCCGCCGATAGAAGGCCGTCGGCGAAGGGGAAGAAGGCGTCGGAGGCGACGACCGATCCGATGGTGGCGGGCTTGCTCTCGCCTGCGGCTTGCGCTGCGTCTTCCGCTTTGCGGGCTGCGATGCGGGCTGAATCCACGCGGCTCATCTGGCCCGCGCCGATGCCGACGGTGGCGCCGTTCTTCACATAGATGATGGCGTTCGATTTCACATGCTTGCAAACCTTGAAGGCGAAGCGCATGTCGGCAAGTTCCTGATCCGAGGGCGCGCGCTTGGTCACGACCTTGAGGTCGAGATCGTCGACGCAGCCATTGTCGCGGGACTGGACCAGCATGCCGCCCGATACGGATTTGTAGAAAAGGCCGGGCGAGCGCGGGTCCGGCAGGCCGCCAGTAGTCAGCAGACGGAGGTTTTTCTTCGCCGCGATGATGCGCCGGGCGTCCTCATCCGCGTCCGGCGCGATAATGACTTCGGTGAAGATCTTCGCAATCTCTTCGGCCGTTTCCCCGGTGAGCGGCATGTTGGAGGCGACGATGCCGCCAAATGCGGAAACCGGGTCGCAGGCAAACGCCTTTTTATAGGCCTCGGTGAGCGAGGCTCCCGTAGCGACGCCGCAAGGGTTGGCGTGCTTGATGATGGCGATGGCGGGCGCTACGGCCGGGTCGAACTCGCCGACCAGCTCGAAGGCGGCGTCGGTGTCGTTGATGTTGTTGTAGGACAATTCCTTGCCCTGAAGCTGGGTCGCGGTGGCCACGCCCGGACGCCGGTCGCCCGACACATAGAACGCCGCATTCTGATGCGGGTTTTCGCCATAGCGCAGTGTCTGCTTCAGCTCGCCGCCGAAGGCGCGCCATTCCGGCGCGTCGTTCTCGAGTTCCTTTGCGAACCAGTTGGAGATCGCCGCGTCATAGGCCGCCGTGCGCGCATAGGCCTTGTGGGCAAGGCGCTTGCGGGTGGCGAGCGTGGTACCGCCTTTTTCCTTCAGCTCGTCGACGATCGCGCCATAGTCCGACGCTTCCACGATGACGGAGACATAGGCGTGGTTCTTCGCCGCGGCGCGGATCATGGCCGGTCCGCCGATGTCGATATTCTCCACGCATTCCCCATAGCCCGCGCCCTTCGCAACGGTTGCCTCGAAGGGATAGAGATTGACGCAGAGAAGGTCGATGCCGGCGATGCCGTGTTTCTCCATGGCCTGCGTATGTTCGGCGTCGTCGCGCACGGCGAGGAGCCCGCCATGCACCATGGGATGCAGCGTCTTGACCCGGCCATCCATCATTTCCGGGAAGTCCGTGACCTCGGCAACGTCGCGCACCGGCAGCGCCGCATCCTTGATCGCCTTGGCCGTGCCGCCGGTGGAAATCAGTTCCACGCCCGCCTCGTGAAGGGCGGTGGCGAATTCGATGAGCCCCGTCTTGTCGGAAACGGACAGCAGGGCGCGGCGCACGCGCTGGATATCGGCGGCGTCGGGGGCGGGCTTGGTGGAGACCATGGGACATGCCTCGGCAATATGTGACGGGATGCGGGGGCGATAGCACGAAACCCGGGCGGTTCCAAGCTGGGTGGACGGGCGGGGGCCACAAGTGGTCCCAACCGATTGTGCCGGATTGGCCCTTAGAGGGGACCGAAGGCGGCCCTATCTCTTTGAGTGATCGATAGAACCACCCGAGAAGAGGTCAGAGATGAGCGAAACTGCCACGCCTGAAGAGGTCGCCGCTTCTCTGCAGGCACATCCATTGCCCTTTGCCAATTTGCTGGGGCTCGAGCTCGTTTCCGCCGGGCCGGACAAGGTCGTGGCCCGGCTCAAGGTCGAAAAACGCCACTGCACCCTCCCCGACATCCTGCATGGCGGGGCCATCATGACGCTGGCCGATACGGCGGGGGCGGTGGCGACGGTCCTGAACCTGCCGAAGGGGGCGACAACGACCACGGTGGAGAGCAAGACGAATTTTCTTGCGTCTGTACCTGTGGGTGATGTCGCGACCGCCACCTGCGAACCCTTTCACAAGGGCGGCAAGCTGATGGTCTGGCAGACAAAGGTCACGCGAGGCGATGGGCGGCTTTGTGCAGTCGTCACGCAGAGCCAGATGGTTCTCCAGCCGAAGGCGGGCTGAAGCTCAGCCCTCCTCCGGTTCTTCGTCAGGCATGGCGAGTTCAGGCAGCTCCGGCATGGCGGCGGTCTCGTTTTCCTTGCCCGCATTGCGGGTGGAAAGCCGTCGCCAGGCCCAGTTCACCTTGGCTTCTCCCCGGAAAACCTCGCCGGAAACGACGATCTGCTCGGCGCGGCGCGTGGTGTCTCCCGAGCCCAGATAGACGCTTTCCTCGATGTCGATGGCGCAGTCGCCCTGGCCCGATCGGGCGCGGAACTGCCAGCCATCGCCATTGGGCAGCAGCACCAGCACGTTGGAGCGGTCATGGGCGAGCGAGACGCGCGCATCCGGATGGATGTGGAAACGGACCGCATAGGGCGGGTCTTCCGGCGGCTTGCGCCAGAAGCGGGGGGGGCTCCAGGGCCATTTGCGGACGGGACGGCCGAGTGGTTCCAGCAGGTCTTCGCCGCGCAAATCTTCGCCCGAGCCGGAAAGATAGAGGCGGCGGCGATGGATGAGGCCGAAATCGGCGGCATAGCCGTCATGGGCGGCCTCGAGCCAGATGCCGGCCTCGTTTTCATTGCGGCGATTTTCGACACGCGTCGGGCCTTCCATGATGCGCGCGCCCAGGAGGCGGCGCGAGAGGCGGCCCCGCAGCATGCGGGCCGACGAGGTGTCGGCCAGCACCAGCGTGGAATGGGCCGCCGTCGCGCGGCTTGCCGCCTCCCAGTCGGGACCGAGGATACGGGTTGCGCCGCAATTCACGATCATGCGGGCGCGGCCCGCGCTCATTTCGAGCGACAGGCAGCCTGCATGGGCGTCATGGCTGAAGGGGCCTGGCGG
Source organism: Parvibaculum sp. MBR-TMA-1.3b-4.2 (assembly GCF_053628815.1). Classification (NCBI taxonomy): domain Bacteria; kingdom Pseudomonadati; phylum Pseudomonadota; class Alphaproteobacteria; order Hyphomicrobiales; family Parvibaculaceae; genus Parvibaculum; species Parvibaculum sp. MBR-TMA-1.3b-4.2. Next base: position 2,310,469 of record NZ_JBRJHC010000001.1, read on the forward strand.
CGGGTGGCCCGTATCGACCACGATATTGGCGGGCCCCGCTGCCAGCCGCTGATAGCCGGAATGGGGCGCGAAACCGAAAGGCCGTCCTTTGGTATCGTCACGGTCGAGGGCTGCGTCGATCGCGCCTTCCGGGCCTTCGTTGGAGCCGTTGAAAAGGGCGAGCCTGCCGTCGCCTTGCCGGAAGAAGCGCAGCATGGGCGTCATGCGGTCAATGGCGTCGCGGATCGGCTTGGGGACATTCATATGCCGTTCGCGCAGGCTGTCGCGCAGCATGAGAAGGTCGAGCAGGATGGAAAGCTGGGCGGAGGGGTTGCGGCTGACATGACCGCCATCCGGCAGGATCTGCCGGTCGAGTTCGCGGCAAAGAAGCCGCAGACCCTTGTCCAGCCGGCGATGGCCTTCCGACAGGCAGAGGCCGGAAAAGGCGAGGCCCATGGCGGCGGTAATGCGGGGTGCTCCCTCCGGGGCGCGATGGGCAGTACGGGCCAGGTGGCGGGCCTGCCGTGCCATGTTGCGCAGCAAGGTCGAGCGATAGACGAGTTCCGAACCGTCTATGATGAGCGGACCGTTGGAGGCGAGCGAGATGAGGCGCCGTCCGATGACATGGGGCCGCCACGCGACCGGGTGCCAGCGGCCTTCGACCTCGATCCATTCCGACATCAGTTTGCGGGCATATTCCCGGGCGGACGATCCGTTGTTCTGCACATTGGCGGCCGAGAAATGCCTGAGCCATGCAAAGCCGTGAAGCTCTTCCGCCCATGTCAGGCTGGGCGGATCGGCGGCGAATGGCGAGGAAGCGCCCGGCGCGCGGACTTGTCCGCCGGGCAGGAACCAGCGGCCCTGGAACATGGCGTCGGCGCGCGAGGCGCGACCGGGGCGCAGCTCCCTAGGGTAGTGGAGCATGTGATCGGGCATGGGCCCGCGCAGCGTCTGGCCGTAGATCCATGTGCCGTAGAAGCGATCCATGGCGGCGGTGCGGATACGGCCGGCTGCCGCAAGCGCAAGGTCGATCAGCCGGTTCCCCGAGACCGGGCCGCCTTTTGCCGATGCCTTTTTCGCGCTCTCACCGGCCATCGTCCGTGACCGCCTCCCTGAAATGTCCCGAGTAACGCATCGAACAACGTCCCGAATGACATCCCTGCCAGAGCCCTTTTAAGGGGGCGCTCAACCCTTGCCGCGCAGGGCCGCGATATTGTCCGCATAGGCGGCAGGGCCGCCCTTGAAGGTCGCGGTCCCTGCGACCAGTACATTCGCACCCGCCGCGATCGCGCGGGGGGCCGTCTCGAAATTGATGCCGCCATCGACTTCCAGCTCGATATCGAGGCCCTCGGCATCGATCCGCTTGCGAATGGCTTCGATGCGGGCAAGCTGGCTTTCGATGAAACTCTGTCCGCCGAAGCCCGGATTGACCGACATGACGAGGACGAGGTCGAGATCGCCCAGCAGCGGCCAGAGCATCTCAAGCGGCGTGCCCGGGTTGAGCGACAGACCCGCCTTGCAGCCCGCCGCCTTGATGGACTGAATGGTGCGATGGGGGTGGAAGCCCGCTTCGGGATGAAAGGTGATGATGTCGGCGCCCGCTTCCGCGAATTCCGCGATATAGGGATCGACCGGCGAGATCATCAGGTGCACGTCGAAAGGCTTCGTCGAATGCGGCTTCAATGCTTTCACGACCGACGGGCCGATGGTGATGTTGGGTACGAAATGGCCATCCATCACATCGACATGCACATAGTCGCACCCCGCCTCGCATATGGCGCCTACTTCCTCGCCCAGACGGGCGAAATCGGAGGCGAGGATGGAAGGGGCGATCTTGATGGCGCTCATGTGATTCTCGGTGGCGGAAATACGGGAGACTTGCGGCAAAAAGCCTGATCTCCGTTCAGTAGCACCCGCCTTGAATCGGTGCAAGAAAGCCCGTCAGCTCCGGCACATGCCGGTTTGCGCCAGCGCCGCCTCCATCTCGTGCTCCACCCGATCGAGCGGTATCAGCTTATGATCGAGACCTCCGAATTCCTGTGCCCAGACGGACCTGAGGCCGGGAACGAGCGGGGCGTATTTCGCAGGGGTATGGCGGCCATAGAGCAGGACGAGGGGTTTGGCGGAGATGGCCAGCAAATGCCCGAGCCCGGAATCGTTTGCGATGGAGCCTGCCATGCGCCGGCCGAGGGCGGCGACCAGAAGGGGGCCGGGCTTTTTTCCCGGGGGCAGGGCTTGTTCCGGAAAAACAGCATCCGGGAATGCGGTCCTTAGCGGCTCCAGCAGGTCCGCCTCGCCGGGGCCGACCATGAAGACCGGAAGGAAGCCACGTTCCCTGAAATGCCCGGCAAGCGCGATGAACCGATCCAGCGGCCAGCGTTTGGCCGGATCGCCCGAGCCGGGGGCGATGCCGATATAGGGGGAGGCCTCTCCGTTTGTGCCGGAGCCCGGCAGCAGGGTGTCTGCCAGCGCGTCGAGTTCGGCGGGGATTTCGACGGGCGTGTCGTCGCGCCTGAAGTTTTCGCCCGCGGCCAGCTCGGCCAGCCGCAACAGATGTTCGACGAAGTGCCTCGGTTTGGTGCGGTCGTCGTCGGGGGGTTGGACGCTCGAAAGGCGATAGTCCATGGCAGCGGAAATGAAGCATTTCGGCTTGAGGCCACGCCTCACTACCAGCGATCGCCAGAAAAGCGTCTGTGTGTCGATCGCGATGTCATAGGGCGTGCCGGGGATGCGTGGCGGGAAGATGAGCTGCCGCTTGTGCTGCGACAGGTCCGTCATGATGTGTACCCGGTCGATGAAAGGTGCGACCAGAGGCGCGAGGACGCCTGCATAGACGCATTGATAGGCGGAGACCCAATGGATTTCCGCGTCGGGGAAGCTTGCCCGCAGGCTTCGGACAAAGGGAAGCTTGAAAAGCCCGTCGCCGAGCTGGTCATGCCCGGAAAAGACCGCGATGCGTTTGCTCGCCACATCGGATGATGCGGTCCCCCGAACTCTATCTACCATTTGTCCCCCATCGGCTGGAGAGGATAGATAGCAAATTGGGCCGATCTCTCCAAACGCGGGGCGCGGCGCCTTTTGCCGCGTCTTTTGCCGCAGTAGTGCCGACATTCCGGGCGAGGACCTTCAATCCGGGCTTCCGGCAGTACTCGACCTTGACGACCTCCAGCCCATAGGCCGTCAGAAGCGCGGTCAGCGAGGGCCTGTCGAAGAAGATGAGGTGATGCGGCGGGACGACCTGGTTCCAAAGCTCGAACTTGTGCGGGACGTGTCGGTGGCCGGCGTCGGGCGTTGTCAGATAAAGGATCGCGCCGGGGCTCATGCGGGCCGACATCGCGGCCAGATAGCCATGCGGGTCGGTCAGGTGTTCGATAACCTCGGCGCAATAGACGAAGTCGAAATTGCCCCATTCGTCCGGCAGTTCCGAAACGGGCCCGGCGTGGTAGCGCCCGTTCGGGAACATCTCTCTGGCCAGACGAATGCTTTCAGGGTCGATATCGTTGCCGAACGCCTCGAATCCCAGACGCGAGGCGGCCTCGACCGCCGTGCCGATGCTGCAGCCGAGGTCGAGAAAACGCCTGCCGGGCGCCAGGCGTCGGTAACGCCGGATGCGGCGTCTGGCCCGGGTGAGTTTGCGGGCGGTCTTGCCGATGTAGTGGGGGGTGGTTTCGTAGTTGCTGTAAAAGGCGGCGAGTTCCGCGACGCCGGGCATCGGATCGACATAGCGAATGCCACAGCCGGGGCAAAACAGAAGCTGGAACCCCGATTTGGTCCCGATGGGTGCTCCCTTGTCAGATCCGCAAACCGGGCAGAGCGGTGCGGCGGTCTCGACTTGCGGGACCGAAATAGTTTGTTCCATCCTGAAAGATTAGAGGGAAAAACATCTCGTGTATTTCATCAAATTCACGCTGAGAAATACGCGATCTATAAGTATTATTTTTATACTTATACTGTTTTTATCTATTGTCTTTTCAGTTAGACCGGATCAGCCGGGCCGCGTAGAAACCGTCCATGCCGCCCCTGTCGTCTAGATGGCAGGGCAGGCTGCGCATATCGCCTTCCGCCGTGACGAGGGCGCTCAGATCGCCGACTTCCGACGCACGGATGGGCAGGCGTGCAAAGCCGGGCCGCCCGGCCAGAAACGCGTCGATCTGGCGCGGGCCTTCTTCGGCTTCCAGCGAGCAGGTGCAATAGACGAGGATGCCGCCCGGTGCGAGAAGGCCGGAGGCATGGGCCAGAATGCGGGCCTGCAAGGCGGCGAGCTTGTCGCGGTCGCCCGGTGTTTTGAGGCGCAGCACATCGGGATGGCGGCGCGCGGTGCCAGTCGCCGAACAAGGGGCATCGAGGAGGATACGGGCCCATTGCCTTTTGGGCTGCCAGAGCGCGGCGTCGGCGGCGACCAGTTCGGCTGCAAGATTGACGCGGGTAAGGTTCTCGCTCACGCGTTCCAGACGGGCCCTGGAGCGGTCGAGCGCGGTGACCCGCGCGCCCATGGCGGCAAGTTCCACCGTTTTGCCGCCGGGCGCGGCGCAGAGGTCGAGCACTTCGGCACCTGCGATCTGGCCGAGCAGGCGCGCAGGGATGGCCGCCGCGGCGTCCTGCACCCACCAGGCGCCCTGATCGAAGCCCGGCAGCGTATCTACCCGTGCCGTCTCTCTCAGACGCAAGCTGCCTGTCGGCAGGATCTCCGCACCGAGTTCGTCCGCCCAGTACTGGCGTTCGTGATCGTGCTTTACCGAGAGATCGAGAGGCGGGTCGGCATAATGCGCTTCGGCGATGGCGCGTGCGGTAATCTCGCCATAGGCACGCGACCAGCTCTCGAAGAGCCAGTCCGGCGTGTCGAGATGCGCCATGTCGAGGCCGGTGAGCAGCGTGTCGCGTTCGCGGTCCGCGCGCCGGAGAATGGCGTTCACCAGCGCCTTGAAATGCTGGGCAACGCGGCTGGCGCTTGCGCTTTCCACGGCCATACCGACGGCGGCATGGGGTGCGACGCCCATGAAGAGAAGTTCGGCAAGTCCGATGCGCAGAATGTTGCGTACATGGCCGGCGCGCGCGGGCAGGGGCTTTTCAAGGAGGCCGTCCAGCACGTGGTCGATGCTGCCGAGGCGGCGCAGCGTGGTCGCGGCGATGGCGCGGGCAAAGGCACGGTCGCGCGCTTCGCAAGCGGCCAGCCTGCCGCTCGCCGCTTCTTCGGCGAAAGCTTCGTCGAGCGGGCGGCGCTTTTGCAGAACGGCGCGCAGCAAGGCGGCGGCTCCGGCGCGGGGTGCGAGGCCCTGCGGCGCTTTCTGTCGGGTCGGTGTGGACATGGCAGGGTTAGATCATAAGGGGAGAGCGAAAGGAAGCATGGAAGCGGCCCTTCCGCCTACGGATGGCTCACGCTGCGTTTTGGCGGCATTGCGGCGTCTTATCCCCAAGGGCGGCCGTTTGCCCGGTTGATGTCCTGAGCCAGTTTCTTGAGCGCGGCAACGCGGTTCGCGGTCGCCGGGTGAGTGGAGAAGAGGCTGTCGCGGCCTTCGCCCGAAAGCGGATTGATGATGAACATATGCGCCGTGGCGGGATTGGCTTCCGCGTAGTCGTTTCGTGACCTGTGGGCATAGTTCTCGATCTTCTCCAGCGCCGAGGCGAGCCACATGGGATGGCCGGAAATTTCGGCGCCTGCCTGGTCGGCGGAATATTCGCGGGTGCGGCTGATCGCCATCTGCACCAGCCCGGCGGCCATGGGCGCAAGGATCGCCAGCGCCAGCGAGCCGATGATGCCGCCAGCGTTTCGATTGCCGCCGAAGAAGAGCGCGAAATTGGCGAGCATGGAAACCGCGCCTGCGATGGTCGCGGTGATGGTCATGGTCAGCGTGTCGCGATTGCGGATATGCCCGATCTCATGGGCCATGACACCGGCGAGCTCTTCGGGCGTCAGCATTTCGATGAGGCCGCGCGTTGCCGCCACCGCTGCGTGGTCGGGATTGCGGCCCGTGGCGAAGGCGTTGGGCTGGGGCGTGTCGACGATATAGGTGGCGGGCATGGGAATGCCGGCATTCTCGGCCAGGCGGCGAACGAGGCGCACATATTCAGGCGCCGTGCGCTCATCCACGGGCTGCGCTTTGTACATGCGCAGCACCATCTTGTCGGAGTTCCAATAGGCAAAGAGGTTCATGCCCGCGGCCAGCATGAACGCGAAGGCCATACCGGCACCGCCGCCGATCAGATAGCCGAGGCCCATGAAAAGGGCTGTCATGGCGGCCAGCAGCATGCCGGTTCTGAGCGTATTCATCTGTTCGTCTATGGCTCCGTTGTTTGTCCGACGGGTTCCTGCGGCGCAGGGTGGCGCGCGAGAGAACCACGCTCTATATGTGGACAATCATCATGGGCTTCAAGCAGATCCGGAGCGGATATGAGCGCCGAAACTCCCCGTAACGCCGCCGAAGAGACGGAAAACGAGCCGAAAAAGGAGCCGTCCCCGGCTGCGCAGCGCGCGCTGGCGGAGGCCGAGGCGCGCCGCAAGGAAGCCGACCGGCTGGCGGCGGAAAATCCCGCCCCGAAAGAGGTCGACGGGCGTGGCGGCAAGGACCCGGCGCGCTATGGCGACTGGGAAGTGAAGGGGATCATCTCCGATTTCTAGATGGCGGAAGGAGGGGCACAAGGACGGGTTGAGCCGATGGGCCATCGCCGCGCGGATAGCCCTGTTCTCGGGCATGGCGTTCCTGGCGGGCTGGGCCTTGTGGAACCTGCCCGACAGCATCAATCCCTTTTCGCCGCTCGAAATCGCCGACGCGCCGACGCTTGCCACCCCGATCAAGCTGCGCATTCTCGAACACCGGCCGGAGGCCTGCATCGCTGCCGTGCGGCGTTCGCGCGTCGAGTTTGCGCGCGCGCCCATCACATCCGACCATAAAGGGTGCGGGGCGGAAACGGCGCTGACGCTGGAGCGCTCGGATGTGAGTTATGGCGGCGGGGTCAAACTTTCCTGTGCGACCATGGCGGCGCTTCTCATCTGGGAGCGGCATGTGGCCGAACCGGCGGCGGAAGAGATTTTCGGCTCGAAGCTCACTCGTATTGTCCACTACGGCACTTATCAATGCCGCCATATCAATCACGATCCCGATCAGCGGCTTTCATATCACGCGACGGGTCGGGCCATCGACATCGCGGCCTTCGTGCTGGCGGACGGGAAAAAGATCAGTGTTCTGAAGGACTGGGGAAAAGACACGCCGGAAGGAAAGTTTCTCACGCGCGTACATGACGGTGCCTGCGAGGTATTTCGTGGCGTGCTGGGCCCCGACTACAACAAGCTCCACGCCAATCATTTCCACATGGAGATGGGGCGGTGGAGTTTCTGCAAATAGCCGCTACTGCGCCCGTACATAGATGGAGATGTTGGTCGGCTTGGTGCCGTCGGGCAGCAGCACGGCCTGGATGAGGCGCATGGCGCCGCCCGTGTCGTCGAGCTGGCGCGAGGCGATCATCAGTTCGCGCCCCTTCATATAGGCGGCGCTGTTGAGTTCGCGCGCCGAGACCGGCGTCACCGACATGGCGTCGGCAAGGTCGCCACCGGCGAAAGGTTCGGGTTTGCCATCGGGCTTGCCGGTGAAGCTGGCTTTATGCGCTTCGCCCTCTGCATCCACCCATTCCATGTGAAAGGCGAGGCGGCCATCCGGCGTTTCCTCAATGCGGTAACTGCCGGAGCGGGGCGGATCGCCCTGTTCGTACTGGCAGCTATCGGGGTCGAGAACCCAGAGGCCGAGAAAGCCCTGCCAGAGCAGGTCGGATTTGTTGGACATGAGGGCGGCTCCTTCGCGAATGACGGTTCCCCGTTACTCGCGGAGTGAGGCCGTCGCGTCAAGGATATAGCCGTCGCCGTCCGGCTTCACATGACCCGCCACGGGGGCGAAATGCGTGTCGATCATCAGGATCGCGCTATCTGCCAATTCGTTATCCTGTCGTTCCTGACAGAATTCGCGAAAACAGTCAGATGGGGAGGGCGATGGCCCCGCGCAATGGCTAATGCGGCACCGGTAGCGTGCAGGGCTTCGCGCTGTCGGCCGTATTGCAGATCACAACTTCCTCTTGCGCGAATTTCATCATGGCGGCCTGGGCTGCCTCGAACTCATCGCGCTTCTTGTCAGGACCCTTGAGGCCTGCTTTGCCGTCATCCTCCAGTTTGTTTGTATGCCATGCCCTTTGAACCTGGAGTGACCAGCCGCCTTGACTGGTCATGGAGATGCCGATCAGGGACTCGAGGTTTTTCACCTGTTCTGGGCGTGCTGCCTTGGCCTCCGGTCGCACGATGCAGGACATGTAGAAAAGGGCGGTCGGATAGCCGTTGCGCGTTTCTGTCGGCACCATCATTCGTTCGGGATGTCCGATACAGAGATCGCGGTAGAACTTTATCGTCATCGCCTTCGCGTTATTGACATACTGTTCGTCGTCGGGCGCCTTTTCCGGCCTCGTAAGCACCACCGTGATCATTTCCTCCCAGTCGGACACTGTCTGTCCGTCAGGAACATATTCATGAATGATGGTGCGCCTGGTGCCGGATGCTTTCTCGTCGGTGAGGGCTTCGACCCATCCTTCCGGCAGATCGATCAGGACTTTCTCCGTCGAATCCGGGATGTCGATTCCTATAGTCCCGGCATGCGCAGCGACTGTTGCGCTCAGCACAAACAATGAGCTCAGCAGTCCGACCCTGAATGACATAGCTTCCCCCTTCCCGTCATCTTCCTGAAACGAGTATTTCAGCGCCCGCCGGCTCTGTCATGAAAAAAGGGCCGCTCGAATGAGCAGCCCTTTCATCCGCATCCGCAAACCTTTTTTGTGAGCTTGATCCGCTCAGTCCGCCTTGTTCTGGCGGTTGTCGATGAGGTCGTCCACCACGCCGGGATCGGCCAGCGTCGAGGTGTCGCCGAGATTGGAGAAATCGTCCTCGGCGATCTTGCGCAGGATGCGGCGCATGATCTTGCCGGAGCGTGTCTTGGGCAGGCCCGGCGCCCACTGGATGAGATCTGGCGAGGCGATGGGGCCGATTTCCTTGCGGACCCACTGCACCAGTTCCTTGCGCAACTCCTCGGTCGGCTCGTCGCCGGCATTGAGCGTCACATAGGCGTAGATGCCCTGACCCTTGAGGTCGTGCGGATAGCCGACAACAGCGGCCTCGGCGACCTTGGGGTGGGCGACCAGCGCGCTTTCCACTTCCGCCGTGCCCATGCGGTGGCCGGAGACGTTCAGCACGTCGTCCACGCGGCCCGTGATCCAGTAATAACCGTCTTCGTCGCGGCGACAGCCGTCGCCGGTGAAGTAGCGGCCCGGATACTGGATGAAATAGGTGTTCACGAAACGCTCGTGATCGCCATAGACGGTGCGCATCTGGCCGGGCCAGCTGTCGTCGATGCAGAGATTGCCCTCGGTCGCGCCTTCCAGCACGTTGCCTTCGTGGTCGACGATGACGGGTTTTACGCCGAAGAAGGGGCGCGTGGCGGAGCCGGGTTTCAAATCGGTCGCGCCGGGCAGCGGTGTGATGAGGATGCCGCCGGTTTCCGTCTGCCACCAGGTATCGACGATGGGGCAGCGTTCGTCGCCGACCACCTTGTGATACCAGAGCCAGGCTTCCGGATTGATCGGCTCGCCGACCGAGCCCAGCAGGCGCAGCGATTTGCGGCTCGTCTTTTTCACCGGGCCTTCGCCTTCGCGCATCAGCGCGCGGATGGCGGTGGGGGCGGTGTAGAAGATGTTGACGCTGTGCTTGTCGCAGACGTCCCAGAAGCGCGAGCTGTCCGGATAGTTCGGTACGCCTTCGAACATCAGCGTCGTCGCACCATTGGCGAGCGGGCCATAGACGATATAGCTGTGGCCCGTCACCCAGCCGACATCCGCCGTGCACCAGTAGATGTCACCGTCGTGATAGTCGAAGACATATTGATGCGTCATCGACGCATAGACCATGTAGCCGCCGGTCGTGTGCATGACGCCCTTGGGCTTGCCGGTCGAGCCGGAGGTGTAAAGGATGAAGAGCGGGTCTTCCGCGTTCATCTCTTCCGGCGGGCAGTCGGGCGATACTTTCGCGGCTTCTTCCTCGTACCAGATGTCGCGGCCGGACTGCATGTCCACATCGCCGCCGGTGCGTTTCACCACGACGACCGTATCCACGTCGGGGCATTGTTTCAGTGCTTCGTCGGTGTTCGCTTTCAGCGGGATCTTGCGGCCGCCGCGCACGCCTTCATCGGCCGTGACGATGCAGCGCGAGTCGCAATCGACCACGCGATTGGCGAGGCTGTCGGGCGAGAAGCCGCCGAACACCACGGAGTGCACTGCGCCGATGCGCGCGCAGGCGAGCATGGCGTAGGCCGCTTCGGGGATCATCGGCATGTAGATGGTGACGCGGTCGCCCTTCTTCACATTGCGCGCCTTCAGCACATTGGCGAAGCGGCAGACATGCTCGTGAAGCTCGCGATAGGTGATCTTCTTGTCCTGGTCCGGTTCGTCGCCTTCCCAGATGATGGCGACCTGATCGCCGCGCTTTTCAAGATGACGGTCGATGCAGTTGGTGGCGGCATTGAGCGAGCCGTCTTCGAACCATTTGATCGACAGATTATGCGGATCGTAGCTGGTGTCCTTCACCCTGGTGTAGGGCTTGATCCAGTCGATGCGCTGTCCGTGCTCCCGCCAGAAGCCTTCCGGGTCATTGACGCTCGCGTCATACATTTCCCGGTACTTCTTTTCATCCACCAGCGCGCTCTTTTTCCACTCGTCGGGGACGGGGAATACGGTTGCCGATTGCGTATCGGTCTCAGCTTTGGACATGGGGTCGCCTCCTTCCCGGAATCCTGACAAATCGTTCGATTATTGTTGTTGGCGGGCATTATGGGCCTCGGTGCCCGAGGCCTCAAGTTATCCGCCCTTTCGTGTCAGTTTTGCGATTTCTTCATCGCTGAAGCCCGCTTCGCGCAACACTTCCTCGGTGTCCGCACCGAGGCGCGGCGGATGGCGGCGAATGGTGGACGGCGTTTCGGAGAAGCGCACGGGCGGGCGCAGCGCGAAATAGCCGCCCGCATCGGGGTGCTCGTAGCGGGCGAAGAAGTCGACCGCCTTGAGATGCGGATCGTCCTGCAGATCGTCCAGCCGGTTCGCCTTCACCGCGGGAATGGACAGCGGCTGCAACACATCGAGCCACTCCTGCGTGGTCTTGGCCTGCGTCGTTTCCTCGATCATCGCGTAGAGCTCGCGAATGTGCTGGGTGCGCGTCTTGTAGTCCTTGAAGCGCGGATCGTTCTTGTATTCGTCGAGGCGGCCTGCCAGTTCGAAGAACTGTTCCCACTGCTTGTCGGAATAGGGCAGCAGGCCGATATAGCCGTCCTTGGTCTTGTAGGGGCGGCGGTCAGGATTGGTGATGCGGCCATAGGTCCAATCGCCGGTGGGCGGGTCGTAGACATGGTCGTAGAAATGCTCCGCCAGCACGAAGGAGGTGACCGCCTCATACATGGGCACTTCCACGAACTGGCCCTGGCCGGTCTTTTCCTTGTGATAGAGCGCCGAGGTGATGGCCGAGACCATGAAAAGGCCTGACACCTTGTCGGCGACGATCGTCGGCATGTAGCGGGGCTGTTCGTTGCCGTCCATGTGCGGCAGCAGGTCCGATGCGCCGGAGCCCGCCTGGATGAGATCGTCATAGGCGGGGAGGCCGGCGTAAGGGCCGTTGGAGCCATAGCCCGCCGCATGGACGAAGATGATCGACGGGTTCACCGCCTTTACATCCTCATAGGAGAGGCCGAGACGCACCATGCCGTCATAGCGGATGTTGGAGGTCAGCACGTCCGCCGTCGCGATGAGCTTCATCAGCGCCTCGCGGCCCTCGTCGGACCGGAGGTCCAGGAGGACGGAGCGCTTGTTGCGGTTGATGGTCATGAAGATGGGACCGAGATCGGCGGGCGCGCCTTCCGGCGTATGGCCGGGCCAGCGCATGATGTCGCCCCCCATGCCGCCACCCCCCGTGGCGGAGGGCGCTTCCACCTTCAGCACATCCGCGCCCATATCGGCCAGGATCTGGGTTGCATAGGCGCCGAACACCACGGCGGTCAGATCCACAATGCGCACGCCCTTCAGCGGGCCGGTGTTCTCGGTGGCCAGCTCATTCGTCTTCGTCAACGCCTTCACTCCCTGACTTCAATTTTCATTTTTATGGCCCGGCCAGCGCAGCAGCATGTCGGGCAGTTTTTCTTCATTCTCGGCGCCGTCCGTTGCCTTGACCAGGCGGCAGCCATGGCGCCGGTAGAAGCGCCGGGCGCCGAGATTGGCCTGAAAAACCCAGAGCGAAAAGCCTTGGGGCATGAATTTCTTGGCGGCGTCCATCAGGAGCGAGCCTGCCGCTGCGTTCTGGCGGGCGGGGTCGACGTAAAGATGATGGAGCCAGCCGGATTCCATGGCGGCAAACCCCAATATGCCACCGTTTTCCGCCAACAAGACCGTCTGCTCGCTTACGACATTGTAGATAAAGGCCCGCGTTTCCTCCCGGTTGTGGAGGCCGGGGTTGAGATAGGGCATGCGAGCGCGGGCCGCGATAAAGAGAGCGGCGAGCGCGGGCGAATCCTCGATTGTCGCCTCTCTGATGCTCATTTTCATATGATGATACGTTCCATGGGTGCGGGGAGAGAATATGGCGTCGAAACCGAAAACCGGCCCCCTGGTCATTGGTGAGCACATCGAGATCGACGGAGGCGACGGTGATCAGGCTTTTCTCGATGCCGCTCGCAATCTGAAGCTGACTAGGGCGAACTGGTTTCCCGGGGAGATCTCTCGGGGGGCAGCTCTTCTTTTTGTCATAGACGACGGACCTCTCGAGGGTGAGTTCGTGGCTTTGACCAGCCGAACGTTGGCTCCTTTAAATGAACATTTGGAAGCTTACGGCTGGGCGAGCGTGCTCGTGCATAGGATCACGAATCCAACGGATTCATTCTCTGGCAGCGATAAAGAAGCCTTACCGCTAGCGATGGCCTACGTGGTCAGGTCCGAGTGAAGCACCTTTCCCGGGTGGAGATTGATCCCTCAAACGGTCACAATAGGGCGGAGGAGGCAACCCATGCTTTTGCACAAATCGAGCTGGCCCGAAATTGAAGACTATCTCACGCGATCGAAGGGCATCGTCATTCCCATCGGGTCTACCGAGCAGCATGGGCCCAACGGGCTTATCGGCACGGATGCGATCTGCCCGGAAGTGATCGCCCATCGTGCGGGCGAGGAGGCCGGCATTCTCGTCGGGCCGACCTTCAATGTCGGGATCGCGCAGCATCATCTGGGGTTTCCCGGGTCGATGACGCTTCGGCCCTCCACCATGATCGCGGCGATTTACGACTGGGTGGCCTCGCTCGCCCATCACGGGTTCGAGCGGATCTATTTCTTCAACGGTCATGGCGGAAATATCGCCACCATCGACGCCGCCTTTGCCGAGATCTATTCCGACCGCTCGCTCGGACGTGGCGCGTCCAATCGCGGGCCGGTGAAGCTCAAGCGCGTCAACTGGTGGGACTACAAGCCGGTCTTCGACCACTGTAAGAAGCTATATGGCGCTTCGCATGGCAGCCATGCGACGCCGTCGGAAGTGGCCGTTACCTATTACGCCTATCCCGATGCCATCAAGAAGGTGGAGATGACCCCGAAGGTCGCGCCCAACGGTCGCTTCACCGATGCGGAAGACTATCGCGCGAAGTTTCCCGACGGGCGGATCGGGTCCGACCCGTCGCTCGCCAAACCGGAGGACGGCAAGGTGCTGATGGAGATGTCGGCCAAGGCGCTGATCGACGATTTTCGGAGTTTCGAGACGAGCTGACCGTCAGTCCGCAATCCGGATTTCGCCGTCGACAATGTCGATGGGTATGGGGATCAGCGATTTGCTCGCGCAGGGGCCGGAGGTGCAGTAGCCGTCCTCGATACGAAACAGGGCCGCATGAGTGGAGCAGATGATGCGCTCCTCATCCAGCGTCAGGAACTTGTCCGGCCATGTTTCCAGTGGCGTGAAGGCGTGCGGGCATTCGTTGATGTAAGCGCGTATCGCGCCATCCTTCCGTATAAGGAACATATCGAAGCGTTCCGCGCCCTTGCCGAAGAGAAACCCCTTCGCGCCCGGCTCGTCGATCTCGTCGAGCGCGCAAAGGCGCGTGCCGGGAACGGGTGCGCCGGGCCGGGCGAGCGGGTCTTTCGTCATTTCTGTTTTGGGGCCTATTTCGGGAGCTTCTTCAGCCCGCCCATGGCGCAGATTTTTTTCCACGCGTCGGGTTCGACGGGCTGAACGGAAAGGCGCGACTGCTTTATGAGCGACATTTCATGCAGATCCGGTTCGCCCTTCACGTCGTCGAGCGTGACCGGGTTCGGCATGTCGCAGACGGCTTCGATGTCGACGAGGCCGAACTTGCCTTTCTCGTCGGTCGGGTCCGGGCGGTGCTCGCCGATGACGCGGACAATGCCGACGATCCGCTTCTCGTTCACCGAGTGGTAGAAGAAGCCGAGATCGCCTTTCTTCATGGCCTTCATGTTGTTGTTGGCCTGGTAGTTACGCACGCCGTCCCAGGGCTCGCCCTTGGCGCCCTTCTTTTTCTGATCGTCCCATGACCATGTGCCGGGTTCGGATTTGAAAAGCCAGTAAGCCATTGCGTTCGTCTTTCCCCTGTCAGTCCTGTTGCGGTCCGAGCAGCCATTTCCAGGCGCGGACTTCGGTGGACTGGAAGAGGCCGGCCTTGTTGTAGGGGTCGCTTTCGACCAAAGCTTCGGCTTTCGCCTTGTTGTCCACGTCGATGACCAGCATGGATCCGTTCATCGTGGCACCGTCATCGGTGGTGAAGGGGCCGCCGATCTTCACGCAGCCCGCATCGGCCCAGTACTTCAAATGGGCGTCGCGATTGGCGAGGCGGATGTCGACCGAGTCGGGTTTGTCGGTGCAGTAGAGACAGAAAAGCATGTCGGGAACCTTCTACAGGGCAGGTTTGGCTACGGGGCGGGTTGGGCGCGAGTCTATCCGGAACGGCGACCGCGCCCAAGTCTCACAGGTTTGAGTTTCATGCGTCCAGGTTTCAATCCCCCTCCGCGCGGAACGGGCGGGAGAGGAGCGCGACCATGGCCTCGTCGACTTCCATGCGGCCTGTCACGATGGCCGCGACGGCCTGGGCGATCGGCATGTCCACCCCTTTGGCGCTGGCGAGCTCGGCCAGCGCCGTTGCGGTATGGACGCCTTCGCTGACTGAATTGCGGGCCCCCATGATCTCGTCGAGCGATTTGCCTTCGCCCAGCGCAATGCCGAGCGACATGTTGCGCGATTGGGGCGAATTGCAGGTGAGGATGAGGTCGCCGAGGCCGGAAAGACCGGCCAGCGTTTCGCGCCTTGCGCCGAACGCGAGGCCAAGCCGCGTCATTTCGGCAAAGCCGCGCGTGGTGAGCGCGGCGCGGGCGCTGGCGCCGAGCTTGCGGCCTTCCACCACGCCGCAGGCAATGGCGAGGACATTTTTCACCGCCCCGCCGATTTCGGCGCCGGTGAGGTCGGTCGAGTAATAGGGACGGAAGGTGCGCGAGCCGATGGCTTCGGCCAGCGCATGGCCGAGCGTCTCATCGGCGCAGGCCAACGTCACCGCGGTGGGCAGGCCCATGGCGACCTCGCGGGCAAAGCTCGGCCCCGAAAGAACGGCGGCGGTGGCTTGCGGCACCGTTTCCGCCAGCACCTGTGTCAGCAGCGAACCGGTTCGTTGTTCGATCCCCTTGGCGCAGAGGATGACAGGCGTGCCGGGCACCAGATGGGGCTCCATTTCCTTCAGCGTGGCGCGCACGAACTGGGCGGGCGTGACGATCAGCAGCGCATCGGCGTTTGCCGCACCGGCGAGGTCGGCCGTTGCGTCGATACCGCGATCGAGTTCCACACCGGACAGGAAGGTCGCATTTTCATGCGTGGCATTTATGCTCTCGACGACCTCCGGCTCGCGGGCCCATATGGTGACGTCGCGCCCGGCGTCCGCCGCCACCTGTGCCAGCGCCGTTCCCCAGGCGCCTGCGCCTATGACGCTGATTTTCTTAAACTGCCGCATTGGACCCCTCGTATTTCGTCGCCCGGAACACGCGACTGAAGATTGAACGGTTCATTGATCGTTCAATGGTCTTGCTTATAATCGTTCAAATGACAGATAGCGACGATCCCAGAACAAAAATCATCGAAGCCGCCCGCAGCCGTTTCAAGCATTACGGCTACACGAAGACAACCATGGCCGAGCTTGCAGAAGACTGCGAGATGTCGCCGGGCAATATCTATCGCTATTTTCCGGGCAAGCTCGATATTGCCGAGGAAATCTGCCGCAATGCCTCGATTCAGAATGCGGCGGCCCTGTCTCATATCCTGACCCGGCCCGGCCGCAGCGCGGCGGAGCGGCTTTACGATTTCCTGTTTCAGGATTTGCGGGAGACCTTCCACACGCTGGAACAGGACCCGAAGATCGTGGAGATGGCGCATATCGTCGCCACGGAGCGTCCGCAGTTCCTGAATGAAGGGGTGAAACGCGAGCGCGAAGTGCTGCAGCGGATCATCGAGTTCGGGAACGCCTCCGGCGAGTTCAGGGTGGCCGATCCGGTCTTCTTCGCGGAAATCATCCAGTCCGCCACCATGAAGTTCATGTATCCCCAGCTCTTCACCAGCCTGTCGCTGGAGCAGCTGGAGCGAGAACTGAAGGGCGTCTACACGATGATTTCGACCGCGCTGATGGCCGGAATCGAGCTGGCAGATCCGGGCGTTCAAGCTCTCGAGAGCCTCTCCGAAGAGGCCTGAGGGCCAAAAGTTCTGCGGCGCACAAATTTTCTTTCCAGCTTGGTGCGATTGCAGCAAACGATCTAACCCATTGAAATATCTTATTTAACTCGTTTTTTCTGTGCAAATTATTGTTGCATTGCGGCAACATGAATGCTGAACGATGAATATTTTTTGTTTTGTTCATTGTTTTTTGTTCAGAGGGCTCCTAAATCCCCGTCATCGGCACTGGAGAGCGCCGAAACGCTGCCCTCCTTCAGGCACAGGAGAAGACCCATGATGAACATTCAGCCCCGCAAGGTTTCCTACAAGCTCGCTGCCTTCACGCTTGCGAGCTATGCGGTCGCGCTCTTTGCGCAGGTCGTAACCCAGTACGGCGCCTGAGGCGTCGACGAATTCGGCAGGCCGGGTCGCCCGGCCGCCAAGCCGCCAGCCGACATTGAGGATCGGAACATGAAACGCATCGCAGGCAATCTGGACGAGCTTCTGGACAGGGGCACAGGCCTCGCCGCCGCCATCGTTCTCGCCGCCTATGCGGTTTCGCTGATCCTGATGTCGGGTGGCGTCGTATCGACAATGTGAGGCGAGGGGCTCCTCCCCCTTGGCTTGTCGCCTTTCAATAGCGTTCCCTCAGTCGGCTTTCACCCTCCCCCTATGGAAAGCCGGCGACCCCTAGGGCCTTGTTTGAGGTCCATTTGCCCCGATACCGCCCCCCGGTATCGGGGCTTTTTTTGTGCGGGTAGTGGGCTAGGCCTTTACGCCCGCGCCGCGGGCGGGGGCGGCGTCGGGGTCGAGCGGCCAGCGGGCGCGGGGCGCCACATCCAGCGTGTCGGTTTCGCCCCGGGCCAGATGTTCGGCACCCGCCCAGGCGATCATGGCCGCATTGTCGGTGCAGAGTTTCAGGGGCAGGGTGACGAATTCATAGCCGCAGGCATGGGCCGTTCCGAGGAGGCGTTCGCGCAGCGCCATATTGGCGGCGACGCCGCCCGCCACGGCAAACCGGCGTTTTCCTTCCGGGATCACGAGGTCGGCTTGCGCCATCGCGGTTTCTGCCCGGTCGGAGAGTACATCGGCCACGGCGGCCTGGAAGGAAGCGGCGATATCGGCCTTGTCCTTGTCCGTCAGCGGGTCGAAGGCGTCGATTGTCTGACGCACCGCTGTCTTGAGGCCGGAGAAGGAAAAGTCGCAGCCGGGCTTGTTGAGGAGCGGGCGGGGGAAGGCAAAGCGCGCCGCATCGCCTTTCTTTGCCAGCTTTTCCACCGCCGGGCCGCCGGGATAGCCGATCCCCATCAGCTTGGCGACCTTGTCGAAGGCCTCGCCCACCGCATCGTCGATGGTGGTGCCGAGGCGACGGTATTTCCCGACATCCTCCACGATGAGGAGCTGGCTGTGGCCGCCCGAGACGAGCAGCAGCAGATAGGGAAAGGGCAGGCCGTCGGTCAGCCGCGCGGTGAGCGCATGGCCCTCCAGATGATTGACGCCGATCAGCGGCAGGCCGCGCGCGGCGGCGATCCCCTTGGCGGTCATCAGGCCAACGATCACGCCGCCGATCAGGCCCGGCCCGGAGGTCGCCGCGATACCGTCGAGGTCGTCCCAGTCGAGCCCGGCGTCGGAAAGCGCGCGCTCGATCAGCCCGTCCAGATGCTCGATATGGGCGCGGGCGGCGATTTCGGGCACCACGCCGCCATAGGGCGCGTGATCCTCAATCTGGGAAAACACCACATTGGAAAGAATTTGTCCCTGCGTGCCGATGGCCGTCTCGCCGGGCTCGAGGCGCACCACGGCCGCCGCGGTCTCGTCGCAGCTCGTCTCGATGCCCAGAACGGTCAATGTGGGTTGCACGTGCGGTGCCTTTCCCGGGTTTTCTTTCGCGAATGCGGCTATGCGCCCCTCTCGAAAGAGGCTCGAAACACTATATAAGGGGCGCGTCGGAGTTTCGCGCGCCATCGGAATGGGCGCTTACAGCAACGGGAAGACGCATGCAACGCCGCTATCGCATCGGCACACGCGGGTCCAAGCTCGCGCTCATTCAGGCAAACGATGTCGCGGCGCGGCTCGCGGCGGCGCTGGGCCGTCCGGTGGAAGAGGCGACCGAGGTCGTCGTCATCTCCACGCAGGGCGACCGGGTGCAGGACCGCAACCTGTCGGAGCTGGGCGGCAAGGGCCTTTTCACGCAGGAAATCGAGGACGGGCTTATCGACAAGAGCATCGATATCGCCGTCCACTCCATGAAGGATATGCCGACCGTACTGCCGGACGGGCTGCTGATCGACTGCATTCTGGAAAGGGTGGATCCGCGCGATGCCTTTCTGTCGTTCAAGGCGGGTTCGCTTGCCGAACTGCCGGAAGGCGCGGTGGTCGGCACATCGTCTCTCCGGCGCGCCGCCCAGGTAAAGCTCCGGCGACCTGACATCAAAATCGTCCCCTTCCGCGGCAATGTGGATACGCGGCTGCGGAAACTCGAAGAGGGCGTCGCCGATGCGACGCTGCTCGCCATGGCCGGTCTTACCCGGATGGGGCTGACGGACCGTGTGACGGCACCGCTTTCGAGCGATGAAATTCTTCCCGCCGTTGCCCAGGGCGCGGTGGGCGTGGAGCGCCGCGCCGATGACGATGAAGCGGCGGAAGCGCTTGCCCTGATCCATCATGCCGCGACGGGTCTGCGCATCACGGCCGAGCGTGCGCTGCTGCGCGTGCTGGACGGCTCCTGCCGCACGCCGATCGCGGCACTGGCGGAAATTTCCGGCAAACGGATGCGGCTTGCCGGCATGATCCTGACCCCGGACGGGGCGGAAGTGATAGAGACCTCGCGCGAAGGCCTTGCCGGCGAGGCGGAAAGCCTCGGCATTGAGGCGGGCGAGGAGCTCAAATCCCGCGCCGGACCCCAGTTCTTCCAGACGGTATGAGGTGATATGCGGCTCCTCGTCACAAGACCGGAAGCCGATGCGGGCAAACTGATGGCGGCTCTTGCCGGGAACGGGCATGAGGCCGTTCTCGCGCCGCTGATGGAAATCGATTTTCACGATGCGGCCGAATTGCCGGTCCGCGACTGGCAGGCGATCCTCGTCACCAGCGCCAATGGCGCCAGGGCGCTGGCGGCGCGCGGCGAGGCTGCGGCGTTGAAAGCCGTTCCCGTGTTTGCCGTCGGGCATGCCTCGGCGGAGGCGGCGCGGGCGGCAGGGTTTAGCCATGTTCGCAGCGCCGATGGCGATGTGGAGGCGTTGGCCGATCTGGTGAGCGCCGAGCTTTCGCCGGATGCCGGGCCGCTTCTTCATGTTGCGGGCAGCGTGACGGCGGGCGATCTGCAGGTCATGCTGGGCGTGAAGGGGTTCGAGGTGGTCCGCGCGGTGCTTTATGAGGCGCGTCCGGTCCGTTTCCTGCCCGACGTGGCGCATGCCGCGCTGGAGGCCCGCGATGTGGATGGTGTGTTGCTCTATTCCCCGCGTACGGCCCGGCTTTTCATGACGCTTGTGCATGAGGCGGGCCTTGACGGGGCACTGGCCGGGGTCGAGGCCTTCTGCCTTTCCGGCGCCGTGGCGGCGGATGCGGCGGGGCGTGACGGCGAGGGCGCTCTTTTCAGGCGCGTTCACGTTGCGGAAAGGCCGGAACAGCCCGCGTTGATTGAACTTGTGAACAAGACGGCCCTCGCGGCCCGTGACGACCTGACCTGAAGGCGCCAAGCCCTTATAGTATCGAGTCGACAAATAGATGGATGCCCCCAGATGAGCGATGCGAACGGTCCGAAAAAACCCGCAGATGGCGACGCCAGGTCGGAGAGCGAAAAGGCATCTCCCGACGCGGAGGTGCTGAAGCCCGACGCGCAAGGGCAGGGCAAGAGCGCGGACTCCCAGCGCAAGCGCCCCAAAGTGCTGGACGGCAAGGCCGAGGAAGTGAAGGCCGATACGCCGAAAGGCGCCTCAGGGTCGGACAAAACGGGCGCGGCGGCCCAAGGCGCCGCGGCGCAGGGAGCAGCGTCCAAGAGCACCGCTTCGGGGTCGGGCAAGCCGGAGGCCGCTTCAACGGGCGGCAAGGGCGGCAGTGGTGGCAAGGGCAATGGCGGCGATGGCACGAAAGCCCCGCCGCCCGCGGCCTCCCCGGCCAGTCATCTCCATCTCATCAGCGGTCTCATCTCGGGGATCGCCGGCGCGGCGGCGGTGGTCGTCATTGCCTGGCATTTCGGTATTGCAAAGCCCGATGGCTCCGCCGAGACGGCTGATGCCGTGAGCGCCAACAAGCAGGCCATTGCCGATATCGCGGACAAGATCGACGGTCTGCAAAGCAGCCAGCCGGATGTGCAGGCCGCCATCGGCGATGCGCTTGAGCCCCTGGATGCGCGTCTTGGCGGTCTCGAGCAGGAAGTGGCCGCGCGGGGCGAGACGGCGGGCGCGGGCGGCGGCGCCTCCACGGAGGCGGTGGACAAACTCTCCGCCCGTCTCGACGCGCTCGAAGAACGCAATGCCGGGCTGGCGGACACGATCACCGAAGCGAACAAAGCCGCGGTCGCCGCGCAGAACCGTCTCGGCGAGATGCAGGCGCAATTGCCGTCTGCCGGTCTCGACGACAAGGTGGCGCGTCTCGACGCGATGATCGGCAAGCTCGGTGCCCAGATCGACAAGCTGGAGCCGCAGATTCAGCAGATCGAAACGCGCCTCGCCGCGTTGGAGCAGAAGGCCGACGATCCGGGTGCCGCGCAGCGTGCCGCGCTCGCGCTGGCGCTTGCCAATCTCTCCCGCGCCATCGAAGGGGCGGGACCGTTCAAGACCGAGCTTGAGACGGTCTCCTCCTTCCTGCCAAAAGAAGACGTGCCGTCGGAACTCGATGAGGCGGCGGTAAACGGCGTGCCGACGCGCGCCGCGCTGAAGGCGCGTTTCGAGCCGCTGATCGAGAAGATTTTCGATGCCGCCCGCCGCGAAGGCGACAGCAGCATCTGGGATCGTTTTCTTGCCAATGCCGCTTCGCTCGTCACCGTGCGGCGCACGGGCGAGATTTCCGGCGACAGCACGGAAGCCATCGTTGCGCGGATGGAAGAAAAGCTGAAGGAAGGCGATCTCGCTGGCGCGGTGGCGCAGGGCGAAGCGCTGAAAGGGGCCGCCGCCGAAGCGGCAGCGCCCTGGATGAGCGAGGCGCAAAAGCGTCTCGATGCGGAGAAACTCGTCCGTGAGCTGACGGCTCGTGTCACGGCGCGTCTTGCCGAACTGAAAGGCTGAGTTGCCCCATGCTGCGTGCCTTCTATATATTTCTCGTCATTGCGGCGCTTTCCGCCGTCGGCATCTGGCTTGCCGACAATCCCGGCCAGCTCGTCATGCATTGGCGCGGCTATGAGATCCGCACGAGTTTCGTGGTCGGGATCGCACTGCTTGCTGTCGTCTCTTTCCTCGCGCTGTTCATCTATCGTCTCTTTGTGAGTGCGATGGGCAGCCCGGCGGAGCTGACGCGCTATTTTCAGGAGCGGCGGCAGAAGAAGGGCTTCCTGGCGCTTTCGCGCGGCATGGTGGCGGTGGCCGCCGGGGATGCGGGCGATGCGAAACGCTTTGCAAAGGATGCGCGCGAGCTTCTCGATGCGCCGTCGCTGACGCTTCTCCTCTCGGCGCAGGCCGCCCAGCTTGAGGGCGACGATCAGGCGGCAGCGGGTTATTTCCGCCAGATGATCGCCACGCCGGAAACGGAATTTCTCGGGCTTCGCGGCCTCTTCATCCAGGCCAAGCGCACGGGCGACCGCGACGAGGCGCTGACAATCGCCAAGCGCGCCTTCAAGCTCCGCCCCAATACGCCCTGGGCGGCGCAGGCCGTTTTCGAGATCGAGGCGGCGGAAGAAAACTGGAAGGCCGCGCTCGACGTGCTGGACGCGGAACTGGCTTCCAAGCTGATCGACCGGGAGAAAGCGCGCCGTCGCCGCGCCGTGCTGCTGACCGCGCAGGCCCAGGAGGCGGAGGTCGCGGCCCGTATGCAGGCGGGCGATGCGGGCCGCAAGGCATTCGGCCGGGCTTTCCGGCTGGCCTCGGAGGCTCTGTCGCTTGCTCCCTATTTCCCGCCCGCCATGGCGCTTGCCGTGCGCGCCGCAGCGGCGACGGGACGCACACGCAAGGCGATGAAGCTCGTGCAGGATGGCTGGGCGCATGAGCCCCATCCCGATCTTGCGAGCGCCTGGCTGGAAATGGTCGAGGGTGAGAGTGCCTATGACCGGCTGACGCGGGCCTATGACCTTGAAAAGCTGGCGCCCGATCATGTCGAGAGCCGCATCCTCGTGGCGCGCGCGGCAATCGGCGCACGTGACTGGCAGGCCGCGCGCAAGGCGCTTGCACCCTTTACCGGGCCCGGCGCCGAAGAAGCACCGACACGCCGGGTGTGCGAACTGATGGCGGAGATCGAGGAAGGCGAGTTCGGCAATCGCGGCTCGTCGCGCGGCTGGCTTACCCGTGCGCTGCATGCGCCCGACGATCCGCAATGGGTGGGCGAGGCCTATCGCTCGCCGCGCTGGTCGCCGATCAATCCGGTCACGGGCGAATTCGATGCGCTGCGCTGGACGATGCCTGCCATCCGGCTGCCCGCATCCGGCATGCCGGGCGGAGCGGAAGGCGCGCCGGAAGAGCGGCATGAAAGCGTGGTCACTGAAACGGTCGAGCCGGAACCGTTTTCCGCGCCCGGCGACGATGCCCGCGACGTGACGGAAAAGCTTCGCTCGCCGGTTGCTCAAACAGCTGCGGCGTCCGCCGGGACGGCTGAAAAACCCGCGCCCGAAAAACCCGAGGCACCGAAATCCGATGCCCCGGTCAAGGCGTCACCCGCCGAAGACGATGCGAACGCGGAAGAAGACCTTGTCATCGTGCCGCCCGTGCCCGACGATCCCGGTCCCGATGGGGATGAGGACGAGGCGCGGGAGGGCTCGACGAAATGGTGAAACGCTTTGTCTGGGGGATCGTCGGGCTCGTCCTTGCCGCGCTGGCGGTGATCGCCATTGCGGCGGTTCGCTTCGACATCCCCAAGGATGACCTCATTGCCAAATATGCGCAGCCGCCATCACAGTTCATCGAACTGCCGGATGGCGCGGATGCGCATGTGCGTGTGCAGGGCAATGAGGCCGGGCCGGTGCTTGTGCTGCTGCACGGGTCCAACGCCTCGCTCCAGACATGGGAGCCATGGGCCGCGCAACTCGGCGACAGCTACCGCATCGTGACCATGGACCTGCCGGGCCATGGCCTGACCGGTGCGGTGCCGGGTGACGATTACAGCCGGAAGGCCATGGCGGATTTCGTCGATGAGGTGATGGTCGCGCTTGGTTTCGACCGTTTCGCCATTGGCGGCAATTCCATGGGCGGCGGGGTTGCCGCGCAATATGCGGTTGACCATCCGAACAAGGTAACGGCGCTGATCCTGGTCGATTCCGCCGGTATTCCGCGTCAGCATTCCGAGGATGAAAAGGCGCCGCTCGCTTTCGAGCTGGCCAGCAGCTCCATCGGCCGCGTCATCATGCGCTGGGTGACGCCGCGCGCGCTTATCGAGGAAGGCGTGAAGAGCGTCTTCGCCGATCCCTCCAAGGTGACGCCGGAGATGGTCGACCGCTATTACGATCTCACGCTTTACGACGGCAATCGCCGGGCGACCGCCCTGCGGTTCGCCGCTTTCAAGCCGGACGATGACAGTCTTGCCGTCCGCCTGCCGGATATCGAGGTGCCGGTACTGGTGATGTGGGGCGCGCAGGACCACCTCATTCCGGTTTCCGTGGCGGGAGAATTCAAAAAGTGCATCCCTCAGGCAAAGATCGTCACCTATCCCGATGCCGGCCATGTGCCGATGGAAGAAGTGCCGGCAGAAAGCGCGGCGGATGTGCGCGGTTTCCTGAGTTTTGCGCTGGGCGGGGCCTCCGGCCCGGCGACCGCGCCTGCCTTGCCGGATGCGCCTTAGGCCGCCTGTAACGTCTTTGCGGGAAAATCTTTGCGGCTTGCGCGTTTCCGCGGCGCAGGGATATTGCCAAAGGGCGCGCGCCGCGTTATTTGAGGTCCTCTTTCGGCGGCGTTTTCGAAACGCTCGCGATGCGGGCCGCTTTAGCTCAGTTGGTAGAGCACATCATTCGTAATGATGGGGTCGGGTGTTCGAGTCACCCAAGCGGCACCACTTTCCCCGAAATTCCACCGTTTTTCTCCGGTTGGGCAGATGCTGCTTGCTTATCCTTTCGACAGGATGCGCGCCATCAGCCCGGGAAAGAGACGGTTGAACCGTAACGCCCGCCCGGCCAGCGCGGGCGCGACGATCCGCGTCTTTACCGAAATGCCGTTGCGGATCTCCGTTGCCATGGCCTCCGGGCTTAGTTTGCCCTTGCCCCGGCCCTCGGTCATCGAGGTGTCAACGAGAGGCGGCACCACCTCGATCACCGATATGCCGACCGGGGCGAGCTGACGCCGGAGGGCATTGGTGAAAGAGGCGAGGCCTGCCTTGGATGCGGAATAGACCGGGGCGGAGGTCTTGGGGTGGCGCGACAGAAGCGAGGTCACATTGACGATCGTTGCTCCGGGCCGGCGGAAGAAGGGCATCAGGCCGCGCGTCAGTTGAATGGGAGCGGTCAGATTGATCGCGATTTCCCGGTCGATGCTGTTGCCGGCTATCTCACCGGTGCTGAGGTCGAGTGCATTCTGGATGCCTGCATTGTTGATGAGCGTGCCGACGGGCCGTCCTTCTTGCGCTACGGCGTCGACAACCTGACGAATGCCCTCGGGTGTGGAGAGATCTGCCTCGACCCGGATCGCGCCCGGCGCCGGGGTGCCGGAAAAGGAGCGGGCGACCGCAATGATCGGGCAGCCTTCATCCGAATAGAGGTCCGCCAACGCTTTCCCGATGCCTCGACTTGCGCCTGTGATGACGACAAGGTTTTTGTCTATGTCCGCTTGCATGCCCTGTCTCCGGTTGAGGTGCATACCCTTTTGAATAGGCGGTCGGCGGGCGCGGATATTGAAAGATCGCGCCAATTGCGGGGATTGCGCGCTGTGCGGAGTTTGGCGCGATCTTTCAATCCTCCCCTGTTGCGGGTGGCCATGATCGGCATGTCAGCAACAGGAGGACATTCCGCATGACACAGACTGTACAGCTGCCCGCCGTTCCGTCGCCCGACCGGGCTGCGGCCGTTTTTCTCATCCTTCACATCGTTGCGATGTTCGGCGCTTTCATGATGCTCGGCCCTGCTTTCGACTTTCCCGAGGTCCTGCGCTATCCGTCCGCCGACAGGTTCGCTCTCTTTGCCGCGAACCAGAGCGTGATCCGACCCACCTACTGGGTCCTCACCATGACGGGTGTCACCCAGATTCTGATCTCGGTGCTGCTCTTTCACGTTGCGGGTTCGCGGCGCGGGGCCTTTGCGACGCTTGCTCTTACATTCGGTACGCTGGCGGGTCTCTGCCAGGCGCTCGGTTTTGGCCGTTGGGTCATCCTGATCCCCTATCTGGTCGAACAGGCCGGGCTCGGTCAGGCGGGTGCGGGGCTTCTCGAGGGCGCCTTCAATCACTACTCCGGCATGCTGGTCGGCGAGCATCTCGCCAACATCTTCTGGGGCATCTGGTTGGCAAGCATGAACGTGACGCTGTTGCGGACCACGGATATCAGCCGGGGATTTTGCTGGTTCGGTCTCGTCATGTCGCCTGTCCTGATCCTGCTGGCGGGTGAGCAGATCGGGATTTCGGGCGATATTCTCGATCCGTTGGTGGATTTCGGTTTTCCGCTTCTCGCGGTGTGGCACCTCTTGCTCGCTGTTCAGTTGCTGCAGCGGCGAGGCGGTGCGCATTTCCAGCCGCTCGGGAGGGGATGGACGGTGGCCAGCGCAGCGCTTGCGGCCGGGATGGCGGCACCGGCGCTGCTATGATGCCGATTGGCGGCGCTGGGCATTGACTTGCCCCCGCCGGACCGGGGAGACGGGACATGGACGGATTCACGAGCACCGGGCTTGTCAGCCTTCTGGTCCGGATGCTTCAGGACAGGGCGCCGGACCTGCTGGACGGCATGGGACGGCCCGACCCGATGAAGCATGCGATCGAGCCGGCCGGGACCAAAGAACGTCTCGTTGCCCGGGCGATGGAGCAGCACGGTCCCGGCCTTCTCCTGTCGGTGGGGCATTATCTATCCGATGCGGATGAAACCCCGACGCTATCAGTCCTGACCCGCTCACCCGACCCAGCCGTTCTTGCCGAAAAATGGATGCGCCTCGAGCGCTATTATCATGCGACCCATCGCACACAGATCGCGGGCGAGGAGGAATGGGTCTGCAAGCGGATAAGCCAGGGGCAGCCGGCGACGCCGGGCGAGAACTGGCTGATCGCTGGGCTGCTTCTGGGCCTGGTCGCGAGCGTGATCGGCGACAAATGCGGGATCGAAGTCGCGGACGCCGCTGCGGATTTCAATGAGTTGAAAGAGGCGCCGTTCATCTCCGGCGAGACGGCCGAGCGTTTCCGCATTTACTGGGCCGGAAAGCTTCCTTCTGTCCTTCTTACCGGTGTCGGATCGGATACGGCGGACAGCCTCCCACTGGCTCATCGGTTGGCGGATATCATGGTCGCCGATATCGGCCGGAGCTGGAAAGTCGGCGATGCGGCGCGGGCACTGGCGCTTTCCTCCCGGTCGCTTCAACGGCGTCTCGGTGAGGAAGGGCGGAGCTTTTCAGGTGTGCTGCGCCGGGCCCGTATGAGGGAGGCAACACGGCTGCTGACCGATAGCGACACGGCGCTTTCGGAAATCGGCTATTGCTGCGGCTATGCCGATCAGGCCCATTTCCAGCGCGATTTTCTGCGGGCGACCAACATCACACCGCGTGATTTTCGTCAGTCGTTCAGAGAAGGCGCTTCCCGCTAAATGAAAGCCACTCCCGCGCGTGCCGGCGCATGGAGTGGCCCTTTAGTTCGATACCGGCTTCTTTTTTGTGATGTGCTCCCTGGGGGAAGCGGCCGGGATACTGCGCCGGTCGCGGTATCCGAGCAAGTTACGTCCGGGTAACCGGCCGGACAGCGTCAGCGCTGCTGGATGCCCCGATAGAGCAGGCCGCGATGATCGCGATGGCTCGGGGTTTCGGCATGGGGCTGGCGGTCGGAGCTGTATTCCTTGCCGCGATAATGCAGGTCCGTCGGTTTGCCCTTCGGGCCCTTCTTCGCTTCGCCATGATGATGCGCGCCGCGATAGTTCAGTTCGTCGTCCACCATTGCATCCTCCAATTGGCTCGCGTCTCAATGCGGTTTGCGTGAGCCCTGCTGATCCTTGTGCCGGACCTCCCATCCGGTCCGTTGTCGAGGATTATATGGGTAAGATGTGTAAGTTTGTCAACAACAGTCATTGGCGCGATTCCACAAACTTTGGACAGGCCTCTTTTCCGATGCTAGAAACTCAAGGATAGCAGGGGGTTAGCGGATATACGCGGGGTTCGTGCGCGAAGGTCCGGTGGTTCTCCCAATGATGTAGATAGCGGGTTAGACGGGTCGTTCAGGCGAATTCGGGCCCGCGCCGGAGTGGTTTCATGGAAAAACTGGATCAGCGCATCCAGCTCGTTGCCTCCAGAGAGTTCAACGATCTGGTGGATCAATGGAGACGGGCGCAGGCGGACCTGCCCTCCCGCTCGGAGGCGATCCGGCGTCTTGTCCATTATGGCCTTCAATACGACCAGGAATTTCCCATGCGCATGATCACGGCGATTATCCGGCCCCATAAATATGACGAACTGCGCGATGCGCTGGTGGCGCTGGGAATCGAGGGGATCACCAAGACGCAGGTGGCCGGTTTCGGCCGCCAGCGGGGGCAGACCGAGATTTATCGGGGGCGCGAATATGAAGTCACCGACGTGCCCAAGCTGCGGATCGACGTCGCCGTGCCTTCCGGCATGGTGGACAAGGCCCTTGCCGAGATCGAAAAGGTGACCCATACGGGCAAGATCGGCGACGGCAAGATTTTCGTCACGCCGCTGGAGCGGGTTATCCGGATCCGCACGGGCGAGCAGAACGAGAACGCCCTGGATTAGGTCGGGCAGGCCGGATCGGCGCCGATTGTTTCCGGGGCCAATGTTTCCAGGCTCCGCTGTGCAGCGCCAGATGTGTGAACCACATTAAAACTTCCCGTTTTTCCTAACGACCCGTTTACCTCCCCGAAACGAAGCCAGCCCTAAGCTGTCTCCGATCTGATGATTGCCTTTCGGGGGCTTTTCGCATGTATGCGGAGCGCATGGGGCGGAAGCGGCGGAAGACTTCGCTTCTCTCTCAATACACGGAAAACATGGGCGAACTGATGTCGCGGCGGCGCTCCGAAGAGGCGCTGCGCGCGGCCAAGCTCGAATCCGATCTCGCCAGCCGCGCAAAGTCCGAATTTCTGGCCAATATGAGCCATGAACTCAGGACGCCCCTCAACGCGATCATCGGCTTTTCGGAATTCATCCAGCATATGCAGGATACCGCCGCTCAGCAGGACCGGGTGGTGGAATATGCAACCCATATCTCCGGCGCCGGGCGGCATCTCCTGAACATTATCGGCGATATCCTCGATATCTCGAAGATCGAGAGCGGGAATTTCAAACTGGATCTCGGACGGCACGACCCGGCGGAGATCGTGGATTCCTGCGTTGCGATGGTGCAGCCGAGGATCAGCGAGAAGGGCCAGGTGCTCGAGGTCAAGATGACGCCGGAGCTGCCCCCGCTGATGCTCGACGAACGGCGGGTGAAGCAGGTCCTCATCAATCTCCTGTCCAATGCGCATAAGTTCACGCCTGCGGGCGGGCGGATCGTGCTGGTCGTTGCTTGCAACCGGAACAAGAGTGTCAGTTTCGCCGTGGCCGATAGCGGTATCGGCATGAACGAGACGCAGATCGCCAGGGCGATGACGCCGTTCGGCCAGGTCGAGTCGGCCTTTTCCCGCAGTCAGGAAGGGACCGGCCTGGGACTTCCGATCGCCGCGGCGCTGACGCGGCTGCATGGCGGCGAATTCCATATTTCCAGCGAGCCCGGGCAGGGCACCACAGTCGTATTCACGTTGCCTGAGACCAAGAAGGCAGCGGTCGAAGACAAAAAAAGGCGGTGAAACGTGACCAAGGGCATTACGGCACCTCGTCAGGCGCCTGACGGTTCGGGTATGGAAGCCAGCGGAGACGGTTCGGAGCGGCGGGGGAAACCCGCCTCGCCGCCGGTGCGGATCGCGCATATCGTTTCGGTGTCGGGCCCGCAGGCCGTGGCCGTGATGGAAAAGGTGCCGGGCGACAAGGGTGCCTTTCGCCGGCGCATTGAAATTGGTCAGCTGGTCAAGGTGCCGACGCGCGATCGTCAGGTCGTCGGGATCGTCTCTGCGGTCAGCGCGCCCGCGCCCTCGAATGCGGACGACCAGGTCGATATGGGTCTGGTCGAGATCAATCTCGCCGGCGAAGTGGTTGTCGATGGCAAGGACGGGCGGCTCAAATTTCAACGCGGCGTGTCCAGTCTTCCCACGCTTGGCGATCCCGTTCTGCTCGCCGACCGGCACGATCTGACGCGCGTCTACAACCAGCCGGGCAAGGCAACGGTGGAGGTCGGCAGCCTGTTTCAGGATGCCAATGTGCCTGCGAAACTTCTCCTCGACGACCTTCTGGCCAAGCATTTCATCGTTGTCGGGACGACGGGCTGCGGCAAGTCCTGCGCGCTGACGAGTATCCTGCAGCGCGTGCTCGTCGGTCACGAATATGCGCATGTGGTGGTCCTCGATATTCACAATGAATATCCCAGCGCCTTCGGCGCTCAGGCCGAGCTCATCAATGCCCGCAATCTCAACCTGCCGTTCTGGCTTTTGAACTTTCAGGAGCTGACGGCGGCGCTTGTCAGCCATGACAGCCATAACGATGCCGAAGTGGAAATTCTGAGCGACGCCGTTCTTTATGCGAAGCGGCGTTTTCATGACGCCTCGTCGGGCCGCGCCGCCATTGCGCGCCGCGTGGGCGAGACGGGCGGCATCACCGTCGAGACGCCGACGCCTTTCCGTCTTTCGGACGTGCTGTTCTATATCGACGACCAGCTCGGCAAGCTCGAACGCACGCGCACGACGGTGCCCTATCGCCGGCTGAAGAGCCGCATCGAAACGATGGTCAGCGACCAGCGCTACAGTTTCATGTTCGGCAGCCTGACCGTGCAGGACAATATGGCCGACGTGCTGGGCAAACTCTTCCGTATACCGAGCGATGGCAAACCGATCACCGTCATCGACCTTTCGACCGTGCCGCCGGAAATTCTCGATGTCGTGGTGTCAGTGATTTCGCGTATCGCGTTCGATCTCGCGGTCTGGAGCAAGGGGGGGCTTCCCATGCTTCTGGTTTGCGAGGAGGCGCATCGATACGCACCGGCTCATGGCGGCGACAAGTTCATGCCGACACGCCAGGCGTTGTCGCGTATCGCCAAGGAAGGCCGCAAATACGGCCTGTCGCTCGCGTTGGTCAGCCAGCGGCCCTCCGAACTCGATCCGACCATCCTGTCGCAATGTTCCACGGCGGTCGCCATGCGGCTTTCCACCGAGCGCGACCAGCAGGTGATGCGGGCCAATACGCATGACGGCGCGCTCGACCTTCTCGATTTTCTGCCGCTGCTCGGCGATCGCGAAGCGATCATTCTCGGTCAGGGCGTTGCCATGCCGATGCGTATCCGCTTCCACGATCTGGCGCCCGACACGCTGCCGCGCAATGTGAATGCGGCCTTCTCGCAATCGTGGAGCGCGCCCAATCTCGATCGCCAGGGGCTGGAACAGATCGTGGCGCGCTGGCGTGTCAGCGGGCGCGAACGCGATGCGGCCGAGCCGGGCGATCCCCAGGAAATCTGACGAGCCCGTTTCGACAGCTTTCGTCGGAACGTCGTTTGACACGCTGACAGCCGACCCTAGGATGCAGATATCTGCATGTGCTTTTCGCGCATTGTTGCCATGCATTCTCGAGGGTCCGATGGGGAAGAAGCGTCAGCATTCGGAAAAGGAGCAGCCGGAGAGTGCCGAAGGCGCGTCCCCGAAACCGTCCGAGGACGCACCGACAGGTGCCGTTCCCGGCTCGTTGACGCTCATTCCGGGCCAGCAGGGCAAGAAGCTCCAGACCCTTCTCGAACTCATCGACGCGGTGAACCGGCTCCATTTCGAGCTGGGGGCGATGGCCGCGCGTATCCATGGCGAGGCCGATGCCCGTGCGCCGCACCGGGCATTGCTGCGCAATCTCATCGAGATGGGTCCGCGCACCGTGCCGCAATTGGCAGGCCTCAGATCTGTTTCCCGGCAGTTCATCCAGAAGCTCGTCAACCAGCTCCTGAAAGAGGGGCTGGTCGAGTATATCGACAATCCCGCCCACAAGCGCTCGCGGCTGGTGCGGATTGCCCCGCGCGGCTATGCCGCCTACCGCGCCATGCGGGACCGCGAGGCGCCGGCAGGCAAATGGCTGGCCGGCGGATTGTCCAAATCGGACCTTCGAACGGCGCTGGACGTGCTGAACGTGCTCGAGGCGAAAGCGGCCGGCTATACGGTTGCCGGAGAGGGCGAGCCGACCGTGGAAGCGGTCAAGGAAACCGGCGATCCCTCTTCCGACGGGTCTGAACGGTCCGCCTCTTCCTGATATTTTTCACCTGCTTTGGGCGCGCGGACCGGTTTCTTCTCCCGCCTGGGAGGAGAACCATCTTCACGATATGGCGAGTCTGATTCGGAAGGTCATGTTGCGGCGCACATCATCAGTGTGCGGTGCAATATGTTCCGGAAAGCTTGCCGTTGCGTCCGTCGGCCGTGTCAAAAATGTCATACCGTGGGCGAATGTGGAGCGCTTCTCCGTATCCGGCCCTTTCTCCGGCTTGACTTGGCTCCTCAATAAGGGTGGGCTTGCGACTGAGGGATGCTGACTGGCCGGGGGGAGAACAGTCGATCGCTTCCAGATTACACCTCCCGATCCAGCTGCAAAGTTAGTGAAGACGTCGAGGATCGAGGAGGATCACTCAATGATAAAAAGGAGCTTGCGCGCGGCGCTGCTGGTTGGCGGTGTCGTGGCAACGGCGCTGGGGGTTTCCCCGAGCGCCGTACAGGCCACTGAATTCAGCTTCGGGGATGTTAGCGTAAACGTCGATAATACCGTTTCGTTCGGTGTCGGCATCCGCGCGTCCAACCAGGATTGTACGCATATTGCTATTGCAAATGGCGGTTGCGCGGCCAGCAATGGCGCGTCGATGGGCCTGAACGATGATGATGGGAACATCAACAACGGTCCTGGCGTGCCCTATACGATGACGGGCAAGATCACGACCGATATTAGCGCCAGATATCAGAACTTCGGTGCGTTCCTTCGTATCAAGGGGTTCTACGACTATTGGGCGGATGAGCATGTCGGCCGTCGTAGCTCCGGATACGGGACGCGGCCGCTTGAGGACGCCGTTCGCGGTAGCGATGCGCATCTCTCGGCATCTCGGGACCTGTCCATTCTCGATGCCTATGTCTATGGCAATTTCGATATCATGAACCAGCCGGTCTCGCTGCGCGTGGGCAAGCAGGTCATCAACTGGGGTGAAAGCCTGTTCATTCCGGGCGGCATCAGTTCCTACCTGCCGGTGGATCTGAGCGCGCTGCGCACGCCGGGTTCGGAACTGAAGGAAGCCTACAAGCCGGTTCCGGCCGTCTATTTCAACATGGCGCTGCCGGCCAATTTCGCAATCGAGGCCTTCTGGCAGTTCAACTGGGAGAAGCTGACGGTCGATTCCTGCGGCACCTTCTTCGCCGGTTCCGATGCGGGCTGCGAAGGCGGCCGCTACATCATGCTGGGTGCCGAGTATCCGGGTCCGGTTCTCATTCCCCGCACGGCGGATGAAGATGGCGAGGACACCGGTACTTGGGGTGTGGCGATCAAATACTATGCCGATTGGTTGAACGGCGGTACCGACATGGGCCTTTATGCCAATCGCTATAGTCTGGTGGCTCCGATAGGCACCTTTACCGCGGCGGACTATGCTGCTGCGACGGCCGCTTTCCCGGGCGGTCCCTATACTGACACCGCGGGTGCATGTGGTGCTCTGGGTACACCAACCTTCTTTGGTTGTGCGGCTGCGAACTTGGAGACCGTGATTGGCGCTGCTGCGTCGACGAAGAAGTATCTGCTGCAATATCCGATGGTTACGCAGTTCGGTTACAGCTTCAATACGACAATTCCGATCCTGGGTGGCTCGGCGCTGTCGGGCGAAGTGTCTTATTCGCCTAACATGGCGTTTGCGCTCAGCGATACCAACATCAACTGTAACGATCTGGCCAATGGCGATCTCGGCGGTTTTGTTTCTTCTACGACGCCTTATACGGTTGCCAACAGTTCGTTCTGTGAAAGCTACAACCCGGCATCTGCCGGAGAGGCCTATCGTGGTTATGCGCGCCATGATTCCGTAACAGGTCAGCTTGGTCTCATCAGTACGCTGAACCCGTCTCACCCGGTGACGTCGTCTATCGGGTCTGATCTGGTGATCCTCATCGCCAATGCCGGCTTCCAGTATCTGCCGGGTGTCGATAGCGCGACGAGCGGTCTTGCCGCGCCGCGTGCGGCGAACGTGACTAACAATCCGTTTACGACGGCGATTCTTGGCGATTCTGCTTGTTCGCAAATCAATGGCGTTGGTGCGATTGTTGCTGGCTCGTGCCGGGTGAAATACGCCTCGCAGTTCTCGACGGGCTATCGTTTCTCGTTCATCGCGGACTACAACAATGCCTTCGATACGCCCTGGACGCTTTCGCCGAATATCAATTTCGCGCACGACGTCTCGGGTTATTCCGCCGGTCCGGTCGGTCCCGGCTTCGTGCAGGACAAGAAAGCCGTGTCTATCGGCCTGACTGCCAATCTGCGGTCGGTGTGGAAGGCGAATTTGTCTTACACCCACAACTGGGGTAACCCGTTCCGTAACTTCTCGTCCGACAAGGATTTCGTCGCGGCGAGCATCTCCTACGCCTTCTGATCGGCGGGTGAGACGACGAAAAACGGGCCCGGCGGCAGAGATGCTGCCGGGCCTATTTCTTGTGCACCGTATTTTCAGGAGGCAGGTTTCGCGGGCGGGTGCCGGGACGCGGCGCTCTTTCCGGGTGTGCGGGAATAACGTCCGTAGGCAGAATAAATCCGGGTGGCGGGTCTTTGCCCCCGGGATGTGTCGACGGACGCACTTCATTAAAAAGATTTAATGAAGTGCGTGGAAAAACTGGCGGAAAATGAACGGCGAGCGATGCTCGGGGGACACAGAAATACAGGGTGAACCGTTTGCCGCGGTCCTTTGTTTTGCTATGATCTTGCCAGAATAGGCGGGGAAACCGGCCTTGGCGTGTACGTGAGTTTCGGACGCGTCAGAAGCCTCATAAGAATCCAGTGGAGGGAACGTAGATGAAAAGGACAACCATGCTGGTGTCCGCCCTTGTGTTCGGTGCGCTGTCCACCAGCGCCCTGGCCAAGGTGCCGCAAGCACAGGTAGACCGTCTGGGTAACGACCTTACCCCGATGGGTGCCGAAAAGGCCGGTGACGGCGGGGATATTCCGGCCTGGACCGGTGGTCTGCAGACCGTGCCCAGCAATGTGAACTACAAGCCGGGCGACAAACTGGCCGACCCGTTCAAGGACGATCCGGTCAAATACACGATCACGTCTTCGAATGCCGGTCAGTATGACGACGTGCTGACGCCGGGCTACAAGGCCCTGCTGTCGACGTACAAAGACTACAAGATGAACGTCTATCAGACGCGTCGTAGCTGCGCTTATCCGGATAAGGTTTACGAAGCGAACAAGCGCAATGCGGCGGTCGGCGAACTCGTCGGCGGCGGCTCGGGTATCTCGAAGGGCATTTTCGGCTTCCCGTTCCCGATCCCGAACAACGGGCTTGAAATGATCTGGAACCACACGCTGCGTTACCGCTCCTTCAAGGTGGTGCGTCAGTTCGCTGCGGCGCCGGTGACCCGTTCGGGCGACTACACGATGCAGATCGTGCAGGATGAGGCGATCCTCGCCTGGTCCGACCCTGCCGTGAAGAGCGCGGAAGATCTGGACAACATTTCGCTTTACTACATCGCCAACACGATCGCCCCGGCCCGTTCCGCGGGTAACGTGATCCTGGTGTATGAAGCTCTCAACGCCGAGAAGCAGCCGCGTCAGGCCTGGCAGTACAGCCCCGGTACGCGTCGCGTGCGTCGTGCGCCGAATATCGCCTACGACAATCCCGGCACGAACTCCGACGGCCTGTCCACGTCCGACAGCTTCGACGGTTATAACGGCGCTCCGGACCGCTACGACTGGACCGTTCTCGGCAAGCACAAGCGTGTGGTCGCCGCGAACGATTACGAAGCGGAATCCACGTCTTATGACGAGTTCATCAAGCCGCTTCACCTGAACCAGGACAAGGTCCGCTACGAGCTGCGCCGTGTCTGGGAATTCGAAGCGAACCTGAAGGCCGGTACGCGCCACGTCTATTCGCGTCGCGTCTATCACAATGACGAGGACGCCTGGCAGATCTCCACGGCGGAACTCTATGACGGCCGCGGTCAGCTCTGGCGCGTTCAGGAACTGCACCAGCTCCAGCGCTACAATGTGCCGCTCTGCGGTTCGGGCGCGGAAATCGTCTATGACCTGCAGGCCGGCCGCTACCTGGCGCTTGCCATGCAGAACGAAGAGCCGCCGGTGAACTACTTCGCCGACGAGATCGACAAGAACCGCTACACGCCGAACGCCATCCGTCAGATGGGCGTTCGCTAAAAAGACCCTCCCTTTCGGGAGAGCGGCCGGGCCCCGGAGAAATCCGGGGCCCGGTTTGTTTTCAAGGCCGGTTTTGCCGGAGTGAGCCCGGACTTTGCCGTCCGTTTCCGGACAGGGGGAGGCGTCTCAGCGGCAGGTACGCCATGGCCGGCGAGGGTCCCGGCCCTTGAAAAAACCACGACTTTGCCAGCAGTTCCGGCCATGCGCGTGCAAATTTACCGCGTTTGATTTCCGTTGATGCATGACGCGCCGGAACGCGCTATAAGACCGGCTGACCAAAATGACGGCCGCGAAAAAAGAATAAACGGGGCGGTCGTCGGGCCTGTGGTCCTTCCGAAATCCGGACCCGGTATGCCGGGGAATAAAGGGGTAGGGGGAGCAGGTTGTCGCCTATGTGTCGCCGGGAGGCGAGCCCGGGAACATCTTTGCGCTCGTTCAGGCGCGGACGGGATGTTCCAGTGCTGTTTAGACGATCGGCATCTGTCTTCGGGGAAATTGCCTGACAGCATGTCGATCTAAGTGAGGAGCCCTAGGGACCTATGAATTCGAGCATTCAAAACATTACGCAGACGATTACGCGTGCGCTGGCCTGCGGCGCCGTCGCGGCACTCGTCGCTTTCATGCCCCTGACCGCCAAGGCTGCCGACGACGCGGCACAGGGCCAGAATGGCGGCCAGAAAGACGAAATCGAATACGCCACCCAGTCGAAGCTGGCTGCGAAAGAGCTTCTGCTCGCCGCTGCCTATGCCGGCGACCGCATCGTCGCGGTGGGTGAGTTCGGCAATGTGGTCTATTCCGACGACCGGGGCCAGACCTGGACCCAGGCCAAGACCGTGCCGACACAGGCAACGCTGACCGACGTCACTTTCATTACCGACAAGCTCGGCTATGCCGTCGGCCATGATGCGATCGTGTTGCGGACGCGCGATGCCGGTGAAACCTGGGAACGCGCTTTCTACGATCCGAAATCCGAAACGCCCTTCATGACGGTGCTGTTCGAATCCAAGAAGCACGGCTTTGCCATGGGCGCCTTCTCCAAATTCGTCGAGACGAAGGATGGCGGCGAGACCTGGAAAGAGCGGACGCTGAGCGAAGGCCTCCTGGACGACTATCATCTCAACGGTGCGTTCGAGACGAAGTCCGGTGCGATCTTCATTGCCGCCGAATTCGGCGTGGTCTACCGCTCGACCGACGACGGCGCCAGCTTCGACCGTATCCAGACGCCTTATGAAGGGTCGTTCTGGGGCGGCCTTCCGCTCGATGATGGCTCGGTGATGGTCTTCGGCATGCGCGGCAACGCATATCGCTCGTCGGATAATGGCGAGACCTGGAAGAAGGTCGATACCGGTACGGACAAGTCCATCGCGGGCGGCGTCCAGCTCGACAAGGATCACGTCGTGCTGGCCGGTCTGCAGGGCTATGTCGGTTACAGCGACGATGGCGGTGAGCACTTTACGGAAGTCACGCGGGCTGACCGTCTCGGTTATTCCGCCGTGGTGAAGGGTGCCGACGGCCAGATCATCGTCTTTGGTGAGCCGGGTGCGAAAGTCATGCCCGATACCGCTGCCGAAGCCGAGAAGGCTGTGGGTGCCAGCTATTCGATCGCCAACCCTTCCGGTAGCTGATCGATACTGTCTTCCGAATTTCAGAAAACCCCGGCCTGTCGGCCGGGGTTTTTTTATGTGTTTCCTTCCATCGGCTTCCCTCGCTCCTCTTTCAGCGTCACAATCGTGAAAACAGAAAAGAAGATGCCGGCGAGGAGGCCGGCAAGGCAGGGAGGACGAGATGGCAGAGAGTGAGGCTGTCGATTTTTCAGGCTATGAGCGTATCAAGGCGGCACGGCGCGGGCGCGTTCTGACGCTGAGTCTCAGCAATCCGGGAAAGCTCAATGCCGTCGACGCTGTGATGCACCGTGAGTTGTCGCGCATCTTTCTCGATGCCGCCGACGACCCGGCCTCCGACATCATCGTGCTGACGGGCGAGGGCGCCCATTTTTCGGCCGGCGGCGATCTCAACTGGATGAAGCAGGGGTTTGAGGAAGGTACGAAAGGGCCGGACGCTGCGGAGGCCAAGCGCATCGTCTTTTCGCTACTCGATCTTGAAAAGCCGATCATCGCCAAGGTCGCAGGTCCCGCCATCGGGCTCGGCGCCACCATCGCGCTTTTCTGCGACGTGATTTTCGCTGCCGAAACTGCGCGCTTTGCCGACCCGCATGTCCGGGCGGGTATCGTCGCGGGCGACGGTGGCGCGATCATCTGGCCTCAGCTCATCGGTTATGCGCGGGCGAAGGAATATCTGATGACGGGCGACGCGATTTCCGGTGCCGAGGCGGCGCGGATCGGCCTCGTCAACTATGCCGTGCCCGAGGATGAGCTGGATGCGCGTGTCGACGCTTTCGCCGACAAGCTGGCGGGCGGCGCGCAGATGGCCATCCGCTATTCCAAGGTGTCTGCCAATATCGGGTTGAAGCAACTTGCCCATTCCATTCTCGATACCTCGGTAGGTTATGAAATGGTGACCTTCACCACGGACGATCACCGCGAAGCGGTGCGTTCCTTCCTCGAAAAACGCCAGCCGCGTTTCACCGGCAAATGACCGGGAGTTCCGAGATGGGTGCGTCCGCCGCGGAGGGAGAGATGAATTTCGACGAGCCGGAGCATGTCCGCATGTTGCGGGACAATGTCGCGCGTTTCGTGCAGGCGGAAATGCCGCGCGAGGCCGCGCGGGAATGGGACCGCGGCAATATCTATCCGCGAGAGGTCATGAAGAAGCTCGCCGGTATGGGGCTGATGGGCCTGACGGTCGAGGAGCGTTATGGCGGCGCAGGGATCGACATCTATGCCACCATGGCCGTGATCGAGGAACTGGCGAAACGCTCCGTCGCGGTTGCCTGTCCCTACATCATGGCCGTTTGCTATGCGGGCATGAATCTCGGCGAGAGCGGCAGCGAGGCGCAGAAGCAGGAATTGTTGCCGCGCGTGGCCGCGGGCGAGCTGCTGTTTGCCTATGGTCTGTCGGAACCCAATGTCGGCGGCGATCTTGCCATGGTGGAAACCAGTGCGCGTATTGAGGGCGAGGATCTCGTCATCAACGGCGCCAAGCGCTGGTGCACCGGCGCGCATATCGCCGATTACATTTTCTGCCTGCTGCGCACGGGGCCGAAGGAGGAAAAGTACAAGAACCTTTCCATCGTTCTCGTGCCGCCGACGCTTCCCGGCATCACGATCACCCCGCTCGGGCATGTCGGCATACGCGGTGTGGAAACCAAGGATGTGACATTCGACGATGTGCGTGTGCCTCTTGCGAATGTGCTGGGCGGTCCGGAAATGATCGGCCGGGGCTGGCAGCAGCTCGCGGGCCGTGCGCTGGAAGTCGAAAAGCTTGAGCTGTCGGCCTGTGCGCTCGGCCTTTCCGAAGCTGCGCTCGACGATGCATGGCGCTATGCCGAGGAGCGGACGCAATTCGGAGGTCCTATCGCGCAGCATCAGTCGATCCGCCATGAGCTTGCCGATGCTCGCACACGGGCTCGCGCCATGCGGCTCATGCTTTACAGCGCGGCCTGGCTTGCCGACCATGGCCGGCCCTGTTCGGTCGAAACGTCGATGGCGAAACTGTTCTGTTGCGAGGGGGCGGCGGCGATTACGCAAACCGCCATGCGCGTCACGGGCGCCTATGGACTTTCCGACCAGATGGATATGGAACGCTATGTACGCGATGCGATGAGCCTGCCCATCGTGGGTGGGTCGTCGAACATGCAGAAAAACAATATTGCAAACCGGCTGAAGCTGGGGGCATGAGGCAGGGAGGAAATATGGCGGAGGATATTCTGGCAGCAGCCGAGGCATTGTCCGGCGAGTTGGCGCAGCGCGCCGCGGAGGTGGAGGCCAATCGTTTTCTGCCGCAGGACCTCGCATCCAAATTCGCCGCTGCCGGTTTTTACCGGCTCTGCGTTCCGGAGGCTTGCGGCGGGCTCGAGGCCAATCCCCGCCTTCTGGTGGAGGTTGTGGAGCGGCTGGCGCGCGGCGATGCGTCACCTGCCTGGTGTGTGATGATCGGTGGCACGACGGGGCTTCTCGCAGGCTTCATGGCGCCTGATGAGGCGCAGGCCGTTTTTGGCCCACCGGACGTTATCAGCGCCGGCGTTTTTGCGCCGCGCGGCAAGGCGGTGCGGGAGGTACGCGACGGCGTTCCGGGCTACCGCGCCACGGGACGCTGGCAATGGGGCTCGGGCTCGCGCAACGCGACCTGGATCGCGGGCGGGTGCCTCATCATGGGCGAGGACGGCAAGCCGGAAATGGCGCCCGAGGGCGTCCCGCAAAACCGGATGCTGATCTTCCCGGCCGGCGAGGTATCGCTGCTCGACACCTGGGATGTCTCCGGCCTCAACGGGACCGGGAGCACGGACTTCGAAGTGAAGGATGTGTTCGTGCCCGAATCCCGTGCGATCAGCCTTATCTCCGACAAACCGCTTCAGCGCCCGCTCTATGCCTTCCCGACCTTTGGACTTCTCAGCATCGGCATAGCGGGCGTAGCGCTGGGGGCAGCGCGGGGCGCCATCGACGATCTCATCGACACGGCAACCGTGAAGAAGCCGCAAGGCTCATCCAAGACGCTCGCCGAACGCGCCAAGGCGCATCTCGATGTCTCCGAAGCGGAGGCGCTAACCCGTTCCGCCCGCGCCTATCTCTACGAGACCATAGACGCAGCCTGGGAGGCGGCGACGCAGCATGGTGAAATCACGGAAGCTCATCGCCGCGATCTGCGTCATGCAAGCGTTCATGCCGTGAAATCGGCGGGGCGGACCATCGATCTGATGTATACGCTGGCAGGCGGTTCTTCGGTCTATCGCAGCCATGCCCTGCAGCGCCGCTTCCGCGATATTCATGTCGCCACGCAGCACGCGATGGTGGCCGATGCGACCTATGAGCTGACGGGGCGCCTGTTTCTCGGTGTGCCGACCAACACCGCGATGCTTTAAGGGGAACTTGCATGAAAGCGGCCAAATCGATCTTTCTGCTTGCGGCGATCTATGGCTTCTTCGTCATCGTGCCTTCCTTCTTCATGGAAGCGAATTTCGCGCGTGACGAACCCTTCACGCATCCGCAGTTCTTCTACGGCTTCATGGGTGTGGCGCTCGCCTGGCAGTTCGCCTTTGTCGTGATCGCGCAGGATCCGAAGCGCTACCGGCCTTTCATCCTCGCGGCCATCGTGGAGAAGTTTTCCTTCTTTATCGCGTCGCTGGCGCTCTTTTCGGAAGGGCGCATCGTCAGCGGCGACCTGCCTGGCCCGGCGATCGACGGCATTCTGGGCATAGCCTTCGTCTATGCATGGATCGTGACTGGCCGCGCGGAACCCGCCGCAGCCGAGTGATAATCGAGAATTCGTAAACTCAAAAACGTGAAAGGGAGTATCCGATGACAGGAACCGCAAAAGGCCGCGTGGCCGGCAAGATGGCCTTCATCACCGGCGGCGCGCAGGGGCTTGGCGAAGCCACGGCCCTGATGATGGCGCGCGAGGGCGCGAAGGTGACGCTGGCCGACATCAATGTGAAGGGCGCGGAAGACGTCGCCAATCGCATCAATGCCGAGGTGCCGGGCGCGGCCTTCGCGGTCGAACTCGACGTGACGCAGGAAGATCAGTGGAAGCATGCGCTCGCCGCGGCAAACGATGCGATGGGCGGCATGAATGTGCTTTTCAACAATGCCGGTATCGGCGGCGGCACGACGGTGGAAGACACCGATTTCGAGACCTTCAAGCATGTGCAGGCCGTGGATGTGGACAGCGTCTTTCTCGGCTGCAAGCACGCCATTTCCTACATGGTGCCGCATGCGCCGGGCTCGATCATCAACACCTCGTCCATCGCGGGGCTGATCGCGGGCCACAATATGGCTGCCTATAACGCGGCCAAGGCGGGCGTCTGGCTGCTGTCGAAATCGGTGGCGCTTCATTGCGCCAAGCGCGGCTATCGCATTCGCTCCAACTCCATCCATCCGACCTTCATCGACACGCCGATCCTGGACGGCATGGCGCGGGGTATCTCGCGCGACGAGCTGAAGGAGAAGCTTGCCCGTCAGGTGCCGCTCGGCGTGGTCGGCGATCCGGACGATGTCGCCTATGCGGTGCTGTTCCTTGCGTCCGACGAGTCCAAATTCATCACGGGCTCGGAAATCAAGATCGATGGCGGCATCTCCGCCATGTAGGCGGTAGAGGGATAAAGGGGCATGGGGCTTGCAGGTTTCGCGAGACCACCTCACATTTGAGAGGTTCAAACCTCGCGAGTGCCATGCCCCATTCCTCCGCCGATTCCCGGCCCATCCTCATCGTGCTGCATCAGGAGCGTTCGACGCCCGGCCGGGTCGGTCAGGTGCTGCGCGCGCGAGGGCGCAAGCTCGATATAAGGCGGCCGGCGCTGGGCGACCCCCTGCCGGAGACGATGGAAGGCCACAGGGCGGCCATCGTCTTTGGCGGGCCGATGAGCGCCAATGACGACCTCGACTACATCAAGACCGAAATCGACTGGATCGGCGTGCCGCTAAAGGAAGAGGCGCCTTTCTGGGGCATCTGCCTCGGCGGGCAGCTTATGGCGAAGCATCTGGGTGCGACCGTCTATGGCCGGGAGGATGAGAAGGTCGAGATCGGCTATTACCCGATCCATCCGACCGAGGAGGGGCGCGACCTCTTTGACGACCCTACTTACGTCTATCAATGGCACCGCGAAGGCTTCGAACTGCCCTCGGGCGCGGTCAGGCTCGCCGGGAGCGATGCCTACCCCGTGCAGGCGATGCGCTATGGGCCGAACGCCTATGGCATCCAGTTCCACCCGGAGCTGACGGCGTTGATGATGAATATATGGCTGACCCGGGGCCGGGAACGGCTGGAGCTTCCCGGCGCCCAGCCCGCCAGCGCGCATCGCCGTGCCCGCCATCAGTATGACAGGGAGCTCAGGGCCTGGCTTGAGCGGTTTCTGGACCGCTGGCTGGAGGGGTGACCCCTCAGCCTTCGATCGGCTCCAGCGGCGGGAGCGCCAGCGTCATGTCGAAGAACTCGTCCACCAGCCGCTGCACCGGGGAATAGATACGGAAAGTCACGCGGAACGGGCCGCCCTTGGGCGAGGGCAGCCAGTTGGTGTCCTTCGTCCCGCCCGGCGCGTCGGCCTGCACCCAGATATCCGCCGAACCGTCGTCATTCTTCACCAGCGTGTCGCGGCTCGAGACGCAATAGCGGTCGAGCGGATTGTCCACGAACATGAAGCTGCGCCCGTCATACATGGTGATCGACCAGAAGCCGATGTCGCTCGTTTCGGGCACCTTGTCGGCGGGCACATGGATACGATAGCGCTTCGACGCGTCGAGCAGCTCGCCATTGGCGTCGTAGTAAGTATAGAAGTAGAG
Source organism: Parvibaculum sp. MBR-TMA-1.3b-4.2 (assembly GCF_053628815.1). Taxonomy (NCBI): domain Bacteria; kingdom Pseudomonadati; phylum Pseudomonadota; class Alphaproteobacteria; order Hyphomicrobiales; family Parvibaculaceae; genus Parvibaculum; species Parvibaculum sp. MBR-TMA-1.3b-4.2. Next base: position 2,354,291 of record NZ_JBRJHC010000001.1, read on the forward strand.
CGCCTCGTCCGGGTCGTTGCCCATGAGGCCCACAAGCGCGACGGCGGCGCGGGCGGCGTAGTCGGAGTTGAAATTGCGCGAGTAGCGCGCCGAGTCCCAACCATTGGGGAATTTGCGGCCACGGTTCTTCGCCAGATATTCCATCAGCGCAGCCCCGTCCTGCTCGGCGCGCAGAATGCCCCGGCGCGTCGCCGGATCGAGCGTATCGGGATCGAAGGGCTGGCCCGGCGTGATACCGATCCGCCAGAGCGTGGTCGCCATCGCCCTGTGTCCGGCGGGCGGCGGGTTTTCGGCCAGCAGGTCGGCGGCTTCCTTGAACCAGGCGAAGTCGCCTTCATACTTGTTGCGGTGACGCGGGGCAGGCGGCGTTGCGGGCTTGTCGCTCGGGCCGCCCTTCCATTCCGACAGAAGCGTCAGCGACATCCGGCTCTGATAGCCGCGCACGATTTCGAGGTCGGCCTCGTCCTTTGCCGCGATGCGCACCGCGATACCGCCAATATTGGTGTCGAGCCGGCGCTCGATCACGCCTTCGGGCAGGGTGCCCTGCCAGTCAGGACCGACATAGGCGATCTGCACGTGATCGCACCCATTGGTGCGCGGCGAATAATCATAGGGCTGGTTTTCGACATAGGCGTTGATGACATGAACCACCGCATATCGGTCCTTGATCGCGGGCATGTCGAGGATGACCGGCTCGGCCGTCAGATCGAGGGAGATGCCGGTATAGACCGTGTCGCAATTGGGGCTGAAGGGAAGGTCGCCCTTGGCGGAGGAAAGCGCCGTCATATGGCCGAGCTGATTGATGGGCGCGGCGGGCTCGAAGGGAACGGGGCCGGTCAGATTTTCGCGGCGCAGGCGCTCGCGTTCGGTGATGAAGAGCGGGTATGCAAAGAGATAGGCCTGTAGCGCCGTCGAATAGGCAAGAGACTCGAGGCCTTTGGCATCTATGTCGTTTGTGCCCGACGCGGACGGAATGCTGATGTTTTGCTGCGCTGCCGACATTTTTTCCTCCCGGAGCGATCCATTGTTTCCACTTGCATAGCGTGGGCCCCGGGCCAAGACTGCCCAATAGTGGGCAATTGGAGCCGGTGATGATTTTTCATTCCAGCCGGGAGAGCGACTTTCTGACGGATCTGGACGCCTCCCTCCGGCAGATGCTGTTCGACGCGGCGATCCGCAGGCAGGTGGCCGCCGGACAGGCGATCCAGCGGGAAGGCGATACCGCCCGGACGCTGATGATCATCCGGTCCGGACGGGTGAGGCTTTCGCGGACCAGTGCCGAGGGCAAGCGCATGGCGCTAGCGCATCTGGGCGATGGAGATCTGTTCGGGCTCTTCGCGCTGATTATCGGCAGGCCCAAGAATTACGATGCGGATGCCGAGATCGATACGAGCCTGCTGGTGGTCGACCGGCCGACATTCAACGGCCTGCTCGATTGCGAGGCTGCGTTCCGCAACCATGTTTTCACGTTTCTCGGGCGGCGGCTGGAATCGGCCTTCCAGGCGCTCAATGACGAGCGGAACCTGCCCCTCACGCTCAAGACGGCCAGGATGCTTCTCTATTATGCGGATGAAGAGGGGGAGGTGAGGCTCACCCAGGAGGCGCTGGCCGAACAACTCGGCGCGTCGCGCAACGGGCTCGGCCTTGCGCTCAAATCACTGGCCGGGGATGGGCTCATCGAGCGGCACTACGGCTCGATCCGGATCATCGACCGGGAGGGGCTGGACCGGCGGCTGTCGGATCAGGGAACGCAGGATGTCATCTTCTGAGCCATTCAGGAGAGAAGGCATCTTTTCGCATGTGCGGAAGAAAAGGGCGAAGGCTGGTGGAGCCGAGCGGGATCGAACCGCTGACCTCGTCATTGCGAACGACGCGCTCTCCCAACTGAGCTACGGCCCCGTTCCAGCTTGCCTCGGCGGGGCCAACAGCCCTGAGCGCCGGAAGCCGCTACATATGCTTTGCGACCGGTATATGTCAAGAGATTGGTGGCCTTCGGGGCCGCTCTCCATGGGGTCTGGAGTGCTTCGCGCGCTTGAACCGGGCGCTCTGGCCCGCTACATCTGCTTGAACGCCATGTTGTCGCGCATTTCATCCGGAAACCGGGTCGCGCTTCCGGAATGCGCTCGCGCAGATGCCACATCAGAAGGGCTCCCATGACCTCTCTCCTGCAGCTGATTTCCACCATTATCCATCTCTATGTCTGGGTAATCATCATCCAGGCGGTGCTGAGCTGGCTGATCGCCTTCGACGTGGTCAATACGCGCAATCGCTTCGTCTATGCCGTGGCCGACACGCTCTACAAGCTGACGGAGCCGGTTTTGCGGCCCATCCGCCGGGTGCTGCCGGATCTGGGCGGTATCGATATTTCTCCCGTGGTTCTCATCCTGCTGCTGATCTTCATTCAGAACCTGATGTGGGAGACCTACGCTGCCTCCCTTGCCGGGTGATCTGCCGGTCCGGCGCACACCGGACGGGGTGCTGGTCGCACTGAAAGTGACGCCCAAATCCGGGGCGAACCGGATCGAGGGGCTGGTCAGCGACGGCGAGGGAACGAGGCTCCGGCTGCGGGTTACCGCCGCACCGGAAAAGGGCAAGGCTAATGAGGCGGTGATCAAGCTTGTCGCCAAGGCATGGGGCCTTCCCAAAAGTTCTCTCAGCATCGCCTCCGGCGAGACGGCGCCGCTCAAGATGCTGCTGGTGAGGGGCGACAGCGCGGCGCTGGAAGCGGATATCGCGACATATATCCGCGCCCTCTCCTGAGGCGTTGCCGCAAGGGGCGGGGCTCTCTATAGTCCACGCGACCTTGCGTAACTGGCGAGAAGAGGTGGATCGACCACCGGGGAGCGCGAGGGTTTGTCAAACGCCGCTCGCCTGGGCACCCACCCTCGAAAGAAAGGTGCCGGCATGTCCGAGACAGTCTCCAATCGTATCGATGGCAAGGCCATCTCCACCGCGCTCAAGGCCCGCGTGGGCGAAGAGGTTGCGCGCATCAAATCCGAGCACGGGCTGACCCCCGGACTTGCCGTGGTGCTGGTCGGCACCGATCCGGCGAGCGAGGTCTATGTCCGCAACAAGGGCATCGCCACGCGCGAAGCGGGCATGAACTCCTTCGAATACAAGATGGATAGCAGCGCCAGCGAGGAAGAGGTTCTCGCCAAGGTTGCCGAACTCAATGCCGATCCGGCCGTGCACGGCTTCCTCGTGCAGTTCCCCGTGCCCGAGCAGATTTCCCAGCAGAACATCATCGACGCCATCGACCCCATCAAGGATGCGGACGGGCTCCATCCGCTCAATGCCGGTCGTCTCGCGAGCGGTTTGCCGGCCATGGTCCCCGCGACGCCTGAGGGTTGCGTCATCATGGCGAAGCAGGCGGCGGGCGGAGAGCTTGCCGGCAAGCATGCCGTCATCATCGGGCGCTCCAATCTCGTGGGCAAGCCGGTGGCTCAGCTTCTGCTGAAAGAGAACTGCACCGTTACCATCGCGCATAGCCGCTCGCGCGACCTGCCTGCGCTGGCGCGCCAGGCCGATATTCTGGTCGCGGCGGTGGGCCGCCCGAACATGGTGCGCGGCGATTGGGTGAAACCGGGCGCCATTGTTATCGATGTCGGCATCAACCGTATCCCGGCGCCGGAAAAGGGCGAGGGCAAGACACGCCTCATCGGCGATGTATGCTTCGACGAGGCGAAAGAGGTAGCCGGCGCCATCACGCCCGTGCCGGGTGGCGTCGGGTTGATGACGGTCGCCTGCCTGTTGCGCAATACGGTGATCGCGGCCTGCCGCCAGCATGGCGTTGCGCTGCCGGACGATTTCTAGAGAGAGGAAGGCCGCCAATGGAGATGCGCCAGCTCGGAAATTTGTGGCCCGTCAGTTCGCTGACACTCGGTGGCGGCGGGCTCGGCCAGCTCTGGGGCGACACGTCACGCGAGGAAGCCGTCGCCACGGTGAAGCGCGCCGTCGATCGCGGTATCACGCTGATCGACGTTGCGCCTCAATATGGGCGCGGCGAGGCGGAGACGGTGGTGGGGGAGGCCTTCGGCGGCAAGCTGCCGGACGGTGTGCATGTCACGACCAAATGCATATGTGGAAACCTGAAGCCCGACGAGATGAAGGCGCGGCTGGAAAAATCCCTGCTGCGCAGCATCGATACGATGAAGACCGAGAAGGTCGACATCTTCTTCCTGCATTCCAATATCTATCCGGCCGGCTACAGCTATGAACAGAATGGCGACACGCAGGAACAATGGGCGGTCTCCTGGCCGCGCTATGTCGAAGGCGTGATCCCCGCCATGGAGGATTTCATGGCGCGCGGTCTGATCGGCGCATGGGGTATTACCGGTGTCGGGGTGCCGATCTCCATCATGGAGGCGCTGCGCTTCGAGCGGAAGCCCGCCGTGGTGCAGGCCGTCGCCAATCTGCTCGACTCGGCGGGCGATATGCGCCGCTACGAAGAACCGGCGGAACCGCGCAACATCATCCGTACCGCAAAGAACAACGATGTTGGTGTGATGGGTATTCGTGCTGTCCAGGCGGGGGCGTTGACCGCGAAGATCGACCGCGAGATGCCCGAGGGCAGTCGCGAGACGGCGGACTACGAAAAGGCGGCGCCCTTCCGCGCGCTCTGCGCGAAATGGGGCGAAGACCCGGCTGTGATCGCTCATCGCTATGCGCTTGCCGTTGACGGCGTCGATACGGTGGTGCTCGGCGTCAAGAACCGCGCCGAACTCGACCAGCTCATCGATGCGGCGGAGAAAGGTCCGCTCGACCTCGCGCAGATCGAGGCGATCGAAGCCCTCGGCCTGCGGCGTCAAATTCCCCGGATACCGCTCGATGCGCCTATCTGACCGCGCGCGGTTCCGCGCCCGCCTTACCGGCTTTTTCCTCGTGGTGCTGACGATGGTAGCCATCATGCCCGCAGCGCAGGCACGAGACGGGCGCGTCGATGGCGGCATGGCGCGCTGGCCGGTCGGCGAAATGGCGCGCGCGCTGGACGACTATCTGCCGCGCCGCATGGCGGAGGAGAACGTGCCGGGCCTTGCCGTGGCGGTGGTCCGCAAGGGTGTGCTGGTTTTCGAGAAGGGCTATGGGCTTGCCGATGCGGTGGGCGGCCGCAAGGTGAGCGCCAATACGCTTTTCGAGGCGGGGGCGCTTGGCAAGTCGGTGGCGGCCTATACCGCGATGCGCATGGTGGGCGCGCGCCTTCTGACGCTCGACGAGCCGATTACCGAAGACGGGCAGGACGTTCCGCTCCGGCTGGTGCTGGAAGGAAAGGGCCGGCGCGCCGGTATCCTCTCCGGTATTTGGAAAAGCCGCGGCCGCGTGGCAGGCGCCGATCTGGTGATGGCGGGCGGCTATGGCGGTCTTGCCCGTGTCATGGAAGACAGGGTGGACGCGCCCTTCGAGCGCATCGTCACGGCCTATGTGTTCAAGCCTTTCGACATGCTGTCGTCAGGCTATCGGCTGCCGCAGGCACTGACGCGCTCGGTGGCGCGGGGATACGTGCCGCTCTGGCAGGCGCTTGCCGCCGTCTTCCTGCCCTGGTTCGCCATGCTCGTCATCGCGCTACCGGTTGCCTTCGCGGTCGTTCATTTCGTGCTCGACCGGATCCGGATGGTGCCCCGCGATTTCGTCATCGCGGTGGGCGGGGCCTTTGTGGCGGCGATGGTGCCGACGGGGCTTTTCATCGGCTGGCCTATGCTTGCCGTGGTGCTGGCCTATGCCGTCACTTTTCTGGTCTGTCTCGGGCTTGCGGGATTTCTTTTCTGGCGTTTTTTCGCACTTGTTTACCGGCCCGGCCAGGGCGTTCTTCGCCGCGGTCATCGAGGAGAGGAGCGCGCGCTGGTTTTCGGGCTGCTGCTGGCGCTGTTTGCGGCGTTCCTGTTTCTGGGGCGCAATGTGCCGGTGCCGACGCTTGGCGGAAACGAGCCGCGCGTGGCGCTGTCGCTTCGAACCAGCGCGCATGATCTCGGTCTCTTCGCGGAAGGTTTTCTGGCGTCGAAGGGTCTCGATCCGACGCTGCGCGACATGATGATCGGCGACGGGCGCGAACCGGCGCTGGGCTTTCACACGCGTTCGACGCGGGAAGGTTTTACGTTGTGGCAGTCGGGCGACCGGCCGGGCTTTACGAGCCTCGTCGTCATCCACCCGTTACGTGGCGACGCGGTGGTGCTGCTTGCCAATACGAACAAGGCGGCGGACCTCGTTCAGGAGGCCGCCGCCCAGATCATGGGGATGGAGGCAGGCTGGCGCCTGCCCTGAATAGTCTCGGATATCGTCAGGCCGCCTTGCTGCCGGCCTCGATTGCCTTGACGATCAGCTCGCGTGCCTTGTCGGCATCCTGCCAGCCATCGACCTTCACCCATTTGCCTTCCTCGAGGTCCTTGTAGTGCTCGAAGAAATGGGTGATGCGCTGGAGCAGGATGTCCGGCATGTCGGTGTAGTTGTGCACATCCTTGTAATAGGGATTGAGCTTTTTCACCGGTACGGCGAGGATCTTTTCGTCCTGACCGGCTTCGTCATGCATCATCAAGACGCCGATGGGGCGCGAGCGGATGACAGCGCCCGGCACGACCGGGATGCGGCTGACCACCAGCACGTCGATCGGGTCGCCATCGTCGGAAAGCGTATGCGGCACGAAGCCGTAATTGCACGGATAGTGCATTGCCGTATGCATGAAGCGGTCGACGAAAAGCGTTCCGGACGCCTTGTCGAGTTCATACTTCACCGGGTGGCCGCCATGCGGCACCTCGACGATGACGTTGAGGTCTTCGGGCGGATTTTCCCCGATCTTGATGGCATCGATACGCATCTGACTTCCGTTACTGACTGTTTCTTACGAGTGCTGGTAGGGGGTGGTTACTTGCCGACCCGCTTGTTGCGTGCGGCAAGAAGGCGAAGGCGCAATGCGTTGAGCCTGATGAAGCCCTCCGCGTCCTTCTGGTCATAGGCGCCAGCATCGTCCTCGAAGGTGACGTGCTGCTCCGAATAGAGCGAATAGGGCGATTTGCGGCCGATGACGCTGACGGACCCCTTGTAGAGTTTCAGGCGCACCGTGCCCGTCACCATTTCCTGGCTCTTGTCGATGGCGGCCTGCAGCATTTCGCGTTCGGGCGAGAACCAGAAGCCGTTATAGATGAGCTCCGCATAACGCGGCATCATTTCGTCTTTCAGATGCGCGGCGCCGCGGTCGAGTGTCGCCTGTTCGATGCCGCGATGGGCAGCAAGCAGAACGGTGCCGCCCGGCGTTTCGTAGATACCGCGCGACTTCATGCCGACGAAGCGGTTTTCCAGCAGGTCGAGACGACCGATGCCGTTTGCGCCGCCCAGTTCGTTGAGCTTCGTCAGCAGCGTCGCGGGGCTCATCTTCTCGCCGTCGACGGCGACCGCGTCGCCCTTTTCGAAATCGATCTCGACGATGGTCGGCTTGTCGGGGGCCTGTTCCGGAGAGACGGAGCGGCTATAGACATATTCCGGCGCTTCCTCGAAGGGGTCTTCCAGCACCTTGCCTTCGGCGGAGATGTGCAGAAGGTTCGCATCGACGGAGAAGGGCGCTTCGCCGCGCTTGTCCTTGGCGATCTGGATCTGGTGCTTCTCGGCGAATTCGATCAGCTTCGTGCGGGAATTCAGGTCCCATTCGCGCCAGGGCGCGATGATCTTGATGTCGGGATCGAGCGCGCCGTAGCTCACTTCGTAACGGACCTGGTCGTTGCCTTTGCCGGTCGAGCCGTGGCTGACGGCGTCGGCGCCCGTCTCATGCGCAATCTCGATCTGGCGTTTGGCGATCAGCGGCCGGGCGATGGAGGTGCCCAGCAGATAGACGCCCTCATAGACCGCATTGGCGCGGAACATCGGGAAGACGTAGTCGCGGACGAATTCCTCGCGGAGATCTTCGATATAGATCTCCTTGATGCCCAGCATCTCCGCCTTCTTGCGGGCGGGCTCCAGTTCTTCGCCCTGGCCGAGATCGGCGGTGAAGGTCACCACCTCGCAGCCATAGGTCTCCTGCAGCCATTTCAGGATCACGGATGTGTCCAGCCCGCCGGAATAGGCAAGCACGACCTTTTTCACGTCTTTCACGTCGTTCATCGACGCCGCTCCGATAAATTGGGATTTGCAGCCACCGATCTGACGGGGCCGAGCGGTATCTTTACCGCTTTGCGGCGCACTATAGGCATATTGAGAGACCGCACAACCGGGGCGTTTATTCGTCCTCTCCCCGTCGTCTAGTCCTCCGCGGGGCCTCTGAGAACCCGGCCCATGCGGCGGACCAGCAGATAGATCACCACGATGAAGAGCGGGCCCAGAACGGCCTTCCAGGTGAGCGGGTTGCCGGGCAGGGTCTCTCCGAAGGGGGCCTCATGCAGGGCCTCCAGCGGATAGGCGAGGATGCTCAGCAGATAATAGGCGATGGCGACGGCGGAGAGGCCTTCCACCATCTCCTGCAGGCGGAGCTGGAGCCTCACGCCCCGCTCTACGGAGCCCAGAAGCCGCTGATTTTGCTCCTGAAGGGCGATATCGACCCGCGTCCGCAGCAGTTCGGAGGCACGCCCGATATGCTCCGACAGCGTGTTGAGACGGCGGCTGACCGCCTCCACGGTGCGCATGGCAGGGCGGAGGCGCCGGGTCACGAAGGTCGAAATCTGCTGGTATCCCTCCATTTTCGCCTCGCTGAGTTCGCCGAGGCGGCGCTCCACCAGCTCGTAATAGGCCCGCGAGGCCGAAAAACGGTACTCGGTCTGGGCCGACAGCCTTTCGGCATGGGCGGCCATCTCGGTCAGCCGCGCCAGCTGCTTCTGCTCGCCGTCCAGCCCCCGGATCGTGGCGGTTTCGGCGGCGATTTCGGCCAGAGCCGCTTCCATATCGCCGATTTCGGGCGTGACCTCGCGGGCCAGCGGAAAGCCCAGAAGGGCCGTCATCCGGTAGGTTTCGATTTCGATCAGGCGCTGCAGCATGCGGCCCATCCGGCCGGGGCGCAGGCTTTCATTGGCAATCAGGATGCGGCCGAAACCGTCCTCGTCGAGGCGGAGATCCGTCCAGGCGGTGGCCAGGCCCTGCGCGAGGCGGGAGCCGGTCAGCTTGTTTTCACCGAAAACCGAGGGCAGGAGCGGCTCCATTTCGGCCTCGGCGCGCGGGATGACGGCGATTTTCACCGCGGTCAGGATTTCCCCGTCGAAAAGCCCCGCGGCGCTGTCGGGCAGATCGGAGAGCGGTGCGCAGGCGAAGACCTCCTCGGGCGTCATCCCGCCTGCCAGCGGCTTGAAGAAGGTGTAGGTCGAGAATTCGGTATGCCGCTCCCAGACGAGGCGGACGGGCCCCAGATCGTGCGACAAATGATTGCCGAAATCGCGCGTCAGGGGCGCGTCCATATCCTCGGCCAGTTCGCCGATCCGTTCGCGTTCGGCCTGTGCGCCACGCTCGCCGGTCAGTACGGCGAAATGGGTGCAGAGAATCTGGCCTTCCACATCGGTGGGCGGGCGGCTGTGAACCTCTTCATGGAGGTTGCGGCGAAGCGAATATTCGGTGAGGCTCTTGAGGGAGAGCGGCATGAGGGTCTTTCCGGCCGTTCGTTTGGCGCGATCATAGGCGATAAGCGGCCCTGGCGGAAACGTGGGGTAGAAGCGCTTATGTCAGCGCGCGCCACAGCTCGGCGGCGAGCACGATCATGCTGAGCGCTGCGCCCAGAACGGGGACGATAAGCGGCACCCGGAATGCCGCCGGCGTTTGCTCCCGCAGCCGGAGCGCGATGAGGGAGCCGTTCACCAGCGCGAAGATGGTGAGCACGATATAGGATGTGGTGCGGGCAAGGCCTTCCAGCGGGAAGAAGAGAGCGAGCAGGACGGTGATCGCCGCCACCAGCCCCGTGGCGATGAGCGGCGTGCGGGTTTTCGGATGCACCATGCCGAACAGGGCGGGGATCGCGCCCTTGCCCGCCAGCCCGTAAATCACGCGGGCACCCATCACCATCTGTACCAGTACCGTATTCACCGTGGCGATGACGGCGATGCCGGCGAAAAAGGCTGCGTCATGTCCCGTCGCCCGCTCGAAGACCAGCGCCAGCGGCGCGCTGCTTGCGGCAAGATCGGCGGGTGCCACAGTGTGGAGTGCGACCGCCGCGGTGGCGATATAGAGAAGCGTGGTGATGCAGAGCGTCAGGATGATGGCGCGCGGCATGGTTCGCTCCGGCGCCTCCGTCTCTTCCGCCATGTTCACCATGTCCTCGAAACCGATAAAGGCAAAGAAGGCTAGCATCACGCCCGCCGCGACACCTGCGAGGCCGAAAAAGGGCAGGCCGTCCGATGAGAGGAAGGGCAGGAACATTTCCGTCAGCGTCGCACCCTCGCCGGGCGAGGCGAGCCCCGCCGCAATAATGAGAAGGAGACCGCCTGTTTCCACCAGTGTGAAGAGGATGGCGACGGTAACCGTCTGTACCACGCCCCACATGGCGACGCCCATGAGCAGTGCCACAAAACCGACCTTGATGATGAAGGGCGGCAGGGGAACCATCGCGCCGATATAGCCGGCCGCGCCATTGGTGACGGTTGCGGAGGAAACGATGCCTCCCGCCACCACCATCAGGCCGATCAGAAGCGACAGCCATGAAAGCCTGAAGCCCGCCAGCACATAGGCCGCCTCGCCCGCCGCGAAGGGCATGCGCGAGGACAATTCGCCGAAGCTGAAGGCGGTCGGTGCGATGAGCAGTGCGGCCAGGAGAAACGACAGCGGTGCCGCGGCGCCCGCCGTTCCGGCGACAGCGCCTGTCAGCACGTAAATGCCTGCGCCCACCGTGACGCCGACGCCATAAAGCGCGAGCGGAACGAGACGGATGGAACGGCGAAGGGGGGTGGGCGTGTCGCGCTCGGTCATGCGGTTCTCTGGTGTGGTGCGCCTCTGGCGCCGCAGGGGGGGCGCATGATTGTGCCTCAATCGGGTCTTGTGTTCACGGTCTCTGTGCTAGGCTTTGTGCATATTGGAGAAGGGGCCACACATGTTCACAGTCGGAATCATCGTCCTCATCGTTCTCGTGGCCGGGTATGGCTGGTATGTCAGCCTGATCTCGCGGCGCAACAAGGCGCGGGAGGCGATGTCCTCCATCGATGTGCAGCTCAGAAAGCGTTTCGACCTCGTGCCCAATGTCGTGAAGCTCGCGCAGAATTTCATGACGCATGAGAAGTCGCTGCTGACGGAGCTGACCGCATTGCGTTCGCAGGTGGAGCAGCCCTACAAGCGCGACGACCCCGACGATGTGAAGGCGCATCTCGACGCCTCGAAGAAGCTCGATGCCGGTCTTCGGCAGCTTTTTGCCGTGGCGGAGAATTACCCGCAGCTTCGTTCGTCCGACACGATCGTCCGGGCGCAGGAAACCTTCGAGGAGGTGGAGGCGAATATCGCGGCGGCGCGGCGCTTCTACAATGCCTCGGTCACACAGCTCAACAATGCGGTGGAAATCTTCCCCGGCAGCATCATCGCCAATATGGCGGGTGTGCGCTCCATGCCCTTCTACGAAGTGGAAGAGGCGGCCCGTGCGCCTATCGACGTCGACGATTACATGAAGCCGGCCTGATCCGATGTCGCGGGAGATGCTGGATGCGGTGGCCGACGAGCGGGCGCGCGCGTTTGACGGGTTTCTGACCGCGGAGCTGGAGCCCTGGCTTGTGGTGAAGGAAGGCGAGCGCGCAAAGATCGCGCAGCGCTCCTACATCCTCGCGGGCGCGGCCATTCTCTTCGCCATCGCCATGGCGCTGGCCCTGTCGACATCGATGGAACTTCAATTCGGCCTTTTCGCAGGCGGTTTCATCGGTATCGCGGGAACGGGGCTAGCGCTCTGGCCGCTCAGCTCCTGGGGCAAGAAATTCAAAGCGGACCTTTTCTCCCGCATCTTTCAGTGGTTCGGCTACGAATACAGTCCCGATGCGCCGGTAACGCTGATGGAGCCGCTGCGCCGATGCGGCATTCTTCCCGGATATGACAAGCGGCATCTGGAAGATCATGTCTGGGGTGAGATCGACAAGGCGCGTTTCGAACTTGCCGACTGCAAGCTCATCGAAGAGCATCGCGACAGCAAGGGCCGCACCAGCGAGACCACGGTGTTCCACGGGCTCATCGGCTATTTCACCTTTGCGAAGCCCTTCTCGGGCCGCACCGTGCTTCACAGCGATCACGGTACGATCTTCAATGCGCTGGGCAGCATCGGGCGCGAGGGCGAGCGCGTGGTGCTGGAAGATCCGAAATTCGAGGATACGTTCGAGGTCTATTCCACCGATCAGGTGGAGGCGCGCTACCTGCTGACGCCTGCCTTCATGGAACGACTATTGGCGATGCACGATCGGCTGGGCGGACGCATGCAGGCGGCCTTTATGGACGAGAAGCTCTATCTCTCCGTTCATCTGGGTAAGGACCATTTTCGCAACCCGTCGGTCTTCACCCGGGTGGACGATCCGCAAAAGGTGGAACGTCTCGTTGCGCCCATCCTCTTCATCGCGTCGGCCGTGCGGATATTGAAGCTCAATCAGGAGACGAGAGTGTGAGTGAAACAGTCGATTTCTGGTACGAATTGGCGAGTACCTATTCCTATCCGGCGGCGATGCGGCTGGAGGATGAGGCTCGGAAACTGGGCGTCGCTCTTCGCTGGCGGCCTTTTCTGCTCGGGCCGATTTTCGGCGCGCAGGGGTGGAATGACAGTCCGTTCAACATCTATCCCGCCAAGGGCAAATATATGTGGCGGGATATGGAGCGTATCTGTGCCGCGCAAGGCCTGACGCTGAAGGAGCCGGTGCGTTTCCCGCAGAACGGGCTTCGCGCCGCGCGCATGGTGCTGGCGCTGCCGGAAGCGCTGCGGCCTGCCTTCACGCGAGAAGTCTATGTCGCGAATTTCGCGGGACAGAAGGACATTTCGGACGGGGATGTGCTGGCGCGTATTCTCGTCGCGCTGGAGGTTGAGCCTCAGCCGGTGTTGGAGAAGGCCGGCAGCGACGAGGTGAAGGCCGCACTCAAGGCGCAGACGGACGAAGCCATCACGAAGGGTATTTTCGGCGCGCCGAGTTTCACCGTGGGAGATGAACTCTTCTGGGGGAACGACCGGCTGGAACAGGCGCTGGCATGGGCGGTGCGCTGAGCGCTAGTGAAACCGGTCGGGCAGGTCGGCTTCGGGGATCAGCAGATCGTCCACGATATCGAGCCAGACTTCCTCGATGAGTTCCGCCTTGCCTTCGCCCTGCGGGGTGCGGCCTTCGCGCTTCTTCGTCACCTGCTCGAAAGCCTTGTCGCGGTCTTCCTTGCGAGACCAGCGCGCATAAGCGACCCAGTCGCCGTCCTCGGTCTTGTGAAGACGCGAGCCGCCACCGCCATAATGTTTCATCACGTCTTCGGTGATTTCGTGCCAGCGGCGCTTGAAGTCTTCTTCATGTTCCGGCGCGACGCGCCAGCGATAGATGACGGTGATCATGGGTGCATTCTCTACTTCTTACCCTTCATTTCGTCTCGGACTTAAGAAGCTGGGTCGTCATTTTCCAGTAGGTAAACCCAGCTGCCAAGCCTCCGCCAGTTGCAAAAAACATCTCACATGTCGAGATGTCGGCGGAAGGAGCTGTGCTGACGAGCGATGAGAATATAAATCCGCTGACAGCTCCGTTTGCCATGCCGACCACCAAATAGAAGGCCGGATGGCGAATTACGAGTATTTCGTCCAATGCGATGAACGCGAGTGCACCGGGCAGGGCAAAGGTTGCGACGATCAACCAGGCAGGGACGGTGGAAAGATACGCTAAGAGCAAAATTCCCGGGATTTCGCTATTGCTAGCCGCTACGAGAATGTCGACGACATTCGCTACCGATATGAAAATGGCGGCGGCCGCACAGGCGGCGCCATAGGTCAGAAGTAGGCGCCGGGCTCTAGTCATACTCACTCATGCTTCACTTGCGGCTGTTTCGCTGTGAGGAACGAGTAGCTCCATCCAGCTACAATACCGCCGATGCCAAAGAATGTGGCCACGTATGGAGCGGGTGCCAACGTCATGTTGAGTTTCAGCGCCGATATGAGTCCCGCTGAACCCAACGCGCAGACAAACAAGCCCGTAGCGACGAATATCAACCTGCTTGTGTCGCCGCGCCATTCTGTGATGGGCAGGAGAATGAGCGATGCAGGGAGAGTGATGGCAATAAGCAGGCTAAGGAAAATAAGGCCCATTAACATGTAAGAGATCAATAGGCGCCCAATGTCGGCGGTATGCCAAAGATCGAGACTAAAATTACCAAGGGTGAGTTCGACACCATTGTTGATGTGAAATGAAAAATTGTCGGCCGCCAAAATGAGAGTCATCACCAGAGCAGCGGCCGTGCAGGCGGTCAGATAGGCTCCTGCAATGCGAAGGAGCCGTCTCATGCTCAAGCCTCTTCGGCTTGCTTTGCTTTCAGGCGCTCGCTTGCGCGGCGTTTGACGCTTTCGCTTTTGAGCTGGCCGCAGGCGGCCATGATGTCGCGGCCGCGCGGGGTGCGCACGGGACTGGCATAGCCGGCCCGGTTCACCACATCGGCGAATTTCTCGATCTGACCCCAGTCGGAGCATTCGTAAGGCGAGCCCGGCCAAGGGTTGAACGGAATGAGGTTGATCTTCGCCGGGATGCCTTTCAACAGGCGGACAAGCGCTTTTGCATCTTCCACGCTGTCATTCACATCCTTCAGCATCACATATTCGAAAGTGATGCGCTGCGCATTGCGCAGGCCCGGATATTGCCGACAGGCGTCGAGCAGTTCGGCGATCGGGTATTTCCTGTTGAGCGGCACGAGCTTGTCGCGCACTTCATCGTTCGGTGCGTGGAGTGAGATGGCGAGCATGCAGCCGATCTCTTCGCCCGCGCGCGGAATTTCCGGCACGACACCCGAGGTCGACAGCGTGATGCGGCGCTTGGACAATTGCAGACCTTCGCCGTCGGAGACGATGTTCAGCGCGTCACGCACATTCTCGAAATTATAGAGCGGCTCGCCCATGCCCATCATGACGATGTTCGTCACCATGCGGTCGTCCGAATTGCGGATGCGGGGCTGGTCGGCGCTTTCCGGCCATTCGTTCAGGCTGTCGCGAGCGACGAGGAGCTGGCCGACGATTTCGCCGGGGGTGAGGTTGCGCACCAGCTTCTGCGTGCCGGTATGGCAGAAGGTGCAGGTGAGCGTGCAGCCGACCTGCGAGGAGATGCAGAGCGTGCCGCGGCCTTCTTCGGGAATGTAGACGGTTTCGATTTCGGGGCCGGGCTGGCCGGGTTTTTCCGGCGCCAGCCGCATCAGCCATTTGCGGGTGCCGTCCACCGAGACGAGTTCCTCGACCACTTCCGGCCGGGCGATCTCGTAGCGCTCGTTGAGTTGCGCGCGCAGTTCCTTCGACAGCGAGGTGATGCCCTCGAAGTTTTTCAGGCCGCGATTATAGATGCCGTTCCAGAGCTGGTTGACGCGCATCCGGATCTGCTTTTCCGGCAGGCCGAGCGCTTTCAGCTCGTCGGCAAGCTGCTCGCGGGTGAGGCCGACCATATTGATCCGGCGCGGGCGCGCGGCTTCCGTCCCGCCGGTCTCCTGACCGTCGAGCGAGGGAGCGTTTGGGTTTGAACGCGCAATGTCGAGCTGGGGCGCCATGGCCGATGCCCTGTTTCGTGTCTGTTCCGGAAAATCATATCAGACGGCTGCCCGTTCCGCCCGTGTTGGGGCGAGGTCGCGGGGCTAGCCGCCTTTGGCCGGTCTCATATCACAGATGAGGCCGGAATTCCTATATGGGGCGCCGGCAAACGGTAAACGGCCTATTTCGGGCAGGCGGCGTCGATCTTGCTGAGCGCGTCGGAGCTGCCCTTCAGCGAATAGGTGTCCGTGGTCAGCGTATCGCGCGTGGAGGTGCCCTTGATGACCATTTTGTAGCCCTTCTTCAGGGCGTCCACCATGGCGGAAGACCGCTTCACATTGTCAAGCCATGCCCAGAAGCGGTGCTCGCCGCCTTCCTTCACGCCCGTGAAAAGCTGGAACTTGTCCTTGTCGATGGTCGCAAAGGGATGGCTGGTCGGGGAAAAGGGATAGCCGACGCGCATGCTGATCTCGTTGCGCGTGCCGCGGGCCGGGCGGTGGGTGACCATGAAATAGACATCGCCCCGGTTGGCTCCCCTGGGCAGCATCTGCTTGGGCTCGGTCATCGCATAGCAGATGCGGTTCTTCCCGGTGCCATAGGTATAGGCGGCCCAATCGCCATATTTTCCGAGCAGCTTCAGCTCATCCGCGGCCTTCGCAGGCGCGGTAGAATAGGCAAACAGGGCAAGGGAAAGACTCAGGAATACAAGGCTCCCGGGGAAACGCATCGCTTTTGGCATCATGTTCCACTCAGATTCGTCCGACCGACGGGCGGCGTTCGACCATAACGGGACGGGGGACAGATTTCCAGAGAATCACCCTCAGAGAATCGCCCCCGTATCATTATTGAAAGCCTAGGGAGCAAATCCGGCAAAATTTGGAAGGCGCTTCCGTCGCGTGTTCTCATCCTGTGTCCTCCTTCCTGTGTTCTGGCGGCTTTCGGGGGCCTTGTGATAAACAGGGCCATCGCAACCGATCCAATCCAGTCCAGAGAGACAGATTCAATTACAAGTTCTAAGGGGACGCTCATGAAAGCCGTTTTGTGCAAGGAATACGGACCGCCGGAGACGCTCGTTATCGAGGATGTGCCGAGCCCGGAGCCCGGTAAGGGGCAGGTGGTGCTCGAAGTGCATGCCGCGGCGGTGAATTTCCCCGACGTGCTCATCATCGAAAACAAGTACCAGTTCAAGCCGCCGCTGCCCTTTTCGCCGGGCGGCGAGGTGGCCGGCAAGGTCATCAAGGTCGGCGAGGGCGTGACCCGGGTGAAGGTCGGTGACCGCGTGATCGGCTCTTGCGGCTGGGGCGGTTTTGCCGAAGAAATCGCCATCGACGAGGGCCGGGTGACGCCCATCCCCGATGAGATGGACTACACCACGGCTTCCGCCTTCCTGATGACCTATGGCACCTCGCATCATGCGTTGAAAGACCGGGCCCATATCCAGCCGGGCGAGACGCTTCTCGTGCTGGGCGCGGCGGGCGGCGTTGGTCTTGCCGCCGTCGAACTCGGCAAGGCGATGGGCGCGAAAGTGATCGCGGCGGCGTCCTCCGAGGACAAGCTTGCCGTCTGCAAGGAGCATGGCGCCGACGAGACGCTGCTCTATCCTTCGGGTCCGCTCGACAAGGATGCGCAGAAAAAGCTTTCTGAACAGATCAAGGAACTGACGGGCGGACAGGGCGCCGATGTCGTTTACGATCCGGTCGGTGGCGACTATTCGGAAGCCGCGCTGCGGGCCACCAACTGGGAAGGCCGTTTCCTGGTGGTCGGTTTCGCTTCCGGCCCGATCCCGAAGATCCCGCTCAATCTGGCGCTCCTCAAAGGCTGCCAGATCGTCGGCGTTTTCTGGGGTGCTTTCACGGCGCGCAATCCGGAAGGCAACCAGAAGAACCTTCAGGAGCTGATGGACTGGTTCAAGGCGGGCAAGCTGCGCCCCCATGTCTCGAAGACCTACAAGTTCGAGGAAGTTGCCGAGGCGCTGAACGACATGGCCGCCCGCAAGGTGAAGGGCAAGATCGTGCTGGTGCCGTCGCGCTGACGGCGCGCATTCGAAGTCGAGGCGGGGCGGTAACGCGCCCCGCCCGTTTTGGGCTGGGGGAGAATAGCGTTCCATGAATCGCCTGATCGTCATTCTTGGCGGAGGCTTTCTTCTCCTCCTTCTCGCCCTTTTCGGTTTCCTCATCCACGTGCTGCTCGCCTCGGGCGATGCGACCTATTGGGAAACCGAGATCGCTGCTTTCGAGCGGCGTGACGTGTCCAATCCGCCGCCGCAGGACGCCGTTCTCTTTCTCGGCGGGCGCAGCCTTCGCCGCTGGTCGACGCTCGAGCGCGACATGGCGCCCTATATCACCATCAATCGCGGTTTCGGCGGTGCGCAGGTTGCGCATATCACCCATTACGCATCGCGCATCGCCGCGCCTTACAATCCGGCCGCCGTCGTCATCATCGTGGGCGCGGACGATCTGGCCGATGTACATGGCCGTCGTCCGGAAGACGTGCTGAAGGATTTCGTGGAGCTGTTGCAGACCCTGCGCAAGGACGGGGTCGGGGCGCCGGTCTTCTTCGTTTCCATTCCGCCGCAGCCCATGCGCACCTCGCGCTGGTACGGCATGGCGCGCGCAAACGAACTCGTCGAGAAATATACGAAAAGCGATCCGAGCGTTCATTTCATCGATGTAACGAAGGATCTCCTGCTGCCCAACGGCAAGGTGAATATCGATTATTTCCGCTGGGACGGGCTGACGCTGTCCGGCGCCGGATACCAGGTGCTGTCGCGCCATATCAAACCGGCACTCACGGCCGCGGGGATCGAGCCGCAGAACCGGATGAATGCCCCGGTTGCGGATGGTGAGGCGAGTGACGAAGCGGCGAAAGATGGGGCGGCAAACGATAGCACGCCGCAGGCAAATGCCGCCGCGAATGAAAATGCAGAACAAGGGATACCCGCTTCGACTGAAAACGGGGAAGCGGCTCAATAATCCCGATACGAATTAAAAACAGGGAAGGATGTTTCAGGAAATGACCGGGAATTTTTCGCGCGAGACCAGCGCCGGCAAGGTGGAAGGCATTTGCGACCCGAAGTTCAAGGGTGTCGCGGAGGCGTTTGTCGAGAATTTCGAAAAGCGCGACGAGGTGGGCGGCAATGTCTGCATCACGCTCGAAGGCAAGACGGTGGTCGACCTGTGGGGCGGAAAGAAAGAGCGCAACGGGGATGCATGGGAGAAGGACACGGTTTCCATCGTCTTTTCCTGCACCAAGGGCGCGACGGCGCTCGCCGCCCATATGCTGGCCGATCGCGGCAAGCTCGATCTCGACGCCAAGGTCACCGACTACTGGCCGGAATATGGCGCGAATGGCAAGGAGGAGACGCTTGTCTCCATGATGCTCGACCATTCCGCCGGCGTGCCGCATGTGCGCGAAAAGGTGAAGTCCGGCGGCTATTGGGACCATGACTATATGTGCGGGCTCGTTGCCGGCGAAACGCCCTTTTGGGAACCCGGTACGCGTAATGGCTATCACGGCGTTACCTTCGCCTGGACGGTCGGCGAGATGGTACGGCGCGCGTCCGGCACGTCGCTGGGGGCGTTCTTCCGCGACGAAATCGCCGGGCCGCTCGGTCTCGATTTCTGGATCGGTCTGCCGGAAGACAAGGAACCCCGCGTCGCGAAAATGATTGATGCGGAAATGCCCGCCGATGCGGCGACCTCGCGCTTCACACAAGCCGTGATGAACGATCCGCAATCGGCCTCGCATCTTTTCCTGCTCAACAATGGCGGCGCCAATTTCAATTCGCGCGAGTGTCATGCCGCGGAAGTCGGTTCGGCCAACGGCATCACCAATGGTCGCGGTCTTGCGGGCATGTATCAGCCGCTGGCGAATGGCGGCGGCAAACTCGTCTCGGCCGATACGCTCAATCGCATGGGGCGCGTTGCCATGGCGACGCATGAGGATGCGACGCTGCTCATCCCGTCGCGTTTCGCGCTGGGCTTCATGAAGTCGATGGACAATTCGGCGGTGCCGAACGCGGTCAATTCAAGCTGCGTGCTGTCGGAAGACGCTTTCGGCCATGTCGGCATGGGCGGCTCCATCGGCTTTGCCGATCCGCGCGCGCAGATGAGCTTCGGCTACAACATGAACCGGATGGGCTTCGGCATCCTGCTCAACGATCGCGGTCAGGCGCTGGTCGATGCCGCCTATGAGGCAATCGGTTACAAGCGGTCGGGCGGCGTCTTCGCAGGGTAAGGATCAGTCCTCTTCCTTGAGGTCCTCGCTGGGCGGCATGTGCAAGGCCTCCCGCGCGTGTTTGCGATGGGTCGGTTTGATGTGGCTCGACACGAGCCCCATCGCCGCCATCAGCACGGTGGCATCGTCGGTGAAGCCGAAGCCTGCCACGACATCGGGAATGAGGTCGGCAGGCGTCACGAAATAGGCGAGGGCGGCCAGCAGGATCGCCTTCACGCGCACCGGCGTTGCAGGGTCCCGCACACAGTAATAGGCGGCGCCCGCTTCCTCCGAGAAGGGGATGCGGCCGGCCACTTTCAGGAGCTTCTTCCAGAAGCCCTTGCGGACCTCTTGCTCATTGCGGTGCATCACGGCGGGCAGCATGAGCCGGGAGCTTTCCAGCTCGCGCTCTACGCCGTCCGGGCCGGAATGTGAGCCTTGCGAAGGGGCCATGTCGCTCTCGTCGCCTTTCCTGCTTATGCCATTTCGTGCATGTAATAGAAAAATGGGGGCGGAAAGGGGGCGTTGCAAGCGCAAGGCGCCCCTGCGTCAATCGTGACGCCGCTTTCATTTTGCGTAGTTTCCCTGCATTTTCGGGCATTTAACGCTCGCGTAAAGGGGCCGGAATTTGCTAAATCCCTAATCCGAGCGCCGGTGCCGGGGTCCCCTTACGGGGCCGGTACGGGACATACAAAGCGGGGCGGATGCGCCGAATTACCGGCGGCATCGAAGCTCCGATCCATTTCCCGTAGGGGGAAAAACAGGGAGAGCCTAATGAAACTCGACTCCAATATTTCCGCCGTGATCACGGGCGGTGCGTCCGGCCTCGGCGAAGCGACGGCCCGTGCGCTGGCTGCGCAGGGCGTGAAATGCGCGCTGTTCGACCTGCAGGAAGACAAGGGCGAAGCGGTCGCCAAGGATATCGGCGGCGTGTTCTGCAAGGTGAACGTCACCGACGAAGAGAGCGTCGATGCCGGTTTCGCCAAGGCCCGCGACGCGATCGGTCAGGAGCGCATCCTGGTGAACTGCGCCGGTACCGGCAACGCCATCAAGACCGCTTCCCGCAACAAGGAAACGGGTGCGGCCGAGCACTTCCCGCTCGACAAGTTCAACCTCATCATCCAGATCAACCTCGTCGGCACCTTCCGCTGCATCGCCAAGTCGGCGGCGGGCATGCTGTCGCTCGATCCGCTGGAAGACGGCGACCGTGGCGCCATCGTCAACACGGCGTCGGTTGCGGCTGAAGACGGCCAGATCGGCCAGGCTGCCTATTCCGCGTCCAAGGCCGGTGTCGTCGGTATGACGCTGCCGATCGCGCGCGACCTTTCCCGCGAAGGCATCCGCGTCAACACCATCCTGCCGGGCATTTTCGACACGCCGCTTCTGGCCGGCGCGCCGGAAAAGGTCCGTCAGGCGCTGGGTGCGCAGGTGCCCTATCCGTCCCGTCTCGGCCAGCCGGCCGAATATGCCAACCTGGCCATGACCATGATCCAGAACGGCTATTTCAACGGCGAAGACGTCCGTCTCGACGGCGCGATCCGCATGGCCCCGCGCTAAGCGACAAAGCCTCACGGCAAACAAAAGCCCCGGCGGAAACGCCGGGGCTTTTTCGTTTGCGCTTACACCTATGCCTATTTTTTCTTTGCTGGCTGGGGACGTCCCGCGGCGCCGGCGTAACGGTCCATCGCCTTTGCCATGGCGATGTCCTTTTCGCTCACGCCGCCCGCGTCATGCGTCGTCAGCACGACTTCCACGCGGTTATAGACATTGGCCCATTCGGGGTGATGGTCGGCTTTTTCGGCGACGAGCGCGATGCGGCTCATCCAGCCGAAGGCTTCGTTGAAATCCTTGAAGCGATAGCTTTTCTCGATGGCGTCGCGTCCGCGCACCTTGCTCCAGCCCTTGAGCCCGGCCAGCGCCTTGCGCCGCGCCGCATCGGACAGCTTGTCGGTCATATCCCTATCCTTTGCCTCTGATATCCGCCGCAATATTTCATGTCGATTGGGCGATTGATGCGCGACCTTCGCGCACCTACCTTTGCCATGCAAGTCAGGGAGAGACATTTGGACTGGTCGAGGATGAAAGCGCCGCCCATAGAAGAATTCGAGCGTATCGCACGAGCCGCATTCGACGAGCTGCCGGAAGAGTTCCGCGCGCGCTGCGCGGATGTCGTCATCCGGGTGGAGGATTTTCCGGATGCGGAAGTGATGGCGGAGATGGAACTCGACAGTCCGTTCGACCTGCTCGGCCTCTATCACGGCGTGGCGGAGACGCATCGCAGTGTCTTCGAGACCACGCATATGCCCGACATGGTGTTTCTCTACCGTCGCCCCATCCTCGACTACTGGACCGAGTATGACGAGAAGCTGGCCGACATCATCCGCCATGTGCTCATTCACGAGATCGGCCATCATCTGGGCTTTTCCGACGATGACATGCACGCCATCGAACGCGGTGCGTCATGAGTAAAGGCAAACGCCCTGCCGTGCTTTTCGTGTGTCTCGGCAATATATGCCGTTCGCCGACCGCGGAGGCTGTGTTCCGCACCCGTGCGGCGGCGGCCGGGCTCGATGTGGAAATCGACAGCGCGGGTACGGGCGCATGGCATGTCGGAAAATCGCCGGACCCGCGCGCACAGGCGGCGGGGGAGGCGCGCGGCTACGATCTCTCGTCCCTTCGGGCGCGGCAGGTGAAAGCGGCCGACTTCCAGCGTTTCGATCTCATCCTTGCCATGGATGAGGACAATTACGAGATGCTTTGTCTGAAAGCGCCCGGCGATATGCGCGAGCGGATCGTCATGATGATGGATTTCGCGCCGGACCATCCCGAGCGCTCCGTGCCCGACCCCTATTATGGCGGGGATGACGGGTTCGCCCATGTGCTCGACATGCTGGAAGAAGCATCCGACGGGCTCATTTTGCATCTTGCGGGCTAGTCTTCTTCCGCCCATTCCTCATCGGGTTCGAAGGCGTCTTCCGGATAGGTTTTCTCGATTACATAAGGTCCGCCGCCCTTGCTGGCGCGCGAGGAAAAGAGCGCGAACCGCGTGGCCGTGAAGCCGGGCGTCGCAAACAGGTTATGGGCCTGAATGAACTGTGCGATCTCGGCGGGGTCGGCGCGGCGCGTTCGCGCCAGCGTGATATGAGGCAGGAAAGTCCGTGTTTCGGGTTTCAGGCCGATGCGGCGCATGGCGCTTTCATGCCGCCCCTGCAGGATGCGCAACGGTTCCGACGGTTTCACCCGCGCCCAGACGGCATGAGGCGAAGCGCCGCCGAATTCGCCAAGTCCCTCGATCTCGACGGGGAAGGGCGTCATCGGAATGCGGGAGAGCGCCTCATCCGCGTCGTCGGCCAGGTTTTCGGGAATGTCGCCCAGAAAGCGCAGCGTGATGTGGAAGTCATGCGGCTCGATCCAGCGCGCGCCATCGAGCCCGCGTTGAAGCTGGACGAGTTTCTCCGAAACTTCCGGCGGAATTTCCAGCGCTGTGAAGAGGCGGATCATGGCCTTGTTCCTTGTCTGTCATACCCGGATTTGATCCGGGCATGACAGGGCGGTTTCGTTCTGGATTGCCGGTCACGCCCTGCAATGACATTGCAGAGTGAAGAACCCTTTCACGCTCCTCAAGGGCAGGGGTTGGGCTGGCTCTGGTGAATCTCGTGGATTTCCTTTTCCAGTTCCTCCGTCCACTCCAGATCCTTCGAGGCGATGTTGAGCTTCAACTGCTCCATCGTCGTCGCGCCGATGATGTTCGACGTCACGAAAGGACGCGTGGTGGCGAACTGGTTGGCAAGCTGAGAGGGGTCGAGCCCATGCTTTTTGGCAAGGGCCAGATATTTTTCGATGGCCGCGTCGGCCTGCGGGCTTTCATAGCGCTGCAGGCGGTTGAAGAGCTGTTTGCGCGAGCCTTTGGGAAGCGCCCCGTTCTGGTATTTGCCGGTGAGATAGCCCTGTGCCAGCGGCGAATAGGCAAGAAGCCCGACATCTTCCCGATGGGCGATCTCCGCGCCGCCCAGTTCGAAGGTACGGTTCAGGAGATTGTAGGCGTTCTGGATGGAGGCGACGCGGGCAAGGCCCTTCGTCTCCGAGGCCTGAAGGAATTTCATCGTGCCCCAGGGCGTCTCGTTGGACAGGCCGATATGGCGGACCTTGCCGGATTTCACGATCTCGTCCAGCGTTTCGAGGATTTCCTCGATGGGGTGCGTTTCCGCTTTGACGTGGCGATAGGCAAGGCCGCTGCTGCCGAAAAGGGCGACGGGCCTGTCCGGCCAGTGGAGCTGGTAGAGATCGATATAATCCGTCTGCAGACGCTTCAGGCTCTTGTCGACCGCTTCCATGATCTGGGCGCGGCTTTGTTCGACGGGCGAGCCGTCGTCGCGTAGCCAGTCCATCGGTGCGCGCCCCGCGACCTTCGTGGCAAGGATCACCTTGTCGCGATTGCCGCGTGCCTTGAACCAGCTGCCGATGATCTTCTCGGTCGAGCCTTGCGTTTCCTTGCGCGGCGGCACGGCATACATTTCCGCGGTGTCGAAGAAGTTGATGCCCTGGTCGATGGCGTAGTCCATCTGCTCATGGCCTTCGGCCTCGGTGTTCTGCTCGCCCCAGGTCATGGTGCCGAGGCAGATCGAACTCACCTTGAGGCCGGTTCGGCCCAGTTCACGATATTCCATGCGGTTTCCCCCTCTTTCGTGTCTATGACGGTTTCGTCGTTGCGGGTTCGGAAAATTATTCGGCGGTCGCCGGGGCGGCGCTTTCGCGCGCCTCCTTGCGGGATTCTTCACGTGCCTCAGCAATCAGCTTTTCGACATCGGGCATGATGCGGGTCACGATCTCCGCCACGCCTTTGCGTGTCGGGTGCAGGCCGTCGCCCAGATTGAGGTCGGGGTCGGCGGCGACGCCTTCGAGAAAGAACGGATACAGGATGAGGTCGTATTGTTTGGCCAGTTCCGGATAGATCGGGTTGAAGCGCGCCGCATATTCCTTGCCGAGATTGGGCGGCGCATACATGCCGGCCAGCAGGATGGGGAGGTTCCGCTTTTTCAGCCGGGTGATGATTTCGTCGAGGTTCCGCCGCGCAATCGCCGGGTCGATGCCGCGGAGCGCGTCGTTCGCGCCGAGTTCGAGGATCACCGCGTCCGTCTCCGGTCCGACCGCCCAGTCGAGCCGGGAGAGCCCGCCGGAGGTCGTATCGCCGGAGACGCCTGCGTTCCGCACCGTCACATTCTCATATCCCCGGGCTTTCAGCGCGGCCTCAAGCTGTTCCGGGAAGCCGGCATCGGGCGGCAGCCGGTAGCCCGCCGTCAGGCTGTCGCCAAGCGCCACGATCGTCAGCGGCGTTGCTGGCTGTTCGGCCGTCGCCTTTGTCGACCATGAGGCGAGAAACGCCAGTGCGAGAGCCGCCAACGCAATCCGAAACGGGGCTTTTCCGCGACGGCCTTGCTTGTCTCGCGTCTGGAACATGCCATATCCCTTAATTGTTACGTGATGCGGCGGGCGGGACCCGTCTCTGGCCATACGCAGCCGGACGGGGTGAGGATTTGAACGAGAACATCATCGAACTCGAAAATGTGAGCCTGACCTTGCCCAGCGATGCGGGGCCGGTCAACATTCTGCGCGGGATCGACCTTGCGGTCGCGCGGGGCGAGGCGGCGGGTCTGGTTGGGCCTTCGGGGTCCGGCAAATCCACTCTTCTCATGGTGCTGGCGGGCCTGGAGCGGCCTTCGGGCGGACGGATTTCCGCGGCGGGCGAGGATCTGACGGGGCTTGGCGAAGATGCGCTGGCGCGCTTCCGCCGCGATCACATAGGGATCGTGTTCCAGAGTTTCCACCTCGTTCCCACCATGACGGCTCTGGAAAACGTCGCCATCCCGCTCGAATTCGCCGGACGCGCCGATGCGTTCGAGCGCGCGGAGGCGGAACTTGCCCGTGTCGGGCTCTCCCATCGCCTCAGCCATTATCCGGGCCAGCTTTCCGGTGGCGAGCAGCAGCGTGTGGCGCTGGCGCGCGCCGTGGCCGGCGATCCGGAAGTCCTTCTTGCCGACGAACCGACGGGCAATCTCGACCAGTCCACCGGCTCGGAGATTATCGAGCTCATGTTCGATCTGCATGCGCAGAAGGGCACGACGCTTGTGCTCATCACGCATGACGAGGCGTTGGCCGCGCGCTGCGACCGCGTCATTCGTCTTCAGGACGGACGTATTTCCGCCATCGAAGCCGGGGTGCCCGCATGAACGGCGCCGATCCGGCGCAGGGTCGGGCGGCGCAGGGCTGGAAGCTCGCCTGGGTCTATGCCCGCCGCGAGCTGCGCGGCGGCATGCGCGGGTTTCGTGTGCTGATCGCCTGTCTCGCGCTGGGCGTCGCTGCGATCGCGGCGGTCGGGTCCGTTTCGACGGCACTGACGAGGGGGCTTTCGGAGCGGGGTCAGGAAATTCTCGGCGGCGATGTCGATATCCGTCTCATCCACCGGCAGGCGACACCGGAGGAGCTTGCCTATCTCACCGAGGGAAACCGGGTTTCCGTCAGCGCGGAGATGCGCGCCATGGCGCGAAACGGGGGTGGGGCGCCGGATGAACAACGGCAGAGCCTTGTCGAGCTGAAAGCCGTGGACGGGATCTATCCGCTCTATGGCGTGATGAAGCTCGCGCCGGCGCAGCCTCTTTCATCCGCGCTGGAAAAACGCGATGGCCTGTTCGGCGTGGCGGTGGAGCCCAATCTGCTCGACAGGCTGAAGCTGAAGGTGGGCGACACCCTCGTCATCGGCGACGAGACGTTTCGCATTCGCGCCGCGATCGATCATGAGCCGGACCGGGTGGCGGGCGGCTTCGAGCTGGGGCCGCGTGCGATGATTTCGCAAACGGCGTTGTCCGCGACGGGGCTGGTGCAGCCGGGCAGTCTCGTCAGCTGGCATTACCGCATTCGCCTGCCGGAAAGCGCGCAGGGCGATGTTGCGCTCAAAAGCTGGATCGACGGCTTGCGGGAACGCTTCCCCGATGCGGGCTGGCGGGTGCAGGACCGCACCGACAGCTCGCCGGGTGTGCGCCGTTTCGTGGAGCGTGTGGCGCTGTTCCTGTCGCTTGTCGGGCTGACGGCGCTGCTGGTCGGCGGCGTGGGCGTTGCCAATGCGGTGAAGTCCTATCTCGACGGCAAGCGGAGCGTTATTGCGACCTTCAAATGTCTCGGGGCGCCGGGTTCGCTCATCTTCCGGATCTATCTTCTGCAGGTCATGGCGCTGGCCATGGTCGGCATCGTATTGGGGCTCGCGGTGGGCGCCGTGGCGCCTTTCATCGTCGATGCGGTTGCCGGGAACATGATCCCCGTGCCCGCCGATCTTCGTGTCTATCCGGGTCCCCTCGCACTGGCTGCCGCCTATGGCGTGCTGACGGCGCTGGCCTTTGCCATCTGGCCGCTGGCGCGCGCGCGTGACGTGCCTGCGACAGGGCTTTTCCGTGACATCATCGCCCCGATGCGGCGTTTCCCGCCGCGTCGCTACATTCTCGCGGTGGTGCTTGCGCTGGGTGTGCTCGCCGTGCTGGCGGTGGGGCTCGCGGAAGACCGTTTCTTTGCGATGTGGTTCGTCATCGGTGCCGGTTTCGTGTTTGCGATCTTGTGGCTTGCCGCGCGCGGCATCATGAAACTTGCCGAAAAAAGTCCGCGCGTAAGGCGGCCCGAGCTTCGTCTCGCCATCGCCAATCTGCACCGGCCCGGAGCGCCGACGCCCTCCATCGTGCTGTCGCTGGGGCTCGGGCTCACGCTGCTCGTCACCGTGTCGCTCATCAACGGCAATCTGTCAGGCGAGATCACGGGCAATCTGCCGTCCCGCGCGCCGTCCTTCTTCTTTGTCGATATCCAGCCGGACCAGACGGCGGCGCTGCGCGATCTCGTGACCGCGCATGAAGGCGTCACGGGGTTTCAGGAAGTGCCCATGCTGCGCGGGCGCATCGCGGCGGTGAACGGTGTACCGTCCGACGAGGTGAAAGTCGCCCCCGAGGCGCAATGGGCGCTCAGGGGCGATCGCGGCATCACCTATTCGGCCACCATGCCCGATAATTCGACACTGGTGCGGGGCAAGTGGTGGGCGCCCGATTACCAAGGGCCGCTTCAGGTTTCCTTTGCGGAAGATCTGGCGCAGGGCTTCGGCGTCGGTCCGGGCGACAAGATCACCGTCAATGTGCTGGGCCGCGAAATGACGGCGACCATCGCCAATACGCGGCAAATCGACTGGACCAGCATGGGCATCAATTTCGTGCTGGTGTTTTCGCCCGGCCTGCTCTCTTCCGCGCCGCATACCGATCTTGCGACCGTCACCATGGATAACAGCATTGTGGGTGAAGAAGGGGAGCGCAGGCTGGAAGCCGATGTGACCCGGGCCTTTCCCAATATCACCTCGATCCGGGTGAAGGAGGCGCTTCAGGCGGTGAACGGCCTTCTGGACGATTTCGGGCTCGCCGTGCGGGCAACCGGCATGGTGACGCTCGCCTCGGGCGTGCTGGTGCTGGCGGGCGCCATGGCGGCGGGCTATCGCGCGCGGGTGCGCGACGCGGTCCTGCTCAAGGTGCTGGGCGCGACGAGGGCGCGGGTGCTCGGCATCTTCCTGCGGGAATATGCGGTGCTGGGGCTCGTCACGGCGCTGATCGCAACCCTTGCCGGGTCGCTTGCCGCCTGGATCGTCGTCGTGCGGGTGATGGATCTGCCCTGGCACTTCCTGCCCGGTACGCTGGCGCTGACGGTTGTGCTGGCCGCGCTTGCCACCATGCTGATGGGTCTTTTCGGCACCTGGCGAACGCTTTCGGCGCCTGCCGCGCCGGTCCTCAGGGCGGATTAGGGCTCCGCTGGAGTAACAGCCTGTAAACCCTGAATGAAATCCGGTTCAGAAACGTCCGGAAATGTCCGGTTTTCCTTGAATTTCGATAAGTGTCAGCCAATATACTCACCAACCACTCAGGAGGGTGATTTTTATGTCGAACTATGATCAAGACCGGCTTCAGCAGACGCAGTACGGCGCCAGCGCACGCGCCGGAATTGATGAAGGCCTGCGCAGTTACATGCTGCGGGTCTACAACTACATGGCTGGCGGCCTCGCGCTGACCGGCTTCATTGCCTATTTCACGTTCCAGGCCGCGGTTCAGGAAACCGCGCAGGGGCTGATGCTGACTTCCTTCGGTCAGGTGATTTATCAGAGCCCGCTGGCCTGGGTCATCATGCTGTCTCCGCTGGCCTTCGTGCTGGTGCTGAGCTTCGGCATCAACAAGCTGAGCCTCGGGACGTCGCAGATCCTGTTCTGGGCCTTCGCAGGGGTGATGGGGCTTTCGCTCTCCAGCATTTTCCTGCGATTCACCGGCGAAAGCATCACGACGACCTTCTTCGTGACCGCGGCGGCCTTCGGCAGCCTGAGCCTCTACGGCTACACCACGAAGCGCGACCTCTCGCCCATCGGGTCGTTCCTGTTCATGGGGCTTATCGGCCTCGTCATCGCGATGGTGGTGAACATCTTCCTGCAAAGTTCCGCGCTGCAGTTCGCGATTTCGGCGATTGGCGTGCTGATCTTCGCAGGCCTCACCGCTTGGGATACGCAGCGGATCAAGGAAATGTACTTTGCCGGCGACAGTGCCGTCGTGGCGGGCAAGAAGGCGATCATGGGCGCGTTGTCGCTCTATCTCGACTTCATCAACCTGTTCATGTTCCTGCTGCAGTTCATGGGTAACCAGCGCAGCTGACGCGGACCGGCAGACGAAACGGAAAGCCCCGGTGGAGACACCGGGGCTTTTTTCGTTCGGGCGGAGAGGTTGCTTAGTAGTCCACGACCTTGAGCGAGCGCTTCTCGAAGACCTTCAAGACCTGCTTCAGGTCGTGGCCGCGTTTCAGGATCTGGCCATCGGCGCCGAGCACCGCCCAGGCGCCCTGACGGCGGGCGAGCTTGGGCCGTTTCTCGATGCGATAGAGCGGCATCTCGCTCGTGCGGCGGAAGATGGAGAAGACCGCGGTTTCGCGAAAGCCGCCCATGGCGTAGTCGCGCCATTCGCCCTCGGCCACTTTCCGCCCATAGACGGACAGTATGGCGTCCAGTTCCGCCCGGGTGAAGAAGACATCCGGCTCGCGGTGTTTCGCCGGTTTCGGTGCGTTGGATGAACTGACAAGGGTAAGCCGCGGTTGTGAGTCCTCGGACAGGGCGATGGGCTGGCGACCGTCGATAACGCTGCCGGTGTCTGTCATGGGGCGCGACCACTCCTCTGGACCGAATTCAGTATCAGGCAGTGTAGCTGGCGAAAGCCATGACAGGCCAGTCTTGGTCATGGTTTCGTCATGTAGGACCATGAAAAAATTGTCATGAAAAATGGCAGAAGCCGGCGGAAAATCCGCGAAATGAGAGCAACACAATATTGCCTTTTTTCAGCCCTTGAGCGGCCACACTGGGGGGGCATCTTGTCATCGTTGCCTACATGGCCCGGCTCCTGAAGTTCCGGTTTCATCAGCCCCCCAGCCCCACCGGGATTTAATGGGGGCCGGGCCTCCCTACCCCGGAAGGGCAACACGCCTGACGGCCTTTGGGCCGCAGGCAAAAATCAGAGAGATAACTGCCGTCCAGGACGCCCCCCGCCTGGACGGCTTTTCTTTGGGCGCCCCGCCGCCGTTGCACCGCGCGGCGCAACGTTAAGTGTAAGAGTGGAATGACCTTTTCTTCACTTGATGCGCCGGGATACCTGCCTTACACCCATCATTCGTTTGCGTTGGGAGGCGCGGGCAAAGACGGGCCGCGCAAAGGGTCCGCCTGATCAGGGAGCAGCAGAATTTCGGACATGCAGGGCAAAGCAGGGGCGGGGGATGTCATGGTCTCGATCGAGGCGCTGACCAAGCGTTTCGGTCCGTTCACCGCGGTGGACCATATCGGCTTCGAGGTGCGTCGCGGCGAGGTGCTCGGGTTTCTCGGTCCCAACGGGGCGGGCAAATCCACCACCATGAAAATGGTGACGGGCTTTCTCACGCCCAGTTCCGGGACCGCGAGCATTTGCGGGCATGACGTCGTCAACGACACGCTCAATGCACAGCGGGCGCTCGGCTACCTGCCGGAAGGCGCGCCCGCCTATGGCGACATGACGCCGCTCGGCTTCCTGCGCTTCATCGCGCGTATCCGACGCCTGTTCGGGCGGGATGCGGAGCGCGCCATCGAGGAGGCGGTGGCTGCGACCGAACTCGAAGCGGTACTCGAGCAGCCCATCGATACCCTGTCCAAGGGCTTTCGCCGCCGGGTGGGGCTTGCCCAGGCCATCCTGCATAATCCGCCGGTCCTCATCATGGACGAGCCGACCGACGGTCTCGATCCCAACCAGAAATTCGAGGTGCGCAAGCTCATTGCGCGGATGGCGCCGGAAAAGGCGATCATCATCTCCACTCATATCCTCGAAGAGGTGGATGCGATCTGCTCGCGCGCGCTCATCATCGATCGCGGAGAGATCGTCGCCGACGGGACGCCCGCGGAACTGACGGCGCGCTCACGCTATCACAATGCGGTGTCGCTGACCGTGCCGAGTGCCATTGCCGGCGAGGTGCGCGAGGCGCTTGACGGTGTGCAGGGCGCGGCGAAGCGCGAGGAAGCGCTGCGCGGCGACGATGCGACCTTCACGCTTTTCCCGCGCGACGAAGTAGGACAGCAGGGCATGGAAAGCGATACGACCCTGATCGACGCCGTGGCCACGCTGGCGCGCGCGCGCAACTGGCCGGTGCGGGCGCTGCATGGCGAGCCGGGCCGTCTCGACGAAGTGTTCCGCCATCTCACGCGCAATGACACCGAGCCCGTGGAAGCGGGCGGCCTCAAGGGCAGCCCTTCGGGCCGTCCGGACGGAAGGAGCGCGGCATGAACGAAATGCGCGCCATTTTCCGCCGCGAGCTCGCGGCCTATTTCGCCACGCCCCTGGCATTCGTCTTCATCGTCATCTTCCTGCTGACGATGGGGGCCTTCACCTTCTATCTGGGCGGTTTTTTCGAGAGCGACCAGGCGAACCTGTCGATCTTCTTTTCCTATCATCCCTGGCTTTATCTCTTCCTGATCCCGGCGATTTCGATGCGCCTGTGGGCGGAAGAGCGCCGCACGGGCTCGATCGAGCTGTTGCTGTCGCAGCCGGTGCCGCTCTATGCCGCCGTTCTCGGCAAGTTCCTGGCAGCCTGGGTGTTTTCAGGGCTCGCGCTGGCGCTGACCTTCCCGATGTGGCTGACGGTCAACTATCTCGGCTCGCCGGATAATGGCGTCATCCTTGCCGGCTACATTGGCAGTTTCTTCATGGCGGGCGGTTATCTCGCCATCGGGTCGTGCCTGTCGGCAACCACGCGCAATCAGGTGATCGCCTTTGTGGTGTCGGTGGCGGTCTGCTTCCTCTTTACGGTGTCGGGCCTTCCCATCGTCATCGATTTCTTCAGCGGCTGGGCGCCTCAGACGCTTATCTCCACCATCGCGTCCTTTTCGTTCCTGACGCATTTCAATTCCATCACCCAGGGCGTGATCGACCTGCGCGACATCATCTATTTCGGGTCGCTGATTGCGGTCTGGCTGATCGCCTGCGGTGTGGTAGTCGATATGAAGAAGGCGGGGTAAGCGGATGAACATGCCCATCAGCCGGTCCGCCTACCGGATTCTCACGCTCGTGCTGCTCGCGGTTCTCTTCGTGGCGGTGAACACGTTCTCCAACACGGTGTTCCGTTCGGCCAGGATCGACCTGACGGCGAACCATCTCTACACGCTGTCGGACGGCACGAAGGAAGTGCTCTCCAAAATCGACGAGCCCATCACGCTGCGGTTTTTCTATTCGGAGAAGCTTGCGACCGATTTTCCGCGCATCCGCACCTATGCCAATCAGGTGCGCGATCTGCTGGAGGAAATCCGCGACGAGTCGAACGGCAAGATCATCCTGCGCGTGATCGACCCGGAGCCTTTCTCCGAGCAGGAAGACCTCGCCATGTCGCTGGGGCTCAAGGGCGCGCCGACGACGGAAGGCGATGTCATCTATTTTGGCCTTGTCGGCAACAATCTCGTGGACGGGCTCGAACGCATTCCCTTCTTCACCGATGAACGGCAGGACTATCTCGAATACGACATCATGAAGATGGTGCAGACGCTCTCGCGGCCGAAAAAGCCGGTGCTGGGCATCGTGACCAATCTGCCCCTCGACACCGGCACGGGCGGGCTGATGGCCGCCATGAAAGGCCGGTCGCAGCCCTTCATGATCTATACCGAACTCGTCAACCGCTTCGAGATGGAATTCCTGGAGCAGAAGTTCAATCGCGTACCCGACAATGTGGATGTGCTGATGATCGCGCATCCCAGGGAGCTCGATGAGCAGACGCTTTA
The DNA here is from genome assembly GCF_053628815.1 of Parvibaculum sp. MBR-TMA-1.3b-4.2. NCBI lineage: Bacteria > Pseudomonadati > Pseudomonadota > Alphaproteobacteria > Hyphomicrobiales > Parvibaculaceae > Parvibaculum > Parvibaculum sp. MBR-TMA-1.3b-4.2. Next base: position 2,387,434 of record NZ_JBRJHC010000001.1, read on the forward strand.
TGCCATCGACCAGTTCGTGATGCGCGGCGGGCGCGTGCTTGCCTTCGTCGACCCCTTCTCGGAAGTGAGCATGGAGCGCGGCGAAGACGGCAAGCCCGTGCGCGGCTTTACCCAGACCTCCGATCTGCATCGCCTGTTCCAGAGCTGGGGCGTCGATTACGACCCGAGCAAGATTGTCGGCGACAAGGGGCTCGCGCAGCGCGTGCGCACCGGTTTCGATGCGCGCAAGCAGGACAGCGATTATGTGATCTGGCTGAGAGTGCCCAAGGAACACATGAACCAGTCCGATATCGTGACGGCGGATGTGGACCGGATCAATCTGGGGACGGTGGGCTACCTCACGCCGGAAAAGGGCGCGACGACGAGCTTCACGCCGCTCATTACATCGTCGAAGGATTCGCGTCTCTACGACCGCGACTATGTGGCGACCGGGCCGCGTCCCGATCAGCTGTTGGCGGGCTTCAAGCCGGACGACAAGCAATATGTCATTGCCGCGCGCCTGTCCGGGCCGGTCAAGAGCGCTTTCAAGGCCGAGCCGCCCGAGCGGCCCAAGGATGACCAGAAGAGTTCGTCGACCAAGGCGAAGATGCCGGACTACAAGGCCAAGAGCGACAAGCCGGTCAACATCATCGTGGTCGCCGACAGCGACATCTTCGCCGACAGGTTCTGGGTTCAGACCCAGTCCTATAGCGGCGAACGGGTGGCGCAGCCCATTGCCGACAATGCGAACTTCATCATGTCGGCGATCGACAATCTGATGGGGTCCAACGAACTGATTTCGCTGCGCGCACGCGAGCGGGCCGACCGCCGTTTCGAGGTGGTCGAAAAGCTCAAGACGCAGGCCGAGGAGCATTACCTCGCCCGGCAGAAGGCGCTGCAGGCAACCATCGACAAGACCGAGGCGCGTCTTTCCAATCTGCAGACCGGCGAAGACGTAGCGCCGGAAGACAAGGAAAAGGCGGATGCCGAAATCCGCCAGTTCCGCAAGGAGCTGCTGACGGCCCGACAGGAAATGCGCGGCGTGCAGCGCAGCCTGCGCGAGAATGTCGAAACGCTGGGCAGCTATGTGCGTTTCCTCAATGTGCTGGCGATGCCGATTCTCGTGGCCCTTGTCGCGATGGGGCTGGCGGTCTGGCGCTATCGCCGCCGCAAGGCGCGGGTCGCGCACGGTCCTGCAAAGAAGGGAGCCTGACGCATATGGCTGGCAATGGTTCCAACAAGGGGTCCGGGGATTTTCTGACGGCGCTGCGCGAGCAGCGGCCCCTGCGCAATCTCGTCGTGCTGGCGGCGCTGACCGTTATCGTGGTGATTGCCGCGATCGTGGCGGTTGCCGGTGCGCAGCGCAGCGTGGCGACGGATTTCGAGCCGAAGCCGCTGTTCGCGGGTCTCGCCGACCGTCTCGATAAGGTGCAGAGCATCGAATATACGTTCAGCCGGGGGCTTCAGGGCACCGACAAGATCGTGATCACGCGCAAAGGCGACGGCGTCTGGCGCCTGCCCTCGCGCGACGGCTATCCCGCCGATACCAAGCTCGTCAAAAAGGCGCTGCTGGGCCTTTCCGAGATGGAAGCCTATGAGCCGCGCACGGCCAATAAGAAATGGCACCGCAATCTGGGGCTGCTCGCGCCGGAAGATCTCGGTTCCGCGATACGCGTGAGTTTGAAGGATGCGGACGGCAAGTCCATGGCCTCGCTTCTGGTCGGTCATGTGCCGGACCGGACGGTCGACGCGGGCGGACAGGGCGTGATCTATGTGCGGCGCGACGGCGAGGACCAGACTTGGCTCGCTCGTGGCCGGCTGCCGCTTTTCAAGAAAGTGAACGCTTGGCTGGCGCCGGACTTCCTCGGGCTCGACAAGAAGGACATCAAGTCCATGACGCTCTGGTCCGGGACCGACCACCCGGTCGTGCTCAACCGGGAAACGCCGGAGACCGAACATTTCAGTATCGCCAATCTGCCGGAAGGACGCGTCTCGCGTGGCGGACCGGTGCTCGACGGTGTGGCGACTGCGTTGGCGGGGGTGCAGTTCGACGATGTGCTGAAGGCCGATCAGCTGAATTTTCCCGATACGTCGCCGGTGGTGACGCTCACCACCTATGACGGGCTGAAACTGACCCTTGTGATGAGCGGCGCGGGCAGCGGGCTCTGGGCGAAGATCGATGTGGCCACCACCGAGGATGCCGCCGGGGACGATGCCGCCACGGAGCGGGCGAAGGCGCTCAGGGCGCGGGTCGATGGCTGGGCCTACAAGATGCCCTCGAAGGTGACCACGCAGGTGACCCAGACCATGGACCTTCTGACGCGTGCGAACACTGCGCTCGACGATGAGGTGCGGGGTGTCATGGACGGCGCCGGCAGGCCGGGCGGCCAGATCGCCGAATAAAGGCTATTCGTTGGGCTGCATGTCCGGTTCGGCGGCGGCCAGAATGCGGCCCGGGCCGTTTGCCTGCAGCAGGACCACGCAGCGTGCGTTCTTGTCCGGCATGACGTCTTCCTCAGGCAGCATAATACGCATCTTCCGCCCGTCCCACATGCCGATGGGCGCGACACCGCGCACGACATTGGCATAGGTGATCGTCTTGCCCCGGTTTTCGCCGCGCTCGATCTCGACTGTTCTCGATGTCTCGTAGCGGATAAGCCAGATGGTGGCCGGCTTTTCTGGCGCGGGCCCGGCGGCAATCGAGACGGTGAGGCGGCCGTACTCTTCTTCCAGCGACATCGCGACATCATTGGCGGCGGGCGTGCGCGCGGCGATCAGCGCGTCGATCTTGCGGCGGTTGCTGCCGATGCCTTCCGCGTTTCCATCCACCACCATTTGCGGCGTGTAGACGCCGGAGAGCCCGAGGGCGCGGCCGTAGGCGCGCTGACGCGCGGTGTTGTCGGGGCTGGCCAGCGTGTCGCGCCAGCCGAGATAGTCCCAGTAATCGACATTGAAGGAGAGCGGCAGGACGCCTTGCTTGCGGGTGAGGTCGCGCAGATAGGCGTCGGCGGGCGGGCAGCTCGAACAGCCCTGGCTGGTGAAGAGTTCCACGATGACGGGCCGCGTCGTTTCGGCGGCTGCGGCGGGCGCGGTCACGAGCGCGGCGGCGGCAAGCACGGAAAGGGCAGCAAATACGTTATGGAATGGCGTCTTTCTCATGGAAAAAGCATAGGCGGTTGCGCGAACACGGACGAGTCACGATGCGGTGAGCGTTTTGCGGCCCGCGACAAAGCAAAGAAAAAGGGCGGTTCCGAGGAACCGCCCTTTCGCGTTTCGTATGGCGCTTCCGCTTATGCGGCGAGATTGCGCAGCACGTAGCGCAGGATGCCGCCATGCGTGTAGTAGTCGAGCTCGTCCTGCGTATCGATGCGGGCGAGAGCGTCGATCACCTTCTTGGTGCCGTCGGCGAAGGTGATGGTGACCTTGACCGTGTCACGCGGCTTCAGCGTTTCCAGACCGTCGATGCTGACCGTCTCGGAGCCGTCGAGGCCCAGCGTTTCCCAGCTCTCGTCGTTGAGGAACTGAAGCGGGGCGACGCCCATGCCGACCAGGTTGGAGCGGTGGATACGCTCGAAGCTCTGGGCGATCACGGCCTTCACACCAAGGAGTACGGTGCCCTTGGCCGCCCAGTCGCGGCTGGAGCCGGTGCCGTATTCCTTGCCGGCGAAGATCACCAGCGGCGTACCACGGCGCTTGTACTCCATCGCGGCATCGTAGATCGGCATCTGGGTGCCTTCCGGCTGCAGCTTGGTGAAGCCGCCTTCGATACCCTTCAGCATCTGGTTCTTGATGCGGATATTGGCGAAGGTGCCGCGCATCATGACCTGATGGTTGCCGCGCCGGGCGCCATAGGAGTTGAAGTCCTGCTGGCCGACCTGCTTGGAAACCAGATACTCGCCGGCGGGGCTTTGCAGCTTGATGGAGCCGGCGGGCGAGATGTGGTCGGTCGTGATCGAGTCGCCGAAGAGACCCAGCACACGCGCATCGTCCACATTTTCCAGCTTGCCCGGCTTCTTCGTCATGTTTTCGAAGTAGGGCGGGTTCTGGACATAGGTGGAGTTGTCGTCCCAGCTATAGGTGTTGCCGCCGGTGACCTTGATGCTCTGCCACTTGTCGTCGCCGTCGAAGACGTTGGCATAGCGCTCGCGGAACATTTCCGGCGTAACGCAGGCATGGACGATCTCCGCGATCTCCTTGGAGGAGGGCCAGATGTCCTTCAGATAGACCGGCTGACCGTTGGAGCCCGTTCCGATGGGTTCCGTCGTCAGGTTCTTGCGGGTGGAACCGGCCAGCGCATAGGCGACAACGAGCGGGGGCGATGCGAGATAGTTCGTCTTCACATCCTGGCTCACGCGGCCTTCGAAGTTGCGGTTACCCGACAGCACCGACGAGACGACCATGTCGTTCTTGTTGATCGCCTGGCTGATTTCCGTCTGCAGCGGACCGGAGTTGCCGATACAGGTGGTGCAGCCATAGCCGACAAGGTTGAAGCCCATCGCATCGAGGTCTTTCTGCAGCCCCGACTTGGTGAGGTAGTCGGTCACGACCTGCGAGCCGGGGGCGAGAGAGGTTTTCACCCAGGGTTTCACCTTCAGGCCGAGCTTGTGAGCGTTGCGGGCGACGAGGCCGGCCGCGACGAGCACGTTCGGGTTGGAGGTGTTGGTGCAGGAGGTGATGGCGGCGATCATCACGTCGCCATGGCCGATGTCGTAATCCTCGCCTTCGACGGGGACGCGCTTGTCGGCTTCCGACGCCTTGCCGAATTCGCCCGTCAGGGCGTTTTCGAAGTTGTCCTTCACCTTCGACAGGCCGACGCGGTCCTGCGGACGCTTGGGGCCGGCCAGGCTCGGCTCGACGCCGGCAAGGTTCAGCTCCAGCGTATCGGTGAAGAGCGGCTCTTCCATGTCCGGCTCGTGGAACATGCCCTGCGCCTTGAGATAGGCCTCGACCAGCGCGATGCGCTCTTCGGAGCGGCCCGTGGCCTTGAGGTATTTCAGGGTCTCGTTGTCGACCGGGAAGAAGCCGCAGGTCGCGCCATATTCGGGAGCCATGTTGGAGATGGTCGCCCGGTCGGCGAGAGAAAGATGCTGCAGGCCGTCGCCGTAGAATTCGACGAACTTGCCGACCACGCCCTTCTTGCGGAGCATTTCGGTGACGGTGAGCACCATGTCGGTCGCCGTGATGCCTTCGGCAAGCTCACCGGTGAGCTTGAAGCCGATGACTTCCGGAATGAGCATCGAGACCGGCTGGCCGAGCATGGCCGCTTCGGCTTCGATGCCGCCCACGCCCCAGCCGAGAACCGAAAGGCCGTTCACCATGGTGGTGTGGCTGTCGGTGCCGACGCAGGTGTCGGGATAGGCGACTTCCGTGCGGCCTTCCTTCTTCGTCCAGACCGTCTGGGCCAGATATTCGAGGTTCACCTGGTGGCAGATGCCGGTTCCGGGCGGCACGACGCGGAAATTATCGAAGGCCTTGGAACCCCAGCGCAGGAACTCATAGCGTTCGCGGTTGCGCTGATATTCGATTTCCGTGTTCTGCTCGAAGGCGAGCGCGGTGCCGAACTTGTCCACCATCACGGAGTGGTCGATGACGAGGTCCACCGGCACTTGCGGGTTGATCTTGCTCGTCGAGGCGCCAAGCGTCTTCACTGCGTCGCGCATGGCGGCGAGGTCCACCACGGCGGGAACGCCGGTGAAGTCCTGCATCAGCACGCGGGCCGGGCGATAGGCGATTTCGCGGGTAGACGTGCGGTTCACCATCCATTCCTTCACCGCGCGGATGTCGTCGGCGGTGACGGTGCGGCCATCTTCATGGCGCAGCAGGTTTTCCAGCAGCACCTTCAGCGAAAGAGGCAGACGCTCGATACCGTCGAGACCGGCCTTCGCCGCGTCGGGCAGGCTGTAATAGGTGTAGGTGCGCCGTCCGACCTTCAGGGTCTTTTTGGCCCCGAAGCTGCCGCCGCTCTTTGCCGTGCTTTTGGGCGCGGCTTTCTTCGCGGGGGCCTTGCGGGCCGCAGGCTTTGCTGCCGGCTTGGCCGCCGTCTTGCGGGCAGGTGCCGCCTTGCGGGCGGGCGCCGTCTTCGCAGCGGGCTTGCGTGCCGTCGTAGCTTTCTTCGCAGGCGCCGCCTTCCTGGCCGTCGTCGTCTTTTTGGCCGGGGTCGCCTTGCGGGTCGCGGCGGTCTTCTTGGGCGCCGCTTTCTTCGCTACAGGTTTTTTTGCGGCAGGCTTTTTCGCAGCCGCCGTCTTGCGAGCGGCAGGCTTGGCCGTCGCGGTCTTGCGGGTCGTGGCTGCCTTTTTCGGGGCGGCTTTCTTGGGAGCGGCCTTTTTGGGAGCTGCTTTCCGGGCGGCGGGCTTCTTTGCCGCCGTCTTCTTCGCAGGCGCCTTCCTTGCTACCGGCTTCTTGGCGGCGGTCGCTTTTTTCGCCGTGCTCGCCTTTTTGGTGGCCGCGGCTTTTTTCGGTGCGGCTTTCCGGGCGACCGGCTTCCTGGTCGCGGTTGCCTTCTTCGCGGCCGGCTTGGCCGTCGTCTTCTTCGCAGCAGGCTTTTTAGCGGCCGGTTTCTTCGCTGCCGGTTTCTGGGTGGCGGCTGCCTTCTTGGGAGCGGCCTTGCTGGCTACGGTCTTTTTTGCGGGGGTCTTTTTCGCAGGTGCCTTTTTCGCGGGCGCCTTCTTTGCCGTGGTCTTCTTCGCGGTGGCGGTTTTCGCCGCCGCTTTCTTTTTCGCTACGGGCTTCTTTGCGGGGGCCTTTTTACTGGCCTTCGCCACTGCCTTTTTCGCCATCAGTTCGATCCTCGATGCTGCTTGCCGGACCCGGGAATGCGATGCGATACGATGTGGCGCGATGCGTGTTACGCACGCTCTCCAACGCCGCTGTCGATACGCCGCCGATCTGTCGTTGCGGGCCGCTGTTCGTGACGCGGCGGACTATAATGACTTTCATCGGCTAATGCCATGCTTCGCGCGCGGTCTTGAGCCATGATAATGAGCATCACGGAACAGTTCAGGGGAGACGGCGATGAATGCGGTGAGAACGGAGAAAAACGGTGCCGTCACGACGATCGTGCTCAGCCGGCCGGATGTGAAAAATGCGGTGGATCGCGAAACCGCCGATGCACTGGCGCAGGCCTTTCTCGATTTCGAGCGCGACGAGGATGCGCTTGTCGGAGTGTTTCATGGCGAGAACGGAACTTTCTGCGCGGGCGCGGACCTGAAAGCGGTATCCCGGGGCGGTGAAGGCGGCGCCAACCGCATGACGTCGCCGGGGACCGGCCTGGAAGCGGACAGGCTTGCCGCGGACGGGCCGATGGGCCCTTCGCGCATGGTGCTTTCCAAGCCCGTGATCGCGGCGATTTCCGGTTATGCGGTGGCGGGCGGCATGGAACTCGCCTTGTGGTGCGACATGCGCGTCATGGAACGCGACGCCACGATGGGGGTATTCTGCCGACGCTGGGGTGTGCCGCTGATCGACGGGGGCACGGTACGTCTGCCAAGGCTCATCGGTCATTCGCGGGCGATGGATCTTATTCTCACCGGCCGTCCGGTCGATGCGGAGGAAGCACTGCAAATGGGTCTTGCGAACCGGATCGCGGAACCGGGCACGGCGCGGGAGACCGCGGAAGAGCTGGCGCAGCAGATTGCGCGTTTTCCGCAGGGCTGCCTCCGTCACGACAGGATGTCGGCCTATGAGCAATGGGACCTGCCTTACGATCAGGCCCTGGCAAACGAGTTCACACATGGCCGGAAGGTGCTTGCTTCCGGCGAAACGGTCGCAGGCGCCACGCGGTTTGCCGCCGGCAAGGGACGGGGCGGGAATTTTGACGATATTTGAAGATGCGATGGCGGCGCCCGCCGCGCGAGAGATGACATTGCGGGCGTCCGATCTTGCCTGCATCCGGGGCGGACGGCTTGTCTATCAGGGGCTCGGCTTCGAGGTGGCGAGCGGTGAGGCGCTTGTGCTGGTGGGCCCCAACGGGGCGGGAAAGTCGAGCCTGCTGCGCCAGATTGCCGGTCTCGTCGAGCTGGCCGAGGGGCATCTGACGCTCAATGGCGGCAAAGAGGACATATCGGTCGGCGAGCAGGCGCATTATCTCGGCCATCTGGACGCGCTGAAGCCTGCCTTTTCGGTGGAAGAGACGCTTCGCTTCTGGGGCTCGTTTCTGGACGGGGCAGGCGGCGCGCAGGATGTTCTGCCTGCGCTCGATGCCGTGCGGCTCGGCGATCTTGCCGATCTCTCGGTTGCCTATCTATCCGCCGGGCAGCGCAAGCGGCTGGCGCTGGCGCGGCTCCTTGTGGCGCCGCGTCCTCTCTGGCTGCTGGACGAGCCTAGCGTCGCGCTGGACAAGGCCTCGACCGCCATCCTGGCGGAGCTGATGGAGGCGCATCTGGCGCTGGGCGGGCTCATCGTGGCGGCGACGCATCTCGAACTGGGGCTCAAGCGCCAGCTTACGCTCGATCTTTCGCCGCGCCGGCAGGTGGCCTGATGGGACGCGCCATTGCAGCATTGATCGCGCGGGATTTGCGGCTGGCCGTGCGCGCAGGCGGCGGCGGCGGCATGGCCGTCTTCTTTTTCCTGATTACGGTGAGCGTCGTCGCGGTGGGCGTCGGGCCCAACCTGTCGCTGCTGGCGCAGATTGCGCCGGGTATTTTGTGGGTGGCCTTGCTGCTTTCCTCGCTGCTGACGCTGGAACGTTTGTTTCAGGCCGACCTCGAAGACGGAACGCTCGACCTTCTCGCCATGGGACCCTTGCCGCTGGAGGCGATCGCGGCCGCCAAGGCGTTCAGCCATTGGCTGACAACGGGGTTGCCGCTGCTGGTCGCTGCGCCGCTTCTGGGCCTGCTGCTCAACCTGCCGGTGAATGTGTTTCCCCCGCTCATCCTGTCCATGGCCATCGGGACGCCCGCATTGAGCTTTCTGGGCGCTATCGGAGCCGCGCTGACGGTCGGGGTGCGCCGGGGCGGCCTGCTCGCCTCGCTGCTCGTGGTGCCGTTCTATGTCCCGGTGCTGATTTTCGGCGTCGGGGCGGCGGATGAGGCGATTTCGGGCGCGCCGCCCGGCGTTATGATGCAGGCACTCAGCTTTCTCGGGGCCGTGACGCTGGCAAGCCTCGTCATCGGTCCTGTGGCCGCGGCGGCGGGGCTCAGAGCCGCGCTGAAATAGGGAGGGCGTTGGAATGAGGCGCGACCTTATGTCGGGATCACAAATCGCCCCGCTCTCTTGCCGTTTCACGCCCTGCCGGGCTACATCACAGGCATGACCATGCTCACCGCCTCGCAGCGGCTCCAGGCCTTTGCCAATCCCACGCGCTTCATGGCGCTGTCGGGCCGTCTTGTCGCGCCGCTCGGCGCGCTCACGGCTGTGGTCATGGCGGTGGGGCTCTATTTTGCGCTGTTCGCTTCTCCGCCCGACTATCAGCAGGGAGAGACGGTGCGGATCATGTATATCCATGTGCCGTCGGCCTGGCTGTCGCTCTTCGTCTATTCGGTGATGGCGGTGGCAAGCGGCGTGGCGCTGGTGTTCCGCCATCCGATCGCCGATGTCTGCGCCAAGGCGGCAGCGCCCATCGGGGCGGCCTTCACCTTTCTGGCGCTGGTCACGGGCTCGCTCTGGGGCGAACCGATGTGGGGCACCTGGTGGGTCTGGGATGCAAGGCTGACCTCGGTGCTGATCCTGTTCTTCATCTATCTGGGCTATATGGCGCTGCGCGCCACCATCGACGATCCGCATGCGGCGACGCGGCCGGCGGCGGTGCTGGCGCTGGTGGGCTTCGTCAATGTGCCGATCATTCATTATTCGGTGAACTGGTGGAACACGCTGCATCAGCCGGCCAGCGTGTTCCGGATGGACGGGCCGACCGTTGCGTCGTCCATGCTCGTTCCGCTGATGACGCTGGCCATCGGTTTCACGTTGTTCTTCTTCGTGATGCTGCTGGTGCGGATGCGGGCGGAAGTGCTCAGGCGGCGCGTGCGGGCGATGAGCCTGCGCCGGGCCGAAGGGTAGGGCGGACATGAACGAATTTTTCTATATGGGCGGATATGCCGCCTTCGTCTGGCCGAGCTACGGGCTGGCCGCGCTCGTCTTTATCGGCGTGATCTGGCAGAGCGTCGCCGATCTCAGGGCGCAGAAACGTCTTGTGGACAGGCTGGAAACGCGACGCCGGGATCGCAAGCCGGAGGGCGGCGCGTGACCGACGAGCCTTCCACGGGCGGAAGACGGCGGCTGCTGGCGCTGATCCCGGCTGCTGTTTTCTTCGTTCTGGCCGGTTTCTTCCTTGTGGCGTTGTTCAACGGGGATCCGTCCCGTGTGCCCTCGGCGCTGATCGGGCGCGAGGTGCCGGTGTTCGACCTGCCGCCGGTCGAAGGGCTTCCGCACCCGGGACTGGCCGATGGAAATTTGCGCGGGGGCAAGGCGAGCATCGTCAATGTCTGGGCGAGTTGGTGCGTGCCGTGCCGCGAGGAAATGCCGATGCTGGTCGAGTTCCGGCAAAAGCACCCCGAGGTGCCGCTTTACGGGATCGACTACAAGGACGATCCGCGGGCTGCGCGGCGTTTCCTTTCCGAACTGGGTGACCCGTTCGACCGGATCGGCGCCGACGCCAGGGGGCAGGCCTCCATCGACTGGGGCGTTTATGGCGTCCCGGAAACCTATGTGGTCGATGGCGAGGGGCGGATTGCCGTGAAACATGTCGGCCCGCTCACACCGGAAAGTATCGAGAACGATATCCTTCCGGCGCTGCGGGCCGCGAACCCGGCGACTTCAGCCGCCGGGCAGTAGAGGCAGACGGCTTACTTCTTCTTGCGGGGCGTCGTCTTCTTCGCTGCCGGCTTGCGGGCCGGGGCCTTCCGGGCGGCAGGCTTTTTCGCAGCCGGTTTCTTGCGGGCCGGGGCGCGCTTGGCCGGCGCCTTTTTGGCGGGCGTGGCGGCTTCCTCTGCCTTCATGCCTTCCACGGCTTCGTTCAGGTGGCTGAGCGCCTTCATCAGATCCGACTGGACGGTCTTGGGCATGATGTCGAGAAGCGCCTTCTCGGCGGCCAGGGCGCGCGGCATGGCGCTTTTGAGCGAGCGGCGGCCGGCGGCGGTCAGGCGAACGGAATTGGCGCGGGCGTCTTCGGCGGTGCGCTTGCGGGCAAGCAGGCCGTTCTTGATCATGCGGCTGATCATGTCGGCCAGCGTCGAGCGGTCGATGCCTGTGCGGTTCACCAGATCGGTCTGGCTCAGGCCTTCTTCCTCGTTGACGGCGAACAGCACGATGAACTGGCGCGGCGTGAGCGAGCTGTCGCCCATCTGCTGCACGAACTGGTCATAAGCGAACTGCTGCGCCCGGCGCAGCAAATGACTCAGCGAGCTTTCAAGGTCGAAACTTCCGGCAGTCTTCCTCGGGGCCATGCGATTTTTCCTTCAGATGTTTGTCGCCGGAGTGATCCGCGGGAAACGGGCCGCATACGGAAAGCCGACGGCTGGCTTAAGCCATGTTGTGCTTTTGGACGCGTTGCCTCGCCGGATAAACCGAATGCAGACGGCAACGCTGCCCGGCGCGCGATGACCGGCCATGAAAGCACCGCATATATGTATGCCTGCGTGCCGGGATATGGCCTGAACGTCTGCGCCGATCTATCATCATATGCACCTGAGGACCCCTGCCGCGCAAGAGGCAAGGGCGAAAGAATCGTGCTTATGTGTCGCGTATATCTGTAGCCGGAGCAATAAAGCACCGCTCCGGCCAACTATCGCAGCGGAAGTTGTGTAACTCCGTGGGCAGACAGACCATTTTGGGTGCGCGGTAACGATTAGCGGCAATGACGAAAAGTGACATGGCGATGACGAGCGGCAACCAAAACGATAAAGAACATGAACAAACTGCAATGCGCGAAAAAGTGACGCATCGCGTGCCCAAGCCCCAGGAGCCGGGACGGGAAGAGAGCGTCGCCTTTTCCCGCCGCGTGCCGGATGGGGACAATCTCGCGCGCGATGTGTGCGATGCATGCGGTTTCATCGACTACGTGAATCCGCGGATCGTGGTCGGATCGGTGGTCGAACATGAAGGGCAGTTTTTGATGTGCCGCCGTTCCATCGAGCCGCGCCGGGGCTTCTGGACATTGCCGGCTGGCTTTATGGAGCAGGGCGAGACGACCGAAGACGGCGCGAAGCGCGAGGCGCGCGAAGAGGCGAATGCTGAAATCGTCATTCGCGACCTGCTGGCGGTCTACAACATTCCGCGCATTTCGCAGGTGCAGCTCATGTATCGCGCAACGCTGGCGAGGCCCGAATTTTCCGCCGGCGAGGAAAGCCTCGAAGTCGCGCTCTTCGCCTGGGACGATATTCCGTGGCAAGAGCTTGCTTTCCCAAGTGTCTATTGGGCGCTCACGCAATATCGTAGCGTTAAGGACAAATCGGCTATTGCACCCTTCGGCAATCCGGAAGGCGAGAACGGAAATTTCTTCCCCGCCGCCCCCTCCGCGGGCTGAGGGGTTCGTGTTTTCGTCGCTTGGCGATCCTGCCTCGTTTGGGCATGATCTTCGGTGGAGGAGGCCCGTTTCGCGCAGAAGGCGACGGGCCGTTACATCGGGGGAGGAAACGACGTGGCCGAATTGTCGGGCGGTGATCAGGCCTATAAGCACAAGATGACGCGTGAAGAACGGCGGGTGATTTTCGCCTCGTCGCTGGGCACGGTTTTCGAGTGGTACGATTTTTACCTCTACGGGTCGCTTGCCGCGATCATCAGTGTCCAGTTCTTTTCCGGCGTGAATCCGACCGCGGGTTTCATCTTTGCCTTGCTCGCATTCGCCGCGGGCTTCGCGGTCCGGCCTTTCGGGGCGCTGGTGTTCGGCAGGCTGGGCGATCTGGTGGGCCGCAAATACACCTTCCTCGTCACCATTACGATCATGGGGCTGTCGACCTTCATTGTGGGGCTTCTGCCCAATTACGCGACCATCGGCATGGCGGCGCCAATCATCCTGATTGTGTTGCGTTTGGCGCAGGGACTTGCGCTGGGCGGGGAATATGGCGGCGCGGCGATCTATGTCGCGGAACATGCGCCGACGCATAAACGCGGCAATTACACCTCATGGATCCAGACGACGGCGACCATGGGGCTGTTCCTGTCGCTGCTGGTTATTCTGGGTGTGCGGCTCTCCATGGACGGCGCTGCATTCGAAAGCTGGGGGTGGCGTATTCCCTTCATTCTTTCGATCATCCTGCTCGGTATATCCGTCTGGATCCGCGTGCAGCTCAACGAGTCGCCGCTGTTCAAGAAGATGAAGGAGGAGGGCACGCTCTCCAAATCGCCGATCAAGGAGAGTTTCGGCAAATGGCCCAATCTGAAGATCGTGCTGATTGCGCTGCTGGGTCTCACGGCGGGGCAGGCGGTGGTCTGGTATACGGGCCAGTTCTATGCGCTCTTCTTCCTCACGCGGATTTTGAAGGTGGACGGGCAGACGGCCAATCTGCTGATTGCGGGCGCCCTGCTGCTGGCGACGCCCTTCTTCATCGTGTTCGGTTCGCTGTCGGACAGGATCGGCCGCAAGCCGGTCATTCTGGCGGGCTGCCTGATCGCAGCGCTGAGCTATTTCCCGATCTTTACCGCGTTGACCCATTTCGCCAATCCCGCACTTGAAGCGGCGCAGCGCGAAGCGCCCGTGGTGGTCATTGCAGATCCGGCGGAATGCTCATTTCAGTTCAATCCGGTCGGCACGGCGTCTTTCACCTCATCCTGCGATGTGGCGAAGTCGGCGCTGGCGAAAGACGGCATTCCCTACAGCAATGAAGTCGCGCCCGCCGGGACAATTGCGATTGTGAAAGTGGGGGATGCGGAGCTTGCGTCTTTCGACGCCACGCAGGATGGCGCGGCGGACAGGCGCGCGGCTTTTAACGCCACGCTGAAAACCGTGCTGCGCGATGCCGGCTATCCGAAGGCGGCCGACCCGGCGCGTATCAATTATACGATGGTGGTCGCGCTGCTCTTCATGCTCGTGCTGCTGGTGACGATGGTCTATGGCCCGATCGCGGCGGCGCTGGTGGAATTGTTCCCGACGCGGATCCGCTACACCTCCATGTCGCTGCCCTATCACATCGGCAATGGCTGGTTCGGCGGTTTCCTGCCGACGGTTTCCTTCGCCATCGTGGCGGCGACGGGCAATGTCTATTCGGGGCTGTGGTATCCGGTCATCATCGCCGCGATGACATTCGTGATCGGGCTGTTGTTCCTGCCCGAGACGAAAGACCGCGAACTGCATCCGGAAGAGGAGTGAGGCCTACTTCGCGGTCTGGATGGCTTCTGCTGTCTCGTCGTCGGGCTTTTCCGGTGCATGCTTTGTGAGCACGCCCAGCTGCGCCATGCCGAAGACGAGGGTGATGGGCGTCACGCCGAAGAGCTTGAAACTGACCCAGAAGTCGGTCGAGAAATTACGCCAGACGACTTCGTTCACGATGGCGAGAAAGACGAAGAAGAGCCCCCAGCGCACGGAGAGGATCATCCAGCCCGTATCGGTGAGGTCGAACGCGCCGTCGAAGAGCTTCTTCATCAGCGGTTTGCCCATCATCGCAGCGCCCAGCAGCGCGGTTGCGAACAGAAGGTTCACGATGGTGGGCTTCAACTTGATGAACTCGTCATTATGCAGCCAGAGCGTCAGCCCGCCGAAAACCATCACGAAGACGCCGGTGACGAGCGGCATGGTGGGGATATGGCGGAATTTCGCATAGGACACGCCGAGCGAGACGGCCGTCGCGATCATGAACGCGCCGGTGGCCCAGAAAATCGTCTGGTTCTCGGGCACGCCGAACAGATTGTCGGCCTGGGCGTTCATGATGAAGAACACGGCCAGCGGCCCCAGCTCGATGGCCATGCGGCCCCATTGAGAGCCGGTCATGCCCGCATGGGTGTCTTTGGATGTGGTCTTGGCCTTCGTCTCGGTCATTCCGGACTCCGCAGTCATGTATCGAGCCGCCCGTTACTTTCTACGAGACCAATCCGCCTATCGGATCAGTTCGCCCCGGCAATGGCTTTCGCATAGGCGTCCGCCGAGAAGGTCTGCAGGTCTTCCACGCTTTCGCCGACCCCGATCATATGGACCGGCATGCTGAATTTTTCGGCAATGGCAACCAGGATGCCGCCGCGCGCCGTGCCGTCCAGCTTGGTCATCACAAGGCCGGTGACGCCCGCCGTGCTGCCGAAAATTTCCACCTGGTTCACCGCGTTCTGACCTGTGGTGGCGTCGAGCACCAGCAGCGTCGCATGGGGTGCCTCGGGCTCGATCTTCTTGACGACGCGGATCACCTTTTCAAGCTCCGCCATCAAATCGGCCTTGTTCTGGAGGCGGCCCGCCGTGTCGATCAGCACGACATCGGCGCCTTCTTCCTTGGCGCGCGCAATCGCCTCATAGGCAAGGCCCGCCGCGTCGCCGCCGAGCTTGGTGGTGACGACGGGCGCGCCGATGCGCTCGCCCCATACTTTGAGCTGTTCCACGGCCGCCGCGCGGAAGGTGTCGCCCGCCGCCAGGATGACGGATTTTCCTTCCCCGATCAGCTTTGCGCCGATCTTGCCGATGGTGGTGGTCTTGCCCGCGCCGTTCACGCCGACCATGAGAAGCACATAGGGCTTTTTCGCGGCGTCGATCTCGAAGGGCTTTTCCACCGGTTTCAGGATGTCCGCGATCTCGCTGGCCAGCGCCTCGCGTATTTCTTCCGGGCTGACTTCCTTGTCGAAACGGTCCTTGCGGATCTGGGCGGTGATCTTCGAGGCCGCGTCGATGCCGAGATCTGCGGAGATGAGCAGGTCTTCCAGCTCTTCAAGCGTCTCGTCGTCGAGCTTGCGCTTGGTGAAGATGCCGGTGACGCCTTCGGAGATGTTTTTCGCGGAGCGGGAGAGCCCCTCCTTCATGCGGCGAAAGAGGCCCTTTTTCTTTTCTTCCGATCCGGTTTCGCTTCCGGCGTCGTCCTGGGTCTCGCTCTCGCTCATGCAGCCAATAATCCCTTGAAACGCTTGCCGTCATGCCCGGCGAGCTGCACCGGCAGGATGTCGCCTGCCTGCGCCTTGCCGCCTTCGAGCCTGACCGGCGTGAACTGGTGAGTGCGGCCCATCGTGCCGGTTTCCATCAGCACCGGGCAAGTGGCGCCGAGGCCCGATTCCAGATGAGCGCGCAGGCGCTCGGCGCCCTTCTGGCGAAGGCGGGCGGCGCGGGTCTTGATAAGGCCGCGCTCCACCTGCGGCATGCGCGCGGCGGGTGTGCCGGGGCGCGGCGAATAGGGAAAGACATGCAACCAGGTGAGGCCGCATTCATCGACATGCCGCAGCGAGTTCTCGAACATCTCGTCGGTCTCGGTCGGGAAGCCGGCGATGATGTCCGCGCCGAACACGATGTCGGGGCGCAGGCGGCGCGCTTCCTCGCAAAAGGCGATGGCGTCCTCGCGCGAATGGCGGCGCTTCATGCGCTTCAGGATCATGTTGTCGCCGGCCTGCAGCGACAGATGGAGATGCGGCATCAGCCGCTCTTCTTCCGCGATGAGGCGCATCAGTGCGTCGTCGGCCTCGATGCTGTCGATGGAGGAAAGCCGCAGACGCTCCAGTTCCGGCACCAGCTTCAGAATGCGGGTCGCGAGATTGCCGAGCGAGGGCCTGCCGGGCAGGTCCGATCCGTAAGAGGTGATGTCGACGCCCGTCAGCACGATTTCGCGGTAGCCGTTTTCGACGAGGTTCCGGACCTCGGAGACGACTTCGCCGGCGGGCACGGAGCGCGAATTGCCCCGGCCATAGGGAATGATGCAGAAGGTGCAGCGATGGTCGCAGCCGTTCTGCACCTGTACGAAGGCGCGGGCGCGGCCTTCCAGCCCCTGCACGAGGTGTCCGGCGGTTTCGCGCACCGACATGATGTCGTTGACGCGGATCTTTTCATTGGCGTGGAGCGCGCGGGCGGGTGTCCAGCTTGCCGCTTCCATCTTTTCGGCATTGCCGATGACGAGATCGACCTCGCCCATATCGCCGAAGCTTTCCGGGTCCACCTGCGCGGCGCAGCCGGTGACGATGATGCGGGCTTCCGGGTTTTCGCGGCGCGCCTTGCGGATCGCCTGCTTTGCCTGGCGCACCGCCTCGCCCGTGACGGCGCAGGTATTGAAGACGATGGCGCCTTCGAGCCCTGCTTCCGCCGCATGGCCGCGCATCACCTCGGACTCATAGGTGTTGAGGCGGCAGCCGAAGGTCACGATTTCGGTGGGCTTCTTTTCGCTCATGCGGCCCCTCCCGAAAGAAGCGCGGGGTCGAGTTCGCTTTCATAGTCGAGCGTCGCGGGGCCGGTCATATAGATGTGGTTGTCGGCCTCGCGCCATTCCAGCGTCAGGTCGCCGCCGGGCAGGCTTACCGTCATGGTCCGCTCCGTCTTGCGGCGGCGGATCGCGGCGACCGCGCTGGCACAGGCCGCCGTACCGCAGGCGCGGGTGAGCCCTGCGCCGCGCTCCCATGTGCGAATGCGGATATGGGTCGGCGAAAGCACCTGCGCGACGGAGATGTTTGCGCGCTCGGGAAAGAGCGGATGGTGTTCCAGCATCGGGCCGATGCGGCCGAGGTCTATCGCGTCCACGTCGTCGACGAAGAAGATCGCATGCGGGTTGCCGACATTCACCACCGCGGGCGAGTGCATGATCGGGTCGCCCAGCGGGCCGACTTCGAGCTCGATGGCGCGGGTGTCGCGAAATTCTTCGGAGAGCGGGATTTCGTCCCAGCCGAGGCGCGGCTCGCCCATATCGACGGTGATGGTTCCCTCGGGGCCGCGCGTTGCGACCGTGTCGCCGCTCGGGGTCTCGATGGTGACGGCGTCCTTGCCCGTCTCGTCGAGCAGGATCTGGCCGATGCAGCGGGCCGCGTTGCCGCAGGCTTCCACCGCGCCGCCGTCATTGTTGCGGATGCCCATAAAGGCGTCGCCGCCGCTACGCGCCGGTTCGATGGTGATGAACTGGTCGCAGCCCACGCCGTTTTCCCGGTCGGCGATGCGGCGCGCAAGCTCCTCCGTCAGCGCGAGCGGATGCGCGCGCAGATCCAGCACGACGAAGTCGTTGCCGAGGCCGTTCATCTTGCGGAACGGCATGGGAGGGGGTGTTGCGGTCATGGCTGCCATAATGCGCGGATATATGGCGCTTTTGGACCAAAATTGCCAGTGGATTGCAGGCTAGGCCGGCTTGCCCCCATCGCCGGGGCCTCAGGCCTTCTTCAGAAACTCGGTCTTGAGCACCAGTCCCTTGACCTGCTTGGTGCTGCAATCGACCTCGCCGGGATTGGCCGTCAGGCGGATGTTCTTCACCAGCGTGCCGCGCTTGAGGGTCTGGGAGGTGCCTTTGACCTTCAGATCCTTGATGAGGGTGACGGAATCCCCGTCATTGAGTTCCGTGCCGTTGCTGTCGCGCACGATGACGTCGTCGGTCAAAGCCGTGTTCCTTGCCGTTTGGTGGTTGAGGAGGCGTAAAATCGACCCTACCGCGACTAAGGGCAAGCGAATATCCGCGGCAGGCGATAGCCGGGCTCTGAAACTTGACTTAATCGCCTCCAAACCCTAGTTTCCGCCCACGTTTTTCGGGACATTGCCGTTTTCCCGACCGCCCCAGGCGTTTTGCCGGGGTCCCCCTCCGCCGACGATATTCGTTCGCGGAGGCGATTTTGCTTTGTGCCACCGGAACTTGAAGGCTGAAAGGGCCCCATGTTCGAAAACCTGTCAGGCCGTCTGGGCGACGTCTTTACCAAACTCAAGGGCCGCGGCTCGCTGAGCGAGAAGGATGTCGACGAGACGATGCGCGAGGTGCGCCGGGCTCTGTTGGAGGCCGATGTGGCGCTGCCGGTCGCCCGCTCCTTCATCGACAAGGTGAAGGCGCGCGCGGTGGGCGCGGACGTGCTGCGCTCCGTGACGCCCGGCCAGCAGGTCATCAAGATCGTCCATGACGAACTGGTGGAGATGCTGGGCGGCGAGGGGGCCGACAGCTCGATCTCGCTCGCAGCCGCCCCGCCGGTCTGCATCATGATGGTGGGCCTGCAGGGCTCGGGTAAGACGACCTCGACCGGCAAGATCGCCAAACGGCTGACCGAGCGCGACAAGCGCAAGGTGCTGATGGCCTCGCTCGATACGCGCCGCCCCGCCGCGCAGGAACAGCTGAAAGTGCTGGGCGAGCAGACGGGGGTGGCGACGCTGCCCATCGTCGAGGGTCAGCAGCCGGTCGCCATCGCCAAGCGCGCCATGGAGGCGGCCAGGCTCGGCGGCTATGACGTCGTCATGCTCGATACGGCGGGCCGTATCCATATCGATGAAGAGCTGATGGCCGAGGTTGCGCAGGTGCGCGACGCGACCCATCCGCATGAAACGCTGCTCGTCGCCGACAGCCTGACCGGTCAGGACGCGGTCAATGTGGCGGAGAACTTCAAGGACCGGATCGGCGTGACCGGCATCGTCCTCACTCGCGTCGACGGCGACGGGCGCGGCGGCGCGGCGCTTTCCATGCGCGCCGTCACGGGTGTGCCGATCAAGGTGTTGGGCACGGGCGAAAAGCTCGACGCCATCGAGGATTTCAAGGCCGACCGCGTGGCGGGCCGCATTCTCGGCATGGGCGACGTCGTGTCGCTGGTGGAAAAAGCCGCCGAGACGATCGACGCCGACAAGGCGAACAAGATCGCCGAGAAGATGCGGAAAGGTCAGTTCGACCTGGACGACATGGCCGAGCAGCTCAAGCAGATGGGCCGCATGGGCGGCATCAAGGGTGTGCTGGGCATGCTCCCCGGTCTGAGCTCCAAGCAGATGGCCGGCGCCAATATGGACGACAGCGTCTTCAAGCGTCAGGGCGCCATCATCTCCTCCATGACCAAGGCGGAGCGCCGCAATCCCAAGCTCCTCAATGCCAGCCGCAAGAAGCGTGTGGCGAAGGGCTCGGGCACGGATGTCTCGGAAATCAACAAGCTTTTGAAAATGCACCGCCAGATGGCCGATCTGATGAAGCAGATGGGCAAGCAGAAGGGCGGCGGCATGATGAGCAAGCTGTTCGGCGGTGGCGGCGGGATGCCCGAGCTTCCGCCGGAGGCCGCGCAGGATCCGGAAGCGATGAAAAAGCTGATGGATCAGGGTGGTGGCGCGCCCGGTGGCGGTTTGCCGGGGCTTCCCGGCGGCATGGGCGGCGGCATGCCCGGCGGTCTTCCCGGCCTTCCGGGCGGCGGTTTCGGCGCACCGGGCGGTGGGCGCAAGGCGACCAAGAGCCCCAAGAAAAAGCGGCGCAAATAGAATTTCGCGTTTCGGGCCCGCGCATATCGGGCCTTTCAGGATCAACAGGTTATCTGCCGCAGGGTCAATAAAGCGGCGGCAAGGTTCAACGAAGGAAGTAGACATATGGCACTCAAGATCAGGCTTTCCCGTGGCGGCACCAAGAAGCGCCCCATCTACCGTATCGTCGTGGCCGACACCCGGTTCCCGCGCGATGGCCGCTTCATCGAGAAGCTCGGCACCTATAATCCGATGCTCCCCAAGGACGGCGATCAGCGCGTCGTGCTCGACACCGAGCGCGCCAAGCACTGGCTCGACAATGGCGCTCTGCCGACGGATCGCGTCGCGCGCTTCCTGACGGATGCCGGCCTGTGGAACCGCAAGCCGAGCAACAATCCGGAGAAGGCCAAGCCGAAGGCGAAGGCGCAGGAACGCCTCGAAGCTGCCCGTATGGCGGCCGAGGAAGCGGCTGCCGCCGATGCGGCCCCGGCCGAAGAGGCTCCCGCCGAGGAAGCCCCTGCCGAAGAAGCCGCCGGCGAAGAGCAGGCCGAGGCCTGATCTCGTGCCATGTGAGCGCCGCGCGGAGATCGCCTTATGAGCACGGACAAGAGAGTCTGTCTCGGCGTCATCGCCGGCGCGCATGGCGTGCGCGGCCAGGTCCGGGTGAAGTTCTTCACCGAGGCGCCCGACGGCATCGCCGCCTATGGGCCGGTGGAGACGAAGGACGCCAGCCGCAGCTTCGGGATCGACTTCAAAGGCGTCGCCAAGGGCCTTGCCCTGTGCGCGCTTGAGGGCGTCACCGACCGCGACGAGGCCGAGGCGCTCAGGGGCACGGAGCTTTATGTGTCCCGGGAGCGCCTGCCCGAGCCGGATGAGGACGAGGAAGGCTGGTATTACGCCGACCTGGTCGGTCTGGCCGCCATCGGTGCCGACGGGACCCGTTACGGCAAGGTCGCGGCCGTCCAGAATTTCGGCGCGGGCGACCTGCTGGAAATCTCGCCGGAAGGCGGCGGCGCCACGGTGCTGATGCCCTTCACGGCGGAAAATGCGCCGGAAGTGGATATCGAAGGCGGGAAGATCGTGATCGACCCGCCGATCGGCACTTTTGGCGAAGAAGATGATGAGGCGGCGGATGAGTAAGGCCGGCGCCCCCGATCCGGAAAGAGTATGGGAAGCCGATGTGCTGACCCTCTTTCCGGCCATGTTTCCCGGCCCGCTCGGCATTTCGCTGGCGGGGCGGGCGCTGGAAGAGGGCACATGGCGGCTCAGGGCTGTGGACATTCGCGGGTTCGCGAGCGATAAACACCGCAGCGTTGACGATACGCCGGCAGGCGGCGGTCCGGGCATGGTGATGCGGGCCGACGTGGTGGCGGCGGCGGTGGATGCGGTGCATCGGCCGGATAGCGCCAAGCCCTTGATTTATTTGAGCCCTCGGGGTAAGCCGCTGACCCAGAAACGGGTCCGGGAGCTGGCCGCCGGGCCCGGTGTGACGCTTCTGTGCGGGCGTTTCGAAGGGGTGGACCAGCGCGTGATCGAGGCGCGGTCCATGGAAGAGGTAAGCCTCGGGGATTTCGTACTCTCCGGCGGCGAACCGGCGGCGATGGCACTGATCGATGCCTGTGTAAGGCTGCTGCCCGGCGTGATGGGCAGCGGGCTTTCGGGCGAGGACGAGAGTTTCGAGAGCGGGTTGCTTGAATACCCGCACTACACCCGGCCTGCGGTTTTCGAAGGACGGGAAATTCCGGCGGTTCTGACCTCCGGCGACCATGCAAAGGTTAACGCATGGCGCAGAGAGCGGGCCGAGGAGCTGACAAGAACGCGGCGTCCGGACCTTTGGGAAAAATTCCTCACGGAATCGCCCAAAGGTGGTCGCCATACGGATTAAAACGTGATAGTGAACCGCGCTTCCGGAGGCATTTTGCCCGGAAGGCCTTCACATTCGAGGTTGATCGTTATGAATATCATCCAGCAGCTCGAGCAGGAGCAGATGGCATCGCTGGCAGCGACCAAGGACGTCCCGGAATTCGCGCCGGGCGACACGCTGCAGGTCAATGTGAAGGTGGTGGAAGGCTCGCGCGAGCGCCTTCAGGCATTCGAGGGCGTGTGCATTGCACGTTCCGGCTCGGGCCTGCAGGAAAACTTCACCGTCCGCAAGATTTCCTATGGCGAAGGCGTGGAACGCGTCTTCCCGGTCTACAGCCCGCTTGTCGCCTCGATCAAGGTGCTGCGCCGCGGCCGCGTCCGTCGTGCGAAGCTCTATTACCTGCGTGGCCTGCGCGGCAAGGCGGCCCGAATTACCGAGAAACAGGACCATAAAGCCCGTCGCGAAGACAAGAACGGCGCCGCCTGATTTCGGCCGCTCTCACAGAGCAGAAAACCATCTTCGAAAAGCGGGCAGGGCGCCGGAGCGCCCGGGCCCGCTTTTTTCGTTCCGGGGTGCGTCCCATATCCAGCGCATTCCGACATGCCTTTGAAAATAACGGCGCGTAAGTAAACGGCGCCGGAGACGACAGAGAGGATTGGAGCCATGGCGCCCCGCACCATGTACGACAAGATCTGGGATGCCCATCTGGTGGAAGAGCAGAAGGATGGAACCTGCCTGCTCTATATCGACCGGCATCTGGTGCATGAAGTCACCAGCCCGCAGGCGTTCGAAGGCCTGCGTATGGCGCATCGCCAGGTGCACCGCCCCGAGCGCACGCTGGCGGTTGCCGATCACAATGTGCCGACCACCGATCGGGCGCATGGCATTTCCGATCCGGAATCGAAGCTCCAGGTCGAGACGCTGGAACACAATGCCAAGGATTTCGGCGTCGAATATCTGGAGATGTCCGATATCCGCCAGGGCATCGTGCATATCGTCGGGCCGGAGCAGGGCTTCACGCTGCCGGGCACGACCATCGTTTGCGGCGACAGCCACACCTCCACGCATGGCGCCTTCGGCGCGCTGGCGCATGGAATCGGCACGTCGGAGGTCGAGCATGTGCTCGCCACCCAGACGCTGATCCAGTCCAAGGCCAAGAACATGCGCATCAATGTGGTGGGCAAGGCGCCTGAGGGCTTTACGGCGAAGGACATCGTGCTCGCGATCATCGGCGAGATCGGCACGGCGGGCGGCACCGGCTATGTGATTGAGTTCGCCGGCGAGGCGATCCGCGACCTTTCAATGGAAGGCCGCATGACCGTCTGCAACATGACGATCGAAGGCGGCGCCCGCGCCGGCCTCATCGCGCCGGACGAGAAGACGTATGCCTATCTGGAAGGCCGCCCGCGCGCGCCCAAGGGCAAGGCGTGGGAGATGGCGGTCGAGTACTGGAAGACGCTGCCGAGCGACGAGGGCGCGGTCTTCGACAAGGAAATCACCATCGACATCGCCGATCTGCCGCCGCTCGTCACCTGGGGCACCTCGCCTCAGGACGTGGTGAAGATCACCGATGTCGTGCCGGATCCCAAGAGCCAGCCGGACGAGCACCGCGCGCGCGCCATGCAGCGTTCGCTGGACTATATGGGCCTCACGGCAGGTACGCCGATGACGGAAGTGAAGATCGACCGCGCCTTTATCGGCTCGTGCACCAATGGCCGCATCGAAGATCTGCGCGCCGCCGCCGTGATCGCGGAGAAGGCGGTGAAGCAGGGCCGCAAGGTCGCCTCCACCGTCAGCGCGATGGTGGTGCCGGGCTCGGGCCTCGTGAAGGAACAGGCGGAGAAGGAAGGTCTCGACAAGATCTTCATCGAAGCGGGTTTTGAGTGGCGCGAGCCGGGCTGCTCCATGTGCCTGGCGATGAATGCCGACAAGCTGGAGCCGGGCGAGCGTTGCGCCTCCACCTCCAACCGCAACTTCGAAGGCCGTCAGGGCCGCGGCGGGCGCACGCATCTCGTCTCGCCCGCCATGGCGGCGGCGGCGGCGATCGCCGGCCACTTCGTCGATGTGCGCGATTTCGACTGATTGAACGGGAACAGCAGAAGATGGAAAAATTCACCAAACTGGAAGGCGTCGCGGCGCCCTTGGACATGATCAATGTCGATACCGACATGATTATCCCCAAGCAGTTCCTGAAGACGATCAAGCGCACCGGGCTCGGCAAGAACCTGTTCGACGAAATGCGCTATGACGATGACAAGAAGGAAATCCCGGACTTCGTGCTGAACAAGCCGGCCTACCGGAATGCGCAGATCCTTGTGACCGGCGACAATTTCGGCTGCGGCTCGTCGCGCGAACATGCGCCCTGGGCGCTTCTGGATTTCGGTATTCGCTGCATCATCGCGCCGAGCTTTGCCGACATCTTCTATAACAACTGCTTCAAGAACGGCATTCTGCCGATCGTGTTGCCGCAGGAAGAAGTCGACAAGCTGATGGACGATGCCGAGCGCGGGTCCAACGCGGTCGTCACCATCGATCTCGAAGCGCAGGAAATTCGCGGGCCGGATGGCGGCGTCATCAAGTTCGACGTCGATCCCTTCCGCAAGCACTGCCTGATGGAAGGTCTCGACGATGTCGGCCTGACGCTTCAGAAGGAAGGCGAGATCGCCGATTACGAGACGAAGCAGAAAGAAATCCAGCCCTGGGTCTGATCCTGCCGAGCATCGTCCGCACCACGACAAGAAAACGAAAGACCGAGTATGAGCAAGAAGATCCTGATCGTCGCCGGTGACGGTATCGGCCCGGAAGTGATGGGCGAAGTCGAGCGCGTCATCGCCTGGTACAACGACAAGCGCGGTTTCGGTGCCGACATCGAGAACGAGCTTGTCGGCGGCTGCTGCTATGACGCGCATGGCGTGGCGGTGACGGACGAGACGGTCGAAAAGGCGAAAGCGGCGGATGCCGTTCTGCTCGGCGCGGTGGGCGGACCCAAATGGGATAACGTCCCCTATGAGGGGCGCCCCGAGGCGGGTCTGCTGCGTCTACGCAAGGATCTCGAACTTTTCGCCAATCTGCGTCCGGCGCTCTGCTTTTCCGCGCTTGCCGATGCCTCGTCGCTGAAGCGCGAGATCGTCGAAGGTCTCGACATCATGATCGTGCGCGAGCTGACCGGCGGCGTCTATTTCGGCGAGCCGAAGGAAATCACCGATCTCGGCAATGGCGAGCGGCGCGGCGTCGATACGCAGGTCTATACGACGGGCGAAATCCGCCGCATCGCGGAAGTCGCGTTCGATCTTGCCCGCAAGCGCGACAATCGCGTCATGTCGGTCGAGAAGCGCAATGTCATGAAGTCGGGCGTGCTCTGGTATGAAGAAGTCGCGAAGCTCCACAAGGAGAAGTTCTCCGATGTGACGCTCGAAAACATGCTGGCCGACAATTGCGCCATGCAGCTCGTGCGTAACCCGAAGCAGTTCGACGTCATCGTGACCGACAATCTTTTCGGCGACGTGCTGTCCGATATCGCGTCCATGCTCACCGGCTCGCTCGGCATGCTGCCGTCCGCCTCGCTCGGTGCGAAGGATGCGAACGGCAAGGCCTGCGCGATGTACGAACCCGTGCATGGCTCCGCGCCGGATATTGCGGGCACGGGGGCTGCGAACCCGATTGCGTCCATCCTCTCCTTCGCGATGGCGCTGCGCTACACCTTCGAGCTTGGCGCGGATGCCGACCTGCTGGAGAAAGCCGTGGATACCGTGCTGGCCGACGGCTTGCGCACCGGCGACATCATGCAGGACGGCATGAAAAAAGTCGGCACGACCGAGATGGGCGACGCGATCCTCGCGGCGCTCGACAAGCTGAACGGATAATCCAAAAGACAGCCCGACCCGCCGGAAAATCGCCCGGGACGGGCGGTTCTCAGGAAGGAGCCAGATATGGGCTACAAGGTCGCCGTCCTCGGTGCCACGGGTAATGTGGGCCAGGAGATGCTCAACATCCTTGCGGAGCGCGAGTTCCCCGCCGACGAGGTGGTGGCGCTTGCCTCGCGCCGCAGCCAGGGGACGGAAGTCTCTTATGGCGAGCGCACGCTCAAGGTGAAGGCGCTCGATACCTATGATTTCGCGGGCACCGATATCTGCCTGATGGCGACGTCCGGCGAGATGTCGGCGGAATGGGCGCCCAAGATCGCAGCCAAGGGCTGCGTCGTCATCGACAATTCGTCGAAGTGGCGGATGGACCCGGATGTGCCGCTCGTGGTGCCGGAAGTGAATGCCGACGCGATTGCCGGTTACACCAAGAAGAACATCATCGCGAACCCGAATTGTTCCACGGCGCAGATGGTGGTGGCGATGAAGCCGCTGCACGATGCGGCGAAGATCACGCGCTGCGTGGTGTCGACCTATCAGTCGGTTTCCGGCGCGGGCAAGGAGGCGATGGATGAGCTCTTCACCCAGACGCGCTCCATCTTCGTGAACGATCCGAAGGAATCGGAGTTCTTCACCAAGCAGATCGCCTTCAACGTCATTCCTCATATCGACGTCTTCATGGAAGACGGCTCGACCAAGGAGGAATGGAAGATGATGGTCGAAACCAAGAAGATCCTCGATGCGAAGATCAAGGTGACGGCGACCTGCGTGCGCGTGCCGGTTTTCGTGGGGCATGCCGAAGCGCTCAATCTCGAATTCGAGCGGGAGATTTCCGACGATGAGGCGCGCGACATCCTGCGCGAGGCGCCGGGTTGTCTCGTCGTCGACAAGCGCGAGGATGGCGGTTACGTCACGCCGGTCGAATGCGTGGGCGAGTATGCGACCTATATCAGCCGGCTGCGCTCCGACCCCACCGTCGATAACGGTCTCAACCTGTGGGTCGTCTCCGACAATCTGCGCAAGGGCGCGGCGCTCAACGCCGTGCAGATCGCAGAAATTCTCGGGGCGCGCTATCTGAAGAAGGCGGGCTGACACCCCCGCCTTCCGGGTCGCGCAGGCATCGTCTGCACACAAACTGTGCAAATTGCTTTATAAACAGCAGTTTACGGGTGAATTCGGCAGTTTTCGATAAGCGGAAACTTAACGCTTCTCTGCGATGCTCTCTCTGTTGGGACAGTCGGGGGCGTCGAGGTGGAAAGCTTATCTCAGTCGATAGACACGACATGGGTGCTGGTGTGCACCGTGCTCGTGCTGCTGATGCAGGCGGGCTTTACCTGTCTTGAATCCGGTCTCGTCCGGGCCAAGAACTCGATCAATGTGGCGGTCAAGAACGTCGTCGATTTCTGCGTGTCGGGTCTCGGCTTCTGGGCGATCGGCTTCGGGCTGATGTTCGGGGCAAGCCAGAGTGGGCTCATCGGCGCGAGCGAATTCGCGATGGTGGGGCAGGCCGGCAGCAGCGATGTGCTGCCCTGGACCATGGTGTTCTTCTTTTTCCAGCTTGCCTTCTGTTCCACCTCCACCACCATCGTGTCCGGCGCGGTGGCTGAGCGGATGAACTTCCGCGGCTACATCATCACGGCGGCCATTCTGTCCACGCTGATCTACCCGGTCTTCGGTCATTGGGCGTGGGGCGGGCTGTTGTTCGGCGAAAGCGCGGGCTGGCTGGAAAAGCTCGGCTTCATCGATTTTGCCGGTTCGACGGTCGTTCACTCCGTGGGCGGCTGGATCGCGCTTGCCGCGATCGTCGTGATGGGGCCGCGCATCGGGCGCTTCGGCAAGGACGGGCGGCCTATCGAGGCACATGACATGCCGATTGCGACGCTGGGCATGTTCCTGCTCTGGATCGGCTGGTTCGGCTTCAATGGCGGCTCGACACTAGCGCTCAATGCGAGCGTTCCCTTCATTCTCGTGCATACGATGCTGGCCGCCGCCGCGGGCGGTTTTGCCGTGGTGATGGTGACGTGGTGGCGCAACGGGCTTCCCCCCGTCGACCAGACGATCAACGGCGTGCTGGCGGGGCTTGTCGCCATCACCGCCAATTGTCATCTGGTGAACACGCCGTCGGCCATTCTGATCGGCGCGATTGGCGGCATTGTTTCCTATATCGCGTCGGGGGTTCTCGAAGCGCACAAGATCGACGATGCGGTGGATGCGGTGCCGGTGCATCTGGCGGCGGGCGTCTGGGGCACGCTGGCCGTGGCGATTTTCGGCGATCAGGCGCAGTTCCTCGACGGTCACACGCGGCTGGAGCAGTTCGGCGTTCAGCTTCTGGGCGTCTCGGTCGCCGGCGTCTTCGCCTTCGGGGCGGGCTTTGTCGTGCTGAAGATCGTCAATCGCTTCCTGCCGCTCCGCGTCAGCGAGGAAGCGGAGCGGATGGGCCTCAACGTGGCCGAGCACGGCGCCTCTTCCTCGCTGCTCGACGTGCTGGGTGCGATGGAGGCGCAGGCCAAGCGCAGCGACTTCTCGCGGCCGGTGCATGTGGAGCCCTTTACCGAGGCCGGCGAGATTGCCGTGCGTTACAATCAGGTGCTCGAGAAGTTCAACCACGAAGTGATGGAGCGCGAGCGCACGGCGGGTGAGCTGCGCGATGCGCGTGACGCGGCGGAGCTTGCCAATTCCACCAAAAGCCAGTTCCTCGCCAATATGAGCCACGAGCTGCGTACGCCGCTCAATGCGATCATCGGATTTTCCGAGCTTATGAATGGCGAGCTTTTCGGGCCGATGGGCAATGAGCGCTACAAGGAATATGTGGACGACATCCACAAATCCTCAAACCATCTGCTTTCGCTCATCAACGATATTCTCGACCTGTCGAAGGTGGAGGCCGACCGGTACGAGCTCTATGAGGAAGAACTCGAGGTCGACCGGATCGTCGAAAGCTGCAGCCGGATGATCCATCATCGCGCGTCGGATGCGGGCGTTTCGCTCCATGTGGAAGTGGAGGAGGGCCTGCCGATGCTTTTCGCCGACAAGCGGGCCATGCGCCAGATCATTCTCAATCTCGTTTCCAATGCGGTGAAGTTCACGCCGCGTGGCGGCAGGGTGGAACTTGCCGCCTTCCTCGAGCCGGACCGGCGTCTCGCCTTCCGGGTCAGCGATACGGGCGTGGGCATTGCGAAGGAAGATATTCCGCTGGCGCTCGAACCCTTCCGCCAGATCAATCTGGACAGCACGGTTTATGCCGCGGAGGGCACGGGGCTCGGCTTGCCGCTCACCCGCGCGCTGGCCCGCCTGCATGGCGCTTCGCTCGTCATCGAATCGGAACCGAGACAGGGCACCACCATCACGGTCCGCATGCCCTATACGCGCACCGTCGAGGACAACACGATGCTGGCCACCGCCTGAGGCCTTACAGCACGGTCAGGGTCGCCTCTTCATCCGGGCGCTCGATGAATTGCTGGGCTTCCGCCAGCATCAGGTCGCTTCTTTCCCGCGCCACGCTTTCCCGCACGATGGAGGCGGTCGAGGCGGCGGCCTCCCGAGCGGCCTCTGCGAAATTCCCGTGACGGAGCAGTCGGCCTAGCACAAGGGCGCTGAAAAGGTCGCCCGTGCCTTTGGGCGCAGGCTCGAAGCGCGGTGTTTCGACGGCGTGGAAGCTCTCCTCCTCCTTGACGACAATGCCGATCCGCCCTGCCGGAGCGGGCGCGGAGGTCAGGCATATCCGGGCGGGGGCGGCGGCGCGCAGCATCTCCTCCGGCGTGGTCTTGTCCAAGGGGGTGTCGGTCAGAAGGGCGAGTTCGAAGAGATTGGGCGTTGCGATGTCGGCCCGGGCGATGAGCGCTTGCATGGCGTCCACCACGCCCGGGGCGGCATAGAGCCCGGATTCCTCATCGCCCAGCACGGGATCGCACAGAAAAAGCGCCTGCGGGTTGGCGCGTTTCAGCCGGTCATGCGCCTCGAGGATTGCCTCTTTCTGATCCGGCGCGGCGAGATAGCCCGACATCATGGCGTCGCAGCGGCCAAGCCAGCCCTTTTCGTCCAGCGAGCGGATCAGCGCTGAAATCGCCTCTGCGGGCAGAGGGCCGCCCGCCGGGGCCCCGTAGCCTGGATGATGGGAGAGCAGGGTGGTCGGCACCGGCCAGACCTCGTGTTCGAGCCTTTGCAGGGCGAAAACGCCCGCCGAATTGCCGACCGTGCCGTAAACGACCTGGCTCGATATGCTGAGAATGCGTGCCACGCGCTCCTCTCGATCCTTCGTTCCTTTGGCGGGTGAGACCAAATGCGGCTTCACACGTGCCGACAGTCTTTATAGTGTCGCCGCATTCTTCACGCGCTATCAAATGGAAGTTCCCCATGGCAGATTTTACAGCCCGTCCCCGCCGTTCCGTCCTCTATATGCCCGGCTCGAATGCCCGGGCGCTGGAGAAGGCGAAGGAAATTCCCGCCGATGCGCTGATCCTCGACCTGGAGGATGCCGTGGCGCCCGACGCCAAGGAAGAGGCGCGACAGCAGGTTTGCGCCGCCGTGAAGGCGGGCGGTTATGGCAAGCGCGAAATCGCCATTCGTGTGAATGCACTCGATACGGCCTGGGGCAAGGACGATATCGCCGCCGCCGTCGCGGCCGGGCCGGACGCCATTCTGGTGCCCAAGATCAACACGCCCGACGACGTGACGCTGGCCGAAAGCCAGATGGCGGCCGCCGGCGCGCCGGAGACCATGCAGCTCTGGTGCATGATCGAGACGCCGCTTGCCATGCTCAACATCAAGGAGATCGCGGCCAAGACCGAGACCTCGCTGCGCATGAATGTCTGGGTGATGGGCACGAACGACATCGCCAAGGAATTGCGCTGCCAGCATACGCCGGAACGTATGCCGATGATGACCTCGTTGGGGCTTGCGATGCTGGCCGCGCGCGCCTATGGCCTCGTCATTCTCGACGGCGTCTATAACGACATCAAGGATGAGGACGGCTTCTTTGCCATGTGCGAACAGGGCCGCGATCTCGGCATGGACGGCAAGACGCTGATCCACCCAAGCCAGGTCGGCCCCTGCAACAAGGTCTTCTCGCCGGATGAGGAAACGGTCGCGTTTTCCCGCAAGGTGATCGAGGCTTTCGACCAGCCGGAAAATCAGGGCAAGGGCGTTCTCAAGGTCGATGGCAAGATGGTTGAAATCCTGCACGCGGAAATCGCGCGCCGCGTCGTGAACGTGGCCGACCAGATCGCGGAACTGGAAAAGGCAAACGGGTGAGCATGAGCATGACCAAGACGAATGAAGGCAATTATTTCGAGGACTTCTCGATCGGGCAGGTCATCCACCATGCGACGCCGCGCACGGTGACGGAGGGCGATGTCGCGCTTTATCAGGCGCTGTTCGGATCGCGTTTCTCGCTGCAATCTTCCGCGGAGGTCGCGCGCCTTTCGGGCTATGCGACCGCGCCGGTCGATGACCTTCTCGCGTTCCACATCGTGTTCGGCAAGACGGTGCCCGACATTTCGCTCAACGCCGTCGCCAATCTCGGTTATGCGGACTGCAAGTTCCACCGGCCGGTCTTTCCCGGCGATACGCTGAGCGCGGACAGCAAGGTCATCGGGCTCAAGGAAAATTCCAATGGCGAAACCGGCGTCGTCTATGTGCGCTCGACCGGTCGCAACCAGCGCGGCGATATTGTGATCGATTATGTGCGCTGGGTGATGGTGCGCAAACGCGACAAGGCCTCGCCTGCACCGACGCCGGACGTTCCCTCGCTTCCCGACGTGGTGGATCCGCATCACTTGATCCCGCCGTCGGAAACCGATTTCCGTAATTTCGATCTCACCGCCTCCGGCTCCCGGCATCTCTGGGACGATTACGAGGTGGGCGAGAAGATCGACCATGTGGATGGCGTCACCATCGAGGAAGCCGAGCACATGATGGCGACGCGCCTTTACCAGAACACGGCGAAAGTGCATTTCAATCAGTTCACGGAAGGCCAGGGGCGCTTCGGCCGCCGGCTGATCTATGGCGGCCATGTGATTTCGCTGGCCCGTTCGCTTTCCTTCAACGGGCTCGGCAACGCGGTGCTGTTCGGCGCCATCAATGGCGGGCGTCATGTCGCGCCCTGCTTTGCGGGCAATACGGTGTTCGCCTGGACGGAGGTGCTGGAGAAATCGGAACTCGACCGCCGCACCGATCTCGGCGCGCTCAGGCTTCGCACCCTTGCCACCAAGGACGCCCCTTGCACGAACTTCCCCGGTCCGCTGGAGAAGGGCTATGCGGAAGGCGTCATTCTCGATCTCGACTATTGGGTGTTTATGCCGCGGCGCTGATCGCGGTTTGAGGAGGCTGGAATGGCGGAAATCGACGCGGCCGGGCCGAACCCGTTTGACGACGGGATGGGAAATCCGGCGCTTCGCTCCGGGGCGAGCGTGGATTTCGAGGCGGCGTGGCGCGAGGCCTGTCATGGCCGCGCCATTCCCCTGCGCAAGGATATCGGTCTCAAGCCCTTCGCGCGCTTTGCGCCATGGATGGCGATCATCGAGCCGGACAAGGAAAAGCCTGCGCTGCCCTACCGGCTCGTCGGGTCGGGGTTTTTCGATTTCTTCGGCGCGGATCTGACGGGCATGGACTATCTGTCGCTTGTCGACCCGGCGATCGCCAGCGATGCCTATGACAGCGTGCGGGCGCTGATGGCGAAGCCTTGCGGCCTCTGGCAGTTCACGCCGGTGCTGGAAGCGAATGGCCGCCGGACCGATTACGAATATACGATCTTTCCCCTCGCCAGAGGCGAAGGAGAGGCGGACCAGATTCTCGTCTATGTGCATATCGATCTGACGCCCGCAGATGCGATGCCCGAGGTGCGGATGTTCGAGGGAGCCGCTGTCTGGCGCTGGATCGATATCGGGCATGACATCCCGCCCGTGACGTCGCCTTTCTTTTGAACGGCTCTTTCGGGCGGCAAGGTTGTCGCTGCGGTATGCGGTATATGTGAGAATCGTTCGCAAAAAGAATGGGTTACGGCATCACGTGATGTTTGCGTTGCGGCATATCGCGCGGTAAACAACAGCCACGACACACGACTCCACGCCTTGCCCGGGGCCGGACAGTGCGCGGCGCCCGCCGCGCCTCGGCCAGGGAGTTCTAACGAGGACGCGAAGATGGCTGATACGCAACCGGTTTCACGGCCACTTTCCCCGCATCTGCAGATTTATCGCCGCACGATGACCATGATGATGTCGATCGCGCACCGCATCAGCGGGGCGGCGCTCTATATCGGCACGCTGATTCTGGCCTGGTGGCTGCTTTCGGTGGCGGCGGGCCCCAATGCCTATTCGCTCTTCGAGAGCTTCATCTCATGGTGGGTCGGCAAGCTTCTCCTGTTCGTCTTCACCTGGGCGCTGATGCACCACATGCTGGGCGGTATCCGCCACTTCATCTGGGACATGGGCAAGGGCTTCTCGCTGGGCCTGGCGAAGTTCATGGCCTGGATGACGCTGGTCGGCGGCTTCGTGCTGACTATCTTCGTCTGGTGGATCGGCTACAGCATGATGGGAGCCATGTGATGAGCGATATGCGTACCCCTTACAGCCGCGTGCATGGCCTCGGGTCGGCCCGCTCCGGCTCCGGCCATTTCATCCTCCAGCGCGTGACGGCGGTGGCGAACGTCTTCCTGGCGATCTTTCTGATCGCCTCGGTGGTTGCGCTGACGGGCAGCGACTATGAGACGGTTCGCGCCTATCTGGCCAATCCGCTGGTTGTCATCCTCATGCTGGCCCTCATCATTTCCGGCATCCTGCATATGCGGGCCGGGATGCAGGTCATCATCGAAGACTATGTGACCGGTGAGAGCGCAAAGTTCCTCTCGCTGATCGGTAATACGTTCTTTTCCTTCCTGGTCGGTCTCGCCTGCGTTTTCGCGGCGCTGAAGATCGGTTTCGGGGCGTAAAACAAGAGATCGGGCTCATGGCGGCAGCATCCAACGACTACACATTCAACGATCATACTTTCGATGTCGTGGTGGTGGGCGCCGGCGGCGCCGGCCTTCGCGCGACGCTGGGTTGCGTGGAGCGCGGCCTTTCGACGGCCTGCATCTCGAAGGTTTTCCCCACCCGTAGCCACACCGTGGCGGCGCAGGGCGGCGTTGCCGCCTCGCTCGGCAATATGGGTGAGGATAACTGGCGCTGGCACATGTACGACACCGTGAAGGGGTCGGACTGGCTGGGCGACCAGGACGCCATCGAATATCTCTGCCGGCACGCGCCGGATGCGGTGTACGAGCTGGAGCATTTCGGTGTGCCCTTCAGCCGGACCGAGGACGGCAAGATCTATCAGCGTCCCTTCGGCGGCATGACGACCAATTTCGGCGAAGGCATCGCCCAGCGCACCTGCGCGGCGGCCGACCGGACCGGCCATGCCATGCTGCACACGCTTTACGGCCAGTCGGTGCGCCACAAGGCGGATTTCTACATCGAATATTTCGCCATCGACCTCATCATGGACGATGAGGGCGTCTGCCGCGGCGTCGTCGCGCTCGACATGGCGACCGGCGAAATTCACCGCTTCCGCGCCCAGCTCGTCATTCTGGCGACGGGCGGCTATGGCCGCGCCTATTTCTCCTGCACCTCCGCGCATACCTGCACGGGCGACGGCAACGCCATGGTGCTGCGCGCCGGTCTGCCGCTGCAGGACATGGAGTTCGTGCAGTTCCATCCGACCGGCATTTACGGCGCGGGTTGTCTCATCACCGAAGGATCGCGCGGCGAGGGTGGCTACCTCACCAATTCCGAGGGCGAGCGCTTCATGGAGCGCTATGCGCCGAGCGCCAAGGACCTTGCCTCGCGCGACGTGGTTTCGCGGTCGATGACCATCGAAATCCGCGAAGGACGCGGCGTGGGCAAGAACAAGGACCACATTTTCCTGCATCTCGATCATCTCGATCCGGCGGTGCTGAAAGAGCGTCTGCCCGGCATCTCCGAATCGGCCCGCATCTTTGCCGGCGTCGATGTGACGAAGGAGCCGATCCCGGTGCTGCCGACCGTGCATTACAACATGGGCGGCATTCCGACGAACTTCCATGGCGAGGTGCTGACGCTCAAGGATGGCAACCCGGACAGCGTCGTGCCCGGCCTGATGGCGGTGGGCGAAGCGGCCTGCGTGTCGGTCCATGGCGCGAACCGTCTCGGCTCCAACTCGCTGATCGATCTTGTCGTGTTCGGCCGCGCCGCGGGTATCCGCGCTGCAGAGCTCGTAGAGAAGGGCGCCTCGCAGCCGGAACTGCCGGCGGGCGCGGGCGACAATTCGATCGCGCGTCTCGACAAGTTCCGCAATGCGAGCGGCTCCACCCCGACCGCCGAGCTGCGCGACGAGATGCAGCGCGCCATGCAGGAAGACGTTGCCGTGTTCCGCACCGGCGAGACGCTGGAGCAGGGCCGCAAGCGCATTCAGGAGACGGTGGGCAAGCGCGGCGATCTGCGCGTCAGCGACCGCTCGCTGGTGTGGAATTCCGATCTCATCGAGACGCTGGAATTCGACAATCTCATCATTCAGGCGGTCGCCACCGTGGAAGGCGCGGCCAACCGTCAGGAAAGCCGCGGCGCGCATGCGCGTGAGGACTTCCCGGATCGTAATGACGAGACCTGGATGAAGCATACGATGTGCTGGGTGGACGAGAACGGCCAGGCGACGATCGATTATCGCCCCGTGCACACCTACACGCTTTCCAACGACATCGAATACATCAAGCCGAAGGCCCGCGTTTACTGATCGCGGGAAAGGATCGAAAAGATGGTTCAGCTCAGCCTGCCGAAAAATTCCGTCGTCAAGAAGGGCAAGACCTTCAAGGCCCCCAAGGGTACGAAGAAGGTCAAGAAGTTCCGGATCTATCGCTGGAGCCCGGATGACGGCGCCAATCCGCGCATGGACACCTATGAAGTGGACATGTCCGACTGCGGGCCGATGGTTCTGGACGCGCTGATCAAGATCAAGAACGAGATCGACCAGACGCTGACCTTCCGCCGCTCCTGCCGCGAAGGCATTTGCGGGTCCTGCGCGATGAATATCGACGGGCAGAACACGCTGGCCTGTACCAAGGGCATCGACGAGGTCTCCGGCGAGGTGCGCATCTATCCGCTGCCGCATATGCCGGTGGTGAAGGATCTCGTGCCGGACCTGACGAACTTCTATGCGCAGCATGCATCCATCGAGCCCTGGCTGCAGACGGAAACGACCGAGCCTGCCAAGGAATGGCGCCAGAGCCATGAGGATCGCGAAAAGCTCGACGGGCTTTACGAGTGCATCCTCTGCGCCTGCTGCTCCACCTCCTGCCCGAGCTATTGGTGGAACGGCGACCGCTATCTCGGCCCCGCCGCGCTCTTGCAGGCCTATCGCTGGCTGGTGGACAGCCGCGACGAGGCAACCGGCAAGCGTCTCGACGATCTGGAAGATCCGTTCCGTCTCTATCGCTGCCACACCATCATGAACTGCGCGCAGGCCTGCCCGAAGAGTCTGAACCCGGCCAAGGCCATTGCGGAGATCAAGAAGATGATGGTGGAGCGTCAGGTCTGACGGTTCTCGCAATCGACAACGCAAAAGGCCGCTCTTTGGAGCGGCCTTTTTGTTTGGTCAGGTGAGACCCTTGCCCGGTTCACTGTCGCGCCAGCGGAAGAGGAGTGCGCGGTCATCCTGATCCCAGGGATGGAAGCCGGGGCGGTACCAGCGCACATAGTCGCGCAGCATGCGCCGCATGAAGCCCGGATAGACGAGCGTCACGCGCAGCATGACGCGCCAGCTTTTCCAGCGCCACTGGATGCCGTCCGTTTTCAGGAAGCGCCAGGTCACCCAATAGAGGAAAGGCAGCATGAGCCGTGTCGCGGCGAGGATGCCCGCGATGCGCATGCGGTAGCGGCGGAAGCCGCTCACCTGCAGGCAGAAGAGATCGTAGGTCACCGATTTATGCTCGACTTCTTCCGCGCCATGCCAGATCCACATGCGAACGAGCGGCGGGTAGCCGTTGGCGCGGATATGTTCCGGCCGGTCGAGAAGCTGGTGCGCGAGGATCGCCGTGAAGTGCTCGATGGCGGCGGTGAGCGCGAGGTTCTGAAGATCGGTGCGCTGGGCCTCCATCCGCTTCACGCGGTCGCGCAGCACCTGCGTCACCTCTTCGGCGGGAAAGCCCTGTTCCTGCAACTGGTCGTTGTAGCGCCGGTGTTCGCGGGAATGGATCGATTCCTGAAACAGGAAATCCTTCACCTGTGGTTCGAGAGGCGTGTCTTTCGCGGTCTCCGCAAAGCGGCGCACGGAGCGCAGCAGATAGTGCTCCAGCTCCTCGATCGCCAGCGACATGGCGTTGAAGAAAGCCGTCAGGCCCGGATCATCCGCATACCAGGCGCGCGGAATCTCGCCCATATCGTCATGTCGACGATCCCGGCGGATCATTTCCACTGTGGCTGGAGCCTGCGTCACCTGTCGCCCTATCCTCACGCGCCCGAAACTCTGCGCCCAGAATTACACACGGGGCGTGGCTTGGTCACGCATCTATCTTTTTTGGGGGGAGAGGTGCGGCCCGCCTTGTCCTCGCTTCCACACATGGACAGGGCGGACCGCTCGCAGTGTTGAGCTTTCGCGAGCGGCCTTTGGCGATCTTGAGGGATGCTGACCGGCCGGGGGCGAGGGCTCAATGATTCTACGTAGGAATTCCGATATTCCGTCACAAGGGTAAGGTCGGAGGTCTGAAGATCGGGTCAGCGGAACCGTTCGGATTGTGTGATCCGGCTTAACCTTCCCTTCATTATGGAATTTTTCAGGCGCGAGGGATTTCAGGGTTGAAATCATCTTATATTTCTATAATTATCGAAATATGGAAATGAAGCAGACCATAGACGCGCTTTCCGCGCTGGCCCAGGAAACCCGGCTCACCATCTTTCGCGCGCTGGTGCGCGCCCATTCGCCGGAAGACGGCAAGGGCGGGCTCGCCGCGGGTGAGATTGCCGACAGGCTGGGCGTGGCGCCTGCCACGCTCTCCTTCCATCTGAAGGAGCTGGCTCATGCGGGGCTCGTCACCTCGCGGCGTGAAGGCCGCTCGATCATCTACAAGGCCGATCTCGACCGGATGAGCGGCGTGATGGGATTTCTGCTGGAAGATTGCTGTAACGGCGCCTGCGGCACGGTCGCAGCCTGCGCCCCGCAAGAGGAGTGCATCTCGTGAAAAGACTGCATGTGAGCTTCGGCGTCGCCGATCTCGACAAGTCGATTGCCTTCTATACGTCGCTGTTCGGCGAGGCACCCAGCGTGGTGCGGCCGGGTTATGCCAAGTGGATGCTGGACGATCCCCGCGTCAATTTCGTCGTCGAGACAGGGTCGCAGACGCAAGGCTTCAACCATGCGGGCATCCAGGTGGACGAGCAAGGCGAGCTTCACGAAATCTTTGACCGAATGAAACAGGCCGAAGCGCCTTATCTGCCGGAAGGCGTGACCACCTGCTGCTATGCCAAGTCGGAAAAGAGCTGGACGGCGGATCCCGACGGGGTGGCCTGGGAGGCGTTTCATACGCACCGCCAGATGGAAGAATTCGGCAGTGGTCCGGATCTCGCGAAACTCGAGCAGGGCGATGAGCCCCGTCCCGCAGCGCCGCGCGGCGTATGTTGTTCGTAAAGGAGAGGTCGATATGGCCCAGCAAGAACCCCAAGAAAAGTACAATGTCCTGTTTCTCTGCACCGGCAATTCGTGCCGTTCGGTGATGGCCGAAGCCTATATGAATTCGCTTCCAGGCACGCCTTTCCACGCTTACAGCGCGGGCAGCATGCCGACCGGCGAGGTGAACCCCTACGCCATCGAGACGCTGCACTATGCAAAGGTTCCCACCGACGGGCTTCGGTCCAAAAGCTGGGACGAGTTCGCCGAACCGGGTGCGCCGCATATGAGTTTCGTCTTTACCGTCTGCGACAATGCGGCGGGCGAGGTCTGCCCGGTCTGGCCCGGCCAGCCGATGACGGCGCACTGGCCCTTCCCGGACCCGGCGAAGTTCGAGGGGACGGAAACCGAAACGCGGGCGCACTTCCTTGAGGTGTTCCGTCAGATCCGGACCCGGATCGACCTTCTGGTCGCGCTGCCCGTCGCCTCGCTCGACAGGCTGGCGCTCAAGAAGAAGCTCGACGATATGGGCCGCTCTCCGGCGGAGGCCGAGTAATGGCGGCTGGTGACAAGAAGGCGCGGCTCGGCTTTCTCGACCGCTATCTGACCCTCTGGATTTTCGCCGCCATGGCG
The DNA here is from genome assembly GCF_053628815.1 of Parvibaculum sp. MBR-TMA-1.3b-4.2. Classification (NCBI taxonomy): domain Bacteria; kingdom Pseudomonadati; phylum Pseudomonadota; class Alphaproteobacteria; order Hyphomicrobiales; family Parvibaculaceae; genus Parvibaculum; species Parvibaculum sp. MBR-TMA-1.3b-4.2. The sequence goes on from NZ_JBRJHC010000001.1 coordinate 2,426,588, forward strand.
CTGGGTGCGGCACTGGGCAGCTTCGTACCCGGCCTGCCTGCCGCCATTGAAGGTCTCTCCATCGGGACCACCAATATCCCGATCGCCATCGGCCTCCTGCTCATGATGTATCCGCCGCTGGCGCGCGTGCGGTACGAGGAGCTGCATCTTATTTTCGAGGACAGGAAAGTCCTGGCGCTGTCGCTCGTGCAGAACTGGCTGATCGGGCCGGTTCTCATGTTCGCGCTGGCCGTGATTTTTCTCTATGACGAGCCGGCCTATATGACCGGGCTCATTCTCATCGGGCTGGCGCGTTGTATCGCGATGGTGATCGTCTGGAACCAGCTTGCGCGCGGCAGCAACGAATATGTCGCCGGGTTGGTGGCCTTCAACAGCGTGTTCCAGCTGATCTTCTTCAGCGTCTATGCGTGGTTCTTTCTCTCCGTGCTGCCGCCGCTCTTCGGGCTCGAAGGGCAGGTCATCGATGTGAGCTTCTGGGTGGTGGCGGGCGCCGTGGCGCTCTATCTCGGCGTGCCCTTTGCGGCGGGCTATCTCACGCGGCGGTTCCTGCGTCCGGCCATCGGGGCGGACGCCTATGACAACGGGTTCGTGCCGAAGGTTGCGCCGCTGACGCTCTTTGCGCTTCTTTTCACCATTCTCGTCATGTTCGCCCTGAAGGGCGAGGCGGTATTGGCGCTGCCGCTCGACGCGGTCCGGATCGCGATCCCGCTGGCGATCTATTTCGTCATCATGTTTCTGGTGAGCTTTGCGATGAGCCGCGTGCTGGGCGCGGACTATCCGAAGACGGTCTCGCTGTCCTTCACCGCGGCGAGCAATAATTTCGAACTGGCGATTGCTGTCGCCATCGCCGCGTTCGGCATTGCTTCGCCGGTGGCCTTTGCGACCGTCATTGGCCCGCTGGTGGAAGTGCCGGTGCTGATTGCGCTGGTGGGCGTTGCGCTCAGGCTGAAGGAGCGCTGGTTCCCCGCAGGCGCGGTACGGCCCGCCGACTGACTGACGGTGTTTGGCCGGACAATGAAAAACCCGCGCCCCCGATCGAGGGGCGCGGGTCGTTTCGTTTCAAGCGAAAGCGTTGCAGGCCTTACTCGGCGGGCTTGCTGTCCGGCTTCGGTGCTTCGGTGCCGGCGGGCTCTTCGCTTTCGTCCATGCCCTTGGCGCCCATGGCCTCATTGGCATCTTCGGCGGCGTTCTCCACGGCGTCGCCCGTGGCTTCGGCGGCATCCTTGGCGGCATCCATGGCTTTCTCAGCCCCTTCCTGGATGGCGTCCCCGGTTGCCTTGGCAGCTTCGCCGGCCTGATCCATCATGCTGTCGCCGGATGTTTCTTCCGCTGCGGGTGCGGCTTCATCCGCCGGTGCGGCAGCTTCATCGGCCGGAGCGGCTTCTTCCGCAGGTGCGGCTTCATCGGCCGGAGCCATTTCGCTCGTGCCCTGGTCTTGCGTCATCACATCGTCGGACGGGTTCATCATCTGGTAGCCGATGACGAGAATGATGGCGATCACAATGATCGCGAGTGCGGTCTTTGTGAAATTCGACATGTTTGCGTTCCTCTCGGCGGCGGGGCCGCCCGTTGGTTTCCCCTGGTTGCGGACTCTCCATCGCAACCTCTCAAGGCCCTGTTTCCCCGCTCCAGGGGACCGTTCGGGCGCCAGAACCGAAATCTTAGTAATGATTTGGTGTGGATTGCCACAGGGAAACGATGAATTCCGGAAAAACATGCGGCATGTGTTGCCGCAGGGGCATCGCCGGATAGCGGCGCCTGCGGATCGGGAGGCAATGCAACCGCCCGATATGGCTGTTGAAAATAATCGACGTTGCAGTGCAGCGAGGCGTCCCGCCCCCTTGTGAGCCGGTAACGGGGCGGGCTAAACAAAGGGAGTATCCAAAAATAAGGGAGGCCGTAGCCCTAAGGCATCCCGCATAAGAGGCGCTCATGGCAAAAGAACTGACGCATTTCATCAATGGCGAGCATGTGGCGGGCGCGAGCGGCCGCTTCGGCGATGTGATGAACCCGAATACGGGCGAGGTGACGGGCCGGACGCCTCTCGCCAGCGCGGCGGAGATGGACAAGGCGGTGCAGGCCGCCGCTGCTGCCTTCCCCGGCTGGGCAGCGACCAATCCGCAGCGCCGCGCCCGCGTCATGTTCAATTTCAAGCGCCTGCTCGAAGACAATATGGACGAGCTTGCGGAACTTCTGTCCGCTGAGCATGGCAAGGTGATTGCCGACTCCAAGGGCGATGTGCAGCGTGGCCTGGAAGTCATCGAATTCGCCTGCGGCATTCCGCATCTCCAGAAGGGCGAGTTCACTGAAGGCGCCGGCCCCGGCATCGACATGTATTCCATGCGCCAGCCGCTCGGCGTGGTCGCGGGCATAACGCCGTTCAACTTCCCGGCGATGATCCCGATGTGGATGTTTGGCGTCGCCATTGCCTGCGGCAACAGCTTCATCTGTAAGCCGTCGGAGAAAGACCCGTCCGTGCCGATCCGCCTTGCGGAGCTTTTCATGGAAGCAGGCGCGCCGGCGGGCGTTCTCAATGTCGTCAATGGCGACAAGGAGGCGGTGGACGCAATCCTGACGCATCCGCAGATCCCGGCGGTGAGCTTCGTCGGCTCGTCCGACATCGCGCAATATGTCTATGCAACCGGCGCGGCGCATGGCAAGCGCGTGCAGGCGATGGGCGGTGCGAAGAACCACGCCATCATCATGCCGGACGCCGACATGGATCAGGTCGTGAACGATCTCATCGGCGCAGGCTATGGCTCGGCGGGCGAGCGCTGCATGGCGATCTCGGTCGCGGTGCCGGTGGGCGAGGAAACGGCGGACCGTCTCGTCGCCGCGCTGAAGCCCCGCGTGGAAGGTCTGAAAGTCGGTCTCTCGACCGAGCCCGACAGCGATTACGGCCCCGTGGTTTCCAAGGCGCATCTGGAAAAGGTGCAGGGCTATATCGATCTCGGCCTCAAGGAAGGCGCGGAGCTGGTGGTCGATGGACGCGGCTTCTCGCTGCAGGGCTATGAGAACGGCTATTTCATGGGCGGCTCGCTCTTCGATAATGTGACGCCCGACATGAAGATCTATAATGACGAGATCTTCGGCCCGGTTCTCTCGGTCGTCCGTACCAAGACGTTCGAGGAAGCCGCCGCCTTGCCGACGAAGCATCAATATGGCAATGGCGTCGCAATCTATACGCGCGACGGCGATGCGGCCCGCAGCTTCGCCTCGCAGGTTCAGGTCGGCATGGTCGGCATCAATGTGCCGATCCCGGTGCCGCTCGCCTATCACACCTTCGGCGGCTGGAAGCGGTCCGCCTTCGGCGACACTAACCAGCACGGCACGGAAGGCGTGAAGTTCTGGACCAAGGTCAAGACCGTCACCTCGCGCTGGCCTTCGGGCGTGAAGGAGAACGCCTCCTTCGTCATTCCGACGATGGAGTAAGAGCTGTAAGCTGCGTTGAATCTTCCTTGAAGGGACGCTCATGCAGCCGGACGGTTTCAATCTCGATGCTTACTTCGCGCGGATCGGTTATGCCGGTCCGCGCGATGCGTCTGTGGAGACGCTGCGGGCGCTCCACTGGGCGCAGGCGACGCGTATCCCCTTCGAAAATCTCGATGCGCTTCTGAGGCGGCATGTGCCGCTCGACCCGCCGTCGCGCAACGGCAAACTCGTTGGTGCGATGCGGGGCGGCTATTGCTTCGAGCATAATGCGCTGCTGGCCGAGGCGCTCCGTGCGCTGGGCTTCAAGGTAACGGGCCTCATTGCACGGGTGCGCTGGATGACGCCACCGGAAGATGCCACGCCGCGCAGTCATATGATTTTGAAGGTCGAAACCGACGAGGGGCCTCATATCGCCGATACGGGCTTCGGCGCAGCGACGCTGCCCGTGCCGTTGCGGTTTGTCGGCGACGAAGCGCAGGAAACACCGCTGGAGCCCTTCCGGCTTGCGACCCGGGACGACAGCTATGAGATGCAGGCGCTGCTCGGCGAGGACTGGACGCCGCTTTATCGCTTCACGATGGAGCCGCAGGCGTCGGTCGATTACGAGGCGGCCAACTGGTACACCTCCACCCATCCGCGCTCGCTCTTCACCAATCATCTCGTTGTCTGCCGTCCGGATGAGGGCGTGCGTTATGCGCTGATGAACGACCGGCTGACGGTAAGGCCGCTGGGAGGGGAGCCCGAGACGCGGCGGCTTGGCGATGTCGACGAGCTTGTTGCGGCCTTGCGCGATCTCTTCCTGATCGAGGTGAGCGCGGAGGACCGCGCCGCGCTTGGCGGGTGGATGAAGCTCTGGGCGGCTGCCGGCGACGGCGAGGTTCAGGCGTCAGGCGATGTCGTCCGCGAGCGGATCGAACCGCCACTTGCGGGCGATGGCGGCCGGTAGGTCGATATCGTTGCGCCGGGCGAACAGCAGGATATGGCCGAGCAGGTCCGCCGTTTCATTGGCCAATTCTTCCCGCAATGCGGTATCGTCGAGACCGCGCCGTCTCCCGCGCGCCGTCAGTTTCATCCAGACCTGGGTGAGTTCGCCCAGCTCCTCCTGCATTTTCAGGACGAACCAGTCCTCGTCGCGCGCGATGCCGTTGGAGGACGCATAGTTTTGGGATGCTTGTTCGAAGCGGTCGGCGAGTTTAAGGAGAGGCGGCATTGATCGGGCTCCCGATTGGCGGGCCCGATATTGGCCGATTCTTTTTGTTCACTCAATGTTCCAGTTCTGACGAGATTTCATGAGTTCAGGTCCCCTCAAGGCTTACAAGCAACTGGTCGCGGCGGGGGAGCTCACCGAAGACCGCGCGCAGGCATATGTCGCGCAGCGCCTGCAGCATCTGGCCAATGAATTGAAAAACTGGACGCCGGGCAAGAAGGCCGGGCCGCTTTCCTTCATCGGTATCGGCAAGCCCGTCACCTCGCCGGAGGGGCTCTATATCTGGGGCGCGGTCGGGCGCGGCAAGTCCATGCTGATGGACCTTTTCTATGAGCATGCGCAGATCGCGCCCAAGCGGCGTATCCATTTCCATGCCTTCATGGCGGAAACGCATGACCGCATCTTCAAATGGCGCCAGCTCGAAAAGGAAGGGAAGGTGAAGGGGAGCGATCCGATTCCGCCCGTCGCGAAACAGATCGCGGATGAGGCGGCGCTTCTCTGTTTCGACGAGTTCCAGGTGCATGACATTGCCGACGCCTCGATCCTCGGCCGGCTCTTCACGCAGCTTTTCGATCTCGGCGTGGTCGTCGTCGCGACCTCCAATCGCGAACCGGACGAGCTTTACAAGAACGGCCTCAACCGGCACCGCTTTCTGCCCTTCATCGATCTCGTGAAGCAGCGCATGGACGTGCTGAAACTCGATTCCGATACCGATTACCGCATGGACCGCATCAAGGGCATGCCGGTCTATTATGCGCCGCTGGATGCGCGCGCCGATGCCGCGCTGGCGGAGGCCTTCGAGAAACTGACGGACCGCAAGCAAGGCGATCCCATGGTGCTGGAGGTCAAGGCGCGCGCCGTCTCCGTGCCGGAAGCGGCGCATGGCGTGGCGCGGTTTCATTTCAACGACCTTTGCGCCAAGGCGTTGGGTGCGTCCGACTACATCAAGATCGCGGAAACTTTCCACACGGTCATATTGCGCGATGTACCGAAGCTGACGCCGGACAAGCGCAACGAGGCGAAGCGTTTCGTCACGCTGATCGATGAGCTTTACGAGGCGAAGACACGGCTCTTCATGTCTGCCGAGGCAGAGCCCGACGACCTTTACCCGAAGGGTGACGGCGCGTTCGAGTTCGAGCGCACCGTCTCGCGCCTGATGGAAATGCAGAGCACGGAATATCTGGCGCTCCGCGAAGACATCTGACGGCTATAGAGCGTCAGGCCGCCGGTTTCATTTCTTGCATGCCATCGTCACGCTCTCGCCGATGGAGATGGGAGCTTTCGACGGGGTCGCCAAGCGCCTCCTTTTGGCTTTGTCCGGTCAGCCGTTCTCGATGTCGCGCGCGGCGCGGTCGAGCGTTTCGGCGATGCGCTTGGCTTCGTCGCGGTCGATGGGGCCGCGTTCCCCGCGCATGTAGAGGACGTTGCGCAAATTCTCGATGGCGCGCTGGATTTCCGGCGCGGGCCGGTCGGCCTGTTCGGACGCGACTTCGCGCATCCGCGCTTTCACCGCCTCGGCGGCCGTGCGGTTTTCGGCGAGATAGGCTTCGCCCTCCGCCGTGATGGCGAATTGTTTGCGATTGCCGTCGCCTTCGGTCGCCGCGATCTGGCCCATCTCTTCCAGCAGGGTGAGGGTGGGGTAAATCACGCCCGGGCTCGGGGTATAGGCGCCGCCCGTTTCCTCTTCGATGGCCTTGATGATCTCATAGCCATGGCGCGGCTTTTCCGCGATGAGGCCGAGGATCAGGAAGCGCAGATCACCCTGTTCGAAAATCCGGCCCCGGCGCCGCCTGTGCCGTCGGTCCCAGCCGCGTCCGCCGCCCATTTCCTCGAAGCCCTCGAAGCCGTCGCCCGGGCCTCTTCCGTGCCGATGCCTGTGGGCATGGCCGAACATTTTTCTGTTACGCATTAGATATTCTCCGATACAGTTTAGATATATCGAAAAAGAAGATATGTTTAGATATATCTAAATTCAAGACCGAATTTACCCGGCGCAGCAAAACAGCGAAAAAAGGGGAGAAATCAGCGGCCGCCGACGCGCAGGCCGTATTCGTTCAGCGGCGTGTCGGCCTCCGCCACGCGCTTGCCGTCATAGCGAAGCTCATAGGAGAAGGACTGGCCGAAGCTCGCGGAGAGCATGCCGAAGGACAGCGACTGGTCCTCGGAGCGGGCGTCGCGGGCGATCTCCAGCGAGAACGCCCTGGCGGCGTCGCGGTTCACCGGCATGAAGCCCAGAAGCTGCGGGTCGAGATCCGCGGCGGAGGCGACCTGAACCGGCTCACCTTCATTGTCCTTGTCGGCGCCTTCCAGCAGCGCAATCACGCCATGAAAATCGTCCTGCGTGGCAATGGTGCCCGGCGTCTCGCAGAAATCGCGGGTGTCGTTGAGCAGGGATTCCAGGATGCGGCAGTCCTTGCCGGTCACTTCCGACAGCGCATGTTCGGTGAGGTCGCGGCCTGTAAAGACGGTGGAGACGAGGCCGGCGATGCTCCAGGCCTGTCCGATCGTGACCGCGCCGATCAGTGGCGCGGCGCAGCCGGAAAGCGTGACCGAGAGAGCGGCGATTGCGCCCAGCCGGAGCAGTTTCCTGCCGGATATCAGTGCTGAAAACCTGTTCTCGAATTGCCCGGCCATGTCACGCCCCCCACTTGCGTGATGTGGAGACCGCCCCCTGCGACCTCGAAACGGCCGCGGCCCGGCTGCCCGTTCGGGCGCTGGCCGCATTGCATCCAACCCGTTGAAACACGGCGTGTTTCAGCTTCAAAGGATGCGCCCCCACGCAGCCGAAAGTTTGCGCCCCATTTTGAGACAGAGTCAATCTGCGATCATGGATGTGGTTAATGGGCGGCAAGACGGCAACCTGTTCGTTCGGGGGACGGTGCTCATGTCCGCTGCAAGTATCGTTCCGTGCTCTTAATGTCCCGTAAAAGCGCGTTTTCTGCTTGATGCGTTGCGGAAAGGGCGGATTCAGGCTAGTAGGCTGCCAGAATTTCCCACTTAGACCGCCGGGCCCGTCCGTCTTCAGGACATTCCCTCCCGGCAGCATCTCCGGAGGCATCAACATGGCGCGTAACAAGATCGCTCTTATCGGCGGCGGCCAGATCGGTGGCACGCTCGCCCTTCTCTCGGGCCTGAAGGAACTTGGCGACGTCGTCGTGTTCGACATTGCGGAAGGCCTGCCCCAGGGCAAGGCGCTGGACCTGGCCGAAGCTTCGCCCGTCGAAGGGTTCGACGCGGCGATGTCCGGCACCAACAGCTATGAAGACATCAAGGACGCCGATGTGGTGATCGTCACTGCCGGCGTGCCGCGCAAGCCCGGCATGAGCCGCGACGATCTGCTCGGCATCAATCTGAAGGTGATGGAGCAGGTCGGTCAGGGCATCGCCAAGAATGCGCCGAACGCCTTTGTGATCTGCATCACCAACCCGCTCGACGCGATGGTCTGGGCGCTGCGCCAGTTCTCCGGCCTGCCGCACAACAAGGTCGTGGGCATGGCGGGCGTGCTCGACAGCGCGCGCTTCCGCTATTTCCTTGCCGAAGAGTTCAACGTCTCCGTGGAAGACGTGACGGCCTTCGTGCTGGGCGGCCATGGCGACACGATGGTGCCGCTGCCGCGCTACTCCACCGTTGCCGGTATCCCGCTTCCCGATCTCGTCAAGATGGGCTGGACCACGCAGGAGAAGCTCGACCAGATCATCCAGCGCACGCGCGACGGCGGCGCGGAGATCGTCGGTCTGCTGAAGACCGGCTCCGCCTTCTATGCGCCCGCCTCCTCCGCCATCTCGATGGCCGAGGCCTATCTGAAGGATAAGAAGCGCGTTGTGCCTTGCGCGGCCTATCTCGATGGCCAGTACGGCGTGAAGGACATGTATGTCGGTGTGCCGACCGTGATCGGCGAGGGCGGCATCGAGCGCATCGTCGAAATCGAAATGAATGCGGACGAAAAGGCCCAGTTCCAGAAGTCGGTCGACTCGGTTCAGGGGCTCGTGGATGCCTGCAAGAAGATCAATCCGGAAGTCGCCAAGGGCAAGTAAGCCCTTTCTGCGTTTCGGACGAACTCAGGGCGGCCCCCAAGGGCCGCCCTTTTTCTTTTGCTCTTGCCGTATCCTCTCTCCCGCCCTATTTTAATGATAGTCATTAATTCATGGCTTTTCGGGAGGATGCGGAATGGGGCGAAAGACCGGGATTGCGCTGGCGGGCCTCGCCGGGGTTGTCGTTCTTGCCGGGGGGCTTGCCTGGGCGGTTTTGTGGAACTCGACCGGGCTTCAGGACAGGATCATGAGCAGGGTCATAGGCTCGCGCTTGGCCGATACGAGCGTGGATGCGCTGCTGAGCGACGGGGCGCTGCATATCTATCTGTGCGGCACCGGATCGCCCATGCCGGATCCGAACCGTGCCAATGCCTGCGCCGCCATCATCGCAGGCGGACATATCGTCATCGTCGATACCGGGCCCGGTTCCTGGCGGAATATCGCCCGGGCGAGGCTCCCCGGGAAATACATCGATACGATCCTGCTGACCCATCTCCATTCCGACCATATCGGCGATCTCGGCGAATTCGCCGTGCAGAGCTGGATCGCAGGACGCGACGTGCCGCTCAACATATTCGGCCCCAGCGCGCTTCCGGCCCCTGCGCCCGATGCGGATTCCAGCGGGCATGAATTTGGCACTTCGGGCACGGCGGATGTCGTGAAGGGGTTCGCAGCGGTCTATGACGCGGATGATGCCTACCGCATCCTTCACCATGGCGCGGATCATCTGATCCCCAATGGCGCGGACATGGTTGCGCATGAAATCCCGACACCGGCCAAAGATGAACTCGTGACCGTCTTTGATGGCGACGGGCTGAAGATTTCGGCCTTCCTGGTCGATCATCACCCGGTCGAGCCGGCCTATGGCTACCGGATCGAATATAAGGGGCGGGTAGCCGTCCTGAGCGGCGATACGAAAAAAGTCGAGAGCGTCCAGCGCTTTGCAAAGAATGCCGACCTCCTGGTCCATGAAGGGCTCAATCACAGGATGGTCTCGCTCATCATCGACCAGTTGAGGGCGCGGGGAAATTCGCGGCTGGCTGACATGGCGCATGACACGCTCGACTACCATACCTCGCCGGTCGAAGCGGCCGAGACGGCCCATGCCGCCCATGTGAAGCTTTTGGTCTTCTCCCATGTGGTTCCGCCCCTGCCGAATGCGCTGGCAGAACATATGTTCCTGCGCGGGGTCTCCGCTGCGAGGGGGGATGGGGAGACGGAGATCGGCCATGACGGAATGCTGGTAACGCTCCCGGGCAATTCCAGTGCGATCGAGACGTCTTCCCTCTTCTAACGCAGCGTCTCTCCGCCTCGCGGTGGGGAGATGACTCCCCCGTCAGTTTTTATGCGGGTTTCCAGCGGATTTCCGGCTTCAAAAAGGCTGGAAATCCGCGTGCTTCCGGTTGCGCTGTCATATGCCGGTGCTATAAGTCAATGACAAAGCATTTCGTGAAGCCGGATTCATTGCTTCACGTGCAACCCACTCCCGGCGAGGGGTCCCTCCCGCCGGTCCAAGCTGGACAGGCTTTCCATGAACATTCACGAATATCAGGCCAAGGCCCTTCTGAAGGGGTACGGCGCGCCGGTCGCCGAGGGCGTGCCGATTTTCAAGGCTGAAGAAGCCAAGGCGGCGGCGGAGCAGCTTCCCGGTCCGCTCTATGTGGTCAAGAGCCAGATTCACGCCGGCGGCCGCGGCAAGGGCAAGTTCAAGGAACTCGGCCCGGACGCCAAGGGCGGCGTTCGTCTTGCCAAGACCGTCGACGAAGTCGTTGCCTTCGCCAATGAAATGCTCGGCCATACGCTGGTGACCAAGCAGACCGGCGAGGCCGGCAAGCAGGTCAACCGCCTCTATATCGAGGACGGTGCGGATATCGACCGCGAGCTTTACCTCTCCATCCTCGTTGATCGCACCGTTGGCCAGAATGCCTTCGTGGTGTCGACCGAGGGCGGCATGGACATCGAAGCCGTTGCCGAGGAAACGCCGGAGAAGATCCTCACCCTGCCGATCGATCCGACCGCCGGCGTGACCGACGCCGATGCGAAGAAGCTCTGCGAAGCGCTCAAGCTCGACGGCGAAGCGGCGGAAGACGGCAAGAAGCTCTTCCCGATCCTCTACAAGGCCTATGTCGAAAAGGACATGAGCCTTCTGGAGATCAACCCGCTCATCGTCATGACGAACGGACGCCTTCGCGTTCTCGACGCCAAGGTCTCCTTCGACGGCAATGCGCTGTTCCGTCATGACGACATCGTGGCGCTGCGCGACAAGTCCGAAGAGGACGAGAAGGAAATCGAGGCGTCGAAATACGACCTCGCCTATGTCGCACTCGACGGCAATATCGGCTGCATGGTCAACGGCGCCGGTCTTGCCATGGCGACGATGGACATCATCAAGCTCTACGGCGCCGAGCCTGCCAACTTCCTCGATGTCGGTGGCGGCGCCACCACGGAGAAGGTGACGGCGGCCTTCAAGATCATCACCGCGGACCCCGCGGTCGAAGGCATCCTCGTCAACATCTTCGGCGGCATCATGAAATGCGACGTCATCGCCGAGGGCGTGGTCGCGGCCGTCAAGGAAGTCGGGCTCAGGGTTCCCCTTGTCGTTCGGCTCGAAGGCACCAATGTCGAACTTGGCAAGAAAATCATCAATGAGAGCGGCCTCAACGTGATCGCCGCCGATGATCTCGACGACGCGGCGCAGAAGATCGTCGCCGCCGTGAAGGGAGCCTGATAGATGTCCATTCTGATCAACAAAGACACCAAGGTTCTCGTTCAGGGCCTGACCGGCAAGACCGGCACCTTCCACACCGAGCAGGCGCTGGCCTATCACGGCACCAAGATGGTCGGCGGTATTCATCCGAAGAAGGGTGGAGAGACCTGGGAAGGCGCGAACGGCGAGAAGCTGCCGATTTTCGCGACCGTCGCCGAGGGCAAAAAGGCCACCGGCGCCAACGCCTCCGTGGTCTATGTGCCGCCGGCGGGCGCAGGTGCTGCGATCATCGAGGCGATCGAGGCGGAAATCCCGCTCATCGTCTGCATCACCGAAGGCATTCCGGTGCAGGACATGGTCAAGGTGAAGGCGAGGCTCGACGCCTCCAATTCGCGTCTGATCGGTCCGAATTGCCCCGGCGTTCTGACGCCGGACGAGTGCAAGATCGGCATCATGCCGGGTTCGATCTTCAAGAAGGGCTCCGTCGGCATCCTGTCGCGGTCGGGCACGCTGACCTATGAGGCGGTCTTCCAGACCACCAATGAGGGTCTCGGCCAGTCGACCGCGGTCGGCATCGGCGGCGATCCGGTCAAGGGCACCGAATTCATCGACATGCTGGATATGTTCCTGGACGACCCGGAAACGGAATCCATCATCATGATCGGCGAGATCGGCGGTTCGGCCGAGGAAGACGCCTCTGCCTGGCTGATCGAACAGGCCAAGAAGGGCCGCAAGAAGCCGATGGCCGGTTTCATCGCGGGCCGTACCGCGCCTCCCGGACGCACCATGGGCCATGCCGGTGCCGTGATTTCCGGCGGCAAGGGCGGTGCCGAAGACAAGATCGCCGCCATGGAAGCGGCCGGCATCAAGGTCTCGCCCTCGCCGGCGCGCCTCGGCAAGACGCTGGTCGAGGTCCTCAAGGGCTGAGTTCTGCCGCAAGGCGGAGCCCGTCCGACGAATTAGGCGGCGGCGCTTCATGCGCCGCCGCCGCTCCCGACACCGACAAATATGTCTCTGTCGGGCATCGATCTCACGAGCTGTTGACCGAATAGGGGTCGTTATCAATGGCTTGTTCAGACTTCGCGTGTCACAATTTTAGGGTTAACGGACACGCAAAATGACTGCTTCTGGGGTGCGGGTTCTCCCCGTCCCCATGACAGAAACGGGCCCAGACCATGAGCAATGAAAGCGCCAGGGCGCGCTTGGAACGCACTTCCTTTCTCTACGGAACGAATGCCGGCTTCGTCGAGGAGCTCTATGCGCGTTACCTGAACGACCCGGCGTCGGTCGATGCGGAATGGAAACAGTTTTTCGACGAACTGGACGATGAGCGCGAGAACGTCCTGAAGGAAGTTCGCGGCGCCTCGTGGCAGCGCGACGACTGGCCTGTCTCCGCCAATGGCGAGCTGGTGAGCGCGCTGGACGGCAACTGGCCCGCCGCCGAACAGAAAAAGCTCGCCGAGAAAGTGGCCGCCCGCGCGCCCGCCGGCACGAGCGAGGAAAGTGTGCGCAAGGCCACGCTCGATTCCATCCGCGCCATCATGATGATCCGCGCCTATCGTATCCGCGGTCATCTGGACGCGAATGTCGATCCGCTGAACCTCAGGCCCCAGTCGCTGCATCCCGAATTGCAGCCCGAGACCTATGGTTTCGGTCCGGACGACATGGACCGGCCGATCTTCATCGACTACGTGCTGGGGCTGGAAACGGCGACCGTGCGCGAGATGCTCGACATTCTGCAGCGGACCTATTGCGGAACGCTGGCCGTCGAGTTCATGCATATCGTCGATCCGGAAGAAAAGGCCTGGATCCAGGAGCGCATCGAAGGTCCGGACAAGGAAGTCACCTTCACTGAAATGGGCCGGAGCGCGATCCTCGAAAAGCTGATCGAGGCGGAAGGCTTCGAACGCTTCTGTGCGGTGAAGTACACGGGCACCAAGCGTTTCGGTCTCGACGGTGCGGAGGCGATCATTCCCGCGCTCGAACAGGTCATCAAGCGCGGCGGCGCGCTGGGCGCGCGCGAGGTTGTGTTCGGCATGGCGCATCGCGGCCGTCTGAACGTGCTGACCGGCGTGATGTCGAAGCCCTATCGCGCGGTCTTCCACGAATTCAAGGGCGGGTCCTCGACGCCGGAAGATATCGACGGCTCGGGCGACGTGAAGTATCACCTCGGCGCCTCGTCGGATCGCGAGTTCGACGGCAACAAGGTGCATCTGTCGCTGACTGCCAACCCGTCGCATCTGGAAATCGTCGATCCGGTGGTGCTCGGCAAGGCACGCGCCAAGCAGGACCAGCTTTACGATCGCGACCGCACGACGGTGATCCCGCTGCTCATCCACGGCGACGCGGCCTTTGCGGGCCAGGGCGTGGTGGCGGAGTGCCTCGGACTTTCCGGCCTCAAGGGGCATCGCACCGGCGGCTCGATCCATATCATTATCAATAACCAGATCGGATTCACCACGAGCCCGATCAACAGCCGCTCATCGCCCTATCCGTCGGATGTGGCGAAGATGGTGGGCGCGCCGATCTTCCATGTGAACGGTGACGATCCGGAAGCGGTGGTGCATGCCGCCAAGATTGCGACCGAGTTCCGTCAGCGTTTCAACAAGCCCGTCGTCCTCGACATGTTCTGCTATCGCCGCTTCGGCCATAACGAAGGCGACGATCCGAGCATGACGCAGCCCTTGATGTACAAGAAGATCAAGGACCATCCGACGACCTATGAAATCTATTCCCGGCGTCTGGTCGAAGAAGGCCTGATGACCGAGGAAGAAGTCGATGAAAGGCGCAAGGCGTTCCGCGCCAAGCTCGACGAGGAATATGAAGCGGTCACCGGCTTCCGTCCCAACAAGGCGGACTGGCTGGACGGGCGCTGGTCGGGTCTCAGCAAGGCCGAGGGCGAAGCGCGGCGCGGCGACACCGCGGTGGATATCGAGACGCTCAAGCGTGTCGGCAAGCGCATCGCCTCCGTGCCGGACGATTTCCACATCCACAAGACCATTGGTCGTCTCTTCGATCACCGCAACAAGATGATCGAAACCGGCGAAGGGCTCGACTGGGGCATGGCCGAGCAGCTTGCCTATGGCACGCTGGTGGATGAGGGCATCAAGGTGCGTCTTGTCGGTCAGGACTCCGAGCGCGGCACTTTCGCGCATCGGCATTCGGTGCTGATCGATCAGGAGAACGAAGATCATTTCGTGCCGCTGAACAATATTTCCGAGAACCAGGCGGAGTATGAAGTCGTCAACTCCATGCTGTCGGAAAACGCGGTGCTGGGTTTCGAATATGGCTACAGCCTGGCCGAGCCCAATGCGCTTGTGCTTTGGGAAGCGCAGTTCGGCGATTTCGCCAATGGCGCGCAGGTGGTGATCGACCAGTTCATCTCGTCCGCCGAGCGCAAATGGCTGCGCATGTCGGGTCTGGTGATGCTTCTGCCGCATGGCTATGAAGGTCAGGGGCCGGAGCATTCCTCCGCGCGTCTGGAGCGTTATCTGCAAATGTGTGCGGAAGACAATATGCAGGTGGTGAACATCACCACGCCGATGAACTATTTCCATGCGCTGCGCCGTCAGGTGCACCGCAACTTCCGCAAGCCGCTCATCGTCATGACGCCGAAATCGCTCCTGCGTCACAAGCGCTGCATTTCGCGTCTCGAGGAATTCGGCCCCGGCTCGTCCTTCCATCGCGTGTTGTGGGACGATGCGGAGATGCTGCCGGATCAGAAGATCAAGCTGGTCTCCGACAAGGAAATCAAGCGCGTCGTGATGTGCACGGGAAAGGTCTATTACGACCTTTACGAAGAGCGCGAGCGGCGCGAGATCAACGATATCTACCTGTTGCGTGTGGAGCAGCTGTATCCGTTCCCGGCCAAGTCGCTGATTACGGAACTGTCGCGCTTCCCGCAGGCGGAAATCGTGTGGTGTCAGGAAGAGCCCAAGAATATGGGCTCCTGGACCTTCATGGAGCCGAACATCGAATGGGTGCTCGACCATGTTGGGGCGCGCTACCGGCGTGCGGAATATGCCGGACGTCCGGCATCCGCCTCCACGGCGAGCGGGCTCATGTCCAGACATAATCAGGAACTCAACCAGCTTCTGTCAGAAGCGCTCAAGATCGATTGATGCCGCCCGCCGCTTCTCTGGTTGAAGCGGAACCGGCCGTCCGAGAAAGGCAGTCAGATGTCGACCGAAATTCGCGTGCCCACGCTGGGCGAATCCGTCACCGAAGCCACCGTCGCCCAGTGGTACAAAAAGCCCGGCGACAGCGTGGAAGTGGATGAGCCGCTGGTCGAGCTGGAGACCGACAAGGTGAGCGTGGAAGTGCCCGCGCCGTCTGCGGGTGTGCTGTCCGAAATCAATGTGGCCGATGGCGAGACGGTGGAAGTCGGCGCGCTTCTCGGCATGCTGGGCGAGGCCGGTTCCGAGGCGAAGGCGCAGCCCAAGAAAGACGACAAGAAGGACGAGAAGAAAGAAGAACCGAAAAAGGCCGCCGCCAAGGAAGAGCCGAAGAAGGAAGAACCCAAAAAGGAGGCGCCCAAGAAGGAAGAGGCTGCTTCCGCCAAGGCCGATACGGGTGCGGATGCGCTGTCGCCGGCGGTTCGCCGCATCGTCGATGAAAACAATCTCGACGCCTCGGCGATTGAAGGCACCGGACCGGGCGGCCGCATCACCAAGGAAGATGCGATGCGCGCGGCCGAAGGCGGCGCCTCAAAGCAACCGGAAAAGAAGCCGGAAGCAAAGCAGGCGACAAAGCCTGCCGACGCATCTTCCGTGTCCGCGCCTGCCGATCAGAGCGTGCGCGAAGAGCGCGTGCGCATGACGCGGCTGCGGAAAACCATCGCCTCCCGCCTCAAGGAAGCGCAGAACACGGCGGCCATGCTCACCACCTTCAACGAGGTGGATATGACCGCGATCATGTCGCTCCGGAGCGCGCACAAGGATCTCTTCGAGAAGAAGCATGGCGTGCGGCTCGGTTTCATGGGCTTCTTCGCGAAGGCCTGCATCCATGCGCTGCAGGAAATTCCGGCCGTGAATGCCGAGATCGACGGCGACGACCTGATCTACAAGAACTACTACAATCTCGGCGTGGCGGTCGGCACCGAAAAGGGGCTTGTCGTGCCGGTGGTCCGCGATGCACAGGACCTGACCATTGCGGGTATCGAAAAGACGATCAACGATTTCGGACGCCGCGCGCGCGACGGTGATCTGAAGCTCGACGAGCTCCAGGGCGGCACCTTCACCATCTCCAATGGAGGCGTCTACGGTTCGCTCATGTCCACGCCGATCCTGAATGCGCCGCAGTCGGGCATTCTCGGCATGCACAAGATCCAGGAACGCCCGATGGTGGTGGATGGCGAGATCAAGATCCGTCCGATGATGTATCTGGCGCTTTCCTATGACCACCGGGTCGTGGACGGCAAGGAAGCGGTGACCTTCCTGGTGCGTGTGAAGGAAAGTCTGGAAGACCCGCAGCGCCTGCTGCTGGACCTTTAAGGGCGGAACGCATGATCCAGTTCACCGAGGTTTCTTCCGGCGAAGCCGTCTGGGTAAATCCGCAGATGGTCGCCTATGTGAAATCGGGTATCGGTGGACACACCGTCATCTGCTTTGCGGCGTCGGATGGCGGCGGAGATCTCAGCGGTATTTTCGTCAAGGAAGCGCCGGAAGAAGTGTGCAAGAAGCTTGAGAAGGAATGACCATGGCTGATGCGTATGATCTTGTCGTGATCGGTGCGGGCCCCGGCGGCTATGAATGCGCGATCAAGGCCGCGCAGCTCGGGCAGAAGGTCGGTGTGGTCGAAAAGCGCGACGCGCTGGGCGGCACCTGCCTCAATATCGGTTGCATTCCGTCCAAGGCGCTGTTGCATGCCTCCGAGCTTTTCGAGGAAGCCGGCCACAAGTTTGCCGATATGGGCATCAATGTCGGCACGCCGAAGCTCGACCTGAAAAAGATGCTCGCCTTCAAGGACGAGGCGATTGACGGCAATACCAAGGGCATCGAGTTCCTCTTCAAGAAGAACAAGATCGACTGGCTGAAGGGCGCGGGCAAGATCGTCGCGCCGGGCAAGGTCGAGGTTGCCGGCAAGGACGGCAAGCAGACGGTCGAGGCGAAGAACATCGTCATCGCGACCGGGTCCGACGTGGCGAAGCTGCCGGGTGTCGAGATCGACGAAAAGGGCGTGGTGTCGTCCACCGGCGCGCTTTCCTTCTCCAAGGTGCCGGGCAAGCTCGTCGTGATCGGCGGCGGTGTGATCGGCCTCGAACTCGGCTCCGTCTGGTCGCGTCTCGGCGCGGAGGTGACGGTCGTCGAATTCATGGATGCGATCCTGCCGGGCATGGATGGCGAGGTCTGCAAGACCTTCCAGCGGACGCTCAAGAAGCAGGGCTTCACCTTCAAGCTCGCCACCAAGGTGACGGGCGTGGCCAAGCAGCGTTCCGGCTACAAGGTGAGCGTGGAACCGGCGAAGGGCGGCGACGGCGAGACGCTCGATGCGGATGCCGTGCTCGTCTGTATCGGCCGTGTACCCTACACCGAAGGCCTCGGGCTTGAGGAAGCGGGCGTCGAGACCGATGAGCGCGGACGGGTCAAGGTCGACGGCCATTTCAAGACGAATGTCGACGGTATCTATGCCATCGGCGATGCGATCGCCGGACCGATGCTGGCGCATAAGGCGATGGATGAAGGCTCCGCGCTGGCGGAAATGCTCGCCGGCAAGAGCGGCCATGTGAATTACGACACCATTCCGGGCGTGGTCTATACCGCGCCGGAAGTGGCAAGCGTCGGCAAGACGGAAGAGCAGTTGAAGGCCGACGGCGTCGAATACAATGTCGGCAAGTTCCCCTTCACCGCGAACGGTCGCGCCAAGGCGAACAAGGTGACCGACGGTTTCGTGAAGATCATCGCCGACAAGAAGACCGACCGCGTGCTGGGCGTTCACATCATCGGCGCCAATGCAGGCGAGATGATCGCGGAAGCCGTGATCGCGATGGAGTTCGGCGGATCGTCGGAAGACATTGCGCGGACCTGTTTCGCGCATCCCACCATGTCGGAAGCGGTGAAGGAAGCCGCGCTTGCCGTCACCGGGTCGCCCATTCACATGTGAGGGGCGTCAGCCCTTCGCTCTGGGATGCGCCTTGTCGTAGATGTCGAGCAGGCGCTGGCTTTCCACTTCCGTGTAGATCTGCGTGGTGGAAAGGCTCGCATGGCCGAGCAGTTCCTGGATGGCGCGCAGATCGCCGCCTGCCGCCAGCAGATGCGTGGCAAAGGAGTGCCGCAGCGCATGCGGCGTCACGCTGTCGGGCAGGCCGAGCCGCAATCTCAAATTCTCGATCGAGGCGCGTACCTGCCGCTGGCCGAGTGCGCCGCCGCGTGTGCCGACGAAGAGCGGGTCTTCCGCGCTCAGCGCATGCGGGCAAAGGGCGAGATAGGTGTCTACCGCGTCGCGCGCGACGGGAAGCAGGGGCACGATGCGTTCCTTGTTGCCCTTGCCGGTGACGCGCAGCGTGCTCGCGAAGGGCACGTCGCCGCGTTTCAGCGACAGCGCCTCGGCGATGCGCAGGCCGCAGCCGTAAAGCAGGATCAGGATTGCCGTGTCGCGCGCGCCCTGCCAGGGCAGGCGTCCGGCATCCTGCGCTTCGTCGATCAGCGCGCGGGCATCGTTTTCGCTTAAGGGCTTGGGCAGCGAATGGGGCAGTTTCGGCCCCCGCATCGCCATGACAGGCGTATTGGTGAGGATGCCTGCGCGCTCCAGAAAGCGGAAAAGCGATTTCAGGCTTGAGAGCGTGCGGGCGAGGCTGCGTGGTTTCAGGCCT
The DNA here is from genome assembly GCF_053628815.1 of Parvibaculum sp. MBR-TMA-1.3b-4.2. Classification (NCBI taxonomy): domain Bacteria; kingdom Pseudomonadati; phylum Pseudomonadota; class Alphaproteobacteria; order Hyphomicrobiales; family Parvibaculaceae; genus Parvibaculum; species Parvibaculum sp. MBR-TMA-1.3b-4.2. The sequence goes on from NZ_JBRJHC010000001.1 coordinate 2,445,775, forward strand.
TCATCGCGGCGTTTCGTGAGAAAGGCGCGCAGGTCGCGTGTTTGCAGGTTTTCAAGCTCCGCCAGGCCGGGCGTGCCGCCCAGATGTTCACACAGGAATTCGAAGAAACGGGTCACGTCCCGATGGTAATTGGCCAGCGTGGCGGTGCTTGCGCGCCGTTCCGAGGCGAGATGCGCATACCAGCTGCGCAAGGCGCGCCGCGCGTCTTCGGACGCAGGGATCGCTCTGGCGGCATCGTCAGGGGAGAGGGCGGGTGTGGCGCCGCCGGTCAGGATTGCGGCGGCAGGTCGAGCCATTGGCGCACGCAGCGCTCCACGATGCGGGCGAGGAACTCAAGCAGGTCCGTACCCTGGTCGGGGTGAAACTGATCCGGGTTGAAGCCGCCAAGCGCGAGCAGGCCGGGCGGTGTTGCCGGCGAAAAGTCGAGGCGTACCAGCGCTTCGGAATGAACTTCCTCGGCGAGATGGCCGTAAAGGCTTCGGCTTCCGGTGACATTGCCCGCGAGACGGTGCATGCAGCCTTCGCCCAGAATGCGGTCCACGCCGTCGGTCTCCAGCACGCGGACGCCGCGAATGCCGATCCCGGCGACACCGTTCGTTGTTTCGATGCAGAGCGCGGCGGCGCGCACACCGAGCATGCGGGCAAGACCGTTCTCGTCGGTGACGAACTCGATCAGATGCTCGAAGCTTTTCGTGTCGAGCAGCGTCAGCGCAACCTGATGGACCTGGTCGCGGGCAAGGCTGTTCAGCGAGGAGGCTTCGATCAGCTCAGCCTGGATCTCGCGCAGTGTGCGGATCCGCTGCTGAAGCCGCGCGATCATGAAATGCTGCATGTCGAGGACGTTGCGCCCCGTCGACTGGGACGGCGGCACAAGGGTCTCGATCAGTTCGGGATCGTTGGCGAGAAGCTCGGGATGCTGACGCAGATAGGTCTTCACCTCGTCCACGTTCAGCGTCGAGGCGCCGATCAATTCCGCTTCTGGTTGGTCGCTGTATTGGCTCATGACGACAGCATCTCTCCACAACCCTACCGACAGGTTACCCGATCAAAGAATTTTTTGTCCCGTCTTTGCCCAATCGGCCAAAAACTGTTCAAGGCCCTTATCCGTAAGCGGGTGTGCCACAAGGCTTTTGAGCACTGCGGGGGGAACGGTCGCCACATCGGCACCGGCCAGGGCGGCGTCTTTCACATGGTTCGGATTGCGAATCGATGCCGCCAGAATCTCCGTCCCGAATTCGGGATAATTGTCGTAGATGGTGCGGATGTCCTGGATCAGTTCCATGCCGTCGAGATGCATATCGTCGAGGCGGCCGATAAAGGGCGAAATGAAGGTGGCGCCGGCCTTGGCGGCCAGCAGCGCCTGGTTGGCGGAGAAGCAGAGCGTCACATTGACCATATGGCCATCATCGGTCAGCGCCTTGCAGGCTTTCAGCCCGTCCCAGGTGAGCGGCACCTTCACCGCGATATTTTCGGCGATGGCGGCGAGCTTGCGGCCTTCCTCGATCATGGTCGGTGCGTCGAGCGCGGTGACTTCCGCGCTGACGGGGCCTTCCACCACGCCGCAGATTTCCGTCACCACGTCGATGAAATCGCGGCCCGATTTGGCGATCAGCGAGGGATTGGTCGTCACGCCGTCCAGAAGCCCGGTTTCGGAAAGTTCCCGAATGGCGTCGATATCGGCCGTATCCACAAAGAATTTCATCGTCTGATCCTGTTGGCGGAAGGTCTGCGAAAGGATTTCTGTTGTGCCGCGTTGGCCCTCCATGCGCAAGAGCGCGCGTTTGCCAAAGAGGTTAACGGAGGCGCCTTTTTTGTCATGTGTTGCTCTCCCTTGCCGCGACTCGCATTCGGCCCTACTGAATTGAGGCATGTCCGCTCCTTCGCATGAAGGGGCCCGCGCCGTCAGCGTGCTGATCCCGCTGGCGCTGCCCGGCCCTTATGATTACGACCTGCCGCCCGGCATGGCGGCGGAGGAGGGCAGCTTCGTGGTCGTGCCGCTTGGTCCCCGCGAGGTGCTGGGCGTGATATGGGGCGAGGCGAGCGGCGAGGTCGATGCAAAGCGGCTGAAGCCCGTGTCGGAGGTTATCGACGATGTGCCGCCCATGCCCGCCGTGCTGCGCCGTTTCATCGACTGGGTGGCGGGCTACACGCTCAATCCGCGCGGTTCGGTCCTCAGGCTGGCCATAAGGGCGCCCGGCGCGCTGGAACCGGCGCGAACCCGCATTGCCTATCAATTGACCGATCGGCGGCCCGCCCGCATGACGTCTGCGCGCGAGCGGGTGATCGCAACCGCTTCCGACGGGTTCCTGCGCACCGTCAGGGAGCTGGCGGAAGAAGCCGGCGTTTCGGACGGGGTGGTGCGCGGGCTTGTCGAGGCGGAGACGCTGGTGCCGGTGGAGCTGCCGGCGGATGCCCCCTTCGAGGATCCCGACCCGGATGCGGAAGGTCTCGAGCTGTCGCCGGAACAGGCCGAGGCGGCAAATTGTCTCGTCACGCGCGTCCGGGAGGGCCGGTTCGCGCCGCTGCTGCTCGACGGGGTGACGGGCTCGGGCAAGACGGAAGTCTATTTCGAGGCCGTGGCGGAGGTGTTGCGGCAGGGCCGTCAGGCGCTTGTGCTGGTGCCCGAAATCGCGCTCACCTCGCAATTCCTCGACCGGTTCGAGCGGCGCTTCGGCTGCCGCCCGGCGGAATGGCATTCGGAACTTTCCACCCGCGAGCGCCGCCGGGTCTGGCGCGGTGTGGCGGAGGGGCGCGTGAAGGCGGTGATCGGCGCGCGCTCGGCGCTTTTTCTGCCTTTTCCCGATCTCGGCCTCATCGTGATCGATGAAGAGCATGAAAGCGCCTTCAAGCAGGAAGAAGGCGTGACCTATCACGCCCGCGACATGGGCGTCGTGCGCGGTTCGCTGGGCAGCTTCCCGGTGATCCTCAGTTCCGCCACGCCGTCGCTGGAAAGCGCCGTCAATGCCGAGCAGGGCCGGTATGAGAGGCTGGTGCTGACGGGGCGGCATGGCGATGCGCAATTGCCGCGAATCGACGCCGTCGATATGCGCACCCATCCGCCGGAGCGGGGCCGCTGGCTCTCGCCGGTGCTGGTGAAGGAAATGGTCGCGACGCTCGAAGCGGGCGAGCAGTCCATGCTGTTCCTCAATCGCCGGGGCTATGCGCCGCTGACACTCTGCCGGACCTGCGGTCATCGCATCCAGTGTCCGGATTGTTCGGCCTGGCTCGTCGAACACCGGTTCCGGCGCGAGTTGCGCTGTCATCATTGCGGCTATACGGCGCCGGTGCCGAAGGCCTGTCCGTCCTGCGGGGCGGAAGATGCGCTCGTCGCCTGCGGGCCGGGCGTGGAGCGTATCGCGGAAGAGGTGGCCGAGCGCTTTCCGGAAGCGAGTGTCGCGCTCGTTTCGAGCGACAATCTGCGCGGCCCGCAAAGTCATGTGGATGTGTTTTCCGCCATCGAGGACCGCGAGATCGATATCGTTATCGGCACGCAGGTCATGGCGAAGGGACATCATTTTCCCTGGCTGACGCTGGTGGGCGTGGTCGATGCCGATCTGGGGCTCGAAAACGGCGATCTGCGCGCGGGCGAACGCACCTTCCAGCTTCTCCAGCAGGTGGCGGGGCGCGCGGGCCGCGCGGAGCGGCCGGGCCGCGTTCTCCTCCAGTCCTATATGCCCGAGCATGGCGTGATGCGGGCGCTTGTGTCCGGCGACCGGGACGCGTTTCTCGAGCGCGAAGCGGAGATGCGCGAACGTATGGAGCTGCCGCCTTATGGACGGCTGGTCGGGGTGGTCGTGTCTTCGACCGATGGCGGGCTTGCCCAGCGTGTGGCGCGCGAGATGGCGCGGCGCGTGCCTGCCGCCGATCATGTTTCCGTGCTGGGCCCCGCGCCCGCGCCGATTGCCTTGCTCCGGGGGCGGACGAGGCTGCGTTTCCTCGTGAAGGCGGGCCGCAACGTCAATGTGCAGGCTTACATGAATGCCTGGCTTGCCGATTTCAAAGTGCCCAATGCTGCGCGCGTCAGCATCGATATCGATCCCTACAGCTTTTTGTGAGCGGGCGGCAGGTGGGCCGGACGCCGTTCCGTTAAGAAGTTGGAAATCATGTTCCCGAACAATGCGGCGAGAGGTGGCGGCCGTTCGGGTCATGCGTCGGGTGGAAACCGCGTGGCCGGAAAACGGCGTGCCGCATGACTGAATTTCGGGCAAGCGGGGCACTCCATCATGAGCATTCAGGAGATCAACAGGCTGGCGGCCGAAAGGGTGCCGGACATCTCGGTTCGGGTGGAAGAAGATTTCCATCGTCATGACGTTATCCGCTCGCTCGAGGGCGGCGACAATATCGGTATCGAGCTGGGTGTCGCCGGTGGGGTGTTTTCCAGACGCATGGTCGAGAGCGGCAAGTTCAAGGCCTTTTACGGTGTTGATCTGTATGCCGACCATCATGATACGGCCGAATATGTTCATGCGCTGAAGCATGTCGGGATTGCGGAGAACTACAAGCTGCTGCGTATGTCGTTCGACGATGCGCTGGCGCTGTTCGACGACGATTATTTCGACTTCATCTATTTCGATGGTTACGCCCATACCGGCGAAGAGGGCGGCAAGTCCTTTGTCGACTGGTTCCAGAAGGTGAAGGTCGGCGGCGTCGTGGCGGGCGACGACTATGATGACGACTGGCCGCTGGTGAAATGGGCGGTCAACAGCTTTGCAAACGAGCTGGGCGTCCAGTTGCATGTGACCGGACGCACCGAGACGACCAACCAGTCACGCTATCCTTCCTGGTTCTTCACCAAGGAGCGGGATTTCGACTTCAAGCGGCCGCTCAGCGAGGAGCTTCTTTCGCTCGGGCAGAAGGCGAAAGAGGAACGCAAGCGCCTGCCGTCCCCGCCGCCCGTGCAGCGCTCCCAGATCACGCTGTCGCCCGAACAGATTCTCCAGATTTGCGACAAGCTCTGCGCCCAGGATCCGTCGAAGGCGCGTGAGATCATGGCCATTGCCAAGCGTCATGCGAAGGCCCTGAGACGATCGGCGTAAGGGCCACCGCGCTCCGGTTGCTTGCCACGTCCCTCCCGACATGCATTGATGGGCAGCTTTCCCCTGCGGAAGGCCTGCTCCTGCATGGCTGAACGTGCTTCCAATTGTCCCGTATGGGCCCTATTCGGTCCGGCTCTTGTTGCACCTGCGCGGAGCTTGTGTTACCTAACGCCCGGCCTCGGGGGCACCGGGTTGCCAGCGGTCTTACTTGGCCGAATTTTTCGAGTTATTTCAATAGCTTGGTTCGCATCTGAAAATTTCGCGTGCCAGCTTCCATGACAAAGACAGGCGAGCGCCGGACGTGTCATCTGAACAACCCGTAACTGGTGTGGCTGGGCGCTATGCGACCGCCCTTTTCGAACTGGCTGAAAGCGAGGGATCGCTTGACGCCGTGGCCAATGATCTGGCCTCGATCGGTCGAATGCTGGACGAGAGCGAAGACCTGCGCCGGCTTGTGCGCAGTCCCGTTTTCGGCGCCGACCTTCAGGGCAAGGCCATTGCCGCCGTGCTGGAAAAGGCCGGGATTGCCGGTCTGACCGCGCAGTTCATCGGTCTTGTCGTCAAGAATCGCAGGCTTTTCGCGCTGCCGGGCATGATGTCGGCGTTTCGCCAGCTGCTCGCGGTCAAGCGCGGCGAGATCACTGCCAGCGTGGTTTCCGCCCACGCGCTTTCCGATGCCCAGGTCGACGGGCTCAAAACCGCGCTCAAATCGGCTACCGGGCGCGACGTGAATATCGATACCACCGTTGATGAATCGCTGCTTGGCGGTCTCATCGTCAAGGTCGGCAGCCGGATGATCGATTCCTCGCTGCGGACCAAACTCAATTCTCTTAAGATTGCCATGAAAGAGGCTTCCTGATGGACATTCAGGCTGCGGAGATCTCCGCGATCCTCAAACAGCAGATCAAGGATTTCGGCGCCGAGGCGCAGGTTTCCGAGGTCGGCCAGGTTCTTTCCGTCGGTGACGGTATCGCCCGCGTTTACGGCCTCGACAATGTCGAAGCCGGTGAAATGGTCGAGTTCCCGGGCGGTATCCGGGGCATGGCGCTCAACCTTGAAGACGACAATGTCGGCGTCGTGATTTTCGGTTCCGACCGAAGGATCAAGGAAGGCGACACGGTCAAGCGCACGGGCGCCATTGTGGACGTTCCCGTCGGCAAGGGCCTGCTGGGCCGCGTCGTGGACCCGCTTGGCAATCCGATCGACGGCAAGGGCCCGATCGAGAGCACCGAACGCCGCCGCGTGGACGTGAAGGCGCCGGGCATCATCCCCCGTAAATCGGTGCATGAGCCGATGCAGACGGGCCTCAAGGCGATCGATGCGCTGATCCCGATCGGCCGCGGTCAGCGCGAGCTGATCATTGGCGACCGCCAGACCGGCAAGACCGCCATCGCCATCGACGCGATCCTCAACCAGAAGCCGCTGAACCAGGGCGACGACGAGAGCCAGAAGCTCTATTGCGTCTATGTCGCCATCGGTCAGAAGCGGTCCACGGTTGCGCAGATCGTGAAGACGCTGGAAGAAAACGGCGCGCTCGAATATTCGATCGTCGTCGCTGCGACGGCGTCCGAGCCGGCCCCGCTGCAGTTCCTGGCACCGTTTGCCGGCTGCGCCATGGCCGAGTTCTTCCGCGATAACGGCATGCATGCCCTGACGATCTATGACGATCTGTCCAAGCAGGCCGTCGCCTATCGTCAGATGTCGCTGCTGCTTCGTCGTCCGCCGGGACGTGAAGCCTATCCGGGCGACGTGTTCTTCCTGCATTCGCGTCTGCTGGAACGCGCTGCGAAGCTCAATGAGGACCATGGTTCGGGTTCCATGACGGCGCTGCCGATCATCGAAACCCAGGCCAACGACGTGTCCGCCTACATTCCGACCAACGTGATTTCGATCACGGACGGTCAGATCTTCCTGGAAACGGACCTGTTCTATCAGGGCGTTCGTCCGGCGGTGAATGTGGGTCTGTCGGTGAGCCGCGTGGGTTCCTCCGCCCAGATCAAGGCGATGAAGCAGGTCGCGGGCAAGATCAAGGGCGAGCTCGCCCAGTACCGCGAAATGGCTGCCTTCGCGCAGTTCGGTTCCGACCTCGATGCCGCGACACAGCGCTTGCTGAACCGCGGCTCGCGTCTGACCGAACTTCTGAAGCAGGGTCAGTTCTCGCCGCTCAAGGTCGAAGAGCAGGTTGTCGTGATCTATGCCGGTGTGAACGGCTATCTCGACAAGCTGGCCGTCGCCGAAGTCGGTCGCTTCGAGCAAGAGCTGCTGCGCAGCTTCCGCTCCAAGCATGCCGATATTCTCGAGACCATCCGGACCGAAAAGCAGCTTTCTTCCGATACGGAAGCGAAGCTTCAGAGCGCGGTCGAGGCTTTCGCCAACGCGTTTGCCTGATCGGCGGAATGGAAGAAGCAGTCACGGGATAGCGCCGAATGGCAAGCCTGAAGGAACTTAGAAACCGGATCTCCAGCGTCCAGTCGACGCAGAAGATCACCAAGGCGATGCAGATGGTCGCCGCCGCGAAGCTGCGCCGTGCGCAGGAAGCGGCCGAGGCTGCGCGTCCCTATGCGGAGCGCATGGACCGCGTGATGGCCAACCTCGCCGCCGGTATGAAGGATCGGGACGATGCGCCCGAGCTTTTGGTCGGCAATGGCAAGGACCAGGTTCATCTGCTGGTCGTCGCAACGGCCGAACGCGGCCTGTGCGGCGGTTTCAACGCCTCCATCGTGCGTCTGGCGCGCGAACGCATCGGCAAGCTGCTCGGCGAAGGCAAGGTCGTGAAGATCCTGTGCGTCGGCCGGAAGGGCCGGGATGCGCTGAGGCGGCTTTACGGCGAGTACATTATCGACACGATCGAGTTTTCCGGTGTGCGCAAGTTCGGGTTCGAACATGCCGATCAGGTCGGGCAGCGCGTGATCGACATGTTCGAGAATGGCGAGTTCGATGTCTGCACGCTGTTCTATTCCCGCTTCCAGAACGTCGTGACGCAGATCCCGACGACGCAGTCGCTGATCCCCGCCTCGGTGGACGGTGCGGAGCCCGAAGAGGAAATCGTGGCGCGTCTCGGCGGTGCGATCTACGAATACGAGCCGGACGAAACGGAGATCCTGAAGGATCTGCTGCCGCGCAATCTGTCGGTCCAGGTTTTCCGGGCACTGCTCGAAAACGGCGCCAGCGAAGAAGGCGCGCGTATGACCGCGATGGACAATGCGACGCGCAATGCGGGCGAGATGATCGACAAGCTGACGATCACCTACAACCGTACGCGCCAGGCGCAGATCACGAAGGAACTGATCGAAATTATTTCCGGTGCGGAAGCGCTCTAAAGGGCGGTGCCGGAAACGAGAAGGGCGAAAATGCCCCGTGAGGATATGAGGGCCGGAAGGCCGGATGATTCCGAAGGGGTACGATGCCCGAGTTAGGTAACAGGCAAGGCTGGCGAAGCCGGCTGCTTGCGAATGTAAGAAGGCTTCTGGCGCGTATCCTTCCGGGGAGTGCGTCCGGGCCGAAGGCGCTACCGGCGCCTGCCAGGCAGGAAGACGCTCCGATTGCGGGCGCCACTGCGACGGAGCAGGCGAAAACGGTCGCGGAAGCAATGGATGCGGTTCCGGCCGCGCCGGATGACGATAACGGGGAAGCGGTTGAGCGCTTTCCGGCATGCGAAGCAGGGATAGACAGTATGAGCAATGTTGTCGGCAAGATCAGTCAGGTGATTGGCGCCGTCGTGGACGTCGAATTCGACGATCACCTGCCGGCCATCATGAACGCGCTGGAGACCGATAATAACGGTACCCGTCTGGTGCTCGAAGTGGCTCAGCATCTGGGTGAAAACACGGTGCGCACGATCGCCATGGACTCGACCGAAGGGCTTACCCGCGGTCAGGAAGTGAACGATACGGGCCACTCGATCCAGGTGCCGGTCGGCGAAGCGACGCTCGGGCGCATCATGAATGTGATCGGCGAGCCGGTGGACGAAGCCGGTCCCATCGAAGGCGAAGCTCTGCGCGAGATTCATCAGGAAGCCCCTGAATTCGTCGAGCAGTCCACGGAAGCCGAGATGCTGGTCACCGGCATCAAGGTGGTGGACCTTCTCGCCCCTTACGCTCGTGGCGGTAAGATCGGCCTGTTCGGCGGCGCCGGCGTGGGCAAGACGGTGCTCATTCAGGAACTCATCAACAACATCGCGAAGGCGCATGGCGGTTATTCCGTGTTCGCCGGCGTGGGCGAGCGCACGCGCGAGGGCAACGATCTCTATTACGAAATGATCGAGTCCGGCGTGAACACGGATCCCAAGGAGAACAACGGTTCGACCGCGGGTTCCAAATGTGCGCTGATCTACGGCCAGATGAACGAGCCGCCCGGAGCGCGTGCCCGTGTGGCGCTGTCGGGTCTGACGGTCGCCGAGCATTTCCGCGACCAGGGCCAGGACGTGCTCTTCTTCGTGGACAACATCTTCCGCTTCACCCAGGCGGGTTCCGAGGTGTCGGCGCTTCTTGGCCGTATCCCCTCCGCCGTGGGTTATCAGCCGACGCTCGCCACCGATATGGGCCAGCTGCAGGAGCGTATTACGACGACCACCAAGGGTTCGATCACCTCGGTGCAGGCCATTTACGTGCCCGCCGACGACTTGACCGACCCGGCGCCTGCCACGTCGTTTGCCCATCTGGATGCGACGACGGTGCTTAACCGCGCCATCTCGGAAAAGGGCATCTATCCGGCCGTGGATCCGCTCGACTCGACCTCGCGTATTCTCGAGCCGCGCGTTGTCGGCGACGAGCATTACGACACGGCCCGCCGCGTGCAGGAAATCCTGCAGCGCTACAAGGGCCTGCAGGACATCATCGCCATTCTCGGCATGGATGAACTGTCGGAAGAAGACAAGCTCGTCGTGGCGCGCGCGCGTAAGATCGAGCGCTTCCTCAGCCAGCCCTTCCATGTGGCCGAAGTGTTCACCGGTTCGCCCGGCGTGCTCGTGGACCTGAAGGACACGATCAAGGGCTTCAAGGGCCTGTGCGAAGGCGAATACGACCATCTGCCGGAGGCGGCTTTCTACATGGTCGGCACCATCGAAGACGCCGTGGCCAAGGCCGAGCGTCTGGCCAAGGAAGCGGCCTAATCCGCCGCTTGCCTGCCAGCCATGTAACAGTGGCACCGAACAGGACTTAGATGATGGCTGACAAGCTGAGTTTCGATCTGGTGAGCCCCGAGCGGCTTCTGCTGTCCGACGACGTCGATATGGTCGTCGTGCCGGGCAAGGAAGGCGATATGGGCATCATGGCCGGCCACGCGCCGATCATGACCGTGCTGCGCCCTGGCGTCATCGACGTCGAGGAAGGCGGCAAGTCCAAGGAACGCTATTTCGTTCGCGGCGGTTTCGCGGAAGTGACGGCGGGCGGCCTGACGCTCCTTGCCGAGCACGCCGTGCCGCTGACCGATCTCAGCGCCGAGCATCTCGACGGCGAAATCAAGAACGCCGAGGACGATGTCGAGGACGCCCGGACGGACGAAAAGCGGCAGCGGGCCCAGGAGCGCCTGGACCACCTTCGCGACCTTCGCAAGATGCTCTAGGCCGCGAGATTGCCGCGTAAGCTACTGGACGGCGCTTCCCCCGGGAGGCGCCGTTTTCGTTTGAGGGCGGGTTTTCAGGGGCGGGCTGTGTCCTTCTGTCCCTTAAAACACTGCCAGGATTGGCTTATATTCAGCCAAGATGGCCTGTTGCCATGTTCCGAGGTGATTGAGATGAGCCGACACTGGACGCTGGACGATATTCGCTGGGAGGATTTCGATGCCTCCAAGGTGGATCCGGATATTCTCAAAGCCGTGAAGGCGGCTGCGCTGGTGGAGTTCAACGCACCGGATTACGTGACCTATCTTTGCAATGTCTTTTCCGATTGCCCGGATGTGAAGGAAGCCATCTACAAATGGGGCACGGAAGAGGTTCAGCACGGTCAGGCGCTGGCCCGCTGGGCGGAGCTGGCGGATCCGGATTTCAGCTTCGAGGAAGCCTTTCGCCGCTTCCGCGAGAATTACTCGATTCCGATCGACGAGGTCGAATCCGTACGCGGCAGCCGGGGCGGCGAACTCATCGCGCGCTGCGTAGTGGAAAGCGGCACATCTTCCTATTACAGCGCCATCCGCGATGCGACCGACGAGCCGGTGCTGAAACAGATCGCGAGCAATGTCGCGGCGGATGAGTTCCGCCACTACAAGCTCTTCTACGATCAGTTTCACAGCCTCGATGAGAAAGTGCCGTCGAAGCTCGGCCGGGCGCGCGTTGCACTTGGCCGCGTTTCGGAAGCGGATGACGACGAGCTGGCCTCCGCCTTCTATGCGGCCAATACGCCGTTCGACGGCTCGGTCGCCTATGACCGGAAAGCCTATGCCAAGGCGTATGAGAAGCGGGCCTTCGCCCTTTATCAGCGCCAGCATGTCGAGCGGCTGGTGTCCATGGTCGCCAAGGCCACCGGCATCAAGCCGCATGGCTGGCTGATGCGTAACCTGTCGAAGCTGGTCTGGGCCTTCTGGGACCGGCGCGCCAAGCAGCTCGCCCGGGTGGCGATTTAAGCCCTAGCCCGCGGGCACGGCGTATTTCCCGAGTTCGGCGATGACCTGCTCATAGACGCCCCGTTTGAACGGGACGATCAGGTCGACAAGCTCGCCGATCGGCAGCCAGGCCCATTCGCTGAATTCCTGATGCGCGTCGGCGGCAATATCGATGTCGTCGTCCTTGCCGGTAAAGCGCATGGCGAACCATTTTTGCGCCTGTCCGCGAAATTTACCCTTCAGGGCGACACCGATCAGATGCTCGGGCAGGTCGTAATTAAGCCAGCCCTCGGTTTCGCCCAGAATCTCCGCCTTGTCGGTCCCGGTTTCTTCCTTCAGTTCGCGCAGCGCGGCGGTGGCGGCGTCCTCGCCCTTGTCGATACCGCCCTGCGGCATCTGCCAGGTGAGCGGCGAGCCGGTATCGACCTCCTGAATGCGGTTTCCGACCCAGATGAGCCCTTCGGCATTGATCAGCATGATGCCGACACAGGGGCGGTAGGGCAGGTCTTCGGCTTTCAGGTCGCGCGGCGTATCGGCATGTCGGGGCATGTGGGTTCCGTCCAAGGTGGTGCGTTCAGGGTGGTCCGCCCGGAGGGCGTTCGGGCCTAAATCAGCGGCTTTCGCGTATCGCCGCCGTGGCGGGCACCAGGGCAAGGCCTCTGGCGCTCAGCCCGGCGGCCCATTTGGTGATCTCGTCGACGGTTGCGGGAAAACCCGATGCGACGCCGAGCGCGGTGCCGGATTGTTTGGCCGTCACTTCCAGATCGTCGAGCGAATTGGAAATCACTTCGGCGCTTTGTTGCGGGTCGACGATGCGGTCGGCAAGCGCAAAAGGCAAGCCCTCCTCCTCGGCGATGGAGGGGGCGAGGCTGCGGCTGGAGGCGCCATTGTCGATATACATGAGCCCGCGCTTGTTGAGCGCGGAGAGCACGGGCGTCAGCGCCGTGGCGGAGGTGGAAAAGCGCGCCCCCTGATAGTTCATCACGCCCGCATAGCCCGCAAAGCGGCTCATCAGCCAGTTGAGGCGGGCCCGGTTTTCCGTCTCCGGGAGCGAGGTCAGGAGCGTGTAGGGACCGGGGTCGCTCTGGGGGTAGCCATAGGGCTCCATCGGCAGTTCGAGCAGGACTTCATGGCCGGCCGCGCGCGCCTTGTCGATCCAGCTCTGGAGGTCCGGGCCGTAGGGCGCAAAGGAAAGGGTCACTTCCGGCGGCAATGTTTCGATCGCATGGCGCGTGGCGCTTTGGGAAATACCCATGCCGCTCACCACGATGGCGATGCGGCCCTTCGCCGGGAGGCCCGGGGGGGCGGGCCGGGCATAAACACGCCAGGGCTTGCGGCCCTGGGGACCGATCTTGGGCAGCGGCCCCTGCGCGGTGCGTTCGACAAGGGCCCTGTCGGGCACCGCGGGAAGCGGGCCTGTGAGCCTGCTTCGCGCGCCGGGGGCGGTTTTCGGCGTGGATATGCCGTCCACGCTTGCCGCGCCGGTGATCTTTACCTGCGAGGCAATCTCGGCGCTGCTTTGGCGGTCGGCAGCGGCGAGTAGTTCCCTTTCGGCGGGGCTCAGATTGTCGTCCGTGTCGTCTTCCGGTGTCTTGTCCACCGGCATGACGCGGCCATTCCTGTCGTCGGCCTTGTCCGGCGTTCCGGTCTGTTGCGCGGTATCGGTGGAAATGCCGTCCACGCCCATATCGGGCGTCCCGTCCGCCTCTTCGGCCGTGCCGTTATCCGTTTCGGGGGCGGGAAGGGAGAGCGTGGCCACGGGTTCGCCAGCCAGATGGTGGTCGCCAAGGACCAGCCAGGCGAGGGTGCCGACATAAAGCAGGGCGACCAGAATGGTTGCGATGGACAGCAGGCCGGGACCGCGCTTGGGCGCGTCATCCCCGTCGCCGGCCGGTGCGGCTTTGGCGGGTGTTTCTTTCGGAGCCTCGCTTGGGGCTTCCTCGATCTGATCCGGTCCCGGGCTTTCCGCCGTCATGTTCCCCACATCAACAAAAAGGGCGGGGCAAAGCTCTCCTTTCCCGCCCTTTTCCGGCGCGTCCGGCCGCCCCGCCGGATCGCATCTCAGGTAGCCGTCTTAGCGGGCCACCTCAGTTTGCCGTCTCAATTCGCCATGGCGCTCTGGCCGGGCACACGGATAAAGGCTTTGTCCTGCTTCTTCCCGTTCAATAGATCAATAGCGTAAAGAAGTTGTGTGTCGTCGGCCTTATTTTGCGGGACGTAGGAATCCGAGCCGGATTCCTCGTCGCCATCCGGATTGGCCAGATGGCCCGGCAGTTCCGCTTCGCCGCGGATCATGGGCAGCTTCTTCTTGTCCTTGGGCGGGTTCTGGCGGACCTGGATGTCCGGCTCGATGCCCTTGGCCTGGATGGAACGGCCCGACGGCGTGTAATAGCGCGCTGTTGTCAGGCGGAGCGCGCCGTCGGAGCCGAGCGGGATGATGGTCTGGACCGATCCCTTGCCGAAGGAGCGCGTGCCCAGAATGGTCGCGCGGCGGTGATCCTGCAGCGCGCCCGCCACGATTTCCGAGGCGGAGGCCGAGCCGCCGTTCACCAGTACGATGATCGGCTTGTTGTCCGTCTCGTCGCCGGAATGGGCGTTGAAGCGCTGCGTGTCCTGCGGATGGCGGCCGCGCGTGGAAACGATCTCGCCGCCATTGATGAAGCTGTCGCTTACCGCCGTCGCCTGATCGAGCAGGCCGCCGGGATTGTTGCGCAGGTCGATGATGTAGCCCTTCAGCTTCGCTTCGCCGATCTGCTTGCGCAAATTGGTAACGGCCTCGTCCAGCAGGTCGGAGGTCTGCTCGTTGAAGGAGGTGATGCGGATATAGGCGATATCGCCCTCGCGGCGGTACTTCACCGATTTGATGGTGATGATGTCGCGCGTGATGCTGACGTCGAAGGGCTCGTCCTTGCCCTTACGCACGATGGTCAGTTTGACCGGCGTGTTGACCGGGCCGCGCATCTTGTCCACCGCATCGCTCAGCGTCATGCCCATGATGGCCTTGCCGTCGATATGGGTGATGTAGTCGTTGGGGCGGATGCCGGCACGGCTGGCCGGCGTGTCGTCGATCGGGGTGACGACCTTCACCACGCCGTTTTCCATGGTGACTTCGATGCCGAGGCCGCCGAATTCGCCGCGCGTCTGGACCTGCATGTCCCGGAAATGTTTCGGGTTCATGTAGCTCGAATGCGGATCGAGCGAGGTGAGCATGCCGTTGATGGCATTCTCCACCAGCTTGCTGTCGTCGACCGGCTCGACATAGTCCGCGCGGACGCGCTCGAATACGTCGGCAAAGAGGTCCAGCTGACGGAAGGTATCGGAGCCTTCCGCATGGGCGGGGATGTCCAGCCCGCCTTGCTGCATACCGAACACGGCCAGCACCGAGAGAAAGGTTCCGACGGCAAAGCCGGCGACAACAGACTTGTTCATTTATCCACGCGCCTTTTTGTCACTCATTAACAGCCAGGGACGCGGGTCGATCGGGTCCCCGTCCTTGCGAAATTCGATATAGAGGGTAGGCCTTGCGCCGGTGGCTGTCTCCCGGCCTGTCTCATCTGGTGACGGGCCCATCATGCCGATGGGTTCGCCGGCAAGTATATCCTGACCGACCTTACCATCGATGCGTTTCATGCCCGCCAGAAGAACATGGTATCCCTCTCCAACCGACAGGATCAAGAGCTGCCCATAGCGGCGGAACGGCCCTGCATACACGATCCTCCCGTCAAAAGGGGCGATCAGCTGGGCATTTGGCCGGGCGGCGACCCGAATACCCTTTGAAACGCCTCCTCCGGGTATTTTGCTCCCAAAAGTCTGAACAATTTCTCCAGTCGCGGGCGGCCTGATTAACCCTTTTGCCTGGGAAAAGCGGCGTTTCGAGGGCGGCAGCACCATGGAGGGGCGCGGCGGGGTGACGGCGGCCAGCCGGGTGTTCCCGGTGTTCTTTGTGCCGGGGGCTGCTGTCGGGGCCTTTTCGGGCGTTCTATCCGGGCGTGACGGGGGCAGCCTCGTTGCCGCATCCGCTTCCAAACGGGCGATCAGGTCCTTCAGGCTGGTCGCCTTGCGCGATAGCGTCCGCGCGCGTTCCGCCTCGGCCTGGGCGCGGGCATCGAGCTTTTGCTGTGCCGTGGTCTTTTCATCGAGCAGGGCCTGAAGTTTCGCCCGCTCGGCGGAAAGTTCGGTCCTGGCCGTGGAAAGCGTGTCGCGTTCCTCCAGGATGGATTTGCGCAAGGCCGCCAGATGTTCCAGCCGGGCCTTGAGGTCGTCCGCCTCGCGCCGGAGTTCGGGCACGATGGAGCCGAGCAGCGCCGCGGAGCGGATGGCGGCCAGCGCGTCGTCGGGCCTGACGGCAAGGGCGGGGGGCGGATGCCGGTCCAGCGTGGTCAGGGCCGCCAGCAGGTCGCCCATATCGGCCTGGCGGCGTGCGAGCTGGGCGGTGACGACGGCCTCGGCGCCCTTCAGGCCTTTCAGCCGGTCTTCGGAGCCTGTGACCTCCTGCTCGCGTTCCTGCACGTTGGCGGCCGTCTCGATCAGCTTTTCGCGCAGCGAAGAGATCTCGCTGGCCATGGCGCGGGATTCCGCCTCGAACTGCTTTTGCCGCTCGCGGGCTTTTTCGAGCTGGGTTTCGATCTTCTTCAGGTCGCCGGGTTCGGCCACGTCGCCGGGTGCCGTTTCGGCCCGGCCGGATATCGGAGCGATCAGGCCCAGGCCGAGAAGGGCGACGCAGGCTGCCCGCGCGGCCTGCCGGGATGCAGGTATGGGACCGGCCTCAGACACCGATCCGGCCTGCCGCGGAGGCCGGATCGGCTGCCTCCTCGTTTTCAGGGACGATCAGCGGGCGGCCGCGCATCGCGGCGGGGATTTCGACATCGAGCAGGCTGAGCAGGGTGGGCGCCACATCGGCGAGCGTCCCCGGCCGCAGCGTGAGCCCGCCCGAGGGCGATGCCAGTACAAAGGGCACGCGCGCCTCGGTGGTGACGCGGCTCTGTTCGCCCGAGCCGGGGTCGGTCATCCGTTCGGCCTTGCCATAGGTGCCGCAGATCAGAAGCGTGCCGCCTCTCTTTTCGATCTGGGCGGCGATCTTGCCGAGCTGCTTGTCCACCGCTTCCACCGCCGCGACCGTCGCTTTCAGATTGCCGGTGCGCCCGAGAAGGGCGGCATTGGGATAATTGGCGACGATCAGGTCGTGGCTTGCCTTCTTGATGGCGTTGACGGTCTCGCTGGTGATCTCGGCGGCGGCCAGGTCGCCCCGGCGCAAGAGTTTCGCAGGCGGCGGCGTGTCGGCGACGAGCACCGTTTCGCCGAACAGAAGCGTGTCGCGGCCTGCCCGGGCGAACGTCCAGAGATTGGCCTCCGCTGCCGTTTCGCACAGGGCGAGCTGCGAGAGGCCCGCGCTGGACAGCGCCTCGGCGAGCGTCGTCGACGCACGCGCGGGCTCGTACATCCATTCGACTTCGGCATCGAGCGGGCCGGACAGGCGCAGCAGCGAATAGACGCCGGACAGGACAGGCCCGTGGGGCCGTGCGTCGGGGCCGGTCAGCGCGGAAATCAGCGAATGGGCGTGGTCGGGCCGCAGATTGACCAGCAGCACGGCGTCGTCGGACCGGATGCCGCGATAGTTTTGCGAGATGGCGGGCGGAATGTCGTCATCGGACAGGTTCTTGTTATAGGCATTGTCCAGATGAACGGAGAGATACTCCGCCCTCGGAGCATCGGTTTCGATCAGCGCCTTCAAGGCCGTTTCCACGCGGGCGGGGTCGCAGCGCGCATCGAACCCGTAGCGGCGGCCCATCACGCTGCCGAGTTCGGCATTTTCGGCGCCTGCGATGTCCTCGGTGAGTTCGGCCAGATGGACGATGCCCTCCTGGGGCGGCGTATCCTGCCCGTCCATCACGGCATGGACCCAGACCTGCATCCCCTCATGACTGAGCAGGGCGGCAAGGACGGCCAGATGGTTCTGATGGCCCGCGACGCCGGCGGGCGAGGCCATGCCGATCAGATGCACCGCGCCGCCCAGCGGGCGGGCTCTGGCGATGAGCTGGCGGATGACGGGGTGATTGGTGATGGCATCGTCGCCGCTCGCCTCGAGCGCCCGGTTGACCTTCAGCAGCGGATGTTCGACGGGGGCGCCTGCGCCAAGCGTCTGATAGGCGGCCTGCGCATTGCCGGGCTGGCCGGGGGCAAGGCCCACCGCTTCGCCGGATGCGACGAGCGAGGTCTCAAGCCCCTTGCCGGCAAGCCGGTCGAAGATCGGCGTGCGCGCCAAGGCGATGGCGTTGGCTTCGCGTTCCGCGCGAAGTCCCCAGCCGTCCAGTGTTACGAGGACAAGGGGTCGGACGCCGTTCATGATCTTTCGGAGTGTGGTGAAAATGGTGCCGCATTCCCGGGCGAATCGTCAGGCCCGCGAGACAACCGAAGGTAATGGAACACCGGTTGTGTGTCCATGACGTGAGAAGGCGCGTGCCTGTTTCTCATGCGCGGTGATAGGGATGGCTGGCGAGAATGGTGACGGCCCTGTAGAGCTGCTCGGCGAGCATGACGCGCGCCAGCATATGGGGCCAGGTCATTTTGCCGAAGCTCATCAGATGGTCGGCGCGCTCGCGGATCTCCGGTGCAAGGCCATTGGCGCCGCCGATCAGGAACACCGCTTCGGGGGCGCCCTCGTCGCGCCAGGCGCCAAGCCGCGCCGCGAAGGCTTCGCTGCCCTCGTTTCCGCCTCGCTCGTCCAGCGCGATCACACGGGCGCCGGCGGGGATGTTGGCAAGCAGCAGCTCCGCCTCGCGGGCCATGAGCGCGCTGCCTTCGAGGCGCTTTTTCTCCTCGACTTCGGCAAGGGAGGCCGACGGGAACCCGATGGCGCGTCCCGTTGCCGAAAGACGAGCCAGATAATCGTCGACGAGTTGTTGCTCGGGGCCGGCACGCAAGCGGCCGACGGCGCAGATCCGCAGCCGCATCGGGGTACAATATCTCCCACCCTGCCTTCACTCAGGCAGCGCTAGCGTGGAGGACGGGCGGCGAGACGGCCGGACGTCAGTGATGCTGGGCGTCAGGCGGAATATCCGCGGCCCACATCTTCTCCAGTTTATAAAACTCGCGCACCTCAGGCCGGAAGATATGAACGACGACGTCTCCGGCATCGATCAAAACCCAGTCCGCCTGGTTGAGGCCTTCCACATCGGCCCTGCCGAAGCCCGCTTCCTTGAGCTTGCGGACAAGATGGTCGGCCACAGCGCTGACATGGCGCTGCGAACGCCCGCTGGCGACCACAAGATGGTCGGCCATGGGGGTCTTGCCTTGCAGGTCGATGGAAACGATGTCTTCGGCCTTGTCGTCATCAAGGCTGGCAAGCACTGCCGCCAGCATGGCCGAACTCTGTTCGCTGTCGGCGGGGTCGGCATGATGCGTCGCCGCCGTCGCGCTGGAGGCGGGAATGTCGCTCCCGTCGTCCGCCCTTTCGGGCATGCGCTGGACCGTCTGGTCCCTAGGTTCAATGCTCAGGAAAATACTCCCTTTGGTCTCCCGAACTTAAGACAAGCAGGCTCTTGCCTGCCCTCCCAAGATAAAGCTCCGTCGATGTCGTTTCAATGAGCGTGATTTTACCGCTCTGTGACAGGGACTTACGGGTATTCGGCCCGGTCATTCAGCCGTTTCCCGCGAAGCGTCCCTTTCTCGGGCGGTGATGGGCCAGCCTTCGCTTTCGCGGATTTGCGTGGCCGACAGCGAGCTGACCGGCCCCTCCAGAAAGCAGAGTGCGGGGGGCTGCGCCGTGGCGAGGCGGCGGGCATCGCCGGTATCGAGGGTCGCCTGCCGCAGCGCCTGCGCCGCGGGCGAAAGACGGGCCTTCAGCGTATAGCCGGGCCGCGGATAGATCGCGATCGGGATCATGCGCGTCAGCTCTTTCCAGCGGTACCAGCGCGGCAGCTGGATCATGTTGTCGGCGCCCATCAGCCAGACGAAATGCACATCCGGGTGGAGGGTGACGAGCGAGGCGATGGTATCGACCGTGTAGCGGGTTTCCAGGCGGCGTTCGATATCGGTGACGCAGATGCGCGGATCGCGCGCCATGGTGCGGGCGGAGGCCAGGCGCTCGGCGAGCGGCGCCATGCCTTTTTCGGGTTTCAGCGGGTTGCCGGGGGAGACCAGCCACCAGACGCGGTCAAGGCCGAGGGCGCGCATCGCCATGCGCGAGACCAGCAGATGGGCTTCATGGGCCGGGTTGAAGGAGCCGCCCAGCAGCCCGACGCGCAGGCCCGGCGTCAGCATTTCGTTTCGCCTGTCGTCGCCTGCACCGGGTGGGGTGATCTCGCTTGTCATCTGCGGTCAGGGCCGGGTCTGGCCGTCGCCGCGCACCAGATATTTGAAGCTGGTGAGCTGTTCGAGCCCGACAGGCCCGCGCGCATGGAAGCGGCCCGTCGCGATGCCGATTTCCGCACCCATACCGAACTCGCCACCATCGGCGAATTGCGTCGAGGCGTTGTGCAGCAGGATGGCGCTGTCGATATCGTGGAAGAAACGCCCTGCCGTCTCGGCATTGTTCGTCACGATGCATTCGGTGTGATGCGAGCCATAGCGCTCGATATGGTCGATGGCGCCTTTGACGCCGTCCACCAGCTTCACCGAAATGATGTTGTCGAGATATTCGGTGAACCAGTCCGCTTCCGTGGCGGGCTTCAGCTGTTTGGCGGCGAGGTGAATTTCGCCGTCGACGCGCACTTCGCAGCCTTCGGCGATCAGCGCCTCCACGATGGGCGCCAGATGGGTATTCGCGCAGGCGCGGTCCACCAGCAGCGTTTCCGCCGCGCCGCAAATGCCGGTGCGGCGCAGCTTGGCGTTCAGCACGATATTGATTGCCATGTCGAGTTCCGCGTCGCGGTCGACATAGACATGGCAGATGCCTTCCAGATGCGCGAAGACCGGCACGCGCGCCTCTTCCTGCACGCGGGCGACGAGGCTCTTGCCGCCGCGCGGCACGATGACATCGATATTGCCGTTGAGGCCGCGCAGCATTTCACCCACGCAGTCGCGATCCTGCACGGGCACGAGCTGGATCGCATCTTCGGGCAGGCCGGCGGCCTGCAAGCCTTCGACAAGCGAGGCGTGGATGGCGTGATTGGAGCGCACCGCTTCGGAGCCGCCGCGCAGGATGGCGGCATTGCCCGCCTTCATGGCGAGCGCGCCCGCATCCGCCGTCACATTGGGACGGCTTTCATAGATGATGCCGATGACGCCGAGCGGGGTGCGGATGCGCTGGATGTGAAGCCCGTTGGGCCGGTCCCATTCGGCAATCGTCGTGCCGACCGGGTCGTGCAGGGCGGCGATGTCTTCCAACGCCTTGGCGATGGCTTCCACGCGCTCGTCGGTCAGGGTCAGCCGGTCCACCAGCGCGCCGGAGAGGCCACGATCCTCGGCGGCCTTCAGGTCGGCGGCGTTGGCTTCCAGAATGTCGCCCGCATTGGCGCGAATGCACATGGCGGCGGACAGAAGCGCGGCGTCCTTCTGCTTGGTCGTTGCCCGGGCAAGGGTGCGGGCGGCTTCTCGCGCGCGCTCGCCGATACCGGTCATCAGGGCGGGAATGTCGGCGTGGTCGCCTTTCATCTTCACGATCGTCACGGCTCTAAACCTCTGAACCCGTTGGTTTTCATCTCAATCGGCCCGTCAAACTAACGCAGAGCGGGCGGGTGGCCAAATCGGCTAATCCGTGCTTCCCGGACGTTTCAGCACCAGATCGTCGCGATGGATCATTTCTGCGCGGCCCGAATAGCCCAGCAGCTCTTCGATCTCATGGCTCGAATGGCCGATGATTTCGCGCGCATCGCGGCTGGAATAGGCGCTGAGGCCGACGGCGATTTCATGACCGGCGTTGTCGCAAACGCTCACGGCGTCGCCCCGGTCGAACTCGCCTTCGATGCGGGTAATGCCCGCCGGGAGAAGGCTGCGCCCGCGTTCCAGCGCGGCCACGGCGCCGTCGTCGATGACGAGGCTGCCAAGCGCCTTCAGCGTGCCGGAGATCCAGCGTTTGCGGGCGGCGCGGGGGCTGGCATGAGCGGCAAACCAGGTGCAGCGCGCTTTTCCTTCACGCAGGGTGCGCAAGGGATGGTCCATGCGGCCATTGGCGATCAGCATGTGGCTGCCGCCCTCGGTGGCGATGCGGGCGGCGGCGACTTTCGTTTTCATGCCGCCGCGCGAAAACTCGCTTGCCGCGTCGCCGGCCATGGCTTCGATGTCGGGCGTGATGGCGGGCACTTCGGCGATATGGTCCGCGCCCGGTGTGCCGGGCTGCGCGGTATAAAGCCCGTCCACATCCGACAGCAGGATGAGCAGGTCGGCGGAGATCATGGCGGCGACGCGGGCAGCGAGGCGGTCATTGTCGCCATAGCGGATTTCGGTGGTCGCGACCGTGTCGTTTTCATTGACGACGGGCACCGCGCCCATGCGCAGAAGCGTGTTCATGGTGGAGCGCGCATTCAGATAGCGGCGTCGTTCTTCCGTCTCGCTCAGCGTGAGCAGGATCTGGGCGCAGGACAATCCGTGGCCGGAGAGAATTTCCTGATAGGCATGGGCGAGCGAGATCTGCCCCACCGCGGCGGCGGCCTGGCTTTCCTCCAGCTTCAGCTTGCCGGAGGGCAGTTTCAGTGCGTGGCGGCCGAGTGCGATGGAGCCCGACGAGACGATCAGCACTTCCTGTCCCGCATGGCGCATGGCGGCGAGGTCGTCGATCAACGCTGCCAGCCATTTCCGGTTCAGCTTGCCGGTCGCGCTTTCGGTGAGGAGCGAGGAGCCGATCTTCACCACGACGCGCTGGGCGGTTTCGAGGCGTCGTGCGATCAAGGATGCCACCCCTCGTCTTCGCCGCTGGCATTTGCGGCTTCCCGTTCGGCCTTTTCCGCCGCGCGGGCTGCATCCACCAGGTCGGCGACCATGTGCAGGATCCTGTCGACGCCCTCGCCGGACACGCCGGAAATGATCTGGACCTTGCCGCCGCTTGCCTCTTCAAGGGCTTTGCGCTTTTCCTCGCGGTCTTCGGGCAGCAGGGCGTCGGCCTTGTTGAGGCAGAGGATTTCGGGTTTTTCCGTCAGGCCTGCGCCATAGGCGTCGAGTTCCTCGCGGATGACGCGATAGGCCTCCGCCACGTCGTCGCTGGTCCCGTCCACGAGGTGGATCAGCGCGCCACAGCGCTCCACATGGCCCAGAAACCGGTCGCCGAGCCCCACGCCTTCATGCGCACCCTCGATGAGGCCGGGAATGTCGGCCAGCACGAAGCTGCGCGCCTCCACCCTCACCACGCCCAGATTGGGGTGGATGGTGGTGAAGGGATAATCGGCGATCTTGGGCTTGGCCGCGCTTACCGCGGCAAGGAAGGTCGATTTGCCCGCATTGGGCAGGCCGACGAGCCCGGCATCGGCGATGAGCTTCAGCCGCAGGATAATCGTCTTTTCGATGCCTTCCTGTCCGGGATTGGCGCGGCGGGGGGCCTGGTTCACCGAGCTTTTGAAATAGGCATTGCCGAAACCGCCATTGCCGCCGCGCGCGATGACGATGCGCTGGCCGACTTTCGTCAGGTCGGCGATCAGCGTTTCGCCGTCTTCCTCGAAGACCTGGGTACCGACGGGCACTTTCAGCACCACATCGGCGCCGCGATGGCCGGTGCGATTGCGCCCCATGCCGTGCATGCCGGTCTTGGCCTTGAAGTGCTGGCGGTAGCGGTAATCGATCAGCGTGTTGAGGCCGTCGACGCATTCGACCACCACATCGCCGCCCTTGCCGCCGTCGCCGCCGTCCGGGCCGCCATATTCGATGAACTTCTCGCGCCGGAAGCTGACGGAGCCCGCCCCGCCGTCGCC
The DNA here is from genome assembly GCF_053628815.1 of Parvibaculum sp. MBR-TMA-1.3b-4.2. Lineage (NCBI taxonomy): Bacteria > Pseudomonadati > Pseudomonadota > Alphaproteobacteria > Hyphomicrobiales > Parvibaculaceae > Parvibaculum > Parvibaculum sp. MBR-TMA-1.3b-4.2. The sequence continues at coordinate 2,469,185 of NZ_JBRJHC010000001.1, forward strand.
GGAGCGGATAAAGACACGGGCTTGATCGAGAAACTTCATCTGTTTTGCCTTCAGGCGGCGTTCCGGCCGGCCTTTGCCTCTTGCTTGAGGACCATGCGCAGCGCATGGACATGCTCGTTGCGGGCCAGCGACCAGCGTTTTTCTTCGCCAGTATAGCGGAAGCCCAGCTTGGTCAGTACACGGCCCGAGGCGTGATTGTCGGCGAAATGGCCGGAAATCAGCGTCCCGGCGCCGAAACGGGCGGCGGCTTCGTTCAGCACGGCGTGCGTCGCTTCTGTCGCGTACCCCCTATTCCAGAACGGTTCGCCGACCCAGTAGCCGATCTCGTTCGTGCCGTCGGCATGGGCCTGAACGCCGCAGGTGCCGATGAAGCCGTCCTCATGCGTGATTGCATAGACGAATTCGGCGCCCTCGGCGCGATCCGTCGCCTGTCTGGCGATCCAGTCTCGAGCCATTGCCCGGGTATAGGGGAAGGGCATGCGCGTGAGCATCCGGGCCACGTCCCAATTGTTGGCGAGTTCCGCGAGTCTTTCCGCGTCGCTCTCGCCCATGGGCCGCAAGATGAGCCGTTCCGTCTTCAACTGTTCCAGCATCGGGTTTCTCCTCCTCCGCTCCCCGCCGGGGAGAGCGCATAGAAAAAGGGAGATGGCGACCCATCTCCCTCTTTGAAACCCTGGATGGACGCCACCGGCGAGGTGGCATCCTCGCCCTTGTCAGTCAGCCGCTTTCGGCATGTCCGCCGGTACGACGGACACATAGGCGCGGCCACCCTTGCGGGTACGGAAGGCGACGACGCCTTCGGACTTCGCGAAAATCGTGTGGTCCTTGCCCATGCCGACATTCTCACCCGGGTGCCACTGCGTGCCACGCTGGCGGATGATGATGTTGCCGGGAATGACCTGCTCGCCGCCGAACTTCTTGACGCCGAGACGACGGCCGGCACTATCGCGACCGTTGCGGGATGAACCGCCTGCCTTTTTATGAGCCATTGTGTCTGCTCCTTGCTGCCGTTCAGCCGGCGATGCCGGTGATCTTCAGGACGGTGAGGTCCTGACGATGGCCGTTCTTGCGGCGCGAGTTCTGACGGCGGCGCTTCTTGAAAATCGTGATCTTGGGACCGCGGGCCTGCTCGACCACCTCGGCGGTGACCTTGGCACCGTCCACAAGCGGGGAGCCCAGCTTGGTCTCGCCTTCGCCGCCAACCATCAGGACCTCGGCCAGTTCGACCGTGGCGCCGGGCTCGGCATCGAGCTTTTCGACCTGCAGGACGTCGTCTTTTGCGACTTTATACTGTTTGCCGCCGGTCCGGATGACTGCGAACATCGGAATACCACCATGTAAACGAAAAAGGCCGGGCAGGCGCTCAAGGAGCGTCCCGGGCCGAATTGGCGGGGAATATACAGGCCGGCCCTTATGTGTCAACCCGAAGACGGGCTGAATCCGGCCCGGTTGGCCGGGAAATCCCGCGCAGAGCAGCCTAGCGGTCCCGCCGGCCCCAGAGCGGGCTTGCCGTCCGCCAGGCGCAGAGGCCCAGAAAATAGAGGGATGCCGCCGTCCAGAGGCCGAAAACCCCGGGAAATGCGTCGGCCGGCGCCGTGACGGCGGGGGTCGCGGCCACCAGCCACAGGGTGAGCGCGGCCCAGAGCGCCGTCACGGCCAGCGTCAGGGGCCTCAGCATGACCACCCGGAAGGGATGGACGAACTTCGCCGGGATGAAGGTGAGGAGCCCCAGAAGGGCGATGATGGCGAGATTGGTCCAGGGGCCTGTCGCGGCCAGCCAGAAACAGAGCACGACGAGGTTCCAGGTCGCGGGGAAGCCGGAGAAATAATTGTCCCAGGTCTTCATTTCGCGGTTGCCGAAGCAATAGAGCGCACTCGTCATGATCCAGCCGGCGGCGGGGATCTCCCAGCCCGGCGGCACCAGGCCGAAGCGATAGATCATGAGGGCGGGGATCACCGCATAGGTCAGGTAATCGATCACATGGTCGAGAATCGCCCCGTCGAAGCGCGGTGCGAACTCGGTGACGCGGAGCTTGCGAGCCATCGGGCCGTCGAAGCCGTCGATGAGGAGGGAGACGCCGAGCCAGATCAGCGTCATGCGCGGATCGCCCGCGATCAGGGCGGCAATGGCCAGCAGCGCGGCAATGACGCCCGACGCGGTAAAGGCGTGGACGGCCCAGGCCGCGGCCACACGTGCCTTGTTCGTCCCTTTCGGGTTTTCAGCTGCGTTGTCGTTCCGGTCCATCCGCCCCTCCGCCATGGGCGCCAGTGTAGCAGGCCGGACGCCATCTCCACAGGCATGTAACGATAGTGCAATGCGGGGTTGTGCGGCAGGGCATCCCCGGTCTACATTCCGCGCCGTTTCCCGGATCGTGGCGGTTTCGTCACATCCGCAGCTGCGTCTGGAGAGGTGGCTGAGTGGTTGAAAGCGCCGCACTCGAAATGCGGTATAGGGGTAACTCTATCGGGGGTTCGAATCCCTCCCTCTCCGCCAGACTTTCAAGGATCGCTCTTTAGCGAGCCTGATCCTCGCTCCCATCCGTTTCGACCTTCCGTTCCAGTTGGGCACGCGCATGGCAAGTGCGCCGTAGGCGGTTGGCTACCGCGGTGCGCAATTCCTCGACCTCACTCGGTGGCATCGGAAATACGCATGTCGTTCCAGCGCTTCATCGCCTGCTGGCGGCGTGCTCTCTCATGCGTTTCTTCGCATGTTTTATTTTTCGCCTTATCTTCCGGACAAAGAATAATTCCCGTGTGTGACCGTTGCGACCGGCGTTTATGAAAGCCGGATTGATGAACAGACGGGCGCCCCTCTCCACGACCTGATCGTGGAGGGTGACATGTTCGCAGATTTCGTCTCCGGCAGCGTCCAGGCCGATATATTCTGCGTCTTCGAAAAGAGCCCTTTTGTAGATAGCCAGCCCGCCAAAGGCCGAATTGACTTCAATCCAGTCGGCATTCTTCGGAATGGTGATCATTCGGGCATGTACGCTGGCAAAAAGATTTCTCTCCCTGCGCTTTGAATATTTGTTCAGAAATTCATATTGCGCCCAACAATCGTTTGGCGACCAGTCGGGGTGTCGTAAGGCCCATATGTCGTAATAGGGGCCGTCCGGGTTCGCAAAACACGCATCCCATTCGTCATGCGTCCAGCAGCTCTCAACTCCCTCTGCGGAAATTTTCGTGTTCAGCCCATCCATGTCCGCGACGACGACATAATCGACATCCCGATAGATCGGGTTTTCGCGGATTTCCTTTACATAGACATTTCGGCAATGGGCCAGCCGCGCCGTTCGCTTGGGCAATTCGTCTCTCAACCTGCCCAGGCTCACATATCTGAGATTTTCGAACGTCCCGGAGATCTTTTCGAGTTCAACGACCGTGCCGTCATCGCTGTCGGATTCGATGAACAGAAAATGCAGCGCCTTGCTGCCCCCAAGCGCGTCGCTGAGCCTCTCCACTTCGCGCCTTATGCTTTTGGCGCCATTCCTTGCCAGCCCAACGCAGAGAAAAACGCTCTCGGCCATCGTCTTGTGCCCGGGAAAGCCGCTAGCCTGATTCATTTTCTGCACTCTTGGCGCCTGTTATCAGCCTTGAGGTTGAAACCTTATCCCCCTTCGAAGGACAAGCAAATCTCGTCGCTGGAAGCCTTGTTCGGCCTATCCAGCGCACGTGGATAGCGGCAGGGCCCCTTTGACGGACCGGGATCGGCACTGAAACTGATTTCGAGCGCGGCGGGCAAAAGCGATGCATCCAGCGGAGAATAATTGTTCGCGTGGATATGTACGATCTGAAGGTTCAGCCTTTCCAGGAACGAGCCGATTTCCTCCAGATGCTGACCGCAATCGTGAAACTCGATGGCCATTCCCGCTATTCTGTTTTGAGCGTCCAGTATCTCGTCGAGTATCTCGTACTCGCTTCCTTCAATATCTATTTTGAGAAATATTTTCTGCGAGGCGGTGCTGTCGAAAATTTCCTTGAGGGAAACCTGGTGCTCGCCCTTCTCCCGGCCAACGAATTTCTCGATATGCCGACGGTGCCCTTTAAAGAAGTTCGTGTAAGAGAAGTATGTCTTCCACGCTCTTTTTGTCAGTGACGGTTTGTCGACGACCCGGCGAAGTTCCTTGATCGCTCGCCACAGAAACTGGCGACCGTTGATTGATCCGTCATATGCGAGAACGGGAACATCATTCTTCTGTGTAAAGTCGGTTTCAAAGGACCAGTCGTCATTGATGCACAGACCGATCAGGAAATCCGCTTCCTGAACATCCTTTCCGCATATGACATAGCCGCCATCATAATCCCGTCCGAGACGAATCAAGTCGCTGACTTCGTCATGCCGGAAAATGCCGGGAAGTTTTGCCGTGATCATTTCCACACCATGACGTTCAAAAAGACTATGACGGCCGACTTGCGCGGCCTCTCACCGGCCAGCGTGACAAGTCGATATTTCCCGGCTGGAGCGTGCAGGCGTCGCCTGCAGACTATGCGCTCATATGTGACTCTGTGTACATGAGCGTCTGGCTATCGGTCAACGCAGGGTCAGCTTTGCGTCAGGCCTTGTCCGCCGGTTTCAGTGACGACAGCAGGTCCATCGGCAGCGGGAACATGATGGTGTTGGTCTTGTCGCCCGCAATGTCGTGCAGCGCCGCGAAATAGCGCAGCTGCATGGCGGCGGGCTCGGTCGCGAGCTGGCGGCCTGCTTCCACGAGCTTCTCGGCGGCCTGCTGTTCGCCTTCGGCATTGATGATCTTGGCGCGGCGATAGCGTTCGGCTTCGGCCTGGCGGGCGATGGCGCGGATCATGCTCTCGTCGATATCGACATGCTTGATCTCGACATTGGCGACCTTGATGCCCCAGGCGTCGGTCTGTTCGTCGAGGATCGCCTGCACATCGGCATTGAGCTTGTCGCGTTCGGCGAGCATCTCGTCGAGCTCGTGTTTGCCGAGCACGGAGCGCAGCGTGGTCTGGGCAAGCTGGCTGACCGCCGCCATGTAATCCTCGACATTCAGGATCGCCTTGTTCGGCTCCAGGATGCGGTAATAGAGGACCGCGTTCACCTTGACCGACACATTGTCGCGCGAGATCACGTCCTGGCTCGGTACGTCCACCACGAAGGTGCGCAGGTCGGTTCGCACCATTTGCTGGATGACGGGGATCAGGATCATGAAGCCGGGGCCGGCGACGCGCGTATAGCGTCCGAGCGTGAAGACGACGCCGCGCTCATACTCGCGCAGGATTCGGATCGCCGAGGCGAGGAAGATCACCAGCGCAAAAAGAATGAAGGCGATGAATGCGAAGTTCATTGGGGGGCTCCTAACCTTGCGGTTCGCCAAGAATGAGGGTGAGGCCGTCGAGGCCGGTCACGGCGATTTCGTCGCCGGGCTTGAGGTCGCGGGGGCCGCGCGCATGCCAGCGTTCGCTCTGGGCGAGAACATATCCCTCGCCCTCGCGCCATTCGACGATGCGCGCCTTGACGCCCGTCATGCCCTCGCGGCCCGTGGTGACGCGGCGGCGCTGTTCGCGCCAGACATAGCCGAGCAGCAGGATGAGCAGGAGGCCGGTCACGATGGTGGTGATGGCGATGACCGACCATGAAAGCTGGAACTCCGGCGCATCGCTGTCCACCAGCATGGTGGCGCCGATGACGAAGGCGACGAGGCCGCCCAGTCCCAGCGCGCCGAATGTGGGCGTTACGGCTTCGGCCACCATCAGCCCGATGCCGAGCGCGATGAGCGCAAGCCCCGCATAGTCGAGCGGCAGCTGGTTCAGCGCATAAAAACCCAGCACGAGGCAGATCGAGCCGATGATGCCGGGGCCGAAGCTGCCCGGATTGGAAAACTCGAAGATCAGGCCGTAAATACCGATCATCATCAGCACAAAGGCGACATTGGGGTGGCTGATGAGGGAGAGCAGTTTCGTCAGGAAATCAGGCTCGATGGTCCGCACGATGAGCCCTTTGGTTTCGAGCGTCACCTTGCCCGCGCCCGTCACCACTTCGCGCCCGTCGGCCTTTTCCAGCAACTCGCCGACATTGCCCGCGAGCAGCTCGACGACATTCTGTTTCACGGCGTCGCTGGCCGTCAGGCTTGCGCCCTCGCGCACGGCCTTTTCCGCCCAGTCGGCATTGCGGCCGTGAAGCTCGGCCAGACCGCGAATGAGCGCGACGGCATCATTGACGATCTTGTGTTCCATCGCCGTGCCGCCGGACGGTGCCTTGCCGCCATCGGCATCTTTCGTCTCGGGCGTCTTGTCGCCTTCTCCCAGTCCGGGCAGGCCGCCGCCGCCCATCTGAACGGGCGTCGCGGCGCCGAGATTGCTGCCCGGCGCCATGGCGGCGAGGCTGGTCGCATACATGATGTAGGTGCCGGCGCTGGCCGCATGGGCGCCCGCGGGCGCGACATAACCGATGACGGGGATATCGGCGGTGGTGATGAGCGAGATGATGTCCCGCGTGGAATCGACCAGACCGCCCGGCGTGTTGATGCGCAGGATGAGGATGTCCGCGCGTTCCGCTTCCGCGGTTTCGATGGCCTCGCCGATCTGCTTCACCGTGGCGGGGCCGATGGCGCCGGTAATGTCGGAAAGGGCGGCGATGCCGCTTCGCTGCTCCTGCCGCTCGGCCGCGCCGGGGGCAGCGGCCCACAGAACGAGCCCTGCCAGCGCCAGAGCGGCGGCTGCGAGGTGGCGCATCTTTGCGGGAACGGTTTTCACCTTTTTATTTCCCTGTATTCCTCCGGGCCCCAAGTCTGCCAGAGGGGCACGGCAAGACCAAGGCTTTCCGGCAAGGCGACGGGGGCTGCCCTCTCTCAGGGAGGCTTTCCGGCAGTTTCGGCCGAGGCGACGATGCCTTTTGCGCTGATCGATGTGGGTGGAAGCCCCGGCTAGGGATATGCTCGGGGCCGGACGCCGGTTTCCTGCCAGGGGAGGCGGCGAACATAAAACCGTCATCCCTCTGTCGATACTGCTGCCTATGAGTGTTCGTAAAAAGTCCGGCGGTGCGCCGCCGCCCGATATCCCGCCCTTTCCGGCGCGTGTGGGCCTGCGCCATGGCGCGGTGCCGGGGCGGGCGCGGTATTGTGTGGACGGTCTTTACCGCTCTGCCGTCACGCGTGCCAAACTCGAATACGGGCTGGCGGGCGATCCGCAGGTGACGCGCGCCCGTATCGACCTGAGGACGGGCAATCTGCTGGTGGAGTTCGACCGGGTGCTGAGCCATGAGGAGATGGCCTGGCGTATCGACGGGCTGCTCGACGGCAAAGCCATGGCGCCGGGCGTCGCGAAAGATCCGGTATCTCCCCGACAGAACAAGCCGGGCCGGAAAAAGCCGGTGCCGGGCACGCATGAGCCGTCACCGGCCTCCGCGCCCTGTGTCGCGGAAGGCTGGCATGCCGTTCCTCTGGAAGAAGCGCTTGCCGCCGTCGCCGCCCGCCGCGAAGGGCTGGGCGTGGAAGAGGCCGCGTCGCGCCTGCGCGAGCAAGGCCCCAATGAATTGCCTGTCGGCGAGCCGCGCTCGGATCTCGCGCTCTTCCTCGATCAGTTCAAGAGCCTGCCCGTCGCCATGCTGGGCGGTTCCGCGATCATGTCGTTTGCAACCGGCAGTCCGCTCGATGCGCTGGTGACGCTGGGCGTCGTCGGGGCCAATGGCGGCGTCGGCTATGCGATGGAGTCGGGTGCGGAAAAGACGATCCGCGACATTACCGGCCATGGCGAACATCGCGTGCTTGTCCGGCGCGAAGGCGCGGTGCGCGACATCGCCTCTCGCGAGGTCGTGCCCGGCGATATTGTGGTGCTCACACCTGGCGCCTTTATCGAGGCCGATGCGCGCATCATCGAGGCGATCGGGTTGACGGTGGACGAATCCTCGCTGACGGGCGAAAGCGTGCCCGTGCCCAAACATGCGGGGACGCTGGACGACCGCGACGCGCCGCTCGGCGAGCGCGCCAATTGTATTTTTCGCGGCACCATCGTCGATGGCGGCAGCGGGCTTGCCGTCGTCATGGCGACAGGCGTCGAAACGGAAATCGGACGTATCCAGGCGCTGACCGGTGAGGCGCGCCCGCCCCAGACCCCCATCGAGCGCGAGCTGGAGCGGATGGGGCGGCATCTCGTCTATCTCTCGCTCGGCGTGTGCGGCGGCGTCTTCGCGCTGGGCGTGGCGCGCGGTCTCGGCACCATGCCGATGCTCAAAAGCGCGGTCGCGCTGGCGGTCGCCGCTGTGCCCGAGGGCCTGCCTGCCATCGCCACCAGCACGCTGGCGCTCGGCCTCGGGGAACTGAAAAAGAAGAATGTGCTGGTGCGCCGTCTGGAAGCGGTCGAAGGGCTCGGTTCCCTCAACGTGCTCTGTTTCGACAAGACGGGCACGCTCACCCAGAACAAGATGACGGTGGAAAGCCTGCTTGTGGGAGCGGAGACGGTTCATCTGGGAGTGGACGGGTTCGGCACGGAAGACGGTCATGCCGATCTCACGCGCCATGAAATGAAGAAGTTTCTGGAAGTCGCGGCGCTCTGTTCGGAGGTCAGGATCGAGCAGAACGGGAACGGTCCCCTGTTTCACGGATCGCCCACGGAAGTGGCGCTTGTCGACCTTGCCGCGCGCGGCGGTGTCGATGTCGCCGCGGTTCGCGACGACAATCCCGCGGATCGTATCGTCTATCGCACCGAGCAGCGCAAATTCATGGTCTCGCGCCATCATCGCATTTCGGAAGAAAAGATCTCTCTGGCGGTGAAGGGCAGTCCCGATCAGGTGTTGCAGCACTGCCGTGTCATGGAAGTGGATGGCGTTCTCGACGTGATCGACGACGCGGCGCGGGCGCGGATCGTTGCGGAGAATGAAAGGCTCGGCGGCGAAGGCCTGCGCGTGCTTGGGCTTGCCTATAGTCATGACCCGGGGAACGATCCGGACGATCCGAAAGACCTCATTTGGCTCGGTCTTGTGGCAATGAAGGATCCGTTGCGGGGCGGCATGGCCGATCTGATGGCCGAGTTCCACAAGGCGGGTATCCGTACCGTGATGATTACGGGCGACCAGCCGGCGACAGCCCATGCCATTGCGCGCGAAGTCGGCCTGGCGGGCGACGCGGCGCCGGTCGTCGTCGATGCGGCGAAGCTCGACGGCCTTTCGCCGGAAGAGTTCCGAAGGACGATCGCGAGCGGCAATGTGTTTGCGCGGGTAAGCCCGGCACGAAAACTGGAAATCATCCGGGCGCTTCAGGAAACGGGCATGCGTGTCGGCATGACGGGCGATGGCATCAATGACGGGCCAGCGCTTCGGGCCGCCGATGTCGGGATCGCCATGGGGCAGGGCGGCGCGCAGTCGGCGCAGGATGTCGCCGATGTCGTCATTCGCGACGACGACCTCACCACGCTGGGGGCGGGCATCGCGCAGGGCCGCGCGACTTACGCGAATATCCGCAAGGCAATTCATTTCCTGCTGGCGACGAACCTTTCGGAGATCGCGGTGATCGCGGCGGAAACGATGTCGCCGGGCGACCAGCTCGAATCGCCCATGGAAATGTTCTGGATCAATCTGGTGACGGATGTGCTGCCCGCGCTGGGTCTTGCGCTGGAAGAGCCGGAACAGGGCATCATGTCAGTGCCGCCGCGCGATCCCGATGCGCCGATGTTCACGCCGGACTATTACAAGATGCTGGCAAGCGAGGCGGGGATTATTTCCGCCTCCGCGCTTGCCGCGCATGGATATGGATTGCTGCGTTACGGGCCGGGCCCGCGCACGCGCAGCCTGACCTTTTCCACGCTGGTCGGCGCCCAGCTTCTTCATGCGCTTTCCTGCCGGCACGACCGGTTCCACGGGCTCACGGGCGGCGAGCTGTTCGGCAACAAATATCTGAACGGTACGCTCGCGGCTGCGGGCGCGCTTCAGGTGCTGCCGCTGGCCTGGCCGCCGCTCCGCCGCCTGCTGGGCCTCGCGCCGATCGGGATTTCCGACGGGCTCGTCATTGGCGGCGGCATGCTCGCCTCGTTCGCGGGCAATGAATATCTGCTGGCGCGGCGCACGATGAAGGATGCAGCGTCGCACCCCGTCTCCTGACTCCGCAATGACGCCGGAAGCTATTCCCCCGGCGCGCCCTTGTCGGTCTCGCCTTCGAAGGATGCCGAGCGAAGAGAGTTCAGTGCGTACCAGAGGGCGGAGAAGGCAGGCATGGCGATGCGCCCGCGCGCGAGCTGCACCACCGCGACCAGAGAGAAAAAGAGAAACATGGCGGTGTTCACATCGAACGAGCCCGACGAATTGCGGCGGAGCATCGTCTCGACATCACGCATCCGTTCGCGCAAACCCGTCATGGCGTCGGGGGCCGGTGCAGGCTCTTCCAGAACGAACAGCCCCGCCTCGATGGCGCCCTTGCCGATTTCGCCGAAATCGCCCTGATAACGGATGAGAAGGCCCGCCGTCAGCGGATTGGCCTCGACCGAATAGACGCCCGGCAGATCGATCATCGCATGGGCGAGCTTCTCGAGCGCCTCGCGTTGGCGCCGCAAGGCGGGCACGCGGATGCGGGCACGCTCTTGCGTCAGATGTTCGAGATTTGCGGATGGCGGCGGCGGGGCGGTGCGTTTCGTCGCACGGCGCTTCGTGGCGGGTTTGCGCGTCGTCGCGCTTTTGGCGGCTGTCTTCTTGCCGGTCTTCTTTTCCGGGCCGTCCTCTTTCTTCGCGGGCATATCAGCCCTCGCCGGACGGGTTGCGGCTTTCGGCGAGTTCGGCTTCCGCCTCGGCATAGGCGTCTTCGACGATTTCCATGAATTCGGCGAAGCTCTCGCCCGCGCGTTCGGCGAGAATGACCGCCGTCTTGGTTGCGGTCTTGGCCGCCGGTTTGGCGGCGCGCAGCAGGGCGGGGGCGATGACGGGGCCGAAGACGAGGGCGCCGGCGGCTGTCGCGCCAAGGGCGGCCAGACCGAATGTGAGGCGTACAGACAAGCTATTCTCCCGCGGTTGCGCTGCGTTCAGTCAAAGTCCGAAAGGCAAGTGTGCTTTGACATTGTGACGGGCACAACCGCAAACGTGCCATGGCGGTCGAGGCGAAAAAGGGAGCGCTCTTGAAAAGAGCGCTCCCCAAATCCTTTGCCGCAAGGCCGGCCGCTGCGATCAGCGTTCGACTTTGTGACCGGCTTTCTTCCAGGCTTCGATGCCGCCTTCCAGATAGAAGCCTTCGCAGCCGCCGGCGCAGCCCGAAAGCTGGTTTCCGAATTTCTGGGTCCGCATGCCGCCCTTGCAGTGGAACACGACCGGTTTGTCGCCGAGATCGGCGATCGGGTCGTTACCGATGCCGGACAGCGGGACGAGTTTGGCGCCGGGAATGCGTTCCGCGGCGGTCTCGTTCGGTTCGCGAATATCCACCAGCACGCAATCGCCATCGGCGAGCCATTTTTCCACGGTCTTCACGTCAACGGGCTTCAAAGACATTGTTCGTTCCTTATTTCTTCACGCCGGGCGGACAGAAGATGCCGACCAGCGTGTTGATAATGGCGAGGGCCGCGGGGGAGGCGAGGTGATAGTAGATGGTCTGCGCTTCGCGCCGCGTCTCGACCAGACCGAGATCGCGCAAAACGGCCAGATGCTGCGACAGGGCCGACTGGCCGATGCCGATCAGATCCTGTATCTGGCCGACCGACAGTTCCCTGTCCGCGATCTGGCACATGATGAGCAGGCGGCGCTCATTTGACATGGCGCGCAATAGTTGAACGGCATCCGCTGCGCTTTGCTCAAGTTCCATGATGGTTGCATCGACCGTTTCGACCATCTTGCTACTCCCGGCTGCCCAGCAGCCTTTCATGAGTTACTTATATAAGAGATATATAATATATTCAAGGCCCGGTTGGATCGGCTTGCGATACCGCGATCGGCACTGCGACCCGGCGGCTTGCCCCGATGCCCGCCCTCAGGCCGGTGGCAAGACATGCGGTCAGCAGATAGCCGCCTGTCGGCGCTTCCCAATCGAGCATCTCCCCGGCGCAGAACGTGCCGGGAAGAGCTTTAAGCATCATATCGCCATCCAGCGCGTTTTGTGCAATGCCACCTGCCACGCTGATAGCGCTTTCCATTGATGTCGGGTTTGCGAGCCGCAGGGGCAGGGCCTTGATCGTATCCGCAAGCGTTTCGGGAGAGGAGAAAGCCTCCTTTGCCGCACATTCCCGCAGCAGGGCGGCCTTGACCCCTGAAATGCCCGCCGCTTTGCGTAGATGATTGGCGAGGGAGGCCTTGTGGTGCGGACGGGAAAGATCGCGGATGAGCCTTTCGCGGGTACGGTCGGGCGCCAGATCGAGCCGGAGCGTCGTCTCTCCCGCCCGTTCGATTTCGTCGCGCAGAAAGCGGGAAAGCGCATAGACGGCGCCGCCCTCGATGCCTGATGACGTGACGACGAACTCGCCCTCCAGCCGTCGCTCGCCGAATGTGAGCGCCACCGATTTCACCGGGGCGCCCCCAAAGCGTTCGCGCATATGATCCGACCATTCCGTTTCGAACCCGCAATTGGCGGGCCGGAAGGGGCGCAGGTCCACGCCCCGCGCCGCCAGCAGGCCGGTCCAGTCGCCGCGTGAGCCGAGGCGCGGCCAGCTCGCGCCGCCCAACGCCAGCACGGTTGCGTCCGGGGCAATACGCACGTCGCCCTCCGGCGTGTCGAAGGTCAGCGCGTCCTGTTCGTCCCAGCCGGTCCAGCGATGCCGCGCATGCAGCGTCACGCCTTTCTCGCCGAGACGTTTCAGCCAGGCGCGCAGGAGCGGCGAGGCCTTGAAGCTTTTGGGAAAGATGCGGCCCGAGGAGCCGATAAAGGTTTCTTGCCCGAGCCCTTCTGCCCAGGCGATCACCTCCTTCGGTCCGAAGGCGTGCAAGGCGGGGGCGAGCCAGTCCGCCGCCTCGCCATAGCGCGCGAGAAAGGTGTCGAAAGCTTCGGAGTGCGTCAGGTTGAGCCCGCCGCGTCCCGCCATCAGCAGCTTCCGGCCGAATGAGGGCATGGCGTCATAGACATGGATCGCGGCGCCGGGCGCCCTGTCGGCTATCGCCTCGGCGGCCATCAGGCCCGCCGGGCCGCCGCCTATGATGATCGCTTTGGGGCTTTCCTTGGTCATGGCGGGGGAACTTAATCGGCTTCCGATTATGATAGAAGCGGATTTCCGATTCAGAACTGCGCGAAGAGCATGACCGACAGGCTTCCTGAAATTTTCGTCGATGCCGATGCCTGCCCCGTCAAGGCGGAGGTGGAGCGGGTGGCGACGCGCCACGGGCTTACCGTCCATATCGTCTCCAATAGCGGGATGCGACCGACCGGCAATCCGCTGCTGAAGCCGGTCGTGGTGCCGGAAGGCCCGGACGCGGCCGATGACTGGATCGTCGAGCATATCGGCGAGGGCGATATTGCGGTCACGGGCGACATTCCGCTTGCCTCGCGCTGCCTTGAAAAACAGGCTGCTGCGATCGGGCATGACGGCAAGCCGTTTACGGCATCCAGCATCGGCATGGCGCTCGCCATGCGCGACCTGATGAAGGATCTGCGCGAGACCGGAGAGGTAAAGGGGAGCGGCCGCGGCTTTACCCGTGACGACCGCTCCCGGTTTCTTCGTGCGCTGGAAAGCGCGGTGCAGGCGCGGTTGCGCGCGCGTTAGCTCGCCTTGGCGTCCTCGACCGTTTCGCCCGGCGCGAAAGTCATCGCCACGCCGTTCATGCAGTAGCGAAGGCCCGTGGGCGGCGGGCCGTCGTCGAAGACATGGCCCAGATGGCCGCCGCAGCGGCGGCAATGCACTTCCGTGCGTGTCATGAAGAAGGAGCTGTCTTCCGACGTGCCGATGGCATTGGGCAGCGGCTCGTAGAAGCTCGGCCAGCCGGTGCCGCTGTCGAATTTCGCCTCGGACGAATAAAGCGCGAGATCGCAGCCGGCGCAGTGATAGATACCGGCGCGCTTTTCCTTGTCGAGGGGGCTCGAATAGGAGCGCTCCGTTCCGTGATCGCGCAGCACGTAATATTGCTGCTTGGTGAGCTGGGCTTTCCATTCCGCGGGCGTTTTCGTGATTTCGAACGCTTCCTTGTTCGCGGGGCTTGCGTCGGCGCTGCTCCGCCACGCCCAGGCGCCTGCGCCGAGAAGGGCCGCGCCACTCACGCCTGCCAGAAAGCCGCGTCGTGTCGTCTTGTTCATGGTCGCCTCCTTTTGCTCGATCATCCGCTCGTTCAGTGTTCCGCGGGTTCGCCGCCCCGCGCCTCGTCGCCCCAGAGCTGGTCGAGGCGCTGATCGCGACCGCAATTCCAGCGGTAGAATTTGTAGCGGAGCGGATTCTTCAGATAGTAGTCCTGATGATAGGTCTCGGCCGGATAGAAGGGCCCGGCGTCCACGATCTCGGTCTCAATGGGCTTTTTGAAACGGCCGGACTTTTCCAGCTCTTCCTTGCTCTCCTCGGCGAGTTTCTTCTGCTCCGGCCCATGGGTGAAGATGGCGGTGCGGTACTGATAACCGACATCGCAGAACTGCGCGTTCTTCCGCAGCGGGTCGGTATTGCGCCAGAAGATGTAGAGCAGCTTCTTGTAGCTGACCTTGGCGGGATCGTAGGTGATCTGCACGGCCTCGGCATGGCCGGTGCCGCCTTCGGACACCTGTTCATAGGTCGGGTTCTTCACATCGCCGCCGGTATAGCCGGAAACGACTTTCTTCACGCCGTCCAGTTTTTCGAAGGGCGGTTCCATGCACCAGAAGCAGCCGCCTGCAAAGGTGGCGACCGCCAGATGCGCGCCTTGATCCGGGTTCGGCGCCATGGCCGCGTCGTCCGCGCTGGCGCCGCGCCCGGTCAGGCTCGCGATCAGCAGCAGCGCCATGAAGCTCAGGGCGGCAAGGCCGAGGGTCTTTGCGGTCTGTAATTTCATGGTCGTTTTTCCCGGGTTTCTGTCTCTCGCGGTTTTGCGGCGGGGCCGCCTCATTCCTGAATGTAGGCCCCCAGGCGCTTCCTTTCCTCACACAAGCGATCACGCTTGCGCGATCAGCTTTGGCAGGTGGGAATGCCGATTGTTGATCTAGGCCATGGACGTCGTGCGACAAATTGACATATCCTTTCTTGAGGTATGGTTTTGTCGGGAGGAGGCGACCATGGGCGTAGCACTCAGCCATGAGGGCCAGAAAGCAGGCGGTGGATCCGGTTCCATCGAAATCGCAAAGATCAGGGCGGACGATCCATGGATCTGGATCCGGCGCGGCTGGGCGGATATGGGCCGCGCACCCCTGGTCAGCTTGAGCTACGGGCTCGGATTTTCCGCCATTTCCGCCGCGCTGGTCGCGGCGATGTTCTGGATGAATGCGAGTTCGCTCGCGCTGGCCGCCGGTGCCGGCTTCATGATCGTGGGGCCGATGCTGGCCGTCGGCATGTATGAGGCGAGCCGCCGGATGGAAAGCGGGCGCCATGTGGCGCTTTTCGACGTGCTGTTCGTTTCCACGCGCAGCCCCGCCCAGCTTGCCTTTATGGGCATCATACTGATGGGCGTGTTCCTGGTGTGGATGCGGGTGGCGACGCTGCTCTTCGCGCTCTTTTTCGGCGATAGCGGGTTTCCGCCGCTTCCGGACTTCATTCCCACATTGCTGCTGACGCCGCATGGGCTGAGCCTGCTTGTGGTGGGCACCATTGTCGGCGCGGTGCTGGCGGTCTTCACCTTCGCCCTCTCCGCGATCTCCGTGCCGCTTCTCATGGCGCGGGATGTGGACGCCGTCACGGCGGTCCTTGCCAGCTTTCAGGCGGTTCGGAAGAATTTCTGGCCGATGATGCTCTGGGGCTGGATCATCGCCTTTGCGATGGGCTTCGGCATCGCCACGCTGTTCATCGGCATGATCTTCACCTTCCCGCTGGTGGGCCACGCCACATGGCATGCCTATCGCGCACTGGTGAAGAACTGAGGCCGATCAGTCTTTCTTTTCAGCGTCTCTTTTCGGCGGCGGCGGGTTTTCCATCTCGTCATCGTCGAAAAGGATGCGCTGGGCGGCCCCTTCCATGTCGTCATACTGTCCGCTTTTAAGCGACCAGAGGAAGGCGGCAAGCCCCAGTCCGCCCAGAATGAGGGCGGCGGGCACGAGATAGATCAGGACAGCCATAATCTCTTCCCTGGCAGGTGTCAGTCGATCCTGCGCCAGTTGAGGCGCACCGCATTGAGCGTGACGGTGATCGACGAGGAGGACATCGCGATTGCGGCGATGAGCGGGGTCACGTAGCCGGCAACGGCCAGCGGCACCGCGATGGCATTATAGACCAGCGCCAGCCCGAAATTCTGCACGACCAGTCGCCGTGCTCCGCGCGCGATACGGATCGTTTCGACGATGGGCTTGAGGTCCGCGCCCTGGAAAATGAAATCGGCGGCGGTTTGGCTCACATCGGCGGCGCTGGAGGGCGACATGGAAACATGCGCCGCCCGCAGCGCGGGCGCATCGTTGAGGCCGTCGCCTACCATCAGCACCTTGCGGCCCTGCGCGCGGAGTTCTTCAAGCCGGGCGATCTTTTCGTCCGGCCGGGCTTCGGCGCGCCAGTCGGCGATGTTCAGCTTGTCTGCCAGCTCGCGGACGACTTCCTCCCGGTCGCCGGACAGGAGTTCGATCGCGAAGCCTTCGCGCGTCAGCCGGTCGATGGTTTCGGCGGCGTCGCTTCGGGGCCTGTCGGCAAAGCGGAACTGTCGCGGTGTCTCCCGGCCTTTGGCGAGCCAGAGTTCGGGACCGGCATGGGAGGAGGCTTCGCCGGCGGTGCCCGTGAAGTTGCGATTGCCGAGCCGTACCGTTTCCCCGTCCAGCACCGCTTCCATGCCCATGCCGGGCACTTCGCGAATATCGGAAAGGGCGGGGGCGGCGATATCGACCTCATGGGCTGCGAGCGCCCTTGCCAGCGGGTGGCGGCTTTGCCGGGCCAGCGCCACGGCAAGCGCGATTTCCGCCGGGCCCGCCTCGCCCGACGAGACGAGTTCCGGCTCGCCCAGCGTCAGCGTGCCGGTCTTGTCGAAGACGATGGTGTCCGCATCGGCCAGCTTTTCCAGCCCGTCCGACGCCTTGACCAGGACGCCATGCTTCAAAAGCCTGCCGGTGGCGACCACCTGCACCACCGGCACGGCAAGGCCGAGCGCGCAGGGACAGGTGACGATGAGGACGGCGATGGCATGGGTGAAGGCCGTTTCCCAGCCCGCGCCGAGCGCAAACCAGAGCGCGAGCGTGGTGGCGGCCAGAATATGCACGGCAGGCGCATAGATACGGGCGGCGCGGTCGGCGAGGCGCACATAGCCGGCCCGGCCCTGTTCGGCGGATTCCATCAGCCGCACGATTTCGGCCAGCAGGGAATCGTCGTCGCGCTTCGTGACGCGCAGGGTGAGCGGCGCGGAAATATTGAGCGTGCCCGCAAAGACCTTCGAGCCCGGCGCCACCGCGGTCGGCACGCTTTCGCCCGTGACGAGGCTCGTATCGATGTCGGCGCGGCCGGTCAGCACCTCGCCGTCGGCGGGGATGCGCGTGCCGGAGGCGACGCTCACCTTCATGCCGGGTTCGAGGTTCTCGACGGGGACGGAATGCTGCGTGCCGTCCGGCCCGATCACGGTGGCCGCCATGGCGCGCAGGCCGAGCAGGTTCTGCGCGGCGGAGCAGGCTTTCGCCCGCGCCTGAACGTCCAGATAGCGACCGATCAGCAGGAAGAAGAGCAGCGTCACGCTGGCGTCGAAATAGACATGGCTCGCATTGACGATGGTCTGGATCAGGCTCATGCCCGTCGCCAGCAGCACGGCCAGCGAAATCGGCACATCCATGTTCATTGTCCGCGCGCGCAGGGCGCGAAGCGCGGAGCGGAAGAAGGGCTGACCCGCATAGGCGATGGCGGGCAGCGCGATCAGCGCCGAGATCCAGTAGAAGAAGGCGCGGGTGGAAAGCTCCATGTCGCTTGCAAGCCCGGCCCAGACACCCACCGAGATGAGCATCACATTGGCCGCGGCAAAGCCGGCCACGCCGAGCGCGCGCAGCAGGCGGCGCTCTTCCGTCTCGTCAAGCGCGCTCAGGAGCTTGGGGTCGAAGGGAACGGCCTCGAAGCCCGTATCGGCGAGCTTTTCCACGATGTCGGCGGGTTTCAGCTGCGCGGGCTGCCAGCGGACGGCGATGCGCTTGGTCGAGAGATTGGCGCGGGCATATTCCACGCCCGGCAATTCGTTCAGGCCCCGCTCGACCTTTCTGAGACAGCCGGCGCAATGCATGTCCTGCACGACGAGATCGATCTGGGCGAGACCTTCGGATGTCTTGCGCACGAAAAGAGACGGGTCGACGCGCCCGGCTTTCGGTCCGGACGCCTTTTCCTTTTCGGTTCCCTGGCCGCTGCCGGCCTCGCTTGCTGCTGTCTCGTTCAACTGGTTGCCCCTTTCCCGAGGCGGGGCCGCCGATATCCGTTCAGCGGCCGATCAGGACGCGTTTTTCCTGTATGAATTTTTCGCCCCGGGGCCCTTCGGCTGAAATGCGCACCAGCCAGTTCCCCGTCCATTGCAGATCCGTGTCGCCTTCGTAGAGACCGGGAGCGGTCTGAACGAGGTCAAGCGTGCGGTCGCCGCCCTGCGCTACGGGCCGCCAGAAGGTGCCGTTGACGCGGAGCCCGGTCAATGGCGCCCCCCCGGCATCGGCGAAGCGGACCTGGAGATGCGTCTTGTTGCCTGCGCCGAGGACGAGCTCTTCCTCGATGTCGGCGGTCCAGCCGAGTTTTTGCTGGGCCTTCATCGCCTCCAGATTATGGTTATAGGCGCGGCCCTTCTGATAGGCGTCGTTGATTTCGATGCCGGAGAAGGTCGAGATCGCCCAATAGGCCATGTAGCCATTGGCGCCGAAAACGATGCCGAAGAAAAGCAGGAAGAAGCCGAGGACGTGCCAGCCGGTCAGGCGACCGAAGAAGCCGGGCTTTTCCATTCGTTCCACGTTGCTCATTTCTCCGGTCCCTTGAAGTTCACTTCCTTGGACGACACTTCGCCCGTCTCCAGATTGGTCGCCTTGAAGGTGAAGGCGGCTTCACCGGACTTGAGCTGGCCGAGGCGGTCGGCCGGCAGCGCCACGAAGAACTTGGCGGAGGCCAGGTCGTCCGGGGCAACGTCGACTTCGGTGTTGTCGGCGTCTGTTGCACCGCCGCGCAGCAGCACGGCGCCCTTGAGGCCGTCGAGGCTCACATCGAAGGCCTGCGGCTTGTGCTCCTTGTTGATGATCTTAACCTCGAAACCGTTGCGGATCGAGCCATCGGAAAGCTGCACGAAGAGCGGGTTTCTGTCGGCCAGCACGCTGATGGTCTGCGTATCCCGGTTGAGGAGCGCGACCAGCATGATGATGCCGACCAGCGCCCAGACCGCCGTATAGAGGATGGTGCGCGGCCGGATGATGCGGAAACGCGGCTTTTCGCCGTTCTTGCGGCGTTCCATGTTCTGGATGGTGTCGTAGCCGATGAGGCCGCGGGGCCGTTCGACGCGATCCATGATTTCGTTGCAGGCGTCGATGCATAGCGCGCACTGGATGCACTCAAGCTGCATGCCGTCGCGAATGTCGATGCCCATGGGGCAGGCGGCTACGCATTGACCGCAATCGATGCAATCGCCGCGGTCGTCCCAGCTTGCGCCTTTCTTGTGGGGGCCGCGCGGTTCGCCGCGATCGATCTCGTAGGAGACCAGCAGGGATTCCTCGTCGAACATGGCGCCCTGAATGCGCGGCCAGGGGCACATATAGATGCAGACCTGTTCGCGCGCGAGGCCGCCCAGCAGATAGGTGGTGAAGGCGAAGAGCGCGACGAAGATATAGGCGACCGGCGCGGCGTCGAAATGCAGGAATTGCTGCGCGAGCGTGGGCGCGTCGTCGAAATAGAAGACGAAGGCGCCGCCCGTTGCGACGGCCACCAGCATCCAGCTCAGATGTTTGCCGAGTTTGCGGGCGAGATTGGCGGGCTTGAACTTCTGCTTGTCGCGGCGGATGCGGGCGGAGCGGTCGCCTTCCCAGAAGCGTTCGATATGGATGAAGAGATCGGTCCAGACCGTTTGCGGGCAGGTGTAACCGCACCAGACGCGCCCCGCGACGGAGGTGAGCAGAAAGAGGCCGAGCGCGGCGAGGATGAGCAGGCCGGTGATGTAATAGAATTCCTGCGGCCAGATCTCGAGGAAGAAGAAATAGAAGCGCCGCGCGGGGAAGTCGAGCAGCACGGCCTGGTCGGGCAGGCCCGGTGCGCGTTCCCAGCGAATCCAGGGCAGCGTGTAATAGACGCCAAGCGTGAGCGCCATCACGATCCATTTCAGCTTTCTGAAATTGCCGTGGACGAGCTTGGGGTAAACCTTCTGGCGTGACTGGTAGAGGGGGCGGTTTTTCTGGGCGTTGACCGGGGTCACCGCTTCTTCTCCGCCGCCTGCATTGGCGGAGGCTTCCGCGACCAGCGCATCGAGACCGCTGTTCACACCATTATTTTCCGGGGACAAGGTTTCGGACATCTGCTTCTGCCAAACTCTGAGTGAGGTACCTGAACTGTAACGAGCTGACCGCGAATGCTCCATGACCTCTGTCAAAACGTATCGGTCAAAGAAGAGCCCGGCGCTGCTTTCGCAGGCCGGGCTGATCTCTCGCTTGCGCTGGTGAGGCGGGTGTTACTCACCGCCGCCCAGCGAATGCACATAGAGCGTCAGCGACTTGATAGTGCCTTCGTCGAGGCGTCCGCCCCAAGCCGGCATAACGCCGCCGCGTCCATGTGTCACGGTTTGCTCGATGGTGGCCTTGTCGCCGCCATAGAGCCAGATCGCGTCCGTCAGATTGGGCGCGCCGAGCTGCTGGTTGCCCTTGCCGTTTTCACCATGACAGGCGACGCAGTTCTGGGCGAAAACGTCCGCGCCCTTCGCCGCCGCCTTGGCGTCGTATTTCTGGCCGGAAATCTCCAGCACATATTCGGCAACATCGTTGACCTGCTGCTTGTCCAGCATGCCCAGATCGCCGAAGGCCATCATGGTGTTCAGGCGGGTATCCTCGTCCCCTTCCCAGCGGATGCCGTGAAGCAGGGTGGTGTGGATATCGTCCAGCGTGCCGCCCCAGAGCCAGTTGTCGTCATTGAGGTTGGGGAAGCCCGGGCCGCCTGCCGCGCCGGAGCCATGGCAGGGTGCGCAGTTGTCGCCGAAAGCGGCTTTACCGGCGGCCAGTGCCACTTCGCTGAGCTTGGGGTTCTGCGCCAGCTCGGCGAGCGGGGCCTTGGCGATTTCCTGCATCACTTCCGAGCGGCCCGCCGCCACGGCGGCGAGTTCGTTTGCGACGCTACCGCGATCGCTATAGCCGATCACGCCTTCGGTGTAGGTCCACTGGCCGTTCCAGATGATCGGCCAGGCGGGCATGACGACCCAGTAGCCGACCGCCCAGAGGCAGCAGGCATAGAAGGTGTAGAGCCACCATTTGGGAAGCGGGTTGTTCAGTTCCCGGATCCCGTCCCAGCTATGGCCGGTGGTCTCGACGCCCGTGATATCGTCCTTGTGCTTTTCGCTCATTTTTCGGACTCCGTCTCGTCCTTGTGTACGGCCGCATCCGCGCCATCGGGCGTGTCGTCATCCTGCATAGGCAGGCTGGCCATGCGGTCGAATGTCCTCTTGTTGGACGGCCAGAGCGCGTAGGCAACGATGCCGAGAAAGAGCACGAAGAAGAAGATCAGACCGCCTGTGGCGAGCCATGTCCTCGAGAAATCGTATGCTTCCTGACCTGTCATGTTCTACGTCTCCGGTCGTCCTGTGATGACGTTGTTCCCGATGATCGGGGGCTATTGCTTGAAATCGGCATTCTCATAGGCGTTGAAGTCCACGAGCGTGCCGAGCATCTGCAGATAGGCGACGAGGGCGTCCAGTTCCGAAATCATCTCCGGATTGCCGTCGAAGTCGCGGGCGACCGCCTTGGGATAGCGCTGCATGAGCCCATCCGTGTCGGCGTCCGGCGTTGCCTGAGCTTCCAGATCGGCCTTGGCATCGGCGATGTCCTCATCCGAATAGGGCACGCCCGTCATGCGAAGAGCCTTCAGATCGCTCTGAATCTCGTCGTATTTGAGAGGCGTCTGCGCCAGGAAGGGATAGCCCGGCATGACCGATTCCGGCACCACGGAGCGCGGATCGTGCATGTGGAGCTTGTGCCATTCGTCGGAATATTTGCCGCCGATACGGGCAAGGTCGGGCCCCGTCCGCTTCGACCCCCACTGGAAGGGGTGGTCGTATTTGCTCTCGGCCGCCAGCGAGTAGTGGCCATAGCGTTCCACTTCCGCGCGCAACGAGCGGATCATCTGGCTGTGGCAGAGATAGCAGCCCTCGCGGATGTAGATGTTGCGGCCTTCCAGTTCCAGCGGGGAGTAGGGGCGAACGCCGTCCACATCCTCGATGGTGCTCTTGATAAGGAAGGTCGGCACGATCTCGACCAGGCCGCCAATGGCAACCGCGATCAGGATCAGGACCAGCAGAAGGATCGAGTTCTTTTCGACCCGTTCGTGAGAGAAAGTGTTGTTTGCCATGATGTATGACCTCCCTTACTCGGCGGGCTGCGCAGCGGGCGCAGCGTTGAGGCCGGAAGCGATAGCGGGGTGCTGCGCCTCTTCACCGACACGTTCGCGCCCCCGCATGGTCATCCAGCAATTGTAGACCATGATCAGCATGCCGCTGAAGTAGAGCAGGCCGCCCAACATGCGGATGACATAGAAGGGATGCATGGCCGCGACCGTTTCCACGAAGGAATATTCGAGGAAGCCCTGCGCATCGTAAGCGCGCCACATCAGGCCCTGCAGGATACCCGACACCCACATCGCGGTGATGTAGAGCACGATGCCGATGGTGGCGATCCAGAAGTGCCAGCTGACAAGCGCCAGCGAGTACAGCCGCTCACGCTTCCACAGCCACGGCACGAGGCAGTAGACCGCGCCGAAGGACACGAAGCCCACCCAGCCCAGCGCACCGGAATGCACATGGCCGATGGTCCAGTCGGTGTAATGGGAGAGAGAGTTCACCGCCTTGATCGACATGACCGGACCTTCGAAGGTGGACATGCCGTAGAAGGCGACGGAGACGACGAGCATGCGGATGACCGGGTCGGTCCGCAGCTTGTCCCAGGCGCCCGACAGCGTCATCAGGCCGTTGATCATGCCACCCCAGCTCGGCATCCAGAGCATGATCGAGAAGGTCATGCCCAGCGTCTGCGCCCAGTCCGGCAGTGCCGTGAAGTGCAGATGGTGGGGGCCGGCCCAGATGTAGATGAAGATCAGCGACCAGAAATGGATGATCGACAGGCGGTAGGAATAGACCGGCCGTTCGGCGCGCTTCGGCACGAAGTAGTACATCATGCCGAGGAAGCCCGCGGTCAGGAAGAAGCCCACCGCGTTATGGCCGTACCACCACTGGATCAGCGCATCCTGTACACCGGCGAACATGGCGTAGCTCTTGGAGGAGAAAGCGCTCTCCGGGATCGCCAGATTGTTGCCGAGATGCAGCATGGCAATCGTGACGATGAAGGCGAGGTAGAACCAGTTGGCCACATAAATGTGGGGTTCCTTGCGCTTGGCGAGCGTGACCAGGAAGACCAGCAGGTAAACCACCCAGACGATGGTGAGCCAGATGTCGGCATACCATTCCGGTTCGGCATATTCGCGGCTCTGGGTCACGCCCATCAGATAGCCGGTGCCGGCGATCACGATGAAGAGGTTGTAGCCCCAGAAGACGAACCACGGTGCGATGTCGCCCGCCAGCCGCGTGCGACAGGTGCGCTGCACGGCATAGAAAGAAGTCGCGATCAGCGCGTTACCGCCGAAGGCGAAGATCACCGCCGAAGTATGCAGCGGGCGCAGGCGCCCGAAATTGATGAAGGAGATGTCGAAGTTCAGGGCCGGCCAGGCGAGTTGGCTGGCGATGATGACGCCCACCAGCATGCCCGCAACGCCCCAGAAGAGGGTTGCGATGACGCCCGCTTTGATGACGCCGTCATTGTAACGGCGCGCCTCGTCCGGCGAACCGTTCTCAAGCGCGTTGAAATGGCGCTGGCCGATCAGAAAGATGCCAGCGATGAAGGCGAAGGCGAAAACCCATGCATGGGTGGCCATCTGCCAGTCTGTTGCCTTTGCCGCCGTGACGACGCTCCAAAGCGCCCCCACGATCAGCGCCCCGATAACCGCGTAGGACGCGGCTGTCATGGTGCCGGGGATGTGGTCCCTCGGTTCACTCGAAACCGCCATGTGACGATCTCCTTTTAAGCTGTGCCTCAAAATCCGGGTGACCCCGGATGAATGTGCTGAATTCCCCTCTGGCGGATGAGTGGTGTTGCCTACGCCCCGCATCGCCAGCTGTACAAGTCCATAACATGATTGTGGGAAAGGCAAGAACAGACCAGCTTGCCGCGCTGCGAAATGTCGCATTCGGACAATTACGTATCGTAGTTGTCTTAAAGATGCCTCACCCGGGGACGGGCTAGCCGTTCAGCAGCGCCTTTCGGAAGCGGGCCAGCGCGATCACGAAAAACGCCACGCTAATGGCTCCCATCATGACCAATTTGGGCCAGACGATGGAAAGTCCTGCCCCGCGGTAGAGAATCGCCTGCGCATAAGACACGAAATGGGTCGACGGCGAGAGCTGCATGACGTCCTGCAACCAGACCGGCATGCTCTCCATCGGCGTCGCGCTGCCCGATAGAAGCTCGAAAATGATGAGCACCGGTATGGCCAGCAGGGCGAATTGCGGCATGGTGGATGCGAAAGTGGCCAGCATGATCCCCAGTCCCGTCGCGGCCGTCAGATAGATCGCGATTCCCACTGCGAAAAGCGTCAGCGAGCCGGCGATCGGTATCCCCAGTATCGTTTGCACGACCAGAACGAGGGAGATGAGAGCGCCTATCAAAATCACCAGGCCGTTCGCCCAGATCTTGGCGACCATGATCTCGGCGGCGCTCACCGGCATGACGAGGAGATGTTCGACGGTGCCGCGTTCGCGTTCGCGAATCAGCGCCGCGCCCGCCAGGATGATCGCCAGCATGGAGACATTGTTGATCACCTGCATGACGGATGTGTAGCGGAGCGATTCGGCATTCGGATTGAAGAGGTATCGGGAGACGAGATTGATCGGCTGGTTGCTCGATACGCCATGCTCCCTCAGCAGGGTCGAGATTTCCTGGGAGATGATGGAGGAAACATAGTTGACCCCGATGCCGGCCAGCGACATGGCGGTCGCATCCGCACTGACCTGAATGGACGGCTTGTCGCCGCGCAGCAGGTCGCGTTCGAAATTCGGCGGAATATCGATCACGAAAACGAACTCGTTCTTGTTCATGCCGGTGATGGCTTCTTCCGCATCGATCTGGCGGGCCTGCTGGAAATAGGGCGGCAGGAGCGCGGCGGCGATCTCACGCGACAGGGGGCTGTGGTCCTCGTCGACAACCGCGATGGCCGCGTTGACCACTTCGGTCTTGGCCCCCGTGGCCACCGAATAGACCGCGATGGTGAAGATGTAGATGACGAGAATCAGCAGGATCGGATCGGCGAAGAATGACCGCAATTCTTTCACGCCGAGGCGCCAGACATTCCGGATGAAATGCATCATGTCACCGCTCCTGCTTTCTGAGCGCGATACGCGCGACGAACAGGTAAGCCAGCGAAAACAGGACCAGCATCCCGAAGGATGGCCAGAGATCCGCAAGGTGGAGGCCCTTGGTCATCGTGCCGACGGAGATGGGCTGATACCAGCCTGAGGGAAAGGACAGGCCGATGATCTGTCCCGCGCCGGAAAGAGAGGAGACGGGAACGAGCAGGCCCGAGAAATTGACCGCGGGAATGATCGAGATGATGGCCGCCCCGAACATGGCCGCCACCTGCGTATTGGTGAAGGACGAGATCAGTACGCCGAACCCGGTGGTGCACGCCACATAGAGGAGCGATCCGAGAAGCAATGCGGGCAAGGAGCCCTTGACCGGCACCCCGAATATGAAGACCGCCATGGCGAGAAGCGTCAGGAAATTGACATAGGCGAGGACGATATAGGGGCCCTGTTTGCCCAGCAGAAACTCCAGCCGGGTGACGGGCGTCGATCGGAAATTGGCGATGGAGCCGTATTCCTTCTCCCGCACGACGCCGACGGCGGTCATCATGGCGGGGATCATCGTCAGAATCAGCGTGAAAACGCTTGGAACGATGGCATAGACGCTCTTGAAGGCCTGATTGTAGCGCATCCGCGTTTCGACCGAGAATATGTTGGTCGCCAGCCCGGCATATCGTTCCGCGAGATATTGTTGCGCGATGCCGCTTACATATCCCGCGGCGGTCTCGCCGCGAAAAGGCGAGGCGGCGTCGACCAGCAGATTGATTTCGGGACGATGGCCGCCGAGTAGGTCGCGGCCGAACCCCGACGGGATTTCGACGCCGATGACGATCTCGCCGCTCTTCAGGCGCTGGATCAGTTCGGCTTCCGAATGGGCCGGCTTCGTCTCGTCGAAATATCGGGACCCCTCGAACCCCTCGATAAGGGTTCGGCTTTCGAGCGACTGGTCCTGGTCGAAAACCGCATAGGGCAAATCCTCGACATCGAATGTGATGCCATAGCCGAAGGCGAGCAGAAGGATGATGGGGCCCGCGAGAGCGAAGGTCAGACGGATGGGGTCGCGCAAAAGTTCCATCGCCTCGCGGCGCATATAGGCCCATAGGCGCTGCGGGCTGAAACGGCGCGCTCCGGCTTTCTGGCGGCCGTCCTGTTCCGGTTCGGGCATGGCCCGCCCGCCGCCGCCGTCGGTTGCCTGGGAGGGCGCCGCCGCTTTTTCGAGATATTCGACGAACGCCTCCTCCAGAGAGCCCCCGCCGCTGCTTTCGGCCAGATCGTGCGGCGCGCCGACGGCGAGGACGCGGCCCGCATGCATCAGCGAGATGCGGTCGCAGCGTTCCGCCTCGTTCATGAAATGGGTGGAAATGAAGATCGTGACGCCGTCATTGCGCGACAGGTCCAGGAGGTACTGCCAGAACTGGTCCCGGGCGATCGGATCGACGCCCGATGTCGGCTCGTCGAGAATCAGAATTTCCGGTCTGTGGATCACCGCGACGGCCAGTTGCAGCCGCTGCTTGATGCCCAGCGGCAAATCGTCCGGGCGGCTGTGCTCGACCTCCTCCAGCTCGAAGCTTTTCAGCATTTCGAGGACGCGCGGCTCGATGTCGTCGTATGGCAGCTCGAAAATATGCGCATGCAGTTCGAGGTTCTGCCGCACGGTCAGTTCGCTGTAGAGCGAGAAGGATTGCGACATGTAGCCGACGCGCCGTCTCGTCGCCATGTCGCGGGCATCGAGCGGTTTGCCGAAGAGTTTGGCCACGCCCTCGCTGGCGGGCAGCAATCCCGTCAGCATCTTCATGGTGGTGGTCTTGCCGCAGCCATTGGAGCCGAGGAAGCCGAAAATCTCGCCGGGCGCGATGCGGAAGCTCACATTGTCCACCGCCACGAACTTGCCGAAGCGCCGCGTCAGCCCCTCCGCCTCGATGGCCGGTGTGCCGCCATCGTCATGGCGCGGCGGCACGGTGACGGCTCGATGGCCTTTGCGTCTTTCTTCGGGCAGGAGCTGGATGAAGGCCTGTTCCAGCGTTTCGTGACCGCCGGCCCGGCGCACATCGTCGGGGGAGCCGGTTGCGAGGATGTGGCCGTCATCCATCGCGGCCAGCCAGTCGAAATGCTCGGCTTCTTCCATATAGGCGGTGGCGACGAGCACGCTCATCTGCCGCCGCCGGGCGCGGATGTGGTCGATCAGGTCCCAGAACTGGCGGCGCGAAAGCGGGTCCACGCCGGTCGTCGGTTCGTCGAGAATGAGAAGATCGGGATCGTGAATGAGCGCGCAGCACAGCCCGAGCTTCTGCTTCATGCCGCCCGAAAGCGCCCCGACCGCGCGGTCTGGAAACGGCGCAAGCCCGGTCGCGGTGAGAAGCTCGTCGATGCGCTCGCGTCTTGCCTCGGCGGACAGGCCGAACAGCCGCCCGAAGAAATCGAGGTTTTCTTCCACGCTCAGCGTCGGATAGAGGTTCTTGCCGAGGCCTTGCGGCATATAGGCGATGCGGATGTGGCAGCGGCTGCGATGGGCGCGGTTGCGCATGTCGCCGTCCAGCACGCTCACCTTTCCCGACTGGATTTGTCGGACGCCCGCCAGAATGGCCAGCAGCGTCGATTTGCCGACGCCGTCCGGCCCGATGAGCCCGGCCATGCAGCCGGCGGGAATGTCGAGAGACACATCCTCCAGCGCGGCATTATCCCCGTATCGATGGGTGAGGGACTGGATCCGTGCGACGTTCGGGGCGACGGTCGGGACGACATCCTTCATGGTGCCGTTCCCCTTATCAGCCCTGATCCGATCCGGCGCCGCCCGCCGGGACGCTCTGCGCGGGCGTGCTTTCGGGAAGCGCGACCTTCAGCCGGTCGGGCCAGGCGGTCGCGGGATCGAGCTTCACATAGCCGACGCCGCGCACACCGGTCTTCACGCGCTTTTCGAAGCGGGCGAGCAGGTCGGGGTCGATGCTGAGTTTGACCCGGAACATCAGATTGTCGCGCTCTTCCTGCGTCTCCACCGATTTCGGCGTGAATTGCGCCTCGCTGGAGACGAAGGTCACCTTTGCGGGGATGACGTAATCGGCGGCCGGATCGAGGATCAGCCGGGCCTCGCCGCCAAGCGAGAGGCGGCCTGCCTCGCGGGCGGGCAGGAAGATCGTCATATAGACGTCGGAGACATCGAGCAGCGTGACGACGGTGCCGCCCGCGGCAAGGACTTCGCCGGGTTCGGCGACACGGTACTGGACGCGGCCTGCGCGCGGCGCGACGAGGTCCATGTCGTCCAGCATGTTCTGCAACTGGTCGAACCGGGCCCTGGCGGCTTCGATGGCGGAGACGGCTTCCGCTTCCGCGGCCTGGGAGGTGGTGAGCGCGGCCTCGGCGGAGCGGAGCCTCGCCCGGCGCTGGTCGAGCGTTTCGGTGGAAAGATGTCCTTTCCGGTTCAGGGTGACCGCGCGCTGATATTCGGCCTTGGCGAGATCGAGTTCCGCCTTGCGCTGGGCGATGGCCGCCACCGCCTGCGCCTTGGCATGTTCGGCGCGGCTGACTTCGGCTTTGGCCGCGGCCACCTGGGCCTTGGTCTGGACGGCGTCCATGGACGCGACCTTCTGGCCGGCCTCCACGAAATCGCCTTCCCGCACATAGATGTCGTCCACGCGTCCGGCATATTTCGTGGCCACATTTACCTGTTCGGCCTCGATCCGCCCGTTCGACATGGCGATCCCGTCGGGAAGGCCGTCCTGCAGGCTGGCATACCAGTAATACCCCGCAGCCGATGCGACGAGGACCGCGATCAGGGCGGCCAGGTATTTTCTGTAACGAGGATCCTGATAGATCGGCAGCTCGGACATGGGGCCTCGCGGATGTATTGAGTTGAACGGACTCACATAGAAGTAGCAGCCATTACCAGCTTTGTCGGCGCGGCACAGAGACCTGGATCAAATTCGGCGAGGAAGACGGGTCGGCGTGTCCCGAACGGACATTGTTTGAATCAACTACGGAGTGCGACACCGCATTAACTAAGCGTAATGAAGTGTAACGCCCCCGTCGCCTATAGAATTGTGCAGTCTGAAGAGTAAGATCCGGCATCAATACAATTTGCCAGCAATTTTGATTGACAATGGGACTGTGCCAATCAGACGTGTCGTGATATGGAGAGCCGCCCGGTCGGGGGCCCTCTTGCAAACGAGACCCCCCGAAAGGCGATCCTTCACCTCCAGCGTCAACTGGGCGATGGAAGGACGTTTGCCGGTCCCGAGGCTGTCGGCCTCGACTGCGTCATAAAAAAACAGATGGTTACGGGCGCAGTGACGATCAAGTGGGAACGGATGTCGGGCAATCGGGTACGCGCCTTTCAGGGCACGTACCTAAAGAACAAAAAGAAGAGCGAACGCTCCAGCGGTTTGATGTGACCTTCGAGGCATCCTCTTGCAAAAGGATGCTCGTCCCAAGGGGAGGTTATTTTGCAGCGTATTGAAAACATCGTGTTTGCCCTGCGTACGGTCATTCTGATCGTGCTCGCTATCATGACGGTGGTGATGGGCTACTTCGCCCTGAACCTGCGGATGGATGCAGGCTTCACGAAGATGCTTCCGATCGATAATCCGTATATCGAGAATTTCTTCAAATATTCCGAAGGCTTCGGCGGCGGTAACCGCATCCTCGTCGTCCTGGAAAACAAGAAGGGTGACATCTTCACCCCGGAGTTTCTGGGTAAGCTGAAGGACGCCACCGATGATGTGTTCTACATCCCCGGCGTTGCTCGTCATACGGTGACCTCTCTTTGGACGCCGAACACGCGCTATATCGCGGTGACGGAGCAGGGCCTGGAAGCCGGCGACGTCATTCCGGCGAACTTCAAGCCGGACGAGGCGAGCATCCAGCGCGTGATGAAGAACGTGCTGCGGGCGAACCTGCCGGGCCGTCTGGTCTCCTCCGACTTCAAGTCGGCGATGATCCGGGCCGAGCTTCTCGATGTGAACCCCGAGACGCAGAAGCCGCTCGACTATTTCGACGTGGCGGCCAAGCTCGAAAAAGACATTCGCGACAAATATGTCGATGCGAACACCGATGTGAAAATCGTCGGCTTCGCGAAGCTCACCGGCGATATCGCGGATGGCGCGAAATCGGTGGTGTACTTCTTCATCGTCGCCTTCCTGCTCACCTGTTTCATGCTCTGGCTCTATTGCCGCTCGCTGCCGCTGACGGTGGTGACGGTGGGCGCCTCGCTGTGTTCGGTGATCTGGCAGTTCGGCTTGCTGCATATTCTCGGTTACGGCCTCGACCCGCTCGCGGTGCTGGTGCCGTTCCTGGTCTTCGCCATCGGCGTTAGCCATGGCGTGCAGCAGGTGAACATGGTGGGCGCGGAAATGGCCGCCGGCCTCGACAAGGAACAGGCCGCGCGCGCGACCTTCTCCTTCCTGCTGCGTCCGGGCTCCGTGGCCCTGCTGACGACGCTGGCCGGTTTCGCGACGCTCTACATCATTCCGATCGGCATGATCAAAGAGCTGTCGGTGACGGCCTCCATCGGTATCGGCTTCAAGATCATTTCCAACCTGATCATGCTGCCGCTGCTCGTGTCCTACATCGCGCCCGGTCCGGAATATGGCGAGAAGGTCCGCAAGGCGATGGCGACGCGTGCCCATCTCTGGCCGTATCTGGCCAGCCTCGCGAAGCCGCGTGTGGCGATGACCTTCGTGGCCATCTGCTTCGTGATCGGCATGGTGGGTCTTTACGAATCCCGCGACAAGCAGATCGGCGACGTGCATGCCGGTGCCGGCGAGCTCTGGCCGGACAGTCGTTATAACCGCGACAGCCGCTACATCGCCGAACATTTCTCTCTCGGTCTCAACGTGCTCGGTGTGATTGCCGAAACGAAGAACCAGGTGATCTGTATCGACTACTCCAAGATGCACTATCTGGAGCGGTTCTCCTGGTACATGCGCAATGTGCCGGGCGTGCAGACGGTGATCTCGCTGCCCATCGTCGGCAAGCAGATCAATGCGCTCTGGCAGGAAGGCAACCTGAAATGGCAGGCGCTGCCGCGGAACCCCGCCGCGCTTGCCCAGGCGACGTCCAGCGTGGGTAGCTCCACGGGTCTGGTGAATGCCGACTGTACGACGGCGGCCATCCAGATCTTCCTGACCGATACGAAGGCGAAGACCGTGAACACGGTCGTCGGCGCGGTCGAGAAGTGGAAGGCCGATCCCAAGAACAAGCGCGACGATCTGGATCTGCTCATCGGTACGGGTAACGTGCCGATCGTGGCGGCGACCAACCATGAAGTGGCGAGTTCGGAACTTCCGATGCTGCTCTATGTGTATCTGGTGGTGATGTCGCTCGTGATCCTTACCTATCGGGAATGGCGCGGCTCGCTGGTTTGCGTGCTGCCGCTGATCCTCTCGACCATCATCGGCGACTGGTTCCTGACGGCCTTCGGTATCGGCCTCAAGATCTCCACGCTGCCGGTGCTGGCCATCGCGGTGGGTATCGGCGTGGACTACGGTATTTACGAATACAACCGTATCCAGCGCTATCTGCGCATGGGGCTGACGCCTTACGAAGCCTATCTGCAGGCGCTGAACGATGTGGGTTCGGCCACCATGTTCACCGGCGGTACGCTGGCGATCGGTGTGTCCACCTGGATCTTCTCCGCGCTCAAGTTCCAGGCGGATATGGGCCTGCTGCTCACCTTCATGTTCATCGTGAACATGGTCGGTGCGGTGACCCTGCTGCCCGCCCTGGTCGCGGTGGTGGAGTATTTCTTCCCGCTGAAGCGCGAGCCGCTTTCGCCGGAAGAGGCCAGTGCCATCAAGCGCGGTCACTGACCCCGCGCTTTACATAAACGCTGAATAAGGGCGGCCCCGGAAACGGGTGCCGCCCTTTTCTTTTGCCCGTTGCGGTGTTGCCGACTCCCTAACTTGACTAATTAGTCATCTTATGACTATATAGTCATATCGAGTTTCGGGAGGAGCCTTGTGGCTGGAGAACGCCTTGTAAAATCCGCGACGGACGGGCCGGTGGTTTCGCGCCGGCGCGAGCGCATGCGGCAGATTCTGGTCGAGGCGGCGATGCGTCTTTTCGCCCGGCAGGGCGTGGACGCCACCACCATCGACGAGATCGTCGAGACGGCGGGCGTCGCCAAAGGCACCTTCTACAATTACTTCACCGACCGATTGGAGATCGCCCGCGAGGTCGCCCGCACCATCCGCGCCGAAATCAACGGTGCGGTCGAGGAACTCAATCAGGGGATTGAGGATCCGGCGGAGCGGATATCGCGCGGCGTCAGGCTCTATTGGGCCATGACCGTGCTCGACCCTGTGAAGGCGCAGATGCTGTCCCGCATCTATGACGGCGGCATCGATATGCATCGCGGGCTGAACCAGCATCTGCTCGGAGATATCGACGACGGCCTTGCCAAAGGCCGTATCGCGGCGGCTGACCGGGAGACAGTTCTTCATTTCGTGCTCGGTGTGGCGACCGCGGGACTGGCGGCGCTCATCCATGGCGGCGCGCCGGAGGAGGTCGCACGCGGCGAGGGCTATGCCCGGAACATGGCGGTCATGCTGCTTCAGGGGTTCGGTCTGTCACCGGCCGAGATCGACAATGTTTTGACGCGCCCTTTCGACGTTTCCCGTCTTTCCGTTTTTCGTAAGGCGTCGTGAGCAGGCCGGATAAGGAGGAGACCATGAGCAGCATCATCAAGGCGACGGACATTGCCTATGTCCGTTTTTCCGCGCCCGACCTCGACCGGATGGAGGCGTTCCTCAAGGATTTCGGCCTGCATGTGGCCGGCCGCAGCGAGGACACGCTTTATATGCGGGCGAACGGTCCGGCACCCTTCTGCCATGTGACGCATAAGGGCGAGGCCGGCTTCGTCGGGCTCGGCTTTTATGCGGCGAACGAAGGCGACCTTCAAAAGCTCGCCGAAGCCGAGGGGCTCGCCGTGGAAGCATCCGATGCGCCGGGCGGCGGTGCCCGCGTGCGGCTGACCGATCTGGACGGTTTCCCCATCGATGTGGTGGCGGGGCAGACGCCTGCCGATCCGCTGCCTTTGCCGGAACCGCTTTCCTTCAATGCCGACGACCGGTATCCGCGGCTCGGCGCGACGAAGCGCATCGCGGCGGGGCCGTCGCATGTCATGCGTCTCGGCCATGCCGTGCTCGACGTCACCGATTTCCGCGCGAGCGAGGCCTGGTACAAGGCCCGGCTCGGCTTCGTCACCTCGGACGAGATCGAACTTGCGCCCGATGCGCCGCTCGGCGCCTTCCTGCGCTGCGATGGCGGCGAGCGTTATGTCGATCACCACACGCTCTTTCTCGTCGGCACGGGCAAGCCGGGCTTCAACCATGCCGCCTGGCAGGTCGCGAATTTCGACGACCTGATGGCCGGTCACAGCCATCTGGAACAGGCGGGCGCGGCCCATGTCTGGGGCGTCGGACGGCACATCCTCGGGAGCCAGATCTTCGACTATTGGCGGGACCCGTGGGGCCACAAGGTCGAGCACTGGACCGACGGCGATCTCTTCAACAATGAAACGCCGCCCGGCAAGGCCGGGATCGATGCGCTGATGGGCGCGCAATGGGGCCCGGACGCTCCGCCCGCCATGGCCGAATAAGGAAACAGGGAAAAGACATGAAACTCGCAACTTTCACCCATCAGGGCAAAACGAGCATCGGCGTGGTCAAGGGCGACGCGATCGTCGATCTTTCCGCCGCCGCGCCGTCCCTGCCGACGGAGATGATCGGTTTTCTGGAAGCCGGCGACGCGGCGATGGACGCCGCGCGCAAGGCCGCCGACGGCGCTGCTGCGATCCCGCTCTCGGATGTGACGCTCGAAGCGCCGGTGCTTCGGCCCGGCAAGGTGCTCGCCTGCGGGCTCAACTATATGGACCATGTCGAAGAATCTGGCATGGAAGTGCCCAAGCACCAGATCTGGTTCACCAAGCAGCACAATTGCATCAATGCGCCCTACGCGCCCATCGAACTGCCCGAGGTTTCCTCGCTGCTCGATTACGAGGCGGAGATGTGTTTCGTGATCGGCAAGCGCTGCAAGGATGTGCCGAAGGAGCGTGCGCATGAGGTGATTGCAGGCTACTTCGTGGGCGACGATGTGAGCGTGCGCGACTGGCAGCTGCGCGCAAATGCCTGGACCATGGGCAAGTCCTTCGACACGCATGGCCCCATCGGCCCGTGGATCACCACAGCGGACGAAGTGCCCGATCCGCATGCGCTCGACATCAAGTGCTGGGTGAATGGCGAGCTGCGTCAGAACTCCAACACCAAGCACCTCATCTTCAACTGCTTCGACCAGATCGTCGAACTAAGCACCGCCTTCACGCTCGATGTGGGCGACGTGATCTTCAGCGGCACGTCGTCGGGCGTGGGCGGGGCGATGAAGCCGCCGCAATTCCTCGTGGAAGGCGACGTGGTGCGTGTGGAGGTGGAAGGCCTCGGCGCCATCGAGAACAAGGTCGTCGCACAGAAAAAGAAAACCATTATCGGCTGACCGATATCGGGAGGAAGCAGATGGACAAGACAGATGTTCTGATTGCGGGCCTTGGGCCCGTGGGTGCTGCGCTGGGCGTCTATCTCGCACGCTCGGGTGTAAAGGTGACGGTCGTCGAAAAGACGGATGAGGTCTATCCGATGCCGCGCGCCGCGCATCTCGATCATGAGACCATGCGCCTTCTGGATCTCGCAGGCGGTGCGGAGGCGGTCGCAGGAAACAGCCAGCCGCTTTCCTCCTATGAATTTCGCAATGCAAAGGGCGAGCTGCTGCTGGGCTTCCGTCCGCGGGCCGCGCTCGCCGATACGGGTTGGCCCTATACCTCCATGTTCCATCAGCCGACGCTGGAGATCGCCTTGCGCGAGGTGCTTTCCGCCGAACCCAGTGCGTCTGTCCGCCTCGGCGTGTCGCTTGTTGGCTATACGGACGGTCCCGACGGCGTGACCGCCGAGATCGAAGGGCCGGACGGCGAAACGCAGATCGCCGCGCGCTATCTCGTCGGGTGCGATGGCGGGCAGAGCACGGTGCGGCGTCTTGCCGGTATCGGTCTCGACGATATGGGGTTCGACGAACCCTGGCTCGTCATCGACACACTGCTGAAAAACGGCACCACGCGGCTTTCCACCATTGGCTTGCAGCATTGCGATCCGGCGCGGCCGGTCACCTCCATGCCGATGGCGCCGGGGCGGCATCGCTGGGAGTTCATGCTGCTGGAGGGCGAGACGCCGGAAGAGGTGATGACGGATGAAGCGATCGACGCGATGATCGCGCCCTTTGCCGATCCGAAGAGCCTGAGCGTGGAGCGCCGGGCGGTTTATCGCTTCCATGCCGTTTTCGCGGAACGCTGGCGCGACGGCCATGTGATCCTGGCGGGCGATGCTGCGCATCAGATGCCGCCCTTCATGGGGCAGGGGCTGTGTTCGGGCGCACGCGATGCGGCAAATCTCGGCTGGAAGCTCGCCGCCGTCATCAAGGGTGAGGCGGATCAGGCGTTGCTCGACAGTTTCCAGCCGGAGCGCGAGCCGCATGTGCGTGACATCACGGAGATGGCGGTTTCCATGGGCAGGATCGTTTGCACGCAGGACGAGGCGGAGGCCGCCGCGCGCGATGCGGGCATGATGCAAAAGCCGGAAGCGGAGCGTTTCGATGCGACGCCGACCCTGCGGGGGATGGCGTCCGGCGTGATCGAGGGCGGCGGCGCGGTGGCGCCCGCTCTTATCGGCAAGGCGGGCGAGCGGCCCGACAGGGCCTTGGGCATGTCGCCTCTCCTCGTCGTGGCGAAACGCGCCGATGCACCGGCCGACACGGGCGATATGCAAATCGTCGCGCTGGACGAGCATGAGGGAGAGGGCGTGGAGCCCTTCCTCGCCCTGATGGGCGATGCGCCGGCCATGCTGGTCCGGCCCGACCGCTATGTGTTCGGCACGGGCGAGCCCGCCTCGCTGCTGACGGCGTGGGCGGCCTATCTCAAGACCGGGCGGGCAGGGATGCAGGCGGCGGCCTGACCGCTCATTCCTGTACGTTTCTGAGCGCGAAGGAGAGGGCGGTTCCGGCCAGCGCGGAGGCGGACAGGAAGATCAGCGCCGCCAGCGTACTGAAGCTCAGGATAGCACCCAGTATCGCGCCATAGACGAGCAGTGCGAACCCCATCAGCGTGTTGGCGAGCGCGGTATATTGCGCGCGGGTTTCCGAGGTCGCCATGTCCACGAGCTGTGTCTTGCGGCCGATGCGGATGCCCGCATGGGCGATGGAGAGGATGAAGAGCGCGGCCACCAGCACCAGCGGGTGCGCCAGTGCCGAATGCATGAAGATCCAGAGCATGGCGATGACGGCGGCAAGGATGCCCGCAATGGCGGAGCCGAGCCCCATGGCCATGCGGCTGGAGCGGTCGGCGAGCGAGCCCCAGATGGAGGAGCTGACCGCACCGGCAACGCCGGTTGCCGCCATCAGCAGGCCGAGGCTCGCCAGTGAGCCTCCTGTTGCTTCATGCGCGATGGAGACATAAATCGGCGCGGCGAGCGCAGAACTCAAAAGCAATATGCGCGCGGTGAGGAAGTGGCGGAATTCGCGGTCCCTGAACAGGATGCCGCGCATTTCGTTCAGGCTGTCCATCAGGCCGACGCCGCCTTCCGTCGCGCCGGGGACTTCCTCCACACCGGCAAAGATGAGACCGCCCCCGATCCAGAACGCGCCGCCCGCTGCGATCAGCGCCAGTATGACGTCCTGACGCTCGCGCAGTTCCGGTATCAGGGCGACGGCGGCGCCCACACAGGCCGTGACGATGCCGCCGATCAGCGTGGCATAGCCGGAAACGCGGCCGCGGCGGTTTTTGGAGACGGTCTTTCCGAGCGTGTCCTTGGAGGCGACGGAGGACACCCCGCGGGCAAGGCTCAGCAGGGTGAGGAGCACGATGATGCCCCAGCCCGTGGCGGTGCCGCCGAAACCGGCGAGCACGATTGCGGCCATGGCCAGCGCCGCCAGCCCTTGCGCAATGGCGCCGCCGACCCAGAACCATTTGCGGACGGCGAAGTGGCGCACCACGCTGCCGACGATCAATTGCGGGAAGAGCGCCAGCGCCTCGCGGATCGGCACCAGCAGGCTCACCATGAAGGTGGGCGCGCCGATGGCGGCGAGCAGCCAGGGCAGCACGGTCTTGGGGTTTACCAGACCGTCGGAAATCTGGCTCATCGCCTGGGACAGCGTGGTACGGACGAAATTGCGGGGCTGTTCGTGGCAGGCGGCTTCGGGAATGTCGCGGCAGAGGCGCGCGGCGTCCTCGCCGATGGCGAGATCGTAGATTTGCTGCGAAAGCGTGGTGTCCTGCTTTGCCATTTCGCGGAAGGGCCCTTTCTCGTGATTGGACGAGAGAATAGGCCCTCCCCGCGTTCAGGCAAGTAGGGCCGTCAGGCCGCTTTCTTCTTCATCGAATAGCGGATCGGCAGGCGTTTCAGCCCGCTCACGAAGGAGGCCTGCACCCAGGCGGGGTCGCCGGCCAGTTCGATATGGTCGAGCCGGCTCAGCAGTTCCTTGTAGAGCGAGCGAATTTCCATCTTGGCCAGATGCTGGCCGAGGCAGAGATGCGCGCCATAGCCGAAAGCGACATGCTTGTTGGGCGAGCGGTCGATGCGGAAGGTGAAGGGATCCTCGAACACGTCCTCGTCCCGATTGGCCGACCAGTAGCACATCATCATGTTTTCGCCCGGCTTGATCTTCTGCCCACGGAGTTCGTATTCCGCGTTCGGCGTGCGGAAGAAGTGCTTCACGGGCGTCGACCAGCGGATGAATTCGTCCACCGCCTTGGGCAGCATCTCTTCCGGGTTGGCGCGGAGCTTGGCGAATTCGCCCGGGTTTTCCAGCAGCGCATGGAGCCCGCCCGCGGTGGAGGAGCTTGTCGTGTCGTGACCCGCCGTGGCGACGATGACGTAATAGGACATCGCTTCCAGATGGCCGATGGGTTCGCCGTCGATGGTCGCATTGGCGATGACGGTCGCCACATCGTCGCGCGGGTTCTTGCGGCGGTCTTCGGTGATGGCGGTGAAGTAATTGAAGAAGTCGGCGACCGTGTTGTTGAAGTCGGTGTTCTCGTCGCGCTTCATGTCCGGGTCGGTGGAGCCGAAAAGTTCCTGCGTCAGCTTCAGCATGAAGGCTTCGTCTTCCGCCGGCACGCCCAGCACCGTCATGATGACGCGCAAGGGATACCAGACCGCGACTTCCGACACGAAGTCGCATTCGCCGCCGAGGGCCTCCATCCGGTCTACATACATGCGGGCGAGATCGCCGATATCGCTTTCGAGCTTTTTGAGGTTCGGCGGCATGAACCATGCCTGTGTGAGCCCGCGATAGTTGCGATGGTCCGGATTGTCCATGTCCACCAGCGAGCGGACGATGTGGTGGTCGCCACCGGTATAGTCGAGCACCGCCTGTTCCGTCTCGATGGTCTGGAGCGTCAGGCGCGGGTCGTTGAGGAAGATGTCGTTCTGCCTCTCGACTTCCATAATGTCGGCATGCTTCGACACCACCCAGAAAGGCCGGTATCCCTCCGGTTCCACCCAGCGCACGGGATCGTTCTTCCTGAGCCAGGTAAAGAGCTCGTGATAGCGGTCCGGATGGGCATAGGTCTTCGGATCGGCAACGGCATTGTCGATCGTTTTGCGATCTGCATTTTCGAACATGGCTGGGGTTTCCTCGGCTTCAGCGTGCCGCAATCGGGACCGGGATTTTTGTTTCGGTTCGTATTCCGGATGGGCGCGGCGGTTACGTTGCGTCAATTCCCTGCGGCGCGTTTTTCAGTGCCGGGAAGGACGATAGGCCAGCCATGCGGGGCTGGACAAGAGCGATTCCATGTACAAGATGGCGCGGAAAAGAATGGCATAGTGCCTGTAAAAACAGACGAAACAGGCGGTGTGGCGCGGGCCTTTGCCGGTGTCACCAAGCACTCGAAGGAGATGAGGAAATGGCTGAAGCATATATCGTAGCAGCCGCGCGCACGGCCGGTGGCCGCAAGGGCGGTCGTCTCAAGGACTGGCATCCGGCCGATCTCGGCGGCGCGGTGATCGACGCGCTCGTGGAGCGGTCCGGTGTCGATGGCGGCGAAGTGGAAGATGTGATCTTCGGCTGCGTGGGCCAGGTCGGCGAACAGGCGATCAACATCGCGCGTAACGCGGTGCTCGCCTCCAAGCTGCCGGAACATGTGCCGGCGACCTCGGTGGACCGCCAGTGCGGGTCGTCGCAACAGGCGCTTCATTTCGCGGCGCAGGCCGTGATGTCGGGCGCGATGGACATGGTGCTCGCGGGCGGCGTCGAAAGCATGACGCGTGTGCCGATGGGCCTGTCCGCCGCGCTTCCGGCCAAGAACGGCTTCGGCAATTACATGAGCCCGAAGATCGTCGAGAAATACCCGAACGTGCAGTTCTCGCAGTTCGCGGGCGCGGAGATGATTGCGAAGAAATACGGCCTGTCCAAGGATCAGCTCGACGAGTTCTCCTTCCAGAGCCACCAGAAGGCCATCAAGGCGACGCAGGCCGGTGCCTTCGACGAGGAAGTCGTGCCGGTGGAAGTGACGCTGGAAGACGGCTCCAAGGAAATGCACAAGGTGGATGAAGGCATCCGCTTCGATGCAAGCCTTGAAGGCATTCAGGGTGTGAAGCTTCTGGTCGAGGGCGGCGCGCTGACGGCTGCCTCCTCCTCGCAGATCTGCGACGGCGCCTCGGGCGTGCTGGTCGTCAGCGAGGAAGCGCTGAAGCGCCACAACCTCACGCCGCTGGCGCGTGTCCATCACATGCATGTGACGGGCGGCGATCCGGTCGTCATGCTCGAAACGCCGATCCCGGCCACCGAGCAGGCGCTGAAGCGCGCGGGCATGAAGATCGATGACATCGACATCTTCGAAGTCAACGAAGCCTTCGCCTCCGTGCCGATGGCCTGGCTGCAGAAGACGGGCGCCGATCCGGAGCGTCTCAACGTCAATGGCGGCGCCATCGCGCTCGGCCATCCGCTGGGCGGGTCGGGCACCAAGCTCATGTCGACGCTGATCTATGCGCTGAAGAACAACAACAAGCGCTACGGCCTGCAGACCATGTGCGAAGGCGGCGGGCTTGCCAATGTGACGATCGTCGAACGCCTCTGATCGCGTTCGCTGTCATCTGAAAGTCGAAGGGCGGAGCAGCCGGGCTGCTCCGCCCTTTTTGTTCGCGCCGCCGTGGAGGGGACACGGTGGGGAGAGGTGCGAACAAAATTCCTCGCGGCGTCAGTGGCCGCCGCCATCCCCGCCGCCGCTGCTGCCGCTGCCACCGATGATTTCGGGCTTCTTCAGGATCGGCATGGTCAGAAGCATGGCGGCAAAGCAGATCGTCAGGACGAAGAAGCAGTCGGCGAAGGCCATCACGGTCGCGTCGCGCGTCATCAGCCCGTAGAGCTCTTTCACGGCCGCAAGCGGGGCGTCGATGCCCGGCGTCTGGCCGATATGGGCCTGAAGCCCGGCCAGCGCCTGATCGGTCGCGGCGCGTCCATGCACGAAGAAGTCGCGCAGCCGGTCCTTGTGAAGGTCGATGCGGTTGATCAGCACCGTGTTGATGACGGCAAGGCCGAGCGCGCCGCCGAGATTGCGCATCAGATTGTAAAGGCCGCTCGCATTCTTGAGCTGTTCGGGCGAGAGC
The DNA here is from genome assembly GCF_053628815.1 of Parvibaculum sp. MBR-TMA-1.3b-4.2. Classification (NCBI taxonomy): domain Bacteria; kingdom Pseudomonadati; phylum Pseudomonadota; class Alphaproteobacteria; order Hyphomicrobiales; family Parvibaculaceae; genus Parvibaculum; species Parvibaculum sp. MBR-TMA-1.3b-4.2. The sequence goes on from NZ_JBRJHC010000001.1 coordinate 2,510,357, forward strand.
GTGCCGAGCGCCAGCGTATTCACCGGCACGATGCAGAACATGAGGCCGATCCCGCGAATGACCTGCGGCCAGAAGAGCTGGTCGAAGCCCCATTCCCAAGTGATGCCGAGCATCTGGTAGTTGGAAATGGCGAGCATGCCGAAGCCGATGGAAATCAGCACGCGGATATCGACTTTCTGACTCAGAATGCCGGCGAGCGGCGCGGACAAGAACTGGCAGATGCCGGTCACGAACATGATCTGACCGATCTGGCTGGCGCTCAGGCCCCGCACTTCCGACAGGAAGAGCGGATAGAGATAGGTCAGGCCGTAAAGACCGACGCCGAGGAAGAGGCTCAGCAGCGAACCGATCGCGAAATTCGCATTGCGATAGGCCTTGAGGTCGACGATCGGGTCGTCGCGCGTCAGCACATGGGCGATGAAATAGGCGCCGGAGATGACGCAGACGACGCTGAACCACCAGATGGTGTTGTCCTTGAGCCAGTCGTTGCGGGGCCCTTCCTCCAGCACATATTCGAGCGAGCCGAGAAAGAGCGCCATCAGGCCGATGCCGGCCAGGTCGATCTTGTTCAGGAGCGAGAAATCGGGCTTGTCGAGATCGACGAGGAACCATACCGCCGTGGCGACGACGATGCCGGGAATGACATTGATGAGGAACAGCCAGTGCCATGACAGCGCATCGGTGATGTAGCCGCCCAGTGTCGGGCCGATGGTGGGCGCGAGCGTCACGACAAGCCCGATCATCACCGAGACATTGGCGCGCTTTTCCGGCGGGAAGACACTGCCATAGGCGGCGGAGAAGACCGACGGGATCATGGCGCCGCCGATAAAGCCCTGCAGCGCGCGATAGACGATCATCGTCTCGATATTGGTCGCGGTGGCGCAGAGCAGGCTCATGAATGTGAAGCCGCCCGCGGAGATCACGAAGATGTAGCGTGTGGACAGGAGCCGGGACAGCCAGCCCGACATCGGGATCATCACCACTTCGGCGATCAGATAGGAAGTCTGGACCCAGCTGATTTCTTCGGTGCTGGCGGAAAGTCCGGCCTGAATGTCGCCGATGGAGCTTGCGACGATCTGGATGTCCAGGATCGCCATGAACATGCCGACGACCATGAACATGAAGCCCGCCACGCGCCGGGCGGAAAACTCGCCGGCGCCGCCGTCATCGGTTGTGTCGAGACTTGCCATGTCGCGTTCCCCTCAGCATCGCCTAGCGGGATTCCGCCAGCGCGCGATGCTTTTCGGGCGCGGTGCCGAAAACGCCATTTGCGTTGCCGGTTGCACTGGCGGCTTGGCTGCCGTCGCCGGTCCGCGTGTCCACGGTGACGGTGACGGACAGGCCGGGCCGCAGATATCCGGCAAGCTTGTTCCCGTCGGGCAGTGCGATGCGCACAGGCACGCGCTGCACGATCTTGGTGAAATTGCCGGTCGCGTTCTCGGCGGGCAGCAGGCTGAAGACCTGGCCGCTGGCGGGCGAGAAGCTTTCGACGGTGCCCTTGATCTCGGTATCCGGCCAGGCATCGGCGACGATGGTCGCGGTCTGTCCGACCTTCATGTTCTCGATCTGCGTTTCCTTGAAATTCGCATCGACATAGACATGCGGCAGCGCCACGAGGGAGGCGAGCTGGTTGCCGGGCTGCACGAGCTGGCCGACATCCATGTGGCGGTTGCCGATCACACCGTCCACCGGCGCGCGGATGACGGTATAGGCGAGGTTCCGGTTTACCTGGTCGAGATCGGCCTGAACCTGCTTCAGCCGTGCTTCCTGCTGGACTTTCTGTGCCTTCAACACGGCAATCTGCGTGGTGGCGGCGTGGAGCTTTGCCTTTGCGGCGGCGAGCGCGGCGTTGGCGGATTTCATGTCGGCGTTGGCGGAATCGAGCTTCTGGCGGCTGGCGAAGTCCCGCCGGGCGAGCTTTTCGTAGCGCCGGTAATCGGTCCGGGCGCGCAGCGCCTGTGCGTCGGCGGAGGCGACATTGGCCTTCGCGCTTTCCGCATCGGCCCTGGCGGCCTCGACCTGTTCGGCAATGGTGGCGATGGCCGATTTCTGGGTTTCAAGCTGGGCTTCGGCCTCGGCCTTGGCGATTTCGAAGTCGCGCGGCTCGATGGTGGCCAGCACATCGCCCTTATGGACATAGGCGTTGTCGGTCACGTCCACCGAGGCGAGATAGCCGGAGACTTTGGGCGAGATCACCGAGATATCCGCATGCACATAGGCATTATCGGTGCTCTCATAGTAGCGGAAGCTGGTGAACCACAGGATGGTGTAGACAATGGCGGCAAGGGCGAACAGGCCGCCAAGCCCGGCGAAGATGCGCTGGCGCGTACTCATAAAGGACCTCAAAATCGAACCGGTCGGTCAACAGGCTTGAAATATGCACCGACATTGTTCATTTTCAATAGAGAAAATGACTGAACGGTTCGGTCAATATGGGTCTGGAAGGAAAAATGCCGGATTTGGACGCGAGTGAGGACGTTTTGGAGAGCGATGGCGCGCAAGCCGCCGAGGTGGAATCGGCCAAGCGCACCCAGATTCTCGCGGGCGCGCGGCGGGCCTTCCTCGCCAATGGCTATGAGGGCACCAGCATGTCTCTCATCGCGCGCGAGGCGGGCGTCTCCAAGGGCACGCTTTACGTCTATTTTTCCAACAAGGAAGCGCTTTTCGCCGCCGTGACGGAGCGCCAGTGCCATACCCAGGGCGGGACCGCCTTCGAGGTGCTGAACGGGGACGGGCCGGCTGTCGAGATCCTGCCCGCCTTCGGCCGCCATTTCGTGGACTTCATCCTGAGCGAGGCGGCCTGTGCGCTCCGGCGGCTGATTACGGCGGAATCGGGCAAGTTTCCCGAGCTTGGCCATGTCTTTTATGAAAACGGCCCCCGGCGCATGAAAGCGCAGCTTGCCGGCTATCTGAAGCGGCGGGTGGAGGCCGGGGAGCTCGATATTGCCGACACCGAGCTGGCCGCGACGCAGTTCATCATGCTGTGCAAGGGCGAATTCGACATGCTGCGCCAGATCAGCGTGATCGACACGGCAACTCCGCAGCGCATCGGCTATACGGTGGATGCCGCCGTGCGGCTTTTCCTTGACGGATACCGCGCGGAGGGGTGAATTCCCCCCGTCTACGAATTGCGTAGAGAAAGACCACAAAAGGACTGCGCTCATCTGATGAAGATGAAGGAACTCGAGAAGGAGACGGGCGTCGGCCGGGAGACGATCCGCTTTTACATCCGCGAAGGCCTGCTGCACGAGCCCGACCGCCCCAAGCGGAATGTGGCGCGCTACGATCAGGGGCATGTCGAGCGGCTGAAGCTGATCCGCCGCCTGCAGACCGAGCGCTTCCTCCCCCTCAGCGTCATCAAGACCATCGTCAGCGCACAGGATGCGCGGCCCCAGCGCGGCATCGAGCAGCTGATCGGGCTGGAAAACCTGCTCGGGCCGCTGGTCGCCGATCCGCGCAATCTGGAGCCGCGGCGTTTCGCGGAAGTGCGTGACAGTACGGGCCTCAGCGAGGAGGAACTGCGCCGCCTCGTCGAGGTCGGCTTTCTGCATGTGGACGAATATGACGGCGAAGAATGGCTCAACAGCCGCAATGCGCGGCTGGTGGAGCTTGTTGCGCAAGGCCGCCGGGAAGGGTTCACGCCGGAAGTCGGCTATGAAGTCGACACCTATGGCATCTATGCGGAGCTGACCGACGTGCTGGCGCGCCGGGCGGTCGTCACTTTCTATGAGAGTGTGGGCGACAGGCTCGACCAGGAAGAGGCGGCACAGCTCGCCGCGCGGGGCATTCGCCTGCTCGACGAAATCATGCCGCTGCTGCGGATCGAGAAGATCGTGCGCGAGATCAAGCGTCTCAGCGACGAGGGCAAACTGCCCGAGGGCTACAAGCCCGACCGCTAGGCGGCTTATCCAGCCGGCCCAATCCTTGCCGGCTCACGCCCGGAGGCTCAGTCGTCGAGCAGCAGCACGTCTTCCTTGCGCCAGTAGAGCCAGTATTCCTCGCCCGGCGAGAAGGTGAATTCCTCGATGTCGCGGCTGATATTGCCGATATCGGCGAGCAGGCGTTTGCCGTCGCCGATCTCGAAGAAGATGTTGGAATAGCTGCCGTAATAGGCGACTTCGCCGACCTTGCCCTTGATGACGACGGTGTCTTCGGGATTGCGGATTTCTTCGGGCTTGTCGGCCACGAAAATCTTTTCCGGCCGGATCGCCATGGTGAGGTCGCCCTGCACGTCGCCCGCAATTTCGAATTCGTCCAGCGGCGCGGCGTGGACCTTCACGCGGCCTTCGCCGGCCGGCGTCACTTTCGCGTCCAGCATATTGATCGTGCCGATGAAGTCGGCGACGAACTTGTTGTGCGGGTTTTCGTAAAGCTCCTGCGGCGAGGCGATCTGGCGCACCAGGCCGTCGCTCATCACGGCGATGCGGTCGGCCATGGACAGCGCCTCGGACTGATCGTGCGTCACCACGACGAAGGTGATGCCGACGGTCTTCTGCAGGCGGACGAGTTCGAGCTGCATGGCTTCGCGCAGCTTGGCGTCGAGCGCGGAAAGCGGTTCGTCGAGCAGCAGCACGGAGGGCTGTTTCACCAGCGCGCGGGCGAGCGCGACGCGCTGGCGCTGGCCGCCGGACAGTTCGTCGGGCTTGCGCTTGCCGTAGCCGCCGAGTTTCACGAGGTCGAGCGCGTCGGACACGCGCGTTTTGATTTCGCCCGCGGGCCGGCCATCCATTTTGAGGCCGTAGCCCACATTCTGTTCGACCGTCATATGCGGAAAGACCGCGTAGGACTGGAACACCATGTTCACCGGGCGTTTGTTCGGCGCGACATCCGCCATGTTCTGGCCATCGATGAGAACCTCGCCATGGCTGGGCGTCTCGAAACCGGCCAGCATGCGCAAAAGCGTGGTCTTGCCGCAGCCCGACGGCCCCAGAAGGGCGAAGAACTCGCCCCGATCAATGGTGACATTGGCATTGTCGACCGCCTTCACCCCGCCGGGAAAGACCTTGGACACGCTATTGATCTCGATGATCGGTTGCCGGTCTGCCTGGTCGGCAGGCGAGGAAAGGGTCATTGCGGCTTCAGACATGCACATGCTCGAAATGTTGTGCCCGGCAGGCTCGCGATGACCCTGCGGGGCAGGCTTCTACCATGATCGGGTGAGAGGTCGATTGAGAGATAACGGCGCCCGCCCGGTAATCGTCGATATCGAGCCTAGCACCGGAAGCGGGGGGACGGGCAAGCGGAATGCGGCACTGCGGTATGACGGGGGCCGGCGATCGCGCTCAAAAAGGCGCCTCATTCTTCTTGCAAATTAGAATGAGACTAATTATTATCTAGTCCATGAGGCCGGGATATGAGGTCCCGTGCGTCTTACGGATGGAGATAGAGATGCGTTCGCTTGCCAAGACTCTGACCTTCGCCTGCCTGCATTTCAGCGTCGGCTTCGGCGTGACCTATACGCTCACGGGATCGGTCGAAATCGCCACGGGTGTGGCGCTGATCGAGCCGCTGGTGAACACGGTGGTCTTCTATTTCCATGAAAAGGTCTGGGCACGGGCCGAAGCCCGCCCGGCCGGGCTCAAAAACGGCTTCGACCCCGATCTTGGCCACAACGTCATCTGACGGGCATCGCAAACCGTGCATCCTGCGCGCCGCCGGACAGGGTCCCGGCGGCGTTTTCATTTTCACTTCCAGGCCCAGACGGGCTGTTCCAGGCGGGCGACGCGGGTGTCGCGGCCGCGCAGTGCCACTTCGGCGAACTGGTAGAGCATGGCCGCGGTGGGCGCATGAATATGCGACGCGCCGATATGGAGGCGGATGACGGGTCTTTCGCTTTCGGGGATGTCGATGAATTCCGGCGAGCCATCCCGGTCGAATTCGCGCAATCCGAAATGATGGATGGAGGCGACCTCCGAGGGGTTCGCCGCCATGTCCGACAGGTCCGGCGCCCAGATCACCACGGGCGTGATCTCATAGCCCGACCGCGTGGGATAGGCGTCGAGCCGTCCCAGCACATGGTCATGCGGCAGGGCGAGGCCGATCTCCTCGCGCATTTCGCGCAGCGCCGCCGCGACGGCGTCTTCGCCGGGGTCGAGCCGTCCGCCGGGCAGCGCCCATTGGCCCGCATGGGACGAAAGGCGCGGCACGCGGCGGGTGAGCAGGAAGCCCGCCTCGTCTTTCCCGCCGGGCCCGTCTTTTTGCATCGGGGCGACCGCGATGGCGACGGCGGCCTGTTTCAGCTCCGCCGATGCGGGACTTTCGGGACGGAAGGCGGCAAGCCTGTCGGCCATAAGGCGGCGGAGCGTCTCGTCGAAGCGATAGGGCGTTGAAGGCATGGGATCGGAACTCGCAGTGTCGGACCTCGGGGAGCTGACTTCACAGGGTCGATGCGGCTGCCGCCGGGGTGTTTAGTAAATAGGTCCCGGTCGCGCGGAAAGGGCCTGAAAGGGCGCTTAATGTTTAACATCATAAACGCGACGATGAAATTTCGTATTCCCGGCATCTTGGTGGGCCGTGTGCGGGCGCGTAACCTCATCCCTACAGATCAAGGCCGTCTCACCCCAGAGCCCAGAGGTTACGTTCATGCGTATCGGTGTCCCCAAGGAAATCAAGGTCCATGAGTACCGTGTGGGCATGACGCCCGCCGCGGTGCGCGAAGCCGTTCATCACGGGCACCAGGTGATGGTGCAGAAGGATGCCGGGCTCGGCATCGGTCTGTTCGACAGCGACTATGAAACGGCCGGCGCGGAAATCGTCGCGACGCCGGAAGAAATTTTCGAACGCGCCGAGATGATCGTGAAGGTGAAGGAGCCGCAGCCCTCTGAATGGAAGATGCTGCGCGAGGGCCAGATCCTCTTCACCTATCTGCATCTGGCGCCCGATCCCGAGCAGGCCCGCGGTCTGATGGAATCGGGCTGCGTCGCCATCGCCTATGAAACGGTGAGCGATGCGCGCGGCGGTCTCCCTCTCCTTGCGCCCATGTCCGAAGTGGCGGGCCGCATGTCCATTCAGGCCGGTGCCCACTGCCTTGAGATAGCCCAGGGCGGTCGCGGCATGTTGCTGGGCGGCGTGCCGGGCGTGGCCGCCAGCCGCGTCGTCGTGCTGGGCGGCGGCGTGGCTGGTACCAATGCCGCGCGCATGGCGATGGGGCTCGAGGCGCATGTGACGGTAATCGACATCAACCTGCACCGCCTCTACGAGCTCGACATGCAGTTCGGCCCGATGCTCAACACCATCTATTCGACGGTGGATGCCATCGAGGAATATGTGCTGGGCGCCGATCTCGTCATTGGCGCGGTGCTGGTGCCGGGCGCGGCGGCGCCCAAGCTCGTCACCGGGGAGATGGTCAAGAAGATGAAGAAGGGCTCCGTGCTCGTCGACATCGCCATCGACCAGGGCGGCTGCTTCGAGACCTCTCATGCCACCACCCATGCCGATCCCACCTATGTGACGGATGAGGTGGTGCATTACTGCGTCGCCAATATGCCGGGGGCCGTGGCGCGGACCTCCACTTTCGCCCTCAATAACGCCACGCTCCCCTTCACCCTGTCGCTGGCCGACAAGGGGTATAGTCAGGCGCTCGCCGACAACCCGCATCTCAAGGCCGGGCTCAATGTCTATGAGGGCAAGCTCACCTATGCGGCGGTGGCGGAGGCGCTGGGCGCCCCCTTCCACGAGGCGGACAGCCTGCTCAACGCCTGAGGCCGCAAATCGCCGACGTGTGATTCTGTCCTATAAAGATACAGTTTTTATTAACTATATTGACCGAGTCTCCCGCCATGGCCCTTCGGGGCGTATGGGCAATTTGGGGGCTCGATCATGTTTCGGGATAAGGTTCGGCGCGAACGTTTCTGGCTGTTTCTCGGCGCCATGCTGATCGCGATTTTCGTCTGGCAGCGCGAGACCGCCTCGCATGAGGCGGGAGAGCGCTATGACACGGCGGGGATGAACCGCCTTGTGGAGCGCACGGTCGAGGTGCCGGTTCATGTCGCCGATGCCCGTGTTCTGCCGAAGCCGAGGCCCTGGCGGCCCGTTCGGGCGGTAAGCCCGGCGCCCAGGCCGCGCAGCGAACCTGTTCGCCGGGCGCCTGTGCGGGTTGCCGCCGTTCGCAGCGAGCCTGCGGACGCCGACGACCGGCTCATTACCGGTTCCATCAACGCATCGCCGGCCGTGCCCCTGGCGCGTCCCTCGGTGCGCCCGTTCACGGATCGCGGGGTGCAGGTCGCGAGCCTGGAGCCCGCCGCGCCCGCGAGCGCGCGTTCCGGCAAAGCGCGCTTTTATGTGCAGCTCGGTTCCTATCAGTCCATCGGCGCGGCGACCCGGCGCTATCTGGACCTTTCGGGTAAGAAAGCCGACCTCCAGGGCGATGAGCGGATTTTCATCGAAGAAGCGGATGTCGGCGGCGAGCGCTTCCACAGGGTCCGGATGGGCGGTTTCGCCAGCGAGCGGGACGCCCGCGCGGCCTGTGCAAGGGCCGGTATTCCGGGCTCCGATTGCGCGGTGGTGGCCTTCAACTGAGGGCTGCGGCAGGGATTCGCGCAAAATAGCGACGAAGCGTCAGGGGGGCATGGACTTTTGCCCCCTTTTGCCTGTATAAGCCCGTCCAAATTGCCGATTGCCCGGGGGAAGTGGTTTTCCGGGCGGGGCAAGCCGATTTCAAAATCTGGCGGAGGCAGGCAGCCCGCACCGGCCCATCCCGTTTTCGGGCCGGCGCTGAGAGCCGCCTTTGACAGATTTAAACCAACTGGAGCTAGAGCCATGGCCGTTCCGAAGAGGAAAGTAACCCCGTCCAAGCGCGGCATGCGCCGTTCGGCCGATGCGCTGAAGCAGCAGGCCTATGTCGAAAATCCCGACAGCGGCGAGCTGCACCGTCCGCATCATATCGACCTGAAGAGCGGTATGTATCGCGGCCGTCAGGTGCTGAAGCCGAAGGACGATTTCTGATCCATCAGGATCTGAAGAATTCGAAACGCCGGTTCCCGAAAGGGCGCCGGCGTTTTTCGTTCGCGGCTCTTCGTTCATCCGTCATTGCGAGCGCCCGTCAGGGCGCGCGGCAATCCAGAGGCGGCAGGCGTAGAACGGGATAGCTTCGTCGCCTCGCTTCTCGCAATGACGATGTGGTTTGGGACTTCCGCTATTCCAGCCCTTTGAGCCCCTTCACGGCCACTTCCTCGGCGCGTTTGAAGACCTCTTCCTTCCAGTCGTCCTCATCGAGGTAGAACGCGCCCCGGATGATCGCGCCGACTTCCTGCGCGCGCGGGTTCTCCGCGCCGCCATGCTGCCAGAGCCAGTTGTCGGCCTGCAGGGCGAAGGAGACGTCGGTAATGGGCAGCGTGCCGAATTCGAGGCCGCAGGCGGCGAGCGCCTTGCCTTCCAGTTCCTCCGCCAGAAAATCGGTGATCGATCCCGCAATATTGGACGAGACGGAGCCTTCCGCTTTCGTGGAGATAACCTCGTCACCCCAGAGGTCCGTCATGCGCTTGTAGGTCGGGCTGTCGGGCGTCGCCGTGCTGATGATCTCGCCATGTGCGCGGGGACCGAGGCCGGTGTGGAAGTCGATGAAGACGATGCGCTCCGCCGGTGCGAAATGTTTCCGGACGATGTCCTTCAGCGTGAGATGCGACCATGTCGGTCCATTGCCGCCGAACTGTACGCCGCCGGGATGGGCGTATTGCCCGGCGCTCATCGCGTATTGAAGCGCGGGGAAGCCGTTTTTCTCCGCATAGGCGAGAAGTTTCTCCTGCGCCTGCTTGACGGTTCCGGGCTCGAGGTCGGGCAGGTTGATGACGTCTTTCAGTTCCTCATAGCCGGGATTTTCCGGGTACGGCGCATCGTGATCGATGAAATTGCGGTTGAGGTCGACATTGTCCTCATTGACGCGGCGGCTCCAGGCGAAGCCGAACGGGTTGATCGCATGGATGAGAACGAGGGCAGCGCCCTCGGGCAGCCTGTCGGCAAAACCGGTTTCCAGCAGCGCGATCTGAAGCCCCGAACCGCAATAGCCCTCCACGCCATGCGTACCCGCGCCAAGCGCGATGACGGATTCTGCATCCGCCGGGCCGATCCGGGCGACATCGGTGGCCAGCGTTCCGCCGCCGGGGCCCTTTGCCGGGTGTTCATATGTTTCGAGTGTCGCGCCCGCCGCCTTGGCAGCTGAGAGGAATTTCGCGCGGGCTGCGGCATAAGTCTCTGAAAAACAGGCCGGAATTTTTGTCATGGTTGGCTCGCTTTGTCCGGTAACCCTGTTTCGGTTGCCGGTGGGGTTTCACCCTTCTGTTGTGCTAGTGTGGCACAGTCGAGGAATGCGAGGGGCAGAAAGCGCATTCCGGACGGCCACGTTTTTTATGGCTTCGGCAAAGTCACAGGGTTCTAGAGAGGGGATCACATGTTGGGCACTTTTCCGCTGATGGCGCTGGTCATCATCATCTATAACGCGCTCGTTTACCTGACGGGTATCGATCTCGCGGAGCCGGTTTTCAATGTCGCGCTGGTTTCCGGTGCGATCTGGACGATCTCGGTCAATGATATCATCGTCTTTATCGGTCTCGTCCTGCTGTTCCTGGAACTGATCGGCGCAACGCGCACGGGCGCGGCCACCATCGTCAATCATGCGCTTTCCATGCTGGTGCTGCTGGTCGCGTTGATCGAATTCATCGTGCTCCCGCAGTTCGGCCACACCACTTTCTTCCTGCTGGTGCTGCTGACCCTCTTCGATGTGATCGCGGGCTTTACCGTGACGATCACGGCGGCGCGGCGCGACTTCACGGTCGGCGAATAAACGCCTCATAGGCGTCTGACAATCTTTGCGTTTCAGGATGGGCGGGGATTTCCCGCCCATCCATTTTTTTGACCGGCAGCAGCCCTGTCAGGCTGTTGGTGAGGAAGATGCCCTCCGCCCTGAGGAGCCGGTCCGGCGCGATCAGGCCTTCCTCCGTCTCGATGTCGAGTTTGCGGGCAAGGGCCAATACGCTTGCGCGTGTGATGCCGGGCAGGATGGGCCCGTCGGTCGCGGGCGTGACGAGCTTCTTGCCTTCCCAGAAGAAAACATTGCCGACACTGGCGCAGGCGAGATGGCCTTGCGTATCGAGCAGGATGGCTTCATCCGCTCCGGCGAGTTTCGCTTCTTCCTTCGCGAACACATTGTCCAGATAGGGCAGGGCCTTCAACTGCGCGGCGGGCGAGTTCGTGTTGCGCCTGATGGTGCTGATGACGGCGCGCACGCTGTCGGGCGGTTCCGCGCCCGGGGCCGAGGTGATGAGGAGCGTGGGCGATACTTCCGGCGGCACGGCAATGCCGCGCGGGCCGGGGCCACGGGTCAGCGTCACGCGCAGCGACGCGCGGGGCGCTCTGTCGAGCGCATTGGCGGCCAGCAGGTCCGCACAGGCGGTTTTCAGCGCGGCAGGCGAAAGCGGCAGTGGAATGCGGAGTATCTCCGCCGCCGTGGCGAGCCGCGCGATATGCGCGTCGATCAGCACGGGGCGGCCCTCCAGCACCAGCAGCGTTTCGAACAGCCCGTCGCCCAGCAGGAAACCGCGATCGTTGGGCGCGATATGCGCGCCGCCTGCATCGACCAACGCGCGATTGAGCCAGAGTTTCATGCCGTGCTCTCCCGGGACGCGACGACATTGCGCGCAAGGCGGGTGGGGGTCAGTCCGGCGATGTCGAGGAAGTTCGCCAAGAGGTCGTGTCCATGTTCGGTGAGGACCGATTCAGGGTGGAACTGTACGCCGAAAACCGGCGCGGTTTCATGCGCGAGCGCCATGAGTTCGCCGTCGGCGGTATGGGCGGTGGCGCGCAACGGGCCGGTGTCGGGGAGTTCCGCCAGCAGCGAATGATAGCGCGCGGCGGTGAAGTCCTGCGGCAGGCCCTTGAAGAGGCCCGTGCCGTCATGATGGATGCGGGCCGGCTTGCCATGGACGGGCTTTGCCGCGCGCGGCGCGCTGCCGCCAAAGGCGACGGCGATGGCCTGATGGCCGAGGCAGACGCCGAGCAGTGGAATGCCCGCCTCCGCCGCGGCGCGAACCAGCGGCACGGAGATACCGGCGCTTTCCGGGCCGCAGGGGCCGGGTGACAGGATGATGGCGTCGGGGCGGCGGGCGAGGGCGTCTTCCACACTGATTGCGTCGTGGCGGACGACGTCGCGGTCCAGTCCCAGCTCGCCGACATAGCGGGCGAGGTTGTGGACGAAGCTGTCGTAATTGTCGATGAGGAGGATCATGCGGGCGCTTCCTCTTCGGCAAGCGCATCGACGGACAGGCCGAGCGCGCGGGCCATGGCGCGGGCCTTGTCCAGCGTTTCCAGATATTCCTCATGCGGATCGGAATCCGCGACGATGCCGCCGCCCGCCTGGAAGGTGATGCGGCCGTCCTTCGCCGTCATGGTCCGGATGGCGATGGAGCTGTCCATCGCGCCATCCGCGCCGAGCCAGCCGATGGCGCCGCAATAGGGGCCGCGCGTCGTCGGCTCCAGCTCGGCGATGATCTCCATCGCATGTACCTTCGGGGCGCCGGTAATGGACCCGCCGGGGAAGCAGGCCGCGAGAAGGTCCACGGCGCTCTCTCCCTCGCGCAACTCTCCGTATACGGTGGAAACGAGATGGTGGACATTGGAAAAACTTTCCAGCGCGCAGAGCTTTTCCACCACTACCGAATGATCCTTGCAGACGCGCGAAATGTCGTTGCGCAGCAGGTCGACGATCATCACATTTTCCGCGCGGTCCTTTTCGGAGGCCAGAAGTTCGTCGGCAAGGCGACGGTCTTCCTCCGGCGTGTGCCCGCGCGGGCGCGTTCCCTTGATGGGCTGCGTTTCCACATGGGCGCCGTCCACGCGCAGGAAGCGCTCCGGCGAGGAAGAGACGATCTCGCCTTCGCCGAAATTGAAATAGCAGGCAAAGGGGGCGGGGCTTTCGTCTCGCAGGCGCAGATAGAGATCCCAGGACGTGTCGCCGTCGCCCAGCCGCGTCTCGAAGCGTTGCGAGAGATTGGCCTGGAAAATATCGCCCGCATGGATGTAGTCGATCACGCGCTGCACGGCCGTCTCATAGGCGGCGCGGGTGAAATTCGAGGCGAGCGGCAGGGAGGATGCCTTGCGCGGCGGTTGGGGTGGCGCGGCGGTCTCGACGCGGGCGCGCAGGGCGCGGGCGCGGTCCATGGCGCGGGAGGTACGCTTCTCCGGATCGGGCTCGGGCAGGCCGGTGGTGACGAGAAGCAGACGCTCGCTGGTCATGTCGAAGGCGAGCACCGTGTCGTAAAGCCCGAGCGCCAGGTCGGGCAGGTGCTGGTCGTCGGTGGCGAAGGGCGCTTCCTCATGGGGCAGGCGCTCTAGCGTGCGGGCAAGCCCATAGCCGAAAAAGCCCGCCGCACCGCCGGTAAAGGGAGGCAGATGCGGTGCACCCTGCGTTTCGGGCAGGCTTGCGAGTTTTTCTTTCAGCGCGCCGAAAGCGTCGGTTTCCGGTGTGGCGCGCAGCAGAACGGTGTCGAAGGGATCGAGTGCGATATAGCTCCAGCGGCCATGGCGGAGGGCATCCTTGCCGGGCGCGGCGCTTGCCGAATCCAGAAAAAGCGCGAAGGGCTCTGCCGCAAACGCATGAAACAGCTCATGCGGCGCGCGCCAGGGCAACTCCTCGACAATCGGGACCATAAATTCCGCTTTTTAAAGGCTTTCGGGATGCCCTTGTTTTAGGGCCCGCGGCGGGAGGCGGCAAGCCCGCCCTTGGTCTCTCCTCGGTCTCTCCTCAGTCTCTGGGCACCAGCCGCAGCGTCGCGCCGCTGCCGCGCAGGCCCGTCAGGAATTGCGTCGTCAGGCCGGTGACGAGCGGGGCCTGCGAATAGGCGATGTCATGGCCGATATTCGGATAGGAATAGAGCGTCGCCTGCGGCATCAGCCTGACCAGTTCGGGCGCATGGGCAAAAGGCACGGTCTTGTCCGCCTCGCCCCAGATGACGAGGACGGGCCGTCCCGCCGTGCCGGCTGTCGCATAGAATTCGCCGGCGCCGGTCAGCGGATAGTGGCGGATGGTGGAGAGCAGCGCCTCGCCATAGCCGCGATAGGCAAGCTGCCGGCGGAAGGAGGCGATAAAATCGGAGGGCTGCGGCGCGTTGGCCGCTTCCCGCTCGGCGGTCTTTGCAAACATGCGCGGACCGAACACGCGGACCAGCCAGTCGCCGATGACGGGGGCCCTCATAAGAGAGACGGCGCGGCTTGCCTGTGCGACGCCCAGACCGGCGGGGGCGATCAGGGTGAGCGAGGCCACGCGCTCGGGGTGCTGCGCGGCGAAGATCGTCGCCACCGCGCCGCCCATGGAATAGCCGACCAGATGTACCGGCTCTTTCAGGTCGAAGGCGTCGAGCAGGGTGTCGAGCTGGCGGTCGAGAAGTGCAGCGTCATATTCGCGGCGCGGACGCGCGGAAAAGCCCCGGCCGAAATGATCATAGGTCAGGACGCGGAAACCGGCTTGTGTGAGCGGCTCGATATGGTCGCGCCAGACGAAGCTCGGCGTGGAAAATCCGTGGATCAGCACTACGACCGGCGCGTTGGCGCCGCTCGTGCCTTGCGCGCGGTAATAGCTTGCATGGGCGATCCCGTCCGGCAACCAGACGAAACGCTGCGCCTTTCCCTCCGCCAGAAGCTTGCGCCGCGCCGCATCGTCCAGCCTGCGGCGCATGAGCTGCGCGCCCCAATAGGCGATGAGGGATAGCAGGATCAGCGCGGCGGCGATGAAGGCGATTGCGGCGATCGGATTGTCCAGAAGCGGCATGTGTGCGTTTCCGTGAAGGGCGGCCCGGCGGGGCGATCAGTCTATTCGTTTGCTGGCTGTGCACCAAGGCGGCGTATCCAATCGCCAAAAAATGCCCGGAATATGGCCGACGGCCAAGTCTGCCGCTCCGTCAAAGCGGGCGAGGGTTGCGAGGGCGTTCAAATGAAGGCTTGATGCCATTCAAACAAGGCACACGCGCCGTCGCGACGATGCGCAACAGGGAGAAAAATCATGGCAAATGCATTCAAGGAAAAGCCGCTCGAAGGCAAGGTTGCTTTCATCGCAGGCGCATCGAGCGGCATTAATCTGGGCATCGCCCAGCATTTCGCGCGCAACGGCGCGAAGGTGGCGATCGTCAGTCGCAGCGAGGAAAAGATCGCGGCGGCGGCGAAGACCATCACCGATGAAGGATATGAAGCCATCGGCATGGCGGCGGATGTGCGCGATTTCGCAGCCGTGGACGAGGCGCTGAAGACCGCGCATGACAAGCTCGGCAAGATCGACATCGTGGTGTCGGGCGCGGCGGGCAATTTCGTGGCGCCTGCGCTCGGCATGTCGGCCAACGGCTTCCGCACCGTCGTCGATATCGACCTGATCGGCACCTTCCATGTGCTGCGCGCCTGTTTCCAGTATCTCAACCGTCCGGGTGCGTCGCTTATTTCGATCACCGCGCCGCAGGCCGTGAACCCGTCGCTTTACCAGGCGCATGTCTGCGCGGCCAAGGCGGGTATCAACATGCTGACGAAGTGCCTTGCGATGGAATGGGGCCCCGGCGGCGTGCGCGTGAATGCGATTTCGCCCGGTCCCATTGCTGATACCGAGGGCATGGCGCGTCTTGCGCCCACGCCGGAGGCCGAAGCGGGCGTGAAGGCGCGTCTGGCGCTGCGCGATTACGGCACCAAGACCGATATCGCGGATCTCGCGCTTTTCCTGTCCACCGACAATGCCAATTACATCACCGGCACCATCATGGATTGCGATGGCGGCACGGGGCTCGGCAATGCACAGGGCGATGCGCTCGGCGATTTCAAATGATCCGCGAAACGGATGGCTTCGCCGCACCACTTACGGCGACCTTGAAGAAATCGGCGGCTGGGTCAGCGGCACCCTTGGCAAGCTCTTCCAGACGGAAGATCATCGCGAAGGTGTAAAAAGCTTTCTCGAAAAGCGCGAGCCCGTCTTCAAGGGGCGGTGAGGGCGCGTGCCGGGAAAGGGCTGACAGGCGGAGGTCGCATGGCGCTTTTTTTCGATCAGGAATGGTTCGAGGCCCGTCTCGCAGAGGCGGGCCTCAACCGCGACACGGTAGCCGCCGCATTGGGCCTTTCGGGCGAGCAGGTCGAGGAGATATGGAAGGATCAGCGCGAGCTGACGGTGGAAGAGGTTACCGTGCTTGCCGCGCTGCTGGGTCAGCCGATTGAGGATGTGGTGAACCATGCGGGCATCGCCACGCCGCAGCCCGGCGCCGCGCGTCCGCCTGCGCCCGGCGAGGCGTCCGTCCCGGAGGCGGGCCGCATCCTCGAGCGTCTCGACGCGCTGGACGCGCGCATGGCCGGTCTTGAAAAAGCGGTGTCGGAGCTGAGCGCCTTGTTGAAGTCCATGCGCGAGGAGCACAGCGACGATGCAATCCAGCCCTGAGATGCCGCCTGACGCTCAGAGCTTTCGCTGGTAGCGACCGTTGAGCGCCTCGTCTTCCAGCCGGTCCGGCAGGCCGTCGGCTTCCAGATAGGCGGAGGTCGCGCGCTGGCGCAGCACGGCCTTGCGGGCGGCGTCGCGCGGCCAGGGCCAGTGCTGGTCGACATATTGGGCGAGGAAGGGGGCGGCGGCGGCGCGCCGTCCGGCCTCGGGATGGCGGCCGCTTGTGCCTCGTGCCTCGGCGTTGAGATCGAGCGGCGCGGGCGCAAGGCGTCGCGTACCGTCCGACCTTTGCCTTTCGGCGCGGGCGGGAAGGCGGGGATCGGCTCCCGATATGCGTTCGACCTTCGACATGCGTCTTTCGCTAAATGACACGCCACATCCATCCGATGTGTGTGAATGGTCCTTCAGGAGCAAGAAAACGGCCAGTCAATTTGCGTCGATTTTGAGTGTTTCTTTGTCGATCTGTCCCATTCAGGAACAGATCGGGCGCGGTGTCGGCGGGAGTCTCGATGTCGTGCGCCCGGACCCCCGGCCCTTTTCAAAGTTTTAACCCGGTCCCCGCATAGTCGGAGCCATGTGTGGAGTGGCAATGCCTTACATCCGGTACGGGTGATGACATGGCGGGAGTGGGTGACGTGGACTCTGAGACGCAGAATGCGTATGGGCTCATCGATGAAGAGACGGCAGAACGCCGCAGACAGGCGCTGACCGATGCCGTCGCCATTGTGGGCGATGTATCCTATCGCTGGTCGATCCATGAAGAGCGGATCGAGTGGGGCGCGGGTGTCGAAACCGTTCTGGGGTTGCTCAGCTCCGAGCAGCTCTCCGATCACAGCAATTTCGCGTCCCGCATTACCATTCACGAAGGCCGTAGCCGCTTCGAGCGCATTCTCAGCGGTGGCCGCGATACGGGCGAGGGCGTTTCCTACGAACTTGAATATTGCCTGAAAGACGATTTCGGCGGCGAGCGCTGGGTCGAGGATCGCGGCCGCTGGTTTGCCGATGCCGAAGGGCGTCCGGCAACCGCTATCGGCGTGTTGCGTCCGATCGACGAACGGCATCGCCGCGAACAGCGCATGATGCAGCTTTCCACCTATGACGACCTGACGGGGCTTCTCAACCGCGTCGCTGTGAAGGAGCGGCTGGGCGAGGTTCTGAACGAAACCGGGCCGGGCCGGCTGAAAGGCGCCTTCATCCTGCTGGCGATCGACAATCTCGCGCTCATCAACGATGCGTTCGGTTTCGATGTCGCCGACGAAGTGATCCTGGGTGTCGGGCAGCGTCTGCGCGGCATGGCGCGGCGCAGCGATGCGCTGGGCAGGGCCGCGGGCAACAAGTTCGGTCTCGTTCTTACCTCATGCGACGAAGACCGCCTCGACAATATCTGTCAGCGGCTGCTGTCCCGCGTGCGCGAGGAGGTGATCTCCACCACGCATGGGCCGGTCGCGGCCACGATTTCGGCGGGCGCGGTTGCGCTGCCGCGCGATGCGGCGGATGCCGACAAGGCGATGGCGCGCGCGGAGGAGGCCCTGGTGGCCGCCAAGCAGATGCATCGCGACAGCTATGTCATCTACACGCCGTCCAGCGAGCGCGAAAAGGTCCGCCTCAAGAATATCAGTGTCGCCGACGATCTGTTGGGCGCGCTTAACGAGCGGCGCGTGATGCTTGCCTATCAGCCGATCGTGGATACGGCGGGCCGGCCCTTCATTCACGAATGCCTGATCCGCATGCGCGATTCGAACGGCGAGGTCGCGCCGGCCGGCGCCTTCGTGCCGGTGGCTGAAAAACTCGGCCTGATCGGCTTCCTCGATTTCAGGGCCATGGAACTCGCGGTGGAAACGCTGCGCAACTATCCGCAGGCCCAGCTCTCGGTCAATGTGTCGGGCCGGACCATCGGCGATCGGATGTGGCGCGAGACGCTGGAGGCGCAACTGCGTGCCCATCCGGGCATGGCGGAGCGCCTCGTCATCGAAATCACCGAGACCGTCGCCATTCATGAGATGAAGGACACGGCGGCCTTTATCCGCGCCTTCCGCGACATGGGCTGCCGGATCGCCATCGACGATTTCGGCGCTGGCTACACCTCGTTCCGCAACCTCAAGACGCTTGATGTCGATATGGTCAAGATTGACGGCTCCTATGTGGAGGGCGTCGCGCATAATCCCGACAATCAGGTCTTCCTGCGGACGCTGGTGGAGCTGGCGCATAATTTCAACCTGCCCACCATCGCCGAATGGGTGGACAGCGAGGAAGACGCCGCCATTCTGCGCAAGCTCGGCGTCGATTATTTCCAGGGCTTCATGTTCGGCCGTCCCGACATCGACCTTTACGCGGCAGGCATCGCCTCCGCGCCGACCAGATCGGCCGCCGGCGCCGAGGCGATCTAGAGGCGGACGGGCTCAGCTCTGCGAGGAGCCACCTTCGCCGTCATCCTTGCTGCTGATGGCCGCAAGCTGGGCCTGCATGGCCGCGATCTGCTGTTTCAGCTCGTCGAGTTCCTTGTTGCGGGCCTTGCCCTCCGGCGTGTCGCTGGTGGGCTTTTCCGCCTGTCCTTCGTCTGCCTGACCGCTTTCCGGCCCGCCGGGCCGCCCGGTCGGCGAGAAGGGGGTGAACATGCGCATGGCGCTGTCGAAGATCTCGATGTTCTGCCGGATCTGGTCCTCGATCTGCTCGAAGCGTTCGCGTCCGCCAAAGGCGTTCGCCATCCGGTCGCGGATCTTTCCCTGCTCCTTGGTGAAGGTGTTCATGCTCATTTCGAGATAGGACGGCAGGAAGGTCTGCAGGCTGTCGCCGTAAAAGCGGATGACCTGCCGGAGGAAGTTGATCGGCAGCAGGTTCTGTCCCTTGCCTTCTTCCTCGAAAATGATCTGGGCCAGCACGGACCGTGTGATGTCGTCGCCGGTCTTGGCATCGCGAACGACGAATTCGCGCCCTTCCTTCACCATCTCGCAAAGATGGTCGAGCGTCACATAGCTGGACGTTGCGGTGTTGTAGAGACGACGGTTCGCGTATTTCTTGATTATGATGACGTCGTCATCCGTGGAAGCGGTCTTTTTCGCCACGGTTTTTACCACCTTGTTTCTACGAAGGCTTGAAACGCAGACACCGTTTTTTAGGTCGGGCCCCTTCGGGCCGCCAGGCTTTCCTGTCGGTCCCGAACCTCCGTGATTGAACTCTCCTGGCCGTTATCCGGCTCTATTCACCAGTTTTCCGCAAGACGGGCATTTTTACGAAGGCGGCCTTCATGCGGGCGGATTTCCGCCGGCGGACGCGCCTTCATATTAGGGACATAGCCGCATTGTCATATGCAGAGATGATGCCGATGCGGTCTCCCGTCTCCCCCAATCTTGTGTATTCTGACGCGGTAATGTTGCAATGCGCAAGTCCCGCATTGCATATGCGTAGGACGAAGGCTATTGCCGGGCTTGCTTTTTTGCCGTCCCCTGACGGGGCGGCAGGGCGAGCGGGAGAGCATTGCCGGGCAGTGTCAGTCCCCCCGAACCGGACGCAAGCAAGCGATCCGGCCCAAAAAACAGGGAGCTTCAAATGAGCAAATCCGGTACCGAAGTTGTCATCGCGGGGGCCGCGCGAACCCCTGTCGGGTCTTTTAACGGTGCGCTGTCCACCCTTCCGGCCCATGAGCTGGGCCGGGTCGCCATCGAAGCGGCGCTGGAGCGCGCGGGCGTGGAGAAAGACCAGGTTTCCGAGGTCATCATGGGCCAGATCCTGCAAGCCGCCCAGGGGCAGAACCCGGCCCGCCAGGCCTCCATCAATGCCGGTCTGCCGGCGGAAGTGCCGGCCTGGGGCGTGAACCAGCTTTGCGGCTCGGGCCTGCGCTCGGTCGCGCTGGGCTGTCAGGCCATTCTGAATGGCGACAGCGAGATCGTCGTTTCCGGCGGTCAGGAGAGCATGAGCCAGGCTCCCCATGCCGCCTATCTGCGCTCGGGCGCACGCATGGGCGATGTGAAGTTCATCGACACGATGATCAAGGACGGGCTGTGGGATGCCTTCAATGGCTATCACATGGGCCAGACGGCGGAAAACGTCGCCAAGCAGTGGCAGATCACCCGCGAGGAGCAGGACGCTTTCGCCGTCGCCTCGCAGAACAAGGCGGAAGCCGCCCAGACCTCGGGCCGTTTCAAGGACGAGATCGTCCCCGTCACCATCAAGACCCGCAAGGGCGAGACGGTGGTGGACAGCGACGAGTTCATCAAGCACGGCGTGACGATCGACGGCATTTCCGGTCTCAAGCCCGCTTTCCAGAAGGATGGCGGCACGGTGACCGCGGCCAATGCGTCGGGCATCAATGACGGCGCGGCCGCGCTGGTGCTGATGTCGGGCGAGCGCGCCGCCAAGGAAGGCAAGACGCCGCTGGCCCGGATCGTCTCCTGGGCGCAGGCGGGCGTCGATCCCTCCATCATGGGGACGGGCCCGATCCCGGCCTCGCGCGCGGCGCTGGAAAAGGCGGGCTGGACGGTCAACGATCTCGATCTCGTCGAGGCCAATGAGGCCTTCGCCGCCCAGGCGCTCGCCGTGAACAAGGATCTCGGCTGGGATACCTCCAAGGTCAACGTCAATGGCGGCGCTATCGCCATCGGCCATCCGATCGGCGCATCGGGCGGACGCATTCTCGTCACGCTGCTGCATGAAATGCAGAAGCGCGACGCCAAGAAGGGCCTTGCCACGCTGTGCATCGGCGGCGGCATGGGCATCGCGCTCTGCGTCGAGCGGGATTGATCGAACGCAAGGACATCCGGGCAGGCATGATGAAAAGTGCCGCCCGGATCGTCCCATTACCTCAGGAAACGAATTCGGAAGAAAGGGCGCACGGATGACACGTGTAGCAGTTGTGACCGGCGGAACGCGCGGTATCGGCCATGCCATCTCGGTGGAACTGAAGAATGCGGGCTTCGACGTGGCGGCGACCTATGCCGGCAATGACGAGGCGGCGAAGAAGTTCACCGACGAGACCGGCATCAAGACCTATAAATGGGATGTCGGCGATTACGACGCCTGCGTCGAGGGCCTGAAGAAGGTCGAGGCCGAGCACGGCCCCATCGACACGGTGGTGAACAATGCGGGCATCACGCGCGATGCGATGCTGCACAAGCTGACGCCGCAGATGTGGCGCGAAGTGATGAGCGCCGACCTCGACAGCATGTTCAACATGTGCCAGCCGGTGATCGCCGGCATGCGCGATCGCGGCTTCGGGCGCATCGTCAACATCTCGTCGATCAACGGCCAGAAAGGCCAGATGGGTCAGACCAATTACTCCGCGGCCAAGGCGGGCGTGATCGGTTTCACCAAGGCGCTGGCGCAGGAAGTGGCGCGCAAGGGCGTGACGGTGAACTGCATCGCGCCGGGCTATGTCGATACCGATATGGTCGCCGCCGTGCCGGAAAAGGTGCTGGAAGGCATCATTGCCACCATCCCCGTCGGCCGTCTCGGCAAGGCGGAGGAAATCGCGCATTGCGTGAAGTTCCTGGTGGCCGAGGATGCGGGCTTCGTCACCGGCGCCACGATCACGGCAAACGGCGCGCAGTACATTGCGGGCTGATCGGACCAAACGGTTCTGAAATGCGAAACGCCCCGGAGTTTCTCCGGGGCGTTTTTTTAGCTCTTCCGCGCTTTTGCTTTTTCCGCCTGCTGACGGTCATATTCCTTGTCACGGCCCGGTGTCGGCATGGCGGGATAGACCCAGTTGTCGCGCGGGCCGATATCGACATGGACGAAGGGCCGCTTCGTCGGGTAGTAGCCCGCCCCGCCTTTCTTCAGCTTCAGCGCCACGCGATAGACTTCCTCCGGGTCGAGGAAATTCTGCGTGATGTCCACTGCCATGCCGCGCATATGGAAGCTGCCGGGATCGATGCCGTCGGAATGTTTCAACAGCCATTCGTTCGTCTGCGGCGAGCGGTAACCCGACATGGTGTAGATCGGGTTCTTCGAGCGCGTGTTCTGGTCGATTTCCCACATGAGGTCGAGCAGGCCGGGATGGATCTCATGCGTCGTTTCGGTGCGCAGGTCGCGCATGAAGTGCCGCATCCGTTTCAGCGCATGGGGCAGATACTTGCCGTCCGCCCAATAGACCATGTCGAGCTTCTCGCCCGAATTGAGGCTCTGGAGTTTCAGGCGTTTTTTGTAGGGCGCATCTGCGCGGACGATGGATGGCGCGGCGAAAGTGAGTGCGGTGCCGAGGCCGAGCGTGCCCAGGCCGCGCAAGGTGTCGCGGCGGTTTGGCAGTAGAAGTTTCGCGCCCGGTTTTTTCTCGCCCATGCCGAAAGCCTATTGCACCGATCTGGCGGGCTCAAGAAGCTCATCCGCTCTTGCATGTTGCGCGGCGGGCAAGCCTGCCGCTTGTGCATGTTGCGTCCCGCGCAATTCCGGCACGTCCTTCTTCGCGACGGCGACGGGCGAAATCAGCGCATCATGCGCACTTGCCGCCATCTCGCGCGCGCCCGGCGCGGGCGTGAGCTGCACGAAGAGATAACCCTTCTTGCGCAAATCCTTGATGATGCCGGGCAGCGCGGCGGCGGTATGCGGCTTGGTGTCGTGCAGGATGATGACGCCGCGCCCCACCGAGTTGATGTTGCGGACCGCGCGGCGGCGGACCTGCGAGGTGGAGATGCGTTTCCAGTCGTCGGCGCCGAACTCGCAGGAAAGGGTCGCGATGTTGCGCGCGCCGAGCCAGCCCATCAGATGCTTGCTGTCATTGAGGCCGGGAAAGCGGAAGAAGGGGGCAAGCCGCCGCCTGTCCGCAGCGGGCGCGGTGGCGAGCGCCTTTTCGACGGCGGCGAAACCGCGCCGGATCTGGCGGCGCGCCCCGGCCAGCGACAAATGACGCAGATTGTTCGGATGCGACCATGTGTGGGTGCCGATGGTGTGACCGCGCGCGGCGATCTCGCGCACGATTTCCGGATGGCGTTCGGCGTAATAGCCGACCAGAAAAAAGGTCGCCTTGATGCAATTGGCGTCGAGGATATCGAGCACGCGGCGCGTCGTATGCGGGTCCGGCCCGTCATCGAAGGTGAGCGCCACCTCCTTCATCTTCAGCGGCGCCATGCGGTGATATTGCAGCGTGCCATAGGCGGGCCCGCCCCTGGTGGCGATCTCCACCTTGCGTTCCGGCTTGCAGGCCGTGGCGGCCTGCGCCGTCCCGCCCGCAAGAACGAGCAGGCAGACACTGAGCAGGCAAACAGGCAGCAAAAGCAGGGTGGCGGTAAGCCCCCGTTTCATCCTCAAGCCCCCCAAGGCCGATAGCGATGTCTTGAGCTTAGGCGAGGATGGCTGTCGGGCTTGTGTGAAATAGCGATTACCCCTGCCTGGAGACGCATTTTGGCGGGGTTATGTCGCTCTCCTGCAACGCGGGCAGGGCTCAGCGCGGCTCCCAGCCCTTTTCGGCGAGTTCGAAGGCTGCGAAGTCGAAGCCGGGGGCGACGGTGCAGCCCACCAGCGTCCACAGGCCCACCGGTTCGGCTGCCTGCCAGTAATTGCGCGGCACGACGATCTGGGGGCGTTCGCCGGCGGCGAGGTTCTGGCCCAGCAAATGGATCTCCGCCGGGCCTGTCTCCGGCGCGATGCCAAGCTGCAGCGGCCCGCCCGCATACCAGTGCCAGGTCTCCGAGGCATCCTTCACCCGGTGCCAGTGAGAGCGTTCGCCCTCGCGCAGCAGATAATAGATCGCGGTCGAATGGCCCCGTTCGATCTCGGCCGTCGTATCGCGGAAGGTCTCGACGAAATGGCCGCCTTCCGGGTGCGGCTGCATGCCGAGCATCTCGATGATCTGTTCGGGGCTCATATCGGTCACGGAAAGGTCCTTCGTTTTCAGAAATTGTCCTTGCGGTGGCGGGTCTCGGCGAAGACCTCCACATCGCTCGCTGCGTCGAGGCCGATGGCGTGGCGCAGCTTCGGGTCGGCGGCGCGCAGGAAGGGGTTGGTCGCCTTCTCAAGGCCGATGGTCGTCGGCACGGTCCATTCGCCCCTGGCGCGCTTTGCGTCGATCTCCTTCGCGCGGGCGGCGAGCGCGGTGTTTTCCGGATCGACCGTCACGGCGAAGCGGGCATTGGCCTGCGTATATTCATGCGCGCAATAGACAATGGTGTCGTCGGGCAGCGCCATGAGCTTGGAGAGCGAGGTCCACATCTGTTCGGGCGTTCCCTCGAAAAGCCGTCCGCATCCCAGCGCGAAGAGCGTATCGCCCACAAAAGCGACGCCGTCCTCTTCGAAGTAATAGGCGACATGGCCCGCCGTATGGCCGGGCACGTCGAAGACGCGGGCGCGCGCTTCGCCCAGCTCCACCATGTCGCCGTCGCCGACGGCGCGGTCGAGGCCGGGAATTTTCGCCGCCTCGCCCTTGGGGCCGATAATGGTGCAGCCGGTCTTTGCCTTCAGTTCCTCATTGCCGCCCGCATGGTCGTAATGGTGATGCGTGTTGAGGATATGGGTGAGCGTCCAGCCCTTTTCCTTGAGCGCCTTTTCGATGGCCTTGGCGTCCGGCGTGTCGATGGCCGCCGTCGCGCCCGATTTGGGCTCATGGACCAGATAGCCGTAATTGTCGTTCAGGCAGGGAAACTGGTGGATTTCGAGGCTCATCGTTCCGGCTCCGGTGCTGGAGAATGTGTGACGAGACCCTAATGCGCCTTGCGCGGCGATTGAACCCCTTGGGCGCATTTGGAAACGCCAAGGCCGTTACCATCTCGTGAGGGAAACCTTTACACGGAATCTGCTAGGCTTCGCCCCATGCATATGGATGTCATCGATCTTCGCGATTTCTACGGCCGCCCGCTGGGCCAGGTGGCGCGGACGCTGATTACGCGGCGCATCGGCGAGATCTGGCCGGATGTGCGCGGGCTCAACGTCGCCGGGCTCGGTTTCGCCACGCCCTATCTATCGCCCTTTCAGGGGCAGGCGCAGCGCGTCATCGGGCTGATGCCCGCCCAGCAGGGCGTGCTGGCATGGCCGGCCAATGGACGGCATCTCACCTGCCTGGTGGACGAGACCGAAATTCCGCTGCCCGACGAGAGCATGGACCGCGTCCTGCTGGTGCACGGGCTGGAGGGCAGCGAGGCGGTGCGTTCCATGATGCGCCAGATCTGGCGCGTGCTGGCGCCGGGCGGACGGCTTCTCATCGTGGCGCCCAACCGGCGGGGCTTGTGGTCGCGCCGCGAGGGCACGCCGTTCGGCATCGGCCAGCCCTTTTCGCGCTCCCAGCTGACCCAGCTCATGCGCGAGAACATGTTTTCGCCCACGCGCTGGGAGACGGCGCTTTACGTGCCGCCTATCCAGTGGCGTCCCTTCCTGCAATCGGCCGGTGTCTGGGAGCAGGTCGGCCATGCGCTCTGGACGCGCTTTTCCGGGGTGATCATGGTGGAGGCCGGTAAGCAGATCTATGCCGCGACGCCGCAGCCCAAACGCAGGCTTGCCCGGCGCATGCGCGCCTTGTCGCCCGCGCCCATCCCGCAGGGCATGCAGACGCAACATCGGCAGGATGAAAGCTGACGGGTCTCAGCTCGTTCGCGACATCATGAAGACGGCTTCGCTCGCCGTCAGATTGTCGAGCGGGCCGGGCTTGCCGATCCGCTTTGCCCGGGTGCCGTTCACGGCCAGCGCATCGTCGATATGAAGGCCCAGCGTGTCGCACAGCTCGGTGAAGTCGCGCAGCGTGCACAGATGGATGTTGGGCGTGTCGTACCACTGAAAGCCCAGCGAGGGCGTTTCCGGCATGCGGCCCTGCAGCAGGAGTTTCAGCCGGACGCGCCAATGGCCGAAATTGGGGAAGGACACGATGATGTGCTGCCCGATACGGGCCAGTTCCTGCAGCACGATGCTCGGATTATGCGTCGCCTGAATGGTCTGGCTCAGGATCACATAATCGAATGCATCCTTCGGATAGTCGCGCAAATCGGTATCGGCGTCGCCCTGAATGACCGAGAGCCCGCGCGTCACGCTTGCGTTCACGCCTTCCTGGCTCAGTTCCATGCCGCGCCCGTCCACGCCGCGCTCCTTGACCAGGCGCGCCAGCAGTTCGCCGTCGCCGCAGCCCACGTCGAGGACGCGGCTGCCGGGCGCGATTTTCTCGGCGATGAAGTCGAAGTCGGTACGCGGCGTATGCGGCAGGGGCCGCCCGCCCGTCAGGCTGTTGGGGCTCATGTCGTCAGGCCCCGCCTTTGCGCCGCCGATTCCAGGAAGCCCGACAGCGTGTCGAGCATTTCCGGCTCGTCCAGCAGGAAGGCGTCGTGCCCCTTGTCGGTGTCGATCTCGACGAAGCTCACATTGGCCGCCACCGCGTTCAGCGCATGCACCACCTGCTTGCTGTCGGAGGTGGGGAACAGCCAGTCGCTGGTGAAGCTCATGACGCAGAAGCGCGTAGTGGTGCCCCGGAAGGCATTGGCGAGGATGCCGCCATGGTCCTGGGCGAGGTCGAAATAATCCATCGCCCGGGTGATGTAGAGATAGGAATTGGCGTCGAAGCGGTCCACGAAGGTCGAGCCCTGATAGCGCAGATAGGATTCGATCTGGAAATCCGCGTCGAAGCCATAGGTGATTTCTTCGCGATCCTGCAGGTTGCGGCCGAATTTCCGGTGCAGCGCGGTTTCCGACAGATAGGTGATATGGGCGGCCATGCGCGCGACCGCGAGCCCCTTGGCGGGGTTCGTGCCATGCTCCAGATAGCTGCCCTGGCGCCATTCGGGATCGGCCATGATGGCCTGGCGGCCGACCTCGTGAAAGGCGATGTTCTGGGCGGAATGGCGCGCCGCGGTCGCAATCGGGATTGCGGAAAAGACGCGGTCAGGATAGGCGGCGCACCATTGCAGCACCTGCATGCCGCCCATCGAACCGCCGATGGCGCAGAACAGATCCTTGATGCCCAGCCGGTCGAGCAGCATGGCCTGGGCGCGCACCATGTCGGCGATGGTGACGCCGGGAAAGGTCAGCCCGTAGGGCTTGCCGGTTTCCTGGTTGATGTCGCGCGGCCCCGTGGTGCCCATGCAGCCGCCGATGACGTTGGGGCAGATCACGAAATAGCGGTCGGTGTCGATGGGGCGGCCCGGGCCGACCATATTGGACCACCAGCCGGGCTTGCCCGTGACCGGATGGGGGCTTGCGGCGAACTGGTCGCCGGTCAGCGCATGGCAGACCAGCACCACATTCGATTTGTCGGCATTGAGCCGGCCATAGGTCTGGAAGGAGATCGTGAAGGGCGACAGCTCGACCTCGCTGTCGAGCCTCAGGGGCTCGTCGGCGCCGAATGTTTCGGTGCAGCTTCGGGCGTTGACGCGCTCTCCCGCCTCGGCGGCGGCCGCCGCTATTTCCGGCTTTTCGGTGGTAATCATCGCGTGAGCGGCGGTCCTGCGGCGCTTTTTGAGGTCGTTTCGCGTTTTTTCCGGCCCGCGGACGGCCTCATATGTCGCCCCGGGCAGGCAGCATAGCTAGGGTGGGACCCCTTGAAATGTCAATGTTTTCTTTGATTTTGGGCATATCCGCCCTTATGAATACCGCTCCTGCGGCAGGGGCCGGGCAGCGGCTTTTCGCCCCTTTTTCCGTGCGTGAGACACAAGATGACGAGCGAGACACAGAGCCCCGTCAAACAGGCCGGGACAGGCGATGACAGCGCGCCCGCCCTGGCCGATGTGAGGCGTGAGATAGATGCGATCGACGATGCGATCCACGATCTGCTGATGAAGCGGACCGAGCTCGTCGTCGATGTCGCCAATGCCAAGGCGCGCGATGCCAGCGCGGCGGGGGAGGGGAGCTTCATTGCCTTCCGCCCGGGCCGCGAGGCGGAGGTGCTGCGCCGTCTCGCCGGCCGTCATGAAGGGCGGCTGCCGCTGCGCGTCGTCTTCCGGCTCTGGCGCGAGATCATTTCCGCCATGACCCGCATTCAGGGGCCCTTCCGGGTGGAGGTCTATGGCGGCGCGGATACCGATGCGCTCGCCTATTGGGATCTTGCCCGCAATTATTACGGCTCCATCACCGAGATGACGCTGCATGACAGCATGCGCGATCTCACCCGCCGCGTGTCGCAGGACCGCTCCGCCATCGGCATCCTGCCCCGGCCGGGCAATTATCCGGGCGGCGACTGGTGGACGGCGCTGGCCGGGCGCGGCGTGCCGCTTCGCGTGGTGACGCAGCTTCCCTTCGCCCATATCGACGGGCTGGAGGGCGAGGTCGGCGCGCTTGTGGTGGCGCAGGCCGAGTTCGAGCCCACCGGCGACGATACGAGCCTGATTGCCATTTCCGCGCGCGGCAGCGTCAGCGAGACGAAGCTCGCCCAGCTTCTGAACGCGGCCGGGATCGAGGCGGAACGGCTGAGTGTCGCCGTCACGCAGGACGGGGAGCCGCGTCATCTGAGCCTTTATGCCGTGCCGGGTTATCTGGAGGCCGGGGATGCGCGTCTTGCCGCCCTGATCGCGGAGCCGGTCGACGACGTATATGTGCTGGGCGGCTTTGCCAATCCCGTGCGCCGCGATGCCGATACGGACTGAGCATATGACGAAACCGACACCGCAATCCGGCATTGAAGAGATCGAAGCCTATGTGGGCGGCCGCGCCAAGGCAGACCCGGGCGTGCAGACTTACAAGCTGTCGGCGAACGAGACGCCGCTCGGGCCGAGCCCGAAGGCGCGCGAGGCCTATGTCGCCGCGGCGCAGAATCTCGAACATTATCCGGAAGGCTCCGCCGCGCCCTTGCGCGAGGCGATTGCGAAGCGCTTCGGCCTTGCCGCCGACCGCATTGTCTGCGGCGCGGGGTCGGACGAACTGCTGCATCTTCTCGCCCAGTGCTATGTGGGCGAGGGCGACGAAACGATCATGAGCGAGCACGGGTTTCTCGTTTATGAGATCATCACCAAGGCGGCGGGCGGCACCTGCATTCAGGTGCCGGAGAAGGATCTCAAAACCGATGTCGATGCAATCCTTGCCGCGGTGACGGAGAAGACGAAGATCGTCTTCATCGCCAACCCCAACAATCCCACCGGCACCTATCTGCCGTCGGACGAGATGAAGCGTCTGCAGGCGGGGCTTCGCCCCGACATTCTGCTCGTGGTCGACGCGGCATATGCCGAATATGTGAGCCGCAACGATTACGACGCGGGAATCGAGCTTGTCGCGACGAACGAGAATGTCGTGATGACGCGGACCTTTTCGAAGATCTATGGTCTGGCCGCCGCGCGTCTTGGCTGGCTCTACGGGCCTGCCCATGTCTGCGACACGCTCAACCGTGTGCGTGGTCCCTTCAACGTCTCGACGCCCGCCATGATGGCCGGTGTCGCGGCGATGGAAGATATCGCCCATGTAGAAAAGGCCCGCGCGCATAACGACGAATGGCTTCAGTGGCTCACGGAGCGGATTTCGGCGCTGGGCCTTGAGGTGACGCCGAGCGCGGCGAACTTCCTGCTCGTCCGCTTTCCGAATGAACCCGGCAGGACGGCGGCGGAGGCGGATGCCTTCCTGATGAAGCGCGGTCTCATCCTGCGCGCTGTGGCGGCATATGGCCTGCCGGATTGTCTGCGCCTGAGTGTCGGCACGGAAGAGGCGAACCGACTGGTGGTGGATGCGCTCGCCGACTTCGTGAAGGGCGGTGCGTTATGAGCGAACCGCTTTTCGAGCGCATCGCGCTTGTCGGTCTCGGCCTTATCGGCGGTTCCATCGGCCATGCGGTGAAGCGCGGCAATCTCGCAAAACACATTGCGGGTTATGCGCGCTCGGAAGAGACGCGCAAGCGCGCGCATGAAATCGGCTTCATCGACAGCGCGCATGAGACGGCGGCGGACGCGGCGAAGGATGCCGACCTCGTCATCCTCTGCGTGCCCGTCGGCGCGCTCGGGCCGGTGGCCGCGGAAATCGAAAAGGCGTTGAAGCCCGGTGCGATCCTCACCGATGTGGGCTCGGTGAAGATGGCCGTCATTCGCGATGTCGGCCCGCATGTGCCCGAAGGCGTGCATTTCATTCCCGGCCATCCCATCGCCGGTACGGAGCAGTCCGGCCCCGAAGCGGGCTTTGCGGAACTCTTCGACAATCGCTGGTGCATCCTCACGCCGGTGCCCGGGACGGACCGCGAGGCGACCGAGCAGCTCACCGCCTTCTGGCAGGGCTGCGGCTCGACCGTCGATGTGATGGAGCCGCGTCACCACGACATGGTGCTCGCCATCGTCAGCCATCTGCCGCATATCATCGCCTATAACATCGTCGGCACGGCGAACGATCTGGAAACGGTCACGGAATCGGAAGTCATCAAATATTCCGCCTCCGGTTTCCGCGACTTCACGCGTCTTGCCGCATCGGACCCGACCATGTGGCGCGATGTCTGCCTGAATAACCGCGAACCGATCCTCGAGATGCTGGCGCGGTTTTCGGAAGATTTGTCGGCGCTGCAGCGCGCGATCCGCTGGGGTGACGGCGACGCGCTTTTCAGCCTCTTCACGCGCACACGCGATATCCGCCGCTCGATCATCGAAGCCGGTCAGGAAACGCCCGCGCCCAATTTCGGCCGCACGCCGGACAAGACGGGCAAGAAGGACTGACGAGAGATTTTCTCTCTTGTCATCCCGGCCTTGTGCCGGGATCCAGGGGCAACAGGTGTCTTGTCCTTCGCTCTGGAGCCCGGGGTGACAGCCTGTTTTGAAGAAGCAGCTTCAATAAACCGGATCGAGCCGCGCCACGGGCACGGGGCCGAGATAGAGCTTGCCCTTGCTCATCACCACGGGCACGCGCACCCGGCCGGATTTGTTGCCCTGGAACTGCGAGATGAGGCCGAGGCCTGCCAGCGCCATCTTCTCGTTCTTCTGCGGAATGCGGCCTGCCTTCACCAGCGCGGAAACGAGCCCTTCATAATCGGCAATCTGCGCGTCGAGGCGTCCCGCCGGGCGGCCCTGTTCGTCCAGCGTCACTTCGCCCGAGGCGTCCATGTCGAGCGGGCCCCATTTCACTTTCAGATCGGAGACGGCCAGCGTGCCGCCCGCCGCCATCCAGTCGCGTGCGAACTCCACCGGGCTTGCGGCCCGGGTGGCGGGCACGTTGCGCAGGCGCGCCTGCAGGATGACGAGCTTTGCCGTGTTGCCGAGCGCAGGCGGTGTCAGGCGGGCGGGCAGCACCATATTGTCGCCCTGCAGTGCGAGGTCGATGGCGGTCGCAGGCTTCGGCGTGCCGGGCATGAGAGGGGCCGCGCCGCCTTCGATGGTCAGTGGGGCGGGGCGCGTGTGAAGCTGCAGCCGGTCCGCCGTCAGCGTGTCATCGCCGTTCTCGCGTTTCGCATCGAGTTTCTTCACATCGATGGCAAGTCGCCCGAAAGGGGTGCCCTTTTCGGCCACATAGCTCGACCAGGCAGCATCCGCTTTGATGCGCCAATCACGCCGCGGCGCGCTCTTTTGCGTCACGTCGCGAAAGCTCAGACGCTGTTCGCCTTCCACATCGAAGATCACATGGTTGAAATCGTAAGGCAGGAAGCTTGCCGAGAACTCGTCCGCCTGCCAGCGCCATTGTTCGGGTGTGCGGGGCGCGGCGACTTCGGGAGCGGTGAAGCTGGAGGTAAAGCGATAGGGGAAGCCATAGACGCCCAGCTCTTTCCATTTCGTCTCGATGCGCCCGTTGTCGAGCGCGGCGGTTTCGATACGGGTCTTGATTTCGCCGGCCACGGTCCACCAGTAGACGGCATAGACGGCGACCAGCACGCCCAGCACGATGGTGGGGGTCAGGACGCCCCAGCGGATGTTTTTCCGGCGCGGCTGGGCGGGTGCTTTTGCGTTCTCTGTCATGACGATATGGTGTGCGGCCTAAAGCAGGGCGGCAAGTAATGAATGATTTCTGGGTATTTGGCTATGGCTCGCTGATGTGGCGGCCGGGTTTTGCGTTCGAGCATCGCGAGCCCGCCCGTCTGCACGGCTATCATCGCGCTTTCTGCGTCTATAGTCACGTCCATCGCGGCACGCCGGAGCGGCCCGGCCTTGTTTTCGGCCTCGATGCGGGCGGTTCGTGCAAGGGCATGGCGTTCCGCGTCGCGCCGGACCGGGTGGATGAGGTGCGCGACTATCTGCGCGCGCGCGAGCAGGTGACCATGGTCTACCGCGAAGAGGTGAAGCGTGTGCGCCTGCTTCACGCCGGCGGCACGGTCGATGCGCTCTGCTATGTGGTGGACCGCACGCATGGACAATATGCGGGCGCACTTTCCTTCGAGGATCAGGTGCGCCTCATCGCCGAAGGAGAAGGCCAGTCGGGCCGCAATCCGGATTATCTCCACGGCATGGTGCAGCATCTCGACGAGATGGGCACGCATGACGAGGGGCTTACGAGGCTTTGGCGCGCCGTCCAGGAACGGCTCCCTCGATCCGGCTGACGCCTGTAAAGCGCGCAAGCTCCGCCAGCGCATCTTGCGTCGCGGCGATGCGCGCCTTCGTCATCTTCACGCCATCCTCCGGCCAGAAGCCTTTCACTTCCAGGCGGTCGTCGTCGCGATGGGTCTTCAGGTCGGCGCGTCCGATGAAGCGGTCGCCCTCCATCAGCGGCAGCACGTAATAGCCGTATTTGCGTTTCTTCTCCGGCACGAAAATCTCGATCGTATAGTCGAAGCCGAAAAGCTGCCGGGCGCGCTTGCGCTCGCGAATGGCCAGGTCGAAGGGAGAGAGAAAGCGCAGGCCCTCATGCGGGGAGGGGAGCTTTTCGATCTGTTCCTCGATATCGGCGGGGGCGAAGACATGGCGGTGGCTGCCATCTGCGCCGGTCACCGCGATCTCGACGATCTCCTTGCGCTTCGCCGCCCGTTTCGCCCAGTCTTTCGCTTCGGCGATCTCGATCAGGTCGAAATATTTCGCCAGCTCCGTCGGCGTCGCAAAGCCGAGGCGGGCAAGTGCCGTCTCGCAGGCCCAGTCCACGGTTTGCCGTCTTGTCGGGCGTGCCTTGCGGTATTCGTCCGGGATCACGCGCTCGGCGAGGTCATAGATCTTCTCGAAGCCGTCGCGCCGCGCAATGGCGAGTTCGCCCGTGCGCCAGAGAAATTCGAGCGCCGTCTTGGACGGGCCCCAGCCCCACCAGCCGCCTGCGCCCTTGTCGTCGAAATGGCGCGTGCCAACCTCGCCGTCCTTGCGGATGCGGGCGCGCACCTTGCGGATCGTTTTTTGCGGGTCCTCGCCGATGCGCTTTTGCCAGTTGGGATGTTTCAGCCGCTCCTTCGCCTTTTTGAAGCGATGGTGCCAGTGCGGATAGAACTCCATCGGCAGCAGCGAGGCGTCATGCGTCCAGTGCTCGAAGATGTCGCGGCCCTGCTGCAGCTCGTCGAGCCAGCCGCGTTGATGGGTCGGCGCGCGGGAGAACAGGATCATGTGATGCGCGCGTTCGACCGCGTTCACGCTGTCGAGCTGCACGAAGCCGATCCACCGAATGAGCGCGGACAGGTCGTCCGGCGATGTGCAGGTCGCGGGCGCGCTCAGCGCGTGGCGGTCGAGGAAGAGACGTCTTGCCGTCTCATTGTCGAGGGTGAGAACGGCCATGCGTCAGCGCGGCTCGAACACATATTCGAGTTTCAGCCCGTCGGGATCGGCGAAGAAGACCGCGTAATAGCCCGGCCCGTATTCGGGATAATCCGCCGGCGGATCGAGGATGTCGGCGCCGATTTCCAGCAGCAGGCCGTATAGCTTTTCCACGTCTTCGCGGCTTTCCGCGTTCCAGGCCATATGGTGCAGCCCCGGCGCATAGCGGTTGTGCTTATGCGCGCGGCCTTCCGCGCTCGCATTGAAGATGCCGATGGTGGGCAGCAAATCCGGCGTGCCCGCATGCTCCCAGTCGATCCCGTGCTCGTCTTCCTGCCAGCGGCGATAGCCCATGAAACTCAGCACCGCGTCATAAAAGGGCGCGGAGCGGGCAACATCCGTGACGGTGAGATCGATGTGATGAATGAGCCCGCGCATGGACTAGTTTCCGTTGTCGAGATTACGCACGCGGTCCCGGATTTCGAGGAAGCGTTGGCGGAATGTTACGATACCGTTGCTGCAAAGGAATATCAGGATACCGATCAGGAGCTGGGCGCTGTACTCAACTATTTTTTCGTAGTTGAAATCTGAGATTGCCCTCTGAGATTGCGTATCGGACAGAATTTGATGTGCTGATATTCCAATCAACATCTTCATACCGTTGATCGAAAGATAGAGACCCAAAAGAGCGATGCCGATCTGCTCGAGCCGGTGAAAATCAAGCCGGCCGTTTTGTGCACTGTCGCCAGTCAAGGAGACAACGCGGTTTGCAAGTCTGCGGTCACCCAAAAACAGGATCAGACCCACAATGATCGCGAGAATGGAAGGAATGACATAGCCGCCAAGCAATAGGGCCAACCCGTATTGCTGGTAAGAGAAAATGCTGTAGCCGACATTGAGGAAGGTCTGAGTGATTGACCACGCCAGAATGAACAACCCCATGATCTTGATCAGCAGGCGCGTCAGGTCATGGTAGTTCATTCGGCTCTCCCCCTTGAGGTGCTACCTCAACTGCACTTCGAATGCCCGCAGGAGGGACATGTCTCGCAGCCTTCCTGCTTGATCATGCCATAGGCGCCGCAGCGCGGGCAGGGTTTGCCTCGCGGGCGCTCGTCGGTTTCGCCGACGGCCTTCTGCATCGCCTCGGTGATCGGCTTGCCGTCCTTTGCCGCGATGAAGCCGGTGTCGATCATGTGCTGCTCGATGACGCCGCCGATGGCCGCCAGCAGGCTCGGCACATAGCGGCCGCCCATCCAGGCGCCGCCGCGCGGGTCGAACACGGCTTTCAGTTCCTCCACCACGAAGGTCACGTCGCCGCCGCGGCGGAAGACGGCGGAAATCATCCGCGTCAGCGCCACCGTCCAGGCGTAATGTTCCATGTTCTTGGAGTTGATGAAGATCTCGAAGGGCCGCCTGCGTCCGTCCTGCAGGATGTCGTTGATGGTGATGTAGATCGCATGGTCCGATTCCGGCCATTTGATCTTGTAGGTGAAGCCGGGAAGGATTTCGTCGCGCTGCAGCGGCTGCCACATGCGCACCACGCCGTCTTCGGTCACGGGGGCCGGTACCGGTTCGGGCTGCGCCGCCGGTTCCTCGTCCACGGAGAGGACGGAGCCGCGCACATCGCTCGGGCGGTAGGTGGTGCAGCCCTTGAGCCCCTTCTCATAGGCGTCGGTATAGACGCTCTTGAAGGCTTCGAAGGAGATGTCGGCGGGCACGTTGATCGTCTTGGAAATCGAGCTGTCGATATAGTCCTGCACCGCGGCCTGCACGGCGATGTGCTCGGCGGGCGAGAGTGTTTGCGCATTGACGAAATAATCCGGCAGCTCCGCCTTTTCGCCGAAGCGCGCGTGATACTGCTCCACGGCATAGTCCTTCACGCGCTCCTCGCGGCGCGTACCGTCCGGCAGCAGAACTTTCCGCGTATAGGCATAGGCGAAAACCGGCTCGATGCCCGACGACACATTGCCCGCGAAAAGCGAGATGGTGCCGGTCGGCGCGATGGAGGTGACGAGCGCGTTGCGGATGCCATGTTTGGCGATGGCTTCGCGCACATCCTCGTCCAGCGTGGCGATGGTCTCGCCCGCCAGATAGGCGTCCGCGTCGAACAGCGGGAAGGCGCCCTTTTCGGCGGCGAGATCGACCGAGGCGAGATAGGCCGCGCGCGAAAGCCTGTGCATCCATTTGCGGATGAGCGCCACGCTTTCGTCCGAGCCGTAGCGCGTCCGGCACATGATGAGCGCATCGGCAAGCCCCGTCACGCCGAGGCCGATGCGGCGCTTGGCCTTTGCCTCATGCTCCTGCTCGGGCAGGGGGAAGCGCGACACGTCCACCACATTGTCCATGGCGCGCACGGCGGTGCGCACCAGCGCGTCGAGTTCGTCCTCGTCGAGCGCGGCATCGTCGCCGAACGGGTCCTTCACCAGCGCGGCGAGGTTGATCGAGCCCAGCAGGCACGCCCCATAGGGCGGCAGGGGCTGCTCGCCGCAGGGGTTCGTCGCCTGGATCGTCTCGGCGTAATAGAGATTGTTCTTCTTGTTGATGCGGTCGATGAAGATCACGCCCGGTTCGGCATAGGCATAGGTCGCGGCGATGATCTTGTCCCAGAGCGCGCGCGCCTTCAGCGTGCGGAAGACCGTGCCGTTGAAGGTGAGGTCCCAATCGGCGTCCGCCTTCACCGCGTCCATGAAGGGGTCGGTTGCCAGCACCGACAGGTTGAACATGTTGAGGCGGCCCGGCTCGCGCTTGGCGTCGATGAAATCCTCGATGTCCGGGTGGTCGCAGCGCATGGTCGCCATCATCGCGCCCCGGCGCGAACCTGCCGACATGATGGTGCGGCACATCGCGTCCCATACATCCATGAAGGAAAGCGGGCCGGAGGCATCCGCTCCCACGCCGTGCACGGGCGCGCCCTTGGGGCGCAGCGTGGAGAAGTCGTAGCCGATGCCGCCGCCCTGCTGCATGGTCAGCGCGGCTTCCTTCAGATTGTCGAAGATGCCCGCCATGGTGTCGGGCACGGTGCCCATCACGAAGCAGTTGAAGAGCGTCACGTCGCGCGCGGTGCCCGCGCCGGCGAGAATGCGGCCGGCCGGCAGGAAGCGGAACCCTTCCATCGCCTCATGGAACTTTTCCGCCCACAGGCTGCGCTTTTCCGGCGCCTCGGCGGCCGCCAGCGCATTGGCGACGCGCTTCCATGTGTCCTCCACGGTGAGGTCCACGGGCGTGCCGTCTGCCGCATGCAGGCGGTATTTCATGTCCCAGATCTGTTCTGCGATGGGTTTCATATCTTGAGCCTAATTCCGATCCTGTGATCGGTCCATAAATGTTCTTGTATCGTTCTTGGATGTTGAAGAAGTTTGGACCGAAAAAATCAGGCAAAAACTTGGGAGAATTGAGCGCTGCCTGCAACGGCGTTTTCCAAAAATAGGAAATTTCCTATTTTTGGAGAGGAAATATCTGTACGAAATATCGTACGATGCAAAATGCATAACGTTTTTGAATGGTGATTGGGGGTTGCACGGTTCTACCTCTGAAAGCGCCTCAAAAATGAAGGGCGGGAGCTAAAGCCCCCGCCCAGAGAAGTTGAAGAAGACGAAGAATTAGCGCTTCTTCTTGCCGCCGCCGGAATTTTTAGGCGGTGTCTTGATGGTTTCCACTACCGTCGTGCTCGGCCTGCGCTTGGCCTCATCGACGGGAATGAACTGACCGTTGCGGGCGTCACGCCCAATTTTATGTGTCATCGTGTTTTCCTTTCATGATGACAATTGACGAAGCGGCTCGTGGGGTTCTTTGCAGGGACACACCCACGAGCCGTTTCACATTCTATATCTGACACAACCGGAACGCGAGTCCTTGTGGTCCCTTGACCGCAGGGGCTCAAGATATTGAAGTTGTTAGAGTTCTCGCCTGCCGTGGCGGGACGGACCGCAGCTGCATGAGACGTGTCGGCGCAAGTCTAGTCCGCCGCCTCTAGCAGGGCCGTTTCGCCCCGCGCCTCGGCCACCAGTTTCGCGGTGGCCGGTTCGATGCGTTTTTCCAGTTCCGCCATGAAGCTCTTGCGGTCGAGGCCGGGCGGAATGGGGTCGAGGAATTCGATGACGATTGTGCCGGGGCGTTTGGCGAAGCCGCGCCGTGCCCAGTACATACCCGAATTCACCGCCACCGGCACGCAAGCGACGTCGAGCTGGCGGTAAAGCGCGGCCACCCCCGGCTTGTAGTCCGGCGCGGCGTCGGGCGCCATGCGCGTGCCTTCGGGAAAGATCAGGACGGGCCGTCCCAGCCCCAGCGCGGCCTTTGCCTGCGCGATGAGCTTGCGGATGGCGGCCGAGCCCGAGCCCCGGTCGATGGCGATCATGCGCGTCTTCAGCGAGTACCAGCCGTAATAGGGGACCATCAGAAGTTCTTTTTTCATCACGATGGCCGGATCGCGCAGCAGGGCGGTGGCGATGATCGTGTCCCACATGGACTGGTGCTTGGCGGCGATCAGCACCGCGCCCTCCGGTATGCGCCCGCGCACCTCGTAACGGGTCCCTGCGCAGACCCGGAGCAGGAACATGGTGAGGCGGGACCACAGGTTCATGGCCCGGACCGTCCAGCCGCGCGGCATCAGAAAGAGCGGCGTGGCGGCGATGCACATGATGATGGACATCAGCCAGAAGGACAGGTTGAAAAAGGTCGAGCGAAGCCAGAGCAAGGAAGTACGCCCCTTCGTTTTCCTCCCGCTAGCGCGCGCGCAGATGCGTCAGCGTCAGCAGATATTTGGTGTATTCCGATACGAGCAGCCGCGTGGTGCCGGGATAGTTCCACCAGCCGTCGAGATGCAGCTTATCCTGAAATACCGGATGGGACATGATTTCGACACCCGGCATGGCGCGCCTGAGTTCCAGCCGGGCGCGCGGCAGGTGATAGGTGCTCGTCACCAGAATGATCGAGCGGTAGCCTCGTTTATGCACCCAGTTGGCGGTCTCCGCGGCATTGCCGATCGTGTCGATGGCCTGCCAGCCGATATCGATGCAGCAATCGAATTTTCCCCGGTCGTCGCCGACCAGCGCGGCAAGGTCCTTTGCCTTCACTTCCGGGTTCACGCCGCTGATGAGCATGCGTTTCGCACGGCCTTCGACGAGCAGCCGATAGCCTTCCGCGATGCGTTCCGGCCCGCCCGTCAGCACCACGATGCCGTCGGCCTTGCCGTTATTTGCCGCCGGGGTCCGGTCGATCAGCGCGGTGAAGACGAAAAAGCCGCCTGCATAAAGCGCGAGCGCCAGCGCCGCCAGCCCGATCACAAGGCGCAGAACGGGGCGGCGAGGCCCGTCCGATCCGGGCGGCGTCTGCGGTTTCTCGCCTGTTTTCCCTGTGGCGCTGGTCCGGGCCAATGATGACAAGTCCTTGTCAGCTCTGAGAGAATTCTAACGTCGCAGATATTAACATGGAATGCGCGGCCCGCAGGATAGGCGCAAAAAAGCGTAATGCCGCATGGATTTCGGCCTCAGAGCATATGTTCCAGCTCGCGCATCACGGTGATCCGGGCGGTCAGCACCGCGACCAGCGCGGAGGCAATCGGTACGGCCAGCAGGATCGGGTAATGGTTGAGCTGCAATCCCGTCACCGGCATCAGGAAGAGCGCGCCATTGTCGCCGGCGAATGACAGGACGACGAAGGTCAGCACCGACAGGGCGAGCCCCGCAATGCCGCCCCTGAGCCCCAGATGCAGGAAATGGTGCTGCACCTCGCGGGCGATGAAGCGGTCGCGCGCGCCGATCAGGTGGAGGACTTCCACCACTTCCCGGTTGGCGGAAAGGCCCGCCCGCGTCGCAAAGACGACGATGGCGGTGGTGGTCGCGGCCACCAGCCCCAGCACCGCATAGGCCAGCCACAGCACGGCATGGGCGGCGCTGATGATTTCGGCCTGCCATTGCCGGTGCGTGTCGAGCAGCGCGCCGGGCGCCACCGCCGCGACATTGATCGCCAGCGCGGCGAGGTCGGGCGGCGAGGCGGGGTCGATCGTCACATCCACAAGCTGCGGGATGGGCAGGTCGTCGGTCACATTGCCTTTGCCGAGCCAGGGTTCCAGCAGCTTCGCCGTCTCGCCGCGGGTCACGGGGCGGGCGCTCACGATACCGCTCGTCTGGCCCAGAAGGCCCATCACTTCGGAAAGCTGCTTTTTCGGCTTCATCTCGGGTGAGGGTTTGATTTCCACGGTGAGGGCGCCGGACAGCTGCCCCGTCCATTCCGACGCCGCATGGCCGACCGACAGCGCTGCGCCCAGCGTCAGGCTTGCCAGAAAGCACATGGCCGCGATGGCGAGGATGAGGGGCAGGCCGGTTGCGCCGCCCGAGGGCATGATGGAGCGC
Organism: Parvibaculum sp. MBR-TMA-1.3b-4.2; assembly: GCF_053628815.1. Classification (NCBI taxonomy): domain Bacteria; kingdom Pseudomonadati; phylum Pseudomonadota; class Alphaproteobacteria; order Hyphomicrobiales; family Parvibaculaceae; genus Parvibaculum; species Parvibaculum sp. MBR-TMA-1.3b-4.2. The sequence continues at coordinate 2,550,553 of NZ_JBRJHC010000001.1, forward strand.
GTTTCGACAAGCAGCGAGACGAGCCGGCTGCGGCCCGCCTTTTCCTCGTCATGGAAGGTGGGGGCGGGGTCGCGGCCCGGACGACTGCCGGGGCGATCCGGGCGGGTGTGACGCGAAGGGGTATCAGCCACGGATGCTCAGGCCTCCCTCTTTCAGCACAAGCTCCGGAGAGCCCGCCGCTTCCACGAGGCTGCGGTCATGGGTGGCCAGCAGCACGGAGGTGCCCAGCCGGTTCAGTTCCACGAACAGGCGGAGCAGGCGCTGGCCCATTTCCGGGTCCACATTGCCGGTCGGTTCGTCGGCCAGCAGCACGTCGGGCTGGCCCACCACGGCGCGGGCGATGGCGGCGCGCTGCTTTTCGCCGCCCGACAGCGTCGGCGGCTTGGCCTGGATGCGGTCGCCGAGACCGACCCAGTTCAGCAGTTCCATCACATCGGCGCGCCAGGCGCTTTCCGGCTGGCCCTGAATGCGCAGGGGCAGCGCCACATTCTCATAGGTGGTGAGATGGTCGAGCAGCCGGAATTCCTGAAACACCACGCCGATGCGCCGCCGCAGCGCGGGCATCTCCTTGCGGGGCAGGGTGGCGATATCCTGACCGAACATGGTGATGAGCCCGCGCGAGGGGCGGACGGCCAGAAACATGAGCTTGAGGAGCGAGGTCTTGCCCGCGCCGGAGGGGCCGGTGAGGAAATGGAAAGAGCCGGGCGCGAGCTCGAAGCTGACATCCCGGAGCACTTCCGGCCCCATGCCGTATCTCATGCCGACATTTTCGAAGCGAATCATGCAGCAGACGGTATCACGGATCGACGGCGTGTCGGATGCGCGCAATGGAGGACAAACGGCGGTTTCCTTCGGGAAAACGATGATGATTTAACGCCGCTTTAACCATGGAGGGCCATTCAATAGGCTTAAGGCGAAAGGAGGCGTGGCGAGGGTGTTGCCGCGCTTCCGCGTTTCGCCCTTTGGGCAAATCCTTCACAGCAAGATCCGGATGATTATCACCTGTCCGCATTGTTCGACGCGCTACCCCGTCAAGCCCGGCGCTTTCGCCTCGGGCCCGCGCAAGGTGCGGTGCGCCAAATGCGGCCATAGCTGGGATCAGCAGCCGCTGGAAGAGGGCGGGGATGCCGAAGCGCCGTCCGCCACTCCGTCCGCGCCTGCCGATGCTGCGCCGGTCGTCGGGCCGGCCAGGCCCGTTTTCAAGCGGGAACCTGAAAAGGACAAATCCGCCGGGCGAACCCCGCGCCAGATCAATACGACGGTTGCCGGGGCGGGACCCGACAACGCCACGGGCGGGCGCCTGCGCAGTTTCGTCCATGGCGCGGCGGCCATGCGGCGGGTTCGTTTCCTCACCATTCTCGGCTGGATCACGCTTCTCATCTTTCTTGGCGGCACGCTCGGCGCGGGCTGGGTCTTCCGAAACGAGATCGCCTCGCTCTGGCCCGCCACGGCGGATGTCTATGAGCTGGCAGGCGACAAGATCAATCTGCGCGGGGTGGAGTTCCACAAGGTCCGCTACGAAAAGCAGGAGGTGAACGGCCTGCCTGTGCTCGCCATCATGGGCGAGGTGTCGAATGTCAGCGACGAGCCGCGTGCCTTGCCACGGCTTCGGATCGGCCTGCGCGACGAAAAGCAGAAAGAGATCTACCACTGGACCTTTGCCCTGCCGGAGCGGCGGCTGATGCCCGATCAATCGGTTCCTTTCGTGACGCGGCTTTCAAGCCCGCCCCCGGCCACGCGCGACGTGGAGATCCGTTTCGATAACGGCTCGGACCTTTCGCCGGGCGGCAAGGCAGCGGCCGTGAAGGAAGCGCCTGCCGAGGCACAGGATATGAAGGCCGAACCGGATGCCGCGTCTTCCGGCTCCGGACCCGATAGCGAATAGGACCGGCCGGATGAGCGAGCCCCGCGATCTTTCCGCCCGGATCACCGTTCTCATCACGGCAGAGGAGATCGCCGCGCGCAATCATGCGCTGGCGGGCGAGATCGTCGCCGCGCTGGGCCGCACGCCTCTCATCGTTCCCGTGCTCAAGGGCAGTTTCATCTTCGCCGCCGATCTGCTGCGCGCCCTGCATGACGCGGGCGCGGCGCCCGATATGGATTTCATCACCCTGTCGAGCTATGGCGCGGAGACGACCTCGCGCGGCGAGGTGACCATCGTCCGCGACACCGAAGTGCCGGTGGCGGGACGCGACGTTCTGCTGGTGGACGATATTCTCGAAAGCGGCCGAACTCTCGCTTTCGCCAAGGATCTGATGACCGCGCGCGGCGCAAAAAGCGTGGCGGCCTGCGTCCTTCTCCACAAGAGGGGCAAGCAGGTGGTGGACATCGCGCCGGACTTTAAAGGGTTCGACTGTCCCGACCGCTTCGTTATCGGCTATGGTATGGATGTCGGCCATGCCTACAGGCAATTGCCTTTCGTGGGCTATATCGAGGAATAGGGATATGGCGCGGATACTGGTTGCCGAAGACGAACCTTCCGTCCAGTCCTTCATCGCCCGCGCGCTGATGGGTGCCGGCCATGAAGTCGATTCCGTGTCGGACGGGTCGGAAGCGCTCGATGCGCTGGCCCGCGCCATGGACGTGCAAAAGCCCTACGAGCTTCTGCTGACCGACATCATCATGCCGGTGATGGACGGCATTTCGCTGGCGCTCTCCGCCTCGCGCCATGCGCCGGGGATCACCATTCTCCTGATGACGGGCTATTCCGACCAGCGCGAGCGCGCGCATGGGCTGGAGGCGATCATCCACGACATCATGCTGAAGCCCTTCACGCTGGACGAGCTGGTGACGCAGGTCGACGCGGCGCTTGCCTCGCGGGGCTGAGGCGCAGCGCTTTCAAGAATTCAGTGTCATCCCGGCGAAAGCCGGGATCCACTCTCGTCTCCGCTTGTCGAAGGGCTAATGGGTCCCGGCAACAAGTGCCGGGACGACACCGGGCTTTAAGCCTCAATCGTCAAATACAACATGCTTTGTCATTCCGGGGCTTGTCCCCGGGATCCACTCGCAGCGCGGCTTGCCGAAAGGTGGATTGGGTCCCGGCTTTCGCCGGGATGACGCAAAGCGGTTAGTCCATCCCTCAATACCGTTCCAGCAGCCGGTCGAGATAATCGAGTTCTTCCTGCGGGCGGTTGAGTTCGCCCGCGCGGCGGCGCAGCTCCTGCAGGATTTCACGGGCCTGCTGCAGGCTGAATTCGCTGGGGACGCCCACCTCGCCGCTGGGGCTGTTGCTCATGCCCTGGCCGTTCGGGTCGCGCACGCGCCCGAGCGGGTCGGATTTGCCGTCCTTCCTGACATAACCCTTGCCGCGGGCGCCTTCCGCCATCAGCTTGTTCACCAGCCCCTCGACGCCCTTGCGCAGCTTTGAGACGACCTCGCCCTGCGCACCGGCGGCCCGGTCGGCGCGTTGGTCCCTGAGCCAGTTCATCGCCTTTTCCATCTCTCTCTCTGCCTTGACGATGAAGTCGAGCGGCACGTCGTCGCGCATCTGAAGGTCCTTGATGACGCCCTTGAGGTCGGCCTGGAGTTTCTCCTGCTCGTCTTTCAGTCCGCCGAGATCCGGTGCGCCTTCCTTGTCCTTGCCTGCCTCGTCGTCACCGGCCATGCCGCCATGCTGCTGTTGACCGAAGGCGGACATGCCGTGTTGCTCGGGCTGGGCGCGGAAGGTCCGGTCCATCAGGTCGCGCTGGCGGCGGATCAGCTTGTCGAGTGAATCGACGGCATTTTTCATGCTCTGCTGGCGCGGAGAGAGAGAACCCTGAGACTTCGGCAGTTCCATATTTTCCATCATGGAGCGCATTTGCTGCAGCATGGCTTGGGCCTGTTCGCGTGAGCCGGCCTGGGCAAGGCGCTCGATCCGGTCGATCATCTGCTGAAGCTCATCCTCGGTGATGAACTTGGTGTCCGGTTTGAGCTGAAGTTCCTTGCCCAGTTCCTGCGGGGAGTCGTCGCGTAGCGCATTCACTTCGCTCATATAGCGGGCGAAGGCATCTTTCAGCTCGGCCATCAGCTGGGCGATTTCGGCGTCGTCCGCATCCCCTTCCAGCGCTTCGGAGAGCGCTTTCTGCGCGTCGCGCAGGTCGCGTTCGGCAAGCGACAGATCGCCATCCTCGATCCGCAGCGCGATCGACCACAGGAGGTCGTAAATGCCCTTCATCTCTTCGGTGCGCCGCGCCGTCGCCAGCCGCCAATAGGCGGTCCTGAGCCCCATATAGACGGCGGGGTCGGAAATGGTCTTTTCCGGGTCATGCGTGAAGGCGTTGAGGAAGCGGGCGACGCGGGCCGTGCTGCGCGGATTGCGCGCGAGTTGGCGGCGCTGCTCCACGATGGCGCGGGCGAGCGGGTCCTTGAAGCTGCGTTGGGGGATGGTGAAGTCGATGCTGCGCGAGTGCCCCTGCTGCCCGGCATCGTCGGTTGCCACCAGCGTCATCGTTGCTTTCAGCCCGGCCCAGGGATGGCTGCGCAAATCCGTCCATGTCCGGCCGTCGGCTTCCTTCGGGCGTGCGCCGGAGAGCGGCAGGCGGATATCGGGCGGCGCAACGGTCGGGGCGGGGGGCATGAGGGTATCCATGATGGCGTTCAGCTGCGGATCGTCCACCGCGCTCTTTTTCGCCTTGTTCTCGTCCAGGCGGATGTCCGCCTGCGCCGTGGCGATGCCGTAATCGTCCTTCGCGATATAGGAAATCCCGATCGCGCCGGAGGTGGCGGTTTCCGGATCGGCCTTGAAGGCGATATAGGGCGCCTCGTCCGGCGTCACGTCGACGGTCCAGCTATCCATGATGCGGCCCGCCCCGGTCAGCGTGATCTCCGCGCTCTGCATCAGCTTGCGGTCGATGGAATGGCTGCCCGGCGAAATTTCGGTGAGCGGTTCGGGTTCGGCGCGCTTGCCGGTTTCCACGCTGAGCGCGGGATAGGCGCGCATGCCGTTCACCCTGAGCGACAGCACGCTGCCCTGCGGCACGGTGATGGCGGTCATGCCGTTTGCGCCGCCGGTCTGGTCTGCGGGCGTCGCATCGCCGGTCAGATAGATGGGCGGGATGCCGGTATAGGGCGGCGGCGAGATCCAGGCCTCGATCGCGATATCCCGGGAAAGCGATGCGCCGGGCAGAAAGGCGGAGGTGAGGCGCGGTCCGGCGTCGCGTCCGCCCGCCCAGACGGCGACCAGCAGCAGCAGGACGACCGCGGCGCGCAGGCCGAACGGGTCCTGACCGGCAATGCGCGGCGCGGGCAGGCCGATGCGCAGATGGCTCAGACGCCGGGAGAGCCAGTCGCGATGGGCCCGCCACAGCGTCTCGTCGCCCGTGCCGCCCGCCTGCATGTCCTCGAAGGTAGACAGCGGACGATGGGAGAGGCCGGAGGCGGTTTCGATCTGGCGCAGCGCGTCATGGCGTGTCGGCCAGCGGAAATCGCGAAAGCCGCGCCAGATGGCGAGCGCCAGCAGAACGCCGAAAGCGGCGAGCGCCAGCCAGTGCAGCCAGAGCGGGGCGCCTTCGAACAGGCCGAAAAGGGCAAGCGAGACGAAAAAGCTGGTGAGCGCCGCCGCCCGCCAGAGCGCGGGCCAGAGCGCCTCCCAGAGCAGCGTCGCACGGGCCAGCGCGATGCGCCGCTCCACGCGGCGCGGAAGTCTTTCGTGGCTTGCGGATGCTTTTCCGGGCCCGCGGCCATTTTCGGCGTTTTCGGGGCCATCTTCAGGGCGTGCCAAGCTCTCGCCTTTCGCGCGTCGATGGATGAGGCTCCGGCTCTCCGCCACCTCTTTCGGCGCTGCGTTGCGCCTCAGTCGGAGAGCCAGTCCGGTATCATATCCTGTCTCAGCATTGCGTCATAACTGGGGCGCGCGCGCACCTCCGCAAAGCTCGATCCGCGGACCAGAATTTCCGGCACGAGGGGACGGGTATTGTATTCGCTGGCCTGCACCGCGCCATAGGCGCCCGCCGACATGACGGCCACCAGATCGCCCGCCTTCATGCGGGGCAGCCGCCTTTTGCGAGCGAAATAGTCGCCGGTCTCGCAGACCGGGCCCACCACGTCATACTCGATCTCTTCCGCACCGGGGGCGGGTTCGGCCACCGGGCGGATATCGTGATGCGCGTCATAGAGCGTCGGGCGGATCAGATCGTTCATGCCCGCATCGACGATCAGGAAGGTGCGGTCCTCGCCGACCTTCTCATAGATGACGCGGGTGACGAGAATGCCCGCATTGCCCGCGATGAGGCGGCCCGGCTCGAAGGTCAGCTCGCAATCGAGATGGCCCAGCGTGCGCTTCACCATGGCGGCATATTCGTCCGGATGCGGGGGCACGTCATTGTCGCCGCGATAGGGAATACCGAGCCCGCCGCCCAGATCGATCCGGCCGATGGCATGGCCGTCGGCGCGCAGCGCTTCCACCATTTCGCCGACGCGGGTGAAGGCGGTGGAGAAGGGTTCCAGATCGGTGAGCTGGCTGCCGATATGAACGTCGATGCCCGCAATTTCGATACCCGGCAGGGTCCGCGCATGGGCATAGACGGCAGGCGCGCGGCGCCATGAAATGCCGAACTTGTTCTCTGCCTTGCCGGTCGCGATCTTCTCATGCGTCTTCGCGTCGACATCGGGGTTCACGCGCAGCGCCACGCGGGCGCGCTTGCCCATGCCCGCCGCAACGCGCGAAATGGCGTCGAGTTCGGGCTCCGATTCCACGTTGAACTGGTCGATGCCCACGTCCAGTGCGAAGGCGATTTCGGCGTCCGTCTTGGCAACGCCGGAAAAGACGATCTTCGAGGCGGGAACGCCTGCGGCGATGGCGCGGCGCAGCTCGCCTTCCGACACCACATCCGCGCCCGCCCCGAGGCGGGCCAGCGTGCGGATCACGGCGAGATTGGAATTGGCCTTGATCGCATAGCAGATGCGCGCCTTCTGGCCCTTGAACGCCTGCGAGAACACCTCGTAATGGCGTTCCAGCGTGGCGCTCGAATAGCAATAGAAGGGCGTGCCGGTGGCGGCCGCTATGTCGGGGACGGCGACGCCTTCCGCGTGAAGGACACCGTCGCGATACTCGAAATGGTTCATCTGTCTGCCGCTTTGCCCCGGGGCGGCGGGCGCTCAGGGGGACAAGAGTTCGGGGTCGGGGTTCAAGGGGCGGTGTTTGTCCGCCGCTCAGTTGCTCTGCGCCGCCGGATCGTCGGGGTTCGACTTCATGCTCGTATCGGCGGTGATGGGCCGCATGTCGATGGGCTGGTCGCTCTCCGGCGCGTCCAGCGTCATGCTGCTTTCATCCGTCGGCATTTGGGCTTTTTCGCCCGAGGGCAGTTCGAGCGGTCCTCGTTTGCCGCATCCGGCAAGCGCAAGGCCGAGGCCCAGAAAAAGGCCTGCCGTCACCCATGTGCTGCGGTTTTTCATTGCGCTTTCCCCTCGCCCCTTCAGGACTGTTCCAGTTCCTTGCGCCAGAAAGCCGCCATCTGCCGCACATTTTCAGGCGCCGTGCCGCCGAAGCTCGTCCGGCTGGCGACGGAGTTTTCCACGCCCAGCACCGAATATACATCTTTCGTGATGCCGGGTTCCACCGCCTGCATGTCCTCAAGGCTCAAGCCGTCGAGATCGCATCCCCTGGCCTCGGCCTTGGCCACCAGGCTGCCCGTCACGTGATGGGCCTGGCGGAAGGGCAGGTTCAGCTCGCGCACCAGCCAGTCGGCAAGGTCGGTCGCGGTGGAAAAGCCCCGTGCGGCGGCGGCCTTCATGGCGGGTTCGTTGATGGTCAGTGTGCGAACCATGCCGGTCATGGCCGCGAGCGACAGCGACAGCGCGTCCAGCGCATCGAAGGCGGCTTCCTTGTCTTCCTGCATGTCCTTGGAATAGGCGAGCGGCAGGCCCTTCATCACGATGAGCAGCGAGGTCAGCGCGCCGATCACGCGGCCCGATTTCGCGCGGATGAGTTCCGCCGCGTCCGGGTTGCGCTTCTGCGGCATGATGGACGAGCCGGTCGTGAAGCTGTCGGGCAGGCGGATGAAGTCGAAGCCCGGTGTCGACCAGATCACGATCTCTTCGGCGAGCCGGGAAAGATGCATCGCGGCGATGGAGGAGGCCGAGAGCGCTTCCAGCACGAAATCGCGATCCGACACCGCGTCGAGCGAGTTGCGGGTCGGGCCGTCGAAGCCGAGCGCCTTCGCCGTCATCTCCCGGTCGATGGGGAAGGATGTGCCCGCAAGCGCCGCGGAACCCAGCGGGTTGAGGTTCAGGCGCTTCCGCGCATCCTGCATCCGGCCCCGGTCGCGCGCCGCCATTTCCACATAGGCCAGGCAATGGTGGCCGAAGGTCACGGGCTGGGCCGTCTGGAGATGGGTGAAGCCGGGCATGATCGCATCGGCATGGGCCTCGGCCTTTTCCAGCAGGGCAAGCTGGAAATCCTTCAACTGCTCGTCCAGATGGTCGAGCGTGTCGCGTACATAGAGCTTGAAGTCGGTCGCGACCTGGTCGTTGCGCGAGCGTGCGGTGTGAAGCCGTCCCGCCGCGGCGCCGACAAGCTCGGTCAGGCGCGATTCCACATTCATGTGGATGTCCTCAAGCTCGCGGCTGAAGGCGAATTCGCCCGCCTCGATCTCGGCCAGCACCTTGTCCAGACCGTCGATAATTTGATCGGCGTCGGTTCTTGAGATAATTCCCTTCTCGGCCAGCATTGTGCAATGCGCTTTCGAGCCCTGGATATCCTGGGCGAAAAGGCGCTGGTCGAAACCGATGGAGGCGTTAATTTCCTCCATGATCCTGTCGGGGCCTTCGCCAAACCGGCCGCCCCACATCTTGTTGCTCATGCTCGCTTCTCCGGGAGCTGTCCGCCAGACGGTCGGATATTCGGGAAGGGGCGGTCAAAGGCCCGGCAACGCCACGAGGAAGTTCCGAGGAAGATATATGTCCCAGAAATCCCGCAACCTGCCGAAACTCGCCGCCGCCCTTGTTGCCGCCGCGGTTCTTGTCGTTGCCGGGATATACTTGATCGTCGGTCCCTTAGGCAAATCCGGCGGTGGGGACGAGGCCGGGGCGGACGCCGTGCCGAACCCCCATTACGCCGCGCTCCAGGCCGCGGCGACCGGCGATGTCGCCGCCTTCGTGCCTGCAAAGGCGCTGAAGGCGGTGCCGGATGTGGTCTTTCAGGACGCACAGGGCAAACCGGTGAAACTCTCCGATTTCCGGGGCAAGACCCTGCTTCTCAACATCTGGGCGACCTGGTGCGCGCCCTGCCGGGAGGAAATGCCGGAGCTGGACCGGCTGCAGGGCGAAATGGGCAGCGATGCGTTTCAGGTGGTGGCGCTCAGCGTGGACAAGACGGGGCTGGAGCAGGCCCGCGATTTTCTCCAAAACACGGTGAAGGCCCAGCATCTGTCGCTTTTCAACGACCCGAAAGCCAGCGCCAATTTCCAGCTTCGGGCCGTCGGCTTGCCGACCACGCTGCTGGTGGACCCTCAGGGCCGCGAGATGGGCCGGATCGCAGGCCCCGCGCCCTGGGACGGCAAGCAAGCGCAGGCGCTGATCCGCGCGGCGCTCGGCCAATAAGCCGAAAAACCTGAAAAGCCTTATTCCGCGCCGACGGCGGCGAGCTTGGGCGTCGCGTCGCGGAACTGCAGCGAATAGAGCGTGGCATAGAGCCCGCCCTCGGCAAGCAGCTCGTCATGCGAGCCCGACTGGACAACCTCGCCCCGGTCGAGGACGTAGATCCGGTCGGCATTGCGCACGGTGGACAGGCGATGGGCGATCACGATGGTGGTGCGGCCTTCCATCAGCCGGTCCAGCGCTTCCTGCACCTTGGATTCCGACTGGGCGTCGAGCGCCGATGTCGGCTCGTCCATTAGCAGGATGGGTGCGTCGCGCAGCATGGCGCGGGCGATGGCGACGCGCTGGCGTTGCCCGCCGGACAGGCGTCCGCCCGCCTCGCCGACCGGCGCTTCGTATTGGCCGGGGAGTTCCGCGATGAATTCATGGGCATTGGCCATGCGGGCGGCTTCCTCGATCTCGTCGTCCGTCGCGCCGGGGCGGCCATAGGCGATGTTCTCGCGCACGGTGCCGGCAAAGAGGAAGGTCTCCTGCGTCACCAGGGAAAGATTGTCCCGAAGCGAGCTGAAGGTGAGCCCGCGCAGATCCTGCCCGTCAATGCTGACGCTGCCCTCCTGCGGATCGAAAAAGCGTTCGATCAGGCCGAAGATCGTGGTCTTGCCGGCGCCCGACGGGCCGACCAGCGCGGTGACGGTTCCCGCCCGCGCCTCGAAGGTCACGCCCTTCAGGGCGGGCTGGGCGCCGTAGGCGAAAACCACATTGTCGAAATCGATCCGCCCGCCCTCGCGGATTTCGAGTGTCCGGGCATCGGGGCCCTCGGTGACGGAGGGTTCCACATCCAGCAGGGCATAGAGCATTTCCACGCCGACCATATTGGCCTGTAGCTGGACATTGAGCCGGGCGAGACGTTTCGCGGGTTCATAGGCCATCAGTAGCGCGGTGATGAAGGCGAAGAAGCTGCCCGGGTCGGCGCCCTGCGCGATCACGTTCCAGCCGCCATACATAATGATGGCCGCGATCGCAAATCCGCCCAGCGTTTCCATCAGCGGGCTCGTCATCGCATTCATTCGGGCGATTTTGTTGGACCGCTGCTCCACCTGTTCGACCGCGACGCCCATGCGGTTGCGCATGTGCTTTTCAAGGTTGAAGGATTTGACAATCCGGATACCGGCAGCTGTCTCCTGCATGGCGGAGACGATTTCGGCCAGCGATTTCAGTTCCAGGCGCATGATCTTCTTCACGCGCCGGACGAGGCGCGCGACGCCGTAAACGGCCAGCGGCATGATCACGAACATGATGAGCGACATGCGCGGATCCTGAATCACCATCACCGCGCCCAGCGAAATGACGGAGAGGACGTCGCGGCCGAGGCTCTGGATGATGAGGTCGATGGTGGCGCGGGCGGCCTGCGCATTGTAGGACATGCGGGTTGCCAGATCGCCGAGGGCATACTGGTCGAAGAAGCTCAGCGGCTGCTTGAGGATGTGATCGAATATCCGTTTCTGAAGCGTGGCGATGATGTTGTTGCCGATCCGCTCCAGGATCACCTGCTGGCCATAGGTGGACAGGCCCTTGATCGTGAAGATAGCGATCACCGCGCCGGCGATGATCCACACCATCTCTTCTTCCTTGTTCACGAAGATGCGGTTGATCACATCTTTCATGATCCAGGCGCTGGCGCCCGTCGTCGCCGCGACAAAGCCCATCAGGATGAAGGCGACGACATAAGCGGAAATATGCTTGCCTACATTCTCTTCAAACAACCGGCGCACCGTTGCCAGAGAACTTTCCGGGCGGCCGAATAATTTATGCGCGATCCAGGCTTTCACCGTTCGGGGATCGGATGCCATCTCGTTTTCTTCGGCAGCTCCGGCCGCGGGTTTCGCCGCGTCGGAACGCGCCAGATCCGCAAGTGCCTCGATCCGGCCGAACGCTGCGGCCTGCCTGTTTCTGTCGAATTTGACCGATGCCAGAGCCAGGCGTTTCCATGCCTTGCGGCGCTCCCGCTGCAGGTCGTAGGGCTGACCGTGTTTCTTGCGGACATAGATGGAAGAACGGATGCGTTCGTGTTCCTTGAAACGGGTAAGGTCTCTGGATGAACCGCTGGATTTTCCGAAGGCATGGCGGACCGTTGCGGCGGGTTCGTAGATGAGCGACCAGCCGCTCTGCGTGAGTCGCAGGCTGAGATCGTCATCGTCGTGATAGAGGAAGATGTTTTCATCCAGGCCGCCGATGGCCTCGAATACCTCGCGCCGGCAAAGCAGTGCCGCGCCGGTCAGTAGCGGAACGCAACAGCTATATTCGGGTTCAACGGGCGGGCGGGCCTTGCCGTCGACGGGGTGCAGGACCGATTTGTGCCGCCAGACACTGCGGCCGGTCTCATCTATGAGTTTCGGGCCGATAAGCCCCGCATCCGGATAGTGCTCGGCTGCGGCGAGCAACGTGTCCAGCGCGCCCGGTTCCAGGCGCGCATCGGGGTTGAGGAAAAGGAGAAACTCGCCATGAGCGCTTTTCGCCCCGATGTTGTTTGCCTTGCAGAAGCCGAAATTGCCGGCATTGGCGACGCATCGCGCGCCTGAGGCGCGGGCGATCTCCAGCGAATTGTCCTTGCTGGCATTGTCGACGACAATGACTTCCACCTCGTCGGGAAGCGATGCCAGTGCATCCCCCAGAACTCCGGCGCTGTTATGCGTCACAAGTATTACGGAGACAGTGTGAGGGGGCATTTATTTACAATGTTCTCAGTTGAAGGCAGCGAGCGAGATTCGGGGATCATGCCGTTTGCTTCGGTCGTCCACAATGGTTTTGCCGTATGAATTTCGAAGCAGTAGGCGGGAAATGGCGGCCATCTGGCTCTGAGCGTGATCTCCCGGCGGCGACGATACCCGTTGCGGATAACCGTTCCTTTGGATTTGATGTTTATTTGTTTTGGTGTTGCGTCAAAATATACCTATGCGCTTATCCGATCGCTTTTTGGTCCATGCGCTCAATAAATTCAGTGTATAGAACTAAGAATTATAGTGTCATAATTCGACTGAAACTGTTGCTTGAGGACATGAATTATGAGGCCGGCGCTTCTTCCGGTTCCGGGGCATCCGGACGTCAAACTTCTTGAGGTTCGCCGGATCGACGACGAGAGAGGGTTTTTCTCCGAAACCTATAATGAGAATGATTTCGCTTCCGCCGGCGTGGATGCCCGTTTCGTTCAGGACAATCAATCCCTTTCGCGACGCCGCGGGACCTTGCGAGGTTTGCATTTTCAACGCCCGCCGCACGCGCAGGGCAAGCTGGTTCGCGTCACGCGTGGCGCCATTCTCGACGTTGCCGTCGATATTCGCCATGGTTCCCCCACATTCGGGGAGCATGTTGCGTTCGAGATCAATGCGGAAAACTGGCGTCAGCTATATGTTCCTGTCGGTTACGCGCATGGCTTCGTCACCCTCACGGACGATACCGAGGTGCAGTACAAGGTGACAGACTTCTACTCGGCGGAGCATGATGCCGGCATCGCGTGGAACGATCCTGCTCTGGGCATCGACTGGAAACTGGATGCGGCGGACATTACGCTTTCCGGGAAAGACCGGCAGCATCCGGTATTGGCGGAGTTGCCGCGCATTTTTGAGTTTGCATAATCTTGAGACCGGCTGGCTGGGGGTCGGCTTCACGATAGTTGTTTGGGTTGAGGGGGGAGATGCCTATGAAAGTGCTGGTCACAGGTGGCGCGGGATTTATCGGGTCGGCGGTATGCCGCCATCTCGTCATGTCGGCCGGGCATCATGTCGTCAACCTGGACAGTCTGACCTATGCGTCGAACCCGGCTTCTCTCGCGCCGCTCGCGCATGACGAACGCTACAGCTTCGTTCACGGCGATATCTGCGATGCCGTGATGCTCCGTCAGCTGTTTGATCGCGAGCAGCCGGATGCCGTTCTTCACCTTGCCGCCGAATCCCATGTCGATCGTTCCATCGATGGATCGCATGACTTTATCCAGACCAATATCGTCGGGACGCATTGTCTGCTCGAGGCGGCGCGAACTTATTGGGAGCGCTTGCCGGCGGCCCGGCGGGACCTGTTCCGTTTCGTGCATGTCTCGACCGACGAGGTCTATGGCAGTCTCGGGCCGGAAGGGCTGTTTTCCGAAACGACGGCCTATAGTCCCAACTCGCCCTATTCGGCGAGCAAGGCGGCGTCCGACCATCTCGCCAATGCCTGGTACCACACTTACGGCCTGCCGGTGATCGTCACCAATTGTTCCAATAATTACGGGCCGCGCCAGTTTCCGGAAAAGCTCATCCCGCTGATGATCCTGAATGGCCTGGAAGGGAGCACGCTGCCCATCTATGGAAGCGGCGAGAATGTTCGCGACTGGCTTTACGTGGACGATCATGCCGAGGCGCTGGAGCTGGTGCTTGATAAAGGCCGGCCCGGCGAGAAATACAATATCGGCGGCCTCAACGAGCGCACCAATGTCGAGGTCGTCGAAGCGATTTGCGATCTCCTCGACGAGATGCGGCCGGATCGTGGCATCGGAGAGCGGCGCTCCCTTATCCGTTTCGTGACCGACAGGCGCGGCCATGATCAGCGCTATGCCATCGATGCCTCCAGGATCGAAGCCGAGCTTGGCTGGCGGCCGCGGGAGAAATTCGAAACGGGCCTTCGAAAGACGGTCGAATGGTATCTTGCCAATGCCGATTGGTGGATGCCCTTGCGCAATGAAGTCTATGGCGGAGAACGGATCGGTCTCGGCCCCGATAGGGAGAAGGCGGAAAAGGCCGCCGCCGCGAGATGACAACCGTTCCGGCAACAGGTCTGGTCGTCGGAAAATCGGGGCAGCTGGCCCGGTCGATGGCAGCGTGCGAATGGGACGGGTTCGACATCGTCTGTCTCGGCCGCGACGAGCTCGATCTTGCCCGCCCGGAGGATATTCCGTCGCGCCTTGAGGCGCATCGCCCTGCGCTGGTCGTGAATGCTGGCGCCTATACCGCCGTCGATAAAGCCGAGACCGATGCGGCTTCCGCTTTCGCCGTCAATCGCGATGGTCCCGCCGCGCTGGCCGAGGCCTGCGCGCGCGCCGGTATCCCGCTCATTCATGTCTCCACCGATTATGTGTTCGACGGCAGCAAGAAGGGCGCCTATCGGGAAGACGACGCGGTTTCGCCACTCGGCGTCTATGGGGCGTCGAAGCTGGCAGGCGAGGAGGCCGTGCGCGCCGCCGGGCCGCGCCATATGATTTTGCGGACGAGCTGGGTCTATAGCCCCTATGGCACGAACTTCGTGAAGACCATGTTGCGCCTGGCGGAAACGCGCGACGAAGTGTCGGTCGTCTGCGACCAGTTCGGTTGCCCGAGCTATGCGCCCGATATTGCCGACGCCATCGGGGCGCTTGCGACGCGGCTTCTTTCCGGCGAGGAGATTTACGGCACGTTCCACATGGCAGGCCGCGATGCAACGACATGGCATGATTTCGCCGCGGGCATTTTTGCCGAGGCGGGCAAGCGCGGCGTGCGTGTGCCGTCACTGAAAGCCATTCCAACCAGCGATTATCCGACACCGGCCAAGCGCCCGATGAACTCTCGTCTCGATTGCGCGAAGCTCGAGGCGGCGACCGGCTTGCGGCTGCCCGGCTGGGAAAGCGGGATAGGGCGCTGTCTCGACGCGCTCCTTCCTGAGCGCGTGGAAGGAGGCGTATCGTGAAGGGGATCATTCTCGCAGGCGGGTCGGGCACGCGGCTTCATCCGGTCACGCTGGCGGTCAGCAAGCAATTGCTGCCGGTCTATGACAAGCCGATGATCTATTACCCGCTGACGACGCTCATGCTGGCGGGGATCAGGGACATTCTGGTCATCTCGACGCCGCATGACCTGCCGCTGTTTGAGCGCCTGCTGGGCGATGGCAGCCAGTGGGGCATCAACTTGTCCTATGCCGAGCAGCCCCGGCCTGAAGGTCTGGCGCAGGCTTTCATCATCGGCGCGGATTTTGTCGGCGACGACCCTGTCGCGCTGGTCCTGGGAGACAATCTGTTTATCGGAGAGGCCTTGAGAAACAGATTGTCCGCGGCGCAACGGAAGGTCGAAGAAGAGGGCGGCGGCGTGGTCTTTGCCTATCACGTGCCGGATCCGGAACGGTATGGCGTGGTGGCTTTCGACGACCACGGGAAAGCGATCTCGATCGAAGAAAAGCCGGCAGACTTTCTATCGAGCTGGGCGGTCACGGGGCTCTACCTCTACGACAATCATGTACTGGACATCGCGCGCGATGTGCGGCCGTCGGCGCGGGGCGAGCTTGAGATTACTTCCGTGAACAATGCGTATCTGGCGCAAGGGAAGTTGGCTGTGGAGCGGTTGAGCCGCGGGTTCGCCTGGCTCGATACCGGCACTTTCGACAGTCTCATGGAGGCGGGGGAATTCGTGCGGGTGATGCAGCACCGGCAGGGGCTGCAGCATGGCAGTCCCGAAGAGGTGGCGTGGCGGCAGGGGTTTATCGACGATGAAGCGCTGGCGGAGCTGGCGCGGAATCTCGGCAAGTCCCCGTACGGCAAATATCTGGATCTTACTCTCAAATTTCCGGATCGATGGTGAGAGCCGGGCAGGGCAGTCCGGAAGCGACGGAGAATATTGGGCGATGAATAATATTGTGAATCCGAAAATTGTCGAATGCGACCGGCAGGCGCAGCGTGAAATGTTCCGTTCGGCCGAGCCGTTCAATCACATCGTGCTGGATGAGTTCTTTCGGCCGGATCTTGCCGATGCTCTGGCGGCAGACTTCGAAAGTGCCTCGCCGGGCTGGCACGAATACCACAATCCCATCGAGGTCAAGAAGACCTGCAACAACTGGAACGAATTTCCGCCGGACACCTATCGTGTCTTCAGTTACCTCGTTTCGGAGCCTTTTGTAGAGATGCTCCGGGAGCTGACGGGTGAGCCGGCTCTCGTCGCCGATATGGGCCTGCATGGCGGTGGGTGGCACCGGCATGGCGCCGGCGGCAAGCTCAACACACATCTGGATTATTCGATCCATCCCAAGACGGGCCTGCAGCGCAAGCTCAATCTTATCGTCTATATCGGGCGGGATTGGGATCCGGCATGGGGTGGCGGCCTGGGGCTCTGGTCTCAGGAGGAGGAAACGGGAAAACCCGGCGAGATCGAGAAGGTCGTGGACTGCCTTTTCAACCGCGCCGTTCTTTTCGATACGACGCAGAATAGCTGGCATGGTCTGCCCGAACCGATCCGCTGTCCGGAAGGCCGCTACCGCGCCTCGATGGCGGTGTATTACATGATCCCGGCCGAGACGGGTGCGTCGCCGCGCGAGAGAGCGCTCTTTGCGCCGCATAAGGGGCAGGCGAGCGATCCGGAAGTGCTGGATCTCATCCGCAGGCGGAGTTCATCGGCGACGGCGGCCGATGTCTATCGGGCACGTTGAGCATGGCGGAAACGAGAACGAAGAAAAAGCGGTGGCGGGACCGGTTCGACACGATGTTGCACGGACGCACAACGGACAAGCGCAGGGCGCGATTGTCGCAACGGCACAGCACGGGGTCGCTGAGAGTTGTTCGTCCGGGAGAGACCGGGTCGCGGATTGCGTTTATTTCCACCTTCTGGCCAGGCGGACATGCATTACTCACCTCCTTTGCGCTGGCCGAAGCGCTGCAAGAGGTTGGCTTCTCGCCGGTTCATATCGTTACCTCGGACCGGATGCCGGATTTCGAGGCTGTTTTCGACAGGCTGGAAGCGGAGGGTGTTTCTCTCGGCAGGGCAGGTGTCGTCTGGCGTAAAAATGTAGGGAAGGATTTCGGCGGCTACAAGGATGCTTTCCATGCCTTCAGGGAGCCGTTGTCGAAGGCCGAGTGCGTCTTTATCGCGAATGACAGCCTCGTCGGGCCGCTATTCCCATCCGACTACTTTCAGCGGCTACGGGATGCCGGGTCAGGTATATGGGCCCCGACCGAATCGTTCGACCGGTCCTATCATCTGCAAAGTTCGCATGTGCTCTTCTCGGGACGCGACGCGGTTGACGCAGCGCAGCAGTTCTTCGACCGGTATCGTTTCTATCGTAACCGCGACAATATCGTGCGCTGTGGCGAAATGGGCCTCAGCAAATGGTTTCTGCGACGCCATTCCCATATGGAAGCTTTCTATCCGGCCGGAATGTTGGCGACGTATAAGCGCAGCGATGTCGTTCAAGGGCGACGGAAGGAAATGTGGCTGGATCTCAATCCGCAGCACTTCTACTTCGATTCTCTGCTGGAGGCGGGGTTTCCCTTCGTCAAGCGCGAGTTGCTGGTGAGAAATCCGCTGATGCTGCCCAAGGTCTATGAGCGGGTGTTGTCATGCATGGAAAGCAAAGGTCAGCATGCTGATATTCTCTTTCAGCATTTCCGGCCAAGCTGATGTGGCGGAAATGCCTTAAGGGGCATTGGAAAGTTTAGAAATGTATAAAGTCGATTTCCTGGAAAGTGCTCGAATTGAAACGCAATGGCCTTGTCCTGCCTGCGGAGCGGCCTCGGCGAGTGTAGGCGTGAGCGTGGATACCGGCATGGTGGAGCTCGGGGTGCAGGAGCTGGCCCAATGTGGTGTCTGCGGGAGTTGGTTTTTCCTCGGTGAAGATCCTGTGCTCGGCTATCAGGATGATGTGATCGAGCCGAAATACTGGATACACTATGTACAGGTCGGGGCGGGAATCGATGCGATGTTGCGTCCCGTCATGGCGCTTGGTGAGAGGGCGCGCGGCACCTTTCTGGATGTAGGATGTGGGTTTGGCTTCGTGCCGGACTTCTGGTCGAAATCCGGTCGAGGCGAAGCGATCGGACTAGAACTGGCGGCCTATGGCAAAGTCGGGAAAAGACTTCTCGGTGCGGAAATCCATCACGAGTATCTTGCCGAGTGCGAGGCCATCCGGGGGCGGAAGTTCGATTTCGTGTATTCCTCCGAGGTGATCGAACATGTCAGGGATCCGCAGGGGTTCCTCAAGGAACTGGCAGGCGTGCTTGCGCCAGAAGGCATGGTTATGCTCACAACGCCTTCGGCGAGTTGCGTCAGGAAAGATTTCGAGGAGACACGGCTTCATTCCGCGCTTTCGCCGGGCTTTCACTATTTTCTGCTCTCGGCCGAGCGACTGGAGACGCTGCTGGAAGCTGCGGGCTTCGCTTTCCACGTGGTGGAAGACAATGGCGAAAGGCTTACGGCCTGGGCGTCACGTGTGCCGTTCGAGAAGCCCGGTCCGAAACCTTTCGACTGGGAAGAATATCTGGGTTACCTCGAAAAAGTGTCGGAGCGGGGAGATCCCCATTTGAAGGGCGGCATGCTCTACCGTCTGTTCAAGGATGGCATGAATACCGGTCATATGGATGTGGCGAGAAGGGCGTTTCCGCGTCTTGAGGAGCATGCCAAAAATGCCTACGGAATCGACCTGAATTTCCCCAACATTTCGGAAGCTCTTCAGTCTCCGGATTTTCTCGACGGTTCTGAACAGTATCCGGCGTGGCTGGGCGGGGCGCTTTTTATGGCCGGAATCTATGCAGGAAATGAGCTTCACGATGCTCAGCGCAAGTTGAGATTGCTAGAGGCGTCGACTCACATGCTCGAGCATGAAATGGAAACTGGATTCCAGTTTGCTCAGGAAGCAGCGGCTTTTCTCCCTGCGGCGACCTATAATTACCGAATGGCGTTGGTCGAGCTTTTGAGCACGGAGATACCGCGCGGTCTCGACCGGGAAGTGCCGAACGTTTATGCAAGGCCCGATAAAAAACAGATTAAGGCTTTCGAGCGGCGTTTATTGGAGCTTGCCGGAACCATCAACACATTTGCGCGGTCAGGCCTCGCAAAGTGGCTGCAGTAGTGAATGACCGGAGTGGAGCGATTTCCTGACGAGCTGTCCGACGTTGCGGAGAAGCTCGTCGAACTAACACCGGGGCTATACGAGCTTTCTTTTCGGCAGGTGGGGGCACCGCTTCCTGTCGCGCAAATCGGATATCAGGCGCTGAACGGTGCACGGCATCATTTGTCGGTGCCGGCTCTCGATGGAAGCATCGCCTTGCTTCGGGTCAGGGAAAATCCTGTCCGGCTAGCCGTCCCCGATGGACTTGAGATGGTTTGCCGTCCGTTCTCGCTTCCAGACCTTCGCCATCTCCTCTGGCGCCGCAAGAGCGATTACAAGGCGCGGCTGAACGTGCCCGGATTTTTCTCCATCGTGCCGTTGCTGGCGGCCAGGGGGAGAGAGGGGCGGGAACTCAAGAAGAGCTTGAGCATTCTGCGCAAGTTCGGCTTTGCCGTTTCCTCGGCGAACTTTCAGTGCACGCCGGGACTTTTCGACGAATGGCCACCGTCCGGCGCGGTTCTTCCCATGCACCGGTCATTGCAGAAATCCGACACGGCGCTGCCTTCATTTGCCGTCGTTCTTCATCTCTATTACCGCGACCTCTGGCCGGAATTTGCCTGGTGTCTCTCCCGGCTTTCTATGCCCTTCCGGCTCATCCTCACGCTGAATGACAGCGATCCCGACTTGGAGAGCGATGTGAGGCAGCTGTTTCCCGATGCGGAAATCCATGTCATGGAGAACAGGGGACGGGATGTCGGCCCTTTCATGGAGTTGCTGCGGCAGGGCCATCTCGATCGATTCGACACCGTCTGTAAGCTGCACGGCAAACGCTCTGCAGTGGACGGGGCGCGGGCGCTGCTGGGGCATGTCTGGCGCCGGGCCAATCTCATTGATCTCGTGGGCTCGGACGAGCAGGTCGCACATATCCTGCGTCGTTTCGCGGAGGCGCCCGATATCGGCATGATCGGGTCGGCGCGCTTTCACTTTCCCAATGGGCATTTCGACGAGGAAGGCGTGTGGGGGGAGAACAAGGAGGCTGTGCAGGGCCTCATCCGACGGCTGGGCACCGACCCGGAAGGGCGGCAGGCGGAGTATTATGCGGGGACCATGTTCTGGGCTTCGTGCACGACGCTCGCCGCATTGAAGACGCTCGGCCTGTCGCTTCAGGATTTTCCGCCCGAGCATGGCGCACTGGACGGCGATCTCAACCACGCGCTTGAGCGTCTCTTCGGCATGGCGCCGGCCTTGAACGGGCAGAGGTTGGAAGATGCGCCCGTCGTCTATGAGCCGTCCGGCGTATTTCCGCCTAGCCCCGGTCCTTCGCCGGCGCGCTGAAAATCCCGCCGAGGATCTGTTCCACGCCGTCGCCGGTCACGGTCAGCGGCAGGGCGACGATATGGGCGTCGCGGCAGGCGTTTTGCTCGTTCAGCATGATGACGCGGGCATAGACGGGCGCTGCGGTCTCATAGGTGCGGCGGTTGATTTCCATCCAGCGTTCCTGCGTCCGGCGGCGAATATCGTGCGTTTCCGGCGCGCCGCCGATCTCCGAGACGCGCTTGCCGGTCCGCTCCTCGCCCGCGATCTTGATCAGTTCTGTGCCGAAGAGCCGGATCAGGAAGTCGGTGCCATCCTCCAGAACCTGATTGATGACGAGATAGGGCAGCAGGGCGCGGATTTCGGAGGGGCGGATTTCTTCGCGGAGCGGCATCGTCCGGTCGCCGCGTTTGGCGATCCAGTAATTCGCCAGTTCCCGGGCAAGCGGGTGCCCGGGCCAGTCCATATACTCGATCTGGCCTTCGATAAAATGTGGCGTGCCGGAACCTAGTGCCAGCGATCCCATCGAACCTGCCCCCGGGGCCATCGGCCCCTCTCATGAATATCCATATGCTAGATGGGGGCGGGTTAACGAATTGCTGTCATTTCGGCTGGAATGCCCCGGAGGGGGCGGATGCAGGGCGTCCTGACCTGCAAGGCGACCGGGCGTCTGAAGGCGTCGGGCCGAGCGCAAAATTGGGCATTTCCCAGCCGTCCGGCCAGATGTTCACGGTCTTGCTCCCGGCGGCCTGCGCTCTTTCATATTCCCTGCGCCAATCCGGGCCTCCGAGATATTGGTCGACATTATGCATGGAGGAAATCAGCAGCATCAGAACGGCCCCGAGATAGAAGATGTTTCGGTTGAAACGGCTGAGTGCATAGACGGTCAGCAGGACATTCGAGGCAAAGAAATACCGCGCCGAGAATGTGGTGGAGATCAGCTCCGTCTTGTCGCCAAGGGCGGTGGCGGTTCCCAGCACTGATAGCAAGGCCGCGCATAGTATCATGGCCCGGGACGAGTCGGAGCCCGCATTGATTTCGCGCCGGACGATGTAGAAGAACGGGATCGAACAGATGATCCCGAGGAAGATCGCACCGGATCGTTGCGCGAGGGCATCGCGCAGGATGAGAGCGAAGGGTTCCCCGATATCGGGGCCCAGAAGCGGCCCCACGACCTGCTGGCTGATCACGGGAAGCCAGTAGAGAAGCGGGTTGGCCGTGAGGCTCCGATCCCCGGTGTCGAAACCGTGCGTTGCGATGATGGCGAGTTGAAGCAGGCTCGTGGCGGCGAGGATGGAAAACTGGATCCAGCGCTCCCTGTCGCCATTATTCGCGGCCAGATAGAGAAAGGCAGGGACCACGAAGTTTGCCGGAATGCCGCTCAGGCCCGACAGGAGAAGTAATAGTCGGAAGGCGTGTTTCCCTGCGCCCGTCCGGACCGGCAGCACCGCGATCAGGGCGGCCAGCAGCGAGAAATGAAACTGTAGATTCGCCGTATTGGCCCAAACCTCCGGCGATTGGGGCAGGCCGACGATGATGAGGACGAGAATCGGCAGGAGCCAACCCCGGATTCCCAGCGATCTGTGCATCCAGACGATCAGGAAGACGGGGATCGTCTGGAGCGCGAATGACGAATAGGTCGTGACCAGCGGCGCATATCTGAAGTCCACTATCGTCGCAGCCGAGACGACTGCGTTCGCAGCGAATTGGAGATGGTCGTTGAAGACGAAGAAGAACTTTTCGAGCGGCGGAAGGCAGGCGATATGCGTGTAGAAGCGGGAGCCTTCTTCAGCCCAGAAACGCCCGTCCAGCAGATAGGGACGCATTTTGGTGAGGCTGAGCGCGACATATAGGAGAAGGGCGAGAACGACATATCCGTTCTCCCGGATTTTTCGCTCGCCTGTTTGCACAGGCGGTCCTATCGCGTGGGAACGGGGTGTTCGCCGCGATAATCGTAGAAGCCGCGCTGCGCCTTGCGGCCCAGCCAGCCGGCCTCGACATATTTCACCAGCAGCGGGCAGGGGCGGTATTTGCTGTCCGCGAGCCCGTCATAGAGCACCTGCATGATGGAGAGGCAGGTGTCGAGGCCGATGAAATCGGCCAGTTGCAGCGGCCCCATCGGGTGGTTCGCGCCGAGCTTCATGGCCTTGTCGATGCTCTCCACCGAGCCCACGCCCTCGTAAAGCGTATAGACCGCCTCGTTGATCATGGGCAGCAGGATGCGGTTCACGATGAAGGCCGGGAAGTCCTCGGCATTGGCCACTTCCTTGCCCAGCGATTTGGCGAAATCCTGGAAGAAATCGAAGGTTTCGTCATCGGTGGCGATGCCGCGCACCAGCTCCACCAGCTCCATCACCGGCACGGGGTTCATGAAATGGACGCCCATAAAGCGTTCCGGCCGGTCCGTGGAGGCGGCCAGCCGGGTGATGGAGATCGAGGAGGTATTGGTGGCGATAAAGGCGTCTTCGCGCAGATGCGGGCAGAGATCGGCGAAGATGGCGCGTTTGACCTCTTCCTTTTCGGTGGCGGATTCGATCACGACATCCGCGTCCTCGAAGGCGGTGTAGTCGGCGGCGGCGGAGATGCGGTCGAGGGCTGCTTCCTTGTCGGCCTCGCTGATGCGGCCGGAGCTTGCCTGGCGCGTCATGTTGCCGTTGATGGTCGCAAGGCCCGCCTCGATGCGCTCTTCGGTCATATCGTTGAGCGCGACCTCATAGCCCGCCAGGGCGCAGACATGGGCGATGCCGTTGCCCATCTGACCTGCGCCGATCACACCGACTTTCCGAACCTTCATTTCGCATCCGTCCCGCTTGGCCCGGGGGAGGGGCGACAGCCGATCCCCCGCGAATGATACACAAAACGCATAGGGGCGCGGCGCGGTTTTCCTGCCGCGCTATCCGTGCCCCAATCTACAGGTTTTCCATGGATTGCTGCGCTGCGCAATATGGCGGGGGACATATCGGGCATGAAAAAGGCGCTGTTCCCGGGGGAACAGCGCCTGATTTCGTTTCGTGGAACGGTGGAAGGCTCAGCCGAGCGCTTCTTCCAGTTCCGGCACCGCCTGGAAGAGGTCCGCGACCAGGCCGTAATCGGCGACCTGGAAGATCGGGGCTTCCTCGTCCTTGTTGATGGCGACGATGACCTTCGAGTCCTTCATGCCCGCCAGATGCTGGATCGCGCCGGAAATGCCGACGGCGATGTAAAGCTCGGGCGCGACGATCTTGCCGGTCTGGCCGACCTGATAGTCGTTCGGCACGAAGCCCGCATCCACAGCCGCGCGCGAGGCGCCGACCGCGGCGCCGAGCTTGTCGGCGACCTTTTCGAGCATGGCGAAGTTCTCGCCGTTCTGCATGCCGCGGCCACCGGAGATGATGACCTTGGCCGCCGTCAGTTCCGGACGGTCCGACTTCGTCAGCTCTTCGCTCACGAATTCGGAAAGACCCGGGTTCTCGGCCGCCTCGACCTTCTCCACCGAGGCCGAGCCGCCGTCGCCCGCCGCCGGGAAGGCGGTGGTGCGCACGGTGATGACCTTCTTGGCGTCGGTCGATTTCACGGTCTGGATGGCGTTACCGGCATAGATCGGACGCTCGAACGTGTCGGCGCTTTCCACGCCCACGATGTCGGAGATCTGCGCGACATCGAGAAGGGCGGCCACGCGCGGCATGAAGTTCTTGCCGATGGTGGTGGCGGGCGACAGGATCGCGTCGTAGGAGCCGGCGAGCTTCACCAGGAGAGCGGCGAGCGGTTCGGCAACCGGATGCTCGTACTGGGCGTCGTCGGCCACGAGGACCTTGGAGACGCCGTCCAGCTTCGCGGCGGCTTCGGCAACGGCGTCGCAGCCCTTGCCCGCGACGAGCACATGCACGTCGCCGCCGATCTTCGTCGCGGCGGTGACGGTCTTGGCCGTCGCGTCGCCGAGATCGGTGTTGTTGTGGTCTGCAAATACAAGCGTGGTCATCCGATCACTCCCGCTTCCTTGAGCTTCGAAACGAGCTCCTGAACAGATTCAACCTTGATACCGGCTTCGCGCTGCGGCGGCTCGGTCACCTTCAGCACTTCCAGGTGCTGCTTGATGTCCACGCCGAAATCGGCGGGCGCCTTTTCGTCGATCGGCTTCTTCTTCGCCTTCATGATGTTGGGCAGAGACGCATAGCGCGGCTCGTTGAGGCGAAGGTCGGCGGTCACGATGGCCGGCATCTTCAGCTTCAGCGTCTGAAGGCCGCCGTCGATTTCGCGCGTCAGGTTGAGCGTTTCGCCGTCGACCTCGACCTTGGAGGCGAAGGTGCCCTGCGCCCAGCCCAGAAGCGCGGCCAGCATCTGGCCGGTCTGGTTGCAGTCATCGTCGATGGCCTGCTTGCCGAGGATGATGAGGTCCGGCTTTTCTTCTTCCGCGATCCCTTTCAGGATCTTGGCGACGTTGATGGGTTCGACCACATCGTCCGTCTTCACCAGGATGCCGCGGTCGGCGCCCATGGCGAGCGCGGTGCGGATGGTTTCGGTCGACTGTGCGACGCCGATCGATACGGCGACGACTTCAGTGGCCTTGCCCGCTTCCTTCAGACGAACCGCCTCTTCAACGGCGATTTCATCGAACGGGTTCATGGACATCTTCACATTGGCGAGGTCGACGCCGCTGCCATCCGACTTCACACGGATTTTCACGTTGTAGTCGACAACCCGCTTGATCGGAACGAGCACTTTCATTGAGGTGAACTCCCTGCGCGTTGCACCGGTTCTCGGGCGTGGCCGGATTTCCCGGAATCCGGGGCCGGTTCTGCCGTTACCGTTGGCTCCTGACCGGTGGTCCGGTCCTTATCGGTTCCACTCCGCCAGGCCGGCGGAGCGACGGTCTCAAATCCTTCGGCCCAGCCCTCCTCGCATGGCGGACATGCGGCGGAAATCGCTGTTCCTCGGGGGAAACTCCGGCTGTCTGTAAAGAGATAGACAGCTGCTGCGGTGCGGCAACCTAGTGTGAGGATATGGCCCTGTCAACGCGAGGCGGGGTCGCGCGGTCCGGCGGGCGGGACAAGCCCCGCGGGGGGGCGAGGGGCGTCCTACCGGCTTGCGCCCGGGACCCAGAGCACGTCGCCGTCGCCTTCGGCCTTGTTGACGTAACGCGCTGCGACGAAAAGAAAATCCGAGAGCCGGTTGAGATACTGGAGGCAAGGCTCGCCGATTTCTTCGCCGGCTTCGCCTGCCAGCGCGGCGGCGACCCGTTCGGCCCGGCGGCACACCGTCCGTGCGTGGTGCAGATGGGCCGCGGCCTCATGTCCGGCGGGCAGGATGAAGGAGCGCAGCGGCTCCAGCTCGGCGTTCATGCGGTCGATCTCGGTTTCGAGCCGTTCGACCTGGCTTGCGATGATCCTGAGCGGTTCGTAGCCCAGCTCTTCCTGCTCGTTCGGCCCCTTATAGGGCGTTGCAAGGTCGGCCCCGAGGTCGAAGAGGTCGTTCTGGATGCGCGAGAGCATGGCGTCGAGGTCGGGCATATCTCGCGTATGAAGACGCGCGATGCCGAGAACGGCGTTCAGTTCGTCCGTCGTGCCGTAGCTTTCGATCCGGAGTGCGTGTTTGGGCACGCGTTCGCCGGTGGCAAGGGCCGTGTCGCCCTTGTCGCCGGTGCGGGTATAGATCTTGTTCAGCGTGACCATGTCGTCTCCGGCCCAAAAATGGGGGCAGGGGGGAATCGGAAGGCGGGCTCAGGCGTTGCCGGATTTCATCCGGGTCAGCGTTGCGTCCTTCATGATGAAGTGGTGGTAGAGCGCGCCGCCGATATGCAGCACCAGCAGGCCGCAAATGATGAAGGCGTTGATCTCATGCGCCTCGTGGCCGATGTCGTGCAGCGTGTCGTTCTGCACGATATGGAGCGGGATCACCCAGAAGGCGTTGATCGACTTCTCATGGAAGGAGATCATCATCAGGCCGAAAATCGCCTGCAACGTCACGGTGAGCATCAGCAGGTGATGCACGGATGTGGCGAGAATCTGCTGCCAGCGCGGCATGGGCAGGAAATCGGGCCGGGGATGGCCGGCTCTCCAGGCAAGCCAGAGCACCATGAGCGCCAGCACGATGATGCCGACGCCGAAGTGAATGGTCGAGGTCGCCTTGGTCAT
The DNA here is from genome assembly GCF_053628815.1 of Parvibaculum sp. MBR-TMA-1.3b-4.2. NCBI lineage: Bacteria > Pseudomonadati > Pseudomonadota > Alphaproteobacteria > Hyphomicrobiales > Parvibaculaceae > Parvibaculum > Parvibaculum sp. MBR-TMA-1.3b-4.2. Next base: position 2,577,306 of record NZ_JBRJHC010000001.1, read on the forward strand.
GGTGAAGCCGCCCAGGATCATGAGCAGAACGAGCACCGCCGCCGCCCAGTGATAGACGCGGCGCCCCTTGTCGAAACTCGTCACTTCGCTTGTGGTCGTGTTCGAAGACATCGCTTCTCCCCCTTTTAGCCAATTTCCATGTCGGGCCTGCCGCCTTGGGCGACGACACAGACTCGCGTGACCGGGCCCGCGAGGCAAGTGCTAATGGCTCGCAATTTCCGGCGGCCATCTTGATCTTTCGGCATCCATGCGCGAATCTTTCCTCAAGGCTCGGCCGAAGCCTCCATGACCCGCGGAAAGGGCAGCGCCCCGGCCTGACGACAAGAAAGACCCATTTTGCGGTTTCCTTTTCTGTCTGATCCGGCGGGCACGGACGCGATGAAGAGGAACCGGCCATGACCGATTCAGACACCGCCGCCTTTGCGGCCAATCCTTTCCGACTCAATCTCGACCAGCAGAAGAAGCGCGCCCGCGAGCTGCAGCGCGCTTTCAATGCAGATAATGCAGATGCCCTGTCGCGCGTGCATGTGTGGCGGGAGACGCTGAGCGCGCCTTTGAAGCTGGCCGATGCGCAATTCGTGATCGCCCGCGAACTCGGCCTGCCGAGCTGGCCGAAACTCAAGGCGCATATCGAGGCGCTCGATGCGTCCACCCGGTTCATTCGCGGCGGAAACATTTCAGACGCGGATAGGCGCACGCTTCACATCCGCTGCGGCAGCGATATCGGCGAGGCGTTGACGCTTGCCGGTTTCGAGGGGCGCTTCCTGGAATATTCCAATCCCTTCTGTCAGGGCCCGGTAACGCCGGATGGCGACTGGCTGGCGCGTCGTGCCGATTTTCTGGCCGAGGCCTATGGCGGCGAGATGGACCGCTCGGAGGGCGATATTCGCGCCGGGCTGATGGCGGAAGAGGAGGGGCTGGCGCAAGCGGCGGATTATGAGCGCGTCGTCCTCTGGTTCGAGCATGACAGCTACGACCAGCTCATTCTGGCGCGTGTGCTCGCCGCCTTCGCTGAGATGCGAGGGCGGCCACGCATCGAGCTTGTCTCCACGGACAGCTTTCCCGGCGCGGAGCGTTTCATCGGGATCGGGCAGTTGCCGCCCGAGGCGCTGCATATGCTCTGGTCTTCGCGTACCGCCGTAACGGAGGCGCAACTGGCGCTGGGCGCGCGCATCTGGGCGGCCTTGCGGGCAGGCGATCCGACCGATCTCTGGACCATTGCCGAAAACGGGGCGGCAGCGCTTCCCTTCATGTCCGGGGCGCTCCTTCGGCATTTGCAGGAGCTGCCGGGCGTGGCGGACGGTCTGTCCCTCACCCAGCGGCTGATCTTGCGCATTCTCCATGACCGGGGCCCGCTCACGGCGGGGCGCATTTTCGCGGCGCTGATGCGGGACTATGAGCCGCTGCCCTGGCTGGGCGATCTCATGTTCTGGCACATCCTTCGGGAGATGACGCGATGCGCCGACCCGCTGCTGGAGATCGCGCCCGGCGAAGACTGGCCGAAGCGCGAGGTCGCGCTCACCGAGGCGGGCCGCGCCTGTCTCGACGGGCGGCTCGACTATATGTCTCTGTCGCCGCCCGAACGCTGGGTTGGCGGTGTCCGGCTTCTGCCCGGCGCGCCGGTCTGGCGATGGGACGAGGAGAGCAGGGCGCTGCGAATGCGCTAGCTGCATCGACGGCGGGCAATGCCGTTTTTTTATTTGTCCGAACCGCTGTCCGGTTCGTAGGCGAGCAGGTCGCCGGGCTGGCAGTCGAGCGCCCGGCAGATCGCCTCAAGCGTGGAAAACCGCACGCCCTTAACCCGTCCGGACTTGAGGAGCGAGAGGTTCGCTTCGGTGATCCCCACGGATTCCGCGAGCTCTCGGCTCTTCATCTTCCGGCGTGCGAGCATCACATCCAGCGTAACTGTTATGGGCATCAGATGATCCGTGCGTTGTCGTCGGCGATCTCGGCGGCTTCAACCATCACCCATGACAGTATGAGCACGGTCGCGCCGATCAGCGTGAGGGCGAGGTCGCTGCTCGACAGGCCGAGGCTGATGAAACGGTGGCCGGGCGCGTTGTCGAGGCTGACGGCGAGGGACGCCAGTGCGTCACCGACGAATTGCGCCGGCACCCAACACAGGAGGGCGATTGCAAGTCCGCGGAAATGACGCGCATTGGCCGGCCCGAAGATCGTGCCGTCGCTGTACTGCGAAAAGAGAGCCCGCAGGTGCCGAAGGCCAATCAGGATCACGGACAGCGGCACGAGGGATGCGAGGAAGCCGAGGACGCGATCCTGCACTGAAAGCGGTCCGTTCCCGGCGATTTCCCGGCTGACGAAATCCGCAAGCAGGCCGTCTCCGCCCGGCCTATCCACCATCGCCCATCCGATGGCGAGGAGGACCGGCAGGGCGAGAATGGTGGCCAGTAGCACCCACTCCATGATGCGGCTCACGCGCCGGATGCGGGCGCGGCGTTTGGTGGCGGTGCTGCTGCGGGACATGGGAGGACTCCATCGGAAAGGACGATGAAGCCTGTATTACAGCAATATTTTATCGTTTTAAAGAAAAATATTTCTGTTTTGAGCTATCGGAGCCCGGAGACGAAACTGGCAATCGCCTCGCCGATCTCATGCGGGCTGTCTTCCTGGATGAAATGGCTGCCCTTCACGGTCTCTTCGGTCTGGTTTTTCCAGCCACGGCAGAACTCGCGCTGGGCGCCGATCAGGATGGCGCCCGGCTCGGCATTGACGAAGAGCTTGGGCAAATCGTTTTCGGCCATCCAGGCCGCATAGTCGGACACGATGTCGGCCACGTCCGCCGGTTCGCCGTCGAGCGGGATCTGGCGCGGCCAGGTGAGCGTCGGGCGTCGGCTTTCGCCGGCCTCGGCGAAGGGACGGCGATAGACCGCCATTTCCGCCTCGCTCAGCCCGCGCAGGACCGAGCCCGGCAGCACGCGCTCGATGAACAGGTTCTTGTCGAGAATCATCTCTTCGCCCGCGGGCGAGCGAAAGGCCTCGAAAATGGGCCGCGCATCCGGGTTCCATTCGTCCCAGCGCATGGGCCGCACGATGGCTTCCATATAGGCGATGCCTTTCATCGCCTCCCTGTGGCGGTTCGCCCAGTCGAAGCCGAGTGCGGAGCCCCAGTCATGGATGACGAGGGTGACGTTTTCCGTCACGCCGAGCGCGTCCATAATGCCGTCGAGATATTTGCGGTGGTCGACGAAGCGATAGCTCTCCGGCCCGCTCTTATCGAGCTTGTCGCTGTCGCCCATGCCGATGAGGTCGGGCGCGATGCAGCGGCCCTGACCTTTCAGATGCGGCATCACATTGCGCCACAGATAGGAGGATGTCGGATTGCCATGCAGGAAGACGATGGGATCGCCGTCGCCCATCTCCACATAGCGCATGGTCTTGCCGTGTACGGTGATGGATTTCTTCGAATGTTCCTCAGGCGAAATTTGTTCTGCCATGGCGTCCTCCCGTTTCGGCTTGAGCTTTTCATATTGGTGCGACGGCGGAAAGAAAAAGGGCTCCCGCAAGGGAGCCCTTTCCATTCCAGCTTTTTGCGTCCCGCCTAGAAGCGATAGCCGTAGCGCACACCGATATTGTTCATGCCGTCATTGGAATCGCACAGATAGGCGTTCGACATGTGCTCGAAGGTGGCCATGAGCGAATGGTGTTCGTTCACGTCGTAGCCGAGCGAGACGGTTTCGTGGAACTGCAGACGGCATCCATAGTCGCGGCTTGAGGTCGTCACCTTGTCCGTCTCGCCATTGTGGATGGCGCCGGCCACGCTTGCGTCGAAGAAGAAGTTGTTGCCGAGATCGAAGTTCCAGCCGAGACCGGCATAGCCAAGGCTGGTGCCGCCGCCGGTGTTGATGGTGGCGCCCACCAGCGGACGGGGGGACCAGGCCCAATCGAGGATTTTCGGCGAGGCGAACAGCACTTCGGCATTGATGTCGGGACTGTCCGTCTCGAGGCGTTTGCGGATGAGGCCGGTATCGTGGTCCATGACGCCGATCCGCATCTCGCCGCCGAGGGGGCGTGCATCGGCCGAGTTGCCGGGAAGCGTCGCTGTACCGAGTGTCAATGCGGCGGCCATGCAGCATGCGCACGCCGTTTTCGTGATTCCGGTCGTCGTTTCCATGATTGCCCTGTTTTCTTGATTCGCCCGCTCGTTTGCATGGAATCCTACATGACCCTTTGTGGGACATGCGATGTCAAAGGCGTCGAGGCATGTCTGACTTGCTTGGGGTTTTGTCGTCAAACGTTCAAAGAAAAAGGGCTCCCGCAAGGGGAGCCCTTTTCCGTGTGAATTGTCTGTGTACGGTCAGAAGCGGTAGCCGTAGCGGATGCCGATATCGGTCATGCCGTCATTCTTGTCGCAGAGACCGGCATTCGACATGTGCTCGAACGTGGCCATCAGCGAGTGATTGGCGCTGAGGTCGTAGCCGATCGAGAAGGTTTCGTGGAACTGAACGCGGCAGCCATAATCGCGGCTGGAACTCGTCACCTTGTCGGTCTCGCCATTATGGATGGCGCCGCCGAAGCTCGCGTCGAGAAAGAAATTGCTGCCCAGATCGAAGTTCCAGCCAAGGCCCGCATAGCCAAGGCTCGTGCCGCCATCGGTGTTGATGGTCGCGCCGATCAGCGGGCGGGGCGAATAGGCCCAGTCCAGGAATTCCGGCGAGGCGAACAGCACTTCGGCATTGATGTCCGGGCTGTCGGTTTCGCGGCGGTCGCGGATCAGGCCGGTATCATGGTCCATGATGCCGATGCGGATTTCTTCGCCGAGCGGGCGGGCATCCGCCGTCGTTGCGGGAAGGACGATGGTGCCGAGGGCCAATGCCGCGGCCACGCCACCGGCAATGGACGATTTCAGAGACTTGGTCACAGCTGCGATGATCCTCTTGTCTTGTTGCCTTCCCACCCCGGGAAGATGCCGCAATTTACATGATTTGCCGCAGGTCACCCGATGCAAAACTGCAACATGTGTGGGTCGGCGTGCAGGGATGGGACGGGAAATCCCGGAAATCCTAGCGGCTGGCGAAATAGAGCCCGGTCATCAGGATGATGATGGCCACGAACTGAAGCCCCACGCGCCAGCGCATCAGCGTCTGGGAGCGGCTGGAGGAGCCGCCGCGCAGCATGTTCCAGAGGCCGGCGATCAAGACGATGACGACCACCAGCACGGCAAGCGGGCCGAGATAGCTGAAAAGTTCATTCATGTAAGCGCCCCCTTTCGGGCTTTTTTTGTTTGTTCATACGGCGAAGCGTTCGTCAGTTGGCGCCGTCCAGCAGGCGGCGGGCGATGACCTGCGCCTGAATTTCCGCCGCGCCCTCGAAGATGTTGAGGATGCGCGCATCGCAGAGCACGCGGCTCACGGGATATTCGAGCGCGAAGCCGTTGCCGCCATGGATCTGCAGCGCATTGTCCGCCGCCGCCCAGGCGACGCGCGCCGCCAGCAGCTTCGCCATGCCCGCTTCGAGGTCGCAGCGCCGACCGCCATCCTTTTCGCGCGCGGCGAAATAGGTGATCTGGCGCGCCACCATGATTTCCACCGCCATCATCACGAGCTTGCCGAAGACGCGGGGGAAGGCATAGATCGGCTTGCCGAACTGGATGCGCTCCTGCGCATAGCGAAGACCGAGTTCCAGCGCGCATTGCGCGACGCCGACCGCGCGGGCCGCCGTCTGGATGCGGGCGCTTTCGAAGGTCTGCATCAGCTGCTTGAAGCCCTGGCCTTCCTCGCCGCCCAGCAGGTTTTCCGCCTTCACTTCGAAATCGTCGAAGCCGATCTCGAATTCCTTCATGCCGCGATAGCCGAGGACCTCGATCTCGCCGCCCGACATGCCTTGCGCCGGGAAGGGCTCGTTATCGTCGCCGCGCGGCTTTTCCGCGAGCAGCATCGAAAGGCCCTTATAGCCCGGCGCGTCATTGGTGCGCGTCAGCAGCGTCATCACGTCGGCGCGGGCGGCATGGGTGATCCAGGTCTTGTTGCCGCTGACCTTGTAGGTTTCACCTTCGCGCTTGGCGCGCGTCTTGAGGCTTGCAAGGTCGGAGCCCGTATTGGGTTCGGTGAAGACGGCGGTGGGCAGCTTTTCGCCGCTCGCAATCAGCGGCAGCCATTTGTTCTTCTGCTCGTCCGTACCGCCGCCGAGAATGAGTTCGGCGGCGATTTCGGAGCGGGTGCCCAGCGAGCCGACGCCGATATAACCGCGCGAAAGTTCTTCCGACACGACGCACATGGATTCCTTGCCGAGGCCCAGCCCGCCGAATTCCTCCGGGATGGTCAGGCCGAAAACGCCGAGTTCGGCCATATGCGACACGACTTCCAGCGGAATATAGTCGTCCTTCAAATGCCATTCATGCGCATACGGAACGACTTCGGCATCGGCGAAGCGGCGCATCTGGTCGCGGATCGCGTCATAGGTTTCCTCAAGGCCGGTATCGCCGAAGGTCGCCGCGCCTGCCTGCGTGCCGAGGATTTCGGCAAGCCGCGCGCGCACTTCAGCGGTATTGCCCTGCTGCGTCAGCGTCTGCACGGCGGGGATCATCAGCTCGCGCTGGTCGTCCTGGCTGAGGCCCATATCCTGGGGGCGCAGGATTTCGCCCTGGCTCATCGGGATGCCGCCATAGAGCTGCCAGAGATATTCGCCGAAGGCGATCTGCACGATCAGCGCTTCGGTCTCGCCGAAGCGGCCTTCGCCGGTCATGCGCTCGGCATAATCGGCCAGCTGGCGCAGCGCCTCCACATAGGTTGCCATCCAGGCGAGGCCGTGGGCGGCGAACTGTTCGCGCTCCAGCGCGGCCGCCGACACCTTGCCGTCCGTCACGACCTTTTCCCGCACGCCTGCGCGGGCCTTGGCGAGCAGCTTGTCGGCCGCCGTGACGGCTTCCTTGGCAAGGCCGATCAGATTGTCGAGAACGGCGGGATTGGTCTGGCTCATGGCGATACTCTTCATTTCGGGTCGGCTGGGCCGCAGGTCGGGCCCCATGCGTGAGAGGGAACTAGGCCCTTATATATCGCGCTTGGGGCATGCGGCCAGTGCTGCGCTGCGCCATATTTGCCTCTCCGACCCGCTCCCGGCCCGGCCCCGGCCTGGCCTCACCCCGGTCTTCGGGCCGTTTGCGGGGTTTGTGCATATCGGCGGGTCAGGATAGAAAGAGGCGGCTTCGCGGCTGCGACGAGGGGTCCTGCGGGCCCGGAGAATGCCAGGAGACCGGGGGATATCCGGCTAATGAGAGTACTTCATGCATAGCGGCAAGGTAGTCGGTCTCGTTCTGGGCGCGTTGCTGGTCGCGCTGGCGGTGCTGATGCTGGTGCCGGCGCTCGCCGATCTGGTGGCGCAGCGCGACGACTGGACGGCCTTCCTGCTCGCCGCCGCCATTACCGGCTTTGCGGGCGGCGGGCTGATGCTGGCCTTCAGCACGGAGGACCGCGATCTCGGCTATCGCGCCACCTTCATGATGACCACGCTGGGCTGGCTCGGCGTGTCGGCCTTCGCGGCGCTGCCTTTCGTCTTTTCCCGGATCGGGGTGAGCTATACCGACGCCTTTTTCGAGGCGATTTCGGGCGTCACCACCACGGGCGCGACCGTCTTTTCGGGCCTCGACAAGATGCCGCCCGGCATCCTCCTGTGGCGCGCGCTTCTGCAATGGATCGGCGGCGTCGGCATCATCGTTACCGCCGTGGCCATTCTGCCTTTCCTGCGCGTCGGCGGTATGCAGCTCTTCCGCACCGAAAGTTCCGACCGCTCCGAAAAGGTGCTGCCGCGCCCCGGCCAGATCGCGCTCGCCATCGCCGAGGTCTATCTCCTGCTGACGCTTGTCTGCGCGGTGCTCTACATGTTCGGGGGGATGACGCCCTTCGATGCGATGACGCATGCCATGACGACGCTCTCCACGGGCGGCTATTCCACGCATGATGCGTCCTTCGGCTATTTCGAAAATCCGTGGCTGAGCTGGGTCGCGGTCGTCTTCATGATCGCGGGCTCGCTGCCGCTCGTCGTCTATATCCACATGATCCGGGGCGAGCATGATGCGTTGTGGAAAGACCCGCAGGTGCGCGGCTTTCTTGTCTTCATCGTCATCGCCGTGCTGATCCTCACCCGGTCCATCTGGATGGACGGGCATTACGACCTTCTGGAATCGCTGCGCCACGCGGCCTTCAACGTCGTCTCGATCGTCACGACGACGGGCTATGCGACGACCGACTACACCACGTGGTCGCATTTCGCGGTGATGTTCTTCTTCCTGCTGACATTCGTCGGCGGCTGCACGGGTTCCACGGCCGGCGGCATCAAGATCTTCCGTTTCCAGATTCTCGGCATCCTGTTCCGCACGCAGATGCGCCAGACGCTTTATCCGCATGTGGCGCAGACGCTGCGCTATGGCGAGCGCACGGTGGACCGCGAGATCGTCTTCTCGGTCGGTCTTTTCATCGTGCTTTATTTCGCCACCGTCTTCGGCATCGCGCTGGCGCTGGGCGCGCTGGGGATCGAATTCATGACGGCGATTTCGGCCTCGGCCACGGCGGTCGGCAATGTCGGTCCCGGTCTCGGCGACATCGTCGGCCCGTCCGGCAATTTCGCGACGCTTCCCGACGCCGCAAAATGGCTCCTCAGCGCGGGCATGCTGATGGGACGGCTCGAACTTCTCACCGTCTTCATCATGTTCACCAAGGATTACTGGCAGCAATAGGCTTCCGACAAATCGAGGCTGTCATCCCGGCACTTGTTGCCGGGATCCATTGGCGTTTCGATTTGTGGAGAAGGCGAGTGGGTCCCGGGAATAAATCCCGGGACGACACGTCTATGCAGGGCGGGCTTTACTGCCCCGAAAGCTCCAGCACATCCTCATAGCTGCGCAGGCCCGGGCGCTGGGCGGTCACCAGCACGGCCATGTTGCCGGGCAGGTGCTCGTTCTTCCACATCTTGGTGTGGGCGCGCGGGATGTCTTCCCAGGAAAACACTTCCGACATGCAGGGATCGATGCGGCGCTCGATGACGAGCTGGTTTGCCGCGCTTGCCTGTTTCAGATGTGCGAAATGCGAGCCCTGAATACGCTTCTGGCGCATCCAGACGAAGCGCGCATCGAAGGTGAGGTTGAAGCCCGTCGTGCCGGCGCAGAAGACGACCATGCCGCCGCGTTTCGCCACCATGCAGGAAACCGGGAAGGTCGCTTCGCCGGGATGCTCGAACACGATGTCGGGATCGATCCCCTTGCCGGTGATGTCCCAGATCGCCTTGCCGAATTTCCGCGCCTCTTTCATGAAGTCGTTGAATTCGGGCGAGTTCACCTTGGGCAGCTGGCCCCAGCAATTGAAGTCCTTGCGGTTGATGACGCCTTTCGCGCCCATCGACATGACGAAATCGTGCTTGGACGGATCGGAGATGACGCCGATCGCATGGGCGCCCGCCGTCGCGCAGAGCTGCACGGCAAAGGAGCCGAGGCCGCCCGACGCGCCCCAGACCAGCACGTTCTGGCCCGGCTGCAGCCCGTGCGGGCGATGGCCGAACAGCATGCGGTAGGCGGTGGCGAGTGTCAGCGTGTAGCAGGCGCTCTCTTCCCAGGTCAGGTGCTTGGGGCGCGGCATGAGCTGCTGCGACTGCACGCGCGCGAACTGCGCGAAGGAGCCGTCCGGCGTTTCGTAGCCCCAGATGCGCTGCGAGGGCGAGAACATCGGGTCGCCGCCATTGCATTCCTCGTCGTCGCCATCGTCCTGGTTGCAGTGGATGACGACTTCGTCACCGACCTTCCAGCGCTTCACCTTGGAGCCGACGGCCCAGACGATGCCGGCCGCGTCGGAGCCTGCGATGTGGTAGTCGTTCTTGTGCGCCCCGAAAACGGAGACGGGCTCGCCGAGGGCGGCCCAGACGCCGTTGTAGTTCACGCCCGCCGCCATCACGAGGACGAGCACTTCATTGCTGTCGATTTCCCAGGTGGGGACGACCTCGACCTGCATGGCGCTCTCGGGCGGACCGTGGCGGTCGGCCCGGATCGACCAGGCGTACATGTTCTTGGGAACGTGACCCAGCGGCGGCACTTCGCCGACTTCATACAGGTCTTTTTTCTCCGCGCCATTGTCGGCGCTGGTTTCGACGGCTGCCATACGCGCACCTCTTTCGTATGCCGCGCACCCGATTTGAGGCTGCCACCGAAGGGCGCGCGGACGACTTGGGGTGATGGTCACAGTTTCATGACCGTTTTGCCGGGATCATTGGCGCTCGACACAGCGTATGCAAGGCATTTTTGCGGTGCAGCAATATTCCGGCGTTCCCGCCGCCCCGCAAGGCGCCGTTGCGTCACATTCTGTGCATCCTCCTTGTGCCGCCGCGTGTAGATGTTAGACTTCACAGTGCGTAGTGGAGATACGCATTTAGACGGCACACGCATCATCGCTCAGGGAGGAGCTTGGATGAAGCAGATCAAGGACATGTACACGCTTGCGTTGGACGACAGCCATTGGGACGTCCCGCAGAATTACGATGCGATGTTCAATTGGGAATACGATCCCGAACGCACCGCGATGATGGGCCTTTACCAGAAGGGCAAGGAGATGCAGTGGGATGCGGAAACCCGCATCGACTGGTCGCAGGAACTCGATGAGGACAATCCCGAACAGCTTCCCGACGAGATGCTGCCGATCAACGGGATGGCCGAATTCGAGAAGATGTCGCGCAAGGAGAAGGCCAATGTGCGCAAGCACTTTCAGGCCTGGCAGCTCTCGCAGTTCATGCAGGGCGAGCAGGGCGCGCTCATTTGCACGGCGAAGATCGTCACCCAGGTACCGGACATGGACTCCAAGTTCTATGCCTCGACCCAGGTGATCGACGAGGCCCGCCATGTGGAGGCCTACAAGAAGCTCCTGTCGAAGTTCGAAGTCGTCTATCCGATGACGAAGCCTTTGAAGGACCTCATCGAGCAGACGCTGCGCGACAGCCGCTGGGACATGACCTATCTCGGCATGCAGGTGGTGATCGAGGGGCTGGCGCTCGCCTCCTTCGCGCAGATCCGCGACAATGCGCAGAACCCGCTTTGCGCGGCAGTGAACGCTTACGTGATGCAGGACGAATCCCGTCACGTCGCCTTCGGGCGTCTGGCGCTTCGGGACTATTACCCGCAGCTCACCCAGGCCGAACGCGACGAGCGCGAGGAATTCCTGCTGGAAGCGAGCTATCTCATGCGCGACCGTTTCGACGCGGTGGAGGTCTGGCAGAATCTCGGCCTCGACCCGGTGAAGTGCGGCGAGCATATGTACAACTCCGGCTTCATGGAGATGTTCCGCAACTCGCTCTTCACGCGCATCCTGCCCATCGTGAAGGATGTCGGCCTGTGGGGCGACAAGATCCGCAAGGGCTATGAAGAGATGGGCGTCATCCAGTATGCCGATCAGGACGTGCAGGCGCTGCAGGACGAAGACGAAAGCATCGCCCGCGAGTTCGATGCCCGTTCCGCCCATATCGCCAGCATCGCGGCGCGCGCCCAGGGCATGAACGCCGGGGCGACGGCGGCCGAGTAATCCAGACAGGCTGCCAAGTGAATGACGGGCGGGCCGTGCAGAGATGCGCGGCCCGTCTTGTTTTTGTTCTATACTGTCCGCCTGTTCGGGGTGTCATGCGTGAGGGCGGTTGTGGAAAGCGGGCCGGGGGGCGGCGTCGGAACGGCGCAGCCCATAAAGGGAAATGAAATCGCCGAGGCGGTGGATGCCGTCTATGGCTTCGCCACGATCCCGGACAATTGGGAAGACCTGATCCGCCTGCTCGAACATCTCGACGGCGGCGCGGCGGCGGATGACGCGCCCGAGGAGACGACCGGCGCGCCGGACAATGCGTTCCGCGATGTCGTCGTCTCGCATCTTCTGCGCGCGCAGGAGCTGGCGGACCGGCTGCACCGTTCCGATGAAAGCGCGCCGGACGCCCCTTATGCCTATCTGCTGATCGATCGCGAGCGCCGTATCGCAGGCTGCAATGCCAGCGGCGCGGAGGTGTTCGGCGAGGTCGTGGCGTCGCTCGAAACGGGCAAGCGCCTTTCCTTCGCTTCGGAAGAACACGGTCACAATTTTGCCGATGCGCTGAAACGGGCCGGGGAGAGCGCTGCCGGGCCGTCCATCATGCGCTTCCTCTCCGATGAAGGCGGGGTCGACCTTCTTTGCTATCTCGTGCCGCCGTCATCCGTTCCCGCGGCCATGCTGCGTGCAGGCGGCGAGCCGCTGGATCGCGACGGGCTCCTCTGCGCGCTCGCCGCGCCCGAACGCGGCGGTGCGCAGGGCGGGCCGGATGTCCGTCTGGCGCTGGGCCTCACCCCTGCGGAGGAACGCCTTGCCGCCCGGCTCAAATCCGGCCTGGCGCTGAAAGAGGCGGCGGCGGATCTCAATATTTCCGTCAACACCGCGCGCAACCAGCTCAAGAGCATTTTTGAAAAACTGGGGATCAAGCGGCAGAGCGATCTGGTGCGTCACCTCGTCGAACTCAACATGGTCGCCGCCTTTCTCGATACGCCGTCGGGCGAGACGCCGCGGGATGCGGAGGGCGGCGATGGACGGCGGATTTTCCATCTACCGGCTGACGGGAGCGGTCAGGCCCGCGCGCTTGCCTATCGCGATCTCGGCGCGCGCGACGGCTTTCCCGTCTTCGTCTTTCAGAGCCTCATCGTGTCGGGTCTGATGCGGCCGGAGGAAATCGAGGCGGCGCGGCGCGCGGGCGTGCGCCTCATCAGCGTGGACCGGCCGGGCGCCGGTCTGTCGACGCCCGATCCCGATTTCGACTATGCGAGCTGTGCGCGCGATTGCCGTGCGCTCGCCGACCATCTGGGCCTGCGCCGGGCCGCCATGTTTGCCTGGGCGTCGGGCGCGCCTTTCGCGCTGGCCGCGGGCGCGGAGCTGGGCGAGCGCGTCACGGGCGTGATGCTCGTCGCGCCGCGTCTCGTGTTCCAGCCGGATATGGAGCGCACGCATCCGGCGGCGGAGTTTTTCGGCGGGCTTCGGCGCCACCCCTGGCTCATCGATGCGGTGTTTTCCATCATCCGCTCCAAGCGTTCGCGGCGCTTCCTCGGGCCGATGATCAAGCGCTTCTTCGAAGGGTCGGCGGCGGATGCCGCGGTGATCGAGCGCGATCCCTCGCTGGTGCCGTTTTTCGTCGACGGCGTCATTGAGGGGCTCGATGTGACGCGGGAAGGGCCGGTGCGCGAGGCGCAGATGTTCGCCGAGAAAAAGTCGCTCGATCTGGCCGGGCTCACGGCGCCGGTGACCGTCTGGTTCGGCGAGGACGACCGCATGAACAAGCCCGACGATGTGAGCCGTATGCTGAAGAATATTCCGGTCGCCGATTTCCGGCTCTTTCCCGGCGAAGGCCATCTCATCGCCATCACCCGGTTCGGGGAGATGCTGGAGATGCTGAAAAGGACCGCAAATTGAGGCGGATATGCTTCAACTCTAAAACGGCGATCTTTCCCGGCGTCATTTTGTTGCCATAGGCTGTTGCTCCTCTAACCGCATGGTTATGAAGGAGACGAAAATGACACATGCATGGAAGCGCCCTCTCGTAGCCGGTGTGACGCTCGCCCTGGCGCTCGCGCCCGCCTCCGCCTTTGCCGACCCGCCCGGCAAGATGACCGGCCCCGGCAAGGGCAATGCCGCGCATGGCAATCCGCATGCGGGCAAACCCGGCCCTGCCGGCAAGGGCAAGGCTGGCAATGAGATTCTCGATGCCTCCATCAATGTGCGTTTCAGTACGAGCGAGGCGGACATCATCCGCAATTATTTCGGCGCGCATCCGGTGGAGACGAAACCCCTGCCGCCGGGCATTGCGAGGAACCTGCAGCGCGGCAAGCCGCTGCCGCCCGGCATCGCCAAGCGCTATCTGCCCTCCACACTCAAGGCGCAGCTGCCGGCCCGCGACGGCTATGAGCGGCTTCTCGTCGGCAATGACGTGCTGCTCGTGAAGGCGGCGACGGGGATCATCGTGGATGTGCTGACCGGCATTCGCTGAGAGGAGAAAAGGCGGCGGCCCGGCAGCGACGGGAAAAACGGGTTTTTGCGATAGATCAGGGTCGCCTCTGCGGCAATATATCAGCTTATGCCGATATCCGGCCCCGCTAAGCTTTACCGGCAGGGCGGGGCAGATATCGAGCAGGAGCCGATCGCATGAAATTCGTTACCAGCAAGCCCGCCATGCGGGCCCTTTCCGTCGCGCTGGCGCTCTCCATGACGGGCGCACCGGGCATGGCCTTTGCCCAGCAGGGGCAGGGGCCGCGTTACAACCAGCAACAGCAGCAGCGCTCTCCCCAGCAGCGTCCGCAGCAATACAAGCAGCATCGTCAGGAGCGCCCGCAGTTCCGCTGGCAGGACAGCCGCGAGGTGCGCAACTATTACCGCCATCACAAGATGCACCAGTACAAGCCGCTGCCCCGCGGTGCGCGCTTCCGCGTCGGCCACCGGCGCCCGGCCAATGTCCGGTATTACGATGTGCCGCCGGTGCTGCTGAAGCGTCTGCCGCGTTATCCCGGCTATCGCTATTACATGGCGGGTAACGACATCATCCTGGTTGCCATTGCGACCGGCATCATCGTCGACATACTGGTGAACGTGAACCGCTACTGAGCGGGACCGTCCGCCGCATTCAGGCAAATCCGGGCCCGGTTTTCCGCCCTTTCGGGGCAGGAGGCCGGGCTTTCCCTTTTGCGGTGCGGCAAGGGGTGTGATAATGGCCCTTACCTCGCGGCAGGCAGGGGCGGTACGCCTTTCCGCCGCGTATCCATCCTCGAGTAGAGAGCGGACAGGTCATGGCGGATCAGGACAATAAGGGCGCGGGCGGCAAGACGGTTCAAAGGGATCGGCCATGGATTTTCCGTACCTATGCGGGCCATTCCAATGCCAAGGCCTCCAACGAGCTCTACCGGACCAATCTCTCGCGCGGCCAGACGGGCCTTTCCGTCGCCTTCGATCTGCCGACCCAGACCGGCTATGATTCAGACCATGTGCTGGCCAAGGGCGAGGTCGGCAAGGTCGGCGTCGCCGTCTCCCATATCGGCGACATGCGCGTCCTTTTCGACCAGATCCCCATGGAGGAGATGAACACCTCCATGACCATCAATGCGACGGCGGCCTGGCTGCTGGCGCTTTACATCGCGGTCGCGGACGAGCATGGCGCGGATCGCGCGAAGCTTACCGGCACGGTGCAGAACGACATCATCAAGGAATATCTCTCGCGCGGCACTTACGTGTTCCCGCCCGAGCCCTCCATGCGCCTCATCACCGACATTGTGTCCTTCACCTATTCGGAAATGCCGAAATGGAACCCGACCAATGTCTGCTCCTACCATCTGCAGGAAGCCGGGGCGACGCCGGTGCAGGAGCTGGCCTTTGCGCTGGCGACGGGCTGCGCCGTGCTCGACCATGTGAAGGCGAGCGGGCAGGTGCCGGACGCCGATTTCGCCAAGGTCGTCGGCCGCATCTCCTTCTTCGTCAATGCGGGCGTGCGCTTCGTCACCGAAATCGCCAAGATGCGCGCCTTCGTCGATCTCTGGGACGAGATCTGCCGCGAGCGCTATGGCGTCGAGGACGAAAAGCTCCGCCGCTTCCGTTATGGCGTGCAGGTGAACTCGCTCGGCCTCACCGAGCAGCAGCCGGAAAACAATGTCTACCGAATCCTGATCGAGATGCTGGCCGTGACGCTGTCCAAGAAAGCCCGCGCCCGCGCCGTGCAGCTTCCCGCCTGGAACGAGGCTTTGGGCCTGCCGCGCCCCTGGGACCAGCAATGGTCGCTCCGCGCGCAGCAGATCCTCGCCTATGAGACCGACCTTCTGGAATATGCCGACATCTTCGACGGCTCCGAAGTGATGGAAGCGAAAGTTTCCTCGCTCAAGGAAGAGGCCCGCGCGGAGCTTCAGCGCATCGACGAGATGGGCGGCGCCGTCGCCGCGGTCGAAAACGCCTATATGAAGCAGAAGCTCGTGGAATCGAATGCCGCGCGTCTCGCCGATATCGAGGCGGGCCGCATGAGCGTCATCGGCGTCAACAAATATGAGGAGACGGCCCCGTCGCCGCTCTCCACCGGCTCGGGCGACATTCACGTCATCGAGGAAGGCGTGGAGGCCGCGCAGGTCGCCGCGCTGAAGGCATGGCGCGACAAGCGCGACAATGATGCGGTCGAAAAATCGCTCGCCGCCCTGAAGGACGCTGCGAAGTCCGGCGCCAACATCATGGAGCCTTCCATCGCCTGCGCGAAGGCGGGCGTCACCACGGGCGAGTGGGGCGCGGCGCTGCGTGAGGTCTTCGGCGAGTATCGCGCACCGACCGGCGTCTCGCAGTCCATGCGGGCGGACTCATCGCACCTGGATGAAGTGCGCAAGCAAGTCGATGCGGTCTCCGCCAAGCTTGGCCGCCGTCTCAAATTCCTCGTCGGCAAGCCCGGCCTCGACGGCCATTCCAACGGTGCCGAACAGATCGCCGTGCGCGCGCGCGATTGCGGCATGGAAGTCGTCTATGAAGGCATCCGCCTCACGCCCGCGCAGATCGTCAATGCCGCGCTCGAAGAAGGCGTCCATGTCGTCGGCCTCTCCATCCTGTCGGGCAGCCATGTCTCGCTCGTCACCGAAGTCCTCCGCCTGATGAAGGACGCGGGCATCGGCGACATCCCCGTCGTCGTCGGCGGCATCATCCCGCCCGACGACGAACAGATCCTCATGCGCGAAGGCGCGGCGGCCGTCTACACGCCCAAGGATTTCCAGATCAACGACATCATGACCGAGATCGTCCGCCTCGTGGACTATTCCGACGAAGCGGCTTGAATCTTCACTTCCGGTGTCATCCCGGCGAAAGCCGGGACCCATTGGCGTTATGAGGTAGCATCCTTGTCTTTTTCGTTCTTCGAAAGCCAAGGAAGAGATAGTCGTTGGTCGTCAGGTAACATGGCGCTCATCGCACTAAGTTCCACCGCACTTTGTCGTGATTGAGAAAGCCTGTCGTCTGCTGTGTTTGCAGATGGATGTTGGGGGGGATCTTCTGCGGATACAGGCCGCGCAGATTGAGGTTGGGACGTATCCTCCGAGGATTTTCCCGACAGAACGTCTTTTTGGATTTTTGGTGGAGATGGAATCCATTCGCGCAAATGCTGCGCCACATGCTCATAAAATTCGGGGACGACTTCTTCGAGGCGCTCTATGAACTTCACGTTGCGTCCAAAGTCGCCCGCGAGGTCTTTGATTAGTAAGACTTCAAAAGATCCGACGGCCTTTCCGACATTGTCGTTCTCGACCGAACTTGGATCCTCTTTGACCCTCGTTATAGGTGCTTGTGTAGCTTGGGCTCGGCCGGGCCAGTTGGCGCGAATATGAATATGTTCGTTATCAGTCTTCGGAAGTTGCCGAGTGAGCCAGTTCACGCGAGCGGATGTACTTTTCCTATCTTGTGGCGCAGCGAGCCTCATCGAGCAGGTAATATTTCTTAGTCGAATGTCGGCTACGACATCAATAGGTGAGGCGATATCTGGCACATCAAGTGTGAACTGGAGCTTGTGATCTCGGATCAGAACATCGCAGTCCTCCTTGAGGCGCAGCTCCGGATTTTCCGCTTCCTTTTTCGCTAGCTTCAGGCCAACTCCGCGCCCCAATTGACGGCTTAATTCCAGGCAGACGTCTCTCTGTTCCTGATGCCAGCTTGCGACGCTGTTGACGACTTCTTTGCTGTTTTTTTGAAGCGATGCGCCGCTGTGGACGGATGAGACTAGGTCCTTCCATTCAGGGTTCATTCGATCAAAACGATGGATGCCAGAATTCGGATGGCGGAGGTATCTAACGACTTCACTGAGGATATATCTCTGCTCTGGGTCGTCGAATGAGTCCTTGGGTTGCGAAACAAGCAACGTGGCTTCAGTAAGCAGATGCATCCACGACCAGTGAAAAAGATGAACTCCCTTAGGCGGCTTTTTGGGCAGGTCTGCGGGGTGGTGTGTCGGCAGCGCCGTCAGTTGGTTCGAGATCGTGATGACGGCATCTATGCCGAGTTCTTTCGCAAGATCGAGATAATTGGATAGCTGCTCGCCTTTTAATTCAGCGTTTCCACATTTTGCTTCAACCAATGCACGCCATACGTTTCTGCCGGTGGAAAGTACTATCAGGCCATCCGGTCGATCTTTGGTCGTGCGTGAGCTTTTAAATCCGACTTCTGTGTAGCATTGGATGGCAGCGGTCTTGCCGACCCGAAGGCCGAGACCGCTAAGCACTTGTTTGGCAAATGGAGGCACGGCCATTAGCGAAGCCAGGAAAACGGATGTGCTACGGCCCTCTTTACTGGTTTCAGCAAGGGTTGGAATTAGCCGAGCAGGTTCTCCCGAAATTAGATAGTCAGGTCTTGAACTTCGTGCCATCGCACCCCCCAGAAGCCAATATTCGATTTGTATTTGAGGCTTTCGATTACTTCAGCATTTTGGAAAATCGAAAGCAACTCGCTGTGACGGCGTCCTCCTATCTTTCGCGCGCCGCGTTGACCTGAGGTGCGGGATGGAGGCTTGATATCTGTGGCATAGCGTGGGGAAGACTTTGCAGTCGGCATACGCCGGTTCGGACTGGCTCTCTAGGATTTACCGCCCTCAGTCCGTCGCGCGGGCGGCGATGAAGGGGCGGGTGTCCTTCTTTTCCGAGCCATGCCGTTCATCGGCCAGGATCTCGAACCCCGCCGCGCGGATCGCCTCCGTGAGCGAGGCGGCGGTCATCGACGCCACGCTGGAGGGCGCCTTGCCGAAAAGGCGCATCACCGGGATCGCCAGGCCGATCAGCGGGGTCATGTCGCCGAGGCACGGTGTCTTGGAGATGAAAAGCCCGCCCGGCGTCAGCAGCGACCTGATATCGCCGAGCGCTTGGGGCACGTCGCTTACCAGATGAAGATAGTTGAAGCCGAGTACGGCATCGTAGCGGGTGCCTTCCGCCGCCAGCTCGCGGGCCGTCGCCTGCCGGAAATCCGGCCGACCGGCGGCGCCGTCCTCAGTCGCGGCTGCTTTCTCCCTGCCGATAGCGACCATCTCCGACGAGATGTCGGTGGCGAGATAGCTCTCCGCCGCATCGGCGAGCCGCAGGGCCGCCGTGCCCGTGCCGCAGCCCAGTTCCAGCACGCTTGCGCCGGGCGGCAGCAGCTCGCGCGTGCGCGCCAGCGTCTTGTCGAACCCCGCCATATCCGCGATGGGCGAGCTTGCATATTTCCGGGCCGCCTTGTCCCAGAACCTTGCGTCGATCTCGCTCATGCGTTTCTCCGGATTTGTCCGCGGTCGTCCCTTTCATAGAGGCCGCCCCGCCGCTTTGCATGTCTTTATTCGCGGGCCCCATGACCTGTCGGGCAGGGGCGCCGGGGGGCAAGCCTATCCCCATTCTCGCCATAATAGATTGTTTCACTCCGGTACAGTCGGGTAAGCCTTTTCGGCGGCAAGACTCGCCTCGCGTGTGAGCCTTCATGTAAATTTCATGGGGTTGAGGGCGCGGGGTGGCCGGAAACCGGCAGTTTGATGCTTGAGGGGGCGCCATTGCGCCCGCATGGTTAACAGTTCGTAAAGCCGTTCAGCGGGCATTCATGTCGCGCTTCTGATTATGGCAAGTGAGGTCGCATATCAGCCGGGAGGGCGGTGCGGCGGAAGGCGCAAGCGGGGTAGCAATGAGCGAGAGTTACGATACCGCCCGCGAGGCGGGAAAGGGACAGTCCGCGGCGGCCTATGGCCGTCATGTCGAGCCGCTTCCCGAGATTCACATCTTTTCGCGTCTGTCCGAGCTCGATGCGGCCTATGCCGCCGATCTCGCCAAGCGCCGGGCGCGCCAGGAAACGCTGGAGCGCGAGATCGCCGCGCTGGCGAAACATCTTTCCGCGCCGCTGGAAGGTGAAGAGCAGGAAGGCGCGCGCCGCGGTTTCTTCGCCCGGCTTTTCGGCGCCGGCAAGTCGAAAGCGAACAAGGGGGATGACGCATGAACGCGAACGTCTCTCTCATCGCCGAGGATATGCGCGAGAAGATCGGGCGTAATTTCGTCCGCTCCGAACGCGCCGCGCGCATGGCGCCTTTCTTCTTCATCGGTTTCGCGCTGACGGCGCTGGTCGCGGTCGGTGCGGTGGCGGTCGATTACATGATCGTCTCGGAGTTCTGGACGCGCGCGCTCGCCAATGAGTTCCTCGAACTGCCCGGCGCGCTCGGCCAGTCGGTCGCCTTCAAATCGGCGCAGGTGCTTTTCGCCACCGTCGCCGCGCATATGCTTTACGAGCAGCTCGGTCCCATCGGCAAGGCGGTCTTCGTGCGCATCGTCTTCGTGCTGGCGATCGTCATGCTGCTGGGCGTCGGCTTCATGCTCGCCTTCATGTCCCTGCCCAACGGCATTGCCGCCACGGGCGATGGTGGCGCGGGCTCCTCGCTGTCCGACACGCTGGCGGGCCTCGGTCTTGCCACCAACGGCACGGCGGAAACCGCGCGCACGGCAACCGAGATCGACAAGGTGCGCGAATGGCAGCCGCTGGCCTGGCTCGGCTCGCTCGGCATCGTCTTTCTGGTGGTCACGGGCGTGGCGGCGCTGTGCCTGCATGTCGCCATGGCCTCGGTGCGGCGCATCTTCCTGTCGCGCGACTATCGTCACCGCAAGCAGGACATGACGCGCCTGGCCGCGCTGGAAGAAGAATATGACGCCAACCGCCATGCGCTGTCGGAAATGGAAGGGCCGGAAAACCGCCGCCATCTTCTCTGGACCGGGCTGATGCGCGAGGCGCGCGCCTATGAGCAGGGGCTGGACGAAGCCCGCCGCGAGCTGTCGAAATCCTCCGTCCCGGCGATTTCCGCTCCGGCACCGAAAACATCGCGCGGTCTGCTCGGCCGCAAGAAGGAGGAGGCCCTCCCGTCCGCCGTTCCCGATCGGGGCAGGGAGCGTCAGGCCGCTTTCGCCGAGCGCATCAAGGCTTGCGAGGAATCCCGGTCGCTCGGGCGCCATGAAAAGCTGTTCGATGAATGGTGGGAACGCCGCTCGCGTAATGCGATGAAGGCGGGGCCGTCCGGCGTCGCCCATGTGCGCGAGCCCATCGGCGAAGTGTTGCCGCCGCCGCGCCGTGTGCCCATCGGCCGGACGCAGGATTGAGGGAAAGACCGAAGCCCATGCGCCTCTTCGTATTGATCGTCGCCATTCTGGGCACGCTCGCCGCTGTCTTCGTCAATCGTGCGGCGGAGGCGGCGGAAGCGCCGCGCACCGTGGTGATCGGTCTCGACCTCTCCAAAAGCAATCCGCTGGTGACCGACGATGCCTATGCGGCGCGCGCGGGCGCGAAAGCGGTGGAAGAGATCGAGACGCTCCCGCCGCATTCCCGCGTCATGCTGCGCACCTTCGGCTCCTATGACGTGACGGCGAATGCGCTGAAGGTCGATCAGGTGATTTCGGCCCGCGCCAAGCCGGATGCGGTGGCCGACGGTCTGCGCATTCTCATCGCCAACATCCCGAAGCTCGTGCGCGACGGCAAGCTGGAGGCGCAGGGCTTCACCAATATCCTGCCCTTTCTCGACACCATGTCGCAGGTGGTGGACTGCGCCGCCCAGCCGACGGATTATATTCTGCTGACGGATGGTTTTGAGGATTCCGAATATGCGAAGCTGAAGGCCGGCGGAAAACTGCCGGCGCCCTCCAGCGATCTTTTTCAGGGCTGCGCGTCGCTCACCATTCTCGGCCTCGGCCAGGGCGCAGGCAGCCCCGCCGTCACGCAGCGCGTGCGCCATGAATGGCGCGACTGGGCCAGGGCCGCAGGCTTCCGCCACTTCGCCGGGCTTTATGATTGGTAGCCGCGATTGGTGCGCTGGATGCCCGGATCAAGTCCGGGCATGACATCCTGAAACAAAAACTGTCATTGCCGGGCTTGACCCGGCAATCCAGTCCTTCCCCCAACTTTGACCCTGCGTCTTCCCCGGGCTAGCTTCCGCCGGCCTTATCACCTGCGGGAATGTCCCCCATGCTTTTCGCCCTCAGCCTCGTCCTGCCGATCTTCGGCGTCATTGCGCTCGGCTATGCCGCCTCGCGGTCCGGGCTGATGAGCGACGAGGCGATCGACGGGCTCGACACTTACGTCTTCACCTTCGCCATGCCCTGCCTGCTGTTCCGCAATCTGGCGACGACGCCCTTTCCGGATGTGCTGCCCTGGGGCCTCTGGGCCTCCTATTACGGGGCGATGCTGATCTCATGGGCGGTCGGCAGTGTCATCGCGCTGGGCGCGCTTCGCCGTCCGAGCACGGATGCGGTGATGATCGGCTTCGGCTCGGCGCAGGGCAATACGGTGATGCTTGGTATTCCGATCATCGTGACGGGCTTCGGCGAGAAGGCGGGCTTTCCGGTCTTTCTCATCCTCGCCTTTCACGGGATCATTCTTTTCACCGTCGTCACCTTTCTCCTGGAACTGACGAAACCGCGCGCCGAGCACGAGCAGATTCATTTCCTGTTAATCCTGAAAGAGGCGATGAAGGGCACGGCGAAAAACCCGGTCATCATCGGGCTGGTGCTGGGCGTCGTCTATGGGCAGACGGGGCTTCCCATGCCCAAGGTTGCCAACGACACGCTGCATCTCATCGGGCGCTCGGCCATTCCCTGCGCGCTTTTCGTGCTGGGCGGCATGCTCACGCGCTATGCGATCAAGCGCTCCATCGGCGCGGCGACGCTGACCTCGGTGCTGAAGCTCGTCTTCATGCCGGTGCTGGTGTTTCTCGCCTCGCATTATCTCTTCGATATGCCGCCCATATGGGCGGTCGCGGCGACGGTGCTGGCGGGCATGCCGGCGGGCGTCTATTCCTCGATCATGGCCAAGCGCTACAACGCGGCGCCCGGCGCGGCATCGAGCGCGGTGGTTTTGTCCACCGCGCTCAGCCTGATCACGATTACGCTGATGCTCAGCTACTTCCTGCCGAAAGGGTAGGGGCAGGTCAGGCGCTTGCCGGAATGGCCGCTTCCTTGTCGGGCCGGGCCGGCTCGTCCTTCAGGCGGAACATGGCCGGCCGCACGAAGAGGAAGGCAAGCGGCGTCCGCTTCAGCACCTCATAGCCGATGATCGGCCCCACAAGCGCCACCGCGAAAGTAACGATGGTGATGAGGTCGCCGTTTTCCCAGCCGGCGAATTTCACCAGCCCCACCCGCATCGCGGCCATCGGCGCGAAGAAGGCGAGGAAGATGTAGAGCGAGCGGTGGCCGATGAAGGAGAGCGCGCCCGCGAACCCCGCTTCGGCCAAGACGGTAATCGTCAGGATCGAACCGATCCCGCCCGCATAGCCCATCAGCAGTTCCAGCCCGCGGATCTCGATCAGGCCGGAGAAGACCACGGTCGCCACCGTCGCATAGAGGAGCGCGGCGACGCCGAGGGCCTTCGCCTTGTTATCGCGCGCCCAGGCGGCGAGCTCGAAGATGCGGCTTGCGCCATAGACGCCGGAGACGAACCAGATGAAGCGCCAGGCGAATTCGTCGAGCAGCATCCAGCCGGTTGCGATCTGGGTGAAATAGAGGCCGATGGCGGCGGCGAAGATCCAGGCCGGGTTCGCCTTGCGGAAGACGCGCAGCACCGTAAAGAAGATCGCCAGCTCATAGATGAACCAGAGCACGCCGAAGGGCTGGAGCGGGATCAGCCACAT
Organism: Parvibaculum sp. MBR-TMA-1.3b-4.2; assembly: GCF_053628815.1. NCBI lineage: Bacteria > Pseudomonadati > Pseudomonadota > Alphaproteobacteria > Hyphomicrobiales > Parvibaculaceae > Parvibaculum > Parvibaculum sp. MBR-TMA-1.3b-4.2. The sequence goes on from NZ_JBRJHC010000001.1 coordinate 2,600,907, forward strand.
ATCGGCCCAGCTGGTGGTCCAGTTGCCGCCGGTCGGCACGGCGATCTTGATGCCGATCTGGATCACCGACCAGAGCAGATAGAAATAGCCGAAATGCAGGAGCTTCCTGTCGAGGAAATCGCGCCACGGGCCGTTGATCGCCTTCCAGGCGAACAGGCCGGCGACGAGGAAGAAGAGCGGCATGCGGAAGGGCTGGGCGAAGGCGGAAATGTCGCTGAAAACGTCCGGCGGCGTGCCGAGCGTGGCGGCCACGCCCCATGTGGTGTGGTCCATCACCACCAGGCTGATGGTCAGGCCCTTCACCGCATCGATCCAGCCGAAACGGGATTTTTCCGTTTTTGGGACGGGATTCGCCGTCCCGGAATCGGCCATTGCGCTCGTCATATCCTGCACCTCGCATCAAATCGGGCCGGAACCGTTCCCCTTCGGGATCGGTTCGGCCTGTTCACAAGGATCGCAGCAGGATGCGGGCCAGCCTGGAGAGACGGGGCGGGCCCTCAGGCCCTTTCGGCAAGCCCGATCATCTCGCGCACCTCTTCGGGCGTGACGCCGCGGGCGCGCAGCTCGCGCAGGCCCATATCCCGGGCGGTCTTGGACAGCCGCCGCCCGTCCTCGTCGCGGACGAGTTCATGATGGTGCCAGCGCGGTTCGGGCAGGCCCAGCAGCACCTGCAGCACGCGGTGGATATGGGTGGCGGGCGAAAGGTCCTGCCCGCGCGTGACCAGCGTCACGCCCTGCAGCGCATCGTCCAGCGTGACGGAGAGGTGGTAGCTCGTCGGCACGTCCTTGCGGCCGATCACGACATCGCCATAGGCCTGCGGGCGGGCGCGGATCAGGCCGTGTTCGCCGCGCGAGCCCACGCCTTCCTCCATGAAGGTCACCGGCCCGCCATTCATCTCCTCGGCCATGGCGCAGGCCTTTTCGGTGTCCATGCGCCAGCAATAGGAGCGGCCCTCCCACATCAGCTCGTTGAGCTGGCGTTTGGGAATGTCCTTGTAGAGGCCGGGATAGACGGGCGCGCCGTCCGGGTCGAGCGGCCATTGGCGCGGCGGGATGCCGCTTTGCGCGATCGCATCCTGGATTTCCTTGCGCGTCGCAAAGCAGGGATAGAGGAGGCCCATGTCGCGCAGTTTTTTCAGCGCCGCCTCATATTCCGCGAAATGTTCCGACTGGCGGCGCACCGGCTCTTCCCAGTCGATGCCGAGCCAGGCGAGGTCGTCGTAGATGCCCTGCTCATATTCCGGGCGGCAGCGGCCGACATCGATATCCTCGATGCGCAGGATGAAGCGCGCATCCATGTCGCGCGCCATATCCCATGTAAACAGCGCCGAATAGGCATGGCCCGGATGCAGCCAGCCATTCGGGCTGGGGGCGAAACGCAGCGTTTCGCTCTTTGTGTCGGGCATCGGGAACTCCGTGGGCAGCTCGGGGCGCGGGCGCGCTTGAAAGGGGCGGGGCTCACATATTGGTATGCCGAACAGGACTACCAAGCGCACATTGGAATATCCACCTTCGGTGGCTTCACAAAGCCGTTGCACAATATATAGTAAACTTAAATCACTGGGGTCCACCGCTTCGCGGCCACCTGGTTGAGCCGCGGCGGGCCCGCCCTTTAAGGAGGACGGTGTGCAGGCGATGTTTGCCACTCCGGAAGCGTGCCCGGCACTTGTGCTGAATGCGGATTATCGTCCGCTCAGCTATTACCCTCTCTCGCTCTGGTCCTGGCAGGACACGATCAAGGCCGTCTGCCTCGACCGCGTCAATATCGTCTCCTCCTACGACACTTTCGTGCGCTCGCCCTCCTTCGAGATGCAGCTGCCGAGCGTCGTTTCGCTCAAATCCTACGTAAAGCCCGCGCGCCATCCCGCCTTCACGCGGTTCAACCTGTTTCTGCGCGACAGCTTCACCTGCCAGTATTGCGGCGACCGGGGCGAGCTGACCTTCGACCATGTCGTGCCGCGCTCGCGCGGCGGGCAGACCACCTGGGACAATGTCATCACCGCCTGTGCGCCCTGCAATCTCAGGAAGGCGAACAAGATGCCGAAGGATGCCGGCATGGAGCCGATGCAGCATCCCTACCGGCCCACGGTCAACGACCTCCACAAAAACGGCCGCTCCTTCCCGCCGAATTACCTGCACGACAGCTGGCAGGACTATCTCTACTGGGACAGCGAACTGGAGCCGTAGGGGCGAGGTTTTTGTTTTCGCCCTACACATTGTCATGCCCGGGCTTGACCCGGGCATCCAGTAGGGTGCCTGCGGCATGTGATGCGCTGGATTGCCGGATCAAGTCCGGCAATGACGGGCAAAGGAAAACGCCTAACCCGCGTCGCGGATCAGCCCCAAAAACGGCTCCGCGAATTCCTTCAGCTTCGCCGCGCCGACGCCATGCACCTCGGCAAAGGCTTCGCGCGTCGTCGGGGCGCGGCGGGCCATGTCGATCAGCGTCTTGTCGGAGAAGACCACGTAAGCGGGCACGCCGCGTTCCTGCGCGATGTCGAGGCGGAGCGATTTCAGCTTCGTGAACAGCCGGTCTTCTTCCGGCGTCAGCTTTTCCGCATCGCTTACGCGCTTACGTTTCGCCGTCTTCTTCTCATGGCTGTCCGCGCGGTAGAGGAACTCTTCCTCCCCCGCGGCGAGGCTTTCCCCCAGCGCGGTGATGATGAGGCTGCCATAGCCGCCTACATCGACCTCCAGATACCCACCCGATACGAGCTGGCGGATCAGCGATTGCCAGTCGGGTTTCTTGAGCTGCGCGCCCTCGCCGAAGGCGGGCAGCTGGTCGTGCTTCACGGCGAGCACCTTTTCGGTTTCCTCGCCCAGCATGATGTCGATGATATGCGCCGCGCCATAGCGCTCGCCCGTATCGCGAATGGCCGAGAGCGCGGACATCGCCATCTCCGTTCCGTCGGTCAAATCCGCCGGGTTCAGGCAGTTGTCGCAGTTCCCGCACGGCTCCGCCGTCTCGCCGAAATAGGAGAGCAGCATGCGGCGGCGGCATTGCGGCGCATCGGCATAAGCGAGCAGCGCGTTCAGCCGCTGGTGTTCGCGGCGCTGGCGCTCGGGCCCTGCGTCCTCGTCGTCGATGAATTTCCGCCGCATGCGAATGTCGCCCGGCCCGAACAGCATATGCGCTTCCGCCGGTTCGCCGTCGCGGCCTGCGCGGCCGATCTCCTGGTAATAGGCTTCGAGGCTGCCCGGCAGATCCACATGCACCACGAAGCGCACATCGGGCTTGTCGATCCCCATGCCGAAGGCGATGGTCGCCACCATGACGAGGTTTTCCTCCGCCATGAAGGCGCGCTGGTTCGCCTCGCGCTCTTCCTTCGTCATGCCGGCGTGATAGGGCAGCGCGTTATAGCCGTTCTGGCGCAACAGCGCGGCGGTCTCTTCCGTCTTCTTGCGCGACAGGCAATAGATAATGCCGTTGCCGATCTCGCTCCCGCGCCGGTCCAGAAAGCCGAGCAGCTGGTCCTTCCAGCTCGTCTTGGTTTCCACGCTCAGTTGAATGTTCGGCCGGTCGAAGCCCAGCACCTGCACATCCACATCGCCGCCGAACAGCTTTTGCGCGATGTCGGCCCGCGTCACCTCATCCGCCGTGGCGGTCAGCGCGGCAACGGGCACGCCGGGGAACACCTCGCGCAACCGGCGCAAATCTTCATATTCGGGGCGGAAGGCCGGGCCCCATTGCGACACGCAATGCGCCTCGTCGATGGCGAAGAGCGACACGTCCAGCTTGCCGATGGCCGCCAGCATCCGCTCCGTCATCAGCCGTTCGGGCGCCATGTAGAGAAGGTTCAGCTCGCCCGAAGCGGCGCGGCGCCAGACGGCGACATTGTCCTCGCGCGACTGGCCGGAATGGATCGCATCCGCCGCGACGCCCGCCAGCTTCAGCGCCGAGACCTGGTCCTGCATCAGCGCGACGAGCGGCGACACCACAATGGTAAGCCCGCCCTTCACCAGCGCCGGCACCTGAAAGCAGAGAGACTTGCCCGCGCCCGTCGGCATCACGGCCAGCAGGTTGCGGCCCGACAGCAGCGTATCCACCGCCTCTTCCTGTCCGGCGCGAAACCCGTCGAAGCCGAAGACCTCGCGCAGCACGGCATATTTCGCGGCGTTCAGATCGCCCCCCGCATCGAGGGCGTCACGCGCGTCGGACCGGGCTGCGAGGGTGGAGGCCATGAGACTGGAATTGAAACTCGACTAGCAGGCGAGGCCCCGACAAAACCCCCGGAGCCGAAAGGCAGGCGCGGCAGGCCCCCGAACGCCCAAAAAGACGAATCAAGCCCCGCCACACCCCCAGACTCTCACGGGGAGGGGTGAGGGGGCAAATGGGGCATGATTCTATTTCAACGGGAGTCGGTTGGAGACGGCGATTGGCGTTCCGCTTGTACCGGGTGCTCGGAAATAGTTTTCAAGCTGGTTCGCACTGACGGTGCGACCTGTCCTTACGTAGATTCGAATGAGGGAGACTAGCTGAGGAAATGCCTGTTCTTTCGTGTCTGAGTAGACAATGCCGTCGGCCTCCATGGGAGAAAGTACTATTGAGTTTTTGGCTAGGGAGTGGGGGGCAATGAGGCCATCATCCAAAGACGCAATAAAATTGACCCCGTGGGTGGGAACTTTAGATTTCCACTGCTCTAAAGCACTCTGCGTCAGGGTTTGTGCTGTTGCGCCAAAGCGTCCGCATAGGACAAAGCCAAAAATCTGGTCAAGTGAGTTCTTGTCTTGGGAATATTCAGTGGCGGGTGTGGGCGCATATTCACCAGCCGCACAGTAGGGCCGATAGCCAACAAGAGTCTGGCCAAGTCCATTGTCTTCAGCGATTGCACGCCGCCGAAGTGCTTTGGCTGACGCAATTTTCTCAAAGGCATCCTTCAAAGTCGCGGAGTTTAAGGTGCTTTTGATCTCTCCTACAGCAATGACACCTTCTACAGGAAAATGTGTTGCTTCAGGCGTGTCGTTATACGTGAAAACCGGACAGATATGTTTTTCGTAGATGACGACGTCTTGTTGTTTGCTCTGTCCGCCGTAGGAATCAACTACAATGCCACTGCCGACGCCTACATTGCCTGGTAGTATCCTTTCAAGTTGCGCCCTCGCAGGATGTTCTCTTGCTGCGCCAACTAGACCTGGTGTCCCTGCGTGTCCGGCGACTTCGAACTCCAGAACCAAACGGCGTGCTAAGTTTTGTAGGTATTCCAGTCCATTGAAAGCCATAAGGTATTCTCTCGTAAAACTCCATCGAGTCTATGTTTGAGTATATCTAATTTCCTTAGAAATTGGGGCCGAAGGTATGGGCGGCGATACTTTTGATACTGACCTGTTGGAGAAATTCTATGCGGAGATTTCCTCTGGTGTTGGTGTAGATATTGAGTTCTTGCAGGAGCGTTTGGGGGCTCTTTTTGCCTTGGACAGAACGGACGCGGATCTGACGAGCTACAGACTTTCAAATAAACCTTGGAAGAAACTATCTGACGAGGTGATGCCGGTCTCACGTTTCCTGCGGTGGCGAGAAATTAAGAAAGGTACGATCCGCTTTCCCCTCGACAATGACCCGCCAGATTGCTGGATGTGGCCCGCTAATGGCGCAGAGGCTGTCGGCATTGAAGTGACGATTGCTCAGGGTCGTGAGCGTTATCACCTTGCCGAAGAATTGGTCGAAAGGAGTATTGGGAGAGGTTTTTTGGGATTGAACGATGATCATCCCGAAGATGCTTTTCGCGAAGCCCGCTCTCGTTCTCGTACGATGTATTCCACCGAGCAAGCCCTGCAGGTGATTAGGCGATCAATAGAGATTTGTCTGAAAAAGAAGAACAAGCCAAAGTTTCAGGGGTTCGATCTGTTGGTTGAGGCGCCCTTAAATTCCCTCCCTCGAAAACGGTGGAGTAGCGTAGAGCCATTGTTGAGATCGCAAGCCAAGAACTTGCCATTTGAGAGGGTGTTTGTCGTGTCAGGGCCAGGTGAGCGACCGTGGGGAATGCAGATCAAGTAGTAATTGCGTCGACAAATTAGGTAGAGGGAAATGCTGAAACCATTCGGGCCCGACATCTGGATTGCGGAGGGGCCGGTGGTTTCGGCTTATCTCGGCTTTCGCTATCCCACCCGCATGGCCTTCCTCGCCCGGGCCTTTTCGTTTTTGAAGGGGTGAAGAGAGGGGCGTCACCCCGGCCTTGAGCCGGGGTCCATACGGCCTCTCAGTATGGATTCCGGGGCAAGCCCGGAATGACGCAGAAAGAAAACTCCTCCGTCTCCGGACGATCACATTTCCTCTTCCGCCACCACCATATGCCGCTCGCCGTCGCCGGTGCGTTCCCAGGTTTCGCCCTCGGTCGAGACGCGCACCGTCACGCGTTGGCGGAAGGCGGAGAAGCTGTCGAAACTCACCACGTCCACCGGCTCGTCGAACTGGATGGTGATCTCATGGGCCGTGCCGCCCGCCATTTCCCGCGCGGCGATGATCTCGCCCCGGAAAGGCTGCTTCAGGTAAGTGCCGGTCACGCGCATGCCCAGCTCGGGTTTGAACTCGGGCCGGTTCGACAGTCTTGCGCTTGCCGTGTTCCAGTCGCGGAACCCCAGCTCGCGCGCCGTCAGCTCCAGCGCCTGTCCATGGGTGATGCGGGTGCCTTGCGCGGCAAGCTCCAGGCGCAAATCTTTCGCGCGCCGTTTCGCCGCCTCTCGGGAGGCGGGCATATCTTTTTGCTGATCGGTCTGCATGGCAGCGATCCTTCCGTCATGTCGGCGGTCTTCAAAAAGCGGGGGCTCACAATTGCCACGCGCGACCGCGGATGATCGGTTGGGCTCGCATGCATCGCACCGGGGATAAAATCGCCGGGGAGGTCTTCACCATCGGACCCCGGTTTCGGGGATAAGTCCGGTGAGCGGCGGGCGCCTCATGCCTTGGGGAGGAAGGAATACGATGAGGCCGGCGTCGGATCAAGCAGGATGACGGTGGGCATGGAACGAACCATGCCCCAACCTCGCCCCTATCTCGCTTTTGGCTCGCTTTTGGCTCGCTCAATCTCGACAGGAAGCTCGGGTTAAACCTTCTCCGCGACGCGGATGGCGAGCTTGCAGCCGGTGCGGATCACGCCGGACAGGAGCGGGTAGCCGACCGCCTGTTCGGCGCCCTCGGCCAGCGCCTCTTCCTTGTGGCGCACTTCTTCCTGGCGGAATTTCTCGATGGTTTCCGCCAGTTGCGCTTCCTCACCGCCGAGGTCCTTCAGCCTTTCGATCTGGCCGCGATAGTGATCGTCGATCACCTCTTCCACCGCCGCCGTGCAGGCATGCGCCGCCTTCTCGCCCATCAGCGCGGTGGCCGCGCCGAGCGCGAAGCCTGCGACATGCCAGAACGGTGTCAGCACCGTCGGGCGGACGCCGCGTTCGGCGATCAACTCGTTGAATTTGCTCAGATGTTCGACTTCCTCGTCGCGCATATGCAGGAGCGATGCGGTGATCTTGCGCTTATGCGGCAGGCGCTCGAAAACGGCGAGCTGGCCGGAATAAATCCGCACCGCGCCATATTCGCCCGCATGGTCGACGCGGACCATTTCCTCCACCGCCGCGCCGCGCGTCACGCCGGGCTGTTCGCTCAGTCGCTGGTGGCCGCTCGGGCTTTTGCGGGGCTGTTTTACGCCGGGGCGCCGGAGCGCCATATCTGCGCGTTTTGCCATCAGGCTTTCTCCTTCCGGTTTTGAAGGTAGTGCGCGACAGGCGCTGCGGAAAGGGCCGAAAGCAGCAATGAAATCAGGAAGTTGAAGCCTGCCAGCGACACGCCGAAAAGCGTCCAGGCCGCCTCGTCGCAGCGCGGCGGGTGTTCGCCGGCCGACAGCCTTGCCTGCAATTCCTCCACCGAACCGGGCAGCGCCACGCCGCCGCCGCAGCTTTCCGGCCCCGGCCAGAAGCCGTATTCCGCGCCCGCGTGATAAAAGGAAAGTCCGCCATTATAGAGAAACGCCGCCAGACAGACGGTCAGCGCGACGAGCACGAATTTTTTGCTCACCCCGCGCGCGCCCGCGATCCCGGCGATGAGCGCCAGCGGGATTGTCAGGTAATAGGGCTGGCGTTCCATCCAGCACAGCGCGCAGGGCACATAGCCGAAGCCGTACTGGAAAATCCAGGCGCCGATCAGCGTCGCCGCGCCGATGGCCGAGACCGCGAAGGCGGCGCGTGTCGGATCGTAGGGAAGGGGCGTGTTCGTCGTCATGGGGTCATTCAAGCACGCTCTTGCGCGCCTTGTCCTGCGTCAGAATAGCCATTTGATCGCCACGAAACCGCCGATCAGCAGCACGAAAAAGGCGATGGAGAGCAGCCCGAAATAGCGCTCGATGAAGTCCTTGATCGGTGGACCGAAGGCCCAGAGCAGGCCGCAGACGATGAAGAAGCGCAGGCCCCGCGCCACAAGGCTTGCCGCCATGAAGACGGGGAAGTTGAGCGCCGTCACGCCGCTCGCAATGGTGATGACCTTGTAGGGAAAGGGCGTCAGCCCCGCGATCAGCACGATCCAGACGCCATATTCATTGTAGCGCGCGGCGAAGCTCTCGAACTGGTCCTGATAGCCGTAGAGCTGGAGGATATGCGCGCCGATGGAATCATAGAGGAAATAGCCGATCGCATAGCCGAAGGCGCCGCCCAGCACCGAGGCGACCGTCGCCCAGAGCGCATAGACCCAGGCCTTGTCGCGCTTGGCCAGCACCATGGGGATAAGCGCCACATCGGGCGGGATCGGGAAGACGGAGCTTTCGGCGAAGGCTACCGTGGCAAGTCCCCAGCGCGCATGGCGATGCGCGGCCAGATTCAGCGTCCAGTCGTAAATGCCGCGGAACATCGGAAAGCGCACCCCTTGCCAGAAACCGGAAAACTCAATTAGCAGGCGGGGAGGGGGGTGTCTATCCGACCGGGTCACACAAGCCCGGAGGGTCGCGCCTGCCTCGCTTCCGTCGCATTTATCGCCGAGCCTTGTTCCGTCGGGCGATCCGCCGCCGCACGCGCGGCCTTCGGGAAGGGAGACAGCCATGCGCCTTCTTCATTCGGTTACCTCGTCGCTTGGGGTCGCCGCCGTCATTTGTGCGGGGTTTGCCTTCGCGAGCGGGGCCGCATCGGCGAGCTACAAGAATCCGCCGGACCCTTACGGGCCGCCTGCCACAGCCAAGTGGATCCGGGCCCATCGGGGCCAGCCGCTTGATCTTTCAGGCTACAGGCAGACCTTTGACGACGAGTTCGACAGCGTGGCGTCGATCTCCGACGATGGGGGAAAGGGGCCGTGGTTCGCGCCGATCCATTCGACGGCCGGGGCGGCGAAGTTCCGTCCGCCCAGTTTCAAGCCGAGCCCCTTTTCCGTGTCGGACGGCGTTCTCACCCTTCGTGCGGAGAAGGTGAACGGCGGATGGCAGACCGGTCATATGCAGACGTCGGATTCCAAAGGTCGTGGCTTCTCGCAGAAATATGGCTATTTCGAAATCCGCATGAAACTGCCGCCGCCGGGGTCGAAGGGTGCCTGGCCGGCTTTCTGGCTTTACTCGACGACACGCTTCACCGATCCGAGCCGGACACGGGCGGAAATCGACATCCTCGAGAATTATCCGGGCCATAATCCGGGTGCCTACCGCTCGGGCGTGCATCTGCGCCCCGGCAAGCCCTATCGCAAGGGCGAAGTCTCCAAACACTGGAAGCAAACCGCCCTGAATCATGAAATCGAGGGTTTGACCGATGGCAAGTGGCACACCTATGGCGCCCTGGTGACGCCCGAATGGATCATCGTCTATTTCGACCGGAAGGAAGAGTTCCGCTTTCCGACCCTGAAGGAATTCAAGACCCCGCTCTACATGCTGGTGAGCAATCAGATGCTCAAGAGCGAGCAGCCCGAAGCCGTCAGTCCGATCGATCTGAAGGTCGATTATGTGAGGGTCTGGGCGAAGAAGTAGCGGCGTTTTGCGCGAAACCGTTTGCCGCCGCGCCGCTGGTGATTATGATGCGGCCCTTCCGGCCGGCAGGATTGCCATGCCGTCGAAGCCCCTGTGGCGGAACTGGTAGACGCGACAGACTCAAAATCTGTTTCTGGCAACAGAGTGCCCGTTCGAGTCGGGCCAGGGGCACCATTTTCCTGCGCAGTCAGCGTTGAAGCATTTTCTGCATCAGCACCAAATCCAGCCGGCGGCCGAATTTCTGGCCGACTTCCGGCATGCGCCCGGTCTCGGTGAAGCCGCGGGCGGCGTGCAGCACGATGGAAGCTGCATTTCCGGCTTCGATCCCGGCCACCATGACGTGGAGTCCTTGTGACCGGGCGCGCTCGATCAGCGCGTCGAGCAGGGCGCCGCCGACCCCGCGGCCTTGCAGGTCCGGGGTGACGTAAACGGAATTTTCGACCGTGTCCCGGTACCCTTCATGCGGGCGAAAGGGGCCATAGGTGCCGTAGCCGGCAAATTGGCCGTCCGTCTCTGCGACCAGTACCGGAAAACCGGCGGCAAGGCGTTCGCCCATCCAGCGGCGGCGTTCTTGCGGATCTGAAAGCGTTTCGTTCCAGATGGCGGTGGTTTCGCGAACGGCGTGATTATAGAGCACCGATATGGCGGGCAGGTCGCCGGTTACGGCGTCGCGGATCGATGCCGGGGCGCTCTTCGTCATCGCCTATTTTCCCTCATCGTCTCCGGCGGGGGCGTCGGTACGCTCCACATGCTGGCGCAGTAATTTTCCGAACCAGTTGCGGAAGCGTTTGACGCCGGCCTCGTCGAGGCCCGCCGCTTCGGCGAGATAGCGCCCGATAATGGCGTCGCCGAAGGCCGCGCTGGTGGTCAGCATGGCGAGGAAGAAGGTGTCTTCGCGGTCCGGCGCGAGCGTGCCTTTCTGCTTGGCGTTTTCCTCGCGATGGGCGTGAAGCCGGTCCGCGATTTCCGTCATCAGCACCTGCGGGCCCTTGCTGGTGTCGTTCACGCGGCCCGTCAGCAGCAGCCAGGCGAGGAGCCGCGCCGTGCCCCGGTCGGACAGCGCCTCGAACACGCTTTCGATCGGATCCTGGGCTGCGTCCCCGGAATTGCCCAGCGCGGTCAGGAGCTTTTCGCGAAGCTGGGTATTGGTGCGCGCGATGAGCGCCTTCACCAGCCCTTCACGGCTTTCGAAATGGTGCAGGATGGCAGGGTGCGAAATCCCGACATCACGGGCGATGTCCTGCAGGCGGATCCCCTCGGGGCCTTGCGTCGCCAGCCTTTTCTCCGCCGCGTCCAGAATGAGGCGGCGTGCTTCCTCCGCCGTCCGCCGGACGCGTTTTTGCGCGGGCTTGGCGGAAACCGGCGATGTGGCCGCTGTGTGTGAGCTGGCGGTACGGGACAAGAGGCCTCCTCGAACTTCATGTGTTGACAACAATGTCAGTATAACCTATCTGAGCTTGAGGCGCAGCATAGGGCGTTGGCCGGACTTTGCGTAGTGACGCAACGTGTTTATTTGTCTGGCTGGCTGCCAAGTCTTGATGTCCCTGATGGACGGCCCCTTGGGGCCCCAGACCCGGAGCATAGAAGCCATGACCCTCGCACATCCCGCCGGTGAAAACAGCGATTCCGCGGTTAAAGCGGCTGAGAAGCCCCGGCGCAAGCGTATCCAGCCGCTGAAAGCGCTCGCGGCCATCCGCGCGCTCAAGGAAAACAAGGAAGATACGGGTCAGGTCTTCAAGGTGATCGAAGCCCTGTCGGGCGGCGCGGAGGAGCGCCTGTTCCATCGTTTCGAGGCCTCTCATGGCGGCAAGCGCGTATTGGCGGAGAAGCTCGACCTTCTTGCTCTGCTTTGCGACCGGGAAAAGCTCGCCGCCATGCCGGAAGGCAGCCTTGGCGCGGCCTATTACCGGTTCATGACGTCGGAAAATCTCACGGCGGACGGGTTGGTGGAAGCCAGCAACGAAATGAAGCTGCGCGACAATATCCCCGAAGCGGGCAGGCTCTTCCGCGACCGGATCCGCGATCAGCATGATCTCTGGCATGTTCTCACCGGATATGGCCGCGACGGGTTGGGCGAGCTGTCGCTGCTCGCCTTCTCCTATGCCCAGACGCGCAATCGCGGCGTCGGCGCCATCGTGCTGCTTCTCTCCCGGGTGGCGGACAAGGCCTATCCCGGCTGCGGCATCTGGCGGTCGATCCGTGAGGGCTATCGCCGGGGCAAGCAGGCGCATTGGCTGCCGGCGGAAATTTGGGAGGAGCTCTTGCCGCTGCCGCTGGAACAGGTGCGTGCGAAACTCGCCGTCACCGTGCCCGCGCCCGAATATCGCCGCGCCATGGCTGCCGCCGAGGCGCTCGATGCCGCGCGCGTCGAGCTTGGCGAGCCGACCGGCGACGTGAAACTGGCGGCGTGATCGGGCTGTCGCGAGGCGGTTGTTCCAGGAGCGTGGTCTAGCTGCTGCCTTTGCGAACAAAGACGAAATTCGCGAATTCATAAATGTTCGAAAGCGGGTCTACGGGGTCTCGCTTCGCCCAGCCGTTCGGCAGAAGTTGATAGGCTTCATATTCCGGAAGCAGCTCAGACAAATTGTTGAGCGATATGTTCCTGAATAGGTGATGCCAGTTGAACTCGACCTGAATGAACCTTGGGGTGTAGCGATCGATCGATCCAAGCGCACCTTTCAGGACCTCGCCTTCGAAGCCTTCTGTATCGATCTTTATGAAGTCGAGCGCGTCGACCGGCTTGAGGTCGAGATACGCATCGAGCGATACGACTTCGACGAGCAATTCTTTCGTGTTTTCGACATAAGGCACATTGTTCGAAGCTTCGCTGAAAGAAGCGTGGTCCGGTTTTTCCGGATTGTAGTGGATAAGGAGATCCGCGCAGTTTTCGCCCACGCCCTTGTTCTCGGCAATGGAGCGTTTTCCGAATTCCCTTGTCGTCGCTTGCAGCTCCCGGAAAGCTTGCGGCAGCGGCTCAAAACTGATGACCGTTGCCTGCGTGGATGTGAGCAACTCTTTGGTGAAGCTGCCGACATTAGCCCCTATGTCGATGCAAACCCTGGGATTTGAAGGTGCCAGGACATTTCGGATGAAGAAGCGTTCGCCGCTTTCCGTGTCGTTCCGGTAATTATTGTAGCCTCTCGCCCGAAGTGCGGCGGAAAGGATCTTCTTGTTGAATTGTCGCAAGGCCGGCTTGCTGAATAGGCTTGCGTAAAAGGACTCGAACCGTTTCCCCATTTTCCGTTCTTTCCGGACAGGCGTCGTTGGCGACTGGTTTTTCGAAGATCATTCCCAGACAATCGGAGGAAGAGCCGTCCGGCTTGGCCCGGATTCAGAGAATCCGCTACGGATACAGGTTACTCAAACAGCATAGGCAGGCCGAATTTCCTCAGCATACGGTCGATTTCGCGTGGAATAGCCGGTTTGCGCCGGTAAAAACGGCGAAGCTGTTCGTCGATATCCGGGTCGGAAACGGCCTCCGCCATAAAGCGCGGCTCGGCCACAGCCTTGTCCAGGTCCTGCCTGTACTCTTCGGTCGGGCCGCAATGCTCGCCGGATCCGTCGAGGCCGATATTCTCGACATAGGAGTGAATGGGCGTGATGCAGAGCCTTTGCTTGAGGCAATGATCGTAGGACCAGGGGATGTCCCAGGAATTGAGTTTCCCGGCGAGCTGCTTGTCGATGAAACGGCGCAGATCGCGGCCGGCTATTTCGAGGGCCCGGTCGCTGATCTTGTCCCTCTTCTTCCAGGCGTTCGCCATGTCCCAGTCGACATCGAGCCAGCGGTTGCGCCATGTGCCCCAGCCCCAGACACTGGCCCGGGCGCAAGCAAAGACGTCATAGGCATAGTCTTCAGGCACATCTAAACGGTGCGGCGGGAAACCGTGCGCGGCCACGCTCTGCACGCGGGGATCGTTTTCGAAATGGTCGAGAGCGCGGTTCATATAGTGCAGGAAAGACGGGGCGGTGCGGATATCGTCCTCGACGATGATGGCGCGCCCGCATTTCTCCAGTACCTCTGTCACGCCGGTGATGATCGAGCGTGACAGGCCGAAGTTTTCCGCGCGTTCCGTCAGATGGATATTGCGGAAGCCATCAATGCTGCGCAGGTAGCTTCGGGTTTCTTCAATTTCAGCCCGATCCGCCTCCGTACGTGCGCCGTCGGCGAATATCCACAAATCCGTGTCTTTCGCTTCCGGATTGCGCTGCAATGCCTCAACGGTGATTTTCGTATGAGGAAGACGCTTATAGGCGAAGAGTATGACGGGAGCCGGATCGCGCTGCATGTCGGGGTATCTACTCTCTAATGACGTCTAGGCCGAGCGCCTGTTCTGTACCAGTTTCTCCCGCATGGCATTGTCCTTCAGCATGTCCTCGAAATAGGCGATTGTTTTGACGAGGCCCTCTGCGAGCGGGGTAACCGGTTCCCAGTCGAGGGCCCTCTTCGCTTCCGAGATGTCCGGCCGCCTTTGCAAGGGGTCGTCCTGCGGCAAGGGCTTCCTCACGAGACTGGATTTTGTCCCCGTGATGTCTATGACCTGTTCGGCCAGTTCCAGGATGGAGAACTCCCCTGGATTGCCGATATTGACGGGTCCGGGGTAATCGTCGGCGACATTCATGAGCCGCATCAGCCCTTCCACCAGGTCGTCCACATAGCAGAAGGACCGCGTCTGGCTGCCGTCGCCGAAAATTGTAATCGGTTCGCCCAGCAGGGCCTGCACGATGAAATTCGACACGACCCGCCCGTCATTCGGGTGCATGCGGGGGCCATAGGTGTTGAAGATGCGTGCGACGCGAATACGCAGATCATGCTGGCGGTAATAGTCGAAGAAGAGCGTTTCGGCGCAGCGCTTGCCTTCATCGTAGCAGGAACGCGGGCCGATCGGGTTCACATTGCCCCAATAGCTTTCGGTCTGCGGGTGTTCGAACGGGCTGCCATAGACCTCGCTGGTCGATGCCTGGAGGATGCGGGCCTTCACGCGCTTGGCAAGACCCAGCACGTTGATGGCGCCATGGACGCAGGTCTTGGTCGTTTGCACCGGGTCGCGCTGATAATGGATGGGCGAGGCCGGGCAGGCGAGATTGTAGATCTCGTCCACTTCCAGATAGAGGGGGAAGGTGATGTCATGCCGCATGAGTTCGAAGTTGGGCTCATCCAGCAGGCCTTCGATGTTATTCTTGTTCCCCGTGTAGAAATTATCCGCGCAGATGACGTCGTGGCCCTCGCTCACGAGGCGTTCGCAAAGGAACGAGCCGATAAAACCGGCGCCGCCGGTGACGAGAATTCTGTTGGTAAGATGCATGTACTGGCCCCCTGGATCGGCAGGATACTATCCGATGCCGCCGGTCTGAAACAGGGGCTCCTTGGCGCCGGTGGAAGATGATACAAAAGCCGGCAGCGATAGAGGGGATAGTGGCATGATCAAGGTATACGGGCTGAAGAATTGCGACACTTGCCGCAAAGCGCTGAAATGGCTGGAAATGCGCGGGGTGGAGCATGCGTTCCATGATTTGCGCGCCGATGGCATCGCCAGGGCCGATATCGAGAAATTCGCCGCGTCGGTCGGCTGGGAAAAGCTGCTCAACAAGGCCAGCACGACCTGGCGGGCGCTGGACGATGCGGAGAAGGAAGGCGTGAACGAGAAAAAGGCCATTGCGCTCATGGCAGCCCATCCCGCGCTAATCAAGCGTCCGGTTTTCGACCTCGGTGGAAGCTATATCGTCGGTTTTCGCGACGAACAGAAGGCCGCTCTCGAAAAATCGGCCAAATAGGCATGGCCGTCATGTCGCTGAAAGGTGGCAGGAAAGGCCCTCCCTCTATCGCCCAGCCGCTGGAGACGCCGCGCCTTGTCCTGCGCGATTTCGCCATGAGCGATTTCGATGCGGTCCATGCGTGGTCCGCGCGCGAAGACGTGACCCGCTATCTCGTATGGGGACCCAACAGCAAGGCGCAGACGCGCGCGGCCTTGCGCGACTTCAAGGCCGATCAGCGCCGTCGGCCTCGCCGCTGCTGGGAACTGGCGGTCACGCTCAGGGAAAGCGCGGCGCTTATCGGTGGCGCAGGGCTCAGGCTTCATGAATGGGAGGAGCGGACGGGCGAGCTTGGCTATGTCCTGCATCCAGACTATTGGGGGCAGGGCTATGCAGGCGAAGCGGCCTGGGCGATGCTGAGCGAGGGGTTCGGGACGCTCGGCCTCCACCGCATCATCGCCACATGCGACCAGCGCAATACCGCGTCCGCCCGGCTGCTGGAGCGGCTCGGCATGCGCCGCGAAGGCGCCTTCCGCGCCTCGCGCTATATTCAGGGCGAATGGCGCGACGAATATCTCTATGCGCTGCTGGCTTCGGAGTTCTCGGGGTAGGCTTCCGCTTTGGCCGGGGCTTTGCCTCTAGCCTCGCAAATCGCTCACCGGCTTCGACAGGATATCCGCATCCGGCTCGCGCACATTCTCGCCGCGCCGGATCAGGAATTCGATCCAGGTGCCCCGGTCGCGCATTTCCAGCAGGTCATGGCCCGCCTCGGCGCAGAAATGCGGCATGTCGATCCGCGCCACGGGATCGCTCGCAAAGACGCGCAACAGCCGTCCGGGATCGAGCCGCAGCAGGCGCTTTCTCGCGCGCAGCACGGGGAGCGGGCATTGCTGCCCCATCACGTCGAGTATGATTTCGCCCTGATCGTCCATAGCGGTGTCCCGGTTGGTCGGCAACCGGACATAGCATGACTGGCTTTTCGGCGGAAATGAGCGAAATCGGCACCGCTCATGTTGCGCCGCAGCATGAATATCGGTAAGAAGGCGCCTCACCCCGGACCCGGAATTTTGCCGGGTGGCTCTTCCGGCCGCCGATCCGCCGGATAACCCCATTGAAATGACAGGCGCGTGCAGCGGACCGCTTATCCGATCCGTCCCGCTATGCCTCAATCGGGAGACCCATGTTCAGTTCAGTTGCGTATCGTCATGAGTGGTTCGGCAATATCCGGGCGGACCTGCTGGCCGGGCTCGTCGTGGCCCTGGCGCTTATTCCGGAAGCCATCGCCTTTTCCATCATCGCGGGCGTCGACCCCAAGGTCGGTCTCTACGCGTCGTTTTCCATTGCCTGCATCCTCGCCTTCACGGGTGGGCGGCCCGGCATGATTTCGGCGGCCACCGCCGCCACCGCCGTTCTCATGGGGACGCTGGTCAAGGAGCACGGGCTGCAATATCTCCTCGCGGCCACGGTGCTGGCAGGCGTGCTGCAGGTGGCGGCCGGCTATCTGAAGCTCGGCAATTTCATGCGTTTCGTTTCGCGCTCGGTGATGACGGGCTTCGTCAACGCGCTCGCCATTCTCATCTTCATGGCGCAATTGCCGGAACTGATGGGCGTGCCGCAGCTCACCTATGTCATGGTCGCGGCGGGTCTCGGCATCATCTATCTCTTCCCGCGCCTGACGAAGGCGGTGCCGTCGCCGCTCATCTGCATCATCGTGCTGACGGCGGTGACGCTCTATTTCGGCTTCGATCTCAGGACGGTCGGCGATATGGGCGAACTGCCGGACTCTTTGCCGGTCTTCCTGCTGCCGCAGATCCCGCTAACCCTCGACACGCTGCTCATCATCCTGCCCTATTCGGCAGGCGTGGCGGCGGTGGGGCTGCTGGAATCGCTGATGACGGCCTCCATCATCGACGACCTCACCGATACGCCGAGCGACAAGAACCGCGAATGTATCGGTCAGGGCATCGCCAATTTCTGCACCGGCTTCATCGGCGGCATGGCGGGCTGCGCGATGATCGGCCAGTCCATGATCAATGTGAAATCGGGCGGCCGCGGGCGGCTTTCCACTTTTAGCGCGGGCGTTTTCCTGCTGATCCTGATTGTGGGCCTGGGCGACTACGTCAGGCAGATCCCCATGGCGGCGCTCGTCGCCATCATGATCATGGTCTCGATCGGCACGTTCAGCTGGTCGTCGATCCGCAATCTGCGCGACCATCCGAGGTCGTCGTCGGTGGTGATGCTCGCGACCGTCGTGACCGTGGTCGGCACGCATAACCTTGCCATCGGCGTGCTGGTGGGTGTGCTCCTGTCCGGGCTTTTCTTTGCCTGGAAGATCGCGCAGATCTTCCGTGTCACCTCCACTCTTTCAGCGGATGGGCGCGAGCGGGTCTACACGGTCGAGGGGCAGATCTTCTTTGCCTCTTCCGACGCGTTCACCGGCTCCTTCGATTTCAAGGAGGTGCTGGAGCGCGTCGTGATCGATGTCAGCCATGCGCATATCTGGGATATTTCCAGCGTCGCGGCGCTCGACATGATCGTGCTCAAATTCCGCCGCGAAGGGGCCGAGGTCGAAATCATCGGTCTCAACGAGGCCAGCGAGACGATTGTCGACAAGCTCGCCGTTCACGACCAGCCGGGCGCGCTGGAAAGGCTGATGGGTCACTGACATAGTCGGCTTGTCGCGGGCCCGTTTGCCGGGGCCGCGACCCAATGAAACAGGGCATCCGCCGCTTGTCCGGGTATGCTCCACAAGATCGGATCTGGGGGTAAGCGTTTTGACAAAGTTCGTCGCTCTGGTTGACGGCTCCATCTATTCGCAAAGCGTGTGCGACCACGCCGCATGGGCGGCGACGCGGGCGGGCGCTTCGGTCGAGCTTCTGCATGTCCTCGGCCGGCGCGAGCCGTTCGGGACGCCCTCCGATCTCAGCGGGGCCGTGGGTCTGGGCGCGCGGACCTCGCTGCTGGAAGAACTCGCCGAACTCGATGTGGCGCGGTCCAAGCTCGCACAGAAGCAGGGCCGGGCCATTCTGGACGATGCGACCGCCATTCTTGAAAAGGACGGCGTGACAGGTGTCACCACGCAGTTGCGTATCGGCGATCTGGTGGAAGAGGTTGCCGAGAGCGAGGCCGATGCCGACATGGTGATGGTCGGCAAGCGCGGCGAGGCGGCGGATTTCGCCAAGCCGCATCTCGGCTCCAATCTCGAACGGATCGTGCGCTCCAGCGTGAAGCCCGTCTTCGTGGCCTCGCGCGCCTTCAAGCCCATCGAGCGGTTCCTGATCGCCTATGATGGCGGCGCCAGCGCCATGAAGGCGGTGGATTATGTTGCGCGCAGCCCGATTTTCGCCGGGCTGGAATGCCACCTACTCACCGTCGGGGCGGAAAACTCCGACGCCGCGAAACGGCTGGACGATGCCCGCGCGGTGCTGCGCGGGGCGGGCTATGAGGTTCGCGCGAAACTGGTTCAGGGCCAGGCGGAAGCCGTCATCGCGCGCGAGGTGGAGGAGGCCGGTATCGGGCTCGTCGTCATGGGCGCCTATGGCCATTCGCGTATCCGCACGCTGATCATCGGCTCCACCACCAGCGAGATGCTGCGCGCCTGCAAGGTGCCGGTCCTGCTGTTCCGCTAGGCGGGAGGGTCTTGGCGGTTGGCTTTCAGCCAGGCGATCTGACGCATGCTGCGCCTGACGACGGTGGCGATGCCGCCGAGCACGACCGCCCAGAGGACGATCGCAAGAACTTCATTATAGCCGTTCCACAAGGGCTCGAAGAGCGAGAGGAGGGCTGCCGCCGTTACCGTCGCCATGCGCTGGGGTTTTGCCATGGGGCCGGAGAAGTCCGGCGGCGCGCCTGCATTGGCGCCCAACTCGCGGACATAGGCCGTCAATATGGCAAGCGCGGCGGCGATCCATCCGAGCGCCGGCAGGCCGAGCCCGTAGCCGAGGCCTGCGAGGATGAGGGCGTCCGAGACGCGGTCGGGAAACTCGTTCCAGAAGGGGCCGTCCGGCGCGCTCTTGCCGCCCTCCACGGCAACCATCCCGTCGAAGAGATTGCAGAGCAGCCTGAGCTGGCAGAAGAGAGCGGCGAAAACGAGCGCGACGATGCGCCATGTGCCTGGCTCTGCCTGTCCGGCGATCCAGAAGCTTCCGCCCGCGACCAGCGCCGCGGCCATGCTTGCCTGAGAGATCTGATTGGGTGTGACGGAGGTTGCGGCCAGCCGTGCTGCAATGCTACGCGCCCATCCCGTATCGCGGCTGTTCAGCGGACGGCGATTTTCCGGCTCGGCCATGATCTCGATTCCTCCCTTGGTGTTTCAGGGCTCGCGCGGTCAGGCAGGCGCGGCGGAGCGGGTGCGCAGGAAATTATAGACGACCGCGTAGCTCGTCGCGACGGTGAGCGGGATGGCGATGGTCGCAAGAATTTCCGGCGTTCCGGCGATCGCATGAATGGCAATGAGGACGCTTGCCGAAATGGAGCAGGCGATGGCAGGTGGCGCCCAGATGGCTGTGAAGCCCGCAAAGCGTATGCGCAAACGGTCGAGGCCGGTTTTCAGGAAATAAGTGATGGTGCCGGACAGAGAGCCCTGCACCACGCCGGCAAGGAAGGCCGCGCCGGGACCATGCGCCCAGTTGGCATAGACCGCCCAGCCACCCATGGCGAGAAAGGCGAAGGCGACATGGGTTGCCGCATGGGCGGCAAAGCGCTTGAAGGCGTCCATCATGTGAGCGACCAGCCATAACGTGTGAGATGGAAGAAGATGGGGGCTGCGAAGATGACGGAGTCGAGCCGGTCGATGAAGCCGCCATGTCCCTCGATCAGGTGGCCCCAGTCCTTCACTCCGCGGTCCCGCTTGATGGCGGACATGACGAGGCCGCCGAAGAAGCCCATCAAGGCGATGACGAACGACATGCCCGCCGCCTCGAGAAAGGTGAAGGGCGTGATCCACCAGAGACAGGCGCCGAGCAGCGTCGCGCTCAGCACGCCGCCGACAAAGCCTTCCACGGTTTTCGAGGGCGACAGTTTCGGCGCGATCTTGGTTCGCCCGAGGAGCTTGCCCCAGACATATTGCAGGACGTCGCTCGACTGCACCACGAAGACGAGGAACGCAATGAGGAGGACGTTTCGTCCCGCTTGCGATCCCGGCAGAGCGATCGCGCCGTCGGAATAGTCGGCGAATGTCAGGCTCAGAAGGGCGGGGACATGCGAGATGCAGAAAACGGAAATCATCAGTCCCCATTGCGTTTCAGCGATGCGGGTGAGGAAGTTCTCCGTGTTTCCGCGAAGAGCGGAGACGATCGGCAGAAGCAGGAACGCATAGACCGGGATCATGATCGAATAGAGCCCGTACCAATGGCTCCACACCAGCCAGTATTGGGCGGGCAGGATGACGAAGAAGGAAAAGGCGAGCGCCCAATGGTCACCGCGTCTGGTGTTCGTCAGCGTCATGAATTCACGCATCGCCGCGAAGGAGCACAGGCCGAAAAGCAGGATCACGCCGGTTCGCCCGCCCAGAAAGGCAATGCCCATCAGGACCACCATGACCCACCATGCCTTGATCCGGGCATTGAGGTTCTCGATGGCGTCGTTGCCGCCATCGGGCGACAGCTTCCGTTTCAGGACGTATCCCACCGCCGAGGCGATGACGAGGATCACGCCGACGCCGCCCAGCAGGGCGACGAGGTTCCAGAAATAATCGGTCATGCCACCTGCCCTTCGATCTGTTCTTCTCCCTGTTCCTCTCCGGCGAGATTGCGCATGGCGCTTTCGGCCTTTGCCAGAAATTCTTCCTTGCTCTCACCCTCGGCGAGCCGGATCGGCGCACCGAAATTGACGGTGCAAATGAGCGGGATGGGGACGAGTTCTCCCTTGGGCATGACGCGGTTCAGGTTCTCGATCCATGTCGGCACCAGTTCGACATCGGGTCGTGCCTGGGCGAGGTGATAGAGGCCCGCCTTGAAGGGCAGCAGCAACTCATCGGTCGTGTTGCGCGTGCCCTCGGGAAAGATGATGAGGGAAGAGCCGCCGTCCAGCGCCTCGGTCATGACGGTTATCGGGTCTTCTTCCCGCGAGGAGCGGTCGCGGTTGATCAGCACAGCGTTGAAGACGTCGCGGCCGATAAAGGCCCGGAGACGGGATTTGAGCCAGTAGTCGGACCCGGCCACCGGCCGCGTCGCACGCCGCATGCGGTCCGGCAGGACCGTCCAGATCAGGATGAAATCGCCATGGCTGGCATGGTTGGCGAAGTAGATACGCTGGCGCTCCGAGGGCTCGGCGCCCTGCCAGATGCCGCGAACGGCCGTGATAAGTCGCGCAAAGACGATGATCGCAGTGGCGACGAGTTCTGCCAGAAACCGCATTTCCCTTATTCTCCCCTTGCGAAAAGCATAACAGAAAAAAGCTAGTGAAAGTCCAGGGAGCATCCACCTGCCGCTATGTTTGTCGCGGTGTCCCGAATTTCGCCCCTGATGGAATAAAGGAAGCGAAAAAGAAAATTCATCTCTTGAAATGCGTTTTTTTACTACCAGCGGCAAGGCCGGCCGCCCGACCGGGTGCCTTCTCTGCGTGAAACCATTTCCCCAGCGTTTCCCGGGCTTCCTTGACGTCCTTGTCAGCAGGCAGGCATAACATTCGTCAAACGCCAAGAAAGTGGTTCATCGGAGGGGGATGGCCGCAAATAGGGAACAGGGAATGGGTCTTTTCAATCGTATTCGCAATGAGATCATTTTCGTGCGCGCGGCGCTCCGGACGCTGAAGCGCATGGGCGATCTGGGCAAGGACAAGTCCACCACCTTCGCCGACATCGTGGAAAAGCTGGCAGAAGAAAAGCCGGACAATATCGCCATCTATTGCGGCGATCGGACTTTCACCTATCGCGACTACAATGGCGCGGCCAACCGCTATGCCCGCTGGGTGAAGGCGCAGGGGCTGGGGCAGGGCGATGTCGTGGCGCTGATGATGGAAAACCGGGCCGAATATCTCATGGCCTGGCTCGGCATCATCAAGGCCGGTGCGACGGCGGCACTCATCAACACCAATCTCACCTCCAATGCGCTCGCCCATTGCCTGAAGATTTCCGGTGCGAACCATCTCATTCTCGGCAATGAGCTTGCCGAAGGCTATTTCACCTGCACCGATTGCATGGAAACGCCGATGACCGTCTGGGCGACGGGCGGCAAGGTGCAGGGCAGCGAAGACCTCGACGCCGCGCTCGACAATTTCAGCGACGGCCCGCTGCCGGACGATTTCCGCGCGGGGCTGACGACCGAGGAAAACGCGCTCTTCATCTATACCTCGGGCACGACGGGGCTTCCCAAGGCCGCGCGTATTCCCCATCAGCGCCTCAATGGCATGATGGCCGCCTTCTCGGCGGGCGCAAATGCGACCGAAAAGGACCGCATGTATGTCGTGCTGCCGCTCTATCATTCGGCGGGCGGCGTCTGCGCGGTCGGCACCACGCTCACCGTGGGCGGTTCGGTGATCCTGAAGCGCAAATTCTCCGCGCATCATTTCTGGGACGATTGCGTTCAGTACAAGGCGACGCTCTTCCAGTATATCGGCGAGCTCTGCCGCTACCTTCTCAACACCGAGCCCAACAAGAACGAGCGCAAGCACAAGCTGCGTCTTGCCGTGGGTAACGGTCTGCGCCCGGAAATCTGGGAGGAGTTCCAGACCCGCTTCCGCATTCCCCGCGTTCTGGAATTCTACGGCGCGACGGAAGGCAATGTGGCGCTGATGAATTTCGACGGCACGGTGGGCGCGATCGGCCGCGTGCCGGGCTGGGCGAAGAGCAAGTTCAATGTCGAGATCGTGAAGTTCGACATCGAGAACGAAAAGCCCGTGCGCGGGGCGGACGGTTTCTGTGTCCGCGCCGAGCCGATGGAAGCGGGCGAGGCGCTCGGCCAGATCATCGACGATCCGGAGCGTCCCACGGGCCGTTTCGACGGCTATGCCAAGAAGGAAGAGACCGAGAAGAAGATCCTGCGCGACGTGTTCGAAAAGGGCGATGCCTGGTTCCGCACCGGCGACCTCTTGAAGCAGGACAAGCTCGGCTATTTCTTTTTCGTGGACCGGATCGGCGACACCTTCCGCTGGAAGGGCGAGAATGTCGCGACGTCGGAAGTCGCGGAAGCCATGTCGGTTTATCCCGGCATTCAGGAAGCCAATGTCTATGGCGTCGCCGTGCCCGGTGCGGACGGCAAGGCAGGCATGGCCTCGATTGTGTCGTCGGATGGCATCGACCTCGACAAGTTCCACGCGCATCTGGAAAAGCAGTTGCCGGATTATGCCCAGCCGCTCTTCATCCGCCTGCAGCAGGAAATGGAAGTCACCGGCACCTTCAAGCACCGCAAGGTGGATCTGGTGAAGCAGGGCTTTGACCCGGACGCCATCCCCGAGCCGGTCTATTTCAACGATCCCAAGGCGAACAAGTTCGTCCTGCTCGACAAGCCGCTCTATGACCGCATCTGCGCGGGCGAAGTGCGGGTTTAAACCTTTAAACCGTCATGGCCCGGCTTGTCCGGGCCATCCATGTCTTTTCTTTGGTGCGGTGAAGACGTGGATGCCCCGCATGAAGCGGGGCATGACGAAGTAGGGAAAACAAAAAAGGGCGCCTCCGAGGAGCCGCCCTTTCATTTGTCCGGAGCCGGAATTACTCGGCGGCGTCGGTTTTCTTCATGCCCATGGCTTCGAGAATTTCCGGCGAGATGTCTTCCGTGCCGTGCTGTTCGATGTGCTTGGCGACGCGGCTGCCGACGGCCATCATCGCTTCGCCGATGAAGCCTTCGCGGTTCTTGCGGGCCCAGTCGAGCGACAAGCCGCGATTGACGTTCGTCTCCTGGAAGTGCGGCATCACATAGCGCGCGATGAGTTCGTAGGAGCGCTTGGTTTCGGCGAAATCGGCCCAGTTATGCGCCATCTGCAGGAAGGTGCCGAAGCCGCCGGACTGTTCCTGAAGGCGCTGGATCTGCGCGATGCAATCGTCCGGTGTGCCGATCACGGCCATGCCGCTTTCGATCAGCGCATCCACGGGATCGGAGCCGTCGGTGGGCGCGAGCGGCAGGGCGGCCACTTCGCGGAAATAGAAGAGCCATTTCTCAAGCCCGAAGCGCACATTCTCGCGCGCCTTCTCCCGCGTCTCGGCGACATGCACCGGGCCGACCAGTCGCCAGTCGTCGCGGCTCACCTGGTTGCCGTTCTCCTTGGCGATCTTTTCGGCGATGCCCCAGTTGGAGGCGAGCGCGTTGAAGCCGCCCTGCGAGGTCGCGCCGATGGAGAGAAGGCCCACGCCGTGGCGGCCCGCCGCCGTCGCGCCGGTGGGCGACACGGTGCTGGCAATGGCGATATCGACATTGGGACGCGACCAGGGCGTCATCTGGAGGCGCGCATCGCGAAGCTCGAACCAGTCGGTCTTCATGTTGACCGTTTCGCCGCGCAGGAGCGGCACGATCGCTTCCAGCGCCTCGTCCATCATGTCGCGCTGCTTGGCGACTTCGATGCCCATCATGAAGGCGTCGGAGGGCAGCGAGCCCGGCCCTGCGCCGAACATCACGCGGCCGCGCGTGATGTGGTCGAGCTGGTTGATGCGGTCGGCCAGCATCAGCGGGTGGTGATAGGGCAGCGAGGACACGCCCGTGCCGAGCTTGATGGTGCGGGTGCGTTCCGCCGCGGTGGCGATGAAGAGTTCGGGGCTGGCGATCAGCTCGTAACCGGCGGAATGATGTTCGCCGATCCAGGCTTCGTCATAGCCCAGATTGTCCATGTGCTGCACGAGTTCCAGATCGCGTTCGAGTGCGAGCGTCGGGTTTTCGTCCAGCGGGTGAAACGGCGCGATGAAGGCGCCGAATTTCATCTTACGTCCGACCATTTTTTCCTCCCTGTTCGGATATTGGTCTGTTTTCGATAGCGGTGTTCGTCGTTTCTTGTTTGGTTTGCCTTGGTGTTCAGGCGGCCTTGAGGCCGTTCATGGCGATATCGAGAAAGGCTTTGCCGCTGCTCTCGGTTTCGACCTCGGGATTTTCAAGCCAGAAGGCGATGAGCGCGCTCCATGTCGCGACGATGGAGAGCGCGGCCAGCTCAGGCAAGAAGCCTTTCCGGAACTCGCCCTTCTCCTGTCCCTGCCGCACGATATTGGCGACGAGGGCGATCAGGCTTTCATTGGCTTGGCGGGCCATCCGGTAGCTGGCGGGCTGCTCCAGGAATTCGGTCAGGAGCCGGCGCATCACCTGTGCGTTGGAGTGATAGGCCTCGCCGAAGACATCGGCCATGAAGCGGAGCTGCTCCTCCGCCGTGCTGTCGTTATTTTCGCTCAGCTTGTCGGCCAGCGCGTTGGTGATCTCCTCATTGAAGGCGAGAAGCAGCGCGGCCTTGTTCTTGAAATGCAGGAAGAAGGTCGCCTTGGCGATGCCGGCGCCCGCGCAGATATCCTCGATGGTCACGCCGTCATAGCCGCGCTTTGCGAAGGACTCCATCGCGATGCGATATATCTCGCGGCGCGTGCGCTCCTTCTTGCCCGGTCGGGGGGCTGTCGCCGCTTCGGCCATTGCTTGTCATTCCTCCAAACCGGCAGCGGTCATCGCCCCGCCTTGCCGGAACAAAACTAGACTACAGTCCAATTTGCTGCAAGCTTGTGGCCGTCGCTGCGTCACGTAGCGTATAAACGGTATCGAGGCATCCGGCCCCGCAAGAAGGCCGGAGCAAACAAGACGCGAAAATTCAGGGTCGCGAAAATCAGGAGGAACGTATGGGACGGGTTCAAGGCAAGGTCGCGCTGGTCACGGGCGCGGCGGCGGGTATCGGTCGCGCCGCGGCGGTCGCGCTGGCGGCGGAAGGCGCCAAGGTCGTCGTCACGGATGTGGACGAGAAGGGCGGTGCGGAAACCGTCGACATCATCGGCAAGGCCGGTGGCGAGGCGAGCTTTCTGCCGCAGGACGTGGCCGATGAGGCGCGCTGGCAGGAAATCGTCGCCGCGGTGAAGGAAAAGCACGGCGCGCTGCACATCCTGGTCAACAATGCGGGCATCGGCGTCGGCGCGCGCATTTTCGACATGCCGGTGGAAGACTGGCGCCGCCAGATGGCCATCAATGTCGATGGCGTTTTCTTCGGCGTGAAGCATGGCATTCCGCTGATGGCGGAATCGGGCGGCGGCTCCGTCGTGAACATTTCCTCCGTTGCCGGTCTTCAGGGCGCGCCGGGTCTTGCCGGCTATTGCGCGACCAAGGGCGCGGTGCGTCTCTTCACCAAGGCCGTGGCGCTCGAATGCGCGCAGGAGAAGATGAATGTGCGTGTGAACTCCGTTCACCCCGGCATCATCGACACCGACATCTGGAACAAGATCCCGCAGGGCGGCGGCGTCAGTGCGATGCAGTCCGATCTCATTCCCGAAGGCGCCAACACGATCGACGCGGGCGCGCTCGGCGAACTCGCCGCCCCGCTCGGCTTTGCAGGCATTCCCGCCGACATCGCCAACGGCATCGTCTTCCTCGCCTCCGACGAGAGCCGTTACATGACGGGGTCGGAACTCGTCATCGACGGCGGCATGACGGCGCGGTAACGGGTCAATTGGAAGGCGTCATGGCCCGGCTTGTCCGGGCCATCCACGTCTTTCTTCTTTATCGCCAAGACGTGGATGCCCCGCATGAAGCGGGGCATGACGTTTTCGGGTGTGGCTCTTACGCCGGCATCACGAAAAAGCCCGCGCGAGGGAAATGCACCACGACATCGCCCACCGGCATGTCCTCGCGATGGATGGCGATGTGCTGCGCGGAGGATGAGACGACGACGCCCACCACCGGGTCGCGGCCGTAATCGTCCGGCGTCACGCTGACGAGGTCACCCGGCTTCCAGCCATTGGGCTCGTTCGGGTCGGCTGCTTCCTTTTCCACGCTTGTCGACGCCTTGGCGATGGCCAGCGCATCGTCGCGCGAAATCTCCTGCCTGTTGCCATGGCCGATGGCCTTCACGCGCTCCTCCCAAGCGGCGAGCTTCGGCATGTGCTCCACCATCGCCGCGCCCTGCGGATGGATCCAGCGCATGAAGGCGAGATTGTAGAAGCCGCTCGCATCGGCGAGGCCGGGCTTGTCGCCCATCAGGAAGTTGCGTCCGTCGGCAAGCTGCTCCTCGATCCAGCCGAGCTGGGCGCGGAGTTGTTCCGTCATCAGCGGCACGGCGGCTTTCATCGCATCGGTGTCGAAGGGACGGCCCGTCAGCGCCTCGCGGTCCTTCTTGAAATCCTCGTCCACCGCGTCGCCCGCGCCGCCGAAGATCACCGCCACCGCGGTCTGGAAGAGGATGCGGTCGGTCCACATGGAAAGCCCCCAGCCGAGCCCCTTGTCCTCGCCGGGAAAGAGCGTCGGCGCGGGATAACGCTTTTCCAGCTCGCGCAGGATGATCTGCGTGTCGCAATAGATGTCCGCGCCGATCTGCATCACCGGGATCTTGCGATAGCCGCCGGTGAGCGAGGTCAGTTCCGGCTTCGGCATGATGACGGGCTCGTCGCAGGCGAACCAGTCGAGCCCCTTGATGCCGAGCGCCACGCGCACCTTTTCGGAAAAGGGCGACACGTCATATTGATGCAGGATGATGGAATTCGCGTCGGCTTGCGCCATGGCCGTCTCCTATTCGGTTCCGTTTCGTCAACCGATACCGGCCCCTCGGCGAAGCGTCTATGGCCGTTGCGATCACGAATTTGTGCGGGGGCGTTTCCTAGAGGCGGCCCCTGCGTTTTGCGATTTCCGCCATCTGGCCGAAAAGCTGCGCGGCGTCGAGTTCCTCGTGCACGCCGTTGAACTCGTTATAGAGCGTGGCGACATTCACCGCGATGCGTTCGCCGTCGCCCCAGCTGTCGTAATCGCTCATGTCGATGTCGAGCGCGGCCTCGAAGGCGTCCATCCCGGCGTCATAGCGCTTGCGCGCCTCGTCGCGCACATAGACGAGATAATCCTGCACCGCCTTCACGCCCTTCTTGTCGGTGATGGGGCCGTGGCCCGGCACCACCGTTTCCACATCCATCGCCATGATGCGGTCGCAGGCCTCGATCCAGTTCCCCACCGGGCCTTCCCACATGATGGGATGGCCTTCGATGAAAAGAATGTCGCCCGTATAAACCGTGCGGTCGGCGGGCACATGCACCAGCGCGTCGCCCGGCGTATGCGCGGGGCCGACATGCATGATGCGCACTTCCTTGTCGCCGACCTTGCGCGTCAGCTCCTTTTCGAAGGTCGTGGTCGGCAGGGTCTGCGTCACGCTTTTGAAGTCGAAGGGGCCGAAGCACTGCGTGATGAATTTGCCGAGATCGCCCATTTGCGGGGCCATCTCCAGAAAGCCCACCAGCATTTGCGGCGGTTCGCGCGTCATGGCTTCGGCGGCGAGCTTGTGCGCGATGATTTCGGCATTGGCGCAGCATTCATTGCCGTTGCAATGGTCGCCATTGTGATGCGTGTTGACGACGATGCCGATGGTCTCGGCCGCCTTGGGCTCGGCCTTCTTCATGGCGTCGAGCATTTCCTTCGTCAGCGGCACGTCGAACAGCGTGTCGACCAGCAGCGACTCGCCGCTATCGGTGATGAGTCCCGCATTGGACCAGCCCCAGCCGCCATCCGGCTGCAACCAGGCATAGGCGCCGTTCCCGATATCGTGAAGCCCCTTGGTGTATTGATATTTCGCCAGCCCCAGTCCCATCGCGTCCTCCCGTTGGCTTTATGTTTTTAGCTGATCCCCGTCAGCCCGCTATCGACGGCGAGCGTCTGGCCTGTCACATAGACGCTTTCATCCGACATGAAGAAGAGCGCCGCATAGGCGATTTCCCAGCCCGTCGCCTGCCGCCCGAAGGGCACCGGCGTGCGCCCGCGCGAGGGGCGGCCTTGTGTGGCGAGCCGTCCCAGCGGCGTATCCACCAGCCCCGGCGCGACGATGTTGGACCGGATGCCGCGTCTTGCGCCTTCGAGCCCCACATGGCGCATCAGCCCGCCAAGGGCCGCTTTCGAGGCGTCATAGGCGGGGAGCCGGCTGCCCGCGACGAGGCCTGCAATCGAGGAGATGAAGACGATGGAGGAGCCTTCCTCCATTTTCGGCATTGCCGCCTGGCAGCAGAGCATGGGCCCGCGCAAATTCACGTCGAGCGCCTTCGTCCAGTCCTCCGCCGAAATGCCGTCGAGGCCCAGCCCGCCCACGCCGATCCCGACATTGAGCACCATGCCGTCGAGCCCGCCCATGGCGGAAACGGCTTCGTCGATCATGCGCTTGATGTCGTCGGGTTTGGAAATATCGGCGGTGATGGCCGTGGCCTTGCCGCTTTCGGCTTCGATCCGGCGCACCGTTTCGGCGGCGGCGTCCGCATTCATATCGGCGACGGCGACCGCTGCGCCTTCCCGCGCAAAGAGCAGCGACATGGCGCGCCCGTTTCCGACCGGGTCGGTCGCCGCATCAAGTACGCGTTGCCCGCCGCCCACCACGAGAATGCGCCGCCCGTTCAGCCGCCCGCGCCCCGGCGCCTCGCCTTGCGACTCCGCGCTCAGCGGCCGGACGTAGCCTTGTTTTTCCGGGGCCTGTTTTTCTTCCGCCATGTTTCCTCCCTCACTTTTCTTTTATTTGTTGTCATTGCCGGACTTGATCCGGCAATCCAGCGCAACCTGCGCCGCAGGCGCAGACTGGATGCCCGGGTCAAGCCCGGGCATGACAGACAAGAGACTTCCCCCTCACCGCCCCATCGTGGTGTCGATCTCCTCCAGACCCGAGCCCTCGATGTCCTTTTCCTCCAGCTCGATCTCCATCGTCTCCAGATAGCGGCAGACCAGCATGTAGATGCCCACGATGAGAATGAGTTCCTGCATCCCCGCATCGCCGACATGTTTATGCGCGGCATCGAAAAGCGCCCCGTCCGCTTTCACCTTTGCCACCTGGTCGTCGATGAAAGTGAGCGCCGCGTTTTCCGCCTCGCTGAAATGCGGCGAGGGGAGCGGGCCGCCCGCCGCGGCGATACGCTCCGCCGTCATGCCGATGGTGCGCGACACGCGCTCATGCTGGTGAAGCTCATAGGCGCTTGCCTGCAAATGCCCGACGCGCAATATAGCGAGTTCGCGCAGTTCCGCGTCGAGCGCCCCGTGGTTCAGATAGGCGTTGATGAGCGCCATGAAGGGCGGGAAGCTCGCGCCCGCGCCGGAGAGCATCCGGAAGATGTTCAGCGGCGGGAGCGTTTCGATGAGCGCCCGGTTTTCCTCCGGCAGCGCGGCGGGGTCGGGATAGGGCAGTTTCGCCATGCGCTCAGGCCTTCTTGCCGACGCTCGTTTCCACGGGCTTGTCCTCGATATCGACGTCGAAGGTTTCGAGGAAGTTCGACACCATCGTGTAATAGCCGATGGTGATGGTCAGTTCCTGCATCTGCTTGGGCCCCAGCTTTTCCAGCAGCGGGTCGAAAGTCGCGTCGGAGGCGCGGGTGTTTTTCACCACATCGTCGGTGAAGCGCATCACCATGCGCTGCATGTCGTCGAAGGCGGCGGCGTCAGGCCCCTCATGGATCGCCTTGATGAGGTCGTCGCTCATGCCGATCCGGCGCGAGATCGCCTCATGCTGATAGACCTCATAGGTCGAGCCCCGGAGCACGCCGGTGCGCACAATGGCGATTTCACGCAAGACCGGGTCCAGCTCGGAGAACATCAGGATCTGGTTGCCGAGCTTGATGAAGCCGTCCAGCATCTCGCCGGAATGGCCGAGCATGCGGAAAATATTGAGCGGCGGCAGCTTCTTGTAGACTTCCTTCGCGCGGCCTTCGGCCTGGTCCGGATCGAAATAGGGTATGCGGGCCATCTTCTTCTCCCTGTGAATTTCTCTTGTTGCGCGTGGGGTCTTTCGCCCCTTCCGCAGCGTATCGTTGCGTCGGTTTCGTGTCCGGCCCTTATAGCATTTCCGCGCGCCGGTTGCGCTTGCTCCCTGCGATAGCGCGGTTACACTCGCGGCAAAGAATATTCACAAAATCACATCGCCGCGCTGGCAAATGCCTCCGGAGAAGGGGCGCGGGCGGCGAGCCAGGGGAGGAACACCATGTTCGATGCGAACGAGGTTCGCTGCGTTGCGGATATCACGCGCTACCGGGCGAAGACCGAAGGCGACAAGACGGCCCAGGTCTTCGGCGAGCGCCGCACCACCTATGCCGAGCTCGACGCCTATGCCAATCGCGTGGCGCAGGGGCTGATCGCGGAAGGCTGCAAGCCCGACAGCCGCATCGGCTATATCGGCAAGAGTTCCGATCTCTATTTCGAGGTGCTCTACGGCGCCTTCAAGGCGAATGCCGTGATGGTCGGCGTCAACTGGCGTCTCGCCGCGCCGGAAATCGCCTATGTGCTGAATGATTCCCGCACGGAAATTCTTTTCGTCGGCGCGGAATATTACGACGTGGTCGAGAAGGTGCTTTCGGAATGCCCGAATATCCGGAAAGTGGTGGCGCTGGACGGCGGGCGGTCGGACTGGATTTCCTTCGACGAGTGGCGCGACAGCTTCCCGAACGAAGACCCGATGCTGCCCTCCGAGATCGATGACGATGTCATCCAGCTCTATACCTCCGGCACGACGGGCCACCCCAAGGGCGTGCAGCTCACCAACCGCAACTATCTCGCCGTTTTCGACCAGGGCATGAAGTCCGGCTGGGCGGATTGGAAAGAGAGCGATGTGGTGCTCGTCTGTATGCCGCTCTTCCATGTGGCGGGCGTCAATATCGGCATTCTGGGCCATCTGCATGGCTGCAAGAATGTCGTGCTGAAGGATGTGGATCCGGCGTTGATCCTGCGCCTGATCGAGAAGGAGGGCATCACCGTCCTCTTCATCGTGCCCGCCGTGATCCTCTTCCTTCTTCAGCAGCCCAATATCGCGGAGGTGGACGTCTCCACCGTGCGCCAGCTTCTCTATGGTGCCTCGCCGATTGCGGAAGATGTGCTGCGCAAGGCCCAGGACCGCTTCAAGGCGGAGTTCGTGCAGCTTTACGGCCTCACCGAAACGACGGGCGGCGCGACGCATCTGCCGCCGGACGCGCATGATCCGGCCAAGGGCAAGCTCCGCTCCTGCGGCATTCCCAATCCCGGCACGGAAATCCGTATCGTCGACGAGAACGGCAAGGATGTGGAAGCCGGCGGCGTCGGCGAAGTGCTCATCAAGGGCGGTTCGGTGATGAAGGGCTACTGGAACCGTCCGGAAGCGACGGTGGAATCCGTCGTCGACGGCTGGTTCCATTCCGGCGATGCGGGCTTCTTTGACGAGGACGGCTATCTCTACATCCATGACCGCGTGAAGGACATGATCGTCTCGGGTGGCGAGAACATCTATCCCGCGGAAGTAGAGAACGCGCTCTTCGGTCATCCCGCCATTGCGGATGCCGCTGTGGTCGGCGTGCCGCATGAGAAATGGGGCGAGGCGGTGCAGGCCATCGTCGTGCTGAAGCCCGGCGAGAACGCCAGTGCGGAAGACATCATCGCCTTCGCCAAGACGCGCATCGCCTCCTACAAGGTCCCCAAGGACGTTGCTTTCATCGAGGCGCTGCCGCGCAACCCGTCCGGCAAGATCCTGCGCCGCGAGCTGCGCAAGCCTTACTGGGAAGGCCGCGAACGGATGATCAACTGATCGGCGAAATAAATTTGACCTGTCATCCCGGCCTTGTGCCGGGATCCAGGGGCCGCAAGCACTGACTGTGCCGCTCTGGACCCCGGGACGAAGCCCGGGGTGACAGCTATTGGAATTCGCTATCCGAATTCAAACTCTGCCAATGGGAGGAAACCATGAGCCTTGCGGAGGAGACGCGCGACGTCCCGTTCAAGCCGCTGAAGCAGAAGCCGCCGAAGATCGTCGTCGAGCGGATGGATGACGGCACGACATATGTCCGGTCGCAGCACGAACTGCCGGAGATGAAGCGCTCCGTGCCGCACATCCTCGCGGAAAAGGCGGCGGCCCATCCCGAGCGTAATTTCATCGGCGAGCGCGGGGCGGACGGCGCGTGGCGTTACATCACCTATGGCGAGGCCCATCGCGCGGCGCGCGCCGTCGCGGCGGCGCTTCTTCAGCGCGGGCTTAACCAGTCCACGCCCATCATGATCCTGTCGGGCAATTCCATCGCCCATGCCGTCATGGCGCTGGGCGCGATGAAGGCGGGCGTGCCGGTCGCCCCGGTCAGCGTGCCTTATTCGCTGATGAGCACGGATTATTCCAAGCTCAAGCATGTGACCGCCACCGCGAAGCCCAGGCTCGTCTTTGCCGAGCAGGGCGAGATGTTCGCCAAGGCGATCAATGCGCTGGATCTCGGCGACGACGTCACCATCGTGACCGGTTCCGGCGAAGTGCCGGGCCGCGAAACGCTCTCCTATCACGACATCATCACCACGCCGGCGGGCGTGGAAGTCGATGAAGCGCTCGACAGGGTCGATCACGACACGGTCGCGAAATATCTCTTCACCTCCGGTTCCACCGGCATGCCCAAGGGCGTGGTGCAGACGCATCGCATGATGATGGCGCAGCTTGCCGCACAGGAAGCGCTCCGCACCGAGGAGCCCGATCCGGAAGACGTGCCGCAAAGCCTTGAATGGATGCCCTGGAATCACATCTCCGCGGGCAACATCTCCTTCAACGGCAATCTGGCCAATGGCGGCACGATCCATCTCGATTCGGGCAAGCCCGTGCCGGGCCTGTTCGACCAGACCATCGCCAATCTGCGCGAGGTGAGCCCGCGCGTCTTCGGGTCCGCGCCGGTCGCGTTCGGCATGCTGGCCGATGCGATGGAACGCGATCCAGAGTTGCGCGCCTCCTTCTTCCGGAACCTGGAATATATGGCCTATGGCGGCGCCACGCTGTCGAGCGATCTCTATGACCGCATGCAGCGGCTCGCCATCGCCGAGACGGGGCACCGCATTCCGCTGACCACCATGTATGGCGCGACGGAAACGCAGGGCATCACCGTCGTTCACTGGATCACGGAGCGCGTCGGCCTTATCGGCCTGCCGCTGCCGGGCATGGAGCTGAAGCTGGTGCCCTCGGGGGCGAAGATGGAAGTCCGCGTGCGCGGGCCGATGGTGACGCCCGGCTATCACGGCGATCCGGAAAAGACGGCCAAGGCCTTCGACGAGGAAGGCTTCTATTCGCTCGGCGACGCGGCGAAGTTCCTCGACGAGGAGGACCCGCATCTCGGCCTCGTTTTCGATGGCCGCGTGACGGAGGATTTCAAGCTTTCCACCGGCACATGGGTCTCCACCGGCACGCTCAGGGCCGATGTCGTCGCCGCCATGTCGCCCATGGTGCAGGATGCGGTGGTGTGCGGCCTCGACAAGCCCTATATCGCGTTGCTCGCCTGGCCGAATGTTGTGGGCATGAAGGCCGCCGCCGGTCTGCCGGACGATATGGCGCCGGAAGACGTCATCAGGCATCCCAAGGTGATCGACTATCTCCGCAACGCGCTTGAGACGCACAACAGGGGCGGCGGCGGATCATCCAGCCGCATCGCGCGTCTCCATCTCATGCTCGAACCGCCGTCCATCGACGGTCACGAGATCACCGACAAGGGCTATGTGAACCAGTCCGCCACGGCGTCCCGTCGCGCGCATCTGGTGGAGAAGCTCTTCGAGGCGGACCCCGCCGACGATGTGATCGTGGTGGTGCAGTAAAGTCAGTGTCGTCCCGGCTTTCGCCGGGACGACAACTCTGGTTAGCTTGCGGCTCTGACATCTTCTTCGGAGCAGCCCCATGTCCCTCATCCGCCCCCGCGACGTGCTCGATTTCTGGTTCAATGCCGGGCCGGAGAAGTGGTTCACGAAAAGCGACGCCTTCGACGCGGAAATCCGCCGCGAGTTCGGCGACGCGGTGAAGGCCGCGGCGGAGGGCGATTACGACGATTGGGTAGGCGAGCCGGAAAGCGCGCTTGCGCTCGTCATCCTGCTCGACCAGTTCACGCGCAACATCTATCGCGACGATCACCGGGCCTGGGCGTCCGATGCCAAGGCGCTCGGCATTGCGCGCGAGGCGATAGCGCGCCGCTTCGACACGACCCTGCCGGAGGTTGCGCGCCGCTGGTTCTACATGCCCTTCATGCATGCCGAAGACCCCGCCGCCCAGGAGGAGGCGCTCAAATATATTGCCGGGCGCCTCAACGATCCGGAAACGATGAAGTTCGCCAAAATCCATGCCGACATCATCCGTCGTTTCGGCCGTTTCCCGCATCGCAACGCCGTGCTGGGCCGGGTGACGACGCCGGAAGAGCAGAGCTTCCTCGACGAAGGCGGCTTTTCGGGCTGAGACTAGCCCGTTGCGGCGCGCGTCATGCGCAGCGATGCGGTTTCGAATCCCGACGCCTCATAGAACTTCCGTGCATCGTCATTGAAGGCATGAACGGAGAGTTCGACCCCGTCATACCCCTTCTGTCTTGCCCATCGATCGGCGCCGTCGACAAGCGCGCCGCCAATACCCTGCCGCCGTGCATGCGCGCGCACGCACAGATTGTCGATCTCGACGATACGCCTTGCGGCGCTGACGGGCGTTGCGGGCCGTTCATGGCCGATCAGCGTGGCGAAGCCGTGCAGGATGCGCGCATCCCGTTCGGCGGCGACGAGAATGGCCGATGCGGGCGAGGCGATCAGCCCGGCCACATAGGCTCGCGCGCGCGGTGGGCCCTCCGGTTTCCGGAAGAGGTCGGGCCGCGCGCTTCGATGCAGCAGGTCGAGTTCCGCGAAGAGATCGCAAAGCTGCCCGTAATCGGCTTCGGTCGCCTGGCGAATGGTGAAAGCTGTGCGGTTCATGTCTGGTCTCCATCTGGCCCGAGGCGGGCCGGAGACCGTCTGTTCATGAACAATGCCGCCGGACCGCGGCGGCATTGGTCTGAACGAAATGATCGAGCAACGCCGCGCCTATGTGGCGGGCGTATAAAACAATCCGTGGATGTGCGAGGCGTCGATCATGCGGCGAAAGCTAGGGCGGATTTCGGGGCAGGGCAAGGCCCGGGAAAGATGCAGGTCCATTTATTCACATGGGCAAAATCCGCCGCATGGGCGGTTTCGGCCGGGAAGGCTTTGCCGGTTTGCCCGGGGACAGGAACAGGCGCAGCGTTTCGCCCCGCTCAATTCATTGAAAAGCTTACCTAATTTCCGCAGGCGGTTCTGGCCCGCCCATTGCAATCCGGTAAGGCAAAACCCCAATGCCTTTCCGGAGAGCGCGCATCATGGTCACCGAGCACGAAATCAATCTTCTGGCCGCCTATATGGTCGATACGCATGGCGAAAAGGCCATCGGCTTTGCCGATCAGGCTGTCGACGAGCTGGAGCGGATCGGCGAGAAGCTGCGCGCCGAGGCCTGGCGGCAGCTTCGCGTCGTCGTGCTGGACATGGTGAGCGGGCGGCGCAACCGCGAAGGCGGCGTGCTGCACTGAGGCCGGCGCGTCTTCGGATGGCGCGTCGTCGCGCCTTCGCGGGCGCGAAATTACCTGTTTGCAATGATCCGATTTTGCAGAGGCGCCGGTGGGTCCCCGGCGCCTTTTTGCATGTGCGGATTGCTTTTGGCCGCAACGTCAAGCGCATTTGTGGCTTGGCGCAGGGCGCTTTGCCCGGCTAGATAAAGGGAACGAAGACAGTGCCGGCGGAAAGAAACAAATCAACGCTGGCAGATAGAGACCAGAGGGGAGGCCATCCATGACACTCGATCCGCAGGCGAAAGCCATTCTCGACGGCATGGCCGAGAATACGGAAATGCCGCGCATGATCGACCTGCCGCCGGAGGGCGCGCGCGAGATGTATCGCGGGCTCGCCGCCGCGCTCGATGCGCAGGGCGTTCCCATCGGCAAGGTTGAGGACCGCGCCATTCCCGGCCCGGGCGGCGACATTCCGGTCCGCCTTTACGAGCCCGTCGCGGGCGGCAACGGTTTGCCCGCGCTCGTCTTCTTTCATGGCGGCGGCTGGGTGATCGGCGATCTGGAAACGCATGACGCGCTGTGCCGGACGCTCGCCAATGAAAGCGGCTGCAAGGTGATCGCGGTGGATTACCGCCTTGCGCCCGAGCATCCCTATCCGGCCGCGTCGGAAGATTGCTATGCCGCCGTGAAATGGGTGGAGGCGAATGCCGCCGACATCAATGTCGATGCGAACAGCATCGCGGTGGGCGGCGACAGCGCCGGCGGGCATCTCTCCGCCGTGGTCTGCCAGATGGCCAAGGCGAACAAGGGGCCGGATATTTCCTTCCAGCTCCTGATTTATCCGGTTACGGACAAACCCGGCAAGACCGGCTCCTATGACAGCTTCGCCGAGGGCTATTTCCTCGAGAAGGAAGGCATGGAGTGGTTCTGGAAGCATTATGCGGGCAATGGCGCGGATGAAAGCGATCCGCTCCTCGCGCCGCTGCAGGCGAAGGATCTCTCCGGCCTGCCGCCGGCCTATGTCGTGACCGCCGGCTTCGATGTGCTGCGCGACGAGGGCAAGGCTTACGCTGATGCGCTGAAAAAGGCGGGCGTCGATGTCGAATATGTCAATTACGACGGCATGATCCACGGCTTCTTCAATCTGCAGGCCGCCATCGACGTCTCGCGCGAGGCGGTAAAAGCCGCCGCTAAGGCGCTGAAGGAAGCGCTCTCCTGATCTCTATTTCGCTATAAGGCGGTGTGACAGGGGCCCGTGGATATCCACGGGCCCTTTTCGTTCTGTTTCTTTCCCCGTTATTTGCTGTTTATGCGATTGATTGGCAAAGACCGACAAAACAGTTGGCGCTTCCTCCGCAATCTGCATAGTTGGCATCATTTGCGTGAGTGAGATTCATATCGGAGGGGAAATGCGGCGTTCCAACTGCATGAATTGCGGTGGCGGCGGGCTTCACAGTTTAATCGATCTCGGTCTGCAGCCGAGCGGCAATCACTTCATCTCGGAAGCGGACATTCCCACCGAGCCGGTATTTCCGCTGGAAATGCTGATCTGTTCCGATTGCTGGCAGGTCCAGATTTCAGAATTTCCGCCTCAGGAGATGCTCTTTTCCGATCACCCCTATGTCACCGGCGTCAATGTGCCGGTGGTCGAGCATTTCCGGCGGATGGCGGCCGACGCGGTGGAGCGACTGAAGTTGCGGCCCGGCGATCTGGTGATGGACATCGGTTGCAATGACGGCACATTGCTCGGCATGTTCGCCGCGCAGGGCATGACGACAATGGGCATCGATCCGGGCAAACGCGTCACCGATCTTGCACGCGCCGACGGCCATGTCGTCGGGCGCTGCTTCTTCAACCGGAAAACAGGCGAAGCGCTCGAGACGCTCGGCATAAGGCCGAAGCTCATCACGGCGACGGCCGTCTTCTATCACGTGCCCGATCTGCATGATTTCATCGACGGGCTCGATGCCGTGATGGATGAGGAAACGGTGTTCCTTGTGCAGGGGGTGAACCTCCTCGATCTCATCGAGAATCTGGAATTCGATCACTTCTATCACGAGCATTCCTGCATCCATGCGATTGCGCCGCTGGAAAAACTGTTCGCGGCGCATGGCATGCGGTTGCTTGATGTGGAGTTCTGCCCCATTCACGGCGGCTCTTTCGTCGCCTATGTCGGGCGCGACACGCATTCCATGCCGACCAGCCCGAATGTTGCAGCCGCCATCCGCAGGGAATATGACGCAGGCCTGTCGACGCTGGAGCGCTATGAGCGTTTTGCGCGGGACGTCCGGAGCAATATGGACGAGCTCAAAAACCTGCTCGAGCGGCTGAAGGCGGAGGGTAAAAGCGTTTACGGTCTCGGTGCGCCGCTCAAGGGGTCCACGCTGCTGAACTATTGCGATATCGGACCCGACCTCGTGCCCTGCCTCACGGAGGTCAATGAGTTCAAGATCGGCAAGCTGGCGCCGGGCGTACATATCCCCGTCGTCGATGAACGGACGCTTGGCGAAGTGCCCGATTATTATCTCGTCTTGTCCTGGAACTTCGCAGACTATTTTATAAGGAAATATGCCGACTATCTGAGGGCTGGCGGGAAGTTCATCATTCCTGTCCCCCGGACACGGATTGTCGGTGCGGAAGCATTGGATGGGGAAATTGCCGATGGCTGAAAGGCCCATGCGGAATGTAATTGTGACGGGGGCGAGCGGGTTTATCGGCCGGCGTGTGGTCGAAATCCTCAATGAGCGTTTCGGGCCGGACGTAAATGTCTATGGGTTGAGTTCCCGCGATGTCGATCTGTCGAACAGGACGGCGGTGTTCGACTGGGCGGACCGCATCCAGTGGACCTTCGACTGCGATCATATCATTCATCTGGCCGCCCTTTATCGCGCGGGCAATTGGCCGGTGACGCATCCCGCGACGCAGTTCTTCGTCAACATGTCGATCAATGTGAACGTACTGGAAGCGTGGAAGCGCTTTTTCCCGGCGGCGCGCATGACGAGTATTCTGTCCTACTGCATGTATCCCTCGCACCCGGAACCGCATCCGGAAAGCGAACTCTACGGCACGGAGCCGGAGGATTATCTCTTCGCCTATGCGCTGACCAAGAAAGCAATGCTCATCGGGCAGAGGGCTTACCGGCAGGAGCATGAACTTTCCTCGACGAGTGTCATTCTGCCGACCGTCTACGGGCCGGGCGACAGTTTCGCGGAAGACAGCCATGTCATGGGGGCTCTGGTCGGAAAATTCGTGCGCGCCGCGGATCGTGGCGCCGAAACGGTCGAAGTCTGGGGCGATGGCAATCAGGAGCGCGAGTTCCTTTATGTCGACGATGCGGTGGACGGGATTATCGAAGCGGCCATGCGCTCGGAAGAAGATGTCCTCAATATCGGCACGGGCGAGGCGCACAGGATCGGCGACATCGCATCGTGGATATCCGAAGCGGCCGGGTTTCAGGGGCAGGTCGTGAACAATACCAACCGCTTCGTCGGCGTGTCGAAGCGCATGCTCGACACCTCCCGCGCGAAAGAAGCGTTGGGGTGGAAGGCGAAAACTTCTATCCGTGAGGGGATCGAGGCATCCGTCGCCTGGTGCCGGCAGCACGAACTCGTGTAACGGGCGGTTTCATGAGAGTTCTCTACGTCGATCCATCTCTCGAGAGACCTCTGGGCCACCACGCGAATGTGACGGTCAATATTGTCCATGCGTTGCATGCGCTCGGTCACGAGGTGCAGGTTCTGGGAAACGGCAAGGCTTCCGCCGGTCTTGGCGTGGATGTCGAGAGAGCTTTTTCTAAAGCTGTTTACAGCCATCTCGAGGTCGAACCGGGGGCCGCATTTCCCGCTCTCGCCCGTTACTGGGCCGGTCGGTATGAGAGCGAGGCGCTGCCTTATATCGCGCGTTTTTATCCGGATCTGATCTATGCGAATTCCATTAGCGGGTTCGTTCTTGCGGGCCTTGCCGATGCGGTCGGGAAACTCTATCCGTCGGGCCAGTGTCCGCCCATTGTCGGCGAGTTTCCCTTTCCGTCGTCGGGAACGAAGGAGGCCGAGTGGTATGCGGCGCAGATCCGCTACGCGATCGAGACCATGCCCGAAGGCGTGCTGGCCAGAACCACGCTGATGACCGTGAACGGGCGGACGGCCGCTCGACTCGGGGAAGCCATCGAATGGCCGGCGGCGGCGTTCCCGTCGCCTTATGTCGTGCCCGCCTCTCCCGATGCGCAGGGGCGCGAGCGGGCACCTGGCTCGCCGATCCGCGTTGGCGTGCTGGGACATCAGGCCGGGCATAAGGGCATCCTTCTTGTTCCCGATATTCTGGAGATCGCTCTTGCCGAGATGCCGGGCGTTGAAGTCGTTGTGCAGGTACAGGAGCAGGACACGGACCCTGCCGTCCGGGCAAGGTTGCATGACCTTGCCAAGGGCAATCCGCGCCTCGAGGTCATAAGCGGTGCGTTGGACAAGGAGGAATATGATGCACTGGCGCGCCGGCTGGACGTCTTCCTGCTGCCCTATGACAGGAAGCGCTATCAGAGTTCGATTTCGGGCATTTGTTACGAGGCGCTGAGCAATGGCGGATGCGTTGTGTGTCCGGACGATTCCTCACTCGCCGATATCGTGGTGAAGTATCAGGGCGATACCGGGCTTTTCGGCGAGTGGACGGCGCGCAGCATCGCCGATGCGCTGAAGCGCGTCGTGGATGATTTCGAAGCGGTCTCCGAACGCGCCCGGGAAGGGCAGCGGCATTTTCTGGAGGAGAACGGTCCGGTCGCCTTTGCGCGGGAACTGCTGGCACATGCGGCCCCGGACGCGCCTCGCAGGCCCTCCGTCTTGAGGGCGCTCTGGCTGTCGAAGGTCGCTTATCTCAAGTTCCGCTGTGCGAGGGCGCTGGCGCGGATAATGCGGCGCCGGTAGGGAAAACCCGCCTAACCCAGCAGCGCCTCCACGATCTCTTCCAGCGAGGCGGCGACATATGCGCCGCCTTTCTTCGCCGTCTCGTCGTCGCCGTGGCGGAACTTGCCTTCTTTCACCAGCGCGGCCATGAAGCCCGCTTCGATGGCACCCAGCACGTCCGCCTCCACATCGTCGCCCACCATCAGCGTGGTCGCGGGATCGGCGTCGATGTCCTTCGCCGCCTCGCGGAAATAGTCGGGCGAGGGCTTGCCGATGAGGCGCGCTTCCGCGCCGCTGGCATATTCCAGCGCGGCGACGAAAGGCCCGGCGTCGAGTTCGAGCCCGCTTGTTCCCTTGAAATAGCGGTTCTTTCCCAGCGCATAGAATTTCCCGCCCTCGAGGAGAATGCGGAAGGCCGCGTTGAGCCGCTCATAGGTAAAATGTTGCGCCGCATCGCCCAGCAGCACGGCATCCGGTTCCGCCGCCTCGTCCGGCAGATCTTCCAGAAGGTCGGGATGGACGAGGAGATAGGGTTTCGCGCCGTCCGCCTTCATCGCCGCGCAGGCGACGGAGGCCGTCGTCACCACCTCATCCGCGTGCACCTCAAAGCCCAGCCTTGTCAGCTTGTCGAGGATGGCGCGTTTGGGGCTGCGGCTGGTATTGGTGATGAGGCGGAAGGGAAAGCCCGCCTGCCGGAGCCGGGCGAGCGCATCCGCCGCGCCGCTGAGGGCGGTGTCGCCTTCATAAAGGACGCCGCTGATATCGAGCAGGGCGGCGCGCGCTTCTGAAATTGACTTCGGGGTCATTGCATTCGCCCTTAGCATGGCCCCTCGCTCCCGCTCATCAGTCTAGAGCGGCTTTGCCGCAGGTCACAAGCCTGCGCTATTCTTTGGGAAAAGAACCAAACATAAAGACCGGGGAGGTCACCACATGCCCGCCTTGCGCTCGCCGCAGATCCATCCCTTTTCCGCTTTCGACGTGCCGCACCTGCTGGCCGTTCATGCCACGCGAAGGCCCGACCATCCCTTCCTCGTCTGGGAGCCCTTCGAGGGGCCGGAGCGGGTCTGGTCCTATGCCGCCTTCCAGCATGATGTGAAGCGTCTCGCCGCGGGGCTGAAGGCGCGCGGCGTCCAGCCCGGCGAGCGCGTGCTCATCCATCTCGACAATTGCCCGGAAGCGGTCGTCGCCTGGTATGCCTGCGCGCATCTGGGCTGCGTCGCCGTCACCACCAATGCGCGCTCGGTGGCCGACGATCTCACCTATTTCGCGTCCCACGCCTCCGCCGTCGGGGCGATCACCCAGCCGGTCTTTGCCGATCTCGTGGCGGGCGCCTGTCCGGACCTCAAATGGATCGCCGTCACCGAGACCGATTG
Organism: Parvibaculum sp. MBR-TMA-1.3b-4.2; assembly: GCF_053628815.1. Lineage (NCBI taxonomy): Bacteria > Pseudomonadati > Pseudomonadota > Alphaproteobacteria > Hyphomicrobiales > Parvibaculaceae > Parvibaculum > Parvibaculum sp. MBR-TMA-1.3b-4.2. Next base: position 2,644,207 of record NZ_JBRJHC010000001.1, read on the forward strand.
CGGCGCGCCGCCGGCCTCCGGTCATGCGCCGGGCAAGTTCGACAGTTTCTCGTCTCTCTTCGGCAATGCGGACGATGTTCCCTTGCGTCCCGCCGATCCCATGCTGCCCGTCGGCATCCAGTACACCTCAGGCACGACCTCGCGGCCCAAGGGCGTGGTGTGGACGCATGCCAATGCGCTCTGGGGCGCGAAGATGTGCGCCATGCATGAGGACCTGCGCCCCTCCGACGTGCATCTCACCTATCTGCCTTACTTTCACACCAATGCGCAGAGCTATTCCGTGCTCTCCACGCTCTGGGTGGGCGGCACGGTGGTGTTGCAGCCGCGTTTCTCGGCCTCGCGCTTCTGGGACGTGTCGCTCAAGCATGGCTGCACCTGGACGAGCATGGTGCCCTTCTGCCTGAAGGCGCTGATGGACAAGGACGTGCCGAAGCACAACTACCGTCTCTGGGGCAATGGCGTGTGCGAGCCGCCCACGGATGCGCATTTCGGCGTGAAGACGGTCGGCTGGTGGGGCATGACCGAAACCATTACCCATGGCATCGTCGGCAATCCGCATCTGCCGGACCGCTCGATGAGCTGCGGCCGTCCCTCGCCCGGCTACGAAATCGCGATCACGCGAGAGGACGGGTCGTCGGTCGATGTGGGCGAGACGGGCTTCCTGCTGGTGCGCGGCGTGCCGGGCATTTCGCTCTTCCTGGAATATCTCAACAATCCGCAGGCGACTGCCGACACCTTCGATGAGAAGGGTTTCTTCATCACCGGCGACCGCGTGACGCTGCTCGAGGACGGTTTCATCCAGTTCGCCGACCGCGACAAGGACATGCTGAAGGTCGGCGGCGAGAATGTCGCCGCGTCGGAAATCGAGCGTGTGGTGATGACGGTCCCCGGCATTGCCGAATGCGCGGTCGTCGCGCGGAAAGATCCGATGCTCGACGAAGTGCCGGTCGCCTTCCTGCTCGTGCCGGGCGGCGAGGAGGCCGCGCCCGCGAGCCTGAAGGACGATGTGCTTGCGGCCTGCAGGAAGGGCCTTGCCGATTTCAAGATCCCGCGCGAGGTTCGCATCCTGCCGGAGTTCCCGCGGTCGACGCTCGAGAAGATCGCCAAGGCGGAATTGCGGAGCGTGCTGGAAGCGGAGGGGTAGAAGAACTCCATCAATTCCTTGTCGTCATGGCCCGGCTTGTCCGGGCCATCCACGTCTTTACGCGAAGGAAGAAAGGCGTGGATGCCCCGCATAAAGCGGGGCATGACGGCGGAAACAGCGAAGGCCTCACGCCTCCCAGATCATCGCCGGGCCGGGCAGGTAGGAGCCGTCGTCCTCGCCCACCTCGTCTGCGATCAGCGCATTGAGCCGCGTGTTGAGCTTCTCGATGACCGGCCGATGCGCTTCGAGGTCGTTGGCGAGGTTCACCGTCTCCATCGGGTCGGCCTTGATGTCGTAAAGCTCCAGATCGTTGAGCGCCGTCAGCTCTTCCACCGTCTTCGGCGTGTTGTGTTCCAGTGGCGAGAAATAGCGCGCGAACTTGTAGTTTCCGTGCAGCACGCCGCGCATATGGCCGCGATGGTGCAGACCTTCCAGCGCCGTGCCGAGGTCGAGCGCGCCGATCTTGGCGAGCGGACCTTGCGCCTTCTGTACGGCGGTAAAGCCGAGCATGGTCTTTTCCGACAGGTGAACGAGGCTCGTCCATTGCGCCAGATGCGCATCGCGCGGGCCCGCGCCTTCATCCGTGCCGCTTGCCGTCAGCACCGGCGAGAGGTCGTGCCCCTTCAGCATCGGATAGGCGGTGCGGCGTTCGGCGTCGCTCACGCCCGCCAGCGCCAGCAGCGTCGGCGCGATGTCGAGCTGCGAGGCCAGCGCCTCCACCTCGCGCGCCTTTTTCACGTCGGGATGGCGGATCATCAGCGGCACGTTCTGGTCCTCGCGATACATGTTGCCGCCCTTGCTGCGCAGCCCGTGCACCCCGCCCATCTCGCCGTGATCGGCCATGAAGATCACGATGGTGTTGCCGCTCTGGCCGCTTTCGTCCAGCGCGTCGAGGACGCGGCCCAGATGGCGGTCCATGTCGCGCAGGCAGTTGTAATAGTAATTGTTGAAGGACGCCCAGAGGTCGCGCCGGTCCAGCGGAATGTCGCCAAGCGCGAGCCGCATCACCTTCTGCATCTGGCGCTGCGCGTCCGGTTTGCCCGCAAGCGTCGCCTCGCCGAATGTGTCGGGCAGCGGCACCTGCCAGTCCGTCGCATAGATCGGATCGTCCGGCGCGGGCATGATCTTGTCCGGGAACTGGCCGAGCCGCGATGTCTTCTGGTGCTCGTCCGTCTCGAAAAACATGATGTCATGCGGGTTCACGAAATTGACCGCCGCGAACCAGGGTTTGTCGCCGCCCTTCATGTCGTGCATGAAACGCGATGCCCCGGTCGCCGTCGCCGCGTCGTGCTGCCAGCCCGCCTGCGCGCCGTCGCGTTCGGCATCCTGGTCGGTATGCTCGAAACCGTAGGAGCCGAAGACCTCTGCGATCTTCTGCTTGCCGACCGTCTCGTTCAGCGGCAGATGCGTCAGGTGCCATTTGCCGAAATAGGCGGTGGCATAGCCCGCATCCTGCATCATCGTGCCGACGGTCGGAATGTCTTCCCTGAGCCCGCTCGCCCAGGGCAGCGGCGTGTTCTCCCAGATGCCGTTCAGTTGCGGGTGCTGACCGGTATAGGTGACGCCGCGCGCCAGCGAGCAGAGATTGGAGACCGCGCTCATATTGCGGAAGCTCGTCGCTTCCGCCGCCAGCCGGTCGTGATTGGGAAGCGGCAGGGATGCGGGCAACAGGTGCCGCGCGCGCTCCTGGTCCGTCAGGACGAGGAGGATGTTGGGGCGCTTGCCCTTGTCGGTCTTGAGCGCCACGCGGGGGCGCGTGCCGCTCTTCGGGCCGGCGATATGCCAGGCGCCATAGGCGGCGGCCAGCGCGCCGGCGCCGACAAGCGCCGTGCGGCGTGAAATCTTCTTCATGCTTTCCTCCTCGGGGCGCCTTTTAGGCGACGTCTTGTCTCAGCTCTCGTCGGTCTCGCGCTGCAGGCTTTCCAGCAGCCGGGCCACGATGCGGGCATGTTCGTCCACGAAGCTTTCCTCGCGCGGGTTCACGCCGAAAAGCTTTTCGCAGACATGTTCCATGGTGAAGACGAAGGCGCCCGCGCCGGTCATCACGTAATAGGTGTGCGGGTCGATCTCGCGGCCGATGATCCGGCTGACCTCGTCGCGGATGTCGCGCAAATGCGTGTCGTAGAGATAGTCGAGCCGCCATGAGGGCGCCTTGCCCTCCTGCGCCATCATCCGGTTCAGCATCGGGGCGTCGGCGCTGTAGCGCACAAAACTCGTGATGAAGGCCTTCTGGCGCTCTTCCGGCGAGAGGTCGCGGACGATATCCGCCGTCAGAGACAGGCGCTCGCGCAGATCGGTGAAGAGCCGGTCCGCCATTTCCCGCCACAGCGCTTCCTTGGTGTCGAAGTGATAGGCGATGAGGCCGCGCTGTACGCCCGCATGGGTCTCGATAGTGCGCGCGGAAATGCCGTCGAAGCCGAGCGCGGCGAAAAGCTCCGTTGCCGCGTCGAGCAGCCGCTCGCGGGTCTCTTCCGCGCGTTTCTGAGTCGCCTTCTGGGGGCTGCGTTTTGCCTTCGTCTTGGCGGTCATGCCGGTCATGCCCGGTTTCCTTAAAACTTGTTGATTGACGAAATTTATGACTCAGTTTTTGTCAGATGACAAGTTTCGGGCCGGAATCGCCAAAAAGGGCAGTGGCCCTTACGTAGAAACCCCTATGACATGGGGGATGACCCGCTTGCTAGAATCCGGGCTCCCAACCCCGCCTCGTGAGAATTTCCATGTCGATGGACCGGCCCACCCCTGCGTCGCAGGGGTTATTCGTACCTAAATTGCTGACCGTGCTGCGCGAGGGCTATACGCCCTCGAAGTTCAGCGCCGACCTCATTGCCGGTCTCACCGTGGCCATCGTCGCCTTGCCGCTTTCCATGGCGCTGGCCATCGCGTCCGGCGCGACGCCGGACAAGGGGCTGCTGACGGCCATCGTCGCAGGCTTCCTCATCTCCGCGCTGGGCGGCAGCCGTTTCCAGATCGGCGGGCCGACCGGCGCCTTCGTCGTCGTCGTCTTCAACATCATCGAGACGCAAGGCTATGACGGGCTCGTCATCGCGACCTTCATGGCGGGGCTCATGCTCATGGTGGCGGGCTGGGCGCGGCTCGGTACTTACATCAAATATGTGCCGCAGCCCGTGGTGACGGGTTTTACCGCCGGTATCGCCGTCATCATCGCGACGAGCCAGATCAAGGATTTCCTCGGGCTGACGACCGGCGAACTGCCGGGGGCCTTTTTCGACAAGATCCCCGTGCTGTTCGAGGCGCTGCCGACGCTGTCGCCTGCGACGCTCGCTGTGGCGCTGGGCTCGCTCGTCTTCATTCTGGCGCTCCGGCGCTACCGGCCCACCTGGCCGGGTTTCCTCTTCGTGGCGGTGCTGGCCTCCGTTCTCGTCTGGGCCTTCGCGCTGCCGACCGAGACCATCGGCACGCGCTTTGCCGGGCTCCATCCGTCCTTCGCCATGCCCAGCCTGCCGGATGTGAGCCTGCACCGCCTCGGCACGCTGCTTCCCTCCGCCTTCACCATTGCGTTTCTGGGCGGGGTGGAATCGCTTCTCTCCGCCATGGTGGCCGACAGCATGACGGGCCGCCGTCACCGCTCCAATTGCGAGCTGGTGGCGCAGGGCGCGGCGAATTGCGCCTCGGCGCTGGTCGGCGGGCTGCCCGCCACGGGCGCCATCGCGCGCACCGCGACCAATATCCGCGCCGGCGCCATCGGTCCCGTCTCGGGGATGATCCATGCCGCCGCGGTGCTCGTCTTCCTGCTCGTCGCCTGGCCGCTTGCGACCTTCATTCCGCTTGCCGCGCTCGCTGCGATCCTTTTCGTCGTGGCGTGGAACATGTCGGAGATCGACAAGTTCGCGCATCTGATGAAGGCGCCCATCGGCGACCGGCTGGTGCTGCTCGCCACATTCGGCCTCACCGTGGCGGTGGATCTCACCGTCGCCATCGAGGTCGGCGTGGTGCTTGCCGCCGTCCTCTTCATGCATCGCATGTCCGAAGCGGTGGAGGTGCAGGCGCATATGAAACTGCTGGAAGAGGATCAGGCGGATAACGCGCCCCATGCCGTGCCGCCCATGGAAGAGCGCGAGCTGCCGCCCGGCGTGGTGGCGAGCCTCATCAACGGTCCCTTCTTCTTCGGTGTTGCCATGCGGCTCGGCGAGACGATGGACCGCATCGGCACCCCGCCGAAAGTCTTCATCCTGCGCATGCGCGCCGTGCCCTTGATCGACGGCACCGGCGCCAGCGCCATCCAGACGCTGATCGACCGTTGCGCGAAGCACGGCACCAAGGTCATCGTCACCGCGCTCCAGCCTCAGCCCGAACAGGTGCTGACACAGATGGGCGTGCTCGACAGCGCGGTCATCCGCGTGGCGAATTTCGACGAGGCCATCGTAAAGGCGCGGGAGATCGTGGCGGGGTAGCAAATAACAAGTGTCATCCCGGCCTTGTGCCGGGATCCAGGGGCCGCAAGCACGGTATTTGCCGCCCTGGACCCCTGGACGAAGCCCGGGGTGACAGTCCCCCTTTATTGTCTCCCCAATATTTCCCCCCGATTATGGTTCGTCACAAAACCGGGTTAGGCTTCCGCTGCGAACGACCATTTCGATTGGGGGCAATCATGAAAAACTGGATCGCGGCGCTTTTCGCCGCCTTTCTTCTCCTGCCCGTCTCGGGCGCATGGGCCGGAGAGCTGGGCAGTCTCGGCGACGTCAAGACGCTCACCGACAATGCGATGAAGGATATTTCCGGCGGCAAGATCGATGCGGGCTTCAAGGCGCTTCAGCCCTATGTCGCCTTCTCGCAGGAAGAGTTCGGCGAGTTCAAGGCGCATGTCGCCGAGCAGATGCCGCAGGTCGAGACCCATATGGGCAAGAATGTCGGCTATGAGCTTGTCGAGGACAAGGAACTCGGCACCTCACTCTACCGCGCCGTCTATCTGCAGAAGCAGGAGAAGTCCGCGCTGGTCTGGTACTTCACCTTCTACAAGGGCGCCGACGGCTGGACGCTGAACGACTTCAACTTCAACGACCACATCAAGGATCTGTTCTGAGGTCAGCCTTCGCGCACTCCGTTTCGTCATGCCCCGCTTCATGCGGGGCATCCACGTCTTGCCGCAACCGGAGAAGTCGTGGATGGCCCGGACAAGCCGGGCCATGACGCGTCAGGAGAGACGAGCTTTCAGGACGTTGCCTTCGCCGGGATGACACGCCGGCGGAGCGACTACCCCAGCAATTTCCCCGGGTTCAAAATCCCCTTCGGGTCGAGCTTTTCCTTCACCGCCTTCAGCGTGCCCATCCCGATCTCGCCCTTTTCCTCCAGCATCCAGGGCGCATGGTCGGTGCCGACGCCGTGGTGATGGCTGATCGTGCCGTGGCCTGCCTCGATGGCATCCGACGCGGCGCGCTTGATTGCCTGCCATTGCTCCACTTCGCGGTCGAGCTGGCGGGGAAACACGAAGGTGAAATAAAGGCTCGCGCCATCCGGATAGGAATGGCTCACATGCGCCATCACGATGCCGCGCGCGCCCTGTTCGGGCACGTTCTCGTCCATCGCTTTCGAAATCGCCGCCGTCACCTTGTCGCGCAGCGCCACGATGTTCGACCAATGCGTCGAGGTTTCGAGCGTGTCCACCGCCAGCCCGCGGTCCAGCATCGGGTCGCGGCTATAGGGCGAGTGGAAGCGGCCCTCATACCATTTGCGGCCCGGGCCGGTGCCGAGCGCCATGGCGCCCTCGGCCTTGGCAATCGCTTCGGTCTGCGCCTGCGCCCAGAGCACGGTTTCCTTGTCGCCTTCGAGCCCGATCAGCATCAGGCAAGGGCCGTGGGCAAAGCCGCGCGCCTTCAGGAACATCTCCTGCAGCTTCGATTTCAGCCCGCCTGACGAGCTTGAGGAGAATTTCTGGAAGAAATGCGTCTCGTCGGCATCCGACAGCCGCACCATGGCGACGGGAATGTCGGCATGGTTGATGCGCCGCGCCACTTCCACGCCCGCCTCGAAATTCTTGAAGAGATAGCCGCGATAGTCTTTGCGCGCGGGCAGTTCATGCACCTTCACGGTCGCTTCGCAGATGATGCCGAGCGTGCCTTCCGAGCCCGCGACGAGCTGGTTCAGATTGGGTCCCGCGGCGGAAGCCGGGAAGTCTTCCGTCTCCCAGAAGCCTTCGGGCGTGGCGAGCTTTGCGTTCACCAGCCATTTTTCCGCCTTGCCGTAGCGGTTTGATTGCTGGCCCGCACCGCGCGCCGCGATCCAGCCGCCCAGCGTCGAGAACTCGAAGCTCTGCGGATAATGGCCGAGCGTCACGCCATGGTTCTGAAGCTGTTCTTCCAGCGCGGGCCCGTAAATGCCCGCCTCGATGCGCGCCGTCATCGACACCTTGTCGATGCGGATGACGCGCGTCATCATCGTCATGTCCACAGTCAGCACCGCGCCGTCGAGCGACTTCGCCAGTGCGTTGACGCCGCCCACCACGGAAGAGCCGCCGCCGAAAGGCACCAGCGTAATGTCTTCTTCCTGCGCGAGCTTCATCACCGACATCACTTCATCGGCCGCGCGGGGATAGACCACGCCGTCCGGCGCCATGTCGAGCTTGCCCGCGCGCACATAAAGCAGGTCGTGATAGGACTTGCCGCGCGCATGGAAGGCGCGTTCGTAATCGTCCACGCGCAGCTGGTTCTCGCCCACGATGGCGGCGAGCTTTTCCTGCTGGTCTTCGGTCAGCCGCGTCGGGGCGAGGCGGATTTCATTCATATGCAGGGCAGGCGTCTTCGGCAGATGGCTCAGCCCCAGCGTCTCGCGGATCCATTCCCATTGCGGCGCCTTATCCGGCAGCGCGTTCTCCTGGGCAACCGGGCCCCAGCCGTTCCAGCGCAGCGTTGTGCGGTCGATGGTCATTTTCGTTTCCTCTTGGTCTCTAGACCCTCAGCGTCAGCGCGCCGGGCAATATCTCGAAGCGCGCCGGCAGCCGTCCGGGCGCCTCGCCATCCACATCCAGAAGCACGGGTTTGTCGCCCACGGGCTCGGCTTCCAGCCAGCGGACCCGGTCGGTGAACACTTTCGGATTGTCGATATGGGTGCCCTTGTAGATAGAGCCGGAATCCTTCAGGAAATCCCACATCCCCATATCCATCAGCACCGTCACGTCGAACATGCCGTCGTCGGGTTCGGCCTTCGGTGCGATCATCATGCCGCCGCCGAAAAAGCGTCCATTGGCGACGGCGCAGGTGCCGACCGTCATTTCCTCGTCGATGCCGGTATCGGTCTTGATGCGTACTTCGCGCGGGCGATAGCCGAGCACGGCCATCATCGAGCACCAGAAGAAGGTGAAGCTGCCGCCGAAATTCTTCTGCCAGGTGGCGCGGTTCACCGCGCGGTCCACCGCGCCCGACATGCCGAAGCTCGCAATATTGTCGAAATAGCGCGTGGTTTCGCGCCCGTCCTCGGCAATGAAGCGCAGGCGCCCGATATCGATCCGGCGGGTGTTGCCGCTCGCAATATGCGCGATGCCTTTCTCCCATTCCTGGGGAAAGCCGAAGGTGCGGCGGAAATCGCCGCCCGTGCCGCAATTCAGAATGGCGAGATGGGCGTCGGGGTTGATCTGTTCCTCGCCTTCATAAAAGCCGTTCACGACCTCGTTGATCGTGCCGTCGCCGCCGACCGCGATGACGAGCTGTGCGCCCTCGCGCAAGGCCTGCCGCGTCAGTTCGGCGGCGGGCAGGTAATGCGGGGAGGAGGGAGAGCCGGTGAAATGCACGCGGACGGGGCCGAGATGTTTTTCAAGGTCGCCTGCGATGCGCCGCCAGGCCCGGCCGGTATAGCCGCCGCCCGAGCGCGGGTTCACCACCGCGGCCACATGGGGCATGTAGCCGTCGGCCCGCACATGCGCCATGGGGCTATGTCCGCCTTCCGTGCTCATGCAGAAGCCTTCTGGCTCTCCGGCGATACGGTCTCGAAGCGCTTCAGCGTCTCGGCCATTTCGTTTGCGAGCCGCGTTTCGTCCCAGTCGAGTTCGCGCGCCATCAGTTCGGCCACGCGCTTCACGACATCGGTGCCGGGGGTGCCCAGCGTGCCGAGCCCGGTGCGGCGGAAAATCACGTCGCTGAGCGTCTGCGCCATTTCATTGCGCACGGCATGGATCACCTGTGCGCCGATATCGGGCACGTTGAGGCCGAGGCGGCGTTTCAGCTTCGCATCCGCATTGTCGCCTTCGGCCATTTCCAGCACGCGCTCATATTCGCTGCCGTAATACATGACGAGATTTTCGATCGCCTCTTCCGACATATCCGGATGCGCGCGTTTGGCGCGCTCGATGAAGCTTTTCAGCCGACCGATCTCGCCGCCATGCACAGGCGTCGCTTCCGTCTCGCATTTCGCCTCGCGGCCGAGTTTGGTGAGCGCCATGTCCACGACTTCTTCCGCCAGCGCCCGGCTCGTCGTCCATTTGCCGCCCAGCGCGGAGATCAGGCCCTCGATCCCGTCGAGTTTCGAATGGTCGCAGACTTCCGCCTCGCGGCTGGCGGTATAGGAGTCCTTCTCCTCGCCTTCCTCGCTGTCGTCGATCAGCGGACGCAGCCCCGCATAGAAATGGATCACGTCGTCGCGCGTCAGCTCCAGGCCCGGCAGGCCGTTATTCACGACACGGAGGAAATCCTCGATATCGTCTTCCGACACGCCCACCTTGTCCGGATCGCCCTCATAGAGCTTGTCGGTCGTGCCGATGATGGTGTGGCCGCGCCAGGGAATGACGAAGAAATGCCCGCCAATGTCCGACTGGATGGCGAAGGCGTATTTGCCGGAAATGTCGCGGGTGATGATGTGAATGCCCTTGGAGCGCATCAGGCGGCGCGAGGGTTTGTGTTCTTCCGCCATGCCGATCATCTTGTCGGCCCAGGGCCCGCCGCCATTCACCACAACGCGGCCCTTGACCATGTGGGTCTCGCCGGTCAGGTGGTCGGTCACTTCCACGCCGGAAATGCGTTTCGTGTTGCCGCTGGCGCTCGCTTCCGTCACGAAGCGCGTCACCTCCGCATAGTTCGCGGCCTTCGCGCCATATTCCACCGCGCCCATCAGCACCGACAGGCAGAGCCGTTCCGGCGCGAACATCTGGCAGTCGTAATAGATCTTGCCGCCGGTCAGCCCGTCGCGTGGCAGGCTGGGGATGAGGTCCAGCGTCTCGCCCCGCGAGATGGAGCGGAAGCCGGGCAGCTTCTTGTCGGTGTCCGACAGCCAGTTCCGGTCATAGGAGAGGAGATCGTAAAAGGTGAGGCCGATGGAGAGCACGACCGGCCCCTTCATGCCCCAGCCATAGGTCGGGATGATGAAGGGCAGCGGATGCACCATATGCGGCGCGACCTGTTCCCAGACCCGGCGCTCGCGCAGCGATTCGCGCACCAGCTTCAGCTCCCCGTTCACGAGATAGCGCAAGCCCCCATGGGTCAGCTTGGAGGAGCCCGACGTGGTGCCATGGGCGAAGTCGCCCTTTTCCAGCAGCGCCACTTTCAGGCCGCGCAGGCTCGCATCCCACGCCACGCTCGCGCCCGTTATGCCGCCGCCGACGATCACCAGGTCGTATTCGGCCTCACTCATGGCTTTCAGGTCGCGCTGCATCGGGCGGGGGTCCTCGTCTCACAGGGAAATACAGGTCATTTACCGGGGGAAATACTCGCCCGGGAGGCTATCCCCAGCGTCATCCCGGGTCCAGTGGAGAAGGGTGCGTTCCCACTCACTTTGTCATCCCGGCCAGAATCAGCGTCATGGCCCGGCTTGTCCGGGCCATCCACGTCTTTCTTTCACGCTGCAAAGACGTGGATGCCCCGCCTGAAGCGGGGCATGACGGGCTGTTTGAAAGGGGAGCTACTCCACCAGCCGCTTGCTCATCAGCAGGCAGCCCGTCTCTTCCCAGCCGAGGCTTTCGTAAAGGCGGCGGGCGCGCTCATTGGCCTTCACCACCTCCAGATGGAGATAGTGGAAGCCCAGCCGCTTCACTTGCGTTTCGAGGAAGGCCATCACCTGCTTGCCGAGGCCCTTGCCGCGATATGCGTCCTTCAGGAAGAGCTCGTCCAGAAAGCCGTCCCGCCCGCCATACTGCATGGAAAAGCCGATGGTCAGGATGAGATAGCCCGCGACCGTCTCGCCATCCTCGATGATCCAGGCCCGCACATTGGGGTCGCCCGCGCAAATGGCGTCGAGCGCGGGCCCGTGAAGCCCCGGCTCATATTCGTGATCGTCGAAGTCGTAATAGGCCCGCACCAGCTCTTCCAGCAGCCCCCGGTCGCTCACGCCGACGGGCCGGAAGGCGAGGGCGATGTCATGCGTCGCGTTCATGCGCGGGGAGATAGCATGTGCCGGGGAAAATATGAATGTCATCCCGGCATTTGTTGTCGTCATGGCCCGGCTTGTCCGGGCCATCCACGTCTTTTCATGCCCCGAAGACGTGGATGCCCCGCCTGAAGCGGGGCATGACGGTGAGGTGCCGGGTAGTGTTTAGGCTAGCGCTTCTTCAACCCCTTCTGCTCCATGCGCCACACAAGCAGGTCCAGCCGGTCCTGGCCGAAGAAGGGTTCGCCCTCGAACACCATGAGCGGCACGCCCCAGTGGCCGGCATCCTTCTGCGCGGCTTCGTTTTCGGCGATCGCCTTTTCATAGTGATCGGGGTCCTTCTCGATGGCGGCGTCGAGTTCGGCCATGTCGAGGCCCGCGCGCGCAGCGGCCTTTTCCAGATGGTCGCCCTCGTTCCACTTCTTCACGCCGCCGAAGACCACGCTCGACACCTCATAGAGGAAGGGGAGTCCCTTGCCGCGTTCCACCGCCGCGATGCCCGCCCGCGTCAGGCGCGAGATATAGGGCTGGTCTTCGGGCACCTCGCCCGTCGAAATATCCATCACGATCGGATCCGGGTCCGGCCAGTTATAGGGCAGTCCCAGATATTGCGAGATGCGGAAGGTGTCGTTGATGAGATAGGGCGGCCACATCGGATTGACGTTCTTGAAGAAGTCCTTGATGCGCACCGCGATGGGGTAGACCGGGCGTACATTGATCTTCAGGTCGTAATCCTTCTCCATCTGCACGAGCCGCGGCGTCGCCAGATAGGAATAGGGCGAGCGGAACGACCAGAAGAGGTCGAATTCGAGCGTCATCAGGGCCTCCCTGCCTTGAGTCTTAATGTTAGGCATTAATATGGAGAGGGAAGGCGGGAGGCGCAAGGGAGGAGTGGTTTACATTGGCTGTCACCCCGGCCTTGTGCCGGGGCCCAGGGGCCGCACGCTCCGTGCTTGTCGCTCTGGATCCCGGGACAAGCACGGGATGACATCTGGGAAAGTCGATGGCTCTCAATCGCGCGCCGTTTTTCATCCTGTGCTAGTCAGGACCTCTCTCCTGTCGCCAACCCTGCCACCCCCTGCCAGAGGAGTTGCCATGCTTGCCGATCTGCGCGCCGATTTCCGCTGGCTTGCCGCCGGGTTCCTGCTCACCTTCTGCTCGGGGTTCGGCCAGACCTATTTCATCGCGCTGTTCGCGGGCCATCTGAAGGCCGATCTCGGCCTGTCGGAAGGCGGCTTCGGCGGGCTTTACACGGCGGGTACGCTCGCCAGCGCCGCGCTTCTCATGTGGGCGGGGCGGCTTGCCGACGACTATCCCATCCGTTGGCTGGGCGTGGGCATTCTGTCCGGTCTCGCCGTCGTCTCGCTCGGCATGGCGAGCGTCTCGTCGGCCTGGATGCTCGCCTTCGTCTTTTTCGGCCTGCGCTTTTTCGGGCAGGGCATGCTCACCCATATTTCCATGACGGCGATGGGCCGCTGGTTCGACGCCAAGCGTGGCCGCGCCGTCTCCATCGCGGGGCTCGGCCTGTCGAGCGCGGAAGCGGTGCTTCCCATTGCGGCGGTGGCTCTTGTCGCCGCGCTGGGCTGGCGCATGACATGGGTGGCCATCGCCGCCGCGCTGATCCTTCTGCCCACGCTCGCGCTTCTCCTGCTGGTCGAACGCGACCGCGTGCCCGAAACGGCGGAAGCGCCCAAGGACGCGTCATCCGCCGCGCAGCCCGCCGCGCGCCCCGTTGAGCATCGTCAATGGACGCGCGGCGAGGTTATCCGCCAGCCGCTCTTTTACGCGCTGATGCCGGTCATTCTCGCCCCGCCTTTCATCCTCACCGGCATCTTCATCAACCAGGTGACGGTGGTGGAGATGAAGGGCTGGGATCTCACCTGGTTCGCGGCGAGCTTTCCGGTGCTGGCGGGCGTCAACATGGTGTCGGGGCTCGGTGCGGGCTGGCTGGTCGACCGCTTCGGCGCGCGGCATATCCTGCCGGTCTATCTCTTGCCGCTCGCCGCGGGCATCGCGGCGCTGGCCTTCGTCTCCAATGCCTGGGTGCTGCCGGTTTTCATGGCGCTGGCGGGCGTCACCATGGGGAGCGCGGCGACGCTCGGCGGCGCGCTCTGGGCGGAGCTTTACGGCACGCTGCATCTCGGCGCCATTCGCGGGGTTACGACGTCCACCATGGTGTTTTCGACCGCGCTCTCGCCGGGGCTGATCGGCGTGCTCCTCGATGCGGGCGTGCCCTTCTTCTGGCAGCTCCTCGCCATGGGCGTCTATTGCCTCGCTGCCGCCGGCTGGAGCCTCCTCCTCATCCCCGGCCTCGACCGCACGGCGGAGGCGTGATCCCGCGCTAGATCTCCCGCGACATGAAAATGTTGTGCGGGCCGCCCTTATAGTCGCCGAAGGGTTCGCAAGGCGTGAAGCCGTGCCGGGCATAGAGCGCGCGGGCGGGGGCGAAATAGGCTTGCGTGCCGGTTTCGAGGCTGAGCCGCGTCATGCCGGAAAGCCGCGCCTTCTCCATGATATGGCCGAGCATGGTGGCCGCGACGCCCTTGCCCCTGAGATGCGCCGCCGTATGCATGGATTTGATTTCGCCATGCGTGGGCGAGAGCCGTTTCAGCGCGCCGCATCCGGCGAGTTCTTCTTCGCCGTCTTTTCCATTGCCGTGCCAGATGGTCCAGAAGCCGATCCCCGGCGCCTGAAGCCCTTTCAGGTCCAGCGCATAGGCCGTGCAGGGCGGCGAAGCCTCCCGCGCCAGTTTCACATGGGTCTCCAGCAGCTCGACCACGCGGCGGTCCGAAAAATCCCCCTCGATGATGCGCAGCATGATGGATGGCCCCTGTCGTTTCGTTTCCCCCATCTTGTCATTGCCGGACTTGATCCGGCAATCCAGCGCAATGAGTGCCGCAGGCACCTGCCCTGTGCCACAATGCCCGCCAAACACGGAGGACACCTCATGCGGCTTATCACCAGGTGGCGCAATTCGGCGGGGGAGCGCGTGCGCATCGCGCTGCGGCTCAAGGGCGTGCCCTTCGACTATGTGCCGGTGGACGAGATGGGGCTCGACGAGTACCGCCGCCTCAACCCGCAGGGGCTCCTTCCCGCGCTCGACATGGACGGCCGCGTCATCGCGCAGTCGGTGGCCATTCTCGCCTTTCTGGAAGAGGAATATCCCGAGCCCGCGCTGCTCCCCGAAGACCCGATGCTGCGGGCGGAGGCGCGCGCCTTCGCCGCCCATATCGCCTCGGAGATGCATGCGCTGACGGTCAAGCGCATCGGCCGTTTCCTCGACGCCGAATATGGCGTGGACGAGGAGGGGCTCTCCCGCTGGCAGCGGCACTGGATGGTGGAGGGCTTCACCGCGCTGGAAGAAGCGCTGGCCCGGCGCGACACCGAATGGCCCTTCTGCTTCGGCGAGACGCCCGGCTGGGCCGACCTCCACCTCGTGCCGCAAATGCGCAACGCGCGGCGCTTCGGTTGCGACCTCTCGGCCTACAAACGCCTCAACGCCATCGACGCCCGCTGCAACGAAATGGAAGCCTTCACGCTGTCGAGGCCCGAGATGCAGGAGGACTGGCCGGGCGAGGGGGCGGTGTAGGGCCCGCGCAGGGCACAGCCCGCCGCAACACCCACAGGTGTCATCCCGGCGAAAGTTAGTAACTATTTGCTGGGTAGTTGTAGTTGATCAAAAAACGCTCTATTGCGCTCTTTAGCTGCCGCTATGAGGCGATCGTATGACATGACTTCGATGTAGGCGTTATAAGTTTCGTCTCTATGGTATCCGAAGTACCCCATTCCATCCGCTGTCTTCATGAGTTGATGCAGACGGCAGCATTTTTTCATGCTGTCTGTTAAATCGGCGAGGACATAGACGTATCCCGGAATACGATCCGCGTCTGGAATTGGGCGTCCGTCCCGGGTCGATGCTCCACTACGAAGGCGTTGTAGATAATCCAGGCCCTGCAAGATTGGGTCCTTGGATTCGCCTTCTCCCCCCTTAAACCCTTTTCGCATGGGTCTTTTAATTTCGATCACCGTTATTGAGGCACTGGGGGTATTTTTCTCTCCCGCTAAAAAAGGTGTATCGAACAGACGAAGTGCCGAAATGTCTGGTTCTTTAGTGCTTGTATCGGAGGTTGTTTTGTTGCTTGAGATTGTCTTATCGGATGCGAGGTAGTGATGAAACGCGAGGCGTTCGTCGAGTAGCCACAAATTCTGACGACGATATTCCATATCGTCAGAAGTTTTTTGCATCGGCACGATAAGATCGTGGATGATATCTTCCGGTGCAAATTCCCCACTTTTGTTGCTCATGGCCGACTCGAACAGGTCAATTATCACGCGGCGGTGCATCACATAATTTGCCAAGTCCGATTGCTTTAGGTCTGCAACGGTTTCTAGATACTTTTTTAGGCGCTCCCTGTAGGCGTCCTGTGTTTCGCCCTTGAAAGGCGTCATTATCTCGTGACCTTCGCTAATCATCCTTTCTTCCACTTTGTAAAGTTGGCGGTGTAGTGCGAGGTCAAGGTCGCGATCCGATATGGATGGATCGATAACAGTGTTTTCGTCTATGTGCGGCAAAATAGGCCTATATCGTGGGGCGATTTCATTCACGTATTTTTGTAAACGGGTTTCGCTTTCCTTTATTTTTTCACTCAAGCTTTCGCGAAGGTATTTCTTTATGGAATCTATAACTCGCTCTCTAATTTCTTTTAGAGAAATATCAGCAAAAATTCCCGAATTCTCTTCGTCGATATAAAAGCCTGTCCGTTGTTCGTAAACGTGTTCATCAAGGTATGGGCTCGTCAGATAAGCTGCGTATGTGAAGTCTCCTGCTGCATCGGACATAATGCCAAAGAGGCCTGGTATTTTGCCTTGGAGGGATTCTTCTTTGACCAGACGACCTGCAGCGCAGTAGTTGAGCGTATTCAGCTTGTGCATGCTCGCTCGGAATTTTACATGGGTTATTTCAAATGTATTCTCGCCAATTTTTATAACTTCATGTTTGGCGCTTGAGTGCATGTGCGTGTCGAATAACTCTAATAGAGATATAACTTCGGAGCCATCTTGCATGTTGATGGCGGGTACACCCTCATCTCGGATGAAATACCAGAGACAGTGTTCGAGTAATCCTTCAGCTATAGACTGTAATGTTTTCGATGCGTTGTCGGCGTATTTAGATTGAATGCCTGAAAGTGTAACGCGGGTTTCCTTTGGAGAAGATGTAGAATCCGCTGTTCCCGACTGAGTAACGCCATCTACGGGATCAAAGGAAAAACGGCGGCGAAAATTTCCATTTTTAGTGGTGAAAACACTATCGACGTCAACCGTTCGGAACGCTTTCAGCCACATGAGTCTTCCGACTCCGCGACAACCTTTCTTTTCTTTGTGAAGGGAATCCAAAGTGTTAAATGATTGCCAGTTATCTTCATTGAATCCAGCGCCATCGTCGCGGATTTCAAATCCTTCAATAGGTCCTTTTTCAGATTTAGAATTTTTGGAGAAAAGATTCTCTGTTCGTAAAACTCGAATTGTTATTTGGTGATCTTCAAGACTGATGTCGCAATTTTCTGCGTCTTCCTCCGAAGCGTGTATTGAGTTAACAACAGCCTCGTAAAGTGGCATCATAGACTTGCTAATGGGTAGGTGTGTATTTCTTAGTCTACCTTGAAGCAGGCTTTCCATTGGCTGTATCTCTGTTTTTTTTAGAGTTTAAAATCGGATGGAAAATTTAGTTTCTTTGGGGTCCCTTAATAAAGTGACATGAAGTCCCGGAAAAGAACAAGTGGTCAAGTCCAAGTCTGCGTGACCCCCTCCACCCCCCCTGCTAAGCTCCCCTCAAAGCCATAAAACAAACGGCAACAACATCAGGGGAGGAGCAGCCATGGCGCAGGTTCAGGCCAACGGCATTACCATCGAATATGAGAGCTTCGGCTCGACCGACAATCCGACCATCCTGCTCGTCATGGGGCTCGGCGGTCAGCTCACCTTGTGGAACACGGAGCTTTGCGAGGAACTCGTGACGCGCGGCTATCATGTCGTGCGCTACGACAATCGCGACGTGGGCCTTTCCACCAAGTTCGACGCGGCGGGCATTCCCGACATGGAGAAGATCTTCACCGCGCTCGCCACGGGCGGGGCGGTGGATGCGCCCTATTCGCTGGACGACATGGCCGCCGACGGCATGGCGCTGCTCGATGCGCTCGGCATCGACAAGGCGCATATCGCGGGCGCGTCCATGGGCGGCATGATTGTGCAGCTCATGGCGACGAACCATCCCGAAAAAGTCCTCTCGCTCACTTCCATCATGTCGAACACCGGCAATCCGGAAGTCCCGCAGGGCAGCGATGCCGCGATGGGCGCGCTGATGGCGCCCGCGCCGGACCCGAGCGACCATGAGGCGGTCATCGCGCGCGGCATGAACACCTGGACCGTCATCGGCAGCCCCGGTTACCGCACGCCGGAGCCGCAGCTTCGCGAATGGGTGGAGCGCGATACGGCGCGCAGCTATTACCCGCAAGGCACGATCCGGCAGATGGCGGCCATCGTGTCGAATGGCGACCGGCGCGAGAAACTGAAGAAGCTGAACGTGCCCGCCGTCGTGCTGCATGGCAAGGATGACCCGCTGGTGCCCGTCGCGGGCGGCGAGGATACGGCGGCGAGCATTCCGGGGGCGGAGCTTCGCGTCATCCCCGGCATGGGGCACGACTTCCCGGTGAGCCTTGTCGATGTGTTCGCCGACGCCATCACCGCGGCCGCCTCGCGCGCCTCGGCGTCGCAAGCGGCAGAGTGAGGGGGCGATCTCATGAACATGCAGAAAATCAAAGCCAACGGCATCGAGATCAACATCGAAGATCGGGGGCCGGAGGGCGCGCCCGCCATTCTCTTCGTCAATGGCTACACCTCCACCATGATGAGCTGGCCGGAAGAGCTGATGGAGGGATTGCGCGCGGAAGGCTTCCGCGTCATCCGTTACGACAATCGCGATGTCGGCCACACGGAAAAGCTTTCCGGCATTCCCGATATTCCCGCCGTGGCAAAGGCCGTCCGCGCGGGCGAAAAGCCGGACATGCCTTACACGCTTGCCGATATGGCGGCGGACGGCATGGGCGTGCTCGATGCGCTCGGTATCGACAAGGCGCATGTGATGGGCATTTCCATGGGCGGCATGATCGTGCAGCGCATGGCGATCCATCATCCCGACCGTCTGCTCTCCGTCACCTCCATCATGTCCACCACGGGCAATCCGAACCTGCCGCAGGCAAGCGAGGCTGCGATGGAGGCGCTGCGCGAGCAGCCCGCGTCGGACGAGCGCGAGGTCGTGATCGCGCATCGCATGAAGGGCCGCCGCGTTTACGAAAGTCCGGCCTATCGCAAGACGGAGGATGAGCTGCGCGAACTCGTCGCCCGCGAGTTCGACCACATGTATTACCCGGAAGGCGCGACGCGGCAGTATGCGGCGATCGTCGGCGACGGCAGCCGCGTGGATGAGCTTGCGAAGGTGCGCGTGCCCTTCCTCGTCATCCATGGCAAGGCGGATCCGCTGGTGCCGGTCGAAGGCGGTATCGACACGGCGAAAGCCGTGCCGGGCGCGACGCTCGAACTCATCGAGGGCATGGGCCACGATCTTCCCGTGCCGCTGTGCGAGACCTATGTGCGGCTCATCGCCGACCACGCCAAGGGTGCCACGGCAGGCGCGCAGGCGGCGGACTGAGCAATCTTTGCGCTGGATTGCCGGGTCGGTGCCCGGCAATGACAATCCTTTTATCTGTCATGCCCGGGCTTTGACCCGGGCATCCAGTTTCCGCCCTCCCTTTCTTCATGGGCCATTCTTCATGGGCGTGTCGCATCGCGGCTGTTAGGATGAGGGCCGGTTCCCGCGTCACCTGCCGAGAGTCCTTCCATGCCTCATGCCGACGTCAATGGTCTCCAGCTCTACTACGAGACCCATGGCGACCCGCGGCGCGAGGCGATTATCCTCATCATGGGGCTTGGCGGGCAGCTCATCGACTGGCCGGAGGCGTTGATCGACCGGCTTACGCAAGCGGGCTATCGCGTCATCCGCTTCGACAATCGCGATGCGGGGCTTTCCACCAAATTCGACGGATTTCGCCTGCCGGATGTCACCGCGCTCTGGGGGCAGATGATGTCGGGCCGCCCCAGCTTTACGCCCTATACGCTGGACGATATGGCGGCGGACACGGTTGGTCTCATGGATGCGCTGGGGATCGAGCGCGCACATGTCGCGGGCGTCTCGCTTGGCGGCATGATCGCGCAGGCCGTCGCTGCGCACTATCCCGCGCGCGTGCTTTCCCTCACCGCCATCATGTCCACCTCGGGCAATCCGCGCCTGCCGCCGGGCAAACCGGATGTGCTGTCCGCGCTGACGACGCCCGTGTCGTCCGGGGCGGTCGGCGACCAGGCCATCGTGGAACAGATCGTCTGGCTGCAAAAGCTGCTCGCCTCGCCCGGCTACCGTCAGGACGATGAAGAGCTTCGCGCGCAGGCCCGCGCCGATGTCGCGCGCGGCTATGATATGCGCGCCCTGATGCGGCAGTTCATGGCCTCGGTCGCCTCGGGAGACCGCCGCGCCGCGCTGAAACGCATCACCGCGCCGACGGTCGTCATGCATGGCGAGGACGATCCGCTGGTTCCCATCGCGGCGGGTCGCGATGTCGCGGAGAATATTCCGGGGGCGGCGTTTCGGTCCGTGCCCGGCATGGGCCATGACGTGCCGCCCGCGCTTGCCGGCACTTTCGCCGATGCGATCCTCGCCGCCGCGCGGCGCGCCTCAGGGCCTGCGGCCAAGGGAAAACCCGCGACCCTAATCGGGGAAATGGAAGAGGCCGCCACGCGCTTTCGCCGCTGGCTGGGGATGTGAAAATCCCCCACCCGGCGCTTGGCGCCGACCTCCCCCGTGGGACGGGGGAGGTTAAGTGAGGTGCTTCCCCTTATAGCCCTCCCCCGCGAGCGGGGGAGGGTTGGGTGGGGGCCTTAAACCTCAGCCGAGCCGCCGTCGCAGGGGATGCAGGCGCCCGTCGTGTAGCCGCTGGCGCGTGAGGAGAGGAAGATCGCGACGCCCGCGATATCTTCCGGCTCGCCGATGCGGCCGAGCGGGTTGGAAGCGCGGATCGCGTCCCCCATCGTCTCCAGCGTTTCCTTCATCATCTGGCTGGGGAAGGGGCCGGGCGCGATGCAGTTCACCAGGATATGTTCCGGCGCGAGGCGCTTGGCCAGATGTCGCGTCAGCATGATCATGCCCGCCTTGGACGAGGAATAGGCATAGGTTTCCAGCGCGGGCGGCTCGATGCCGTTCACCGAGGCGGTGTTGACGATGCGCGCCGGCGCGCCTTCGCTGGCGGCCTTGCGCAGCATGGGCAGCAGTTTCTGCACCAGGAAGAAGGGGCCCTTGAGGTTGATGTTGAAGACCTTGTCCCAGCCCTTTTCGGAATAGTCGTCGATGGGCTCGCCCCAGGCCGCGCCCGCATTGTTGATGAGCACGTCGAGCTTTTCCTCGCGCTTGCCCAGTTCCTCCGCCATCCAGTTCACGCCTTCCGTGGTGGAGAGGTCGCAGGGCAGCGAGACGCAGAAGCCCTTTTCCGACAGGCGTTCGGCGAGTTCGTTGCACGGCGCGGCTTTCCGTGCCGAGATATAGACCTTCGCGCCGTTTTCCACGAAGCCGGTGGCGATCATCTCGCCGATCCCGCGCGAGCCGCCGGTGATCAGCACCACCTTGCCCTCGACATTGAACAGATTTTTCATGGGGCTTCCCCTGATTTGAAGTTTCTGGATGGCGAGGAAGCTAGCTGACGTCGGGGAAAGTGGCAATTGCTCACCGTTTTGCCTGTCATTGCCGGGCTTGACCCGGCAATCCAGCGCACTGTGTGCCGCAGGCTCTGTGCTGGATGCCCGGCCTCCTTGAAGTGCAAAGGAGGGTCCGGGCATGACAAGTCAAAATCGCGGAGTCATCCTCATCTCATGCTTGGGTACTTCGTCTACATCATGGCGAGCGGGCGGAACGGGACGATCTATGTCGGCGTGACGAGCGATCTCGCGCGGCGGGTCTACCAGCATCGCAGTGGCGAGGTGGAAGGCTTTACCAGCCGCCACGGCGTGAAGCAGCTCGTCTGGTACGAGGCGTATGACGATGTGACCGCCGCTATCCAGCGTGAGAAGAACATCAAGCACTGGTCGCGGGCGTGGAAGCTCGCGCTCGTTGAGAAAGACAACCCGGACTGGCGGGACCTCTATGAGGATTTGTTCGGCTGATACCCCGTCGCGCCCGGGCGTGTTTTCCCTGTTTGTCATTGCCGGACTTGATCCGGCAATCCAGCGCGCTATGCGCCGCAGGCCCCGTACTGGATGCCCGGGTCAAGCCCGGGCATGACAGGAAAATTAGTTTGTCATTGCCGGGCGAAGATCCGTCAATCCAGAACCTCACAACAAAAAGAGGCGCAAGCGTTGCCGCTTGCGCCTCTTCCCACTCACCGGCTTTTAAAGCGCGGGAGCCCCTCAACTCATCAGAACGCGTCGGCGTCCAGCGCCATCAGGCCGTCGGCGCCCTGTTTGGCGCGTTCCAGATAGCTCGCCGTCATCGGGATTTCGCGTTCCATCCAGTAGCGCGCGAGCGTCAGCTTGCGCTTGTAGAACGCCGGATTGCCGGTGCCTTCGTCGAGCTTTGCGAGCGCGACCTTCGCCATCTGCGCCCACATCCAGGCGAGCGTCACCGTGCCGAAGATGTTGAGGATGTCGTAGCTCGCGGCACCCGCATTGTTGTAGTTCTTCGGCGCGTTCTCCATCAGCCAGCCGGCCGCTTCGCCCAGGCGCGCATAGCCCGTCTTCAGCGGTTCGATGAAGGGCTTCATCTTCTCGTCGCCCTCATTCTCCTTGATGAAGCCTTCCACCTTGCCGAAATAGGTCATGGTGGCGCGGCCGCCCTTGGCGCTCATCTTGCGCGCGACGAGGTCCAGCGCCTGAATGCCGTTGGCGCCTTCATAGACCTGGTTGATGCGCGCATCGCGCACGAACTGCTCCATGCCGTGGTCGCGCACATAGCCGTGCCCGCCATAGACCTGCATCGAGTCGTTCGCGGCCTGGAAGCCCTTGTCGGTGAAATAGGCCTTGATGATCGGCGTCATCAGCTGCGCCATGTCGGCGGCTTCCTGCCGTTCCGTCTCGTCCTTCGCAAAGACCTGCGTCGTGAAGAGCATGGAGACATACATGGCGAGCGCGCGGGCGCCCTCTACGAATGAGCGCGAGCCCATCAGCAGGCGGCGCACATCCGGATACACCATGATGGGGTCGGCGGGGCCGTCCGGGTTTTCCGCGCCGGTGAGCGCGCGGCCCGCCAGGCGCTCATTCGCGTAAGCCACGCCGTTCTGATAGGCGACTTCGCCGATCGCGATGCCCTGAATGCCCACGCCCATGCGCGCGCCGTTCATCATGCCGAACATGCCGGCCATGCCCGCGGATTTGGACTTCTTCTTCTCGCCGCCTTCGGCAGGTTTCTCGTCGCCGCCCTTCTGCTCTTTTTTCTTTTGGGGCGCGCCGAGGCGATAGGCCACCGCGTCGTCGAAGTTCAGCACGCAGGTCGCATTGCCCTTGATGCCCATCTTCTTTTCGATGGAGCCGACGGTCACGCCGTTGCGGTCTTTCAGCTCGCCGGTTTCCTGGTCGACCATCACCTTGGGCACCATGAAGAAGTTCACGGTGGAGAGGTCGTCGGCCAGCTTGCCGTTCTCATCCGGGATCTTCGCGATCACCATGTGGATGATGTTCTCGGTCATGTCGTGGTCGCCGCCGGAGATGAAGATCTTCGTGCCCGACAGGCGATAGGTGCCGTCTTCCTGCTCCACGGCCTTGGTCTTCATCAGCTTCAGGTCGGTGCCGCAATGCGGCTCGGTGAGGCACATGGTGCCGGCCCAGTCGCCCGCGATCATGCGCTTGGCGACATGCTCTTTCATCCAGGGTTCGCCCGTCGCCCACAGCGCGGAATAGGCCGCGCTCGTGAGACCCGGATACATCGCAAACGCCTGGTTCGCGGCCATGCCCATTTCGGTAAAGGCGAAGGTGACGATGGAGGGCAGGCCTGCGCCGCCCGCATCCTCCGGCGCGCCGAGGCGGTTCCAGCCGCCATCGGCATAGGCCTTGAACGCTTCCTTGAAGCCGGGGGGCGTGCGCACGATGCCGTTTTCCAGCACGCAGCCATGCTCGTCGCCGACCTGGTTCAGCGGCTGCAGCACGTCCTCGCAGAACTTCGCGCCGCCTTCCAGGATGGCGCCCGTCATGTCGGGCGTCAGCTCGGCAAAGCCCGGCAGGTCGTCGCGTTTGTCGATTTCGAGCAGCTCATGGAACAGGAACAGGAAATCCTCGACCGGAGCCTTGTAGCCGGGCATGCGTCACCTCTGTTTTCAAATTTGTAAGTAGATCGGGCGGGCCGGAATATGCCGCAGGGGAAGGCGTTTGTCGAGGGGTGGGGGTGGAGGGATCTAGGCAGGTAAAAAAAATTTAGAATCGCTAGTGTAGAGAATGTATCGTTTTCTAGATGAATGCGCCTCGGGCGGCGGAGCCGGATAATATATGGATTCGTACCTTGAAATTGCCGAGAGGGTTCTCTCACAAAAGCGCGTCCCTCTTAGCGCCACTGAAATATTAGAAATAGCTTATATAGAGAGGCTTGTTCCTTCTCACCTATATGGGCGCACGCAGCACAAAACTTTACAGGCTCGGCTAAGCGAAGACATTTTGCTTCGTCGTAACAAGAGCGATTTCTACCGAACGGAGCCTGGTCGCTTTTTTCTCAGGAAGTTCTTGAGGAGAAAGGACATATCAAATGAATTCAAAAGGGAGTTTATAGCAAGGCGCCGAATAAGAGATTTGGACGCTGAATTAGTTTTGACCATACCATTGGAGTTCTGCAAAAAAATACGCGGCCTTTGGTTGGATAGAAAAACATCTTTAGAAAAAATAAAGAGCTCCTCTATTTCCTATTTACCTTATAAGCTGGCTAAAAACGACGTAGATAAAGTAGTTTTGACAACATTTGTTGTTGTGATGCGGGGGGATGAAATCCTCACTCATCGAAAGGGTCGTTTTCGATCTTATTCAGATGCCTTTTCTCAAAAAAGATGTGTTGGATTTACTTTTAATGTGACGGATGAGGACTGTGATCTTTTTAGCTCTAGCGATCTTGGTGTCATCAATTCTGGAATAAAAGGATTGAGTGATGACCTTGGTCTTTCTCCGGAGCTTGCTTTTGAGGCAAAGGAGGAAGGTTTGATTGAATATAAAGGTCTTTTACACATAACTGATGAAACTTTTCTTAATAATAGACTTGCGGCTGTTGTTCTTTACTCTTGCCCTAATCAGTTCGAGCCTACTAAGCAGCGACTCGCAATAAATGATTTGAGGTGGATGTCTGTAAGGACTAAACCTAATAACATCAATGATTTTGAAGCATGGTCTGTATATCTTCTAGAGAATGTTTTTTTTATTGAAAAAGAGCTTAGAAAACTCCAGATGGCTTGATGCTAAATTTTAGTTGAGGCTGGGCGGCGGTGCCTGTCTAATTGATCCCATAATATCAAGTGCCGCCACATGCAAAAACTGCCGTCTCGACAATTGATCCCTCCGGAAGAAGAGAAGCTAATCGAGCTACTTCTTCAAGACGTCAACGAATCGAGCAAAAAAGCCGGACTAAAAAGGCTTTGTAATCTTTACCAGACGGGGAGGCGCCTCTCGTCCGCGAATAAAATAGGCTTGCTTGTCCGAGCCTTATTGTTCGAGGGAGACGAGGAGGTCGAGCGCTGGGCCTTGAAGGCCGTAGCCGAACTCAAAAATCACCGGCAACACCTTCACGCTTTAAGAGAAAAGTTGAAGAAGCCAAGCAACAACTATGAAAATAGAACTTGGGAAATTGCTGCTTTGTTCGCGATAGCGGATGAGAAAACAGCGAGAGAGATATTTGAAGAAAGTGGATTAGACAAAGAGTTTGACGATGCGATGGTGCTTGCGGCCAGCATGTACCCAAAAGCATTTTTAAATGAGAAACTGTTCGGAAAAACTATCGACATAGAGGCCGCAGGGGTTATCACGCTAAAGTGGTCTTGCCTGCTTTTCGGCTTACAGAAAGTTCGAGAAAACCTTTTCCACCCTCGGCATTGTAATGTGGAGATGGTGTCTTCTCTTGCTCGGCATGACGCTTCTATCGTGGCGCAGTATTCAATGTGGGCCCTCACGGAAAACCCAACATGTGGCGCAGCCGACTTGAATTTTTCCTATCGTGAGATTGAAGCTTTTCCACCGAATGTGCGGCGATGGGGATACCAACTCACTACCAAAGATGGTGTTTCAGAGAATACTTTTGATCTGCTGGATATGGGGAGACACGACTCGAGCAGCATTGCTCGTGAAGGGTTGGCTATTGGCTTGGGCGAGGTTTGGGCAGATGGTTTGGGTGAACCTGTGGTCGACTGGCTTTCTGTTGAAACAGATGAAAAAACAAAAAGCGCCTTGCTTGCGCATATGGCTCGGTATTCTGAAGAGTGCTCGGCGTACTGGAATCTTACTCGAGATGCATTTTTAAAAGCAGAAAGGGGTGGCCTTTTAAGGACGCAGTTGGAGGTTGCATCCAGTGGGACAAGTTTATTCGGTGAATTTAAACGCATACAAATTGAGGATAGTAAGGAGATGGATTTGTTCCATCCTGAAGTTCGCGGTTCAACCATAAGCATAAATAATAACTATGGAGCTGTTACGATGGGTAACTCTCAAAATATCAACTCGGGCGGCGGTGAGATAAATATTGGCGGCAACGTGGTTGGGGGGGACATCAAATATTCGGATATCCAGAGCAAAATTGAGCAAGTTGACGGCGGTAAGGAGGAGGTCACCCTGATTCTCCTAGAGGTATTGAATTTTTTGAGAGAAGGGGGGTTGGAGAAGAAAGAGGAGCAGGAACTCGCAAAGCAACTTTCGGATGTTGCGGAGTCGCCTTCGCAGAGCAAATTCGAAGGTTTGTTGGGGGTATTGAAGAATATTTCTGTTGCTTCTGCTTATAGTGGTTCGATCCTAGAGAATGCTCACGCACTTTACGATAAAGTTGCTCACCTCGTGGGTTCTCTTTGATGTTATTTTGACCCGCCAAAATAAGTACTGATCGCCTCACTCGTTCTTATTTTTCTCGGCTTTATCTACATTGCTGCGAGGCCTCACGTCACCTTGAACCGTTTCATTCCTCTACTCCCCTTTCCGGACCGTTAGCCGTGTCGTCAAAAGCCGGAAGTGCTCGTCCGTTCCCCGTCGAAACGGGATGGGCGGCAGGAGGGGTGGCCTGCGGGTCTATCGCGCGGGCAAGCCCGATCTGCTTTCGCGCCCGGTCCGCCGCTCTGGATGCCCGGATCAAGTCCGGGCATGACGGCTTTGAGGTGGGGCGTTCTTCTCTGACTTGTCATTGCCGGGCCTGACCCGGCAATCCAGCGCGTCGGTTCCTCCCGCCGCCTTGCACCGTTCCATTCCCACGCGGTCGCGCCGCGCGACCATCGGCACGACACCCCGGCTGTCGCATCGGGGATAAGCGCTCGACCTTATCCCCGCCCATACCCCGTTTTCGTGGTGCGCCCGCCTCGGCGTGCGCGGCGCGGGGCGACCGGGGGCAAAATGGCGGGGATTGTTTTTTCCGGGGGTCCTTTCCCGTCATGCCTGGACCCGCCTTTCCGCTTCGCGGAGGGCGAGCGTCCGGATCGGCGCCTGCGGCACTCCTTGCGCTGGATGCCCGGCCTCCTTCAGCGCATTGGGGCGTCCGGGCATGACAGGTCGAGCGAAGCGGGGATAAGTCCATCTCGTGCAGGGCGTCCGCCCTTCAGCGGGGCAAGGTTCGAACCTTGCTCTCAATCTTGCCCGAACCTCTCCCCAACCTCGCCCAACCTTGCCCCGGGCTCGGTTCTACCTCGCCCGAACCTCGCGCAACCTCGACGCGACGCTCACACCCTGAAGGCGGCCACCAGGCTTTCGTCGGGCAGGCCGAAGCCGAGGTCGAAGACCGTCGCGTCGTCGATCCGGTCGGTCATGCGCTCGATGCCGATGACGTGGTCGGGCACCTCCGGGTCGCGCGACCAGTGGCAGATCACGCGGGGCGGGTCGCCGTCCGGCGCGCGCAGGGGCAGGATCACCACTTCCATCCGGCCCGCATGGCCGCCCCGGTAGTAGTTCGTGAAATGGGAGACGATGCCGATTTTCAGGCTCACCACGCTCTGGAAGGCGAAGGCCAGCATCTCGTTGAATTCCGATTTCACCATGTCCTGCAAGGACTTGCCGGTCGGCTCCAGCCCGGTGCGTTCCATCACCCGCGTGCCGGTGAGCCGGTAGCGCACCGTGCCGTCCTCCAGCACCTCGAAGATGATGAGGTCGGGCAGCAACTCCTTGATTTTACCGGGGTTTACCTGCCGTGCATGGGGGATTTCGCCATCCTGTCGCAGCGACTGCCAATAGGAAAGGAAGTCGCGCGAATGGCCGATCTCGAAGGAGAGGTCGGCCATGTTTTCGCAAAAAGTGATGGACAGTTTGGGGGCAGACGCAGGCGTTTGGGCCATTGTGCGAGTGCGGCTCCGTGACAGGGATGAACGCGGGAACAATAATAGGCGCCATAATGGCGGCGAGTTGGATCTTTGCCAAGGCGCGTTAACTATAAATCGTCAGTAATTACGCGTTTTTACGAATATTCACGTAAAAAGACCGCCATCCCGAGGGAAGGGATGGCGGCAAGATGCGAGGATCATGTCTCGAAAGTCAGGGATCGAGAGATGACGACTGAGGAGGTCCACCCACCGGGGGGGTTGGGGGCTCGCCCCCTCAGTCGCGGGATCCGCCCGAGGTCATGCCCAGGGCGAATATCGAGGCGGCCACCGCGCCGATGGCCGGAAACAGGGGAAGTGCGTCGAAGGCTTGCGCAAAGCTGGTGGAGGGGGAGAGCAGCAGCATGGCGACGCAGAAGCACAGGCCGACCCACACGCCGAACAGCGCGCCCATGCCGGTCCAGCCGGCGAAGCGGGCCAGGCTGCGCACTTCCAGGCCTTTTTCTGCCGCCCAGTTCCCGCTCATCGCGGCAAAGGCGTCCTGCCGGCGGGGGGCTTCGCTCGCATGCCAGGCGCGAGCGGCGCGGGCGTTGGGGGTGCGGTCGGCCGGGGTGTAACGGGTCCGTTCGGCAAGACGGGCGCTGACGTGGTCTGCGAAGCTTTCCATTTGCTCTCTCCTCCAAATGGCGAGGCTCCCGGGAGCCCCATTTTCAACCCCTCCGGAGAGGGGGGAGGAAGCGGCTTTTCAAGTCTCCGTCCCCTCGGTGGAGACATTCGGTCTGGCCGCTTCCGACACCCCTGAAGGTATCGGAGGGCCCGTGTTACTCAACGCGACTTGCGTAGAGATGTGTGGGGTCGGTCAGGGTTTGTAACGTTTTGTGTGAGTCATTTTGAAAGCGAAACGAACCCTGCCGGGTGCGTGTGAGAAGCGCAGAACTCAGCGGTTTTCGTAGTTGGGCCGCCGCTTCTGGAGGAAGGCCGTCACGCCTTCCTTCATGTCGTTTGTCTGTGCACAGAGGATCTGGTTGCGGTCTTCCATGGCGATGGCGGCCTCCAGCGAGCCTGCGTCGACGGACATGTTGAGGCATTCCTTGGTGAGGCGCAGGCCCAGCGGCGAGGTGGTCAGCATTTCCTCGATGTAAGGCGCCGCGGCCTCGGCGAGTTTCTCGTCCGGCACCACTTCGGAAACGAGCCCGACGCGCTCGGCGCGCTCCGCCTTGATGAAGCGGCCCGTCATCATCAGTTCCGACGCGACCGACGTGCCCACCAGGCGCGGCAGGAAGTAGCTCACGCCGATATCGCAGGCCGACAGCCCGATGCGGATGAAGGCGGCGTTCATGCGCGCGCTTGTGCCAGCGATGCGGATGTCGCTTGCCAGCGCCAGCGCGAAGCCGCCGCCGCAGGCGGGCCCATGGATCAGGCTGATGATCGCCTGCGGGCAGCGGCGCATGCGCATCACGATTTCGCTGATCGAGCGCTGTTTGACGAGGCCGGACTGCGGTGAGGCGCCGTTTTCGTCGGCCGCGTTGCCGCCGCCTTCATTGGAGCGTTCCTTGAGGTCGAGGCCTGCGCAAAAGGCGCGGCCGGCGCCGCGCAGCACGACGATGCGCACCGAATGGTCGGTATAGAGCCTGCCGAAATAGTCGCTCAGTTCCGCCACCAGCGTGGGGTTCATCGCATTGAGCGCCTCGGGCCGGTTCATCGTCACCCAGTCGACGGCACCGTCCTTTTCGATTTTCAGCGTCTGGTAGTCGGTCATGTTCCCTCCCTGAGGTCTCGCCTTTTTCATTCTGAATGGGGCGAGACTACAGGGGGATAAGGTCTTGAAAAGTCTTTCATGAACGCGTGCGCGCAGCGCCTTGCGCACGCTGCGTCAGCGTTTCCGGAGCGCCGCCGTTCAGTCGAAGGCGGCTTCCATTTCCTGGTGGATGGCGAGCGGCAGGTCGAGCCAGCGCAGTGCGGCAAGCCCGCCCGGTTCGATCCGCAGCAGTTCCGCCGCGAAGGGCAGGCGGCGCGCATCGTTGCGCCAGAACAGCCGGCCGGAGACGATTTGGCCCGGTTCGGCGTTGGCGGAAAAGCCCAGGATCGCGGTACCGCTCAGCGACCAGTCCCGCGCCATGTGTTCATAGCCGTCGATTTCGAGCATCAGCGCCGGGCGCGCCGAGCGCGCCTGCCCTCGGCGTTCATGGGGATCGCGATGTGATTCCAGTCCCTCGCGCAGCGTGGCGAGGAAGCGTCCCAGCATGGTCATGATCCTTTGTCGGGCCTTCGGCCTTGTCGCTGGACCGGTTATAGGGCGGCGGGGTTGAGGAATGCTGAAGCCTGCGCCCCCGCTTCGTCCCGCGCCGGGATCGGACTATACGCCGGGGCGGCGGAGGGCGCGAGATGCCCTCCCGTCGCAGGCAGATGGACGGTGGCGGGTGGGGCGGTCCTGGGCGGCGTGACAGCTTCCCGCGCATTGGGTATAGGACACACATCATCCATTTCGCAGCGCGAGGGGCTCATGGGCGGAGCAGCAGAGGTTACACCGATCCTGATCGAGGTCGGTCCGGGAGAGCTGATCGACAAGATCACCATTCTCAGGATCAAGTCGGAGCGGATGAGCGATGCCGCCAAGCTTGTGAATGTGCGCCACGAGCTTCAGGTGCTGGACCGGGCGCGGTCGGAAAACCTCCAGGAAAGCGCCGAGCTCAAGCGTCTTGAGGGCGAGCTCAAAGCGGTCAATGAGGCGCTCTGGGACATCGAGGACGACATCCGCCAGTGCGAGGCGGACAAGGATTTCGGGGACAAGTTCGTCGAGCTTGCCCGCGCGGTCTACAAGACCAACGACAAGCGTGCCGCCATCAAGAAGGAAATCAACCTTCTGACCGGTTCGGCGATCGTCGAGGAAAAGTCCTACACCGAATTCGACTGAGGTTTCAGCCGCTTCTTCATTTCAGCCTGTACCCGGTCCACGGGCAGTTCTGCGAGGTCCTCGACCTCGATCACCCCGAAATTCTCCCGGATGATCCCCGTCCGCTCGGCCGGCGAGTAGGAGCCGAAAAGCGCAAGCCCCGGCGTTCCCAGATGCGCGGCCATATGGCTGGGGCCTGTGTCGTTGCCGACGACGAAGGCTGCGTTTTTTAGCACGCCCGCCAGTTCGAACCAGTTGAGCAAGCCCTTCACATCGGTGATGCGGATGCCGGGAATGGTTTTTGCCAGCTCCACCTCGTCAGGGCCCGGCGCCATGGCGACACACCAGCCGTCGCCGATCAGCCTTTCCGCCAGCTTGTCGTAATGCGGCCAGCGTTTCTGCGGATGGCGGGCCGAGCAGCCCGGCACGAGCACGATATAGGGGCTCGTCACGCCCGCCTGTTGCAGCAGTTCCGTTACATCGTCGGCGAGCCATGAGAGATCGGGATGCAGGCTCCATTTGATGTTCAGCCCTGCGTCCCGGAGTTGTCCGGCGAGCCGGTCGAGCGTGCGGATTGTCTTGGGGGCCTGCGCCTTGTGCGGGTGGCTGCATCCTGGCGCCGTGCCGGACCAGGGCGTGCCTTTCAGCATCCAGCGATAATAGAAGGCCGTGCGTTTCGAATTCTGCAGGTCGTAGACCATGTCGAAGCGCCCTTCGCGCAGCCGGCTGCGCAGGGCGAGCATCCGGTCCAGCCGCCAGCGCGGCTCGCGCGCGTCGACCATCACATGGTCCACCCATGGGCAGCGCTCCATGATCGTTCGGAAAGCCGGGGTCGTCAGCAGCGTGATGTCGGCCCCGGGGTGGTTTTCGCGGATGTCGCGCAGCGCGCCTTCGGCCTGCATGATGTCGCCAAAGGCGCCGTGTTTGATGATGAGAATGCGTGATGTCATGAGCCGGCGCGCCGCGGGAGGGTGAGTGCGCGCGGAGGATGTCATAGCCCGGCCGGAATTGGAACGCCGCAAAAGACGCCGGAGACGGTCTAGAACCGGCCGCCCGCCCAGATTGCACGGCCGACGATATTCAGCGCCGAGGCATCTTCCGCGTTGAAGTTCTCCGTCGGCCCGGCGGTCGGATTGTCGGACGAAATCACGACGCTTCCGTCGAGTTTCATTTGCAGCCGACGGATGGCGAGCATGTCCTGCACGCGGAAGGCATAGATGCCGTCGCCGCGCAGGCGGGGCCGGGATGTGTCGACCAGCAGCAAATCGCCGTCCCGCAATGTCGGCTCCATTGCCTCGCCTTCCATTTCCGCGGTCAGCAGGATGTCAGGCTCGGTACCGAATGCCGTGCGCAGCCAGTCCCGTTTGAAGGCCAGCGCGCCCTCCAGCGAGAGGTCGTCGATGCGCAATCCGTCTTCCGTGGTCCGGATGCGCAGATGCGGAATGCGGACGAAACCGCCGCCGCCCATTTCATCGTCGGACAGACGGGAGGGGGGGAGGTCCGAAAAGCCGCCCGACGCGGCGTTGCGTTTGTGCAGCATCGCCCCTTCGCCGGTAAGCAGCCAATGGGTGTCGATGCCGTCTGCGGCGAGCTTTGCCAACACCGAGGAGTTGGGCGGTTCGTTCGACAGTTCATAGCGCTGCCAGGTATTGCCCGCGATTCCGAGGCGGGCCGCCATGGCTTTTTGGGAGAGCCCGAAATGGCTCCGAAGGGCGGTAAGGCGATCGGTTATGGACATGTGCTCGTGGTCTGGTCGGTAAACTCTTCCATCTATAGCCGCAACACCATCTCTATAGCGAGGAACCAAAGGTCCAGAACACCTTTCCTTTCGGATGTGCCAAAAAAACAGGTTGTCATACCAAAATATTTTGGTTTAAAACCAAGGTATGGCAAAGACATACCAAAATTTTGGTTTTTCCGCGCGCGTTTCGAGAGCTGTGGTGGCAGTGCCTGCAAATGGGGAAATCGGCCGGGTTTTGCCGAATTTTCGGAATCAGGCCGCGCAACCGGCATGCGCCGGGCAGCGAAATGGTGACCCCGGCAGGATTCGAACCTGCGACCCTCAGATTAGGAATCTGATGCTCTATCCTGCTGAGCTACGGGGCCGGTCGGCGGGGCGTCCGAACTTTGCGGTTCGGTCGAATCCGGCGCGTCTCCAAGCCTTGCGAAAACTAGATCAGAGGCCATCGCATCGCAACGCGGAAAGCGCGGGCGCGGCGGAGTTGCTTCTCGGCGGCCCCTTCATTGCACCTCATCACAAAACCGGCCTCGGGCGGTGCCGTAACCGTCCCGTTTCCGCTCATCCGGAAAGTTCGTGCCGCGTAACGATGCCGGACGATATGCCTAAACCTTTGCTTATAGAGAAAAATCGGGATAGAGATTTAGTTATGCTCGCTATGGTTGAAATGGGTTGTATTTCTCAGTTTGACGCACTTAATGATTGTATCGATCAGCGGTTTGCTCCGCGCCCGGAAAGGATGATGACATGAAGGTCGTCATTTCCGGCAGCCAGCCTGTCTATTGCGAAGGCCTGCATTCCATCGTCGCCCGCATGCATGTGGACGCGGAAATTATGCGTCGTGAAATCGGGGACCTCTTGGAGAGTGCGGACGCGGAAAGCGCGGAGATATTCCTGCTCGAGTTGTCCACTGTGCTGCAGCAGGATGGCAGTACCCTCAAAACATTGTGCGGCAAGCTGCAGGGCAAGATCGTTGTCTTCGGCGAGCGCGATACGCCGTCCGCGATCAGAAGCGCCATGGCGATGGGGCTTGCGGGCTTCATCCCCAAGGGGGCGCCCATCAGTCTTGTCGAGAGCGCGCTACGATTGATTGAGATGGGTGGGCGCTACCTGCCGGATGCGCTTCTACAGGAAGGTGCGGAAGGTTTTGCGGAAGACCCTGCTTCCTTCAGCGCCGGCAGCCAGCAGAAGCTCACCCCGCGCCAGCGGGAAGTGCTGGTGGAGATCGGCAAGGGGCGGTCCAATCAGGAAATCGCTTCCCTGCTCGGCATATCGGTCGCTACGGTGAAGCTGCATGTCAATGCGATCCTTTCGGCGCTGGGCGTGCGCAACCGAACCGAAGCTGCCATCATCGCCCTGCGAACAGCGGATGACTCTGCCAGAGACTGAACGAGGTTTGATCCGGACGTCCGGCTGCCGAATTGCCGCCGGCTGCTTCGCATTTCTCGTTTCCGTTTTTCTTTCGATCTCATTCTCCATCCCGATTTCCGTTTCCGGCGCACTGGCCGCAGACGCTTCACCCGGCAACCCCGTGGAGGCAACCGGCTGCGCGTTCCGGGCGGTTGGCGAGGCACGGGTCGTCGAGGTTGTGGATGGCGATACCGTTGTGCTGGACGATGGCCGGCAGGTCCGCCTTGCCGGCATTCAGGCTCCCAAGCTTCCACTGGGGCGAAAGGGGTTCGTCGCCTGGCCGCTGGCCGACGAAGCCCGCGATGAGCTGGTTCGGCTGTCGGCAGGCAAAACCGTTACGCTTTATCGCGGGGAAACAGGGCAGGACCGGCACGGAAGAGAGCTTGCCCAGCTGGTCACGCATGAGGAAAAGCCGGTCTGGCTGCAGGCCGAAATGCTCCGCACCGGCTATGCGCGCGTCTACAGCTTCCCGGACAATCGTCTGTGTGTGGACAGACTTCTGGCCTCTGAAAAGGAGGCGAGGGCGCGACGCACAGGCATATGGGCGCTGCCTTATTATGCGATACGCGATGCCGCCCGCGTCGAGGAGCTCAATGGACTGGCCGACAGTTTTCAGCTCGTTGAAGGAAATGTGCAGAAAGCGGCTCTTGTCCGGGGGCGCCTCTATCTGAATTTCGGCGAGCGCTATCAGACCGACTTCACGGTGACGGTGCCTCCGCGGCAGGTTAAACTCTTCAACGAAAGCGAGTGGGCGGGTCTTCTGGCCGATCGGGGCGGGGAGATGCCGGTGGTGGGAAAGCGCCTGCGCGTGCGAGGCTGGATCGATCGCTATAATGGGCCGGAGATCGTGGTCACGCATCCAGAGCAGGTGGAATTGCTGAGCGCTCAATGACGTTGTCGAAACCCGGAATACGAAATATGCCCAAGCTCGCCGGAACCTGGCGGCATCTGGCGGTGATCGGTCTCAGCCTTTTCAGCCTTGCAGGGTGCGCGGTCAATTCATCGACGGGCTCGATGCAATTCGTGCCGCTCATGTCGGAGGCGGAGGAAGCGCGTGTCGGGGCCGAAACGCACCCCAAGATCGTTAAGGCCTATGGCGGCGTTTACGACAATGATGCGCTGGGCGGATATGTCGCCGGCGTCGTCGCACGTATCGCCGCGTCTTCGGACAAACGTGTCCGCTACCGCACCACGGTTCTGGACAGCGATGTCGTCAAT
Organism: Parvibaculum sp. MBR-TMA-1.3b-4.2; assembly: GCF_053628815.1. Classification (NCBI taxonomy): domain Bacteria; kingdom Pseudomonadati; phylum Pseudomonadota; class Alphaproteobacteria; order Hyphomicrobiales; family Parvibaculaceae; genus Parvibaculum; species Parvibaculum sp. MBR-TMA-1.3b-4.2. The sequence continues at coordinate 2,679,477 of NZ_JBRJHC010000001.1, forward strand.
GCGTTCGCGCTGCCGGGCGGGTATGTCTATGTGACGCGCGGGCTGCTGGCGCTGGTCAATGACGAGGCGGAGCTTGCCGGTGTGCTGGGGCATGAGATCGGCCATGTCGATGCCCGGCACAGCGCGCAAAGGCAGACCGCGGCCATGGGGACATCGATTCTGGGGGCCGTCGTCGGGGCCGTCGTCGGCAATGATGTGGTGAGCCAGGTTCTGGGGGTGGGGCAAAAAGGCTTCCTCGCCAGCTATTCGCGCGACCAGGAATACGAAGCCGACAAGCTTGGCGTCCGGACGCTGGCGCGAAGCGGCTACGACCCTTTCGCGCAGGCGGATTTTCTGCACAGCATGGATGCCGAGATGAAGCTCCAGGCCCGCTTGGCCGGGTCGCAGAGTGGCGGCGGCACGAGCTGGTTTGCGAGCCATCCGCCGACGCCGGACCGGGTCAGAGCGGCGCGTGCCGAGGCCCGGGCGAGCGGTATCGCGCCGGGCAAGGGCCGCCGGAACCGGAATGACTATCTCAGCCATATCAACGGGATGATCTATGGCGACAGTCCCTCGCAAGGGATTGTCGACGGCAATCGTTTCGTCCATCCGCAGTTGCGTTTCTCGTTCTCGGCGCCGAAGGGGTTCCGGATTTCGAACTCGACCCAGGCCGTGATGGTGACGGGGCCTGAAAAGACGATTGCAAAATTCGATGGCGCGACCAAACCGGCGGGGGTGCCGGTCGCGTCCTATCTGGCGAATAGCTGGGCGAGGAATGTGAGGATCGGCAATCTGCGTCGCTTCAAGCTCAACGGCATGAATGCGGCGAGCGCGCTCGCCCGCGTGAATAACTACAATGCCAAGCTCGTGGTGATCGAATATTCGCCGACACGGGTCTATCGCTTCCTGCTCGGTACGCTGCCGCAGGTTGGCGGCCGGTATGACAAAGCGCTGCAAAGCCTGGTCGGAAGTTTTCACCGGATCAGCAAAGCGCAGGCGTCCCGCGTAAAGCCGCGGCGTGTGAAGATCGTGAAAGTCCGTTCCGGACAGACGGTTGCCTCTGTCGCCAGGCGGATGGCGTTTTCGTCCTATCGCGAGCAGCGCTTTCGGGTGTTGAACGGTCTCGATGCGGCCCAGACATTGCGTGCCGGCGAGCGTGTGAAGATCATCACCCGGTAAGAGACGGCTTGTCAGCCTGTGAAGTCCGCTAGCGCCGCTTCGCTGGTGGTGGGCAGTTTTTCCAGCAGGGCCTTGCGTATCTTGTCGATGGCGTGATGCTCGATCTGCCGGACGCGTTCTTTCGAAATGCCGAGACGGTGCCCAAGTGTTTCGAGCGTTACGGTATCTTCCTGAAGCCTGCGTTCGCGAACGATGAGGCGCTCTCTCTCGCTCAGGGTTCCCATTGCCTCCTCGATCCATTCAGACCGCCGGAGACCGTCATGGGTTTCCATGACGGCTTCTTCCGGCAATGCGCGGTCGCAGGCAAGGATGTCCTGCCATTCAAGCGATCCCTCTTCCGTTTCCGCATCCCGCAAGGGGGCGTTGAGAGACCTGTCGCCGGCATAAAGGCGGGCCTGCATCGCCTCCACATCCTTGACGCCCACGCCGAGCTTTTCGGCGATGAAGATGCGTTCGTCCTCCGAAAGATTTTCGCGGCCGCCATTGTCGATCATCGCGCGCAGGCGGCGCAGATTGAAGAAAAGGGATTTATGCGCGGCCGTCGTGCCGGTGCGTACGATCGACCAGTTGCGTAAGACATAGTCCTGGATGGAGGCTCTGATCCACCAGCGCGCATATGTGGAAAAGCGCACGCCCCGTTCAGGCTCGAACCGGGCGGCGGCCTGCATCAGCCCGACATTCCCCTCCTGTACAAGGTCGGCATAGGGGAGGCCGTAATTGCGGAATTTGGTCGCCAGCGAGATGACGAGCCGCATATAGGCGCTGGTGAGTTCGTGAAGCGCTTTCTCGTCGCGCTCGTCTTTCCATCGACAGGCGAGTTCGAACTCGCGCTCGGGCTCCAGCAGGGGCACGTTCATGGCTTGCTTCGTGAAACGACGGTTGGCGCTCTGGCTGTCGCCGGTTTCCTGATGCGTCATGTGAGCCTCTCCTGCCTTGGCCGGGGGAATTCTCGCGGAAAGGCGTGTGGCGAATGCCCTTCCGGTCTTGCTACGGCCGGGAAAGCGTTTCGGATCAACCTCCTGTCGGGCGGGAGGGCGAGGGCGCACAAAAAAGGCCCGGCGTGAGCCGGGCCTTTCAGAATAAGCGGTTTCGCGGATCAGGCAGCTTCGCTCTCTTCCTCCGACTTGGAAGAGGTCTTATTGTCGCCCTGCAGGGCTTTCTCGACCTTTTCGATCGCCACATCTTCGCCGACGCGCTCCACGGCGGCGACTTCGCGGGCCATGCGGTCGAGCGCGGCTTCGTAGAGCTGGCGTTCCGAATAGGACTGTTCGGGCTGGCGCTCGGAGCGATAGAGGTCGCGGACCACCTCGGCGATGGAGATCAGGTCGCCGGAGTTGATCTTGGCCTCATATTCCTGCGCACGACGGCTCCACATGGTGCGCTTGATGCGCGCGCGGCCCCGCAGCGTTTCGATGGCGGAATCGACCACATTGGCGTCCGACAGCTTGCGCATGCCCACAGCGGTCGCCTTGTTGGTCGGCACACGCAGGACCATCTTCTCCTTGTCGAAGTTGATGACGAACAGTTCCAGCGTATGGCCGGCCACTTCCTGCTCTTCGATTTCCAGGATCTGCCCGACACCATGCGCCGGATAGACCACGAATTCCTTGGCCTTGAAGTTCGGCTTCTCCACCTTCGCCGCGGGGGCCTTGGCAGGCTCCTTCGCCTTCACGGCCTCCTTGGGCTTTGCGGTCTCTTTCGGCTTGGCCGTTTCCTTCGCCTTGGCAGCCGATTTGGCGGCAGCGGATTTTTCGTTGGCCTTCTGCACCGCGTCTTTCAGCTTGCTGCTATTGGCCGATTTTGCCGCCGTGGTTTTGCTGCCGGCTGCCTTGGTCGTGGATTTGGCCGCAGGCTTCTTCGCCGCCGCGGGCTTTGCAGCGGGTTTGGCCGTCTTGCCGGTCGTCGCCTTCTTGGCCGTCGCCTTGGTTGCCGTGGATTTTGTCGCCGTCGATTTGGCGGCCGCGGGCTTGGCGGACGGCTTCTTGGCGGTGCTTGCCTTCGATATCGTCTTCTTGGCTGCGGGTTTCGCCGCGGGGGCGGTTTTCGTCGCCTTGGTTTTGGCCGTCGCGGCTTTGGCCGACGCTGCCTTCGGCTTCGACGCGGGTTTTGCCGCTTTGGCCTTGGTCGCCGTCTTGGCCGTCCGGGATGCGGCCGGTTTGGCCCGCCCGGTGGAGGCCTTGGACGTGGTTTTCGCAGCCTTCTTGGTATTCGTCGCCATCGATTTTTCCTTCATTGGCCGGAGCCTTTGGCGGATCCAGTCCGCCGGCCATTCCGGGCCATCATTCCGGTCTGTCGCCAGGCCATGTCTTCGGCAGTGCCAACTTCCAATGCGCCCGCCGGTCCGGTCGGGATCCCGCCAATATTCGAGTCACGGAATTGGAGAAGCAGCTCTGCCTTGCTCAAAAGTTTCCAGGAAACCCAAACGGAGTTTCGACCGATCTGCCGACAACAGGGGCTGGTGTACCCGGAGCCACAGCCGATAAGGGCAGGGCTTCTTTCAGCGAACGAGGAGGATGTCCGAAACGGTGTTCCGGGCAAGCACTCTTCCTGCGGGGCCGTTGACCGATCCGGCGAAAATTACCGTTTCAGTCAACCGACAAGGCCCGCTCCGCTTCAGGGACGCCTGGAAGGACAGGCGAAAGGCGAAGCGCTTCGAGCTCCGCCTTTGAGGGTAACAGCCTCTATGCTCGGTTCGCGTCAGCGTTAACTGCGCGGGATTCCTACGTTGCTTTTCTATAGCACGAAAAGCGTGAAATTGGAAGATATCCCCGGCAAAAACGCAGTTAACACAGTGGGATAGGCGGAATTTCGGTCTTTTTGCGTCGTAAACGGACGATTCATGCGGTGCGGAAACAAAAGGGGCGGCCCGTTCCGGCCGCCCCGTTGTTATAGATCTAATTATCTATTCGACTTGCCGCTCAATCGCCTTCGCCGGGCTCGGCGCTGAAGAATTTCTCGAACTTGTTGTCGATCCCGGCCATATCGTCGGCATCCTCGGGCGCGTCCCGCTTGATGGTGATGTTCGGCCATTTGGAGGCGTATTCCGTATTGAGTTCCAGCCATTTCTCCAGGCCGGGCTCGGTGTCCGGCTTGATGGCTTCGGCCGGGCATTCCGGCTCGCAGACGCCGCAATCGATACATTCATCGGGGTGGATGACCAGCATGTTCTCACCCTCATAGAAGCAGTCCACGGGGCAGACTTCCACGCAATCCATGTATTTGCAGCGAATGCATGCCTCAGTCACGATATAGGTCATCGCACACTCCAAATCGCAGATGCCGCTCCGCTGGCGGCGATCTGTACGGTCATCCGGCGGGGCTTTCATGCCCGTGCCGCTTCAATTCCTAGACCCTGGCCTTATTCCAGGCCGAGCCGCGCCAAAACACGCTGCCGGGCTTGCCCCGACGCGCGGTCGGGAACGTATATCAGCCCCGCGACGCGCCGCAACAAATTGGCTTCGTAGTCGTCGAGTACGCCGTCGGCATACACCACTTCCCACATCTTTTCGATCAGACCTATGCGCTCTTCCTCGTCATAAGCCTTTTTTATGGTCTGCACCCAGCGGTGGAGATCCATGGTTTCGTTTTCGGCGTTTTCGGCCTCGCCGATCAGGTGGTCCAGATCCTTTTCTTCGAGCGAAAAGGACTGGAGAGCAATCCGGCGAATGGCCGCACGCTCCTCCTCGCCGAACTTCGCGTCCGTCGTTGCCGCCCGGATCAGCAGGGCGACGACGGCGATCTGCAACTCGTCCGATTTGTCCTCGGCTTCGCTTGGAGCTCCCTGGAGGAAGGATTTGAGTTTTTCGATCATTCGTTTTGTCCATACACGAGTGGTGAGACCTCTTCAACCACGGATAAAAAATGGAGAATTATTTCTCCTCTAGCGATCCGTCCGATTTCAGGCGGTCGGTGGCCCGGCGTTCCCTTTTGGTCGGGCGTCCGGCACCGGGGGCTCTGGCCGCTGTCTGTGAAGGGGAAGATTGCCGGGAAGCGGATCCGTCGGAATCCGGCGTTGCACGGCGTTCGGGCGGCGGGTCGAGGTCGTCATAGAGCTCTCTTGCTTCGGGCGCGGGGCCACGCCGCGTTCCAAGCCCCCTGATCCGTATGACACGGATATGCGCTCCTAGAGGAAAGGTAAGCACATCGCCCGGCCTTACAAGCCGGCTCGGCCGCGATATACGGTCGCCGCTGACGCGCATCTTGCCGCTCCGGACGAGCGTCGCGGCAATACTGCGTGTCTTGGCAAAGCGTGCATACCAGAGCCATCGGTCGACCCTCTGACCCGCTTCATGGGGGGCGGCCTCATGGGGTCCGTCTTGCGGAGATGGGCCGTCCTTGTCGCGCGATGAGGGCATCTGCCGGGTGTCAGTTCTGCTTCTGGCGGTCCTTCAGAACGGCAAGCGCTGCGAAGGGGCTGTCGGGATCGGGCGCTTTTTCGCGTTCCGGTTTTCCATGGCCGCGATTGTTGCGCGGCTTCTTGGGGCCGCCATCCTTGCGGGGCGGCTTGCCCGACCGGGTTTCCGCACCGCCCTTTTTGTCGCCGCCTTTGGGGCGCCGCCGGCGTGGCTGGTCATCGTCGCGCCGGGCCTGCCTTTGCGGTTTGCCGCCCTGGTGCCGCCTTTGGGGACGCCAGATTTCAAGCTCCACAGTTTCGGTCTCGCCGGATTCCGCATTTGCGGCTTCCGCTTCGGGCGCGGTGCCGGTTGCGACCGTTTCAGACGCTGGGGCAGCTTGCGGTGCTTCACCGGCTGGCGTTTCGGCAGGAGCTGCATCGCTTGCCGGAGCGGCTTCCGGCGATGTTTCCGTCGCCGGGGCTTCGGATGTATCGACGGTCGGCGCTTCCGGCGCGTCAGTATCGGTTGGGGCAGCTTCTGTCGGAGCAACGGGCACCTCAGGCGTCGCAGCTGCTTCCGTTGGTGCTTCTAGCGTTTCCGGTTCTGTTTCTGGCGGGGTGTCGGCCGCGGGCGCGTCGTTTGCCGTTGCATCACCGGTTTCGGAAGCCGTGTCCGGTTGCGTGCCGGACGCGGTCTCAGTCTGCTCTCCGGACGCCGGTTGTGCTGCCACGACTTCTTCTTTCGGCAGCTTCACCTTTTCCATTTGCGAGCGATAGCCCAGACCGCGCAGCAGGCTGGCGAATTCCTCGCCCGAGCAGCCCACAAGCGACATCATGTCGGGATTGACGACGAAGCCGCCATTATAGCGGCGTTCGGCAATCACCGGCCGGATCAGGTCGGCTAGGCGTTCCAGCATATCGACACGCACGGCACGCTCGCCGCAGACGCGGAAGCCCAGCACATCGTAAAAGCCTTCGGGCGCGGTCTTGTCCGCCGGTACGGAGGTGAGCCCGGGCGTGGGCGGGGCGGGAAGGTCCGCGAAGGGATCCTCGACCCCCTTGCGGGCCAGCGCCCAAAGCGTGAGCAACAGCCGCGCGGGCGCGGGCTTCAGCAAGGCCGGCATGAAAATCGTGTAGGCGCCGAAACGCACGCCATGCTTGCGCAATTGGCCGCGCGCATTCTGGTCGAGGGCGCGGATATCTTCCGATACGGCTTCGCGGCGGAGCGATCCGAAATTCTCGACCAGGCGGTAAGCCACCCCGCGGGCAAGTCCTTCGACATCTTCGGCGTCCCGCATGCCCGTCAGCGGCGCAAGGACCTGGTTGACGTGCATGCGCGTCCACGCCTGAAGCCGGGTCTGGAGATTTTCCTTGGGCGGCCCTGTCAGTTCATCGCCCGCAATCAATTCCACGCGAGGCAAAAGCGGATCGTCGGCTGCGTGAAGGCTGGCGACCGGCTGGCCTTCCCAGATGATCCTTCCGTGCTCTGAAAGATGGATATCGGCATCGGGCGCCGCCGTCAGGCGCGCCGCGCGGGCATTGATCTCCAGCGCCAGCGCAGCATCGGAGGCGGCGCGAAGCGCCTTGCCATGGACCCCTTCCGCCCTCGGGTCGGGTACGAAAACGAACCCCTGAAGACGACCCACGAATTCGCCCTCGACTAGGACCTCACCGTCACTGTTAACCGCCGCCATTAAATCCTCTTTCTGGCGTAGCCGCTTCATCAACACGCTTGTGCGACGATCGATGAACCGCTGCGTCAGCCGCTCATGCAACGCATCCGAAAGCTTATCCTCTATCGTACGCGCGCGCTCCTGCCAATGCACAGGATCATGCAACCAGCCGGAACGATTGGATACATAGCTCCATGTGCGCATATGCGCCAGCCTGGCGGCCAGTGTGTCTATGTCGCCATCGGTGCGGTCCAGGCGTCCGAGCTGGGTGGAAAACCAGTCGTCCGGGATCCGTCCCTCGGGCTGCATCAGGAACAGATAGATCCTGGACAGAAGGGTTGCGTGCTCGCTGGCCATCGTTTTGCGGAAATCGGGAAGTTGCACCACTTCCCAGAGCTTCCGGATGGCGTGAGGGCTGGCTGCCGCGTCGCGAACCTCATGGTCGCGGCTCATGCGGGTCAGCGCCTCAAGGTCGTCGGCTACCGGGCCGCGCGTCAGCCCATGCTGGCGGGGCGGGACTTCGAGGCTGCGGATCAGCGCATCCATTGAGGCGAAATCGAGATCGGGATTGCGCCACTGGAAGACCTGGTCGGCATCGAACTGGTGATTTTCGATCCGCTCGATCATGTCATCGACCAGAGGAACGGCGTCCGCGGTGACCCCGAAAGTGCCGTCATTCATATAGCGCCCGGCACGGCCGGCGATCTGCGCCAGTTCCGCGACCCTGAGCGGGCGATGCTGGCGTCCGTCGAATTTCGCGGTGGAGGCGAAGGCCACATGGTCCACATCCATGTTGAGGCCCATGCCGATGGCGTCCGTGGCGACGAGGAAGTCGACGTCGCCCGACTGGTAGAGAGCGACCTGGGCGTTGCGGGTGCGCGGGCTCAGCGCGCCCATCACCACGGCCGCGCCGCCGCGCTGACGGCGGATGAGTTCGGCGATGGCGTAAACCTGGTCGGCGGAGAACGCGACGATGGCGCTGCGGCGGGGCAGGCGCGTCAGTTTCTTCGAGCCGGTCCAGGCAAGTTCCGAGAAGCGGGGCCGGTTGATGAACCGGGTGCGCGGCAAGAGCCGGCCGATCAGGTGCCGCGCCGTATCCGAGCCCATCAGCATGGTCTCGTGGCGGCCCCGGCAGCGCAGCAGCCTGTCGGTGAAGGTGTGGCCGCGCTCACGATCCGCGGCGAGCTGGATTTCGTCGATGGCGACGAAGTCCACTTCCCGGTCTTGCGGCATCGCTTCGACCGTGCAGATGAAATAGCGCGCGGTAGGCGGCGCGATCTTTTCCTCACCGGTGATAAGAGCGACTTCGCGCGCGCCCTTGGCCCTTACGACCCTGTCATAGACTTCGCGCGCGAGCAGGCGCAGCGGCAGGCCGATCATGCCCGATTGATGGCCGAGCATGCGTTCGATGGCGAGATGGGTCTTGCCGGTGTTGGTGGGGCCGAGAACCGCCGTGACCGGCCGGCGTGCCGCGATGGCGGCCCGTTCGTTTTGGTCTGCGGTGGAGGTGGACGCGCTACTCATGATGCTGTCGGCACCATCTCACAAAACGGGGTGTGTGCAAGTCTCTTCGATCCTGCCGCGCCCGCAATGCCGGGCGCGGCGAGCGTGACGGAATGTCACGTTAAGAACTGCGGCGTTAACTTTCGGAATATTGCGCGAACGAATCATGTCCGAATCGATGACCGTTCCATCTTCCGTTTTCGTTCACGGCTAAATCTTGTGTGCCCACAACGAGTTAGGCGGACAAGGGGTTAACGCAGGGGCATGCTGGGGCAGGTTTTCCGGGCCTTTCGCGGGCCTGTTGGAAGTCTATAGTGACCCTATTCGCTATTGAAAAACGGGCCGGAACAGGCCCGAAATCCATGGGAGGATTGCAATGGACTTCACCTTGCCGAAAGAGCTGACGGACTATCTGGCCGAGCTCGACGTCTTCATCGAGAAGGAAATCAAGCCGCTGGAGGAGCGGGACGACAATATCCGCTTCTTCGACCATCGCCGCGAACATGCCCGCACGGACTGGGACAATGAAGGGCTTCCCCGCCATGAATGGGAGGAGCTTCTGGGCAAGATGCGCAAACGCGCCGATGAGGCCGGCCACCTTCGCTATGCGCTGCCGAAAGAATATGGCGGCAAGGATGGCACCAATCTCGGAATGGCCGTCATCCGCGAGCATCTGGCGGCGAAGGGCCTGGGCCTGCACAACGACCTTCAGAACGAAAGTTCGATCGTCGGGAATTTTCCCACGGTGCTGATGTTCCGCGATTTCGGTACGGATGAGCAGAAAAAGACGTTCATTCCGGGATCGCTGGACGGCTCGGTCCGCGTCGCGTTCGGCCTGACCGAACCCGAACACGGCTCGGATGCGACCTGGATGGACACCCATGCGAAGCCGGAAAAGCGCGACGGCGTCGATGGCTGGCTCATCAATGGCGAGAAGATGTGGAATACGGGCATGCATGTCGCGACGCATGACTTCGTGTTCGCGCGGATCGGTGGCAATGACGGTGACCCGATCGGGATTGCCTGTTTCATCGTTCCGACAGATACGCCCGGCGTGAAAGTCGAGGAGTACTACTGGACCCTCAACATGCCGACCGATCATCCGCGCGTTTCCTTCACCGATGTGTGGGTGCCGGAAACGGCGATCCTCGGCGATCCGGACCGGGGGCTCGAGCTTGCCCAGCATTTTGTGCATGAAAACCGTATCCGCCAGGCGGCGTCAGGCGTCGGTGCGGCGCAGTACTGCATCAATGAGAGTGTGAAATACGCCAAGCAGCGCGCGCCTTTTGGCAAGCCGCTGGCGTCGAACCAGGCCATCCAGTTTCCGCTTGTGGAAGCGCATACGGAAGCCGAGATGATCCGCTCGCTGATCTACAAGACGGCCTGGCAGATGGACCAGATGTCCAAGAAGGAAGTGGCGCGCCACCTTTCGGACAAAGTGTCCATGTGCAACTACCGGGCGAACCGGCTGGTTTGCCAGGCGGCCGATCTCGCGATGCAGGTGCATGGCGGCATGGGGTATTCGCGCCATAAGCCGTTCGAGCATATCTACCGGCATCACAGGCGCTACCGCATCACGGAAGGTGCGGAGGAGATCCAGATCCGCAAGGTGGGCGGTCACCTCTTCGGCTTCATCGGGGCTAGCCAGAAGCAGAAAAAAGCTGCGGAATAGGGTTCCCGCCAAAACAGGTAGCGGCCGCAATCGGTATCAGCCGTTTGCGGCCGTTTCTGTTTTCGGGGTTTGATCCGTCTGGATCAGACGGGAGGCGGGCAGGTTGACGGCAACTCTTGTGCCGCAGCCAAGTTCGCTTTCCAGCGTCAGCGACCCGCCATGCATTTCCGCCAGCGAACGGGTGATGGAAAGGCCTAGGCCCGTTCCGCCATGGTCGCGCGAGGTTGTATCGCCGACCTGTGCGAAAGGCTCCACGACTTCCTTCAGGTTTTCGGGCGGAATGCCGGCGCCATTGTCCCGGACGTAGAGGGTGAGGCCGCCCTCGGGGTTCTTTTCCAGCCCCACATGAATAGCGCCGTCCTCCGGTGTGAACTTGATCGCATTCGAGAGGAGGTTCAGCAGGATCTGCCGCAGCGCTCTCTGGTCGCCCATGAAATGCGGCATATGAGGCGGTGCTTCGCGACAGATATTCAGCCGCTTTTCCTGCGCTTTCGGGCGCGTCAGCTCGATAGACCAGGCGATGATTTCGTTCAGGTCGAGTTCGCTTTCTTCCAGCGTGTAGCGCCCGGCCTCGATTTTCGAGATGTCGAGGATGTCGTCGATGACGCTCAGCAGGTGCCGCCCGCTGTCATGGATATCGGCGGCGTAGTTCTTGTAAACATCGGTGCCGACGGGGCCGAACATCTCTTCGCGCATGATTTCGGAAAAACCGATAATGGCGTTGAGCGGCGTGCGCAGTTCGTGGCTCATATTGGCGAGAAATTTGGTTTTCGCGCGATTGGCGAGTTCCGCGGCCTCGGTGGCGCGCCGCAGGTTCTGCTCGGCGCGGCGGCGCTCGATGGTAATCCCGGCGATATTGGTTGCGCCGCGCAGGAAATCATTGTCCGCATCGGAGGGCCAGCGATTGTCGCGGAAATAGAGGGCAAAAGCGCCCGCAACAGTCCCCTTTCCTATCAAGATCGGCTGGAACCAGATTGTCTGGATGTCCGCGGCGATGCTGAAATCCGCGACCACCTTACCGTGCATTTCGATCGATTGAAGATCCGTCACCACGATCTGTTCGCCATTCATGGTGGCGCTGCCGAAGCTCCCTGCCTTCAGGTGCGGCCAGATATTCGCAATGGAATCGGCAAAGTCCGCGGGCATGCTGGGCGCGGCGCATGTGGTCAAATCGCCCTGACCGTCGACGAGGAAGACCGCCGCCCGGCTGTCGGGCGTGGTTTCCTCCGCGCCCAGCGCCAGCTGGATCATGATTTCCGCGAGCGATGCGCCGGTTGCCAGCTTCTGCAACACGTTGAACTGGTGGCGCAGTTCGTTCTCCGTGCGTTTGCGGTGAGAGATGTCGCGGATATTGATGAGGATGCCGCTGACCGCGGGATCGTCGAGAAGATTGATGGCGGAGGCCTCGATCCAGCGAATTTTGCCGGTGGTCGGGTCGCGTAAGGGGAGTTCGGCGAGATCGGCGGGCGCTTCTGCGGCCACGGCCGTCTGCAGCGCTTCGTCTACCTGCGGCTTCTGGTCTTCCGGCACCTGGTCTCTCAGGTGTCGGCCCTGCATCTCCTCGGGAACGTATCCAAGTTCCCTGATGCCTTGCGAAGCGAATTTGACGATGCCGTCGCGGTCGGTGATGACGAGAGCGTCGAAGCCCTTCTCGACCAGCGACCTGAATTGCGCTTCGTCGCGATGGCTGCGTCGAAAGGCTGTTTCGGCATTCCGCCGCGCGGTTTCGGAGCGGTCGCGGGCCGCGGCGAGGTCCTCGATCAGTTTTGCATTGCTGAGGCGCAGCGACAACGTTTCGAAGTCGGATCGCCTGGTGGTGTCGGCAATATGGAGGAGGAAGCCATAGGCGGGCAGAAAGCCGAACGACACCATCATGAAGATCGGCTCTCCCGATGCTGCGCCGGCAATCAGGGCCGCCATCATGGCAGGCGCAGAGGCGCCGATCAGGGTCTTGCGCGTTGCGTTGCCGGTGAAGACGGACAGGGTCACTACGACCAGCATTGCGACCATGAGCGTCAAGCATTGAAGCGGGTCTTCAGGTACCCAGAAGAGATAGATGCCGGGAAGCCAGGTAACGTCCGTGGCCAGCAGGCACAGCAGCATGGGCTCGGACCAGTCGCGTGAATACAGACCTTGCTTGAGAATGTGGTCCGTCAGCCGCGCATAGGTGAGCGACGCTGCGGCGACACCCAGCCACCAGATCAGGAGGATGTCGAAGCTGAAGCGGCTTTCCAGAGTGAGGATAAGCCCCGCGCTGAAGGTGGGAAACAGGAAGGGGAAGTGGCGGTAGGCGTGGACCATCGACGCGATCTGCTCGCGCCGAATTGCACTCTTTTCGCCATCGTCGATATTGGTGCTTTCCGCTCTGGCGCCGGACAGCATTGTTCGGAAACGCGCTGAAGCGTTTTCCTTCTGCCTTTCTCGCGCCTTTTCCACCATCGAGACGGGGCCCTCCGATCAAAATGCCCAGCCCTCAAGTGGTAGTAACAAGACGTAAAGTTTCCCTGAACGGGCAGGGTCCCCGTGTGCTCCGGCGTTAATAAGGGTTCGGTGTCGTCCTGAGTTCGTCCAGATCCGGGCGCTGCCGCGGCCGGCTTTCGACTTGGCAGGATGTACGGATTTTCTGATCCGGCAGGCTGGTGGCCGTCCAATATTCCGGATACCAGGCATTGAGGCGGTCCAGCACGGTTTTGGCCTGCTCAGTCGTCAGTTTTCCCCGAAATTTCTCCGCGACGTCCGGGTCGGGCGTTACGCCGAGGGAGAGCAGTGCGGCGTTGCGGCTGTAAAGGCGGGCCCAAAATGCGCCTTTTACCATGGCGGAGGGTGCATCCGCGCCGTCGGTTGCGTAGTGCAGGGCAAGGTCCTTCTGCGCGTCCGCCCAGCCGGCATTGGCGGCGCGTTCGATCCACTGGATGCCGGATGCCTCGTTGCCCTTTTGGATCAGGCATTGGCCGAGCGCGGTCTGGGCGCCCTCATAGCCGTGGCCGCGATAGGCAAAGCAGGTCAGCACATCCATGGTATCCTGGCCGCAGTCGCCTCTTTCGGCTTTCTGGACCGAGCCGGCATAGAGCGTGCCCAGCGGATCCTGGCCGGCGAGTGTGGGGACGAGTTTGCCGTCCTTGGTCCGGCGCATGGAGCCGGGGGAGTCGCTGCAGGCCGTTATGCCCAGCGACGCCGCCACAAGCACGATCAAGGTCAAGGCCAGCCGATTGCCCTTATTAAGCATTCCGATTTCTCCCACCTTCCAATTTGAGCGTGACCATACAGGCTGCGGGGCGGATTTCGAAGGGTGATATGGTGACGATATTTTCAGGAATATCCTCAGGTAGAGGCGTGCTGACGTTGCGGCGCGTTGCTTTTGAGGAGGGGGTATGGGCGCGGTTTGACCGGCTGGGTCCGATTGTCGATACTCCGCGCCAAATTTAGGGATAAATCCTGCAGCTCTCGCGGCTGCGGCAGCGTTCGTACGGGACAGTGACCATGGCCGATAAAAAGACGTTGAAAGACTGGGAAGAGGCGGTTGCCAAGCAGACCAAGGGGGCGGGCTCGGACAGCCTCGTCTGGCATACGCCTGAAGGGATCGACGTCAAGGCGCTCTATACGGCCGAGGATCTGGAGAAACTTGCCGGGGAAGGCTTCGATGCCGATACGTTGCCCGGCTTTGCGCCTTATACGCGCGGCCCGCAGGCGACCATGTATGCGGGTCGGCCCTGGACCATCCGTCAGTATGCGGGCTTTTCGACGGCCGAAGAGTCCAATGCCTTCTATCGCCGCAATCTGGCAGCGGGTCAGAAGGGCCTTTCGGTCGCTTTCGATCTGGCGACCCATCGCGGTTATGACAGCGATCATCCGCGCGTGGTGGGCGATGTCGGCAAGGCGGGCGTCGCGATCGACAGCGTGGAGGACATGAAAATCCTCTTCGACGGCATTCCGCTCGACGAGATGTCGGTGTCGATGACGATGAACGGCGCAGTGATCCCCGTCATGGCGAATTACATCGTCGCGGCGGAAGAGCAGGGCGTTTCGCAGGACAAGCTGTCGGGCACCATTCAGAACGACATTCTGAAGGAGTTCATGGTCCGCAACACCTATATCTATCCGCCCGAACCCTCCATGCGGATCATTGCGGACATTATCGGCTATTGCTCGAAGAACATGCCGCGCTTCAACACCATCTCGATTTCCGGCTACCACATGCAGGAAGCCGGGGCGACGCAGGTGCAGGAGCTGGCCTTTACCATCGCCGACGGCCGCGAATATGTGCGCGCTGCGCTTTCCGCCGGGCTGGGCGTGGACGATTTTGCGCCGCGTCTTTCCTTTTTCTTCGCCATCGGCATGAATTTCTTCATGGAAGTGGCCAAGCTGCGCGCGGCGCGTCTTCTCTGGGCGCGGGTGATGTCGGAGTTCAAGCCGCAGAACCCGAAATCTTCCATGCTGCGCACGCATTGCCAGACCTCCGGTGTGTCGCTCACTGAGCAGGATCCCTACAACAATGTGATCCGCACCACGATCGAGGCGATGGCCGCCGTGCTGGGCGGCACGCAGAGCCTGCATACCAATGCGCTGGACGAAGCAATTGCCCTGCCGACGGATTTCTCGGCGCGTATCGCGCGCAACACGCAGCTCGTGATCCAGCATGAAACGGGCATAAACAACGTCATCGACCCGCTTGGCGGTTCCTACTATGTCGAGACGCTGACCCATTCGCTGGCCGAGGAAGCCTGGAAGCTCATCGAGGAAGTGGAAGAGCTGGGCGGCATGACCAAGGCCGTCGAAAGCGGCATGCCCAAGCTCAAGATCGAAGAAGCTGCCGCGCGTCGTCAGGCGCGCATCGACCGCGGCGAGGAAGTGATCGTCGGCGTGAACAAGTACCGCCCCGCCGAGCCGGATCCGATCGACATTCTCGATATCGACAACACCAAGGTGCTGAACTCTCAGGTGGCGCGTCTCAAGAAGCTGCGTGAGGAACGCGACGAAGCGAAATGCACCGCGGCGCTCGAGGCGCTGACGGCGGGTGCGAAGTCGGGCGGGAATCTGCTCGAGCTTGCCATCGAGGCGGCGCGGGCCCGCGCCACGGTCGGCGAAATCTCCGATGCGATGGAGGCCGTGTTCGGCCGTCACCGCGCGGAAATCAAATCCATCTCGGGCGTCTATGGTTCCGCCTATGAAGGAGATGATCGCTTCATGAATATTCAGAAGGATATCGAGGCCTTTGCCGAGACAGAAGGCCGCCGTCCCCGCATGCTGGTGGTGAAGATGGGGCAGGACGGTCACGACCGGGGCGCCAAGGTGATCGCGACAGCCTTCGCCGATCTTGGCTTCGACGTCGATGTGGGGCCGCTCTTCCAGACGCCGGAAGAGGCCGCCCGCGAAGCGATCGAGAACGACGTCCATGTGATCGGCATTTCGAGTCTTGCCGCCGGCCACAAGGTGCTCGTGCCGGCGCTTTCCAAGGCGCTGAGAGAACAGGGCGCGGACGATATCGTGATTATTTGCGGCGGCGTCATTCCGCAGCAGGATTACGAATTCCTGCGCAATGCCGGGGCGTCGGCCATTTTTGGTCCGGGCACGAATATCCCCGAATGCGCGGCGGAAGTTCTTTCGATCGTCCGCGAGAAACGCGCACAGGCCGCATAAGCATCCGGATCTCATCCGACAGAAGCGAAAGCCGGGGAGCATTCCCCGGCTTTTTTGTCAGGATTATCCGGTGCCGCCGGGTCGTTCAGTCTGCCTGGCTGAACTTCTTCGGCACGGGCGGCATGCTGTCCCAGCCATGCGGTTCGAGGCTCACCAGTTCCAGCACGGCGCCGCCGATGGGCGTGCGCATCTTCAGCTTGACCGGCATGTAGAGCCGCCCCTTCTCAAGCGGGGCAAGCCAGACTTCCGTCGCCCGGTCACGCCGGAGCATCTGGGTGAACTTCTTTCGCTCCGTCCCCGTCTTGGGTGTGAAGGCCGCTTTGCAGACGATGGCGTGACCCGAATAGCCATGGTCACGGGTCGTGATTTTGGTTTCGCGGTCTTTGGTCAGCTTGATGTCATAGCGACGCTTGCCGTCGAAAATCCGGATCGTACGGTCGCAGGGGTTTTTGGTCCCGGCGACAGGCACGAGAAGCGCGCTCACCGGATCCCGCGTGTTGCGCGTTTCGCCGGGCAGGACGGAGACCTTGCCCTCGGGGGGATCGTTGCGCGTCTCCGGCATGCCGGATTTGTTCCAGGACATGAGGCGGGTCTTGGTCTTGTTGTTCTCGCTGGAGACGAAGACGTAGCGCTGCGGTTTTACCTGCATGCCGTCGACCGCACCTTCCACGCCGATGTCCCAATGCCCGTCCCAGAAGGCGGCCGGCAGACCCGCCGCGCCGAGCTGTGCGCGCATCTTGTAGTTGTCGCCCCCGATCCAGGTATCGAGCGTGCCCTTGGCGACGAGGAAGCCGCCCACATAGACCGTGTATCCGGCCCGGAGCGACCGTCCGGTCTTGTCGTTCGCCTGAGCTTGCGGGCGCGAAAGGGGCGTGGCCGTCGTTTCGACCGAGGCTATTTTCGTTCCGGCCGTTTTCGGTTCGGCATGGGCAAGTCCGGCGCTTCCCAGAAGGAGCCCCGTCAGCGCCAGCGCTGATACGCAGTTTCCGGTCAAAACTCGCCACATGACGTTGCGGCCCTTTCGTGTTTTCCGGCCCGAAGGCCCGGCAATTATCCTATTTCAGCTTCCCAGAATGGCGAAATGAAGCTGAACCGCCGCTGAACACCGCCACTTTCCCCGTTTCCGGCGGCTTTCGGGGGCTGGACGGCGGCGCGGGGCACGGCTATGCAACGAGGATGACGACAGATTCCGGCGCCATGAAGGCCGACGCGCAGCCTTTCAACCGACGCAGTACCGATCCGGGCGAGATCGCCGAGGCGATCAGGGCGGGCAGCCGCTCCGCGCTGGCGCGCGGGATCACGCTGGTGGAATCGGCAAGGGCCGATCATCAGGAAAAGGCGCAGGAGCTTCTGGCCCTGCTTTTGCCGGATACGGGCAAAGCCATACGCATGGGGCTTTCAGGCGCGCCGGGCGTCGGCAAATCCACCTTCACCGAAGCCTTCGGGACCATGCTGACGGCCAGGGGGCATCGCGTGGCGGTGCTTGCCATCGATCCGTCTTCGTCGCGCACCGGCGGCTCCATCCTGGGCGACAAGACGCGGATGGAGCTTCTGGCGCGCGATCCCAATGCCTTTATCCGGCCTTCGCCCTCAGGCGGCACGCTGGGCGGGGTGGCGCGGCGGACGCGCGAGGCGATGCTCTTGGCCGAAGCGGCGGGTTTCGACGTGATCCTGATCGAAACGGTGGGCGTGGGGCAGTCGGAGACGGCGGTTTCCGACATGGTGGACATGTTCCTGCTGCTGCTTTCGCCGGGCGGCGGCGACGAGCTTCAGGGCATCAAGCGCGGCATTATGGAGCTTGCCGACCTTATCGTGGTCAACAAGGCCGATGGCGACATGCTGCCCGCAGCCAAACGCGCCAGCATGGAATACAAGACGGCGCTCCACCTGATGCGGCCCAAATACGCCGCCTGGACGCCCGAGGTGCAGCTTTGCTCAGCCCTCAAGAATGAGGGGCTGGAGAGCGTCTGGGATGCGATCGAGCGCCATCGCAAGGCGCTTCAGGAGGATGGAGAGCTGGATGCGCTGCGGGCCGCGCAGGCGCGCGCCTGGATGTGGACGGAAGTCCGTGAAGGCCTGTTTTCGGCGCTGAAGGCCCATCCGGAGGCCTCCCGGCTGGTGCCGGAGCTGGAGGCGGCCGTTTCGGAGGGGCGCGAGACGCCGACCGCTGCCGCGCGGCGGCTTTTGTCCATTGTCCTGGGCGTAGAGGTGCCGCCGGCGGACTGATCTCGCGGATTCCCGGGGGCTGGCCGGTTTTCGGCGCTTTCCGGCCTTGACGGAGCTTGAAGCGCCTTTTATACGTCCCCGCTCAAGTGGCGCGCGGCTATCCGCAGCGCCCCAACATATTTGACCGAAACCCAGTATCAACCAGGGGCGTTAAGCAGGTCGCCAGTTGCAAGGTGATCGCCGTCCCGATGTTCGAGGAATGACCCTATGTCCCGCCGCTGCGAACTGACCGGCAAAGGTGTGATGTCCGGCAATAATGTGAGCCACGCGAACAACCGTACGCGTCGCCGTTTTCTGCCGAATCTGTGTCAGGTGTCGCTGCTGAGCGATGCGCTGGGCCAGCAGGTGTCGCTGCGCATCTCCGCGCATGCGCTGCGCTCCGTGGAACATAAGGGCGGTCTGGACCTGTTCCTGCTCAACGCCTCGGACGGTCAGCTTTCGCCGCGTGCGCTGAAGGTGAAGCGCGCCATCGCCAAGAAGCAGGCGACCGCCGCTGCCTGATCAGGCGCTCAACGACATTCGGTAAAAAGGCCGCCCTTTCGGGGTGGCCTTTTTCTTTTGCGGGGATCAGTCCGGTATCTGCCCGTCCGGTGATGGAGAGGGCGCACCGGCGGATTGAGAGCTCCTGAGGGGCGTCTCCGCGGCCTCCGCCGATTTCGGTGCGCCATGGAGCCGCGTCATCGTATCCGCCGGCAGGTGGAACATGAGCAGCAGGGTGCGCTGGATCGGATTGAAGTTGTCGTCCGAGATCATATAGAGCCAGGCCCCGCCCTTGCCGTCGCTTCGCGCGGAAAGGCCTTCCATGTTGTCGATGGAATAGCTCTGGCCGACATCGATGAGGACGGGGCCGTCGACGAGGGCTCCCGGCGTGAGCGCGGCGCTTTTCAGGTAGCGTATTTCCATGCCGACACCGCCGAGGATGGAGAAGCGCCGCTCCAGCAACAGGTAATCGCCATTGGGCAGCCGGGCGAGATCGGTCGGCTTGTAGGGCGCGCGCGGCTTTACCTCGAAACGCTGGAAGTCTCGGCCCTCGGCCAGAAAGGCGCGGATATTGCCGCGCGGGTTCAGCGTATCCTCGGTGATGGCGACAAGGCCCGCATCGTCCTTTCCCGGCCGGGCGGGATGCCAGGCGAGCGCCTCGATGCCGCCGTTGAAGGCGAGGCGGCCAAGGCGGCGCTGGGTGAGCAGTTGCAGGGGCTTTGCCGCCAGCGCGTGATTGGCAATGTCGTATTTCCAGATGCGGTGCGCGCGCTCGAAGCTCACATAGGCCTGCGAGGCAAGTGGATCGTCGCCATCCACGGTGAGGCCTTCCGCGTCTCCGAGTTGTTTCGTCCTGGTGACAGGTTTGCCGTCGAGGCCCAGCATCGGCGCGATATGCGCATCGGCGACGCCGTAGATGCGGCCTCTCTCATCATAAAGAAGGCGGCCGCTCAGCCACCGGCCTTTGTCGGAAATGGCGAGAAGGCGGCTCCCGTCCGCGCTGACCGAGAGACCCGACCATCCGCCGAAATCTCCGTCGGGGGAGGTCAGCTCCACGCCGCCGGCCCATTCGAGATCGCCGGTTTTCGTTTCCTGGCGGTTGTCGGGGTTCCAGATAAGGGGATGCGCCTCCACATCGATTTCCCCGTCCGCAAATGCGGCGTTGCCGATGCCGCCTGCCACCAAAAGGGCAAGAGCGACGCCGCGAGCGACCCTCCACCAGAGTTCACGCAATTTTTCCCACCATCATGCTGAGGCCTGTCCGCTTCCGCGCAGGCAAGCGGGCAGGCAAACGGATTGTGCCGGGCATCATATCGGCGGCGCCGCGCGCCGCAATGTCCGTCACGCCGGATTTCTTGCCCAAGGCGGCAGCGTAAGGCCCAGCCCGTCGCGCCTTGCCCAGCGGAGCGTGAGCAGGGCGGAGACGATCGCAAGGCCGCTTGCAAGACCGATCCAGATACCGAAGCCGTTCATGTGGAGCGGGAAGGCGAGCAGTGCGCCGACGCCGAGCCCGCCGATCCAGTAGCCGAGCGCGGCATAAACCATCGGCACGCGCGTATCCTGCAGGCCGCGCAACATGCCTGCGCCGATCACCTGTGCGCCGTCGAAGACCTGAAACAGCGCAGCGATGAAAAGGAAGCTCACGGCGAGCGGGATCACATTCGCGTTCGCCGGATCGGCGGAATCGAGGAACACGCCGATCAGAAGATGCGGCACAGACATCATGAGGATGGCCATCATTCCCATAAAACCGACGCCCATGATGAAGGGCGTCCAGCCTGCGCGCATCATCGCGGTTTCGTCATTGGCGCCATAGGCGCGGCCCACGCGCACGGCGGCGGCCTGCGAGAAGCCGAGCGGCACCATGAAACTGACGGCGCAAAGCTGCAGTGCAATGGTGTGGGCGGCGAGCGCGGCCGTGCCGATGACCCCCATCAGAAGGGCGGCGGCATTGAAGACCGTCACTTCGAAAGTGGAGGTCAGTGCGATGGGAACGCCGATCTTCCAGATCGCGCGGAAGCGCTCCCAGTCGGCCCGCCAGAAATTGCCGAAGAGATAGTAGCGGCGGAACTGTCTGTCGGTCAGCACGACAAGGCTCAGCGCGCCGAATGTGAAGAGCGAGGTGATGAAGCTGCCGACACCCGCACCGACAAGGCCGAGATTGGGCGCGCCCAGATTGCCGAACATCAGGCACCAGTTGGCGAAGGCGTTGACCGCGACGGCGGCCGTGCCGACGGCAAGAGCCCAGCGGGGACGCTGCAAGGCGGAGAGGAAAGAGCGCAGCGTGAGATAGGCCAGCGACGGCAGGTAGGACCATTGCAGCGTGTGCATATAGGCGGCGGCATTGGCGGCGACCTTCGGGTCTTGGCCGAGGGCGCGCAGGATCGCTTCCGTTTGCCACAATGCCATCCAGACCGGCAGCGCGATGGCGATGCATATCCAGAGCATTTGCCGCACCGTGCGCCGAACTTCGCGCACGGCGTGGTTGCGTTTGCCGAGCTCCGACGCCATCAGCGGTGCGCTCGCATTGACGAGCCCGATGCCGAAAATCATGAAAGCGAAATAGAGATTGAAGGCGAGCGCGCCCGCGGCGAGTTCGCCCGGTCCCAGCCAGCCCATCATCAGCACATCCGTCGAGTTGACGAGGATCTGGGCGAGGTTCGTCAGAACCAGCGGCCAGGCGAGGATAATCGTCGCTTTCGCCTCAACGCCCCAGGGGCGGAGTGCCGGATTCGACATGATCGAGGCGAAAGACATGGGACCGTCCGTTGCGCGGAAAAAAGCCGGGCAGATTACCCGGATGAGGTCCGCTGGCAAGCCCCATGTCAGGAGGTGGAAGATTCAGCCTGTGCCGCGGTGCCGCTGCGCAGCCATGCGACGAGCGGGAACGGCAGGTAGATCAGATAGATCAGGCAAACGGCCAGCACCAGCCCATGCGGATCCCAGGCCTGCATCAGCCAGCCGGAAAAGGGCGCGCCGAAGAGAGCGCCCGTGCCCCACATGGCGGTGGTGAAGGCCGAAGCGCCGGCCAGTTCCCGGCCTGAGAAACTTTGCCCCACCACCACCATGCCGAGGGTGAAGAGGCCGTTGGCAAAGCCCACAACCACGAAGACGGCAATGGCGGAGGCGATGAAGCCCGGCAGGAAGAAGGGCAGCGCCGCATATCCTGCGATGGAGAGAACGACGAGCAGCGTCATGAAGGCATAGGCGTTCACCTTGTCCGCGATCATGCCGACCAGCGGCTGCACGAAGATGGCGCCGATGGCCGAGATGGTGAGGAGCGAGACGGCGGCATCCTCGCCCATGCCCAGCTTCATCGAATAGAGCGGGAAGAAAGTGACGAGCGCTTCTTCGGAGGCGGCGAAGAAGAAATTCACGAGGAGCGCGGCGGGGGCAATGAGAAGGAGGCGCCACATGGCGCTGCCTTTTGCCTCGCCTGCGAAGTGATTGGTCTTGCGGTCGGCGGTCGCGGTCAGCAGCGCCGCCAGCACCAGCATGGCGCTGCCGAAGAAAAGCGGCGACACGTCGGTGCCCATCACGGCAAGTGTCGCCGGCCCCAGCGCGAAGCCCGCCGCGGCGGCGGCGCCATAGATGCCGACGATGCGTCCGCGTCTTTCGTTCGGCGCCAGCGCGTTGATCCAGGCCTCGCTGGAGCCCCAGAGGATCGTGCCGCCCACGCCGAGCAGGAAGCGCAAGGGGAACCAGGCATAGAGGTTGGGGTAGAGCGCCATCAGCAGAAGAGCGAGCGCCACCGTCAGGATAGCGACGATCATCAGGTTCGCCGGGCCGAGCCGGGCAATGGCCCGTGGCACAAGGGGGGTAACGAAAAAGACGGGCAGGGCCTGGGCGGCGGTATTGAGGCCGATCATGGCCGGCGAGACGCCCTGCCGGGCAAGGATGATGGCGGTGAGCGGGAAGGTGATCCCCATGGTGAGATTGACGAAGCCCATGGAGGCGATAGCGGCGACGAGGCTCCGCAGATGGCTGGGGGGCATGGAGGAAGGCGGGTCCAGGGGAGAGGCGGTCATTGGCGGCACTCTTGAAATCGGGATTTGATAAATAAACTAATTAGTTTATAAAATAAAGCTCGTTTTCCGCCGATACCGCATTCAGGGACCGTACCGACCATGAGCCCCGCCGCCGACCGCATTCTTCACCTGCTCAAACGAGACGGGCCGCTGACCGCCGACATGCTGGGAGAGGAACTCGGCATGACGGGCATGGGCGCACGTCGCCATCTGGAAAATCTCGCGACGGACGAGCTGGTCGAAACCTTCGACCGGGTGGAAGGCGTCGGCCGGCCGAAGAAATTCTGGGCGCTGACGCAGAAGGGCCATGACCGCTTCCCCGATACGCATGACGAACTGGTGGCGCAGATGATCGGCGATGTGCGCCGCGTCTTCGGCGAGGAAGGGCTGGAGCGGCTCATCGCCGAGCGCGAGCGCCAGATGCAGAAAAGCTATGGCGATGCGACGAAGGATGCCGGCTCGCTCCGCGACAAGCTGGAGGTGCTGGCCGAGCAGCGGACGCGCGAAGGATATATGGCGCGGGTGGAAGCGCTGGATGAGCCCGGGACATATGTGCTGATCGAGGATCACTGCCCGATCTGCGCGGCGGCGCGGACCTGCCAGAATTTCTGCCGGTCGGAATTCGACATCTTCCGCGCGGTGCTGGGACCTTCGGTCGAAATCGAGCGGATGGAATATCTGTTCGAGGGCGGCAGGCGCTGCGCCTACCGGATCAGCGAACGGGTTTGAAAGCCTTGCCGCTTGCCCGTCCCCTGGCTTTTTTCGGGGACTGGCCACGCGCCTTCAACTGACCGGCGCGCAAGGTGGACTCGTCCTCGAAAAGCTCCGCGAGTTTTTCGGTGAGCGCGCCGCCAAGCTGTTCGGCATCCACGATGGTGACCGCGCGGCGATAATAGCGCGTCACGTCATGTCCGATGCCGATGGCGATGAGTTCCACCGGCGACATGGTTTCGATCTGCTCGATCACGCTGCGCAGATGCTTTTCCAGATAGTTGCCCGCATTCACCGACAGCGTGCTGTCGTCCACCGGTGCGCCGTCGGAAATCACCATCAGGATGCGGCGCTGCTCGGGGCGGCCGAGCAGGCGGTTATGCGCCCAGATCAGCGCCTCGCCGTCGATGTTTTCCTTCAGCAGGCCTTCGCGCATCATCAGGCCGAGATTGCGGCGCGCGCGGCGCCACGGGCTGTCGGCTGATTTGTAGACGATGTGGCGAATGTCGTTGAGGCGGCCGGGCTGGGCGGGCTTGCCTTCCGCAAGCCAGCGCTCACGCGACTGACCGCCCTTCCAGGCGCGGGTCGTGAAGCCGAGGATTTCCACCTTCACGCCGCAGCGTTCGAGCGTGCGCGCGAGAATATCGGCGCACATGGCCGCGACCGTGATGGGGCGGCCGCGCATGGAGCCGGAATTGTCCAGCAGCAGCGTCACCACCGTGTCGCGGAAATCGGTGTCGCGCTCGATCTTGAAGGAGAGCGGCTGCATGGGGTCGGTGACGACGCGGGTGAGGCGTGCCGTGTCCAGCATGCCTTCCTCAAGGTCGAACTCCCATGAGCGGTTCTGCTGCGCCTGAAGGCGGCGCTGCAGCTTGTTGGCCAGGCGCGAGACGACGCCCTGCATCTGCTGCAGTTGCTGGTCGAGATACTGGCGCAGCCGCGTCAGCTCTTCGATGTCGCAAAGCTCTTCGGCCTCGATCGTCTCGTCATAAGCCTGAGTGAAAATCTTGTAGGCGGCCTGGTTTTTGTCTTCGCCGAAATTATTCGGGCGCCAGGGCTGCTGCCCCTCGCTCTGGTCGTCCTCGGCTTCGCCTTCCATCGGCATGTCGTCGGCATCGACTTCGACGGTCTGCTCGTCGCCTTCCTCGCCTTCGCCTTCGGAATATTCGACCTGATCGGCGGAGGCGCCCTCGGGCTGCTCGGCTTCGCCGGACTGGCTGTCGTCGGAGCCTTCCTCGCTCTGGCCTTCCTGATCGTCGTTTTCGCCGGAATCCTCGCCGCTGTCTTCGCCGAGGTCCTCGCCCATATCGAGGTCGCGCAGAAGATCGCGCGTCGCACGGGCAAAGCCGGTCTGGTCGTCCAGCAGATCGTGGAGGTTGTCGAGAGAGCCGCCGGCCTTGTCTTCCACCAGCTCGCGCCATTGCGCCACCAGCTTTTCGGCGGCGGGCGGCGGCGCTTCGCCGGTCAGCTTTTCGCGCACGATCATGGCCAGCGCTTCGGAAAGCGGGGCTTCATCGCGCGAGGTGATCTTTTCGTAGCCGCGCTCGTGAAATTTCTGCTGAAGCGCCGCGGCGAGATTATGCGCCGTGCCTTCCATCTGCGTCGCGCCGATGGCTTCGCAGCGCGCCTGCTCGAGCGCGTCGAAAATCTGAAGCGCTTCGCCGCCCTTGGGCTGCAGCTTGATGGCCGTCTTGTCGTCGTGATGGGCAAGGCGCAGGGCGTAGGAATCCGACACGCCGCGCACGCGGGCCACTTCTTCGGGCGGAAGGTGCCGGCTCGGCATGGGCAGGCGCGCACGCAGGCCCCGCAGGCCGGGGGCCTCCGTGCCATAGGTCACGTTCAGCTCGGGCTCTTCCGACATGGTTTTCATGGCGGTAGTCAGCGCGCGCTTGAACGGTTCTGTCGGTCCTTCCTTGGCCATAGCTCGTGCGATGCCTAACGACGCAGTGTCAGTAAATGGAAGCTCAGGCGACCTTCACATTGGCCGCCGATTCCGGGAGGTCCTCACCGAAGCAGCGCTGGTAGAACTCGGCCACGGTGGCGCGTTCCAGCTCATCGCACTTGTTGAGGAAGGTCACCCGGAAGGCGAAACCGACATCGCCGCCGAAGATCTCGGCATTTTCCGCCCAGGTGAGGACGGTACGCGGGCTCATCACGGTGGAGATATCGCCATTGATGAAGGCGGAGCGGGTGAGATCGGCCACGCGCACCATGGCGGACACCGTCTTGCGGCCTTCCTCGGTGTTGTAGCTTTTCACCTTGGCCAGCACGATATCGGTCTCGGCATCATGCTCCAGATAATTGAGCGTGGTGACGATGTTCCAGCGGTCCATCTGGGCCTGGTTGATCTGCTGCGTGCCGTGATAGAGGCCCGACGTGTCGCCAAGGCCGACGGTGTTCGCCGTCGCGAAGAGACGGAAAGCCGGGTGCTGGCGGATGACGCGGTTCTGGTCGAGCAGCGTCAGCTTGCCCGCGGCCTCCAGCACGCGCTGGATCACGAACATCACGTCCGGACGGCCGGCATCATATTCGTCGAAAACGAGCGCGACGGGATGCTGGCAGGCCCAGGGCAGGATGCCTTCGCGGAATTCGGTAATCTGCTTGCCTTCCTTCAGGACGATGGCGTCCTTGCCGACAAGGTCGATACGGCTGATATGGCTGTCCAGATTGATGCGGACGCAGGGCCAGTTGAGGCGGGCGGCCACCTGTTCGACATGGGTGGACTTGCCGGTGCCGTGATAGCCCTGAACGATCACGCGGCGGTTGAAGGCAAAGCCTGCGAGGATCGCCAGCGTGGTGTCGTGATCGAACAGATAATCCGGGTCGAAATCCGGCACATATTCGTTCGGCTCGGAAAAGGCCGGAACCTGCATGTCGACATCGATCTTGAAGACTTCACGGACATCGAGCTTCTTGTCCGGCAGCATTTCAGAGATGCCATTTTCCTGTTCGACGCTCATACTAACCTGCTTCCCTGCCTCAAATTTCTCAATCGCGGCTTTTCGCCGTCTATGATCCAATCAACCCGGTTCCGGCCTCCTCGCGAAACGCCCCAGCGTTCCGGACAGGCCGCACAAATACGCCGTGGCCGGCTTTCGACCAGCCTCCGCCGCTCATTATCTGCTGCAGACTAGCAGAAAC
Organism: Parvibaculum sp. MBR-TMA-1.3b-4.2; assembly: GCF_053628815.1. Taxonomy (NCBI): domain Bacteria; kingdom Pseudomonadati; phylum Pseudomonadota; class Alphaproteobacteria; order Hyphomicrobiales; family Parvibaculaceae; genus Parvibaculum; species Parvibaculum sp. MBR-TMA-1.3b-4.2. The sequence continues at coordinate 2,706,039 of NZ_JBRJHC010000001.1, forward strand.
CGCTCTTTCGGAGATAGTCGTAGGCCTGAATAACGCTTCGCAAGCGTTCTTCGGCCGACCGGTCGCCGCCATTGGCGTCCGGATGATGCCTCTTCACCAGTTCCTTATACCTTGACTTGATGTCGTTCAAGGATGCGGTCTCGTCCAGGCCCAGCGTGTCCAGCGCCTTGCGCTCCAGCGTGCGCGGTTTACGCCGGGGACGGCTGTCGTCCTGCGAGGCCTGCCGGATCTTCTCCCAGGCGAACAGTTCATGCGGATCGGTATAGTTCTCCGCCTTGTAGTAGCGGGGATTGACGCGGGTGCCGAAGCCGGTGGCCGCGGCATTGACGCCCAGCCCCCAGGTCGGCCGGTGACCTGTGGCCGCATCGCGCTGGAAACGGGCGATTTCGGCGTCGTTCATGCCCTTGAAATAGTCGTAGGAGGCATTGAACTCGCGAATGTGATCCTCGCAAAACCAGGCATACTGGTCCTCCGCCGTGGCTTCCTCGCCCGGTTTCAGGTCGCGCGCGGTCAGCCGGGGAGCCCTGTGGCTGCCCGGTCGATTGCATCCGGCCCATTCGCAGCGGCGGCGCTGCTGTTGCTGCTGGCGCGCCGCCCGCGCTTTCGCGGCAGGCTGTTCCATGCCGCGCTGTTTGCGCGGTGCGATCCGAATGGAATCGAAATATTTCGAGTTCAACTTCACGTTGTATCCGTCTTGGGGAATCCGGGTTCGTCCCTTTGGGGAATTATGGGTTGGCGATCCCGCCTAAACAAGGAAGGATCGTGCGCAATGCCCTCCAATCATTGCCAAATGACGGGTATAACCGGCAGTGATAGAAGGACGAAGATTTCAAGAGGTCCTGATATGTCGGTTGCCGAAACCATTCGCCGCAAGCTTGAAGAGGGGTTGACCCCTTCGACCCTCGTGATCGAGGACCAGTCGCATCGGCATGAGGGACATGCCGGGCACCGGCCCGGCGGCGAAAGCCATTTTCATGTGACCATCGTCTCCGAGGCGTTCAATGGTGTGTCGCGCGTGCAGCGGCACCGCATGGTGACGGCGCTTCTCGCCGCCGACATGGGCAATCCCATCCATGCGCTTGCCTTGAAGACGCTGACGCCTGCGGAAGCCGAAAAGGACGACGCGCTTTAGGGCGCGCTAGACGGCAACCGGTGTTACGCGAAGCTGGGTGATCTGGTTGCGCTGGCGCCGCAGGACTTCGAAGCGGAAGCCGTAAAAGGTGAAGGCCTGACCGACCTCGGGAATGGTCTGCGCTTCGTGGATGACCAGCCCTGCGATCGTGGTGGCTTCCTCGTCCGGCAGGTGCCAGTCCAGGGCGCGGTTGATGTCGCGGATGGGGACGCTGCCCGAGGCGAGGATGGAGCCGTCGGCCTGAATGCGCAGGCCGGAGACCTCGATATCGTGCTCGTCGGAAATTTCGCCGACGATTTCCTCCAGAATGTCTTCCAGCGTGATGAGGCCCATCAGCGCGCCATATTCGTCGACCACGAGGGCGAAATGCGCCTTTCGGCGCAGGAAGGCATTGAGCTGGTCCTGTAGCGCGGTGCTGTCGGGCACGAACCAGGGTTCGGCGGCGATGTCGAGGATCTGCACCGCATCGGGGTTCCAGCCCGCGCCTGCCAGTGCGCGCAACAGATCCTTGGCATGCAGCACACCGACGATGTTTTCCGGTTCGTCGCGCCAGAGCGGAATGCGCGTATGCGGGCTCGCCAGCACATGGGAGATGATTTTGGTGTTGGGGGTCGATGCGTCGATCATGGTCATGTTCTTGCGGTGAACCATGATGTCGCTCACTTCCAGATCGCGCAGATCCAGAATGCCGCCCAGCATGTCGCGATCGCCCTTCACCACACCGCCTTCGCGGTGGTGCAGGTTGATGGCGCCGCGAATTTCCTCATGCGGCGAGAGCACGTGGTCGGTGCCGCTGACATCGACGCCCATGAGACGCAGCGTCTGGCGCACGATGAATTGCACCGCGCCGGTCACCGGCGCAAAGAGCGCGGTCACGACCCGCACGATGGGGGCCACCGCCAGGGCGAACCTGTCGGTATTGGTGATGGCGTAGGTCTTGGGCAGCACTTCGGCGAAGATCAGCACGATCGCCGTCATCACCAGCGTCGCATAGACCACGCCCGCATCGCCGAAAATTGCGAGAAAGACGCTCGTCGCCAGCGCGGAGGCGAGGATGTTCACGAGGTTGTTGCCCAGCAACAGCGCACCGAGCAGGCGTTCGCGGTCTTCCGTCAGCGACAGCACGATCTTGGCGCGTTTGACCTTTTCCTCGCCGAGATGATGCATGCGCGCGCGTGAGGCGGCGGTCAGCGCGGTTTCGGAGCCGGAAAAGAAGGCGGAGAAGACAATCAGCACGAAGATGGAGAAAATCATCATCCCCAGCCCGAAAGACAAAATCATCAGGCGGCCTCTCGCTCTCCCAGCAACGCTTTCAGGGTGCCCCGGTCTGCGTCGCGTGTGATGAAGGCTTCGCCGATGCCGCGCACGAGAATGAAGGTCAGCTTACCGTCGACGACCTTCTTGTCCTGTCCCATCAATGCGATGAGACCCTCGGCATCGGGGAGCGGGCCGGGTATGTCTGCGAGCGAACAGGGCAGGCCTGCGCGCTCGAGATGACGGTGAACCCGCACCGCGTCCTGCGAGGGGCAAAGGCCCAGCCGCGCCGAATAATCGAAGGCGAGCGCCATGCCGACGGCGACGCCTTCGCCATGAACGAGCTTGCTGGAGAACCCCGTCGCCGCTTCCAGCGCATGGCCGAATGTATGGCCCAGATTGAGCAGGGCGCGGACATTGCTCTCGCGCTCATCCGCCGCGACGATGGCGGCCTTGGCCTCGCAGCTTTTGACGATGGCATAGCTACGCGCGGCATCGTCGCCCGCCTTGATGGCGTCGAGATTGGTTTCGAGCCAGTCGAAGAAGTCGCGGTCGTCGATAAGCCCGTATTTCACGACCTCCGCATAGCCGGCGAGAAAGTCGCGCATGGGGAGCGTTTTCAGGGCGTCGGTATCGGCGAGAACCAGGCGCGGCTGATGGAAGGCGCCGGCGAGGTTCTTGCCCTGTCTGGTATTGATGCCCGTCTTGCCGCCGACGGAGCTGTCCACCTGCGACAGCAGCGTGGTCGGGATCTGGGCGAAGTCGACGCCGCGCCGAACGATGGAGGCGGCAAAGCCCGTAAGGTCGCCGATCACGCCGCCGCCCAGTGCGATCACCAGATCGCCGCGCTCGACGCCCGTTTCGAGCAGCCATTCGGTCAGCTTTTCGAGCTGGGCAAAGGATTTGGTGCTTTCGCCCGCGGGCAGCACGATTTCGTCATGCGCAATGCCGTGTTCGTCCAGCGAGGCGGTAAGGGCGGGCAGATGGTGCCTTGCCACGGTCTCGTCGGTGACGATGGCGACGCGCGCGCGGCGCAGCAGCGGTTCAAGATATTTGCCCGCCTGCGCAATGAGCCCCGGCCCGACATGAATGTCGTAGCCGCGCTCGCCGAGTTCGACCCTTACGGTTCTCATTTCTCTCACTTCGCCGGTCATGTCTTGGTCTCGCGATACTCGTCCAGCGCCGCGACGATGGCATCGACCACGACTTCGTGAGGACCTTCGCGGCTTTCCACCGTGATGTTCGCGCCCGCATAGACGGGGTAGCGCTCGCCCATCAGTTTTTCCATGGTGGCGCGCGGGTCCCCGGTCTTGAGGAGCGGGCGGTTGCCCCGTTTTGAGACTCGTTTCATCAGCACATCGATATCGGCCTTGAGCCAGACGGAAATGCCCTTTTCCATGATTTCGGCACGGGTTTCGGGATCCATGAAGGCCCCGCCGCCCGTGGCCAGCACCTGGGGGCCGTCATCCAGCAGGCGGGCGATGACGCGCCTTTCGCCTTCGCGAAAGACCTGTTCGCCCCGGAGCTTGAAAATCTCCGGAATGGATTCGCCTGCCGCCTTTTCGATTTCGGCGTCGGCATCCACGAAATCGAGCCCGAGGCGGTTGGCAAGGCGGCGGCCCACCGTGGTCTTGCCCGCGCCCATCAGGCCCACAAGGACAATGGCGCGGCGGTCAAGCGGCAGCGGGGCGTCGCCGTTTTGGGCGGCCCCGTCGCGTGATCTTACCTGACTGTCGCTCTCGGCCATTTCCCTGCCATTAACCCTGAATTGCTTTCGCGGCGCCGCCGGTCCGGCTCATTAACGTGCCGGATCTGGCCTTAACGAACCGATATTAGCCGATTGATACCATGGATGCAGGCCCGCCGAGGGTAGATAGGCATTCAAGGGTCATGCGTCACGCCTAAATTTTGCCGCAAGGGACCTCTAGGCACGTATTCTGGAGAGACCGGTCGAAAAACAAACAAGCGAAAAACCGGTGGACCGCCGCAGGCAAAAGGCGGGCAGCGCCGGACATATCAGACGAGGTTAGCAGTAATGAGCCGCACCGCCTTTCCGCTGATCGGAATCATTGTCGTGGTCGCGGCTATTGGAGCCGGGATCGTCTATCTCGGACAGGCAGTTCATCCGCAGGTCCAGACCGTGGAAAAGGTCATCCCCGATGGCAACATGCCGCGATAAGCAGCCAGAGGCGTCACGCCGATCGGAGACCTGCCGCGCCGCTGCGCTGGGAGGCGCTTTCGTGTGCCTGGCCGTTTTCGGCGCATCGCAGGCGCTGGCCGCCGCCGATGCCTATTCGGGGCCGCGCAGCATCGTGCCGCCGGGCTTCGGCGCTTCCGGCGGAACGGCGGCGCCGACAGAGGCGGACAGGACAGGACTTGGCGACGGCGGCGATGCCGGTGCGGGTGCCGATGACGGCGCGGCCCGGACGGCCCCTGCGCAGCTTTTTCCGTCCGGCAGTGCCGCGACGGACGAACCCGCGGTGCGGGTCATCCGCTCCACCCCCGGCGCCTCTGGGACGAGTATCCAGGTCGGGCGCCTGTCGCGCGTAGATGCGGCTACCGCCTCGCTGATCGGGCCGGAAAGCGGCAATCTCGGCAGCGATATGTGGGAAAACTCCCGCCGGGGCGACATCGAACAATTGCTGGCCGATTTGCCGCCGGTGCAGGGATCGCCTGTGCTGATCAATCTGCGGCAGAGGCTGCTGCTGACGGGCGCGACGCCGCCCGCGGGCATGACGGCGAGTTTGGGTGCCGGCAGCGGGGGCGGACGCGATTTTCTGACATTGAGGCTCGATGCGCTTTTGACGGCGGGCCGGGCGAATGATGCCCTTGAGCTTGCCGCCGCCGCGCCGAAAAGCCGGTCGGCTTCGATTGCCATGGCGCAGGCGCGGGCCGCGCTGGCGCTGGGCAAGGGGAATGAAGCCTGCGATGCGCTATCCGCGCTGCCGGCCAATGGCGATCCCCGGACGGAACCCCATGCTGCCTTCGCGTTGAAGCTTTCCGCCTATTGTCAGATCCTCGGTGGAAATCCCGAGTTGTCCGACATCACGGCGGATCTTGCGCGGGAGGAGGGGCTGGACGATCCGCTCTTCTACTCGCTTCAGGCCGCCGCCGCCGACGGGATCCGACTGAAGGCCCCGCAGCCGAAAACCCTCAGCGAAATCGATTTCGCCTTCTACGGCCTCGCCAAAAAGGATTTGCCGTCCGCCGCCGCTTCCATCGCAGTGCCGTCGGTTCTGCCCGCGTTGGCGCAGGACGCCAAGGCAGCGCCGGCAATACGGATCGCCGCGGCCGAGCGGGCCGCCGAGCTCGGGCTGGTCGGCGGCGATGTGCTGGGGGCAGCCTATAAGGCGGCGAATTTCACGCAGAAGGATTTCGACGGGCTGAAATCGGGCGACTATCCGGACAGTTCGACCATGCGGCGCGCGCTTCTCTTCCAGGTGATCGCGCGCGAAGTCATGCCCCGCAAGCAGTTGCAGATGATGGCGCTGGCGCTTTCGACGGCGGAACCGGCCGGGCTTGCCTATCCGACGGCGGAGGCCTTGAAGCCGTCGCTGGACCGTATCCGGATCGGTGCCGAACTTGCCGGCGTCGCGCCTATTGCGGTGCGCGCCTATATCGTGCTCGGCGATGCCGCCAAGGCGGATGCCTGGCGTAAGGCAATGACCTCCGCAGGGGGCGGGTTCGGCCGCGGCACGCGCGAACTCGATGCCATGCTGCGCCTGATGAAGGGCGACAAGATCGACTTGCCGGACGATATCGGCGCGACGCTGCTTGGCGACCTTCGCTCCGGCGTGACGTCCACGCAGCGCTTTGCCGCCGCCGAGGCGGTGATGCTCGATGCGCTGGGCGCCGACCTGCCCAAGGAAGTCTGGAATACGATCCTGGACCGTCGGGATTTGTTCACCGGCGCTGCGCCGCGTGAGGCATTGTTCGATCAGATGCAGGCGGCAAGCACGCGCGGGGCGCGCGGCGAAACCGTCTTGCTGGCGCTGACCGCGCTGGCCGATCACGGACCGTCCGGCACGCATGCCAATGCGGTGGCGGAAGCGGTGAAGAGTCTTCGGAATATCAAGCTTGAAGGCGAGGCGCGGCGCCTCGCCATAGAGGCGCTTTTGGCGCGGAGTAGCATAGGACGCGGGTAAGTAAAACATGGCTAATCAACCATCGGTGACCAAGGTAACTGAAACCGGGGAGGCCGTTGGGGGGACGATCGAAGGTCAGAGTTACATCGAGGCCTTTCTTGAGATGCTGAGTGCGGAACGGGGTGCCGCGCGCAACACGCTTGAGGCCTATCAACGCGATTTGAAGGACTTCGCCGGCTTTCTGGCGGGGCGCCGACGCGGTGTGCATGAGGCTTCCACGGAAGATATTCGTGCCTATCTGGAAGCGCTGAACAATCAGGGGCTTTCCGCCGCCACGGCGGCGCGCCGTCTGTCGGCAGTGCGGCAGTTCCACAGTTTTCTGTACGCCGATAGCGTGCGGACGGACGATCCGTGCAGCACGGTCGAAGGGCCGAGACGGGCGAGGCCTTTGCCCAAAACGCTTTCTGTGGCGGAAGTCGACGGTCTGCTTGCCGCCTCGCGGGAGACGGTGGATGGACGCAGCCATGAGGAAGAGGTGCTCGCCTACAAGCGCGCGCGACTGGTCTGCCTGATGGAGGTTCTCTACGCGACAGGGCTTCGCGTGTCGGAGCTTGTCGGCCTCCCGCTTTCGGCGGTTCGGGGCGATCAGCGTTTCCTCACCGTGACGGGCAAGGGCGGCCGGGAACGGCTGGTGCCGCTGTCCGACACGGCGCGGGCGGCGATCAATGACTATGTGCCGCTCAGGGCGCGCCGTCTGGGAGATAGGGTGTCGCCCTGGCTCTTCCCGTCACGCGGGCGGCAGGGCCATCTGACGCGGCATCGCTTTGCGCAGCTTCTGAAAGACCTCGCCGCTTCCGCCGGGGTCGATCCCAAACGCGTGTCGCCGCATACGCTGCGCCACGCCTTTGCAAGTCACCTTCTGGCCAACGGGGCCGATCTGCGCGCCGTGCAGCAGATGCTGGGGCATGCGGATATTTCGACGACGCAGATCTATACGCATGTGCTGGACGAGCGGTTGAAGGAGCTTGTGGAAACCAAGCACCCGCTCGCCAAGAAGGACAGCGCCTGAAACAGGCTCAGACCGGGAGCGGTCTGAGTTTCGTCCAGCGTAATATGTCGGCAAGCTTGTCGGGATTGCGCTGGACATAGAGGGCGGCAATACGGCCGTCCTCTATGCGCAGGCTCACGGCGGAGTGCAGCGTGTCGCCTTCGGTGAGAAGGTAGCCGGGCAAACCGTTGAGCCAGGCCGGACGGGGGGTGATCCGCCCTTCGGCTTTTCTCATGATGCCCAGCCAGAACCGCGTGATCTTGTCCGCGCCGTAAAGCGGGTTCAGCGCGGCGGCCACCTTGCCGCCGCCATCGCTGTAGAAAATCGCGTCTTCCTTCATGCAGGCAAGGATCGCTTCCGGATCTTCCTTCATAAGGGCCTGCTGGAACAATTCCGTCAGGCGGGCATGTTCGCGGGCCTCGGTGTTGAAGCGCGGGCGTTCTGCCTGGACGCGTTTGCGCGCGCGCGACAGCATCTGGCGGCAGGCGGCTTCCGATTTTCCGATCAGGTTTGCGATTTCCGCATGGCTGTAGTCGAACGCTTCGTGAAGCAGGAATGCCGCGCGTTCCTCGGGCGAGAGCCTTTCCAGCAGATGCAGCAGCGCCATGGAGATGTCGTCGGCCAGTTCCAGACGCTCTTGCGGCGTCGCGGGGCTTTCCGCGTCGCCGGTGACCATCGGCTCGGGCAGCCAGGGGCCGACATAGGTTTCGCGACGGGTGCTCGCCTTGCGGAGATGGTCGATGGCAAGCCGCGATGTTGTGGTGACGATGAAGGCTTCGGGCGAAGCGACATGCGCGCGATCCGCGCCCTGCCAGCGCAGCCAGGCCTCCTGCACGACGTCTTCCGCCTCCGCGATGCTGCCCAGCATCCGATAGGCTACCGCGAAGGCGCGGGGACGATGGGTCAGGAAGGCCGTTTCGGCGTCGGAAGCGGGAGCATGGGTCATTCGGATGTCCTTCGGCGCGCGCAGCATAGCCCATAGGGGGCCGTGCCGCCGGACCACTGTGGCGTTGCCTGTATTGGGTAAGACGCAAGGGCAGGCCGGATTGTGACAGGCCGGGCCTTAACCCTTTTAAGTCTCTGAATCGGCAGGATGTTTCGCTGAAGCCGACTTGCAGTTGACAAGGGGGCGGGGTCGGGCCAGTGTCCCGGCGCAATCTCCCGCAACGGGGCCGACAGGCTGGCGGGAATGCAGTTCAGGCGGGTGAATGGACGGGGGTTCCCGGAGCGCAATGCATACTTATCTCGATTTCGAGAAGCCGATTGCCGAACTCGAAGGCAAGGTGCAGGAGCTGAAACGTCTTGCACAGGACGACCCGTCCATGAGCATCGGGGACGAGGTTTCCAAGCTTGAGCAGAAGGCGGCGAACCTGCTGACCGAGACCTATGCCTCGCTCAACCCCTGGCAGAAGGTCCAGGTGGCGCGCCATCCGGCCCGGCCTCATTTCAAAGATTATGTGGAACGGCTCATCGAGGATTTCACGCCGATGGGCGGCGACCGCGCCTTTGGCGAGGACTCCGCCATCATGGGCGGTCTCGGACGGTTCCGCGGTCGGTCGGTGATGGTGATCGGCCATGAAAAAGGCTCCGACACGCAGAGCCGCATCAAACATAATTTCGGCATGGCGCGGCCCGAAGGATACCGCAAGGTGATCCGGCTGATGTCGCTTGCCGAACGGTTCGACATTCCCGTCATCACCATGGCCGATACGTCGGGTGCCTATCCCGGCATGGAAAGCGAAGAGCGTAGCGTCGCGGAAGCCATCGCACGCTCGACGGATCGCTGCCTGTCGCTGGGCACGCCGCTTATTTCGGTGGTGATCGGTGAAGGCATGTCGGGCGGCGCTATCGGCATCGCTTGCGGCAATCGCGTGCTGATGCTCGAACATGCCGTCTATGCCGTGATTTCGCCCGAAGGCGCTTCGTCGATCCTGTGGCGCAGCTCCGACAAGGCGAAAGAAGCGGCGACCGCGATGAAGATCACCGCGCAGGACCTGCACAAGCTCGGCGTCGTGGACCGCGTGCTGGAAGAGCCCGTTGGCGGCGCGCATCGCGAGCGCGCGCAGATGATCCGCGAGACGGGCGATGCCATCGAGGAAGAACTGGCCGGGCTCGAAAAACTCGATTCCGACACGCTGCGCCGCCTGCGCCGCGAGAAGTTCCTCGCCATGGGGCGCCAGGGGATCGCTTAAAGGGCATCGCGCAAGGCGAGCCAATGATGGCGTCATTCCGGGCTTGACCCGGAATCCATACAGAATTTCCGTTTTGCCAAGAGCCTGAATGGACCCCGGATCAAGTCCGGGGTGACGGTTTGTTTTGGGGCTATCCCAGCATCTCCGCAAACGCATCGCGTACATCGTCGGCGAAATAGTCAGGCTCTTCCATGGCGGCGAAATGGCCGCCTTTCTCCATGATCCGCCAACGAACGATATTGTAGCTGCGCTCGGCCCATGAGCGCGGCGTCACGGGCAGCACGTCGATCGGATATTCCGAATAGGCCACGGGCACGGTGACGCGCTCGCCGGGCTTCAGCTGGTGAGAGCCTTCGGCGGGGCCGGCCTTGTAGAGCGTGTTGGCGCTGTTGATCGTGCCGGTGAACCAGTAGATCGAGAGCTGGGTCAGAATGTCGTCATAGGGGAAGCGCCGTTCCATCCCGTCTATCGTATCGGTCTTGTCGGTGTCGCCGAGACGGTAATATTTATCGGCAAGCCAGCCTGCCAGTCCGGCGGGGCTGTCCATCAGGCCGAAGGCAAGCGCCATGGGCTTGGTGGACTGGATGGAGCGATAGCCTTCTTCCTGCCGCCACCAGCGCTGCATCTCCCCGATCCATTTCGACTCTTCGTCGCTGACCGGCTTCTGGCTCTCGTCCTTGAGGGCGGGCCGCAGCGGCAGCATGGTGAGATGGATGGCGCGCACCGCATCGGGGTGCTGGAGGGCGAGGCGCGACGTGACGAAGCTGCCCCAGTCGCCGGCCTGTGCTGCATATGTGTCATAGCCCAGACATTCCGTCATCAGACGATGCCAGAGATCGGCAATGGCTGCGGGGCCGATGGGCTTTCGCGGCAGCGAGGAAAAGCCGTAGCCGATAAGCGAGGGGACGATGACGTCGAAGGCGGGGCCTTTTCGTCCGAAGCGCTCGGGATGGGCGAGCGGCTCCACCACGTCGAGGAACTCGCGAAAGGTGGACGGCCAGCCATGCGTCATGACGAGCGGGATCGGGTCTGGGCCGCCATCCGTCTTCGTGCCGCGCTCATAGATGAAGTGGATGGTGTGATCCTCGCCCTCATCGTCGGTGAAGGTTGCGCGGAACTGGGGAAAGCGGTTGAGCTTTTCCTCCGCTGCGCGCCAGTCGAAATCGTCGCGCCAGTAGGACACCAGCTTTTCCATATAGGGAAGGCTGGTGCCGTATTCCCAATGGCGGTTGCCTGCCGGTTCGTTCGGGAAGCGCGTGCGCTGCAGGCGGCGGCGCAGGTCTTCTACCTCCTCCTCGGCAATGTGAACCGTAAACGGGTCGGCGGGAACGGTTCGATGCGTCATGCGTTTCAGCCTTTGATCTTTTTCACGAAGCTCATCACTTCATCGGCGAAAATGCGCCCCGTTTCCCAGGCGGCGAAGTGGCCGCCGCGCCCTGGCTCGGACCAGTGCACGATGTTGAAGCCCTTTTCCATATAGCTGCGCGGGCCGATGCAATAGGCGGTCGCTTCCTGCGGGAACTTCGCCATGCCGGTCGGGATTTCGACCTTCGTGCCCGGCGCCATGTTGACGCCGCCTTCTTCCATCATGCCGCGATAAAACCAGATGGCGCTGCCGAAACTGCGCGTCACCAGATAAAGCATGATGTCGGTCAGCATCGCATCCTTGGAGAAGGCGTTTTCCAGGTGGCCGGGTACGTCGCCATGGGTTCGATCCGACCAGGAGTGGAACTTCTCGACGATCCACGCCGCCGCGCCGACGGGGCTGTCCATCATGGCGTAGGAGAGCGTCAGCGGCTTCGTCATCTGAATCTGCATATAGGCGCCGTCCATGCCGAAGGCCGCGCCGGCGGCTTCCGCCCAAGCCTTTTCCTCGTCCGTTTCGGGGAGGGCGGGAACGCGAAGCCCGTTCATATTGATGTGGATGGCCTTGCAGCCGCCCTGCTTGTCGGTTCCGTGCTCATAGCCGATCCAGCCGGTGACGACCGAGCCCCAGTCGCCGCCTTGGGCGATGTAGCTGTCGTAACCCAGCACGTCGCGCATCAGCTTGTCCCACAGCGCGGCGGTCGCGCGCGGTCCCATGGGTTTTGCGGGCTTGCCGGAAAAGGCATAGCCGGGGAGCGAGGGGATGACGAGGTTGATGCCGTCTTCCGCATTGCCGCCGAATTTCTCCGGATGCGCGAGCGGTTCGATGACGTCATAGAATTCGAAGATGGAGCCCGGCCAGCCATGGGTGAGAAGAAGCGTCTCCGGCGAGCTGCCCGAGCCTTTCACGTGAACGAAGTGGATATCGAGGCCGTCGACATTGGCGATGAACTGGGGAAAGGCGTTCAGGCGTTTTTCCGCCGCGCGCCAGTCATAATCGTTCAGCCAATAGGTGCATAGTTCACGCATATAGGCCATGTCCGTGCCATAGGCCCAGCGATCGCCGCCTTCTTCGATGGCTGGCATCTCGTGCCACTCATAGGCGCGCACGCGCTCCATGATGGCGTCTATTCCGGCTTGCGGAATGTCGATGGTGAAGGGTTGCGGCGCGCCCATGATTTCTCCCTTATGCCTTTGTCGTTTTGCTTCTGTCGGCGCGCCGATTATGGCAGCGCTGCGGGGTGCCGCAAGCGGCGAAGCCTGCAGCAAAGATTGCCGCAGCGTTGGGGCCTCTCTAATGTGATGGTCAAGAAACAAAAATACATTTCCGGGGAGAAAATATGGCTGAGCAGTCGGTCAAGGCCGCGCCCGCAACGGCAGCGCGCGCCGGGGGGCTTTCAAAACATTACGCACTCATCATCCTGACGCTCGCCTATACGTCGAGCCATGTGGATCGCGGCATCGTCAATATCCTCATGCCTTCCATCAAGGCGGCTTTCGATGTGAGCGACACGATGCTCGGCCTGATGGGGGGGCTCGTCTTCGCGCTTTTTTACGCTACGCTCGGCGTTCCCATCGCCATGTGGGCGGATCGCGGAAACCGCCGCAACATTGTCGCGCTGGCCGTCACCATCTGGTCGGGCATGACGGCGGCCTGCGGCGTGGCGGGCAGCTTCTCCCATCTGCTGGCGGCGCGTATCGGCGTCGGCATCGGCGAGGCCGGATCGAGCCCGCCTTCCCATTCGATGATCGCCGACCTTTATCCGGAAGCGCAGCGCTCCACCGCCATGTCCTTCTATTCGGTCGGCGTTTATGCCGGGGCGATGATCGGTCTGATCCTCGGCGGTTATGTGGTGCAGCATTATGGCTGGCGTGAAACCTTTTTCGTGGTCGGTCTGCCGGGGCTCATCATTGCGGCGCTGGTGCGCTTTACCATCCAGGAGCCCGTTCGCGGCCAGGTCGACGGCCTCACGCATGTCGTGGAGGAAAGGCAGAAGGGAAGCCTGTTCGCCCAGACGAAGCGCTATGCCGGCAATCTGTGGCAGGTCTTTGTGCATCTCTGGCATACGCGGTCGGCGCGGCACATCATTATCGGCCTCACGCTCGTGTCCTTCGTCGGCTATGGCGGACTGATTTTCGGACCGTCCTTCTTCCGCCGCAGCCTTGGGCTCGGCGAGCAGCAGATCGGTCTTATCTTCGGTCTGACGGCGGGTTTAGTCGGCGGCATCGGCGCCCTGATCGGCGGTTTCCTGGCCGACCGGCTGTCGCGCAAGGATATGCGCTGGAACGCATGGGTGATCGCGGTCGCCAAGATTGTCGGCATGCCGCTCTTCATCGTGTTCTACAGCTCGTCCAATCTCGACATCATGGTGCCGGTCTATGTCGTGTCGATGCTGCTGGGTGCGTTCTATCTCGGCCCGAGCTTCGCCATGATCCAGAGCCTGACGCCGCTTCACATGCGCTCGCTGGCCTCCGCCGTGATGCTCTTCGTGCTCAACTTCATTGCGCTGGGCTTCGGTCCGCTGACGGTCGGGTTCCTCTCCGATCAGCTGGAGCCCTATTTCGGTGTGGAGAGCCTGCGCTGGTCGCTGCTGATCACGAGCTTCCTCGGCGTCTGGGCGGCGGTGCACTACTACTGGGCCGGCCTGACCTATGAGCAGGACGTGGCAAAGCTGAAAAAGGCACATGCCGCCGCCTGACAAAGGTTGCCGTTGAAAAAGAAACGCCCGCTCTCTTTCGAGGGCGGGCGTTTTTTATTCCGTCCGGGGCGTCCGTCTTAGCCGAGCGCACCGTGGCAGTGTTTGTATTTCTTGCCCGAGCCGCAGGGGCAGGGGGCGTTGCGCGAGACCTTGCCCCATGTGGTCGGGTCGTTGGGGTCCACCGCGACGCCCGGATCGTTGCGGACGGTGCGCTGAAGCGTTGCGAGATCGCCGCCTTCCATTTCGTCCTGGCCGGTGGTCAGGTCCTGATGATGCGCATGCATCTCGGGAAGCTGCTCGTCCTCGATACGCGGCGCCTGGTCCTCGGCCACGAACTGGGCCGTGCTGATCTGGCGCGTCACATCCACACGAAGATTGGTGAGGAGGTTGTCGAACAGCTCGAAGGCCTCGGCCTTGTACTCGTTCAGCGGATCGCGCTGCGCGTAGCCGCGCAGGCCGACGGCCTGACGCAGATGGTCGAGCATCAGCAGATGGTCGCGCCAGTGATGATCCAGGGTCTGGAGCACGACGGCCTTTTCGACCTGCCGCATGAGGTCGGGTCCGACCTGCGCGGCCTTGCCGGCCATGGATTCGTCGGCGGCGCGATAAAGGCGCTCGCGGATTTCCTCGTTCGCGATGCCTTCTTCCTCCGCCCATGCGTCGATGGGCAGGTCGAGGCCGAGCGTGTCCGACACTTCCTGCTTGAGCGTCGCGATATCCCATTCCTCGGCATAGGCCTTTTCCGGAATGCAGCGCGCCACCACGTCGTCGATCACCTGACGGCGCATATCGCTGACGGTTTCGTTGAGGTCCTTCTCCCGCATGAGTTCGATGCGCTGGTCGAAGATGACCTTGCGCTGATCGTTCATGACGTTGTCGAACTTCAGCAGGTTCTTACGGATGTCGAAGTTGCGGGCTTCCACCTTGGACTGGGCCTTTTCAAGCGCCTTGTTGATCCAGGGGTGGATGATCGCCTCGCCCTCTTCCAGACCCAGCTTCTGCAGCATGCCGTCCATGCGGTCGGTGCCGAAGATGCGCATCAGGTCGTCTTCGAGGGAAAGATAGAATTTCGAGCGGCCGGGGTCGCCCTGACGGCCGGAACGTCCGCGCAGCTGGTTGTCGATGCGGCGGCTTTCATGGCGCTCCGTGCCGACGACATAAAGGCCGCCCGCGGCAAGCGCCGTTTCCTTCTTCTTCGCGATGTCCGCCTTGATCTCTTCGACCTTGGCCTTGTAGGCGGCTTCGTCCTCGATGCCCACCGTCTCGTCGTCGATGCGCATGTCGAGATTGCCGCCGAGCTGGATGTCGGTGCCGCGGCCGGCCATGTTGGTGGCGATGGTGACGGCGCCGGGCACACCGGCCTGCGCGATGATATGGGCTTCCTGCTCGTGATAGCGCGCGTTCAGCACGTTGTGCTTCACCTTGCGGCGCTTCATTTCGGCGGAAAGCGTTTCCGATTTCTCGATGGAGACCGTACCGACCAGAACGGGCTGGCCCTTCTTCTGGCATTCGACGATTTCGTCGACGATGGCGTCGTATTTTTCCTTCGCCGTCCGGTAGACCTCGTCATCCTCGTCGATACGCGCGATCGGTTTGTTGGTCGGAACCTCCAGCACCTCGAGGCCGTAAATATCGAGGAATTCGTCGGCTTCCGTCAGCGCCGTGCCGGTCATGCCGCCCAGCTTCTCGTACATGCGGAAGTAATTCTGGAAGGTGATGGAGGCCAGCGTCTGGTTTTCCGGCTGGATCGGCTGGCGCTCCTTGGCTTCCAGCGCCTGATGCAGGCCGTCGGAATAGCGCCGGCCTTCCATCATGCGGCCGGTGAACTCGTCGATGATGACGACCTTGCCGCCTTTGACGATGTAGTCGCGGTCGCGCAGGAACAGCTTGTGGGCGCGCAGCGCATTGTTGACGTGATGGACGATCGAGATGTTCTCGATGTCGTAGAGCGAGCCTTCCTCGAGAATGCCGCGCTCGAGCAGAATGGCCTCGGCGTGTTCGTTGCCCTCTTCGGTGAGGGTGACGGTGCGCTGCTTCTCGTCGAGTTCGTAGTCTTCCTCGACGAGTTCGGGAATGATTTCGTCGATCTTGAGGTAGAGGTCGGACTTGTCGTCCAGCGGACCGGAGATGATGAGCGGCGTGCGCGCCTCGTCGATGAGGATGGAGTCCACTTCGTCGATGATGGCGAAGGGGTGGGCGCGCTGCACCATGGCTTCGAGCTGATACTTCATATTGTCGCGAAGATAGTCGAAGCCGAGTTCGTTATTGGTGGCGTAGGTGATGTCGGCGGCATAGGCCTCGCGGCGCTCGTCGTCATTCATGCCATGCAGGATGACGCCGGTTTCCATGCCGAGGAAACTGTAGATCTCGCCCATCCAGGCCGCGTCGCGCTTGGCCAGGTAGTCGTTCACGGTCACCACATGGACGCCCTTGCCGGGCAGCGCGTTCAGGTAGACGGCGAGTGTGGAAACCAGCGTCTTGCCTTCGCCGGTCTTCATTTCGGCGATCTTGCCGTCATGAAGCACCATGCCGCCGATGAGCTGCACATCGTAATGGCGCTGGCCGAGGACGCGCTTGGCGGCCTCGCGGACAACGGCGAATGCTTCGTCGCGAATATCGTCCGTCGTGGCACCGTCGGCGAGGCGCGCACGGAATTCCGCCGTCTTGCCCTTGAGCTCCTCGTCGCTCAGGGCCTCCATTTCCGGTTCGAGGGCGTTGATCGCCTCGACATCGGTCCGGTAACGCTTGATCTTGCGGTCGTTCTGCGAGCCGAAAAATCGCTTGGCGAAAGCGCCAAAGCTAGCCATCAGGTCAAATCCTCTTGCGCTGTGCCATCGATTGCGGCCGGGCATGCGGGATAGGCTTTCCGGCGGCCAGGCCCTCAAGGCCCTTACCTTGCCCCGGAGCCCAGATCCCCTTCCAAGGCAGAAAGCCAAGGGAGATGTAAGGGGGCCTCAATTTCTTGTCAATGTAACGGCGGGGGCTCGGCGGGAGGTGTCGGCCCCACAAACCTCCTTGTGCGCGCATGGGGTGCGGTCCATGATCGCGCCCCACGCCCGGCAGGCGGGCGAATTGTCACAATTCGGGCCCTTTTCGGCCGCAGATTCCTGTTTTTACGCGGGTCGGTCGCCATCCGGACGCAGGGCCCGCGCCGCACATCCCGAAATATGAAAGTCCTGTCATGTTTGCCTTTCGCACTATTCCCGTTGCTCTCGCCGCTTCCGCGCTGAGTGTGTCCCTCCTCCTTTCGGGCGGGCATGCCATGGCGGCCGAGCCCGCCGCGGTCCCCGCACCCGGCGCCGGGCAGGCGCCCGAACCCACCGACGTCATTGCGAAGGTGAATGGCAGCCCGATCACCTATGCCGATGTGGCGCTGGCCGACGAGGAGATGGGATCGTCGCTTCAGGGCGTTTCGGAGAAGATGCGCTTTCAGTATCTGCTCAGCGCGCTGATCGACCGCAAGGTGGTCGCCGAGACGGCCCGCAAGAAGCATGTGGCCGACGATCCGGGCGCCAAACGGCGGATCGAATATGCGAAGGAGAAGGCGCTGCGTGATTTCTACTGGTTGCAGCTGATGCAGGACCGGATCACCGAAAAGGCGATCGAGGCCTATTACCAGAAGAATATCGCCGACGCCCCCGCCCAGCAGGAAGCGCATGCGGAGCATATTCTCGTGCCCAGCAAGGAAGAGGCGCAGAAGGTTGAAGCCGAGCTGAAGAGCGGCAAGAGCTTCAAGGATGTCGCCAAGGAATTCTCCAAGGGCCCCAGCGCGGGCAATGGCGGCGATCTCGGCTGGTTCAAGAAGGGCGATGTCGTGCCCGCCTTCGGCGATGCGGTGTTCAAGATGAAGCCCGGCGAGGTTTCCGATCCGGTCAAGACCCAGTTCGGCTGGCATGTGATCAAGCTTTTGGAGATGCGCGACGTGAAGAAGCCCACGCTCAAGGAAGCCCGGCAGGACGTCATTCGCGGTCTGGCGCAGGAGGAAGGCCAGAAGCTCATGAAGGAGATGCGGGCCAAGGCCGATATCGAAATCGTCGGCGCGAATGGCGGTGAGGTCCGGGCCAATCCTTCCCAGCCGCAGATTGTTCCGGATGCGCCCTGATTGCTGTAGATAGAAACGATAGTTCGAATCGAAGCGCGCCCGGCGACGGGCGGCAGGACAGCAGCGATCCGACACGGATAGCGGCGCGACGAGGGGCAGACGGCACATGACAGTGAAGACGACCAGCCGGAGCGGCACGAAAACTTCTGTCAAACCCCGCAAGAAGGTCAGCGGCAAGGCGAAAGCCAAGCCGCGCGTGAAGGCAAAGCCTCACAGCCGGGCCAAGCAGACCCGGGCGACGCGCAAGACCGTCAAGGCGACCGCGGCCGCGCCGGTCGCAAAGAAGAAGCCCGTCAAGAAAAAGCCCGCGCCCAAGGCGAAGAGCAAGACCGCCGCCGCCAAGAAGAAGGAAGCGCCTGCCGTTTCCCCGCTTGCGCCCAAGAGCTATCCGGCGCTCCCGCCGATCGAGGGCGTGGAGCTCGGGACCGTGGCGGCGGGGATCAAATACAAGAACCGGACCGATCTTCTGGTCGTGCGCATGACGGACGGGACGCAGGCCGCGGGTGTCTTTACGACCTCCAAGACGGCGTCCGCGCCGGTGGACTGGTGCCGGGGCAATCTTGAGGATGGCGGTCTCGGGCGGATGCTTGTCGTCAATTCCGGCAATTCCAACGCCTTTACCGGCAAGGCCGGCGTCCAGACGGTGAAGGCGACGGCGGCGGCCGCCGCCAATGCGGGCAATTGCCGGCAGAGGGATGTCTTTATCGCCTCCACCGGCGTGATCGGCGTTCCGATGGACCCCGCGCCCGTGGTGGCCGGTATCGAGACCGCGCTCAACGATGCGCGCCCCGACAATTGGGATGCCGCCGCGCGCGCCATCATGACCACCGATACCTATCCGAAGCTTGCCACCCGGCGCTGCAAGGTGGGCGATGCGGAGGTGACCATCAACGGCATCGCCAAGGGCTCGGGCATGATCGCGCCGGACCTGGCGACCATGCTCGTCTTCATCTTCACCGATGCGGCGCTGTCGCGCGAAACGCTGCAGACGCTGTTGATGCTCGGAACGCGCGACAGCTTCAACGCCATTACGGTCGACAGCGACACCTCGACCAGCGACAGCGTGATGCTGTTTGCCACCGGCACCGCGATGAAGGATGCCACGCCGGTCCGTCGGGCGGGCGATCCCAAATTGCGGGAATTCCGACGGGCGCTGCACGAGCTGATGCTCGATCTCGCGCATCAGGTGGTGAGGGATGGCGAGGGCGCCACGAAATTCGTCCAGGTCACGGTGACCGGCGCGGAGAGCCATCAGGCGGCGCGGCGCATTGCCATGGCGATCGCCAATTCGCCGCTGGTGAAAACGGCGGTCGCGGGCGAGGACGCCAATTGGGGGCGCATCGTGATGGCGGTCGGCAAGTCTGGCGAGGCCGCCGACCGGGACAAGCTGGTGATCCGGATCGGCGGTGTCGACGTGGCCAAGAACGGTCAGGCCGTGCCCGATTTCGACGAGGCGCCTGTGGCCCGGCACATGAAGGGGCAGGAGATCGACATTGCCGTCGATGTTGGTATTGGCAAGGCAACGGCCACGGTGTGGACATGCGATCTGACGCATCAATATATCAGCATCAATGCGGATTATCGCAGCTAGGACCCCGCAGGTGGGGTGCGGCATGCTTAACCCGGCATTTACCCTGATCGCGGTTTTGCCGGGTTCCGGCCGGTCCGTGTGTCTGAAATTAACTCCGTTTCCCGATGATATGAGGAGCGCGTGAACGCATGAGCGAAACGAAGATTGTGCTCGTGGCCGCTTGCGCGCTGGTCGATGCCGATGGGCGGGTGCTGATGGCCAAGCGGCCGGAAGGCAAGCCCATGGCGGGCCTCTGGGAGTTCCCGGGCGGCAAGGTGGAGGCGGGTGAAACGCCCGAAGCTTCGCTGATCCGGGAATTGCAGGAGGAACTGGGTATCGATGTGACGGAGGCCTGTCTCGCGCCGCTTTCCTTTGCGAGCCATGCCTATGAGACGTTTCACCTTCTGATGCCGCTTTACGTATGCCGGCGCTGGGAGGGCAGGGTTCAGCCGCTGGAAGGGCAGGAGCTCAACTGGGTCAGGCCGAACCGGATGCGGGATTATCCAATGCCGCCGGCGGATGAACCGCTGGTGGCGGCGCTGCGCGACCTGCTCATGTGAGCTTCGCCGGCGCCTGAAGAGGTGGGGTGAGCGATGGGCAGGCTGACGAAGTTTTTTGCGCGTTTCGGGTGCGATGATGGCGGGGCGACGGCGATCGAATATGCGTTGATCGCCAGCCTGATCGCGGCGGCGATTTCATCGACGGTCTATACGCTGGGCGGTACCGTGATGGTCGATCTCTTCCAGCGTATCGCCGACGCGGTGGCCGGCTGACGCGTCACTTCTTTCCGGGCGGGTTTCCGAACGGGGCCTTCTCGCCCGCCGTCTGTTCTTTCGTACCGAGCGCCTCGGCCATGCTGTGCGTGGCGCTGCCGGGCCGGAGCGGTTGCTGCTGGTTTTCATGCGGCGCCCAGCCCGTCGCCGTCACGATTTCGAAGGTGGCGGGGATGCGCCCGTCGGGCAGGCCGAATTTCTCCGCATAGATTTCGGCGGCGCGAAACAGCGTGCGCCGCTTCATCGGCTGGCGGCGGCGCTCCGCCAGTGCATTTGTTTCGCCCATGCCGCGCAGATCGGCCATCAGCTTCAGCGCATTGTCATAGCGCACGGTCACGCGGTCGGAATCGACGACCGGCAGGGCAAAGCCCGCGCGTTGCAGCAGTCCTCCCACATCGCGCAGATCGGCGAAAGGCGAGACGCGCGGCGAGAGGCCGCCCTCGATTTCGATTTCCGCATCAGCCAGGGACTGGCGCAATTCGGTCAGCGTCTCCCCGCCGAAAAAAGCGCCGATGAACAAGCCGTCGGGTTTCAGCGCGCGGCGCAGCTGGATGAGTGCGCCGGGCAGGTCGTTCACCCAGTGCAGCGAGAGAATGCTGGTGGCGAGATCGAAGGTTTCGCCTGCAAAGGGCAGAAACTCCTCATCGGCGACGAGACGGGCGCCGGGGGCTTCCTTCACCATGGCAAGCGACAGGTCGGCGGAGACGATGCCGCCGATCTTTTCCGGCGGAAGCACTGCCCGGCCCAGCGCGCCGTCATGGCTGCCGAGATCGAGCGCTAGCGGAAAGGTCCGGTTGGTGTGGAGCAGGCGTTCGCTCACTTCCTCCATCGTCCGGGTGAGGAGAAAGTCGTAGCCGGTAAAATTTCCGGCGGCGCGGTCGCGGTGGCGTCTGAGGCCGGCGCGGTCGAAAATGCGGTGCCCGGCGCCGGTGTTCGTCACAGTATCGTTCATGGCCGGCATATTGTGTCGGGCCGGGCGTGGCTGCAAGGCATGTTCGCGCTTCGCAGGCCCCCGGGCCTCGGCTAACCTTGCCTCATGCCGATTGCCACCCCGGCCGTGACGGGGCTCTCACGTCTTGCCGATTTTCTGCTGCCGCCCGTTTGCCTTGCCTGCGGGCAGGGTGTGGCCGAGCACGGCACCTTGTGCGGCGAATGCTGGGGGGAGGCGGCGTTCATCGAGGAGCCGCGGTGCCGGGTCACGGGGCTTCCCTTCGCCTATCAGCCCGGCGGATCGCATCGGCCGGACGGGGAAATGGTAAGCGCGGTAGCGCTCGCCCATCCGCCGGCCTATCGCGCGGCGAGGGCGGTAATGCAATATAACGATCTGAGCCGGTTGCTGATTTCCCGCTTTAAATATGGCGACCGCCTGGAAGGGGCGCCCGCTTTTGCCCGATGGATGATGCGGGCGGGGGCGGAGATGCTGGACGGGGCGGACCTCATCCTGCCCGTGCCGCTCCACAGGGCGCGGCTCTTTTCGCGCCGGTTCAACCAGTCGGCGGAACTGGCGCGGTGGATCGGCCGGCTGTCCGGCGTGCCTTTCGAGGGACAAACGCTGCTGCGCATCCGGGCGACAAGGCCGCAGGTCGGGCTCTCGGGCGAGGCCAGACGGCGCAATCTCAGAGGGGCCTTCAAGGTCGCCGAGGCGCGCCGGGCGGGCCTTCAGGGGCGCTGTGTGGTAGTTGTAGACGATGTCATCACCTCCGGATCGACCGTCGAGGCCTGTGCAAAGGCGCTGACCGGGGCCGGCGCGGCGGAGGTCCGTGTGCTCGCGCTGGCGCGGGTTGTGACCGGCGAGGGCGCGATTATATGAATAAGAGTTTGTTTTGAAGGAGTTCCGCAGATGGCGGATGTGACGATCTATACGACCATGCTTTGCCCCTATTGCCACCGGGCGAAGGCGCTGCTCGGCAAAAAGGGCGTTTCCTATACCGAGATCGATGTCGGCATGGATTCCGACAAGCGCCGCGAAATGATGCAGCGGGCGAATGGCGGCCACACGGTACCGCAAATTTTCATTGGCGAACGGCATGTCGGCGGCTGCGACGATCTCTTTGCATTGGAGCAGGCAGGCAAGCTCGATCCCCTGCTGTCTGCCTGAGAAAAGATGAGCGAGACGACATTCACCGCAGGCCTGGTTCAGATGCGCAGCGGGCGCGACCCGGAAGCGAATCTGGCCGAGGCGCGCCGCCTTGTCGGCGACGCGGCGGCGGCCGGTGCGAAACTCGTCGTGACGCCAGAAATGACGTCGATGCTGGAAACGCGATCCCGCGATCTTTTTGCCAAGGCGAAGACCGAGCCCGACAATGAGTCCCTGCCCATGTTCCGCGCGCTGGCGGAGGAGCAGGGGATCTGGCTGGTTGTCGGGTCGCTGCCGATCAAGGTGAGCGACGACAAGATCGCCAACCGCTCCTATCTCATCGGGCCGGATGGAGAAGTGGCCGCGCATTACGACAAGATCCACATGTTCGATGTCGATCTCGCGGGCGGCGAAAGCTATCGCGAGAGCAAGAATTACGAGCCGGGTGAGCGGGCCGTCTGCGCCGATACGCCGCTGGGGCGGATCGGCCTTACCGTCTGCTACGATCTGCGCTTTCCGCATCTCTATCGGGCGCTTGCCAGGGCGGGGGCGGATATTCTGACCATACCCGCCGCTTTCACGCGCAAGACCGGTGCGGCGCACTGGCATGTGCTGCTGCGGGCCCGGGCGATCGAGACGGGATGTTATGTGCTCGCGCCCGCGCAGGGCGGCGTGCATGAATGCGGGCGCGAAACCTATGGCCACAGCCTGGCGGTCGCGCCCTGGGGCGAGATCGTCGCCGAGATCGACGGTGAGGAGCCGGGCGTGACGACATTCGAGATCGATCTTGCGGCCGTTCAGGCAGCGCGGCAGGCCGTGCCGAGCCTGATACATGATCGCGACTGGCATCTGTCGGAGCCGGGCGCATGATCCATTACGCACTGGTCTGCACCAAGGGGCATGAATTCGACGGCTGGTTTTCCTCGTCTGCCGGTTTCGAGGAACAGGCGGCGGCGGGCGATGTGCGTTGTCCCGTCTGCAACAGCAAGAAGGTGCGCCGCGCGCTGATGGTGCCGGCCATCGCCAAAAGCGGTGCGCCGAAGGTGACGAGCGATGCGCAGGCGGAAGCGGTGGAACGGGTCTCGCAGCTCATGACGGCGCTGCGCCGCCATGTGGAACAGAATTTCGACTATGTCGGCGACGAGTTCGCCGAAGAGGCCCGCCGCATTCACTATGGCGAAACCGGGCATCGCGACATTTACGGCGAAACGACGCTCGAAGAGGCCGAAGAGCTGATCGAGGAGGGCGTCGAACTCGCTCCCCTGCCGACCCTGCCGCGCGATAAGGCCAATTAGGCATTTACTGCCGGATTGAATTTGCGTCGTCATTGCGAGGAGCAGAGCGACGAAGCAATCCAGCTCTGAGTGCGCGGCTCTGGATTGTTTCGCTTTGCTCGCAATGACGGAGCGGCCGGACCTGAAACGGTCTAGGCGAACAGCCCCTTCAGATAATCGTTCAGAAGCCGGCCCTTGGGGTCCAGCTCGTTGCGGATGCGCTTGAAGTCTTCCCAGCGGGGATAGAGCTTTGCGAAATCCGCTCCCGTCAGCGTGTTGAGCTTGCCCCAATGCGGACGCCCGCCGGCGGCGCGATGGATCGGCTCGATCGCTGCGAAATAGGGTTTGTAGTCTTCCTTGTAGTAGCGATGCACCGCGATGGAGGCGCTTTCGCGCTCATGGAAGGGCGACAGCCAGATGTCGTCCGCGGCGACGGTGCGGAACTCGATCGGGAAGAAGACTTCCAGATTGTTGTCCTCGATCTTGCGGATGATCTTGCGAAGCGTCTCCGGTCCCTTTTCGCGGGGCAGGTGATATTCCATTTCGTTGAAGCGCACGCCGCGCTCGGTGGAGAGCGTCTTGTGGGAATAGTCCACGCGCTCTTCGGGTTCGATGTCGCCGAGGAGCTTCTGCAGGATCCAGCGCCGGGCGGACGGCGCCCAGCCCAGCCACTCTTCCAGCATTTTCAGTTCTTCAAGCGAGTCGTCGTCGGTTTGCGGCGGGACCGGCGTTTCCGGCTCGTCGGTGATGTTGTTGGAAATGCCGAGCGCCATGCCGGAGAAGGGGATGTAATAGAATTCGAAGATGTGGTTCTCGCGCCAGAGCTTCGGCGCTTCCTCCAGCATGTCGTCGATGGGCATGACCCAGGTGCGGCGCTTGAGCTTGTAGAGCGGGCGGGCCTTCAGCTTCACCTGGGTGATGACGCCAAGCGCGCCGATGGAGACGCGGGCGGCCTGAAAGAGGTCCGCATTGTTGTCGGCGTCGCAGTCGATGGTTTCGCCGTCGGCCGTCATCAGACGCAGGCCCGACACGAAGGTCGAGAGCGAGCCGATATTGGCGCCGGAGCCATGCGTGGAGGTGGAAATGGCGCCCGCGATGGTCTGCTTGTTGATGTCGGGCATGTTGTTGAGGGCAAGGCCGCGCTCGGCAAGGCTCGCGCCCAGTGCGCCGAGGCGCGTGCCGCCCATGACGGCGGCTTCGTCGGTGCTGGGATCGCTGCCGATGACGCCGCTCATCCGGTCGAGGGAGAAGATCGTGCCGGGGGTTGGAACGATGGGCGAGAAGGAATGTCCGGCGCCCACAGCCCGCAAGGGCGCGGGGCCCGTTTTCAGCAGGCTGGCCAGTTCTTCCGTACTGGCGGGCGCGGCGCGGCGTTCGGGCGTGCAGCTTTGGCCGCCCGACCAGTTGTGCCAGGGGAGTGCTTCCTGCTTCGCCTCGGCGAAGGCGCGGGTGATGGTGCCCGGCAGGGTGCCCGTCGCGGCAAGCGCGGAGACGCCCGCGGCCTGAAGCATGAAATGGCGGCGCGAGAATTTCATTGTTTCGTCTCCTCTGTGTCCTTCGGGGCGGGCGCCGCCATGAAACGCGTCAGCGCGATGAAGTCCTCGCGCGAGCATTCGATGCACTGGCCGAGCGGCGGCATGCCGTTAAAGCCGTTCAGAATGTGATCGAGCAGCGTGTCTTCGCCCTGCGCCACGCGCGGTTTCCAGGCGGCGAGGTCATGCGATTGTGGCGCGCCCGTTTCGGGCACGGTGTGGCAGGTATGGCAGGACGCCTGATAGAGAGACGCCTGCCGCTGGGTGAGGTTCACCGGTTCGGGCGTCTTGTCTTCGCCGCAGCCTGCAAGAAGCAGGAAAGCGCCCAGCAGGATCGTTGCCTGTGCACTGATCTTCATCGAAATGTCCCCTCAAATGCCGTTGGGGGGGATCATGCCGAGACGGGCGGTTGCGTCAAGAATTATAGCGAAAACTACTTTTTGGTGGCGAGAGCCATGTAATTGACGTCGGTATCCTTGCCGAGGGACCAGCGGTCGAGCAGCGGATTGTAGCTGACACCCTGCCATTCGAGGATATCGAGACCGGCTCCGGTCAGGCCCTGTTCCATCTCGGCGAGGGTGATGAACTTCTTCCAGTCATGCGTGCCGCGCGGCAGCCAGCCCAGCACATATTCGGCACCGACGATGGCCAGGGCATGGGCTTTCAACGTGCGGTTGAGTGTGGCGACAAACATCAACCCGCCCGGCTTCAGCATTTCGGCGCAATGCGCCAGAAAACGGTCGCGGTCGGCGACATGTTCGATCACTTCCATATTGAGGATGACATCGAAGCGCTCGCCCGCCGCGGCCAGCTCTTCCGCCGTGGTGCAGCGATAGTCGATGGCGAGGTCCTGTTCCATGGCATGGACCGAGGCGGTCTTGATGTTCTTTTCCGCCGCATCCGCGCCCGTGATGTCCGCGCCGAGCCGGGCCATGGGCTCGGAGAGCAGGCCGCCGCCGCAGCCAATGTCCAGAAATCGCAACCCTTTGAAAGGCTTGGGACTTTTGGCGGCGAGCCCGAAATGGGCGATGACGCGCTCCCGGATGAAGGACAGCCTTACCGGGTTGAATTTGTGGAGCGGCTTGAACTTGCCCTCCGGCGCCCACCATTCCGCGGCGATGGCGGAAAAGCGGGCGATCTCTCCCTCGTCGATGCTGGTATAGGCGTCCGAAGCCGCCGCGCCTGCCTTGTCCGTTGCTGTCATGTCCGATCCGCCTTCAGCCGTGCTGTCTGCTTTTTTCGTCTGCCGTAGCGTCTGATTGGCCTGAAACTTATGCGTGGCCGTCATTCTGCGCCGGTTGCGGGCCATTGCCCATGCGAGTATGTATGTGCCGCGTTCAGCGGGTCGAGAGCTGTCGTCCGGAAACCTGAGGAGGCCGGCCGCCAGTCTCGCCGAGAGGTCACCCACAAGCGACTGATATAGGGCGTTCCGGGCGGCGGGGTCCAGTGAAGACAGGACCGGACCCGGCGGACGCATGAGGACAAGTTTCAAACAGGGCGGCGGGCCGGGGGTCGGCCGCAATTCGGTGAGCGAATGGCCCGGCTGGTCATGAAATTCGGCGGCACATCGGTTGCCGATCTGGAGCGGATTGCCAATGTCGCCGCGCATGTGAAGCGCGAGGTGGATCATGGCCATGAGGTGGCTGTGGTCGTGTCGGCAATGGCGGGGACGACGAACCAGCTCGTCGAATGGACGCGCGAGGCCGACCGGCTTCACGATGCGCGCGAATACGACACGGTGGTTGCCACCGGCGAGCAGGTGACGGTCGGCCTTTTGTCGATCACGCTGCAGAAGATGGGCGTCCATGCCCGTTCATGGCTCGGCTGGCAGATTCCGATCCGCACCGACGGGGCGCATGGCGCCGCGCGTATCGCGGATATCGATGGCGGGCCGCTTGTCGAGCGCCTGCAACAAGGGCAGGTCGCGGTCATCGCCGGGTTCCAGGGGCTTGGGCCCGACAATCGGATCACGACGCTGGGGCGCGGCGGCTCGGATACGAGCGCGGTTGCCATCGCAGCGGCCATCAAGGCGGATCGCTGCGACATTTATACGGATGTGGACGGTGTCTATACCACCGACCCGCGGATCGTTGCGAAGGCACGGAAGCTTGATAGAATCAGCTACGAAGAGATGCTCGAGATGGCATCTTTGGGCGCCAAGGTTCTACAGACACGTTCCGTCGAGCTCGCCATGGTTCACCGGGTGCGATTGCAGGTGCGTTCGAGCTTCGACGCGCCCGATGCGCCGCAGTTCGCGGGGGAAGACTTCGTTCCCGGTACTCTAGTTTGCGACGAGGAAGAAATCGTGGAGCAGCAGGTCGTCAGCGGCATCGCCTATTCCAAGGACGAAGCCAAGATCACTCTCGTCAAGGTCGAGGACAAGCCGGGAATTGCCGCGAGCATTTTCGGGCCGCTGGCCGACGCCTCCATCAATGTCGACATGATTATCCAGAACGTGTCGGATGACGGTCGCAGCACCGACATGACCTTTACCGTGCCGCAGGCGGAACTGCCGCGCGCGGAAGAGGTCATCAATAAAGTGATTTCCGGTATCCGCTGCGAACAGGTGCGGACCGATCCCGGTGTCGTGAAAGTGTCGGTCATCGGTATCGGCATGCGAAGCCATGCGGGCGTCGCCCAGGCCATGTTCCGCACGCTTTCGGAAAAGGGGATCAACATTCAGGCGATCACCACCTCCGAGATCAAGATCAGCGTCTTGATCGATGCCGAATATACGGAGCTTGCGGTGCGGGCCCTTCACTCCGCCTACGGGCTGGATTCCGAGTAAGGGGGGCGCGCCCTTGACCATGTCTCGCAATAGCAGGAGCCCCAGCCGGCCGGGAGGCCTGAGCTGATGCCGGCCTCGGTGGGCGGGCCGCGCGTGCTCTTGCGCCGTCTGCGCGAGGTTATGGCAAAGCCCGAGACCGCCCAGAAACGCCTGGACGAGATCGTGGTGCTGATCGCCTCCAACATGGTGGCGGAGGTGTGTTCGGTCTACCTCAAGCGCAGTGCGACCGATCTGGAACTTTTTGCCACCGAAGGTCTGAAGCCGACCGCCGTGCACCATACCAGGCTGCGCGTGGGCGAAGGTCTGGTGGGCGATATCGCCGCGCATGCGCGACCGCTCAATCTGGCCGACGCTCAATCGCACCCGGCCTTTGCCTACCGACCGGAAACGGGCGAAGAAATCTACAAGTCGCTGATGGGCGTGCCGATCCTGCGCTCGGGCCGCGTGATGGGCGTTCTGGTGGTGCAGAACCGGACCAAGCGCCATTACACCGAAGAAGAAGTCGAAGCGCTGCAGACGGTCGCCATGGTGCTGGCCGAGGTCGTGGCCGCGGCGGGGCTTCTGGATGCGCCGAGCGAGCTGGAAGAAGAAGAGGCCAAGCCCTTTTACCTTCAGGGGTCGTCCTTTGCCGAAGGCATCGCGCTCGGTCATGCGGTACTGCATGAGCCGCGCGTCCATGTGACGAAGCTCATCGCCGAGGATACGGATGCGGAGCGCGAGCGGCTGGAGCGGGCCGTCTATGCGCTGCGCGGCTCCATCGACGACATGCTGCAGACCGAAGATCTCAGCCATGCGGGCGAGCACCGCGAGGTGCTGCAAACCTATCGCATGTTCGCCAATGATCGCGGTTGGCTGCAGCGGATGTCGGAGGCGGTGAATACCGGCCTGACCGCGGAAGCCGCGGTGGAGCGCGTGCAGAACGACACGCGCGCCCGGCTCCAGCGGGCCGCCGACCCCTATCTGCGCGACCGGTTGCATGATTTCGACGATCTGGCGAACCGGCTGCTACGTCAGCTGACCGGCGTCACGCTTTCCTCGGTGTCGGAGGATCTGCCGGTCGACGCCATCGTGATCGCGCGCAATATGGGCCCGGCCGAGCTTCTCGATTACGACAAGGACCGGCTGCGCGGCCTGGTGCTCGAGGAGGGTGCACCCAATGCGCATGTCTCCATCGTGGCGCGCGCGCTGGGCATTCCCACGGTGGGCCGGGCCGACGAGGCGCTGGATCATGTGGAATCCGGCGAGGCCATCATCGTCGACGGCGATACCGGCGAGATCTATATCCGGCCGACCCAGGAAGTCATTTCCTCCTACTCCGAGAAGGCGCGCTTCCGTGCCAAGCGGCAGGAGCAGTATCAGGCGATCCGGCACGAGCCGGCCATTTCGCAGGACCAGCAGCGCATCTCATTGTTCGTGAATGCCGGGTTGCAGGTGGATTTGCCGCATGTGGCGGAGTCGGGTGCCGAGGGGATCGGCCTCTTCCGGACCGAGTTGCAGTTCATGATCGCGGCGGCCCTGCCCAGTCTCGGCGATCAGGTGGAGCTCTACAGCGCGGTGCTGGACCATGTGGGCGACATGCCGGTGGTGTTCCGCACGCTCGATATCGGCGGCGACAAGATGCTGCCCTATATGGATCTCGCTCAGCTCAAGGAAGAAAACCCCGCGCTGGGCTGGCGGGCGATCCGGATCAGCCTCGACCGTCCGGCGCTGCTGCGCCATCAGCTTCGCGCGCTGCTGACGGCGGCGGCGGGGCGCGAGCTGAGGCTCATGTTCCCCATGGTGGCGGAGGTTGCCGAATATCAGCGCGCGCGCGCGCTCGTGGACAAGGAACTCGCCCGCCTCGACAAGTTCGGCAAGGAGCGGCCGTCGAAGGTCGAGGTCGGCACCATGCTGGAAGTCCCGGCGCTGATCTGGCAGCTCGACGCGCTGCTGCCGCTGGTTGATTTCGTCTCCATCGGCTCCAACGATCTGTTGCAGTTCCTGTTTGCCAGCGACCGGGGCAATCCGCGCGTGGCGACCCGCTACGACCTGCTGAGCCCGGCGGTGCTGAGCTTTTTCAGGCATGTCGTCGACAAATGCGCCGAATATGAAACGCCCGTTACGCTTTGCGGCGAGATGTCGGGCCGGCCGCTGGAGGCGATGGCGCTGGTCGGGCTGGGTTTCAGGCGTATTTCCATGTCCCCCGCCGCCATCGGCCCGGTCAAGCTGATGGTGCGCTCACTCGATGTGGGCAAGCTGGAGACGTTCATGGAAGGGCTTATGAATTTGCCCGACGGATCGGTCCGGCCGCAGCTTAAGGCCTATGCCGAGGCAGAGGGAATATCCGTCTGAGTGCGGAGTTTTTGCCGCAGCCTGCTTTTTGTTAAGAAAACGTAGTTTTTTATCGCTCAAATTACCCATCTTGGGCCTGATTTTTCGTTTCGACTGTTGCGAAATATCAATAGTTTTGGTTTATTCTCAATACTCAGATGCAGTTGGGGGCAAGTTGTATCGGGCGGCAGGGGCAGCCGTTCGGACGCATGCATGACATCCTGAATGACGGCCGCGCAAAGCAGGCTTGGTTGACCAAAGTCGAGCATTTTGGATGGCTCATTTCGATGAAGAGCCGAGACGTATGACCAAAGTAACGATGCTTCCAGCCGAGGGACGCTCCGAGGGGGGACGCCGCAGGCTGCATTTGCGTGACATCACGCATGAAGAGCCGCTCGAGGCGCATTCCGTCGGGGCAGAGCTCCGGGCCGTGCGCCTTCGCCGCAGCGAAGAGATCCGCAGCATCGCCCATATCCTTCATATTCGCCGGGACTATCTCGAAGCGCTGGAAGAAAGCCGCTATGAGGGGTTGCCCGGTCGCGCCTATGCGCTGGGTTTCGTTCGCTCCTATGCCGAATATCTGGGCCTCGACAGCCAGCATGTGGTCGAGCGCTACAAGAGCGAACTCGATGGAGACGCGATGGAGGAGGCGACGGAGCCGGCTTCCAGGTTCGTCCCGAAAGCCGCCGGCGAGCGGCGTATGCCGCGCGGTATGGGGCTCGTCGTGGTGCTCATCGTCGCAGCCGGGCTTTACGGCGTGTGGCTGATGAGCAATTCCGCCGATCAGATGGTGGCCCAGCGTCAGGGGGCGATCCCTGCCGAAGAGACCGATCCGTCGATCCAGGCTGCCGAAGCCAATAATTCCGCCGCTGCGCATCATCCGCTGGAGAGCATGCCGCGCGGCGATACCGCCTCCGCGGCGACGCCGCGCGAAGGCGCTATTTCCTCCATGCGGCTTGGCGTGGGTGTGCCCGGGGCGAAGCTGGCGCCGGGCAGCGAGGCGGCCATGATGGATGCCTCGGAAACCGTCGACCAGCCGCTTGCGGCCCGTCCCGCCGTCGAACCGCTTCCCGCCATTCCTCAGGGCACCGTCTATGGTGTGGAGAATGCCGGCAGCCGTGTCTCGCTCAGGGCCCGCAAGGACGACACCTGGGTCCGGGTGGAAGATGCCGATGGCCGGGTGCTGATCGAACAGACCTTCAAGCGTGGCGATCTCTATCGCGTACCCGCCGACCGCGGGGCCGTGCTGGTCGCGCGCGATGCCAGCGCCATCGAAATCGTGGTGGATGGCCATTCGCTGGGTCTTGCCGGCCCGCCCACGCTGGTGCTGACGGGCAAGCCGCTCGTTGCCGATACGCTTCTGGCCGCGGCGCCCAAAACCGAGATCGAGGCCGCGGCGGCCGACGAAGAGGCCGCGCCCGTTCAATAGGGCGGCCAATAGGGCGGTGAGTGGCGCCTTGGCGGCCCGGGATCATGCCCCGGATGGCGCGGCGGCGATCAACACATTATATGTGGACCGAACGGGTCGTGGATACGGCGGCAGCAGGCTGCCTCACACGGCCCCGGCCCCTTGATAGCGAGAGTTTGGAACCGCTATGAGCATTCGACCCTGGCGCGACATCATCCGCAGGCCGAGCCGCAAGATTCATGTCGGGAATGTCGCCATTGGCGGGGATGCGCCGATTTCCGTGCAATCCATGACGAATACGCCGACCGCCGACGCGGCTGCGACGATCGACCAGATCCGGCGGATCGAAGAGGCGGGCGCCGATCTCGTCCGCGTATCCTGCCCGGATGAGGCCTCGACCGCCGCGCTGAAGGAAATCGTGCGCGCGGCGAGCGTGCCGGTGGTGGCCGACATTCATTTCCATCACAAGCGCGCCATCGAGGCGGCGGAGGCGGGCGCGGCCTGCCTGCGCATCAATCCCGGCAATATCGGGTCCGAAGCGCGGGTGAAGGATGTCATTCAGGCGGCCAAGGATCATGGCTGCGCCATCCGCATCGGCGTCAATGCGGGATCGCTGGAGAAGGATCTTCTCGAAAAATACGGCGAGCCCTGCCCGGAGGCGATGGTGGAAAGCGCGCTCGACCATGCGCGTATCCTGCAGGATCACGATTTCCACGAGTTCAAGATCAGCGTGAAGGCCTCCGACGTGTTTCTGTCGGTGGTGGCCTATCAGCAGCTTGCCGACGCAATCGATTGTCCGCTGCATCTGGGGATTACCGAGGCGGGCGGACTTCGCTCGGGCACGATCAAATCCTCCATCGGCCTCGGGTCGCTCCTCTGGGCGGGGATCGGCGACACGATCCGCGTGTCGCTTTCCGCCGATCCGGTGGAGGAGATCAAGGTCGGGTTCGATATTCTGAAGTCGCTCGGGCTTCGCCATCGCGGCGTCAACATCATCTCCTGCCCGTCCTGTGCGCGGCAGGGTTTCGATGTCATCGGCACGGTGCAAATCCTCGAAGAGCGCCTCGCGCATATCTCCACGCCCATGTCGCTTTCCATCATCGGCTGCGTGGTCAACGGACCGGGCGAGGCGATGCAGACCGATATCGGCTTTACCGGCGGCGGGGCCGGGGCGGGCATGGTCTATATCGCGGGCCTCACCGACCACAAGATCGGCAATGACGAGATGGTCGACCATCTGGTCGAGCTGGTGGAGCAGAAGGCGCGTGAGATCGAGGACGCGCGGGCGGCGGACAATGCCGACGCCACGCCCCGCGCGCTTGCCGGCGATTAGCGACCTCATTCGAAAAGGCTCCGTGCCGGGTATGCCCGGTTTTCCTGACGAATGAGCGGCCGCGACTGGCCAAGAAGACTGCGATGATCCCAGAAGAAAAACTGCGCAAGGTGCTCGACCGTTTCGAGGCCGTGCAATCCGAACTCGGCTCAGACCTTGCCACCGACCGTTTCGTCGCCCTGTCGAAGGAACTGGCGGAACTGACCCCCGTCGTCGACACGGTGAACCGGCTCAAAGCCGCGCGCGAGGCGCGCGACGAGGCGGACGCGATGCTCTCCGACAAGGAGATGGCGGAGATGGCGCGCGAAGAGGTCGACCGTCTCGACGAGGAAATCCCCGAACTCGAGCATGAATTGCAGCTTTTGCTGCTGCCCAGGGATGCGGCCGACGAGCGCAATGCCATTCTGGAAGTGCGCGCAGGCACGGGCGGCGACGAGGCGGCGCTTTTCGCGGGCGACCTTTTCCGCATGTATGAACGTTATGCCTCGTTGCAGGGCTGGAAGGTCGAGATCATTTCCGCTTCCGAGGGCGAAGTGGGCGGGTATAAGGAAATCATCGCGCAGATTTCCGGTAAGGGCGTGTTCGCGCGGCTCAAATTCGAGTCCGGCGTGCATCGCGTGCAGCGCGTGCCGGCAACGGAAGGCGGCGGGCGTATCCACACCTCGGCGGCGACCGTCGCGGTCTTGCCCGAGGCGGAAGAGGTGGATGTCGATATCAATGAAAGCGATCTTCGCATCGACACCTACCGGGCGAGCGGTGCGGGCGGACAGCATGTGAACAAGACGGAAAGCGCGGTGCGCATCACGCATCTGCCGACCGGGATCGTCGTCGCGCAGCAGGACGAAAAATCGCAGCACAAGAACAAGGCGCGCGCCATGCAGATCCTGCGGGCGAGGCTCTTCGAAGCGGAACGCGACAGGGCCGACAGCGAGCGGGCGAGTGCGCGCAAGCTGCAAGTGGGATCGGGCGACCGCTCGGAACGGATCCGCACCTATAATTTCCCGCAAGGCCGCGTGACGGACCACCGCATCAATCTCACCCTGCACAAGCTCGATCAGATCATCGCGGGCGATGCGCTGGATGAAGTCATTTCCGCGCTTCTGGCCGAAGACCAGGCGGAGCGGCTGGCCTCGCTGGGAGAAGATGTGTGATCAATCGCGATCATGCCTATCGCATGCTTGCCTGGCGGCTGAAGGAAGCCGGGTTCGGGGGCGCGTCGCTCGATGCGCGCATATTGGTGCAGGCGGCATGTAACGCCAGCGACATAGAAATGATCCGAGAGCCCGGCGTCATGCTGACGCCGGAAGAAGAAAACCTGCTCGGCGAGTATGAAGCGCGGCGGCTGGCGCATGAGCCGGTGTCGCGCATTCTGGGGCGGCGCGAATTCTGGGGCCTCGAATTCGAGGTGACGTCGGCGACGCTCGACCCGAGGCCCGACAGCGAAACGCTGATCGAGGCGGCGCTCGATCTTCTGCGCGGTGTCGAGGCGCCGCGCATTCTCGACATCGGGACGGGCACGGGATGTCTGCTCATCGCGCTCCTGCATGAGCGCGCGGATGCGCAAGGCGTGGGCGTCGATCTGTCGGCGGATGCGCTGAAAGTGGCCGGGCGCAATGCGGCGCGGCTAGGCGTTGCCTCGCGGGCGCGCTTTGTCGAGGGCGCATGGAGCGCTGGCTTGCAGGAGCGGTTCGATCTCGTGATCTCGAACCCGCCCTATATAGAGCGTGACGTTATCGAAACGCTCGACCCGGAGGTGAAGCTGCACGATCCGGCAATGGCGCTCGATGGCGGCCCGGACGGGCTGGATGCCTACCGGGCGCTGGCCGATGAAGCGCCGCATGTGCTGGTGCCGGGCGGCGTGGCCGTGCTCGAACTGGGCGCGGGGCAGGCCGGGCCGGTGGCGGCGCTTTTCGAGGCTGCCGGTTTCACCGGCATGGCGCGTAAAAAGGATCTTGCCGGTGTGGAGAGGGCCCTTGTCGCCCGGCTGCTGGCCCGCTGAGGGCTCAGAACCGACACATAAAAATCGTTTGGAATCTGCGGCTATAGAGGCTAGTTTGTAGTCAGGAAACAGAGCTTGAAAGACCGATTGGTCTTTCGCCGCCTCCTCTCCCGGCAACGTATCGTCAACGGCTAGCGAAGACAGAATTGTCGGTGGACGCGCTCTTGAAGCGCCTTGGCGCAAGCCGGTCCATGATCCGGATTTGCGCAGGAGTGGAGTAGCGGGCCGGTATGGCAACGGGTTTTACCGGCTTGGGATGTGGGCTTTAGGGGCGCTAACCGCCGAATGACGTTGAGCGGGTGATGCCGTGCCGCAGGATAGCGCGTGACGAACGCGCCGCGGCGCAGGCAGAGCGATAACGATCT
The DNA here is from genome assembly GCF_053628815.1 of Parvibaculum sp. MBR-TMA-1.3b-4.2. Lineage (NCBI taxonomy): Bacteria > Pseudomonadati > Pseudomonadota > Alphaproteobacteria > Hyphomicrobiales > Parvibaculaceae > Parvibaculum > Parvibaculum sp. MBR-TMA-1.3b-4.2. Next base: position 2,741,345 of record NZ_JBRJHC010000001.1, read on the forward strand.
TCGGCTAGGCAGGCAGCCAAATTTTCCGGTTTCGGTCATATGCGCAGGCTTAGCCGTCTGCGACAGCCGGGAACCGCTGAAACGTCCGTTTGCTCGGACGAGAATTATCCGTCTTCGCAAAAGGAACAGGCAGGCGGACCTAACTTTGAAAACAATGCGGTTGCGGCATGTCCGCCCCGCCGACCGACCCGGGAACCGGGCGGCCACACAAACTCTCCGGTGTCGAATAAAGTGAGAAATCAAGTCATATGAGGCAGGGTCAGAATTCGAAGCGTTCCCGCGGTCGCGGACGCAAACCCCAAAACTCGGCCAACCGGTCTTACGAGAGCAACGGGCCGGATGTGAAGATTCGCGGTACCGCCGCGCATGTCTGCGAGAAATATCAGCAGCTTGCCCGCGATGCAATTTCAGCCGGGGACCGGGTGACCGCCGAAAACTATTTTCAGCATGCCGAGCATTATTACAGGCTGCTGATGGCCGCCCAGACAGGTCAGGACAGCAACCGTCAGACGACGGCCAGTCTCGGCTATCGTCCGAATGACGAGGAAGAGGAAGAGTACGATTCCTCGAATGACGGCTCGGAGACGAACGGCGGGTCCGACAACAAGCCTGACAATAGGGCCGACAACAAGTCCGACAACAAAGCCGACAATCAGGACGAGGATGCCGGGCGGGACAAGAAATCCACCGCGTCCAATGGCGAGGAAGAGGCCCAGCCGCGCCGCCGCCAGAACCGCCGCCGCCGCCCGCGCACCGAAGCGCGGGACGGAGCAGGCGACGGGGCGGACAAGTCCGGCGGCGAAAGCGGCTCGGATGGCGCCTCGGGCAAAGCCGAAGGCAAGGCCGAAGCAAAGAAGGCCGACGCGAAAAAGGCCGACGCGAAAAAGGCAGATGCCGGATCCGATAAGAGCGTGGATGCCGACGGCGCCGCCGCGTGAGCCGGATCGAGGCCTAATTCAGAATGACGGAATCGCCCGGTGCCAACGCGCCGGGCGTTTTCACATGGGCATAGATGCCCAGATCGCTATGGCCGAAATGGCGTAGCAGCGTTGCCGGGATCTGCATGTCCCGCTCGGCGGTCTGCGGATCGACATTGGTGGCCGCGCAGCGCACGGTCCGCGCCACGACATTGAGCCCGACGCCGCCCAGCGTGATGTCGCGTTCCACCCAGTCATGGTCTTCCCAGGGCTCGAGCCCCTCCACATAGACATTGCCGCGAAAGCGCAAGGGATCGACCGGACGGCCGATTTCTTTTTCCAGCGCGCGCACGCTGGCGAGATTGATGATGGAAATGAGCGGGGCGGGCGCGTCGGAGTGCGTGAATCCCGGCGCATGGACGATACGGGGCGCGCCGCGCAGGTCCTCTTTCATATAGTCGGCGAAGAAGCGTTCGGCCTCGGCGCGGCCTTCCGCAGTGAGAAGCGGCGCGCGCAGGACTTCCCGGCCGTCTTGCTCGATATGCAGTACCGCGCCTTCGTCCTCGAAACGGCTCCGGAGCGTGGCCATACGCTCGTCCCGCATCAGCATCAGGAATTTGATCTTGGGGAAATGCCGCGGATTGGCCGGGTCGAAATCGGCGGTGCCGTTCTCGATCGCAAAGGCCCGGTCCCAGGGCATGGTGCCGCCGGGCTCGAGTTCGGCCTTTTCCAGCCTTTCGGGGGAGAGCCCCTTTACCGGATAGCGATAGATCGCTGAAATACTGCCCTTGCCGCTCATGCACTCTCTCCTCTATCGCCGAAAAAGCCCAGCTTTCTGCGGCAGATTGCCCCTTGTGTGGCAGGGGTGCAACGCCAATATGAATAAAAAGCCGGTGCCATTCGGGCCGGCGGCGGGTTTGTGCGAGATGCACAGAATCGCAGGATTTGCGAAGGCGCAATGACGGTGCCGGGCGTTTGGACGCCAAATCGGGCTGTCGGACAGCGTGCTTGAGAGGAAAAGATGGATCTAGAGAAATATACCGACAGGAGCCGGGGCTTCATTCAGTCGGCGCAGGGGCTTGCCGTGCGCTCCGGCCATCAAAGATTTACGCCGGAACATCTGTTGAAGGTGCTTCTGGACGATGAGGAAGGACTGGCAGCCGGTCTTATCCGCGCGGCGGGCGGCAGGCCCGATCAGGCGCTGACCGGCGTCGAAACCGTTCTCGACAAAATGCCCAAGGTGGAGGGCTCCGGCGCGGGGCAGATTTATCTCGCGCCCGAGACGGCCCGCGTCTTCGAACAGGCCGAGACGCTCGCCAAGAAGGCGGGCGACAGCTATGTGACCGCCGAGCGGCTTTTGCTGGCGCTGTTGATGCAGCCGAACACGGATTCGGAAAAGATCCTGAAAACGGCCGGCGTCACCGCGCAATCCCTCAACGAAGCGATCAACAATGTGCGCAAGGGCCGGACGGCGGATACCGCGTCCGCCGAGGAAGGCTATGACGCGCTGAAAAAATATGCCCGCGACCTCACCGAGGACGCGCGTGAGGGCAAGCTCGATCCCGTGATCGGGCGCGACGAGGAAATCCGCCGCACCATTCAGGTGCTGTCGCGGCGGACCAAGAACAATCCGGTGCTGATCGGCGAGCCGGGCGTCGGCAAGACGGCCATCGCGGAAGGCCTGGCCTTGCGAATCGTCAATGGCGATGTGCCCGAAAGCCTCAAGAACAAGAAGCTGATGGCGCTCGATCTCGGCGCGCTCATCGCCGGTGCGAAATATCGCGGCGAGTTCGAGGAACGGCTGAAGGCGATCCTGCAGGAAATCGACGCGGCGGAAGGGCAGATCATTCTCTTCATCGACGAGATGCATCAGCTTGTCGGCGCGGGCAAGACGGATGGCGCGATGGACGCCTCCAACCTGCTGAAGCCGGCGCTGGCGCGTGGCGATCTGCATTGCGTGGGCGCGACGACGCTGAACGAATATCGAAAGCATGTCGAAAAGGATGCCGCGCTGGCGCGGCGGTTCCAGCCGATCTTCGTCAATGAGCCGACGGTGGAGGATTCGATTTCGATTCTGCGCGGCCTGAAGGAGAAATACGAACTCCATCACGGTGTGCGTATTTCCGATTCGTCGCTTGTCGCGGCGGCCACGCTGTCGGACCGCTATATTTCCGACCGTTTCCTGCCGGACAAGGCGATCGACCTTGTGGACGAGGCGGCGAGCCGTCTGCGTATGCAGGTCGATTCCAAGCCGGAAGAGCTCGACGAGATCGACCGGCGCGTCATTCAGCTCAAGATCGAGCGCGAGGCGCTGAAGAAGGAAACCGATTCGGCCTCGCAGGAGCGTCTGGCACGGACGGAAGAGGAGCTTGCCGAGCTTGAAAAGAAGTCGGCCGATCTTTCTTCCTCCTGGCAGGCGGAGAAGAGCAAGCTGAAAAGCGCGCAGAAACTGAAGGAAGAGCTCGACGCCAAGCGCAACGAGCTCGTGCAGGCGCAGCGCGCGGGCGAGCTGGAAAAGGCGTCGGAACTTGCCTATGGCATCATTCCGGATCTGGAAAAGCGTCTGGCCGACACCGAAGCCGCGGAAGGCAAGGACGCCATGCTGGAAGAGGCGGTGACGGAGGCGCATGTGGCGCAGGTCGTCTCGCGCTGGACCGGCATTCCGGTCGACAAGATGCTGGAAGGCGAGCGCGAAAAGCTGCTCGGCATGGAAAAGGAACTGGGCGCCCGGGTGATCGGGCAGGGCGAGGCGGTGTCTGCCGTGTCGCGGGCGGTGCGCCGCGCGCGGACGGGGCTTCAGGACCCCAACCGTCCGATCGGGTCGTTCCTCTTCCTCGGTCCGACGGGCGTCGGCAAGACGGAGCTGACCAAGTCGTTGGCCGACTTCCTGTTCGACGACGACCAGGCGATCTGCCGTCTCGATATGTCGGAATATATGGAGAAGCACTCCGTGGCGCGCCTGATCGGCGCTCCGCCCGGCTATGTCGGATATGAAGAGGGTGGCGCGCTGACCGAATCGGTTCGCCGCAGGCCCTATCAGGTCGTGCTCTTCGACGAGATCGAGAAGGCGCATCCGGATGTCTTCAACGTGCTCCTGCAGGTGCTGGACGATGGCCGCCTGACGGACGGTCAGGGCCGCACGGTGGATTTCCGCAATGTACTCATCGTCATGACTTCCAACCTCGGTGCCGAGTTCCTCGCCGAGCAGAAGGAAGGCGAAGAGGTCGAGGCGGTGCGCGATCAGGTGATGGATGTGGTGCGCTCGCGCTTCCGTCCGGAATTCCTGAACCGGCTGGACGAGATCCTGCTCTTCCACAGGCTCACCCGCGAGCAGATGGACGGTATCGTCGATATCCAGATCGAGCGGCTGCAGGCGCTGCTCAAGGACCGCCAGATCGCGATCCATCTGGACGAGGCGGCGCGGAGCTGGCTTGCCGATGCGGGCTATGATCCGGTCTATGGCGCCCGCCCGCTGAAGCGCGTCATTCAGCGCAATGTGCAGGACCCGCTGGCGGAACTGCTGCTGGAGGGCAAGATCGGCGATGGCGAGGAGGTGAAGGTGTCGGCCGGCGTGGACGGCATCATCATCAACGGTCACGACACCTCCGCGGACGAGGCGGCCTGACGCGAGTAGTCTGAAGCCGTCCTGGGACGCCGCAATAAGGACGCCACAATAAGAAAGGGCCGGTCACTCGTGACCGGCCCTTTGTTCTTGCGTCTTTTGTCGGCGGATCAGTTCGCCTTGGTGTCGTCAGCCGTCGCGGAGGATGCCTGGGCGACGGTGGTCAGCACCGGTGCGGCGGCCATCTGCGTCTCGACCCGGCTGCGCTTTGCCAGGTAGCGCTTCAGTTCGGCGCCGGCGAGCTGCGTGCCCGTCGGCAGCTTCACGCCGAGCGGGTTCACGGCCTTGCCATGGATATGCACTTCGTAGTGCAGATGCGGGCCGGTGGAGCGTCCCGTCGTGCCCACATAGCCGATTACCTGGCCTTGGTGGACTCGGACGCCGCGCTTCATGCCCTTGGCGAAGCCGTTCATATGGCCATAGGCGGTCTCGTAGGAATTGGCGTGCTTGATGCGGATATAATTGCCGAAACCGCGAACCCAGCCTGCAATCTCGATGACGCCGTTGCCGGCGGCATAGATCGGTGTGCCGCGAGGGGCTGCGAAGTCCGTGCCCTTATGCATCTTCGAATAGCCGAGCACCGGGTGCCGGCGCAGGCCGAAGCCGGAGCTGATCCGGGCGCCGTCGATCGGCGTGCGCATCAGGAACTTCTTCATGCTGCGGCCCTTGCCGTCGAAATAGTCCCAGACGCCTTCCTTGGTCTTGAAGCGCCAGAGCTGGTGCTGCTTGCCGCCGACGGTCAGGGAGGCATAGGCGATATTGCCTTCCATGACAGGCACACCGTTCTCGTCGAACTTGCGGTCGAAATAGACGTCGAACTTGTCGCCGGCGCGGATTTCGCGCTGGAAGTCCACCGAATAGGAGAACATGCGGATCATCTCGACGATGATCCGGGGCGGTACGCCCGCGCGGTCCGCATCGAGGAAGAGGCTCGAGCTGATCGTGCCCTTGGCGCGCACATAGCTTTCGGTGAAGGTCTTCTTGATCTCGTTGCCGCTATAACTGCCGTCGCCGTCGCGCATCACTTTGACGGTGCGCTCGATGTCGGGCTCAAGGGAGATGGCGGTGAGCAGGCGGCTCGAGGCATTGTCCGATGCGTCGTTCTGCGTCGTCGCATCACCGGTTTCGGTGCCGTCGAGGAAGGCCAGTTTGATTTCCTGGCCGGCGCGCAGCTTGCGCGGATTGTAGTAGTCGCGAAGCGCGGCGATGGCGTGATAGGCGTCCACGCGGCCCGCGCCTTCATTCATCAGAAGTTCCATCAGCGTCTCGCCGCTTTTCAGCGCGACGGTGGTTTCGATCTTCTGGGGCGCGGCGGGCTGCAGGTCCGCGATGGTCTTTTCATTGCCGGCGGAAACGGAAGGAGTGCCTGTCTCGTCTACACTCTTTGCCGGCATGAGCGATGCGCTTGCCGTTTCTGCGTCGTCGTTCAGCGCGGCAGTCTGCTGGCGGCCGTCCGTGTCCGTCGTATCTTTTGCGGCGACGGTTTCGCCGGCGTCAGACGGGCCGGTGCCGGCCATGCGGGTGACGGGCTTGACGATTGTCTTGCCGGCCGAGGCGACAACCTGCGGCGCCTTCTCCGCGGTCAGCGATGCGGTCTCGACAGTGTATGAGCCGGTC